>NZ_AP025492.1:0-2400000 GCF_024347515.1 Vibrio gigantis
GTGTCATCTTCGCTTTGGTTGCAGTGTTTGCAACAGCTTCAAGAAGAGTTACCAGCTACAGAATTCAGTATGTGGGTTCGTCCGTTACAAGCGGAACTCAATGACAATACTCTAACTCTATTTGCACCGAACCGTTTCGTACTCGATTGGGTTCGTGATAAGTATCTAAATAGCATTAACCGCTTACTGCAAGAATATTGCGGTAACGATATCCCACATCTTCATTTTGAAGTGGGAAGTAAACGTGTGATTGCACCAAAGCCTGCGACGCCGGCCCCGACTCGTACTCGCACTGCAGCCGACGTGGCTGCTGAGTCTTCGGCACCTGCGCAATTACAAGCTCGTAAGCCTGTCCATAATAACTGGCGTGATGAAGAGCCTGTAGCGGTTGACCTTAACCACCGCTCAAACGTTAACCCAAAACATAAGTTCAACAACTTTGTTGAAGGTAAGTCTAACCAACTAGGTTTGGCTGCGGCACGTCAGGTTTCTGATAATCCAGGAACAGCCTACAACCCGTTGTTCTTATACGGCGGCACTGGTCTAGGTAAAACGCACTTGTTGCATGCGGTGGGTAACGCCATTGTTGATAATAAGCCGAATGCGAAAGTGGTTTACATGCACTCAGAGCGTTTTGTTCAGGATATGGTAAAGGCACTGCAAAACAACGCGATCGAAGAATTTAAGCGCTACTACCGTAGTGTTGATGCATTGCTTATCGATGACATCCAATTCTTTGCTAATAAAGAGCGTTCTCAAGAAGAGTTTTTCCATACCTTTAATGCGCTGCTTGAAGGCAACCAACAGATCATCCTCACGTCAGACCGTTATCCAAAAGAGATCAATGGGGTAGAAGATCGTCTTAAATCTCGCTTCGGTTGGGGTTTGACGGTAGCGATTGAGCCACCAGAGCTTGAGACTCGTGTTGCGATCTTGATGAAGAAAGCAGAAGACCACCAAATTCACCTTGCGGATGAAGTGGCGTTCTTTATTGCCAAGCGTTTACGCTCTAATGTTCGTGAACTGGAAGGCGCATTGAACCGTGTTATTGCAAATGCAAACTTCACTGGCCGCCCGATCACGATTGATTTTGTGCGTGAAGCACTGCGTGATCTACTTGCACTGCAAGAGAAGCTGGTCACCATTGATAACATTCAGAAGACAGTAGCCGAGTACTATAAAATCAAAGTCGCTGATCTATTGTCTAAACGTCGCTCTCGTTCAGTTGCTCGTCCACGTCAATTGGCGATGGCATTGGCTAAAGAGCTAACAAACCACAGTTTGCCTGAGATTGGTGATGCATTCGGTGGTCGTGACCACACAACTGTGCTGCATGCTTGTCGTAAGATTGCTCAGCTGCGTGAAGAGAGCCACGACATTAAAGAAGATTATTCGAACTTGATTCGTACCCTTTCTTCTTAATACACAGTATTCTTAACCTTAATAAGCAGAATCTTGGCCACGTACTATTACGCAGTGCCATTTAGACCGTAAGAGCAAGATATGAAATTTACCATTGAACGTAGTCATCTGATTAAGCCATTACAACAAGTATCTGGCGCACTCGGTGGCAGGCCAACGCTTCCAATTCTAGGGAACCTACTGATTAAAGTAGAAGATAACGTGTTGTCGATGACAGCGACGGATCTAGAAGTTGAACTGATCAGCCGTGTAACGCTTGAAGGTGATTTCGAAGCGGGCAGTATCACCGTACCTTCACGTAAGTTTCTGGATATCTGTCGTGGATTGCCAGATAACTCAGTGATTACTGTGGTATTGGATGGTGACCGCATTCAGGTTCGCTCTGGTCGTAGCCGCTTCTCATTAGCAACACTACCTGCGGCAGATTTTCCAAATATTGAAGACTGGAGCAGCGAAGTTGAAGTGTCAGTGACACAAGCTGAACTTCGCGGTCTGATCGAGAAAACACAATTCTCAATGGCGAACCAAGATGTTCGTTACTACCTCAACGGTATGTTGTTTGAGATTGAAGGTTCTATCTTGCGCAGCGTGGCGACCGATGGTCACCGTATGGCAGTATCTCAAGCACAGCTGGGGGCGGATTTTGCTCAGAAGCAGATCATTGTTCCTCGTAAAGGTGTTCAAGAGCTAGTGAAGTTATTGGATGCACCTGAACAACCAGTAACGCTGCAAATTGGTAACTCTAACGTGCGTGCTGAAGTGAACAACTATGTCTTCACTTCTAAGCTGGTTGATGGTCGTTTCCCTGACTATCGTCGCGTAATGCCGCAAAATACCACCAAGACGCTTGAAGCGGGTTGTGATGAATTACGTTCAGCATTTTCTCGTGCTGCGATTCTATCCAATGAAAAATTCCGTGGTGTTCGCGTTAACCTTGCTGATAGTGAGATGCGTATTACAGCGAACAACCCAGAGCAAGAAGAAGCAGAAGAAGTACTCGATGTTAACTTCGACGGCGACGCATTAGAGATTGGCTTCAACGTAAGTTACGTATTGGATGTGTTGAACACACTGCGTTGTGAACAGGTTCGCATCTCAATGTCAGATGCCAATGCGAGTGCTCTGATCGAAAACGCACAAGATGACAGCGCGATGTACGTTGTTATGCCTATTCGCTTATAAGCTGCCATATGTTGACCTACCGAGTCGTGATTGAAGATTAATATGAAGACGTTATGCCTTTATCGCGCTTAATCGTTAAGCAGTTTAGAAATATTGAAGCCTGTGACATTCAACCGTCATCAGGCTTTAACTTTCTTATAGGGGCTAACGGAAGCGGCAAAACCAGTGTCCTTGAAGCTGTGTATCTGCTCGGACACGGTCGCTCATTCAAGAGTTCACTCACCGGTCGTATTATACAAAATGAGTGTAGTGAGCTGTTTGTGCATGGCCGTTTTATGACCTCGGATCAATTTGAGCTGCCAATTGGCATTAATAAGCAGCGCGATGGCACGACAGAGGTTAAAATAAGCGGTCAAACTGGGCAAAAGTTGGCTCAGTTAGCTCAAGTCTTACCTTTGCAGTTGATTCACCCCGAAGGGTTTGATTTACTGACAGATGGGCCTAAGCATCGCCGAGCATTCATTGACTGGGGAGTTTTCCACAGTGAGTCGGGCTTCTATGATGCTTGGGGTAGGGTAAAGCGCCTCAATAAGCAGCGAAACGCCTTATTGAAAACGGCAACGCACTATCGAGAGCTGAGCTATTGGGACCAAGAACTGGCCCGTTTAGCCGAAAGCATCAGTCAGTGGCGTGCCACCTACGTTGATCAGCTCAAAGAAGTCGCCGAAGAAATCTGTGCGACCTTCCTTCCTGAGTTTGAGATAAAGATTAACTATTATCGTGGCTGGGACAAAGACACCCCATACGCTGAGATATTAGAAAAGAATTTTGAAAGGGATCAGCAGCTTGGTTACACCTTTAGTGGGCCAAACAAAGCGGATCTGAAGATAAAAGTGAACGGCACTCCAGTGGAAGATGTCTTGTCACGAGGTCAATTGAAGTTGATGGTGTGCGCGCTACGAGTAGCACAAGGGCAACACCTCACTCAAATGACAGGTAAGCAGTGTATCTATTTAATAGATGACTTCGCTTCCGAATTAGATAGCCAACGCCGCGCACGTCTTGCTGAGTGCTTAAAGGCGACCGAGGCTCAAGTTTTTGTAAGCTCTATTACCGCTGATCAGATTGCAGATATGCATGACGAAAATAGCAGGATGTTTCATGTGGAACATGGCAAAATAGAGCAAGGATAATTAGTCAGAGAGTAACTATGTCAGATAATTACGATTCATCGAGTATTAAAGTACTGAAGGGTCTGGATGCGGTACGTAAGCGTCCTGGAATGTACATTGGCGACACGGATGATGGTACCGGTCTGCACCACATGGTTTTTGAGGTGGTAGATAACTCTATTGATGAAGCGCTAGCTGGTCACTGTAATGACATCATTGTAACTATCCATGAAGATAGTTCTGTGTCTGTGAGCGATGACGGCCGTGGTATTCCAACAGAATTGCACCCAGAAGAAAACGTATCAGCAGCAGAAGTAATCATGACGGTTCTTCACGCTGGTGGTAAGTTCGATGATAACTCGTACAAAGTATCTGGTGGTCTGCACGGTGTTGGTGTTTCAGTAGTTAACGCACTTTCTAAGCAAGTTACTCTTACTATCCACCGTGGTGGTAAAATCCACACTCAAACCTACAGCCACGGTGAGCCTCAAGCGCCACTAGCAGTTATCGGTGACACGGATAAAACAGGTACAGAGATTCGTTTCTGGCCAAGTGAAGAAACCTTCACTAACATCGAGTTCCATTACGACATTTTAGCTAAGCGTCTACGTGAGCTATCATTCTTGAACTCAGGTGTGTCTATTAAGCTAATTGACGAGCGCGAAGAAGACAAAATGGATCACTTCGAATACGAAGGCGGTATCCAAGCGTTTGTTGAACACCTTAATACCAACAAAACGCCAATCATCCAAAAAATCTTCCACTTTAACTCTGAGCGTGAAGACGGTATTACCGTTGAAGTTGCGATGCAGTGGAATGATGGCTACCAGGAAAACATCTACTGTTTCACCAACAACATCCCTCAACGCGATGGTGGTGCTCACTTAGCAGGTTTCCGTGCGGCGCTAACGCGTACTCTGAACAGTTTCATGGACAAGGAAGGCTTCTCTAAGAAAGCGAAGACTGCGACCTCTGGTGATGATGCTCGTGAAGGTCTGACGGCGATTGTTTCTGTTAAAGTGCCTGATCCTAAGTTCTCAAGCCAAACTAAAGATAAGCTGGTTTCTTCAGAAGTGAAGTCTGCCGTTGAATCTACAATGGGTGAGAAGTTGTCTGAGTTCCTTATTGAGAACCCAGGTGAAGCGAAAACAGTTTGTTCTAAAATTATTGATGCTGCACGTGCTCGTGATGCAGCGCGTAAAGCTCGTGAAATGACTCGTCGTAAAGGCGCATTAGATTTAGCGGGTCTTCCAGGTAAGCTTGCTGACTGTCAGGAAAAAGATCCTGCACTGTCTGAACTATATATTGTGGAAGGAGACTCTGCTGGCGGTTCAGCTAAGCAGGGGCGTAACCGTAAGAACCAAGCAATCCTACCGCTGAAAGGTAAAATCCTTAACGTAGAGAAAGCACGTTTCGATAAAATGCTGTCTTCTCAAGAAGTGGCAACGCTAATCACAGCCCTTGGTTGTGGTATTGGCCGTGACGAATACAACCCAGATAAACTGCGTTACCACAACATCATCATCATGACCGATGCCGATGTCGATGGTTCTCACATCCGTACTCTGCTACTGACATTCTTCTACCGTCAAATGCCAGAGCTGATTGAACGTGGTTACATCTACATTGCTCAACCGCCACTTTACAAAGTGAAGAAAGGTAAGCAAGAGCAGTACATTAAAGATGAAGATGCGATGAACCAGTATCAAGTATCTTTGGCTTTAGATAATGCAGAACTGCACGTAAACCCTGAAGCACCAGCATTTGCAGGTGAAGGTTTAGAGAAGCTTGTTCAGCAATACAATGCAGGCATCAAGCTAGTTGATCGTATGAGCCGCCGTTACCCACGCGCATTGGTTCACGAACTGATTTACGTTCCTCGTCTAACGGCTGAGCAGTGTCATGATGACGCGGCAGTTGAAGCTTGGGGTAAGCAGCTTGTTGAGCAGCTAAACGCGAAAGAAGTAGGTGCAAGCCAATACAGCCTTGAAGTTGAAAAACACGAAGAGCTAGGTTTAAGCGTTCCTAAGATTGTGGTTCGTACTCATGGTGTGACTCATGAACACGTACTGAGCATTGACCTGATTAACTCTAAAGAGTTTGCGAAGTTAGCTGATTTGTCTGAAGCTCTTGATGGCTTGATTGAAGAAGGCGCTTACATTAAGCGTGGTGAGCGTACTCAAGAAGTGTCTAGCTTCGTTGAAGCTCTGAACTGGTTAGTGAAAGAGTCTCGTCGCGGTCTAAGCCTACAGCGATACAAAGGTCTAGGTGAGATGAACCCAGATCAACTTTGGGAAACCACCATGGATCCTGAAACTCGCCGTATGATGCAAGTAACGATTGAAGATGCTGTTGGTGCTGATCTGTTGTTTACTACGCTAATGGGTGATCAAGTTGAGCCTCGTCGTAACTTCATCGAAGAGAACGCACTGAAAGTTGCTAACCTTGATGTATAGATTTCTTTAATAATAAAGAAACTTAACATTATAAAAGCACTGCCAATTGGCGGTGCTTTTTTATGCCTGATCGATATGACGGCCAGCCGTGGCGAGGAAGTACTTTCCGGATAACAGTCCTACTTCGTAGTCATGTTCAAGTGCATACTGCGGGCTTCCCAACAAGGTCGAGTGCAGCGCTTTGTCCGGATGAATTTCATAGATGGTGGCGTCTTCAGGCGGGTTGCTCAGAAAGTCTTGAGTCGCACGGTAATGCGCCTCGTGCTTGAGTAACAGCTCAATCATTGCTTTGGCTTTTGTTTTGCCTAATAACTTACTGTATTTGCACATCCAGCGGTGATCAAAAGACGTTGAGATCGGTACTGTTCGAATCACCACAATATGTTTATAGCCCCGTTTATAGGCTTCTTGTGCTGGTATTGGAGCGGCAATACCACCATCAAGCCACTCTTCATCATTCGCTTGAATTGCCTTTGGGCTGATAAAAGGAACAGCACATGAGGCTTTGAGTGCATCCTGCCAAGCGTGAGAGTCTAAGTCAAAATAGGCTGGCTCGTGACGAGTCGCGTGGGATGCACAGGCAAGCACCTTACAACTCTTCATATTGTCATGACCTAACTGCCAGTTGAGCGGTAAGTTTGTTTCGGTTTGCTCAAGCAACCAGTCTAGATCTAATCCTTTCTTTTGTAGTAAGAACTTATAGGCATCGAAGAATTCAGGGCTGGCTGTTGCTTCCGTGATGACGCGATAAGCATGTCGATGTTGTCCGCATATATAGGATGCTAGGTTAAGAGAGCCCGCTGACGTGCCAATCATCAATGAAAACGGATTAAAGCTTTGTTCGAGAAAGGCATCTAACACACCCGCTGTAAAAATTCCGCGTTGGCCGCCGCCTTCCGTCACCAGAGCCACCTTATCGATGTGAATATCTAGATGCGCTAAGGCATCGTAAGAGTGGAGTGCGTAAGATATATGCGTAGAAGACATCAGAATTGCCACCAAAAGTGATAGAAAAGGATTCAACCTGACTAGGATATGACCAATGGTGGTTAATTAAAATTAAGTAATATTTATATAGCGTTTGGTTTTTCTTAACCAAAAAATTGAGTAACGCCGCTTGAAAAGCTATTTGTGGCACCACATATCTATTTATGAAGAGGATGACTGTCTTGCTCATAAGAGAAGAAACAGAACCTTCATTACCGCTGACGAAGTATCGCTCAACAGAGGATAACTTTAGCAGCACACAACTTAAAAATTGATTCATTGTCATGTCCCAGTGTTGTCGCCAACAGAGGTGAAACCCGAGGAATGCGAATTGAATCTCTTAGCTGCTTACTTGGTCATACACAGGTTCGATCTAAGTAAAATTCGCAGCTAAGACTATTGCTTACTAAAAGGATAGCATTATGAGAACTGTAGATTTCACTCCACTTTACCGCAACGCAATCGGCTTCGATCGTCTATTCAATATGATGGAAGCGAACACATCGAAGAACACTTCTGGCGGTTACCCTCCATACAACATCGAGCAAAAAGACGAGAACAACTACCGTATCACTATGGCTGTTGCTGGTTTTGCTGATGACCAATTAGACCTGACTCAGAAAGAGAATATGCTAATTGTGAAAGGTGAGCGTAAACCTGAAGCAGAAAAAACTTATGTGTACCAAGGTATCGCAGAGCGTGATTTCGAACGTAAATTCCAACTTGCAGACTACGTAAAAGTAGTAGGTGCGAGCATGGAAAATGGTCTTCTTCACATCGACCTAGAACGCGAAATCCCAGAAGCGATGCAACCACGTAAGATTGCTATCAATGGTAATAGCCTACTAGAAGGCTAATACCCGTCATACTTGAAGCTACAGCGTTGTTGACGTCGTAAATTCCCCGGATCGCCGGCCGCCCAAATTACATAGGTTTCCTATGCTCATAGGGCTGAATTTTCTAGTCGCCTAGCTGAAGCCCCAATTATTTAGGGTATTCAAGTGACAAACATTATCGGGAAGTAAAAGTGAAAGAGCACCTATGAGGTGCTCTTTTTGTTTGTCCTTCTAACGTCATTCCATAGAGGGAGGAACGACCGAGTAGGGAATCTCTATTTGCTTTCGCTGTAAGCCTTTTTCACTTCTTCAGCAATGATCGCAATACCTTTTTGCATTGCTTCATCGTCTTGTACGTAGTTCATACGTAAGCACTGATGAGCATGATCCCACTCGTCTTCCTGGCCAATAAAGAAGTATTCACCTGGAACAATCAATACACCGCGAGCTTTTAATCTGTCGTACAGTTCCATGGTGGTGATTGGCAGTTCATCAAACCATAGCCATAAGAAGATAGCGCCTTCAGGTTTGTGAATACGGAAACGTGGGTCATCAATTGCTTCTTGTAGCAGTTCAACGGCGCGCAAAGACTTCTCTTTATAGAAAGGCTTGATCACTTCACTGCTCAAGCGCAGCAGATCACCGTTTTCAATCATGTGGTTGGCAATAGCGGGTCCAACACTGCTTGGTGCTAAGCTGATGATGCCATTCATGTTGGTTAGCGCTTGAGTGACTTCTTCGCTCGCAATCACGATACCGCAACGCACACCTGGTAAACCAAGCTTAGATAGGCTCATGCACAGAATCGTATTTTCATTCCAGAACGGCTCTACATCTTCAAAGATGATGTTTGGAAATGGTAGTCCGTAAGCGTTGTCGATCAGCAGTGGGATATTGTTGTCACGTGCGAGTTTATCCAACTTACGTACTTCCTCATCTGTCAGTACGTTACCTGTTGGGTTGGTTGGGCGAGATGCACAGATAGCAGCGACTGAGTCATCCACTTTTAGCTGTTCGAAATCGACATGGTATTTGAACTGGCGGTTTTCTAGCAGCTCGATCTCCGGGTGGTAAGAGATAAAGATGTCGTCATCAATCCCTGCGTCACCGTAGCCGATGTATTCAGGTGCGATTGGCAGCAATATTTTTTTGTGAGAGCCGTCTGGCTGCTGGCCAGCTAGTAGGTTGAATAGGTAGAAGAAGCCGCTTTGACTGCCGTTAGTTAGGCTGATGTTCTTCTCGCTGATGTCCCAGTCATAGGTCTCTTTTAGCATTGCGGCTAAAGACTTAATAAAACTGTCTTTGCCCTGCGGACCATCGTAGTTGGCGAGGGCGGCGATGAGTTCTCCACTGGCGAGCATGTCGGCACTGGCTTGGTTAAAGTAATCGAGCATAGCTGGGATAGCGGCTGGATTGCCACCACCAAGCATGATTGCACCAGGAGTGCGCAGGCCATCATTCAAATCATCCATTAAACGAGTGATTCCAGAGTATCGATTAAACTTTTCACCAAACTTAGAGAACTGCATTACTTATTTTACCTAATTCATTGTGATTGCTTGTTATGTGTCATTAAGGCAGACCTTATGTCTGCCATCAGTGCATTCCTTGAACATACCGCAATGTTTTTGCGACGCATAGCGCCAAATGCGCTAACACGAAAAAAACTTTTCTTGTTCCCTAGGCTAAATACCGCGATTAAACGCCCTCAAACTGAACCCAAACTGAATAGAACGACAGTAAACGCCAGAACAACGTGAAGTTGGTCACTCTTTTGTTGCTCAAAAATAGCGCAATGAATATTCTTTTCCCCGAAGACAAAACAACCTATTTATCTTTTTGGAGAAAGTAATGATTACTCATTTATTTGTTAAAGCTCAATTGTTTACAGCAGCATTTAAAAACGACCAACGTGGTGTAACTGCGATTGAATACGCAATTCTTGGCGTGTGCATGTCTGCGATCGTGCTTGCTGTATTTGGTGATGGGCTGACTGCTGCGCTTAACGATGCTGTTGCCGCTATTTCTCAAAACATCACTGATGCAAATACAGTTGAACTATCAACTGCTGGCTCAGAAGGTTTCTAGTGGCGAGCTTATGGTGGCTAATTATTTTAGCCGCCATGGCTGCCTACGCCTGTTACACGGATTGTCGACACCGAGAGGTCAGCAATCGTCTGGTGTTATGTATGGCGTTATGGACCTTATCGCGAATGGAGTTTCACGGTGAGGCTCAACATCTATTGCATCCAGCAGCAGTGTTGTTGGTTGGTGGCGTGTTGTTCCAGATGAATATTCTGGCGGCGGGTGATAGCAAGCTATTTGCAGCACTGAGCTTAGCGATCGACTCTCAGTTTATAGTTATTACGCTGCTGCTTATTGGTTTTTTAGGTGGTGTGTTGGCGATTAGTCAGTGGTGGTTAGGACGAATGACTGCCGATATTCGGTGGACACAACGTGGTGTTCCCTATGCAGTACCAATCTGTTTGGCAAGCTTATTAGCTATAGCTGCATCATTATAGGTTAAACAATGAATTCAAAAATCATTCTTGGTCTAGCAGTTGTTGCTATATCTATTGGGCTTTATGGCGTGACACAAACGCCTTCTACGAAAGAAATTCCTACGCAGTCAGTCAATCAAGTGGAACTGAAGATACTAGCTTGGCAGTTGAAGCGGGATGTTGTGCAGGGTGACAAGCTTGTCCGTCGCGATTTTGAAGCAGTTTACCTGACACGCCAGCAAGCCGGTTCACATGGCTTAACTGAAGATACTCGCTTTAATTGGCAGCAAAGCTTGTTTGCCAAACAGGCCTTGCAACAAGGTGGCATTGTGACGCCTGAGTTACTGACTTCCCCAGGTCAAACCGATTACTTGAATACGGTGATTGAACCAGGGTTCGTGCCTTTTAACGTGACGGTTCCGGGAGAGGATGTCGTTGGTGGTACTATCAGTGTTGGCGACTTGGTCGATATCTCTGTGTTGTCAGCGCCTAAACAGAACTTGGCCAATGATAAGAGAGTCGATGATATTCAACACCTGACTATGACCCCGTTGCTCGCTCAGGTTCCTGTTTTGGATATGGTCAGTAGACAGCGTTCGGTGAGTACTTTAAGCAGTGAAAAAGTGACCGAGGTGACCTTGGTACTGCAAGTTACCAATAGGCAGGTTGCTCAATTAACGATTGCCAAGCGCATTGCAGAGATTGAAGTGCATAAGTCAATTGGTAAAGAGTTCTCGGACGACCTGGAAGCAGACTCAAGTGATGTGATCAGTTTGTCTGGTCAACGTGACGAGATACGCGAATATCGGTTTAAGTAGGGCGAATCATGATAACAAAACGAATATTAGCCTTTGCTGGGCTGTGGCTGCTATCGCCGCTAGTAGCGGCGGCTAGCCTAATCAACCTCACTGAGGGACAGGCTACAACCGTGAACGTTTCTGGTGATGTGGCTTCAGTCTTCATTTCTGACCAAAAGGTCGCGGACTATCAGGTGATAGACGAGAACAAAATTGTCGTGTTTGGCCGTCAGTTAGGAACCACGACTTTCATCGCTTTTGATCAACAAGGCAATGAGCTGGTGAATCAACAACTGGTCGTGAATCGCAGCTATACCGATATCGAGCAGCAGATCAAAATTCAGTACCCACAAGCAAAAGTGACCGTTTATGGCATTGGCGAAAACATCATCCTTAGTGGTCCCGTATCTTCCGAACTAGAGAAAGACAATATCTACCAGATGGTCGGCGAACTACTGGGTAAGGAAGAAGTTGAACAGAACTTCTCTTCTGAAAATGAAGCGCCAGTTGATGATTTAAGCATTGAGTTTATGACCAAGCGTCGCTATCGAGGAGTGGTGAATAACATTGAAGTGAACGCTACCAAGCAGGTCAATGTAAAGCTGACTATTGCTGAAGTATCTCACTCTTTTATCCAAGATTTCGGTATCAAAGTGGGCACTGCTGGCAACGCAGGAATGTTTGTTGATCAGCTTACTCACTTTAGTGCTAGCGATATTGTTTCTGTTATTTCTGCGGTGGGATCGGATCAGATTGGTCAGATTCTAGCGGAGCCTAACCTATCGGTGATCTCTGGTGAGAAAGCGAGCTTTCTTGTTGGTGGAGAGTTACCGGTTGTGACCAGTAATGATGGTGGCACCAATGTGGACTATAAAGAGTTTGGTGTTCGATTGGAGTTGATGGCGAAGGTGCTAAGAGACGACAAAATTAAGCTAGCACTGACCCCTGAGGTGAGCTCTTTAGATGCTCAATACAGTAACGAACTCTACGATTTACCGGCTCTAAAGACTCGACGCGCACAAACGACGGTTGAGCTGGGGGATGGGCAAAGTTTTGTACTGGGTGGTTTGCTGAATAGTGAAGAGCGCGAATCGCTGACTCGAATCCCGTTTATTGGCGACATCCCAATTCTTGGTGCGTTATTCCGACACACAGGAACGGAACGTAATAAGACCGAGCTCGTAATAGTGGCGACGGTCAACTTAGTTCACCCCGTTAAAGCGAATCAGATCCAACTGCCGATAATGGAAAAAACGGGTACTTTGAAGCGCTTCTTAGCGCTAGACAGTGAATATGACAAAGCCGAACAGCGTTGGGCGAGCGAAATTTTATCTGCCGGAGGCTTTAAACAGTGAAACGTTATTTACTAGGAATGTTATGTGCCTTTGGCATCACCGGATGCGCTGACCATGTCGTTGAACCTGAAGGTACCTCTATCGAAGTGGTGCCGATTCACTATCAATTTAATGCACAGAGTCAGGATCACACTGTAGTTGAGCAGCGCTTTGAAGCCTTTATTCAGCGTTATCAATTAGAGGGCAGTACTGCTCAGTGGCAAATTATCGTGAATGGCTCATCACCTCAGCCGCTAGTGTCAGTGCTGGATGAGGTACTTGCCAATAACCATATTGCTCAGTCGCAGGTGGAGCATCAAGTTAACAACACATCAAACCGTTTTAGCGTGTCTGTGATTGCAACGGATATGCAGGTTCGTCTAGAGGTCTGTCAGCAACAAAAGGTCGGGCATTATGGGTATAGCAAACTTGGTTGCTATACCGACGGTAACCGCTGGCAATCAATGGTTAACCCTGAAAAGTCACTGTAACTCCGTTTACTACAGCTCCTTCAACAAGTTTTAGGTTTACGAATATGTTTAATTTAGTCGATAAGTTGAGTGCTAAGGATGAGCAAACTCCTCAAGTAGATAACCATTGTGCCGTGCTTTTTCAGAGTGAAGATTGCCGAGCTCATTTATACAAAGCCTTTCGTTTTGAAGGCCTGCCTGAGCCTGTCGCTTTTGAAAACCAACCGGCAAGTGCTTTAAAGCTGGCTGAATTCGTGAATTTAAAAGTGGTGATGATTGATCTCAACGATAGCGACAATGTGGTTCGAGATGCTCAGCAGATCGCCTTACAACTCCCGACACACTTATCGGTTGTGGTTATTGGTAGTGAAGATGCGATCACCACTATCCGTGTGTTAAAGGACTTAGGTTTCTACTATCTATTTTGGCCTGCGAGTGTTGTTGAGGTGACCGATTTTTACCGAAGTGTTTTGCACAATCATATGCAGCGTCAAGGTGTGGCTCGAAACCGTAAGGCCAAGCAAATTGCTTTTGTTGGGGTGAAAGGCGGAGTGGGCACCTCATTGATTGCGAGTGAAGTTTCTCGTTGTTTAGCCAAGCAGCACTCACTACCAACTTTGTTGGTTGACCACACCTATACCGGCAGCAACCTAGACGTAATGCTCGGTTTGAAAAAATTCCAAAAGCGTAACGTACAAAAAGGGACGTTAGTTTCTGCGGTTGATACGGCTTTGGCTTCGAATTTGGTGCAGAGCTTAGAGAACAATCTTTCTATTTTGGCGGTCGAGTCCCAAGACTTCAGTCGTGGCGAATTGCATGAATACACTCAAGCACTGACTAAGCAAGTAGAGCAGAACAGTTCATTCATCATTGAAGACTATTCGCACAGTGCGCTGACCCAACAAGAGTTGTCTCGAGCACTGGCTGATGTTGATTCATTAGTTTTGGTATTTGATGCTACCGTTTCATCGTTGAGAGAGCTCAATCGAATTGTTGGCAGTGTACAAGCTGAATTGCCAACAATGACCATAGTGACGGTAATGAATCACACTCGTCCGAGTAATGCCGCCTCGGTATCAAAAGCCGATGTTGAGAAGCACTTTGGACAAGCCGCTAATTGCCACGTTGAGTTCGATCACAAGGCCAATCAATACCTTCTTCAGGGCGAATTGATCACTGAAACTCGATCTGAGATGCAATTGGGTTTAACGCAGTTGGTGGCGATACTTCTTGGTGAGCAAGTTGTCCAGAAAAGCAAAACGTCATGGCTCTCTTGGCTTAAGAGGTAGTTCGCATGCAACAGTCAAAACAAGTCTATCTTCAACTTCGTCAGCAAATATTTGAAGCTTTGGACGCGAGTGCAATTGAGTCTTTATCCACTCAAGAGTTAGAGAAGCAGCTGAGCCACGCCATTGAGGTGTTGGTTAATCGTGAACAGCTTCCTGTTTCAACATTGGCTAAGCAAGAGTATGTCACCAGTTTAATCAATGAGCTCGTTGGTTTAGGGCCACTTCAAGTGCTGATGGATGACGACAGCATCAGCGATATTATGATCAATGGCCATCAACAGGTCTTTATTGAACGCAATGGTTTGGTAGAGCGTGCACAGGTGCAGTTTATTGATGAACAACAGTTAATCGAGATTGCTAAGCGCATTGCAAGTCGAGTAGGGCGTCGTATTGATGAGTCTTCACCAACATGTGATGCCCGCTTGGAAGATGGCAGTCGCGTTAATATCGTGATCGCGCCGATTGCTCTTGATGGAAGCTTGATTTCTATTCGTAAGTTTCGCCATCAAGCGATTAACTTGGACAAGTTAACGGAGCTAGGAGCGCTTAGTGAAGAGATGGCGCAACTATTGGCATTGGCTGCTCGTTGTCGCTTGAATATCTTAATCTCTGGCGGTACGGGTTCTGGTAAAACAACCTTGCTCAATGCGTTGTCACAGCACGTCTCCGAGGTTGAGCGAATTGTCACGATTGAAGATACCGCAGAACTAAGATTACAGCAGCCTCATGTTGCTCGAATGGAAACTCGACTTGCAGGAACCGAAGGCACTGGTGCCATCACTTCTCGAGATTTGGTGATTAACTCACTGCGTATGCGTCCTGATCGCATCATTGTTGGTGAGTGCCGTGGCCCGGAAGCTTTTGAGATGCTGCAAGCGATGAATACGGGACACGATGGTTCGATGTCGACATTGCATGCCAATAGTCCTCGAGACGCAATATCACGTGTTGAGGCGATGGTAATGATGGCGACCAACAATTTGCCTATCGATGCGATTCGTCGCTCTGTGGTGAGTGCAGTCGATATCATCGTGCAAGTTACTCGATTGCATGATGGCTCAAGAAAAATTATCAGTATCTCCGAAGTTGTAGGCCTTGAGGGAGAGAGCGTGGTGCTTGAAGAACTATTTACCTTCCAAATCAAGGGTGCGTTGAGTGATGGAAAGTTGTCGGGACGCTATGTCACTTCAGGGGTCATGAGCCGCTCGGTACTCTTTAAAAAAGCGCACTTTTTTGGGTGTGAACAACAACTACAGCAGTTGATTCATGCGATCGAATTAGTGGGGTAGCAGTGTGTATTGGCTATTAATGTTTTGGGGCGTTGTCCTGCTGCTGGTTGTGATTTTTTCTAATAAGAGTCACTCAATTGATGATTATTTTCCATCAAATGATAAGACAAAAACAGCGTCAACAGCCCCTCGCCAAGCGATTCAACTTAGTCAGATATCCAATGGCTTAGGTTGGTCTTCGATAGCAAGCCTTTTTCATCAAGTTAAGCGACAGTTGGGCTCTTTTGCTGGTGTAAAGGTGGTTTTACTTAGTGGTTGTGTGAGTGTTTTAGCTGGTGCAGTGAACCGCTACCTATTCGGTTTCCCAGCTTGGCTAGTCCTTGGTAGCGCATTGGTTGTAACTTGGGTATGGGGCTTCTTGTGGTTAAAACAGCGTGACCGTAAGCAATTTGAAGAGAGCTTTCCTGATGCATTGAACATGTTGGCTAGCTCTCTATCTGCCGGAGAGAGTATTGGTCGAGGAATTGGTTTTGTCGGCAATAAGCTTCCTGGTGAGGTTGGCAAAGAGTTTAAAAGAATGGCAGAACGCTTGAAGCTAGGTGAGCCGCTGGACGATGTTTTTCGTAAGTCTTGCCAGCGATTTCCTTATCCGTCATTTCATTTCTTTGTGATTACCCTACGTGCCAACATGCAGCGTGGTGGGCAATTGAAAGAGGTCATGTCGCGTCTGAACCGTCAGATGTTCGAAGCTAGAGCGATGGAAAGAAAGAAGTTTGCGATGACTTCAGAGGCGCGTATTTCAGCAAAGATAGTCAGTGCAACGCCGTTTGTCTTTATCTCAATGCTGCCAATACTGAGCCCTGAGAATTTTGATTTCTTGATGTTTACCGACGAAGGTCGCCCGGTTCTATATTACCTGTTGATCAGCGAAAGTATTGGTTTAGCGATCATTTGGATGTTGATGAAGAGGGTGAGGTAATGGCCAATATTATTTCGATTTTAATCAAGCCTCAGTTGCAGTCATTGTTGATTTGGACTTGCCTGTCATTTGGTGTGTTGTTGCTCTGTTATTGGTTAATCACGCAGTACATCGCGCAGCAAAAGCTGGCTAGTATCGCTAGCCAGTTTAAATCGATGACTCAACAACGCAGTCAACGACAGTTACAAATCGATAGCCTCTTATGTCCGCTGACACAATTGGTTAATGCGTCCGACCAACAGATGCAGCAGCGCTTTATTGGTGCGGGTATTTATCAAACACGCTATAGCTCCATGTATATGCCACTCAAATATCTGGTTCTTGCGATAGGTGAAGTGGTGGTCATTGGTGTGTGCTGGTGGTCCGGTGTCGCTATTAATCAGGCTGTCGCTCTGATATGTGGTTGGGCAATGGTTTCTATTGCGCTGCCCGATATGGTACTCGCTCAGCGAACTAAGTGGCGACATCAAAAATTAGTGGGTCAGTTGCCTTACTTGATCGACCTAACGGCGATCTGTGTGCAAAGCGGGATGACGATTGAAGCTTCACTGAAGTATTTAGCACAAGAGATGCAAGGCTTTGATCGTGACTTGGCTTATCTACTGAATAAAACCAATCATCGCGCTCGAGTTGTTGGGATGGAAGAGGCGCTTGAAGAGCTTTATCAACAGGTGCCAAGCAGTGAAATGCGTAGCTTTGTGATGACGTTGACTCAAAGCATTCAACACGGCTCGTCGATTTATCGCATGTTAACTGTATTGGCGAGTGATGTGCGTGAAGTACAAATGCTCGAACTGGAAGAAAAGATAGGGAAGTTAGCCGCCAAGATGTCGATACCATTGATTGTCTTCATCTTGATTCCGATCGTATTCGTTATCGCCGCTCCTGGGGTGATGAGGTTAATGCAAAGTGTTTAAACAATTTCTGATATGTATGCTGCCATTGTGGTTAATGGCATGTAGTTCAACTGCTAATAACTGGCAGCAAGAAGAATCGAAGGAAGCGATTTACCAACAAACCAATAATCACACAAAACTGGTTGCTCTGTATAAAGTTCAGCTCCAACGTGAAGATATCGCCGAAATTAGGCAAAAACTGGCGAGTAGCTATTTAAAATTGGCCGATGCAGAATCCGCTCTTTTTTACATAACTCCTGTTATAGAGAGTGAGAAAGCCTCACTTGAAGCTTACCAAATCCAAGCGCAGGCATACGGTGATATGGGCCAATATCCAGCAGCAATCGCTGCAGCGAAACTGGCATTGGAGTTAGATCCGAGTAATAGCCGCACTGAGAATTTACTCGGCACCTACTATGGTTACAGCTTTCAAACGATGCTAGCGAGACGCTACTTTGAACGCGCTCGTGATCACTTCTATGACGGTGTCACAGTAAACAATAACCTTGCTGTACTGGACATCGCTGAAGGTGATTATTTTACTGCGGCCAAGCGTTTAATGCCGTTGTATAAGAGTCACCAAGCGGATGAAATGGTTATGGCAAATCTGACGCTTAGCATGGCTAAACAAGGCCATTATGCGTTTGTACAACAGGTCTTAAGTGATACCTACAGTCAGCACCAAATAGAAAAGATCTATCGTTCACTGCAGAAGTTCGAACCTATGAGTGCTGATAGCCGCTTAGATACGCTGTCGAGCATTCAATATGAAAAATAAGCAGCGTGGTGTCGCTAGCATAGAGTTTGTTATGGGCTTCTTTGCCTTCTGGCTGATGTGTATGGCGTGGGTGGAGATGAGCTATATGTCTTACATTTCATCTATTAACGATCTTGCTATATCGGAAGTTGCCCGTGAAGCCAAGAAAGGCTCACACGATTATTTGGCTACGGTAGAGCAAGTTTTACATAGAGACGGCAGCATGTGGAATAGTGTGATTGATGGTGATGATTTTCAGGTAACCATGCACTATCTCACATCGGTGGATGAGTTGGTGAAAGTCACCAATCAGTGCCAGATAGCACCGGGTGAGTCCTATAAAGAGTGTGGTGATGAGCAGAACTCGTCGTTGGCTATTTATCGACTCACCTATCCATTCACCCCAATTTTTAGTTACTTCTTAGGTCTAGACGGATTACTAAGCCGAGAAATGGTCGTGGTTCAAGAGTATGAAAGATCTAAGTTTGAAGTCTAACTCGCGAAAGTGTCAGCAAGGCATATTCAGTATCGAGTTTGCCATTGTAGGGTTCTTTTTTAGTTTGCTGTTGGTATTCAGTGGTGACGTGATCATCAAGCTTTCCGTTAAAGGTAAGTTGGATCGTTTGTCCTATTCGCTGGTGAATGTTGTCAAAGAACGCACGCAGCTTTATGACTCTAGTGTGCTCTTAACCTCTAAGCAGGTTGATGAAATAGACACGATAGCTCGTCACTCCTTACAACGTACCTTTGGTAATTATGACGCTTCGCGTTATGGCTTGTTGCTTGAAGAGCAAAGCTTTACTGGGATTGGCCAAGCTTCACCGAGCATTCGGGAACGTCGTGGAGATCTAAGCTGCAGTGTTGCCAAGCCCATTAGTGAATTACAGCATCTGTCTGTGGTGAGTGTTTGGGGGCACCAGATGCCTCTTTATCGTGTAACGCTCTGCTATCGAACTAATAACTGGTTTGGTGAACTGGTTGGTACTGACTTTACCGACGTGATGTCAGATTCTGTCGTGATTGGGAGGTAAACATGAGTCTATCTTTGGCTAAACAGTCTGGCCATGCTGCGATCTTGTTCGCGATATGTATCCCCGTGTTATTTGGTGTGTTTATGTTGGGCTCTGATGGCGCACGTGCTTTACAGACAAAAGCGAGATTAGAAGAAGCAGCAGAAGCGGCAGTATTGGCGGTATCTGCAGAAGACAGTGAAAACCACTCGTTGGCTCAGTCTTATATCGATCACTACCTCTACGATATGGATACCTTACTTGATGTTGAGGTCAATAAGCTCTCGTGCGATCAAATTGCAGATTGTACCCAGCAGGCTGAACAAGGTGGCGCTCGCTATTTTGAATACCGAGTTGCCGGTCGAACGCAGCACCAATCGTGGTTTCCGGGGCAAGGTGTGATCGTGGGATTTGGTGACACTTTTGATGTGACTGGTTCTTCAAAGGCTCGAAAGTTTCAAAGCAAGATTGTTGATATCACCTTTGTCGTCGATTTCTCTGCATCAATGAACGATGACTGGAGTGGCGGTAAAAAAAGTAAGATTGAAGACCTCAAAGACACGCTAGAACTGGTGACTGATGAACTAGGAAAATTTAATGCGGTGACGCCAGGTATAAAGCACCGAGTTTCTCTCACAGGGTATAACCGACGTACCGTGAACGCTAATACTGCTGGCAAACTGGTATTTCGAGATCAACGCATCGTTACCAAAATGGGTGAGTATGACAAAGATGATGTTGTGAACTTTAACAAGACCATTGAGCAACAATTTAAGGTGAAGGGTGCTGCCAAACGAATCCCCAATGGTGATGGTGACGCGGTGTTTACCGATATTTTCTATACCGAGGATTTTGATGGATTTATGAAAAAAGTCAGAACCTTCAAGGCGTCTGGTGGTACTGCCTCACTACAAGGAATCATTCGCGCAGGGCAGATTGTGACGTCATTGGCCAAGAATCCGAACCAACTGATTATCATCTTGTCGGATGGTGAGGATTGGAATCACTACGCAGGACAAACGAACAAGCTCGTGAACAAGGGTATGTGTACCAACATTAAGAATATGATAAATGGCGGCAAGGTCTCAGCAGATAATCTTAATGATGATGTCGCTGTTGTTGATGGAGTGAGCCCGGGTAAGTTTACGAGTTGGGGCGAGGCGATGAATGCGCGCATGTCGGTGATCGGCTTTGATTATGATTTGCATGCCAACACAGGACTACTTAATTGCGTTGGTAAAGACAACGTTTTTAAGGCTGAAAATAAGCAAGATATCTTGAATAAGATCTTAGCCCTGATAACTGAAGAAGTAGGTCACTTGGCGCAGTAATGTTGTGTCTGGTCGATCAGATAGTTGATGAATATCCAGAGAATTAGAATGAACAAATTTATATCGATAACATTGTTATTGGCACTGCCTTTTTCGGTTATGGCAGCAACACCGAAACTCGATACGAACGAACTGCTTTACCAATACTGTGATACTGGCAGCTCCGAATTTGAGCAGTCGGTTACGGTTGGGCAAGGTACTAAGGTTATGTACCATCAGGGGCCTTTCATGCAGGTATCGGCAACGGTTGATAATCAGGCTCTGGTTGAGTTAATTCAAGGCAAGCTTACTCAATCTGATCTCAGCAATAGCTGTACTCAGTTTCTGTTGAGCAGAGCCGTCATCGAAGATGAAAATCAACCCCGTGATCTGGTTGCCAGAGTGTTGTTTGACTTTGATAAGGATGAACTGAATAAACAGTCGCGCTATTTGTTACTTAAGCTCGGAGCGAAGTTAGAGCAACAGGTGCCCGAATTGAGTGTTGTGGGTAACACCGACTCGAAAGGATCGGGGAAATACAATTTGAGCTTGGGTTTAAAGCGTTCAGAGTCAGTTGTTACGTATCTGCGTGAGCATGGGGTTCCTGTTGAACAAATTACGGTAACCTCGCAAGGTGAGAAAGCTCCGATTCAAAGTAATGACTTGGAGACTGGCCGTCATCTGAATCGTAGAGTCGATATTCAATCTTAACCTATCTTTAATTTATGGCTTATAGCTAGGGCTGCGGAAGTAAAATCCTCAGCGAGACACCCATGGATGGGTCTTCTGGTGTCTCAAACCAAATTGCCCCTTTGTAGCTGTGAATTATCTCATCACATAGTGCCAAGCCTAACCCTGTGCCTGGGTTTTGTTGGTCAGCTCTTACACCTCGTTGAAATAAGCTCTGGCTAGTATTACTGTCGATAGCTGGGCCATCATTACTGATCTCAACCATAATCTGATTATCAATATTAGTAACCTTGAACAAGATCGACTGATCAGCAAAACGGTAGGTGTTTTCTAATATGTTACCCATTATTTCCATTAGGTCATCTTTACTTAATGGCAGGGTTTGGTTATCTGGATAGTCAGAGACAAATTGGATCGACTTGTCAGTATAAATCTTGGTGAACATACCAACCAAGCTATCTAATACAGGCTTAAGTAGGGTGTCATTGGTGGTGATACCTTTCACTCCTAATGATGCTCGCTTTAGCTGACCTTGGATAAGGCTATCCATTTCGAGTAATTGTTGATTGATTTGATGGTTTTTAGTGGGTGATGAATCGTCTAGTAGTGCTTGGGATACAGCAACACGAGTCTTCAAGCTATGGGCGAGATCGTTCAGTGACCGTTTATAACGTTCCTGATTTTCCTTTTGCTGGAACAATAGCTCATTCAGTGCACTAGTCACATTGTGCAGGTCTTCTGGGTAGCTTTCTGCTAGCTGGTTCTGCTTACCCTGTTTTATTTCGTGCAGCTCTTTTTCTAAGCGAACAAAGGGGGCAAAGCTGATGCGATAGAAGAGTAAAAGCAGGGCACTGATTAATGTCAGGGCTACTATCAATACACCTATCGTGGTGTATTTTAGTTGCTTTATTGGTTCCATCTTATGTTCGACTCTTTGAGTAAGGATTACCTTTCCATCTTCTTGATCTTTAAACCCTTTCCAAAGCATTGTGTGGACGATAAACGCGGCCCCACTCGGTTTCTCTACTAGCCGAATTGTATCGATTGGAAAATTGAGATCAGTACACAGGTTGTCTATTTGAGGACGTGAGATACCTAACTTTGCCAGCTGTTTGGTTCTTCGCTCAACGTCGATTGAAGTCCAAACTTGATGGCTGTTGTGGTCACATAAGATGACGCTGGTATTAGGTGACTCTTTGGCATAAAAGCTATTCCACTCAGTGAGTGGCGGGATCTCACCCGAGGAGAGGAGTTCGTTGACAATTGAAGGTAACTCTCGGAGCGTGTTTTTAGAATAGTCTTCAAACAGCTGGTGTTTTTGGGTGTTGTAATAGAACCAAGTGCTAGTCAGTACCATAGTAAAAAGAATGGAAGCAGCAGTGGCAAAGGTACGTCGTCTAAACTGGGTTTTATACAGTCTTTTCATATCATTTCGCTTCTATTTCGAATCGATAGCCTTGTCCTCGAACCGTGCTGATCAGTTTTTCTTCGGTATGTTGAGCAAGCTTTTTACGCAGCCGCGAAACGATCACTTCAATGTTATTAAGCTGAATGCCTTCTCCTTGGTCGTATAGCGAGTCCAAGATTTGTTGCTTGGAGACGATCTTCAAACTATGACGAATTAGATACTCGAAGATTTGGTATTCGAGTGCCGTGAGGTCGAGCAGCATTTCATTGTAGGTAATGCTTTTGGCTTGAGTATCAAGAGTCAGTGATTGCGCCTTGATTTGAGAGGCTGCAAATCCTTGATTTCGACGTACAAGTGCTTCAAGTCTGGCGAGTAGTTCTTCAAATTGAAATGGCTTGGTTAGGTAATCGTCGGCGCCACAGTTGAGCCCTTCAACTTTATCCTGCCAGTCACCGCGAGCGGTTAAAATCAGAATAGGAACTGTAATCTCTTTGCGGCGTATCTGCTTAATCAGCGTAAAGCCGTCGAAATCTGGCAGGCCAAGATCGATGATCATGACATCGGTATTGGGTTGTTTTTGAATGGTTTGTAGACAGGCTGATGCAGTTTTCTCTGCGTAAATGGTATGGCCAAGATCACCAAGTTGAGACGAGAGGTGATGATTTAATATCTCATTATCTTCAACCAAAACAACCAGCATTCAATATCCCTATATACAATAAGATTCAACTACATAGAGCTTACACTAGCTTAGGATAAAAAAAAGGAGAAGCTTAAGCTTCTCCTTGAGTTTCTGCTGTTTTATGTCACTCGGCGTTTACTTAGAACCGGTATAAACAACCAATACTTTGTCATCTTGGTATTGGCGTTCGAACGCATAGTAGCCCTTACTGTTGCGGATGATGTGCTTTCCTTGCGCGACAGCAGGGTGGCGTTGGCGGAATTGGCCAAGCGCTTGCCAATGTTCTAGCAACTCTGCACGTTCGCCGGTGATTTGATCCCATGGCATGTCTGAGCGAGTACCTTGCATTGGGTCCGATCCTGTTGGGCCAAAGTCACGGGCGATTTCATCTCCGTAATAGATCTGCACTGCGCCTGGAGCCAGCATTAATGCATTCGCTGCTTTGGTCTGTTTGGCAAAGTCACTGCCGTGCTGCGTCCAGAATAGCGAGGTGTCGTGAGACGATAGGTAACTCAGCACGTTGAACTCACTGTCAGTGTTGATCTTCTCTGCATAACGGAGGTAATCGGCATCGAGATCAGACAGGCACTTCAGCGCCTTAGGGGCGATGTCGCTCTGGAATTCAAAATTGATGATCGAATCAAAGCCGTTAGCGAAGTAATCTGATTTCACGACGCTGTGTGCCCAGACTTCACCAGTCATCCAGAATGGTAAGTCATCCAAGGCCTTTTCTGGGTTGTTCTGCTTCCATTCTGCAAGCGCTTGATTGGTGCTCTCCTTCAATTCAGCCCAAGCGTCCAGTTCAACGTGCTTGGCGGTATCAACCCTAAAGCCATCAACGCCGTATTCACGCACCCAATCAGATAACCAAGTGATTAGGTGGTCGCGAGGTGTTTTAAGCTCATCGGTCGCGCTGGTGGATTTGTTGCTATAGAAGTTCGGTAGCCCAGTGGTTTCTGTCGATTCTGTTTTGAAATCGGGCAGGTGCGCCAAAGACATGGTGAGGTTGTTGTAACCCGGAGAGTCATAAGCGCCGATATCGCTGCGCAGCCATGCCTTGCCCCACCATTTTTCCCACGCTTCTTTATCGCTGTATGAGATGTAGTTATTGAAGTAGTGCCAGTTCTGACCTTTAGCGGGTTGCCAGTCAGTCCAGTTCTCGCCAAGTGTTTTTGTTGCTTCTTCATCGGTGAGGTTGAGTTTACCAAAGTCGAACTCTTGCATATCAGCAAGTGTGGCGTAACCAGTGTGGTTCATTACCACGTCCCAGACGACACGAATACCTTTGCTGTGTGCGGTATCGATGAAGGTTTTCAGATCGTCTTCTGTGCCCATGTTGTCATCAAGCTTGGTCCAATCTTGGTGGTAGTAACCATGGTAGCCATAATGCTTGAAATCACCTCTGTCACCACCGCCAACCCAGCCGTGGATCTGTTCTAACGGAGACGTTATCCAGATAGCATTAGCACCGAGCGATTCTATGTAATCGAGCTTCTCGGTTAACCCGGCCAAGTCACCACCGTGAAAGGTGCCGATTTCTTCTTGTCCGTCTTGACTGCGACCGTAACTGTTGTCGTTGTTAGGGTTGCCGTTATGGAAGCGGTCGGTCATAACGAAGTAAACCGTGGCGTTATCCCAACTAAATTTAGCCTTGGTTTCGGGCCCAACTTTTTCTAGCAACAAGACACCTTGGCTGTTTTCTGCAGGCTGCATGGTAACGCTGCCATTAGTTACAGTCGCTTGTGTGCCTGAAAGGGCATCTCTAACCACGGTGCCATCATCAAAGGTTTGAGCAACGTCGATGGTAGTTGGCTCGTCACTAGGCACTGGACAGGCAAAGCTTTGTACCTGCTGTTGCTTCGGCTTTATCTGAACTGTGAGTTCATTAGTCTGTGGGTTGAGCGTGAATTGATAGGTGTTAGCGCGAAAGACTTTAATGGCGATCTCAGATTTCTCGGCACAGTCGTCTAGGCGAAGGGGTTTATTGAACTTGATGCGGTTTTCTTCAGCCAGCGCATAGTTGGTGCCACAGGTATTTTGAGTATCGCTGATAGAGAAGGTATAGCTACCTTTAGTGAGTTCCTGTTCTGCAATCACGGTGCCTTTACCGGATGATTCGAATACGACTGTGTCGTTATTAATCGTCAGTAATAGGTTGTTGTCACTGGTTTGGCTGCATGCGCTGAGTGCGAGCATTGAAAGCGCGAGTACTGTTTTTTTCATTGTTCCCTTCCCCTGAATAAACAGGTTATTTATAGCAAACAATGCCCTCTACAGTCTGAGTGCTGATTCATTCAGTTAATCAATAACACCTATACAAACAAATGCTTGGTTCACAAAAACAAAAAGGGAAGCTTTCGCTTCCCTTTGGGTATTTACCTAAATCGCCCAACCAAAATCGGAAGAGCAATTTTTCTGCAGTATTGCTTATTTCTGTAAAAGAGAAATATCAGCAATCTGTAGGAACAGGTTACGTAGGTTGTTCAGTAGCGTTAGACGGTTCTTCTTAAGCGCTTCGTCATCAGCCATTACCATTACGTTATCGAAGAATGCATCAACGGGTTCACGTAGGTCAGCAAGTTTGCTTAGGGCTTCTTGGTAGTTGCCTGTCGCGAATGCTGGCTCTAGAGCTTCCGTCATTACTTCAACGTTTTCAGCCAGTGCTTTCTCTGCGTCTTCCTGAAGAAGCGTTAGGTCGATTTCAGCTGGTAGCTCGCCATCGAATTTCGCAAGGATATTACCTACACGCTTGTTCGCTGCTGCTAGTGCTTCTGCTGCTTCCAGTTCACGGAAGTGAGAAACCGCTTTAACACGTTGGTCAAAGTCAGCTGGCTTAGTTGGGCGACGTGCCAGTACCGCTTGGATGATATCAACACTGAAACCAGCATCTTGGTACCATGCACGGAAACGACCTAGCATGAAGTCGATAACGTCAGCTTCTACGTTTTCGTTGGTTAGCTTGTCGCCTAGTAGCTCTTTCGCTTTACCGATCAGATCGGTTAGGTCTAGGTTGTAGCCGTTTTCAACGATGATACGTAGTACACCTAGTGATGCACGACGTAGAGCGAATGGGTCAGAACCTTTTGGTGCTTGGCCAATACCGAAGATACCTACGATAGTGTCTAGCTTGTCTGCCATTGCAACTGCTGAAGAAATGCCAGTGCTTGGTAGGTCGTCACCTGCGAAACGAGGCATGTACTGCTCGTAAAGTGCTAGTGCAACTTGCTCGTCTTCACCATCGTGAGTCGCGTAGTGCATGCCCATTACACCTTGTGTATCCGTGAATTCGAATACCATTGATGTCATTAGGTCACACTTAGCCAGCAGGCCTGCGCGCTTAGACTTTTCAACGTCAGCATCGATTTGCTCAGCGATGTAGCCAGCAAGTTCTGTGATGCGGTCTGTTTTGTCTTTGATAGTACCAAGCTGCTTCTGGAAGATAGCTTGGTCTAGCTCAGGAAGACGGTCGATCAGCGGACGTTTACGGTCTGTGTTGAAGAAGAACTCAGCATCAGCAAGACGTGGACGTACAACTTTCTCGTTACCTTCGATAACGTGACGAGGCTCTTTAGACTCGATGTTTGATACGAAGATAAAGTTAGGAAGTAGCTTCTTGTTTTCGTCGTAAACAGGGAAGTACTTTTGGTCACCCTTCATGGTGTAAACCAAAGCTTCAGAAGGTACTTTTAGGAACTCTTCTTCAAACTTCGCTGTAAGCACTACTGGCCATTCAACCAGAGACGTTACTTCTTCAACAAGGTCATCTTCTAGGTCAGCTTTACCGCCAACCGCTGCTGCCGCTTTTTGAGAGTCAGCAAGGATGATCGCTTTACGCGCTTCGTAATCTGCCATTACTTTACCGCGCTCTTCTAGGATTGCAGGGTATTGGTCAGCAGAATCGATTGTGAACTCTTGTTCGCCCATGAAGCGGTGGCCACGGATAGTACGAGCAGATGCTACGCCAAGGATTTCGCCTTCAACAAGCTCATCACCTAGTAGTACAGTCAGTGTTTTCACTGGACGGATAAATTGAATGTCTGAGTTACCCCAGCGCATTGCTTTAGGGATTGGTAGGCCTGCTAGTGCTTTCGCAGCGATGTCCATCACCAATTCTTGAACAGGTTTACCAGCCACTTCTTGTTTGAAAAGAAGCCACTCGCCTTTGTCTGTTTTTAGACGGTCAGCTTGTTCAACAGTAATGCCGTTACCACGAGCCCAACCTTGTGCTGCTTTAGTCGCGTTGCCTTCAGCATCGAATGCAACAGAAACAGCAGGACCACGTTTTTCAACGACTTTATCTGCTTGGCCTTCAGCCAGTGCTGTTACTTTAAGTGCTAGACGACGAGGTGCTGCGTACCACTTGATGCCTTCGTGAGAAAGCTCAGCAGTTTTAAGGCCTGCTTCAAAGTTAGAAGCAAATGCTTCTGCTAGAGAACGAAGTGCTGTTGGTGGAAGCTCTTCCGTACCCAGTTCAATTAGAAAATTCTTCGCCATGATTATTTGTCCTTCTTACACATTGGGAAGCCAAGCGCTTCACGTGACGCGTAGTACGCCTCAGCAACTGATTTAGTCAGGTTGCGGATACGAAGGATGTAACGTTGACGCTCTGTTACAGAGATAGCTTTGCGCGCATCAAGAATGTTGAATGCGTGACCTGCTTTTAGAATGCGCTCGTAAGCTGGAAGCGGAAGTGGCTTCTCAAGCTCAAGTAGCTCTTTACACTCTTTCTCGCACTGGTCGAAGAAAGTGAATAGGAAATCTACGTCTGCGTGCTCGAAGTTGTACGTTGATTGCTCAACTTCGTTTTGGTGGAAGATGTCACCGTAAGTCACGTTAGAACCGTCTGGTGCTACGTTCCATACTAGGTCGTAAACAGAATCTACTTCCTGGATGTACATTGCTAGACGCTCGATACCGTAAGTGATCTCGCCGGTTACTGGCTTACACTCAAGGCCGCCAACCTGTTGGAAGTAAGTAAACTGAGTTACTTCCATGCCGTTTAGCCATACTTCCCAACCAAGGCCCCATGCACCTAGTGTTGGGTTTTCCCAGTTATCTTCAACGAAGCGAATATCGTGAACAAGTGGGTCAACACCAAGAACCTCTAGTGAGCCTAGGTACAACTCTTGGATATTGTCTGGCGATGGTTTTAGCGCTACTTGGAATTGGTAGTAGTGCTGCAGACGGTTAGGGTTTTCACCGTAACGGCCATCAGTAGGACGACGTGAAGGTTGTACGTAAGCTGTAGACATTGGCTCTGGGCCAAGTGCTCGTAGACATGTCATTGGGTGAGAGGTGCCGGCACCTACTTCCATATCTAGAGGTTGAACAATGGTACAACCGTTTTGAGCCCAGTAATCCTGCAGCGCGAGGATCATTCCCTGGAAGGTTTTGATATCGTATTTTTGCATAGTCAGGTTCGCGCGATTCTTTTAAATGAATGAGAAAATAACCTCTGAGTATACCGAGATATTCGTAAAGCGAGTAGGGGTAATCTTGTTTAATTAGTGGTCTAAAATGTCGTTTAGTGGATTTTTTTGCCTTTAATGTTTGTTTTTCGGCACAAGTGGATATTTTGATAAGTTTGACACTTGTGTTTGAAAGCGTGGGTGATTAAAATCTCGCGGTCTTTGGGGAGTAGCTTACTTATTCATATCCTATTGAATAAGTTCGTCCGTCAACATAATTGATGCAAAATCATCATGGCGTTCGAGGCAACCACCACCTTGGTGGCGCTTAGCAAGACCTTAGACAAGCATCGTGAACCGGGATGGGGCGCGAGGTTTGTCTTTGGTTAAATATAATAATCTCCATCCCAAATGAGCATGTCGTGAGCGTTTTAGCAATTTCAATTACAACTGTCGCCTTAGCCGAGATCGGTGATAAGACCCAGTTGCTATCCCTTTTATTAGCCAGTCGATATCGAAAACCGATACCTATTATTGCGGCTATTTTCTTTGCCACTATTGCCAATCATGCCCTTGCTGCATGGCTCGGGGTCGTGGTTGCTGATTATCTTTCACCTGAAGTATTAAAGTGGGTGCTAGTGGTCAGTTTCATTGCTATGGCGGGCTGGATTCTGATTCCGGATAAGTTGGATGATGATGAGCAGATCTCAAACAGAGGGCCGTTTGTCGCCAGTTTTATCGCCTTCTTCATTGCCGAGATCGGTGATAAAACTCAGATTGCGACCTCCATTTTAGGGGCTCAATATTCGGATGCATTAACGTGGGTAATTCTCGGCACTACCATTGGTATGTTGCTGGCGAATGTGCCCGTGGTGATCATTGGTAAGTTGTCGGCAGATAAGATGCCTCTTGACCTGATTCGCAAGATCACGGCCTTGTTATTCGTGGGTTTGGCTATCGCAGCAGCGTTCTATTAAGCGGTATATTATACTCAACTAGTGGACTAATGTGTTGTAGGTCATACTCTTACAGTATTGTGGGGTTTATCGAGCGAATGGACATATAACTGTCATACTTGTCATGATATTTTAATCTTGTGAGTTAAGAACACGAGGGCATGATTATGTTGACGCGTTATATGGGTATTACTCCACAAAGCCAAAGTTATCTTTTTACCTTTGGTCTTGCACTTACACTACTAGGCATGGTGTTAACGGACATGTGGCTGCCAATGGTCGCGGGTGCCATCATCATGACTGGGCTTGCAGTAGAGGCTTGGATTCGAGTTGCGCATATTATTCCGATGCGTAAAGATCTCCGAGAAATTCAGCATCAGCTTGAGCATCTGCAAAACAAGTCTAGAAACGAATAAACAAAAAGCCGCTGGTACTCTGAGTTCTATTGAAGAACATAAGGTACCAGCGGCTTTTTTGATACTTGATACTCGGTGGGGCGTTACGCCTCCAATCCCTTTCTGATCAAATATTGGTAAGGCAAAGCTTCTGTAGCTTGGCCGACTAACTGATGATCCATGAAACGACAAAAGCTCGGAATATCACGAGTTGTTGAAGGATCGTCAGCTTTTACCAGTAATACATCGCCATCCTGCATGTTTCTAATTGTCTTCCTGACCATCATTACTGGCTCTGGGCAACGCAGGCCTTCAGCTTCTAAAGTATGGGTTGCCAGTTCAGGTTTGAATGTCATGGTTTGTATCTCTATATCTATCTAACGAGTGAATAATACGTCTGCAGAAAAAATATGCAATAAGTGCTTGGCAAACAGAATCATTTCCTATAACTTAGTTAACAAGTTGATAACAACTTGTAACAAAGGCAACTAGCTAAGGAGTGGCGATGTTGACAGGATTAGATAGATTAACAATTTATTCGGTTCTCTGTTTTATTTCTTTTTGTGCGTTAGTACTACGCTCATCGACAGAGACCTCTCTAATGCCAATCTTTGGCATAATAGCAACGATTATTGGTATTTGGGTAGAGATGCGCCGTTGGCAAGGCATAGCCGAGGAGCAAGAGCACTAACCCGGATACAACAAGCAAATTCCGATACGACAACATTCCGACACTATCCCCAGATTTTCTTGGGCTTCCCCGCGTAATTGCGGGATTTTTTTTATCTAAAGCATGCTATAAACAACTTAGTGACCAATGATAATTGTATACAGCTAGGTAAGTGGCGTGGAATTAGAAGACATCTATCGTAGAGACCTAAATTTACTGGTCGCCTTGAAGGTATTGATTGAAGAGGGCAGTGTTAGCCAAGCCGCGCTTCGTCTCAACTTGAGCCAGTCGGCAACCAGCCGAGTATTAGGCCGTTTAAGAGAGCTACTCAACGACCCGCTGTTTACACGCCAAGGTCAGCACCTTATCCCTACTAAAAAAGCGCTCGAGATCAGTCAGCGTATTGATCAGCCTTTGGAGTCATTCCGTCAGTTACTAAGCCCTAGCGACTTTGACCCTTACTATTGCAGCGAGCGCTTCCTGATAGCAACCACCGACTACGCGATGCAAACCATCTTGCCTTATGCGTTGCCTAAGATTTATGAGCAAGCACCGAATATCTCCTTAGAGTTTGCACCACTGCAGCATGAGCATTTGTTTAAGCAGCTCAGTACCGAACGTGTTGATATGGCGATTTGTCGTCCGAGTGGCAGCATTGCACCACTTCATCAAGAGGTCTTGGGGCCGGTTGGTGTATCGTGTTTGTTATCTAAAAACCACCCATTGGCCGAGCAGCCTTTAAGCCTTGAGGATTATGTTTCTTTACCTCATGCGATGATTGCGATCAGTGATGGTGTTAAATCTTTATTAGACAACGCTTTAGCTAATCAACAGCCTCGTAAAATGGTGCTGCGCGCTTATCATCTTGAAGCTGCATTAGCGATTGTCGATAGAATGCCATTAGTGATCACAGTACCTGCTGATTTGGCTTATTTGGTAGCAGAGCGTTATGACTTAGTCGTTAAACCGTTGCCATTTGAGTTTATGCCGTTTGATTACTCACTGATCTGGCATTCGCGTTGCGACTCTTCTGCTTCACAGCAATGGTTAAGAAGAGTGGTAAAGGAAGAGTGTGGTGAGTTGATTCAAAAACGAATTGCGGATGTAGGTTTGGGTTAACTAGGACTGAGTCTGGGTTCACTTGACCCTAATGATAAAAACGCAAAAGGGCTGATAAAAATCAGCCCTTTGTTGTTTTGGGTCATCCAAGCCTGAAGCTGTTGCTTAAGGTTTGATAACGCAATGTTTGAGAATCTATAGTTTAATGACTACGCGACCAGTAATTTGACCGTTAGTGATGTCTTCTGCGGCTTGAATTGCACCGTCTAAAGACACTTCCTTGGTTGCTTGAGCGTAGAAAGATTCTGGTAGTAGCTCAGCCAGCTGTTCCCACGCTTTAATGCGTTTTTCACGAGGGCACATTACAGAATCAACACCTTGTAGGCGAACGTTACGTAGAATGAATGGCATTACTGTTGTTGGTAAGTCAAAACCGCCTGCTAGACCACACATCGCAACTGCACCGTTGTAATCAATTTGCGCCAATACTTTTGCAAGTACTTTGCTACCTACAGTATCGATAGCACCAGCCCACAGTTGTTTTTCTAGTGGTTTAGCTGGTTCTTCTAGTTCAGCACGTTCAACAATGCGTGTCGCGCCTAGTGATTTTAGTAGTTCACCGTTTTCTGAAGCTCGGCCTGTTACTGCTGCTACTTTGTAACCTAGCTGGTTTAGTAGAGTGATAGACACGCTACCTACACCGCCACTTGCGCCAGTAACTAGGATTTCACCGTCTTCTGGCTTGATGCCTGCATCTACGATTGCTTGCACACAAAGCATAGCGGTGAAGCCAGCAGTACCTATTGCCATTACTTTTTTCGCGTTTAGACCTTTAGGCATAGGCACTAACCAGTCACCATTTAGGCTTGCTTTCTCAGCCATGCCACCCCAGTGACCTTCACCAACACCCCAACCAGTCAGAACTACTTCGTCGCCCGCTTTGTAGCGAGGGTCATCAGATTGTGAAACCACACCAGAAAGGTCGATACCAGGAACCATCGGGAAGTTGCGAACAATGCGCCCTTTACCTGTAATCGCCAAACCATCTTTGTAGTTCAAAGAAGAGTAGCTTACATCGATCTTCACGTTACCTTCTGGTAATTGAGACTCTTCAATTTGAGAAACTGATGCGATAGTTTTTTTGTCTTCTTGGTTTAGTACAAGTGCTTTAAACATGATCTGCTCCATGGGAGAAATATTAGGAAACTGAAGTAACTTTAGTTGAATCGTTGGAGAAAAAATAATGAAACATCAACATTGAATCTATGCGTTTTGTGCATAGATGCCGCTAGGTGCTTTTCTCTTATTAGGGTGCTGAACGAATCTGTACGTGACTTGATAGCCAGATATAAAAAGTGCAGCCATATAAATATAGCTGCACAAAAAATTACCCTTCAAGTATTACAGTCAGTGATTGCTATGGGCGTTCAAATACTGTTGCAATACCTTGGCCCAAACCAATACACATGGTCGCTAAACCGTATTTCACGTCTTGTGCTTCCATTAGATTGATTAGGGTTGTAGATATACGAGAGCCAGAACAACCTAGTGGGTGACCAAGAGCAATGGCACCACCGTTAAGGTTTACTTTCTCGTCAACCACATCCAATAGACCTAGGTCTTTCGCACAAGGAAGAGATTGAGCGGCAAACGCTTCGTTTAGCTCAATCACACCCATATCTTCAATGGTTAGGCCTGCACGTTTAAGTGCTTTTTGTGTAGCTGGGACTGGGCCGTAACCCATGATTGAAGGATCGCAACCTGCGATAGCCATAGACTTCACGCGAGCACGAATCTTGAGGCCAAGTGCGTTGGCTTTCTCTTCGCTCATGATTAGCATTGCAGAAGCACCATCAGACAGAGCTGATGAAGTACCTGCCGTTACTGTACCGTTAGCTGGGTCAAATACCGGGCGCAGCTGAGATAGGCCTTCAACCGTTGTCTCTGGACGAATGACTTCATCGTAATCCAGAGTGAACAGAGAACCGTCTGCAGCGTGAGCTTCTGTTGGCAGGATTTCGTTTTTGAAACGACCTTCAACAGTAGCTGCTTGAGCACGAGCGTGTGAACGTGCTGCGAATGCATCTTGGTCTTCACGGCTAATACCATGCAGTTTGCCAAGCATTTCTGCAGTTAGGCCCATCATACCGGCAGCTTTCGCTACGTGTTTAGACATACCAGGGTGAAAATCAACACCGTGGTTCATTGGTACGTGGCCCATGTGCTCCACACCACCGATTAGGCAGATTTCAGCATCACCAACCATGATTGAACGGGTTGCATCATGCAGAGCTTGCATAGACGAGCCACATAAACGGTTAACGGTGACAGCCCCAATTTCAATCGGTAGACCAGCAAGCAAAGCAGCGTTACGTGCAACGTTGAAGCCTTGCTCTAGCGTTTGTTGTACACAACCCCAGTAGATATCTTCAATTTCGACAGGGTTTACTTCAGGGTTGCGCTCTAAAATGCCTTTCATCAAATGTGCAGACAGATCTTCAGCACGAGTGTGACGGAAAGCTCCACCCTTGGAACGTCCCATTGGGGTGCGAAGGCAATCAACAACAACTACATTATTCATTTTGCTATTCCTTTTCCAAATGTGGGTTACAGAGAACTTGCTTGTTGGCTGTCGTAAAAGCTTTCGCCTTTCGCTGCCATATCAAGCAATAGTTGAGGAACTTGGTACATTGCACCTAAGTCTTGGTAGCCTTTCGCCATTTCAACGAAGTTACCAATGCCCACACTGTCTAAGTAGCGGAATACGCCGCCTCGGAATGGAGGGAAGCCTAAACCGTAAACCAGTGCCATATCTGCTTCTTGTGGTGTCGCGATAATGCCTTCTTCTAAACAAAGAACGACTTCGTTGATCATTGGAATCATCACACGTTGGATAATTGTCTGGTCATCAAAGTCTTGTGGCTGTTGGCATACGTCAGCCAAGATAGGAAGAATATCTTCAGAGAAGGTTTTCTTCGGACGACCGCGTTTGTCTACGCTATACGTGTAGAAACCGCTGCCGTTCTTTTGGCCGTATTTTTCAGCGACGTAAAGTGCGTCAATCGCATCACGACCTTCTTTACCCATACGCTCAGGGAAGCCTTGCGCCATTACTGCTTGTGCATGGTGTGCTGTGTCTAGGCCAACAACATCTAGCAAGTACGCAGGACCCATTGGCCAACCGAACTTGCGTTCCATGACTTTATCGATCTTAGTGAAGTCAGCGCCGTCACGTAGCAACATGCTGAAACCGCCAAAGTAAGGGAAAAGTACACGGTTAACGAAGAAGCCTGGGCAATCATTCACAACGATAGGGGATTTGCCCATCTTCGCTGCGTAAGCCACAACACGATTAATCGTTTCTTCTGAAGTATGCTCACCACGGATGATCTCAACCAAAGGCATGCGATGCACTGGGTTAAAGAAGTGCATACCACAGAAGTTTTCTGGGCGTTTCAGAGATTTCGCTAGCAGGTTGATAGGAATCGTAGAAGTATTTGAGGTAAGTACTGTGTCTTCACCAACCAAACCTTCCACTTCGCTCAGTACCGCTGCTTTTACTTTCGGATTTTCTACTACCGCTTCAACAATCACATCTGATTGTTCAACACCTGCGTAATGTAGGCTTGGAGTAATAGAAGACAGAATACCTGCCATCTTAAATCCATCTAGGCGACCGCGTGATAAGCGTTTATTCAACAGCTTAGAAGCTTCGTTCATACCAAGATCAAGAGACGCTTGTGCGATGTCTTTCATCATCACTGGCACGCCTTTCAATGCTGACTGGTAAGCAATACCGCCGCCCATGATACCTGCGCCGAGTACGGCTGCACGCTCAGTTGCTTTGTTTGCTGATTTACCCGCTTGCTTCGCAAGGCCTTTGATGTATTGATCATTCAAGAATAGACCAACCAGTGCTTTCGCCTCTTCAGATTTTGCTAGCTTAACGAAGTGTTTACGTTCGATGTCGAGTGCTGCATCACGATCGCTACGTGCTGCTTCTTCAATAGCAATCACAGAAGTAATCGGAGCTGGGTAGTGAGGCCCTGCTTTTTGAGCTACTAAGCCCTTAGCCATGGTAAAGCTCATCATCGCTTCTAGTTTGCTTAGTGAAAGCGCTGATGTTTTTTGTTTGCGGCGTAGCTGCCAATCGAGTTTCTCATTGGCTGCCAAAGAAACAGTGTTGATCGCTGATTCTAGTAGTTGGTCTGTTTCAACAATCGCATCTAACAAGCCAACTTTAAGCGCTTCATCTGCGCGGCATGCTTTGCCTTGCGTGATAATTTCCATTGCGCTGTCAGCACCGATAACACGAGGTAGGCGCACACAACCACCAAAACCAGGCATGATGCCAAGTTTGGTTTCTGGTAAACCAATGCTGGTGGTCTTGTCACCAATACGGAAATCGGTAGCGAGAACACATTCACAGCCGCCGCCAAGGGCATGGCCACGCATCATTGAAAGAGTTGGGACAGGAAGGTCTTCGAGCTTGCTGAAGATTGAATTAGCGAATCTTAACCATTCATCAAGTTCTGCTTCTGGCTTAGCGAATAGGCCAAGAAATTCAGTGATGTCTGCGCCTACAATGAACGCGTCTTTGTTTGAAGTTAAGATCAAACCACGTAATCCTGCGTGAGCATTGAGAGCATCTAACGCTTTGTCTAGTGATTCTAAAGTAGCAAGGTCGAGTTTGTTTACAGAGGCTGGTGCACAGAAGCTTAATTCCGCAATACCATCTTGTAATTCCTTTACCTGTAGGGTGTTAGCTTGGTAAATCATTGTCTATCTCCATGACATACAATCCACGATTGTTTGAGAGAATCTTGTTATCTTTCTATTATTGTAGAATACCTGGTAAGACCAGTTATCTTAGTCTGTACCTCTGCTTGATTAATTTCAATACATTTTTTAAACAATTGTTTAACATTGTGCGATAGCACAGATCCTCTAACCCTTATTATTCACGCGTGATACACTTCGTCGCTCTTATTAACTAAGTTAACGATATGAATGAACAGCCCTATTTAATACCATCTGCGTCGGCTCTGTTTGAAGAAGAGATAAAAAAGAGCGTCTTTATTACTCATCTTGCTCATACTCCAAGTGTAGAAGCTGCAAAACAGTTCGTAGAACAGGTAAAGAAAGAGCATTCTTCAGCACGACATAACTGTTGGGGTTTTGTTGCTGGTCGACCTGAAGACTCAATGCTTTGGGGCTTTAGTGATGATGGAGAACCATCTGGTACTGCGGGTAAGCCTATTTTGGCGCAACTGTCTGGTTCTGGTGTCGGTGAACTGACTGCTGTTGTCACTCGTTATTCTGGCGGAATCAAGCTTGGAACGGGTGGCCTAGTAAAGGCTTATGGTGGTGGAGTACAACAAGCTCTCAAGCTGCTTCAAACTATCGAGAAAAAAATAACCACAAAATTACGGCTAGAGTTAGACTATGGATTTGTGCCGATCGCACAATCCATCATGACTCAGCATCAGGCTGTTGAGGTCCAAGCGGATTATGGTGTTCAAGTTGAGCTTATTATTGAGATAGAGCTCCGTCAGGTAGATTCGTTTACCCAAACCATGATCAATAAAAGCGGTGCTAAGGCACTGGTAACGAAAGTCAAAGACAACTAGGAAGTGTGAAGCATTTCGCTTCGTTCAATAGCTCATGCAATTTCGCTCAATTATTCGAATCGTCGGATTATTATTAGCACTTTTTAGTGTATCAATGCTTGCTCCTGCGCTCGTCGCACTGATCTATCGAGATGGTGCGGGTGTGCCATTTGTGACGACCTTCTTCGTTCTGTTATTCTGTGGAGCAACTTGCTGGTTTCCAAACCGACGCTATAAACATGAATTGAAAGCACGTGATGGCTTTTTGATTGTTGTTTTGTTCTGGACGGTAATCGGCAGTGCAGGTGCTTTACCGTTTTTGATAGCCGATAACCCGAGCGTTTCGGTAACTGATGCTTTCTTTGAATCCTTTTCTGCATTAACTACGACAGGGGCGACCGTTATTGTTGGTCTTGATGACCTCCCTAAGGCGATTCTGTTTTACCGTCAGTTCCTACAATGGTTTGGTGGTATGGGGATTATCGTATTGGCGGTAGCCATTCTTCCAGTTCTGGGGATCGGTGGTATGCAGTTATATCGTGCTGAGATTCCTGGTCCTGTAAAAGATAGTAAGATGACTCCGCGTATTGCCGAAACGGCAAAAGCTCTGTGGTACATATATCTCAGCTTAACTATTGCTTGTGCGGTGGCGTTTTGGTTGGCTGGTATGAGTTTCTTTGATGCAATCAGCCATAGTTTTTCTACTATTGCGATTGGTGGCTTCTCAACTCACGATGCAAGCATGGGCTATTTTAACAGCCCTGCTATCAACATGATAACGGTCGTGTTCCTTCTTATATCCGCGTGTAACTTCTCTCTTCACTTTGCGGCGTTTGCGTCTGGTGGTGTGCATCCTAAGTATTACTGGAAAGATCCAGAATTCCGCGCGTTTATCTTTATTCAGGCGGTCTTGTTCTTAGTTTGTTTCTTGTTGTTGCTTAATCACCACTCTTATGACTCGTATTACGATGCCTTTGATCAGGCTTTGTTCCAAACGGTATCTATATCTACAACAGCAGGCTTCACCACCACTGGTTTTTCCGAATGGCCATTGTTCTTACCCGTTCTGCTTCTGTTCTCTTCTTTTATAGGTGGCTGTGCAGGTTCAACGGGTGGTGGCATGAAAGTTATTCGAATATTACTGCTTACTCTGCAGGGCGCTCGTGAAATGAAGCGTCTTGTTCACCCGCGTGCTGTTTATACCATCAAGGTTGGCGGCTCTGCGTTACCACAACGTGTTGTGGATGCGGTGTGGGGTTTCTTCTCAGCATATGCTTTGGTCTTTGTGGTTTGTATGTTGGCTCTGATCGCAACTGGTATGGATGAGCTAAGTGCTTTCTCTGCCGTAGCGGCAACATTGAATAACCTTGGTCCAGGCTTAGGTGAAGTGGCAATGCACTTCGGCGATGTGAATGATAAGGCTAAATGGGTGTTGATCGTATCTATGCTGTTTGGCCGATTAGAAATTTTCACCTTATTAATCTTATTGACCCCTACGTTTTGGCGTAGCTAAGGACAACATTGTGGCAAAAGCTCTATTTTTGTATTCAAGCCGTGAAGGCCAGACCAAGAAAATCTTGAACTATATAAAAGAAGAAATGAATGAGTTCGAATGTGAACTTCAAGACCTGCACACAATTAGTAATGTCGATTTTACTCAATATGACAGAGTATTGATCGGTGCATCGATTCGTTACGGTCACCTTAATAAGAAGCTATATCAATTCATTGATGCCAACCTTGCTCAGCTGCAATCAAACAAGGTTGCTTTCTTCTGCGTGAACTTAACGGCGCGTAAAGAAGACCAAGGTAAAGATACGCCAGAAGGAAGTGCTTATATTAAGAAGTTTCTTATAAAGTCTCCATGGCAGCCGACGTTAATCGGTGTATTTGCTGGTGCCCTCTATTACCCACGTTATAACTGGTTCGATAAAACCATGATTCGCTTCATTATGAATATGACAGGCGGTGAAACGGATACAACCAAGGAAGTTGAGTACACAAACTGGGAAAAAGTCTCTTTATTCTCTAAGAAACTACAAGAAATGTAAGAGAAAAGCCTACTTTTGAGGCGTTTTGAGTTCTTTTTAATCGAACGAATAAAAAAACAAGAAAAACTTAAAAAAGGGCTTGCCAGTGTGATCGAAATCTCTATAATGCCACCTCGCTGACACGGGATGGCTTCTTAGGAAACCAAAACGAATCAGCAGGTCAAATTAGCCAAGCTAAGCGCTTGAAAAAAGTTTTGAAAATAGTGGTTGACACTAAAACTTAAATCGCTAAAATGGCCGTCCGATTTGAGCGAAGCTCAAAAAGGAAAAGCTCTTTAACAATTTAAACCTATCAATCTGTGTGGGCACTCGTTGATGAATATCAAAACGTTATTACTTAGGTAATAGCAGTTACTTCGGTAACAAAATGATTTCAATGAACTGAGTGACCAATACGAAATTAAGTTTACTTAATTTTGGCACAGTCAATTCATTATCATTCTGTTGGAATGGTAATAGCTTTAGAATTACATGTTCATTTTCGAATGAATATTAGTTTTGAAGTCAGTATTCGTTGAGTCACAAAATCTTAAATTGAAGAGTTTGATCATGGCTCAGATTGAACGCTGGCGGCAGGCCTAACACATGCAAGTCGAGCGGAAACGACACTAACAATCCTTCGGGTGCGTTAATGGGCGTCGAGCGGCGGACGGGTGAGTAATGCCTAGGAAATTGCCTTGATGTGGGGGATAACCATTGGAAACGATGGCTAATACCGCATAATGCCTACGGGCCAAAGAGGGGGACCTTCGGGCCTCTCGCGTCAAGATATGCCTAGGTGGGATTAGCTAGTTGGTGAGGTAATGGCTCACCAAGGCGACGATCCCTAGCTGGTCTGAGAGGATGATCAGCCACACTGGAACTGAGACACGGTCCAGACTCCTACGGGAGGCAGCAGTGGGGAATATTGCACAATGGGCGAAAGCCTGATGCAGCCATGCCGCGTGTATGAAGAAGGCCTTCGGGTTGTAAAGTACTTTCAGTTGTGAGGAAGGGGGTAGCGTTAATAGCGCTATCTCTTGACGTTAGCAACAGAAGAAGCACCGGCTAACTCCGTGCCAGCAGCCGCGGTAATACGGAGGGTGCGAGCGTTAATCGGAATTACTGGGCGTAAAGCGCATGCAGGTGGTTCATTAAGTCAGATGTGAAAGCCCGGGGCTCAACCTCGGAACTGCATTTGAAACTGGTGAACTAGAGTACTGTAGAGGGGGGTAGAATTTCAGGTGTAGCGGTGAAATGCGTAGAGATCTGAAGGAATACCAGTGGCGAAGGCGGCCCCCTGGACAGATACTGACACTCAGATGCGAAAGCGTGGGGAGCAAACAGGATTAGATACCCTGGTAGTCCACGCCGTAAACGATGTCTACTTGGAGGTTGTGGCCTTGAGCCGTGGCTTTCGGAGCTAACGCGTTAAGTAGACCGCCTGGGGAGTACGGTCGCAAGATTAAAACTCAAATGAATTGACGGGGGCCCGCACAAGCGGTGGAGCATGTGGTTTAATTCGATGCAACGCGAAGAACCTTACCTACTCTTGACATCCAGAGAAGCCAGCGGAGACGCAGGTGTGCCTTCGGGAGCTCTGAGACAGGTGCTGCATGGCTGTCGTCAGCTCGTGTTGTGAAATGTTGGGTTAAGTCCCGCAACGAGCGCAACCCTTATCCTTGTTTGCCAGCGAGTAATGTCGGGAACTCCAGGGAGACTGCCGGTGATAAACCGGAGGAAGGTGGGGACGACGTCAAGTCATCATGGCCCTTACGAGTAGGGCTACACACGTGCTACAATGGCGCATACAGAGGGCAGCAAGCTAGCGATAGTGAGCGAATCCCAAAAAGTGCGTCGTAGTCCGGATTGGAGTCTGCAACTCGACTCCATGAAGTCGGAATCGCTAGTAATCGTGAATCAGAATGTCACGGTGAATACGTTCCCGGGCCTTGTACACACCGCCCGTCACACCATGGGAGTGGGCTGCAAAAGAAGTGGGTAGTTTAACCTTTCGGGGAGGACGCTCACCACTTTGTGGTTCATGACTGGGGTGAAGTCGTAACAAGGTAGCCCTAGGGGAACCTGGGGCTGGATCACCTCCTTATACGAAGATATTTACGATGAGTGTCCACACAGATTGATTAGGTTTAGAAAAGCAAAGAGATGAAGAACTCCCAAGGTTCTTCGAAGTTTGTTTCTACTTTTTAAAGTGGAGATAAATTAGCAGTGTCCCGTTCGTCTAGAGGCCTAGGACACCGCCCTTTCACGGCGGTAACAGGGGTTCGACTCCCCTACGGGATACCATTGGGTCGTTAGCTCAGTTGGTAGAGCAGTTGACTTTTAATCAATTGGTCGCAGGTTCGAATCCTGCACGACCCACCATTTCCTCCCAAGGAAATAAAAATATGGGGCTATAGCTCAGCTGGGAGAGCGCCTGCCTTGCACGCAGGAGGTCTGCGGTTCGATCCCGCATAGCTCCACCATTCCTTCCATAAGGAATTAAAACTTTTATGGGCGATTAGCTCAGTTGGGAGAGCACCTGCCTTACAAGCAGGGGGTCACTGGTTCGAGCCCGGTATCGCCCACCATCTTTAAGCATTCTCGTAAGAGAGTATTTAAAAATGGGTTTAAAGTTTAACGCTTATAACTCTTGCTCTTTAACAATTTGGAAAGCTGACTGATTGATTACTTACGAGTAATTCAATCAAATTTAAAAGTTCTCAATGTTTACCTTTTAGGTAAACACAACAAACACATTCAAGTGTCTTGTATTCGAATCAAATTTATTTGATTCACAATTGAGTCCGGCAAACAGTTATCAAGAATTAACCCTTCTTGATGACAACCAAAAACCTTGGTTAGTTGCCATACACTAAGACCCTTTCGGGTTGTATGGTTAAGTGACTAAGCGTACACGGTGGATGCCTTGGCAGTCAGAGGCGATGAAAGGCGTAATAACTTGCGATAAGCCCAGATTAGGTAGTAATAACCTTTTGAGTCTGGGATTCCTGAATGGGGAAACCCACTTACATAAGTAAGTATCCTGTTGTGAATACATAGCAACAGGAGGCAAACCGGGGGAACTGAAACATCTAAGTACCCCGAGGAAGAGAAATCAACCGAGATTCCGAAAGTAGCGGCGAGCGAAATTGGATTAGCCCTTAAGCTTTTAATGATGCAGGTGAAGAGTCTGGAAAGTCTCGCAATAAAGGGTGATAGCCCCGTAACCGACACATCATAATCAGTGAAAACGAGTAGGGCGGGACACGTGATATCCTGTCTGAATATGGGGGGACCATCCTCCAAGGCTAAATACTACTGACTGACCGATAGTGAACCAGTACCGTGAGGGAAAGGCGAAAAGAACCCCTGTGAGGGGAGTGAAATAGAACCTGAAACCGTGTACGTACAAGCAGTAGGAGCACCTTCGTGGTGTGACTGCGTACCTTTTGTATAATGGGTCAGCGACTTAATTTTAGTAGCAAGGTTAACCGTTTAGGGGAGCCGTAGGGAAACCGAGTCTTAACTGGGCGTACAGTTGCTAGGATTAGACCCGAAACCAGGTGATCTAGCCATGGGCAGGTTGAAGGTTGAGTAACATCAACTGGAGGACCGAACCGACTAATGTTGAAAAATTAGCGGATGACTTGTGGCTAGGGGTGAAAGGCCAATCAAACCTGGAGATAGCTGGTTCTCCCCGAAAGCTATTTAGGTAGCGCCTCGGACGAATACTACTGGGGGTAGAGCACTGTTAAGGCTAGGGGGTCATCCCGACTTACCAACCCTTTGCAAACTCCGAATACCAGTAAGTACTATCCGGGAGACACACGGCGGGTGCTAACGTCCGTCGTGGAGAGGGAAACAACCCAGACCGCCAGCTAAGGTCCCAAAGTATAGCTAAGTGGGAAACGATGTGGGAAGGCTCAGACAGCCAGGATGTTGGCTTAGAAGCAGCCATCATTTAAAGAAAGCGTAATAGCTCACTGGTCGAGTCGGCCTGCGCGGAAGATGTAACGGGGCTAAGCTATACACCGAAGCTGCGGCTACGTACCTTAGGGTATGTGGGGTAGGGGAGCGTTCTGTAAGCCGTTGAAGGTGGTCTGTAAGGGCTGCTGGAGGTATCAGAAGTGCGAATGCTGACATGAGTAACGATAAAGGGAGTGAAAAACTCCCTCGCCGGAAGACCAAGGGTTCCTGTCCAACGTTAATCGGGGCAGGGTAAGTCGACTCCTAAGGCGAGGCCGAAAGGCGTAGTCGATGGGAAACGGGTTAATATTCCCGTACTTCTTACAATTGCGATGGGGGGACGGAGAAGGCTAGGTGGGCCTGGCGACGGTTGTCCAGGTTCAAGTACGTAGGCGGAAAGTTTAGGTAAATCCGGACTTTCATTAACGCTGAGATACGATGTCGAGCTACTACGGTAGTGAAGTCATTGATGCCATGCTTCCAGGAAAAGCCTCTAAGCTTCAGATTGTAAGGAATCGTACCCCAAACCGACACAGGTGGTCGGGTAGAGAATACCAAGGCGCTTGAGAGAACTCGGGTGAAGGAACTAGGCAAAATGGTACCGTAACTTCGGGAGAAGGTACGCTCTTATCAGTGAAGTCCCTTGCGGATGGAGCAGACGAGAGTCGCAGATACCAGGTGGCTGCAACTGTTTATTAAAAACACAGCACTGTGCAAAATCGTAAGATGACGTATACGGTGTGACGCCTGCCCGGTGCCGGAAGGTTAATTGATGGGGTTAGACTTCGGTCGAAGCTCTTGATCGAAGCCCCGGTAAACGGCGGCCGTAACTATAACGGTCCTAAGGTAGCGAAATTCCTTGTCGGGTAAGTTCCGACCTGCACGAATGGCGTAATGATGGCCACGCTGTCTCCACCCGAGACTCAGTGAAATTGAAATCGCTGTGAAGATGCAGTGTACCCGCGGCTAGACGGAAAGACCCCGTGAACCTTTACTACAGCTTGGCACTGAACATTGAACCTACATGTGTAGGATAGGTGGGAGACTTTGAAACCGCGTCGCTAGATGTGGTGGAGTCGTCCTTGAAATACCACCCTTGTAGTTTTGATGTTCTAACGTTGGTCCCTGAATCGGGATTACGGACAGTGCCTGGTGGGTAGTTTGACTGGGGCGGTCTCCTCCCAAAGAGTAACGGAGGAGCACGAAGGTGGGCTAAACACGGTTGGACATCGTGTGGTTAGTGCAATGGCATAAGCCCGCTTGACTGCGAGAATGACAATTCGAGCAGGTGCGAAAGCAGGTCATAGTGATCCGGTGGTTCTGAATGGAAGGGCCATCGCTCAACGGATAAAAGGTACTCCGGGGATAACAGGCTGATACCGCCCAAGAGTTCATATCGACGGCGGTGTTTGGCACCTCGATGTCGGCTCATCACATCCTGGGGCTGAAGTCGGTCCCAAGGGTATGGCTGTTCGCCATTTAAAGTGGTACGCGAGCTGGGTTTAGAACGTCGTGAGACAGTTCGGTCCCTATCTGCCGTGGGCGTTGGAAAATTGAAAGGGGCTGCTCCTAGTACGAGAGGACCGGAGTGGACGAACCTCTGGTGTTCGGGTTGTCATGCCAATGGCATTGCCCGGTAGCTAAGTTCGGAATCGATAACCGCTGAAAGCATCTAAGCGGGAAGCGAGCCTTGAGATGAGTTTTCCCTGGCGCTTTAAGCGTCCTAAAGGGTTGTCGTAGACTACGACGTTGATAGGCAGGGTGTGTAAGTGCTGCGAGGCATTGAGCTAACCTGTACTAATTGCCCGTGAGGCTTAACCATACAACACCCAAGGGGTTTTAATGGACTCAAAGAAATACCAAACGCTTGAATGAGTTTGAAGAGAACAGAAACAGCTTTCCGAATTTTAAAATTTGCTTGGCGACCATAGCATTGTGGACCCACCTGATTCCATGCCGAACTCAGAAGTGAAACACAATAGCGCCGATGGTAGTGTGGGGCTTCCCCATGTGAGAGTAGGACATCGCCAGGCTTTAAATATCGTTACCTGTGTATACATGTAACAACATCTACAGTGTACTAATCTGTTGATGACAATTTGTTGGAGGGATGGCTGAGTGGTCGAAAGCACCGGTCTTGAAAACCGGCAACCGTTAATAGCGGTTCTAGGGTTCAAATCCCTATCCCTCCACCACCATTAGAAAGCCCGCTGAGAAATCAGCGGGCTTTTTTCTTATCTGTGATATACATAAATGAAAAAGGGAAGAGCACTGACGTGCTCTTCCCTTTTTTGTATTGAAACCAACGACTATTAGTCCGTTAAATACTTCCCTTCTGCAACTTGCCAGAACGCTCGAATTAGAGGGTTATCTAACTGTGCTCGCTTGCAACAAACACCCAATTCAAAGGGTTTGATTGGCTCTATCTTTAAGCGGTCCACTTTGTCTCGTACAGGACTGTTGTTGATGACGACGTCAGGGGCAATACCAACTCCACACCCTAGAGCCACCATGCTTACGATTGCCTCATGACCTGATACTTGAGCATAAATGTTGGGTTTAATCTTCATCTTCTTAAACCATGCATTGGCACGTTCACGCGCAGTCCCCGCTTCTGGGATGATAAAAGGCACTTCATTCCAGTTTGGCTTGTCGGACTGAAGTTGCTGACTAAAGCTACTCACACCTGATGGAATGATGACGGATAGTGGGATATCGCTAATCGTTTCAAATTCTAACCTTGAGGGAAGGATGTCTGGTTTCGCTGAAATAGCAATATCCGCTTCATCATTTAAGATCTTGTCTATAGATTGAGCAGGGTCGCCCGTAGAGAGCTTGAATTCGATATACGGATGAATCGCTCTGAATTCAGTAATCAGTTCTGGTAAGTGGCTGTAGCTTGCGGTCACGGAGCAAAATATACGGATTTCACCTTTCAACTCCTGTTCTCCACCTTTCAAGTGAAGGTTATATTGCTGCCACTCCCCAACAATGCTCAATGCCACAGGCAGTAGGTGCTTCCCCGCTGGTGTAAGGTCAACGCTTCGGTTGTCCCTGATAAGCAGTTCTTGTCCTGTTTCCTCTTCAAGCTTTTGTACCTGACGGCTCAGCGCTGAAGGGCTAACATGCATAGCAGCAGCGGTTTTGCTGAAACTCTTGCTATCACATAAATGTATAAATAGTTGTAGAGATTTTATGTTCATGTTCTGCGAACGTTTCCATGTTGCATTTATTGCAATAACTAATTGTGAATATATCACTTTCAGCAACGGAGTGTCTGTTTTAGTATGAAGTCATTCGATAGAGAGATATCGACCTTACGGACTTATTTTTAAAGGAGTGCCCTAGAATGGCTAACTATTTCAATACATTAAACCTTCGTGAACAACTAGACCAACTAGGTCGTTGCCGCTTCATGGATCGTGAAGAATTTGCGACAGAAGCTGAATATCTTGAAGGTAAGAAAATCGTAATTGTTGGTTGTGGTGCTCAAGGCCTAAACCAAGGTCTAAACATGCGTGATTCTGGTCTAGACGTATCTTACGCTCTTCGCCAAGCAGCAATTGACGAGAAGCGTCAATCATTCAAGAACGCTGATGAGAACGGCTTTGTTGTTGGTAGCTACGAAACGCTAATCCCTCAAGCAGACCTAGTAATCAACCTGACTCCAGACAAGCAACACACAAACGTTGTTGAAACTGTAATGCCTCTAATGAAAGAAGGCGCTGCACTTGGTTACTCTCACGGCTTTAACGTTGTTGAAGAAGGCATGCAGTTACGTTCTGACCTTACGGTAGTAATGGTTGCACCTAAGTGTCCTGGTTCTGAAGTTCGCGAAGAGTACAAGCGTGGTTTCGGTGTACCAACACTGATCGCTGTTCACCCAGAAAATGATCCTAAAGGTGAAGGCTGGGATATCGCTAAAGCTTGGGCTGCTGGTACCGGTGGTCACCGTGCAGGTTGCCTAGAGTCTTCTTTCGTAGCGGAAGTTAAATCTGACCTTATGGGTGAGCAAACTATCCTTTGTGGCATGCTACAAGCAGGTTCTATCGTATCTTACGAGAAGATGATTGCTGACGGCATTGAACCAGGTTACGCAGGCAAGCTTCTACAATACGGTTGGGAAACAATCACTGAAGCACTTAAGTTCGGTGGCGTCACTCACATGATGGACCGTCTATCTAACCCAGCTAAAGTTAAAGCGTTTGAGCTTTCGGAAGAGCTTAAAGACCTAATGCGTCCGCTTTACAACAAGCATATGGATGACATCATCTCTGGTCACTTCTCTAGCACTATGATGGCTGACTGGGCGAATGATGATGTGAATCTACTAGGCTGGCGTGAAGAGACAGGCGAAACTGCATTCGAAAACTACCCAGCTTCTGACGTAGAAATCTCAGAGCAAGAGTATTTCGATAACGGTATCCTGATGGTTGCTATGGTTCGTGCTGGTGTTGAGTTAGCATTCGAAGCTATGACTGCATCTGGCATTATCGATGAGTCTGCTTACTACGAATCTCTACATGAGCTTCCACTAATCGCAAACACAGTTGCTCGTAAGCGTCTTTACGAAATGAACGTTGTAATCTCTGATACAGCTGAGTACGGTAACTACCTATTCGCTAACGTAGCAACACCGCTACTACGTGAGAAGTTCATGCCTTCAGTAGCAACAGACGTGATCGGCCGTGGTCTAGGTGAAACATCTAACCAAGTTGATAACGCTAAGCTAATTGAAGTAAACGAAGCTATCCGTAATCACCCTGTTGAATACATTGGTGAAGAGCTACGTAGCTACATGAGCGACATGAAACGTATTGCTGTAGGCGGTTAATTCGTCGCTTAGATACTGCGAATTTGTAGAAAAAGCAAAGCAGTATCAATAACTCCTTACAGGTTGGAGTTATGAATAAGCAACACAACATCTAATGAAAAGGCTTGGTCGCCGTTGACCAAGCCTTTTTTGTTTTTTAGTGGGAGTCGAGAATGCTTCGCGTACCTAAGGGTTATGGCTTTAAAGCTAAGTCATTTCCGAAAACAGCAAAGGAGTGTGGTCGGGAATCTCTCCTTATTATTCTCGCTTGCATAAAAAAGGGCTGACGCTTCACGTCAACCCTTCTATGTTTTTCGCTGATAGCTTACTTGTCAGCAAGCTTAGCTTCTAGATCTGCTAGCTTCTGTTCCATTTCAGTTAGCTTTTGACGAGTGCGAAGCAGTACTTGTGTTTGTACATCAAACTCTTCACGGCTCACAACATCTAGTTTGTTTAACTGGCCTTGGATAACTTGGCGAACTTTTTGATCTACGTCTGAACCAAGCTCTTTTACTGGTTGGGGCATAGAATCGTGTATCTGCTTAGCAATTTGCTCTAGTTTTTTTGGATCAAACATATCGATTAAAACTCCTGACTATTTATCACTATTCTATTTAATCACACTTGAGATGTCGCCTATGGCGTATAAAAAAAGGCCACCGAAGTAGCCTTTTTATTGTTAATACGACTTAGCGATTACTTATTATCAGCTAATTCTCTGTGTGCCGCTTTTGCTTCATCGACACGAGCTAGCTTTTCTAGATCTTTGTCTTCAACAAATACAGGTAGAGGTTTGTGTTTTTCAGCCAGGTAGCTGTAAATCACTGGCAGTACAAATAGCGTGAAGATAGTACCAATCGCTAGACCAGCAACGATTACGATACCAATACTAAAGCGCTGAGCCGCACCCGCACCACTTGCGTACATCAGTGGGATTAGACCCGCGATCATCGCTGCTGTAGTCATTAGGATTGGACGAAGACGAACCTTCGCAGCTTCCATTACCGCTTCGATACGAGTTTTGTGATGGTGCAACTGTTCTTCTTTTGCAACTTCACAGATCAAGATACCGTGCTTGGTGATCAGGCCGACTAAGGTGATCAACCCTACTTGCGAGTAGATGTTCATCGTTGCCGCACCCCAAGCCAGAGCAATTAGGGCACCACAGATCGCCAATGGTACAGATACCATGATAACCAATGGATCTTTAAGAGATTCGAATTGAATCGCTAGTACCAAGAAGATGATAGCCAGTGCCAAACCAAAGGTCGCGTAAAGTGCGCTACCTTCAGTTACGTATTGGCGTGCTTCACCCATATAATCGTGGTTGTAGCCACTTGGAAGCTTATTCGCTGCCGTGTCTTCAAACCATGCAATTGCATCACCCATTGCAGCGCCTGGAGCCGGTACTGCACCAATCGTAGCCGAGTTCAATTGGTTGAAGTGAGGAAGAGAGCGAGGCTCTGCCACAACATCAATCGTAATCAAACTGCCTAGCGGTACAGCATTGCCATCCGCAGCACGTACGTAGTAATTATTCATCGATTCTGGGTTCAAACGGTATTTACGTTCAACCTGAGGGATAACCTCGTAAGAACGACCATTCAAGTCGATACGGTTTACGTAGCCATCTGACATCATGGTACCTAGCGTGATACCGATATCTTGCATGGTCACGCCGTATGCGCCCGCTTTATCCTTGTCGATGTGTACTTTCATCGTTGCTGAGTCGTAGTTCAGATCGAGATCCGAGTATACGAACAGTGGGTTTGTCGCTACATCAGTCAAGATATCAGTGGTGATTTGGAACAAGCTCTCAAAACTGTTTGGTGTTGTAATAACAAACTGAATTGGAAGACCTGAACCTGCACCTGGTAGTTCTGGCATTTGGAACGCTGTTACTGCCATTCCAGGAACATCTTTCACCAAACCACCAACGCGGTTTGCTACTTCTGATTGGCTTGCTTCACGTTCACTCCATGGAACCATAGATGCAATACCGAACGCTTGGTTTGCATTAGGAACACCAGTAAACACCTGCGCGTAAGCGACTTCTGGCTGATCAGACAGAATCTTGTTTACGTCGTTCATGGTATTTTGCATGAAGTCTAAGTTTGCATTTGATGGCGCTGTACCCATAAGCATGATTACACCTTTATCTTCTGAAGGTGCTAACTCACTCGGGATGAACTTAAACAGCATCGGTAAGCTTGCAAATACGATAACAGCAAAGCCAATGAATACTGGGCGATGGTTCATTACCGCACCAAGCATACGCTCGTAACGGTTAGTCATACCATCCAGTACGCTATGTACCTTTTGTTCAAACTTGCTTGGTTCAGCGTGAGCTTTCAGCATTTTTGAACACATCATTGGCGACAGCGTTAATGCCACGATACCGGATACAAATACAGAACCGGCTAGAGTTAATGCAAACTCTTTAAACAGCGAACCTGTGATACCACCCATCATCGCGATAGGGGCGTATACTGCACCTAGCGTTAGTGTCATTGCGATAACAGGAACCGCAATTTCACGAGTACCGATGATCGCAGCGCGGAAAGGAGACTCCCCGAGCTTGATATGCCTGTCGACGTTCTCAAGTACTACGATTGCATCATCTACCACCAGACCGATGGCGAGTACCATTGCCAGTAGTGTCATCAGGTTCCAAGAGAACCCCATTGCCTGCATTACCATTGCCACACCAATCAAAGACAGTGGGATAGTAACGATAGGGATAAGAACCGCACGGAAAGAACCCAAGAACAAGGTAATTACGATCAGTACGATTAATGCTGCTTCAAGGATGGTCTTGATAACCTCTTGAATCGATTCGTTAATCGCAATCGTCGAGTCATACATCACGTTCATTGAGATGTTGCTCGGAAGGTTCTTCTCTAGCTGAGGAAGAAGCTCAAGTACATCTGCTGCAATGTTGATTGGGTTAGCACTTGGTGCCGCGTTAATCGCTGCAACAACCGCTTCCTGACCATTAGCACTTGCACGGTAAACATCGTGGCTTTTCTCTAGAGAAACCTTCGCAATGTCAGATAGGCGGATGATCTCGCCTTCACCGCTTCGTACTACAAGGTTCTCTAGTTCTTCAGTGTTGGATACTTGTGTATCAGCACTGCCGTTGTAGAGAACGAACTCACCGGTTGCTTGGCCCGTTGCCGATTGGTAGTTGTTGGCATTCAATACCGTCATTACATCACTAGCAGTTAGATTAACTGCAGCCATTTTTGACGGGTCTAGCCATACGCGTAGTGCGTATTTCATACCACCGTACAGGTCAACTTTCGATACACCGTTTACTGTAAATAGCTGCGGGTTGATTACACGCTCTAGATAATCGGTAATTTGGCTCGACACCAACTCATCACTAGTAAAACCAATGTAGAGTACAGCTGTTGTTGAACCGGTCGACATGGTTACGGTTGGATCTTCCGCTTCTTTAGGCAGCTGAGAACGAACCGAGTTTGTTTTCGCCAGTATGTCAGACAGCGCTGCGTTCGGGTCGGTGTTCAACTTCATGTTAACGGTAATCGTAGAGCTACCGAGTACAGAAGATGAAGTCATATAATCGATATTATCCGCTTGCGCCACAGCCTGTTCGAGGGGCTGGGTGATAAAGCCTTGGATAAGATCGGCACTTGCACCGTAGTAACTCGTAGTTACGGTTACGACGGTATTCGTCATTTCAGGGTATTCACGCACCTGCATTTTGAAGATTGCTTGTAAGCCAAGCAGCGCAATCAAAAAGCTGATGGATACCGCTAGAACTGGACGTTTAATAAAAACATCAGTAAAGCGCATTATGCCTCCAGTTACAGCTTAGGTGTTTCAGATGGTGGTGTGATTGCATCACTTTCCACAACCTTAACTTTGGCACCGTTACTTAGACGTACTTGGCCAGAAGTTACAACCGTATCGCCAGCTTTAACACCCTCAAGAATGTGTGCAATATCAGCTGTGCGTTCACCTACTTTTACCACTTGCTGAGAAACGCGTTGAACACCGTCTTCTTCAGTCAAGATGTAAACATTGTCACCGTATAGAGTGAAAGTAATCGCCGTTTGAGGCAGGGTTACTTGGTTCTCTAGTTTTGGCAGAATGATGTTAGCGCGAGCGAACATGCCGCTACGAAGTTTGCCATCATTGTTTGGAATGTCTGCTTGAACTTGAATCAGACCACTTTGCACGCTAACTGCTGGTTCAATTGCACTGATAGAGCCCTCAAATGGGATCTCTGGGTAAGCGTCAACAAAGATATCAACTGCTTGACCCACATTGATACGAGAGATGTCAGTTTGAGAAACTGTGAAGCGTAGGCGCATTACACTGGTATCTTCTAAACGAACGATATCAGTACCTGATTGTAGGTATTGGCCAAGGTAAACGTTACGGATACCAACGGTACCATCGAATGGTGCGCGAATTTCGCGACGATCGATAGACGCTTTTAGGCTCTCAATATCAGCTGAAAGAGAGAAGTAGTTAGCTTCTGCTTCATCGTAAGCTTCTTTAGAGATAGAGCCTTTCTTAAATAGACCTTGGTAACGCTTGTACTTTGCTTTTGCTGCAGGCAAACGAGCTTCAGAACTCTTAAGGTTCGCTTTCTCTACGTCTGAATCAAGGCGAACTAATAGTTGATCGCTCTTAACTTCAGTACCTGACTCAAAAGAGATCTGGTCAATAACACCGCTGGTTTCGTTCGCGAGTGTTACACCTTGGTTAGGTTCGATAAAGCCGATAGCTTCAATCACTGGAACCCAGTCGATCGGCTGAACTTCAGTTACCGTTACTGGAAACTCTGGTTCAGGGCGGTTGGCCATATACTCAGCAATTTTTTGTTGTTTGAACATGTTAAACCCAATAACGCTGCCGAAAAGTAGCACTGCGATGAGTAACATGAAGAAAGTCCACTTTTTCATTATGGTCAAAACTCCGATCTAGTGTTTAATTATTGCATCCCAACTGGCTTCTATTGCAGCTTCTAGTGCTGCCTCGTCGAGTTGGTAAAATCCTAAAGAATGCTTTCGCGCTAGAGATACGCTAGCCGCTAAGCTCAAGCCACTTAGTACTTCATTATCAAGTGGTTTAAACAATCCTTGCTCTTTACCCTCATTAAATAGCAGCTCAACTTGGGCAAACATTTTACGTTCTAGTTCCCTGAAGTTTAGGCTATTTGTGATGGGTAGCGAGTCATACTGAACCCGATTTTTTATCGCAGCTAAGTTCGTTCCCGCTAAGTTCCATATGTTTAACCACATAGTACGATAGCGTTGTTTAATTGGATCCGAATCATTAACCCCTTCTTGAACAGCATCAGCTACTCTTTGAGTCACGAGCACTCGAACATCATCGATCAAGTGATCCTTATCATCGAAGTAGCGGTAGATAGTACCTGCAGCAACTCCCGCTTCTTTGGCTAATTTTTGCATTGAAAGGCCTTGGAAGCCGACCTCTGCAATTAGCTTTTCAGCGGCTGAAAGTATTTGCTGGCGCTTATCCTGAGGTGCATGAGTTGTCATATTTCAATCACCAATGAATGAACGTTCATTCATTATAGCCTAATAACCACACACATGTGCAACAAAGTTTTACATCATCAACGTAAAAATCTTGTATAAGAGAACGTAGCATTCGTGGTGTTGCAGCATTATTATAGGCGCGCAATTGAATTCGCCCCTCTAGACCAAATTGAGAATCAAATGAAACTGAATCCAAGACAAGATGAAGCCGTGAAATATGTTTCGGGCCCCTGCTTAGTATTAGCGGGCGCTGGATCCGGTAAAACACGTGTTATCACGAATAAGATCGCTTACTTGGTTCAAGAGTGTGGCTATAAAGCGCGCAATATTGCAGCGGTAACCTTTACCAATAAAGCGGCTCGCGAGATGAAAGAGCGTGTTGGACAAACTCTGGGGAAGGGTGAGTCGAAAGGTCTGATCGTTTCAACCTTTCATACCATGGGCTTAACTATCATTCGTCGTGAATACAAAGCGCTGGGTTTGAAAGCAGGCTTCTCTCTGTTTGATGATCAAGATCAGTTGGCTCTGTTAAAAGAGCTAACAGAAAGACAGATTGATGGCGACAAGGATTTACTGCGTGCATTGATGAGTGCGATTTCGAATTGGAAGAATGACATGCTGACGCCAGATCAGGCGAAAGCGCGCGCTCAAGGTGAACAAGATCAGCTATTTGCGTTCTGCTTCGATATGTATCAAAAGCAGATGAAGGCCTACAACGCCCTCGATTTTGATGATTTGATTGCCCTGCCGGTACAATTGCTTAAAACCAATCAAGAGGTGCGCGAACGTTGGCAGTCACGTATTCGCTACCTACTAGTGGACGAATACCAAGATACTAACACCAGCCAGTACGAATTGGTTCGCTTACTGGTTGGAGAGCGTGGTCGTTTGACGGTAGTAGGTGACGATGACCAATCTATTTACTCTTGGCGTGGTGCGAAACCGCAAAACTTGGTGTTGCTGGGTGAGGACTATCCGAACCTTCGCTTGATCAAGCTAGAGCAAAATTATCGCTCAACCAGTCGAATCTTGCGTGCAGCGAACATCTTGATCGCTAACAACCCACACGTTTATGAAAAGTCACTGTTCTCTGAGATCCCAGACGGTGAAAAGCTCAAGGTATTAAATGCCAAGAATGAAGAGCACGAAGCAGAACGTATTACCGGTGAGATCATCGCTCACAAGTTTTTGAATCGCACAGAATACAAAGATTACGCAGTGCTTTACCGTGGTAACCATCAATCTCGCTTGATTGAAAAAGCCTTGATGCAGAACCGTGTGCCTTACAAGATCTCTGGCGGTACCTCTTTCTTCGCTAGAGCTGAGATTAAAGACATCATGGCTTACCTGCGTGTGTTGGTGAACCCTGATGATGACAACGCCTTCCTACGTATTGTAAACACACCGCGTCGTGAGATTGGTCCGGTGACGCTTGAGAAGTTAGGCAGTTACGCCAATATGCGTGCTAAGAGCCTGTTTGAAGCTAGCTTTGAGATGGGCTTAGAGCAAACACTGACGGGACGTGGTTTAGAAAACCTGCGCCGTTTCGGTGACTGGATTGTTCGTATATCGGATAACGCAGAGCGTGGTAACACCGTGGATGCGGTTCGTGCTTTGGTTCGTGATATTAACTATGAAGATTGGTTATACGAAACCTCTGCGAGCCCGAAAGCTGCTGAAATGCGAATGAAGAACGTTTCTGATCTTTATAGTTGGATTGTGGCCGATCTTGAGGGTGACAACTACGACAAAGAAGAGAAAACCCTACGCGAGGTAGTTCAACGCTTAACACTGCGCGACATGATGGAGCGTGGTGAAGATGATGACGATGCAGACCAGGTTCAATTAATGACGTTGCACGCATCGAAAGGCCTAGAGTTTCCGTATGTATTTCTGATGGGTGCTGAAGAGGGTATCTTGCCGCACCAAACCAGTGTCGATGAAGGTAACGTAGAAGAAGAACGTCGTCTGATGTATGTAGGGATTACTCGAGCTCAGAAAGAGCTGACCTTTACTAAGTGTCGTGAACGTCGTCAGTATGGCGAGTTGATTAAGCCAACACAAAGCCGCTTCCTTGACGAGCTACCGCATGAGGATGTTGAGTGGGAAAGCGTGAAGAAGCCTCAATCCGCTGAAGAAAGAATGGAAAAAGGGCAGGCGCACATTGCTAATATTCGAGCGATGTTCAACAAGAAGTAATGCTCTGCTTTAATAGCACTATATAGAAGCTAATAAAAAAGGTGACCATGAGGTCACCTTTTTTGAATCTGGTATTTTTAATTACAGACCAGCAATCATGTGCTCGATAGCATCTTTGATTTCGTCGTCTGAACAGTCCATACATGAACCTTTCGCAGGCATCGCATTGAAACCGTTGATTGCGTGGTCAGCTAGGATGTCGCGACCTTGAGCAATACGAGGGCCCCAATCTCCAGCATCACCTGTTTTAGGTGCGCCACTTACGCCAGATGCGTGACAAGCGATACAAAAGGTACCGTAAACTGCTGCGCCATCACGAGGGCCTGTTGGTTCTGCGGCTACTGGCTCGCTGCCGACTAGGTAAACTTGGCCAACGGGTTTGATGCGTTCAGCAATTGCATCTTGCTCCGCTTCGCTTAGGCCTGCAGCCATTGCGCCAGTTGAAAAGGTTAAAACTGCGATGACAACGCTTAAAATTCGACGAGACATATCCATTAAACTCACTTTACATTCCCAAGGTAAGTACATGCTTACCAATTTATAGTGTTGGAAGGGTGTTTTGGCTTTAACCAGCAAAGAGCAACTGTTAAACCAATGTAAATAATGGGTGATTATATCCCGATAAGTTGTTGCAATAAACAACAACTTATAAGCTGTGGCGGGTTGTAGTACTCAAATAAGGGGTTTATCACATATTAACTGTCGAAAAAGAGACCAAACAGAAAAAAAAGTTAAAAAAGTACTAGACGGCATTGGGTGATATACGTATTATTCCACTCCGCCGACAGGGCATGCGCCTGTAGCTCAGCTGGATAGAGCGTTGGCCTCCGGAGCCAAAGGCCGAAGGTTCGAATCCTTTCAGGCGCGCCATCCGGTCTCTTACTTCGGTAAGTGAGAAATTGGCAGAAAAGAAATAATGGTGGCTATAGCTCAGTTGGTAGAGCCCTGGATTGTGATTCCGGTGGTCGCGAGTTCGAATCTCGTTAGCCACCCCATTCTTTCTTTACAAAATATCGGTAGCTTCGGCTTCCAGTGTTGACTCATTATTCCCAAGAGTCGATACAAAACTAGTCGGTGAATAGCGCAGCTTGGTAGCGCATCTGGTTTGGGACCAGAGGGTCGGGGGTTCGAATCCCTCTTCACCGACCACTATTTCAATAATCGCTTTTAAGCGGTTATATAAAAAATTAGTGGTGGCTATAGCTCAGTTGGTAGAGCCCTGGATTGTGATTCCGGTGGTCGCGAGTTCGAATCTCGTTAGCCACCCCATTAATTTTGGTAGCTTCTTTGAAGTTCCCAGTTTGAGAAATCAAGCGAAACGTCTCGGTGAATAGCGCAGCTTGGTAGCGCATCTGGTTTGGGACCAGAGGGTCGGGGGTTCGAATCCCTCTTCACCGACCACCTTAAGAAAGCTCATCAGAAATGATGAGCTTTTTTTTCATCTGTAGATCGCTAGATTGGAACCCAAGTGGGGTTCGCCTGATGTTCAAAGGATGTCTCTTCACCGACCGCATTTAAGAAAGCTCATCAGAAATGATGAGCTTTTTTTTTCATCTGTAGATCACAGATTGGAACCCAAGTGGGGTTCGCCTGATGTTCGAAGGATGTCTCTTCACCGACCGCATTTAAGAAAGCTCATCAGAAATGATGAGCTTTTTTTTCATCTGTAGATCGCTAGATTGGAGCCCAAGTGGGGTTCGCCTGATGTTCAAAGAATGTCTCTTCACCGATCACTTAAGAAGCCTCTGCCGAAAGGTGGGGGCTTTTTACGTCTGCTGTTTCAGCTTTTCTCAATTTTGAATGTTGGGATCCTACCTGCTTCGGTACCTTGTCCGTTGTTGCCTCTGTATCCCCTTCATCTATAGGATAGGTTCCTATCGTTCTGACTGATTATGATGCTGATACAGAGTCGCTTTCTTTATCAAACCTACAGATCTATATCTAATTTTATATAAATAAGACGCCTAACAATTCGACATATTAATGAGTTTGGTCTAAAGACTTTCATCAAAAGTGAAACCTGACCTTAAACTTGCTCACTAAGGCCTGAATTTGACAGCTTTCTACGCATTTGGTCGTTCAAAAACTCCTCTTATTTATTAAACCTTTCGTTCCTCTGGTTTACATTTACCAGAATAATAAAAATGGTTAAATGTATGGTTAGTTTGCGTGTATCTGGTTGTTTTATTTGTTTAAATTAATAAATCTAGAGTTTGTTTCTATAGTGTTAATTGTTTTTTGGAATAATTATTTGTTTTTAGTGACTGGTAGTGAGATCTGCTTTTAAGCTCAGGTTTAACTCTACAAGTAAGTGCTGGTAAGGCGTTTGTGAGTGTTTCTTGCCGATAATATAATGTTGATTTATCTTACTATATGCTGTCTTGGTGAATATTTATGTGGTGCTTTTGCTTGTTAAGCGTTTGATGTCGACTTTTTATCCTATTTTTGTTGCTTTTCTGTGAATTATTTGCCAAATTGTCAACCGTATAAAATATCAGAACAATATTCTGGTAAGAATGGATTCAATTTTGCAGACAGGGCAGAAAGCTGCCAAAGCAGTAGAGGTCTGGTAATGTCACTTTTAGAAGTAAAAAATCTTCGTATCGAATACCCATCTCGTCATGGAGTTCACGCCGCAGTTAAATCACTTTCGTTCAACATTGAGCGTGGTGAGATTGTTGGTGTTGTAGGCGAGTCTGGTGCAGGTAAATCAACAGTAGGTAATGCTGTGATCGATTTGCTGAGTCCTCCCGGCCGCATTGCTAGCGGCGAGGTATTTCTGGATGGCGAAAAAGTCTCTGGCTTATCTCCTGAACAGATGCGTTCTGTTCGTGGCTCAAAGATTGGTTTTATCTTCCAAGATCCAATGACGTCTCTTAACCCTCTATTCACAGTAGAACAGCAGTTAAAAGAGACGATTCATGCCAACATGAAGGTTTCGGATCAAGAAGCTTACCAGCGCTCGTTAGACTTGATGAACCAAGTGGGTATCCCACAACCAGAAAACCGTTTAAAGCAGTACCCACACCAATTCTCTGGCGGCATGCGTCAGCGTGTTGTTATCGCGATCGCATTGGCAGGTGAACCTGATCTAATCATCGCTGATGAACCAACAACAGCACTGGATGTTTCTATCCAAGATCAGATACTGGGGTTGATTCGTGACTTATGTATCAAGAAGAACGTAGGTTGTATGTTAGTAACGCACGACATGGGTGTGGTATCTAACGTTACTGATCGCGTAGCCGTGATGTATCGTGGTGATTTGGTTGAGTTTGGTCCGACAGCCAAAGTTCTGGGTACTCCTGAACACCCATACACACACAGTCTTATCTCTGCGGTTCCACGTTCAGACCGTAAACTCGACCGTTTCCCACTTGTGAGCTACATAGAAGAAGCACACGAGATGGAGCCTCTTGATGTTAAAAACCACTGGTTAGGTCAAAGCCAAGACCACCGTGATTACACTGGCCCATTGTTGAATGTTGAAAATGTAAACCTGCGTTTCACGACTAAAGATTCGTTTTTTGAGAGCCGTCGTGAGTACGTTCAGGCATCAAACAATGTCAGCTTTGAAGTGCATGAAGGTGAGACGTTTGGCTTAGTCGGTGAATCAGGTTCAGGTAAATCAACGATTGCTCGTGTGATTGCTGGCTTATACGCACCTAACTCAGGCAAAGTAACGTTTGAAGGCGTTGACCTGACTGGACTGAAATCTGAAAAAGAGCGTCGCCCAATGCGTCGCCAAATGCAGATGGTTTTCCAAAACCCTTACACATCAATGAACCCTCGAATGAAGATATTCGACATCATTGCTGAGCCTATCCGATTCCATAAACTTACGCGTAACGAGAATGAAACTCGTCAGATCGTCAACGACCTGCTAGAGCATGTTGGTTTAGGTGTAATGGCAGGGGTTAAGTACCCACACGAATTCTCAGGTGGCCAACGTCAGCGTATTTCTATCGCTCGCGCTTTGGCAACTCGCCCTCGTCTTTTGATTTGTGATGAACCAACCTCAGCACTGGATGTATCGGTACAGGCTCAGATCCTTAACCTATTAAAAGACTTACAAGACGAGCTAAACCTAACCATGCTGTTCATCAGTCACGATTTACCGGTTATTCGCCAAATGTGTGATCGTGTTGGTGTGATGCAAATGGGAGAGCTATTGGAAGTAGCACCAACCGAGCAGCTATTCCAATCGCCTCAGCATGAATACAGCAAACACCTAATTTCTTTAATGCCTGAATTTACAGGTTTAAGAGAAGAAAAAGCAGTGGCACAAGCCGCGGTATAAAATCAGCAGGCTGGAGTTTAGCTTGCTAAAAACAATAAACAGACGCAAATACAACAACTAGGGATCTGGATTCCCGCATGAAGGAGTTATGCAATGAAAACCATGAAAAGCAAATTAGCAGTAGCTTTAATGGCAGCTGGCCTAAGCTTTAGTGCAGCAGCAGCAGATATTACCGTTGGCTACGCAGCTGACCCAGTATCACTTGACCCGCACGAGCAGCTGTCTGGTGGCACACTGCAAATGTCTCACATGGTGTTTGACCCTCTAGTACGTTTCACTCAAGAGATGGATTTTGAAGGCCGCCTAGCATCTAGCTGGGAGCGTGTTGATGAAACGACTTTCCGCTTTAACCTACGTAAAGGTGTGAAATTCCACTCTGGTAACGAACTGACTGCTGATGATGTTGTGTGGACTTTTGAACGTCTACAAGCTTCTCCAGACTTTAAGTCTATCTTCACGCCATACGAGAAGATGGTAAAAGTGGATGACTACACAGTTGAGCTTATTTCTAAAGCGGCTTACCCACTAGTACTACAAACAGCAACTTACATCTTCCCAATGGACAGCAAGTTCTACTCTGGCCAAACAGCGGAAGGTAAAGATAAGTCTGAGCTAGTTAAGCACGGTAACTCGTTTGCTTCGACTAACGTTTCAGGTACTGGTCCTTTCATCGTAACGCAGCGTGAGCAAGGCGTTAAAGTAACGTTCGAACGTTTCAACGATTACTGGGATACAGAAACTGAAGGCAACGTAGACAAGTTAACGCTTGTGCCAATCAAAGAAGACGCAACACGTGTTGCAGCACTTCTTTCTGGCGACGTTGATATGATTCACCCTGTAGCACCAAATGATCACAAGCGTGTTAAAAACGCTAAGAACATCGATCTAGTAACGCTACCTGGTACTCGTATCATCACGTTCCAAATGAACCAAAACAGCAACGAAGCTCTTAAAGATGTTCGCGTTCGTCAGGCGATTGTGCACGCAATCAACAACGAAGGTATCGTTAAGAAGATCATGAAAGGCTTCGCAACAGCTGCTGGTCAGCAAAGCCCAACAGGCTACGCGGGTCACAACGAAGACCTAGTTCCTCGTTACGATCTGAAAAAAGCGAAAGAGCTGATGAAAGAAGCGGGTTACGAAGATGGCTTTACGCTAACTATGATGGCGCCAAACAACCGTTACGTGAACGATGCGAAAGTAGCGCAAGCGTCTGCAGCAATGCTGTCTAAGATTGGCATCAAAGTTGATCTTAAGACTATGCCTAAAGCACAGTACTGGCCTGAGTTTGACCTATGTTCAGCAGATATGATGATGATCGGCTGGCACTCAGATACAGAAGATTCAGCTAACTTCAACGAGTTCCTAACTATGACTCGTAACGAAGAGACTGGCCGTGGTCAATACAACTGTTCTGGTTACTCAAACCCAGAGATGGATGCGATCGTAGAAGCTTCTAACACTGAAACTGACCCAGTTAAGCGTTCTGAAATGCTGAAAGGCGTTGAAGCAACTCTATACAACGACGCAGCATTCGTACCGCTACACTGGCAAAGTGAAGCGTGGGGCGCGAAGTCTAACGTAGGTGCAGCAGACGTAGTAAACCCAATGGTTATGCCTTACTTCGGCGACCTAGTTGTAAAATAATCTAGCTTGCTAGAATCGAGAGCCTGAAGCTTTTCAGGCTCTCAAATTATTAAGAAATAGATTTAAGTTTCGGTATTTGGTCTTCCTTCAGTCTGGCTAAATACCTTTTTTAAGACTGAATTTTGTTATCTAGTCGCGGATTTCGACTAGATAGTCATGGATAGATAAGGGGCAAGGAATGGTTACGTTTCTGGTCAAGCGCCTGTTTCAGGCACTGATAGTGATGTTTGTGATCAGTTTGGTGGCGTTTGCCATTCAGGATAACCTGGGCGACCCGTTGCGTGAGTTAGTCGGTCAATCTGTTTCAGAATCGGAGCGTCAAGCGCTGCGTGATGAACTCGGCTTAAATGATCCCTTCATTACAAAATACACTCGCTTTGTGGGCGCAGCTCTACAAGGTGATCTTGGTACTTCATATTTCTTTAAACGCCCAGCTGTGGACGTAATCTTAGATAAACTCGTAGCAACGCTTGAACTTGTGTTTGGCGCTTCTCTGATCATTGTTTGTCTATCGATTCCACTTGGCGTTTATTCTGCAATACACCCAAAAAGCTTCTTCACTAAACTGGTGATGGCGGGCAGTAGTATCGGCATTTCTGTGCCTGTTTTCTTAACTGCAATCATGTTGATGTATGTATTCTCTATTGAATTAGGTTGGCTGCCGTCGTTTGGACGTGGTGAGACCGCAAACTGGTTTGGTTGGGAGTCTGGCTTCTTAACGATAGATGGCCTTGCGCACTTAGTGCTGCCGAGTATTGCTTTGGCGTCTATCATGTTGCCTCTGTTCATTCGTCTAGTGCGCTCTGAAATGCTAGAGGTTCTTAGTTCTGAGTACATCAAGTTTGGTAAAGCAAAAGGCCTAGCGCTGAACAAGATCTACTACCAACACGCTTTGAAGAACACAATGCTGCCTGTACTAACGGTAGGTGGTGTTCAAATCGGTACTATGGTGGCTTACACCATTCTTACTGAAACCGTATTCCAGTGGCCGGGCACCGGCTTCCTATTCCTTGAAGCGATTAACCGAGTGGATACACCACTGATTACCGCATACGTTATCTTCGTAGGTCTTATCTTCGTAGTAACGAACACCATTGTTGACCTGCTATACGGCATCATTAACCCAACAGTGAACATTACAGGGAAAGGAGCATAATCATGGAACAAACAACAACAGCTCCATCTCGTTGGGAGCGATTTAAGCAGTCAGACATTCTGTACTACTTCTTACGCGACAAAGTGGCAATGGTCAGCTTTGCGATCTTTGCAGCCTTCTTAGTGATGGCACTAGCCGCACCGATTTTAGCGCCAACAGACCCTTATGACGTGACGTCTATCGATATCATGGATTCAGAGCTGCCACCATCTTGGATGGAAGACGGTGAAGAGCGTTTCTTACTGGGTACTGATGAGCAAGGTCGTGACATTCTATCGACGATGCTTTACGGCTCTCGTCTTTCGTTGACGATTGGTTTCTTAGCGGTTGGCCTTCAGCTGACTCTAGGTATCATCATTGGCCTGTCTGCGGGTTACTTCGGTGGTCGTATCGATAGCTTCCTGATGCGTTTTGCCGATGTTCAGCTTTCGTTCTCGACCATGATGGTTGCGATTATTGTATCGGCTATCTTTAAGGCAAGTTTCGGTAGTGACTTCTACGCGCAATATGCCGTTGTTATGCTGGTGGTGATCATCGGTATTGCCGAATGGCCGCAGTATGCGCGTACAATCCGTGCATCGGTATTGGCAGAGAAGAAGAAAGAGTATGTAGAAGCGGCGCGTGTGATGGGCTTCAGAGCACCTCGCATCATGTTCCGTCATATTCTGCCTAACTGTTTATCACCGATTTTGGTTATCTCTACGGTACAGGTGGCAAATGCCATCATGTCAGAGGCGGCACTTTCTTTCCTAGGTTTAGGTCTTCCGGTGGACCAACCGTCACTCGGTGCCCTGATCAGTACTGGTTTTAACTACATTTTCTCAGGAGCATGGTGGATCACAGCATTCCCAGGTGTACTTTTGGTAACATTGGTTCTAGTTATTAACCTATTAGGCGACTGGTTACGCGACGTGTTTAACCCGAAAATTTATAAAGGGTGATAGCTCGGTTTGATTTTTAGTAAAAAAAGTCACTAAACTAAGAGCCGTAAGCAATTACGGCTCTTTTTTTGCTTAATGGATCTTGAACTTAGTATCATTGACACTGTCAATAATACTTAAAATGGAATTCATGTTTTATCGACATAGATTCGGTAATAATTAGCCCGCGAGGGTTTAAGTGGTGGTTATGAAATTGACAATGAATGCTGTATGTCGTGCTGTGATGAGAAATTATCGTATGGGGCTTATCGCTGCATCCCTTTTGGTATCGAGCCAAGTGAGTGCAGAATCGGTTCTATGTGATGCCACTCAGGCAAGCACCAATCAATTGCCACAGCTAGAGCAGTCATGTCCGATTGGTAAAGGTGTTTGGGGCAGTAAGGCACCTAAACGTCATTCAGATAACGAACTGTTCTGGGTTCAATGTGGTCTGCTGAACAAGCCTTTGTCACTGAGCCGTGCAAAACCTCTTTATGAAAAGATCTCGACTAACGTTTGGATGAAGCCTGAAGGAAGTGACTACCGTTGCTTAATCGGCCCTTATTCAACCTTCTCTGATGCAAGAAAAGATCTAGCTCAAGTACGTAAGGTTCCTGGTTACGGTGAAGCCTTTATTCGTATGGTCGATAAGTCTAAAACCTCATCGCAACCTATCGTTGCAAAAGAGGCAGAACCAAAAGTGGTTAAGCCTAAAGCCCCAGCAAAGCCAAAACCAATCGCAGCTAAGCAAGCGGCTGCGGTAACGAGCGCTGCCTCTATTCAGACGTTACCAAGCGGTAATGCGAGTTCAGATAACGATCTGGAAATCGAAATCCGCGTGACAGCAGATGTTGCGGGTAGCCAATATGCGATTCCTTACCTTCTTGACCATCAACAGCAGTTCTACATGGAACAAGGTAAGCCTTGGAGCCGCCTAGATTACGATAGCGCTGAATTGGTGTGTAATCAGGTCAACATGAAGCTGATGAGTGAAAAGCAATGGCAGAGCATCTTGAGCTCAAAGGTTATGGAAAAACAGAACTGGCCAATGCATCTACCGTACTGGGGCGCAGATAAGAAAGGTCTGTTTACCAACGGTAACGTAAACCAATTGAAAGGCTCTTCACTGCTCAATGTGATGTGTGTGAAATAAGTACTAAGCTTTGTATCCGATAAAAGAAAACCCCGCAATAGCGGGGTTTTTATAGGTATGACATGATTAATTCAGGTTAATGAATTATTCGTTGTTACCTGTACCTGTCCATTCAATGTTGAACTTAACAGCTTCCAAGTATTCGCCATCGCTGTCTTTTACTTTACCGATTACGCTGTATACGTTATTGACAGTTAGTGCGGGTAAGTCAAAGTCAACAGACGCATAGTTGACGCCGTTTTCTTCATTTGTGTAGCACTCAATTGGTGTACCATTATAATCTATAGATTGTACTGAACCGATATCTTCACCAGTAAAGTAAAAACCTGAGAAAAACTCATTAATGGTCGCACAAGTAAAATCATTGTTTGGAACGTCAAAGGATAAATCTGCGTCCATTACGTTACTGTCATTTGAGTTAGAATTTTCTTTCAACGCTAAACTAATAGCTCCTAAGTTATACGTTAGGTCTTGCTCTGCTGGTAAGTAAGCGGCGAAATAACGTGCATCTGGACCCATTTCAGAAGTCACATTGATACGCTTTTCGATGTCTGCTTTGTTGCTGAAGTATGTGTAACGTTCTGCTGATTCTTCAGTCGCGTCTTGCATGCGGTGAATGATAGTTTTAGCACCGCCAGAAATATCATCAGCGTCTTCAAACACTTCTACTTGGAAGGTTTCAACTAGGTTTTGACCATCTTCTACAAATTCAAATGTCGCAAAAAGCTTACCGTCGATAACTTCATAAGTTGCGTTTTCAGTTTGAGTATCAGCGGCAGAACATGTTGTCTTGTTCGCAATGCTTCTTACATTACCCAGTACGATGCCATTTTCAAACTTGATTGAATCACACCAGATGCTTGCGTAGTCTTGCTCATTTTCACCATTTGAGCTACCGTGCTCTAGCATGTACCAAGTTTTACCTTCAAGAGGGTGAAGATCTGGTTCTGGCACTACGCCTTCAGCGACTTGAGGCATCAGCATTTCTTGGTAAGCTGCAGCGTCTTCGTTATCAACACCGCCAACCATGAATGCTTCTGAAGCGTCAGCTGCCGTTGCTTTGGTTGGTGTACCAGAAATGGTGATGATTGGGTTCGTACCTTCTTGTGGAGATACCGTTAAACCTGGAATTGTCATGCTACCAGTGCGGTAAGAAACAATGTCACCATCTTTGTCAGTGAATAGGTTTTCAATATTGATAGTTTGCTCGAATGGAACGCCTACCTCTAGCTGCCAGTTGTTGATTTCTGCTTGTAAAAGATCATATTCCGCGTAATCAACAGTCGGAATTGAGTTCGCAGCTTCAATTTTAACCTTGAACGTCGCGATCGCAGAGCCAACTACTTCTGGCGTTGAATTCTTATCTTCTGCCGTTAAAGTCACTGTAAACTCACCAGAAGCACCAATGTAATCTGATGCCACTAGAGTTAATGTGTCGCCATTGAGAGTCACAGCAATACCGCTTTCTGCAGGGATGTTGTGAGTTAGAGTTGGCGTGATTAGAGTCTGGTCTTTATCAACAAATAAGCCTGCAATATCAAGAACGATATTTGATGAGCTACCATTCTCTTCTAGTGTTGGGATCTTACCTTGCTCTGTTTCTAAAACGCTTGCTGTTACAACTAGCTTATTGTTGGTTACAACAACAGGGTCAAGATCTTCACCAGGAGCCGCGTTATCTCCAATAACAGGTTTTAAATCGTTGTCTGCTAGTTGGTCTGAAGTTAGCGTATCAACGATCGCATCGGCTTCTTTTGCAAACTGATCAGATTTTTCTTCATAAGTCGTAGGGTTAGCCGCTTTCGATTCCGTTAGGATTTGTGCTGTTTTGTGTAGTTCAGCATTCGCATCAGCACCTGAAACAAAATCAGAGTAAGGGTCGATAGGCGCTTCATCTGTGCCACCAAGAGCAGTGCTAACAATCGCCACCGCTTCTTCTTCAGTAACAGGAGCAGCGTCTGTGCCTTTAGCCATTTCGATTGCAACTAAATCAGTAATTGGTGAAATTACATCTGATGAAGTTGGTGCACGGAACACAAGCTCATGAGCCATTGCTTGAGCTGGGTGATCCATATCGATGGTGTATTTACCCGCGTATTTACTGCTATCGTGGTTCGCAAGTGCCGTTTGTACTGTACCGCCTGGTGTTAATGTTTGAAGTGCTAGCACACCTGAAATGTCGCCTGATATCTCAATTTGACCTTGGTCGTTGGTAAGGCCGAAAATAGTGTCTGAGCCAATGTTTAAAATGCCGTTGTTATCTTTATCATCAAACACAACAGCTTGATTAAAGTAACCATCAAAACCTGTAATTGTTACACCGCTTGGAGAAGGGGATGTTGAAGAATCACCATCTGAACCACCACAACCAGCTAGGGCAATTGCCACTGACGCTGCTAGTAAACTAACCTTTTTCATTTCATATCCTTTTTAGAGAGCTCTAGCCAAGCTCTGTTTGTTTCTTGTTCTAAGTTTTCATTATTAGGGTGAATGTTTTACTGAGTATTGCTCGATTTATCAACATACGTAAATTCTGAAAAAAACCGTAAAATATAATTTATTTTATTTACAGGTTTCGAGATCTACAGCTCTGATTGTTGATCTGTGCTAAAAGGAACGGTGCGTTCTGAATTGGAGGTAGAGGTTACACCTAGGTTTGGTATGTGATATTCGGTTACCAACAATGTATTTAGTCAGGTACGGGAAATAGTGGGTACTATCTACTGTAGGCGATGACCGACGGGAAGTGTCCAGAGCATGTGATTGAGTAAAATAGTACGACGCTGCCTGAAGCCGACACGTTCACTTTCAGTACTGGCTTACAGGCATTGTGGAGCTTTTAAGCGTCAGGGTCTAGATACCTAACGTTGAGCTTCATTTCTTCAACCTTATGGCGCCACTCTTTTTTAGGGCGAAGTATTATGCTAAATACTTCGCCATGTTTGAATTCATCAAACTCTAAGAAATCGACGTCGAAGAAAGAGTACTGAAGGTGGCCTAATGGACGCTCTGCACACTTGATTGGCTCGAAGTTTTCGCCGATGGTTTGGCCAATGATGTCGCCGTATACCCCTTGCCCGCCAACTGAGTAGTGATCAAACTTACTGAGTAAATCTTCGCAAATAATCGTGGTGTTGTAGGATTGGACATTGAGGTCGCCGTCCATTCGATCTGGCCAAGCTGGGTCACTGAGTTGGTAGTTACCAATATGCATGCCATACCAGCCTAGGTAGTAGTGACCATCGTTAGCTAAATACATATAGTTGAGTGGTGTTAGCTGCAGAGCTTCTAATCCTGTCACAGTGTTTATGCGCTGTTCTATTTGCGCTTTCGAGGCCACCGTGTAAGTTTCATACTCATTGCCCATTTTAACTTGAGTGACATAAGCGGTAGTGAAGGTTGGGTGATTTGGGTAAGTCTCCAAAATTGTCCAGCGCATGTCGGCGTCAAACATTGACTGATTGCTAGAGACAACCAAGGTATTGCCATCAACATGATACCCTCCAACTTTACGCAGCTCGTGCTCACTCGGGCAGGTTGTTAAAGTACTTGAAGAGGCAAAGAATACTTCGTCATTGATGAACTTAAACGCTTCGCAGTAGACCTTTTCATAGTTGTAGGTCTTGCCTGCAAATTGATGGTTGGTCTCGAGTCGATACCAAGTGTCGCCAATCAACGGGTGTAAGCCATCTTCCTCTAAGCCTGAAGACATTGAAGGAAGGGAAAAACTGGTGGCAACCCAAGCATTTTCTTCTGAGCCATGGTAATCATCTTTAGCGCGAGCTATCAGCTGAGTCGGTGCTTCTCCAACTTTCGGGGTGCCTCGGACGCTGGTTCTTCCTCCGAGGTTTGAAATAGAAAACTTTGGATGATTGACGGCAACTTGTATTGTCAGCAAGTCATCATCAGGATCTTCAAATAGGCCTGTAACATCAATAGAGTAGTTAATCGGAGAGTTTTCCGTAAAGGACCATTGATTGATTTCGTGCTGAATACTTTGCTGGACCGCTGGGTTTACTTGCGGTTTTTGGTTGTGGCCAGTACGGTCTTTGTCGTCAGCGACAATTAAGGTTTCGGTATCACTGTAAAACTTATCAGCAGATCTTTCCGATAAATTCGTTGGGCTTTCGAAAGAAGAAGTCGAGAGTCCCTCCCCTGATAGGGGTTGCTCGACTTTGCTTTTTATCAATGCCTCTGACGATGTTCGACTTTGCGCTGGCTCGGCACTCACAACGGCCTGTTCGGCTTTAGCAACCGCGAGTCTAACTGATGGTAATGAGCTATCACCGATTAAAAGGGAGGCATTCACTTCTTCAGAAGCAAGCCAAGGTGGCAGAAGAACTAATGCTCCACAGCCAGATGCGAACAAGAAACAAAGGCGCTTTTTCATTTTAAACCAGTTTACTTTGCAACCAACAACGAGAGAACTTGAGATCTTTTTCAATCAAACTTGCACTGCACTCAAGCAGTTCACTGATCTCACGGTTTCGCATTCCCATAAGGTATTTTAGTTTTAGTGCCTTAGATTGACGTGGGTAGTGGGCGCTGAAATTATCGAGCGCTTTATCCATCATCATAAACTGCTCAAACTTATCCCCTTCATTGTCTCTCAAAATGGTCATTTGTTGACGCTTTTGTGCTTGAAGGTGACGAGCGTTATCAATCAGTATTTGGCGCATCACTTTCGCCGCCATTAAGAAAAAGTCTTTCTTATTCTCGATTGAATGCAAATCTGAAGATGAGATCTTGAGGTATGCATCATGGATTAAGGCGGTGGTGCTATTCATGCTGTCACTGAGTACTTGGTTGTCTGTACCGTACTTTTGAGCACTGCGTGAGCGCTCTTGTTGCGCTATTTGCCTCAACTGTAAGTAAGCGAACTGATACAAATCGGCTTCAGCACTTTTGTCGCCGGATTGCCACTGTTGGATGATCTGTGTGATGTTTGGGGTTGCAGTTGCCATTAGCTGTTAGACCTCACTTTAGTAAACTCAGAAACAGATAGGGTGCTGATATTATGAGATTTATCTGGATTTAGCGAAATTTTTTGTTTGAATCTGTAGAGTATGCCTTGGTCCCAGTCTTTACCTGCTGGTAGATATTCCCACGCTGTGAAATGTTGTTGAGGTACGGAATCATACCAACGAACAGCAACGTTCATTTGAGCAAGAGAGGCCGTTGGTTCTGCATTGGTCAGCCACCACATATCCCCAAACTTCTCGGTCACATCTTGAGTGTATTTCTGGTGGTTTGTCGGGCAGGTTTCGCCATCGTTGTTGCCTAACATAATACGTTTATCTTTAATCAATAAGCATTCAGTAATTATGTCGGTTTGCTGATACTGAGTGTGTTGCCAGATACCCTCATAGGGGATGTGGTTCCCGCGCTCATTGGTGTAAGTAAACCAGATCATTTCTGCTTTATTCGGGTGGCGAATATATTCTTTTTGGCCCAAGCCTTGGGTCTTCTCCATCAAGAGTTCGGTCTCGGTATCGAAATCCAAAGCGACGGTACGATATTTCCAGTCGCCTTCATCGTTGTAGTCTTCAATAGAAAAACCACTTAGATCGTGGCGAGTACACCCCTTCTGGGCACAACTGGTGAATCCGGTCCAACCATCACCGACGGAAAGAGGCTCACGGATGATTTCTTGAGGTGTGTGGTAAGGACGTAGGTTACAACCTTTAAAGTAATCGCCTGTTCCTGGATACTGAATAAGTTCTGTATCTGTGATCGTATAGCTCAGCTCACCAATTGGTCCTTCGTATTTTGGATTCGCATGATGGGCTAAATCGTAGAAACACGCTCTTCCTGCATAATCTTTCTTCGCGATGATGATATTGTGAAGTACTTTGTCTCTGGGAGAGAAGATGATCTCCTCAGAGGCAAAGTTATTCTTAATGTACTCTTGGCTTTGATTTAGGTGCTTTGCGGCCTCTTTGACTGAAACCAGATCAATGCCGAGTTCTTGACCATCTAAGTAGCTCAAATCTAACTTCTTAAGTTTCTTTTGAAATTCAACATCAGATAACACCTTACTGGCCAAGATGATCTCATCACGATGCTCTGGTGTGTCATCTAGTGACAGCAGCAATCGAGTCATGTTGATGCTACGGCTTGGGCGTGTCGAAGATAAGGTTGGAGTGATGACTTCTTGTCCTGACAATGTAGTCAGTAGGTATCCTGAATTATCGGTACCTATGAAAAAGCTAACGATGTCACCTGAGTTGTATTGGAATGCTCCTTTATCTGTGGTGCCAGAGAGGTTTGAGCTAGTCTCGTAATAGAGGCCAGAGACCGGAGAATCAATAAAGTATCCAGTCAAAGGTTTACTGTCAGTAGCGTGAGCATTAAGGCTGGTCGCGTATATTGCGATAAAGGACAAAAGGTTTATTTTCATAATCAGTTATTGGATGACTTTTCTTTGTTTTTATTGGTCACAGACTTTTCTGGTGAAGGCGTCAGCATCGCCAGCAGCATTTTCTGTTTTACATCTTTGGGTAAGTCAGGGTTCGATAATATCCGGCGTCGTGTGAGTTCTAGCATTGTGCCGACTGACATTTTTGCTGCATCGCTGCCTTTAGCGTGAAATAGAAGGCTCGTTACCTCGTACATCATCTCTTCAGCAACCTGTTTCTCTTTCTGGAGTTGTAGGTTTTTATTGAAAATAGCCGTTGAGAACGTGGTACCTGACAGCAATAAAAGAATAGTTAGGGCACTTTGTACTGGACGACGTTTCAACAGCTTAATAAGCGTATGGACGGGGTGTTTCTCTCTCAATGATATCGGGCGACATTCTAGTATTCGCACGATATCTTGGCGTAGCTCACCGACACTGGCATAGCGTCGGTATGGTTCATGATGTGTGGCTTTTTCTACGATCAGGTCGATATCAAAATTGGGCGAAGAATCGAAGATCAGTGCCAGAATCCTACCCAATGAATAGATATCACTTTGCTGAGTAAGAAACTGCCCCGCAGCCTGTTCTGGACTGGCGAAGGCTTTACTGTAAGCCGTGAACAGAGACACGTCGGTATTTTGATCGAATACGGGTTGCTTAACCTTTTGAGTGAGGTTGAAATCCAAAATCTTAGGAGAACCAAGAGGATCAATTAAGATATTTTCAGGTTTGAGATCAGCGTGTAGTACCTGTTTTTGGTGGGCATGTTCAATCGCCGAACAAATCTCTTTAAATAAACGGAGCTTCTGTTTTTCACTCAAAGAACGATTCTGTAAGTACAGAGAAAGTGTTTGCCCTTCAACCCGTTCCATCACAATGTATACCGACTCTTGGTAGACTCCTCCGTCAAACACTTTAGCGATACATGGATGGTTTAGGTGTGCGAGTAATTGCGCTTCTTGAAACAGAGCGTGTTCACCGAGGATATGTGAGAGAGCGGGCTGAATGAATTTCACCGCCAAATCTTGTTCAAAGGTTCTATCCGCTCGACTGGCTGAATAGACAATTCCCATACCACCACGACCGAGTTCATGAGAGATATAGTATTTGTCGACTAAGGTACCGGTGAGGTTGAGCTCGCTGTCTGTTGCTTGTTGTGCGTAAAAGCCGAGCAGCGATGTGATCTGCTCTGAAGGTACTTCGTTAATGAGAGGAAGTACTTGTTGATATAAGTTGGGTTGCTCTTGTTCTAGTCGTTCTAGGTAGAGATTTTTCTGTACGTCGGAGAGATCCATGAGGTGATAAAAAACCTCAGTGGAGCCACTGCTTGTATTTTGCACAACTGATCTTTTTATGTTTCTTATTGTGCGGGCATTCTATAAGAGTTTTAGATGCTTTTTCGACATTTTTATCAACTACATATAAAAAAATGAGCTAACGAGTCGCATTTTTGAGAGATGATGTGAAAAAGTTATTATGTGATCTTCTCCCAAAGTTTGATTCTTCATTTTCTTTCAAGTATCGGCTGAAAATAGTTGGTTAAAGATCTGCTTTATTAGTGTTGAGTATGAAAATTGCTCTCTAACTGTATTTGTTTCGTATTGCTGTTTACTCACATCAATGAGGTTAAAAAGATATGAAATTGAATAAGTGGTTAGAGGGTATATCCCCTCAATTCGAAGCGGGTGGTCAGTACGAAAAGCTCTACCCTGTATATGAGGCTTTTGTGACCATCTTATACACACCCGGTAACGTCAACCGTGGAGTAACCCATGTTCGAGACAGCATTGATCTGAAACGAATCATGATTCTGGTGTGGCTAGCAACTTTTCCCGCAATGTTCTGGGGTATGTACAATGTAGGCCATCAAGCCATGATGGGGTTAACGGCTACTTATTCTGGCACCGAGCTAGCTTCCATCATCGACAGCAGTTGGCGCTTATCGTGGGCGTTTGGTAGTGCTGAAGCTTTAGTTTCCGGTGGTTGGGGAAGCCAGATGTTTCTCGGTGCTCTCTACTTTGTTCCTGTTTATGCCACAGTGTTTGTGGTGGGTGGCTTTTGGGAAGTTTTATTTGCGGTTGTGCGAAAACACGAGGTTAATGAAGGCTTCTTTGTTAGTTCGGTTCTTTTTGCCTCAATTCTTCCGCCAACTATCCCTTTATGGCAAGCCGCATTAGGTATCACTTTTGGTATCGTTGTTGCTAAGGAACTATTCGGTGGTACTGGGCGGAATTTCCTTAACCCCGCATTGGCTGGCCGGGCCTTCCTTTACTTCGCCTATCCCGCCAATATGTCAGGTGGCTTGGTATGGGTTGCTGCTGACGGCTATTCAGGCGCGACTCCGCTGAGCCAATGGTATGAGGGTGGTAGCTCGTCGCTGATCAATAACATGACAGGTGAAGCAATCACTTGGATGGATGCCTTTATCGGTAATATTCCAGGCTCGATGGGCGAAGTGTCTTCATTGCTTATTATGCTAACTGGTGTGATTCTTATTGTGATGAAGATAGCCTCTTGGCGCATTGTCGCGGGTGTGATTGTCGGCCTTGTGGTGACCTCTAGCTTGATGAACTGGATTGGCTCAGAGACTAACTCGATGTTCTCGATGCCGTTCTACTGGCACTTTGTGTTGGGTGGTGTTGCCTTTGGTACCTTCTTTATGGCAACCGATCCAGTTTCTGCCGCGTTTACCAATCAGAGTAAGTGGGCTTATGGGATTTTGATTGGTGTAATGACGGTCGGTATTCGAGTGCTCAACCCTGCTTACCCTGAGGGGATTATGCTCGCGATCTTGTTTGCTAACCTGTTTGCTCCGCTGTTCGACTTTGTCGTGAAAGAGCAAAATATCAAACGCAGACAAAAACGCACAGCACGATAAGAAATATGACCCAAAAGAAAAAGGCTTGCACTAGTGCAAGCCTTTCCATTTTTATCACGATTGATTTGAAGTTGATTTAACTCCACTTCAAATCAATCTCGAACGGTTGTGTACTGCCACAGTGCTCACCACACATCTCATCGTAAGCGCTGTTATGTATCAGTGTTGCTGACGATACGCCTTGATCGCTAAAGTGATCACGCGCTTGGTTTACACTCAAAAACTTCATCGGGTGCTGGTGGTCGTCTTTAATTAACTGCTTTTGCTCGTCAACGACTTGGTAAGCCAAGTAAATTCCGCCTTCAAATGATTCAATTAGTAGATTCATAACAAACTCCATTACTGTTCTAGGTAGGTGGATATTTGTGTTACGTCGAATCGATAGCCAAGGTTCAGAGCGGGCATAAAAAAAGCAGCCCCAAGGACTGCTTCTTAAAGTATCAACTAAAGGCGTTGATTAACGCATCGTAACAAACTCTTCTGAGCCTGTAGGGTGGATTGCCACAACAGAATCGAAGTCTGCTTTGGTTGCGCCCATCTTCATTGCAACGCCGAAGCCTTGAATCATCTCATCAACAGTGAAGCCGATGCCGTGTAGGCCAACGACTGTCTCTTCTTCGCCAGCACATACTAGCTTCATCTTACAAGGTTGACGGTGTTTGGTTACTGCTGTGTACATCGCAGTGAAGCCAGATGTGTAAACCTTGATGTTGTCTTTGCCGTACTGCTCTTCAGCTTCTTGAGTCGTTAGACCAATAGTGCCGATAGGTGGGTGGCTGAATACAACAGTAGGAACTAGGTTGTAGTCCATCTTCGCGTTGGTTTGACCGTTGAATAGACGCTCAGAAAGCTGACGACCTGCTTTAACTGCTACAGGAGTTAGCTCGATACCGCCTTCCATGATGTCACCAACACAGTAGATGCCTGGAACGTTAGTCGCTTGGAACTCATCTACTTTGATGTAGCCACGGTCGTTAGTCTCTACGCCAGTTGATGCTAGGTTGATCGCGTCAGTTGCCGGGTGGCGACCGATAGCCCAGATTAGGTGGTCAACGTTTTGAGTGCTGCCGTTCTCTAGGTGTAGAGTCAGCGTGCCGTCTGCTTCTTTCACAACTTCTTTAGGCACTGAGTGCGTGTGAAGTGTTGGACCTTCTGCTTCCATTACTTCTACTAGCGTTTCGATGATCATTGGATCGAAGCTACGTAGTGGAGATTCTTTACGGCAGAACAGGTGTGTTTCTGTGCCAAGCGCGCTTAGAACGCCTGCGATCTCAACTGCGATGTAGCCCGCACCGATAACCGCAACGCGTTTTGGTTGCTCCATCAGGTCGAAGAAGCCGTTCGAGTCGATGCCGTATTCAGCACCTGGGATGTTTGGAATCGTTGGACGGCCACCTACTGCGATCAGGATGTGATCTGCAGTGTAGTGTTCGCCGTTAACTTCAACAGTCTTCTCATCAACGAACTTAGCAAAGCCTTTGATTACGTTTACTTTGTTGTTGCCTAGTACGCGGTCGTAAGATTGGTGGATACGACCAATGTACGCTTGGCGGTTTTCAACCAGTTTGCCCCAGTTGAAGCCTTTTACGTCAACATCAAAGCCGTAGTCTTCAGAGTATAGGTTGATAGCTTCAGCGACTTGAGCACCGTGCCACATTACCTTTTTAGGAACACAACCAACGTTTACACAAGTACCACCAAGGTCTTGAGCTTCGATAAGTGCAACTTTTGCACCGTGCATTGCCGCGCGGTTTGCTGATGCGATGCCGCCTGAACCGCCGCCGATACAGATGTAATCAAAATGAGTCGCCATTACTTTCTCCATTTATTGAAGTCTGTGGGTACAGTGAGCGCACTGAACACCTACGTCCTATAGATTCTTAAATTGTCTAATTATTATATTGAGGGCAGATCGGTTGAACTCAATCTCCCTGTTTAAAATTTATTCGTGTACGTCACAATCTGCTGAATATTCGTCAGACTATGACGTTAAGTTCGAGATTACTCGGGTACGATCCACTCTACTTTGAAGTGACCGGTTGCCGGTGCAATTGCTTCTTTCAAGAATGGAAGAATCTCATTCATTTGACTTTCTAGCTTCCAAGGCGGGTTAATCACGATCATGCCAGATGCCGTCATTCCGCGCTCGTTGGTGTCTGGTGATACGCCAAGTTCGATCTGTAGAATCTTGTTGATACCTAAGCTTTCTAAGCCTTCGATCATATCTTCGATGTCACAGCGATTTACCACTGGGTACCAAATAGCGTAGATACCGGTCGCCCAGCGCTTATGGCTTTGAGCAATGGCTGTCACCACATCACGGTACTCTTTTGCAAGCTCGTACGGTGGGTCGATCAGCACTAAGCCGCGGCGTTCTTTTGGCGGCAGGCTTGCTTTTAGACGCTTAAAGCCATCTTCTTTGTAGATCGATACCTGACGATCGCGGTGGAACTCTTGCTCAAGCAGTGGGTGGTCCGCTGGGTGAAGCTCGGTCAATACCATACGGTCCTGGTCACGTAGGTGGGCGCGAGCAACACGCGGTGAACCTGGGTAGTAGCGCAGCTTGTCGCCGTTGTTTAGCGTTGAGATAGACTCAAGGTAGCTTTGAATGTCTTCAGGAAGATTTTGCTGTTCCCAGACGCGAGCGATACCTTGCTTGTATTCGCCAGTTTTTTCAGACCATTCATGCGTTAAGTCGTAACGACCTACACCAGAGTGAGTGTCATGGTAAACAAAAGGCTTATCCTTCTGTTTCAAAGAATTAAGAATAAGGCTCTGTACGATATGCTTTACTACGTCGGCATGGTTGCCTGCGTGGAAGCTGTGGCGATAACTTAACAAATTAAACTCTCGTAACACTCTCGATTTAGAGTGTGGTTAGTGTAGGTGGGGTTAATCTGACTATTATAACCCCCAATGGGCCATAAATTCTCGAACAATTCAGGAACAGTCGCTAGCAATATGCAGTTAGTTATTGGTTCTACTATTGAAATTTGCCTTGTTGGGCACTATTTAATAACTATTCGCAGGTGATTTTTTAGGGCGAACTTTAGCCTGGTGACTGTAAGACGACCTCATTACAAAAAAGACGAAAGTCTCTAAAGCCAAAGGAATGTTTATATGTCTAATCCGCTATTAACCTTCACGGACCTACCTCCGTTTTCACAGATCAAGCCTGAGCACGTAAAGCCAGCAGTTGAGCAAGTGATTGAAGTGTGTCGCAACAAGATCGAACAAGTACTTGAAGGTAATACTTCACCAAGCTGGGACAACCTCGTTGCTCCGATTGAAGAAGTGGATGATCGTTTAGGCCGTGTTTGGTCACCAGTAAGTCACATGAACTCAGTTGTGAACAGCGACCAGTTACGTGAAGCGTATGAGAGCTGTTTACCTTTGCTGTCTGAGTACGGCACGTGGGTTGGTCAACACAAAGGTCTGTTTGAAGCGTACAAAGCGATCAAGGCGAGTGAAGCATTCTCTGGATTAAATCGAGCTCAACAAAAAACCATTACCGACGCTCTGCGTGATTTTGAATTGTCAGGCATTGGCTTGCCAGCTGACGAGCAGCACCGCTACGGCGAGATCAGCAAGCGCCAGTCTGAGCTAGGTTCTCAATTCTCAAATAACGTGCTTGATGCAACCATGGGTTGGAGCAAGCAGATCACAGACGTAGCTGAACTGGCGGGTATGCCTGAATCAGCACTGGCGGCAGCGCAAGCCACAGCGGAGTCTAAAGAGCAAGAAGGATACCTACTGACTTTGGATATCCCATCATACTTACCTGTGATGACCTACTGTGATAACCAAGAACTGCGTAAAGAGCTTTATGAAGCGTACGTAACACGTGCTTCTGATCGTGGTCCAAATGCTGGTAAGTGGGACAATACTGAGATCATCACTGAGCAACTTAAGCTGCGTCACGAGATCGCTCGCATGCTGGGTTTCAGTACCTACAGCGAGAAATCACTGTCGACCAAGATGGCAGAAACGCCAGACCAAGTACTTGGTTTCCTTAACGACCTAGCAGTAAAAGCCAAACCGCAAGGTGAGCGTGAAGTAGAAGAGCTACGTCAGTTTGCTGAGAAAGAGTTTGGTGTCTCTGAGCTAAACCTGTGGGACATCGCTTACTACAGCGAGAAACAAAAACAGAACTTGTTCGAGATCTCTGATGAAGAGCTTCGTCCTTACTTCCCTGAATCAAATGTCGTATCAGGTTTGTTTGAGGTATTGAACCGCGTGTTTGGTATGTCGGTAACAGAGCGTGAAGGTGTGGATACTTGGCATGAGTCTGTACGCTTCTTTGATATCTTTGATGCGACAGGCGCTCTACGTGGCAGCTTCTACCTAGATTTATACGCGCGTGAACACAAGCGTGGTGGCGCTTGGATGGACGATTGTCGCGGCCGTCGTATTACTGAATCTGGTGAGCTACAAACGCCAGTGGCTTATCTAACATGTAACTTCAACAAGCCTGTTGGTGACAAGCCAGCGCTATTTACTCACGATGAAGTCGTGACTCTGTTCCATGAATTCGGTCACGGTATCCACCATATGCTAACGCAAGTGGAAGCGGGTGCAGTTGCGGGCATCAATGGCGTGCCTTGGGATGCGGTTGAATTGCCAAGTCAGTTCTTAGAGAACTGGTGTTGGGAAGAAGAAGCGCTGTCGCTTATCTCTGGTCACTTTGAAACTGGTGAAGCGCTACCAAAAGAGATGTTAGAGAAGATGCTCGCGGCGAAGAACTTCCAGTCAGCGATGTTTATCCTGCGTCAGCTAGAGCTTGGTCTGTTCGATTTCACGTTACACACAGAATACGATCCAGAAGTCGGCGCACGCGTATTAGAAACGCTAGCCAATGTTAAGTCTAAGGTTTCGGTACTGCCAAGCCTTGATTGGAACCGCTTCTCACACAGCTTTGGCCACATCTTTGCTGGTGGCTATAGCGCGGGTTACTACAGCTACCTTTGGGCTGAAGTGCTATCGGCAGATGCGTTCTCAGCATTTGAAGAAGAGGGTATCTTCAACACTGAAACCGGTAGTCGCTTCCTAAACAACATCCTTGAAATGGGTGGCAGTGAAGAGCCTATGGAGTTGTTCAAACGCTTCCGTGGTCGTGAGCCACAAATCGACGCAATGCTGCGCCATGCAGGTATCAGCGCTTAATATTGTGCTGGTCAGAATGTAAAAAGAGCCTCCTTGTGAGGCTCTTTTTGTATCGATTTATTAAGCGATTATGGATTCACGTTGCGGTTGATTGGGTTCTGCAATGAAATCAGTGTCTCGGTCGATTGCACTTCATCGATCGCCTGCAGCTTATCGATCAATACAAATTGCAGCTCTTCAATCGACTTACACATCAGCTTTACAAAGATATTGTAAGCACCTGTGGTGTAGTACGCCTCAACCACTTCGTCTAAGGCATTCAGTTTAGCGATCGCCGAGTGGTAATCTTTGGCAGCATTCAGGTTGATGCCAATAAAGCAACATACGTCGTAACCTAGCTTTTTCGTGTTTACCACAACCTCGGTACGCTCAATAATGTCGGCTGATCTCATTTTTTCGATGCGAACGTGAATCGTCGCAGGGCTGACATCGAACTGCTTTGCCATTTCAGCATAAGGAGTACGCGCATCTTCCATCAAAGTTTTGAGAATGGCACGGTCTAGATCATCAAGACGAGCTGTGGTTGTGGACATGCATAATCCTTAGATTGAATGAAAAACATACCGGCTTGAGTACACATCATAGCCAAGGGTGATAATATTAGCAGTAACTATCGGGTTAGGGTGAATTCAGTGCGATTTTCGTTATTTTTAATTGTGATGTGTTGGAGTTTTTTTGCTTCAGCTCAGGCAAAAGATGTGTTGGTTATTCACTCTTATCATCAAGGCTTTTTCTGGACCGATGATTTCCATAAAGGACTATCAGATGAGCTCGATCGTGATGGGCTGTCTTATCGTGTCGTTTATCTTGATAGTAAGCGGTATCAAAATCCTGAATACCTAGAGCGTGTGTACCAGCTTTATCACACCAAGTTAATGCACGAAGAGTTTGCGGCGGTTGTGGTTAGTGATAATAACGCACTCAATCTAATGAAGCGTCTCGCGCCCGACCTCAAAGGTACCCCTGTAATCTTTGGCGGTATCAACAATTTCTCCCCTAAAATGATTGAAGGCTTAAATGCTACCGGCATTACTGAAGATATAGACTTGGTAGGCAACATAGAGCTGATTAAACGCCTTCAAGCAACCGTAAAGAAAATCTACATTGTTACCGATCATTCAGTAACGGGTGAGGCCATTCGTTCTCAAATCGATCTGTTCATCAAAACCCACCCGGATTTTTCTGACCTCGTTGAGCATTATGTGCCGGATTCTTACCAAGAGTTAACGGCCTTTTCTCAACGTGCTGACCTAGGAAAGAGCTTCCTGTTTTGGGCGTACTACCGCGATGCACAAGGTAGGGTGAGTAGCGATGAAGATTGGCGACAACTGAACATAAAGACCCAAATTCCGTTGTATATGGTGCACGATCTCGGGCTAGGTTTTGGTGCGATTGGTGGTGTGATTCAAAGTGGTGAAACGCAAGGTCGAGATACGGGACGCGTGCTATTGAGTGTACTGAACAATCCTAATGATCCATTGCCATTGGTGGTTGCTGGCGCGCCAGAAATAAAACTCGATTACCAACAAATCTCACGTTGGGACTTGGGCGCAGAGAACGAAGCTTCGGTGACCTTCCTCAATAAGCCGAAGTCATTTTTGGTGCGCTATCGCGATGAAATTCGCACCATGGGTTTGTTGTTTTTGGTTATGTCGTGCGTCATCGCGACCTTGGTGTATTACCTCAATCGTCTTAAGAAAAGCGAGCGTGCTAGTCGACAAAGCCAACTATTGCTTGAGTCGATATTTGACCAAAGCCTGCAGTTCATGGGGATCATTGATAAGGGCGGTGTGTTGTTGTCGAGCAACAGCAAGCTGCATGAGCTGCTTTATAATCAAGGCTATAAACTGGGAACGCCGCTGCAGCACCACCAACACTGGGAAGATTCTGCACGAGAAGTGTTAACCGAATATTTCATCACAAAAAATGAGCACCCAGCCTTGCGATTTGAAGCCGAGGTGTGGTGTCGGGATCGCGGTGCGATGGTGTTGGATATTTCATTGAAGCCGATGCCCGGCAGTGAAGAGGAAGACATTCAGTTCCTATTTGAGGCGCGCGACGTGACTTCGCGTAAACTTGCTGAGAATAAACTGTTCCAACGTGAAGCGAACTTGAAGCTGTATTACGACAAACAGCCAGTGATGATGATTACACTTGATGGCAATAATCGCATTCAACAAGTGAACCAATTTGCCGAGGAGCTTTTGGGTTACCCACTAGATCAGCTATTAGGGCATCGTCCTAGAGAGTTCTATGTTGATGAGAACGCGATGATTCCTCGTCATATCTTGTTGCAACCACAGCATAAAATTCGTGGTGTGTGGCGTCGTGATATCGAATATCGCCATGCCGACGGCAGCAAGATCTGGATTCGTGAAAATATCCGCCCGTTGGTCGAGTCTGATAAGCTGTTGATTGTGGGTGAAGACATCACCGAGACGCACGAGCTTTCTGAAAAGTTAGAGTATCAAGCTCGCTATGACCTGCTGACTGACACCTTCAACCGTAACCACTTTGAGCAAGAGCTGCAAAAAGCGCTTAAAGAGGTTGAGAGTCACATGCGAACTCATGCGATGTTGTTTTTAGATTTGGATCAGTTGAAGGTCTTGAACGACACCGCGGGACATGAAGCAGGTGATGCTGCGATCTTGTTTAGCGCCAACCTGCTAGAAGATGTACTGCCTTACAATGCGGTGTTAGCGCGAATGGGTGGCGATGAATTTGCAGTATTAATGAAAGACTGTACTGAGCGAGATGCGGTTAATGTGTGTCGCAGTATTATTTCGATGATGAGCGAGAATCCATTCTTGTGGGATGATATTCGACTCAATCTGACTTGTTCTATTGGTATTCGATTGATTGACCATACTGCCGCTTCACCGCAGATGGTGCATGCTCAGGCGGATGCCGCGTGTCACGCGGCCAAAGAAGAAGGACGTAATCGCTATAACCTTTACCATCAAGACGATGAAGACCTGCGTCGTCGTCATCTTGAGATGGAGTGCGTCAACCTAGTGCATGAAGCCTTGGCTAACGATCGCTTAGAGCTGTTTGCGCAGCGTATTCTTGGTTTAGATGAAGACAGCGATAAAATGCACTTTGAGATCTTGGTACGCATCAAGAACATCAAAGGGGAATACATCTCCCCGGGGATCTTCATGCCAGCCTCAGAGCGTTATAACATCGCGCATTTGATTGACCGACAAGTCGTTAGTCAAACCTTGAGTTGGTTGGAGCAACGTCCAGAGATAATTGAAGAACTGGGGATGTGTTCAATCAACCTTTCCGGCCACTCGATGGGTAATCGTGAGTTTGTAGAGTTCTTGATAGAGAGCTTAAGGGATTCATCTATACCGTGTCATAAGGTTTGTTTAGAAATCACCGAAACGGCCGCCATGAGTAACATGAAGCAGGCGATCAAATTCTTCACTCGGATCAAAGAGCTCGGTTGCATGATTGCATTGGATGATTTCGGTTCAGGGCTATCGTCATTTGGTTATCTGAAAAAACTGCCCGTCGATATTGTAAAGATCGATGGTCTATTTGTACGTGATATTGATGTCAATGAGATGGACCATGTGATGGTTCGCTCGATTAATGATCTTGCTAAGCAGATGGGCAAGCACACCGTGGCTGAATTCGTTGAAAATACCCAGATCATCGACAAGCTGATCGAGCTTGGTGTGAACTACGCGCAGGGCTACATCATAGGACGACCTAAGCCACTGGCGGAGCTCGTTGAAGAGTTAAGGCAAGAACGCGAGATAGAGCCATTGGTTTAGGTAAGCCGACTTTAGCTGGGATTACCTTTCACCGCTAATATGTATTGTTGAGGCGATCAGGTAAACTGGTTGCCTCTTTTGTTTTGAATACTACTGTCTGTTGGAGACGACCTTGCAACTACAACTGATTTGCGAAGATGCTACACAAATCGATCATCTGAATGACTTAGCGACCCGTTGGAATTTATCTCACGACGAAAGCAGCGAATTTGCTTTGGTGCTGACTAGCGAACGCCTTGAGCTACGCAAAGTAGACGAACCCAAGTTAGGGGCTATCTTCGTTGATTTAGTTGGCGGCGCGGTTGGTCATCGACGTAAGTTTGGTGGCGGTAAAGGTCAAGCTATTGCCAAGGCGGCAGGTTTAAATAAAGGTGCTACGCCAACCATTCTTGATGGTACGGCTGGCTTAGGGCGTGATGCATTTGTACTGGCTTCTCTAGGTTGTAAGGTGCAAATGGTCGAGCGTCACCCTGTTGTTGCAGCGTTGCTTGATGATGGATTACAGCGTGCACAGCAAGACCCTGATATTGGTGGTTGGGTAAGCGAACGTATGACGTTGATTCACGCTTCGAGCCATGATGCGTTGGATAAGCTTAGTAACGATCCTAATTTTGAACAGCCTGATGTGGTGTACCTCGATCCAATGTACCCGCACCCTGAGAACAAAAAGAAATCAGCTTTGGTCAAAAAAGAGATGCGCGTATTCCAATCTTTAGTGGGTGCGGATCTGGATGCTGATGGTCTATTTGAACCGGCGATGAAGTTGGCATCGAAGCGAGTTGTGGTTAAAAGACCCGATTATGCGGCTTGGTTACACGAGCAAAAGCCGAGCATGGCAATCGAAACCAAAAAGAATCGTTTTGATGTGTATGTGAAAGCATCAATGACTTAGATAAAGCATCAATAACTTAGAGACACGCTAAGAAAATTTCCCGTCATAAATACGATAAAATGCCATTTAACACTTGCGATAGTCGCGTTACGGATGTATATCTAACTAAGAATCATTATTATTCTTAGCTGGAGTTGTAGCATGGCTAAACGCTTTTGTAAGTTAAACCGTCGAGATATCACTGAACACCTGGGCGAGATCCACAGCTTGGTTACTGAACCTAAGTTTGTGTGTCGTTCTTGTGCTCGTTCTTCGGCGGATCAAGCTAATCTATGCAAACCAACAGCAATTCCACCTCTTGGCTGTCAGAACAAGCCTGTAGAAGAGAAGGCAGCATGCGGCCTGTTAGCGGAAACATTACCTGTACCCGAGCTATCGCTCGCGGAAATCAACGAGTCAATTGAGCCTAGCGTGCAAATATTCGATCCAGCCGCTGCTGATATTGCCCCTCATCTTGCAAAAAAAGAAGCAGTACAGAAAAAAGCCAAGCTGAAAAAACTGATGGCGAAGGCGAGTGGTGATGAGAAAGCAGAACTCAAGCGTGCGAAGAAAGCGGCCAAGAAACAAGAGAAGTACAACAAAAAGTTAGTGAAGATGATTAAGAAGCAGCAAAAGCTGTTTAAGAAAAGTCAGAAACTGGAAAGTGATCTTGAACGCATCAACCTACAACTTGATGACGTTGCCTTCACTGAAACCAAGACTCAGGTAGTGAGCCATAATCACATCCACTGAAGTTGATTTGAATGGTTTGTTGCTACCGCGATGATTTAAAAAGAGCGACCTTAGGTCGCTCTTTTGCTTTTTGGGGTTATCCGAGCTAACTCATGCAGCTCATTGAAAGCCGTTAGGCGTTGCTTGCGGATCTTGCAACGCGCTTCTTTACCCACGTCTCATTGACGAATAGAGAGAGCAAGATAACAGCGCCACCAATAGACAATCGAACCAAATCGACATCTCTGTTCCAAATCAGGATATTCACTACAAGGCCCGCAGGTACTAATGCATTGTTCATCACCGCCAGCGCACCAGCATTCACCATGCACGCGCCTTTATTCCACATAAAGTAACCCAATCCCGAGGCAATCAAGCCAAGGTAGATCAGGATTCCCCATTGAAGTGTTGTGGTTGGCAGTTTTTCAGGGTTGCCCAGCAGCATGAAAGCAACCGACGCGACGCATAACGCCCCTAGGTAGAAGTAACCAAATACTGTTCGCTGAGGTAACTCGGTCGATTCTTTCTCCATCACCACTTTGTAGCCCACCTGACCGATAGCAAAACAGAGGTTCGCGCCTTGTACGACAAGGAAGCCAACTAAAAAGTTTTCGTTGATGCCTGCGAATTTAATGAATACCGCGCCCAATACCGCAATTGCAGCTGTCACTAAGTACCACGGAGAGAATTGCCCTTTAAGAAAGTCATAAATCAGGGTGACGTAAATTGGTGTGAAAACCGTAAATAAAAGGACTTCAGGAACGGACAGCAGTAAGAAAGACTGATAGTAGAAGCAGTACATTAGGCCAAGCTGGATACCACCAATCGCCATCAATTTAGCGATCAGCTTACGCGATATGCCGCGAAACTTTAGAAAAGGAAGAAATACGATGCCAGCAAGGGCAACACGCATTAAAACAGAGAACCAAGAGTCAACCTGACCCGCAAGGTAAACGCCGATCAGGCTAAAGGAGAAGGCCCATAGGAGGGTAACACCAGCTAAATAGCTCATAGTAAAACTTCGTTAATAAGATATGAGCTGTATGTTACCTAACCTTAAATCATTAGTCTTCTGAATCTCTTAGAGGCACGACCAGCATATCAACCGGAGACGCGTTGATCAGTTGTCGTGTTGAAGAAAGCAGCTTACTCCAAAAGTCTTGATGATGACCACAAACCACGAGATCAACATTGAACTCGTTGATGGTGTCACACAGCTCATGACTTAAATCACCACTGCCAACGAGGGTATGGGTGATCGGGTATTGAGCGTGCTCAGCAAAATTTTGCAGCTGAATACGAGATGCTTCCATCGCGTTGTGCTGGGTTTCGGCCATGTTGATATCAATCAGGCCAGTGTAGAGCTCTGCGTAGTTAATATCGATATGGATAAAAGAGACTTTGGCTTCCAATGGCTTTGCCAATGCTACCGCTTTATCCACAATTAATTTGCTGTCTTCTGATAAATCGACCGCGACCAAAATATGTTTGTAACTCATATCGCTACCTCCTTTATTCATTGTCTGATTAAAGACTAGCACTATGCGATGGCTTTTTTTGCTGAAGTGATCTCATATCCATCGTCTTGCGTAGTGAAGGTTCGAAATATCGGTTAACTAATGGTCAGCGAGATATTAATAAAATAGTGATATAGTAAAGAAAATTGAGGATGTAATTAGGAGTCTTAAATGCTGTCAAAAACTATGGTTGAGCAACTGAATGATCAAATTAACCTAGAATTTTTCTCATCCAATCTATACTTACAAATGAGTGCTTGGTGTGAAGACAAAGGATTTGAAGGTGCAGCTGAGTTTCTGCGTGTTCATGCAGTAGAAGAAATGGAACATATGCAGCGTCTTTTCACTTACGTAAGCGAAACAGGTGCAATGCCAATTTTGGGTGCGATTGAAGCACCAAAACATGAATTCGAAAGCCTTGGCGCAGTGTTCCGTGAAACTTATGAACATGAGCAGATGATTACTGAAAAGATCAACAAATTGGCTCACGTTGCTTTCAGCACACAAGACTACTCAACCTTTAACTTCCTGCAATGGTACGTTGCAGAGCAACACGAAGAAGAGAAGTTGTTTAAAGGTGTATTGGATAAGCTAGAACTTGTTGGTGAAGACGGTAAAGCATTGTTCTTTATTGATAAAGACCTAGCGCAATTGGCAAAAGATGGTTCATCTTCAATTATGGAAGCTCCTGCCGTTTAGGTAGCACGAGAAAGACACTGATTGTCTTTTTCTTTTGAGTTTTCTTATGAAGATGTAGGGAGGAAAGGATGATCAGCGGCGACACTATTCTATTTGCACTAATGGTTGTGACTTGCGTGAACTGGGCGCGTTATTTTACTGCGCTAAGAACACTCATTTATATAATGCGAGAAGCGCATCCTCTACTTTATCAACAAGTAGATGGAGGCGGTTTTTTCACAACCCATGGCAATATGACCAAACAGGTTCGCCTGTTTAGTTACATCAAAAGCAAAGAGTATCACCATCATCACGACGAAGTTTTTACTTCGAAGTGCGATCGTGTAAGGCAGTTATTCATACTCTCTTCCGCTTTGCTCGGTGTAACGTTGCTGTCTTCTTTCATCGTCTAAGTTATTTAGTACGTGTGAAGTAGAACTTAGGTTTTTGGTGTAAAGCTTCGGTTGTTGGTTCGCTAAGCCAAGTAGTGGTTTTACTGCTGTCTGCAAATTGTACAATTGAACATCAATTGCAAAGTTTAAAATTGCCGCTAAAATAGCGAGCAATTAGTAAGGATGTGCTGTTTATGCACATCCTTTTTTATTGATGGCATTTTGAGAACAGGGCGTCCTCAAGGTGCAAAGTGAAGAAAGCAGAACCACAATGAGTGAAAAATTTGATGTAATCGTAATTGGTGCGGGCGCCGCAGGCTTAATGTGTGCCGCGGAAGCCGGTAAACGTGGCCGACGAGTGCTGGTGGTTGATCATGCGAAAAAGCCAGGCAGAAAAATTTTAATCTCAGGTGGTGGCCGTTGTAATTTCACTAACTATGATGTTTCAGCAAACAACTTCCTGTGTAACAACCCTCACTTTGTGAAGTCAGCTTTATCTCAATACACCAACTGGGATTTTATCTCGATGGTGAGCAAGTACGGCATTGAGTTCGAAGAGCGAGATCATGGCCAGTTGTTCTGTGTGAATGACCATACAGCAAAAGACATCGTGAGCATGTTGCTTGAAGAGTGTCAGCAAGCAAAAGTCGAACAGCGCTACCGTTGTGATGTTCACTCTATCGAAAAGACCGACTCTGGCTTCAAGATGCACCTCAATACCGACCAAGTTGAATGTGATTCACTGGTGGTCGCGACCGGTGGTTTATCGATGCCTAAGCTGGGCGCAACGCCATTTGGCTACAAGATTGCAGAGCAATTCGGTCTGTCCGTCATGCCGACCACAGCAGGCTTAGTGCCGTTCACGCTACATAAAGAAGACAAAGAAGATTTCGCTGAGCTTTCTGGTATTGCGATTCCTGCAGAGATCACGGCGCAAGACGGAACCTTGTTTAAAGAAGCACTGCTGTTTACGCACCGTGGTCTATCTGGTCCTTCGGTACTGCAAATCTCTTCATTCTGGAAAGCGGGTCAATCGGTTTCGATTAATCTAGTTCCTGAAGTGGATGTGGCTGAACTGCTTGCAAATTCTCGCGAGAAGCACCCAAATCAAAGCCTGAAAAACACCTTGGCGAAAGCACTGCCAAAGCGTTTTGTTGAGGTATTAATTGACCGTAAAGAGCTGGAAGACAAACCGCTCAAGCAGTTTAATGAAAAGCAGCTTAGTGGTATTGTTGAGCACCTAGAGAACTGGAAAATTGCGCCAAACGGCACCGAAGGCTACCGTACTGCGGAAGTCACTTTAGGCGGTGTGGACACCAATCACCTATCTTCAAAAACCATGGAATGTAAGAGCGTTTCTGGCCTCTACTTCATAGGTGAAGTAATGGATGTAACGGGTTGGCTTGGTGGTTATAACTTCCAATGGTGTTGGAGTTCTGGCTTTGCTGCAGGCCAGTGGGTTTAAGCTTGTGTAGAGACAATAAAGTTCGCCCGTAGTAGCTCTGCATATTAGCCTCTTTTGTTCTGATTTTGATAGACAAACCCTCATGCCTACGTTGATAAGTATGAGGGTTGTTGAGAGCATATAACGCTTTGTAAGTTATAGGTTCTTTTTGATTTCATTTAACTCTTCTACTGAGATTTCACCGTTAGCGTAACGCTTTTTTGCAATATCAGCAGCACTCACTGTTTTTGTGGTTGAGTCGTTGTTGGAAAATATCATATAGATAATTGTTCCCCAAAAAAGAGCCATCGAGATTGGCATTAGCCAGTGAAATTCATGATACCCAAACATAGTTTTCCCTTAATCTTTAAAGTGAATTGTCGTGTTGACGGAACTGATTTTGAAGGTTCTAGCTACAGGAAGGTCAATGACTTTTTGGGAAAATGTGAATTATATTCTGAACTCAGTGCTCTGTTCTTACTCATAACCATTTCAAATAGAAACCTTTGGTCACGACGTATTAACGGGGTTATATATTGGTGGTAAAGAAATGCTGTAATGTAGGTACTATCATTTAACGGATGTCGGTTTTTTCGTTGTAAAGGCCAATCCACTCAGTGTTCAAGGAATCTTAATGCTCAATATTAGCCAAGTATCAAAACAGACGGGCTTAACCAGTAAAACGATTCGCTATTACGAAAGTATTGGTCTAATTAGTACACCACCGAGATCTGAAAATGGGTATCGCTTCTTTACTCAAACTATTGTGGATGAATTGGGCTTTGTTGCTAAAGCAAAAGAAGCCGGCTTTAACTTAGAAGAAACGAAGCAGTTGCTTGATCTGCAAAGGGATGAAAACCGTGCGAGCGGGGAGGTTAAGGATCTTACTTTACAGAAGATTGAAGAGATAGAGCTTAGAGTGGAGCGATTAAATTCTATGTTGGACACTTTAAAAGGATTAGCGAGTAAATGTAAGGGCGGGGATTCTCCAGATTGCCCGATTGTTCACTCGTTGTCTGACACAGACTAACTTAACAGTTATTGTTAGATCGAAAGTACGGGCTTAGACTCCGGCGTGTGAAGCCTAAGCAATCTTACTAGGTTCTGCTGGTTACGATGGATTATTGTGTTTTTCGTTATCAACGTTGGTTTCATCAGTTTCTGATTTTGGCTTATTACAGCCCATCATTTTCATCATCGCAAACATCATCACACCACAAAGAATCACCTGAATAGCAAGGCCGGTTAGAGCTTCGGTCGAGAGATTACCTGCGAATAAGAAAAATGCTACAGGTAGACCTAGACATAATATGCAGATGATTTTACAAAGTTTTTTGGTGTTCATAGTAGAGGTTGCCTTAATTGTTGGATGCGTTTTTTGAACTGGCTGTAGCATGAAGGTTCCAGTAACAGTAAGGTCAACGCTTTTAAACAACTAATTTGGCAAACTTGAAATTATGCCGAGGGGTACTGAAAAGGCTAGCGTAATAACTAGCCATTTTTTGAGTTAGTTATCAGTCTTAATCGGGGCCTTTGTCTTTCCCCATTTGATCTGCTGGATAACAAGACCAGCAATGATCAGTACCAAGCCAAACAGTGTCGCTGGGTGAATTTCTTCGCCGATAATCGTGGAAAGTAGCATCAACGAGATAAATGGCGAGGCAAAGATTAGGTTGCTGATACGAGCCGTATTGTTGGTTAGCTTGAGTGCTGATAGCCACAATACAAAGGTAATGCCCATCTCGAATAAGCCAACGTAAGTCACCGCCATCCAACCCTTCGCCGTAATTTGGCTAAAGCTTTCGCCTTCGTAAAGGGTTAAACCGATCGCGAAGGGTAATGCCACTAAGAATCCAAGCAATACACCCACCACAGGGTCAGCTTTATTTTTGGTATTTAAAATCCAGTAGCCCGCCCACAGCAGCGTTGAAAGCAGAGCTAAGGCCACACCGAGTGGGCTATCGAACTGCATGCCTAACACATCGCCTTTGGTGGCAATAACTACCACACCCGCATAGCTGAAGGTACAGGCAATCCAATCTTGCTTACGAATCTTTTGCCCCAGAAACACTGCCGCCATTAAGGTTAGCGTGATTGCCCAGCTGTAGTTGATAGCTTGAGCTTGAGAAGCGGGCAGTAAGTCGTAGGCTTTGAATAGAATCAGGTAATAGGCTAGAGGGTTAACCAAACCAAGCAGTAAGTAATACCAAGGGTTTGAAAGAAACGTGGTACTCAGTTGAGAAAGCTTGCCTTGAAAGGCGCAGACTGCGATCAGCGCAATCGACGACACAATGCTAGCGATAGTCAGCATTTGAATAGGTGAAAACTCAGCAAGGGTCAGCTTAAAAGCAGTAGCGACCGTTGACCACAGCAGTACTGCGGAAAGGCCAAAGCCCAAGGCACGACGTTCGTTCATGGCAACTCATTCTAATTTGATGGGACAGAATACGGAGCGCCTAGTCTATCTGTCGAATTTTAATACGGCAAACTGGACATTTATCCAGTATCAAAATACCATTTAATGAGTTATTTCCAATTAGGCTAAATCATTATCATGCAATGGATTATCGAACATCAGGCAACGCTTATTGCTGCAATTTCTGGCGCGCTCGTCAGTGGTGGTGTCGTGGGCTGGTGGATTAAACAGAAGCTCTCTTTTCAGCAGCGATTGCTCGAGCAGCAGCTAGAGTCCGATCGTTTGTTGCATGAATCTCAGCAGGCTCAGCTCAAATCATCACTCGCAGAGGCACAACAAGAGCTCAATGAGTTGGATGATGACCGAGACAAAGCGGCATTCGAACTCAAACAAGCGCATGGCAAGGTGATGGCTGCGATGGAAAAACTGCGCTATTTCGAAGCGGTCAAACAAGAACGCCAGCAGTACGCTGATGAGATCAATGTGTTGAAAGACCATAAATCTGAGTTGGAGGCTGAACTTCGAGAGCAAGAGGCAAGGCATGACCAAGAAAACCTCGCCAATAGCGAAAAGCTGCAGTTGCTAGAGCAAGCGGAATCTCGACTTAAGCAGCAGTTTGAGCTGCTAGCAAACCAATTGTTTGAAACCAAAACCGCTAAGGTCGATCAGCAGAATAAGCAGAGCTTAGAAGGTTTGTTGTCTCCACTAAGAGAGCAGTTGGAAGGCTTCAAGAAACAAGTGAACGATAGCTTCAGCCAAGAAGCCAAAGAGCGTCACACCTTGGTACACGAACTTAAGAACCTGCAACGTCTTAATGAGAGCATGACGCGTGAAGCGGTTAACCTGACTCAAGCACTAAAGGGCGATAACAAACAACAAGGTAACTGGGGTGAAGTAGTTCTGGCTCGCGTGCTTGCTGAATCAGGGCTGCGCGAAGGTCACGAATACCAAACACAAGTGAACCTACAGAACGATGCCGGCAAGCGCTATCAGCCAGATGTGATTGTCCATTTGCCACAAGATAAGCAAGTGGTGGTGGATTCTAAAATGGCATTGGTCGCGTTTGAGCGCTACTTCAATGCCGAAACCGATCAACAGCGTGATGCCGCATTACGTGATCACTTAGTCTCATTAAGAGCGCACATCAAAGGACTGAGCCAGAAGGATTATCATCAGCTCAAAGGCATCCAAAGCTTGGATTATGTACTGATGTTTATCCCAGTTGAACCCGCATTCCAAGTGGCAATTCAAGCTGACCCTAGCTTGGTGAAAGATGCGATGGAGCAAAACATCATCTTGGTCAGCCCAACCACCCTGCTGGTGGCACTGCGTACCATTGATAACTTGTGGCGTAACGAAAGGCAGAACCAGAATGCACAAATCATTGCAGAGCGTGCGAGCAAGCTTTACGACAAGCTGCGCCTCTTTGTTGATGATATGGAAGGCCTTGGTAGCTCGCTTGATAGAGCCAACCAAAGCTATCAAGGGGCGATGAATAAGCTAGTGACGGGGCGTGGCAACGTGATTCGTCAGGCCGAAAGCTTCAAGCAATTGGGTGTTGAAGTGAAGAAACCGATTTCGATTGGTTTGGCTGAAATGGCGCAAAATGAGGCTTTTTCAGAAAATGCCTCCTTAGTAGAAAGACAACCTGCTGAGGATAAAGTAAACTAATCGGCCGCAGCGCCTCTAAATACAAAGAGCGCTGTCGATGAGAACTTACCATGGTAGATAACAGCATTATGGACACAAGCGTGCAGACAAATTCAGCAGTAGAGTCAGAAACCACACATTTTGGTTTCGAAACAGTCGCAAAAGACGAAAAAGTCGTGAAAGTAGCAGAGGTATTTCACTCTGTAGCCGCTAAATACGACATCATGAATGACTTAATGTCGGGTGGTGTTCACCGCTTGTGGAAGCGATTCACGATTGATTGCAGTGGCGTTCGCCCGGGTCAACGTATCCTAGACCTTGGTGGTGGTACCGGTGACCTGACTGCGAAGTTCTCGCGTATCGTTGGTGAAAAAGGCCACGTGGTTCTTGCTGATATCAACAACTCAATGCTGAATGTTGGTCGTGATAAGCTGCGTGATAGCGGTATTGTGGGCAACGTACATTACGTTCAAGCAAACGCTGAAGAGCTGCCTTTCCCAGACAACTACTTCGATTGTATTACCATCAGCTTCTGTCTGCGTAATGTAACCGATAAAGACCAAGCGCTGCGTTCAATGTACCGCGTGCTTAAGCCGGGTGGTCGTCTGTTGGTTCTTGAGTTTTCTAAGCCAGTACTTGAGCCGCTATCAAAGGTTTATGATGCCTACTCTTTCCACCTGTTGCCAAAAATGGGTGAGCTGATTGCTAACGATGCAGACAGCTATCGTTACCTTGCAGAATCTATCCGCATGCACCCTAACCAAGAAACCTTGGAAGGCATGATGCAGGAAGCGGGTTTCGAGAATACTAAATACTTCAACCTAACGGGCGGCATTGTTGCGCTGCACCGCGGTTACAAGTTCTAGTCGAACTTGGTAGCAGGCTCGTAGGGCGTGCTAAAAAATAAGAATAAAGACAGAACGGATAGGTTAACGCTTATCCGTTTTCAAAGGTAAGGACAGTCATGCCATTTGATCCATTGGTAACCGCGGTTATTGAAACCTCTTTAAATACTTTCGTGAACGATGATCCAGCTTTGGTTCGTCGTTTGTCTCGTTTAAAGGGGCAGATCATTCAAGTTAATTTGAAAGAGTTGAATAAAACACTCACTTTTGTTTTCAGCCAACAAATTGATGTGTTGTCGGAATACGAAGGGCAGCCTGATTGCTACCTATCTTTGAACCTATCGGTGTTACCGGAACTGCGTGAGCAATCGAACATCACTAAGCTGATCAAGCAAGATAAGCTTATCTTAGAAGGTGATATTCAACTGGCTCAGAAATTTGCTCAGCTGATGACAGACTGCAAGCCGGACTTAGAAGAGTGGTTATCGCGCGTAACGGGCGATGTGGTTGCGCATACCTTGGTCCAAGGCGTTAAAAACGTCGGTGGTTTTGTGGCGAAGCAAGCGACTAAGCATCAAAACCATGTTGCTCAAGTTCTGACTGAAGAGTGGAAGATCGCACCCGCACCGTTAGAAGTCGCGCACTTTTGCGACCAAGTTGACGACGTAAAAAGCTCTGCTGCTCGTCTTGAAGCTAAGTTGAACGCTCTGTTGGAGAAAGCATGACCCCAGCAGAACTGAAACGTCTTTATCATATTATCAAGGTACAGTTGGAATACGGCCTTGATGAGTTGATGCCGGAACACCAACTGACTAAAGCCCCTCTATTGGCGCGAAAGTCACTGTTTTGGCTTAAGAACAAGCATCAAGATAAAGAGTTGGGTCATCGCTTGCGTCTTGCGTTGCAAGAACTTGGCCCTGTGTGGATCAAGTTTGGACAGATGATGTCGACACGTCGTGATCTGTTCCCTCCTCATATCGCCGATCAGTTAGCGTTGTTGCAAGACCAAGTTGCGCCGTTTGATGGTCAACTGGCTAAGCAAGATATGGAAAAGGCACTCGGTGGCAGTTTAGATAACTGGTTCACTGACTTTGATATCGAGCCCCTGGCTTCTGCTTCTATCGCTCAGGTGCATACCGCAAAGCTTAAAGAGAGTGGTCGCGAGATTGTTCTGAAGGTAATTCGACCTGATATTCGCCCGGTGATTGACGCAGATCTAAAACTGATGCACCGAATGGCGCGTATAGTCGCTAAGTCGCTTCCTGAAGCACGTCGTTTGAAACCCGTTGAGGTCGTTCATGAGTACGAGAAAACGTTACTTGATGAGCTAGACCTGCGCCGAGAGGCGGCCAATGCGATTCAACTACGACGTAATTTTGAAGGCAGTGAAGAGTTGTATGTCCCTGAGGTTATCCCTGATTTAAGCAGTGAAACCCTGATGGTGTCAGAGCGAATCTATGGTATTCAAGTATCCGATATTGAGACGCTAGAAGCCAACGGCACCAACATGAAATTGCTGGCGGAACGTGGCGTGACGGTATTCTTCACTCAAGTATTCCGAGACAGCTTTTTCCATGCAGACATGCATCCGGGCAACGTGTTCGTTAACCCAGAAAATCCAGATAACCCTCAGTGGATTGGTTTGGATTGTGGCATTGTCGGCACGCTTAACAGTGAAGATAAGCGCTATTTAGCAGAGAACCTGCTGGCTTTCTTCAATCGAGATTATCGTAAAGTTGCAGAGCTACACGTTGATTCGGGGTGGGTTCCACACGACACCAACGTCAATGATTTTGAGTTCGCGATTCGTATGGTGTGTGAGCCGATTTTTGCAAAACCACTTGGCGAGATCTCATTTGGCCATGTGTTGCTAAACTTATTTAATACAGCAAGACGTTTCAACATGGAGGTTCAGCCTCAGTTGGTACTTCTTCAGAAGACCTTGTTGTATGTGGAAGGCCTAGGTCGCCAGTTGTATCCGCAACTTGATTTGTGGGCAACCGCTAAGCCTTTCCTTGAAACCTGGATGATGAATCAGGTGGGGCCGCAAGCTGTGATCAACGCAGTAAAAGAGCGTGCGCCATTCTGGGCAGAAAAACTGCCAGAGCTGCCAGAGTTACTTTATGACAGCTTGCGCCAAGGTAAAGCGATGAACCACAGAATGGATCAGCTTTATCAAGGTTACAGAGATAGTAAGCGTCAGCAAGCAACTGGAAAGTTTTTGTTTGGCGTTGGAGCCACTTTAGTCGTATGCTCCGCAATATTAGTTTCAAGCCCTTATGAGCAGCTATCTATGGGCTGTGGCATCGCAGGTGTCACATTTTGGCTGCTTAGTTGGCGAGCTTACCGTCGTTAGACAGTAGACTCTCTTAATATTTTTATGTGTAGACAGACCCGAGGACAATGACAATGGGTGGTATCAGTATTTGGCAACTTCTAATCATTGCTGTAATTGTAATTTTGCTATTCGGAACAAAGAAACTGCGCGGTATGGGTGGTGACTTAGGTTCAGCGGTTAAAGGCTTCAAAAAAGCGATGAGCGATGAAGACAAGCCTGCAGATAAGAAAGATGCAGACTTCGAACCAAAGAATATTGAACAGCAGAAGAAAGAAGCTCACGCTGAAACAACTGCTGAAACAAAGAAAGACAAAGAGCAGGCGTAAATCGTGTTTGATATCGGTTTTTGGGAACTGGTATTAATATCTGTCGTTGGGTTAGTGGTTTTAGGACCTGAGCGTTTACCTGTGGCGATTCGTAGTATTTCCAAGTTTGTTGGACAAGCGAAAAGCATGGCAAACAGTGTGAAAGATGAACTTTCTCACGAGCTTAAGGTGCAAGAGCTGCAAGAAAACCTGCGCAAGGCGGAAAAAATGGGTATGGAAGATTTATCCCCAGACCTAAAAGCATCAGTCGATGAACTCAAGCAGGCCGCTGCTGAGGTTCAACGTCCGTATGCTAAGCCTGAGTCTGATAAGCCTAGTGAGACTAAACCTAGTGTCACGGAAACTGTGGAATCTGAAACTATTCAGGTTAACAGCGAAGCTTCAGCACCGTCAGATAAGAAAGCCGAATAGTCTCGCAAGGAGGGGTCGCCAGATACTTAAGTCGCAAGATGTTTAAGTAGATACCTATTCAAGTGGATACCAATTCAACTGGATAGATAGGTGCGCGACTCCTTTTCGATCTTCCTGTTTAAGAGGTTTGACATGTCTTCGACTGAGCAGACACAGCCTTTAATTAGCCATCTTCTAGAACTACGTAATCGCCTACTACGCGCGATTGTCGCGGTGCTAGTGATATTTGTCGGGCTAATTTATTTTGCTAATGATATTTATGAATTCGTATCAGCACCTTTGGTAGATCGTCTACCGGAAGGGGCGACGATGATCGCAACCGATGTTGCATCGCCATTTTTCACACCACTGAAATTAACTTTGATCGCGTCTATATTCCTCGCGGTTCCGTTTATTTTATATCAGGTGTGGGCTTTTGTTGCTCCGGGTTTATACAAGCATGAAAAACGCTTGATCATGCCGCTATTAGCTTCGAGTTCATTGTTGTTTTACTGTGGTGTGGCGTTCGCTTACTTCATTGTATTCCCGTTGGTATTTGGCTTTTTTACAGCCATATCATTAGGGGGAGTAGAGTTCGCAACCGACATATCAAGCTATCTTGATTTTGTACTCGCGCTGTTCTTTGCTTTTGGTATTGCCTTTGAAGTGCCAGTTGCGATTATCTTGTTGTGTTGGACGGGGGCAACAACGCCTCAATCTTTGTCTGAAAAGCGTCCTTACATTGTCGTAGGTGCTTTCATCATTGGTATGATGCTGACACCACCAGATATGATCTCGCAAACATTGTTGGCGATTCCAATGTGTATTCTATTTGAGATTGGTCTGTTCTTCGCACGTTTTTATACGCGTAAGCCAGATGCTGATGAAGAGGAAGAAGCTGAATCTTAATTCGGTATGCCTTCAGTAAAAATCACATAATAAAAAAGCGGCCTAGGGCCGCTTTTTTATTATGTCTGTTTATCGAATCTTTAACTGATAGCCACAGTTCTGACATATATAGAGCTCTTTGATGCCCCAAATTTTATGCCATAGAGTTCGATGCTGACGTTGTAAGTGTTGTGAGTGGTCACACATAATCAACTACCTCCATATGCAGGCGGTTGATACTATATGTATCACTTAGCTTTCTCAAATAAATTCATGGAAAATCCATAATAATTACTTATTAATAGATTTATCATAGATTAAACAGTGATTTAGCATTGGCGGTGGTTATGCTTTCGACTTCTTCAAGGGTAATTCCGCGCAATTCGGCGATGCGTTTTGCCACCAATTCTGTATAGGCTGGTTCATTGCGTTTACCGCGATTCGGTGTTGGTGCTAAGTATGGGCAATCTGTCTCTAGAATGACGTAATTCATATCAAGGTGTGGGATCACCTTATCCATCCCTGAGTTCTTAAAGGTCGATACGCCGCCTAAACCTAAGTGAAAACCTAACGCATTGATTGCTTGAGCTTCCTCTAAGCTGCTACCAAAGCAGTGGAATACGCCACGTAAGCTGCCATCTTGTTCTGTACGGAGTAGGGCAAGTGTCTCTTCAATAGAATCTCGTGTGTGGATTACTACAGGTAACTCGAGCTCTTTTGCCCACTGTAGCTGGGTGACGAAGGCCATCTCTTGTTCGGCTTTAAAGGTTTTATCCCAGTACAAGTCGATACCAATCTCACCCACCGCGATAAAGTCATGCTTATCAAACCAAGCTCGAATGGTTTTGAGGGTTTGCTCGATATTTGCATCCACATAACAAGGGTGTAGGCCCATCATTGAACGGCACACATCAGGAAACTGAGCTTCCGTCGCTAGCATTGGCTCGATAGATTCTAAATCGATGTTCGGTAACAGAATGGTATTAATACCTTGAGCAAGCGCACGCTGCACCACTTGTTCGCGGTCTTCATCGAATTCACTAGCGTAAATATGAGCATGGGTGTCGATCATTGTTTTGTCCTGAAAGCGGTCATTACTGAGTTGTCATGAGTATACGGCAGTGTGAGGAGAAGGTCATTTTTTGCCATTTATCCCTGTTTTTGAGTGGGTTTCATATTTTACTGCTAGCGTCCTGAGCCATCAGTGATATGCTTTTGCCTGTATTTAGCACTTTTCATATCTAAGTATTTCGGTACTTAGACTAGGCAAGGAGAATCTAGTGTCTGTTTCAATTCAAGGTCAATTCCCAGGTCGCCGTATGCGCCGTATGCGTAAGCACGACTTTAGCCGTCGCCTAATGGCAGAAAATCAATTGTCTGTGGATGATCTAATCTACCCAATGTTTATCCTGATGGGTAAAGACCGTCGCGAGCCTGTCGAGTCAATGCCAGGTGTAGAACGCTTGTCTATCGATTACATGCTTGAGGAAGCAGATTACCTGTCAAAACTGGGTGTTCCTGCGATTGCTCTATTTCCAGTAGTGAACCAAGATGCTAAAAGTTTATGCGCAGCTGAAGCTCATAACTCAGAAGGTTTGGTGCAGCGCGCTGTACGTTTACTAAAAGAGCATGTGCCAAACATGGGCGTTATTACTGACGTAGCACTAGACCCATTCACCACTCATGGCCAAGACGGCATCATCGATGAAGATGGTTACGTGATGAATGACGAGACGACAGAAGTCTTGATCAAGCAAGCATTATCACACGCTGAAGCGGGTGCAGATGTGGTTGCACCATCAGATATGATGGATGGTCGTATTGGTAAGATCCGTGAAGCGCTAGAAGAAGCGGGTTACATTCATACTCAAATCATGGCGTACTCTGCGAAATACGCATCGTGCTACTACGGTCCATTCCGCGATGCAGTCGGCAGTGCTTCGAACCTGAAAGGTGGTAACAAGAAGAACTACCAGATGGATCCTGCGAACAGCGATGAAGCGATTCACGAAGTAGCCATGGATCTTAATGAAGGTGCGGATATGGTGATGGTTAAGCCTGGCATGCCTTACCTAGACATCGTGCGCCGTGTTAAGCATGAACTTCAAGCGCCGACATTTGCATACCAAGTGTCTGGTGAGTATGCGATGCATAAAGCGGCGATTCAAAACGGTTGGCTGAAAGAGCGTGAAACCGTAATGGAATCATTGCTGTGCTTTAAGCGAGCTGGTGCTGACGGAATTCTTACTTACTTTGCTAAAGATGTTGCTGAGTGGCTTGCAGAAGACAATGCACAAGCAGCAGAGCACTTAAAGGAAAAGTAACCGCGCAGAACTCACTTAAGTGATCAGTAAAAGGGTTGGCCGTTGTGCCAGCCCTTTCGTTTATAAAGGATAGATAAGATGTCAGTTGTCGTACGTGAAGGTTCGTTAGAAGAGGTGGTCTCTGTTGTCGAGCAGATCTCTGAATTCGCTAAAAAAGAGAGTGTCGCTTCTCTTTCAGAGCGACTGACAGGGAAAAAGAGCCTTATCTTAGTGGCTGAAGAAGCTGGCGTGTTGCTCGGTTTTAAGATCGGCTACGAAATGGATAAACACACCTTTTACAGCTGGTTTGGTGGTGTATCACCGCTCGCGAGGAACAAAGGCGTTGCACAGGCGCAATTAGATGCTCAGGAGCAGTGGGTACAACAACAGGGATACAAGTTGTTAAAGGTTAAGTCTCGTAACCAGTTCCCCGCAATGTTGCGACTGTTATTGAGGAACGGTTATCTAATCGAAAAATTAGAAGAAAAAGAACACATTAATGACCATAGAATTCATTTTTTGAAGCAAATTTGAGCACAACAGTTAAGGGAATATAAATTAAATGAGATTTATTATCATTTAAGTGTTGACTATTAAATGAGAATCATTATTATTAACTTCGTCTTAGGGAATGAGGAAATGTTCACAAGGATGTTAAGTACTCAAGTATCTACTTGGTTACCCAACAGAATTCTCGCGAACTTGTACTAAGTTCTTTTTGACACGACATTGCTCACATTGCTTCCAGTGTAATTTATAGCTTTTAGGTAAAGCTGTGGTATTCAATTTGAATGGCTTTACCAGTTTTTGCTAGGCGACATCTTCGGGTGTCGCTTTTTTTATACCTAGCATTTCAACAAGATGCATATTTAGTAGCACGTATTTTTATGAATAAAACGCCATCAGCATTCTTTTCCACAACGCAAGATCGAGAAAAGATCGTTGATCATCTGTTCGATCTGTAAAAATATTCTTTATTTTCATGTATTTATTTGTGTTTTTTGAGTTGTTCACCTTAGTTCTCAACAGGGTGGATAAATAATATAAACAGAGTTATCCACAGAACGCTTGCGTCTAAGAACAAAAAATAACAACAAATCGATTATAACGAACACAACCGAGTGAACGGATACAGATCGACAACGTGGAATCCAACTAACAGACGTGGCATTCTTAACAGATAATTTCTGTACTTACTGGATACACAAACATTATGGCTCGTATTCCTGATAATCCATTGATTCTGATTGATGGCTCTTCTTACCTATATCGCGCGTTCCATGCTTACCCTGGCACAATGAGCAATGGTGATATCCCAACCAACGCTGTTTACGGTGTAGTTAACATGCTGCGCAGCATGATGCGTCAATTTGCTTCTGACCGTATTGCGGTAATTTTTGATGCGAAAGGAAAGACGTTCCGTGATGACATGTACCCAGAGTACAAGGCAAACCGTCCACCTATGCCTGATGATCTTCGTTGCCAGATCGAGCCTTTGCACAATGTGATTCGTGCGATGGGTTTGCCACTTATCTCTATTCCCGGTGTTGAAGCGGATGATGTGATCGGTACGCTTGCTTCTCAAGCTTCTGCGATGGGTATGCCTGTGCTTATTAGTACTGGCGATAAAGATATGGCGCAGCTTGTTGATGACAACGTTACTCTGATCAACACCATGACCAACGTGGTAATGGATCGTGAAGGCGTGATTGAGAAGTTTGGCATCCCGCCAGAGCTTATTATCGATTACCTTGCGCTGATGGGCGATAAAGTCGATAACATCCCAGGTGTTCCGGGTGTCGGTGATAAGACAGCGACGGCTTTGTTGCAAGGTATTGGTAGCATCGAAAAGCTGTATCAAAACCTTGATGATATTGCCGCTCTTGGCTTCCGTGGTTCAAAAACTATGGCTAAGAAGCTGATTGATAATAAAGACAACGCTGAGATGTCTTATGAGCTTGCAACAATCAAACTGGATGTTGAGCTTGAAGAGACGCCTGAGTCATTAGTAAAAGCGCAGCCAAATACGGATGAGCTGATTAAGCTATACGGTCAACTGGTCTTCAAATCTTGGCTAAACGAGCTACTTGAAGGCGGTAGTGGTGTGGTTGAAGCGGATGAGAAATCTGCCGCAGCGGGAGCTGGGTCAGTACGCAGCAGCGCTTCTGCAACAACGTCGACTGTTGAGATGAATACGTCTGCCGTGACGATTGATCGCAGCAACTACGAAACCATCCTCGATGAAGCGTCATTCAATGTTTGGCTAGAAAAACTGAAAGCGTCTGAAGTGTTTGCTTTCGATACTGAGACAGACAGCCTAGATTACATGGTTGCGAATCTCGTAGGCCTGTCATTCGCAACTGAAGAAGGCGTTGCCGCTTACGTACCGGTTGCTCACGACTACCTAGATGCACCGCAACAGCTGGATCGCGATTGGGTACTAGAACAGCTTAAGCCAATTCTTGAAGATGAATCACAAGCTAAAGTTGGTCAGAACCTGAAGTACGATATGAGCGTTTTAGCGCGCTACGGTATCGAGATGAAAGGCATCAAGCACGACACCATGCTAGCGTCTTACGTTTTCAATAGCGTTGGCGGTAAGCATGATATGGATAGCCTAGCGCTGCGCTTCCTACAGCACAGCTGCATCTCATTCGAGCAGATTGCAGGTAAAGGTAAGAAGCAGCTTACTTTCAACCAGATTGAGCTGGGTGAGGCGTCTCCATACGCTGCAGAAGATGCAGATGTGACACTACGTCTTCATAACCGTTTAATGGAAAACATCGAGCAAGATGAAAAGCTAAAAGCGATTTATGAAGAGATCGAAGTACCGCTGATTCCAGTGATGTCTCGCATTGAACGCACTGGCGTATTCATCGATGACATGTTGTTAGGCGCTCAATCGCAAGAGATTGCGGTTCGTTTGGATGAGCTAGAACAGAAAGCCTACGAGATTGCAGAGCAAGAGTTCAACATGAACTCGCCAAAACAGTTGCAAGCGATTCTGTTTGAGAAAATGGGTCTGCCTGTTATCAAGAAAACGCCATCAGGTGCACCTTCAACCAACGAAGAAGTGCTGCAAGAACTGGCGCTTGATTACCCATTACCTAAGTTGATCATTGAGTATCGTGGCCTTGCGAAACTGAAGTCTACCTACACAGATAAGCTGCCGAAGATGATCAATGCTGAAACGGGCCGTGTTCATACGTCTTATCACCAAGCGGTGACAGCAACGGGTCGTTTGTCTTCGACGGATCCAAATCTACAGAACATCCCAATTCGTAATGAAGAAGGTCGTCGTATCCGCCAAGCATTCGTTGCACAACATGGTTGGAAGATTTTAGCGGTCGATTACTCTCAAATTGAATTGCGTATCATGGCGCACCTATCGGGTGATAAAGCGCTTCTGGAAGCATTCCAACAAGGCAAAGATATCCACGCGGCAACGGCTGCTGAGATCATTGGTGTTGATATTGAGCAAGTAACGACTGAGCAGCGTCGTCGAGCTAAAGCCGTTAACTTCGGTCTTATCTACGGCATGAGTGCCTTTGGCTTGGCTAAGCAATTGGGTATTCCTCGTGGCGAAGCACAGCACTACATGGATACTTACTTCGAGCGTTACCCTGGAGTGATGCAGTATATGGAAGACACGCGTAGTGCGGCTTCAGAGCAAGGTTTCGTCGAAACCATTTATGGCCGTCGTCTGCACCTTCCTGAAATTCAATCTCGTAATGGCATGCGTCGTAAGGCAGCTGAACGTGCGGCGATCAATGCACCAATGCAAGGTACAGCAGCAGACATTATCAAGAAAGCGATGCTATTGGTTGATGAATGGATTCAAGCGGAAGGCGATGGCCGTGTGAAACTGCTTATGCAAGTACACGATGAATTGGTATTTGAAGTCGAAGAGTCAGCTTTAGCCGAAATTGAAAGTAAAGTACAAGAATTGATGGAATCAGCTGCAGAGCTAGAAGTGCCGCTTGTGGCGGAAGCTGGCCATGGTGACAACTGGGATCAAGCCCACTAATCAGTTTTTGACCTTATTAAGTAAATTAGTATGAGCCAGTGCACAAACACTGGCTTTTTTTTGTCTCAAATAAAGTTGAGTCATGAAAAGGTTTTAGGTGTTTAAATAAAACATTCATGAAAAAAAACTACAAAAATTGTTTTCATTTCTGAGCAATTGTTGTACATTAAATCTCGTAGGGTACAGAGGTAAGATGTTCTATCTTTCAGACCTTTTGTTTCACGTTATTGGATTAGGCTGATTCAGCCGCCCCAGTCAGTATTTGACTGGGGCGTTTTTTCTTGTGCGAAAGAAAAATATTTCCAACCTACCATTTCCCCGTAGAACTCCTCATTTTTTAGTACCTTTTATTTCACTTTCTCAAGCACAGTGATAACCCCCTGATTTACTTTAGAACTGGAGTTTGATCAGCTTTTGGTAATTTAAATCCGTTTATAAGTTGATTGTTTTATCACTTGAAATAACTTTTATTTTACAAGTGATCGATAAAGGATTGATGGCTTACACCTTATTTATCAGTGTATTGAGTCGGTGAATGCTCAATGTAGTCCATGATTTTTTGTTGTTTCTCGGTGCTGTATTTCAGTGCTTCGGCGGTGATCTGGATGGATTGCGCCATCGAAGAGATATTGTTGGTCGCTTTAACCAAGGTTTGTTGCATGGGTTTGAGGATTAGCAGGTAAATAGCGGTTAGGGCGATAATAATTACACCTACAACGGCAACCAACGCGATGATGACTTTGGTTTGGATATCATCGAGCAGCGTTTGGCTTGTCTGCTTAAAGGCGACGCGTGATTGGTCTAAGGCTTGTGGTAGTTGATTGAGCGAGGTCTTGGTTGTGTCTGCGAGCTTGTTGATGCTTTCAACCGTTTGATTAAGAGCCAGCTGTTGGTCGTCGCTGAGGTTAGGATTATTGACGATGGCTTGCAACGATTGTGATATCACCTCGAGTGACTCGTTTGCTTCCTGAGCGTACTTTTCCATGCCATCTAGGTCTAAGGTCATATCGACATTGATCAGTGGGGCTTGTTCTTGTTCTGCTTCAGAAGCAAATCCTGTCAGTGAGACCAACATAAGTGCAATGATGGCCAATGGTGTTTTCCACATGAGTATTCCTTTCTCATTGTTCTGATTATTTAGATGTGTTTTTTAGTATGGTTCACTTCTATTGCTTGTAACGGGTTTATCTTGCCTTTTATTCTCAGTTCTTGAGTTTAACCCGCTAATTTATGGGCAAAAAAATACCCCACCTATATTTAGGCAGGGTATTGATAAGGTGCGAACACTTGATCGTGGCGAGCTAGTCCTTCTATATAGAGATTACTCTGAATCGTTGTGTTCTTCGTCTGCTAACTCATCGATCAGTTGGTCTGCAAGCGCTGGTGCGAACCACTCATCCATCTTGGCACGCAGCTGGTCTACGCCGATGCCTTTCATTGAAGAAAAGACATCAACCGCCACATCTCCACCGAAAGATTTCGCATCGTTACGAATTTTCAGTAGCTGTGCTTTACGCGCGCCACTTTTCAGTTTGTCTGCTTTTGTTAACAAAACTTGCACTGGGATGCGGCTATCGATAGCCCAGTAGATCATTTGTTGGTCAAGGTCTTTCATTGGGTGACGGATATCCATCAATACTACTAAACCTTTCAGGCTTTCACGTCGTTGTAGGTATTCACCTAGCGACTTCTGCCATTTTTTCTTCATCTCAAGTGGTACTTGAGCAAAGCCATATCCAGGTAAATCGACGATATGACAGCCATCCGTTACCTTAAATAGGTTGATTAGCTGAGTTCGACCGGGTGTTTTACTGGTTTTCGCCAAACTTTTTTGGTTTGTAACGCGATTTAGCGCGCTAGATTTACCAGCATTGGAGCGTCCTGCAAACGCAATTTCGATCCCTTCGTCTTCTGGTAAATGACGAATATCAGGTGCACTGGTAATGAAATGCGTGTTTTGATAATGAATTTTTACGCTCACTGTTAACTCCATCTCGACTTTGTGTAGTCGATTGATTACTTTTTTGTGAATTTGTGTAAAATAACCGTGCTCGGCATAAGGTCGCCTATTGTACCATGAGTGGCAACATAGAGTGGTACTGGAAGCTTGATAATTATAATGGAATGTCATGAAGAAATTAGCGCTAATTTTGAGTCTTTTAGCCAGCTGCTCAGTATGGGCTCAAGGTAGTATTGAAGCTGGTAAAGCCAAATCACAAACATGTGTTGCCTGCCACGGTGCTGACGGCAACAGTCTGATCACTCAGTACCCTAAACTGGCTGGTCAACATGAGAAGTATCTAGAGAAGCAGTTAAAAGAGCTTAAGCTAGGTATGACAAGTGGTGGTAAGCAAGGTCGTTATGAACCTGTAATGGGTGCAATGGCGATGCCATTATCTGAAGAAGATATGGCTGACCTAGCGGCATACTACGCATCGCTACCTATCTCTAGTAACTCTACTCCTGAGAATGTAGTAGATGAAGGCAAGGTCCTTTACACTGCGGGTAACGCAGAACGCGGCGTAACGGCGTGTATTGCTTGTCACGGTCCACGTGGTAATGGTACTGAACTTTCTGGTTTCCCTAAAATTTCAGGTCAGCACGCAGATTACATCAAGGCTCAACTTGAAAAATTCCGCGATGGTAACCGTAATAACGACATGAATGCGATGATGCGTGATGTAGCTAAAAAGTTAACAGACGCAGAAATTGATACCTTATCGAAGTACGTTGGTGGTCTACACTAATTTGTCGGTTTCTCGCTCTTAGCCAGAGTGAAGAAATGTACGTTCGAGCGAGATTGAAGAAGACGCCCCGATCAGTAATGGTCGGGGCGTTTTCTTTTGTATTGGTTTTATTAATGCATTTTGCGCTTATGTCTGATTTATCAATGTGTGATCGATTTGTGTACAAAAGTGTGAAGTCGCACTCTTGTAGTCTTTTTGTAACCGGGTAAAGTAACGGCCATCAGCTAGGAGCTGACTTAGATACGGATGATCATCTAGTCTAACGGTATAGACAGAAACGGATCAGGCTAGGACAGCCCAGCAACAAGGTGTTAGAAAAGGATAGCCAAAACTCATCAGGACGATGAACAACAAACAAATTTGGCATGGAAAGCACCAATAACAAATGGAGATTTGTGTACCAAGTTGAGTATGCAAATTTTGGCCGATATAGGCAGATTTAGAGAGCGATAGGTTTTCCTATCGCTTTTTTTATTGATTTGATGAAAAAACACCCAATACCACTCCACTATAAACTCAGTTTCTGGTATGTTTCGCATCCCTGTTTAAGGATGTGCTATGTATACTTGTCCCTTATGCCATCACCAAGGCGTGAATCACTATTTTGAAGACAAACGCAGAGCCTATCTGCAGTGTCAGCAATGTGAACTGGTATTTGTTAAACCTGAACAAAGGTTAGAAGCAAAAGAAGAAAAAGCACACTATGATCTCCATGAGAACGATCCTAGTGATGCAGGCTATCGCCGCTTTTTATCTCGCATCGCGGATCCGCTAACAGACAAAATTTCATCTAACTCACAAGGGTTGGATTTTGGTTGTGGCCCAGGCCCTACGCTATCTATTATGTTAGAAGAAGCCGGACACACCATGGAGTTGTACGATATCTATTACCACCCAGAAACATCTGTGTTGGAAAAAACGTATGACTTTATGACTGCCACGGAGGTGATAGAGCACCTTTATCACCCAGACAAAGTGTGGCAGCAATGGTTGAATTTAGTTAAACCCAAGGGCTGGATTGGTCTTATGACTAAACTAGTAATAGACGTAGATGCGTTTGCTGGTTGGCACTATAAGAATGACCCGACACATGTCGTCTTCTTTAGTCGTCAAACATTCCAGTTTTTGGCAGAGCGGGATAAGCTCGAACTAGAATTTTTTGGAAATGATGTAATTTTACTGAGGAAAGTGCAGTAATGGGTCGTAGTAAGAAATCAAGAAAACCGGGAGCACTTGGCGCTCCGGAGCCTATGGTTACTCGTAACCGTAGTGAATCTGATGTTGAAGGTCGTGAACGTAAGCGTGTTAAAAAACGTAAAGGCCTTAAGTCTGGCAGCCGCCATTCAGATGGTAGTGAAGCAAAACAGCGTAAAGCTGCACAAGCTCGCGACCCACGTTTAGGTAGCAAGAAAAAAATCCCACTGATTATTGAACCAGTGAAGAAGCCGACGAAACAAGAGCGCAAGCTATCTAACGAACAAGAGTTAGAGATGCTTGAGAATGATGCTCAACTGAACACGTTACTAGATCGTATCGAGAATGGTGAAAACCTAGGTGCTGGTCTACAGAAGTTTGTTGATGAGAAACTAGATCGTATCGAACACCTAATGGGCCGCTTAGGTCTACTAGAGCCAGAAGACGATGAAGAAGAGATCTTCGAAGAAGCACCTGTTGCATCTAAGAAGAAAGCGAGCTCTGACGAAGACTTGTTATCTCAATTCGAAGATTTCGACTTAGACAACTTTAAAGGTTAATAGCCAATGAACGTAACCTTATTAGCAATTGCTGGTGGAATTATCATTCTCGGCTTGGGCTCTTACGCAGGTTACCTTCTACTTCAAGTGAAGAAGCAGACGGAGTTGCAAAAGCAGCATCGAGCACTAGCCATTGAAAAACGTAACGCGACGATTTACGAAAACGTAAATACTTTGTGCTTAGCGGGCATTCAAGGGCAATGTGACTTACCTGAGATCAGTATCCGAGTGTGTATCATTATGGATAATGTTCAGGGAGATGAGCGTGTCGATTTTGATTCTGAGTATCCTGCTCTTTCTGAGCTGTACCATATCGTCAAAGATATGGCTCGCGGAGATGAAAGGCAGGAACTGACGAAGAAAGAACGCATGCAGCAGAATCTCACACGCCATAAGGCAGAGACTCGCTTGAATGATGCGGTCATTGAAGATCTGAAAAGGTTGCAAGAGAAGGTTAAGCCTCTCAACAACCAAATTAACATTCAGATGATTTAGTCGCTAAGACTATTTTAAATAGAGGCTTGCTTAATACATGGTGTTTTTGAGATGCGTTTTTTTTGAGACATATAGTTTTAATTCGCATTGTTCTTAATACACCTTATCTTTATGGATAGTGTTAAATGAGCCTTCTTACCTTTTGCACCTTTTTATTTCGGTGCATTGTTAGTGATCAAGCTAGCAGTTCTGAGTTTTTGTCTGAAAAATTGATTTTGTCTTAGAACGACCTTACAGGTCGTGTGGCAAAATAACCCGTCTATATTTTAATGTATGTAAAATGATTTGAGAGACCTTAGGTTCTCGCGGATCTAAATTGGAAGTACCGCTATGTCGAGCAAGCCAGTAACAACGAATCAGCAAATCGTTTGGGACCAAGAAATCTTAAACAAGTACAACTATTCGGGACCTCGTTACACCTCATACCCAACTGCGTTGGAGTTTCATGAAGCGTTTACCGTCGCTGATTACGACATGGCGTGTACTCAATATCCTGAGCGTCCACTCTCTCTTTACGTGCATATCCCGTTCTGCCACAAGCTTTGTTACTACTGTGGCTGTAATAAAGTTATTACTCGTCATTCGCATAAAGCGGATGAGTACCTTGATGTGATTGAACATGAAATCCGCCAACGCGCCTCTTTATTGAATGGCCGCGAAGTGACTCAATTGCACTTCGGTGGTGGTACGCCAACGTTTTTGACCAAAGCCCAAATCACTCGCTTGATGATGATTTTGCGTGATGAATTTAACTTTACGGCTGATGCTGAGATCAGTATTGAAGTTGACCCGCGTGAGATTGAACTCGACGTACTGGATCACCTGCGTAATGAAGGCTTCAACCGTCTGAGTATTGGTGTTCAAGATTTTAATAAAGAAGTACAGAAGCTGGTTAACCGTGAGCAAGATGAAGAGTTCATCATTGCGATGGTTCAGCGTGCCAAAGAGTTAGGTTTCCGCTCAACTAACCTTGACTTGATTTACGGCCTACCGAAGCAGACTCAAGCTTTGTTTGCTGAAACATTGAAGCAAGTGCTTGAAATGAAACCGGGTCGTTTATCGGTATTTAACTACGCTCACATGCCTCAGCTTTTTGCTGCGCAACGTAAGATTAAAGACGAAGACCTACCGGAAGCGAAAGAGAAAATGGCTATCTTACAAGATACCATCGAGACGCTAACGGGTGCTGGTTATCAGTTCATTGGCATGGATCACTTCGCTCTACCTGAAGATGAACTAGCGGTTGCTCAGCGTGAAGGTATTCTGCATCGTAACTTCCAAGGTTACACTACCCAAGGTGAAGCTGACTTAATTGGTTTCGGTGTTTCTGCTATCTCTATGGTCGGTGATGCTTACGCACAAAACCAAAAAGAGCTGAAGAAGTACTATGCTCAGGTGAATGACCTACGCCATGCACTTTGGAAAGGCGTGGTATTAGATAGTGATGACCTTCTACGTCGTGAAGTGATCAAGCAGCTTATTTGTAACTTTAAGCTTGATAAGACGATGATCGAATCTGAGTTCTCGGTTAACTTTAATCGCTACTTCAAAGAAGATTTAGATCTTCTACAAACCTTCATCAACGATGATTTGGTTGAAGTCGATGATAAAGAAATCCGCGTTACTCTGCGTGGCCGCTTGCTGATCCGTAACATCTGTATGTGCTTTGATAAATACCTACGTGCGAAGGCTCGCCAGCAGCAATTCTCTCGCGTTATCTAATAGCTCGATAGAAAATAGAACAATAAAAAATGCCAGCATCATGCTGGCATTTTTGTATCTGACTCATTCGATACTTTGCCTGATTTAGGTGAGGCTTTCTTTGGTGTTTTGTTTAGTATTGACGAGGTCGGTAGGCCATTGCTCAAACGGAACTGGGCGACTGTATAAGAAGCCTTGTGCCTGTGGACATTGCAGTTGTTTGAGGAGTTCAGCCTGTTGTTGTGTTTCAACGCCTTCTGCCACTAAGCTCACTTTGAAGCCCTTGGTGATGTTAACGATAGCCGCGACGATAGAACTGTCTAGGTTCTCTTTATCAAGTTTGCTGACAAAGCTTCGATCAATCTTAAGGCAATCAAATGGCAGTTTATGTAAGTAAGCTAATGACGAATAACCGGTACCAAAGTCATCAATCGCAATTGATATCCCTAGTGCCTTTAGAGTCAGCATATTATCGATGATGATTGGGTCATTATCTATGATACGTGACTCGGTGATCTCTAACGTGAGGTTCTTGGCCGGTAATTTGGTATCACTCAATGTATTTTTGACAAGAGCAACGAAGCCTTTTTCAGTGAGCTGGTCGACAGAAAGGTTAACGTGAATAGAAAAATCTTCACTCCACTTTCCTGACTCTATTGCGATCGCGGTATCTCGACAGGATTTATGTAGAATTTGCTTACCAATGTCGTTAATAAGCCCAGTTTCTTCTGCAAGTGGGATAAACTCCAATGGCGAAACAATCCCTTCGTTTGTAATCCAACGAGCTAAGGCTTCGGCGCCTATGGTGGAGCCAGATTCAAGGTCGATAATCGGCTGATAAAAGGGTTCGAATTGTTGTAACTCAATCGCTTTGTTCATCCGAGCTAACATCGTAGTACGATGCCTTGAGGCCTTGCCCATCTCTGAGCTGTAAATACTGACACTGGTTTTGTCTTGTTTTGCGTTACTTAGTGCAATGCTGCTGTTACGAAGCCATAGCGTAATATCTTGATCGTTAGAGACATGTACAACACCAATTGAGACTTTGATAACCACACTCTCAGATTCCATGGCAAATGGAGAGGCAAAGGTCTGCAATAAGCGATTCGCGAGCAATTGAACGTCATTCTCTTGGGTGACGTTAGGGGCGTAGATAGCGAACTCATCACCACCAGTACGTGCCAATAGATATTCTGATGGCAATATGCCTCTTAAACGAGCCGCTGAGATGATCAGCAATTGGTCGCCATTGTAATGGCCTAGGCTGTCATTAATATCGCGGAAGCGATCAATACCTACTAAGTAAAGGGTACCTTGCTTAGTGTCAGTAATTTTTTGTGCGGCATCGATAAAGCCTTCACGGCTGTACAGTTTGGTCAACGAGTCGTAGGTAAGTTGAGACTGAAGCTGCTTGAACGAAGCTTTTAAATTGTTGGCCATCTCGTTAAAGGCTTCTACCAACATACTGGTTTCGTAGATATGGCCGGATTTCGGCATGCTGCTGTCCCAATCACCCTTGGCGAGATGCTTTGCTGCGTCTGCGGTGGAGGTAATAGGTTGGGTCACGCGATTAAAGGCAATTAATCCTGCAATGACCCCAATGCAACTCAGGGCTAGTCCGATCAACCAACTGTTTCTTTGATTTTCTGGTAATTCACCGAGCAGGTTGCTCTCTGGAATCGATACACCAATAAACCACGTGAGGCCGTGTTCATCCTCATAAGGGGTTATTTGGTTGAAGTATCGCTCGTTGTCTAGGTGAAAGCTAAAGCGCTGTTCACCAAAATTATCGATTAGGTGGAATTGGTCTACGTAACTGGCACTTTCACGTATGACGGGGTTAGCACTCTCTGTTGCCAGTAAGCGTTGTCCTTTATTTGTTTTCCCTGTTCCCCATGAAACTACACTACCCCCGCCGGAGTGCGCGACCAAGCGTTGTTGCTTATCGATGATATAAACAGAGGCATCTGTTCTATCTTTGAGTTTTTTTAGAAACGCATTGAAGGTATTGATCTTGATGTCGCTGACGACGACTGCTTTGAATTCATTATTATCATAGATAGGAGCGAGAGCAGATAAGGTGATGTCTTGGCGTTCGTCAGCATTGGCATAAATTGGTGACCATACTGCCTTTTTCTTTGTCGCAACAGGTGTGTACCAAGGGCGGATTCTTGGATCGTAACCTGAAATCACCGAGCGAATGTCTTCACTAACCTTGCTGCCACGGTAAATGACTAACTGATCATTGGTGCGCTCGTCTTGCACCATCAAGGTGTAGCCTTTGTTGGCTTCTTTTCGGAAACCGACGTAATTGCCATCTTCAGAACCAAAGCCGATTACATCGAGTTGAGGTACTGCAGTGAAATGGTCTGAAAACGTATAAAAAATATAGTCTTGGACCTTACTAAGGTTTCCTGCTTGATACAGATGGTGGTAGCCGATGTTATGGCTGAGTGAGAGGTTTGCGTGAAATGGTTTTTCTAAAAAATTAGACAGGCTTTGATGAACATTATCGGTGAGAGATGTTAGCTGGCGTGCACTAATATCTCTCACCATCTCTTGGTAGCTTTGTTTTTGAGTGAAAACCATTACGCCCATAGTGAACAGAAAAATCATCACGAATGGCAGAACCACTGCGGTTCTCAAGGTAATTTGTGTTTTCAAAGACATCTTTAGCTACAACTTTGGTGGATGGTATACTGTAATTGTACCGACACTATTCAAACCAAGCGATACTTTTTTGGTTAAAAAGTAGCAGCATCGAGAGTCATATAAGGTCTAGTACAGTTCTTTGAGTTTACGAGTTAGGGTATTTCTTCCCCATCCCAAAACCTTAGCAGCATCCTGTTTATGGCCATTAGTATGGTTGAGTGCAGCCTCTAGCAGTATACGTTCAAACTCTGGCAGAGCATAAGTCAGTAGCTCTTTTTCTCCTGAATCAAGCGCACATTTTGCCCAATCAGCGAGCAGTTGTTGCCAATTATCTCCGGTCCCTGAGGTCGTCACTACTTTTTCTTCCAGTAGTTCTGGTGGTAGATCTGAAGGAAGAATCTCACTGCCGCTCGCCATCACGGTGAGCCAACGGCAAATGTTCTCAAGCTGACGCACGTTACCCGGCCAATTCAGCTGATTGAGCTTTAAAATGGTCTCAGGATGCAGTGTTTTCACTTCAACACCGAGCTCTTCGGCGGCTGATGCTAGGAAGTGATGAGTCAGCTTTTCAATGTCTTGTTTACGTTCGCGAAGTGCCGGGATATGGATTCGGATAACGTTGAGTCGGTGGAAAAGGTCTTCACGGAAGTCACCTTCATGCACCAACCGTTCAAGATCTTGGTGGGTTGCGGCAACGATACGAACGTCAACCTTAACTGCTGAGTGCCCACCCACACGATAAAATTGACCATCGGAAAGTACTCGTAGCAGGCGAGTCTGAATATCGAGTGGCATGTCGCCGATCTCATCAAGAAACAGTGTGCCTCCGTTGGCCTGTTCGAAGCGCCCTTGGCGAACGCTGTTAGCACCGGTAAAGGCGCCTTTCTCGTGGCCAAACAGTTCAGACTCGATCAGATCTTTGGGGATTGCTGCCATGTTCAAGGCAATGAAGGGTTTCTTGGCTCTTGGGCTGTGACGATGCAGAGCGTGGGCGACTAATTCTTTACCAGTACCCGATTCACCATTGATAAGTACGGATATGGATGAGCGAGACAAGCGGCCAATAGCTCGAAAAACCTCCTGCATTGCCGGTGCTTCACCGATGATTTCTGGTGCGTTGGTGTCTTCAGCTACTTCACTGGCTTGCTCGCGTTTCTGTTCTTGGCTGTGCGCGATCGCTCGTTCTACGAGAGTCAGTGTTTCATCAATATCGAACGGCTTTGGTAGATATTCAAAGGCGCCTTTTTGATATGCATTCACCGCCGCATCAAGGTCTGAGTGCGCGGTCATTATGATCACGGGCAGGTCGGGAGAGCGTTGGTGAACTTGATGCAACAGCTCAATTCCGTCAATACCTGGCATGCGAATATCAGACACCAATACGTCAGGTGTCTCGCGTTCAAGCGCAAGCAATACGCTCTCGGCATCAGCAAATGTCTCACACTTTATATCCGCGGATGAGAGTGTTTTCTCTACTACCCAGCGGATAGAGCTGTCGTCATCGACGACCCAAACGTATCCCTTACTCATAATTCAATTCCTTTGCAGCCAAATCTATTGTGATAATCATTGTTGTTTTTATGATGTCTTTAATTTTTGTGTTACCGAGTTAAGCCTTTCCTCTCGCAGTCCAATAGCGAGGCTCTTGTAACCTAAATCGGCAGGTAAATCGTGAATGTGGTGCTGCCCGGCCAGCTTTCAACATCAATTTTCCCATTGTGTTGATCGATCAGGTTTTGAGAAATCGATAGCCCTAATCCTGTACCGCCTTCTCGTCCGCTAACCATTGGGTAAAACAGGGTGTCTTTTAAATCATCGGGGATGCCCGGACCGTTATCGCTGATCTCAACACGAGCCGCGAGTTTGTGTCGTTGCCCATGAATATTTGCTTGATGCACCGTTCTGGTGCGAATGGTGATTTTTCCAGAATCCTGAGCCTTTAGAATCTGCGCTGCGTTACTCACGATATTGAGCATCGCTTGTTCAACCTGTGCCGAGTCCATCAAGATGTCCGGTAGGCTAGGGTCGTAATCTCGTTCGATGGCTAGCGTAGAACCCGATTCAAGTTCTACGAGTTGCCTGACTTTCTCAAGTATCTGGTGGAGGTTTTCTTCAGATTTGGTCCCCGGCTTCTGCGGACCAAGCAAGCGGTCGACCAAAGCTCTTAGGCGGTCGGCTTGCTCAATAATGATCTGCGTATACTCATTAAGGGACTGATCAGGGAGCATTTTCCCAAGTAACTGCGCGGCACCTCTTAAGCCACCGAGTGGGTTCTTAATCTCATGTGCTAACCCACGTACTAGCAGCTTAGCCGCTTGTTGTTGTGCATGTTGGTTGAGTTCTTGGCTGAGGCGTCTTTGCTGGTCTATCTTGCGCATCTCAACGAGTAGCAGCGTCTCTCGTTGCCAAGATATTGGGCTAACCGTGACTTCAAGCATCAGTGGGCGGTTATCAACAACAAAGGTAACGTCACTGTCTGTAATGCTCTGGCCACTCTGCAGCGGTTGAGTCAGAAGCGCCAAATCTAATGAGGCGTGTTGGATAAGTTGGCTCAGTGGATGATCAACGATGCGTCGTGCGCTCTGTGAAAAGAGCTGTTCAGCTGCTGGGTTGGCATATCGGACATACAATTGCTCATCGAGCATCAATGTCGAAGTCACCATGTTGTCTAGAATGGCGCTGGAAAGATGATGTGTATCTATGCTGTCGCTTTTGGCTGATCGATTCACTATTTCGTCCTTGAACTGGTGTTTTTTCTCACTGCACCAAATTGGTGCGTAGCTAAGTTCAAGTATGGCGCATATCAACCAGAAGCTAAAGATAATTCATTAGAGTCGCTGAAAGCTGCTTCGATTAGGTGAAAAGTAGAGGTAATTCAGTCTCTTTTAACACATAGGCCTACTTGAGCGTCGCTCGATGTAAATACACGGTGACTGGACTAGTAGATGCAATAAGCTTGCCGCTTCTATGTGCTTGAATTGCAATGGTGTGAGTACCTCGTTCGATACCTTTTAATTCCCAAATAGGTTGGGTCTGTGGGGCGCCATATCGACGGCCATCGAGTACTAATTGTAATTGCTCCCCAATACCAAGCTTTCGGTTGAGCTCTATCTGAATCGGGATTAAGCCGCGGTTGCTACGAATGGTTTGATCATGAACTGGATTCAACAGGGTGAGGGCTAATTGAGTGGGAACCTCGCGTTCTGTGGCTTCTGTTTCTGCCTGAGTTTTAGCTGGCGTTGCTGTTTTAGTTGTAGATGAAGTTGCGGCGTCAACGGGAGTCGAGGCCTCAAATTTAGGCGCAGGTGCTGAAGCTTGCACATCTGGCAGGCGAAGAGCCTCGGCATCTTGAGCACTAGGGTTATCACTAAAGTGGAGCACGCCATCTTCATCTACCCAGGTATACACTGTTTGAGCTGAGCATGAGAGTGCGACTGTTAACCCGATCAGGAACAGTATGTTTTTCATATCTTTAGCCTCTTTTTCATCGTTAGATGATTTCACGTTTGGCGTTGGTTTTGTTATTGATTTTATTGTATTTAGCACGACAGCCTCTAAGGGCTTTTGTTTAAGATATGGTACGAGGAAGGAGCGGGAGGGAGAATATAAAAAAGGCCCGCCTGCGAGGCGAGCCTAATATTTAGTCTGTGATTCTTACAAGGTTGCAGTAAGAAATAGCTTATTTCTACCGGAGATTAAACTGAGTAGTACAGTTCAAACTCAAGTGGGTGTGTAGCCATGTTCACGCGTTGTACGTCGTCAGATTTCAGAGTGATGTAAGAATCGATGAAATCGTCAGAGAATACGCCACCAGCTGTTAGGAACTCACGGTCTTCGCTAAGCGCTGCTAGAGCTTCTTGTAGAGATTCTGCAACTGTTGGGATTTCAGCTGCTTCTTCTGCAGGAAGGTCGTATAGATCTTTATCCATAGCTTCACCTGGGTGAATCTTGTTCTTGATACCGTCAAGACCAGCCATAAGCATTGCTGAGTAGCATAGGTATGGGTTAGCTGCTGGGTCACCAAAACGTAGCTCGATACGACGTGCTTTAGGGCTTGGTACTACTGGGATACGGATAGAAGCAGAACGGTTACGTGCTGAGTAAGCAAGCATTACAGGTGCTTCGAAACCAGGTACAAGACGCTTGTACGAGTTAGTTGACGGGTTAGCAAACGCGTTGATTGCACGAGCGTGCTTGATTACACCACCGATGTAGTAAAGAGCCATTTCAGATAGGCCGCCGTACTTATCACCAGCAAACAGGTTAACACCGTCTTTTGCTAGAGATTGGTGAACGTGCATACCAGAACCGTTGTCACCAACTAGTGGCTTAGGCATGAATGTCGCTGTTTTACCAAATGCGTGAGCAACGTTGTGTACAACGTACTTGTAGATTTGAGTTTCATCAGCTTTCGCTGTTAGCGTGTTGAAGCGAGTAGCGATTTCGTTTTGACCCGCAGTTGCTACTTCGTGGTGGTGAGCTTCAACAACTAGGCCCATCTCTTCCATTACTAGACACATTGCTGAACGGATGTCTTGAGATGAATCTACAGGAGCTACTGGGAAGTAACCGCCTTTAACGCCAGGACGGTGACCTTTGTTACCGCCTTCGATGTCAGAACCTGTGTTCCAAGCTGCTTCTACGTCATCAATCTTGAAGAAAGAACCAGACATGTCGTTTGAGAACTTAACGTCATCAAATAGGAAGAATTCTGGCTCTGGACCAACTAGAACTGTGTCTGCGATACCTGTAGAACGTAGGTATTCTTCAGAACGTTTAGCAATAGAGCGTGGGTCACGGTCGTAGCCTTGCATTGTTGCAGGCTCAAGGATGTCACAACGGATGTTTAGCGTTGCGTCTTCTGTGAATGGGTCCAGTACAGCAGATGCTGCATCTGGCATCATTACCATGTCAGATTCGTTAATGCCTTTCCAACCAGCTACTGAAGAGCCGTCAAACATTTTGCCTTCTTCGAAGAAGTCTGCATCAACTTGGTGAGAAGGAATAGAGATATGCTGCTCTTTACCTTTTGTATCAGTAAAACGTAAGTCGATAAATTTAACTTCGTTCTCTTGGATCAGGGATAGTACATTTTCTACTGACATCTTGGATAACCTCCAGTGTTATTAATTCGGTATTAGCTCGATTCGGTTGAAACTAGCATTGATTAATGTCTATAAGTGCATTAATCGATGCTGATTTATCTATAGCCAAAAACGTGCCAAAAAAATTATTCCATTAATTTCAATGATTTACTTGTTTGCTAGGTTTGCTTAGCCTAGTTTTTGCACCAAAATGATCTCTGATTGCACTTTATTGGTGCAATTGTTTTTCTGTGCACCAATATGAGACATAAGCGAGCACCATTCAGCAATGAATTGCTCAAGTTGTCAATCCACTTTTGTTATTTTGCGGGAGATTCGGCTCACCACTCGCAGGTGATGCTTTTTTAGAATCCTACGAATTTGGCTAATCAACACTGTACTGAGTCAAAGTTAAGCGGATATGAATCGCTAATAAAGAAAAAAGCCTTGGTTCAGATCACATATTTCTGGGTTTTTGTCTAGAATCTGGTATATTATTGACCGTTTTTTAAATCAAGCTAGTGGCATTTATCCAGTTGTTGGTTATGTGCGGCTACTTTTATGAGTGAATCGAGAATCCATGTCTACTCCACAGATTGATAAGTTAAGAAATATCGCGATCATCGCGCACGTTGACCACGGTAAAACGACTTTGGTTGATAAACTGCTACAACAGTCAGGCACTCTTGAGTCTCGTGGTGAAGCTGAAGAGCGTGTCATGGATTCGAATGACATCGAAAAAGAGCGTGGCATTACCATTCTTGCTAAGAACACAGCAATCAACTGGAATGATTACCGCATCAACATCGTAGATACTCCGGGACACGCGGACTTCGGTGGTGAAGTTGAGCGTATCATGTCTATGGTTGACTCTGTTCTGCTTATCGTTGACGCAGTTGATGGCCCAATGCCTCAAACTCGTTTTGTAACGCAAAAAGCATTCGCACACGGTCTTAAGCCAATCGTTGTAATCAACAAGATTGACCGCCCAGGCGCTCGTCCTGATTGGGTTATGGATCAAGTATTCGACCTTTTCGACAACCTAGGTGCTACTGATGAGCAACTAGACTTCACCGTTGTTTACGCTTCAGCTCTAAACGGTTGGGCAACAATGGAAGAAGGCGAGACTGGTACAGACATGGAACCATTGTTCCAAGCTGTTGTTGATACAGTAGACGCGCCTGCAGTTGACCTTGACGGTCCTCTACAAATGCAAATTTCGCAACTTGATTACAGCTCTTACGTAGGTGTTATCGGTGTTGCTCGTGTTACACGTGGTTCTGTTAAGCCAAACCAACAAGTAACGATCGTTGGTTCTGACGGTAAAAAGCGTAACGGTAAAGTCGGTACAGTCCTTGGTTACCTAGGTCTTGACCGTCACGAAGTTGAGCAAGCTAACGCTGGCGACATCATTGCAATCACTGGTCTTGGTGAACTAAAGATTTCAGACACTATCTGTGACCAAAACAATGTTGAAGCAATGACTCCGCTTTCTGTTGACGAACCAACAGTAACAATGACGTTCCAAGTAAACACTTCTCCGTTCGCGGGTAAAGAAGGTAAGTTCGTTACTTCACGTAACATCCTTGAGCGTCTAGAAAAAGAACTAGTACACAACGTTGCACTACGTGTTGAAGAAACTGATAACCCAGATCGCTTCCGTGTTTCAGGTCGTGGTGAGCTTCACCTATCTATCTTGATCGAAAACATGCGTCGTGAAGGCTTCGAGCTAGCTGTATCTCGTCCAGAAGTTATCATCAAGAAAGACGAAGATGGCAACCTAACTGAACCGTTTGAAACTGTGACTATCGATGTGCTTGAAGAGCACCAAGGTGGCATCATGGAAAACATCGGTCTACGTAAAGGTGAGCTAACTGATATGTCTCCAGATGGCAAAGGCCGTGTTCGCATGGACTTCATGATGCCTTCTCGTGGTCTTATCGGTTTCCAAACTGAGTTCCTAACTCTAACGTCTGGTTCTGGTCTTCTTTACCACTCATTTGATCACTACGGTCCTCACAAAGGCGGCGTAATCGGTCAACGTAACAACGGTGTTCTTATCTCGAACGCAACGGGTAAAGCTCTGACTTACGCACTATTCAACCTACAAGAACGTGGTCGTCTATTTGCTGAGCACGCGGATGAAGTATACGAAGGTCAAATCATCGGTATTCACAACCGTTCAAACGACCTGACAGTAAACTGTCTGAAAGGTAAGCAGCTAACGAACGTTCGTGCATCTGGTACTGATGAAGCACAGGTTCTTTCGCCACCTATCCGTCACACTCTAGAGCAAGCTCTTGAGTTCATCGACGAAGACGAACTAGTAGAAGTAACGCCAGAAAGCATCCGTATCCGTAAGAAGCTTCTTACGGAAAACGAGCGTAAGCGCGCAGCACGTCCAGCTAAGGCTTAATTGCCAGCTGACTAGCTTCTAGCTAAGTAAATAAGAAAGCCCTGAGTAGCCAAGCTGCTCGGGGCTTTTGTTTTTTTAGCTAGCTAAGATACGAGTAAACGAGATGCGGGTTACGAAGAGCGTATTCGATATCTACTTGGCGAATCGCCCTTCCAGAATCGAGGAACGAGATATCTGGAATCTAGCTTTTGACTCCTAAGTAACTTTCAACGAACTGCACTCGCTCATCTACCAACATAAACGGTACTTCAACAACATCATAACCCAGCTCTTGATAGACGTTGACCAGCGCGTGGTGAATCTCTAACGCATCTTCAAACGGGTAAGGGCGTACTTCATCTTGAACATAGATCGAAGCCTCAGGGCGGCAGAATAACACTTGAGGGTGATATCCTTGGCTTGCTTCTTGGTAGGTCGCATCTATCTCTAGGTTAGCCTGCGCCAAATAGCCACAAATGTCCGGAATAGCACGATCGAGAAAGGCAATTGGATGTTGATTGGCTTGGTCTTTTTGCTCGCCCATCACACCTAAACAAAGCTCAGCAAAGCCGGGAAGGTTTACCCAAGGCAAGATACCGTCTTCAATCTGACTTTGCTGTTCTATTAACTGACGAGAGGACTCGGCGAAGGTGGGGTAACCCGCATCAGCCAACGCATTAATCAGTGTGGTTTTTCCGGCGCCAGGGCCGCCAGTAATAATGATTGGGTTCATACGGGCTTATCTTGATTCGTTTCTACTGATGTTATTTCTGGTTCAGTTGAGCTAGGAATTTATCTGATTCTGCGATCGCAGCATTCATCTGTTTAATCGCGTAGGCGATGTCTTTTTCTAAGCTCATGAACTCGCCTTGCAAAGAGCCAACCGCGCTCGCATTGAGGTTATGCTTTAAGTAAAGGGTGTTGTCTCGAAGGGTATTGAGAACCGGATCCATTTTCTTCTCAGCACGCTTCATTGCTGACAACATGGTCTTGTAAGAAGATTGAGTCTCGCGCAGCTTTTGTTCACTCGAACGACGCAGGGAGTCACTGGTATAGAGGTCGAGCTCGGCTTGCCACTCTTCAAATAACGCATCAGACACATCTTCAATCGCAGCTATTCGGTCACTCACATTTTGCGCCGCTTTTTCGCTGTCTTGGTATTTATCGTTTATCTTGTTGTACATGTCTTCTAGGTCGCCGCCACTGAAATTAGTTAGGCTGCTGAGTGCTTCAAGTGCGCTGGTAAACTCTTCCTGAGCATCCTGCTGCGACTCTTTCGCGTCTTCTACTCTGTCGACCATGATGTCACGTTTGTGATAGCCCACTTGCTCCATTGCAGAGTAATAAGCGGATTGGCATCCAGTAAGAGTAAAAATAGAGAGGACTATAACTATTAAATAAGGCATCCTAGTTTCCTATAGTTAAATAATATCAATCGTAGTAAATAACCGCTCAACCTAGCTTGTTAAAATCCTCGATAACGGCGTTAGAATTTTTGATTGTAGAATAACTACTTATCAAAAACTCTGCCTTGTTCTCAAGCCTTTTTCCTACGCTATTTTTGAACATTTATTCACTGTGATTGATATATCGGAATATTAATTAGGACTATGAACGAGTTACAAGGGAGTTACAAGTTGAAGATAAAAAAGGTCGGCACACTCAGTATTCAGTTTTCTCGCTATCTTTTAGCGCGAATGACGCACGATAGAGTGAATGTGAATGCGGGCTACTTGGCGTACATTACTTTGCTCTCGATCGTGCCTATGCTGACGGTATTGCTCTCTATCTTGTCGTCATTCTCCATCTTTGCTGATGTTGGTATCGTGATTCAAAACTTCGTTATTACCAACTTTGTTCCGGCGTCAGGAGATGCGGTGCACGGTGCCTTGCTCGAGTTTGTTGCCAATACAGGCAAGATGACGGCGGTAGGTAGTGTGTTCTTATTCATTGCAGCGCTGATGCTGATTTCGAATATTGATAAGAACTTAAACTACATCTGGCGAGTAACGGAAAAGCGGCGTGCGGTGCTGTCTTTCTCTATGTACTGGATGGTGCTCACGCTTGGACCAATTCTAGTGGGAGCGAGTATTGCTGCAACGTCTTACGTGACCTCATTGAGTTTGCTGCAAAATGAGGTGGTGTCTGGTGCTTTTAATACCGTAATTCGCAAACTTCCTTTGATTCTCTCTTTCTTTGCGTTCTTTGGTTTATACCTATTGGTACCTAATAAGAAAATCCACTTCTCACATGCGGCTGCAGGCTCTCTAGTAGCGGCTCTGCTGTTCGAACTCAGTAAGAAAGGCTTTGCGGCCTACATTACTCAATTCCCTTCTTACCAGTTGATTTATGGGGCATTGGCGGCAATTCCAATTCTGTTTGTCTGGGTTTATTTGTGCTGGCTGATCGTGCTGGTGGGGGCTGAGGTGACGGCCGCACTGGGTGAGCAGGAACAGTGGAGTGACTCGAAAGAAATGGTACACTCGTCGGATAAAGACAAAATCACAGAGCAAGGAAACAACAGTGATAGCACTGATCCAGAGAGTAAGTGAAGCTGCCGTCCGTGTTGATGGCGAAGTAGTTGGTGAAATTGAGCAAGGCTTATTGGTTCTGTTGGGCGTAGAAAAAGGTGATGACGAAGCCAAAGCTAAACGTTTGATGGAACGAGTGACCACTTATCGTGTCTTTGGAGATGAAGACGATAAAATGAACCTCAACGTCAAGCAGGTAGAAGGTAAGGTATTAGTGGTGTCTCAATTCACTCTGCCAGCCGATACTAAGAAAGGGACTCGAGCAGGGTTTTCTCGTGGTGCTCACCCAGAAGATGCTGAGCGTCTTTACAACTATTTTTCAGACCAATGTGAATCAGTGTTGCCAACGGAACGTGGCCGATTCGCAGCCGACATGAAAGTGTCTTTGGTTAATGATGGTCCAGTGACATTCTGGCTGCAGGTTTAGGCTTAAGGAATAAGCATGTTTAAACTCATAACACCAACCACCGAAAATCAACTAAATAAGTATTACCATTTTCGTTGGCAGATGCTCCGTGAACCTTGGCGAATGCCTGTAGGTTCTGAGCGCGATGAATATGACCCAATGAGTCACCATCGCATGATTGTTGATGGCCGTGGGCGCCCGATGGCGATTGGTCGTCTGTACATCACCCCAGATCTAGAAGGTCAGATCCGCTACATGGCGGTTAAGAACTCTCGCCGAAGCAAAGGCATGGGTTCGCTTATCCTGGTTGCGCTAGAGTCATTAGCACGCCAAGAGGGCGCTAAGCGTTTGGTGTGTAATGCACGTGAAGATGCGATCTCATTCTATGAGAAGAATGAATTTGAACGTCGTGGTGAGATTAACGATCAACGTGGCCCTGTGCGTCATCAACAGATGGTTAAACACCTTGATCCGATGGCTGACGTACTACGTAAGCCTGAGTGGTGTAATGAGCTTCAGCAACGCTGGGAACATCAGATCCCGATCAGTGACAAGATGGGCATCAAGATTAACCAATACACGGGGTACCAATTTGAGTGCAGTGCTCAGCTGAATCCCAACTTGAACCCTCATAACACTATGTTTGCAGGCTCTGCCTTTACCTTGGCGACCTTAACGGGGTGGGGGATGACTTGGTTATTGATGAAAGAGCGTGGGCTGACTGGTGATATTGTACTAGCAGACAGTAATATTCGTTATCGTCACCCGGTTGAGCAAAACCCTGTTGCCTCTACCTCATTGGATGGGATCAGTGGTGACTTGGACCGTCTCGCGTCGGGTAGAAAGGCACGTATCATCATTCACGTGACCATTCATAGCGGCGATGTGGAAGCGGTAGAGTTTACGGGAACCTATATGCTGATCCCCGACTATAAAAAGATACTCTCGACAGATTCTAAAGTGAGCGAATAGCTGACACCTGTAATACTGTAGATGTTGATCGAAAGCGCTACTCCAGAGGAGTGGCGCTTTTTTGTTGGCAGTCGTTAATCTCAGAATACTCAGCTTGGTCGAGCTTGCCTGAGATTTGGTTGCATGGGTCGGACAGCATAATCGAGAGCGAGTGTTGCTCTGTTTTAAGCAAGTCGAGTTCCCCAGACACCTCACCATTGAGCGTTTGAATTCTTTGTTCGCCTTGCTCCGCTGCCGATGCACCAATAATGTGCGCCGGTTCAAGTGTGAAACGCCCACGGTCAAAATTCGCATTAAGTTCTGGGATCTCGAAGACGTTATCGGTTGAGGTTTCAGAAAGGGTGTCGTTAAAGGTCATCACACCTTGGCGAATGCTGCCAGTGAGTTGCCCTGTGGTTGAGTAACCCAGCATCAATGAGTCACCGTATAACCCTGCGGCTTGAAGTTCGAACTCGCCATAACCGGTTGCATCGAGCGGCAATCCAAGTCGCTGCAGCATGGGTGCTATGGGTAAACCATCGGCAGAGATATCTATGCTCCATGGCCTACTGATTTGGTTAAAGTCGAGTGTTGCGTTAGCTTCAATGTAGCCATTCCGCAGTGGCGCAAACAGGCGTGTCAGCGTCCACTTTCCTTGTTCGCTATTCATTTCAACCACAGGTTGAGCGCTGAGAATACTTTGATAGCTGGCATCATTGGCGCTGGCCATAAGCTTTCCTTGCCACAACCCTAGCTTTCTATCCTTCAGTAGTTGAACTTGGTGTCCTTCCATGTGCAGCCCAGAGACTTGCCAGTAAGGCTTTTGTGCAAGTTGGATGAGTTGGGTACGTTCTACATTTAGTCGGTCTATAGAGGCTTGTTGAAGCTCTTTAAGCCAGGGTAGGAGGCGTGCCGCTGGCAGAGGTTTATCTTGATTTTCTGTGACCCATTTAATGCCTTGCAGGTCGAGCTGAGCCAATTTAATGCTGCTAGGGGTAACTTCACCATTGAACTGAACTGTGCCCTGCAGGAACTGAGTATAGAAATCTTCAATCAGAATCTGGTTTGTTTCTAGGTTGAGCTTGATATTTGGCTCGATGAAGATGTCATCATCAAGGGTCACTCCTTCTGCTTGCAGAGAAAAAATGGCTTTCTGCTGCTTCCACAGCTCAAATGGAAGTTGAATATTTTCTAAAGAGGCATCAAAAGCGACAAGGTGTCCGTTCTCCCATTCCACGTCGCTACGCAAAATATCTAAGCTATTGATGTGATTGACCTGAATACCTTCCACATCCCACTCTTTGCTTAGTAGGCTTTGGGTCTGTTTCTTATTGAGTCGTAAACCATCAACGGTCACATTCACTAACGACCAATCTTGCTGATACTGCTCTGCTTGTCCGGAAATCTTGGCGCCGCGCCAGTCAAAAGAAGCACCATAAAGGGTGCTGTCATTCGGCTTGAGGTCTAGATCAATCAACAGGTTATCGAAGGCTTCTCCTTGCCAATACAGTTGTGAGGCAGAGAGTTGGGTTTTTCCATAAGGCAGAAGCGAGTTGTCGTCGTTCCATGTTGGGGCAGAGATCTGCAGGTCGATGTCTCGCACATTAAACTCTGGCGTCGAGAAATCTAGATTATTGATTGCCAACTGACGCAGCTTGAGGTTTGGTTGGATAAACACTGATGTGAGTGTTGTTAGATTGTCGGCTTCTAACTGTAGTCCGCTGATCAACACAGAGTCTAAAACCAGTTTGGCTTCAAGGAGAGAGTCTGGGCTGAACCAAAAATCGATCTTGTCGATATACAGAGGTGCCTGTTTTTCGGGTTGGCTTTGGGTAATGCCCATTAAGGTGATGTGATAAGGCGCCTGATACTCTAAATCTTCAATGAGCACAGGTTGTTCAATCGTATGTTTGATAAAAAAGTTAGCCACATCCGCACGGTATTGGGTCTGCAGGCTTAATAGCAACGCTGCGATAGCTGCAACGGCGATAGCCAATACAATGCCGAACACCATGAATACCTTTTTCATTCCTTGAAAGCCTTAAATTTCAATAGTCTCAAAACAGAGTGGAACAAAAAGGGGCAAGCAGCAACAAAAAAGCCCCTCAAAAGAGGGGCTTGCTACAAAAATATCACTTTAAATTGGGCGTTCGCTTTTGGCTAAGCCCGAGCAGATGATTGGGTTAGTCCAGTTGAGGGCCAGCCGCAACCAGTGATTTACCTTCAGCGTTGTCTGTGTACTTATCAAAGTTGTTGATGAAGCGTTCTGCTAGATCTTTCGCTTTGCTTTCCCATTGTAGTGGGTCAGTGTACGTGTCGCGTGGGTCTAGGATCGCTGGGTCAACATCATGCAGCGCTAGTGGTACTTCTAGGTTGAACATAGGGATAACCTTAGTGTCAGCCTTGTCGATAGAACCATCTAGGATAGCGTCGATGATGCCACGCGTATCTTGGATAGAGATACGTTTGCCAGTACCGTTCCAACCTGTGTTTACTAGGTAAGCTTCAGCGCCAGCTGCTTCCATGCGTTTCACAAGTACTTCAGCGTACTGAGTTGGATGAAGCGTTAGGAACGCCGCGCCAAATGCTGCAGAGAAGGTAGGAGTCGGCTCTGTGATACCGCGCTCTGTACCTGCTAGTTTCGCTGTGAAACCAGATAGGAAGTGGTACTTCGTTTGCTCTGGAGTCAGTTTAGAAACTGGTGGTAGTACACCAAATGCATCAGCAGTCAGGAAGATAACCTTTTGAGCGTGACCTGCTTTTGATACTGGCTTAACGATGTTATCGATGTGGTGAATCGGGTAAGAAACACGAGTGTTTTCTGTTTTAGAACCGTCATCAAAATCGATAGAACCATCGCCACGAACCGTTACGTTTTCTAGCAGTGCATCACGGCGGATAGCATTGTAGATTTCTGGTTCTGCTTCTTTAGATAGACGGATAGTCTTCGCGTAACAACCGCCTTCAAAGTTGAAGATACCGTCGTCGTCCCAGCCGTGCTCATCATCACCGATTAGCTCACGTTTAGGGTCTGTTGATAGCGTTGTTTTACCTGTACCAGATAGACCGAAGAATACCGCTACATCGCCTTTCTCGCCGACGTTTGCACTACAGTGCATTGAAGCGATACCTTGCAGAGGAAGTAGGTAGTTCATCATTGCGAACATGCCTTTCTTCATCTCACCGCCGTACCAAGTACCACCGATGATTTGAACGCGCTCTGTTAGGTTGAAAGCAACGAAGTTTTCAGAGTTTAGCCCCTGTTTTTCCCAGTTAGGGTTGGTTGTTTTAGCACCGTTCATTACTACGAAATCAGGTTCGAACGTTGCTAGCTCTTCGTCAGTTGGACGAATGAACATGTTCTTAACGAAGTGCGCTTGCCACGCTACTTCAGTGATAATACGCACGCTTAAGCGCGTATCTGGGTTAGCACCACAATAACCGTCGATGACAAACAGGCGCTTGCCAGATAGCTGAGTTGTCACAAGCTCTTTTAGCTCATTCCATACTTCAGTTGTAATCGGTTTGTTGTCATTCTTGCCTTGATCTGACCACCACATGGTATCGCGGGTCGTGTCATCTTTAACAATGTACTTATCTTTTGGTGAGCGGCCAGTAAAGATACCAGTGTCTACCGCAACAGAGCCGAGTTCCGTTACTACGCCTTTTTCGTAGCCTTCCAAACCTGGCAGTGTTTCTTCAACGAATAACTGCTCGTAGCTAGGATTACGAAGAACTTCAGTAACGCCAGTCAGTCCGTGCTTAGTTAGATCAATTTGTGCAGCCTTTGTATGTTCCATAACGGTCATAGGTGCTCCTTGTAGGATATTTTGTAGGGATTTTGTATTAATTTTTTATTGTTATCTGCTCACCATGCTAGCAACGAGACTCGGGGGAAACAGGGATACAGCTCAAAAAATATCCACATTAACCATGGGGTTTTAAGCGTCTCGTCACATATTGGCCTAACTAGTCTATCCTGTACGCAAACCTTTGCGCTAGGGGCGAGAACATTATTAATTGATTAAAATTAAGCGGTGATTTTATTACGAGATGTTACGGAGTTTGCGCTGTTTTGATCACAAAAAAGGCCAGCTTAGTGCTGACCTTTTTGGGGTAAATTACGTGTTTTTGGTACGCCGTAAATTAATGAACCGTATTGCTGCCTTTATCTGCTGCTTCTGCGTACAGTGCGTCAACATCGTTCTTGTCGAACGAGTAGTTTGTGCCACAGTAATCGCAGTGTAGACCAACGCTTCCTTCGGTGCTTAGGATGTCGTAGATCTCTTCTTGAGCAACGGTAATGATTGCTGCTGCGCTTCGATCGCGTGAACAACCGCAGAAGAATTCAACCGGTTGTGGTGTGAATAGCTGTACTTTCTCTTGGTTGTATAAACGGTAAAGCAGCTCGTTCGCTTCTAGAGTGAATAGCTCTTCGTTTTTAACGGTATCTGTTAGTTGCTCTAGGTGCTCGAAGTCATCTGGAGTACCAGTACCGTCAGGCATCACTTGTAGCAACATACCCGCAGCATGTGCTTTGCCTTCATGCTCACCAGTACGCAGCCATAGACGAGTCTTAAGCTGTTCAGAGTTAGCGAAGTAGCCTTCAAGTACTTGTGCAAGCGTGTCACCTTCAAGACCAACGATACCTTGGTAACGCTCACCTTTCTTAGGATCGATGGTGATCACTAGGTGACCTTTACCCATTAGGTCGTGTAAACTTGCGTCGTCTGCGATATCACCTTCAAAGCGAGCCACACCACGGATCTTCTGATCGTGGTCGCCATTGATAACTGCTAGAGATACTGGGCCGTCACCTTGCAATTGCATAGTGATAGAGCCTTCAAACTTTAGAGTCGCAGTCAGTAGCGTTGTTGATACCAATAGCTCACCCAGTAGCTTTTGCACGGGTGTTGGGTATTCCTTGCTAGAAATAATCTGTTGGTACGCTTCATCCATTTGTACCAATTCACCACGTACTGATAGGTCTTCAAATAGGTAGCGATTTAAAACATTGTTGGCCATTTGGCTATTCCTTCTAGCTTATTGATGCTTGAACTTGATGATGTCACGACGTTGCTTCTTATCAGGGCGACGCTCTGGAGCTGGGTTATGAGCATTCAGTTTACGCTGTGTCGCAAACTCTTCTCTTTTTGCCAAGCTCTCGGTGGTTTCTTCGTAGAGGGTTTGAGCGATCGGAGCTCCACCGCGATGGGCAGAGATTTTCTCGATCGTCACCGTCTTTTCTTCATTACCTTGGCGCAGTGTAATCACAGCCCCAAGTTCGACAATTTTACTTGGCTTGCTGCGCTGACCATTATAGTGGACTTTGCCACCATCGACCATGTTACGAGCAATCGACCGGGTTTTGTAAAAACGAGCTGCCCACAACCATTTATCGAGTCTGACAGCTTCATTAGCAGTTTTCATATAGGACTGTGCCTTATTAAGTGAAAAATGAATGCGGTTTAACTGTAATGAACAGTGCGCAACATGTTTTTGATGATGCTTATCACATTAAGTAGAAGCTTAAAGTGGAGGCGGTTGGCATTTTTTTCAAGTCATAAGACAAAATAGCCATGTTATGCCGATTTATAGATTTGCTATGATATAGTTCAGGATCTTATGGCTTAAATAAGCTTGGTATCGAACGAATGAATAAAAAAGCTGAAAGTTTAATGATTTGCAGCGTTTGTCGTCATGAAAAGGGACAAGGACAGTGAACTTTTTAGAGCTCAAAAATCGCGTAGGAAATTCTCCTATGTTGAGCCGCTTATTAGAGAATGGATTTGTACTTCAGCAGAAACTAAGCCTAGCGACCTGTTGTGTATTGATTGCAGCTTCCGCATGGATTTTAGGACAACTTGCATGGTTTATCGAACCTGCTGAGCAAACCGTCGTGCCTTGGGCTGCAACGGCTTCCTCGTCTCCTGCCCCTAAATCGACGCTTGATATCTCTTCTTTGCAGCAGAGCAACATGTTTGGTGCTTATAACCCAACCACGCCAGCTGTCGTTGAGCAGCCAGTTATCCAAGATGCACCAAAGACACGATTGAATCTGGTTTTGGTGGGGGCTGTCGCCAGTTCGAATCCAAAACTGAGCTTAGCGGTGATCGCGAATCGCGGCACGCAAGCAACCTACGGCATTAACGAAGAGATAGAAGGCACTCGAGCTAAGCTCAAAGCTGTGTTAGTGGATCGCGTAATCATTGATAATTCAGGTCGAGACGAAACACTGATGCTTGAAGGTATTGAATACAAGCGTTTGGCTGTATCAGCGCCTGCGGCACCTCGTAGCTCTTCTTCAGTTCGTGGTAATAACCCGGCTTCTGCAGAAAAGAAGCTTGATGAAATTAAAGCGAAGATAATGAAAGATCCGCAACAAATCTTCCAATATGTTCGCCTGTCTCAGGTGAAGCGCGACGATAGCGTTATTGGTTATCGTGTGAGCCCTGGCAAAGATTCAGAACTTTTTAACTCAGTAGGGCTCCAAAGCGGAGATATTGCTACTCAGTTAAATGGTCAAGACCTGACTGACCCCGCCGCTATGGGCAACATATTCCGTTCTATCTCAGAGCTGACAGAGCTAAACCTCGTCGTTGAGCGAGATGGGCAACAACATGAAGTGTTTATTGAATTTTAAAACTTTGCGTCCAACGAAGGACGAAAGTGTAGGAGAAGTACGTGAAGCATTGGTTTAAGAAAAGTGCATGGTTACTGGCAGGAAGCTTAATCTGCACACCCGCAGCCATCGCGAGTGATTTTAGTGCCAGCTTTAAAGGCACTGATATACAAGAGTTTATTAATATCGTTGGTCGTAACCTCGAGAAAACGATCATCGTTGACCCATCGGTGCGTGGGAAAATCGATGTACGTAGCTACGACGTGCTTAATGAAGAGCAATATTACAGTTTCTTCTTAAACGTATTAGAGGTGTATGGCTACGCGGTTGTTGAAATGGACTCTGGTGTTCTTAAGATCATCAAAGCCAAAGACTCTAAAACTTCGGCAATCCCTGTTGTTGGTGACCGTGATTCGGTCACTGGTGATAGTGTTGTAACACGTGTAGTGACGGTTCGTAATGTCTCGGTTCGTGAACTTTCTCCTCTACTTCGTCAACTGAACGATAACGCAGGTGCGGGTAACGTTGTGCATTACGACCCAGCTAATATCATCCTGATTACTGGCCGAGCGGCGGTAGTAAACCGTTTAGCTGAAATCATCAAGCGTGTTGACCAAGCGGGTGATAAAGAGATTGAAGTCGTTGAGCTGAAAAATGCCTCTGCGGCAGAGATGGTGCGTATTGTTGACGCCCTAAGCAAAACCACAGACGCGAAGAATACGCCGGCATTCCTACAGCCTAAATTAGTTGCGGACGAGCGTACCAACGCGATTCTGATTTCCGGTGACCCTAAGGTGCGTAGCCGTCTAAGAAAGCTTATCGAGCAACTTGATGTAGAAATGGCGACCAAGGGCAACAACCAAGTTATCTATCTTAAATATGCAAAAGCCGAAGATTTGGTTGATGTGCTGAAAGGCGTGTCGGACAATCTGCAGTCAGAGAAGCAATCATCAACCAAAGGCAGTTCATCGAAACGTAACCAAGTAATGATCTCAGCTCATAGTGATACCAACTCTTTGGTTATTACTGCACAGCCAGACATCATGAATGCGTTGCAAGATGTGATCGCCCAGTTGGATATTCGTCGTGCTCAAGTATTGATTGAAGCTCTAATTGTTGAAATGGCAGAAGGTGATGGCGTTAACCTTGGTGTGCAATGGGGTAACCTAGAAACGGGTGCCATGATTCAGTACAGCAACACTGGTGCATCGATTGGTGGTGTAATGGTGGGCCTAGAAGAGGCGAAAGATACTGAAACGACCACTGCAGTCTATGACGACAACGGCGACTTTGTGCGTAATGAGACGACTACAGAAGCTGGTGACTATTCAACCTTGGCTTCTGCACTTTCTGGTGTTAATGGCGCGGCTATGAGTGTAGTGATGGGTGACTGGACTGCATTGATTAGTGCGGTAGCCACCGATTCAAACTCAAACATCCTATCTTCTCCAAGTATTACCGTAATGGATAACGGCGAAGCGTCGTTCATCGTAGGTGAAGAAGTTCCGGTTCTAACTGGTTCTACGGCTGGTTCAAGCAACGATAACCCATTCCAAACCGTTGAACGTAAAGAAGTAGGTATTAAGCTGAAAGTTGTGCCACAAATCAATGAAGGCGACTCGGTTCAGCTACAAATAGAACAAGAAGTGTCGAATGTATTAGGTGCAAACGGAGCCGTTGATGTGCGTTTTGCGAAGCGTCAACTGAATACGTCGGTGATTGTCCAAGATGGCCAGATGTTGGTACTTGGTGGCTTAATTGACGAACGCGCACTGGAAAGTGAATCTAAGGTGCCATTCTTGGGTGATATCCCTGTTCTAGGGCATTTGTTCAAATCAACCAGTACTCAGGTTGAGAAAAAGAATCTAATGGTATTCATTAAGCCAACCATCATCCGTGATGGCATGACGGCTGACGGTATCACTCAACGTAAGTATAACTTCATCCGAGCGGAGCAGTTGTACAAGGCTGAGCAAGGACTTAAATTAATGGCAGACGATAACATCCCTGTATTGCCTAAATTTGGTGCCGATATGAATCACCCGGCTGAAATCCAAGCCTTCATCGATCAAATGGAACAAGAATAATGGCTGAATTGGTAGGGGCGGCACGTACTTATCAGCGCTTGCCGTTTAGCTTTGCGAATCGCTATAAGATGGTGTTGGAATACCAGCACTCTGAACGTGCGCCGGTGCTTTATTATGTAGAGCCTCTAAAATCGGCGGCGATCATTGAGGTAAGTCGAGTTGTGAAAAATGGCTTCACGCCACAAGCGATCAGCGCAGACGAATTTGATAAAAAACTGACGGACGCGTACCAGCGTGACTCGTCAGAAGCTCGCCAACTAATGGAAGACATTGGTGCCGACAACGACGACTTCTTTTCGCTAGCAGAAGAGCTGCCTCAAGACGAAGACTTACTCGAATCAGAAGACGATGCACCAATCATCAAGTTGATCAATGCGATGCTGGGCGAGGCAATCAAAGAAGGTGCTTCGGATATTCATATCGAAACCTTTGAGAAATCGCTGTCTATCCGTTTCCGTATTGATGGTGTGTTACGTGATGTGTTAGCGCCGAGCCGTAAACTGGCTCCATTATTGGTTTCGCGTGTAAAGGTTATGGCGAAGTTGGATATTGCGGAAAAACGCGTGCCACAAGATGGCCGTATTTCTCTGCGTATTGGTGGCCGAGCGGTCGACGTTCGTGTATCAACCATGCCTTCTTCACATGGTGAGCGTGTGGTAATGCGTCTGTTGGACAAGAACGCGACTCGTCTAGACCTGCATAGTTTAGGCATGACGGCAGAGAACCACGAGAACTTCCGAAAACTGATCCAACGTCCACACGGTATTATCTTGGTTACAGGTCCTACGGGTTCTGGTAAATCAACGACCCTGTACGCTGGCCTGCAAGAGCTCAACAGCAACGAGCGAAATATTCTCACGGTTGAAGATCCTATTGAATTTGATATCGATGGCATTGGTCAAACACAGGTGAACCCTAAGGTTGATATGACCTTTGCTCGTGGCTTACGTGCCATTCTTCGTCAAGATCCCGATGTCGTAATGATTGGTGAGATACGTGACTTGGAGACCGCTGAGATCGCTGTTCAAGCCTCTTTGACGGGTCACTTGGTAATGTCGACTCTTCACACCAATACAGCAATCGGTGCGATTACACGTCTACGTGATATGGGCATCGAACCCTTCTTGATCTCTTCTTCGCTGCTGGGTGTTCTGGCTCAGCGCTTGGTTCGTACTCTGTGTAACGACTGTAAAGAGCCTTACGAAGCAGATAAAGAACAGAAAAAGCTGTTTGGTATGAAGAAGAAAGAGAGTTTGACGCTTTACCATGCAAAAGGATGTGAAAGCTGCAGTCACAAAGGTTATCGAGGCCGTACTGGTATTCATGAACTACTGATGATTGACGATTCGGTACAAGAGCTGATTCACAGTGAAGCTGGTGAACAGGCAATTGAGAAAGCAATTCGTGGCACAACACCAAGTATTAGAGATGATGGCTTGAGCAAAGTTCTTAAAGGGGTAACGTCCCTAGAAGAAGTGATGCGCGTGACCAAGGAAGTCTAATATGGCGGCATTTGAATACAAAGCACTGGATGCCAAAGGTAAGAGCAAAAAGGGCTCGATTGAAGCGGATAACGCTCGTCAGGCTCGCCAACGCTTAAAAGAACAAGGCTTGATGCCAGTTGAGATGACCGAAGCCAAGGCCAAAACGGCGAAAGGAGCTCAGCCCTCAACCAGCTTTAAGCGTGGTATCAGTACGCCTGATCTCGCTTTGATTACTCGTCAAATATCCACGCTCGTTCAATCTGGTATGCCGCTAGAAGAGTGCTTGAAGGCTGTTGCCGAGCAGTCTGAAAAGCCACGTATTCGAACCATGTTACTGGCGGTTCGCTCGAAGGTAACGGAAGGTTATTCGCTAGCGGATAGTTTGGCTGATTACCCACATATCTTCGATGAACTGTTTAGAGCCATGGTTGCGGCTGGTGAGAAATCTGGTCACTTAGATGCGGTATTGGAGCGACTAGCCGATTACGCAGAAAACCGTCAGAAGATGCGTTCTAAGTTGCTGCAAGCGATGATCTACCCAGTCGTGCTGGTGGTGTTTGCGGTGACGATTGTTTCGTTCCTACTGGCAACCGTGGTACCTAAGATCGTTGAGCCTATTATCCAAATGGGCCAAGAACTTCCTCAATCGACACAATTTTTATTAGCATCGAGTGAATTTATCCAGAATTGGGGCATCCAATTACTGTTGTTGATCATCAGTGTGATTGTGTTGATTAAGACTGCGCTGAAAAAGCCCGGCGTTCGAATGAGTTGGGATCGTAAGCTATTAAGCATTCCACTGATCGGCAAGATCGCGAAAGGGATTAATACCTCTCGTTTTGCACGAACACTCTCTATCTGTACTTCGAGTGCGATTCCTATCCTCGAAGGAATGAAGGTGGCAGTTGATGTAATGTCGAATCATCATGTGAAACAGCAAGTATTACAGGCATCAGATAGTGTTAGAGAAGGGGCAAGCTTGCGTAAAGCGCTTGATCAAACCAAGCTCTTCCCTCCAATGATGCTGCATATGATCGCCAGTGGTGAGCAGAGTGGTCAGCTAGAACAAATGCTCACTCGTGCAGCCGATAACCAAGACCAGAGTTTTGAATCGACCGTCAACATCGCGTTAGGTATTTTTACACCAGCACTTATCGCTTTGATGGCAGGCTTAGTGCTGTTCATTGTGATGGCGACTTTAATGCCGATGCTTGAAATGAATAATTTAATGAGCGGCTAAATTACTGCTCATAAGACGTTAGTTTTTGGATTATCGAGAAGAAGGGCATTATTACCTTCGACTCGCTGTCTGTAATTTGGAGAAAATAATGAAAAATAAAATGAAGAAACAATCAGGCTTTACTCTATTAGAAGTGATGGTTGTTGTGGTTATCCTTGGCGTATTGGCGAGCTTTGTTGTGCCTAACCTATTGGGTAACAAAGAGAAGGCTGACCAACAAAAAGCTATCACTGATATCGTGGCGCTAGAGAACGCGCTCGATATGTACAAACTGGATAACAGCGTTTACCCAACAACGGATCAAGGTCTTGATGCATTGGTTTCTAAACCAAGTAGCCCAGAGCCTCGTAACTACCGTGACGGTGGCTACATCAAGCGTCTACCTAACGACCCATGGGGCAACGAGTACCAATACCTAAGCCCTGGTGATAACGGCACTATCGATATTTTCACTCTTGGTGCTGATGGCCAAGAAGGTGGTGAAGGTATTGCTGCGGATATCGGTAACTGGAATATGCAAGATTTTCAGTAAGCTTAGGCTTATTGTCGCTTGATGCCGTTATTTGATGTTAGAGCGTAAACAGATGGAGTCTAAAAGGTGAAAACTAAGCAAACGCAGCCAGGTTTCACCTTAATTGAGATTCTATTGGTGTTGGTATTACTGTCAGTGACGGCGGTCGCGGTGATCGCGACCATTCCTACCAATAGCAAAGATGTTGCCAAAAAGTATGCTCAAAGCTTTTATCAGCGAGTTCAATTGCTCAATGAAGAGGCGATTTTGAGTGGTTTGGATTTTGGCGTTCGTGTTGATGAAAAGAAATCGACCTATGTACTGATGACTCTTAAGTCTGAAGGTTGGCAAGAAGTCGACTTTGAAAAAATTCCCTCTTCAACTGAATTGCCGGAAGAACTCGCATTATCACTGACTCTAGGCGGTGGCGCATGGGAAGACGATGATCGGTTGTTCAATCCAGGAAGTTTGTTTGATGAAGATATGTTTGCTGATCTTGAAGAGGAAAAGAAGCCGAAACCACCACAGGTCTACATCTTATCAAGTGCTGAAATGACACCATTTGTGTTGTCGTTTTATCCAAATACAGGAGACACGATACAAGATGGTTGGCGTATTCGAGTTTTGGATAATGGTGTAATTCGATTGCTCGAACCGGGAGAAGAAGATGAAGAGGAATAACCGTTCTCCTTATCGTTCTCGTGGTATGACTCTTGGTTCTCGAGGAATGACTCTGCTTGAGGTATTGGTTGCACTCGCTATTTTTGCTACCGCAGCGATCAGTGTGATTCGTGCCGTAACCCAGCACATCAATACACTCAGTTATCTCGAAGAAAAAACCTTCGCCGCTATGGTTGTTGATAATCAAATGGCTTTGGTGATGCTGCATCCTGAGAAACTTAAAAAAACGCAGGGTACGCAAGAACTAGCGGGAAGAGAGTGGTTCTGGAAGGTGACACCGATTGATACCAGCGATAATTTATTAAAGGCGTTTGATGTGAGTGTGGCAACCAGTAAGAAAGCCTCTCCAGTGGTTACGGTGCGCAGCTATGTGGTTAACTAAGAGAATGTGGTTAAGTAAAAGCATGCCGTTAGCTACAAGCAAATCGCTAAGTAACAGCATCTCCGCCAATAGGCGTGTGCCTCGTAAACAAGGTTTATCTTCAAAAGGGAGAGGCTTTACCTTAATTGAAGTCTTGGTCTCGATTGCTATCTTTGCCACTCTGAGTATGGCGGCTTATCAAGTAGTCAATCAGGTACAGAGAAGCAACGAACTTTCAATCGAGCGCAGTGCTCGTCTAAATCAACTGCAACGTAGTTTAGTCATTTTAGATAATGATTTTCGCCAGATGGCGGTGCGACAATTTCGCACCAACGGTGAAGAAGCATCATCTAAGCTGATCTTAATGCAAGAGTATCTACTGGATTCCGATAGCGTTGGCATCATGTTTACTCGCCTTGGTTGGCATAACCCACAGCAGCAGTTTCCTCGCGGAGAAGTCACCAAAGTTGGTTACCGCCTTAAAGAAGAAACGCTTGAGCGGGTATGGTGGCGTTACCCCGATACACCTGCAGGCCAAGAAGGTGTGATTACTCCTTTGCTTGATGATGTTGAAAGCTTGGAATTTGAGTTTTATGACGGAAGCCGCTGGGGCAAAGAGTGGCAAACCGACAAATCGCTACCGAAAGCGGTAAGATTAAAGTTAACCCTGAAAGATTATGGTGAGATAGAGCGTATTTATCTCACTCCCGGTGGCACGCTAGATCAGGCCGATGATTCTTCAAACAGTGACTCTTCAGGCAGTAATGAGGGGAATAATGACTCATCGAACTAATAAGCTTGCACTGACAAGGTCGGCTATGAGGCGCAAGCAGCGTGGTGTCGCGCTGATCATTATTTTGATGCTACTGGCGATTATGGCAACCATAGCTGGCAGTATGTCGGAACGTCTGTTTACTCAATTCAAGCGTGTAGGCAACCAGCTGAATTACCAACAGGCTTACTGGTACAGCATTGGTGTAGAGGCGCTAGTGCAAGACGGCATTAGGCAAAGCTACAAAGACAGTGATACGGTCAACCTAAGCCAGCCGTGGGCATTGGAAGAGCAGGTATACCCCTTGGATTATGGGCAAGTTAGAGGGCGTATTATTGATGCGCAATCTTGTTTTAATCTCAATGCATTAGCGGGAGTGACGGCCACTTCAAGTAACCAGACACCTTATTTAGTGACGGTTTGGCAAACCTTATTAGAAAACCAAGATGTTGAGCCTTATCAGGCCGAGGTTATCGCACATTCAAGCTGGGAATTTGTTGATAGTGATACCCGAACCACCTCTTCAGCAGGTGTAGAAGACAGTACCTATGAGGCGATGAAGCCATCTTATTTGGCGGCCAATGGTTTAATGGCCGATGAATCGGAACTACGAGCGGTTTATCAAGTCACTGGTGAAGTGATGAATAAGGTTCGCCCATTTGTTTGCGTTCTGCCGACCGATGATTTCCGTTTGAATGTGAATACTCTCACAGAAAAGCAGGCGCCGTTGTTGGAAGCGATGTTTGCCCCCGGCTTAAGTGAGTCGGATGCTAAACAACTGATAGACAAACGCCCATTTGATGGTTGGGACACGGTGGATGCTTTTATGGCTGAATCTGCCATTGTGGGTGTGAGTGCCGAAGTCAGCAAAAAAGCGAAAGCATATTTAACTGTAGATAGCGCCTATTTTGAGCTAGATGCAGAGGTCTTAGTTGAGCAGTCACGTGTGCGTATACGGACGCTTTTCTATAGTAGTAATCGAGAAACAGTGACGGTAGTACGCCGTCGTTTTGGAGGAATCAGTGAGCGAGTTTCTGACCGTTCGACTGAGTAGCGAACCACAAAGCCCTGTGCAGTGGTTAGTTTGGTCGACAAGCCAACAAGAAGTGATAGCAAGTGGCGAACTGTCTAGCTGGGAGCAGCTTGATGAGTTAACGCCTTATGCTGAAAAGCGCAGCTGTATCGCTTTATTGCCGGGAAATGAGTGCTTAATCAAGCGTGTTGAGATCCCGAAAGGTGCTGCTCGCCAGTTCGACTCTATGCTGCCGTTTTTGTTAGAAGACGAAGTCGCACAAGATATCGAAGATTTACACCTGACTATTTTAGATAAAGATGCAACGCACGCTACCGTGTGTGGTGTCGATCGCGAATGGTTAAAGCAAGCGTTAGACCTGTTTCGCGAAGCCAATATTATCTTCCGTAAGGTGTTGCCAGATACACTGGCGGTGCCTTTTGAGGAACCTGGTATCAGTGCATTGCAGATCGACCAGCATTGGCTACTACGCCAAGGCAACTATCAAGCGGTATCGATCAGCGAAGCTTGGTTACCGATGTTTTTGCAAAGTGATTGGGTTGTTGCTGATGACGAAGAGCAAGCGACGACTATCTTCAGCTATACAGCAATGCCGAGCGACGATGTCCAACAGCAAAGCGGCGTAAAATGGCAAGCAAAGCCTGCGGAACTGGTGATGTCTTTACTGAGCCAACAAGCGATCACCAGTGGCGTAAACTTACTGACTGGCACCTTTAAAACCAAATCTTCATTCAGTAAATATTGGCGCGTATGGCAGAAGGTTACGATTGCTGCTTGTTTGCTGGTGGCTGTGATTGTGACTCAACAAGTGTTGAAGGTTCAACAATACGAAGCACAAGCACAAGCTTACCGCATGGAGAGTGAGCGTATCTTTAGAACTGTGCTGCCAGGAAAACAACGTATTCCAACTGTGAGCTACCTTAAGCGTCAGATGAACGATGAAGCTAAGAAATATGGCGGCTCAGGCGATGGTGATTCCTTACTAGGCTGGCTAGCGTTACTGCCAGAAACTCTAGGGCAGGTGAAGTCAATCGAAGTCGAAAGTATTCGCTACGATGGTAATCGTTCTGAGGTTCGACTACAGGCGAAAAGTTCTGATTTCCAACACTTTGAGACCGCGAGAGTAAAACTCGAAGAGAAGTTTACTGTCGAGCAAGGTCCATTAAACCGTAATGGCGATGCCGTATTTGGCAGCTTTACTCTTAAACCCCATCAATAACCTGCGTAAGGAGATCAGTGATGAGAAATATGATTGAGCCACTCCAAGCGTGGTGGACTTCAATAAGTCAAAGAGAGCAACGTTTAGTTATTGGTTGCTCAATTCTATTGGTGGTTGGTGCCGTTTATTGGGGGCTAATCCAGCCACTCAGTCAGCGAGCTGAACTTGCACAGAGCCGTATTCAAAGTGAGAAGCAACTACTGGCTTGGGTAACCAATAAAGCCAATGAAGTGGTTGAGTTGCGAGGCAGCGGTGGTATCAGTGCTAGTCAGCCTCTGAACCAATCGGTGCCAGCTTCTATGCGTCGCTTTAATATCGAGCTGATACGTGTGCAACCTCGTGGCGAGATGCTACAAGTGTGGGTAAAACCTGTGCCTTTTAATAAGTTCGTTGACTGGCTGACATACCTGAAAGAAAAACAGGGTGTTGAGGTAGAGTTTATGGATATTGATCGCTCTGATAACCCTGGGGTTATTGACGTCAACCGACTACAGTTTAAACGAGGTTAATGTGAAACGCGGTTTATCTTTTAAATATGGCCTGCTATTTAGTGGCATCTTTATCGTCTTTTTCTCAGTGAGCTTGTTGCTGCACTTACCGGCTTCTTTTGCTCTTAAGCAGGCACCGGCTGTGCGTGGCTTGAATATTGAAGGTGTAGAAGGGACTGTTTGGCAGGGCAGCGCCAATAATATCGTGTGGCAGCGCATCAACTACGGTTCAGTTCAGTGGGATTTCCAGTTTTCTAAGTTATTCCAAGGCAAAGCGGAACTAGCGGTTCGCTTTGGTCGTAACAGCGACATGAACTTATCAGGTAAAGGGCGTGTCGGGTACAGCATGAGCGGCGCCTATGCAGAAAACCTCGTGGCTTCAATGCCTGCTATGAACGTGATGAAATACGCCCCAACCATTCCAGTACCGGTTTCTGTTGGTGGGCAAGTTGAACTGACGATTAAGCATGCGGTTCACGCTCAGCCTTGGTGTCAATCTGGCGAAGGTACACTAGCTTGGTCTGGTGCTGCAGTCGACTCTCCTGTTGGATCGTTAGATCTTGGCCCTGTGATTGCGGACATCACTTGTGAAGACAGCACGATTGCAACCAAAGGTACTCAGAAGAGCGACCAAGTGGATAGCGAGTTCTCTGCGAGTGTCACGCCTAATCAAAGCTACACCTCGGCGGCATGGTTTAAACCGGGCGCAGAATTCCCGCCAGCCATGCAGAGTCAGCTTAAGTGGCTAGGTAACCCAGATAGCCAAGGCAAGTACCAGTTTACTTATCAAGGGCGTTTGTAGCCCAGTATCTACTTCTTAGCTAGCATCCGTTGGCTATCCAGTATCGAGATATAAAAAATGGGCACCTCACTGAGGTGCCCATTTTATTTGAATATCAGATTGTTATGAGACTAAGTGGTTTTAGTCTTTGCCCTGTAAGATCTCAGCCCAAGGCAAGTCCGCATCACCAAGCACAATGAAGTTCGGGTTCTCAAGCGTTTCTCTTTCATTGTAAGAGAGTGGCTCTAATTGAGTGCTTAAGATGCGTCCCCCCGCCTCTTCTACAATGCACTGTGTCGCAGCGGTATCCCACTCGCCAGTAGGTCCAAGGCGCAAGTAACAATCGACAGCACCTTCTGCGACTAAACAGGCTTTCAAAGCTGCTGAGCCTAATGGTACTAAGTCATAGTTCCAAGCGGGACTCATACGGCTAGTGATACGATTGATGTCTTGGCGACGGCTGATCGCCATTGCAATAGATTGGTTTGGTAGCTCATGACGATGCGTTTTGATTTTAACGCTGTCGTTAAGGTCTGGAATTTTCCAAGCCCCTTTACCGCTGTAAGCGTAATAGCTCACACCTGAAACCGGTGCATATACCACACCCATTACCGGCTTGTTGTGCTCGATTAGGGCGATAATTGTCGCGAAATCACCGCTTCTTGCAATGAACTCCTGCGTACCGTCCAGTGGGTCAACTAGCCAGTAGCGGTCCCATTGTGCGCGCTTTTCTAGGCTAATGTCAGCGGCCTCTTCAGATAGCACAGGGATATCTGGCGTGAGTTCACTGAGTTTTTTCGAGATCAGTTTATGCGCTGCCAGGTCGGCACTGGTGACTGGCGTGTCGTCACTCTTGGTGAACTCTTCGTAATCTTTTTTTTCGTAGATCTCTAAAATGAGCTGGCCTGCAGAGCGAGCAACCTCAATCACAGAGGGTAGGAGATGAGATAAATCTTTTGTTGTTGGCATAAATATTCTCTTACTCTTCGGGGCGCTTATGGCTTTAGTTATTATTTAGCGAGCGAAGGGTCAATAGTAGGGCGGTAATACTGCGAGCTTCACAGAAGTCGAGATGCGTTAATAGCTCTTCGGCTTGAGCAAGCGGCCAGCGCACAATGTCCAGTGGTTCAGGTTCATCACCTTCTAGCTTCTCTGGGTAGAGGTCTTCTGCGATAAACAGCGTCATTTTGCTAGAAAAGTAAGAGGGAGCGAGAATCACTTCCTTGAGTGGAGTGAGTTTGTTAGCACCAAAGCCAATCTCTTCTTTGAGTTCACGAACCGCGGCGTCACTTGGTTGCTCACCTGGATCAATCAGTCCTTTCGGAAAGCCGAGTTCGTAGCGTTCAGTTCCCGCTGCATATTCACGTACTAATAGAATATCGCCTTGCTCAGTAATCGGAACCATCATCACTGCGTTGCGCCCGCTAGGCTTCATGCGTTCGTAAGTGCGCTCTTCACCGTTTGAAAAGCGTAAGTCGAGAGACTCGATAGAGAATAGTCTTGATTGAGCGACAGTTTGTTTAGCCAAAATCTCTGGCTTGGTCCTTTTTGTCATTGCGCTCGCTCCTTAGCTCATTGGAATTCTTTCTTATAAAGTCATTCTAATATAGGGGAAATGACCTTGAGTTCCTAGATCCGAGTTTTCATATCCGAAAATTATTGAAGCAGGAATCGATTACGATCACTTGAATACCTTACTCAAGATGGTAACGAGGTGAAAAGATTGCTGGATAACAAAAGGGTATAGAGAGAACGAGATAGTCCTAACTTGCTCATCCATATAACAAAAAAGGTTGACGCTTGCGCATCAACCTTTCAAATAGCGATTAACTCTAAATTAGAGATTAGTAGTAAGAGTGCTCACCACGATCGTGCTCAGTTGCATCACGAACAGCAGTCAGTTCACCTTCGAACTGCTGAAGAAGTTCTTTCTCGATGCCTTCTTTTAGCGTTACATCAACCATAGAACAACCGTTACAACCACCACCGAATGCTACGATAGCTGCGCCGTCTTCAGTGATTTCTACCAAGCTAACGTGACCGCCGTGACCAGCAAGTTGTGGGTTAACTTGTGTTTGAATTGCGTATTCAACGCGCTCTAGAAGTGGTGCATCGTCTGATACTTTACGCATCTTAGCGTTTGGTGCTTTAAGTGTTAGCTGAGAGCCCATTTTGTCAGTAACGAAGTCAATTTCAGCTTCGTCTAGGAACGGTAGGCTTAGCTCATCAACGTATGCAGAGAAAGCTTCGAATTTAAGTTCTGTGTCAGACGCTTCAATAGCATCTGTTGGGCAGTAAGAAACACCACACTCTGCGTTTTGTGTACCTGGGTTTACCACGAACACACGAATGTTTGTACCTTCAGGCTGCTGTGACAGCAGATTGGCAAAATGAGTTTGAGCTGTTTCTGTAATAGTAATATTTGACACGACGAATACCTGAGTAAATTTGTAGGCTATTAGCGCCATTCTACTCCTGTCAGATTTGTAATTCAGCCCTTTTTTGTTGGATTGCTGTACAAGTAGCGACTTACGTCAGTTATCCAGAGGGTTCAGGAGTGCGGCAGATGCAGTAAATATCAATCCTTTTTACCCCTACTTCAAGTAGTAATTGGCATAATTGATACACAGTACTGCCTGTGGTTACAACATCATCAATTACCGCTACATGCGGGTAATCGATCGATGAAAAGTTGGTGTTTCGTATCGCGAATGCCCCTTTCAAGTTACTTTTTCTCGCTGATTTATTTAGCCCTTGCTGCGTAACGGTTGAGCGGATGCGTTTGAATAAAACGGCATGGTCCACCAGGAGTTCGTGAGCGGTGTAATGCGCTAACAACTGACTCTGATTAAAACCGCGATGAAAGTATCGACGCCAATGCAAGGGAACACTGGTGACCAGTGATGCTGGCTCTTCGATACGTGATGCGAGCAAGGTCGACAAATCCCGGGCAAACCAGAATTTATCGGCATACTTCATCTGTTGGATATAGCCTGCGATTGGAAAGGTGTAATCACCGATACAATAAAGCCGATGCCAAGGAGGCGGTTCTGATAAGCACTCACCACACTGCTCGACGGTAGTGACGGTTTTTAAGCCACATCGCTGACAGCGTGGTACTGGATCAAAGAGTTTGAGACAAGAATCGCACCATCGAGGGTGGGCGTTGTCGGGAGGCTTATCTAGCTTGCACAGGTGGCATTGAGGTGTGACCAGACGTGGTGTGTGTTTTTGTAGCCAATCAGATAACATAGCTCACGATGCTTTTGGGTTATGGTGTCCCTTCTGCTCACCATACCGAAAAGCGCGGATTATCGCTGATGGAATAAGTAGGGAATATTGAGAATGAGTGACGCGTTATATTGGCATGTTTCAGGACAGGGACCCGATTTGGTTCTGGTTCACGGTTGGGGAATGAACGGTGCGGTATGGCAGCAAACTGTTAATACGTTAGAAGCCGATTTTCGAGTACACGTTGTCGACTTACCCGGTTATGGGCACAGCGCACACTGCCACGCTCAAGATCTTGAAGAGATTGCTCAGCAACTATTGGCTGATGCGCCCAAGCAGGCGATTTGGGTCGGTTGGTCACTCGGTGGCTTGGTCGCGACGCACATGGCTCTTCATCATCCCGATTATGTAAGCAAGCTGGTGACGGTTGCTAGTTCACCGAAATTCGCAGCCGCAAAAGAGCCAGTATTATGGCGAGGCATCCAACCCAACGTATTAACGGCATTCACCGAACAATTGGTTGAAGATTTCCAAACCACCATCGAACGTTTCATGGCCCTGCAAGCCATGGGCAGCCCTTCAGCAAGGCATGATGTAAAACAGCTCAAGCAAGCGGTGCTGTCTCGCCCGCTCCCCAATCCAGATTCGTTATTGGCTGGCTTAAAAATGCTGTCTGATGTTGACCTGCGTGAACAACTTCCAGAGATCTCAGTTCCTATGCTTCGCTTGTATGGCCGATTAGATGGACTCGTGCCAATTAAGGTGGCCAAAGATTTGGGCACAGCCTTGCCTCATACTGAGCAATACATTTTCACTCAGTCTTCGCATGCACCATTTATGACCGAAGCGGATGCTTTTTGCAGTGAGCTTGTCAGCTTCGCACAAAAATAATTGCTAAATTTATATCCGGCTTGGTCGATATATAAGCTAATACCAATCACAGTAAGTAAGTGTTCAAAAATAGCGTAGGAAAAAGGCTTGAGAACAAGGCAGCTTTTTTTTTTGACAAGTAGTTTCGATAAGTAGTTATTCTACAATCAAAAAATCTAACGCCGTTATCGAGCATTTTAACAAGCTAGGATGATCAGTTATTTACTACGATTGGTATAACACCAACGTGTTGCATGATACTCAGACCTAACTCTCTCCAGAGCTGATTGCGGTAAGTTGGGCTATGCCTGTTGTGCGTTCTCGGTACAACAGTGTTATGGCAATAGCGATGGGCGATTCTTGAGGAGAGTTCGCGATGATTGTGTCACCTGCAACTGCAGTGAGTGTGCCACTAATCGCCCCGTCCGTTAATGTGCAAACAGAGCAAGTTGCGCGTGATAATAGAGTCCGAGAGCCGGTCGCTCCCGCAGTAGCATTGGCGAGAACCAATGCAGAGCGTAAGGTAAAGTCGGACGATAAACGAAGGCAGCAGTCGGCTTGGGATCCTTCAGACCATCCAGGTTATGAAATGGAGAACGAGCCAGAGGCCAATTCGGTTAGCCAAGAAGAGTCACAAGATCCTTTTGATAGACTGTTCAGCTTGTTGGCGCTGAGAACATACAGTGCCGATCAAGGAAAAGGCTATACCATGCGTTTCCGCCTGCCAAAGCATGTTTTAGATGCGGCGATTCAGGAGGGACAGATGGAGAAACGACGTAAGGTCATAAAATATCATTATGGTCATGCTGTTGCGCCTCATGCTCCGTCAGAAATGCTAGTTGTTTTGTAAAATATCGTGTTGTGATTAGAACACGCAGAAGACAACCAGCTTTGATGTCTTTTTTGAACACATAATAAAAAAACCTGCATACCCTAAGGGATGCAGGTTTTCTGTTTTTAAGCTAATCCGTTTTGCAGACGAGCTAACGGATTACTTTTTCGCTTTTGCAAAAGCGGCAGCGAATGCGCCACCCATTGCGGCATTGTGTTGTGGCTCTTCACGACGGCGTTGACCACCTTGTGAGTTTTGATTCGAGCGGTTTTGTGTGCGAGGTGCACTTGAACGTTGAGCACGGTTGTCTTGTCCCGGCTCGTCTTTCATACGCATGCTGAGTGCAATACGTTTACGCTGAACATCCACTTCCATCACTTTTACTTTCACGATGTCACCCGCTTTAACCACTTCACGTGGATCAGAGACAAAGCGATCGGTCAGCGCTGAAATGTGTACCAAGCCGTCTTGGTGAACACCAATATCTACGAACGCACCAAAGTTGGCCACGTTCGACACCACGCCTTCTAGAATCATGCCTGGTTCTAGGTCTGAAACGCTGTTTACGCCATCAGCGAAGGTTGCAGTCTTGAACTCTGGGCGAGGGTCGCGTCCCGGCTTATCCAGCTCTTTGATGATGTCGGTTACTGTTGGTACACCGAAGTTTTCATTGGTGTAATCAATCGCATGCAAGCCACGTAGGAAGTCGGTGTTACCCACCAGAGACTTGATGTCTTTGTGGTTTTTCTCTGCGATGCTTTTCACAACAGGGTAAGCTTCTGGGTGAACCGATGATGCATCTAACGGGTTCTTACCATCCATAATACGTAGGAAACCAGCACACTGTTCAAAGGCTTTTGGCCCTAAACGAGCGACTTTCTTCAAGGTAGTACGTGCTTCGAAGCGACCATTCTCATCACGGAAGTCCACGATGTTCTGAGCGATGGTGCTTGATAGGCCCGCCACTCGAGTAAGCAGTGCTGCCGAAGCGGTATTCACATCAACACCTACGGCGTTTACACAGTCTTCGACAATCGCATCTAGGCGCTTGGCAAGCATGGTTTGGCTAACGTCATGTTGGTATTGGCCCACACCGATCGATTTAGGGTCAATCTTCACAAGCTCCGCCAGTGGATCTTGTAGACGACGTGCAATAGACACCGCACCACGAATCGATACGTCCATGTTCGGGAACTCTTTCGCCGCTAACTCAGACGCTGAATAAACTGATGCACCGGCTTCGCTAACAATAATTTTTTGCGCTTTTAGGTTGCCACGCTTAATCACATCAGCCACAAAACTGTCTGTTTCGCGTGAAGCCGTGCCGTTACCAATCGCAATTAGGTCAACGTTAAACTGACGAACCATCTGCTCAACAACGTGTGCCGATTTGTCGTATTGCTTTTGTGGTGGGTGAGGGTAAATAGTTTCTGTCGCGAGGACCTTACCTGTTGAGTCCACAACGGCGATTTTTGAACCGGTACGTAAGCCTGGATCTAGGCCTAACGTTGCACGAGGACCCGCCGGGGCTGCCATCAGTAGGTCTTTTAGGTTAGTAGCGAATACTTCAATCGCTTCGATTTCTGCACGCTCTTTCATCGCGCCCATAAGTTCGGTTTCCATGTGCATAGAAACCTTAATGCGCCATGCCCAGCTGATCACTTGTTTACGCCATACATCTGCTGGTGCATTGCTTAGGGTGATACCGTAATGATCAGAGATGATGTTCTCGCAGTATGAACCGCGAACACCTTCTTCTTGCTCAGGATCGGCATTCATTGCAAGTGTTAGGAAGCCTTCATTGCGGCCACGCAGCATTGCAAGTGCACGGTGAGAAGGTACTTTGCTCAGAGCTTCGTTGTGCTCGAAGTAGTCTTTGAACTTCTCGCCTTCTTGCTCTTTACCTGCCACCACACGAGCGACTAGCTCTGAGTTGCGTGTTAGGTGTTGGCGAATTTTTTCTAACAGGTTTGCGTCTTCCGCAATGCGTTCCATGATGATCGCACGAGCACCATCGAGAGCAGCTTTGGTATCGGCAATGCCTTTATCGTTGCTGATGAAGTTAGCCGCTTCCGTTTCTGGATCGTGCTGTGGTTCATTCCACAGTGTGTCGGCAAGTGGCTCTAAGCCCGCTTCAATCGCGATCTGGCCTTTAGTGCGGCGCTTTGGTTTGTAAGGTAGGTATAAATCTTCTAGACGAGTCTTGCTGTCGGCTTGAGTGATATCACGCTCGAGCTCTGGCGTGAGTTTACCTTGGTCTTGAATTGACTTAAGAATCGTTTGGCGACGGTCATCAAGTTCACGAAGGTAAGAAAGGCGACTATCAAGGTTACGTAATTGGGTATCGTCTAAGCCACCCGTGACCTCTTTACGGTAGCGGGCAATAAAGGGAACGGTGTTACCGTCGTCAATTAGGTTTACTGCGGCGGTGACTTGCTCAGAACGAACATTCAGTTCTTCAGCGATCAGTCGACAGATAGCTTGGCTCATCCGATGAATCTCTTATTTAATATCGTGACAAATACATGGGGGTGAGCGTACGCTTTTTCTAGCTTTGACTGTGTAATTATCCTGTCAGAAGTCGAATTTCCGTTTGTGATACCCGCTTTGTGCGAGATCTCTTACAAGTGATGTGAGACTAAGTCACTTTAAACTCAGAAAATTGTCCCAATAAAATCTTAAGTCAATGATTTTATTGGTTTTGGTGTTTTTGGGCGTATTTCCCACAGTAAATGTTTTTTAGGACTATCTAGGAAACACGGCCATTTGCCGTAATATTTAACTTGTCGACAGGGAGTTGGCAGGAACAGGAAAAAGCCTAATGGACTAGGTATCTTCAGGATGAAGATTTGATTGCTTAGGATGAGTGGTCAGCAAGGAAGTGATAATCTCTGGATGAGATTCGCCAGTCAGGACGACAGGCTAGAATGGACACCGCTAGGATGGCGATGAACAAAAAGGAAATTGGTTAAAGGATTTAGCCACTATCAAGGAAAGATGCAGGGAGCACCTTATCTCGAAGAGATAAACAGTAGCCGGATTGCTGCGATAGAGACTTAACCCCCGCTAGGCGAAAGCCTTGCGGGGTTTTCTTTTATCTGCGTTAAATGTTTTGGAAAGAGCTCGCTGTGCTGCTTCATTATTTTCTTTGAACGAGAATTAGACTCCTCTTCTCTTACACCCCCCCTTTTAATACCAAGATGTCACTCATCGTCGATATATCTCTTTCATGGCTCAAACGAGTTAGATGCAACGCGTATTGTGTCTCTCGCTATCCACTATATTGCTGGCAACTTTTCGGTGATAAGTCCGATAAAATGTATGATTAGAAAGTGTTGAATGGCTTGAATAGGATGTAGAGCAGGATCTATCATCATGCGCTCAGTTTGTTTCTATGATAAATATGACGTTACTAGAGCCCTTACCTCATTAATAGACACTCAAGGTTATTGAATTGAAGACTAAATTAATTACCCGAGAAGGTTACAACAAGCTTAAAGCTGAGCATGATCATCTATGGCATGAGAAACGTCCCGAGATTACTAAGATTGTGACTTGGGCTGCGAGCTTAGGGGATCGCTCTGAAAATGCAGACTACACATTTAATAAGCGCCTGCTTCGTCAAATTGATCGCCGAGTACGCTTCTTACGTAAGTTCTTGCCGGACGTCACTATTGTGGACTATTCACCACAGCAGGAAGGTAAAGTCTTTTTTGGAGCTTGGGTAGAAATTGAAAATGAAGAAGGTGATGTGAAGACCTTCCGCATTGTTGGGCCTGAAGAGATTTACGGTGATGCTAAGGGCTATATCTCGATTGATTCTCCAATGGCACGTGCGTTACTCAAAAAAGAAGTGGATGATGAGTTCGTTGTGCGCACTCCGGAAGGAGATAAGGAGTGGTTTATAAATTCCATCTCATACGATAAATCTTAAGGTAAATGTCTCTATATGCGCGTGCTTATCCATTTTTTGTGTTGTGAAGCAAAATGAACTGAAAAAACAAAGAGGTTCATTATTATTTTTAAAAGTTTGGTAGGCCTTATGGAGAAAGGTGTTCAAGTGAAACTAGGCGACTTTTAGTTATAATAAAAAATCAGTTATTTTATTTAAATTGAAAATAACGCTTTACAACGAACAGGTAATGACTAACAATGGCGTCGCTCTGTTGTTCAGAGTTATTAAATGAAACATCCAGTTGTAAAAGTAAAGCCCTCAGAATTCCTTCGTTATTGTCGTTGTCCTCAGTGTTTCCCTTAGCTTCATAGATACATTAAATAATTCAAGCTCTCAGCGCATCGCACTATTCTTGCGATTAATTTTTATTTTATATAAGGGACACAACATGTCTAATAAAACAAACGGCGTAGTAAAATGGTTTAACGAAGAGAAAGGTTTTGGTTTCCTAACTCAAGACAACGGCGGTGCTGACGTATTCGTTCACTTCCGTGCAATCGCTTCTGAAGGTTTCAAGACTCTTAAGGAAGGCCAACAAGTGTCTTTCGAAGTAGAGCAAGGCCAAAAAGGTCTTCAAGCTGCAAACGTTGTAGCTCTATAAGATTTAAGTAGACGCAAGTGGTCGATGACTGCTTGCGTCACTTTCCCCACACCTAAATTTATATTTATATCACCTCGCGAAAATATTCAACATTCCCCTCATACTCCTTGTATTTGTCGTTACGTTTCTTATTTACCTCGTTTTTATAAATAAATTATTAATTAATATCATTAGTAGTATTTTAAATACTGCGGATTCGTTATATCTAACGAAAATAAATAAGGAATAAATATGTCTCGATCTGTAGGACGTAAGCTTTTTTGGTTTCAGCAAAATAGACAAAAACAAACAATTAATAAGAAGTAGGAATAATATGAATATTACATTTAATTTATTTAAAGATAATGTCTCTTGGAGCGGTGTTATACACCAACTCAATAGCGATATTTTAAAGCGCCATGTGCTTGTTAATGGCAATGTGGGCTCAATCGAGATGAGATTTTCGTACTGTGAAGCGACATCAACAGGTAGCATCACGGACCAGTATGATGATGTTCTAGGCGAGTTCAGTATTTTAGCGTAATACCGAGCATTCTGATGCTCAGTTTAGATCCTTAAGTGACGATCCCCCCAGATTTCTACCAATCTATTCTCTTCCCTTTAGCGTTATGCCACTCAATACCACGAACCTTTGTTAGAACTACAATAAAAATCACGATACAAAGAACCGTAACAGGTGCGTCATCAGCGCTTGCCATGGTATTACCAATTTGCTGATTGTTTACTCAAGCTTGTTTCATTATTCTTGTAGATTAGTGACTTAACTTTCATCAATCTTACTTAAGTGCATGGTGTGATGAGTTACAATAAGGGAAGGCAACATACGTTAACAATTATTTAGGCGACTTTTTCTCCAATAATGTTACATTTTTAATGTCTTATACCAATATACAATGTACCAAGAATGCTTAACCTTAGGTTTAAGCTTTAATAGGTGGAACCATTACATGCAAGAAAACTACAAAATTTTAGTGGTCGATGACGATGCTCGTTTACGTGCTTTGTTAGAGCGCTATCTGTCAGAGCAAGGCTTTCAAGTGCGTAGCGTGGCAAACAGTGAGCAGATGGACCGCCTGTTAACCCGTGAAAATTTTCACTTGATGGTATTGGATTTAATGTTGCCGGGCGAAGATGGTCTATCGATCTGTCGTCGTCTACGAAACGCAAACAACTCGCTACCTATCCTGATGCTGACGGCAAAGGGTGACGAAGTGGATCGTATTGTGGGCTTGGAAGTGGGTGCCGATGATTACCTGCCAAAACCATTCAACCCACGTGAGTTGCTCGCTCGCATTAAAGCGGTACTGCGTCGCCAAGTGATTGAAGCGCCGGGCGCACCAAGCACAGAAGAGTCTGTGGTAGAGTTTGGTGAGTTCCGCTTGAACTTAGGTACACGTGAAATGTTCCGTGGTGAAGAGCCAATGCCGCTTACTTCAGGCGAATTTGCGGTACTTAAGTCGCTAGTCACTAACGCGCGTGAACCAATGTCTCGCGACAAGCTGATGAACATGGCTCGTGGCCGTGAATATTCAGCAATGGAACGTTCTATCGATGTTCAGATTTCTCGTCTGCGTCGTCTAGTGGAAGAAGATCCAAGCAAGCCTCGCTACATCCAAACTGTTTGGGGCTTGGGTTACGTGTTCGTTCCAGATGGTAAGGCTGTGTAAGTCAGGTTAATAAGCTCTACAGCAGCTTTATCGATTCTGTAATTCAGAATTCTCTATTTACGGGCCATCTCATTAATATGTGATGGCCCGTTTTGTATTCAGCACAATGGTTTAGAGTTATAGTTTCTATTATGTCTCTGTTTCTCCACCTTTCACTTTAGGTTTTCTATGCGCATACGTAGCTCCTTTACTCAGTCGATAGTGCTTTTCTTAACGCTATTGGTTGCTAGCCAAATTTTTTCTTACTACGCCGTGTTTAACTATGCTTTGATGCCGAGTTTGCAGCAGTTTAATAAGATATTGGCACACGAGTTAAACCTCGTGTTGGACCAAGGCAGTGATATCGAAATCGATGCACCATTGCGCCAGCGTGTGCTTGAGCAGCTAGGAGTAACCGTTCACGCCAAGGACAGCGAAGCGGCAGGTGAGTACTATCATGCGGTCGCAATCGACTTAATGAGCGAAGAAATGACCAAGGAGCTGGGTTCTGAAACCGAAGTGCGGTTGATCTTGGGTAAAGAGAGTTATGTGTTGTGGATGGATATCGATCAGCTGCCCAACTCTCTGATTCGTATTCCCTTATCAGAACTGCAAGAGGAAGACTTTGCACCACTATTTCGTAACAGCTTGATCATGGCTTTATTGATTGTCGCGGGTGGTTGGCTGTTTATTCGCTTGCAAAACCGGCCGTTGATTGCGCTAGAGAAAGCGGCGCAAGGGGTCGGACGAGGTGATATTCCACCACCATTGCCTGTACAAGGTGCACAAGAGATTCGCTCGGTAACTCGAGCCTTTAACCAGATGTCGAAAGGCATCCAAGAGTTGGAAGAAGACAGAGCTCTGTTGATGGCTGGTATCAGTCATGACTTGCGTACCCCGTTAACACGTATCCGTTTGGCAACCGAGATGATGTCGCCAGAAGATGCGTATTTAGCGGAAGGAATCATCAGTGATACTGAAGAGTGTAATGAGATCATCAGTCAGTTTATGGATTACTTGAAGCCAGTCGATCGAGAGTCATTCCAAGCAGTGTTTGTTGATGATATTGCACGAGAAGTGTCGAGCTCAGAAGGCGGCTACGAGATTCAAATTGAAACCGATATTCCTGAAAAGATGAAACCAGCACTGGGCAACCCAATCGCGATGAAGCGCGCAGTGAGTAACCTAGTGGTGAATGCGCTACGTTATGGCAATGGTTGGGTGAAAGTATCGACGGGCATGACGGCAGATAACAAGCTTGCTTGGGTGACAGTGGAAGATAACGGCCCAGGTATCCCGCAAGACCAGATTGGTAAGCTGTTTGAACCCTTTACTCGTGGCGATACTGCTCGTGGCAGTGAGGGAACAGGCTTAGGTTTGGCGATCGTGAAACGTATTGTCAGCCAGCACCAAGGCGCAGTAGTGGTGAATAACCGGAGTGAAGGCGGCTTAAAAGCGCAGATCAGTTTCCCTGTTAAACCTTAATTGTCATCGGTCCGTATGACTACGATGAATTTGGTTCGGGGAATTGTTAAGAGATCCCCGACTCGGTCCTTCTCCCTCTCGGGGATGACAGTTTCGAACGTAGAGCTTTATCGGTGTCTTCATTCCCTATCGTGAGGAACGTACGAGTAGGGAATCTCGCTCTTTATTGATTAAAATAACACGCAGAAAGGCTTCCTTGTGGAAGCTTTTCTGCGTTTTAAGTTGGAATATGAGGGCTAATTACGCCTTAGAATAAACATCACGTTCACCCAGCCAACGATTGATGATCGCCTTGGCATTGTCTGGGTAGCTATCATGAATATGACGAGCGATACGCTGCACCTCTGGAATCAAACGTTGGTCTCGGACTAGGTCGGCAATCTTAAAATCAGCTAAGCCGGTCTGTTTAGTGCCAAGCAGTTCACCAGGGCCACGTATCTCTAAATCGCGCTGTGCTATTACAAAGCCATCGTTACTTTCACGCAGCACACCTAAGCGCTTCTGAGCGGTTTTAGACAGCGGTGAGTGATACAGCAGCACACAGTGACTTGCGACTGAACCTCGCCCTACACGGCCACGTAATTGGTGCAGTTGTGCTAGGCCAAGACGCTCTGGGTTCTCGATGATCATTAAGCTCGAATTCGGCACATCTACCCCCACTTCAATCACAGTAGTCGCAACCAATAGGTGCAGTTTGTTCTCTTTGAATTCCTGCATCACTGCCTGCTTCTCGGCAGGTTTCATTCGTCCGTGCACCAAACCAATTTTCACATCGGGCAGTTTGCGTTGCAGCTCTTCTGCGGTGTCGGCAGCAGCTTGAGCTTCCAGTACTTCCGATTCATCAATCAGAGTACACACCCAGTAGGCTTGCTTGCCCTCATTGAGACACGCATTTCTCACGCGTTCGACGATGTCATCACGCTTGGTATCAGGAATTGCCACAGTTTGAATCGGTGTTCGACCTGGTGGTAATTCATCAATGATGGAGGTTTCGAGGTCGGCATAGGCCGTCATTGCTAGCGTTCGTGGGATTGGCGTTGCGGTCATCACCAATTGGTGAGGATAGTAGCCTTGTTTAGCACCTTTCTCACGCAGCTCTAGTCGCTGGTGGACACCAAATCGATGCTGTTCATCAATGATGACTAAGCCAAGGTTTTTGAACTCGACGTGTTCTTGGAAGAGAGCATGAGTACCGACCACCATTTGCGCTTCGCCGCTGGCAATGCGCGCTAGTTCAGTCTCACGAGCTTTGCCTTTGAGTTTACCTGCCAGCCAGCCGACTTGAATGCCCATAGCTTCAAACCAATTGGCGAAATTGATCGCGTGCTGCTCAGCCAATAGCTCTGTTGGTGCCATCAAAGCGACCTGTTGGCCATGCTCTAATGCTCGAACTGCCGCCAGTGCAGCAACCAAGGTTTTACCTGAACCTACATCCCCTTGCACTAAACGCATCATAGGGTGCGGCTTTTCCAAATCAGCTTCGATCTCTTTTGTCACTCGTGCTTGAGCATTGGTTGGTGAAAACGGCAGTTGAGCCAACAACTTATCTTTCAAAGTATTCACGGGAGGAAAAGGCATCGCTTTGTCTTGTTGTCCTTTGGTACGAACCGACAACATCGACAGGTTTTGAGCCAGTAGCTCTTCCATGATCAGACGCAGTTGTGCAGGGTGTTTACCTTCATCAAACAGCTCTAGGTCGATCTCCGGCGGTGGTCTGTGAATGGTATGCAGTGCTTGTGCGAGGGTGATTTGGTGATCGTATAAACCAGAGGGCAGAAGCTCGTTGACGGCTGCTTTGTCGATAAGCTCTAACGCTTGGTCTGTCAGGTTGCGTAGCGTGACTTGTCTTAGCCCTTCAGTGGTTGGGTAAACCGGAGTGAGGTTGGCTTCAACGTCTGGCTGTTGTCTAGGAGCAAAGAACTTGTAGTCAGGGTGGACGATCTCAAGTCCCATATTTCCGCGCTTGATCTCACCATAGGCATGCACTTGTTTGCCTTCGGCAAAGTTATTCTTTATACCAGCGGTGAAGTTGAAAAAGCGCAGCGTAATGGTGCCATTACCATCACTGATCTTTACCGCCAGCATCTTACGTTTACCGAAAATGGTATCGACATGCATGACCTTGCCTTGTACAGCAGCCCAAAGGCCAGCGTGCAATTTTACGATTGGATAGATACGTGTTCTATCTTCGTAGCGCAAAGGCAGGTGAAATAGCAGGTCTTGTACGTTGTTAAGCCCAACCTTTTCCAGTTTCTCTGCGACTTTAGCGCCGACTCCAGATAAAGAGTTGAGAGGGATAGCAGATAAAAGCTGTGACATAACAAGGCTCATAACGTAAGAGAGATAATCTATTCAAGCATTTTACTGGATTTTTGTACAGGATAAAGCGAAAGAGCAGATGCGAGATACGGGTAAACGAGATTCGAAAAGATTAAGAGCAGGTATCGGGTGTGAGTGAACGGGATATGGAAAGATTAAAGCAATACATAAAATTAAAGCAGACTCGTATATCTCATCTGCTTTATTTATCGATATTCAAAAAACTAAAAGCAGATGTGGAGCCAAGATAGTGAGTCATGAAGTCTTTTGCTCTTCGCATCTCGCCATCTCGAATCCCTCATCTTTATTTTGATCAGTTCTTACGACGTCTTACTTTGAGCGCGTGTGGCATCACACGTAGCTTCTTCATAATGCTCGCAAGGTGAACACGATCTTTGGTGGTCAGCAAGATTGTCACTGTGTACAGGCGTCCATCACGTTCTTCGGTTGAAATACCGTGAATGTTTGAGCCTGTTTTCGAGATAACGTTAGTTAATTCAGCCAGTGCACCTTGGTGGTTCTGCAGATCAACCTGAAGTTCAGCGGTGAACTCTTGCTCGTAATCGTCAGACCATTCAACCGCCATGTACTTGTCTGGTTCTTTTTGGTAACCACGAACGTTTGGACACGTTTCACGGTGAACCACAAGGCCACGACCTGGAGATACATGAGCAATGATGTGATCATCTGGAATCGGATGACAACAGTTAGCAAACGTCAGTAGTAGACCTTCAGCACCACGGATAGGAAGTTTCTTCCTAGGCGTGTCGCTGTTGTTTTCCACTTCAGTCAGTTCGTCAGCATCACCTAGTAGGCGACGAGCAATCACGATACTCATTAACTCACCAAGACCAATCGAGGCTAGCAAGTCTTCAACGTTATCTAAGCGAAGATCAGACAATACATGCTCGAGGTTCTCTTGGCCGATATCGGCAATCGAGTGTTCGCCAAGTGCATGATTCAGCAGGCGGCGGCCTAGGGTGATTGACTCTTCACGACGCATGGTTTTCAGAACCTGGCGGATCTTAGTACGCGCACGAGATGTCACCACGTAGTTGAGCCATGCTGCATTCGGACGTGCGCCCGGAGCACTGATGATCTCAATGGTTTGGCCATTCTTCAGTGATTTGCTGAGTGGGTAAGGGTTCATGTCTACACGAGCGCCTACACACATGTTGCCGACATCGGTATGCACCGCGTAAGCAAAATCGACCGCTGTTGCGCCTGCAGGAAGTTCGACAATGCGACCCTTCGGCGTGAATACGAAGATCTCATCTGGGAACAGATCAGATTTAACGTTTTCAATGAATTCGAATGAGTTACCCGCGCTTTGTTGTAGCTCAAGTAAACTCTGCATCCAACGTTGGGCTTTAACCTGTGCGGTTGTGCCATTACTGCTGCGTGAGCCGTTGCCTTTGTAAGACCAGTGCGCTGCGACACCTTTGTCTGCCATTTGATCCATATCTTCAGTACGGATCTGAACCTCAACAGGCACCCCGTGAGGGCCGATCATTGACGTGTGCAGAGATTGGTAACCGTTGGCTTTTGGAACCGCAATGTAGTCTTTCATGCGGCCAGGACGTGGTTTGTACAAGCTATGAGCCTGGCCAAGTGCACGGTAGCAATTGTCTGGGCTATCAACGACAACACGGAAAGCGTAGATGTCCATAATGGTGTGGAAGCGCTGTTCTTTGGTTTTCATCTTGTTATAGATAGAGAACAGGTTTTTCTCACGACCAAGTACGCGAGCAGGCAAACCGACTTCTTCAAGGCGGCCTTCTATTTCGCTATGGATACGTTGGATCATTTCCTTACGGTTACCACGCGCAGCTTTCACTACGTTTTTAAGTACGCGATAACGGTTAGGGTAAAGGGCTTCGAAGCCCAACTCTTCTAGTTCGGTCTTGATGTTATGTATACCAAGACGGTGAGCTAGCGGAGAATAGATCTCTAGGGTTTCACGAGCAATACGACGCTTTTTGTCAGGACGAAGCGCCCCAAGCGTACGCATGTTGTGAGTACGGTCAGCTAATTTGATCAAGATAACGCGGATGTCTTGCACCATGGCGAGAACCATCTTGCGGAAGTTCTCTGCTTGCGCTTCTTTGCGATCACGAAATTTAAGCTTATCCAGCTTAGATACACCATCAACCAGTTCAGCAACGGTATTGCCAAATTGAGCTTCTAGCTCCTCTTTTGTAACTTCAGTATCTTCAATTACATCGTGGAGTAGGGCAGCTTGCAGGGTTTCGATATCCAGACGCATTTCTGCCAGGATTCTTGAAACAGCAACAGGATGGATTATGTATGGTTCACCCGTTGAACGGGTTTGCCCTTCATGGGCATTTCTCGCTACCACATAAGATTGACGCAGAGCCTCAATTTGAGGCTCTGTTAGGTATTCTTGGGCAACGTCTTTGAGGCTATCGAATAGATACAAATTAAAGGCCCGGAAGGTTAATTAGTTCGAATGACGCTTTTTGCGAATATGAGCTAACGAGTGTGAGCGATGCTGCTTACTGCTGCAAGTTCAGCCGCTTCTTGCTCTTGTTGCTCTTGACGCTCACGAGCATCTAGTACGTCTTTAGTGATAAGACCTTCTTCGATTTCGCGAAGAGCGATAACCGTTGGCTTATCGTTTTCTTCAGGCACTAGTGAATCTTTACCGCCAGTTTGCATTTGACGTGCGCGGCGAGCCGCAATAAGAACTAGGTCGAAACGGTTGCCAACTTTTTCAACAGCGTCTTGAACAGTTACGCGTGCCATGAGGACTCCAAATAGTAATTAACTAATAAATTTTTGATGACGAGAAAGTATACAAGTTTAACTAGAGACTTTCTAGATCACCGTATACTTATCTCAATGGAAAATCTAGGGGATCTAGATTATTCCGCCAATAAAGCAGTAAGCATGCCGCTGTATTTAGCTGCTTGCTTATCTTCTTTTAAACGCTCCGCACGAATGATTGCTCTGAAGTCCATTAGGGCTGCATCAAAGTCATCATTCACGATCACATAGTCATACTCACTGTAGTGAGAAATTTCAGACTTTGCTTCGCTCATGCGTTTCGCAATAACTTCGTCGCTATCTTGACCACGAACATTTAAACGACGCTCTAGCTCACCATTTGATGGTGGAAGTATGAAAACACTCTTCGCTTGAGGCATCTGTTCACGGATCTGACGAGCACCTTGCCAGTCGATATCTAGGAATACATCGATACCGCGGTCTAGGTTTTCTTCAATCCAAACGCGTGAAGTACCGTAGTAGTTGCCGAACACTTCAGCGTACTCTAGGAATTCACCTTTACCAATAAGGTCTTCGAAGTGATGCTTCTCTACGAAATGGTAGTGAACACCATTTTCTTCACCAGGGCGCATACCGCGAGTGGTGTGTGAAACAGATACCTTCATTGCGTAGGTTGGATTGGTTTCTAGCATTGCTGAGATCAAGCTCGACTTACCTGCGCCACTAGGTGCAGATACGATGTAAAGAGTACCTTTGCCCATCTGTATATTTCCACTGTTGGTTGGATTGAGTGAAGGGGATAAACCTACACTATAAAAGATAGCACTGACTCTAATTGTTGTTCCGATGGTTACGTCTATAAAGGGATAACGAGTAAAACTAATAGAAGCAACTGGTGAAAATTAGGTCAGAAAAATGGAGGCGAAGAGTAGCATATTTAGATGAATGAGAACAACTGGCTTGATCGTTATTTATTGGCGAATGATCTTCATGAGGATCTTTACATAAATGCTATGGCTCGTCTTCTTCACTTTTTTATGTGATCTGGACAAAATTTGTTGAAGTTTTAATCTCAATCCTTACAATCCGCGCAAACGATTAAATGCTGTATATATCTAGTGATATGGACTAGATGTTTCTACTACCGAGCCTATCTTGGTAACTACAGTTTTTAGTGTAGAGACCTCTCTATTCTCACAGCATTTGAATCCCTAAATTCTTAATTTATTGCATAGGTTTTGTTGTGAATACCGATTCCACCCTAAAAGCCCAGAACTCTTCTGGCTCACTTGATTCGTTGTTTAAAATCACTGAAAGAAAAACCACGATTGGCACCGAGCTATATGCAGGTTTCATTACTTTCTTGGCGATGAGTTATATTCTGGCGGTTAACCCGGCGATTTTGGGGGGTATTCCTGGTATGGATAAAGGTGCTGTGTTTACTGCAACAGCACTTGCTGCGGCTATTTCGACTCTAATCATGGGCATTTGGGGCAATTATCCAGTGATGCTGGCTCCGGGCATGAGCATGAATGGCTTCTTCAAAGGCCTGCTATTGAGTGGTTCTGTTGCCGTGCTTTGGAATGAAGCGCTATTTGGTATCTTCCTTTCTGGTATTTTGTATCTCGCGTTCTCACTGACCAATATTCGTAAATCGATGATTGAGTCGATTCCTGAAGACTTAAAGTTGGCGATTACCGTATCTCTCGGCTTGTTCATTGCTTTCTTAGGCCTTAAGAATGCAGGCATCATCGTTTCTAACCCATTTGTATTGGTTGGCTTAGGTGACATTTCCGATCCAAAAGTGATTATCGCTTACGTGAGTATCTTCATCGCACTGGGTTGTATGGTTCGTGATATTAAGTTGGCGACATTCATCTCGTTCGTTTCAGCTATCGTGTTGACCATTCTTGCTGACGTATTCATGGGAACATCAAACGCGCCAATTCCAGAGCAGCTAGTTGCGATGCCGCCAAGCATGGCAGGCAGCTTCGGCGCTATCTTTGATTTCTCGGCTTTCACACCTGAGAAAATGTTCGACCTATTATTCATCGTGCTTATCTTCCTGATTGTCGATTTCTTCGATGGCTTGAGCACGATCGTTGGTGTTGGCCGCGATGCAGGAATCATTGATAAAGACGGTAAGGTGCCAAACGCGAAGTCGGCTCTAGTGGCTGATGCAGGCGGTACTGTGATTGGCTCTATTCTGGGTACAACGTCGATTACCGCTTTCTCTGAATCTGGTATTGCGTCTTCTCAAGGTGCGAAAACGGGTTTAGCGGCAGTGATGGTTGCAGGCTTATTCCTTGTTTCTCTATTCCTATACCCAATCTTCTCTATCTTTTCGGCGGCAATGGTTGCGCCGGCGATGGTCGTGGTGGGTATCTACATGGTTGGCCGTCTTGGTCAGATTAACTGGGAAAAGAAAGAGTCTCGCATTGCGGCTTTCTTCACCATCATGTTCACTGTTTTAAGCTTCTCTCCAGCAAACGGTATGGCGATGGGCTTCATCAGCTACGCATTTACGATGGTTGTCGCGGGTAAGCGCAAAGAAGTTCATCCTCTTATCTACGGGCTGTGTGTGGTGTTCTTAACTTACCTGATTCTGCTATAGGGCAGGTCGGTAAGTAACGTTTGTTAAATAACAGGCGATAAGTAAAAGACCAGTAGATGGCTCTGCAGTGAATGTAGGGCCATTTTTGTATTTGCCGTCTCTAGAAATGTAACTGGTGGCGTTATCTTAAAGTCGATGCTTTGATAGTACGCGACTTATATTGATGCATGCTATTGTAGAGACTGGATTAATTATTTTTTGAAGAGTGACTATGCCTTCTAACTTACCTAAATCTTTTAGTAAGCCGTTTTTAAAAGTATTCCACATTATGGAAGCGGTATTGCTGGTGGCGATCACGCTCGCGACCTTGTTTGCGATGGTCGAAGAGTTCGTGCATGTCTTCGCTGAACGCCGAGTTCAACTGACCGACATTCTTCTGATGTTCATCTATTTAGAAGTGTTGGCCATGGTTCAGCAGTTTGTGATGAACGGTAAGATCCCGGTGCGATATCCAATCTATATTGCGATGATGGCGATTGCCCGTTACATCACTCTGGGTATGAAAGAGCTCGATGCAGTATTGATCGTTTGGTTATCTTTAGCTGCATTTATCTTAGCTGCTGCAACACTCTTGATTCGAGTTGGACATCATTATTGGCCATATGTTGACCTTCGAACCAAGCAGCCGGACGAGTAATAGTGAGTGAAAGCAAGCAGATATTGAAAAGGGCGACATTAAGTCGCCCTTTTGCTTTCTAGCTAACGGAGTGTTAGTTATTAGAATTTGTACGTTGCGCCAGCGTAGAACGAACCTAGTTGAACGGTGATATCATCGTAGTATCTGATCCCCGTATCTACATTGAAAGTATCAACTTCGTAAGCAACGCGGAAGTTCAAGTTCTCAAGGCTTGCCGGCGTGTATTCAACACCAGCTCCTAGACGTAGCGCTGTCTCATCATCGCTGCCATAGCCGTTTGTATCAAATGAAAGCTGAGTTAGACCTACGGTACCAAATGGACGCCAGCCGCTATCAAAGGTATAGCCAAGGTTTGCTGCAATAGAGATACCTGTTGGTTCAATCGAGCCAGATGCGCCCGGTGCAGTCACGTCACTGTACTTTGTGTACTGTGCTTCAACGCCAACGATACGGTTGAACTGGTAACCACCAATTAATTTAAAGGTTGAATCATTGGTTTCTAGTGTAGAAAACGCAGCGTCATCATCATAAGTAGTAGTACCGAAACCACCACCTAGATAAAAACCAGATACGTCTTTTTCTACGGCTTGCTCTTGAGCACCTGCAAAGGCAGAAAATGCTGCCAAAAGGATCACTGCTTTTTTCATTTTATTAATCTCATTGGGGATAAAAAACAGTGTGCATTGTGTGTTCACTTCCAATATAAAACTAAAGATGGATTTCATTTAAACTTCACGAATTGTCGGTTTATTGACGTTTTTCCTTTTATCTATTTTTATGTTTATTGTGTAAATCATTGATATATATGATTGTGTATTTTTTATTGGCACTGTTTTTTGAATTGGTAGTAGATTTCAGACTACCACTTACACCGCAGAGTCAGTAATGATAGGATCATAATCACCGCGACATATTTTTGAGTGAAATTTGCTCAAAACCTAGTAACAGTGAGCCTATGCATAGAGTCTATTTTTCCAATTTGATACTTGATCCTACTACCCGAACACTGTCGAATGTGGAAGGAGAGAGTATCCAATTGCGCCCGCTACCCTATGCCGTATTGAGTTTGCTGTTAGAGAATCAAGGGGCTCATGTCACTCGTGAGTGTCTGTTTGAAACATGCTGGGAGGGTGCTCTAGTCACCGACCAAGCGATCACTAATGTCATTTCTGGTTTAAGAAAAAGCTTCGCACAGCTAGGCGCTGCTGATGTCACTATTAGAACGGTGAGTAAAATAGGCTACGTACTTGAAATTCACTGCGCTGAAGAGCCTGTGAAAAAGAAAGTGGAAGAGCGAACGATTCGAGTCAGCCAAGAGAGCGAAGCTACCCAGGCAACATCAAGCAAAGGCGATGAACCTATCAAAGTTAGCGCGCATAGCAAACACAAAGAGAACCTGTATCTTTGGCATGCAGTGGTAACAGTGCTTCTATTTGCCTGTCTGATTTTTGTCTTTTTGGCTAAACCTTTTATAAGAAAACCAGACTTTATCCAACCAAGCGAGTATCAACACTTTCAAGTTGGTGCGACCGACTTCTATCTTCATGACAGCGCCTATTTGATCAGTGATGGTCAGCTACTCGCGTATGAGTTAGCGACACAGTCTATTCCTATCTGTCATGCAGATGTATATCTGAGAGTTGCAGAATCGGCTTATGACGATGGTGTTTACCTGATTAAAGCCTTCGCATTTGCCAAACATAGCAGCAAGAACGTCAGTTATGTGAACCATTCAGTGACAATCGAGCAGATTCCAGAGACAGTCGTAAAAGCCATTAAGAGGGCGAAAGCTATATGCGCTTAAAAACAATCATCGCTTTCAACATCGCACTCCTTGTCAGTGTTGTCGTTATCGGGCTGTACCAATGGAAATTTGATCAGCAACATTTGGCGGGTACGCGCTGGGCATGTGTACAACTTGATGAGGGGTTTGTCACAAAAGGCTACAGCGGTTATCAAGAGATCGCTGATCGCTCTATCTTAGAGTTCACCTCAGATAAAACCTTGCTGATTTTTCAAAAGGGTCACTTTAAAACAACGGCTGAGGGAACCAAACCCTATGAAGTCTATTTTGAAGCGGATTACACCGCTGAAAATGGTCTACTGTCGGTTGCCTACCATCATATCGATTGGGATTTAAAGCCTGCTGACAGTGGCAGTCTTGTGCGTGACATGGATGCCTTGGTGAGAGCTAAAATTGAATTGATGTACAAAGTGCAAGGTGAACACCTGTTCTTTTTTAGTAAAGGGCATGCAGAAGAGAGAAATTACACCTGCTACTCTAGATGACAGCGACAAGTCTAAATGACTCATTCTATTGTGGTGTCATAATGACTCTTTCGAGGTTAAGTTATTGTTTTTAGTTGCTTAATTACTTGGCATGGTTCTTGGTTTATATAAATGACTTTATATAAGGAATGAGCCATGCAATTTCAAAATCATCACTATTCTCCTCAAAGTTTTTCTGAAAAGACTGCTCTTTTTGTCACTCGCCTTCTAAAGAAAACCTTAAACTTGTTTTATGGCAAGCACTTCGCCAAGCGAGCCATGTTGTTAGAAACCATTGCAGCGGTACCCGGCATGGTTGCGGGCGTTTTTAACCATTTAAAAGCACTACGCCGAATGAAAGATGATGGTGGGTGGATTAAGGAATTACTCGAAGAAGCGGATAATGAGCGTATGCATTTGATGATCTTCTTAGACATTACACACCCTTCCATTTTTGAGCGCTTGATTGTGATGTTATTGCAGTTTGTATTCATCATTATCTATAGCTCGATTTATCTTGTTTCCTCCAAAACAGCGCATCGTATCGTGGGTTATTTCGAAGAAGAGGCCTGTAATAGTTATTCAGAGTATATTTCGAAGATTGAAGATGGCACTTTGCCGAACACTCCCGCGCCTGAGATTGCGATTAAATACTATCGCTTACCCGAGAATACCATGTTTTTGGATGTGCTTTTCTGCATACGGGAAGATGAAGCGAAACATCGAGATAAGAATCACGATATTGCTGATCTCTATAAAACCCAAGACTTACCCGATCACCAGTGTTAATCATCAAAAGACCGAATTATGAAAAATAAAGCTCAACAACCAGAAATAAAGTCGTCTTAATTGCCTTCAAACTCTGGGATGGGGTTGAGCTTTTCTGTGGATTCGAGAAATACGGTCTTACCTGATGGTGAGCGCTTTAGGGTGCGTACTATGAGTAAATTTTTTGAGATCAAAGTCTTATAAATTAAGCTCTGCGGTGTAGCAGGGCTTTAATAAAAGCTAACCGAACAAAAAAGCATCAGTTTTTTCAAATAAAGCTTTACAACCCGGCCCAGATCACCAAGAATGGCGTCGCTCTGTTTTCAGAGTTATTAAATGAAACATCCAGTTGTAAAGTAAAACCCTTAGTATTGCTTCATTGTTATTCTCAGTGTTTCCCTTGGCTTCATAGATACATTAAATAATTCAAGCTTTCAGCGCATCGCACTTTTGGCGATTAATTTTTTATTTTTATATAAGGGACACATCATGTCTAACAAAACAAACGGCGTAGTAAAATGGTTTAACGAAGAGAAAGGTTTCGGTTTCCTAACTCAAGACAACGGCGGCGCTGACGTATTCGTTCACTTCCGTGCTATCGCATCTGAAGGTTTCAAGACTCTTAAAGAAGGCCAACAAGTGTCTTTCGAAGTAGAGCAAGGCCAAAAAGGTCTTCAAGCTGCAAACGTTGTAGCTCTATAAGATTTTAAGTGGCGCAAGTTGCAATAGCAACTTGCGCCACTTTCCCCTTTAAACACCCCCTCTTAGCTTTCTCGAAATACCCCCCACTTCTTATTATATTTAATCTCTATTTTTCTATTACCCCTAGTAATGTGAATGGCGCGACTACTATTGCTTATAGCTAGTTATATAGAATTAAAAAGTTCGTTATTTTTATTCCTTGTCTGAAAAACCTTTGTTCATGATTGGCATCGCTATGTCTGAGTTCATCGAGTTTCATTCCTTAAAAACAGATTTACCTGCTCGTCGTTGATGAGTAAAGTTATGTAAAGCTCTAACAGAGTCATTGTTTAGTGCTTTTAATCTCGCTATCTTCAACTCACAGTTTTTTATAGGGTTCGAGATGCAAAGCCATTACACATCCACAATTTGTATGCTGCTCATTGTGCTGATAGCGACAGTGCTATCTATTGATGTCGCTCGCTCCGAAGTTTCCCCTAGCTACCCTATAGAGCAACAAAGTTCCGTTACTTTTCAGCTTATTGAGATCGATACTTGCTACACAGCCCCTACCATTACCCAAAAAACAGCTCAAGGTTGCTGCAAGCCGGGTGGTTCATGTTTTGAAAAGCAGTGTTGTGTCCATTTGCCATCAATGGGTAGTGCACTATTGGGTGTAGGTCTGCGCCTATCTCCCCCTCCGCTATATACGTATAACACCACACCTTATGTAGCTCTTTATTCCAATGCAGATAGCCGTTCACGCTATCGTCCCCCAATTTTTCAATCTTAATTCCTCTGCGATAACTCGCATCAATTTATCTACACGATCTCTGTGTATTTAAACATTTTGTGTAAATAGCCTGCTATTTGCACTGGATTGTTATGGAAATAAGATTATGAACTTTACATTAATGACTAAGGTGCTTGCCTGCGCGGCAGCTCTCTCTATTACGTTTTTCACATGCCTCCCTAAAAGCACGTTGTTAGGAGGTTCTCATGACGCATAGAACTTTGACGGCGTTACTCTTTTCTTCAGTGTGCTTGATTTGGGGTACAACGTGGTTGGCTATGGAGATTGCAGTGGAGAGCATTCCACCGATTTTTGCTACTGGACTACGCTTTCTGATTGCCGCACCAATACTGGTCATGTTGGCCAAACACTTGAAGCAGCCGCTGTTTTTCCCTAAAGGGCAGCAGTACTGGATGTTGGTGGTCGCGGTTTTTTACTTTGCGATTCCGTTTACCTTGATGATCTTTGGTGAGCAATACATATCGTCTGGCTTGGCATCAATTATTTTTGCCAATATGCCGATCGCTGTGATGGTGATGTCGAGACTGTTTCTAGGATTGAGATTAACCAATATACAACTGGCAGGTTTATTCACCGCAGTACTGAGTCTGATTTTAATTTTGTCTACTGAGATGAGTCTCGGTGGGCAAGACTATTTACTGGGTTTTGGGGCTCTTGGCGGAGCTGTGGCTATTCACGCGGTGATGTATGTTTTGGTCGAGAAGTTCTGTAAAGGTGTACCGGTTTTAACCTACAACGCAGTACCGAGTCTTATCGCTTCGATCTGTTTATTGCTGGTTTCATTGGTCGTCGAGCAGCCTGATATTACGGGCTATTCAAGGGAAGCGATTGGAGCGGTAGTGTACCTAGGGTTGTTTGCGAGTGTCGGCGGAATTGTGGCCTACTTTAAGCTAGGACAAGTATCGAGCCCATTTACGGCATCCATCTGTTTTCTGTTCTTCCCGCTAATCGCACTGACACTATCTACCTGGTTTGCTGGGAACAGTATATCGATGGTTTCAGTGTTACTGATGATCCCACTACTGGGGGGAATCTTAGTCACTAAAGCTGACCCTAAGTTGTGGAAAAGAGTACGTAAGCTTAAGCATGCTTTATAGGTAGATTGCTTCACCTAAAAAAAAGCCTCTGAATGTTCAGAGGCTTTAAGGGCAGTCTTGTTAATCCAGATTATTCAATGTTCTGAATTTGCTCACGCATCTGTTCGATAAGAACTTTAAGCTCTACGCCCGATGCTGTGATGTCTGTACTGATAGATTTAGACGCTAGCGTGTTTGACTCACGGTTGAACTCTTGCATCATGAAGTCTAGCTTACGGCCACAAGCGCCACCTTTCTTCAGTACTACATTCGCTTCTTTCACATGAGAGTCTAGACGGTCTAGCTCTTCTGCTACGTCTGACTTCTGTGCAAGTAGGATAAGCTCTTGCTCAACACGAGAACCTTCAAGTTCAATTTTCGCATCTTCAAATTTGGTAAGAAGACGCTCACGTTGCCACTCTAGGATTTCAGGCATGCGTGCACGAACTTTCACGACTTCTTCAGTGATTGCATCTAAGCGCTGTACAATTAGCGCCTTCATGTTTTCGCCTTCACGAGCACGAGCATCAATGAATTCTGCGATTGCATCGTTGAATGCTTCAAGTAAGTCTTTGTTGATGGCATCCATGTCTTGCTCTGGCGTTTCCATCACGCCAGGCCAGTTCATCACTTGGAATGGGTTCAAACGGCTCTCTTCGCCAGTCATCGTCATCACTTGGTTCGCCGCATTTATCACTTGCTGCGCTAAACCTTCGTTAATGCTTAGCTCGCCTTTCGCTGCTGGGTTTGCTTCGAAGCGCAGGTTACATTCAACCTTGCCGCGCGCTAGGCGCTTACGGAAACGCTCACGTAGGATTGGCTCTAAACCACGGAACTGTTCAGGCATACGGAAGTAAGTTTCTAGGTAGCGCTGGTTTACACTACGGATTTCCCATACTGCTGTACCCCAATCGCCTTTTACTTCTTTGCGTGCGTACGCGGTCATACTATAAATCATCGAATTTTCCTGTCTTTTATCATTCTGAAAATAACGCGCACGCATAGTATCACGATACGAGTTGCACCCGAAGTCGATTGATTTTCACTATAAATAGCCTTTCAAGATAAATAGCTTTGAACGGCAAATAGATTTGAAAGATAAACTGCTATATAATCTTGCCCCAATCAAAACTGTCTCACCCCTTTCTTAGGTGATGCACTCTTTCGATAGTAAATCACTTCAGACTGTTAATAAGGTAGATACCAATGCGTCCAAATGACCGCGCTGTAGATCAAATTCGTCCAATTAAAATTACTCGTAACTACACAGCTTATGCTGAGGGTTCTGTATTAGTTGAGTTCGGCAACACTAAAGTTCTATGTAATGCGACGGTAGAAGAAAACGTACCGCGTTGGTTGAAAGGTCAAGGTAAGGGTTGGGTAACCGCTGAATACGGTATGCTGCCACGTGCAACGCACACTCGTAACCGTCGTGAAGCGGCGAGCGGTAAGCAAGGCGGTCGTACGATGGAAATCCAACGTCTGATCGCGCGTAGCCTACGTGCTGTTGTTGACCTGAAAGTAATGGGTGAAATCATGATCACTGTCGATTGTGATGTTATCCAAGCAGACGGCGGTACACGTACTGCTTCTATCTCAGGTGCAAGCGTAGCAATGGCTGATGCTATCAACAGCCTACTAGCAAGCGGCAAACTGAAAAAGAATCCAATGAAAGGCCACGTAGCGGCAGTTTCAGTGGGCATCGTTGGTGCACAAGCACTGTGTGATCTTGAGTACGTTGAAGACTCAGCAGCCGATACCGATATGAACGTTGTAATGACGGAAGACGGTAAGATGATTGAGATTCAAGGCACCGCAGAAGGCGAACCGTTCAGTCACGAAGAGCTGATGCAGCTTTTAGCCCTGGCGAATAAGGGCATTGCCGATATCGTCGAAGCGCAGAAAGCTGCGTTGGCCGACTAATTATTTAATAGCTCCCACATTGGGGGCTATTTTTTTATCTTCGTCGTATTCGCGCCCTCCGCGTTGTTAACTGCGCTTACTCACCCGAATCACTTACTACTCGTAAGCTCACGGGTTTCGCAAGCTTGTTGCCTAGCGGAAAACACGACTACTTAGAAGATACTAAGAAGAGTTTAAGTTAATTAAGTTTTATTGAGTAAACATAGAGGATGAGCATGAAAGCATATCAACGTGAATTTATTGAATTTGCACTAGAGAAAGAAGTACTTAAGTTTGGTGAGTTTACTTTAAAGTCTGGCCGTAAGAGCCCTTACTTCTTTAATGCTGGATTGTTTAACACAGGTCGTGACCTAGCGCGCTTAGGCCGCTTCTACGCAGCAGCATTGGCCGATTCTGGTATTGAGTTCGATGTACTATTTGGCCCTGCATACAAAGGTATTCCAATCGCGACGACAACAGCCGTAGCACTGGCAGATCACCACGATGTCGACACGCCTTACTGCTTTAACCGTAAAGAAGCAAAAAACCACGGCGAAGGCGGCAACCTAGTTGGTAGCGCACTGGAAGGTCGTATCATGCTGGTGGACGATGTAATCACTGCAGGTACTGCAATTCGTGAATCGATGGAAATCATCCAAGCGAATGGTGCTGATTTAGCAGGTGTTCTTGTTGCGATTGACCGTCAAGAGAAAGGCAAAGGCGAGTTGTCTGCAATCCAAGAAGTTGAACGCGATTTCGGTTGTGCGATTATCTCAATTGTTAGCCTGACTGACCTTGTGACTTTCCTTGAAGAGAAAGGCACAGATGAAGCGCACCTTGAGTCAGTAAAAGCGTACCGCGCTCAATACGGCATCTAATACAATTTGTTATAGCTATAGAATGCACAAGGGGCTGATGAATCATCAGCCCCTTTTCTTTTGGTTCAGAAATTATTTGTAGCGGCTACTCTACTTATAACGAACACCGCGTTCTGCTTCTGGGTCTTCCATTGTTTTGAAGCGCTTGTGCAGCCACATCCACTGTTCTGGTGCTCTTAAGATAATCTTCTCAAGATAGCTGTTCATGTAGGCAGCGGCGGCTTTCTCATCTTTCTGCGGATAGTTATCTTCGATTGACTCATCGGCCATGATTTCATACTTGCCGCCGGCATTTCTAAAACCAGACCCCGGAACAAGTGCACATCGACTGGTGTACGCAAGAATGCTGGTGCCTGTGGTGGTACATGCATCTTCTACCGCGAAGAAAGGCACAAACACAGACTTGTTACGACCGTAATCATGATCCGGTAGGTAGAAAAGGATCTCACCCTGACGCAGAATTCGAATCATACGCTTCACGTCTTTACGGTGAATCAGGCGATTGCCGTTCTGAGTTCGACCACGGTATTGAATGAACTCATAAGCTGGATTGTTGTGCGGGCGGTAAACCCCTAAACCAGAAATACCAAGAACAGCCATTGCTCGTGCGGTGATCTCTAGATTTAAGGCGTGTACACAACATAGAAGAACGCCTTTGCCGTTTTCTTTGTGAGTTCGTAGTGTTTGGGTGTCTTTATCTACTAGGATTCGCTTGAAACGCCACGTTGGCCAAAACCAGGTAATACCGGTTTCGATCAGCGCCATACCGGTGTTCTTAAAATTCTCGCTGACCATGGCCTCGACTTCATCTGCTGGCTTGTCCGGGAAGGCAAGTTCCAAGTTGCGTGTTGCTACTGCTACGCGCTTTTTGCCATAGCGAGCGCCCAGAGAGCCTAATGAGCGGCCTAACAGCAGTAAGATACGGTAAGGGAGAACGTTAACGATAAACGCCAATAACCCAAAGCCAAACCATACTCCCCAATATTTAGGGTGAAGCAATGCCAGAGTGAAAGGTGGCTTAGTAATAACGTGTTGTGTAGTGCTGTTTGTCGGAGAAATTTTCGTCGTCATAACCATCACTTAAAATTTGATTGCTACTTAATTTGATTGCTATTTAATTTGAGCGCTTAGCAGTGCCCAATAAGCATCAAAGTTTTCTGTTGGTTGATATTTGAAGTCTGAGCGAACAAATCGATTCAAGCTACCTTCAACCTGACCTAGCAGTTGAGCGGCTAAGATTTTCTCATCAACCGGGAATGATTTCCCTTCACGAAGCTTTCTTTCACGCAGAATCTGGCGAAGTTGCGTCTCAATGCGTTCGAAAAGTTGGTTGATGCGATCACGTAGGCGTTCATTTTCAAACATTAGAGCATGACCTGACAAAATTCGAGTCAGGCCTGGGTTACGTTCTGAGAAAACTAAGATAAGTTGCAGCACTAGGCGTATGCGCTCTAGCGTGTCTTTCTCTTCATCCAGAATACGGTTGATGCGAGACATCAACGCTTCTTCAATGAACTCGATGAGGCCTTCAAACATGCGGGCTTTGCTTGGGAAGTGGCGGTATAACGCAGCTTCAGAAACACCAACTTGCTTGGCTAACTTTACCGTTGTGATACGAGAAGCACCTTCGGTCGATTCCAACATTTGTGCGAGAGCTTGTAGGATTTCTTCACGACGGTTTGATTTTCGAGTACCAGCCATCTATTTACTTCCTTTCCTAAAGATGAGGATTGAGTGAAGAAGGATTATAAACACCATTCAATTCTGTTTCCTAGTTTTGTAAGCCCTAGGTCAACAGAATCGAGAGGTGTCAGCAGATTGTCAGAGCCAATTTGTGCGTTTATGCATCAATAAGCTGTTGGATCTGCTCGAGGATCTGGAAACCAAGTATGTCTTTGCTGTCCAGTGGCAGAGATTTATCGCCGCCCTTCCAATAAAGGTGCAACTCATTGCTACTGCTATTGAAGCCTTGGCCTGCGACTGAGACGTCGTTGGCACAAATCATGTCGAGGTTCTTTCTTTCTAGTTTGCCGCGCGCGTATTTCTCAACATCTTGAGTTTCTGCTGCGAAGCCAACAGTAAATGGACGACCTTCAGTCATTGAAGCGACAGAAGCGACGATATCTGGGTTCTTAACCATTTGAATGTTCATGTCATCTTTACCGTCGACTTTTTTAAGCTTCTGATCTGCAACTGTCTCAGGACGATAGTCTGCAACTGCAGCACAACCGATGAAAATGTCGTGCTGGGCAGCGCGTGAAGAAACGGCATCTAGCATCTGTTGAGCGCTATCAACATCAACGCGAGTGACATTATTTGGTGTCGCGAGTGATACTGGGCCACTGACTAAAGTAACCGCAGCGCCTTGTTTAGCTGCTGCTTCGGCCAGTGCATAGCCCATTTTTCCTGAGCTGTGATTGGTAATGTAGCGCACAGGATCGATCGCTTCTCGAGTCGGGCCAGCAGTAATAAGTACAGAGTGGCCTGCAAGTGGTTTAGGTTGGAAGAAGTCTTCACAGCGATGTACAAGCTGCATAGGCTCTAGCATGCGGCCCATGCCCACATCACCACACGCTTGTTCGCCAGCTGCCGGCCCCCAAATCTCACAACCACGACGTTTTAGTGTCGCGATGTTCTCTTGAGTAGCAGGGTGGCTGTACATCTGTTGGTTCATTGCCGGAGATACCGCAACTGGCGCATCGGTTGCTAGAACCAAAGTTGTCAGTAGGTCGTTACCCATGCCAGCTGTCATGCGAGCAATCAGATCAGCGGTTGCAGGCGCTAGTAATACCAAATCAGCCCACTTTGCGAGCTCGATGTGCCCCATGGAAGCCTCAGCAGCAGGATCAAGCAAACTATCAGACACTGGCCTTCCAGAGACGGCTTGCATGGTGAGAGGAGTAATGAACTCCTTGGCTGCATTCGTCATCACGACTTGTACTTGTGCTCCACGTTCAATTAAGCGTCGAGTCAGTTCGGCACATTTATACGCAGCGATACCACCACTAATGCCAAGTAGGATTTTTTTCCCAGCCAGGCCTTGTAGGTCAGCGTTATCCAGTTGATTAACCAATGTTTGCATGATTCTGTTCCTTAATTTCTCTGGGACTTACGATATCAGAACAAAGGATGAGTGCCTAGAAGCAGAAGTAGGACAGATTTGACGCTCATCAAGTTGGTGTTATCAAACTTATCAATTACATGATTTTGCTAGTGACTCGTTTCCTTTTATCGTAATCAAAGGATCTCTGATTACGATCTCATTAAGGTCATGAGTCATGTTTATGACAAGTGATTAGCTTTTATATGCCAATAGACAAAATGCCAGTCGAATCGATGCCAAGAGAAAAGTTATTGAGTCGAGGGCCTGATTCTTTGAGTGATGCGGAACTGCTCGCGATATTTCTGCGAACGGGGACACAAGGAATGAACGTCTTGGAGCTAGCTGACAAGCTGATCAAAGATTTTGGTTCGCTCCGTCATCTTTTTTCAGCAACGCAGGAAGAGTTTTGTGCTCATAAAGGGATGGGGCAGGCCAAGTATGTTCAACTGCAGGCCGTGTTAGAGATGACGCAGCGTTATCTAGCAGAGACTTTATCTCGTGGAGATGCGCTCACTAGCCCAAGTCATACTAAGCTTTATCTTTCGAGCATGTTGCGCGATCGCCAGCGAGAAGCCTTCTATATATTGTTCCTTGATAACCAAAATAGGGTAATCAAAGACGAAGTTATGTTCGAGGGAACCATCGATGCTGCATCTGTTTATCCGCGGGAAGTGGTTAAACGGGCACTTCATCATAATGCGGCAGCATTAATTTTAGCTCATAACCATCCTTCGGGTGTTGCAGAACCAAGCCAAGCCGATAGGCGGATTACACGTCGATTAACCGATGCACTGGCGCTGGTGGACATACGAATACTCGATCATTTTGTGGTTGGAGATGGCGAAGTTGTCTCTTTTGCAGAGCGTGGATGGATTTGAATCACATTTTAGGTTGTTAGTTGCGTTAAATCTGCTATTATTCCGCCCACATTTTTAGACCTAAAATCAGCTCTGATTACTCAAGCAAGCTGCGCTGCACAAAAAAAGATCACGAAATCCGTAAAAAGGATCTGTTCGGGTCTTGAGCAATGCGTGTCAAGTTAGTATAATGCGCGACCTTTGATAGCCTTGTATGGATTTTCCATAACGGTTTTTACCTTCTATTTTAATTGATAGAGAGGTTCGGCCACCAAGGTTGATATCGAGCTGAAACGATTGGAGAAGACATTCATGTCCCGAGTATGCCAAGTAACTGGTAAGCGTCCAGTAACGGGTAACAACCGTTCACACGCACGCAATGCTACTAAGCGCCGTTTTCTGCCGAACCTACAAACTCATCGTTTCTGGGTAGAGAGCGAAAAACGTTTTGTTAAACTACGTCTAACTGCTAAAGGCATGCGTATCATTGATAAGAAAGGCATCGATGCTGTTCTTGTTGATATCCGTGCACGTGGCGAAAACGTTTAAGAGGAATTAAGCAATGGCTAAAGGCATTCGTGAGAAAATTCGTCTAGTATCTTCTGCAGGTACTGGTCACTTCTACACAACTGATAAGAACAAGCGTAACATGCCAGGCAAATTTGAGATCAAAAAGTTTGATCCAGTAGTTCGCCAACACGTTATGTACAAAGAAGCTAAAATCAAGTAATTGATGCTTTTTTTGCTCTTCTTCAGTAGAAGAAAGAATTGAAAAACCCAGCTTAATCGCTGGGTTTTTTTATATCTAAAATTTGAGTTACTCAATTGTTTTGAGCGATATAGCATCTAATCGATAGAAGCTGCGTTTAATTGAGGGGCTATTTAGTAGAAAATCGCACAACATAGAAAGTATCGCCACTTTCACGATATACTGATTACTCAATAGGTTAGATGAGTAGAATTAGATGAGATATCGCGGGCGTAGGTGGAACAACATACTCATGTTAAGCGTGATCGCTTTTATTGGCGTGTTAAACCTTCCAACATTGATCAAAGCGTACCTTATCGAACCTGAACCTCAGGTTGATAGCCCTTATCCTTATCTTCTGAATCCAGCAGCAGAGCTTCAAGCGTTACACTTTGCTAAGTGGTCTATCGTTCAACAAGACAATCAATGGGTTTACCAGCTCAAAGGTACTGGCTTCCCTCAAGCCACCAATGCACAAGAGTTGTCACAACGTTGGAAAGAGCTTGTGGGCACGGAAGTCGACTCTCAGACCTATACAGACCTTACTCCTCGGTTAAATACACCGCACACCATTGAAGTATGGTATCAAGACCAAGAAGAGCCCCAACGTATTACCTATTATCAATTGCCTGAGTTCTGGTTACTAAAAAACTGGAATGATCAGTGGTTGGCGGTGTCGGTTGATAGAGATTTCCTTTTTCCTTAACTAGCAGAATATTAATAGTTTTACTCATTTATTTTTCTGCTTTTGTGATTTTCTTCCTACACTTAAATAGCAATTCTAGGTTTAGAATCTGTTTTTGAGAGTAGTAATATGAAGAGATTTACCTTTGCTTTATCCACTTTTTTACCATTCTTTGTTCATGCACACACTTTTGAAGTTAGCACTAACCTTCAAGACGGTACTTATGTTGGCGAGCCGGGTTTCTATCACACCAAAAATAGTGTTGAGGGAGGCTTAGGTATTCGCTTTATCTACGAACTTGAGGTATGGGATATCTTCGCCAAGTACGCGATGGGGAATTCAGACTTTCGTGACTCAAAAACCTACGCGGGCGGCGTCCGATACAGAGTGAACGATCAACATTGGATCTCTGCTGAATACAAAGGGTTGTATGCGAAAGAACAATACGAAGTCGACGATAGAATTTTAGACCCTACCCATCAGAATGCCATTACCAACGGTGAATGGGGGACATTTGCTATTGCGCGTTATCAATACAACTTAGCCAGTGAGGATTATCCATTTTACTTTGGGTTTGAACTCGCAACGGATACGACCACCACTGCATTAGTCGAAGACGATGCATCGGTTTTGGCTGGATACAACAACGATAAGTATTTTGCTGAAGCAAAAGTAGGGGAAGAACTAATGTGGCTTTCTTTAGGGTTAACTTTTGAGTTGTAATCTATGGGTTTACGCGAGAACATCGTGTTAAACCTTTGTGATTAAAAAGAGTGTGATATGCCAGAGTTGCCTGAAGTTGAAGTAAGCCGCATGGGTATAAGCCCGCATTTAGTTGGCCAAACGATTAAATCAATTACTTTTCGAACGCCAAAGTTGAGGTGGGATATCCCTCAAGAACTTAAACATCTGGAAGGAGAGGTAATAGAACAGATAACTCGTCGTGCGAAATATTTGATCATTCAAACTCAGGCAGGTAATGCAATTGTCCATTTAGGCATGTCTGGCTCATTAAGGGTGCTTGATGCGGGATTGACTCCCGGTAAACATGACCATATCGATCTCAAATTAACAAATGGAAAGATCCTGCGATATAACGATCCTCGTCGATTTGGCGCGTGGCTGTGGTCCAAACCGGATGAAGTACATTCAGTGTTACTAGGCTCAGGCCCTGAACCTTTAACTGAAGAGTTTAATGCCGCTCACCTTGCTGAAAAGGCGAAAGGACGCAAAGTTGCTATCAAACAGTTTGTTATGGACAACAAAGTCGTGGTTGGTGTCGGTAATATCTATGCTAATGAAGCTCTGTTCTCTTCGAAAATTCATCCTTTTCGTCCCGCTAATAAAGTGACATCTGCTGAATGGGAGCTAATCACCCAAGAGATAAAGCAAGTATTGGCAACTGCCATTAAACAAGGCGGAACAACACTAAAAGATTTTGCTCAGGCGGATGGTAAGCCTGGCTACTTTGCGCAAGAGCTGCAGGTGTATGGTAAAGCGGGTGAGCCGTGTCCAAGTTGTGGTGAATTATTGCAGGAGCAGAAAATAGGTCAGAGGAACACGTTTTTCTGTGATTCTTGCCAAACATAATACCTTTCGAACTCCCATTTTTCTAATATGATCCGAGCATGGTATTGAGCTGTGATATCATGTTGCGTTTTATTTAACCACCCCATCCAGAAGCGTGAAACATGGATTTTGACCAAAATTATCGTAAGTTAACTCGCACACTTATCGTGCTCTTTATTGCGGGTATTGCACTCCTGTCTCTTTCTCGTGCATTGTTCTACTTGCAGATTGTGGACCCTTCAGAATTAGTCGGTATAGAAACCGATGTCTGGCGTGCTTTCTGGGTTGGGCTTCGTTTTGACGCAAAAGTGGTCGCAATTGGATTTGCCCCTTTGTTATTGATAGGACTTATTCTTTCTAGCTTCTCTTCCATTTATACAAAGTTCACTCGAGCTATCCCTAGCTATAGCGCCTTGATATTTTTCTTATTGTCGGGAATGTCGATTGCCAATTATTACTATTACGTCACTTATGGGACCTATATTGATGTCTTTGTTTTTGGGCTAATAGATGATGATACCGAAGCGGTACTAGAAAATGCTTGGGCAGATTACCCAATCTTACGCTCTTTTTTGACGGCTATCTTTGTTGGACTATTAGGCTATGTTGGCTCAAGCAAGCTCATTGCCTATTTCGAGAATAAAAGCTGGGGTACTCGTCGTTGGTGGCAAGTTACTGTGTCTGTTGCCGCTATGATTGCTGTGACAGTGGTTATTGCTCGAGGTTCTGTCGGTACGCTGCCTTTGAAGCGCTATCATGCCAACGTATCTCAATATGCTCCGCTTAATAATATTACTCCTAACGCATTTATGGCGCTTGATTGGGCCAAGAGTGACTACAAAAAACAATCTAAATTTGAGCCTATTTCTAAACAAGCTTTAGATCAGCAAATGATCAAAGTGTTAGGGCAACCTAATCCGATTTATACGACGCCTAAAAATGATTACCTAGAAGCCCATCAACCACATGTTGTTATGGCATTGATGGAGGGACTTGGAAACAATGTGCTTGTGGAAGATGATCCAGAAAACAATGATTTGTTGGGCTCTTTAAGAAAGCACTTTGATGAGGATTTTGTCTTTGAGCGTTTCATGGCGGGTACCTCTGCGACGATAGACAGCATTGTTATGATGCTGTTCCATAGTGATATACCGACAATCAGTCACTCAAGTGCACAACGTGTTAAATTACCAAGTTCTGCTGTCTTGCCGTATAAACAGGCGGGCTATGATGTTGTGTTTATATATGGTGGCAACAGTATGTGGCGTAATCTCGCTAACTATTTACCTCGCCAGGGGTTTGATGTTGTTTATGACGAAAATAGTATTATTAAAGCATTCCCAGAAGCTAAAAAGGAAGCGGATACCTGGGGAGTTCCAGACGAATTTACCTTTAAGTTTGCTCGTAAATTGCTTGATGAAGCAGACAAGCCGCAAATGATATACATCATGACTGTGACCAATCATTCTCCATTTAGAGCGCCTTCAGGTTATCAAGCTAAACCAGTACGTGAAAGCGAACGCCTAAAACAGTTACTCGGCTCAATGGAAGAGGAAGCGAAAGATCTGCTTCAGGTTTACCAATATGCGAACGACTCTTTGGGGCAATTTATTACTGGTGTGAAGGCATCGCCGCTAGGGAAGCAAACCTTGATAGCTGCTTCAGGCGATCATCGTATGCGTTATTTAGCGACGGATTCTAAAGAGGAGTTCGGTCTTACGTTTGGTGTGCCATTTTATATGTATGTTCCAAGTGAAGTTTTAGAGCATACAGAGTATGAATATGATGGAAATAGGATCGGTTCACATCGAGATGTTTATCCAACGCTGTATCATTTCAGTTTGTCTGATCAAGAATATGTTTCTCTAGGTGGGGAGAATATGCTGTCTCAAAATGGTGTGAGTGACATTGGGTACAACAACGCTCGTACGATTACGAATCATGGGGCGTTTGCCAATACGAATGCAGAAAGACTGTTTCCTTGGCGTGATGAAGGTAGCTTGTTTAACTTGAATAGCAGTGTTGAAAACCCAGACCAGCTCTGGGCTCAGGAGTATCATAAACTGCAGAACTACTATTTACGCTATCAAGTGATGGCTGACCCTGAATCTAAATAGTACAACGGCCTTCAGAATTGAGGGCCGTTTTTTTAAATATGCTTTTTATTATGAAGTGCCCCTGCGATCACTTCCGGTACAAATTGAGTTACGTCCCCACCATGAATGGCGACCTCTCTGACGATTGTGGAAGAGATAAAGGCGTACTCTTCTGCAGGCGTTAGGAATACGCTCTCTAGGCCTGGCATGAGTCTACGGTACATGTTGGTTAGTCCAAATTCGTACTCAAAGTCGACCGTTGTGCGCAGACCTCTGATTAAGACGTTTGCTTCGACTTCTTTCGCAAAATCGACCATGAGTCCACTGAACCCTTGTGCTGTTACATTATCAAGGTGCTTAGTGACTTCGATACAAAACTCTACACGTTCTTCTAATGTGAACATGGTGTTTTTACTCGGGCTGGCAGCAACAGCGATGATCACTTCGTCAAACATCTTTGATGCTCGCTCGATAAGATCAAGGTGTCCATTAGTCAATGGATCAAAGGTTCCTGGGTAAACGACACGCGATAGAGTTTTATTTGACACAATCTTTTCTCAATTGATTAATCTGAACTAATGCTAACAAATACACTCCTATTTCACTAACTTAGTCGGTATGATTGAGGAAGAAAAATAGATGGTAAGCACCGAAATGAAAAAAATTCTAGTTATTCGTAACGATAAAATTGGTGATTTTATGCTCGCTTGGCCAAGTTTTGCGATGCTGAAGTTATCGATGCCTCAGGCTCATATCACTGCTCTAGTGCCTAAATATACTGTGCAACTGGCTGAACTCTGTCCATGGATCGACGATGTCATCGTGGATTGCACCAAAAATGCAGGCAAAACGGAGCAAAAGGCACTGATTGATGACATTAAATCTAGAAAGTTTGATGCGTCTATTAATCTGTTTTCAACCACTTACAATGCACTGCTTGTATGGAAGTCGGGAATAAAGTACCGATTGGCACCAGCAACCAAATTTGCGCAGATATTTTATAACCGTCGTATTAAGCAGAGACGTTCTCAGTCTGCGAAACCAGAGTACCAATATAATCTCGATCTTATTAGAGCTTTTTTAAACGAACAGTCGGTCTCGGTGGTAGAGCCTCAGGCGCCTTACTTCGCTTTTCCAAAAGGAGCACTAGATGAGCAAAAAGTGAAATTGACAGAAGTGCTTAATATCGACGCCAGTAAACCATGGCTGTTTGTTCATGCGGGAACTGGTGGGTCAGCGAATAACCTAACATTAGAGCAATATGCAACTATGTTAACTGGATTGGAGCATACGCACGAGCTTGTGGTTACTGCAGGGCCGGGGGAAGAGAAAAAAGCACAACAACTCCTCGAGTTAGTCGTGAAGAAAGGTGGCAAAGGTGCTGTTTATTCAAAGAACGATGGTTTGATTGATTTTACCCGCTCGATTGCGTGTGCAAGTGTCTTCATTGCTGGTTCTACTGGACCGCTGCATATTGCAGCCACGTTGGATGTGCCAACAGTCGGGTTTTTTCCGAGCAAGCGCTCTTCTACTCCTCTTCGTTGGCGTCCTCTAAACTCTGATAAGCGCCATCTTGCATTTTCTCCGCCAAAAGGTGGGGGAGAGGCAATGGAAGCGGATATGAGCCGTATTGATATCAATACGACTCTAGAACAACTTAATCCTTGGGCTTCTCAGTACTTGTCCTAATCCAAAGATCTGCATATTTCACAAGGGTGGAGTGTGCAGATAATACCGAAAGCAGGAAGCCTTGTTTTCCATCCAAAAAGCCTGCTTTAAATACATACATTTTCAGAAAGCATGCAACAGCATGAAACATGCCCTCTAGAATGCTACTCTTTTTGCCGCGTTTTTCTCGTTGTTCCGCCCAAGCTTGAGCGTAGCCAGCAGATTTTACCAAGTAGTGATGTAAGTCGTTGTAGGTGTAGTGGATAGCATCACCAGACAACTCTTTTACATTCATATCTGTAGAGATTTCCACTTTTTCGTGGACTAGTGAGTCATCATATTGGGTTAATTGAGTCGGGTACAACCTTACGACTCTATCTGGGTACCAACCACAGTGACGAATATAGCGACCAAATACCCAGCTCAAGCGACATATATTGTAAAGCGTGTTTTGTTCATTTTTTTCAACGGCTTGTTGAATACTGACCTTTAGCTCATCTGTGATACGTTCATCTGCGTCCAACCACAAAATAAAATCTGACTCGACATATTCTTGGGCAAGACGTCGTTGTGGGCCAAACCCAGGCCAATCTTTGTTAACGTGGAACTTTTCCGTGTACTTACGAGCGACTTCTTCTGTCTCATCTGTACTGCCTGAATCCAGAATAACGATTTCATTAACCCAATCTGCGACTGTTTTAAGGCAAGCATCGAGGTTTTTTGCTTCATTTTTAACAATGAGCGCGACTGCCAATGTTGGTTTTACTAGGCTTGTCATGAGTTATTTACCTTGTATGATATTTTTAAAAGATTGCACAACTGATTCAACAGAGATGTCTGCCATTATATCGTTACCTTTTACCCGAGTACTCCAAGGTAGTTCAGAGACAGGTTTTCCGTGTTGTTTTTCTGCATGTTGATTATAAACACTCACGACATGGTCTAAATTGTTATAAGGACCTGTTCTTAGCGGGTTGCTGTGACCGTATAAGCCGATAACCGGTGTGCCCTGAGTTGTGGCTATGTGAGCTGGACCTGAGTCAGGAGCAACAACAACAGTGGCTTCTTTGAGGACTGCTGCTAGCTGTTTTAGGGAGGTTTTTCCAACCAAGTTTAAAGCGGAGTGAGTCATTTTGTCCGTGATCACTTTTGCGAGAGTCACCTCTCGTTTAGCTGGTGAGCCGCAGATTACCACCTGATAACCTTGGTATACTGCATAATCGGCAAATTCGGCGTAGCGCTCAGGCAACCAGTTACGCTCATCTTTACTTGCCGCTGGGCTAATGACAACCGTAGGGTTTGAGCCCAATGACTCTTTGGCAAACAGAGTATCTTCGGCACCAATAGGTAAGTTCCATTCGGGTATAGAACGAGGCACACCTAAATACTCGATAAAAGAATAGAAATTGTCGAGAACATGCTGAGATTGAACATCCCCGATTTTTTTATTCGTAAAAAGCCATTGAGCTTCTTTAGCTCGCTTGAAGTTAAAACCGATTTTATGATTGGCCTTGATGCCTAAAGTGAGCAAACTCGCTCTTAAAGCTAGCTGCATATGAACTAAAGCATCGAACTTGCGGTCAGATAACTTTTTCCATACGTCTTTCATACCAGTAAAACCAGCTTTCTTATCAAAGACAATAAGCTCTACACCTTCTAGCCCCTCCAGTAGTTGGGCTTCAACCTTGCCAATGATCCAAGTGACCTTGGTTGTAGGCCATTGTTTTTGCAAGGCTTGTACTACTGCGACCGCGTGACAAACGTCACCGATGGCAGACAAACGCAAAAAACAAACAGATTCAGGTGCTTGAGTAAAAAGGGGCATAAAAATCGCTCGCAAATTTAATTGCCTAAGATTATGCAGAGAGTACCGATAAATGTAAAATAGTGCTCGTTTTACACCAACCAAATAGCAGATGACTCACACATGACAATAGAAAACCAAGGAAAACCAGGAAATACCGGTCTGAAACGGATCATCAAAGCAACAGGATACTCAATTCAGGGCTTAAGAGCCGCATTCAAATATGAAGCTGCTATTCGACAAGAGCTGGTTTTACTGTGTGCTGCGATCATTGCGCTAATTTGGTTAGATGTCAGCCCTATAGAAACAGTTCTCATGTTGGGCGTTGTGGTTCTGGCGTTAATTGTCGAGTTGGTGAACTCTGCTATTGAGGCTGTTGTCGACCGAGTGAGTGTTGAGCACCATGAGCTTAGTGGCAGAGCCAAAGACATAGGCTCTGCAGCGGTACTTGTTGCTCTACTATTTGCTGGTTTTACTTGGGCTTTTATTCTGATCAGTCACTATTGGTAATCATGAATCATGATCAAAAAAATCCACGCAAGTAACTCTGTAGTATGGTTCGACGATCAGTTGCTGGATCATCCTCCTGAGTTAGTGTTTGATATCGAATACTGGCAAGGCCAAGAGGGTGTGATAGGCAGTGCAACAGGCCGAGGTACAACATGGTTTGTCGATACTGGGAAATTACCAGCAGCGCTTCGACACTATCGTCGCGGTGGTCTATTTGGTAAGTTGGTTCAAGATAGTTATTGGTTTAGTGGTTGGGATAAGACACGTAGCTATATGGAAATGCAGCTGCTTAATGATTTGATCGAAGCTGGTGTAAATGTTCCGAAACCTATCGCCGCGAGAGCGACCAAAGCTGGATTCTCATATCGAGCGGATTTGTTGAGTGAGAAGATTGCTGGTGCCACAGATCTTGTCGATATCCTAACAACAACCTCACTCTCGGCAGGCTTGTATCGTGAGATTGGACACCAAATAGCGAAGATGCACTGTGTGGGTGTTAATCATACCGATTTAAATATTCATAATATTCTCATCGATAAGCGCGATCGAATTTGGATTATCGATTTCGATAAGTGTGGTTATGGTAAAGGAAGCTCTTGGAAGCCATCCAACCTCGATCGTCTGAAGCGCTCTTTCTTTAAAGAGTTAAATAAACGTCAAATACATTGGCAAGAAGAGGAGTTCGATACTCTTCTTGCAGGATACAATGATTATTTTGCTAAATAGTCATCCATAAAATTAGTTAGGAAAGTAAATATGTCTTTGAAACAGAGGCTACATGCACACGGGTGGTTTATTCTGGTGAATGCTCTCGTTGCCATGTTGATTGCGTGTCGTTATTTCTCATTTTTGCCTGAGTTTCCTTCAGAGCCATTAGCCGTCGTTTTTATTATAGTGTCTGTTTTTGGGCAAATGACGTTGATTGCGGCGTTAATAGGTCTAGTAGCGCTACCTAGCTTATTCCTACCCAAGACTCCAAGAAACTTATTACAAGCAATCATTGCTTCAATTGGTGTCGCAACACTGTTCATCGATACGATAGTTTTTTCGCAGTACCGTTTTCATATCAATGCCGTTGTTCTTGAACTGGTACTCTCTGGACAAATTGTCAGCTTCCCACTGATTACTTGGGTGATGGTGATAGGTGGTATTGCGTTATTGCTTGGACTACAGTGGGCTTTAATCCGCTGGTTGGAAAACGATGCATCAGTACGTTCGTACAAGCTAGGTCGTAAGTTTGCTTTTATTACTTTCCTAACGCTGTTAGCAACTCACGGTATTCATATTTGGGCCGCTGCGCATGCGTATCAACCAGTGACTATGGTTAAACGCTACTTGCCTTTGTTCTATCCGGCTACATCAAATAGCATGATGAAAAAATATGGCTGGATTGATGAAGAAGCGATTGCTCGTCAAAAGTCACTGACGTTAAATCGTAAGAGCGACCTTAACTATCCGCTATCTCCTCTGAAAGCAGCAGAGAGTGTCGAAAAACCGGTCAACATTATGTTCCTTGTTGTCGACTCTTGGAGGTATGACACATTTAATGCTGACAATACGCCAGTCATGTGGGAGTACGCTCAAGACGGTTTAATCTTTGAAAACCATATGTCTACAGGTAACGCGACTCGCACTGGTATTTTTGGTCTGTTTTACGGTATTCCTGGTACATATTGGCATGGTTTTTTGGCTAATCAACAAAGCCCTGTTTTCATCGATCGCCTACAGGAACTCGATTACGACTTAGGCATCTTTACTGCTGCACAGCTAAGAAAACCTGAGTTTAACCAAACAGTATTCACCAATGTTGAAAATCTTCGCATTGGCTCGAAAGGTAACCGACCGTCTGAGCTCGATGCTAACCTGACGAAAGATTGGTTAGACTGGTACGAGAAGCGTGATCAATCGAAACCGGCATTTTCATTCCTGTTCTATGATGCACCGCATGGTTATGACTTTCCTAAGGGCTTCGCACCTCGTTATGAACCAATGCTACAAGTGGTTAACTACTTGAAGCTGAGCAACGAGACCGATCCACAACCATTCTTTAATCGCTATAAGACAAGTGTGCGTTACGTAGACTCTGTGGCGGCACAAGTGCTGAACAAGCTTAAAGAAACGGGCGACCTTGAGAATACGCTTGTAATTATCACAGGTGACCATGGTCAAGAAATGAATGATAACAAGATGAACTTCTGGGGGCACAACAGCAACTTTACCGATGCTCAAGTAAAAGTGCCTTTTGCGATATTTGGTCCGGGCATTAATAAACTAGACACGAAGTGGTCTTCACAAAGCCTGACTAGTCACCAAGATGTTGTGCCAACAGTTATGAAGCATTACCTTGGTGTCACCAATGACGTCAAAGATTACTCAGTAGGAGAGGATCTGCTGGGTGAGCATGTTGATAGAGATTGGATCATCTCATCGAATTATAGTGGGTATGCTGTGATCTCAGATGACAATATCTTAGAAGTCGGTGCTGGTGGTCAATATCAATTTATGGACAAAACAAATCGTCAAGTTAAAGGAGATCAACCTAACTTTGCTCACCTTCAAGGTGCTTTAGAGCAAATAAGTCGATTTAGTAAGTAGAGTGTAAAGTTACAGGTCGAAGTATCACTGAACCTCGATTATTACAATAATAATCGAGGTTCAGTGTTCAGGTTATAATGTTATCAAACGCTTGATTAGCCAAAAGCCTCGATCTAGTTCATCGAGTGTTTGTATTTTATAACTATTTTATAATTAGAGTATTATATGAATTTTTACATTTAGCCTTTAACTATCGACTTTTGTGATTGAATTAGCTGTATACATATTCTGCATCAATGGCTTTTGATGTTAATGCGATGATTGAAATGAAAGTACACGAGTATCTGCATATCGTATAAGAAGAAGTTGATGTGTATTTTGTTAAGGTAATCACGATGCGCTGAATAGATATCTCAAAACTATAATCGTAACCAATTCCAAGGTGTTGCTGACTTATCAGCAGCACCTTGAATAAACTATGACTTATTTTGCTGTCAAATATAGAAAGCGCATGTACTTTGATCGTCTTTCATCAAAAATTAGTTTAAATTCTGAATCATTAGGAGAAACAGGGAATTGATATGGTTTGACTCTGTTTGGGTAATCAATGATCATCGTAATGTTATGAGAATCTTTAAATCTTGAAATGAGTTCTTCGGTGATATTCGGCACTATGCAATCATGTGATTCGATAATCAAATCTACCTTTTTTAAGTTAGGGATATACTCAGGAAGCAACAAATCTTTTTCCCCTCCCTCAATATCACAAAATACTAGGGTACCTTCTTGACATAGTTCATTTAACCTGTCGCTTGAACATATTCCTCCTACTGTAACATTAGTTAGAGCATTCTTTTGGGCTAACTCCTGAGTTAATTTTTGTGCTTCTTCACTAATGTCAAATGCCCAAATATTAGTATTTGGCATCTTGAGTGCGAATCCACAAGCATAGTAACCTTCTGCACAACCAATATCTATAAGATCTTTGTATTCTTTATTATGGATAACATCCTCAACCCAATGTTGAATTGGTTCTTCATAGGAGCCTGTAATCTTAGGTAATAGCATACTTCCATGAGAGTCTGGAATATAAGACATACCTTTAAAAGGACCGTTTCTAACGGTAGTGTCATCAAGGAAAATGTCTTTTAAGATTCGACGTTGCTCTAATAAGCGCTCTTTTTTTACTCTTTCGTGTTTTCTTTTTTTTATTAATTTAAGTAATTTCATAACTAACCTTTTATTTTTTCACTATGAGCTGAGCGCTTTGCAATGCTTTCCCAACTTGACACTATGCTTTCTTTGCTAAACTGAGATATTTGTTCTGGCATTATTTGGGGTGGAGACTCTAAGATATTACTCATAGTAACAGCAATATCATCTACTATATCACTCTCTGAACGATCTTTCATTTCTATCAAGTATTTTTTCAAGGGACCTTTGAGTATTTCATCCGGTCCACTAGGACAATTGGTGCTTAGTACAGGTGTTCCGCAAGCCAATGCCTCTACCAATACTAGGCCAAGTCCTTCGTAATCCGAAGTGAATGATAACATCTTCGCATGTTTCATATATGGTTTCGGGTTTTCAATGAATCCTAAAAATTCGACTTTATGAGATATCCCCAAATCTTCAACGAGTTTGATAAGTGATTTTTTCTCTTCACCCTCTCCAAGAATAATCAAATGTAGATCATTATCTTTTAATTTATTGAATGCTTTTATAGTTCGATCAATTCTTTTTCCAGGAGCTAAAGATGAAACAGTGATGATATACTTTTTATTTTTTAATGAATCAGGAACATCAAAGTTTGATAATTCTTCTATTTTGTCAAGATCTAGAGGGTTGTATACTGTAGATACATTTGCTTTAGGGAAAAGTTCGATCATTTCTTGACTTACACCTCTTGATACTCCAATACAATGTGTTCCGTCATAATAATATGAGAGAGGTAGTAGTGTCTTTACTGTTCTATCAATAAATACTTGATTAGGTGAATTATGTAGGACGACACAAAAATTCTCCCTATTATAAAATAGGTAGTGTTCTAAAAAATAATACATATTATGACTTATAACTAAGTCAGGTTTTATTTCTTTGATTAGTTTACTTATTACTATTTTTTTTGATGGGTATGTTAGAACCTTCAATAAGTATTTCTTCCATTCATTAATAGAATCTATAACTTTATATTTATGTCTTAATTTTACTTTTTTTGGCTTTTTATTTTTTTTCTCAGAGTGTTTTTTGAAGGCTTGTGTGTCCCCCGTGTAAAGAGGGGTGATGTTCTTCAATTTAAATTCTTTAAGCAGTAAAACTTTAACTTTAGGATGAAGTGGGAAAGCGACTCTATTTCTGTCGAGTACAATAGTCACATCGTGCCCCTGCTCACATAGATAAGAAGCTAGATTACACACAACCCTGCTTCCGCCGGAGGACGTTAAGGATAACGTATGAAAAAGAAACTGCATGGTATAGGGCTCTGCTAAAAAAATGAGCTTTGATTATGGCTTGCGTATTGCGAAAAAACTAGTTCTGAAGCAGACTATTTTGGTCAAAATAATGCTAAGATTACTGTTCATCTTTTGAGAATGTAAAGCTTGTATTATGAATTTCATCCTACCTCTTATTGGTCGCACTGATGCATTGTTTACTCAAGACATTGGCCAGCATGAAGCTGAGTTATCTCGCATTGTTTCAGATTCCCGTTTTCTTGTACTTGGTGGTGCAGGCTCTATTGGTCAAGCCGTGACTAAAGAGATTTTTAAACGTAACCCAAAGAAGCTGCATGTTGTAGATATCAGTGAGAACAACATGGTTGAAGCTGTGCGCGACATTCGTAGCTCATTTGGTTACATCGATGGTGACTTCCAAACCTTTGCTCTTGATATCGGCTCGATTGAGTATGATGCGTTCATAAAGGCGGATGGCCAATACGACTACGTATTGAACTTGTCGGCACTTAAACATGTTCGTAGTGAAAAAGACCCGTACACGCTAATGCGAATGATCGATGTGAATGTGTTTAATACTGATAAAACCATTCAACAATCTATCGATGCTGGCGTGAAAAAGTATTTCTGCGTATCGACAGATAAAGCAGCAAACCCTGTCAATATGATGGGAGCATCAAAGCGTATTATGGAAATGTTCCTAATGCGTAAGAGCGAAGAGATCGCTATTTCTACTGCGCGATTCGCAAACGTCGCATTTTCTGATGGCTCATTACTGCATGGCTTTAATCAGCGGTTACTGAAAAACCAACCTATTGTGGCGCCGAATGACATCAAACGCTATTTTGTTACGCCGCAAGAGTCCGGTGAATTATGTCTAATGTCTTGTATTTTCGGTGAAAACCGCGACATCTTTTTTCCTAAACTAAGTGAAGCGCTTCATCTCATCTCATTTGCTGATATTGCGGTGAAATACCTTAAGCAACGTGGTTACGAACCTCATCTTTGTGAAAATGAAGACGAAGCACGTGAGCTGGCTAAGACCTTGCCTGCTCAAGGTAAGTGGCCGTGCTTGTTTACCTCGAGTGATACCACGGGTGAAAAAGACTTTGAAGAGTTCTTTACCGACAAAGAAACACTCGATATGGCGCGTTTTGCTAACTTGGGTATCATCAAGAACGACCCTCTTTATCAACAAGAACTGCTTTCACTTTTTGAAGATACAATCGACCAGATGAAATCTGATCGTGCTTGGACAAAAGAGCAAATTGTAGAGCTGTTCTTTACCATGATCCCTGACTTTGGGCACAAAGAAACAGGTAAATACCTAGACAGTAAAATGTAGGAAAAACTATGAAACCTGCATCGTTAGTAGAATTTGTACGCGATACGTATCAGACCAGCGAGTTCATTCCTCTTCATGCGCCTACCTTTGATGGTAACGAGAAGGCTTATGTAACAGAAACGATTGAAAGCACCTTTGTTTCTAGCGTTGGTAAATTTGTTGATGAGTTCGAACAGAAAATTGAAGCATACACTGGCAGTGCCAAAGCCGTGGCGGCCGTAAATGGCACGGCCGCCTTGCATGCTGCGCTTTACATGGCTGGTGTCGAGCGTGGTGACTTAGTAGTAACACAGGCTTTGACGTTTGTGGCAACCTGTAATGCGCTCTATCACATGGGGGCTGAGCCTATTTTCGTGGATGTATCGCCAGTAAGCTTGGGTTTGTGCCCAAAGGCGATGGACCAATATCTAGCACAGAATGCTGAGGTAACTGAAAAAGGTTGTATTCATAAACAAACGGGTAAGCGCATTCGTGCTGTAGTACCAATGCACACCTTTGGTCACCCCGTCGAGCTTGATGAGTTGATTGCGGTATGTTTGAAGTGGCAGTTAATCTTGGTAGAGGATGCTGCGGAAAGCTTAGGCTCTTTCTATAAAGGCCAACACACAGGCACATTTGGTGATTATGCTGCGATAAGTTTTAACGGTAACAAAGTGATTACGACTGGCGGCGGAGGTATGATCCTTTGTAAGACCCAAGAGCAGGGCGCACGCACTAAGCATGTTACCACAACCGCTAAGGTTCCACACCCTTTCGAGTTTTATCACGATGAGCCTGGCTTTAACTATCGAATGCCGAATTTGAATGCGGCGTTGGGCTGCGCGCAAATGGAAGTATTGGAATCCTATTTAGTTCAAAAGCGCCAATTAGCTGAACAATACCAACACTTTTTCGCGGGTTCAGATTTTACTTTTGTGACAGAGCCAGAGTACGCGACATCGAACTATTGGTTAAACGCGATCATCTGTCCTGATACCGCATCGCGAGATCGCATGTTAGAGCAGACCAATTCTGCTGGTGTTATGACGCGTCCGATTTGGCAGTTGATGCATCGTCTTCCTATGTTCGAGAATGCACTGCGTGGTGACTTGAGTCAGTCTGAGTTTATTGAAGCTCACTTGATCAATATCCCAAGTACTCCTATTGACTTATCCAAGGGCGCTTAATGGAAAATAAGACGCAGAAAGTCGCTGTTTTTACAGGAACAAGAGCAGAGTACGGTCTGCTTTTTTGGCTTTTGAAAGATATTCAAAGTGATCCTGACTTAGCACTGCAGTTGCTGGTTTCAGGGATGCACCTTTCACCTGAATTTGGTGAAACGTATCAGCAAATCGAAAAAGATGGATTTAAGATTGATGAAAAAATTGAGATCCTTCTTTCGTCGGACTCTGCAGTCGGAACTGCGAAAAGCATGGGGCTTGGTGTTCTCGGCTTTTCAGATGCACTGGCGCGCTTGCAACCGGATGTATTGGTTATTTTGGGCGATCGCTTTGAAGCTTTAGCTGCTGCTCAAACAGCGATGATTATGCGTATTCCTATTGTTCATTTACATGGTGGTGAGATCACAGAAGGTGCCTACGATGATGCGATTCGCCATGCGATTACTAAGCTAAGCTATTTGCATGGCACATCGACGGACGAATATCGTCAGCGTGTTATTCAATTAGGTGAAGCGCCGGAACGCGTTCTGAACGTAGGTGCAATTGGCCTTGATCACCTTAATCGAGCTGACTTCATGTCGGTCGATGAGTTAGCTGAGTCTCTTAACTTTTCGCTAACCAAACCGTTTTTCTTAGTGACTTACCATCCTGTGACACTAGGAGATGAAGCGCCAGAAGCATCCTTTCAAGCTTTGCTCGATGCTTTAGAGGCTTTTCCTGAGCATCAAGTTATTCTGACTTACCCTAATGCCGATGATGGTGGGCGTCGCATCATTCCAATGTTGGAAGCCTACGCTGCAAGCCAACCAGAACGCGTATTGGCAATACCTTCGTTAGGGCAGGTGCGTTATCTGAGCGCAGTGAAGCATGCTACGGCGGTTATTGGTAACTCTTCTAGTGGTATTATTGAAGTGCCAGCGTTTGACGTCCCGACTGTCGATATCGGTGCACGTCAGAAAGGGCGCTTGGCCGCTAAGAGTGTTTTGCATTGTGAAGCAAACCAAGCCGATATTGAGCGAGCGATGCTCTCCGCAGTGGCTCGTGACTATAAAGAGCCGACGGAAGCGATAGATAACCCTTACGGGCTGGGAAGCACCAGCGGCAAGGTCATTGAAATGATCAAAACATTGGATTTTAATCCATGTAAGACATTCCACGATTTGCCGAACTAACAAAGCTGAAAATTGAGCTTTTAGTCACTTAAAAATTAAAGAGAGAGCGGTATGACTCTGATTATTGCCGAAGCAGGCGTGAACCATAATGGTGATGAAAAACTGGCATTTGAGCTGGTTAACGCAGCGCATCAAGCGGGGGCTGATATTGTAAAATTTCAGACGTTTAAAGCGAAAAATCTCGTCACTGAAGAAGCTAAGCAAGCAGACTATCAGGTCACGAATACACAAAAGCAAGAGTCGCAATTAGCCATGCTAAGTCGCTTGGAACTCTCCTATGATGCCCACCATGAATTGGTAAAACACTGTGAGAAACTCGGCATAGAGTTTTTATCAACGGCTTTTGATTCTGAGAGCTTGGATTTCTTAGTCAACGACCTTGGTTTAACCCGTTTAAAGCTACCTTCTGGTGAGCTAACCAATGCGCCTCTTGTACTAGAGCATGCTCGCACAGGGTGTGATTTGATCGTTTCTACCGGTATGGCGACGCTGTCTGAGATCGAAACGGCGCTGGGAGTGATTGCATTCGGTTATACTACGGATGACAGCGCGACACCTTCAGTGCAAGCATTCCAAGAGGCTTATGCTTCTGATGAAGGTCAGCAGGCTCTAAAGAGTAAAGTGACCATTTTACATTGTACGACAGAATACCCAGCGCCAATGGAAGAGATAAACCTGAAAGCGATGGATACCTTAGGGCGTGCTTTTGATTTACCTTCTGGATACTCAGATCATAGTCAAGGTATCACTATTCCTATTGCTGCCGTTGCTCGTGGTGCCGTGTTGATCGAAAAACACTTCACGTTGGACAACAACATGGAAGGACCAGATCACAAAGCTTCACTTGAGCCTCAAGATCTAGCTGCAATGGTGAACGCTATTCGTCAAGTCGAGAAAGCACTAGGTAGTCGCGTAAAAACACCCACGGTCTCAGAGGTGAAAAATAAAACGGTGGCGAGGAAAAGCCTGGTCGCAGCTCGTAATATAAACGAAGGTGAAGCATTTTCACCCGAAAACATGACAATCAAAAGACCGGGCAACGGTATGTCACCTTATCGCTATTGGGACATGCTTGAGCGCACTGCTTCAAAGGCGTATCGAGCTGGAGAGCTGATTCTTGAGTAACCCCGTTTCTAATTTGCCAATTGTATTAATTGGTGGGGGCGGTCATGCTAGTGTGCTTGCCGATATATTAATTCGCCAAGGGCGTGAGATATTAGCGGTGATTTGTCCTGATGACATTTCTCAGCGTCGAGTCTTCTCTGGAATCAAGCAGTTTCATAAAGACAGTGACATAGAGCAGTTTTCTCCTCAGGGTGTGAGTTTAGTGTTAGGTATTGGCGCTATGCCCAAATCTAACTTGCGGGAAAAAATCGCAAAATACTTCATTGCATTAGGCTATCGCTTTGAAAACGTAATTGCTGAAACTGCATTTGTCTCTGAGTATGCAACTATAGAAAATGGTGTTCAAATTATGGAAGGAGCCGTTATACAAACCGGTGTGTTCATAGGGCAACATAGCATTATCAATACGAGTGTGCTTGTAGAGCATGACTGCCAGATTGGCGCCTACAATCATCTTGCTCCGAAAGCGACTTTGTGTGGTCAAGTTAAAACTGAATATGGCTGTTACGTAGGGGCGAATGCAACGGTGATACAAGGTGTAACATTAGGCACACTTTCTATTGTCGGAGCGGGTGCTATTTTAACGAAACCCCTACCACAACAAAGCATATGTTATCCTTTTAGAAGTATTATCGAATCATATTAGCTTGCTGTAAGTTACCAAGCATTCAAGAAATTAAAACTAGGTGTGCCATGAGTCATTGTTGGAATAACGTGCTAATTAAACCTGATAACACCATTCGAGACGCGTTAGAAATCATAAATAATGAAGCGTTGCGAGTCGTGTTGGTTGTAAATGAAGAACAAGTATTGCTTGGTGTCGTGACAGACGGTGATATTCGACGAGGCTTGCTAAATAATCTACCTTTGACTGAATCTGTATCAAAGGTGATGAATATCAGTCCAACGACTGCGCTTGAAGGCTCTTCTCGAGAAGAGCTGATTGATCTGATGGAAAAACTCGATATTTTGTCGGTTCCGTTACTTGATGCAAGCGGTAAGGTCATTGGGCTTGAGACTCTCCATGGAGCTCTTCATCAACCGAAACACCAGAACCCAGTATTTATTATGGCAGGTGGGTTTGGCACACGCCTTAAACCGCTTACCGATACATGCCCTAAACCTATGCTGCATATAGGCAATAAACCAATCCTAGAAACTGTTATTCGCAGTTTTATCAAAGCAGGCTTTGTTAACTTCTACATTTCAACTCATTATATGCCAGAGCAAATTCAAGCGCATTTTGGTGATGGGAGTGAAATGGGTGTGAACGTTACTTATGTTCATGAAGAGCAGCCTTTAGGTACTGGTGGTGCATTAGGGTTATTACCTAAGGATTTACCAAAAGATCTGCCATTGATCATGATGAATGGCGATGTTCTGACTAAGGTCGACTTCCAACGTCTTCTTGATTTTCATGTTGATAACGGCGCTGACGCGACAATGTGTGTGAGAGAATACGACTATCAGATCCCATATGGTGTGATTAATGGCGAAGGCAAAAAAATCACCAGTATGATAGAGAAACCGGTTCAGCGCTTTTTTGTCAACGCTGGTATTTATGTTGTGTCACCTGAAGTCATTGCTTCTGTACCTAAAAATCATCGAGTGGATATGCCGACGCTGCTTGAAGAGCATATGAATGAGCGTGATAACGTTTTAATGTTCCCAATTCATGAATATTGGTTGGATATCGGTCGTATGGATGAATTTAATCGCGCGCAAGCAGATATTCATACACTAGGGCTGGACTAAGTTTTGAAAACTGTTGCAGTCATTGGGTTAGGTAATATTGCTACCCGACATCGAAGAAATTTAAAGCTATTGTTTCCGCAGTGCAGATTACTGGCAATGTCGGCGAGTGGCAGAGTTCCAGCAGAACCTGTCTCTGATTGCGATGGAGTAGTCTCTAATATCGATGACATCATTCGCTCAAGCGCTGAACTTGTCATTGTTGCATCTCCTGCTCCTTTTCACGCTGAGCATACTATTCCTTTGCTGGAGGCGGGCATTCCAACCCTGATTGAAAAGCCAGTGACTACATGTGTTGAAGAGGCCAAGTGTTTAGAAGCTATTGTTGAAAAAACGCAAACTCCGGTTGCTGTCGGTTATTGTTTACGTTACTTGCCTTCAAGTTTGGAAGTAAAAGCTATATTAGACAAAGGGTCAATTGGAGAGCTTTACAATACGTATATTGAAATAGGGCAGTACCTACCTGATTGGCGTCCAAGTAAAGATTATCGAAGCAGCGTATCAGCCAATGCAGAGCTAGGCGGTGGAGCGTTGTTAGAGCTCAGCCACGAGTTAGACTATGCACAGTGGCTTCTTGGTGATTTAACCTTACAACACGCGTATCTGCGTTCTTCAGATGAACTGAGCATAGAGGTGGAAGATTTGGCTGATATTGTCACAACCACCAAGAGCGGTGCTTTGGTCAATATTCATTTGGATTTTTTACAACGCCAAGCATATCGACGTTGTCGCTTTGTAGGCAGTAAAGGCACGGTTGAATGGGACCTGATTAAAAATGAGGTTAAGCAGACTAACCATACTGGTGAAAGTACTGTTTATAGCGATCCGGCTTGGGACAAAAACAAAATGTACCTCAATATGTTGCAAGACTTCATCAATATGATCAAAGACAATAAGCATAGCTGTATCGACCTTCAACAGGCTGGTCAAACGGTCGAGTTAATCGAAACAATTAAGCAGTATGCCAAAACTCAAACCAAAGGCTAGGCGACCTAATGAAAAACTATGCATTTATTTTTGTTCGCGGGGGCTCTAAAGGCTTACCTGGCAAGAACATTAAACCACTTGCTGGAAAACCCCTATTGCAATATTCGATTGAAACAGCGAAAGCCTGTGCATCGATTAGCGATGTTTTTGTGTCTACTGATGATAGTGAAATTGCCAAAGTCGCCGTGGATTGTGGTGCAACATTGATCGAACGCCCACAAGAACTAGCAACAGACACAAGCCCTGAGTGGCTTTCATGGCGTCATGCTGTTGAGTGGGTACAAGCCAACTATGGCGACTTTGCTCACTTTATTAGTCTGCCAGCAACGAGTCCTTTACGCAGTGTTGAAGACGTGGAATCGTCAATTCTACAACTTCAGAAAGATTCCGCTGATATTTGTATTTCCGTGACTCCCGCAAGTCGCAGCCCATTTTTTAACATGGTAAAGAAAGATGAGCACGGCTTGGTTGAATTAGTGAATAAGCCAAGCGGTGAAGTGGCGAGACGACAAGATGCCCCAGAAGTGTTTGATATTACTACCGTTGTTTATGCGACAACCCCTCGCTTTGTATTGGATAATTACGGACTGTTCAGTGGTAAAGTGACGAGCATCGAGGTACCGAAGGAAAGGGCCGTAGATATCGATGATATTTATGATTTTAAACTAGCAGAAGCTATCGTTATGGGTGAAGAGTGATGAATGAACTTCTAAAGAGTAAGACGGTATTAATTGCTGGAGCTGGGGGCTTATTGGGATCTCGTTTAGTTCCTGCTGTGCTTGCTCAGGGGGCAAAAGTTATTGCTGCCGATATCAATGTTGATGCGACGAAAGAACGCTTAGAGAGTGTAGGGATTGAACTGGATAACGAATCACTCTCGTTAGTTGAATTGGATGTGACTAATGAGCACTCAGTTAAGGCTTTTTTCGAGGGTTGTAATGTTCAGTTAGATGGGGCCGTAAACACGACTTACCCAAGAAACAAAACCTACGGTAAGCATTTCTTTGATGTGAGCTTTGACAGTTTCAATGACAATTTGTCTCTGCATTTAGGGAGTGCGTTTTTGTTTGTCCAGCAAGCTGCTGCTTATTTCAAGCGCACAGAAAACCCTTTATCGCTAGTAAATATATCCTCGATATATGGTGTTGTTGCTCCGAAGTTTGATATTTATGACAACACTCCGATGACGATGCCAGTTGAGTATGCCGCAATTAAATCAGCGATTCAGCATTTGAGTAAGTACGCTGCAGCCTACGTTAATGACAGCCGTTTTCGTATAAACTGTGTAAGCCCAGGTGGGATCTTTGACCATCAACCAGACGCATTTTTAGAGGCTTACAAAAATAACACCCATGGTGCAGGTATGCTCGATGTAGAAGAGGTTGTTGGTTCTGTGCTCTTCTTGCTCTCTGAGCAATCTCGTTATGTAACAGGGCAGAATATCGTCGTGGATGACGGGTTTAGTTTGTAAAAGGCAAGTGTATGAAAATTGTTCAAGTGATGATTCATGGTTCAGCTCATGGTTTTGCCGGAGGCACTCAAAAAGTAATGGTTGAGCTTGGAAATAATTTCGCTCGTCGTGGCCATGATGTTGTGTCTTTATATAATGATACTGAACCGGGTGAGCTTTTTTTTAAGGCTGATTTTGGTGCTAAGATAGTGAACCTAGAATCACCTGCTTATGGGAAGGCACATAAGCTTTGGAAAGCGTTGAGAGAAGTGATCAAGCCTTTTACGAAAAGTAAAACACTAGGTCAATTCTTTCCTAACCCTGTCCACCTAGAAAAGGCAAGAATGCTATCACAGCCATTAGCAACCGAAATTGAGAGAATAGAGCCTGATATTATCCTTGTTTATGGCATGCAAGATCATAACTCGACATGTATCGGCCTTAAAGGCTCTCCGCTAGAAAATACTCCAATTGTCCACATGGTTCACTGTGAGGTTGAGTCGTACTATAATGACTTGTCTTACATTGATAAACGTAGGATAAAAAGTTGTTCTGCGGTTCAAGCGCTAACTCCTGATTTTGCTGCAACACTCGCTAGTCTACTAGACATAGAAGTACATCCAATTGCTAATATAGTTGAAAAAACAGATAAAAAAGCGGACTTGAAATCGGAAAGTAGACGCAAGCGTATCATGATGCACTCGAGACTCGATAAAAAAAAGCAACAAGATATGCTTTTGAGATCTTTCGCCTTATTAAAAGATGACTTTCCTGATTGGGATCTTGTCGTATTTGGAGGAGAGAATACAAAAGGTTACTTGAAGAAACTTGAGGGTATTGTTGCTAACCATGACATGTCCAGACAAGTTAAAATTTGTGCGCCGACTCCACATGCTCTTGAAGAGTTAAGCCAGTCAGACATATTTGCATTCCCCTCGGTCCATGAAGAAGGCTGGGGACTGGTATTGACTGAGGCAATGTCAGTAGGCCTGCCTTGTATTGGTATTAACAGTACATCTGCGATTAATTATCTAATTACCTCTGAAGATGCGGGTATCACAGTTGAAAATGATGTACGAGCATTTTCATTAGCTATGCGTCAATTAATGGATAGCAGTGAGTTGAGAGTTAAATTTGGCAAGAATGCAGAGCAAGGTATGCAAAAATACTACCCAGATGAAGTATGTAGTCAATGGGAAAGCTTATTTAACCAAGTCAGAAAAAGCATATCATAGCTCGTTGCTATGATATGTGTGTTTGAAATATATACGACGAAATCATTTTGTTTACTATCAGAGAAGAACGAATGCCAACTAAAGAAACAGTTAAAGTCCTTATTGCTAAAGTATTAAATGTATCAGTAGATATTGTTGATGATGAACTTGCAGTCGGTGATATCCCTGAATGGGACTCTCTTGCGCACATGCGCATCATTGCCGCGTTAGAGTCAGATCTAGGCGTAGTGTTAGATATCGAGCAGACGTTAGAGATCGAAGATGTAGAAGACATTGTCGACGCTGTTTTAAACAACGAGTAACGCTTTATGTCGGTAGTCGAAACAATACTAGCTCACGCAGTATCTCGCCCTCAGCATGTCGCTCTCTACGAGAAAGATAAAGCTGTTACTTATATGCAATTAGCTGAGACTATCAAGTGCACTGCTTCTAAATTAATGAATGAAGTAGGGCCTGGAGATGCTGTAGTTGTGACGGCATCTAACAGCTACGCTTTTGTGGCTGTGTATTTTGCGATCCATTTTATAGGCGCAAAAGTGGTTAACGTGGCTGCCGACGCAGATGAAAGTTACAAGCAATTTATCGATAAAATGGTTAATCCGAGCCTATCGATTGAAGACTGTCAAAACTTCATAGCGGATATTCATCCTTTAGAGGCCGGCAAAGAAGTTACTAGTAATATTTCCAATGGTATCGCCGACCTCATGTTTACGAGCGGGACAACAGGCGAGCCTAAAGGTGTCGCTTTGAGTCATGAGCAGTTGTTGATAGCTACTCAGCATATTGTCGGTGAAGTAGGCAACACACCAGAAGATGTTGAGCTTCTATTAATGCCTCTTAGCCATTCTTTTGGTATGGGACGCATGCGAACCACTCTTTTTGTTGGTGGTACGTTGGTATTAGGTTATCCGCTGCAGCGTTTGAAAAGTGTTTTTAAGGCAATTGAGAATCATAAGGTAACAGGGCTCGGACTGGTCCCATCTGCTTGGACATTTATTACTACAATGTCTAAAGACCGCATCAGTAAATATGCTCCTCAACTAAACTATATAGAGCTTGGAAGCGCTCGCTTGTCTCCTGAGGATAAAGCACTGTTAATACAATGGTTCCCATCGACTCATATTGTTATGCACTATGGTTTGACGGAAGTGTCTCGCGCGGTATTCACTCATTTCCATACTGATAATTTAGAAGCTGTAGGCCATACCTCTCGAGGCGCTGAGTTTGCTATTCTTAATGAATATGGACAGCATTTACCTGAAGGTGAGATTGGTGAAATAGCATTTAAATCGCCATGGATGCTAACAGAGTACTACCAGAATCAAGACTTGACGTCTGCAGCGTTTTCGAACGGCTACTTCCGAACAGGTGATTTGGGGAAATATGAAGGCGAGTATTTGTTCTTAACTGGACGACTTAAAGAGATCATCAATGTAGGGGGCAAGAAGGTAAGTCCTTACCAAATTGAAGAAGTGCTGAATTCTGATGATGGTGTAATAGAATCCGCCTGCGTTCCATGTGCAGACGCAAGCATGGGAGAAGTCGTTCAAGCGTTTATCGTTGTTGAGCCTTCCATTATTGATGAAATTCATACATTAGAATCTCGACTAAGGGAAACTGTTGCACAACGACTTCCTGTTCATATGCGCCCTGAAAAGTACCAAGTCATTGATGAGTTACCAAAAACATCCACAGGTAAAATTCAACGTCTACACTTGACTAAAATGTAAGAGAACTCCATGTTAAAACTTCGATTTCCTTTGCCCGTATTTCGTAATGCTAGTGAAATTGCGAACGGAAAAAATGCAAGAATGGCACTCAAAGGCCTCGTGGCAAATCGTGTCGCACTAATAATCAGCCCCTCATTTCGTAAGTCAAAGTTTTTTGAACAAGTTGTTCGTTTAGTCAACGCGACAAGTGTTCGTGTGATTGAAAAATCTTGGAAAGGTGAACCGACGGTTGATGAACTTTCAGGTGTGGTTGGTGAGCTTGAGTCATTCCAACCTGATTATATTGTCGCACTTGGTGGCGGCTCTATCATTGATGGTGCTAAGCTGGCGTGGTTGCTTTATGAATGCCCAACGATTGCCCCAGATGTCTTATTCCGACCATTTGCAATACCACCACTGCGTGGACGTGCAAAATTTGCAGCGATTCCTACTACGGTAGGGGCCGGGTCCGAAGTGTCATCGGCAGCTGTCATGTTAGATAGTACAACTCAAAGTAAAAAAGCGGTCGTTACACACGATTTCCTTCCTGACTTAGTGATCCTAGACCCTGAGCTTGTCTCTGAGGTCCCATTAAGTATTTTAAGAACCACTGTCGCCGATGCGCTCTCGCATGCGATTGAAGGCTATGTGTCTAAAATCCCTCACCCATTAATGGAGACATTTTCGGAACAAGCCGTATCGATTGTTTATCGTTATCAGTCACAGTTGGATCAGGATGAGTGGCATATCGATATGCTCTCAGAATTACAGTACGCTGCAATGCTTGCTGGTTGGGTTCAGAACCACTGTGTTGTCGGCCTTTCACATGCTATCGCCCACCAATTAGGACAATTCAATATTGGGCATGGATTAGCAAACGGGCTACTGATGCCAGCCGTTATTGAGTTCAATTCTCAAGACCAGGCCGTTGAACAGAAATATGAACAATTAATTAAGAATGCTGGTTTACCAAGCAGACAGGCTCTTCTTGACCTGTTTGAGGGCTTAACCTCGGGGCAAGGTGTTTCTTTGAATTTATCGAATGAGCAACTAGACAGCATTGCAAAGAACGCATTACTTGATCCTGCTGCTGCGACAAACCCAGTCGCTTTCGCTGAAGATGACGTTAAAGAGATAGTAAAGAAATGTCTATAAAGAATGAAAGCCTAACGAGCGTATTGGATGCCCGCCCTTTCGAGTTATCTGAAGCTCAAAAGCAACCCCTATTTAAACAGAACTTGCTTGAAGAGCTAGTGCATCACTATAACAGCAATGAGATGTACCGTAAGTTTTGTGTGAAAAATGGGTTCAACCCAATACAGTTCAGTGGAAGCTTGGAAGACATACCGGCGATCCCTGTACATATTTTTAAAGCTCTTGGTCATAAATTAGCGTCGGTTAGTGAAACGGCTATCAAGACTAAGCTTCAATCTTCGGCGACAAGTGGGGTACCAAGTACCGTTCTTCTTGATAAGGTTACGGCTCGTCGTCAAACCAGAGCAATGGCTCGCGTGATGCAAGAGGTTTTAGGACCGAAAAGGCGCCCGTTTTGTATCATGGATATCGATCCAACGAGCCCAAATGCAAGCAACTTAGGCGCTCGTATTGCAGCCGTTAAAGGCTATTTGAACTTTGCGTCATCTTCTTATTACTTTATTGATGCCTCTAGCCCTTCTGCTCCCTTAGAGTTTTTAGAACAGCAGTTTGTTGAGCATTTAAATGGGTTAGACAGTGAAGAGCCGCTTGTCATTTTCGGTTTTACTTTCGTTCTGTACCATACGGTTTTCAAGAGCCTGAAAGAAAAAGGGGTGTCCTTTAAACTTCCGGCTGGCTCTCAAGTTATCCATATCGGTGGTTGGAAGAAACTCGAATCAGAGAAGGTTGATAAGAAAACATTCAACCAAGACATCGCTCACGTGTTGGGTATCTCCCCCGATAATGTTATTGATATTTACGGTTTTACCGAGCAAATGGGGTTGAACTACCCAGACTGTAAAGCGGGCTGGAAGCATGTACATGCTTACTCTGACGTAATTATTCGAGATGAAGCTGATCTATCACCTTGTCCGAATGGTGTGGTGGGCTTATTGGAGTTTGTTAGCCCACTGCAGCACTCTTACCCAGGTAACGTTGTTTTGACCGATGATCTTGGTGTTGTCGAAGATTCTGTGTGTGAGTGTGGGCGGGTTGGAAAGCGCTTCAAAGTGATTGGTCGAGCTAAGAAAGCTGAAGTTCGTGGCTGTGGTGATGTCATGTCTGAAAAAGTCACCAAAAAGCCAACGTCGAAGCAATCTGCAGAACAAGCTGAACATATGGTGGTGTATCACGCTCCGGTGGATTTGAATGAATCTGACTCACCTTCTGAGCAGTTGAATGCGATTCTGGCACACCTTAAGTTGAAGCAACAATGGTTAGCGAAACAGCCTGCTGAAGCGATACTCGGTCTTTTCGATACCGCGCGTAAAACTTGGGCTGAAAACCCAGAGTTAGACCCTTATCGTCATACTGGGCTTAACTTCTTGGCGGATTGGTGTGAGCCTAATCGCTTACGTAGTTTGCTTGATTCTGCGCTGCACGGGCAACGAGGCTTTCTCGACAACTTTATGCCTCGCAAAGACATCAGCCACAGTTCGCTTAAAGCGATGCCTAGAGGAGTCGTATCTCACTGGCTATCTGGTAACGTGCCACTGCTTGGTATGTTTGCGTTGGTTCAGAGTATATTGAGTAAAAATGCGAATATCCTTAAGGTATCGGTAGATGAGTCTCAAGCGCTTCCTGTGTTGCTAAGTACCTTTAAAGGCATTAGTTACACCACACCTGGAGGGTATACCATTTATGGTGATGACTTATTAGAAACACTGGCTGTTGTATACTTTGACCGTCATCAAACAAAGATAGCAGAACGTTTTTCTGCGAATGCCGATGTGCGTATTGCTTGGGGTGGTCGAGAGGCAATAGAAGCGGTAAGTGCTTTACCGAAAAAATATAACAGTCAAGATATCCTTTTTGGGCCTAAGTTGTCGATGATGGTGATTGGTAATGACGCCTTAGACTCCGAAAAGGCCATTCGAAAACTGATACGTCGAGCAGCAACGGATTCAAGTGTATTTGACCAGTTTGCTTGTGCTTCGCCTCACACTATCTTTGTTGAAAAGGGCGGTGACATAACGCCGAAAGAATTCGCTGAAAAGCTAGCTGCAGCAATGGATAAGGCTCTTGTGCGCTTACCGACTCAAGTGCCAGACATTGGACAGGCAAACAAGATACGTTCAAAAATTGCGGAGTATGGCTTCATTGGTGAATCTTGGAATGACCGTCATTTACGCTGGACGGTATTGTTCGATGAAGGCACTGATTTGGTTGAACCAACCTATCAACGCGTGATTACCGTTAAAGCCGTAGATAATGTCTTTGACGTTATTGGTAGCGTGCATGAGGATATTCAAACGGTTGGTTTAGCAATGCATGGTGAGAAGAAGCTCCAGTTTGCTAATGAGATTTTAATGCAAGGCGCGATGAGATGCCCTGATGTTGGGTACATGACGCACTTTGATTCCCCATGGGATGGATTATTTGCGTTAGATCGCCTCGTTCGCTGGGTATCACTTGGTGGTCCAATTTAATCAAAACGAAAGCACTTTAAGTGCTTTCGTTGTTTTGGAAGTTTGAAATGGCTAGATTTACATTTGAAGTTTGTAAGCAAGATCAGGTTACTGATCTGGTTAAGTATATTGATGAGCATTGGGCTAAGAACCACATCCTCGTAACCTCTCGAGAGTTGCTAGATTGGCAGCATAAAAATCTCGATACGGGCGACTACAATTTTGTTATGGCTAGACATAACAAAAGCGGTGAGATATGTGGTGTGCTCGGCTTTATCCCAACGTCTCACTTTTCGGCTGAGCTCGAATCAGAGAAAGAAGTTTGGTTAGCGATCTGGAAAGTCAACGAAGGACCGAAATACATCGGTTTAGGTTTAGGGCTTCTTAACTTTTTGAAGCGCGAGTTCTCGATTAAGAATATTTGTTCTATTGGTATTAGTCAGATTGTTTTCCCTATGTATGAAACACTCGGTTTCGCCGTGGGGAAAATGAACCAACTAGCTCTATTGAATAATACCCTTTCTGATTACCGTATAGCTAAGGTTCCAGAGACGTTTACCTCCTCTATAGGTCAGACAAATGACCAGTATAAAGTGGTAGATATTGCGAAAGAGCAAGTGGCTTCTGCATTGTCAGACAGTGACTTATATACAAATAAAACACAGAAAGACGGACAATATTTTACTACTCGTTTCTTGGAGCACCCTAAGTTCGAATACCGTTTTCTCGGGGTTTACAAAAAAGACACATTAGAGAGTTTTCTTGTTGTTCGTGTGGTTACTCAGAGTGAATCTAGTGCTATGCGGGTCGTGGATATTCAAGGCGACCTGTCTTCAATTAGCCGAGTTACGGCTCATTTGCACGAGTTGCTTGTTGCGGAAGGGCATGAGTATTTAGATATCATGCAATATGGTATGGACGAAGAAAGCCTTGTCGATGCTGGTTTCTTGCAAGTTGATACGGATGGGGAATTAATTATTCCTGATTACTTCCAACCGTTTGTGCAAAAAAATATTCCTATTTATTTCGCGCGCCAAAGCCAGGAAAGCGAGCCGTCGTTCGTATTATTCAAAGGCGATGCGGATCAAGACCGACCAAATATAATGTAGAGGAGCAACATGTCTCAGCCATTAACCGTTGTTATGTACCACTATGTTCGTCGAATCGCGGAGTCGCGGTACCCAGAAATTAAAGGCTTAGAACTTGAACTCTTTGTTGAACAACTCGAGTTCTTTGCTAAACATTATAATGTTGTAACGATGGAGCAAGTGTTAGCCGCCAAATACCGTAATCAAGCTTTACCAGAAAGAGCTTTGTTGCTTACTTTTGATGATGCTTATGCCGAGCACTTTACTCACGTATATCCTATTTTGAAGAAAATGGGTATGCAGGGCTCTTTTTATGTGCCAGCAAAAACAGTGCTTGAGCACAAAGTGCTAGATGTGAACAAAATTCACTTCATCTTAGCGTCTACCTCCGATATTCAACAGCTTGTTGGCTCTCTTAAGATAGAAGTTGAGCGCTATACAAGCGATTATGATCTAAAGTCATTCGACGAGTACTACGCGGAGTTTGCGGTTGCGAATCGCTTTGATTGCAAAGATGTGATTTTTGTGAAGAGAATGCTTCAGCACGCATTGCCTGAAGAACTCAGAAATATTATTTCTGATAAGCTTTTTGCTCAATATATGGGTATGGATGAAGCTGCGTTTTGTCGAGAGTTGTACATGGATAAGTACCAACTTGAGCAGTTAGTTCGAGACGGAATGCACGTTGGTTGTCACGGTTATGATCATTATTGGTGGAATAAGCTTGATGAAAAATCCTTAGAGATTGAACTAACCCGCTCTAAAGAATTTTTAGCCTCGCTTGGTTGTGACATGCAAAATTGGACAGCCTGTTATCCTTACGGTTCTTCTAGTGAAGAGGTTGTGGTCGAGCTAGAAAAGCAAGGATGTAAAGTCGCATTTACCACCGAAGTACGGGTTGCTGATTTAGCGTTGGATGGCCCACTCTTGTTGCCTCGCCTAGATACCAATGACTTACCTAAAGATAACAAAGCCAGTGTAAATCATTGGTATGAGAGTGCTTAGTAAAATATGCGCGCTTAAATACTAAAGTTTCGAGCGCGTTTTTCAAAATGATTAACAAGGAAAGTCGCCATATCGTTGCCTATATGAGAGTCATAGGTGTGCGCATCGATAGGTACTTCTTTGTAAAGCAGAGACAGTGTGTATAAAGCCGTAGACGTTACCCCGGTAATTGAAGATATCTTGATGCCTTTATTTGCTAACTCAAGCTCAATAGGTGACTCACTTTTATGATAAGTGAGATTAGGCAATGCTTTAACGGCAGTAGTCACTTCTTCAGACTCGGTTCTGTGTGGAAAGTAGATCACAGGGGCATTTTTTTTTGCAATGACTTGTTCTAGTTTGGAAATATAAGCATCAACACTTGGTTGGTTCTTATCTCCAATAGATCCCTCACCAATAAATGCAACGGGTGCTGAAGGGTCGTTGCAGTTTGAAGCTCCAATACTTTTTCTGATCGAGTCGAGCGTGTTGAGCTTTAGAGGACACACTGGGTTTTCTATATCGAAAATAGAGAACATTTCGAAATTCTCAGCATAAGGTATTGTGCCAATCTTTTTACATCCCTGTAATTGGATCAACAGGTCTTGTAGAAAGCGAGTTCGACTAAATGATTTTTTGTCTTTGATGTATTTGAAGTATTCGTATAAGTTGCCCATTCCATCGTCAATGAATACTAGCTTTTTGGCAGGCAGGTTTCTTTGGAACATACGAGTGCGCCAAGATGTATATTCAGAGAAAAAGAAATGCTCAATTGACTCGCCATTTGCTAACTTTTTGACTTCTTTTAGAACACGCGGAATAACAAAAGTACGGTTTGAGCGACCAACTTCAATAATATGGTCCCATTTACTTTTATCATAAAGTTGGGCGAGGTGTTGTTTACCTTTCTCTGTGTTTTGCTGAACTAAAACTAGGAGATTGTTTTTGGTTTGATAGGCATCTCTGGCTTCATTTGCGCAGATGTATTGAAATGGGGATGTTACGAGAAATACGTTCATAAAAGACCTTGTTCATTAACCTAATTCAGCATACTGAATTGAACGCTCCAAAGAGCCTTTGTTTCTTTTAAAGACAGAGTGGGCTTGGTTAGCCATGTTGGTGGCGCTATGCTTATCTTCGAGTAACTGGATCACTTTAGAGTCTAAGCTATGACCTTCACAAATCATTATGCCATCTGTTGATAATAGCCTTTCAGTGATCTCTTTGAAGTTGAAGTAACTTGGTCCAGATATGGTCGGGATTCCTAAAGCCGCTGGCTCGAGTACATTGTGACCACCAACCTTATCACCAATTAAGCTGCCTCCCATAAAACAGATATCTGCAGCACCAATTAGAATCAGCATCTCTCCCATTGTATCACCTACATAAACTTGCGACTTTGCACAAGATTGCATGTCAGCGTTCGTTCTACGAGTGGTTGTAAAACCTGAGGATTGACATAACTGGACAACGCTATCAAATCGCTCTGGATGGCGCGGGACTATAATGAGTAAAGCATCCGGATAGATTTCCAATACGTTTTTATGTGCATTGAGTATCTGCTCGTCTTCACCTTTATGGGTGCTAGCGGCGATCCATATTGGACGGTGCTCCCCAAGCTCTGACCTTAGTGCCTTTGCTTTCTCTTTTACGGTGTCGGCAATCTGTATATCGAATTTGATGGAGCCAGTAATGGCGAGTTTACTCTTTGCAACACCAAGTGATTCAAAGTGGTCCGCGTCAGACTGACTTTGGCACAAAATCTTAGCTAGATAAGGTTCTATAATATTGAAAACTGGCTGAAATTTTGCGTAGTTATTTCGAGACTTTTCAGATAACCGTGCGTTTACAACTGTTATTGGTACACCAAACTTAGAAACTTGATGAAGCGTGTTCGGCCATAACTCCGTTTCAATGATCAGCATCTTCTTCGGCTGTATCGCTTTAAGAAAACCTTTTACAGCGAAACCGAAATCAATAGGCATGTACCTGTGCTCAACTAAACTACCAAGCTTCTCAATCTGCTCAGCACCAGTACTGGTGGTTGTAGTGATAATGATAGACTGCTTTGGATTTTGCTTTTTGATCTCTTTAATAAGAGGTGTAGCTGCGATACTTTCACCAACAGATACTGCATGAATCCAAATAGGCCGCTGCTTTGATATTAGTTTAGGTGTTATGCCAAAGTGCTCTTTCCAGCGCTTGCCAAACTTGGGTTTGTTTGGCTTACTTTTGTATAAGCCAAATAGAAGCAGAGGCGAAACAAGTGCAAGGATCAGCGTGTAGAAAAACCGAATTAACATGCGCTTACCGAAATGGCTTCTAACTTATGGATACTATTGATGACTTGTTTCGGTGATAGCTCCGTCAGACATTTTAAGTGCTTGAATTCACATTCACGCTGGAAACAAGGACGGCAATCAATGTCGGTATGCACAATTTCGACTCTCTCAGCTAGTGGCGGTGTGTATTTCGGCGAAGTTGAGCCGTAAACAGCAACAACGTTACAACCCACAGCAGCGGCAACGTGCATCAAGCCAGAATCGTTTGCAACCACAGTTTGACAAGCGCCCAGTAGGTCCACAGCTTCAATCAAGCTAGTTTGACCTGCTAGGACATGAATTTGTGATTGAAGTTCATCAGGAACAAGAGCCTTAATGTTGTTACACGTTTCCAAATCTTTTTGAGAGCCAAACAACCAAACTTGCTTACCTGCTCTACTCATCGATGTTGCGACTTCTGCATAATGCGTTTCAGGCCACTTTTTAGCAGGTCCAAATTCGGCTCCAGGACAAAGGCCAGTAATTGCATCATCCAGAGTAAGCTGAAACTTTTCCGCGGTAGCTAACTGTTGGTCTTTGAAAATAGTTAGAGCTGGTCTCGGTAATTGCTCTAATCCACCCAGAGAACTCGCGTCAATCATTTCTGCTTTAGGATGGGCGAGGGCGACATAGCGCTCAACCATGTATTGGAATGATTTTTTATTTGGGCGTAGGTCATTCAACAGACCGTATCGCATCTCACCTTTCCAGCCTGTGCGTTTTGGAATGCCCGCAAACCACGGAATCAATGCTGATTTAGCCGAGTTAGGGCAAATGAAAGCTTGATCATATTGAGCTTCACGCAGTGTTTTACCGATTGCTCGACGACCGAGCAAGTTAAATTCACCATGACCAATCGGCATATCAATCGCTTGGTTGACTTCTGGCATGCGCTCGAGAATCGGTTTACACCAACCCGGTGCAATCACATCGATGAGCGCCTCAGGGTGTTGTTGTTTCAAGGTGATATACAGTGATTGTGACATCACCATGTCGCCCACCCAAGATGGACCAATGACTAATATTTTTTTCATCGTGTGTAGCCTTTAATCCACAGCTTAGCGTCATGGTAAGGTGAATAGTTGCTTTCTGGATCTTTTGGAGTATTTAAGAACTTAAGGATCCACATATACTGCTCTGGGGTCTTGGTGACGGCTTGCTCAATAAATGCATTCATACGACGAGTGTCATGATGTTCGTCTTTTGAAGGGTAATCGTCCCAAGGTGGGTAAATATCGATAACAAATTTACCTGATTCAGCATCAAATATAGAGAATACGGGGATGATTTTTGCTCGACTGACTTTAGACAGTTTACCAAGACCCGGCAAAGTTGCTTTTGGGTTGTTGAAAAAATCAACAAAAATGCTGTGCTCTCGACCATGGTCTTGATCGGGTAAGTAATATCCCAGGTACCCATCTCTCACCGATTTGATAAATGGCTTGATACCATTGTCTCTCTCATAAACTCGACCGCCGTATTGAACACGTTGACGATGCATTAGCCAGTCCATTACTGGGTTTTTCTGACGCTTAGCCATTGCCGAAACTGGCAAGCCTTGAGAAGCCAAATAAATAGCCGGCACGTCGATTCCCCAAGAGTGGGGCACAAGTAAGATAGCTTTATCGCCAGCATCCAAAGTGGACTTTATGTGCTCTAACCCATTCACAGTTGTGTTGTTGACTAGCCATTTTTGACTACGTAATGACAACAATGCAAAGCTCATTAAAAAAGTGCCTGCGGTCACTAGTGTTTTTTCCAACAACTGCTCTCGCTCTTGTTTGGAGAGCTCAGGAAAACAAAGAGTGAAATTTACCCATGTGTTACTAATTGTTCGACTAGGCTTTTGGATGAGTATTTTTGCTACTTTTGTTGCGAGCTTGAGCTTTAGCTTGTGGGGAATTAGGGCTAACGGTAGGCCCACTATTACGACAAGCCAAGTTCCCCAGTGCTTTGGAGCAAGGAAACCCCACTCGAAAGTGGGGTTGTAGGCATTTTCATCGAAGTCGTTACGCTTCTCAGTCATTGAAAACTCTCAGTTATTAAATGCTCTTAGTTTTAGGATAGTAAGAGAATAATTATTTGTTCTTCAGTGCCATGTATTCTGCAACACCTTCGGCAACCGATTTAAATTCGATGTCACAGCCTGTAGCGCGTAGTTTAGTTAAGTCTGCTTGAGTAAACTCTTGGTATGCGCCTTTTAGGTGTTCTGGGAATGGAATAGTCTCAATCTCACCCTTACCGTGGTGCTTGATGACTGCTTTTGCGACCTCTTCAAAAGACTCAGCGTTGCCAGTACCCAGGTTGAAAATACCTGACACGCCATTTTCTAAGAACCACAAGTTTACTGCTGCTACGTCACCAACATATACAAAGTCACGTTTAAATGTTTCGCTGCCAGCGAACAGTTTAGGATTCTCTCCCGCGTTCATTTGGTTATTTAGGTGGAAAGCCACTGAAGCCATGCTGCCTTTGTGCTCTTCACGAGGGCCGTAAACGTTGAAGTAACGGAAGCCAGTGATTTGCGATAGTGTTTCGTTGTGCACTGTTGCATCTTCTTGCAGGCGACGAACGTAGTTGTCGAACTGCTGCTTAGAGTAGCCGTAAACGTTTAGCGCGCCTTCGTACTCTTTCTCTTCAATGAAAGTATCTGTTTCACCATAAGTAGCGGCAGAAGAGGCATAAAGGAAAGGAATCTGACGCTCAACACAGTAATGCAGTAGCTCTTTTGAGTACTCATAGTTGTTAAGCATCATGTATTTGCCATCCCACTCGGTTGTCGCAGAACAGGCGCCTTCGTGGAAAATTGCTTCGATATGGCCGAAATCGTCACCCGCCATAACTTGAGTTAGGAAATCGTCACGATCCATGTAATCGGTGATGTCTAGGTCGACAAGGTTTTTAAATTTCTTACCATTTTTGAGGTTGTCGACGACCAAGATATCGTTGTGGCCTGCTTCATTAAGTGCCTTAACAATATTGCTGCCAATCATGCCAGCACCACCAGTTACGATAATCATATTTTACCTACTCTTTTGAATACAAAACTATCGCGAGTATAGCAAGGAATGAACAATTCGGGCTAGTGCAAACCAAGGTTACTCGAATGTTAGCACCTGAATACGCTTCATATTTTGGGTTATTGAACAGGCAGTTTTATTTCGTAATGAGATACGCATACAGGCTGGGTAAGGGTTGAGCTTCGCTGACCAGATGTTAACAGCTCGATCTATCCGTTTAGTGGCGATATACTGAACCTCTAAACGGATAGGGATACTAATAACTAATGAAAACACGTGACAAGATTGTTTACGCTGCTCTAGAGCTTTTTAATGAGCATGGCGAGCGTAGTATTACGACCAATCATATTGCTGAGCATATCGAGATTAGCCCTGGTAACCTTTACTACCACTTCCGCAACAAGCAAGAAATTGTACGTGATATTTTCACTCTCTATTCAACAGAGCTGCTCGAACGGTTCACACCGATTCAAGGGCAACAAGAAAGCCTAACGCTGCTAAAGACCTACTTAGACTCTATCTTCACACTGATGTGGAAGTACCGATTCTTCTACGCGAACCTACCTGAAATATTGTCACGTGATGAAAAACTCCATCTTGACTACATGGCTGTGCAAGAAAAGCTCCAAACCAATCTTGTAGATATAATGCGAGCCTTCGTCGAGTTGAACTTGCTTAAAGCAACGGATTCGGAAATGAAGTCGATGGTGACGTCTCTTCACTTGATAGCATCCGGTTGGTTAGCTTACCAGTCTGCGATGTCTCCAAAAGCTCAAATTACCGAGCAAGTCGTTCACCAAGGAATGTTGCAGATGATCGCGACGGTTAAACCGATTGCCACAGCACAAGGCTTTGAGCAACTGACATTGTTGGAAGACGGTGTAAGAGCGTTGAACTCTAAGTAGAAAGGTTCGAGTAATGAAGATCGGGAAAGAGCAGATTCGAGTAGCGAGATACGAGTAAACGAAAAGCAGGGTAGAGCGGCGACTAGGCTAGCGTTTTCCATGTAACGTTTTACTCTAACCTTGTATCTGCTTTCATGCTTTTTGTATCTCGGTTACTCGAATCTCGCATCTGTTTTCAAGCTTTTCGCATCTCGGTTACTCGAATCTCGTATCTGTTTTTAAGATCTGCGCATCCCTCATCGGCTCTTACCTGACCAACCAACTCTTCGGGTTTTGAGCTTGGCTGTTTCTACGAATCTCAAAGTACAATGATGGGCGGGTTTGGCCGCCAGTGTCACCTGCAAGTGCGATAGCTTCGCCAGCCTTAACTTTGTCACCTTCTTTCTTTAAAAGTGCTTGGTTAAAGCCATAGAGCGTCATATCGCCTTTACCATGGTCCAGCAGTACTACTAAGCCATAACCACGTAGATACTCGGCGAATACAACCGTTCCGGAGTAAACAGACTTGACCTGCTGACCGTACTTGGCGTTGATCACCATGCCTTTCCAATTTATTTGGCCGGTTTGGCGTGAACCGTAGTTATGCAGAACTTTGTCTTTGATTGGCCAAGGCAGTTTGCCTTTACGTTTGGCTAAACCATCCATAGGAACAGCGTTACGTCTTTCACGAGCTGCTTTCTCTGCTTTGGCGATTTCGGCTTTCAGGCGGGTTTCATTTCGCTGGAGCTCTGCTAAGTAATTCTTGTCACCCGAGATGTTTTTCTTGATGCTGCCAACCGTTTTCTTACGCTGTGTTTGCGTTTGAGATAACTTGTTGCGCTTTGTGGTTTGTTGTTTTAACAGGGTCGCAATTTGTTCTTGCTCAAGTTGGCGCTGCTTGTGGCTTTCTTCTAGCTCAAGCTGCGTCTGTTCAATTGTTTTGATTGTTGCAGAGCGGGCCTTAGCAAGGTGTTGGTAATAATGACTAATACGATCTTCTTCAACGCCAGTATTTAGGATGTGCGATGAGGCTTTAGCACGGCTTGTCATGTAGTAAGTTTGAATCAGTTGCTCTAGCTTATCGGTATGGACTTTTTTCTGTGCTGTGAGCGCCTTGATCTTGGTGTCTAAGTTCGCAATATTAGCATTAGCGGTATTCAGCTGCTTTTTACTGTCTAGGATATCTTTTTCAAGCGAAGCGATGGATAGCTCTTGTTTCTTGAGGCTTGCTTGCAAGCTATCGAGTTTTTTCTGTTGTGAGGACAGGTTTTTTTGTTGGCGAGATATTTCACTCGATACGCCCTTAAGTTCACCTTGAGATGCGGCAAATGATGACGAAGATAAAAGAGCAACACAAAGGCTGGTATATATCAGAAGAGTCCGGCTAATGGCTCGAATTTGTTTCATCATTATCGTCATTTAGTTGTATTCATCTGCTCTTAATTTTTCGAATTTCGCTGAATCGAATCCCGCAGCGGCTTTTGAGCTCTTCGTATCTCGTTGCGTGAATCTGGCATCTGCTCTTAAGCTCTTCGTATCCCGAATCTGCTCTTAAATCCCATCACCATGAATAAAGTTCTGCGATCGACCATTGAACCCTTGGTCCATATCCAAAGATGGCTTATCTGTTTTAGGTTTTCCGACAATTTTTGCAGGAACACCTGCGACCGTAGTATGGGGAGGTACGGCTTGTAGAACCACTGAGCAAGAGCCAATTTTAGCGCCTTCACCCACTTCAATGTTGCCGAGAATTTTCGCACCTGCACCAATCATTACCCCTTCACGGATTTTAGGGTGGCGATCACCACCTTCTTTACCCGTACCGCCAAGGGTCACGTCTTGAAGAATCGACACGTCATTTTCAACTACAGCGGTCTCACCAATAACAATGCCTGTAGCGTGGTCGAGCATGATTGCTTTGCCGATGCGTGCAGCTGGATGAATATCTACTTGGCAAGCGACTGAGATTTGGTTTTGTAGGTAGGTAGCAAGTGCGATACGGCCTTGCTTCCATAGCCAGTTAGCGACTCGGTAACCTTGCAGTGCATGGTAGCCTTTAAGGTAAAGCAGAGGCATTGAATACATCTCTACCGCCGGATCTCGAGTAACTGTTGCACAAATATCACAAGCGGCAGCATCAATAATCGATTGGTCCTGCTTAAATGCTTGTTCAACCACCTCACGCACTGCCATTGCAGGCATTGAGGCGGTCTTTAACTTGTTTGCCAGAATATAACTGAGCGCGGCGCCCAAGCTTTCGTGGTTGATGATCGTAGCATGGTAAAAACTCGCAAGCATTGGCTCTTGCTCTGACTGCTGTCGAGCTTCCTTCACAATGCATTGCCAAACTTTTTGTTGTTCACAGTGTTTCATTTTACCATCCATTATTTTTTAAGGGGCAGATACAAGTGACGAGATGAGAGATACGGATAACGAAAAGCAGCCTTCTTTAAGCGCTCAATCTGCTCTTACTCTTTTCGCCCCTCGTTTACCCGAATCTCGTATCCGCTCTTATTCTCTTCGTATCGCGATTACTCGAATCTCTCTACTGCTCTTATTATCTTTCTGACTTTTTGTCTCGTGCAAGTAGATCTTGTGCTGCTAAGTGTGCATCTTTCCCTTGATACAACACTTGATAAATTTGTTCAACAATTGGCATCTCAACGCCCATGCGTTCTGATAGTAACCAAACTTCTTTGGTGTTGCGATAACCTTCTACTACTTGGCCAATTTCTTCTTGTGCGGTGTCCACATCTTTGCCTGCGCCAAGTGCCAAACCAAAGCGGCGGTTGCGCGATTGGTTGTCAGTACAGGTTAGTACTAGGTCGCCTAATCCAGCCATACCCATAAAGGTTTCTGGCTGTGCACCAAGAGCTGCGCCCAATCGACTCATTTCAGCTAACCCACGAGTGATCAGTGCGGTACGTGCATTGGCACCAAAACCAATACCATCTGACATGCCTGCGCCAATAGCGATGACATTTTTAACCGCACCGCCAAGTTGCATGCCAATGAAATCTGAGTTTGCGTATACGCGGAATGTTTTGCCGCAGTGGATTTTTTCTTGAAGTTGTTCAAGGAACTCTTCATCAGGTGAAGCTACAGAGATCGCAGTTGGCATGCCCATCGCTAACTCTTTGGCGAAAGTAGGCCCTGATAGAACCGCTAACGAGTACCCATCACCAAGCACATCGTGCGCGACATCTTTAAGTAAGCGTCCTGTTTCCGGTTCTAGGCCTTTGGTCGCCCAACAGATACGAGAGTCTGAGGCTAAGTAAGGTTTAACGCTATTAAGCACAACGCCGAATACGTGGCTCGGGACGACAAGTAAAAGGTCGCGGCTTGAAGTCACCGCTTTTTCTAAGTCTGATTCAATGATCAGGCTTTCTGGGAATTCTATATTTGGTAGAAACTCATTATTAGCGCGCTCAGATTCAAGGCGAGTCATATGAGCAGGGTCATGCCCCCAAAGAACAACGTTTGCACCGTTACGCGCTAGAGAAATAGCTAAAGAGGTTCCGTAAGAACCTGCACCAATGACAGTCATGGCGATCTCTTTGCCGTAAGCGCTGTCTTTACCGTAAGCGTCTGTCGTGTTGGTCGGGTGAGTTGTGTCTGTCATGCTTCCACCTAAAAATAATGAGGGAAATCGAAGAAAGAATGCTGGAATAGCTTTCCACTAAAATAAGAAGAGCTTTCAACTTTAGTACAGTGTAAAGAAAAAATGCACATCGCAGAAGTTGCGATGTGCATTTAAAAGCTAACTAGCGCTTGAATCGTTAGAGTTAAGTTCTACTTTGAGACTTAAGCCTGTTCGCCTTCAGCTTGCTGAGCTTGGTTCTGTAGGTAGTTCATGAACAAAGCATCGAAGTTTACAGGTGCTAGGTTCAGTTGTGGGAACGTACCTTTAACCACTAGGCTAGAGATTGTTTCACGAGCGTATGGGAATAGGATGTTCGGGCAGAATGCGCCTAGGCAATGTGCTAGTTGGCCCGCTTCCATTTCACTTGCAGAGAAGATACCACCTTGTTGTACTTCACAAAGGAATGCTGTGTCGTCTGCGTTTTTAACTGTAACCGTTAGGCGTAGGATTACTTCGTACACACCTTGGCCAAGTTCACGGCTTTGAGTGTCTAGGTCCAGTTTTACATCTGGGTTCCACTCTTTTTGAAACATATCTGGAGAGTTGGGTGCTTCGAAAGATACGTCTTTTAGAAAGATACGTTGGATTGCGAAGTTTTGTTGTGCGTCTTGTTGTGCTGCTTCAGCCATTTTCTTGTCCTTAAAAATTTATAATTAGTTTTTGTTCGTCATATCAGTCTGTTGAACAAAATCTTAAAGTCATATTGGTGTAATCGGGTCAGCCTACTGCTTGTCTTTAAAGGTTGTTCACCTTTAACTACTTCTTACCTTTAACTAAAGGTAAGTTAGCTTCGCTCCAAGCCACTAAGCCGCTTTTTAGTACGCTTACGTTTTCGAAACCTGCTTTAACCAGCAAGTTTGCGCTTTCTTGAGCTGTTTGACCTGTCTTGCATACTACGATGATTGGGTCTGCTTTACGGCTTTCAAGGCTACCAAAGCTATTTGCTTTAATGTCTGACGGCAAAATGTGAACTGCGTCCGTAATATGGCCCTTTTTGAATTCATCCTTAGTACGAATATCAACCACAACACCGTTTTCTCGGTTAATCATGTGTGTAGTTTGCGCTGCTGTGATCTCTTTATAAGCTGCGTTTGATGTCTTGATAACGTTCGCAATGATGGCAACAACCAAGCCGATCCATACGATGGCTAAAATCATATTCTCTTGAACAAATGGAACTAACTCTTGCATATCTTGAACTCTTATTCGTTATTGGGCGAAAAACTATAGGTCAGAAGTATAGCGAGAAAGGGTAGGAGAATACAGAGGAAGCATGGGGTTGTGATGGTAGGTGAGATATAAAATAATTTCTGTCTAAAAATTATGCATTTACTTGAACACGTTTATTCACTAATATTATCAATTGATTGTTTAAGCTGAACAATCAGTTGAGAGCATTCTTAGCCTCAGCATATAAACGTTTATATCAATGGGAATCATTATGAAAAAAATGGCTTTAGCTGCAGCACTTGCTGTTAGCTTCTCTGGCGGTGTTTTTGCAGCAGCAGAAACGGGTGCAGCAGCAGGTGCTGGCGCATCAACAGCAGCAGCTGGTACAGCAACAACAGTAGCAGTAACAACTGCAGCAGTCGCAGTAGGCGCAGCAGTAGCTGTTGCTTCTAACGACGGCGGCGCAACAACTACAACTACAACTAACTAATTTATAGTTGTAGCCTGTATAAAACCATTTTATGTGAAAGCATAAAATGGTTTTTTTATATTAGAGTGTCCTGAATAGCCTCGCTAGGAAGCAAAATAATCATGTTCAAACCGCTTATCGTATCTTTAGGGCTGCTACTTTCTGGTTGCTCACAACAGTTCCAAGACCTTAATGCCACATTCAATGAAGCTATCTTTGGTGATACCGACGTAAGTACCAGTGCGGAATATATTCAAGATCTGCCTTACGCCAGTATTTATGCTGAAATTAACGACCAAGGTAAGATTTTTATGGTACTGGCTTTTGTTGGCCAAAACCCCGCAACCGGGGCTGAACAACTCAAATGGATGTCATCAGACAAAGCCATGATCGTGACGGAAAATGGACGAGTGGTTCAAACCTTATTCCTGCCTTATGAAAATCTGTCTGGCTTAACAGTTAAACCGGGCAATGCATTGGTGCCGAGTTTTGATATGTCGGTAACTCCGAAAGCTCAAGAGTGGCAAGCAACTTACGATTGGCAACCAGATTACCGATTTGGCTACAGTGCAAACATCGTCCGAGCGTATCTTAATGAAGAAACAGTACAAACCCCGATAGCGAACATAGAAGCGCGCAAGTTTGTCGAGCAGATCAGCTACCCAGCCCTTGGACAAGATATTGAAAATCAATATTGGGTAAACAAAAAGGGACAGGTCGTCAAAACGGTTCAATACCTTGGACCTGAAATGACCCGCTTAGAGCTGACATTGCTAAAGCCTTATCAAACTAATAAGTCAAAGCCCCATCAAATTAAAGAATCAAGTGGTGAGTGAATAAAATGAATTATTTAAAAAAACTAGGGTACACAGCAGTACTTACGGTTTGTAGTGTTCTAGCGCCGCCACTTGTCATGGCACAAAGCCCAGTTCCAGTACTTACGGTCGAGTTACCGGTACAAGGTATCACGCTGCAATATTCGCAACCTACGCGCTTAGATCAAGTATTAACGGATGCCAATGCAAATGGTGCGTTAGGCTACTTTCCGCTGTCTGCTCAGCTATTTGATCGTAATGCTCAACCGCAAATAGCGAACGTAAAACAAAAGGTATTGGATACGCTCGAGCGTTTAGCCTTACAAGAGCCACAAGTAAAATCTATGATCGAGCAGATAGAATCTTTTGACTATCAAGCACGTTACTTTGTTGAGTTAGACCAAAACGCAGTGATGTCTCAGGCAGATAAGAACCCCCTATTGGTTTCAAAAAAAATAACTGTGGTATCAAAACAGTCAGCTTGGAAAGGGATTAGTGCTAAATCAACGGAACAACAGCACTTTGAGTTATATCTAACCGACCGCCCAACCTCTGTATATGTAGTCGGGGCAGTAAAGCAAGCTCACACGCTGCCTTTGGTTGAACACGCTCAGCTAGATAACTATTTAACGCTGTTGCCAAAAGGGCAGCTGCTAGGTATTGCTGATAACAGCACGGCATTTGTCATCCAACCCGATGGGCAGGTGAATGAAATCAGTTATGCCTACTGGAACGGTAAGGCCGCTTATTTTGCTCCCGGTGCTATTATTTTTATCGCCTTTGATTCGCTCCCTTCTGAGTTTTCTACTTTGAATCAAGACATTGTCGAACTTCTACGTCATAAGGTTAATCTGTAATGTCGGCTACTCAATCATTTCCATTAACTCTACTCGCAAGTTCGATTCCGGGTGCTTTACTGGCTGTCAGCAGTTTTGCTGCTAGTGCACAAGACTTTTCTGCCACCATGCGAGAACAGCAACCCTCTGAAGTCGAGATTTCTGGCTTTAGTACGCCAACACTAAAACACTCTCAAACCAATTTTGGTGGGGTGGGTTTAATGCAAATGCCTACCGCGCGCATGGCTCCAGAGGGTGAATTCAACCTAAGTGCATCGTTCAATAACGAATATTATTTTTATAACGTTAGCCTGCAATTGATGCCTTGGTTAGAAACCACCATTCGCTATACCCAAGTTCAGGATCTGCTTTATAGCGGTGGCGGGGATCAAGATTGCTCGCAAAACTCATTTAGTGGTTGTAATACGCTTGCTGACAAAGGTATTGACTTTAAAGTTCGGTTAATGGAAGAAGGCTACTATTTGCCAGAGCTTTCTGTCGGAGTGCGTGACTTTGGGGGGACAGGGTTATTTGATGGCGAATTTTTCGCCGCGAGCAAGCGATTTGGCCCGCTTGATGTCACGTTAGGCATGGGCTGGGGTTACATGGGCACCAGTGGTAATATTACCAATCCATTTTGTAAAGCCAGTGACCAGTTTTGTGAACGACCGTCTGATGTCAAAGGTAATGGGGGCAGCGTTGATTTTGAGCGTTGGTTCAAAGGCGATGCGGCAATTTATGGTGGCTTAGAGTATCAAACGCCATATAAGCCATTAGTGCTCAAACTTGAATACGACAGCAATGACTATTCACAAGATTACCCTGTTAATAGTGGCGTTGATATGACCCAACACACCCCTTGGAATGTGGGCGCTGTATATCGCTTTAGTGATTGGGCCACGGCAAAAGTCAGTTATGAGCGTGGTGACACCTTAACCATGGGCTTTGACTTAACCACCAATTTTAATCAAATAGCCTCCGTGTGGCGAGATACCGAAGCGGCGACTTTGCGACCAAGCGAAGCAAGCAGCATGGGTGAGGTTGAACTGGCTAAGTTGACCCAAGAACTTGAGACCGTTGCCGGTTATGAGCAAGCGCAGATCTTGGTCGACGACAATACCTTTATTGTGAAAGGCGAGCAGGTGAAATATCGCAATCGAGAAGTTGCGCTAGAACGTGGGTTAACGGTTATTGCTAACCATGTTCCTGACTATATTGACACCTATAAGATCGTTGAAACCAGTAACGCAGGTGAGTTAAATCAAACCGCTATCGATGCCAATCAATTTAAGCAAGTCGCTACATACCAGTATTTGGACTCGGATATTCAAGACGCAGCACACCCAAGTGATGTCGAATCGAAATCGGCGATCGCTTATCACGACGGTATAACTTATTACGACGGCAGAGAACGTTTCGATGTGTCTGTCGCGCCTAATTTGGCGCAATCTTTTGGCTCAGCAGAAAATTTTTACCTATATGCACTAGGCTTATACACCAATGCTTCTTTCTGGGCGACCAACAACATTGAGCTGTCTGGTTCTTTGTATATTAACTTGATCGACAACTACGATAAGTTTAATTATGAAATTCCAACAGATGGCACAGCGCAAACGCCACGAGTGCGAACGCTTTTCCGTTCTTACGTTGACGAGCCCGTTCGTTTAGACCGCTTGCAGTTGACGTGGTTTGAAGACTATGGCAGCGGTATCTACACTCAGGCTTACGGTGGTTACCTAGAGAGCATGTTTGCGGGTGTAGGTGGTGAAGTACTTTACCGTCCCTACAACAGTAACTGGGCAATCGGTGCTGATGTGACAGCCATCAGTCAGCGTGACCCAGAAAGCTGGTTTGGTACGTTTGATGAAGAGCTGCAGTATCATGAAAAAGATCAGGCTTACTACAAGGTGATTGATAAAGGCACCACCGGATTTGTTACCGGCTACTACATGCCACAGTGGGGTTTCTTAAGTGACACTTTATTTAAAGTCGGTGTCGGTAAATTCTTAGCGGGAGATATCGGTACTCGTATCGATTTCTCGAAACAGTTCAAGAGCGGTGTTATCGCCGGTGCGTTTGTTAGCTTAACCGACATGACTACCGAAGAGTACGGTGAAGGCAGTTACACCAAAGGCTTTTACGTATCGATTCCATTTGATCTAATCACGGTTAAACCGAGCTCAAGTCGATCACAGTTCACATGGCAACCGCTGACTCGTGATGGTGGTCAAGTCTTGAATAAGCAATACAACTTGTTCGAGCAAACCGACGCTCGCTCGCCTTGGTTCCAAAGACCAAGTAGCGTGAAGTAGAATGAAAAGATAGATATGGGTAGCGGGATTCGAGATTCGAAGAGCGAGAGAAGATAGATTCGGGTAACGAGTAACGAAGAGCAGGGAAAGAGCGGTATCGAATAATCGAGATTTGAACCTGCTCTTATCTCTTCGTTTACTCGTATCTCGATACTGCTCTTTAGAACTCCGCATCTGCTCTTAGGCTTTTCGCTACTCGTTTACTCGCATCCCGCATCTGCTCTTTTACCATTCAACTAGGTTGATAATAAGCATAAATTGTGGATAATGTTCACGAATTAAACTAACTGCATGCGGTAGCATTTTTGCAACGTTTAGTCACTCAGTTAATTAGACAGTCCTATTCAATTTTAAGTGTCTTTTGGGCCTGTTAAGTGAGTCGGATCTAATAGGTTACGCAGTGTGATGTCGCGGAGTATCAAAGGGCGGTAGCGTCCCCTATTATTAATTGTAAATGGGAGTAAGATCTTACTGTTTTTTATTACTCTCTCTAATTTCCTCTTGCTGTAACTGATAAAATCAAAATCCTTATTCTTTGGATGTCTTTTTAGGCGCCAGACACATTCCGTTTCTATGACTTGGTAAATATGAAGATTAATAAAAATCGCCTCCTTTTAGCGCTCCTTCCTGCATTACTGGCAGGGTGTACTACTCCAGGGACTCACCTTTCTACCGGCAATAAGAATGTGATTCTTCCTTCTGAAGAACAGCAAGAATCCGACATCTCTGATGTGGTCAATCTTTATCCATTGACGGCTCAATCTGTATCCAGCTACCGAAATGAATCTTTATTCGTTTCACAAGCTAATCCTGAACTTGATGTTGACATCGTGAAGTATGAATACCAAGTAGGTGTCGGTGATATCTTAAACGTTACCATTTGGGATCACCCTGAATTGACCATTCCTGCGGGTTCTTACCGTAGTGCTGAAGAGGCGGGGAATTGGGTTCGTTCAAACGGCACTATCTTTTATCCATACATTGGTAGCGTTGATGTTTTAGATAAGACTGTGGATGAGATTCGTACTGATATCACGAAGCGTCTGTCTAAATATATAGAAAGCCCTCAAGTAGACGTTAACGTTGCGGGTTTTCGTTCTCAAAAAATATATGTTACAGGTGAAGTTGAGCTACCAGGTCAACAAGCAATCACCAACATCCCTCTAACTTTGTTGGACGCGGTAAACCGTTCTGAGGGATTGTCGGAAGATGCGGATTGGCGCAATGTTTCGTTAACTCGCAATGGAGTACAAGAGTACATTTCTTTGTATGCCCTGATGCAGAAAGGCGATTTGACTCAAAATAGGTTACTGCAAGCGGGCGATATTGTTCACGTGCCGCGTAATGACGCTCAAAAAGTCTTTGTGATGGGTGAGGTCAATGACCCCCAACTATTAAAAATTGATCGTGCGGGAATGAGCCTAACAGAAGCACTCAGCAACGTAGGTGGTATCAACCAACTTTCAGCCGATGCAACGGGTGTGTTTGTGATTCGCACTTCTGATGATAAATCAGAACGCATGGCCGATATCTACCAACTCAATATGGAAGATGCCTCAGCATTGGTAATTGGCACTGAATTTGATTTAAAGCCTTACGATATTGTTTATGTAACGGCAGCACCTATTAGTCGTTGGAACCGTGTGATTGGACAATTGGTTCCGACCATTACTGGCTTCAATGAATTAACCGAAGGTGTGCTACGTATCCGCAATTGGCCTTAGGTTAAGATAGAGCAACCATCAGGTCACATTATGTGTGACCTGATTTTTATGTTTATGAGCCCATTACAGTTAGAAGTCAGTTATGTTTAATAAAATTTTAGTCGTCTGCGTGGGTAATATTTGCCGTTCCCCGACGGGAGAGCGCGTTCTTCAAAAGCTGCTCCCAAACAAAGAAGTGGCCTCTGCTGGTATTGCTGCCGAAAAAAGTCGTTTAATTGGTAAGCCAGCAGACGATACCGCGATTTTAATCGCCGCAGAAAACGGAACCGATGTTGAAAATCATCAATCTCAACAAGTTACACAACAACTTTGTGCTCAGTATGATTTGATATTGGTGATGGAGAAGGGCCATATGGAGGCGCTCACTCAAATCTCACCGGAAGCGCGTGGTAAAACCATGCTGTTTGGTCAGTGGATTGGCCAAAAAGACATTCCCGACCCGCACCGTCAGAGCCGTGAAGCGTTTGAATATGCTTACAAGCTGATTGAAGAAGCCGCACAAGCTTGGGCGAAAAAGCTCTAGAAGAAGGCAGTTAGGCGTTAACTATAGTCAGTTAAGCTATGGTGAATAACCATTAATAGAATCATATAAAAGAGAAGTATATAAGCCGTATTTAACTTCTCTTCAAAATATTAGTTTAGGAAGTAGTAATCTGATGACAACACAACCATCTCAGCAACCACACACAGATAACTCTGATGAGATAGATCTAGGGAAACTACTTGGTATCTTATTAGATGCTAAATGGTTAATTATACTGACCACATTTGTTTTTGCTGTGCTTGGTATTGCGTTTGCTCTGCTTTCGACACCGATATACAAAGCCGATGCCCTGATTCAAATTGAAGAGAAGAGCTCTGGCGGCATTTCATCGATGGTCGGTGATATGGGAGACATGTTCTCTCAAGAATCGTCAGCCACAACAGAAGTGGAGATCATCAAATCGCGTATGATCTTGGGCGAAACGGTCGATAAGTTTAACCTGACTACTGTGACTTCACCCAACTATACACCCATCGTCGGTAAAGGCTTCGCCCGCTTAACCGGTGACATCAATCACATCGCAGTGAGTCGTTTTACCATACCAAGTTATGCGAGTAGTTTTGCTCATACCATTCAGATTATCGATGCTGATCAAGGTGCCTACCAACTGGTTCGTGACGATGAGCGCGTTATCTTAAAAGGTAAAGTGGGTGAGCTAGCCACAGCCGATGACTACAGTTTGTTTGTGGCGGGTTTTGAATCGCATAACGATTTTGAATTTTCGATTGGTAAGCGTAGCCGACTAGAAGCGATAGAATGGTTGAAAGCTTCTTTATCTTTGTCTGAGCAAGGTAAGCAAACTGGTATTTTGAAGCTAAGCTTTGAAGGTGAAAACAAGCAACAGATTTCTGAAATTCTTAATCATATTAGCCAGAGCTACTTCTTACAAAACGTGAAGCGCAACTCAGCAGAAGCAGAGAAGAGCCTTTCTTTCTTAGAAAGCCACCTTCCTGGTATTAAATCTGAGTTGACTGGATATGAAGATACATTAAATAACTATCGCCAAAAGAACGAATCGATCGATTTGGGCTTAGAAGCACAATCAACCCTAAAGGTGATGGTTGAGCTTGAAGCGCAGTTGAATGAACTAACGTTTAAAGAGAGTGAAGTCAGCCAGCGCTTCACTAAAGATCACCCAGCATACAAAGCCTTGCTTGATAAGCGTAAAACGCTATTGGGTGAGAAAGAACGTCTAAACAAGCAAGTACAAAAGCTCCCGAAAACACAACGTGAAGTACTGCGTATGACACGTGATGTTGAAGTAAACCAACAAATCTACATTCAGTTACTAAACAAGGTTCAAGAGCTAAGCATCATTAAAGCGGGTACGGTCGGTAACGTTCGTATCTTAGATGACGCTCAAGTGTATGCTCGCGCCGTTAAACCGAAGAAGCCACTGATTGTTTTGTTAGCAACGTTACTGGGTGGCATGCTAAGCGTTGCGTTTGTATTAGTGAAAGCGGCGTTCCACCGTGGCGTTGAAAGCCCAGACCAAATTGAACAAATCGGCCTTCCGGTTTACGCAGCGGTACCAAAATCTGATTTACAGGTTGAGCTAACCAACCGCTTTAAATCGAAGAAACAGCAAACCAAGGGTACCCAAGCTCTGCTTGCCGAATCTAACCCTGCTGACCTTTCGGTTGAAGCGCTGCGTGGCCTTCGTACCAGTTTGCACTTTGCGATGTTGGAAGCGAAAAACAATGTGTTGATGATCTCTGGCCCTGCACCGGGTATCGGTAAATCATTCATCTCGACCAACTTTGCCGCAGTAGCTGCAAAAACAGGCCAGAAAGTGTTGTTGATTGACGCCGATATGCGTAAAGGTTACCTACAGCAAAGCTTTGGTTTGAAGTGGGACAACGGCCTTTCTGATGTATTGAGCAGCAAGAAAGAATTCGCTCAATCAGTGAAGTCGACACCAGTAGAAAACCTAGAAATCATTACCCGTGGTCAAGTGCCACCCAACCCATCTGAACTCCTTATGCACCCGCGCTTTGCAGAGCTCATGGAATGGGCATCAAAAGAATATGACTTGGTGATTGTCGATACCCCACCTGTACTCGCGGTAACCGATCCAAGTATTGTTGGCGCTTTCGCTGGTACCACATTAATGGTGGCGCGTTACGGTCAAAACACCATAAAAGAGATCGATGTTGCTCGTAACCGTTTCGAACAATCCGGCATTGAAGTGAAAGGCGTTATCTTCAACGCCATCGAGAAGAAAGCTTCAAGCTCGTACGGCTACGGTTACTACAACTACACGTATTCGAGCGACAAGAACTAAAGAAGAGCCGTAACGGGATTCGAGTAGCGAAGAGCAGATACGGGATGCGAGTGGCGAGATACGAAAAGCGCCGCTCTTCGCATCTCGTTTACCCGATACCCGCATCTGCTCTTAAAGCCATAACCGAACACGCCTTATTTACGCCTCAATCTTTATGCCCCTTAATATTCTTATCTGAAATCAAGAAATTCTCTTGCAACACCGCCATCAAACCAAACAGCGCTTTGCGTGAAGTTATCTTTTGGTTACAGCTCGGCATTACAGCCACCGACCATATAAACCCCAATATTGCCCCTGTTGTGTCCTTTCACATGCGCGCCGGTTTGTGACAGTGGCCTGCCAAGTTCGACATCCCCATTGCGACGAGTCACAAAGTGATCCCCGACGTCGCGCCAGCCTTTCTTTTTATGCCATCGGCGAATCTCGGCTACGCCTACATCTTGCTTTGGCGGCGTAGCGCTGCAATGCACCGTAATAAAAGAGAATACCGGGCAATGAGGCAAACGCAGTAAAACCGAAACCAGACTGAAGGCATACGGAGTTAACAGGAAAGGGGGTGCTGAAGGTAAACAAGGCTTTAACGAGGGAATAAGATCCACCTTGCTAGCCTGCTCTTCCGAGCAACCCCGCTTTTGCAAAACAGTAGGCGCTCTAACGACTGGTGTGGAACTCGATCAGTTGTTGGTGGAGTGTTTGACAAAATAAATCCTCGTGTTGTTGTAAATAGGCGATTAAAGACGTTGATAACGATTCTTTTAAATTAGGGTGCAATACGATGTGTTGTCGCAAACTGGTGGCTACGGTTTCTGCATAGCCGGAGTGGTGGTTTACATAGCGTAAGTACATCACGCAATAACCCAGTGGCTGTCTGCGCCGTGCTCGGCTGATCATCCAACAAAGATCCTCATAGCTAGGGTTTTCAAAGTGAGTATCTTCAAAGAACAGATCTTCAAAGTCAGGTTTTCAACATCATGCTCAGCAAAGCGCTGGTCTTCGAAATGCTTACCTTCATAGCCCTTGTACTCATCAGCCTTGTCTTTATAACCCTTATCTTTATAAACTCCGGTCTCACTGCGCTCGTCGCCATATTGGTTATCACACAATAGTGGGTGGCGCGACTGGTTGAGGGAGTAAGGTCGGCATTCGATGCTCGCCATACCGGGTTGGTACGCTGAAACAAAAAGAGAAACTATCGCCTTCATTAAGCACCTTATTGCTGCATGGGGAGGGCAATGTACTTCAAGGTTCTTGATTGGGGGGGGGACGGTAATAACGCCAAAACAGAGGAACACAAAAAAGTGAGAGGTGCTTCGAAGGTTATCAGTCTAGATGATGGTATTGTTGCATATCGATGAGAGCAAGCAGGAGAAACACTTTTTGTTACTTTTTATCTCGCCTTACCTTTGCCCTTAATGCCTAAAAAGTGCTGTCAATGCTCTTTATATCAATGGATTTCTGTACGAATGATCCTTTAACAAGGAGCGTTAACCATGTGTGTTTCTCTTATTCTTTCTTTTATCCCATTAAAAACCGGCTCTCCTATCAGCAAGTTGGTGTTATGAAAATTGGCCGACAATGCAGACGCGCGCTTTCTTTCCCTAAATTACTTAGCGCAATATTGCGAAGTGTCGGTAAGAACAGTGAAACGACACGTTAACGAATTGGAAAAACAAGGCTTTGTGAAGCGGATAAAGCGGATTGATGATTCAGGAAGCCAGCGCAGCAATATATATCAGCTACGCCTACCCAGCGACAGCCACATTCAGCAGGCCGATCTAGAACAAGCAGCTAGAGCTCTCGTTCAAGAAGACAGAGAGCAGACCTAAATGATCAAACCGACCTAGTTAACGCCAATGTAGAACAAACAGACTTACCGCCAGCCTCGCCAGAAAATGTACAGAAGACAGAACGAGAAAACAAAACAGAGCAGGCGCAGAAAATCGATCATTCAGACACTCGCCTAGGTGACGCAAGATCTAATACGGATAGTGATCATCCTGCACACATAATCTTTCATAAAGAACATAAAACAGAGTTGAGTTTGAAAAATGGAATCTTGGATGACACTGATGTTCTTGATCCTCCAAGCGGTTCTGAAGAGCATGAGATCTCCACCTCCAAAAGCACAACCAAAAATGAAGCCGTGATTCACCTGCTCACCAGAGAGAGCAGCGCGCCGATTTATCATGAGTTCACCACCATACTAGAGCGCACCTACCCTAAGTTAGATGTGCTGCAAGAACTGCATACCATGCAAGCGTGGTTATAGATCAACCCCGATAAGCGCAAGCCCTTCGAGCATATTGGCCACTTTGTTAATGGCTGGCTAAGAAGAAGCGCCCAAGCTAAGGCAAAGCGAGACTTATCGCCATTTCCCCATCAAACAAGAGCGGCTAAGCAAACAAAGACGGGTAAACCAGCAAGGGCTTCTACACCGACCAAGGTAGCCAAGCCCATGGTTCCCAAACAACCCACACCTGTCTCTCTGGCCCTAGCGGACTACAAAGCCAAAAGAACCACCAATCCGTTCGAAGCACGTATCAAGGCCCTAGTTCAATCCAAACCATCGAGCACGGACTCTAAGCAGTGACCATTCGATTATTCACCGAATAAGCGCTTGTTCACATAGCCCAAAGCGAATGCAGAAAAAACGTCAAGAAACAAAAGTAATCATTTTAGAGAAAGAGATAGTGCGAGTTGAAGGGCGTATTGGCGGGTTCTTGAAACTGCTGGTTAACCACTACCCACAAGGGGCCAACACGTACCGAAATTAAAGAAATTTTGGTGGTAAACAACAACCCAAGTCTAGTGTCGCTGTACCGAAACGGCAACATTTTATTGACATAGAAAAGCGCTATTGCAAGACTGCACAATAAAACCGCTACTTCATTGGTACTCCGTACCTGCAAGACGTACAATGCTTCCGCTGGGTAAATGCGTGGTGAGAGGTCAGTCCAAGTAGGGTAAATTTCAAACTGGTCAATATGCACTTACTTTGCTAAAATGCGCTCAAATTTAAAATCGTATGAAAACCGCATAAAAGCGAACAACTTGTAACTATTGCCTTTAGGAGCCAAACCTAAGGGCGGTAGCGTACCCAAATGTTGATGGGGGCAAGCCTAAAGGTTGAAAAAATAGTCGTTTTGACGACCTATTTGGGTAGTTTTAAGAATGTCAACAAAATCTAGGTTTTATAAGGGATAGTCTAAACAGCCTGTCTCAAAATGAATAAAAAGTGTCTCAGGGGCTTAACATTGACTGAGATGTTCTCGTGAGATTAAACCTTTAAAATTCAATACATATTCACGTTCGTGAGTTGTTCTAAACAGTATACTACAAGAGAAAATTATGAAGATCCTCGTCACTGGTGGTGCTGGCTTTATCGGCTCTGCAGTCATTCGTCATCTCATCAAGAATACATCTGACAGCGTGGTCAACGTTGATAAGCTCACTTACGCAGGTAACTTAGAATCTCTTATCGAAGTGGATTCGTCTGAACGTTATACCTTTGAACAAGTGGATATCTGCAGCCGTACAGAATTGGATCGAGTGTTTAAAGAGTATCAACCTGACGCGGTGATGCATCTTGCAGCTGAATCACATGTTGACCGTTCTATCACTGGCCCTGCTGCGTTTATCGAAACCAACATTGTTGGAACATATACGCTACTAGAAGCGACACGCGAATACTGGAACACGCTTGAAGAACGAGCGAAAGCAGAGTTCCGTTTTCACCACATCTCTACTGATGAAGTGTATGGTGATCTTCCACATCCAGATGAAGTTTCAGAAGGCACAGCGCTGCCAATGTTCTTAGAGACAACCTCGTATGAACCATCAAGCCCATACTCGGCGTCAAAAGCTTCGAGCGATCACCTTGTGCGTGCATGGTTACGTACTTACGGCCTACCAACTATCGTCACGAATTGCTCAAATAACTACGGCCCGTACCATTTCCCTGAAAAGCTGATTCCGTTGGTTATCCTTAATGCGCTTGAAGGCAAAGACTTACCTATTTACGGTAAAGGCGACCAAATCCGTGACTGGTTATTTGTCGAAGACCACGCTCGTGCACTCTACAAAGTAGTGACGGAAGGTAAAGTGGGTGAGACCTACAATATTGGTGGTCACAACGAGAAGAAAAACCTCGAAGTTGTGAATACGATTTGTGAAATCCTAGATACGTTAGTACCGAAGGAGTCAGCGTATGCAGAGCTGATCACGTACGTTCAAGATCGCCCTGGTCACGACCGTCGATATGCTATTGATTCGTCCAAAATGCAGCGTGAGCTAAATTGGACGCCAGAAGAGACGTTCGAAACCGGCCTTCGTAAAACAGTACAATGGTATCTAGATAACTCGATATGGTGTCAAAACGTGCAAGATGGTAGTTACCAGCGTGAGCGCTTGGGTGTAGAAGCAACTGAATCAAAGGAAAATGAATAATGAAAGGTATTATTTTAGCTGGTGGCTCAGGCTCTCGTTTATACCCAATTACTTTAGGGGTTTCCAAGCAGTTACTTCCTGTCTATAACAAACCGATGATTTACTATCCAATCTCGACCCTAATGCTGGCCGGGATTCGAGATATTTTGATTATTACAACGCCAGAAGATAATGAAGCGTTTAAGCGGCTGTTAGGTGATGGTTCTAAATTTGGCGTTCGACTTTCTTATGAAATACAGCCATCTCCCGATGGTTTAGCTCAAGCCTTTTTAATAGGTGAGAATTTTCTTGATGGGGACAGTTGCTGTTTAATTCTGGGCGATAACATCTTCTTCGGGCAGTACTTTACTCAGCTGTTACGCAATTGTGTTGAATCAAATGATGGAGCTACTGTGTTTGGGTATCGCGTCAAAGACCCGGAGCGATTTGGCGTGGTGGAATTTGATGACAACAAACGCGTATTATCGATAGAAGAGAAGCCTGAGCACCCTAAATCGAATTATGCGGTTACGGGACTGTATTTTTATGACAATAGCGTTGTCGATATGGCAAAAAAGGTGAAGCCTTCGCATCGTGGTGAGCTAGAAATTACGACGTTAAACCAAATGTATCTTGAACAAGGTAAATTGAATACTGAGATATTAGGTCGAGGATTTGCATGGTTGGATACAGGCACTTTTGACAGTCTCCATGAAGCGTCGTCGTTCGTGAAAACTGTAGAAAATGTGCAAGGCCAGGAAATTGCGAGTCTTGAAGAAATAGCTTGGCGAAATGGTTGGCTATCAAAAGAAGAAGTTCGCTATGCCGGGGAATCAATGGCAAAGAATCGATATGGTCAGTATCTTTTGAATTTGGTGAGCATGGATGATGCGGAAAATAATGACTACTACAAGTTATGATAATCAAACATTAACGAAGTTACTGCTTCGTTCGTGGTCTTTAAAAGATACGGCCTTTTCAAACCTCTCTGAACACCTTGATTGGATAAAGACATTAAATAAAACGACTAACGTTGCTTTATCTCGAACTTCATTAGCTCAATGTGGCGATTGGTTTTATGATTCGAATCTAGGTGAAATAAGAAATACCAAAGGTTCGTTTTTTAAAATTACCGGAATCAAAGAGACCGTCGATGACCAAGTTGTTGCTGAGCAGCCCATCATTTTGCAAGAAGAAATAGGATATCTAGGCTTCTTATGTAAAGTAATTGATGGTGAGTTGTATTTTCTCGTACAAGCCAAAATTGAGCCAGGAAACATCAATAAAGTTCAATTGTCACCAACAATTCAAGCGACAAAGAGTAATTTTCAGCAGAAACATGGTGGAAGAAAACCCCGATACTTGGAATGTTTTTCGAATGTGATGGATGAGAACATCATCTATGACCAAATCCAATCGGAGCAATCTTCTCGGTTTTACGGCAAGCGAAATCGAAATATTGTTGTCATTACCACTGATGATATTGAAATTAGTGACAGCTTTAAGTTTATGACATTAGGTCAAATTAAAGAACTAATGGCTGTCGATAATCTAGTTAACATGGACTCTCGGACCGTAATTTCATGTTTACCTTATCAAGGTGAATACGTCCAAAGCAGTGAACTGTTGCATTTGTTCAGTGATAGACATCTATATAATTCCCTATGTCACAATAACGATCATGAGCTAAAAGCGGTGCTACGCAGGCTCAATGATACAAAAATGTATTCAGAGAGTAAAAAGGTACTGATCCCTTTATCGGAAATGAGTAGTTGGACGATTGAAGGATCACAGATAGTTGGTTTGGAGCAACCTTTTAAAGTAAGTTTTTTCGAAATTGAAATTGAAGGGCGAGAAGTCACTCGATGGCATCAACCACTCTTTGAAGCTATCGGTTGTGCTACTTTGGGGTTGCTATCGACGGTTATAAATGAAGAACGGAAGTTTTTGGTTAAATTAATACCGGAAGTAGGCTGTTTTGATACTGTTGAATTAGGGCCAACAATACAGAAAGAGCCTAATGAGACTGAAGATGGATCGAACGTGATAGAGCAATTTTTTTTGCAATTGCTTGATGAAAAAAAAGGTGTCTTGCATGACGTATTGTTATCAGAAGAAGGTGGTCGCTTCTATCACGAACAAAACCGAAATATCATCATTGATGTGAATGAAGAAGAAATGGATACGATTGAGTTACCTCCAGAATATATGTGGGTATCATTTAATACACTGAATCGATTACTGCAGTTCAACAATATTCTGAATTTGCAGTTAAGAAACCTAATTAGTCTCCTGAGAATTTAATCATGTCACTAAATATTGCCGTATTAGGCGCTGCAAATATAGCGATGAATCGATTTATGCCAGCCTTGGAATCGGTTAGTTCATTGCATTATGTCGGTGTTGCCTCGAACACACCGTCTAAAGCCGAGCAATTTCAAGCCCAATTTGGAGGAGAAATTTTTGCTTCCTATCAAGACATCATTGATTCTGACGAAGTTGATGCCGTTTATATTCCATTACCACCTAGTATGCATTTTCTATGGGCAAAAAAGGCGCTCTTAGCAAACAAACATGTTTTCCTAGAAAAGCCCTCTGTTATAGAGGCTCAACATGCCAAAGAACTAGTAGAGATTGCACACGAGCGTGAGCTAGTTCTGACTGAAAATTATATGTTTGAGTTTCATAAGCAATTGATCTTTATCAAAGAATTGATAGATTCACAAGAAATCGGGAAATTGCGATCTATCAACAGTCAATTTTGCTTTCCTTTTCGGGGAGAGCAGGATTTTCGCTATTCAAAGGTTATGGGAGGGGGCGCTTTATTTGATTGTGGCGGGTACCCCTTAAAACTAATGAGCTTACTTATGGATGAAGGGATGGCGCTACAGCATGCTTCTCTTAACATAGATGACGGCTTCGATGTCGATAGTCACGGAACAGCGATGTTAATTGATTCTGCTGGAGTAGTAGGGCAAGTATATTTTGGCATGAATGACGCCTACAAATGTTCTGTTGAAGTGATTGGAACTAAAGGGCGTATTGTTTCAAATAGGGTTTTTACGGCCCCCAGTAATGTTGATGCAGAAGTTGAAGTGGTAGCCGGTAACAGTGTGGAGTACCACCTAATTCGTGATAACCAGTTCCGTAATATTCTTAAGCACTTCTACCATGCAACGCAACACAGCGACTCTAGATTAAAACTGTATTCTTCTTTGCTTAAACAAGCAAATCTCGTGGCACAAATTCAAAGGAACCAGACTACTCATGCAAGTAACTAAAACAAAACTTGATGGCGTTTTGATTATTGAACCTAAAGTTCATAAAGATGACCGAGGGTGGTATTCAGAAATCTATTCAGAAAGAAGCTTAGAAAAAGCAGGGATTTCGTTTCGCGCTGTTCAAGATAATCATATTAAATCTAAGAAAGGGACGTTAAGAGCTATTCACTTTCAAAATAGCCCTAAAGCGCAAGCTAAGCTCGTTCGCTGTACAAAAGGTAAAGTAAATGACTTTATTGTTGATTTGAGAAAGACCTCCCCCACTTTTAAGCAATGGATAATGGTTGAGCTTACTGAAGACAATAAACTTCAAGTACTGGTACCAGAGGGATTCGGCCATGGGGTGTTGGCATTAGAAGACGACACTGAAGTCACTTATAAAGTTAACGAGCTTTATCACCCTGATTTAGATAGAGCAATCTGTTGGAATGACCCAGCTCTCGCGATTGATTGGGGGGTTAGTGCACCAATTTTATCGGAGAAAGATAAAAATGCACCACTACTTAAAGATAGCGATGTGAATTACTGATTATGACAAATAAAAAAGTTGTCATCACTGGGGCTTCAGGATTCGTTGGTCTGGCTTTGTGTAGAAAACTATTGTCTGAAGGTAGTCAGGTCGTCGCTTTAGTGAGGGATGCGCAGAGTCTAAAAGAGCTGGCTCATCATAACAACTTAAGTATCATCGAAGTGTCTTTAGCCTCCTACCGTTTGCTAGATAGTAATGAAATTAGAAATGCGGATTGCTTTTATCACATAGCTTGGGATGGTACTTGGGGGAAAGCATTTGCTGATTATGACAAGCAATTGAAAAATGCTATTTATGCATGTGATGCGTATCAGTTGGCATCGGACTCGAATGTTAAACGTTTTGTACTAGTAACTACGATTAATTCGTTTGAGATACATCATTACCTTCATAACAAAGAATCTAAACCGCGTACTGCGTGTATTTATGGTACGGCGAAGATTGCAGCAGGGCTAATTGGGAAAACGTTAGCACAGCAATCTAACTGTGAATTCGTCACTGCAGTATTGCCATCAGTGTTCGGGCCTGGTGATAACTCGGGTATGGTACAAAATATTCTAATCAGAAATTTCATGGATAATGTGTCCCCTAAACTGGTGGAAGGCAATTTTACCTATGATTGGGTGTACATCGATGATGTGGTGGATATGCTTTCTTTGCTTATGTCACCTACGTTAGATGATAGTTCTTACTATTTGGGTAATAGAAAACCGGGCACATTTAAAGAGGTTGTGACACAAGTCAGAGACATCCTTAACCCTGAAATTGCATTAGAATTTGGTTCTTTTCCTGATGTTAATGCCATCAACTACAACTTGATTGATACGGAAACGGTTTATCAAGAGTTTGGTTATGAAGTCGTATCTGATTTTGAAGAATCGATATTAAAAACAGCAAACTGGTTACGAAAAGAGAAGTCCTTATGAAAGATTATGATGTAGTTGTTGTAGGAAGCGGGTTTTCGGGCGCTATCTTTGCACGAGAGTTGGCCGAAAAGTACGATAAGAAAGTCCTAGTTGTTGAGAAGCGACCTCACATCGCAGGCAACATGTACGATGAATATAATGAACACGATATACTTATTCAAAAATATGGTCCTCACTTTTTTAATACTGATAAAGCCTGGATTATTGAATATTTACGTCAGTACTGTGAACTTGTACCTCATGCTGTATCAGGAAAAAGTGTAATCGATGGAAAGTATGTTCAACTACCATATAATTTTCAAACGATTCAAGATATGTATGGTGTAAAAAAGGCAGAAAACCTTTACTGTAAGTTAAGAGCGGAATTTAAGGGTGAAGAGCGAGTTAGTATATTCAGTTTGTTGTCTTGTGACGATAAAGATATCAAAGATTTTGCAGAAGAGCTTTATGAGAAAGCATTTAAGCCTTATACAATGAAACAATGGGATCTCACCACAGATCAAATTGACCGAAGTGTTCTTAATAGAGTCAAGTTTGCTTTGAATTTTGACAATCGCTATTTGAACAAAGATTTTCAATTCGTACCAAAGCGCGGTTTTACAAAACTTTTTGAAGAGATTTTAAATCACGAAAATATTAATGTTGTTTGTGGTGAAAATGCTGTTGAGAATATTTCTTTTAAAGGAAATAGGGTGGAATTTCGAGGGTGTAAGATCGAATCGATCATTTTCACGGGACCAATTGATGAACTTTTCGATTACAAGCTAGGTATGCTTCCCTATAGGTCACTAGAGTTCACTTATAAGCACTTTGAAGGAGAAGATAAGCTACCATCTGACTTTGTATCTTACCCTCAAGATTATAGTTACACTCGACAAACAGAATATAGAAAGTTTAATTATGAGAAACAAGGTCAAAACTATACAACGATTGCATCAGAACATCCACTAGAATATAATCCAAATGGTGAAAAAGGTAATGTTCCTTATTACCCGACAATAACTAGTGAAAATATAAACCTGTTGAAAAAATATCAAAAAATTTCTGAGGAATATGAGAATTTATTTTTAGTTGGAAGATTAGCAGAATATAAATACTTTAATATGGACCTTATTATTGAAAACGCATTTGAAAAGTTAGAAAATTATATAGGAATTATTAGAGCATAAAAATGTTGCTGATCTAAGTGATATGTTAATCTTGCAAAAATAATTACATCAGAATGAAATGTTATTAAAATTAGATAATTATATGGTTTGAGTTAAATTGTGAAAAATAAAAAAATTGATATACTAATACCAACATATAATAGGTCTAGCTACGTTAAGAAAAACATAGCTACTATAGTTGATATTTTAGATAAAACTAATACCCACGATAGAGTTAATGTCTACATTTCTAATGATTGCAGTTCAGATGATACTAGTATTGTTTTAAATGGATATATGAATAATTCCAATGTGACTATCATTAACCACAAAAACAATATCGGAGTTCAGAGTAATTTATTATTTTTAATAGAAAAGTCAAACTCAGAATATGTGATGTATTTGGGAGATGATGATTATATCTCTCTGGATTATATCACTTCCGTTATAAGCGCCATCGATAACGTAAACGATTTGTCTGCGATCGTACCATCATTTAGAAATATTGACATTGAAGGGAACTACATTTCAGGCGGAAGAGATTTAGGAATGAGTCGATCAATTCATTCAAAGGGCTTTAGTAGCAGTAAATATTTTGCTCGAAGAGCCCATCAGATGAGTGGCATCGTACTAAAAAGAGAAGGTGTATTTGAATCATTTAGAGCCCACGGTATCAACAATTTTTATCCTCATGTATTTATGGTTTTACGGTCTACTTTGATAGGAACTGTTTTGCATGAAACTAATTATCCAGTCCTTGTTACACAACCAGGCCAAGATAAAAAAGGTTGGTCGTACGGTGATGACGGTTTACTCGACGATTATTTTAATAACTTCAAGTTGTTTTCTAATATAGAAAGATTTGTTTTGGAGCAAAATTTTCTGAATTATAATCGTTGGAGATATATCACAGCACTAAGAACTTCTCCTATAAAGTTTATGAAAAGTGTAGTGAGTTCAAAAAATACAACTAAATTGACAAAGTTATCTTACTTCTTTTTGGTATTGAAAGCACTGGTGTTTCGCATCTTTCGACGGTAATCATGTTACTAAGGGAGACGTTTTTTCCTGGCTGAGTAGTTTCTTTAAACTGGATCTTATAAACCTAGTGGTACTCAAAATTACTTATTATACATTGATAATATTAGGAAGGGAGTGCTAACTAAATGAGAGTTTTTCCTTGTTCTTAGTCTATTGACTTCGTTAAATTTAACTTTTTTAGAAAATCCGGTATTTGATATGATAAATGTAGCATTATATTCTGCAATTAAAAGAAGCGTTTCAGGACGGTTGTTGGTTTACATCATTCAGTTTTTTGCTTTAGCTTTATATGCGCGTTTATTTACCCCGGAAGAGTTTGGGGTTATCGCATCAATTCAAGTTTTTGTTGTTTTTTTTCAAACTATTGCTGATATAGGCTTTGGACCTGCAATTATCAATCAACGTAAGTTTGATGAGAATCAACGAAATGGTGTCTTTACCTTTACAGCCCTATTTGGTTTTTCTTTAGCTATCGCATTTTACTTATTTTCATTCATACTGAATGTGTTCTATGGCGGCTATGACTATCAAAATATTGCAGCGATAGTTTGCGTATCAGTGTTTTTTAATTCCTTAAACATTGTGCCGATGACCGCTATGAATAAGGATGTGAAATTTTTACGTATAGCAATGAACGATGTATTGGTGGAGATTTTTACTTTTTTTGTAGTTTATTCTCTGTCTAATTTAAACATTGGTGTGTTAGCCCTTGCATCTCGCTCAGCTGTACAAGCAGTATTAAGGTTCTCTTTTACGTGGCTATCATCAATAAAAACTAGTATAGGTAGACCAAAGTTTGGCATTGAGTTATATCATATAAATTCAATATTGGGGTTTTCATTGTATCAATTTGGATTTAACTTTATTAACTACTTTTCTAGGAATTTAGATAATATTTTGGTTGCAAAGTATTTTGGTATGAATTCTGTAGGAGTATATGAAAAATCGTATCAATTGATGAGGTATCCATTGATGGTAACTACATTTGCTATGACACCTGCAATCCAGCCTATTTTGACAAGATACAGATCTGACATATGTATGATTATAAGAGAACATAATAAATTAACATCCAGGTTGTTAGCGTTGGCTCTTCCTGTCAGTTTTTTCTTATATATTAATAGCAAAAATGTTACATTAATTCTCTTTGGAGAACAATGGTCGTCTGTTATACCTCTAATTGAAATTTTTTCTTTTATCATTCCTTTACAGGCTGTATTATCAACCTCGGGGTCTTTTTTTCAGGTAATGAATAAGCCTAATTTGATGTTTATTTCAGGAGTAATATCCGCAGTTATAAACGTCTTAGCAATATCTGCAGGTGTTTTCTTGGGCGAAACAATATATGTGGCTTTATGTTTAGTAGTATCTTTTAGCATCAATTTTTTTCAAACATACTTCATATTATTCAAATTTTGCTTTGAGCATAGCTCTGTGGATTTTTATTTACGTTTAGGTAAGACTGTTTTAGTTATGCTTCTCCCTATTGCAGTATACATTATAATAAATAGTACGATAATTGTTGATTTTAACATGTCTATTATCTTCGATATTCTAGCGAATGCCATTTGTGGTGTGTTTTCATTAATCATATTTTTAAGTTTGATAAAAAGAAAAATCATTGAAGATATATAGGTCCATATTATTATATGTAGTCTATCTTTTATGTCTCAGATGTTAAAAATTGAAGTTTACTACAATTATCAACCTCAATTATTTAAGGTATAGGCATTAGATAAAGATATTACATAATTGGAATTATGCCATTTCTTAAACCCTTGATACGAAGGGGGGGGAATCAAATTATTACAGATTTAGAGTCGTTCATGAATTTAACTTAGAACATGGATAAAGCTATAGGAATGCTTAGGCTTTTGATATTGAATATAATGACCATCTTGGGGTTTGTAGCTATTTCTTATTTTATTGAGTAATAACTCGGTTAAAATAAAACTCGTTAAGTATTAAGTCTCGGGATGATGGGAATTATGTTATCAAAAAAACGGATTATAAAAAACGTTCACATATGGTTTGAACTATTATCTATTTATAAGTTTGACTATTAGAGAATGGATCTTCAATGAATTATATTTGAATTTTTTCGAAATCAATTTTTCAGATGTATAAATTGAATTGTAACTTAAGGTGTAGTTATGAAACTAGTATCGGTTTATATACCGACCAAAGACCGCCACGACCTTCTTGAACGGGCTGTATTATCAGTACTTAATCAAACTTATAAGAATATAGAGTTGATTATTGTTAATGATGGAGGTGCAAGTGTTAAGACGGAAAGGTTGAAGCCTTACTTCTCTCTTTTTAAATCCTGTCAGATTATTGAACTTGATCAATCAGTAGGGGCTCCAGCTGCTAGGAATATTGCAATTGAAAATGCAAATGGATATTTTATTTCTGGCTTAGATGATGATGATTACTTTTTGCAAGATCGGATTAGTTATTTCGTTGAGGAATGGGATAATAAATATGCATTTCTTTCTGCTAGAACCAAAATTGAAGGATATGATAATTTTAACTTTATTAAAGATGCAATTATAAGAAAAAAAAGAGTTTTTTCCTATGAATCATTTTTTGATGAAAATGTGTCCGGTAACCAAATTTTTACTTTAACAAAGCGCCTAAGAGAAAACAAATTCGATGTGTCTTTACCAGCGCTACAAGATTTTGAATTATGGTTTAGATTAAGTAAAGTGCATGGTGAATTTTTAAGTTTGAAGAAAAGAACACAAGTTATTGATATAGGACATGGCTTGTCTAGAATAACAAACTTAGACAGAAGAGATGCTGCATTGCAAAAAGTAATAGATAAACATCAACTTGGCATTGATGACTTCAAGTGTTTGAGGTTGTACTGGAAAGTGGAATTTGGTATTAATCTATCTTTAAAAGATTGTTTGTTTTTGATCGAAAAGTTAAGATTCAAATTGCTTTTTGTTAGTTTTTTTAGGAAGTTAATGAATACTGGCTCCTTAGGTTGATCTTATATTTTTGTGGTTAGTTATGGAAAATGTTAGTTTTTTTATACCCCAATTAACACTTGGGGGCGTTAGTTCAGTGACAAAGAAAATAGCAAAGGGTATTATACCAAATGTTAAGAATGTTTATATATTAACATTGAAAAAACCAAGTTATGAATCCCTATATAGTGTGCCAGAGGGTATAAGAGTTATCACTCTATCTAATTTCTTTTCTTTCTGTAAAGTATTGAAAAAAAGTAAGATGGTTTTCCCTCCATCGTATCATTCTGTAATACTATCGTTAATGATTTACATGTTCTTTGGTAAAAAAAGTGTTTTTATTTTTGATCGATGTATTTCCTCTTTGATAAATGGTGGGCTATATTCAAAGTTGTATTACTTTTCAATGAAACTACTTGTACCAATATCGTGTCGTATTGTTTTTACATATAAGCTTGCATTCGAAGAGTTTAAAAATCAATATTCTAGCCACAAACATAAGGCGGTATTAATTTATTACCCTGTTGACGAAAACTTCTTTTCTGCAAACTCTAATACAGGAGTTAATAAGAATATAGACATATTATATGCAGGGCGCCTTGAAGAAGAAAAAGGGGTTATTTATCTGATCAAAGCGATTGAAATTATACAAAAGAAAAACTCAGATATAAAATTAACAATTCTTGGCTCTGGTTCTCAGTCTGTTTTTTTGCAAGACTATTGTAAGATAAATCATATAAATAATGTGGATTTTATCGGTGAGGTTAATAATGTACATGATTATATGCTCAGATCCAAAGTGTTTGTATTGCCCTCAATTTCGGAAGGTTGTGCTAGTGTCATTAAGGAATGTATCGTCTCAAACCTTCCAGTAGTAGTGACAAGTGTTGATACAGGTGGGCCACAAGAAGCAATCGGCCATGGTGAATTTGGAGAAATCTCGGAGATAAAGTGCCCACAAAGCTTGGCAGTAAATATAGAGATCGCATTGAATAAGCGTTATAATCAAGATTTTAGAAGTTCAGTGATGGTTACATCTAGAGTTGAATATGCAGGCCAAAAATATATAGAGTTGTTAAGATTATGAAAACGCTATTAATCATCCCCTACATCGGTAAGTTAAATATTGATTCGTTAGAGTCGCTTAAATCGTTGTTAAAAAATAGTTTCATTGATGTGTTGCTGCTTACAGATGATGAAGACTTTCTGACGACAAAGTTGGAAAGTAATAATTTAAAAACTACTTATATAAACTTACAGGCCATCGATGAGTTGCTTTTAAAAAAGCTAAATGTTGGAGTAAGTTTAAAAAATCCTTATAAGTTGTGTGATTTTAGACCTTTCTTTTGGTTGGTTTTTCAAGATTTTTTTGATATTGCAGATTATGACTATATCGGGCACTGCGATTTAGATGTTTTATATGGAAATTTATATCCATACTTTCACTCTGATTCTAATAGTTTATTACCAAATGTAATCGGAGCTAATGGTCACTTTTGTGTGTATGATCGTAAAGTTCGAGAACTATTATCTTCAAAATTGGCTAATAGAGATATCAACCGAATTGTCTCGATGATTTTCTCTTCAAATAAATGTTTTGCGTTTGATGAATTTAAGTTTTTTCATGTATTGCTAAAACATTTTGTAGCAAGAAATCAAGTTAAATGGGATAAGTCAATCTCAAATGATTGTGTCGATTTATCTTATTACAATGAATACCTCTATTGTAATAATCGAAAAGACTATATGTTAGAGTTTAATATTAAACAAGGTGAAATTATAAGTAAATTTCAACGTGGTGGTCACATAGAAGTACCTTACGTTCATTTTCAGAAGAGAAGAATGTCTAACCAGGTTAATTCTACTTTTTGTTCTAAAAAAGTCACTCGACTTAGGTCGTACCAGTATACCGCTAGAGTGTTATTGAAGCGGATAAAAGCAAAGCTATTTATTGAATCAACTTTACGTAAGTTTATTTATTCAAAAAGGTTTACTCGGTTACTATGAATAGAAAGACATTTATAGTTATATTATTATTGTTATCTTTGACTGGTTTGGTTTTGGGCTTTGGTCTTAAAGACTATGATCATTTACTAACGCGTAATGAACTTAGCCTTCATACATTGATAATTCAATTCCTTAACCCACCATCAATAATTTTAATTTTATTTAACCTATTGATAATTTCCTATGCACTTTCTGTTGTATGTAATAAAAATATAATATTGTTCGTACTGCTTATTATTAATCCATTCTTATTAACTAACACATTCGATGCTTATAATAAGTTTGCTTTTATTGTTTTTTTTCTATTGTTGGTCGAATATATTTCTAGTAAAAGGAGAAACTTTGTTTATCTAACATCTTTTTTCTCAATACTTATTCACCCGACATTAGTCTTTTCTAATTATTATTACTTATTCTCTTCAAAGAAAAATATCAAGTATTTATTATTGATTTGTTTTTTTATTTTGTTGTCTTTTTCCTTTATCCATGATTACTTATTAGAATATAGTGACAAATACCAATCATTTATTAATAATGATGGAAGTATGGCAAACTTGTATGATGGCAACACAAAAGTATTGAAAGAGTTCTCTGATTTTAATTTTCAATCTATTGTTGCTAGATTTATTGCTTTTATCTTTCCATTTGGTTTTATTATTGATAGTAGTATTATATTTTTAATTTTTGGATTCTACAACGTTGTAACTCTTGGTTTTCTATTTCTACAGTTACGATTTGAACATTTAATTACTCTTCTATTTACATATCTTGTGGTTGTAGTTGCTGTTGGTAATTTCGCAGTAGCTCAGAGGCACATGTTACCTATAATACTGTTTTTTGTAGTTATCAGTGATAGGAAACTAACGTTGAAGTTTTAACCTTACTTGGATTGAAAATTATTACCATCTAAAAGAATAAGTTAATATTTATTTTACAGAGTGATTGCTGATTAGAATCGATTTGCTTAATTCAATAATTATTCTATGTTTAATAGCTCTCCGCATAAGTTGAAATTGGTAGCAAATCTTGAAAATTAATTATTATGTTCAGTTGCTCAACCCTCAGCGACTCGACATTATGTATAATTTATATATTGATGATTACTCATAGAGTGATAATTTGGTTGTTAATTTTTACCATATGAGTAAAGAATCTATGTTTATTTAGGTGATATTTGTGTTATTGATAAGCGGAATTTTTAAAACACTTACTTTCCCTTTTTTAAGAACTGACGGTGCTGTAATTGGTATGTGAAATTAGAGGAGGTTGTTAGAAGAGTCGTATGAATACGTAGTGTCTATCTTTGTCATTATAGGCTATTTAGACGCTAAAGTCCAAATTCCTTAGCTTGCTGTTTTCAAAATTCTCGTGTTTGTTAGATTTTAATTTAGGTTTCTTATGGTTGTTGAAAACAAAAAAATACTATTTGTATTAACCCGCTCTGACGTGATCGGAGGTGCGGGAGTTCATATGTTTGAACTGGTTCGTGCATGTTTAAAGAAAGGCTATACAGTTAAAGTCGCAATTGGAGGTAAGGGACTTTTTTATCAACAATTAGTTGATAAGGGGATTGATGTCGTGTCGTTAGATTATTTGGTTAGGCCAATGAATGTGTTATATGACATCCTAGCGATTAGAGAGATCAATCATTTATTATTGGAGTATAAGCCAGACTTAATACATGCACACTCAGCCAAAGCAGGTCTTGTATCGAGAGTCTCGGGAAAAATAAATAAAATAAGAACAATATATACTGTTCATGGTTGGCCCTTTACTAATGGGATCGTCGGTATTAAGAAGTTCTTATTTCTGAATGTCGAGAAAGCTATGATGTTTTTATCGGATCGTATAATCACAGTTTCTCATTATGACCTTAGTTTGGCAAAGAAGCATAAATTCCCTCGTTGTGAATATATTGTTCCAATTCACAACGGAGTTCCTAGGCCTGAACTAAAAAGAGAAAGCTATTTTAAAAATGGCAAGTTGAATATGGTAATGGTCGCAAGGTTTGACAAGCAAAAAAATCAAGAGTTACTCATTCAATCTCTATCAGGGTTACTTGGAGATAACTGGACTCTAGACTTTATCGGTGATGGACCAAGCATCAGTTCTTGTAAGCAATTGGTCAAATCTCTAGGTTTAGAAAATAATATTAATTTTTCAGGATTTTCTACTGAAGTTAATAAAAAGCTCGTTGAGTCAGACCTTTTCTTATTAATATCCAACTGGGAAGGCTTACCTTTAACAATAATAGAAGCGATGGCACTGGAAATGCCCGTTATAGCCTCTAATGTTGGAGGTGTTTCTGAGTTGATTTCAGATGGGGTGAATGGCTTTTTAGTTTCTGAACAGAAAAGTATTACTGAAGCCATTAACTATTATATCGAAAATGGTAATAAAATTTTAGAACATGGTGAAGAGTCATTAAAATCCTTTAACAGTAACTTTGATGTTAATTTGATGTTGAGTAGGACGTTTGACGTTTACGAGGAAAAATTTTGATACTTTTAACAGGTTCATCTGGTTTTTTAGGCCGAGAAATATTATCCATTCTTAATCCTAACAGCGTTAAGGTTGTTAAAAGAGGGCAATCTAGCGTAATAGGATGTCAGGAGTCATACTCTATCGATAAACTAGATAGTAAAACAAATTGGAGTGGGGCTTTTAGTGGTGTTGATTGTGTATTGCATTTGGCAGCAGTCGCCCATAAGCATGACGAACTTAATACTACTTACGATGAGATAAATACACGTGGTACATTGAACCTAGCGCTGGCGGCTGCACATGCAGGCGTCAAACGGTTTGTATTTGTTAGCTCTATCGGCGTAAATGGTAGTACAACTAAGAACAATAAGTTTACTGTTGCTTCAAAGCCTAGTCCTCATAGCCACTATGCAAGATCCAAATATGAAGCTGAGGTTGGGCTTAAGAAAATTTCAGATGAAACCGGTTTGGAAATTGTGATTGTTCGACCGCCATTAGTGTATGGTCTAAATGCTCCTGGTAATTTCGGTATGTTAACTAAATTTATTCATAGATTTCCAATTTTGCCATTTGGTTTAGCTAGAAATCAAAGGGATTTTATTTCACTACCTAATTTGGCAGATTTACTTGTTGTTTGTACAAGTCACCCGAAAGCAGCTGGCCATACATTTCTAGCTAGTGATAATGACCCCGTTTCAATCAAAGAGTTAACCAATGCAATAGCTGACGGCTTAGGTAAGAGGGTTATCCAACTCCCAATACCGAAGTTTATTATGCATTTTCTAGGGAAGATGGCCGGAAAATCTACCGTTATAGATCAACTATTCGGTGATCTTCGGGTCGACTCCTCAAACTTAAGAGAAACCCTCGACTGGACACCTCCATTTACGATGAAGCAGGTTATGTCATCGTTACGCAACTCGGGAAAATAGACCAATATGATACGAACACTAGATTTTCTCACGGCTTTCTTCGGTTTGCTTCTCCTTTGGCCTTTGTTTCTTATAGTCACTATTTTAGGCTTTTCTGATACCGGGGCTCCAATTTTTGTTCAAGAGCGAGTTGGGCGCAATAAAAAGCCATTCAAACTCATCAAATTTCGTACTATGTCGGTGGAAACAAAATCTGTGGCTAGTCACTTAGCTAGTAATGCCTCGATTACTAAGCTAGGTGCATTTTTACGCAAGACTAAGATTGATGAACTACCACAGCTTATCAACGTCGTTAAAGGTGAAATGAGCCTAGTTGGCCCGCGTCCAAACTTGTTCAATCAAGAAAAGTTGATTAAAGAGCGTGATGTACTCGGCGTTTATGATGTATTACCAGGGATTACTGGTCTGGCGCAAGTACAAAATATCGACATGTCTACACCAGAGCTACTGGCAAAGACGGATAAAAAAATGATAGATACGCTGACTTTGAAAGATTACTTTAAGTATATTCTGATGACCGCTACAGGTAGTGGTTCTGGTGACGCAGTTAAGTAAAAGATATCATAGAACTTTATCTTTTTATTTATTTTAAATTATGAACATGTTTGGCTATTTATGAAAATTGCAATTGCCGGTACAGGCTATGTAGGCTTATCAAATGCGATGTTGTTGGCACAACATCATGACGTTATCGCAGTCGACATAGTCGAAAAGAAAGTTAAACTACTTAACGATAAACAATCTCCTATTATCGATGCTGAGATTGAAGACTTTTTGGCGAATAAACCTTTAAGCTTCACGGCAACACTAGATAAGCGTTTAGCTTATTCAAATGCAGAGTACGTTATCATCGCAACACCGACCGATTATGATGTTGAAACTAACTACTTTAATACCTCTTCGGTCGAGTCTGTAATTAAAGATGTAATGGCGATCAACCCAAATGCAGTTATGGTGATCAAATCTACCGTGCCTGTGGGTTACACTGCACGTATTAAAGAAGAACTGGGGTGTGATAATTTACTGTTTTCTCCTGAGTTCTTGCGTGAAGGTAAGGCGCTTTACGACAACTTATATCCTTCACGTATTATCGTGGGTGAACGTAGTGAAAGAGCTAAGATATTTGCTGACTTGTTGGTTGAAGGGGCACAGAAACAATATATTGATGTCCTGTTTACGGACTCAACAGAAGCCGAAGCGGTAAAGCTATTTTCTAATACTTACTTGGCACTGCGTGTATCTTATTTCAATGAGTTAGATACTTATGCTGAATCACATGGATTAGATTCTCGCCAAATTATTGAAGGGGTGAGCTTAGACCCGCGTATTGGTTCTCACTATAACAACCCTTCATTTGGTTATGGTGGTTACTGCCTACCAAAGGATACTAAACAACTGCGAGCGAACTACCAAGATGTTCCTAATGAAATCATTGGTGCAATTGTAGATGCGAACCGTACTCGGAAAGATTTTGTTGCAGAGTCAATTTTAAGCAAGAGGCCAAAACGTGTTGGTATCTACCGTCTTATCATGAAGTCTGGATCAGATAACTTCCGAGCATCGAGTATCCAAGGAGTGATGAAGCGTATCAAAGCAAAAGGTGTGGAAGTGGTAGTGTATGAGCCTGTTTTGAAAGACGATGAGTTTTTCCATTCAAAAGTCATACGCGATCTGCAGGAATTTAAAGAAAGCTGCGATGTAATTGTATCAAACCGAATGGTTGATGAAATTAGAGATGCTGCAGACAAAGTTTATACGCGTGACTTGTTTGGTTCTGATTAATTTTTATTAATGGTGTGCGACCCATTGGGAGGAGGGACATTCTTGAAGCCTAACTCTGGTCAATTAATCATTACCTTACGATATTACCAACTCAGGCGAGAGTTGAATGGTCGCTTAAAATCCTTTTTTGAAGTATCACTAAAATGCCTCAATAGGTTCCTGTTTGAGACTGTTGGGGCATTTGTTCACTATAAGTAAGCTTGCAGCGTGGTAAGATACTTTAATCATGGACTGGCTTTGTCTGTGAATGAACTTCACTTAGATATACTCTTTTAACATCCTCCTGGTACACATAAATACCAACAAATAAGAATAGATTTATGCAACGTCTAAATTTTATATGGCAGTTGTCTCGCCTACAAAAGCGGGTAATCAGTGTCACGATTGATACTTTCCTTATTCTCTTTGCTCTGCATATTGCATTGTGGACAAGACTCGGTAATTTTCAACTTTTGAATGATGGTGATAATTTATTACTGGCTGGCTTAACAGTAGTTACAACTGTCATCATTTTTACAAAGATAGGACTTTATCGCGCCGTTCTGCGCTACCTTACTTTTCAGGCACTGTTTGTGGTGACAGCTGGTGCCGTGTTGTCGGCGCTAGCATTGGCAGTCTTTGCTTATTATCTGCAAGAGCCAATCCCTCGTACCGTCCCTATTATCTATGGCGCTTACTTAGCGCTATTGTGTGGTGGCTCTCGTCTTGTAATTCGTAACCTTGTTGTCACTACGTCACCTTCGAAAGACTCACGTCAAGAAGTGTTGATTTATGGGGCTGGCTCTGGTGGTCGACAGCTCGCAGTTGCGCTTCGCGCCTCTGAAAGCTATCGTATACGTGCATTTATTGATGACGATAGAACCCTCACTAACACTGTTATTTTGGGGCTACCTGTTGTCGGTTTAGGTAAAACTCAAGCCTTGATTGATAAATATGATATTTCCAAAATATTACTCGCGATACCAAGTGCTTCTCGTGCACGTCGTAAGCAAGTTCTGGACTTGTTAGCGCCGTTACCTGTTGAAATCCAAACGGTACCAGACATGGCGGATATTGTGTCTGGCAAAGCAAAAATTGATGAACTGACCGATGTACCTATTGAAGATTTGTTAGGTCGCGATGCGGTTGCGCCTCAGCAAGTTTTAATGGAAGCTAACATCAAAGATAAAGTGGTGATGGTGACCGGTGCTGGTGGTTCTATTGGTTCAGAGCTGTGTCGTCAAATTCTAAAGCAACAACCTAAAACCTTGGTGCTTTTTGAAGTTTCTGAGTTTGGCTTATACCAAATTGATCGCGAGCTTTCCCAGTTGAAAGAAACCAAAGGTTATGATACTGAGATTGTACCGTTATTGGGCTCAGTTCAACGCTCACATCGCTTATTGACCTCAATGCAGTCTTTTGGTGTACAAACAGTTTATCACGCTGCAGCTTATAAACATGTCCCTCTTGTGGAGTACAACGTAGTGGAAGGCGTGCGTAATAATGTTTACGGCACTTACTATACGGCTAAAGCCGCTATTGAGGCCGGTGTCGAATCTTTTGTACTAATCTCGACAGACAAAGCGGTACGCCCTACTAACGTGATGGGCACCACCAAGCGTATGGCGGAATTAGGCTTACAAGCCTTAGCGCAGCAAGAAAACCAAAAAGAGAATGGTACTCGTTTTTGTATGGTTCGCTTTGGCAATGTTTTAGGTTCTTCAGGCTCCGTGATTCCGCTGTTTAAGAAGCAGATAAAAGCGGGCGGTCCATTAACGGTTACCCACCCTGACATTACTCGCTTCTTTATGACCATCCCAGAAGCTGCCCAATTGGTGATTCAAGCCGGCGCGATGGGTAAAGGCGGTGATGTGTTCGTGTTGGATATGGGAGAATCCGTAAAAATTACCGACCTTGCGGAAAACCTTATTAAGCTATCCGGCCTCTCCGTTAAGAATGAAGAGAATCAACACGGTGATATTGAGATTCAATTTTCCGGCTTACGCCCAGGAGAAAAACTCTATGAAGAGTTATTGATTGGCGATAATGTCGCGCGTACCGCTCACGAACGGATCATGACGGCGCAAGAAGTGTTCTTGCCGATTGATGAGTATGACACGCTACTTGAATCCTTAGACTTTGCTTGTCACAACCTAGAACATGAAGCTATTCGTAGGCTACTTCTTGATGCGCCGACCGGATTTTCGCCAACGGATGGGATTGGTGATTTGGTTTGGAATGCCGCCCTGTTGCAAAAAGAATTGGTTGAATAATAACAGGGCATTATTAGTTAACTAGTAAACCCCTGTTCTATTTTATTTATAACGTCAGTAATTGAAGAATAATTATGATCAAAAAATGTCTTTTCCCCGCAGCAGGCTACGGAACTCGTTTCCTTCCTGCTACCAAATCTATGCCAAAAGAAATGATGCCAGTGGTGAACAAACCGCTCATTGAGTATGGAGTAGAAGAAGCGATCCAAGCCGGCATGAGCGACATGTGTATCGTAACAGGCCGTGGTAAACACTCGTTGATGGATCACTTTGATAAGAACTATGAACTTGAACATCAAATCATGGGTACCAGCAAAGAGTCTTTGTTGGATGATATCCGTGGTTTGATTGATTCTGCAAGTTACACCTATATTCGCCAGCGTGAGATGAAAGGGTTAGGTCACGCTATTTTGACGGGGCGTGAACTTGTTGGTGATGAACCATTTGCAGTAGTATTGGCTGATGATTTGTGTGTTAACGAGCAGCAGGGCGTTTTGGCGCAAATGGTTGAATTGTACAAACAGTTCCGCTGCTCAATTGTCGCAGTGCAAGAAGTACCAGAATCAGAAACGCACAAATATGGTGTGATTTCTGGAGAGATGATCAAAGATGATATCTTCCGTATCGATGATATGGTTGAAAAACCTGAACCTGGCACTGCACCAAGTAATTTAGCGATCATTGGTCGTTATATCCTTACTCCTGATATCTTTGAGCTGATTGAACAAACAGAGCCGGGTAAAGGTGGTGAAATCCAAATTACCGATGCATTACTAAAACAAGCAAACTCAGGCTGTGTTCTTGCGTACAAGTTTAAAGGTCAACGTTTTGATTGTGGTAGCGTTGAAGGGTACATCGAAGCAACTAACCATTGTTTTGAAACCTTCTATAAAAAAGCGCCAAGTGCAGAGCTAGCTAAAAAGCCAACCGTGAAAGTCGTCGAAGAAAAAGAAGTCGAAGTGGTTTAAAGAGATTTTATTTCGTTGTTTTATATTTGAAGGTCTAGGTATTTTTATATCTAGACCTTTTTATTTACTAGTATTCAATTTAAATCACTATTCTTATGATCCACAATTACATATCAAATGACATTTTTTTTCACATCCGATCCTCCTACCTGCGACCTTTCTTGATCTTCCACTACAGTTTTGACTGTAAACTGTAGTAAAATTACGCTAATTTGTTTTTATACCGATTTATTTTGAATTGAACGAGGTCAGTCCTATGTCAGCTAAGAAGCCAATGGCTCTAGTGATCCTTGACGGTTACGGTTACCGTGAAGACAACCAAGACAACGCTATCGCGAACGCTAATACACCTGTATTAGACGGTCTTATTGCTAACCAACCTAATACGCTAATCTCTGCTTCTGGCTTAGATGTAGGCCTACCAGATGGTCAAATGGGTAACTCTGAAGTAGGCCACACCAACATCGGTGCGGGTCGCGTTGTATACCAAGATCTTACTCGTATTACTAAGTCAATTTCAGACGGCGAGTTTGGCCAAACTGAAACGCTAGTGAACGCTATCGACAAAGCAGTAAAAGCTGAGAAAGCGGTTCACATCATGGGTCTTATGTCTCCAGGTGGCGTTCACTCTCATGAAGATCACATCTATGCAGCTGTTGAAATGGCAGCAGAGCGTGGCGCAGAGAAAATCTACCTACACGCTTTCCTAGACGGTCGTGATACGCCGCCACGTAGTGCAGAAAACACGTTGGCACGCTTCCAAGAGTTGTTCGCTAAGCTAGGTAAAGGTCGTGTTGCTTCGCTTATTGGTCGTTATTACGCAATGGACCGTGATAACAACTGGGATCGCGTTCAAGAATCTTACGACCTGCTGACTCAAGCAAAAGCAGAGTTCACATTCGACACAGCAGTGGCTGGCCTAGAAGCGGCTTATGCTCGTGACGAAAACGATGAGTTCGTTAAAGCGACGGAAATCAAAGCAGAAGGCGAAGAGTCTGCAGCTATAGTGGATGGCGATGCAGTTATCTTCATGAACTACCGTGCTGACCGTGCTCGTGAAATTACACGTGCATTCGTGCCTGAATTCGACGGTTTTGCTCGTAACGTATTCCCAGCGATCGATTTCGTGATGCTGACTCAATACGCTGCTGACATCCCACTTCTATGTGCATTCCCACCAGCTTCTCTAGAGAACACCTACGGTGAATGGCTATCGAAGGAAGGTAAAACACAGCTACGAATCTCTGAAACAGAGAAATACGCACACGTTACTTTCTTCTTCAATGGCGGTATCGAAGATGAGTTCGAAGGCGAAGAGCGTCAACTTGTTGCTTCTCCAAAGGTAGCAACTTACGATCTACAGCCAGAAATGAGCGCGCCAGAGCTAACTGAAAAGCTAGTTGCAGCAATCAAAGGCGGCAAATACGACGCTATCGTTTGTAACTTCCCTAACTGTGACATGGTTGGCCACACTGGCGTTTACGATGCAGCGGTTAAAGCCGTAGAGTCGCTAGATGAATGTCTTGGTAAAGTGGTTGAAGCTATTAAAGAAGCCGATGGCCAACTGCTTATCACTGCAGACCACGGTAACGCGGAAATGATGGTAAACCCAGAAACGGGCGGCATCCACACTGCGCACACTAACCTACCAGTGCCACTTATCTACGTAGGTAACAAAGACGTTGAGTTCAAAGAAGGCGGTAAACTGTCTGACTTAGCACCAACAATGCTTTCTCTATCTGGTATCGCAATCCCTGCTGAGATGTCAGGCGATGTGATCGTTAAGTAATCACTTAACTTTCATCGAGTACTAGAACGGCTGCGCGCGAGTGTAGCCGTTTTTTTGTATCTAGAATTTGAGTATAGATGCGAGATACGAGTAAGCGGGATTTGGGTTCTCAAGTGACAAAAAGCGGTAAAGCTAAAAACAGGAAGAGAATGCCCAGTTTCTTTTTACATGCCGAATTTCGTGACTCTCATCTCGCTTTCAAAACTGATCGCTCAAAATCCAACAACCACTCTTTGCGGTTCATGCCGCCGGTGTAACCAGTTAATGTTCCATTCGCCCCAATCACTCGATGGCAGGGTACAACAATACTAAATGGATTCTTTCCATTCGCACCACCTACCGCTCTTACTGCTTTTGGGTTATCCATTCTCTTTGCTTGCTCGCCGTAGCTGATGGTTTCGCCATAAGGAATGGTCGTTAAAGCCTGCCAAGCTGCTTTTTGAAAGTCAGTGCCTTTTATCGCTCTTAATGGCAAATCGAACTCTGTTCGTTGACCTGCGAAGTACTCATCTAACTGTTTCGTCGCCAGTTGGCAAAGCTCATCTGGATTGCTAGTCATTAGCTCTTGGTGATTTATATGGTCAATTTCAATAATCGACACACCATCACTAATAATGATCATCTTGCCAATCGGAGCGTCATAAAGCATTTTGTAAGTGGTGTCTTCCATGCAATCTTCCTTCTCTCGTCTTTTCTACTGTTAAGATCTTAATTCCTTTCGCATCCCGCACTCGCATCTGCTTTAGCCCTCACACGAAGCGCAAAGCAATACCCTGAAATACCACCCATAATGTTCCCCAAGGCTAAGCCAATAAACAACCCTTCGACATCGTCAATTTCGCTGCCTATCCAAGCGAAAGGCAATGTGAATACAAACAAGCGCATGAAGCTCCATTGGAAGGCTTTGAGTGGTTGATGCATCGCATTCATGGCACTGATTAGCATCATGATAATACCTTGGAATCCATAGCTAAATGGTACGACTAACAGGTAATGCCACAAGATGCCACGCACGGACTCTTCTTGAGAGAACAGGGCGGCTAAAGGAATGCTTAATGGCACCATCATTAAGAAAATTAAACCTTGGAACATCACGGCAAAGCGCATGCTTAGAAACAGCGCCTTAAAGCTGCGTTGAGGGTTGTTTGCGCCAAAGTTCTGCGCCATGAAAGGCGTGAGAGCAGAGGTCAGAGACATCAACACAATGATAAGAATCGATTCAATACGCTGAGCTGCGCCATAAGCCGCCACGGCTTCGGTTCCTTGATTGGCCAGCATCATCATAATGATGGCACCCGCGAGTGGGTTTAGCGCATTGGAGAGTGCAGCTGGCGTTCCAATGGCTAAGATTTGTTTCCAGTCATCGATGATGTTTTTTAGTTTGGGTGGAGCAAGCAGCTTTTCTCGTATGGTTAACACATACAGTGAGCCACATAACGCACCAAACCAACTGAAACCACTTGCAATGGCTGCTCCTTGAATCCCTAGCTCAGGAAAAGGCCCGTAACCGAAGATCAGCAGCGGATCGAGAATGCCGTTAATTAGGCCTGCCAACATCATGATCTTTGCGGGGGTTTTAGTATCGCCACTGGCTCGTATTGCGCTGTTGCCTGCCATTGGAATAACAAGCAGTGGAATAGCTAAATACCAGACTGTCATGTATTCAGATATAAGTGGCAGTAACTCTGGCTCTGCTCCCAACAAGGCAAACATGGGTTCAAGCGTTACAAGCCCCAGAGTTGATGTAAAACCAACAAGAAGGACCGCAAGTAATAAACCGTGACAAGTAAAGCGAGCTGCGTTTTGTGAGCAGCCTTGACCAAGTAATCTTCCAATACAAGTAGAAAGGCCGATGCCAATCCCCATAGTGATGCAGTTGATGGCAAAGGTGACAGGGAAGGTAAAGCTAACCGCAGCAAGGGCTTGCGTACCCAGTAATGAGATAAAGAAGGTATCAACAAGGTTAAACATCAAGATCGCCACCATACCGAATATGGTCGGTATGGTCATGGTACGCAATGTACTTTCAATTGGGGCGGTTAAGAGCCCGTGCTTATCTTGCATGTAAAACGCCGATAGAATCCAAAAGCGTAGGATAAACAGATGTGGTCGGGAAGGGAAGAAAAGCAGATGCGAGTAAACGAGATTCGGGATGATATGGCCCCTAAAAAGTAGACACAGGGGTTTAGTTGATTAGTTCAAACTCCATGGGACTCACTCCACCTAGAGTCCCATGTCTTCTTACTGGATTATAATAGGTATCGATATAAATTCGACTCTGCATCGTCATTTCTTGTCGTGAAAGCTGATCTAATTTGTTCATCCACTCTTTCTTATATTGCGCAAAGAAGCTTTCGGAACAAGCGTTATCCCAACAGTTTCCTTTTCTCGACATGCTGACTTTAATCTTTCGTTTACGGTGCCAACGGATCGTCTCCAACGCTCGATACTGTATACCTTGATCGGAGTGAAACAAAAGCTCATGACCTAAGGGCTGCCTTTGTTCCCAAGCCTTATTCAGGCTTCTTAGCACTAACTTTGCGTTATTAATGCGACTTGTCGACCAACCAATCACTTTGCGTGAAAACAAATCTAAGACAACGCACAGGTATTGCCAACCATCAGTACAGCGCACCTGAGTTATATCTGACACCCAAACTCGATCGGGTTTATCCACCTTAAATTGACGGGCAAGAATGTTATAGGCAGGTATAAGTGTATTTTGTCTTGGCGCTCGTCCATATCGCTTCTTACTCACGCAAGAGCGATAGCCCATATTCTGTAGAAGCCTCTGTACTCGCTTTTTATTACAAATAAAGCCGTTAGCGACTGCTGCTTCCCAAAGCTTTCGATAACCAGGAATACAGTGCTGAGCTTTGCTTTCTCTCCTCAAGTAGTTACTTAAGGACTCATTTTCTGTCTCTCGTTTCGAGGGTTGTCTCGTGAGCCACTTGTAGTAACCCGCTGTAGAAACGTCTAACCATCGACATAACCGAATAACAGGAAGCTTCACACAGGTTTTCTTTAGAATGTACTCGAACCTTATTCTTTTTGGCTGTCGAAGAAAGCCTTCGCTTCCTTTAAGAAATCATTCTCCAGCTCCGCCATCTCTAGTTTCTTCTTCAATTGACGGTTCTCTCTTTCCAATTGAGCAACGGATTTCTCGGGGCCTTGATTAGGTATTGGGAGGGAATTAATCTTCTTCGACGTCATTTGAGATCTCCATTTCGAAAGTAGCACCGGCGATATTCCTAAGGATAGTGCTACTGACTTAACGGTGTCAGAAGAATCGAGAGATCGCTGAACAGCTTCTCGTTTAAATTCGTCTGTATATTGTCTTTGTGATTTTACTTTCATGACACTCAATGCTCTGTATTAAGTGTCTACTTTTATGGGGTCACATCAGGATGCGAAAGGCAAAAACAAAATAAGGCGATTCTTTTGTCTTCCGTTCTTCGTTACTCGTTTACCCGCATCTACCTTTAAGCTCTTCGCCACTCGCTTACTCGAATCTCGTATCTGCTCTTTGGATCACAATTTTTCTCTTTCACCCCTTGGGATCTTCCGCATCGCCCCAACATACTCTTTAACCCCATGCCAATCGTGGCAACTATCAAATTAAATGGAAATTATCAGGAGATCTGACCGATGAATATCCGTCCTCTACACGACCGAGTTATCGTTGAGCGCCAAGAAGTTGAATCTAAATCTGCTGGTGGCATCGTTCTAACTGGTTCTGCCGCTGAAAAATCAACTCGCGGTGTAATTCTAGCTGTTGGCAAAGGCCGCATTCTAGAAAACGGTTCAGTACAACCATTGGACGTTAAAGTTGGCGACACTGTTATCTTCGCTGAAGGCTACGGCACTAAGTCTGAAAAAATCGACGGCAAAGAAGTTCTGATCATGTCTGAAAACGACATCATGGCGATCGTTGAGTAATCCGACCCATAAACCTGAACTGACTGAATAAAGAATTTAAAGGAAATAAAGATGGCTGCTAAAGACGTTAAATTTGGTAACGACGCACGTATTAAAATGCTAGAAGGTGTAAACGTTCTGGCTGACGCGGTAAAAGTAACGCTAGGCCCTAAAGGCCGTAACGTTGTTCTAGACAAATCATTTGGCGCACCAACGATCACTAAAGATGGTGTTTCTGTTGCACGTGAAATCGAACTTGAAGACAAGTTCCAAAACATGGGCGCACAAATGGTTAAAGAAGTGGCTTCGCAAGCGAATGACGCAGCGGGCGACGGAACAACGACAGCGACAGTTCTTGCTCAAGCTATCATCACTGAAGGCTTAAAAGCCGTTGCTGCTGGTATGAACCCAATGGATCTTAAGCGTGGCATCGACAAAGCGGTTATCGCAGCAGTTGAAGAGCTAAAAGGTCTTTCTGTTCCATGTGCAGATACTAAAGCTATCGCGCAAGTAGGTACTATCTCTGCAAACTCTGACGCGACAGTCGGTAACATCATTGCTGAAGCGATGGAAAAAGTAGGCCGTGATGGCGTTATCACAGTTGAAGAAGGTCAGGCTCTGCAAGACGAGCTAGACGTAGTAGAAGGTATGCAGTTCGACCGCGGTTACCTATCTCCTTACTTCATCAACAACCAAGAAGCAGGTTCTGTTGATCTAGAAAGCCCATTCATCCTTCTTATCGACAAGAAAGTATCAAACATCCGTGAACTTCTTCCGACTCTAGAAGCGGTTGCTAAGGCATCTCGTCCACTTCTAATCATCGCTGAAGATGTAGAAGGCGAAGCGCTAGCGACTCTAGTTGTGAACAACATGCGTGGCATCGTGAAAGTGGCTGCTGTTAAAGCGCCTGGTTTCGGTGACCGTCGTAAAGCGATGCTGCAAGACATCGCTATCTTAACGGGTGGTACGGTTATCTCTGAAGAGATCGGCCTAGACCTTGAGAAAGTAACGCTAGAAGACCTAGGTCAAGCTAAGCGTATTACTATCACTAAAGAAAACTCAACCATCATTGATGGTGCGGGTGAAGAAGTGATGATCCAAGGTCGTGTTTCTCAAATCCGTCAACAAATCGAAGACGCAACTTCAGACTACGACAAAGAAAAACTTCAAGAGCGCGTAGCGAAACTAGCTGGCGGTGTTGCAGTAATCAAAGTGGGCGCTGCGACTGAAGTTGAGATGAAAGAGAAGAAAGACCGCGTAGAAGACGCACTTCACGCGACTCGCGCTGCTGTTGAAGAAGGTGTGGTTGCTGGTGGTGGTGTTGCACTTATCCGCGCTGCATCTAAAGTTGCTGGCCTTGAAGGCGACAACGAAGAGCAAAACGTAGGTATCCGTGTTGCACTACGTGCAATGGAAGCACCTATCCGTCAAATCACTAAGAACGCAGGTGATGAAGAATCAGTGGTTGCTAACAACGTTCGTGCTGGCGAAGGTAACTACGGTTACAACGCGGCTACTGGCGAATACGGCGACATGATTGCAATGGGTATCCTAGATCCAACTAAGGTAACTCGCAGCGCACTTCAGTTCGCAGCATCAGTTGCTGGTCTTATGATCACAACAGAAGCGATGGTGACAGACAAGCCTCAAGATTCAGCACCTGCAATGCCTGATATGGGCGGCATGGGTGGTATGGGTGGCATGGGCGGCATGATGTAATCATCCCCTTTCTCTATAGCAGAGAAAGCCATACATAAGCTTTAAAGCGGAGACTTCGGTCTCCGTTTTTGTTTTTCGTATCTCGTCACTCGAATCCCGCATCTGCTCTTAACCATTGCTCTTTATGATTTAGCGTCTTATATTCAACAGTACAGTTATGACATTGATCTAACATGAGTAGCTGTTGAATGAAGGATAATAAATGCTTGATTGAAATGGATTAATCAAGTGAACAATAAGTCAGTGGAGACTCCCCCAATGAAAAAACTACTTTCGGTATTAGCTGTGTCGGCAGCGGTAATGGCACCAGCGGCATTCGCTTCTTCGCCTGTTATGTTTTCAACGATTAACGGCTTCAATGCACCTGATTCAGATGCGGTTGGCGGTGTGCGCTTGGCTCTGCTTCACGGACAAGTAAACGACCTTAAAGGTGTCGATCTTGCCGTTGTTGGTATGTCAGAAACACAAACCACCACAGGTGTAAACCTTGGTATTTTTGGTGCATCAAAAGTGAACCAAGAAATGACTGGTGCATCTCTAGGCTTCTTCAACTGGAACACGGGTAAAACAACCGGTGTTAACCTTGGTGCTGTGAACATTACCAATGATGTAAAAGGCGCGAACGTGAGTTTCGTAAACTACTCAGAAGGTAACACTATGGTTGATGTTGGCGCAGCGAACCTTTCAGAAGTGTCTACGGTTCAGGTTGGTATCTTCAACAAAACCAACAAAATCGAAGGCGTGCAAGTTGGCTTGATCAACTGTGCTGATAACGGTTTCTTCCCGTGCTTCCCGATTGTAAACTTTGCTAAATAAAGCGGTCGTTTAGCCTTTGGTTCTGCTATTGGCGAGTAACGTTTAGTTAGCACATTGGCTTTTAGTTACGAATTAGTTTTTAAAGGCTAAGCCTATCAACGCCTAAACCCTTGTTTAGGCGTCATTAGGTTCGATTCCATTCCACTATAAACTCTTCGAATACCCAATAAGCATGTTGTTTTATATTTATTGTTGCGATGTTCTTATTTATAAGTACAGTGTGCGATAAATTTCCAGTGATGATTTATATGCTTTGATTAACCACCATACCGTCGATTTTAAAAGGGCTTTATTAGGCCTGACCGCCAGTTTTTTAGTAGTTTTGAGCTTGTTGCTCGTTGATTCAGCGGAAGAATCAGATAAACAGTATGGAATTGAAAACCAAGGCGTGACCCGTTCCTTAGCGGAGCTCACACAGATCATTAATGCGCTTGAGTACAACATCACCGCCCTCTACCCACTGCATGGGGATACCTACGTATTCTCACATGACAAAAAGGTTGAGGGTGAGACGTGCTACTTTACTAGTGAAGAGCAACATGCCCCTCGTTTTGATTTTATGTTCTCTGGTCCTCGTGAGATGTGCGACCCTAAATCGGACCTTTATACTGAAGCGGGCAAGCGGCTGTTCATTGCACCGACTATGGCTTATTTTGCCAATACCATTGATACCATCTCTGCGATTTACTTTATTTCAAAAGAGAAGTTCATCATCTCTTCGCCTTCTGACTTTGCCAGTTATATTAAGGGCGACACCTTTGATTCGGTTGTGAATAGCCGTCCTTATTGGGTGAATACGATTCGCTTTGGCCTCTCTCAGGGCAAAGAGCAAGTTGTGTATACCGGGCAATATGATGACTACCTTACCGGAAAAAAAGTGGTGACCTTAACAAAGGGGATCTACGTCAATGGTGAGTTCAAAGGGATATTGGGTGTCGATGGATATGTCTCCAACCTCGTATCGAACCCTACCCATGGCTATAAAGTCACAAGTACTCGAGGCGCAAACAAATACGGGTTTATGGACTTTACCTATTCCAAGCCTCTGTATGTTGGTGACATTAACACCCAGTTGTATCTGAGTATTGAAGAAGATAAGAGCGAGCACTTTCTGCATGTATTGGAGATGGAGAAGATTCAGCTTTCAATACTATTGATTTTGTATCTTCTCTCGGTGTTATGGCTATGGCGCTTCTATACCAGGCAAGAGCACCTGCGTTTAAATGACTTAGCAATGCGCGATCCACTGACCGGTTTGCTGAATCGACGCGGTTTTGAAGCTCGATTATTGGCGCAGGATGAAGAGCCGATTATTGGTGTTGGCGTGTTTGATATTGATGATTTCAAAGTTGTTAATGATCAGCATGGTCACAAAGTGGGGGACGATGTGATTTGCCACGTAGCTCAGTTGATGCTGAACAGCGTTAGACAGCAAGATATCGTGGCACGATTTGGTGGTGAAGAGTTTGTTGTGGCGATTACAGGGGAATCCTCTGAGCTGCTTTCGTCTATCTTTGAGCGCATTCAAAACGACATCAGCCTACAAAGTTATCGATGTCCTACGGGGGATAAGATTAGTGTCTCGGTATCTGGTGGCGCGACGCTTTATTCTCTGTACAAGTTCGATAGTGTCGGGCACTTATGGAAAAACCAGAGTATTCGTTCGTCTGATCAGCAGCTCTATAAGGCAAAGGCTGCGGGTAAGAATCAGGTGTGTATTCAGGTGTATTAAGCGCTTTCGTAAAAACTCAAAGCCTAGTCGTTTGACTAGGCTTCTTTTTTGTCTCTAAGAATCGCACCTAAAATTGGAGATTACTTCTTCACACGGCCTTTTCTCATCCACTTCTGGTGAACACCACGACGCAGGCTTTGGAAGCTGTTTTCCACTTTATCGACCCCAAGCAGAATCACTAATGCCATCAGTGTGATAATCACCGATTGGGAAAGGTGGCCAAGGGCGATCATCATACCTAATGCAGCAAGTACCCAGATAATTGCCGCTGAAGTCACACCATGAATTTTGCCATCCAGAGTCATCATTACCCCAGCGCCAAGGAAACCGACCCCAGTTATGATCTGACCAAGCACACGAGCTTGATCCAGCGTGTTAGGGGACAGGCTAATCGCCATCGTAAGGAAGAAGTAGGTACCACTGATGATCAAAATAGATGTTCTGATCCCTACCGGTTTGCCGCGTGTTTGTCGCTCGATACCGATTAACGAACCACACAGCATGCATACTGCAAGGCCTGCCCAGCTAAAGGGGGCAAGGTTGAGAGTTTGTTCTATAAATTGTGTCATATCACCCCTCCTAAAAATTTAGAATAGAGCCGAGTATGCTAATAATAGACCGGACGATCGAACAAAAACTTTTTGTCTTAACGATTGATAAAGATGACTTGAAGTCTAGCAGCCATCTGTTGTTAAGGTGAAGATAGGTGTCGTAGTTTCTGTTGCTTCTTGATACTCCAAGTAGCAATTATCTCCTTCCTTTTTACGACTTGCTGGAGCGTAGATAATTTTTCCATCAGCGTGATTACTATTTGTAAAATACCAATCGGCATTACCGACTCCCCACTCGGCATCAAGAAAAGTTGATTCTATTAGCATTGACCAAGCGTCACTGTTGATTGCTGCTGGGTAGCCATAGACGACTGAGATATCGTCGCCTTCCACATTTACAGACGCACTTGCTGCTTTATCTAAGCCTAATGCTGATGCCTTACCATAAAGCATAGCACTTGCGCCTTCCATGCCGCCTTTGAGGCCATTTAATGTCGAGATGCGAGCATCAGTTTGAAGGTTGAGAAACTTGGAAGCCGCCGTTACAGAAATAATGCCCAGAATTACGATCACTACAACCAGTTCGATGATGGTGAAGCCTTTTGAGAGGCATTTGTTCGCTGGTGGAGTGATAAGAGCATTGTGTTTCATTGATACGACTTCTCTATTCAATGTGTAGGTCGAGTGGTGTCTTGCTAGTGCGACCGCCAATCTCGCGAGTGAGTTTTGGTACTAGGTAGCCAGAAACCTCAGAGATCAAACCCTTGAAGTGGTGTTTTGCCTCTTCATCGGAAATATAGAAATGAGCTGCGCCCTGAACTTTATCAAGTACATGCATATAGTAAGGTAAAATACCGGTGTCGAATAGCTTTTCGCTTAATTCTTTCAAGGAGTTAGCGCTATTGTTCACGCCTTTTAGCATCACGCCTTGGTTGAGCAGCGTCGTGCCACTTTGTTTCAGCTTATGAAAGGCTTGTTTGAGTTCTAAGTTAATCTCGTTGGCATGGTTAATATGGCTCACCATCACTACGTTAAGGCGAGTGTTAGCCAATATTTGGCACAGTTCATCAGTTACACGCGCTGGAATGACTACTGGCAAACGGCTATGAATACGAACAGTTTTGACATGTGGAATCTGTTCGATAGCGTTGATTAGCCACTCTAATTCGCTGTCTTTTGCCATGAGAGGATCGCCACCTGACAAGATAACCTCGTTGACCTCTGTATGGGTAGCAACATAGTCGAGGCTGGTTTGCCAAACCGACTTTGAGCCCTTGTTATCTTGATACGGGAAATGACGACGGAAGCAGTATCGGCAGTTGATCGCGCAACCCCCTTTTACGATCATCAATGCACGATTTTTGTATTTGTGCAGTAGCCCAGGAATAGCGTTTTCTTGCTCTTCTAAGGGATCTGCAGAGTACCCTTGGTGAGCCTCAAACTCTTCACTGAGCGGCAAAACCTGACGTAATAGAGGATCGTGTGGGTTGCCTTTTTCCATTCGTTCGACAAAGCTAAGAGGAACCCGAAGCGCAAATAACTCGCGAGCAGCGAAACCTGCTTGCCACGGTGTTGGGTCTATTTCTAATGCCTCAAGCAGTTTTGTCGGGTCAGAGATCGCATTCGATAGTTGTTTGAGCCAGTTTTGCTCAACAGATTCGACTTTTCGGGTTATGATATGCGGCATTGAAATTAACTCAAAGATGTGGAAGAGAAAATCATGGCGTCAGTAAGCACCAATGAATTCAAAGGCGGTTTAAAATTCATGATGGATAACGAGCCTTGCTCAATTATCGAAAATGAATACGTTAAGCCAGGTAAAGGCCAAGCGTTTAACCGTGTTAAACTTCGTAAACTGCTGTCAGGCAAAGTGTTAGAGAAAACATTTAAGTCAGGCGATACAGTAGAACTAGCGGACGTTGTAGACGTTGAACTAGGCTACCTATACAGCGATGGCGAATTCTACCACTTCATGAACAATGAAACATTCGAGCAAATCGCTGCTGAAGTAAAAGCAGTTGGCGATACAGCTAAATGGTTAGTTGAAAACGACGTATGTACTCTAACGTTGTGGAATGATAACCCTATCACAGTAACTCCACCAAACTTTGTTGAGATCGCAGTAACTGAAACCGATCCTGGCCTAAAAGGCGACACACAAGGTACTGGCGGTAAACCTGCAACTCTAGCAACTGGCGCGGTAGTTCGTGTACCTCTATTCATCGCTATCGGTGAAGTTGTGAAAGTTGATACTCGCACTGGCGAATACGTTGGTCGTGTAAAATAATTACTGTGTTTAAACACGGATAATAAAAAAGGTCGCTAATGAGCGACCTTTTTTGTGCCTGCAATATAACGTTATTGCGAGGTCTAGCTTATTTTTTATTCGCTAAGAAGTAGGTGTCAAGGTAGATATTAAGTGGCGCAAATGCAGGGTTTGCCCAAGAGTTGAACATTGCTTCAACGTTGCCATCTAGCTCACCGGAGCCAACTTGACCAATATTCTGAAACTCGCCACCTTTTGAACCAAACAGCTCACCACCACCTTCGCTGATCGTTGGGTTTACCTTGTACTCGTACATCAAACCAAGCAGTGCGCCAGGGTTTAGGTTTACGCCACTAATTTCGTGAATTTCATCAACTTGACCATTTGGTGCTGGCTCTTCATCATCTTCTGTCACGCATGGTGTATCAGTACCCAATGCACGCTCTGATGCAGTTGTCGATAGCTGGCCATTTCCGTATGGACATTCGTCGAAACGCAGTGCTTCAACGTTCAGTGTACTTGCGGCAAGGTCTTGATGTTGGAGTAGCGACTTAAAGCTGCTGTATGCGCTGTTTAGCCCCTGGCCGAGTAAGTGGCTTTGATTGTCATCACCATAGTAGTCGAACAGTTGCATGAGTTTCTGATAAGTGGTCGCTCGCTCTGTCTCGTCAGTACCATCAATATTGGTGTACACCAGCTCCACACCGTCAACAATCTGTTTCGCTTGGCTTAAGGTAACCACAAACTCAGCTTCTTCAGATGGGCCATTCGGCTCTGTCATCATGATGCCAATTACGAATGTTTTGTGATTTAGCTGCTGTTTGACGCTATCACTCGCCCAAGTCGCGAAGTTGGTTGCTTGGGCAATCACTCGCTGCTGCTGTTCATCGGTAACCGTTGAATCTACTTTTAGTACATAGATACCCTTTTCAAATGCACAGTTAGGGACATCTGCTGCAGTACTACAGTTCTCGATAGACGAGTAAATGGTCACATCCAAGCTTGGTGCTGGTGGCGGCGTAGGCTTAGGTGGTGTGGTGGTCGATGATGTATCACTGTCTGATGAACTATTACAGCCGACTAGGGCTAATGGCAGTAAAGCTAAAAGTATCTTTTTCATGGCATTCGCTATCTAAGTAAATTCAATGGGTTTAATAGTTACTTCTTATTTATTGATAACGATATCACTTGGGCCGATTTCGTGGCGTAAGGAGATGTAAGTAGTGTAAGCGGAGAAAGGCTGATATGAGGGAGATAAAGAGCGGGAGAGCAGATGCGAGTAAACGGGATTCGAGATACGAAGAGCGGGAAGAGCAAGTGAGCTAGATGTTTGAGATTCGACAAGCAACAAAAAAGCAGAGCCGGATAACCTAGCTCTGCTTTTAGTCTTTGCGCTCTTAAGCTCTTCGTGATTCGGTTACTCGAATCCCGTATCTGCTCTTAACTGTTAAATCATAAAGATGAAAATAACAGACAGTGCGCTGATTAGGCCTGCAAAGAAGTAGCAGCCCACTTTACCCGCAACGCCGACGTGGAATTTCAGGTCGTGCATGCCGTGGTGAAGACGGTGCATGGCGTGCCACATTGGCAGTGCTAACGTACCGATGATGAATAGCGCACCAATGATGCTGGTGGCAAATTCAGATACACGCTCGTAGCTCATTGCGTCCGCATCGATAATCCCCATGGGTACTAAGATACCTAGTACTAAGATCGTGATTGGCGTGATCATCGCGAACCAAGTACCGCCAGCGCCGAATAGACCCCACCAGATTGGCTCATCAGAGCGTTGAGGATTGTGGTTAACAGGTTTTACTTTGTAATTTGTGTTCATAACGAAAGCTCCTTACACCACAACAAGAACGATTAAAGAAATAAAAGCCACCGCTGCCCACTGAGTCAGTACGATGATTCTTTTATCAACCAATTTACCTTTCAGGCGGATTGGCATCACTTGAGGCATCATGCTGAAGAAGGTTTGAGCGTGCATTAAGCTACCTAACAGAGCCACGATATTAATACCGACAATGATAGGGTTAGCCATAAAGTTCAACCAACCAGCCCACGCTTCAGGGCCTTTCACTAGCGCACCCAAACCAAAGGTTAGGAACACAGTGAACAGAATCAAAGGCAGTACAGTTGCTTCACGTAGCATGTAGAAGCGGTAGAACGGATGGTTGCTCCACCACGTTCTCTTCATCTCACGAACATAAGGCTTACGATTGCTCATCTTATGCCTCCTCTGTTGTTTTTACTTGGTTCTTGCTAACTGATGTACCGTCTGGTTTGAACATCGAGATAACGAAGTCCATTGAAGACTCAACTTTGCCTTGGTTCACTGCAGCTGCTGGGTCGACTTTCTTCGGACATACTTCAGAACAGTAACCTACAAACGTACAGCCCCAAGCGCCGTTTTCACCATTGATAAGCTTCATGCGCTCATCTTTACCGTTGTCACGGCTATCTAGGTTGTAACGGTGAGCAAGCGTCAATGCTGCAGGGCCAATGAACTCAGGGTTTAGACCGAATTGAGGACACGCTGCGTAACAAAGACCACAGTTAATGCAGCCAGCGAACTGTTTGTATTTCGCCATTTGCTCTGGAGTCTGGATGTTAGTGCCGTCTTCAGGCTTACGATCGTTACCAATGATGTATGGCTTGATTGCTTCAAGGCGCTCGATGAACGGCGTCATGTCGACAATCAAATCTTTCTCGATTGGGAAATTAGCCAGTGGCTCGATAGTTAGGCCGTTCGGGTAGTCACGTAAGAAGCTCTTACAAGCTAGCTTTGGCACACCATCAACCATGATGCCGCAAGAACCACAGATCGCCATACGACAAGACCAACGGTAAGACAGGTCTTTATCTTGGTAGTCTTTGATGTAACCAATGGCATCAAGTACTGACATGGTTTCATCAAATGGCACTTCGAAAGTCTGCATGTAAGGTTCTGCATCTTTCTCTGGGTCGTAGCGCAGAATGTCTACTTTTTGGATACGGTTCGCTGACATTATGCTTGCTCCTCTTCGCTCTTCTCATCTTTCTTAGCACTTTCTGCTGAAGATTTTTCAGCTTCTGCGGCCTTTTCAGCGGCAGCAGCTTTCTCTGCTGCTTCACCGTATAGACGAGCTTTAGGTTGAGATTTGGTGATCTTAACGCCGCTGTAGTCGATGGTTGGTGCAGCATCTTCGTTGTAGAACGATAGAGAGTGTTTCAGGAAGTTCACGTCATCACGTTCTGTGCAGTTGTCATCTAGACGTTGGTGTGCACCGCGAGACTCTTTACGAAGAATCGCTGAATGAACCATCGCTTCGGCAACTTCAAGGCCGTAACCCACTTCGATAGCGTAAAGTAGGTCAGTGTTGAACACTTTGCCTTTGTCTTTAATGCTGATCTTCTTGTAGCGCGCTTTCAGTTCAGTGATCTTGTTGATAGTTTCTTGCATCAAGTCTTCTTGACGGTAGATACCACAACCCGCTTCCATGGTGTGACCCATTTCAGTACGGATATCAGCCCAGTTTTCATCGCCTTCTTGAGCCAAGATACCTGCGATGCGATCTTCAACCGCTTTCACTTGCTTAGCGATAGACTCTTCGTTCCAGCCTTTGAATTCAGCAGCGCGTTTCACCGCTTCTTCACCAGCGACACGACCAAATACCACGAACTCAGCCAGTGAGTTAGAACCTAGGCGGTTTGCACCGTGTAGGCCAACTGAAGCACATTCACCAACCGCGAATAGGCCTTTGATGCGAGTTTCACAGGTACCGTTAGTTTCAATACCACCCATGGTGTAGTGAACGGTAGGACGAATTGGGATTGGCTCTTTTGCAGGGTCGACGTTTACGTACGCTTTTGCTAGCTCACAGATAAACGGTAGACGTTCTTGTAGGTACTCTTCACCAAGGTGGCGAAGGTCAAGGTGTACCACATCACCAAGCGGGTGCTTGATGGTGTTACCTTTCTGCTGCTCGTGCCAGAATGCTTGAGAAACTTTGTCACGTGGACCCAGTTCCATGTATTTGTTTTTCGGCTCGCCCACTGGAGTTTCTGGGCCCATGCCGTAATCTTGTAGGTAACGGTAGCCGTTCTTGTTGACGATGATACCGCCTTCACCACGACAACCTTCGGTCATCAAGATGCCAGTGCCCGGTAGGCCTGTTGGGTGGTATTGAACGAACTCCATATCACGCAGTGGTACACCGTGACGATAAGCCATTGCCATACCGTCGCCAGTTACGATGCCGCCGTTGGTATTACAGTGGTAAACACGACCTGCGCCACCCGTTGCTAATACAACCGATTTTGCTTTGATGGTAACAAGCTCACCTTCAGACATGTGAATTGCGATAAGGCCTTGTACTTCGCCTTCTTCAACGATCAAATCCACCACAAAGTACTCGTCAAATCGTTTGATTTGATCGTACTTCATCGAAGTCTGGAACAGAGTATGAAGCATGTGGAAGCCAGTTTTATCCGCTGCGAACCACGTTCTCTCTACCTTCATACCGCCGAATCGGCGTACGTTTACTTCACCGTTTTCTTTACGACTCCATGGGCAGCCCCATTGTTCCATTTGGATCATTTCGCGAGTCGCGTTTTCAACAAAGTATTCAACAACATCCTGTTCACATAGCCAGTCGCCACCGCCAACAGTATCGTTGAAGTGGTTATCAAGGCTATCTTCGTCTTTAATTACTGCTGCTGAACCGCCTTCCGCTGCTACCGTGTGCGAACGCATTGGGTAAACTTTAGAAATCAGTGCTACTTCCAATTCAGGATTAGCTTCAGCTGCTGCAATTGCTGTACGAAGACCAGCGCCGCCTGCGCCGATGACTGCGATATCTGTGGTAATTGTCTTCACAGTTATTCTCCAGTGTGATGCGGAGTATTCCGCTTGTTATTATAAAAAGCCTATTTAGGAAGGTTCTAAACAGTAGGAACTGCTTATCACCCCTAAGCCTTAAGTGGTAGGTTCAGTGTAAGAGAGGAAGGTATTCGAAAAGTTGATGCATTTGGGTTTTTAGGTCAGTAATGCATATGGAGGCATAGAATTTATAGGTTATGTGACTGCAATCACGGCAATGAATTGTTGATAACGATTAGCCCACAGGGCTTGTGTTAACGGCTTGTTGAGTATGATTTTTGTTATCAATGTGGATGTGAAAGCTGTATTGATAATTGTATTGTAGAACGTGATTTTCTGGCTTCATTAAAGCAACATTTTGCTTTCATAAAAGACAGATAGAAGCTTACAAAAGAGGCGAAAGGTGGTAATTTTCGTCGCCTAGAATTCAGTGATATGGAACTTAGTAATGCACTCTACATGGCAACCAGCAGCAACCATCAAGCAGTTAAAGCAACGTGCTGATATCCTTAATCAAATCCGTCAGTTTTTTGCAGAAAGGAATGTGATGGAAGTGGATACGCCTGCGATGAGTCACGCCACGGTGACGGACGTGCATTTACATACCTTCAAAACTGAATTCGTAGGGCCGGGTTATGCGCAAGGCCAACCATTGTTCTTTATGACGAGCCCTGAATTTCATATGAAGCGCTTGTTGGCAGCTGGAAGTGGCTGTATTTACCAAATTTGTAAGTCTTTCCGTAACGAAGAAAATGGTCGCTACCACAACCCTGAGTTCACCATGTTAGAGTGGTATCGTGTTGGCTTTGATCATCATGACCTGATGGATGAAATGGACTTGCTATTGCAGCAAACCCTCAAGTCGGGTGCAGCAGAGCGCATGACTTACCAACAAGCCTTTATTGATGTGCTGGGTGTGTGTCCGCTCGAGGATTCGATGGGTACCCTAAAACAAGCAGCAGCGAAGCTTGGGTTAAGTGATATTGCCGACCCTGAACAAGATCGCGATACCTTATTGCAATTACTATTCAGCGTGGGCGTTGAAGCTAAAATTGGCCAGACAGTACCAGCATTTGTTTATGACTTCCCAGCTTCACAGGCGGCATTAGCCAAGATTAACCCGAATGATCCGCGAGTAGCCGACCGCTTTGAGGTGTATTTCAAAGGCATCGAGCTAGCAAACGGCTTCCATGAATTAGATAAGCCACAAGAGCAGCTTAAACGCTTTGAAGATGACAATACCAAACGAATTGAGATGGGTTTATCACCTCAACCGATTGACCATCACTTGATTGAGGCATTAAAAGCGGGTTTACCAGACTGTGCGGGCGTTGCGTTAGGTATTGATCGTCTGATCATGTTGGCGTTAGGCTACGACCATATCGATGACGTGACCGCTTTCCCGTTCCCGCGTTCTTAGCTTTTTGTTTTTACTGAGAGTTAATAGTCATTAACCATTAGCTCTCAGTTTCTAATCAGCCGCACTAGCTGACCAAAATACCTGTACCACTACCTGACTAGAATACCAGTACCCACTACGGCAACAATGGCACCGATCCAAGCATAGGTATTTGGCCTCTGCTTGGTGTACAGCCATAGAATTGGCAGCAACATGATAGGTGTGGTTGAAGATAACAGAGCAACCATGCCGACATTCCCTTCTTGCAGTGCATACAAGATAAGCGTCATTCCCACCGCCATCGCCAAAAAGCCGTTAACTGCGGTAATTGCGAATATTTGACCATTCATAGGCTTGATTGCGCGTGATAGCTTGGCGCCGGTTAAGCGAAACAGTGAATGGGCCACAAAGGCGGTGATCATTCGAATGGCGGAGGCAGCTATCGGGTCGATGCTAGTTTGCATCACAGGTTTGGCAATAATACCGCCCAATGCTTGGCAGATAGCCGCTGTGATTCCGAGAGCAACACCAATCCACACCGCGCCCTTGATGGTTTCAAGTTGGTTGTTGGCTTGTCCTCGACGACCAAAGAAGATCGCAGTTAATACGCCACTAAATACCAAAGCTGAGCCAATCAGCTCCACCGAGGTCATGCTTTCACTAAATAGGAAGTAACCGAGAATGGCGGAGAATACGGCGTGACAAGAGAACAGCAAACCCGCTTGGCGTGGGCCCATTCGGTTCAAGCAGGCAAATAGGGCGGTATCGCCAATAAAGATGCCAATCAGGCCAGACAGCATCATCGGCGTGATTAAGTCCGCTTCTACAGTTGTCCAGCCACCAGTAAACCAAGCCATGCTCGATAATATGATAGCGGTGCAGCCCATTCGCCAACGACTATAAGCGAAAGAACCCAAGTGTTGAGCAGGCTTTACGGACATTAGGCTTGCGATAGCCCAAAGAAAGGCAGCGGCGAGAGCCAACCATTCGAATCCCATCTGAATAACATCCTTGTGTCTGGGATAAATTAGCTCATCAATATGCATTAAACCGGACTAAGAACAAAGTGATTCTTATGAAAAGAACCGCTTTGCTCCTCAGTTATAGGTTTGTTTCAGTTGTCCGTTTCGCTATTGCAATATGCTATTGAACTCGGCATTCCTTATACCTTGAAGCGCTCTACATCTCGGCGCATCGATTCAGCAGCGTTGCTCATTTCATTTGAGCTATTGCGGCTGCTTTCAGCTTGTTGTGCCAAATCGTCAGAGGCATCTTTGATCCCTTGTGTGTTGCGACTGATGTCTTCGCTTACCGCACGTTGCTCTTCGGCAGCACTCGCTATCTGAAGTGCCATATCGTTGATTTCAGTGATTGCTTGGGTGATCTTAGTCAGGCTGCCATGAGCTTGCTCTGCGAAGCCAACACTGTTTTCTGCCAGTTGAGTGCTGGTGGTCATGCTATCAACCGCATGTTCGGTATTCTTCTGCAGGGTATCGATCATTACACGGATTTCTTCCGTTGAGCCATGCGTTCTTTGGCTTAGCACTCGAACTTCATCGGCGACCACCGCAAACCCACGACCTTGTTCACCTGCACGAGCAGCTTCAATCGCAGCGTTCAATGCCAACAGGTTGGTTTGTTCGGCAATGCCTTGAATGGTGGATAGGATCTTGTTGATGCTTTGGGCGTTACTCTCTAACTCTCGAATAACATTGGCGGCATCTTCAACTTGAGTCGCAAGGCCTGTTATAGCATCACGGTTTTGTTGGATAACTTCCTGACCCTCATTACAAGCGGTCGCTGATGCCTGAGATGCGGAGGCGGTTAATTCGGCATGGCTGGCCACTTCAGCAGCGGTGGCGGACATTTCATGAATCGCAGTCGCAATTTGGTTGATGTCGTTTTGTTGATTCTCAACTCGAATCGAAGATTGGGTAGCCAGTTGATTGGCTTTTTCTGCATGATTGTTGAGATCGTGGCTGTGTTCTATCACGCCCTTAAGCATGCTTTGCATTTGACTCAAGAACTGGTTCACGAGCTCGGCAAGTTTGCCAATTTCATCCATACGCGTGATATCAATACGTTGAGTGAGGTCGCCTCTACCTTGAGCAAGCTGGGTTAGCGCTTCAGATAAAGTTTGTAATGGGTAAAGCAGTCGGTTGATGACCATAGTACTCGCGATTGAAATCACGATGTACAGAACAAGAGAGGTAAGCGCGATGAATTGAATCGCGTCAGATACCGCAGAAAACGCCATTTCTTTATCGATAACGATACCCAGTGACCAATCGGTATTTGGAACGTTAGCAATGTAGACCAGTTTATCGCCTTGGCCTGGCCAAGTTAGAGTGGTGATCATTTGATCTTTGATCAATTGCGACACTTTGTTAGTCGTCAGAGCAGGGTTCAGAGTCGTCAGTGGTTTTTGACTTAACGCTTCATCACTGTAAGCAACAATGTTGTTGTTACCATCTACTAAGAAGGCGAAGCCATCGTTATCCAGTTTTACGTTAAGAACCGTATCAATGATGCTAGTTACGGTTAAGTCTGCCGCGAGAACGCCTTGTCTTTCTCCACTGAATGCTTTAGCGAAGCTGATAACAATACTGCCATCGAAATCTTGATAAGGTTCAGTGATGATAAGGTCTGATGCAGCGTTGGCATCTTTATACCAAGGGCGAGTTCGCGGGTCGTAGTCTGCTGGCCAGCCTTCCGTTTTATCGCCATACGCGATAGTACCATCGTTGAATCCCGCGTAAACCGATAGGAATTGACCAGCTTGTTTGGTGATCAATAACTCGCGGTCAGAATTACTATTGCTTGAAATGGTTGGTTCATTGGCCAGCATCATATCACTGCGAGTCGACAGCCAATCGGCAATGTAATTGGTTGTTCCTGCACTTACATTCTTCATTTCTTGGTTGATCGCGACTTCAGTCTCTTGGGTGAGCTGGTTGACCGATATCCAGGCTTGGGCGCCACTCACGACGGCGATAATGATCGCAATGGCGATCTGAATTTTAAATTTAATAGTATGTCTCAAGGTCCATTCCTCTCTTTTAAAACAAAACCCTAACTACAGTGACGTACTTGATGGTGAATTGATGTGTCTCTGATAGGTGTATAGTGTCGTTGTCTCAGTGAGAATAAATGTGTTTAAAATCATAAATTCTAAATATATTTGTGCTGTTTTTTTATAAACAGTGAAGTGAAATCACAGTTATCTGTTGATTGAAATGTCAGCTAATTGCTTAGAGCGGAGTGGTATAGCTCGAAAAAAGCGCTAAATCTATATTCAGCGCTTTAGTGAGAATTAAAGAAGGGCGTTAACGTCTGCTAGGTGATGATAAACAGCGCAAGGTAGACCATTAATAAGCCGACAATCCCTAAGATGATACCCATCTTCGCCATGTCTTTGCTTTCGATAAGCCCGGTCGAGTAGGCCAGTGAGTTGGGTGGTGTCGATACTGGCAAAATCATACCAAGTGACGCAGAGAAGGCGACCACAACCAATAACCCTTGCAATCCACCAATAGTAACTAAGCTTTCCATCGATGCACCGATCGCAGCGGCTATCGGCATCAGCAAGTTCGCAGTCGCGGTGTTTGACATGAAGTTCGCCATTAGCCAACACACGATAGATAGCGTCAGAACTACGGCTGCCGGTGACAGAGATTCATAATCAATTGCGTGTGCGAGTGCTGCCGCTAAGCCTGTTTTATCTAGGCCGATACCAATCGCAATACCACCCGCGACTAACCACAACACATCCCAGTTAATCAGCTTTAGCTCTTCCTTACCCATGATGCCCGTTAGGGTAAAGACGGCGAGAGGAATGATAGAGACTACATAGGTGTTCATGCCATGTAGCTTGGTGGTCATCCACAATAAGATTGTTGCAGAGAAGGTGATGTAAACCACAATAGCTCGCCAGCTCTTTCTAAATTGTCCATCGAGCTTGAGCACCATGTTCTTTTGCTTGGAAGGAAAGATTTTCTGAAGAAGGAACCAAGCTATGGTGAGTTGGATGATCACAAACGGTAAGCCCATCATCATCCAACTCAGGAAGTCGATGGTGTTTTCACCCGTTAGGTATTGCAGTGCGATGGCATTGGGAGGCGTACCGATTGGTGTGGCGATACCACCAGTATTAGCGGCAATCGGAATACACAATACGAGTGCTTTGATCCCCATATCGCCTTTTGGTGCAGAAGCCACGATAGGGCCAAGCAGAGCTAGCATCATGACCGTTGTTGCGGTATTCGACATGAACATTGAGAACACAGCGGTGATCAGCATCAAACCCAGCATGATGAAACGTGGCTCTGTGCCAAATGGCTTGAGCAGCACTCGAGCTAAGTTGTTGTCGAGTTCGTACTTGGATGCGGATATCGCGAGTGCGAAACCACCCATGAATAGAATGATGATCGGTGATGAAAATGCACCAAATATGTCGGTATATTTAATTAATTCACCGAGATCGTGTCCCGCTGGTGGATTTCGGAATAGATGCAAACCTTTGTCAGAAATCATGACCAGTTCAAGTGCAATGATCAGTATTGAGGTAGCGAAAACTGGCACGGGTTCAAGCACCCAAAGCAGTGCTGCCAGAAGGAATATCGCCAACAAGCGGTGTTGAATCAGCGTGAGATCGTCGATTGGTATTGAGTCTATCGGCATGAATAACACGCCTAAGGGAATCGCAAAACAAATCAACAGCTTGACCAGAACGCCAACATTGAGTTTAGGCATGTACAAAGACCCTATAAATAAAATTTCTTCAAATAGAGTAAGTTATCTGGTTTTTGGGTACTTGGAGACGGGTTGTAAAATCGGAAAGTTGTTTAAGGTTTCGGCAACTGTTTTGTTTTTGGTCAATCTTTTTTCTGGGCAATTGAAGGTAATAGTGGCAAGCAAATGTGGCTGGACAGGGCTTTGGAAATTTGGGTTGTGAGAGCTTGAGTAGGAAATGAATCGATAGAGCGAAGAAAAAGGCGCGTTCTTCTCTGAAAAACGCGCCTTGAAAGCTTAATGAGCTAACTCTGGGAGTTATACTTGGTCTGTGTTTTCTGCAGTATCAGCAACAACATCTTCACTCGCAGGTGCTTCTTTACCCGCAGCAATGTGCGCGTAAGGCGTACCAAGAACCGTTTTCTCACCATTTAGCATAGTCTCATCGAACTTGATTGCATCTTTAGCGAACAGGTTAATAACCGTTGAACCAAGTTTAAAGCGACCCATCTCTTCGCCTTTTTTCAAGACGATGGCTGTATCACCCTGCGCAGGGTAATCCCACTTGTAAACAGAGTTACCACGAGGTGGTGTAATAGTACCTGCCCACACTTGCTCAATGCTACCAACAATAGTTGCGCCAACCAGTACTTGTGCCATTGGGCCAAATTCAGTATCGAAGATACAAACTACACGTTCATTACGAGCGAATAGGTTTGGAACGTTCTCTGCCGTTAGCGGGTTCACTGAGAAAAGGTCACCTGGAACGTAGATCATCTGGCGCAGTGTGCCGTCGCATGGCATGTGCACGCGATGGTAATCACTTGGAGACAAGTAAAGTGTTGCGAATTCACCGTCTTTAAATTCATCAGCTAATGCTGCATCACCACCCAATAGCTCGCGAGCTGAGTAGTTATGGCCTTTAGCTTGAATCAGTTGACCGTCAGTAATTGGACCAAATTGGCTTACGCGAGCGTCGGCAGGGTGAACAATAACAGACTCGCCTTCAGCGATAGGGCGCATGCCTTCTTTCAATTCACGCACGAAGAATTCATTGAATGTTTTAAAGTGTTTTGGATCGCTATGCAGAGCTTCATCCATGTTCACTTTGTATTGCTTGATGAACCAATTGATGATCGCTGTCGTTAAGCCGCCGGCTTTAGCAGACGCCAGTTTGCCGACTAGGCGAGTCAGTCCATGTTGTGGAATCCAGTACTGCAATCCAACTTTAATCTTATCCATTGTATTAATTTTCCAATGCTAATTGTTTTTCAATTAAATCTGTCGATGACGGTTTAGGGCGCGAGATGTTACTTAAATTCGCGCCAATTGTCAGTAAATGCGCACATTTGTTCACAAAAACGCGATTAGAGATCGGCTTTTTTGTTGCGTGAATACTGACGGTTATCTTTGTTACTCGCCATGCTTTCAATTATGCGGTGGTAGTTGTCGAAACGCAGTCGACTGATCTTTCCGCTTTCTACCGCTTCACGCAGGATACAACCTGGGTCGTCATTGTGCTTACAGTCGCGAAACTTACAGCCGCCAAGGTAAGGCTTGAATTCGATGAAGGCTTCAGTGATTTCGTCGGCTTCTAGGTGCCATAGGCCGAATTCACGAACTCCTGGTGAGTCAATCAGATCTCCTCCAGAAGGGAAGTGGTATAAACGAGCGGCCGTAGTTGTATGCTGGCCAAGACCTGAGTTCTCAGAGACTTCGCCTTCTTCAATGTCTAGCGTTGGCATTAATGCATTCACTAGGCTTGATTTACCTACACCCGATTGGCCAACAAAGATGTTGATGCGATCTTTCAGTTCAGCTTCCAGCTCTTTGATGCCGTAGCCAGACTCTTTACTCACGAACATCACTTTGTAGCCGATCTTCTCGTACTCTTTAAGTGTTTCACGGTATTCAGCAATCTGCTCATCAGTCAGCAGGTCAACCTTGTTCAGTACAACAAGAGGTGCGATGTTGACCGTTTCAGAAGCGATTAAGTAGCGGTCGATGATATTAAGTGATAGCTCTGGTAGTACCGCAGATACGATAACCATTTGGTCGACGTTTGCCGCAACCGGTTTTAGGCCATCGTAGTAATCGGGGCGAGTCAGCATTGAAGTTCTTGGTTCAACCGCTTCCACAACGCCAGAAATACCAGCCATAGACTCTAAGCCCGCTCGCCAAGTCACTCGGTCACCAGAAACTAAAGTCTCGATACTACGGCGTAGGTTACAACGATGAACTTCGTTCGTTTCAAGATCTTCGATATCAGCATGTTGGCCAAAGCGCGTAATCACGAGTCCGCTTTTGGTTCCACCAAGCATGTTCTCATCCCACTGGATAGAATCTTCTTTCTTGAGTCGCTTGTTCTGGTTGCTACGTACACGACGTACTTGACCTTTGGTTAACTTCTTTTTTTTAGCCACAATTTTTCACTTAACACATCTAACTTGATGATTGGGGACTCAAACCGGATGTTGCTGGTACCACGTGATTTCGATGGTCCTAAAGCTAGTTTGAGTATAGTTATTTGGGTATAGTACCTCTTTTACACATAAACAAATAGGCAGCGCCTTATGTCCTTTAGCGATCAGAACCTTATTTGGGTTGATCTAGAGATGACAGGACTTGATCCTGAAACTCATAAAATCATTGAAATTGCGACTATCGTTACTGATAGTGAGCTTAACATCCTGGCTGAAGGACCTGTTTTGGCTATTCACCAACCTCAGAGTGAATTGGACAAAATGGATGAGTGGTGCACAACGACTCATACTGGCAGCGGCCTAGTGAAGCGAATTCAAGAAAGCACGGTTTCAGAACAAGATGCCATTCAACAAACGATTGAATTTCTTGAAAAATGGGTACCGAAAGGTAAGTCACCTATTTGTGGCAACAGCATTGGTCAAGACCGCCGCTTCTTATACAAGCACATGCCAGAGTTGGAAGAGTACTTCCACTACCGCTATGTTGACGTAAGCACTCTAAAAGAGCTGACTCGTCGTTGGAAACCTGAAGTGTTAGATGGTTTTTCTAAGTCGGGAAGTCACCTTGCGTTAGACGATATTCGAGAGTCGATCGCCGAGCTGCAGTACTACCGAAAAACGATTATTAACATCTAGTCGAATGAAATGATCACGTTTATCTAACTTTTCAGGGACATAAGAGCCGTTTTTTTTTGCAAATCTGTGTGCTTTTACAGCAGTTGAGTAAAAAGTTTCGTAATTTTGCATTAAGGACTTGCATCACAAAAAAATGCTCTTATAATTCGCAGCCCTGAACGGCGAAAGACGTTTTCAGATTGCGATACTAGCTCAGTTGGTAGAGCGCAACCTTGCCAAGGTTGAGGTCATCGGTTCGAACCCGATGTATCGCTCCAATTTGTAGGTTACGGCGAATGCGGTAATCGAAAGGTGAAAGACCTTTTATAATGCGATACTAGCTCAGTTGGTAGAGCGCAACCTTGCCAAGGTTGAGGTCATCGGTTCGAACCCGATGTATCGCTCCAAATTAAAGAATCATCAACTTAATTGATGCATCCGGACGCGGGATGGAGCAGTTTGGTAGCTCGTCGGGCTCATAACCCGAAGGTCGTCGGTTCAAATCCGGCTCCCGCAACCACATTACAGTTAAGCGCTATTTATTGCCAAGGCAGTAAGAGCAGCGATTAACTTATGCGATACTAGCTCAGTTGGTAGAGCGCAACCTTGCCAAGGTTGAGGTCATCGGTTCGAACCCGATGTATCGCTCCAAATTCAGTTCTTAGCAGTCATCTCCTAGAGAAAGTACTCAGAATGAAAATGGTTTAGTTTCATTGTCTTAAACAATGCATCCGGACGCGGGATGGAGCAGTTTGGTAGCTCGTCGGGCTCATAACCCGAAGGTCGTCGGTTCAAATCCGGCTCCCGCAACCACATTACAGTTAGGCGCCATTTATTGCCAAGGCAGTAAGAGCAGCGACTAACTAATGCGATACTAGCTCAGTTGGTAGAGCGCAACCTTGCCAAGGTTGAGGTCATCGGTTCGAACCCGATGTATCGCTCCAATTTAAAGCCTCATTGTCTTAAACAATGCATCCGGACGCGGGATGGAGCAGTTTGGTAGCTCGTCGGGCTCATAACCCGAAGGTCGTCGGTTCAAATCCGGCTCCCGCAACCACATTACAGTTAAGCGCTAGTTCATTGCCCAAGGCAGTAAGAGCAGCGGTCAACTAATGCGATACTAGCTCAGTTGGTAGAGCGCAACCTTGCCAAGGTTGAGGTCATCGGTTCGAACCCGATGTATCGCTCCAATTTAAAGCCTCATTGTCTTAAACAATGCATCCGGACGCGGGATGGAGCAGTTTGGTAGCTCGTCGGGCTCATAACCCGAAGGTCGTCGGTTCAAATCCGGCTCCCGCAACCACATTACAGTTAAGCGCTATCTGTTTGCCCAAGGCGGTAAGAGCTGCCCAAGGCAGTAAGAGCAGCGACTAACTAATGCGATACTAGCTCAGTTGGTAGAGCGCAACCTTGCCAAGGTTGAGGTCATCGGTTCGAACCCGATGTATCGCTCCAAATTCAGTTCTTAGCAGTCATCTCCTAGAGAAAGTACTCAGAATGAAAATGGTTTAGTTTCATTGTCTTAAACAATGCATCCGGACGCGGGATGGAGCAGTTTGGTAGCTCGTCGGGCTCATAACCCGAAGGTCGTCGGTTCAAATCCGGCTCCCGCAACCACATTACAGTTAGGCGCTATCTGTTTGCCCAAGGCGGTAAGAGCTGCCCAAGGCAGTAAAAGCAGCGGTTAACTAATGCGATACTAGCTCAGTTGGTAGAGCGCAACCTTGCCAAGGTTGAGGTCATCGGTTCGAACCCGATGTATCGCTCCAGTTTAAAGCCTCATTGTCTTAAACAATGCATCCGGACGCGGGATGGAGCAGTTTGGTAGCTCGTCGGGCTCATAACCCGAAGGTCGTCGGTTCAAATCCGGCTCCCGCAACCACATTACAGTTAAGCGCCGTTTATTGCCCAAGGCAGTAAGAGTAGCGACTAACTAATGCGATACTAGCTCAGTTGGTAGAGCGCAACCTTGCCAAGGTTGAGGTCATCGGTTCGAACCCGATGTATCGCTCCAAATTAAAGAATCATCAACTTAATTGATGCATCCGGACGCGGGATGGAGCAGTTTGGTAGCTCGTCGGGCTCATAACCCGAAGGTCGTCGGTTCAAATCCGGCTCCCGCAACCACATTACAGTTAGGCGCTATCTGTTTACCCAAGGCGGTAAGAGCTGCCCAAGGCAGTAAGAGCAGCGATTAACTAATGCGATACTAGCTCAGTTGGTAGAGCGCAACCTTGCCAAGGTTGAGGTCATCGGTTCGAACCCGATGTATCGCTCCAGCTTTCTTCTAAAAGCTATTAAGACTCTTTAAACCACCGTGTTTTTCTTTAGAACACAGAGTTTAAAGACGACCGTAAAGGTCACGCTCTTTCTTTAATGCTGCGAAGCATAATCCCCCCAAAAAGCAAATAATCCTCCATCATGGTGGATATTTTTTTGTCTTAAATTTTTCTTAGCAACTGGAATGCTAGTAAATATCAGGTCTCTGAAGCAGATACTTGAGGTTTTTCACATCTATAAACAGACTTATCCACAAAAATTTAGGTGTGGATAACTTGGTTGATAAAGTTATTTCAGGCTTAATTCTTTAGCCACCCCTAAAAGATCTTTCTTGTTTTCAATATATTAGATGAATTGTAGTGATCGTAACTTATTGTTTTTTATCAAGTTGGATGCTTATCTAGGATTTGATAAAAGATCGTTAACTTGTTGTTTTTTGATCTTAATCATTTATCGGTACTGTGTTTAACTTTGTGCGGGTGTCGGAAGTTTACGAGAGTTCTGAATTTTTTCCACATTGCTAGAATTGAGAACAAGGTCAAACATTGTTCTAAAATTATGTGCAACGGGTTGTCTTATATATTGGACAGTCGATGTAGGCAAAACTGCCAATCGTTGATGCTTAAAGGGCTAGGCGTCTCTTGGTAGCCCTTTCTCAACAATACGTATCAGTCTGTGCTTTTTGGTGAGGATTTTGCTGCTATTTTTTTGCAAACAGTTATCTTGTTGCATGCCGCTAGCGTTAGGTAACTGTTGTAGTTGTTTATTCAAAGCCCACTCAATATGCACATCTAGCATTTCGTTTTTACCTTGATGAGATTCTAGTGTTTCAACAATGCGTTGTTGAAATGGTGCATTGCCCATAGCAACAAAGATATTGCGTAACCACTGGGTGTGGCCGATACGTCTTATTGCGGAACCTTCCATTTTCTTTAGGAAGGTTGCTTCATCCCAACTTGAAAGTGAAACCAGATCGGCTTCTTGGAAATCTTCTCTGCGGTGAAAGTCGGTTTGTTCTGTCAGTTCGGCATGACGGTTCCATGGGCAAACTAACTGACAATCATCACAACCGTAAATTCGGTTACCAATTGCATCTCTATACTCTTCAGGGATCACACCATCATATTCAATGGTTAAGTACGAAATACATTTGCGTGCATCAACGACGCCATCATCAATAATGGCGCCGGTCGGGCAAGAGGTGATACATGCAGTGCATTTGCCGCACTCATCGACACTCGGTTCATCTGTTGGAAGAGGGATGTTAACTAGTAGCTCTCCAAGGAAGAACCAAGATCCTGCGTCTTTATCGAGAATGAGTGAGTGTTTGCCTGTCCAGCCTAGCCCTGCTTTTTGAGCTAGTGGTCTTTCTAAAATAGGCGCAGAATCGACGAAAGGACGAGAATCTAAACCTTCGACCTCTTTTTCGATTCTTTGTCCCAGCTTTTTCAACTGGTTACGGAACAATTTGTGATAGTCGCGGCCTAAAGAATAACGGCTGATATAGCCTTGAGTGGTATCGTTTAGGTTAGAGGCAAACTGAGCTTCTGGTGGTAGGTAATTCATTCGAGCGCTGATCACTCGAATTGTGCCTGGGTGAAGTTCATCAGGACGTGCACGCATCATCCCATGTCGAGCCATCCAATCCATTTCGCCGTGGTGACCCGCATCTAGCCATGCTTGAAGAGGGGCTTCGTGTTCACTTAAATCAACATCGCAGATGCCAACTTTTTGAAAGCCTAACTCTTTTCCCCAAATTTTAATTTTTTCAGCAAGATGGTCTAGATTCATGGCTTCATACTTATCGATTAAAATTCGGTTAGGCAAAAATGGGGGCGGATCTTAACGGATCTTAGTGGTGTTGACCAGAACAGACGTGTTTTGAGCAGTATTTTTCATAGAACTTACACTTGAGTGCTTGTCTCCCAAAAGCATCACGGTTTACTATTCTTGTTCTTTTGATTTTTATATAGTCAACGATCGATTTTTAGAGAACGTATTCATGAGCACGAAACAATTTACTTTGAAAGATGAACAAGCAACGATTCAATTAGGAACGGAGCTTTCTAATCTTTGCTCACAGCAGACGACTATTTATCTGCATGGTGATCTTGGCGCAGGTAAAACGACCTTCAGTCGTGGCTTTGTAAAAGCACTTGGCCATCAAGGAAATGTAAAGAGCCCAACGTATACTCTAGTTGAACCTTATCAACTTGCCGATTGGCAGGTGTACCACTTTGACCTTTATCGCCTAGCCGATCCTGAAGAGTTAGAGTTCATGGGAATTCGTGACTACTTTACTCCAGATGCTATCTGCTTGGTTGAATGGCCTGAGAAAGGTTATGGGATGCTACCAGAAGCTGATTTGGATATTGATATTCGTTACCAAGATGATCACCGTATTGTTTCTTTAACCGCTAATAGTGAATACGGACAGCGCTTACTTAGTCAGTTGGAGTTATGTTGATTTCTAAACGCCTTATTTCAGCAGTGGCCATGATGGCTGCTGTTTTTTCTATACTGTTTTCTTCACTTGTTTCTGCAAACTCACTGAAAAGTTTAAGGGTTTGGCCTTCTCCAGAAGAAACTCGTGTGGTTATCGACTTAAAATCAGAAGCGGACTTTAGCTATTTCACACTGAGTAGCCCGAGTCGTTTAGTGGTCGATTTAAAAAATACCAACCTTGCAACTAAGCTACCTGTCGTGGTGAAAGATAGCCCTGTTCTATCTAAGATTCGTAAGAGTTCACCGCCAGACAAAAACACCTATCGCTTGGTTTTTGAGTTAAAGAAGTCGTCTAAAGCAGAGTTGTTCAAACTGAGCCCGACTCCGGGTGGTCAGTATGGACACCGTTTGGTGATCGACTTACCTCATGGTGCGGTAAGTAAAGCAACATCGAAGCCAAGTAAACCAACGGTTAGCAAGAACATTAATCAGGTTAAACGTCAGAAAGACATTTTGATCGTGATTGACCCTGGCCACGGTGGTGAAGATCCTGGCTCAATCGGTCCATCTCGTAAATATGAGAAGAATGCGACGCTGAGTATCTCCCGCAAGCTGGCTGCACAATTAAATGCCGTACCGGGAATCAAAACGCGTTTAACGCGTAATGCTGACTACTTTGTGAACTTGAATCGACGTGTTGCGATTGCTCGAGAGAATGAAGCTCACCTGTTGATCTCTATTCACGCCGATGCATTTACCACTCCTCAACCAAGAGGTGGCTCGGTGTTTGTGCTGAATACTCGACGTGCGAATACCGAGATCTCACGCTGGATTGAGAATAAAGAGAAACAGTCAGAGCTACTTGGTGGTAGCGGTGCTGCTTTTACTGGCAATATTGATGATAAGAACGTAAATCAAACCTTGCTTGATTTGCAGTTTAGCCACTCTCAAAAAGAGGGCTACAAGCTGGCAACGGCGATTCTGTCTGAAATGGGTAAGGTTGCGAAACTGCATAACAGTAAGCCGATTAACACCAGTTTGGCGGTATTACGTTCACCACAGATCCCATCTGTATTGGTAGAGACGGGCTTTATTTCGAATCCGACGGAAGAGAAGCTGCTTTTCCAACGCTCGCATCAAGATAAATTGGCACGAGCAGTGACTAAAGCGGTCGTTAAGTATTTGAAGGCTAACCCGCCTGAAGGGATTATCTTGTCTAACGCGACGTCATCAACGGGTAGCGTGAGCCAACATAAAGTCTCTCGTGGTGAGTCTCTATCTGTTATTGCGAGTAAATATGGCACGTCGACACAGGCCTTGATGAAATTCAACAATCTGAAATCGAGCAGCCTAGCGATCGGCCAAGTGCTTAAGATCCCAGGCAGCGCTTCAAGCTCATCATCAAGCAGTGCTGTTAGAACTAAGACCATAACTCACACGGTTAAGTCTGGAGAGTATCTAGGCAAGATAGCCAGCCGTTATAAAGTTTCGGTGGCTGATATCAAACGTGAGAACCGCTTGAAATCAGAGACTGTGAGAGTAGGCCAAAAGTTACGTATTACAGTTGAAGTGAAAGATGTCCCTCTGCGCAAACACAAAGTCGCAAGAGGCGATTATCTTGGCAAGATAGCTTCGAAATACGGCGTGAGCGTTAACAGTATTCGCCAAGCGAACAAATTGCGCTCTGATGAATTAGCCATTGGCCAAGTGCTCATTATTCCACATAAGTAGTTGAGCCAATATTTAAGTCATGTTTAGAACATAGAAGTAATCTTTAACGCGAGAAGTACTTCTATAAGTGGCAGTAAGGTAGCTATATGACGATCAAAATACTGCCAGCTCGGTTAGCGAACCAAATCGCAGCGGGTGAAGTGGTAGAAAGACCAGCTTCTGTTGTGAAAGAGTTGGTTGAGAACAGTTTGGACTCAGGTGCGACGCGTATCGATATTGATATCGAGAAAGGTGGCGCTAAGATGATCCGCGTTCGTGACAACGGTAAGGGCATCGTCAAAGATGAGCTTGCCTTAGCGTTGAGCCGTCATGCTACTTCTAAGATCCATACTCTTGACGACCTTGAGGCGATCGTCAGCCTCGGTTTCCGTGGTGAAGCGCTGGCGAGTATTAGTTCAGTTGCGCGCTTAACCATGACTTCACGCCCTGCTACTCAAGATCAAGCTTGGGCGGCACACAGTGAAGGCCGTGATATGCAGGTGAAACTGCAGCCTGCAGCGCATCCAATTGGTACCTCGGTTGAGGTGTTGGATCTGTTCTTCAACACACCAGCACGCCGCAAGTTCTTACGCACCGAGAAAACCGAATTCACGCATATTGATGAGTTGCTTAAACGTATTGCATTGAGTCGCTTTGATGTGACGATCAACCTTCGTCATAACGGCAAAATGATTCGTCAGTACCGCGCAGCTAAAACACAAGTTCAAGCAGAAAAGCGCATCGCTGCGGTATGTGGCAACCCTTTTGTGCGCCATATGCTTAAGATCGAGCTTGAGCATCAAGGCCTAAAACTTCATGGCTGGATCACCACGCCAGAAGGAGCAAGACAACAAAGCGATCTGCAATACTGCTATGTGAATGGCCGTATGATGCGCGACAAGCTGATCAATCACGCCATTCGCCAGAGCTATGAAACTAGCCTGCGTCCAGACCAATTCGCAACGTATGTGCTGTTCATTGAACTCGACCCACATCAAGTCGATGTGAATGTTCATCCTGCTAAACATGAAGTGCGTTTCCATCAAGCGCGCCTTGTGCATGACTTTATTTACCAAGCATTGAGTGATGGCTTAGCACAGAGTAAGCAGATCGATGCTGCGCCAATCAATCAATCAGCTTTTCATCAATCAGAAGTGATTCATCATCAGCAAGATAGTACGAGCTCTGTAGTTGATGGTGTTGCAAGTTTTACTGAGCCAGAAAACACGCTACCTAGTAATGCGGATCAAACCCAAGTTTCGGAGAGGGAGCGACACGCCATTGAGCAAACACCTTCCTACCCGAGAAAAGCCGAATCTGAGCAGGTTCATGATAAGCCTCAACACAGCGTTAATGACGGCGGGCGACACTATATTTCATCAACCAACTCAAGTTCATCTGCTGGCCGAAGCTCGTCTGCTAGTGAAAGCAGTTTTACCGGCTCTCCTCGCCAAGAGTGGATTGAGTCTCGACCTGCACCGAAGAAAGAAAAAGAACCACACCAACATCATGCTGAGCCAGCGCCCTCAAAGCGTGAAGTTAAGGCTTATAAAGAGCTTTTAAAAACGCCAGACTTTGATGAGCAGGTTGTACAGACTTCATCTCCTCAAGAGTATGTGGCACCAGTAGAAACCAGAGACAACATAGAAAATATAGAAAATAAAGAAGCTAAGCCTGCTCAACAGAATCCTGTTCATTCAAAGCCAAGAGTACCTGTGACGGACTTAGGCAAAGCCGTCTCGGTAGTGGAACGTCAGTATCTGGTGATGGGTAATAAGAACGGCAGTGTGTTGGTTTCTTTGGCTAAGGCTGAATTATTGCGTGTTGTTGGTCAGCTTGATACTCGAGGTGGCGCGTTAAAAAGCCAGCCACTATTGGTGCCCTTATCGATTAAGCTGGGTAGTGAACTTGTCGAAGTTGCGAAGACGCTGAGCCAAACATTGGCATTACTGGGGATTGAGCTTAAGGCGCGAAACAGTGAGGCGGTAATGGTGATGGGCGTGCCTTCTCCTTTAAGGCAGCAAAACTTACAAATTTTGATCCCAGATCTGTTATCTTACGCGGCTTCATTAAACGCTCAGATTGCTGATAATCACACGGCTAATGTTTCCAACGACCTGTTGCCATCATTGGTTAACTGGATCGGGATTCAAACGGCACAAGTAAAAAGCGACTACACTTTATCTGAAGCGGTTCAACTAGTTGGGGAACTTGAACAACTTTGGCATGGTCTACTTCCATTAGATGATCCAGAGTTTGTTAATCCTATCGACTTTTCAGCGACTATAGCCGCGTTTACGGTTTAACTTTTTCGCGACGACATTTGTCTTTTTAGCTGAATACGTCGCGACACAAAGCCCTTTGCTAAAAAGCGCTAAAACAGAGAAGCAAATACAAAATATCATGACTGAAAAATTACCTTTAGCGTTGTTTTTAATGGGCCCAACGGCATCAGGAAAAACAGATTTAGCTATCCGCTTACGTCAGAAATACCCAGTAGAGATCATCAGCGTCGATTCGGCACTTATCTACAAAGACATGGATATTGGTACCGCTAAACCGGATGCGGAAGAGCTTGCGCTCGCGCCTCATCGCTTGATTGATATTCTGGATCCAAGCGAAGCGTATTCTGCGGCAGATTTTCGTCGTGATGCGATCAATGAAATGAATAAGATTGTAGCGGAAGGCAAAATTCCGCTACTTGTTGGTGGCACAATGCTTTACTACAAAGCATTGTTGGAAGGTTTATCGCCATTACCAGCAGCGGATCAAGAGATTCGTAAGCAGATTGAAGCGGAATCTATCGAACAAGGTTGGCAGGCATTGCACGATCAATTAAGAGAGATAGATCCCGTATCCGCTGAAAGAATACACCCAAATGATCCACAAAGGCTTTCAAGGGCATTGGAAGTTTACCGAATTTCGGGTAAAACATTAACAGAGCTAACTCAAACGAAAGGCGATAGCCTGCCATTTCGTGTAAAACAATTTGCAATAGCTCCCAAGGAAAGGACTGAACTCCATCGTCGCATAGAGCTACGTTTCGAGAAGATGATAGAAGCGGGATTTGAAGATGAAATGAAGGCGTTGTACGCCAGAAAAGATCTTCACCCTGAATTGCCATCGATCCGATGCGTAGGTTATAGGCAGATGTGGGATTATTTAGACGGTAATTGTGATTTAGACGAAGCGGTTTTCCGTGGTGTCTGTGCAACCCGTCAGTTGGCCAAGCGACAAATCACCTGGTTGCGCAGTTGGGATGATTTAACTTGGTTAGATAGCGAAAACATTGATCAAGCGTTAGAAACTCTTTCAGATGCAATAGCATCTGATTAGTATTGCTGTGTATAATGTGATCGCTTTTGCGTGAATATACTCTGGAAAGGATCCGTTATTGAGGCTTTTAAAAAATCACAGCCTTTCAATAACAACGGAGTTTTTTTATTCATTTAGCTCAGATGCAAAGGCCGCACCTTTTTGTGCACCACTAGCTAAATAATTACAACAAAATACAAATAAGGAAAATAAAATGGCTAAGGGGCAATCGCTACAAGACCCATTCCTAAATGCACTCCGTCGTGAGCGCATTCCAGTCTCTATCTATCTTGTTAACGGCATTAAGCTGCAAGGTCAGATCGAGTCTTTCGATCAATTCGTGATCTTATTAAAGAACACAGTAAACCAAATGGTTTACAAGCATGCGATTTCTACTGTGGTACCTGCTCGTGCAGTTAGTCACCACAGCGGCGAGCAACGCACGCCATCTGATCGTCCAGAGAAGACTGAAGATTAATCGTTCAATTGATACAGCTTGCGCTGTAATAAGGAGTTGGTTGCTTGTTTGACCGTTATGAATCCGGCGAGCGAGCCGTACTTGTTCATATCAACTTCACGCAAGAGGGAGAATGGGAAGATCTAAGCGAATGTGAAATGCTGGTCTCCTCAGCGGGGGTAGAAACGCTACAAGTGATTACTGGTAGCCGACAATCCCCACTCCCTAAATACTACGTTGGAGAAGGTAAAGCCCTAGAAATCGCACAAGCTGTTCAGCTGACCGGTGCTGAAATTGTGATTTTTAACCACTCCCTCTCTCCTGCCCAAGAGCGAAACCTCGAGCAACTGTGTAAATGTCGTGTGATTGATCGCACGGGTTTGATCTTAGATATCTTTGCACAACGTGCGCGAACTCATGAAGGTAAGCTACAGGTTGAGCTCGCTCAGCTTCGTCATATCTCTACTCGATTGATTCGTGGTTGGACTCACCTTGAAAGGCAGAAAGGTGGTATTGGTCTTCGTGGTCCAGGTGAAACTCAGCTGGAAACCGATCGACGTTTGTTGCGTGACCGTATAAAGGCAATACTGCGTCGTTTAGCGAAAGTAGCTAAACAGCGTGAACAAGGACGACGTGCTCGTAATCGAGCTGAAATCCCAACAATTTCTTTGGTTGGTTATACCAACGCAGGGAAATCAACACTTTTCAATCGCATCACAAGTGCTGGTGTTTATGCGGCAGACCAACTGTTTGCAACCCTAGACCCAACATTACGTAAGATTGAATTGGCAGATGTCGGTCCTGCAATTCTCGCAGATACCGTAGGTTTTATCCGCCATCTACCACACGACTTGGTCGCTGCGTTCAAGGCAACATTACAAGAGACGCAGGAAGCTGACATTTTGTTACATGTTGTTGATGCCAGTGATGACCGTTTTCGTGAGAACATTCAGGCTGTTCATGAAGTATTAGAAGAAATTGATGCTCATGAAGTGCCAACCCTTGTAGTCATGAACAAAATTGACTGCATGGAAGACCAAAAACCTCGAATTGAAAGAGACGAAGAGGGCGCACCTCGCGCTGTTTGGGTTTCTGCAATGGAAGGAGAAGGTATTGAACTGCTGTTTGAAGCTTTAACTGAGCGTTTAGCTAGCCAGATGGTTCAATTCCGGTTGTGTATTCCACATCAACATCAGGGCCGTATTCGCAGCTTATTCTTCGAGATGAAATGTATTCAACAGGAAGAGTATGATGAAAATGGTAACTTGTTGATAGATATCCGAATGCAACAAATAGATTGGTCTAAACTTGAAAAAAGAGAAGGGGCGCTCTTAGGTGACTTTATCGTTACCAAAGAGACTGCTACAGTATAACGTCATATCAAATGATGGAGCTTTCTAATGGCGTGGAATGAGCCTGGAAATAACAACAACGGCGATAATAACGGCCGCGATAATGACCCTTGGGGTAATAAAAATAATCGCGGCGGCCGAGATCAAGGACCGCCAGATCTAGACGAAGTGTTTAGTAAACTAAGTCAAAAGTTAGGTGGCAAGTTTGGTAAAAAGGGTGGCAACGGTAACGGGCCATCTATTGGTGGTGGCGGTGCAATTGGCTTTGGTGTCATTGCCGTTATTGCTATTGCTATCTGGTTCTTCGCTGGTTTCTACACCGTTGGCGAAGCAGAAAGAGCAGTAGTACTTCGACTGGGTCAGTTCGACCGTATCGAAGAGCCTGGTCTTAACTGGCACCCTCGCTTCATCGATGAAATTAAAGGTGAGCAACTAGTAAACGTTCAAGCGATTCGTTCTTTACGCGCGTCAGGCACCATGCTGACCAAAGACGAAAACGTTGTTACCGTTGAAATGGGTGTTCAATACCGTGTTTCTGACCCGTACAAGTATTTGTATCGTGTAACGAATGCGGACGACAGTTTACGCCAAGCAACCGATTCTGCGCTTCGTGCGGTAATTGGTGACTCACTGATGGATAGTATCCTAACAAGTGGTCGTCAGCAGATTCGTCAAAGTACTCAAGAAACACTAAACCGCATTATCGATAGCTACGATATGGGTATTCTTATTGTTGACGTGAACTTCCAGTCAGCACGTCCACCAGAGCAAGTTAAAGATGCGTTTGATGACGCTATCGCGGCTCGTGAGGATGAAGAGCGTTTCGAGCGTGAAGCTGAAGCATACCGAAATGACATTCTTCCAAAAGCAACAGGTCGTGCTGAGCGTTTGAAGAAAGAAGCGGTTGGTTACTCAGAGCGAACAGTTAATGGTGCTCTAGGTCAAGTAGCTCAGTTCGAGAAACTGCTACCTGAATATCAAGCTGCGCCTGAAGTAACACGTAACCGTATGTATCTAGATACAATGGAGAAAGTGTACTCAAGCACATCGAAAGTCCTGATTGACTCTGAATCAAGCGGTAACTTGCTTTACCTACCAATTGATAAGCTAGGCGCGCAAGGTGGTTCTCAGTCGGGCACTCGCCCTGCAAAAGCACCATCAACTTACGATCAAATTGAATTAGAAAAACAAGCGGATCCAAAGTCTAGCACTCAAACTCGTTCAGACAGCTCACGTCAAGGGAGATACTAATAATGCGTAAGTTAATGATCCCTGTATTAGTTGTGACGATTGCCCTTCTATTGATGTCACTGTTTGTGATTCAAGAAGGCGAGCGTGGCATGGTAATTCGTTTTGGTCGAGTTCTCGATGACAACGGCGTATCACGAATCTATGAACCAGGCCTGCACTTTAAACTGCCACTGTTTGATCGCGTAAAAGTACTTGATGCGCGTATTCAAACTATGGATGGTCGTTCTGACCGTTTCGTAACATCAGAGAAAAAAGACGTTCTAATTGATACATACGCAAAATGGCGCATTGCTGATTTTGGACGTTTTTATCTGAGTACCGGCGGCGGCAATATCATGACGGCAGAAGCACTTCTTGAACGTAAAGTGACAGATGTTCTTCGTTCTGAAATTGGTTCTCGTGAAATCAAACAAATCGTATCAGGCCCTCGTAATAAAGATGTCCTGCCAGACTCTGCTGATAGCGAAGTCGTCACAACGGTAGCGGCTGCAGAAGCTCTAGAAGTTGATGGCGAACGCGATAAGATCATGGAAAACGTTTTGTCTGGAACGTCAGAAAGTGCGATGGCTGATTTAGGTGTTGAAGTTGTTGATTTCCGAATGAAGAAGATTAACCTTCCTGACGAAATCAGTGAATCTATCTACCGCCGTATGCGTGCTGAACGTGAATCGGTTGCTCGTAGACACCGTTCTCAAGGTCGTGAGCGTGCTGAAGTTATCCGTGCTCAAGCTGAGCTAGAAGTGGCAACAGTTCTTGCAGAAGCTGACCGTACAGCTCGAATCACTCGTGGTGATGCAGATGCAGAAGCAGCTAAGATCTACTCTGATGCTTTCAGCAAAGATCCTGAGTTCTACGGCTTCATGCGTTCATTGCAAGCTTATGAAACATCATTTAGCGATAAGAGCGACATTCTAGTACTGGATCCGAAGACTGATTTCTTCCAATACATGAATCAAGCAAGCGGCGCTCCAGCAAAGTAAGCTGATGCGTTAGTAAATGCTTAGCTCAACAAGCAAAATACGTTAACACTTAAAAGGCTCCCATAATGGGAGCCTTTTTGTTTTCTATTCGTTGAATACTGCCCATTGAATCTGCGAGGGAAGTCGTAGTAGCTCCGTACTTTAAGAAAACCTAGCGGTAGGTCATGAAAGCGATAACCGCTCCTGCCACTACAAGGCAACCGCCAATGCGACGCAGCTGCGTGTTCGGTTGTTCGCTCAGCTGTGCGACCATATTTCTCCAGCCACTCGGCGCAATCAAGGGCCCAAGCCCTTCAACGATAAGGACAAGCCCAATAGCGAGCCAAATTGATTGAGACATGCTTCTGCCTTTTGTCTATAAAAACACAATGATATCAGTATCTTTACACATCTGCGCTCGGATGTTGCTGGTTTATTTTTGTACAGCGTTAACGTTTATGAACAAAAAGTGACTGCAAGAAGTGTGATTCAGTGCTAGAATCCATTTTTAATTAGCAACAGAAATTGGAAAGATGGGAAATAACGTAGTCGTTCTAGGCACCCAATGGGGTGATGAAGGTAAAGGTAAAATCGTTGACCTTTTAACTGAAGATGCAAAATACGTGGTTCGCTACCAAGGCGGTCACAATGCAGGTCACACACTTGTAATTGACGGTGAAAAAACCGTTCTTCACTTAATTCCATCAGGTATCCTACGCAATAACGTTAAATGTGTTATTGGTAATGGTGTAGTATTATCGCCTGACGCACTTCTAAAAGAAATGAAGCCTCTTGAAGATCGCGGTATCCCAGTACGTGAGCGTCTTTTCATCTCTGAAGCTTGTCCTCTAATTCTTCCGTACCACATTGCAATCGACAACGCGCGTGAAATCGCTCGTGGCGCTAAAGCTATCGGTACAACGGGTCGTGGTATCGGTCCAGCTTACGAAGATAAAGTTGCTCGTCGCGGTCTACGCGTTGGTGACCTTTTCGATAAAGAAGCATTTGCTGAGAAGCTAAAAGAAGTTATGGAATTCCACAACTTCCAACTAGAGCACTTCTACAAAGCTGAAACAGTAAGCTACGAAGAAGTTCTTGAGCAAGCGATGAGCTACGCAGACATGTTAACTGCGATGGTTATCGACGTAACTGACGAACTAGACGCAGCACGTAAGCGCGGCGACAAGATCATGTTCGAAGGTGCTCAAGGTACGCTACTAGATATCGACCACGGTACTTACCCATACGTAACGTCTTCTAACACGACTGCTGGTGGTGTTGCTGCAGGTTCTGGTTTCGGTCCTCGTCACATCGGTTACATCCTTGGTATTACTAAGGCTTACTGTACTCGTGTTGGTTCAGGTCCATTCCCAACTGAGCTATACGATGGCCTTGAGAAGCAAGACCCAGTCGGTAAGCACCTAGGCGATGTTGGTCACGAGTTTGGCGCAACAACTGGTCGTCTACGTCGTACTGGTTGGTTCGATGCTGTTGCTATGCGTCGTGCAATCCAAATCAACTCTCTATCTGGTATGTGTCTAACTAAACTAGACGTTCTAGATGGCCTAGAAGAACTGAAAATCTGTACTGGTTACAAGATGAAAGATGGTTCTATCCTAGAAGTTTCTCCAATGGCTGCTGAGTCATTCGAAGAAGCGACGCCAATCTACGAAACAATGCCTGGTTGGTCTGAAAACACATTCGGTGCTAAATCTATCGACGCGCTTCCACAAGCTGCTCTAGATTACATCAAGCGTATTGAAGACCTAACTGGCGTTCCAATTGATATCGTATCAACTGGCCCAGATCGTAACGAAACTATCATCAAGGTTCACCCATACGGTGCGTAATGCCCGCTGAGTGATTACCACAGCACATAAAGTGCTTTGATAATTAAATCGTTTCTAAAAGCCGACTTTATTAAGTCGGCTTTTTAATACCTGTAATTTGAGGGGCGATACCAATCACAGTAAGTAAGTGATCAAAAATAGCGCCGGAAAAATGCTTGAGAACAAGGCAGAATTTTTCGATAAGTAGTTACTCTACAATCAAAAATTCTAACGAAGTTATCGAGTATTTTAACAAGCTAGAGTGAGCAGTGAGTTACTACGATTGGTATATAGCTTTCTGTGATGATCTTTTGAACGCCATCTGGCAAAATATTGCCCATTAGCGGCAAGTTTTGTCTAAAGCGATACGCTGAGTTGCCGATACAGATATCATAGTGAGTGAAATGTAATTGAGTTTGGGTTATCTAAACGGCTCGATGCGTTTTTAAAACCGATAATAGAGTGCAGGTATGAAGCTACGAATTGTGGCAGCTTCATTGATAATGGCGCTGAGCTCACCCTTGAGTCATGCAAATTTGGCTGATGTGGGAGAGCCCGTTCCAATATATACAGAAGCTGAACTGATTAATTTAATCGAAAAAAACCAACATCTAGAGCGAGTGAAAGCTGATAAGTGCCAGTTAGTTGAAGATATCGTTGCTCGTGCAACGCGTATCAGCTTGCCTTCTTATGAGTTTTTATACGGCGATATGTTGGCTTGGGGTGTGTGTGTTCCACAAGATGTAGAGCTTGGTCTTTACTATATGGAAAACGCAGCACATCAAGGTTTACCAGCGGCGCTTGAGCAGTTAGGGCGTTATTATTCTCGTGGCACCTTGGTGCAACAAGACAAAGAGCGCGCGATTCCGTATCTACGTGAAGCGGCGTCTATGGGCAACTTAAGTGCGAGTATTCACTTAGCTGAACTGCTGTTGCGCGACTATGGTAGTCCGCTGGATTATGAAGATGCTTACCGTTGGTTATATAACTCGGTAACAGCAGACCAAAGACAGCACAAGCGTATTACAGTGCTTAGAAGTGGCTTAGAACAAAGAATGCCAGACAATATTATTGCTCGAGCAAAACGTCGAGACGTGTTCTGGTAATTGAGAAGGCTATTGAAGGTTGATGATTAACTCCTGCACTCGTTAATCATCTGTCTTGATATAGAAAGATATCGATATAAAAAGACCTCATAGGTAAATACCTATGAGGTCTTTTTTTGATCTGAACGGAAAACCGTTTATCTCATTCGATGACGTTATTGAACAACTTCACCAGATTCAATCACCGTCTTACGAACGATTTTGGTAAAATCGAGCGCTTCTTGGCGGATCTTATCTTCGTCTACCGTTAGCATGTCGCGATCTTGCATGATGATCTTGCCATCAACGATGGTGTGACGAACGTTACCTGAGTTCGCTGAATATACTAACGCTGAATATGGGTTGTATACAGGTACCATGTTCGGAGCCTTAGTGTCGATCACTATGATGTCCGCTAGCTTACCTGCTTCAAGAGAACCGATCTTATCTTCCATGTGTAGCGCTTTTGCTGCACCCATTGTCGCCATGTCGATCACTTTGATCGGCGGCATCGCTGCACGATCTTTGTTTACTAGCTTGTGAACTTTAGCCACTTGGTTGAACTCATCAATCGTGCTTAGAGTGTTACCCGACATTGGGCCATCAGTACCTAAACCAATACGCACGTTCTCGTCATACATCTTCAATGCAGGCGATACACCTTTTGCTGACTTGATGTTCGCACTCATGTTGTGTGCGACACCCATGTCAGACTCTTTCACCAGTTTAATGTCTTCGTCATCGATCAAAATCATGTGTGCGCCCACCAAGTTTTTGTTGAGTGCACCGATGCTGTCCATGTATTGAACCGGAGAAAGTCCTTCTGAACGCTCAGCGATTTTCTCTTCTTCACGGTGTGATTCGGCAAGGTGAATCATTACAGGTACATCTAACTCTAGAGAGAGTTTCGAGATCTTTTGCAGGATCTCTGTGGTATTGGTGTAAGGAGCGTGCGGTGCAAACGCTGGTGTGATTCGCGGGTGATCTTTGTATTCCTCAATGAAGTTCAATGCGTACTTAATGCCTTCTTCAGCGTTAGCTGCATCAGCAACCGGGAACTTAATAACAGTCTCACCTAGGATGGCACGCATACCGATCTTATCGACGGTTTTTGCGACTTCATCTTCGAAGTAGTACATGTCGGCGTAAGTTGTCACACCGCCTTTGACCATTTCAACGTTACCTAGGTTGGCACCAATGCGTACCATATCGCGTGATACCAACTTCTTCTCTAGTGGGAAGATGTAGCGGTGTAGTCGATCTGGCACATCATCGGCCAGCGAACGGAAAACCGTCATTGATACGTGAGTATGAGTATTGATCAGACCTGGCATAACGATATCGCCATCAACATCTAATACTTGCTTAGCTTGATACTGCTTCTCTAGTGAAGCATCACCAACCGCAATGATTTTGTTGTCTTTGACGACAACAGTACCGCTCTCATAAACCGTTTTGTCTTGGTTCATGGTCAGAACCATCGCATCGGTAATCATCAGGTCAGCTTTTTCCATTGCTGAACTCGCAAATGGGAATAGAGCTAGGCTTGCCATTGCTGAAGCCAATAGGGTGCGTTTTAGTTTCATATCATACTCAGAACAGGAGTTGGTAAAGTGCGTGGATAATAGTGTATTTCATTCATAGCGCAAACGTTTGTTTTATCGTTTGCTTGAAATTTTGATGATAGTCCACGTCTATGAAGTGATGTTTCATAAAGTGAAGATATGTATCAATCTGAGGTTATTTGAGTGTTTTCCAAAGCATATCTGTAGCTTACCTCTAGCATCAGATATACTAGGGGTATATACCTTCCTTGCTTAAGCAGGCCCGCCTATGTCAAAAAACACACCAATGTCAGAAAACACGACCGCAACGACTAATGTTGATCCTTTCGCCGACCGAGAGTCGAAAAATTACGATAACCCAGTGCCAAGCCGAGAGTTCATTATTTCGTTTCTAACAGACGCGAATATTCCGATGAACCGCAACGATCTATTCGAAGCTTTGGGTCTTGCTGGAGAGGAACAATATGAAGGGCTGCGTCGTCGTTTACGTGCAATGGAGCGTGATGGACAGCTTATCTTTACCCGTCGTCAGTGTTACGCATTGCCTGAGAAGATGGAACTGATTAAAGGCTATGTGATTGGTCATAAAGACGGTCATGGTTGGGTTCGCCCAGACGGCAGTGTTGGTAAAGATAATGATATCGTGCTGCCACATCATCAGATGAAAACCATCATGCACGGTGATTACGTATTGGTTCAGCCTACTGACAATAGTAAGCGTGGCCGTCGTGAAGGCCGCTTGGTTCGTGTGCTTGAAGAGCGTAAAACGCCACTTGTTGGTCGCTTCTTCTTAGAGTACGGCCATTCTTACGTCGTTGCTGATGATTCGCGTATTAGTCATGACATCCAGATCCCCACAGAGCATAAAGGCGGTGCTCGAATGGGTAATGTGGTTGTGATTGAAATTACTGATCGCGGTGGTCGTTCTCGTAACATGATGGGTAAAGTGACGGAAGTGCTTGGTGAGAACATGGCTCCGGGTATGGAAACGCAGATCGCGATCCGCACTCACCAGATCCCACAAGAGTGGCCTGAAGCAGTAGATAAGCAAATCGAAAACCTAGGTGAACATGTTCCTGAAGAAGCAAAAGAAGGACGTGTTGACCTGCGTAAATTGCCATTGGTTACCATTGACGGTGAAGATGCTCGTGACTTCGATGATGCCGTTTACTGTGAAGCGAAGAAAGGCGGAGGCTGGCGCCTATGGGTAGCGATTGCTGACGTAAGTTACTATGTTCGCCCAGATACAGCGCTAGACAAAGAGGCGATTAACCGTGGTAACTCGGTATACTTCCCGTCACAAGTTGTGCCAATGCTGCCAGAAGTACTTTCTAACGGCTTATGTTCGTTGAACCCTCAAGTAGACCGTTTATGTATGGTGTGTGAGATGACAATCTCAGACAAAGGTAAGCTGTCGGGTTACAAACACTACGAAGCGGTAATGAATTCTCATGCTCGTCTTACGTATAACAAAGTAGGCGCGATTCTAGATGGTAATGAAGAACTTCGTGAGCGCTACGAGCCAGAAGTTCCGCATCTTGAAGAGCTGCACAAAATGTACAAGGTGCTTAAGAAAACGCGCGATGAGCGTGGTGCGATTGAATTTGAAACCGTTGAAACTAAATTTATCTTCAATGCAGATCGTAAGATCGACCGTATTGAACCGGTAGTACGTAACGACGCACACAAGATCATCGAAGAATGTATGATTTTAGCGAATATCGCATCGGCATCTTACGTAGAAAAAGCAAAAGAGCCTGCCCTGTATCGTGTTCACGAAACTCCGGGAGAAGAGCGCTTAATGGGCTTCAAGAGCTTCTTAAGTGAATTAGGTTTAACACTGGAAGGTGGCCTGTCGCCATCTCCGGTAGATTATGCACAACTGATGCAACAGATTAACGAGCGTGAAGATCGTGAGTTAATTCAAACCATGCTGTTGCGTTCAATGAAGCAAGCAGTATACAACGCGGATAATGCGGGTCACTTTGGCTTAGCGCTTAAACGCTATGCTCACTTTACCTCGCCGATTCGTCGTTACCCTGATCTGCTATTGCACCGTGCGCTTAAGTACCTTATTGCGAAAGAAGGTGGCCGTAACAGCGAACGTTGGACACCAACCGGCGGTTACCACTACACTTTCGATGATATGGACTTCTATGGCGAGCAGTGTTCTATGACTGAGCGCCGTGCTGATGATGCAACACGTGAAGTAAACGACTGGTTGAAGTGCGAATACATGCAAGACCATGTCGGTGAAGTGATGGATGGCGTGATCGCTAACGTGACTGGCTTCGGCTTCTTTGTGCGTTTAACTGAACTGCACATTGATGGCTTGGTACATATCTCAGCGTTAGCGAATGATTACTACCAATTTGATGCTGTTGGTCAGCGCCTAGTGGGTGAAAGCTCAGGTAATATATACCGCTTGGGTGATTCGGTTAAAGTGAAGGTTTCTGCGGTTAACCTAGAAACTCGCCAAATCGATTTTGACTTAGAAGACACCGATCGTCAGCCGCGCGGTAAAGGCAAAACAGCCAAGAAGCGTGCAGCAGAAGCGATGAAAAAGGCAAAAAGCAAGAAGCGCTCAGCAGTGAAGAGCAATAAGCCTGGTGTTTCAGCTAAGCCTATGGTTGAGCCAACTAAGCGACCAGATGGAAGCAGTGAAAGCTCTGCTAAGAAGAAAAAGCCAGCCAATAAAACTGGTGCTGCTAAAGCTCGCGCTAAGAAAAAGCGTGCTGCAAGCCGTAAACCAAAGACTGATAAATCTTAAGGCTAATAAGGCGCTCTGCTAATCAGGTTTAGCGCCGAGCTAATTTAATACGAAACGACTTTAATGCGAGAGTATCTGGCGTGAAACGCATATTCTCGAAATGAACAACACAGAGAGGGATGCATCGGATTTGATGATATTCTTCTCTGAGCAATAAGAGTAATTTGAGATAATGAGTAACGAATTTATTTACGGTATTCACGCGGTGAAAGCCGTATTAGAAAAAGATCCAGCACGTTTTATCGAAGCGTATGTACTGAAAGGCCGCCAAGATGAGCGTCTTCTCCCATTACTGAACCAACTGCAGCAGTTTGGTGTGTCGATTCAACAGATGGGTCGTAAGCCGCTTGATGAAAAAGCACAAGGTGCGAATCACCAAGGCCTTATTGCTAAGGTGAAACCTGCTAAGCAGCTTAATGAAACTCACCTAGACGACATCCTAGCTCAGCACGAACAGCCTTTGCTGTTGGTTCTAGACGGCGTAACAGACCCTCACAATCTAGGTGCTTGTCTACGTAACGCGGATGCCGCGGGTGTTGCGGCAGTTATCGTTCCTAAAGACCGCTCTTCGCCGCTAACGGCAACGGTAAGCAAAGTAGCGTGTGGTGCGGCTGAAACCGTTCCTTTAGTTCGCGTAACCAACCTCGCTCGTACAATGCGTGCACTGCAAGAGCAGGGGGTATGGTTCGTGGGTACGGCAGGTGAAGCAACGCATGATATCTACCAAGCGAAGCTAACGGGCCCGCTTGCGGTTGTGATGGGGGCGGAGGGTGACGGTATGCGTCGTTTAACGCGTGAAACCTGTGACGACCTAATTAAGATTCCAATGGCAGGCAGTGTGTCGAGCCTAAACGTTTCGGTAGCATCAGGTATCTGTCTGTTTGAAGCAGTACGCCAGCGTTTAGCTCAGTAATCGATTGAAAAAGTTTAAATATTAAACGCTCATTACTTAGGTGATGGGCGTTTGTTTTATAGGCTCAAATAGGGTGGAAAATGCGATTACTGGATGGCTAGATGGCGAAAGAGAAACTGTTTCATTATTCGCCAAATATCACTTGCTAATACCGAGCTCTTTCTATAATATTTGCCGTCCTTAAAACTCGGTCATTTATCTTTAGTTCCTTGCTTCCTCTGGACGACCGGGCCACTCGTGGAAGCTAATAATCCGTAAGGAGCAACCAAATGCGTCATTACGAAATCGTATTCATGGTTCACCCTGATCAAAGCGAGCAAGTTGCTGGCATGATCGAGCGTTACACTGGTTCTATCACTGAAGCTGGCGGTACTATCCACCGTCTAGAAGACTGGGGTCGTCGTCAAATGGCTTACCCAATCAACAAGCTTCACAAAGCTCACTACGTTCTTATGAACGTTGAAGCTGGTCAAGAAGTGATTGACGAGCTAGAAACTGCTTTCCGTTTCAACGATGCAGTTCTACGTAACATGATCATGCGCACTAAAGGCGCTGTGACTGAGCAATCTATTATGCTTAAGCAAAAAGAAGAGCGTGCAGAGCGTGCTCCTCGTCGCGAAGAGCGTACAGAAGCTAAACCAGAAGCAGCTGCTGAGTAATTCTTTTTTGGCTTAATGCCTTAAAAAATTCTCAACTTGTTTTAGGTCATTGATAGTTATTTCGATAATTGTGAAAGACCGCTTTACTAAATTTAAGATCAGGAGATAGCCCATGGCTCGTTTCTTCCGTCGTCGTAAATTCTGCCGTTTCACTGCAGAAGGCGTACAAGAGATTGACTACAAAGACGTAGCAACTCTTAAAAACTACATCACTGAAGCTGGTAAAATCGTACCTAGCCGTATCACTGGTACAAGCGCTAAGTACCAGCGTCAACTAGCTCGCGCTATCAAGCGTTCTCGTTACCTAGCTCTACTACCGTACACTGACAAGCATCAGTAATCGGTAATAGTTAATAATAGTTTAAGAGGACTAAGATAATGCAAGTTATTCTACTTGATAAGATCGGTAACCTAGGTGGCCTTGGCGACCAAGTAAACGTTAAATCTGGTTACGCTCGTAACTTCCTTATCCCACAGGGTAAAGCAGTTATGGCAACTAAAGACAACGTTGCTATGTTCGAAACTCGTCGTGCTGAACTAGAAGCTAAAGTTGCTGAGCAACTAGCTGCTGCTGAAGCTCGTGCAGAGAGCGTTAACACTCTAGAAGGCGTTACAATCGCTTCTAAAGCTGGTGACGAAGGTAAACTATTCGGTTCTATCGGTACTCGTGACATCGCTGACGCTATTACAGCGGCAGGTGTTGCAGTAGCTAAGAGCGAAGTACGCCTACCTGAAGGCGCTCTACGTAACATCGGCGAATTCGAAGTAAGCATCCAACTTCACTCTGAAGTTTTTGCTACTGCGAAAATCGCTATCGTTGCAGCTGAGTAATTTCAGTACCAAGACGAATTCTTTCTTTTGAAAGTTTTAAACACCAGCTTCGGCTGGTGTTTTTTTATGTCTGGAATATAGGAAAGTATAAGGAAAGGCTGCAGTAGGTAAAAAGCTTACTATGATCCATAAGCTGTTATTGCTGAACAGCCCGCTCTCAAGGTTAGAATTAGTCTTAAGATTAGAACTGGAATAGCAAGTTGATAGATAGAACAGAGTCTTCTTTGCTTAATCCTTCAGGCACTTTATCGTGGTACTGTCTAGAGTGAGCGATTTTCAGCGCGATATTGTCAGTAATATCGTTGATGGCTTCGAGTTCGGTATCAAACTTTAGGTTACTGTGACCAGACACCAATGTAACATCGGCTTTGAGCTGCAAATTCTTCAATACCTGCCAAGACGTATTCACGTTGCCACGAAAAATCGCTTCTTCAACAATCTCCGGAAAGATGATGTCATCGTCGTCTATCTCATCAAGGTTTGGCTCTTGGTAGCGAAAACCTGGCCCCACTTCGACTTCTAACACAAACTCTTCTGTATTTGAAAACTGGTAACCCAGACCACTAGAAACAGTGTAATCCTTAAAGTAGGCGCTGTATCGAGAATCGACACCTTTAAAGCTGCCGTAGAGATAGGTTTTAGGGCTTAACTTATAGTCACTCTGAGCCGAGTAAGTCGACTGCCTTTTATCTTCTTCGCCATCTTTGTAGAGGTTGTAGTACTTCCATTCCCCACTCGTTCTATGACGACCTGCCGTGTACTCGCCGTTAAGGCGTGCGTTTAGCGCTCGTGAATTGGAGTTGCCAGTATGCGACTGATATCCAAATTCGACTTCCGTTTTTAGTGGGTTCGGTAGTTCTGTATCACTCGGTGCGATGTCCATATCTTTTTCTTCAGGTGTCGATGCAACGACGATCGGCTCAGCTGTAGGCTCTGGCACTACTATAGAGTCAAGGATTGCATCAACATCGGCTTTAGTATCATCAGCTAAAGCCAACGGAGTGCTCAGGAGACCAGTGCTTAGAAGACCAGTGCTCAGAGCCAATAATTTGGACACGCATACCTCTAGTTATACAGTGAGTGAATGGCAGGATCGTAATGCTACCCTTGGTTAATTCCGTCAGCAATAGGTAAATTCTTCCTGAAGAATAAAACAAACTCATAGGATCGGATTACAAACGGATGTTCTTGGGTATAATGAACGATCATTATTAGTTATTGAGTGTAGTCATAGTGGATACCAAAAGTCAGAAATCAGCCAACGATCAGGTGGATGCCATCAAGGTCCCGCCACATTCATTAGAAGCTGAGCAATCTGTTATTGGCGGTTTGTTATTGGATAACGAACGCTGGGATACAGTTGCCGAAAAGGTTGTGGCCAAAGACTTTTATAGCCGTCCTCACCGTCTGATCTTTGAAGCGGTAAAGGATATCCTTGAAGAAAGTTCTCCTCTGGATCTTATTACACTCTCTGAACATTTAGAGCTGCGTGAGCAACTAGAAGAAGTGGGTGGCTTTGCTTACCTTGCTGACCTAGCGAAAAACACACCAAGTGCCGCAAACATCAATGCGTATGCGGATATCGTGGCGCAACGTGCACTCGTTCGTAGTCTGATTGGGGTTGCGAATGAGATTGCGGATTCTGGTTATGACCCTCAAGGTCGTACATCGGAAGAACTTGTTGATCTGGCTGAAAGTAAAGTCTTCGCGATTGCTGAAGGCCGCGCAAGTGAAAACGAAGGTCCACAAAACGTTGATAGCATTCTAGAGAAGACACTAGAACGTATCGAGATCCTGTACAAAACGCCGCAAGATGGTGTGACAGGTGTCGATACTGGTTTTAATGACCTCAACAAGAAGACGGCAGGTCTACAAGGCTCTGACTTAATTATTGTTGCTGCTCGTCCATCGATGGGTAAAACCACGTTTGCGATGAACTTGTGTGAAAACGCAGCCATGAAGCAAGATAAGCCAGTGTTAATCTTCTCGTTAGAGATGCCAGCCGAACAGTTGATGATGCGTATGCTTGCGTCACTTTCTCGCGTAGACCAAACCAAGATTCGTACTGGTCAGTTAGATGATGAAGATTGGGCTCGTATCTCGTCGAGTATGGGTATTCTTATGGATAAGAAGAATATGTATATCGATGATAGCTCGGGTCTGACTCCAACAGAAGTGCGTTCTCGTGCTCGACGTATTGCTCGTGAACACGATGGCATATCTATGATCATGATAGATTATCTTCAATTAATGCGTGTACCTTCGTTATCTGATAACCGTACTCTTGAAATCGCAGAGATTTCTCGCTCATTGAAAGCGCTAGCTAAAGAGCTCAACGTTCCGGTTGTGGCACTTTCTCAGCTTAACCGTTCCCTAGAGCAACGTGCCGATAAACGCCCTGTGAACTCGGATCTGCGTGAATCAGGTTCGATTGAGCAAGATGCCGACTTAATCATGTTTATTTATCGTGATGAGGTTTATAACCCTGATAGTTCTTTGAAAGGTATTGCTGAGATCATTCTTGGTAAGCAACGTAACGGTCCTATCGGTTCTGTTCGTCTTACGTTCCAAGGGCAACACTCCCGATTTGATAACTATGCAGGTCCTGCATTTGATGATGAGTAATCGTTAATGACTTACATGAAAGCGGCGACGGCGAGCATTGATCTAAATGCGCTTGAACATAACTTGAACCAGATAAAGTCAAAGGCTCCTCAGTGCAAGGTTATGTCTGTCGTAAAAGCAAATGGCTACGGACACGGCCTACTGCATATTGCTAAGCACTCTAAAAGCTCAGATGCTTTTGGTGTGGCGCGTATTGAAGAAGCGTTACAGCTTCGTGCTGGTGGTATTGTTAAACCTATTTTGTTGCTGGAAGGTTTTTACTCTTCGGGCGATTTGCCAATCTTGGTGACCAATAACATTCAAACTGTGGTGCATTGTGAAGAGCAATTAAGCGCGCTAGAGAATGCAGATTTAGAAACACCGGTCGTGGTATGGTTAAAAGTCGATAGTGGTATGCACCGCTTGGGTGTTCGCCCTGAGCAATATCAGGATTTCGTCGAGCGCTTGCATCAATGTGCGAATGTCGCCAAACCTCTACGTTACATGAGCCACTTCGGTTGTGCTGATGAGCTGGATAGAACAACTACGGTAGAACAGACTGAACTGTTTTTGTCTCTTACTGATGGTTGTGAAGGGGAGCGCTCACTTGCTGCCTCTGCTGGTTTACTCGCTTGGCCGGACAGCCACCTTGATTGGGTTCGTCCGGGAATCATCTCTTACGGCGTTTCACCTTTTGCTGATAAATCAGCAAAAGAGCTAGGTTTTAAGCCGGTGATGACCCTAACGTCACACCTGATTGCTGTTCGTGATGTTAAAGCCGGTGAAAGCGTTGGTTATGGCGGGAACTGGACCAGTGAGCGTGATACCAAGGTTGGTGTTATCGCGATAGGTTACGGTGATGGCTATCCACGCACAGCACCTAACGGAACACCTGTGTTTGTAAACGGTAGAAAAGCACCGATTGCAGGCCGTGTCTCGATGGACATGTTAACGGTCGATCTCGGCCCTGATGCTGTAGATAAAGTCGGTGATGAAGCTACGTTATGGGGTAAAGACTTACCTTCGGAAGAAGTGGCTGAACATATCGGCACGATCGCTTACGAGCTCGTTACTAAGCTGACTTCGCGTGTCGCGATGGAGTATGTGAAGTAGCTATGGATTCAGTACAGTAAATGATGTTCAAGCGAATGACTCGACACCTAGTGATGTCAGCAATGGCGCTACTCGGTGTCAGCTTTTCTTCTTCAGCCCTTAGCGAAGAAAAAGACTCGGCCTTTGTCCCTTTCTACTTCAGCACCGAAACCATGGGTAATACTTTTGGGGTTGCTGGTGTCGCAAAGGGTGTTTGGCAACCTCAAGCTGCCCTGTTTGGTATGGCGCTTTATTCAGATAAAGACAGCTATGTCGGTTTTCTATCAGCTTTTAATTTCGCTCTATCTGAGAACGTGTTGTTCAGTACTCAGATGTACCAAGCTCGCTTCAATGAAAACCCATATTACATTGGTTCTCAAGGGGATAACGATTCATCAATTGATGATAAAACCATTGCCGATGGCTTAGAAGAAAACTACCAGTTTGAGTTTAAGTATTTGTTGCCTTGGGGCAATGTTGCCGAGCATGGTTTGTTGGGTGCGTTTCAACCTATCAAAGATGTGAGCTTTGCTTCACCAGTTGAGTCGGGTGTCAGCTCGATAATCTTTACGCCTTTTTATACTTCCCGTGAGTTGGAAGGTTTAAATAATAGTGAAGAGGCGACGGGCTTTAGTTTAGCGTTTGATTGGGACAACCGTGATAGCACACGTAACCCAACCAAAGGTTCCCATACCAATCTTGAGTTCACAACCGGGGCTGAAAGTTGGTCTAACGACGATTTATGGCTGAAGTGGACATTTCAAAACAGCCAGTATTTTGCTTTAGGTCCGCTAGGCGATGTGTTTGATCAGCAAGTCTTAGCATTTGATTTCTATACTGCTGATACACCGACTTGGGACAACTGTACAGGGCAAGATTGTGCTCGACCTCCAGAAACGGAACAGGCTCGATTAGGTGGTTTATACCGTTTAAGAGGTTATACCGGAGGGCGTTATCATGGACGTTCTGCTGTTCATTACTCGGCGGAATATAGGGTGATTCCAGATTGGCAACCACTAGACGATATTCCACTGATTAATTACTACGACTTACCTTGGTGGCAGTGGGTTGCATTTGCCGAAGTCGGGCGCGTTGCCGATGAGTACGACATCAAAACACTGCATACCGATATGAAGTGGAGCTTGGGCGGCGCGGTTCGCTTCCAAGTCGAAGGTATTGTTGTTCGTGCTGAATTAGCGCGAGGCGGTGATGAAGGGACCTTTAGGGTTATGATAAACCAGCCCTTCTAAAGCTTTCGGCCTACAGTAGGCCAAATACTATTTTTATAAGAGTGGTAGTGGAAACACACCACTCTTTTTTATTAAGAAGGCATTGTTTTTATTAAGAAGATCTAGCTTTCAAACAGTCTACTCACCCTGAATCGTAGCAATCACAGTTCGACTTCCACCACAATCTCGGTGCTCACCTAAGTAAATACCCTGCCATGTCCCCAAAGCTAGGCGACCATTAGTGATAGGTATTGTCACACTGTTGCCAAGTGTTGATGCTTTAATGTGAGCAGGCATATCATCATCGCCCTCATAGGTGTGTCTGTAGTAGGGCGCTCGTTCGGGTACAAACTTGTTGAAGTGTGATTCCATATCGCTACGGACAGTCGGATCGGCGTTCTCATTCAGCGTTAGGCTGGCAGAGGTATGCTGAATAAAGAGATGTAATAAACCAACAGATAGAGAGTTGATATTGTGTATCTGTTGTTCAATTTCATCAGTAATGAGATGGAATCCACGCTTTCGTGCATTTAGGTGTATAGTCTTCTGAATCCACATACGCCATCCTTTATAATGTGTTTGGAAAAAAAGTGGTTTAACGCTATCTTTTGAACTTGAATTTATCAGGTATCGCTCACATTTAATTATGTTAGAGCTAGAGTCTGCTCCGATCTTTCTATCAGGAATTCGAATCCTGATTTATCTCAAGGTGCGGCTCTTCATATACGGCATAATACGTCGTGAAAAAAAATTACAAAGAATCTTTCAGTGGTGATGCGGTTTGGTCATCACAGAAAAATATAAACTTTCGCCTAATCGGGGGTTCTATTCATCACCTAGGTGACGTTTAGAATAAAACCTACAGTAACATCGGGATAGATACCATGTTGAAAAATATCAACCCTACGCAAACACAAGCGTGGAAAGCTCTAACTGCACATTTTGAGTCTGCTCAAGATATGGATATGAAAGAGCTTTTTGCTCAAGATGCAAAGCGTTTCGAGAGCTTCTCTACTCGTTTCGGTTCTGACATCTTAGTCGATTACTCTAAGAACCTAATCGATGCAGAAACGATGCAGCACCTATTTGCTCTTGCAAGCGAGACTGAAGTTAAGTCTGCAATTGAAGCGATGTTTAGCGGTGATGCGATCAACAAGACTGAAGGTCGTTCAGTACTTCACACTGCTCTACGTAACCGTAGTGATAAGCCAGTAATGGTTGATGGCAAAGACGTAATGCCAGCAGTAAATGCAGTACTAGCAAAAATGGAGCTGTTCACACACCGTATCGTTTCTGGTGAGTGGAAAGGTTACACAGGTAAAGAGATCACTGATGTAGTTAACATCGGTATCGGCGGTTCGGACCTTGGTCCATACATGGTGACTGAAGCTCTAACACCATACAAAACTCGTCTAAACATGCACTTCGTTTCTAACGTAGATGGCACTCACATTGTTGAGACACTTAAGCCTCTAAACCCAGAAACGACACTATTCCTAGTTGCATCTAAAACATTCACTACTCAAGAAACAATGACTAACGCGCACTCTGCTCGTGATTGGTTCTTGGCTGAAGCGGGCGATAACGCACACGTAGCTAAACACTTCGCAGCACTATCAACTAACGCAACTGCAGTCGCTGAATTTGGTATTGATACTGACAACATGTTCGAATTCTGGGACTGGGTTGGTGGTCGTTACTCACTATGGTCAGCAATCGGCCTGTCTATTTCTCTTTCTGTAGGCTTCGATAACTTCGTTGAGCTACTAGAAGGTGCTCACGAGATGGATAACCACTTTGCTTCAACTGAGTTTGAAAGCAACATTCCAGTAATCCTTGCGCTTATCGGTATTTGGTACAACAACTTCCACGGCGCTGAGTCAGAAGCAATTCTACCTTACGATCAATACATGCACCGTTTTGCTGCTTACTTCCAGCAAGGCAACATGGAATCGAACGGTAAGTTTGTTGACCGTGAAGGCAACCCAGTAGAGTACCAAACAGGTCCTATCATCTGGGGTGAACCTGGTACAAACGGCCAGCACGCTTTCTATCAACTGATTCACCAAGGCACTAAGTTGATCCCATCAGACTTCATTGCGCCTGCTATCAGCCACAATCCAGCATCTGATCACCACCAGAAGCTAATGTCTAACTTTTTTGCTCAAACTGAAGCGCTAGCTTTTGGTAAGACAAAAGAGACAGTAGAAGCTGAATTCCTAGCAGCTGGCAAAACAGCTGAAGAAGTTGCTGAGCTAGTACCTTTCAAAGTATTTGAAGGTAACCGTCCTACGAACTCAATTCTTGTTAAGCAAATCAACCCTCGCTCTTTAGGTAACCTGATCGCGATGTACGAGCACAAGATCTTCGTTCAAGGCGTTATCTGGAACATCTTCAGCTTCGACCAATGGGGTGTGGAACTTGGTAAGCAACTAGCAAACCAAATTCTTCCAGAGCTTGCTGACGATGCTCAAGTAACGTCTCACGACAGCTCAACGAACGGTCTAATCAATGCATTTAAAGCGCTTAAAGCTTAATTGAGTTGATAGCAAAAAAAGAAACGCCAACCTTCGGGTTGGCGTTTTTGTATCTGTAGAGTAAGCAATGGTTAAATCGCAGGTAATAAAAAGGCTGACGTATCTGTCAGCCTCTTAAATACAGCGTCAGTCTTCTAAATATCTGCAATAACGGCTTCTATTCGAAACAGATCTCGATGAAGGCATTACCCCATTGAGATGAGAAAGGCATGATGATGATTGCCCCGTCACACTTGTGACGAATAGTGTGTCCTTTACCGGAAACGACAATTGGTGTTGCCATGTCGAAGTCGAAGCCGCTTTCAGCAAGAATACGCTTTGCACCGCCAGTCACCATGTTAGTGATTTCACCAACCATATCGGTAACTTCTTCGTTCAGGCCATTTGGTCGTTCACCGAGCATGTTTTCCATGATTTCGAGAGCGAGACCTTCATCAAAGGTGATCGACATAGAGCCACGAGATTGTGTACCAACCATACCAATGAGGCCGGATACATCACCACGAGCGATTTCATCTTTCTTAACTCTCGGTTTTTGTGGCTTCAACTCTAGAGAAGCCATCGTTTTTAATACGTTCATCAAAGAAGCTAAAAACGGGTTTACAAATTCAGCGCGCATAATGTTCTTCTATAATCTTATTCTTTCATCTCGGAGGAGCAAGATTGGCAAATGCCATGCGATTCAATGACATGATTAGTCAATTGAAAGCCATGCTTCTCAGCGTTACTGGCAAGTAGGGTGACAAGCGCATCGTCTTGCAGTTCTATCACAGTGCCACATTTATCGCAGATCAGTAGTTGAGAGAAATGTTTGTTGGCATTGCAAGAACAGCAGCATATAAAGCTATTGGTTGACTCAACTCGGTGAATGAAACCTTGTTCCAACAAGAAATCCAAAGCGCGATAAACTGTAGGAGGCTTGGCCTGCGGTTCACTGACTTTCAACTGCTCTAATAATTCATAAGCACTGGAGGCTTTTTTATTAGAGAGGATGAGCTCAAACACTCGCTTTCTTTGAGGTGTTAGTCTAACTCCTCGCGATGCGCATATCCCTTCAACTTGCTCTATTAATGTGTGGTCCAAATTTTTCACCATTCAATCGGACATCCCTATTCAACCTTATTTCTAGGTTACTACGTTTTGGGAGCCAATGATTTCTATTAAAGTCAGGTACAGAGCGTATTGTGACCCACGACTTTGAATAAGACAAGGTAACTCAAAATGACAGTGTGACTCAAGGCATAACTGATTAATGAGGTTGAATTAGAGATCTGGTGAATAGGTTTATAAAAAAGTGTGAGGCAAAGTTCATATAGCACAAACAGAGCATAGCATTTACAATAGCCGACCTTGCTTTTGCTGGGTATTCCAGCATATTTTTTTGACTCGCTACTAGGGTACTTTGCCATGACACATTCATGTAGGTTGTCTGTCGCTCCAATGCTCGATTGGACTGACCGCCACTGTCGTTACTTTCACCGTTTGCTTTCTCAGCAGACTCTTCTGTACACGGAAATGGTAACAACGGGCGCGATCTTACATGGTAAGGGCGACTTTCTAGAATATAATGAGCAAGAACATCCTCTTGCACTTCAACTTGGTGGCTCAAATCCGGTTGATCTTGCTGCTTGTGCAAAGCTAGCTGGTGAGCGCGGTTATGATGAAGTAAACCTTAACGTAGGTTGCCCTTCAGACCGAGTTCAGAATGGTCGCTTTGGCGCGTGCTTGATGGCTGAGCCAGAGCTGGTTGCGGATTGTGTCTCAGCAATGAAAGAAGTCACGGATATTCCAATTACCGTGAAGACGCGTATTGGTATCGATGACCAAGACTCTTATGAGTTCTTAACTAAGTTTGTTTCTACAGTGTCTGAAAAGGGCGGTTGTGAGCAATTTACTATCCATGCACGTAAAGCGTGGTTGAGTGGTCTTAGCCCGAAAGAGAACCGTGAGATCCCACCTCTAGACTACGATCGTGCATACCAAATCAAGAAAGATTTCTCTGATCTTGTGATTGCTGTGAATGGTGGTATCACTACGTTAGAACAGACTAAAGAACATCTTCAGCACCTTGACGGCGTGATGATTGGTCGTGAGGCTTACCATAGTCCATTTATTCTTGCGGAAGTTGATCAACAGATCTTTGGTTTAGATACGCCAATTAAGAAACGCTCACAAGTTGTGGAAGAGATGTACCCGTACATCGAACGTGAACTTTCAAATGGTGCGAGCCTAGGACATATCTCTCGTCATATGCTTGGTTTGTTCCAAAGCATGCCAGGTGCAAGGCAATGGCGTCGCTACATCAGCGAAAATGCACATAAGAAAGGCGCGGGTATCGAAGTTATGCAGACGGCATTGGCTAAGATTCCTAAAGAGCTGAACGTATAGGTTAAATTCGCCATTAAAGGCTAAATTTACCACTCTGATTTATTTGAAAAGCCACGCATGAGAATGTGTGGCTTTTTATTTTGTTGATAAATAAGGGTTTTGTTGTTTTTGGTGACTTGGTACAGAAGCTGCAATGCTAGAAAGTAGGAAAGAAAGGTCATTAACTCATTAGGGAGACCATTATGTTTGAATTAATCTTTGTTCTGATTTTCGTTGCTACGCTACTTGTGACAGGTATTACCTTTATGACGGTATTAGCTGCAACTGGAGTAGCATTACTAGTCATGTTGGTCTTAGGTATGATGGGCGTCGTGTTTAAGTTACTACCTTGGTTGATCGTGATCGCAATCGGCGTGTGGTTTTTTAAAAACTTTGTACACAGTTCTAACCAGAGACGTTACTAAGGTCATAGTGCCGTCAAATCTTTACTTGTCAGCGGTTTATCGTTTTAGATTTTAAGATGTGTGGTAGAATTTTACCCAATAATCTGTGAATGTGCATACAATTAGCACTACGATATGGAATTGGAGCTATCTCAAATGAATAAAATGCCATTAATTGCTTTAGTGGGAATGCTATCTTTAAGTTCGGCAGTGTCTGCTGAAGAAGAGTTTTCTTACACGGCTAAAGTCGGTGCCGATATGTGGTGGGGAAGTACAAAGCTAAACGAAGTTAGACAAGATGATGATTCTAACTCACCTTCGTTGTATTTCGCATTTGAACATAATGCCCCAATGCTTCCAAATGCTAGCTTCCGTTATACCTCTATCGATACGGATGCATTAGCTTTTGATAAGTACGATTACACATTCTACTACACACTGTTAGAGCACAAGTTGATGAACTTCGATGCTGGTTTGACGTTTACTCAGTACTCGAACTCTAATTACATCGAACCAAAAGCGACGGGTGCGAAAACATCGACGTTTGATGAGTTCACGTGGAGTTTTTACGGTAACGCAGAGATCAACGTTCCTGACACCAACTTCGATATCATTGGTACGATGGAGTTTGGTGATAGCAGTGGCATAAAGAGCACTGACTTGATGGCCGGTGTTCAGTACCGAATTCCTGTATCAGAATCTGAAATTGCCCTGCGTGGTGGTTACCGTGTTATCGATCTAGACTCGGATGAGTTCTTTAGCTCTGAACTAGGCAAGAGCTTCGTTATGGTCGATGGTTGGTTTGCGGGTGCTGAAGTACGCTTCTAGGCCATACAAAGCAAACTTAGAACGAATTTTAAGAACGCCATTTTATTAAGTGGCGTTTTTTTATATCTATTGATTATATCTTTCTGGAATTAGTTAGCACATTCATTACTTTCGACCATCCTTAATACAGAGATCTAATTAGCGTCTATTCTTATAAGGTCTATGTTGTGAGGTCAAAGCAAGGGATGGAATATGACACTCAATGAATTACGAAATTTATATCGAGAAAACCTGCTAGTTGAAGCAATCATAGAGCCCTCAATTCAAGAAGGGTCTTGGGTTGTGGAGTTTCGCCATATGGGAGGTGGCTTTGTTCTGCTTACTGATGTTCATGGTGAAGAGTGCCATTACGCAGATCTAGACCTAGCATCTAAGTCGGCAATGGCCGTTGGCTTTCAGCAAGTACGAATCGAAAACCAGTAAGTCAAATTGCGGTTCAATCGGTTTTTACTTCCAAAAAGTTATAAAACATACTTTTCTATTCTTTCTTGTTATTAAAAGGAGTGGTTAATCTATCGTCACGCAATGATTAGGGATGTCGTGACCATGTCTTTAAATAAGAAAGAGTCTTCACAAAATAATAATGCACAGCCTGGGGCTAATGAGTTACCTGGGCTAGCAGCACCACTTAATGACCAACAATTAGGTCATCTTCAGCAAACTGTTTCTGAATTATCTTCTCAGCAACTGGCATGGGTCAGTGGCTACCTTTGGGGTGTGAGCCAAGCTCAGCCTGTAGGTGCTGCTGCACCAATCGCTCAAGCGGCTGCTGCTGTAGCTGCCAAACCAGCGGGTAAGCTAAGTATTATCTTTGCTTCTCAAACGGGTAACGCGAAAGGTGTTGCTGAATCGCTTGAGGCAGAAGCCAAAGCCTTAGGTATTGCCGTCGAGCTTTTCGATGCCAGTGACTACAAAGGTAAGAATCTAGCCAAAGAGACACACGTCATTTTTGTTGCATCTACCAATGGTGAGGGCGAAGCTCCTGATAATGCCATTGAGTTGCACGAATTCCTACAATCGAAGAAAGCGCCAAAATTATCAAACCTACAATACGGTGTGATTGGTTTGGGTGACTCAAGCTACGAGTTCTTTTGCCAAACAGCCAAAGACTTCGATAACTTCCTTACTAAGCTTGGTGCTAAATCGTTTGTCGATCGTCTTGATTGCGATGTTGATTACGAAGAGTCAGCCACGGAATGGCGCGCTAAAGCTTTAGAGCAAGTAAAAGAAACGCTATCGACAGGTAATGAAGCCGATGTGGTTCAGTTACCAGTAGGTCAAGCGGCTGCTGGTCATTCACAATATACTAAACAAAATCCATATACGGCGACATTGTTGACGAGCCAAAAGATCACGGGGCGTAACTCAGGCAAAGATGTTCGTCATATCGAGATCGATCTTGATGAATCTGGTATTACCTACCAACCGGGTGACGCACTGGGTGTGTGGTATGAAAACAGTTCAGAGTTGGCAAATCAGATTCTAGCTAAGGTTGGATTGTCTGGTATTGAGAGTGTTGATGTAGATGGTGAAAGCTTATCTATTCATAGCGCTCTAGTGAGCAAGTTCGAGATCACCACGTCAAATCCTCAGCTTGTAACTAAGTTTGCTGAGTTATCTGGCAGCAAGAAGTTAATCAAGCTGGTGGAAGATAAAGACAAGCTTCGTGAATACGCAGGCAATACTCAGATCGTTGACGTACTAGCAGAAAAGAAAACCAAATTATCGGCTGATGAGTTATTAGGCCTATTGCGTAAGCTGACTCCGCGCCTTTACTCAATCGCATCAAGCCAAGCAGAAGTTGATGAAGAAGTTCACTTAACGGTTGGTCTCGTTGAATACCAAAAAGGTGAAGAATCTCGTTTAGGTGGAGCATCAAGCTTCCTAGCTCAGCGCCTTGAAGAAGGTGGTGAAGTGAAGGTGTTTGTAGAGAGCAACAATAACTTCAAGCTACCACAAAATGACAACACTCCAATCATCATGGTCGGCCCGGGTACAGGTATCGCACCATTCCGCAGCTTTGTTCAAGAGCGCGAAAACAATGACGCTCAAGGTAAGAGCTGGTTGTTCTTTGGCGACCGTACCTTTACTCAAGACTTCCTATATCAAGTTGAATGGCAGAAGTACCTCAAATCTGGTGCGCTAACCAAATTGGATGTGGCCTTTAGCCGTGACCAAAATGAAAAAGTTTATGTTCAAGACCGTTTAATCGAACAAGCAGAGCAGGTTTGGCATTGGCTGCAAGAGGGCGCATACCTCTATGTTTGTGGTGATGCGACTCGAATGGCGAAAGATGTTCATGAAGCATTAGTTACGATAGCGGAAAAACATGGCAACCAAAGCCGTGAGCAAGCTGAACAATATATTAATGATTTACGTAAAGCGAAACGTTACCAAAGGGATGTGTACTAATGAGCAAGCAAGTAATAGAGCAAGAAGTGCTAGGCCAAGTACTTGGACCTTTGGCTGACAATGAGCGTTTAAAGCGTGAAAGTAAGAATCTACGTGGTACGATTGAACAAGATCTTCAAGACCGTATCACTGGTGGTTTTACCGCAGACAACTTTCAGCTGATCCGCTTCCACGGTATGTATCAACAAGATGACCGTGACATTCGCAACGAGCGTGCAAAACAAAAGTTAGAACCTTTGCATAATGTCATGCTTCGTGCGCGTATGCCTGGTGGCATCATCACTCCGAAGCAGTGGCTAGCGATTGATAAATTCGCAGATGAAAGTACCTCTTATGGGTCTATTCGTCTAACAACACGTCAAACCTTCCAGTTCCATGGTGTGTTGAAGCCGAACATTAAATTGATGCACCAAACGCTAAACAGTATTGGCATTGACTCAATTGCTACTGCAGGTGACGTAAACCGAAATGTTTTGTGTACGACAAACCCGGTTGAGTCCGAGCTTCATCAAGAAGCATATGAGTGGGCGAAAAAGATCAGTGAACACCTATTACCTAAGACTCGCGCTTATGCAGAAATCTGGTTGGATGGTGAGAAATTAGAAACAACAGACGAAGAACCTATTCTAGGTAGCAACTACCTACCGCGTAAGTTCAAGACGACTGTTGTGATTCCTCCACAGAATGACGTCGATGTTCATGCCAATGACCTTAACTTTGTTGCGATTGCAAAAGACGGAAAGCTGGTGGGTTTTAACGTGTTAGTGGGTGGCGGCTTAGCAATGACGCACGGCGATACCTCTACTTATGCACGTAAAGCTGACGACTTTGGTTTTGTACCATTAGATAAGACATTAGATGTAGCAGCAGCTGTTGTGACGACACAACGTGATTGGGGTAACCGTTCAAACCGTAAGAACGCAAAAACCAAATACACACTAGACCGTGTTGGCATTGACGTATTCAAAGCGGAAGTTGAAAAGCGTGCCGGTGTCGAGTTCTCTGAAAGTCGTCCTTATGAGTTTACTGGCCGTGGTGACCGTATCGGTTGGGCGGAAGGTATTGACGGAAAACACCACTTAGCACTGTTTATTGAAAATGGTCGTTTACTTGACTTTCCAGGTAAGGCTTTGAAAACGGGTGTGGCTGAAATTGCGAAGATCCACAAAGGCGATTTTCGCATGACTGCAAACCAAAACTTAATTGTTGCAGGTGTCTCTAAAAGTCAGAAGGCCAAAATTGAGAAACTGGCACGTCAATACGGCTTGATGGATGACGCGGTAAGTGAGCAACGCAAAAACTCAATGGCGTGTGTGGCATTCCCAACATGTCCTCTAGCCATGGCGGAAGCTGAACGTTTTCTTCCAGAGTTTGTTACCGATGTTGAAGGCATTCTCAAGAAACATGGATTACCAGAAGAAGATAACATCATCCTTCGAATCACTGGTTGTCCAAACGGTTGTGGTCGTGCGATGTTGGCTGAACTTGGTTTAGTGGGTAAAGCACCAGGTCGTTACAATATGCACTTAGGTGGGAACAAAGCAGGTACTCGTATTCCTAAGATGTATAAAGAGAACATCACATCAGCTCAGATCTTAGAAGAGATTGATTCGCTGGTGGGACGCTGGGCTACAGAACGACAAGACAATGAAGGCTTTGGTGATTTCACTATCCGAGCTGGCATCATCGAAGAGGTGATCATTTCAAAGAGGGATCTGCATGCATAATTCTGTCGCTTCAAAATTGAAGTTAGCAGAGCTACTCGCATTGACTAAGACGGAGCAGATACTTCGTCTTGGACAAATTAATGCTGAGTTAGAACAGCTAACTGCATTAGAAAGAGTGAAATGGGCGCTAGACAATTTAGAAGGGACACATGTTGTGTCTTCTAGTTTCGGCATCCAAGCAGCATTGATGCTGCACCTAGTGACTCGAGTGAAACCAGATATCCCGGTAATTCTGACGGACACTGGGTATCTATTCCCTGAAACGTATCGATTTATAGATGAGTTAAGTAAGACTTTGACTCTAAACCTTCAAGTCTTTCGCGCACAACAGAGCCCTAATTGGCAAGAAGCGCAAAATGGCAAACTTTGGGAACAAGGTATCGAAGGAATAGAGAAGTACAACAAGCTTAATAAAGTAGAACCGATGAGACGAGCGCTAGACGAACTCGATGCTGGGACTTGGTTTTCAGGATTGCGAAGAGAGCAATCTCAATCGCGTGCAAACCTGCCGATCTTATCTATCCAAAATGGTGTATTTAAATTCTTGCCAGTAATTGATTGGACGAATAAAGATGTTCACTACTACCTAGAAGAACATGGTCTGAGTTATCACCCGCTGCGAGAACAGGGTTACCTTTCTGTTGGAGATACACATACGACTAAGAAGTGGGAACCGGGTATGACGGAAGAAGAAACCCGTTTTAATGGGTTAAAACGTGAATGTGGGCTTCATGAGGATGATGGAGAGCAATATGGCTCTGGGATTTAGACTCCTTTCTGTTTAAAAGGCTGCCATAAGGCAGCTTTTTTGTTTCTAGTGGATAAAATTAAATCAATTGTGGATAAATCTGTGGTTATTTTGTAGGTACTTTGTAGTTAAAGTTGCATAAATAAGGCTTTGGGTGTTTATTCGTCATGTGGTCGTTATTTTTGCATTTTTCTTTAATAAACACTTGCCAATGTGATGAACATCTCTATAATGCCGCCTCACTGACACGGCAGACGCCACAAGGCTTCAGCGAAGAATGTTAGTGAGGCAACTAGCTTTAAGCGATTATTCGCTTCTACTTTTAGAAAGTAGAAATTAATTTTCAAAAGTGTTTGACACTGAGAATTAAATCGCTAGAATGGCCGCCTCTTCCGAAGTGATGTAAGTCACAATGAAGAGAAGCTCTTTAACAATTTAAACCTATCAATCTGTGTGGGCACTCGTTGATGAATATCAAAACGTTTTATCGTTAGATAAAACAGATTCTTCGGAATCAAAATGATTTCAATGAACTGAGTGACCAATACGAATAATTACTTTCTTTATAGAGAGGGGTTATTTGGCACAGTCAATTCATTACCATTCTGTTGGAATGGTAATAGCTTTAGAATTACATTTTCATTTTCGAATGAATATTAGTTTTGAAGTCAGTATTCGTTGAGTCACAAAATCTTAAATTGAAGAGTTTGATCATGGCTCAGATTGAACGCTGGCGGCAGGCCTAACACATGCAAGTCGAGCGGAAACGACACTAACAATCCTTCGGGTGCGTTAATGGGCGTCGAGCGGCGGACGGGTGAGTAATGCCTAGGAAATTGCCTTGATGTGGGGGATAACCATTGGAAACGATGGCTAATACCGCATAATGCCTACGGGCCAAAGAGGGGGACCTTCGGGCCTCTCGCGTCAAGATATGCCTAGGTGGGATTAGCTAGTTGGTGAGGTAATGGCTCACCAAGGCGACGATCCCTAGCTGGTCTGAGAGGATGATCAGCCACACTGGAACTGAGACACGGTCCAGACTCCTACGGGAGGCAGCAGTGGGGAATATTGCACAATGGGCGAAAGCCTGATGCAGCCATGCCGCGTGTATGAAGAAGGCCTTCGGGTTGTAAAGTACTTTCAGTTGTGAGGAAGGGGGTAGCGTTAATAGCGCTATCTCTTGACGTTAGCAACAGAAGAAGCACCGGCTAACTCCGTGCCAGCAGCCGCGGTAATACGGAGGGTGCGAGCGTTAATCGGAATTACTGGGCGTAAAGCGCATGCAGGTGGTTCATTAAGTCAGATGTGAAAGCCCGGGGCTCAACCTCGGAACTGCATTTGAAACTGGTGAACTAGAGTACTGTAGAGGGGGGTAGAATTTCAGGTGTAGCGGTGAAATGCGTAGAGATCTGAAGGAATACCAGTGGCGAAGGCGGCCCCCTGGACAGATACTGACACTCAGATGCGAAAGCGTGGGGAGCAAACAGGATTAGATACCCTGGTAGTCCACGCCGTAAACGATGTCTACTTGGAGGTTGTGGCCTTGAGCCGTGGCTTTCGGAGCTAACGCGTTAAGTAGACCGCCTGGGGAGTACGGTCGCAAGATTAAAACTCAAATGAATTGACGGGGGCCCGCACAAGCGGTGGAGCATGTGGTTTAATTCGATGCAACGCGAAGAACCTTACCTACTCTTGACATCCAGAGAAGCCAGCGGAGACGCAGGTGTGCCTTCGGGAGCTCTGAGACAGGTGCTGCATGGCTGTCGTCAGCTCGTGTTGTGAAATGTTGGGTTAAGTCCCGCAACGAGCGCAACCCTTATCCTTGTTTGCCAGCGAGTAATGTCGGGAACTCCAGGGAGACTGCCGGTGATAAACCGGAGGAAGGTGGGGACGACGTCAAGTCATCATGGCCCTTACGAGTAGGGCTACACACGTGCTACAATGGCGCATACAGAGGGCAGCAAGCTAGCGATAGTGAGCGAATCCCAAAAAGTGCGTCGTAGTCCGGATTGGAGTCTGCAACTCGACTCCATGAAGTCGGAATCGCTAGTAATCGTGAATCAGAATGTCACGGTGAATACGTTCCCGGGCCTTGTACACACCGCCCGTCACACCATGGGAGTGGGCTGCAAAAGAAGTGGGTAGTTTAACCTTTCGGGGAGGACGCTCACCACTTTGTGGTTCATGACTGGGGTGAAGTCGTAACAAGGTAGCCCTAGGGGAACCTGGGGCTGGATCACCTCCTTATACGAAGATACTTACGATGAGTGTCCACACAGATTGATGGTTTAGATTTAGTTAAAGCCAGAGCTTTAATTAATAACGTAAGTTATTGATTAAAGCTTTTTGCTTTATGCTCTTTAACAATTTGGAAAGCTGACTGATTGATTACTTACGAGTAATTCAATCAAATTTAAAAGTTCTCAATGTTTATCTTTATGATAAACACAACAAACACATTCAAGTGTCTTGTATTCGAATCAATGTTTACATTGATTCACAATTGAGTCCGGCAAACAGTTATCAAGAATTAACCCTTCTTGATGACAACCAAAAACCTTGGTTAGTTGCCATACACTAAGACCCTTTCGGGTTGTATGGTTAAGTGACTAAGCGTACACGGTGGATGCCTTGGCAGTCAGAGGCGATGAAAGGCGTAATAACTTGCGATAAGCCCAGATTAGGTAGTAATAACCTTTTGAGTCTGGGATTCCTGAATGGGGAAACCCACTTACATAAGTAAGTATCCTGTTGTGAATACATAGCAACAGGAGGCAAACCGGGGGAACTGAAACATCTAAGTACCCCGAGGAAGAGAAATCAACCGAGATTCCGAAAGTAGCGGCGAGCGAAATTGGATTAGCCCTTAAGCTTTTAATGATGCAGGTGAAGAGTCTGGAAAGTCTCGCAATAAAGGGTGATAGCCCCGTAACCGACACATCATAATCAGTGAAAACGAGTAGGGCGGGACACGTGATATCCTGTCTGAATATGGGGGGACCATCCTCCAAGGCTAAATACTACTGACTGACCGATAGTGAACCAGTACCGTGAGGGAAAGGCGAAAAGAACCCCTGTGAGGGGAGTGAAATAGAACCTGAAACCGTGTACGTACAAGCAGTAGGAGCACCTTCGTGGTGTGACTGCGTACCTTTTGTATAATGGGTCAGCGACTTAATTTTAGTAGCAAGGTTAACCGTTTAGGGGAGCCGTAGGGAAACCGAGTCTTAACTGGGCGTACAGTTGCTAGGATTAGACCCGAAACCAGGTGATCTAGCCATGGGCAGGTTGAAGGTTGAGTAACATCAACTGGAGGACCGAACCGACTAATGTTGAAAAATTAGCGGATGACTTGTGGCTAGGGGTGAAAGGCCAATCAAACCTGGAGATAGCTGGTTCTCCCCGAAAGCTATTTAGGTAGCGCCTCGGACGAATACTACTGGGGGTAGAGCACTGTTAAGGCTAGGGGGTCATCCCGACTTACCAACCCTTTGCAAACTCCGAATACCAGTAAGTACTATCCGGGAGACACACGGCGGGTGCTAACGTCCGTCGTGGAGAGGGAAACAACCCAGACCGCCAGCTAAGGTCCCAAAGTATAGCTAAGTGGGAAACGATGTGGGAAGGCTCAGACAGCCAGGATGTTGGCTTAGAAGCAGCCATCATTTAAAGAAAGCGTAATAGCTCACTGGTCGAGTCGGCCTGCGCGGAAGATGTAACGGGGCTAAGCTATACACCGAAGCTGCGGCTACGTACCTTAGGGTATGTGGGGTAGGGGAGCGTTCTGTAAGCCGTTGAAGGTGGTCTGTAAGGGCTGCTGGAGGTATCAGAAGTGCGAATGCTGACATGAGTAACGATAAAGGGAGTGAAAAACTCCCTCGCCGGAAGACCAAGGGTTCCTGTCCAACGTTAATCGGGGCAGGGTAAGTCGACTCCTAAGGCGAGGCCGAAAGGCGTAGTCGATGGGAAACGGGTTAATATTCCCGTACTTCTTACAATTGCGATGGGGGGACGGAGAAGGCTAGGTGGGCCTGGCGACGGTTGTCCAGGTTCAAGTACGTAGGCGGAAAGTTTAGGTAAATCCGGACTTTCATTAACGCTGAGATACGATGTCGAGCTACTACGGTAGTGAAGTCATTGATGCCATGCTTCCAGGAAAAGCCTCTAAGCTTCAGATTGTAAGGAATCGTACCCCAAACCGACACAGGTGGTCGGGTAGAGAATACCAAGGCGCTTGAGAGAACTCGGGTGAAGGAACTAGGCAAAATGGTACCGTAACTTCGGGAGAAGGTACGCTCTTATCAGTGAAGTCCCTTGCGGATGGAGCAGACGAGAGTCGCAGATACCAGGTGGCTGCAACTGTTTATTAAAAACACAGCACTGTGCAAAATCGTAAGATGACGTATACGGTGTGACGCCTGCCCGGTGCCGGAAGGTTAATTGATGGGGTTAGACTTCGGTCGAAGCTCTTGATCGAAGCCCCGGTAAACGGCGGCCGTAACTATAACGGTCCTAAGGTAGCGAAATTCCTTGTCGGGTAAGTTCCGACCTGCACGAATGGCGTAATGATGGCCACGCTGTCTCCACCCGAGACTCAGTGAAATTGAAATCGCTGTGAAGATGCAGTGTACCCGCGGCTAGACGGAAAGACCCCGTGAACCTTTACTACAGCTTGGCACTGAACATTGAACCTACATGTGTAGGATAGGTGGGAGACTTTGAAACCGCGTCGCTAGATGTGGTGGAGTCGTCCTTGAAATACCACCCTTGTAGTTTTGATGTTCTAACGTTGGTCCCTGAATCGGGATTACGGACAGTGCCTGGTGGGTAGTTTGACTGGGGCGGTCTCCTCCCAAAGAGTAACGGAGGAGCACGAAGGTGGGCTAAACACGGTTGGACATCGTGTGGTTAGTGCAATGGCATAAGCCCGCTTGACTGCGAGAATGACAATTCGAGCAGGTGCGAAAGCAGGTCATAGTGATCCGGTGGTTCTGAATGGAAGGGCCATCGCTCAACGGATAAAAGGTACTCCGGGGATAACAGGCTGATACCGCCCAAGAGTTCATATCGACGGCGGTGTTTGGCACCTCGATGTCGGCTCATCACATCCTGGGGCTGAAGTCGGTCCCAAGGGTATGGCTGTTCGCCATTTAAAGTGGTACGCGAGCTGGGTTTAGAACGTCGTGAGACAGTTCGGTCCCTATCTGCCGTGGGCGTTGGAAAATTGAAAGGGGCTGCTCCTAGTACGAGAGGACCGGAGTGGACGAACCTCTGGTGTTCGGGTTGTCATGCCAATGGCATTGCCCGGTAGCTAAGTTCGGAATCGATAACCGCTGAAAGCATCTAAGCGGGAAGCGAGCCTTGAGATGAGTTTTCCCTGACACTTTAAGTGTCCTAAAGGGTTGTCGTAGACTACGACGTTGATAGGCAGGGTGTGTAAGTGCTGCGAGGCATTGAGCTAACCTGTACTAATTGCCCGTGAGGCTTAACCATACAACACCCAAGGGGTTTTGATGGACTCAAAGAAATACCAAACGCTTGAATGAGTTTGAAGAGAACGAAAAACAGCTTTCCGAATTTTAAAATTTGCTTGGCGACCATAGCATTGTGGACCCACCTGATTCCATGCCGAACTCAGAAGTGAAACACAATAGCGCCGATGGTAGTGTGGGGCTTCCCCATGTGAGAGTAGGACATCGCCAGGCTTTAATTTCGACTTTGTCTAGTTTCTAGACAAGTCACCATAGGGTTCTAAGTTTTCTTAGTATTTTATGTTGACTTTCAAAGTAGAAAGCGTATTATACGCGTCCTGCTTAAGTGCTAAGGCACTGAAAGCAAAGCTCTTTAACAATTTAAACCTATCAATCTGTGTGGGCACTCGTTGATGAATATCAAAACGTTTTATCGTTAGATAAAACAGATTCTTCGGAATCAAAATTGATTTCAATGAACTGAGTGACCAATACGAATAATTACTTTCTTTATAGAGAGGGGTTATTTGGCACAGTCAATTCATTATCATTCTGTTGGAATGATAATAACTTTAAAATTACACAGTAGTTTTGAAGTCAGTATTCGTTGAGTCACAAAATCTTAAATTGAAGAGTTTGATCATGGCTCAGATTGAACGCTGGCGGCAGGCCTAACACATGCAAGTCGAGCGGAAACGACACTAACAATCCTTCGGGTGCGTTAATGGGCGTCGAGCGGCGGACGGGTGAGTAATGCCTAGGAAATTGCCTTGATGTGGGGGATAACCATTGGAAACGATGGCTAATACCGCATAATGCCTACGGGCCAAAGAGGGGGACCTTCGGGCCTCTCGCGTCAAGATATGCCTAGGTGGGATTAGCTAGTTGGTGAGGTAATGGCTCACCAAGGCGACGATCCCTAGCTGGTCTGAGAGGATGATCAGCCACACTGGAACTGAGACACGGTCCAGACTCCTACGGGAGGCAGCAGTGGGGAATATTGCACAATGGGCGAAAGCCTGATGCAGCCATGCCGCGTGTATGAAGAAGGCCTTCGGGTTGTAAAGTACTTTCAGTTGTGAGGAAGGGGGTAGCGTTAATAGCGCTATCTCTTGACGTTAGCAACAGAAGAAGCACCGGCTAACTCCGTGCCAGCAGCCGCGGTAATACGGAGGGTGCGAGCGTTAATCGGAATTACTGGGCGTAAAGCGCATGCAGGTGGTTCATTAAGTCAGATGTGAAAGCCCGGGGCTCAACCTCGGAACTGCATTTGAAACTGGTGAACTAGAGTACTGTAGAGGGGGGTAGAATTTCAGGTGTAGCGGTGAAATGCGTAGAGATCTGAAGGAATACCAGTGGCGAAGGCGGCCCCCTGGACAGATACTGACACTCAGATGCGAAAGCGTGGGGAGCAAACAGGATTAGATACCCTGGTAGTCCACGCCGTAAACGATGTCTACTTGGAGGTTGTGGCCTTGAGCCGTGGCTTTCGGAGCTAACGCGTTAAGTAGACCGCCTGGGGAGTACGGTCGCAAGATTAAAACTCAAATGAATTGACGGGGGCCCGCACAAGCGGTGGAGCATGTGGTTTAATTCGATGCAACGCGAAGAACCTTACCTACTCTTGACATCCAGAGAAGCCAGCGGAGACGCAGGTGTGCCTTCGGGAGCTCTGAGACAGGTGCTGCATGGCTGTCGTCAGCTCGTGTTGTGAAATGTTGGGTTAAGTCCCGCAACGAGCGCAACCCTTATCCTTGTTTGCCAGCGAGTAATGTCGGGAACTCCAGGGAGACTGCCGGTGATAAACCGGAGGAAGGTGGGGACGACGTCAAGTCATCATGGCCCTTACGAGTAGGGCTACACACGTGCTACAATGGCGCATACAGAGGGCAGCAAGCTAGCGATAGTGAGCGAATCCCAAAAAGTGCGTCGTAGTCCGGATTGGAGTCTGCAACTCGACTCCATGAAGTCGGAATCGCTAGTAATCGTGAATCAGAATGTCACGGTGAATACGTTCCCGGGCCTTGTACACACCGCCCGTCACACCATGGGAGTGGGCTGCAAAAGAAGTGGGTAGTTTAACCTTTCGGGGAGGACGCTCACCACTTTGTGGTTCATGACTGGGGTGAAGTCGTAACAAGGTAGCCCTAGGGGAACCTGGGGCTGGATCACCTCCTTATACGAAGATATCCACGATGAGTACCCACACAGATTGATATGTTTAAACAGTTAAGAGTAACCTATGTCCCGTTCGTCTAGAGGCCTAGGACACCGCCCTTTCACGGCGGTAACAGGGGTTCGACTCCCCTACGGGATACCATCTTTAAGTATTCTCTTTCGAGAGTCTTTAAAAATGGTTCATTTATGAATCAAGCTCTTTAACAATTTGGAAAGCTGACTGATTGATTACTTACGAGTAATTCAATCAAATTTAAAAGTTCTCAATGTTTATCTTTTGATAAACACAACAAACACATTCAAGTGTCTTGTATTCGAATCAATGTTTACATTGATTCACAATTGAGTCCGGCAAACAGTTATCAAGAATTAACCCTTCTTGATGACAACCAAAAACCTTGGTTAGTTGCCATACATTAAGACCCTTTCGGGTTGTATGGTTAAGTGACTAAGCGTACACGGTGGATGCCTTGGCAGTCAGAGGCGATGAAAGGCGTAATAACTTGCGATAAGCCCAGATTAGGTAGTAATAACCTTTTGAGTCTGGGATTCCTGAATGGGGAAACCCACTTACATAAGTAAGTATCCTGTTGTGAATACATAGCAACAGGAGGCAAACCGGGGGAACTGAAACATCTAAGTACCCCGAGGAAGAGAAATCAACCGAGATTCCGAAAGTAGCGGCGAGCGAAATTGGATTAGCCCTTAAGCTTTTAATGATGCAGGTGAAGAGTCTGGAAAGTCTCGCAATAAAGGGTGATAGCCCCGTAACCGACACATCATAATCAGTGAAAACGAGTAGGGCGGGACACGTGATATCCTGTCTGAATATGGGGGGACCATCCTCCAAGGCTAAATACTACTGACTGACCGATAGTGAACCAGTACCGTGAGGGAAAGGCGAAAAGAACCCCTGTGAGGGGAGTGAAATAGAACCTGAAACCGTGTACGTACAAGCAGTAGGAGCACCTTCGTGGTGTGACTGCGTACCTTTTGTATAATGGGTCAGCGACTTAATTTTAGTAGCAAGGTTAACCGTTTAGGGGAGCCGTAGGGAAACCGAGTCTTAACTGGGCGTACAGTTGCTAGGATTAGACCCGAAACCAGGTGATCTAGCCATGGGCAGGTTGAAGGTTGAGTAACATCAACTGGAGGACCGAACCGACTAATGTTGAAAAATTAGCGGATGACTTGTGGCTAGGGGTGAAAGGCCAATCAAACCTGGAGATAGCTGGTTCTCCCCGAAAGCTATTTAGGTAGCGCCTCGGACGAATACTACTGGGGGTAGAGCACTGTTAAGGCTAGGGGGTCATCCCGACTTACCAACCCTTTGCAAACTCCGAATACCAGTAAGTACTATCCGGGAGACACACGGCGGGTGCTAACGTCCGTCGTGGAGAGGGAAACAACCCAGACCGCCAGCTAAGGTCCCAAAGTATAGCTAAGTGGGAAACGATGTGGGAAGGCTCAGACAGCCAGGATGTTGGCTTAGAAGCAGCCATCATTTAAAGAAAGCGTAATAGCTCACTGGTCGAGTCGGCCTGCGCGGAAGATGTAACGGGGCTAAGCTATACACCGAAGCTGCGGCTACGTACCTTAGGGTATGTGGGGTAGGGGAGCGTTCTGTAAGCCGTTGAAGGTGGTCTGTAAGGGCTGCTGGAGGTATCAGAAGTGCGAATGCTGACATGAGTAACGATAAAGGGAGTGAAAAACTCCCTCGCCGGAAGACCAAGGGTTCCTGTCCAACGTTAATCGGGGCAGGGTAAGTCGACTCCTAAGGCGAGGCCGAAAGGCGTAGTCGATGGGAAACGGGTTAATATTCCCGTACTTCTTACAATTGCGATGGGGGGACGGAGAAGGCTAGGTGGGCCTGGCGACGGTTGTCCAGGTTCAAGTACGTAGGCGGGTGGTTTAGGTAAATCCGGACCGCTACTAACGCTGAGATACGATGTCGAGCTACTACGGTAGTGAAGTCATTGATGCCATGCTTCCAGGAAAAGCCTCTAAGCTTCAGATTGTAAGGAATCGTACCCCAAACCGACACAGGTGGTCGGGTAGAGAATACCAAGGCGCTTGAGAGAACTCGGGTGAAGGAACTAGGCAAAATGGTACCGTAACTTCGGGAGAAGGTACGCTCTTATCAGTGAAGTCCCTTGCGGATGGAGCAGACGAGAGTCGCAGATACCAGGTGGCTGCAACTGTTTATTAAAAACACAGCACTGTGCAAAATCGTAAGATGACGTATACGGTGTGACGCCTGCCCGGTGCCGGAAGGTTAATTGATGGGGTTAGACTTCGGTCGAAGCTCTTGATCGAAGCCCCGGTAAACGGCGGCCGTAACTATAACGGTCCTAAGGTAGCGAAATTCCTTGTCGGGTAAGTTCCGACCTGCACGAATGGCGTAATGATGGCCACGCTGTCTCCACCCGAGACTCAGTGAAATTGAAATCGCTGTGAAGATGCAGTGTACCCGCGGCTAGACGGAAAGACCCCGTGAACCTTTACTACAGCTTGGCACTGAACATTGAACCTACATGTGTAGGATAGGTGGGAGACTTTGAAACCGCGTCGCTAGATGTGGTGGAGTCGTCCTTGAAATACCACCCTTGTAGTTTTGATGTTCTAACGTTGGTCCCTGAATCGGGATTACGGACAGTGCCTGGTGGGTAGTTTGACTGGGGCGGTCTCCTCCCAAAGAGTAACGGAGGAGCACGAAGGTGGGCTAAACACGGTTGGACATCGTGTGGTTAGTGCAATGGCATAAGCCCGCTTGACTGCGAGAATGACAATTCGAGCAGGTGCGAAAGCAGGTCATAGTGATCCGGTGGTTCTGAATGGAAGGGCCATCGCTCAACGGATAAAAGGTACTCCGGGGATAACAGGCTGATACCGCCCAAGAGTTCATATCGACGGCGGTGTTTGGCACCTCGATGTCGGCTCATCACATCCTGGGGCTGAAGTCGGTCCCAAGGGTATGGCTGTTCGCCATTTAAAGTGGTACGCGAGCTGGGTTTAGAACGTCGTGAGACAGTTCGGTCCCTATCTGCCGTGGGCGTTGGAAAATTGAAAGGGGCTGCTCCTAGTACGAGAGGACCGGAGTGGACGAACCTCTGGTGTTCGGGTTGTCATGCCAATGGCATTGCCCGGTAGCTAAGTTCGGAATCGATAACCGCTGAAAGCATCTAAGCGGGAAGCGAGCCTTGAGATGAGTTTTCCCTGACGCTTTAAGCGTCCTAAAGGGTTGTCGTAGACTACGACGTTGATAGGCAGGGTGTGTAAGTGCTGCGAGGCATTGAGCTAACCTGTACTAATTGCCCGTGAGGCTTAACCATACAACACCCAAGGGGTTTTGATGGACTCAAAGAAATACCAAACGCTTGAATGAGTTTGAAGAGAACTGAAACAGCTTTCCGAATTTTAAAATTTGCTTGGCGACCATAGCATTGTGGACCCACCTGATTCCATGCCGAACTCAGAAGTGAAACACAATAGCGCCGATGGTAGTGTGGGGCTTCCCCATGTGAGAGTAGGACATCGCCAGGCTTTAATTTCGACTTTGTCTAGTTTCTAGACAAGTCACCATAGAGTTCTAAGTTTTCTTAGTATTTTATGTTGACTTTCAAAGTAGAAAGCGTATTATACGCGTCCTGCTTAAGTGCTAAGGCACTGAAAGCAAAGCTCTTTAACAATTTAAACCTATCAATCTGTGTGGGCACTCGTTGATGAATATCAAAACGTTTTATCGTTAGATAAAACAGATTCTTCGGAATCAAAATTGATTTCAATGAACTGAGTGACCAATACGAATAATTACTTTCTTTATAGAGAGGGGTTATTTGGCACAGTCAATTCATTATCATTCTGTTGGAATGATAATAACTTTAAAATTACACAGTAGTTTTGAAGTCAGTATTCGTTGAGTCACAAAATCTTAAATTGAAGAGTTTGATCATGGCTCAGATTGAACGCTGGCGGCAGGCCTAACACATGCAAGTCGAGCGGAAACGACACTAACAATCCTTCGGGTGCGTTAATGGGCGTCGAGCGGCGGACGGGTGAGTAATGCCTAGGAAATTGCCTTGATGTGGGGGATAACCATTGGAAACGATGGCTAATACCGCATAATGCCTACGGGCCAAAGAGGGGGACCTTCGGGCCTCTCGCGTCAAGATATGCCTAGGTGGGATTAGCTAGTTGGTGAGGTAATGGCTCACCAAGGCGACGATCCCTAGCTGGTCTGAGAGGATGATCAGCCACACTGGAACTGAGACACGGTCCAGACTCCTACGGGAGGCAGCAGTGGGGAATATTGCACAATGGGCGAAAGCCTGATGCAGCCATGCCGCGTGTATGAAGAAGGCCTTCGGGTTGTAAAGTACTTTCAGTTGTGAGGAAGGGGGTAGCGTTAATAGCGCTATCTCTTGACGTTAGCAACAGAAGAAGCACCGGCTAACTCCGTGCCAGCAGCCGCGGTAATACGGAGGGTGCGAGCGTTAATCGGAATTACTGGGCGTAAAGCGCATGCAGGTGGTTCATTAAGTCAGATGTGAAAGCCCGGGGCTCAACCTCGGAACTGCATTTGAAACTGGTGAACTAGAGTACTGTAGAGGGGGGTAGAATTTCAGGTGTAGCGGTGAAATGCGTAGAGATCTGAAGGAATACCAGTGGCGAAGGCGGCCCCCTGGACAGATACTGACACTCAGATGCGAAAGCGTGGGGAGCAAACAGGATTAGATACCCTGGTAGTCCACGCCGTAAACGATGTCTACTTGGAGGTTGTGGCCTTGAGCCGTGGCTTTCGGAGCTAACGCGTTAAGTAGACCGCCTGGGGAGTACGGTCGCAAGATTAAAACTCAAATGAATTGACGGGGGCCCGCACAAGCGGTGGAGCATGTGGTTTAATTCGATGCAACGCGAAGAACCTTACCTACTCTTGACATCCAGAGAAGCCAGCGGAGACGCAGGTGTGCCTTCGGGAGCTCTGAGACAGGTGCTGCATGGCTGTCGTCAGCTCGTGTTGTGAAATGTTGGGTTAAGTCCCGCAACGAGCGCAACCCTTATCCTTGTTTGCCAGCGAGTAATGTCGGGAACTCCAGGGAGACTGCCGGTGATAAACCGGAGGAAGGTGGGGACGACGTCAAGTCATCATGGCCCTTACGAGTAGGGCTACACACGTGCTACAATGGCGCATACAGAGGGCAGCAAGCTAGCGATAGTGAGCGAATCCCAAAAAGTGCGTCGTAGTCCGGATTGGAGTCTGCAACTCGACTCCATGAAGTCGGAATCGCTAGTAATCGTGAATCAGAATGTCACGGTGAATACGTTCCCGGGCCTTGTACACACCGCCCGTCACACCATGGGAGTGGGCTGCAAAAGAAGTGGGTAGTTTAACCTTTCGGGGAGGACGCTCACCACTTTGTGGTTCATGACTGGGGTGAAGTCGTAACAAGGTAGCCCTAGGGGAACCTGGGGCTGGATCACCTCCTTATACGAAGATATTTACGATGAGTGTCCACACAGATTGATTAGGTTTAGAAAAGTTAAGAGACGATATTGGGTCTGTAGCTCAGCTGGTTAGAGCGCTCGCCTGATAAGCGGGAGGTCGGTGGTTCAAGTCCACTCAGACCCACCAATATCGACCTAGATGGGGCTATAGCTCAGCTGGGAGAGCGCCTGCCTTGCACGCAGGAGGTCTGCGGTTCGATCCCGCATAGCTCCACCATCTTTAAGGGTTTTTCCCTAAGAATCTTTAAAAATGGTTTCGAAAGAAATCAAGCTCTTTAACAATTTGGAAAGCTGACTGATTGATTACTTACGAGTAATTCAATCAAATTTAAAAGTTCTCAATGTTTATCTTTTGATAAACACAACAAACACATTCAAGTGTCTTGTATTCGAATCAATGTTTACATTGATTCACAATTGAGTCCGGCAAACAGTTATCAAGAATTAACCCTTCTTGATGACAACCAAAAACCTTGGTTAGTTGCCATACATTAAGACCCTTTCGGGTTGTATGGTTAAGTGACTAAGCGTACACGGTGGATGCCTTGGCAGTCAGAGGCGATGAAAGGCGTAATAACTTGCGATAAGCCCAGATTAGGTAGTAATAACCTTTTGAGTCTGGGATTCCTGAATGGGGAAACCCACTTACATAAGTAAGTATCCTGTTGTGAATACATAGCAACAGGAGGCAAACCGGGGGAACTGAAACATCTAAGTACCCCGAGGAAGAGAAATCAACCGAGATTCCGAAAGTAGCGGCGAGCGAAATTGGATTAGCCCTTAAGCTTTTAATGATGCAGGTGAAGAGTCTGGAAAGTCTCGCAATAAAGGGTGATAGCCCCGTAACCGACACATCATAATCAGTGAAAACGAGTAGGGCGGGACACGTGATATCCTGTCTGAATATGGGGGGACCATCCTCCAAGGCTAAATACTACTGACTGACCGATAGTGAACCAGTACCGTGAGGGAAAGGCGAAAAGAACCCCTGTGAGGGGAGTGAAATAGAACCTGAAACCGTGTACGTACAAGCAGTAGGAGCACCTTCGTGGTGTGACTGCGTACCTTTTGTATAATGGGTCAGCGACTTAATTTTAGTAGCAAGGTTAACCGTTTAGGGGAGCCGTAGGGAAACCGAGTCTTAACTGGGCGTACAGTTGCTAGGATTAGACCCGAAACCAGGTGATCTAGCCATGGGCAGGTTGAAGGTTGAGTAACATCAACTGGAGGACCGAACCGACTAATGTTGAAAAATTAGCGGATGACTTGTGGCTAGGGGTGAAAGGCCAATCAAACCTGGAGATAGCTGGTTCTCCCCGAAAGCTATTTAGGTAGCGCCTCGGACGAATACTACTGGGGGTAGAGCACTGTTAAGGCTAGGGGGTCATCCCGACTTACCAACCCTTTGCAAACTCCGAATACCAGTAAGTACTATCCGGGAGACACACGGCGGGTGCTAACGTCCGTCGTGGAGAGGGAAACAACCCAGACCGCCAGCTAAGGTCCCAAAGTATAGCTAAGTGGGAAACGATGTGGGAAGGCTCAGACAGCCAGGATGTTGGCTTAGAAGCAGCCATCATTTAAAGAAAGCGTAATAGCTCACTGGTCGAGTCGGCCTGCGCGGAAGATGTAACGGGGCTAAGCTATACACCGAAGCTGCGGCTACGTACCTTAGGGTATGTGGGGTAGGGGAGCGTTCTGTAAGCCGTTGAAGGTGGTCTGTAAGGGCTGCTGGAGGTATCAGAAGTGCGAATGCTGACATGAGTAACGATAAAGGGAGTGAAAAACTCCCTCGCCGGAAGACCAAGGGTTCCTGTCCAACGTTAATCGGGGCAGGGTAAGTCGACTCCTAAGGCGAGGCCGAAAGGCGTAGTCGATGGGAAACGGGTTAATATTCCCGTACTTCTTACAATTGCGATGGGGGGACGGAGAAGGCTAGGTGGGCCTGGCGACGGTTGTCCAGGTTCAAGTACGTAGGCGGGTGGTTTAGGTAAATCCGGACCGCTACTAACGCTGAGATACGATGTCGAGCTACTACGGTAGTGAAGTCATTGATGCCATGCTTCCAGGAAAAGCCTCTAAGCTTCAGATTGTAAGGAATCGTACCCCAAACCGACACAGGTGGTCGGGTAGAGAATACCAAGGCGCTTGAGAGAACTCGGGTGAAGGAACTAGGCAAAATGGTACCGTAACTTCGGGAGAAGGTACGCTCTTATCAGTGAAGTCCCTTGCGGATGGAGCAGACGAGAGTCGCAGATACCAGGTGGCTGCAACTGTTTATTAAAAACACAGCACTGTGCAAAATCGTAAGATGACGTATACGGTGTGACGCCTGCCCGGTGCCGGAAGGTTAATTGATGGGGTTAGACTTCGGTCGAAGCTCTTGATCGAAGCCCCGGTAAACGGCGGCCGTAACTATAACGGTCCTAAGGTAGCGAAATTCCTTGTCGGGTAAGTTCCGACCTGCACGAATGGCGTAATGATGGCCACGCTGTCTCCACCCGAGACTCAGTGAAATTGAAATCGCTGTGAAGATGCAGTGTACCCGCGGCTAGACGGAAAGACCCCGTGAACCTTTACTACAGCTTGGCACTGAACATTGAACCTACATGTGTAGGATAGGTGGGAGACTTTGAAACCGCGTCGCTAGATGTGGTGGAGTCGTCCTTGAAATACCACCCTTGTAGTTTTGATGTTCTAACGTTGGTCCCTGAATCGGGATTACGGACAGTGCCTGGTGGGTAGTTTGACTGGGGCGGTCTCCTCCCAAAGAGTAACGGAGGAGCACGAAGGTGGGCTAAACACGGTTGGACATCGTGTGGTTAGTGCAATGGCATAAGCCCGCTTGACTGCGAGAATGACAATTCGAGCAGGTGCGAAAGCAGGTCATAGTGATCCGGTGGTTCTGAATGGAAGGGCCATCGCTCAACGGATAAAAGGTACTCCGGGGATAACAGGCTGATACCGCCCAAGAGTTCATATCGACGGCGGTGTTTGGCACCTCGATGTCGGCTCATCACATCCTGGGGCTGAAGTCGGTCCCAAGGGTATGGCTGTTCGCCATTTAAAGTGGTACGCGAGCTGGGTTTAGAACGTCGTGAGACAGTTCGGTCCCTATCTGCCGTGGGCGTTGGAAAATTGAAAGGGGCTGCTCCTAGTACGAGAGGACCGGAGTGGACGAACCTCTGGTGTTCGGGTTGTCATGCCAATGGCATTGCCCGGTAGCTAAGTTCGGAATCGATAACCGCTGAAAGCATCTAAGCGGGAAGCGAGCCTTGAGATGAGTTTTCCCTGACGCTTTAAGCGTCCTAAAGGGTTGTCGTAGACTACGACGTTGATAGGCAGGGTGTGTAAGTGCTGCGAGGCATTGAGCTAACCTGTACTAATTGCCCGTGAGGCTTAACCATACAACACCCAAGGGGTTTTGATGGACTCAAAGAAATACCAAACGCTTGAATGAGTTTGAAGAGAACTGAAACAGCTTTCCGAATTTTAAAATTTGCTTGGCGACCATAGCATTGTGGACCCACCTGATTCCATGCCGAACTCAGAAGTGAAACACAATAGCGCCGATGGTAGTGTGGGGCTTCCCCATGTGAGAGTAGGACATCGCCAGGCTTTAAATTTGAACACTTGTCAGCGACGACAAGTATTCCACTGCGGAGTGGTAGTTCAGTTGGTTAGAATACCGGCCTGTCACGCCGGGGGTCGCGGGTTCGAGTCCCGTCCACTCCGCCACTTATTCAGAGTTTCAGCTCTTTAAACTGAAATAGGGGTGTAGCTCCAATTGGCAGAGCAGCGGATTCCAAATCCGCGTGTTGGGAGTTCGAATCTCTCCACCCCTGCCATATACTAAAGCCTCAGCAGAAATGCTGGGGCTTTTTTACGTCTGTTGCTTCTGAAAAGTAATGTTGGGATAACTAGATGCTCCCGCGGGTGCTAGCCCGGTCGAGCCTCTGGAGTGCTCAGTCCACCCCTGCCACCTTTAAGGCTCTAGACTGTGCGTCCCGGCAGAAATGCTTCGGTCACCTTTTTAACTGCCTCTATCTACCGAACCTCTTGAGCACCTGCTTAGTGCAGCTGTTCTGTATTTAAAGACTTAGTTCAAAACTAAAGCTTTCTATTGGATATTTAGCCGATCTGTAGTTTCTGCTAATGACCAAAGCTATTACAGATAGGTCTTGAGCCTCGTTATTTTAACTTGCAGATAAAACTATGAACCCTCTGCTTATGCTCGTATCGTTGAAGAGTGGCCTAGTAGATTGGTTGGTTAGTGCTATAGAAGAATGTTTTTGGGGATAGTGTCGCTTCCAATAATAGCTCTGGTTAATCTTGCTGTTTATACGTTATCTGCATCATTTGTCTTTGCTTTTTTTAGAAAAGTCCAGTGTTCAGCCCATACTAAAGCTTTGACTACTTTAATAATGCCACTTCAAGTATCGAGATAAGCTCTATCTTTCACCGTAGTTCTGCATCTACCGCCTCTGTGAGGAAATAAGCCACCCCGACTTTCATCGGGCATAAAAAAGGCCGCCTAAATTAGGCAGCCCAGTTTAATATTTTGGTATGTTAATCTAGCTCTTTCTCTGCTTGTTTCGCTTTCTCTATCATTGGAGTGATAGTTGAGCCTTGAACTAGAATAGAGAACACAACAACGGCGTATGTCATGACAAGGATTATCTCTTTAACATCTATTGCTTTGCCTTCAATCACCCAGATACCTGAAGGGATTGAAAGTGCCATAGCTAGAGCTAAGCCACCGCGTAACCCACCCCAGGTTAGAATCTTGATCGACCACGGGTTGTAAGCTCTAAAGCGTTTAAACCCGATATAAGACAAGAAAACACTTAGGTAGCGTGCACTTAATACTAGAGGAATTGCGAATGCCATTAAGATCCAGTCTTCTTGGTGGAATTTGAACAACAGCATCGACATACCAATCAATAAGAATAGTACGCCATTTAAGAACTCATCAATCAATTCCCAGAAATGGTCTAGGTGATCCTCACTCTCTTTTGAGAATCCGATAAAGCGAGTCCAGTTACCAATCATGATTCCTGAAACTACCATCGCTAATGGTCCTGATACATGCAGAACTTCAGCAAACGCATAACCAGCTGTTGGGATGCCGATGGTTAATAGTAACTCCATCGAGTGATCATCGGTATTGCTGATTAGGTAATGGAATACTAGACCTAAAACAAAACCATAGACTATGCCGCCAATCGCCTCTTGGACGAATAACATGGTCACGCTACCGACAGTTGGTGCTTCTGTACCGAATGCGATAGTAAATAAGGTTACGAAGATAACTAAGCCAAAACCATCGTTAAATAAAGACTCTCCCTCGATTTGTGTAGAGATTCGTCTGGGAGCATCGAGTTTCTTTACTATTGCTAAAACGGCAATCGGGTCGGTTGGAGAGATTAGAGAGCCGAATAGTAGGCAGTAAATTAGATCAAATTGAATACCGATGAACTGACAGAACCCGTAGAGCACAAAACCAATAAAGAAGGTTGAAAACAGCGTAGCCCCCAACGCGAGTACTGTTATTTCCCATTTCTGGTCTTTTAGGTTGGGTAATTTAATTCCCAAACCACCGGCAAAGAGCAAAAACCCCAGTATTCCCTTAAGTAGGAAATCTTCAAAGTTGATACTGGCAACGGTTTCTGAGGCGATGTCCGCCAATTGGAACCAATTGTTTTGTCCCGCAATGATAATCAATAGAGATAACATCATTGAGCCTGCTGTGATGGCGATGGTTGTCTGCATTTTACCAATTTTCGTATTCACGAAAGCAATAAGCATAGCTGCAGCGGACAAGAAGCATAAGGTGTAATAGACCGACATTGGGATTCCAATATGTAACAAAGTATGAATATGAATTTTCGTTGTCTCATGCTCAAATAGCAAACACTTTTTTGTCATTAGTCGGTAATCAATTTCCTTTTTTAGACGTCTAGACTCCTTTTTAATGTGTGATAGGATGGAGGGATAATTAAAGGAATGAGGTTGTACCGTGGGAAGTAATGTAAGGCAAAAGATTGACGCTCTGTTGAAGCAACGAATTTTACTGATTGATGGTGGCATGGGCACCATGATTCAGGACTATAAATTGGAAGAGCAAGACTATCGTGGTGAACGCTTTGCTGATTGGCATAGTGACCTAAAAGGTAACAATGACCTTTTAGTACTGACACAACCTCAGCTTATCAAAGATATCCATTCACAATATTTGCAAGCTGGGGCTGACATCCTCGAAACCAATACCTTTAACGCTACAACCATCGCTATGGCCGACTATGATATGGAAAGCCTTAGTGAAGAAATTAACTTTGCGGCCGCTAAGCTTGCCCGTGAAGCGGCTGATGAGTGGACGGCAAAGACCCCAGAAAAACCTCGCTTTGTGGCGGGTGTATTAGGTCCGACTAACCGTACTTGTTCTATCTCTCCAGATGTTAATGATCCGGGTTACCGTAATGTTAGCTTTGACGAGTTGGTCGAAGCTTACTCTGAATCGACTCGTGCGCTTATTAAAGGCGGTTCAGACCTAATTCTTATTGAAACTATCTTCGACACACTAAATGCCAAAGCGTGTGCTTTTGCTGTGGAATCTGTTTTCGAAGAAGTGGGAATCTCTCTGCCTGTAATGATCTCAGGCACCATTACTGATGCATCAGGTCGTACACTTTCAGGGCAGACAACTGAGGCTTTCTATAATGCGCTTCGTCATGTTAAACCTATCTCGTTCGGATTGAACTGTGCACTAGGGCCTGATGAGTTACGTGAGTATGTCGGTGAGATGTCTCGTATCTCTGAGAGCTATGTTTCTGCTCACCCAAATGCGGGTTTACCTAACGCATTTGGTGAGTATGATCTTTCACCTGAAGACATGGCTGAGCATGTTAAAGAGTGGGCTGAAAGTGGCTTCTTGAATTTGATTGGTGGCTGTTGTGGTACTACTCCAGAGCATATTCGCCAAATGGCAGAAGCGGTTGAAGGTGTTACTCCTCGTCAATTACCTGACCTACCAGTATCGTGTCGTTTATCTGGTTTAGAACCTCTGACCATAGCTAAAGAGTCTCTGTTTGTGAACGTGGGTGAGCGTACTAACGTTACCGGTTCTGCGCGTTTCAAGCGTTTGATCAAAGAAGAGCTTTACGACGAAGCATTGAGTGTTGCTCGTGAGCAAGTCGAAAATGGCGCTCAGATTATCGATATCAACATGGATGAAGGGATGCTAGACGCTGAAGCGTGTATGGTTAAATTCCTTAATTTATGTGCCTCTGAACCAGAAATTTCAAAAGTACCAGTAATGGTCGACTCTTCAAAATGGGAAGTTATCGAAGCTGGCCTGAAATGTATTCAGGGTAAAGGTATCGTCAACTCTATCTCTCTAAAAGAAGGTAAAGAGAAATTTGTCGAGCAAGCCAAGTTAGTTCGTCGCTATGGTGCTGCCGTTATTGTGATGGCTTTTGATGAAGTTGGTCAGGCTGATACACGTGAACGTAAAGTTGAAATCTGTACCAATGCCTACAACATTCTTGTTGATGAAGTTGGCTTCCCTCCTGAAGACATTATTTTTGACCCGAATATCTTCGCGGTTGCGACTGGCATTGATGAACATAACAACTATGCGGTTGATTTCATTGAAGCAGTGGGAGATATCAAACGCGATCTCCCTCATGCGATGATCTCTGGTGGCGTATCGAACGTGTCGTTCTCATTCCGTGGCAATAACTACGTCCGTGAGGCAATCCACGCAGTATTCCTATATCACTGTTTTAAAAACGGTATGGATATGGGCATTGTAAATGCTGGTCAGCTGGAGATTTACGATAATGTTCCTGAAGACCTGCGTGATGCTGTTGAAGATGTAGTACTAAACCGTCGTGATGATTCGACGGAACGTTTGCTTGATATGGCAACTGAGTACCTAGAGCGAGCAGTAGGTAAAGTTGAAGACAAGTCAGCTCTAGAATGGCGAACTTGGCCTGTAGAGAAGCGCTTAGAGCACTCTTTAGTTAAAGGTATTACAGACTTTATAGTTGAAGACACTGAAGAAGCTCGTGTTAATGCCTCTCGCCCTATTGAAGTGATTGAAGGTCCTCTAATGGACGGCATGAACGTTGTAGGTGACCTATTTGGTGAAGGTAAGATGTTCTTACCACAGGTAGTTAAGTCTGCGCGTGTAATGAAGCAGGCTGTTGCGCACTTAGAACCGTTCATCAATGCATCCAAAGAAGTGGGTGCGACTAACGGTAAGATTCTGTTAGCGACCGTTAAAGGCGATGTTCACGATATCGGCAAAAATATCGTTGGCGTGGTTTTGCAGTGTAACAACTACGAAATTATCGACTTAGGCGTAATGGTTTCTTGTGAAAAGATTCTTAAGGTCGCTAAAGAAGAGAACGTCGACATTATCGGCTTATCTGGTTTGATAACGCCATCTCTTGATGAAATGGTACACGTTGCCAAAGAGATGGAAAGACAAGGCTTTAAGCTTCCTCTATTGATTGGTGGCGCGACCACCTCTAAAGCGCATACCGCGGTGAAGATTGAGCAAAACTACTCTGAGCCAGTGGTTTATGTAAATAACGCCTCTCGTGCTGTGGGCGTATGTACCTCACTTCTCTCTGATGAATTGAAACCTGCTTTCGTCGAGAAGTTAGATATCGATTATGACCGCGTTCGTGATCAACATAATCGTAAGAAACCTCGTACTAAGCCTGTGACACTTGAAAAAGCTCGTGCTAATAAAGTGGCGATCGATTGGGACGCTTATACACCACCGGCACCGGCTAAGCCGGGAGTGCACATATTCAATGACTTCGATGTGGCTACGTTACGTAATTATATCGATTGGACGCCATTCTTCATGACGTGGTCTTTAGTTGGTAAGTACCCTGCGATTCTTGAGCATGAAGAAGTGGGCGAAGAAGCGAAACGTTTATTCAAAGACGCGAACGATCTGTTAGACCGTGTGGAGAAAGAGAAACTACTTGAAGCTCGTGGTATGTGTGCGATGTTCCCTGCCAACAGTGTTGGTGATGATATTGAGGTGTATACCGATGAATCTCGTACCGAAGTTCTAAAGGTTCTACACAATCTTCGTCAACAAACAGAGAAACCCAAAGGCTTTAACTATTGCCTGTCTGATTACATCGCTCCAAAAGACAGTGGTAAAGCGGACTGGATTGGTGGCTTTGCGGTAACGGGTGGTATCGGTGAACGAGAGTTGGCTGATGAATACAAAGCGAAAGGTGATGACTACAATGCGATCATGATTCAGGCGGTTGCTGACCGATTGGCTGAAGCGTTCGCGGAGTATCTGCATAAAGAAGTGAGAAAGGACATTTGGGGTTACTCACCCGATGAGGATTTGTCTAACGACGATTTGATTCGAGAGAAGTACCAAGGCATTCGTCCTGCTCCGGGTTACCCTGCTTGTCCAGAGCATACAGAGAAAGGTACGTTGTGGGAGTTGATGGACGTTGAAAAAGCAATCGACATGTCGCTAACGACGAGCTACGCAATGTGGCCAGGTGCTTCCGTGTCTGGTATGTACTTCTCACATCCTGATGCCCGATACTTTGCGATTGCACAGATTCAGCAGGATCAAGTGGATAGCTATGCTGACCGTAAAGGCTGGGATATGTTAGAGGCAGAGAGATGGTTGGGGCCAAATATTAACTAATGATTGTTCCATAACGTAAAAAGGAAAAGGGTTGCTCAAGAGCAACCCTTTTTGTTCCTGTGATTTGGCTAATTCAAACCAATCTGTTAACCGCCTCTCTTATTCAAATAGCTCTTGATGCAGTTTTTGAATTGCCAGTTTAGATACAGACTCATCCAACAAGAAGCATAGGTTGTGTGGACTTGCCCCGTAACAAATCATGCGCAGGTTGAAGTCTTCAAGAGTGCCGAACACCTGCTTCGCATAGCCTTTACTTTCACTCATGTTGTTACCAATAAGGGCAACAAGGCATAGATCGTGCTCAATATCGACAGAACACAGCTCTTCAAGCTCAAGACGAGCGGCTTCAGGTAGCTCAGGAGCACCACCTGATGTGTCCGTTTGATCCAGAGTAAGTGAAACACTGATCTCTGAGGTGGTGATAAGATCGACCGAGATCTTATGTTTAGCAAGGATCTCGAACACTTTTGCCAAAAAACCATACGCATGGAACATGTTAGCGCTACGGAGTGTAACCATGGTTTGGTTACATCGTAGGGCAAGCGCTCTGAACAGTGGAGAGCTTTCTACCTGTTGGCGAATCCAAGTGCCACCTAATTCTGGTGCTTTAGAGGAGCCGACAAATACCGGGATTTGGTGGCGCAGTGCAGGTACTAGAGTTGATGGGTGCAAGATCTTCGCACCAAAATTTGCCATTTCCGATGCTTCACTGAAGCTGATCTCAGGGATAGGGGAAGCTTTAGGTGCAATACGAGGGTCAGTAGTGTAGATACCTGGAACATCCGTCCAGATCTCTAAACCAATCGCCTGTACCGATTCGGCAATCAGTGCTGCTGAATAATCACTGCCACCTCGGCCTAAAGTCGTGGTGTTGCCTTCGCTATCAGCACCGATAAAGCCTTGGGTAACGACTACTTGTTGTCGGCAAAGTGGAATAAGTTTCTCTTGTGCTAGAGCGGCAATATCTTCTAGTTGAGGTTCGGCTTTACCAAAATCATCATTAGTACGCATTACATCTCTGATATCGAAACGAACAGCAGGGGTGCCTCGTTCACGAATGATTTGAGCCAAGATGTGTGTCGACATCAACTCGCCACATGCGACGAGGTGATCAGTCAGTTTGGTACTGGTTTGGAATGATGCGGCCTCTGCAGCGCTTGCAATGTCATCAAGAATACAGTGAACTTCTTTCTCGATGCTGATTGGGTCTGCGAGTTGGTCAAGAATTGCATTATGAATGTCCGTTAATTGCGCCATTAGTTCCTGACGACGAGCTTTGTCTTGAACACCATTCGCCAGTTCAACTAGCAAGTTAGTGACGCCAGAGCATGCACTACTCACGACCAGTTTCGTATTTGAGTTGTTTTCAATAATGGCAGCACAACGGCTCATTGCTTCAAAGTTGGCAACACTTGTTCCACCAAACTTAGCGACATTAAAAGAACCAGCTACATTAGATGCACTCACGATATATCTCCCACGACTTCCTAAAATAAAATTACGGTTGGGTAATCCAACGTCCGATGTTTTTCGAAGAGAGTTTTAGAGCAAAAAGAGAGGAATTATTAGAATAGTAACCTCAGAAGCTCTTCACCATATAGAAATGGCGACAGTTGACGGGATTCAGCCCGCTCAACCGATAATAAAGGTCCTGCATCCTTTTATTATCTCGGCACTGCTCCCCATAAATGTTTTGTATTGGAAATGCGGTTCCACAAAACATCTGCCTGGGCAGTGCTCCTCTTCTGCTAGATAGCCATTTCATTGAACGTGTTTGCGGTAACAATGTCAATTGGTAACTTGAGATTATTGAAAAATAATTTTAACAATTATGTGACAGTGGTTTGACCTCAATACTTATGGCTAATTGCTGAGGTAATCAATTTGCTTTAGGGTGGATTGTTCACAACATTAACGTAAGGGATGTACATGTCTAATTTAACACTCACTACTGCTATCGATAGCTTTTATCCACCACACCGAACGTTAATGGGACCAGGTCCTTCTGATATTTCACCTCAAGTGCTACAGGCTTTGAGCCGTCCTACGATAGGTCACCTAGATCCGTTGTTTATTGCGATGATGGATGAGCTTAAACAGCTTCTTAAGTACGCTTTTCAGACTGAAAACGAATTTACGATTGCCGTTTCTGCACCGGGCAGCGCGGGTATGGAAACCTGTTTTGTTAACTTGATTGAGCCTGGTGAAAAGGTAATCGTTTGTCGTAACGGTGTCTTCGGTGAGCGTATGCGAGAAAATGTGGTGCGCTGTGGTGGCGAAGCCATCCTTGTTGACGACGAGTGGGGCAAGCCTGTTTCTGTCGACAAAGTAGAAAAAGCATTGGCAGAAAACCCCGATGCTGTTGCTGTCGCGTTTGTGCATGCCGAGACATCAACTGGAGCGCTATCGGATGCTCAAGCTATCTCGGCTATTGCTCGTCAGTTTGATGCCTTAACGATTGTCGATGCGGTGACATCATTAGGTGGTGTGCCATTGCTGGTTGATGAGTGGCAGCTTGATGCGGTTTATTCGGGAAGCCAGAAATGTCTATCTTGTGTGCCGGGTTTGTCTCCAGTGACTTTCTCTCAGCGTGCTGTCGAGAAAATGAAGGCGCGTCAATCACCAGTACAAAGTTGGTTCTTAGATCAGAGCTTGGTATTAGGTTATTGGAGTGGCGAAGGTAAGCGTAGCTATCACCATACTGCACCTGTAAACAGTCTTTATGCGCTACATGAGTCTCTTGTGCTACTGAAAAATGAAGGCCTAGATAATGCCTGGTCTCGCCATCACGCAATGCATCAAGAGTTGAAAGAGGGAGTCGAAGCTTTAGGACTGAAGTTTGTGGTTGATGAAGATAGCCGCTTACCACAACTTAACGCACTTTATTTCCCTGAAGGAATTGATGAGGCTAAGATCAGATCGCAGCTTCTAGAAGAATATAACCTTGAAATCGGTGCTGGGCTTGGCTCTTTGGCTGGTAAGGCGTGGCGTATCGGCCTAATGGGTTACGGTGCTCGTAAAGAGAATGTCGCGCTGTGTCTAAAAGCGCTAAAAGATGTTTTGAAATAGTTGTAATTAACTGAAATTAAAAAAAGCGCACGAGAGAACGTGCGCTTTTTTTGTTTGCTTTAAAGGTAATACGACGAATTAATATCTCGTAAACTCTTAGTTACTCTGCCGACGAGACGTTGTTTTCAGCTTGAGATATTTTCTTGTATTGAACCTGTGAAAAGTCTCTGTTTGGGAATAAAAACTTTGCTTCGCTACGGATCTGTTCCGCCTTACTTTCTTCTCCGAGCCCTTGATACGCCAAAATCAAGTTACTGTAGAAAGCAGGTCTTGGCTTGCTCTTTATGATCTCCAACGACCAATCAATGTAAGGCTGTATAAGGCTAGGATCGGCTTTATATAGACCAATGTTAAGGTAGGTGCTGTATATGTCCCAATCGTAGCGATCTTTCCAAACGACTGGGTTAGTCACTTGTTTGAGAATATCTGGGTTCTTTGGCTTAGACAGTTCAAACTTAGTCAGTACATAGTTGGTATGCAGAGCGCTCAACATATAAAAACTCACCAAGATAGGTATTACTAAGCTCGATACTCGAAACAAGGTTTTACTTATGATACTGAACGGCTGTTGATAATGTCGGGAAGAGCGTTGATCGACCCAGTAAATCAATATAATGAACGTTATCCAGTGAATTGCAGAGTGATAAAAAGGATACTCAAGCTGGGAGTGTAAAAGGATTGGGATGAATAAAGCGAGCAGAGCTAGTCGCGTTCCTTTTGCAGAACTTGCTATGCGTGACATAACCAATATTGCAGCTATCAAGATCCCGATGATTGGTACAATTCCCCCTTCTACTCCCCAAAACAGGAATTCATTGTGCGGGTGATCCATTGAAGGAAGACCTGGATGATAGTTCGAGTTGAGTTGATGTTGGCGAGCTGTATATAGCGTGTACTCAGACTCAAATTTTCCGTAACCATAACCTGTAAATGGCTTTTCGATCATCATATCTAGAGCTTGTGGAAACGTATAAGCTCTTGGGCTTTCTAAGTTAGCCCTTTTGCTTGCGAGGCTGTCAGTCGAACTGAGGCTGATCACCGAAAAAGCGACGATGACACCGACAAGCACTGATGCGCACCAACCGTAGAAGCGTTTCTTGGTCGAGAATTTGTATAGGTAAGGCAGAATACATACAAACCCAATGACAGCTGCCAACCATCCCGTACGTGACGCAATAATAATTAGTAAGGGTACAGTTAAGGTTGGAGTTAAATACAGTAAGAATGACTCGCTAATCTTGTGATTATATTTAGCGGGCTGTCTCGCTAAAAGATAAGCAGATAGCACAAAACCAGTAGCAAGGAAGCTTGCCATTACATTAGGCTGTTGGAATATCCCATATGGTCGGTTCGCAGAAGTGTTGTAACCAAATAGGTTGCCAGGCTCCAATAAGAAATATTGCATATAGCCAAAGAGTGCTTGTATAACCACAGCAAGCACAATGAACCACAACATGCGTTGCTTGTGCTTATTGCTGAACTTAAATTGCTGCAGCACGACGAACAGTGCGAAGCCTGCCCATAACCCGAGTAAGCGCCCTGATGCTCCTTGAGGTGCGGCATTGCTGTATAGAATCGGCAGTGTCAGTATCACGCAGCTGATCAGTAAACCTACGGTTAGCTTGGAATATTTAAGTACCCGATTTGTCGCTAGTTGATAAAAACCAATTGCTAAGGTGAAGCTTAATGCTAGCCAAGTTGTTGGGTTAAATGATAACGCAAGGCCTGAGCCGCCAGGGTTCGGCATAAAAAAATGCATGGCTAACAAGAATACAACAGCTAAAGAAGCCAGAAATGCTTTATTGAGTGGCAGCTGAGTGACCTGATTTTCTAGCTGGGTACCGCTAGTGTGTATTGTTGCCATAAATCCCTAACCTTATAAAAACGGAGCTTGTTCCCTCTGAAACAAGCTCCGTTACTTTAACATTTTTCTGTGTGCTCGCAGGGCGCTATTTTACACCTACTTCAAATTTAACATAGGCTTAAGGAAGCGAGCTGTGTGTGAACCTTCGACTAACGCCACATCTTCAGGTGTACCTTCTGCAACAATCTCACCGCCACCTTGACCACCTTCAGGGCCAAGATCTAGGATCCAGTCTGCTGTTTTAACGACATCTAAGTTATGCTCAATCACCACAACCGTATTACCGTGATCGCGTAGTCTATGTAATACCGTCAATAGCTGCTGGATATCGTGGAAATGAAGACCTGTTGTTGGTTCATCAAGAATGTATAAGGTTTTTCCTGTATCTCGCTTGGATAGCTCACGCGCTAATTTAACACGCTGTGCTTCACCACCAGATAAGGTTGTCGCTGCTTGCCCTAATCGAATGTAAGAGAGGCCTACGTCCATGAGTGTTTGCAGTTTACGTGCAATCACTGGAACTGGATTAAAGAACGCACGCGCATCTTCTACGGTCATTTCTAGAACTTCGTCAATGGTTTTGCCTTTATAACGAACTTCTAGTGTTTCACGGTTATAGCGCTTACCTTTACACACATCACAAGGCACATATACATCGGGCAAGAAGTGCATCTCCACTTTGATTACACCATCACCCTGACAAGCCTCACAACGGCCACCTCGAACGTTAAAACTAAATCGTCCTGGCTTGTAACCGCGGGAACGTGATTCCTGAGTGCCTGCGAACAATTCACGGATAGGAGTGAAGATCCCGGTGTAGGTCGCAGGGTTTGATCTTGGTGTACGACCGATAGGACTTTGATCAATATCGATTACTTTGTCGAAATGCTCTAAGCCTTTTATCTTTTTGTGTTGTGCAGGAACCGCAGTCGTTGCACCGTTTAATTGAGTGTGGGCGACTTTAAAGAAGGTGTCGTTGATCAGCGTTGATTTACCCGAGCCTGAAACCCCTGTAATACAACTAAATAAACCAACTGGAATAGTGGCAGTGACATTTTTTAAATTGTTACCTGACGCGCCAATGATCTCGACAACCTTTTTCTTATCGATCGGTGTTCTCTTTTCTGGCACTGCAATTTCTTTAGCACCGCTCAGGTATTGGCCCGTCAATGAGTTCGGGTTTTCGATGATGTCTTGCATGGTACCTTCTGCAACCACGTGACCACCATGAACCCCTGCTCCTGGACCGATATCAATAACATGGTCAGCGCAACGAATTGCATCTTCGTCATGTTCCACAACAAGCACGGTATTACCTAAGTCTCTGAGGTGAATCAAGGTTTGCAGTAGACGTTCATTATCACGCTGGTGGAGGCCAATTGATGGCTCATCGAGTACATACATAACGCCAACTAGTCCTGCTCCAATTTGACTTGCTAGACGAATACGTTGCGCTTCACCACCAGACAGAGTTTCAGCACTGCGTGATAGGTTCAGGTAATTTAAACCAACGTTGACTAAGAAATGCAGGCGATCATTGATCTCTTTCATCACTTTGTCTGCGATTTGTCCACGCTGACCGTCTAGCTTCAATTCTTGGAAAAATTGTAGAGCGTCAGCAATGCTGAGTTCAACGATTTCTGGCAGTGTTGTATCACCAATGAAGACATTACGAGCTTCTAGTCTCAGACGAGTACCGTCACAGCTTGAGCATGACTTCGTTGAGATGTACTTAGCAAGATCTTCTCGAACCGCGCTTGATTCAGTATCACGATAACGGCGCTCGAGCGTATTTAAAATGCCTTCAAACGGATGACGTTTTACGCGGATATCACCACGATCATTGATGTATTTGAATTCAACTTCAGTGCGACCGGAGCCTTTGAGAATGATCTCTTGAGTCTTCTTTGGTAGAGAGTTAAATGGCGCAAACAGATCAAAACCATAATGCTCTGACAGTGATGTTAGCATCTGGAAATAGTAATAGTTCTTTTGATCCCAACCTTTGATCGCACCTTCTGCAATGCTTAGGCTCTCATCTAAAATTACCCGGCTTGGATCAAAATACTGTTGAACACCAAGACCATCACACGTACCACAAGCACCGGCTGGGTTATTAAATGAGAACAGGCGAGGCTCAAGTTCCTGCATGCTGTAACCACATTTTGGACAAGCGAAGTTAGCAGAGAATACGATTTCTTCTTGATCTGTTTCATCCATCCAACCGACAATGGCAATACCACCAGAGAGTTCTAATGTGGTCTCGAATGACTCAGCTAAGCGCTGTTGAAGATCAGGACGAACCTTGAATCTGTCTACCACAACTTCAATGGTGTGCTTCTTATGAAGTTCAAGTGCTGGTGGATCGGATAGATCACAGGTTTCGCCATCAATGCGCGCACGGATAAAGCCTTGCGCAGCTAAGTTTTCCAGTGTTTTAACATGTTCACCTTTGCGCTCTTTGACGATCGGTGCCATTAACATCATCCTTGAACCTTCAGGTAGTTCTAATACCTTATCGACCATTTGGCTGATGGTTTGCGCAGCTAGGGGAGTGTTGTGATCTGGACAGCGAGGTTCGCCAACTCGCGCGTACAATAATCTAAGATAATCATAGACTTCAGTAATTGTACCGACGGTTGAACGAGGGTTATGTGAAGTCGACTTTTGTTCTATTGAGATAGCTGGAGATAGGCCTTCAATATGGTCGACATCAGGCTTTTCCATAAGGGATAGAAATTGGCGAGCGTAAGCAGACAAAGACTCAACATAGCGGCGCTGACCTTCTGCGTAGAGTGTGTCAAACGCAAGTGATGACTTTCCTGAACCTGATAATCCGGTGATAACAGTCAGTTTGTCACGTGGAATGGTTAGGTTGACGTCTTTGAGGTTATGCGTACGAGCGCCTCTAATTTCTATTTTATCCATCTCAATAGACCATGTAATTTTAAGTGGCTAAAGTATTACATAGAGTGAGATTTGTGCAAAGTTTTACTGGATAAAAAAACAGTAAAATCCAAAAGGGCGACTCAAAGAGTCGCCCTTTTTATAATCTGTAACGTTAGTTATTAGCTAGCCGTTATGCTTCTTTTGTTGTTGAGTGTTTACCTAGCTCAATTTGTTGCTGGTCTTTCTTGTATAGGTTTTCAAAGCAGTAGTTTGTTGCTTCGATGTAGCCTTCTACACTACCACAGTCAAAACGTTGGCCTTTAAATTTGTAAGCCAATACACAGCCTGCTTTTGCTTGTTTAAGCAAAGCATCAGTAATCTGGATTTCGCCGCCTTTGCCTGGTTCCGTTTGTTCGATTAGCTCAAAGATATCTGGAGTTAGAATATAACGGCCAATGATCGCTAGGTTGCTTGGCGCAGTGCCTTGCTCTGGTTTCTCAACCATGTCATCAACACGGAAAAGGTCATCTTTAATCATTTCGCCAGAGATAACACCGTACTTGTGAGTCTCTTCCTCTGGAACTTCTTGTACTGCAACAATTGAGCAGCGGAACTGTTTGTATAGCGCAACCATTTGAGCTAATACGCCTTGCTGTTCGTTAACACAAAGGTCATCGGCAAGTACGACTGCGAATGGTTCATCACCAACCAGTTCACGACCTGTCAAGATAGCGTGACCAAGGCCTTTCATTTCACGTTGGCGAATATAAGTGAAGTTTGCAGCTTCAATTGTTTCGCGGATATTAACCAACAAGTCTTCTTTGTTGGTACCACTAATCTGGTGCTCAAGCTCGTAGTTCTTATCAAAGTGGTCCATCAACGAGTGCTTACCACGTCCAGTAACAATACACATTCCATCCATACCAGCTTCGATAGCTTCCTCTACACCGTATTCAATCAGAGGTTTGTTTACAACTGGCATCATTTCTTTCGGCATTGATTTAGTTGCTGGTAAGAAACGTGTACCGTAGCCAGCTGCCGGGAAAAGGCACTTTTTGATCATGATAAGACCCTTTATCTATAATAATTATTGATTCAACTGAGTTGTTGATATTTCTGAGGGCAACTCTAGCATAAGTGATGTCGAAAATTCAGCAACAATACCTATGGTTTACTAGAGCTTTCCTCAAAATTATCGTCAGATTAAGAGACGGATCGATTATGCAAGCAGATTCTGGTTTGCCCACGCAATGGCTTGAACTCTATTTTTGACCGCTAACTTACGGAATATCTGATAAAGGTGGGATTTGACCGTGAACTCACTAATAAATAAGTCATCGGCTATTTGCGTGTTTGATGACCCTGACTGAAGGCAACGAATAACCTGGATCTCGCGAATGGTGAGATCAACATTAGTAGGTGTTGTGTTGGTATTGACCATATTACGATAATAAAACAGCAGTTGATTGGTTACCTTTCTCGGCAGCCAGTTATCGCCATCAATGACTTCTTGAAGACCACGAGCAATCTTATCTTTTTGCTCTGTGCTGTAAAATAGCCCTTTAAGTACACCATAGGTAAGAAGTTCCGAGGTTGGAAGTTGCTGAGGGACATTGAATAAGATGATCTCATGGTTTTTCCACATAACAGCCAGGTTAGGACAAATAACCAGTAGTTGTGGCACCTCTTTATAATCGACGAGCAAGATCCGATTGCTCTGCTTTCTATCAACTAGCATTAATTCATCGGGCGTCATTTTGTAGAGAATAATAGATAAATGCTTTTCTATCTCTTTTACATGTAGATAGGTGTCGTTTGGGTCGATGCACAGAAAATGCAAAGTGCGAGCGTATCGTGATTTTCTCATTGAAACGTCCTGCTTTGGTAGAATTAGATTCCACGTTGTCATGCAGGCTTTCGCTTCTCTAGCGCCTTAATTGTGACTTGCGTTGAATATCAATTATCAAAGTAAATGAGAGGTTTGTAAGTGGAGAAAAAAGCAACATCGCTCTGAATATCATGATTTGTTACGTTTTTATTCTTTGTCTTGAGGAGAGAATAGGAATGCGATTTATCACTGCAGAAAAGCATGCTATTCTTGTGCGCTAAAATTTTCTGAGACTATGAATTTAGACGGAGCAAATCATGGCTAGCCGTGGAGTTAACAAAGTTATATTAGTGGGTAACCTAGGTAATGACCCTGAAATTCGTTACATGCCAAATGGTGGCGCAGTAGCGAACATTACCATTGCAACGTCAGAGTCATGGCGTGATAAAGCAACTGGCGAGCAGCGTGAAAAAACAGAATGGCACCGTGTTGCGCTGTTTGGCAAGCTAGCGGAAGTTGCTGGTGAGTACCTACGTAAAGGTTCTCAAGTTTACATTGAAGGTCAACTTCAAACTCGTAAATGGCAAGATCAAAGCGGTCAAGATCGCTACACAACAGAAGTGGTTGTTCAAGGCTTCAACGGTGTTATGCAAATGCTTGGCGGCCGTGCTCAAGGTGGTGCTCCTGCTCAAGGTGGTATGGGTAACAACCAACAGCAAGGTGGTTGGGGCCAACCACAGCAGCCACAACAACAGCAGCAACAATACAGTGCTCCAGCTCAACAGCAGCCGAAAGCACCTCAACAAGCTCCTCAGCAGGCTCAACCTCAATATAATGAGCCGCCAATGGATTTTGATGATGACATCCCATTTTAAGCCCTGTTTTTAATATATTATAAAGACAGTATTAAATTGGAAAAAGCCGCGTTCGTCGCGGCTTTTTGTTACCTACAATTCTTAACGCTTTATTTACAACGTCAATTTATAGTATAAGTAGCAATACGGTATAATGTGAGTTGAAAAGGATTTCGTTATTCATGAGATATACCCCGACACTAAAATTGAGCACTCGATTGGTCGCATTTGTTACTGTGATAGTGATCAGTGCGATGTTCATTCTTTTTATTGGTGGCACACTTTCCTTTAAGCGTATTGGACAGGAATATTTAGACCATTATTTGGTTGGTATTGTCGACGTTGTAGATAAAGAGATGGAAGATCCCGACGCCGCGTATTCAATGCAGCGCTGGATGCCTAAGATGTTACAGGCGAGCAATATTGTTGAGATGAAACTCTCGAACAAGACTGGCATCGTTTATCGTTTCAAAGATACCTCTCCACAAATTGATCCCAATCGTCTCTATGAGAAAAGCTTTATTTTAGAGCGCAATGAAGGGTATCGAATCGAATTTAAAGCACTCCCTCCTTATATTGGCTACAACTATTCAATGGAAGCGATGTGGTCAATTACTTTGGCTGTCGCATTAGTTCTATTCTGTCTTGCTCGTGGTGTTCGTTGGTTGAAGGAGCAACTCATGGGTTCTGAGATTTTGGAAGAGCGAGGAAGAATGATCTTGGCTGGGCAGGTTGAACCTCATGCAAAGGGAGATGAGCGTGAGTGGCCTTATACCGCAAGTGAAGCCTTGGATGTATTGATTGAAGAGTTACAAGATGCTCGTCAAGAACGAAGTCGCTTTGACACATTCATTCGTACCCACACCTTCCTAGATAAACTCACGGGAACCGCAAACCGAGTTTTATTCGATAATAAGCTAGAATCGGCACTGCATGAGAGTGGTGCTCGAGGTGGTGTGCTACTGATACGCATCGACGAATGGGAGCAAGTTCGTGATGCTAACGATAAGCAAATCACTGACGGCTTTATTATTGAAGTCGGTGAAGTACTATCGAATATCGTTCAGCGTTATCCTGATGTCATTTTTTCTCGTTATTATGAAGCGGACTTTGCTGTATTTATCCCTCATCAAGGAGCAAAAGATATTGCGACCTTGGCCGCTCAGTGCTTAAGACAGTTAGATAAGCTAACCCCTCCAGAGCCTTTGGAATCGGATAACTGGTGTCATATCGGTGTGACCATGTATACCGAAGGTGAGCGCCACAGTCAGATTATGGATGAAACGGAAACGGCATTAAAGAGTGCTCAGTTAGAGCGTATTAATAACTGGAGCCGTTACCCGAAACAGAATAAGAACGAGCTTGATAGAGGCAGTGTTCGTTGGAGAACATTACTTGATAAAGCGCTGATTCCTGAAAATTTAGTAATCTTTGCTCAGCGGTGTTATCTTATGCCGGAATCTGGTCAAGCCAATGAATTACATAGAGAAATATTCACTAGAATTCAGGACCCTGACAAAGGCTTATTGAAATCGTCTCGATTTATGCCTGCGGTTGAGCAAGTGGGTTATCAAGCTCAAATGGACCAATCGGTCCTAAGGGTTTTGTTGAAATCGCTGAAAGAATCAACTCAGCCTATCAACTACTCTGTGAACCTGAATGTGACTCCATTTGCTAATAAACAGCATTTTAAGTGGTTCAGAAGTGAGTTGTTACAGCTCTCTGCTCAACACCGTTCTCAGCTTGCTTTTGAGTTTCCCGAAGGGCACTTGATTGCTCATCTTGATTATATGAGACCGGTGGCAAAGATGCTGCGAGGTTTAGGGTGTAAAATTGTGGTTGGCCAAGCTGGACGAACCATTGTTAGCACTCACTATATAAAGGATTTGAAAGTTAATTATATTAAGCTTCATCGAAGCCTAATAAAGAAAATCGATCAAAGGCATGAGAACCAACTGTTTGTCCGAAGCTTAATTGGGGCTTGCGGTGATTCTCCAACTCAAGTGATTGCAGTTGGAGTCGAGACAAAACAAGAAAAGAATACCTTGATAGAGTTAGGCATTAACGGCTATCAAGGGAGATATTTCGACGAAGAACAACAAATTATTCCTTTACCTAATCAAGCTGAAAAGGCCGTGAAAGCGGAATCTGTTGTCAAAGTTGGAAGAAGAAATCGATGGCGTAAGAGTAGTAGTTAAGAATGAATTTTAAAGCGATTTTAGACAAGATAAAGCCAACGAATAATAAAGGTAGCTCACAAGTTGTTCTATTGGGCAATGATGCTATTTATATTTCATCGATAGATCAAGAACCTCAAGTAACCAGTATTCCAGTGGTTAATGGAGACTGGGAAAGTGCGTTAAAAAAATCGCTTAGCAGTGAGGCGTTTACCAGTAATAGCCTTCAGCTCATTGTCTGTGCGAACTACTACCAAACCTACCAAATTGATAAACCTGATATTCCAGAAAGTGAATGGTCGGTAGCACTGCCTTTTTTACTCAAAGATCTTGTTTCTGAAAGAGTCACTGAAATTACGGCGAGTGCGGTCGCGCTACCGACGTCGAACAAGCTGCAAGTGTATGTGTTGCCTAAAAAGCTGTTAGATAAGGTCCTAAAGGTTACCAACTCAGTTCAGGTAGAACTAAGTGGTGTGGTTCCAGAAGATGAAATTTGGGGTTACAGCGCTGGCGAACTGTCTAATTTCATTCTTTTACAACGTAGCACTAATTCACACTTTAAGCTTGGTGCGTTTGTTGAAAATACCGTTTGCTTTCAAAGAACAATTCGCAGCGTTGTTCCACCTTTAACAGGTGTTGCGTCAAGTGCTCTACAATTGGACGGCCTTGCTTTAGAGCTTCAACGTTCGATTGATTATCTTTCTTCTCAAATTAAAGGTACTCAACTTCACCAGCTGAAAATCTGTTGTGACGAAGAAGATGAAGCAGAGTTGCAAAGTACTTTAAATAGTACATTGAGCTCGACAGTTTCACTGTTGATTGAAGGAGAGCGTGATAATTCAGAGAGTTTGTTGGTTAAACTCGCCGCTGAAAAAAATGCTTTTAACGTCAATCTTTACCCTGAACATCTCAAGCCTAAAAAAGAATATTTTACGCTGACAAATGTTGTTGCGAGTTGGGGGGTAGTTTGTATTTTGCTGCTTGGCGGTTACTTTACGATGCAGTATCAAGTCTCTAATCTAGATAAAGAACTAACAGCCCTGCAACAAGACTCGAATCAACTTAACAAACAAGTTAACCAATTGAATAGTAAGTTAACTCAGCATAAACCGTCTCCAGAGAAAGTCGCAGCTGTTGCGCGTCTCAAACGTGAGACTGAGGCTAAAAAAGAGGCTTTGAAGGCTGTCGGACAATACGACGAATCCCAACAAGTCGGGTATTCTGGCGTCATGAATTCCTTAGCTAAATTAGGCCGAAATGACATCTCTCTTTCGCACATCTACATGACCCACGATACTTTAGACCTTAGTGGTTTGGCTCGTAACGCAAATGTCGTTCCTAACTGGATTGGTCAGTTCAAAAGTGAGCTTAATTTAGTTGGACGCGCTTTTGAAAAGCTAAAAATTGGTCGCAATGATCAAGATGTGGTGACGTTCGAGTTAAGTACTCGTCGGGAGAGTAAATAATGCAGCAGTGGAATCAGCTTAGCGATAAGTTTCTTGCATTAAGTCAAAGAGAAAAATGGCTACTTTTCGTGTGCGGTTTTGTGGGTTTATCCATGTTGCTGTTCACCTTATTAGTTGAGCCAGCGTATCTCGATCTACAAGCTAAAAATGCCAAGGCGACCAATCTGACTCAATCGAACCAAAGGCAGCAGGGGGAGTTACTTGTTCTGCAAGCTAAGTTAAACAAAGACCCAGACAAAGAAATTAATCGAGAGTACAAAAAGCTGCTGGTGGAGAGTCAAGATCTCTCACTGCAGCTTTCGCAGATTGTTGATGGGTTAATCACACCGTCTCAAATGTCGCAGTTATTGGAGAGCGTTCTTAACGCCGGTAATGGGCTAAAGCTTGAATCGCTAGAGTCGTTAAAACCAGAAGCGATTTCGAACAATAAAGAGACCAGTGAATATTCAGGCTACTTTCTTCACCCTGTAAGAATGGAGCTAACTGGCAGTTACTTTGATATATCAGCTTACCTTCAAGCTCTTGAGTCTCTGCCTGTGAGCTACTACTGGCGCACATTTGAATACTCAGTAGAAGAATACCCTAAAGCTCGACTGGTGTTCGAGGTTTACACACTTGGCACTAGACAGGAGTTTATCGGTGGTTAGAACTCTTTTGTTGTCTTTGCTGTTTAGCAGTTTCACGGTGTGGGCTGAGCAAGATCCAACGGCGCCATTAGGCTGGCTTTCGCCTCAACAGAAAACTACGCCTGCTAAGAAAGCACCAACTCGTTATCGCTTACCTTCTTTGGAAAGCATCGTGTGTAAAGGAGATACGCCTTGCTATGCGATTATGAATGGTCAGATTCTCGGACAAGGGGAAACGATCAGAGGGTACCGAGTTAAGAATATAGATCCAGAATACGTCACTCTGCAGAGAAGCTCTAAGCAGTGGAAATTAGAGATGTTCTCTTTAGATGTTAAGAAATAATTAAGGTTAGAGTGAAGACATGCGTAAACTTGTAGTAGCAATCCTAGTGTCATCTTTAGTCGGCTGTTCGATGGGGCATAGAGATCCTGTTGAGATTAAAGAGTCTTTAAACGAATCTATTAATGAAGCGAACAGCAGAGCGCTTCATGAGTTACCTTCATCGGTACAAGATGACCTTATGCCTCAGTTAAATTCTGACTCCATGTCTCCGGGTATGGAAACCGTTAAGCGTTTTCGTATTCAAGCAAAAGGCGTTGAAGCGAGGACTTTCTTTGCAAGCTTAGTGAAAGGTACTGAGTATAGTGCGGCTATTCACCCAAGTGTGTCTGGAAATCTCACCCTTAACCTAACAGATGTGACGTTAGATGAGGTATTGGCTGTTGCTCAAGATATGTATGGCTACGATATTGAAAAGCGTGGCAAAGTGATTCAAGTTTACCCTGCCGGCCTTCGCACTGTAACTATTCCTGTCGATTACTTACAAGTTAAGCGTTCAGGTCGTTCATTGACGACCATCACGACAGGCACGATCTCTAATTCAGATAACAGTTCATCGAGCTCTTCAAGTTCAGACTCTAACTCGTCAAACTCATCCAATTCATCTAACTCTTCGAACTCGACATCGAACGGTGGTACAGAGATTGAAACGACTTCTGAAAGTGATTTCTGGCCACAGCTTGAAGCGGCAGTCGCTCACTTAATTGGTTCCGGTGATGGACAAAGCGTTGTAGTTACCCCGCAAGCGAGTGTGATTACGGTACGTGCTTACCCTGACGAAATTCGTGAGGTTCGAGAGTTCCTGGGTATATCTCAAAAGCGTCTGCAACGCCAAGTTATCTTGGAAGCCAAAATCATGGAAGTCACCCTGAGTGACGGTTATCAGCAGGGCATTAATTGGACCAAGATGTTTTCGTCGAACGGTACAAATTACACAATAGGTATGGGCTCTATTGTTAAAGATGCAGCTGGTACTATCATCCCGGGAACACTGCCTGGGATGGACCCGATTGGTGCCGCTTTAGGCGGTCAATCCAATATTGTTGTTTCTGGTGGTAGCTTTGAAGCAGTATTAAGTTTCATGGATACACAGGGTGACTTGAACGTACTATCGAGCCCTCGCGTAACGGCTGCAAACAATCAAAAAGCAGTGATCAAGGTTGGTACAGACGAATACTACGTGACGGATTTATCAAGTGCGGTTGGCAGTGGTGACAACGCTAATGTGGCGCCTGAAGTTGAGTTAACGCCGTTTTTCTCTGGTATATCTTTGGATGTAACCCCTCAGATAGACGATGAAGGCAGTGTGTTCTTACATGTTCACCCAGCAGTTATCGAGGTAGATGAAGAGGTGAAAGAGCTTAACTTAGGTTCAACAACGGGTGTGGTTCAACTCCCTTTGGCGAAAAGCTCTATTCGTGAATCTGACTCCGTGATTCGAGCTCGAGACGGTGATGTGGTTGTTATTGGTGGTTTGATGAAATCTAACACTACTGATGTGACGTCGAAAGTCCCGTTCTTCGGTGATATCCCTGCATTAGGTCATTTATTCCGCAATACCAATCAGTTAACGCAAAAAACTGAGCTTGTGATCTTGCTTAAGCCAACGATCGTGGGTGTGAATACTTGGCAAAATGAGTTGGAGCGTTCACGTGATCTTCTTCAACAGTGGTTCCCTGATGAAGAGTAGTTGCTCACCTTTTCAATATAGAGTGGCTGTGTCTCACTAAGCTAGGTCGTCGTATGTATCAAGCTCATTTTGGTTTTGAACAGCTGCCATTTACCTTAACGCCGAATACAGATTTTTTTTATGGTTTAGCGCCTCATTTCGAAGCGATTCAAACGGTAATCTCGGCGTTGGAAATGGGGGAGGGCGTGATTAAGGTGACTGGAGAGGTTGGCACCGGTAAGACGATGGTTTGTCGGATGTTGGTCAATCACCTAGAAGACTGTACCGCATTAATTTACCTGCCAAATCCCGTGTTGTCCGGAGCTGATTTACGTCATGCTGTTGCAAAAGAGCTTGATTTAGCTGTTAAGAACGAAGCCACCCTGGTGGATAACATTCAACATAAGTTGATTGAACTACATAACTCAGGCTTAAGAGTGGTTGCGATTATTGATGAGGCGCAAGCTCTCTCTGACGAAGCGTTGGAGACATTGAGATTGTTCGGCAATCTGGAAACTGAAGATAAAAAGTTACTTCAGATAGTGTTGCTTGGGCAACCTGAATTAGACGCTCGGTTAGAGGCTTATCACCTAAGACAGTTTCGTCAAAGAATCACGTTTAGTTCAACACTGAGGCCACTAACTCTCGATGAAACGGTAGCGTATATTGATAATCGAATCGTTAAATCTGGTGGCAGCCCTGAGCTATTCAGCTTGAATCAAAAAAAGGCGATCTGTCGTTCGACGTTAGGTATCCCTAGATTGATAAACCAACTTTGCCATAAGGCTTTATTGCTTTCATTCAGTGAAGATAAGAAAAGTATCGATAACCAACATCTGTTTTCCGCTATGCATGAAACGTACGATGTGTGTAAGCCTAAATTTAAAACGCCAATACTGTGGGGTTGGAATTAATTATGAGCGTCATTAACAACGCCTTGTCTGAATTGGCAAAGAAAAAATCCGCGACTTCGATTGAAGCAGCAGTCGTGCCTAAAGTAAAAACACGTTCTCCATTGGTTTGGGTCGTTGCAGGTTTTACTTTGAGTTTAGCTATGGGAGGCTGGGCGATATCGCAAGGCCCTGTTGTTGAGCAATCAATATCAACTCGAGATTTACAGGTGCAAGTTTCTGTCGTTGATGATTCAAATGGCGTTCAGGAAGCTGCTCAACCAATCTCATCGCCAACTAAGAAATTGGTGATGCTAGACTCTGCGAACGTTTCAACAGAAAACACAGCGATTGTAAAAAGCACTCAAGCTAAGCCTGTTGTATCTAAGCCTATTGTATCTGGCTCGGTTGCAGCGTCTGTCCCAAAAGCGACAAAACAGCCAACACCAGCTAAGCCCCTAAGCGCTCCCAAAACGACTAAGACTGAAATACCCCAGCCGATTTACGTTGCTAGCTTAGCAAAAATAGAACCAGCCCCTACTTCTAATAATGAATCAGTAGTTTCTGGTGGTTCAGAAAGTAGCGGAATGATGATCGAACAGGTTGAGCTAACCCCTGAACAGTTATCTGTGAATGCACAAGGTAGAGCTCAGAAAGCGCTGGATGCGAATGATCTTACTGGTGCTCTGAAAGGCTACACTGAAGCTCTACGTTATACGCCGCGAAATGAAGATGTCCGTCAGAAACTTGCGATTCTCTACTTTGGTAAAGGTGATACTCGTAAAGCGTACGAGCTGTTTCAGTCAGGAATTAAGCTTAATATTAACAGCGAAAAGCTACGCTTGGGCCTATCTAAGCTTTTGGTTAAAGCAAACCAAGCAGAAGCGGCTTTAAGTCCATTAATACATTTACCGCCGAACCCTACGCAAGATTATCTAGCTATGCGTGCAGCATTGAGTCAAAAGTCTCAGCAAGAAGAAGTGGCATTGGAAAGTTACCAAAAGTTGGTTGAGATTGATTCAGATAATGCTCGCTGGTGGTTAGGCTTAGCGATCCAGCAAGAACGTCAGCTCGATTTCGTAGCAGCTAAAGCGTCATACCAAGGTGCGTTAACTAGGGTAGGTATCTCATCTCAATCACAAAGCTTTGTGCGTGACCGGTTAAAAATACTCAATGCTTTAGAGGAGAGCGGCGATGCAAATTAGATTAAGAAAAAGACTTGGTGATTTGCTTGTCGAAGAGGGCATTATCACTGAGGCTCAAGTTGAGCAAGCACTGGCTGCTCAGAAAAGTACCGGTCGTAAGCTGGGTGATGCACTGATTGAACTTGGCTTCTTGTCAGAGCAACAGATGTTGAGCTTCTTGTCGCAGCAGTTAGCGATTCCTCTTATTGATCTAAGCCGAGCTGTTGTCGATGTCGAAGCGGTACAGCTTTTACCGGAAGTACATGCGCGTCGTCTTCGTGCATTAGTTATTGGACGCCAAGGTGACACTTTGCGTGTCGCAATGAGTGATCCTGCTGACTTATTTGCACAAGAGTCTTTACTTGGCCAGCTCGGTGATTACGCGCTTGAATTCGTTGTTGCTCAAGAGAGGCAATTGGTTGATGGCTTCGATCGCTATTACCGAAGAACCAAAGAGATCGCCTCGTTTGCTGAGCAGCTTCACGCTGAACACCAAGTTAATGACGCGTTTGATTTCGATATCGCTGAAGAAGACAGTGACGAAGTTACAGTAGTAAAGCTAATTAACTCGCTATTTGAAGATGCCATCCAAGTTGGCGCTTCTGATATTCATATTGAACCTGACTCGAATGTTTTGCGCCTTCGCCAGCGTATTGATGGTGTGCTGCATGAAACACTGCTGAATGAAGTCAATATTGCTTCTGCACTTGTACTTCGCTTAAAGCTGATGGCAAACCTCGATATCTCAGAGAAACGTCTTCCTCAAGATGGTCGCTTTAATATCCGAGCTAAAGGGCAGTCGGTTGATATTCGTATGTCGACCATGCCGGTTCAGCACGGTGAATCCGTGGTTATGCGTCTTCTTAACCAATCAGCAGGACTGCGTAAACTAGAAGAATCGGGAATACCGGGTGATTTGTTGGTTCGTCTACGCCAACAACTACGCCGTCCACATGGCATGATCTTGGTTACTGGCCCAACTGGTTCAGGTAAAACAACAACCTTATACGGTGCGTTAAGTGAGCTAAACGAGCCGGGTAAAAAGATCATTACTGCGGAAGACCCAGTAGAGTACCGTCTTCCTCGTGTGAACCAAGTTCAGGTAAACCCTAAGATCAACCTCGATTTCTCGACTGTTTTGAGAACCTTCTTACGTCAGGATCCCGATATCATTCTTATTGGTGAGATGCGTGACCACGAAACCGTCGAGATTGGTTTGAGAGCCGCTCTGACCGGTCACTTAGTATTAAGTACATTGCATACCAATGATGCAGTAGATAGTGCGTTACGTATGATGGATATGGGGGCTCCAGGCTATCTGGTGGCGAGTGCGGTTCGAGCTGTCGTTGCACAACGATTAGTTCGTAAGGTGTGTACCGATTGTAAGATTGAGGATGAGTTGGATGAACCTCGCAAGCAGTGGTTGAGCGTCCGCTTCCCAAATCAAGTGGGTGTACCGTTTATGAAAGGCCGTGGTTGCCAAAACTGTAATTTAACCGGCTACCGCGGGCGAATTGGTGTATTTGAAATGTTGGAACTAGAGCAAAACATGATGGATGCACTAAGAGCGAATGATGCGGTTGGTTTTGCTCAAACGGCTAGACAGTCCGGAAACTACAAACCGCTACTGGCTTCTGCGATGGAACTGGCTTTGCAAGGTGTTGTGAGTCTCGATGAGATAATGCACCTTGGTGAAGGTGATGCTTCCGGTGCCACTGACCCAATTTATCTGTAGGGGTAGAGTGATATGCCAACGTATCGTTATGTAGGTCGTAGTTCTGATGGTAGCCAAGTAAGTGGGCAATTAGACGCGAATAACGAAGACCTTGCTGCTGAAAGTTTGATGAGTAAGGGGATAATCCCAACCTCGATTAAGCTTGGGAAAAGTGGCGGTTCCGTATTGGATATGGATGTTTCTGCTCTATTCTCACCGAGTGTGCCACTTGAGGTCTTGGTGCTGTTCTGCCGTCAGTTATATAGCTTAACTAAAGCGGGCGTTCCACTGCTGAGGTCGATGAAAGGCCTGACTCAAAACTGCGAAAATAAGCAGTTGAAGGCCGCGCTCGAAGAGGTTGTTGCAGAGTTAACCAATGGTCGTGGGCTAGCGGCATCAATGCAGATGCACCCAAAGGTATTCAGTCCGTTGTTTGTTTCGATGATTGGGGTTGGTGAAAACACCGGTCGTCTAGATCAGGCTCTGCTGCAATTAGCTGGATATTACGAACAGGAAGTTGAGACTCGCAAGCGAATCAAGACCGCGATGCGATACCCAACATTTGTGATCAGCTTTATTTTGATTGCGATGTTCATTCTGAACATCAAGGTGATTCCTCAGTTCTCTAGTATGTTTGCGCGCTTTGGCGTCGATTTGCCGCTACCTACACGTATATTAATTGGCATGTCGGAGTTCTTTGTTAATTACTGGGGCTTAATGCTTGGCGTGATCTTTGGTCTTATTTTTGCTTTTAAAGCCTGGGTTAAGACAGACAAAGGCTTGGAAAAGTGGGATAGATTGCGCTTAAAGATGCCTGTGATTGGCGGGGTAGTGAATCGAGCACTACTGTCACGTTTTTCACGTACTTTTGCTTTGATGCTAAAAGCCGGTGTACCGCTTAACCAATCGTTAGCCTTATCGGCGGAAGCCTTAGATAACCGTTTTCTAGAGTTGCGAGTTCAAGCGATGAAGTCGGCCATTGAAGCGGGTAGTACGGTCTCATCGACCGCGATTAACAGCGAAATTTTCACACCGCTCGTGATACAAATGATTTCAGTCGGTGAAGAGACCGGTCGTATTGATGAGCTATTACTTGAAGTGGCTGATTTTTATGATCGCGAGGTCGATTACGATCTGAAAACCTTAACTGCCAGAATTGAACCAATTTTGCTGACCATCGTTGCGGGAATGGTGTTGATTCTTGCTCTTGGTATTTTCTTGCCGATGTGGGGAATGTTGGATGCAATCAAAGGCTAGGGAATGCTAAATAACCTACAACGCTCACGTTTTGTTATTTGGACTGTGGTTATTCTTTTTCTTATTATCGGAGTGCTTTCGGCATTCAAAACGGTAGAAGAGGAAGCGACTAACACGGCATTTATTGTCGCGAGCAAACGGATTTTAGAGCAAGCCAATTTGTTCAAACAGCAGTATTTGTTATCGGGTGTTGGGCTAGAAGGAGGCACGGACCCCCTAAATAGCTACAGCAGAACCGGGTGGGTAATGCCTATCCAAGGTTCGGAGCGAAACTGTAACTATTGGCTGGATCAATTATATCCCCAAGGGAGCATTTTAGGGCTAAGTTCTCCAAGTGTTGAAGATAAAAGCAATAACAAACAGTTTCATTGTGCTTATCATTATAGTGATAAGTATCAAATAGATATATTGCTCGAAAAAGAGCGATTTAGTGTGAAAGCCAATATTTTGGCTTTGTGAAAATATTGACAGTTTTTTTGTGGTTTTATACGAGCGCAAATGTATAATGCGCGTTAATAATTAGATGAGTAGGTAGAAAATGCTTAAGAATCAAAAGGGTTTCTCCCTTGTCGAATTAGTCATAGTGATCGTGGTCGTTGGTTTATTGGCGGTAGCTGCTTTACCTCGTTTCTTAGATGTGACGGATGAAGCCAAGAAATCAAGTATTGAAGGTGTGGCTGGTGGCTTTGCGACGGCAGTTTTGTCGGCGAGAGCGCAATGGGAAGCAGAAGCAAGGCCTTCAGAGAAGATAGGTGTTGAAACATACAATACTGTAAACTATGATGGTGTTGATTTTTGGTTAACAAGATCAAAGAACAGTAACAATATTGAGACTGATTTTCGTGATGGTTACCCTTGGACTCTGAATAACGACTCAAGTACAGCGCCACAAGATATTTCAGATCAAACCTGTTCCGAGTTGATGGAAAACTTGCTGCAAAATCCACCTAAAGTCGGTGCGGTTTCAGATGTTGCTAGTGACTCAAATTACAAATATTCAGCGCAAGCAAATTCAGGTGATGCAACGTGTACTTACATTCAATTAGAAGGTAATACTGAACACCAATTTGTTTACGAAATTAAAACTGGTCGTGTGACCGTAACTTTGCAGTAAGTCTGCGTAAAATTAAACATAGAGAGAGCTTAACTATGAAAAGACAAGGCGGTTTCACCCTAATCGAACTAGTGGTTGTAATTGTTATTCTAGGTATTCTTGCTGTAACTGCGGCACCACGTTTCCTAAACCTACAAGATGATGCGAAACGAGCTTCAGCAGAGGGCCTTAAGGGAGCAATGGCTGGAGCTTCGGGCATTACTTATGGTAAGGCGGCTATTGCTGGAGAAGAAGGAACTGCGGGTCCTAATGCAATTTCAGTTGGTCAAAGTACTATCAATGTGGTTTGGGGTTACCCTGAAGGTACATCTGCAGCATTAACCGCAATCGTATCTGGCTTGACAGATGATTGGACAGAAGTAACAGGTCAACCTGCTGGTACAGTCGCCTACGGTTTTGCAAATGACGCTACTACTTGTCATGTTACTTATCAACAAGCCCAGTCTGAGGGAGATGAACCTTCAATTGACTTGGTAGCTTGTGAGTAATTATTTTAAATCATTTAAAAGGCCAGCTCCCGCTGGCCTTTTTTCTATCCAAAGCTCACAAATATTAAAACTATTCATATAGATAAGATCACGATATTCGTAATCTTGTATAATCAGTATTCGCTAGGCAGTTAGAGGCTCATTATGGATAGTAGTCCAATATCCAAAGGCTTTACTCTGGTAGAGCTAATCATCGTTATCATTATCATCGCTATCGTATCTATTACGGCTGTGTCACGTATGTCCGGTCGGAGTAGCTTTGAACTATTCGCTTTGCAAGATCAAGCGATCTCAGTTGTGAGGCAAGTTCAAGTTAATCGCATGCAATCAAATATTGATTCGTCCTCAAGTCTAGACCAAGACAATTTTCGCCTTTTCGCAAGCAGCAGCTGCTTAGGCTCTCCTAATGCGTGTTCCTCAGAAGAAAACACAGATCCAAGAAGCGATCGTGTGACGGGTGACGGATACCTATTCCAATTCCAGCCAAGCCTCATTGATAATATTCTTGAATTTGATCTCGTTGGTAATCCTTTGTCCACTGCTTCCTCCGGAGTAGGTATCTCAATCAGTGAACAAGGAAACCCTAGTAACCGTGTGTGGGTATGTATTAATGAGCAAGGGTTCGTTTCAGCTGAGATAGGAGGTTGTTAAGAATGACTACCCGCGGCAAAGGGTTCACTTTAATTGAGTCAGTGATTGTAATCATCTTACTGGGATTTGCGGCGCTTACACTGTCCTCATTTTTGGCACCGCAGTCTGCTCAATCCAGTGATGCCAATTACTACAACAGAGCCTCAGCGTTAGGCGGTAGTGTGATGTCTAGATTGCTTGCTCAAAGCTATACGGATATTGATACGTTTGATGGTGAAACGGATCTAAGCAACTTAATTAAAGACGCTTCCACTTACACCAATTTTCAAATAGAGGTCTCTATAGAACCAGTATCAGGTGCAAGTAGCAGTCTGAAATCTGTTATTGTCGATGTTACAGCGAGTTCGCAACCAACAGTGACCTTTAATGCTTTTAAGGGGAACTATTGATGCGAGTGAAAGGCTTTACACTGATCGAACTTATTTTAGCTATTATCGTATCTAGTATTTTGCTACTTGGTTTAGCTAATTTTACCGAAGTGGGGGTAAAAGGTTATTTTGGTACGGTAGAGCGCTATCGTTTACAAACTGAAGCCAATTTTGTTATTGAAAAAATATCGCGCGAGATGAGACATGCTGTGCCTAATTTATTCCCTTCAGCAGTATCCAGCGGTTGTGTATCTTTCTATCCGATTGTAGATTCAGGCTTCTATGTTGTTTCTGGGGCAGATGTCAATTTTTTAGTAAGCGATTCACATAGCGATGTTCAATCACTACAAAGTTTATCAATGGTCATCAACCCAACGCGCTCTTACGAAGAAATTAGTAATATCGATAATGTATTCCCATTAACTAATATCAGCCAAGCTACTGGCGCTGGTGTGTCGGGAGCTGCGTTCACTTTAGCTGGCCAAGCTAGCGAGTTGGTGGGAGGCTCTGTGAGTAATAGGCATTATATTTTTGATGATGATAACCCCGTTGAATACTGCCTTTCTGGTGATAAATTTTTAACAAGAGCTAATGGTGGAGCGCCTGTTATCATTAGTGATAAATTAGATATTGATCAAAGCTCTCTTCAATATCTTCCCGCTACAGTGCAGCAAAACGGAATTGTCGATCTAACCCTTACATTTAATGTTAATGGTGAAACCACGACCTTTGAACAAGAAGTGCAGGTGCTCAATGTCCCGTAATTATCAACAGCGTGGTAGCGCACTTATCATAGTTATCTTTGTCATCGTTATTGTTGGGTTTCTCGCGACAAGTTTAACGCGCACCAGTTGGTCAACTCACGACACTAATACTCGTTCAGTGATGGGTACTCAGGCATGGCTGTTGAGTCATTCAGTTAACGAGTATGTGATGACTCAGTTCTATCCAGATCCTGACCCTGCCGCGTCTTCTGCTGTGTCAGCTTTGTGCGCAACACCAATGCCTGTCGATATTAGTAATTTTGCTGAGAGTTTAGTTGAAAGTGCGACAGTCTCTTGCGAGCTACACCGCTTAGAGTGTGAGAGTCGTGGTAGATTAAATGATATGAATTTTTATGTTTTGGAATCTTCAGTAATTTGCGGAACAGGGGTTAATCGGGCTCAACGCAATCAACAAGTTTGGGTGAGGGAGTGATTATGGTATTTGGGAACGTTCTTTTCAGAATTATTAGAAATACAACCCAATTTTTAAAGTTTACTGTGGTTGCGATCTTGCTGTCCGTGATTTCCTTCGTTTCTAGGGCTGATGACTTTTCACCTCAACAGTGTAGCAACCTCAAAAGGCAAGATGGCTTTTCTGTTGCTTTTGTTGTGCCAAACCCAAAGACAGTTACAGTAGTACTTGAGTCAAATAAACCAGATGTTGTTTTATGGTCGAGTGTAGCTAGTAGTGTTGCCAAGATAACAGATGAGAGTGTGAACCCTGGAGAAAGAGTCCTGCTAGTTTACAAACCTATATCTAATAATGGTAAGTATGGACGCTTAATTTACAAGCTTGATACCGGTGCGGGGTATATACAAAAACAGTCATCTCTAATTTGGATTGATGGGGGGAATGGTACTTTACAAGTTTCGGGAGATACTGTTGTCGTTGAGTGTGCCGATGGAGAAGAAGAACCCGACCCGATTCCTGAGTTAGAAGATGTATCTTATGAGTTTGGGTCTATTGAAGGTATGGATTGCACTAATGGTTGTAATTTATTATTCCAAAAACAATACGAGAATCCAATTGTATTCTTAATGTCGACTATTGATCCTGACAATATCGTTGATAGTGTTCCGACAAAGGCGAGTGTTGCAACGATTTGGAACTCTAAGAAAGGAGCGACTATTGAGAGCGAGTCGATGCCGGGCACTTCAAAATCCGACCGAATGTCACCTATCTACTATTTTGTTACCGAGCCTGGGAAATTAAAATTCTATGACTCTAGTGGTCATGCCGTTTATGGCGAGGCTGGTGTCAAAACAACAGACCTAGCTCAGTGTACGAGTGGATGTGATAGGGCTGATGATTGGGAGGATATTGACTATCAGCTGGGAAGCATCACCGCACCAGTTATCATGGCTCAAGTCCAAGGAAAAGACTCTAAGTGGGCGACGACGGCAATCCAAAATGTCAATTCAACAGGCTTTGATTTGTCTCTTGAACGTGGTCGTCAAGGGCCTCTCAGTTCTGGCTTTAAAGATATAGCTTATCTAGTTGTCCCTGAGTTTCATGGTAAAGATGAAGACTTGCAGTCAAATATAGAGTTTTACCAAGGTTCTAGGGACTATGCCCAATCAAACGAATTACCCAAAACAAAATCTATTGGTTGGTCGTGCGAAAATAATAAAGTGAACTTACATCAGAGTTTTTCTAAATTCGGTGTAATTGTGAATAAGCAAAGTCGAGTAGGCAGTCATGGTGGATGGCTTCGTTACTGTAAGCAATTTGAGGATGGTAGGAAGCCAACTTTTACTTTCGCGTTTGACGAAGATGTAGAGTCTCTTGGTGACCGTAAGCACGGCAGAGCAGAGTCTATCGGTTATTTTGCTTTTGAAATCCCAGAAACAGAGCTACCGACTAATGTTTGTAACTTATTTCCTGAACCGATTCAAAGTTGGTCAGGTGTGAATAGTGAGCTTTATTTGGGGAACCCCATCAACATAAATGGCTGGTCAGATGATTACATTGAACGATATGTAAATAAGGTCTCTGAAGGCTATCAGCGCTATGACGAAAGTATATGGTCACCTTCTGTGGATGAGTATTTATTATTAGGTTTTGATCATACAAGTACCGCATACCCACTCTATACATCGAAAGTTTGCAATGGTGACTATGCTTGCGACGTTGGCAATGGAGATGGATATTTAGACTTACGAAAAGTGGCACAGGCTAATATTTTACCGGTTCCACAGAGAAATACATCGCATACGCTAAGAATCGCGACTATAGATGGTATTAAGAATAGTTGTCGAGATGGCGCTACCCCCAAATTATGCTCATATTCCGAAAGTGGGAAAAATATCGAAGTAGTCATCGAGAAAGATCTGGCTAGCTTAACGATAATCAAAGAGTGGCCTAACGATACCATTGTTAGAGTTAAGCTTAGAGACAACTTGTATATTGAAAATGTGCAGATTTCATCGGGTGATAATCTTGAGTTTGTATTCCCTAAGTTAAGTACAGTTACATTTGGTACATTCCACCATCAGTCTGGAAGTACTCAATATGTGTTTGATCCAGGAACTCAAGTCAATATTAGACTGTCGATGACCTTAACTCGAGCTCAGATATCTCAGGAGCACTCATACCCTGTTTTATACGCACCTAACGGTACAATTACTTTCCATGAGCCTTCCATTTTTAGAGGATTTATTCTCGCTGACCATTTGATTTTTAATCAAGGCACTATTGAAGGAGCGGTTACTGCTCGCAAGGCTGATTTCCATCACACTAATGTAACGCTCAATAAACCAGACTATAGTTGTCCATTGCCTCCAATTCCTCAAGGTGAGTTAGTTGTTACTCCTATTCAATCACATGTTCTGATCTGTGAAGCTGCCGCTGTTGAATTTCGAGTGAAAGAAAAAGATAGTGATACTACTGTAACGAGTGAAACTGGCGACTTTGTCGCAAAAGCAATGCCCCATGCCAACGCCCGTTGGTGTGAAGTGTATGACAAAGATACGGGTAGTCTTTCGCAATGTAGTAACTATGGATCTTCTCTAACAGCATCGCTAATTGAAGGAAAAAGAACACTTTATTTGTCCTCAAATCAGCTAAATAAGTCTGGTTATGACGTTAGTGGCAAATGGAATGGAGAAGAGTATTCTGGGAACTCTAAGGTTTCTTTTGTGCCTTATAAGTTTGATATCTCAGAACAAGAAGTAATCGCCGGGGCTACAACGGATGTCTCTGCGAGAGTGCTTTCTTGTAATTCTGCAAACTCTAGCACTTCTATCGAATATTCAGGTACTCCAAGTGTTAGTTTAGCAATTGAACAACCAAGTAATGGCCTAAGTGATAGTGAGCTACTTACTTATAATCCTACATTTGATTCCGGCGAAAGTACTGATGCGACAGAAGCTTTCTCAATTGATGAGTCAGGGCTGTTTAGGGTGACCTTGATTGATAGCTCGTTTGATTGTAGCGAAATTGCGGGGTGCCCTGAGGATGATATAGATTCGTTGTCTGGTAGTTTTTTGGTGAAATCGAGACCCTGGGCGTTCGCTATATGTACTGATATCGACTCTGGAGGTACGAGTAGCACTGGAAGTGGCTTTACTGCAGCTGGAGAAGAGTTCGATGTATACGCAAAGCCAATTCGTTACACGAGCGATGCAAATACTTGTAACGACAGTTTAGTGACAGAAAACTATATGAAATCCGATGCTAGTGTTGCCATTACACATACCTTGGACACACCTGCTGATGATGGTTCGGTTCTGGGGGGGCTCAAACCGGATAGTGAGCTTGCAAAAAACGCTAATAGCATTATTGCAGCCAACAAAGGTTATAAATTCGAGAATCTAAAGTATTCAGAAGTAGGTAGCTTTAACTTCATAGCAACGGAAACTGGTAGTTTCTATGGCGATATCCTTGGTGGTTTATCTGGCAGTAAGGCTATTGGCCGTTTTTATCCTAAATATTTCCAAATTATCGACCAAAATTGGAACTATGCTGGTATCCAAATATTCAATTATATGAACCAAAACTTTGAACAAGTGAGCTTTGACGTTGAAGCTTTATCCAAAGAAGTATCGATTAATGGTGGAGTTGAAGAGCCTCAACCTGTGCACAATTATCAATATTTTACTCCAAAATTAAAAACGAGTTTTTCGTTATATGAGAGTGAGCTATCAACGCGCCTAATTTCACCAAGCTTTGGCGATGGGGCTTGGAGTGGATCTAATCAGAGCATTGGTCGCTTTTCAGTTAATCTGTCAGGGGAGTGTGGAGGAAGCAGTAGTTTCTGTTTAACTAAGGATGATACTGAAATAGGGTATGAAGATGGGCCATATAATCTTAATGAAGGAACCTCTGGAGATACTACAGACATTAGGCTAGCTGTTGAAGATAACGTTGATCCAGTTGAGTTTTGGAATGATGGTGACCAGTTCTTAAAAGAACCCGATATCCGCTTTGGTCGGATAGAACTAGATGATGTAGGTGGCAACTCAGGTACGACTATTACCATTCCATTAAGAACTGAATACTGGAATGGTAGCCGTTTTGTTGTAAATGACGTTGATAGCACAACAAATGTTGCTGCTTCTACGAGCGCTAGCGATGTTATTTGGTCAGAAGATGGCGGTGTCACCACGACAGTAACACTCGCTAATGGCGGCCAAATCTCTGGTGGAGAGTCTCGTAACCTGACGGCTTCTCAAGGCGATGATGTAAGTATCCGTGAGCAAGTGCAGTTGTGGCAAAGTATGGATGATACGCCATGGCTTAGATACGATTGGGATAGCGATAAAGTGTTGGATGTTAACGGAGAGCAAGATCCCTCCACCGTTGTCACATTTGGCATCTACCGCGGTAACGATCGTGTGATCTACCGAGGGGAAAGTGGCTTAACAGGTCAGTAATAATATAATTTTTGCCCCTTAAGTTAGGAATCTGTAAGAAATTGCGGGTTTCAGTCCATGTTTATACTTCAATGCCTTGCCGTGACAGCAAGGCATTGGTACATTTAGTGCAATTTTTGTCTTCTAATTCTTGCAGGATGAGCGAAGAATATGTTTAAAAAACTTCGTGGCATGTTTTCAAACGACCTATCGATTGATTTAGGTACAGCCAATACCCTTATTTATGTAAAAGGCCAAGGCATTGTTCTTGATGAGCCTTCAGTTGTAGCTATTCGCCAAGATCGTGCGGGTTCTGCAAAGAGTGTCGCTGCTGTTGGCCACGCTGCTAAGCAAATGCTTGGTCGTACGCCTGGTAACATCTCAGCGATCCGTCCAATGAAAGACGGTGTAATTGCCGACTTTTACGTAACGGAAAAAATGCTTCAGCACTTCATCAAACAAGTACATGACAACAGTGTGCTTAAACCAAGCCCTCGCGTTTTGGTTTGTGTACCTTGCGGTTCAACGCAGGTTGAGCGTCGTGCTATCCGTGAATCAGCGCTAGGTGCTGGTGCTCGTGAGGTTTACCTAATCGATGAGCCAATGGCTGCTGCGATTGGTGCTGGCCTACGTGTATCTGAACCAACAGGTTCAATGGTTGTTGATATCGGTGGTGGTACTACTGAAGTTGCAGTTATCTCACTGAATGGTGTGGTTTACTCGTCTTCTGTTCGTATCGGTGGTGACCGTTTTGATGAAGCGATCATCAACTACGTTCGTCGTAACTACGGCAGCTTGATCGGTGAAGCGACAGCAGAGAAGATCAAACACGAAATCGGTTCAGCGTACCCTGGCGATGAAGTGGAAGAGATCGAAGTACGTGGTCGTAACCTTGCTGAAGGTGTGCCTCGTAGCTTTAGCCTGAACTCAAACGAAATCCTTGAAGCACTTCAAGAGCCTCTATCAGGCATCGTATCTGCAGTGATGGTTGCACTTGAACAGTGTCCACCAGAACTTGCTTCTGATATCTCAGAAAATGGTATGGTGCTAACAGGTGGTGGTGCACTGCTTAAAGACCTTGATCGTCTGCTAACCGAAGAAACAGGTATCCCTGTTGTTGTTGCAGAAGAGCCACTAACGTGTGTTGCTCTAGGTGGCGGTAAAGCCCTAGAGATGATCGACATGCACGGCGGCGATCTGTTCAGCGAAGAATAATATCTAGTGTTAGGCTCTTTTCTTATCTAGTTTTATGTAAAGAGCCTAGGACCTTGTCTATAGGATCAAATGTAGCTCTAGGACCAAATATAGAATGAAGCCAATTTTTGGTAGAGGTCCCTCTCTACAATTGCGCCTGTTTTTTGCTGTAATTTTATCAGCCAGCCTTATGCTGGCTGATAGTCGTTTAGATGCTTTCTCAAATGTCCGCTATCTATTAAACAGCATGGTTGCGCCTATTCAATATGCAGCCAACTTGCCTCGCACTATGTTCGATGGTGTATACGACCGTTTTAGCACTCGTAAAGGGCTGATCGAATCAAACCATAATATTAAACGAGAAGTCTTGCGACTGAAGAGCGAGCTGATTCTGCTTGAGCAATATCAAGAAGAAAATAAGCGCCTTCGTAAGCTGTTAGGATCTCCGTTTATCCGTGATGAGAAGAAAGTCGTCACAGAAGTTATGGCGGTAGACACTTCACCATATCGTCATCAAGTCGTGATCGATAAAGGTCAGATTGATGGGGTGTATGAAGGTCAGCCGGTGATCAACGAAAAAGGCATCGTCGGCCAAGTCACTTTCGTTGCTGCTCATAATAGTCGTGTATTGCTACTTACTGATGCGAACAATGCAATTCCCGTGCAAGTTATTCGTAATGATATTCGAGTGATCGCTTCGGGCAATGGCATGATTGACGAGATTCAGCTAGAGCACATTCCAACCAGTACTGATATACAAGAAGAAGATCTATTGGTGACATCTGGGCTCGGTGGGGTATATCCAGAAGGTTATCCAGTCGCCTATGTTACCGCCGTAGATTATGACCCGAAACGTGAGTTTGCGGTTATCAAAGCGGAGCCTGTGGTTGAGTTCGATAAGCTCAGATACTTGCTGTTGGTATGGCCTGATGAAAATAAACAGATGCAAGCGGATCAATCCAGCATAGAACAAGCATTGTTAGAGGGCGAAGATGGCCAATAGCGTTTTAAGAAGCAAGGTAGTCATTGGCTGCTCATTTTTAGTAGCCCTTATTCTGCAAACGATCCCTTGGCCTGGTAGCTTAGATCTATTTAGACCCTCTTGGTTACTGCTGGTTACGTGTTACTGGGTTTTAGCTTTACCGCATCGTGTTAACGTGGGTAGCGCTTTGATTCTAGGCCTATTGTGGGACCTTTTGATTGGCTCCACTCTAGGCATTCGAGGCATGATGATGGCAATAGTGATGTACATTATTGCCATGAACTTCCTCGTCATTCGTAACATGGCGTTATGGCAGCAAGCGATGATCATTGCTGCGTTAACGGTGTTGTTTGAGGTCTTGATCTTCTTTGGTGAATATTTGATCCAAGATGTCGTTTTCAATCCGTTATCGCTATGGAGCGCATTGATAAACTGTATACTTTGGCCTTGGATGTTTTTATTAATGAGACGCGTGCGTCGCCATTGGCATGTGAGGTAGTGTGGCAATGGAAAAGAAACATTTAGTTTTGGCATCCGGTTCACCGCGCCGCAAAGAATTACTATCTCAACTCGGTTATGAGTTTTCTGTCCTTGTAACCGATGTTGAAGAGCGTAAACACGCCCAAGAAACCGCCGAAGAGTACGTTAAGCGACTATCTTTAGATAAAGCCTTAGCTGCGTTGTCTTTATTGAAAGATAACCCTTCTGAAAAGCAGCATGTCGTTTCTAGTTCTGATACTGTAGTTCTTGGATCTGACACGGTAGTCGTCAGCCAAGGTCAAGTGCTCGAGAAACCCTCCGATTTTGCTGACTCTAAGCGTATGCTTACTCAGTTAGCGAATGGACGTCATCAAGTGATGACGGCGGTTTCTGTGGTTTCAGAAGAAAAACAAAGAACAGAAATCATTATTACCGACGTATGGTTTAAACCCCTCAGTGAAAAAGAAATAGAACAATACTGGCAAACAGGGGAGCCATGCGATAAAGCCGGTAGCTATGGGATCCAAGGTTTGGGTGGACGCTTTGTCACCCGAATCGAAGGTAGTTATTACGCCGTTGTCGGCTTACCTTTATTTGAAACGGACCAGCTACTGCAAGAATTCTTATAATTACTAATCTGAGGTGCACCATGAGTGCTGAATTGTTGCTGAACGTGACCCCGAGTGAAACTCGTGTGGCCATGATTGAAGGGGGAGCTCTTCAAGAGATCCATGTCGAACGAGATGCTCGACGCGGTATCGTAGGAAATATCTATAAAGGACGTGTAAGCCGTGTTCTTCCGGGAATGCAGGCGGCTTTTGTGGATATAGGCCTTGAGAAAGCAGCTTTTTTACACGCCTCTGATATTGTTCCACACACTGAATGTGTCGCTGAAAATGAAAAGAAGCAATTTCAGGTTCGTGACATTTCAGAGCTTGTTCGCCAAGGGCAAGACATTGTGGTTCAAGTGGTCAAAGACCCTCTTGGTACTAAAGGTGCCCGTTTAACGACTGATATCACTCTACCGTCTCGCTATCTGGTATTCATGCCGGGCGCAAGCCATGTCGGTGTTTCTCAACGTATCGACAGCGAGTCTGAACGTAACCGTCTTAAAAAAGTCGTGTCTCGTTACTGTGACGAACATGGTGGCTTCATCATCCGCACTGCTGCAGAAGGTGCAGACTCGAATGAGCTGGCACAAGATGCCGCATTCTTGAAGCGATTATGGCTGAAGGTACTAGAGCGTCGTGGTAAGCATAAAGCGCGTACTCGCTTGTATGGTGAGCTTTGCCTAAGCCAACGTATCTTACGTGATTTTGTTGGTACTGAACTGAGCAAGATCCAGGTCGATTCTCGTCTAGAATATGAAAACCTAAAAGAGTTTACCTCTGAATATGTTCCTGAGCTTACAGATAAGCTTGAGTTGTATGAAGGCGATAAGCCAATCTTTGATATGTACGATACCGAGAACGAAATCCAGCGTTCATTGGATCGTAAAGTCGAATTAAAGTCTGGTGGGTATCTGATTATTGACCAAACTGAAGCGATGACCACTGTTGATATCAACACTGGCGCGTTTGTTGGTCGTCGTAATCTAGAAGAGACGATTTTCAACACCAACGTAGAAGCGACTCAAGCGATTGCTCGCCAGCTGCGTTTGCGTAATTTAGGCGGCATCATCATTATCGACTTTATTGATATGTTGTCTGAGGAGCACCGTAAGCGAGTACTAACTTCTTTAGAGGCTGCGCTAGACAAAGACCGTGTGAAAACCAATATTAATGGCTTTACGCAGCTTGGTTTGGTTGAGATGACGCGAAAGCGTACTCGTGAAAGTATTGAGCATATCCTGTGTTCGAGCTGTCCTGCTTGTGAAGGCCGTGGCAGTGTGAAGACAGTTGAAACCGTTTGTTATGAAATTCTTCGAGAGATCACGCGAGTGAATCGTGCGTACGACGCCGATAAATTTGTGGTCTATGCGGCAGCGGCTGTGGCCGAGGCGTTAGAGGGCGATGAATCTCATGCGCTTGCGGAACTTGAAGTCTTTATTGGTAAGCAAGTTAAAATCCAGGCTGAGCCTCTGTACATACAAGAGCAGTTTGATGTTGTTATGATGTAATGGAAATTTTGTGAGCTCAAGCGTTACTCTGATTCTACGTGCATGTTTATGGTTAGTGGTTACTCTCTTGGTAACGCTAGCCATTGCCGTTACTACACTGCGTGTAGCCTTGCCCAATTTAAATAAGTATCAATCTGAAATTGAGCTTTGGGTAAACCAACATTCCGGTTTTGATTTTTCGATTCAAGACGTGGGCGGTTTTTGGCGTAACACTCACCCCTCTATCGCCCTGCAAGGTGTAAAAGCCAGTCTCCCTAATGCAGAAGATGTGACCTTTTCTGTCGAGCGTGTAGAAGTCGAGTTCGACTTGATTCAATCGCTCGTTCAAATGCGTCCGGTTGTGGCTGATTTGGTCATGAATCAGATGTATCTCGACATCCGTTCTATTGACCTGTTTGCTGGGCAAGATGAGACAGACGAACCTAAAGATTCTGGTTCATCTAAACGAGTGATGCAGGAGCTTGATAACCTGCTGCTGAAAACATTGGTCGATGTCACCGCGAAAGATTCTACCATTTTGTATCGTGCTATCTCTGATGAAGAACGTCAGCTTGATATCGACACTCTGAAGTGGCAAAACTCAGGTAAACATCACCTTGCGGAAGGTGTGGTGAGTATAAAAGATGCCAATCTAAACTCTTTGTCAGTGAGCGCTAACTTTATTGATGGCGGCTCGTTAACCGATGTGACAGGCGAGTTTTATGTCAGCGCGGATAGCATTTCGGTTAAACCTTGGTTGACTCGTTACATGCAGGCGGAATCCGGCATTGAAACGGGTACGGTGAGCTTGAATAGTTGGCTAACGCTACGAAATAGCAAGCCAGTGAGTGCTTATGTTGAGGTTTTACCCTCTGAGTTGACGTGGAACGAAGATGGCAAGCATGATCTGATGCTTGAGTCCGGTGTGTTTAAGTTGTCTCCGATTGATGATGGTTGGCAAGTAAATGGCCACTCACTAAACCTTAGAACGGATGACACACCTTGGCCTGAACTCGACGTAGCGTTCAGGTGGAACCAAGGTCCATGGCAACTCAACGTTTCCGAGTTGGATATTGCGACCATTACTCCGTTGATTAAGCTGCTGCCTGACTCTGAACAATCAACCAACATGATCAACGCATTGGCACCGGGTGGTTCTGTTTCTGATATCCGAGTCTCCATGGGCTCTGAAATCGACAGTTTACGATACTCTGCCAGTTTTTCTGATCTTGCTATCGAGCAGTGGGAGTTAGTTCCAGGCTTTAGCCAAGTATCAGGTAGTGTGTTTGGTTCGGCTTCAGAAGCGAAAGCCAGCCTTCATGTAATTGATGATGTGTTCCCTTATGGTGATGTTTTCCAAGCGCCTTTGAACATCAAGCAAGGTCAGGTTGATATTGTTTGGCAGCAAGACGAAAACGGCTGGAAACTGTGGTCGGATAAAATCACGGCAGCAACGCCAGATTTACAGGTACTAGGCGCATTCCGTCTAGACTTTCCAAAAGATGCTAGCCCATTCTTATCGTTTTACGGCGAAGCAGACGCTTACAATGTCGGTGAAACATGGCGTTACCTTCCGACGCTCGCACTTGGGCAAGATCTAACAGATTACCTTTCAACTGCAATTCAAGCGGGTAAAGCGGATACCGTAAAACTGCTGTGGCATGGTGATTTATCTCAGTATCCATACACCAATCATGATGGTATTTTCCAAGTTTGGGTGGGCTTAGAAGATGCTAAATTCAGTTTCGATACCGCGTGGCCATTGATTACTGACCTTCAGCTTGATCTGTTGTTTGAAAATGATGCGATGCATTTGGATTCTCGTTCAGCTCAATTGATGGATGTGACTGCCGACCGAATCACTGGACGTATTCCTTACCTAGGGGAAGGCGGCCATATTGAGATAGAAGCTAAAGCAACGGCATCTGGCAACGCAGTTCGTGATTACATGACGTCTTCGCCACTGGTAGGTTCGGTAGGCGCAGCGTTAACCGCACTTCAAGTGAGCGGTGATGTCTCTTCAGAATTCCAGCTCAATATCCCATTCGACTCTGATAAAGACGCGAGAGCGTGGGGGTACGCTGATCTAAGTGGTAACCATGTTGAAATTGAAGCGCCACCAATGGTGTTAGAAAACACCACGGGTCGTATCGAGTTTGATAATGATGTTGTGACAGCGAATGGTTTAGCTGCAGACTTGCTTAAACAAGGCATCTCTATTGATTTCAAAGGACAGAATGACGGTCCTGGCTACGCTGTTGATATCGATGTGCTGGGCGATTGGGACGTTAAGCCTCTAGAACCTTACATTGGTGAACAGTGGTTAAGCCGTTTGTCTGGCCATGCTCAGTGGCAAAGCCAGATTGATATCCAACTTAACGATATCGGCTTTACTTACCAATTGGATTTGCAGTCTGACCTAAAATATCTCGCGAGTGACTATCCATACCCATTGGCGAAGAAGTCATTAGAGAGTGGCTCTGCAAGGTTACAAGCATCGGGTAACCAAGAGGCGATTACTGCACGTTTGCAGTTGCCGAATACTAAGTACCAAGCTGAAATTGATATCACCGGTGATGTGCCTGAGTTAACCGCGACCAACCTAGTATTAGGTCGAGGCGGCTATAAAATTAGCCCTGTGGTTGGCCACCATGCGTTGATTCGCACGGATAAGTTTAATGCTGATGATTGGCTTTCGGTGATCATGGAGCCGGTACAGCCATCAACAGCTGTTCTAAGCCAAATGAACACACCAACCATTCCAACTCCAAGTCGTGTGACTTTTGAAAGTAAGGAGCTGATTCTTGGAGGCATTTCTTGGAATGATGTTGATTTTAGTGCACGTAAGAATAAACAAGCTTGGCAAATGGAAGTATCGAGCCAAGAGCTAGAAGGGGATATTAATTATCTACCTCCTTATGATCTGACTGTGTCATTGGATCGCTTACACCTGTTTGTTCCAGAATGGAGCGACAAATCAAAGCAGGAACCATTGCTGCAACGCAAAGAGCAAGAAGCACCGTTGATCTCTGAGTTGGATAGAAAGATCCATGATGTGATGCCGAATCTCAAGCTAACCCTCAACGACTTCTGGCTACAAGGCTATAAAGTTGGCAAAGTGGATGTTGAACTTGCTAGAGAAGAAAACCGTATTGCGTGGAAGAAAATTCAGGTACGTAGCGGCGGCAATAAAGCAGATGTCAGTGGCTGGTGGGAATTGAATGGTGACAAGAGTCATTCATCGCTGAAAGTTGACGTTGAAGGTGAAAACAACAGTGAGCTAATGGAGCGCTTTGGCATCACGTCGGGAATTCAAAAAGCTCCATTTGAGCTAGAAGCTCAACTTGACTGGGACGGTTCACCTTGGGGGATCAAGATGGATACTCTGGATGGCGACGTAAAAACCAAGTTCGGTAAAGGTATTATCTCAGATGTGAGCGGGGCTGCTCGCTTACTTGGTTTGTTTAGCTTAGATTCGATCATCCGTAAGATGCAGCTCGATTTCTCTGATGTGTTTGATAAAGGTATGGCATTTAACAGCATTACAGGCACGGGCAAGATGCAAAATGGTATCTTCCTGACCAATGACCTGAACATGGATGCTGTCGCGGGTGAGATGAAAATCAAAGGCATCGCTAACCTAAACACTCGCCAGGTAGATGCAGAAGTAAACTTTACGCCAGATATCACTTCGGGTATTCCGGTACTGACAGCGTTTGCAGTAACGCCTCAAACAGCGTTGTATGTGTTGGCGGTAACTACGGTTATTTCACCGGTTGTTGAGGTCTTTACACAGGTTAATTACTCGGTGAAAGGTCCTCTGGATTCACCAACGGTAAGTGAGCTTTCTCGTAGCTCTGGTGAGTTCCAACTTCCAGAAAACTTAAGGAAGTTGGCTGAGTAAAATAAGCCCTAATATACAGATAAATAGTGATTTCTGAATCATAATGAATGGAGAAGCAGTGCACATGGATTGTGTTGGTTTGATTCAAATGACTTCGGGCCCAGACCCTGACTGTAACCTTGATTATCTCGCCCAAGAGATAACCAAGTGTAAAGCGTTGGGGGCTAAATGGGTCGTGTGCCCAGAGAATGCATTGGTATTCGGTAGCAAAGCAGATTACCACAAGTATGCCGAGCCCCTAAATGATGGCCCATTGCAGAAGAAACTGGCTGAGTTAGCTAAGCTTCATCGCATTTGGGTCATTGTGGGCAGTATGCCGATAAGCACAGCGAAAGGTGTCACCACCACGACTTTGGTGTTCGATGACTTTGGCTGCTTAGTGGCTCACTACGACAAGCTACACATGTTCGATGTGGATGTTGCCGATGCCCACAAGTGCTATCGAGAGTCTGATATTTTCACTCCGGGTGAGCGAGTTGTGACAACGGAAACGCCTTTTGGTCACTTAGGTTTAAGTATTTGTTATGATGTGCGCTTTCCTCACTTGTATTCAGAGTTACGCAAGCAAGGCGCGCAGATCATAGTGGTACCAGCGGCGTTTACTGCAGTAACCGGTCAGGCGCATTGGGAAGCATTGTTAAGATGCCGGGCAATCGAAACACAATCGTGGATTGTTGCGGTAGGGCAAGGTGGTAAGCATCCTTGCCAAAGAGAAACATGGGGACACTCTATGGTGGTTGATCCCTGGGGAAGAGTGGTCGCTCAGTTAGACCAAGATCCTAAAAGTATGGTGGTCGAGATAGACATATCCAGTTGTGAATCCATTAGGCAAAATATGCCAATCACACAACACACTCGATTTACCAATCAATTTTAATTACAAACAAGAGCCATCTATGAGCATTAATCAAATTGAAGAAGCGCTACTGAACCCAACAGGGCTTACGGAGCAAAATATCGCAGATACATTGGCGAGCATTGCTACCCGCCAAATTGATTATGCTGATATCTACTTTCAGTCAAGCTGGCACGAATCTTTAGTGCTAGAAGACAGCATCATTAAAGACGGCTCTTTCAATATTGATTGCGGTGTGGGTGTTCGTGCAGTATCTGGCGAAAAGACTGGTTTTGCTTACTCTGACCAAATCCAATTGGATGGATTAAAGCAAAGCGCGATTGCAGCTCGTGGTATCGCGAAGCAAGGTCAAAACGGCAAGGTGCAAGCTTTCAAGCGCAACGCTAACCAAACTTATTATGATGCGGTAAACCCACTAGCAAGCTGGGAAAAGCAGCAAAAAACAGAACTTCTTAAGTCATTGGACGCTTACATTCGTACTAAAGAGCCTATGGTGACGGAAGTTTCAGTGAGCTTAAGTGGTGTGCATGAGCAGATGCTGGTTGCTGCGACTGATGGCACGTACGCTGGCGATATTCGTCCGTTGGTTCGTTTATCTATTAGTGTTCTTGCTCAGAAAGGCGATCGCCGTGAGCGTGGTAGTGCTGGTGGCGGTGGTCGTTTTGGTTACGACTTCTTCCTAAGCGATGACAAAGGCACTCAAGTTGCTTACCAATTTGCTGATGAAGCGATTCGCCAAGCATTAGTTAACCTTGAAGCGGTTGCTGCGCCTGCTGGTGCAATGCCTGTGGTTCTGGGTTCTGGTTGGCCGGGTGTTCTACTGCATGAAGCGGTAGGCCACGGTTTAGAAGGTGACTTCAACCGTAAAGAGTCATCAGTATTCTCTGGCAAAGTTGGCGAACAAGTGACTTCAAGCCTGTGTACGATTGTCGATGACGGCACATTGACTGATCTTCGTGGCTCATTGAACGTCGATGATGAAGGTGTAAACGGTCAATACAATACCCTAATCGAAAACGGCATCCTAAAAGGTTATATGCAAGACAAGCTGAATGCCCGTCTAATGGGGGTTGCTCCAACAGGTAACGGTCGTCGTGAGTCTTACGCGCACCTTCCAATGCCACGTATGACTAACACATACATGCTACCGGGTGAACACACACCAGAAGAGATCATCGCGACAGTAGATAAAGGTATCTACGCACCAAACTTCGGCGGCGGTCAGGTTGATATTACTTCTGGTAAGTTTGTATTCTCAGCTTCTGAAGCCTACATGATTGAAAATGGTAAGATCACTCACCCAGTTAAGGGCGCAACGTTGATCGGCTCTGGTATCGAAGCGATGCAGCAAGTGTCTATGGTTGGTAACGACCTAAGCATCGACCGTGGTGTTGGTGTGTGTGGTAAGGCTGGTCAAAGCGTGCCAGTAGGTGTTGGTCAACCAACATTGAAACTAGACTCGCTAACCGTTGGTGGTACTGAGTAAAGCAGGTTAGTCTCTGCACAATGACTAAAAATTTAAAGTGAAAAGCGCCTCCATTGTGAGGCGCTTTTTGTTTTTGAGGGAGAGTTAGTTATAGCAAAAAGCGATTACATGTTCTCTTCGGCAAACTCTGCCAGTCGGCTACGTACCACGCCATTGAGGTGAATATTGGCGCTGCCTTCGAAGTTTTTAAAACGCTCAACCATGTAGGTTAAACCCGAAGTAACAGGGGTTAGATAGGAAGAGTCGATTTGCGCTAGGTTGCCTGAACAGACAATCTTGGTCCCTTCACCACAACGGGTGATGATGGTTTTGATTTGTGAAGCAGTCAGGTTTTGACACTCATCGAGAAGCACAAACGCATTCTGGATGGAACGGCCACGCATGAAGTTGATCGACTTGAACTGGATATTGGCTTTATCACAGATGTACTTCATCGACCCTTCGGTACAGTGGTCATTTTTGTGCAGTGCTTCAAGTGTATCGGTCACGGCAGCCAACCAAGGCAACATTTTCTCTTCCTCTGTACCAGGGAGGAAACCGATCGACTCTCCAATATCAGGCGTGTTTCGGGTTACGATGATCTTATCGAACTGTTTACGCTCAATAGTTTGTTCAAGCGCAGCGGCCATAGCTAACAGTGTCTTACCACTGCCTGCCGCACCAGTTAGGATTACCAGGTCAATATCGGGATCGAGCAGCGCATCGATCGCCATGCCTTGATAGACGTTCTTGGGTGTGATGTCCCATGCTCTGCGATTCATCAGTCTTTCGCGACTGAGGTCTCTCAGCGTGATACTTTCCGGTTCAATCTCCTCGACTCGAGCGGCAAAGTCAGTCTCTTCGTCAATTACATATTGGTTAAGGAAGGTTGGTTCAAACGGCGCTCTTGCTAAGGTGTGCAGGGTCTTACCGCCTAAACTTCTGCTCTCGACATTATCGATACCATCCCAAAATGCGCCCTCAAGTTGTTGAAAGCCTTTGGTGAGGTATTGGATATCATCAATCAGTTGGTCGGTTTGGTAATCTTCAACGAAACGGACACCAGCGCCTTTAGCTCGTAAGCGCATGTTGATGTCTTTGGTGATGAGAACCACTTCGCGTGGTGCGCGTTTATTTTGAAGATAGAGAACTGCGTTGAGGATTCGGTTATCGCCAGCTTTGTCGTCGGCGAAGGCCTTGATACTTTCTTGAAGTTCGTAATCTGCGAGTATTGAAATACTGCCAGAGGCGTTAATGTCTTTAGAAAATGGAATGCCTTCCGATATTTGGTCGGGTGTGGCTTCCCTGAATAAGTCTTCGAGGGTTCGAATCGCAATTCTCGCATCTCGAGCAACGTCTCTTTTACTGTCTTTGATTCTGTCGAGTTCTTCTAGCACTGTCATGGGGATAACGACATCGTGCTCTTGGAAAGAAAATATAGCGAAGGGTTCGTGAAGTAGGATATTGGTGTCTAAAACAAATAGCTTCCGGTTGGTCTCGCCCATAGCATCTCCTTGCCGACGTGCGGCTTGCCTTGCATTCATTGAACGTAGATAAAGCTCATATAAAGATTAGTATCTGATTCTGGTGATAGTCAACTACTCACCTAAACTTCATCTAGAGGAATAACACCATATCGTTGTAGATGAATATGGCGTATTCGTTTGAGAGCAGCAATCTGCTATCCATAGAGTAACCATGAGTTTTTGACAGTTTGATTGCATTGGCGAAAACAGAAAAAAAGCACGAAATCATCTCCTTTAGGCGTGACCTAAATCACAGCATCGAGTAAGATTAGCGACCTTTTTCTGCACCATTTTCTCGAGATATTTATTATTGAGAGCGCACTTAAAAAGTGGCTGCAAACTAGGCATTTTTGGCTATATTTTTAGTTCAGGAGCGAGAACGTTCTTGTTTGAAACTGCAGTTAAAAGACCAAATTCCAACTATAAGATTGAGGTAGTCGATTCATGACATTTGCTTTGGGGCAACGCTGGATAAGCGATACGGAGAGCGATTTAGGTTTAGGTACCGTTGTAGCAATGGATGCTCGCACAGTGACACTAATGTTTGCAGCGTCAGAAGAAAACCGTGTTTATGCACGTACTGATGCTCCCGTAACCCGAGTAACGTTTAATGTAGGCGATGTCATCGAATGCCAAGAAGGTTGGTCTCTGTCTGTCGAAGAAGTTATCGAAGACAAAGGACTGCTAACCTACTTAGGTACTCGCGAAGATACCCAAGAAACAGAAGTCGCTCTGCGTGAAATCTTCTTAAGCAATCAGATCCGCTTTAACAAGCCACAAGATAAGCTGTACGCAGGTCAAATCGACCGTATGGATAACTTTGTGTTGCGTTATCGCGCACTGAGCAATCAATACCAACAGCACAAGAGCCCAATGCGCGGCCTGTGTGGTATGCGTGCTGGCTTGATTCCTCATCAGTTATACATCGCTCATGAAGTGGGTCGTCGTCACGCTCCGCGTGTTTTGCTTGCTGATGAAGTTGGCCTAGGTAAAACCATCGAAGCGGGCATGATCATCCACCAACAAGTGTTGTCTGGTCGTGCAGAACGTATTCTGATTGTAGTGCCTGAAACTCTACAGCATCAATGGTTAGTTGAGATGATGCGCCGTTTCAATTTGCACTTCTCTATCTTTGACGAAGAGCGTTGTATTGAAGCCTTTGCAGAATCAGATAACCCATTTGATACTCAGCAATACGTTCTGTGTTCTTTGGATTTCCTACGTAAGAGCCGTAAGCGCTACGAGCAAGCACTTGAAGGTGAGTGGGATCTGTTGGTTGTCGATGAAGCTCACCACCTTGAGTGGAGCCAAGAGAAACCAAGTCGTGAATACCAAGTCGTTGAAGGCTTAGCTGAAAATACTTCTGGCGCACTACTACTAACAGCAACACCTGAACAGCTTGGTCGCGAGAGTCACTTTGCACGTCTGCGTCTGCTGGACCCTGATCGTTTCTACGACTACGAAGCATTCGTTGAAGAAGAAGACCAATACGCACCGGTTGCTGATGCAGTAACGGCTCTGTTCTCTGGTGTGAAGCTTGAAAACAGTGCGAAGAACCAGATTACTGAACTGCTTTCTGAACAAGATGTTGAGCCGCTATTCCGTGTGATTGAAGGTGATAGCAGCGAAGAAGAGCAAGCACTGGCTCGTCAAGAACTGATTGATAACCTTATGGATCGCCATGGTACAGGTCGTGTTCTTTTCAGAAACACACGTGCTGCTATTAAAGGCTTCCCTAAGCGTAATGTAAACCTACTGCCGATGGACATTCCAACGCAGTACACAACCTCAATGCGCGTATCTGGCATGATCGGTGGCAAGATGGCTCCCGAAGCTCGTGCTATGAAGATGCTGTACCCAGAAGAGATCTTCCAAGAGTTTGAAGGTGAAGATTCAAGCTGGTGGCAATTCGATTCACGCGTTAACTGGTTGATTGAAAAGATCCAAGATAAGCGCAGCGAAAAGATCCTAGTGATCGCCTCTCGTGCAAGTACGGCTTTGCAATTAGAGCAAGCGCTGCGTGAGCGTGAAGGTGTACGTGCAACCGTATTCCACGAAGGCATGTCGATTCTAGAGCGTGATAAAGCGGCGGCTTACTTTGCTCAAGAAGAGGGCGGCGCTCAGGTTCTTATCTGTAGTGAGATCGGTTCTGAAGGTCGTAACTTCCAGTTCGCTAACCAACTCGTAATGTTTGATCTTCCATTCAACCCAGATTTGCTTGAACAACGTATCGGTCGTTTGGATCGTATTGGTCAGCTGCGTGATATCGACATCCATGTTCCTTACTTGAAAGGTACATCACAGGCGATTCTTGCGCGTTGGTTCGATGAAGGTCTGAACGCGTTTGCCGAGACTTGTCCAACAGGTCGCACGGTTTACGACAAGTACTCAGATGTTCTTATTGAGATGCTAGCTTCTGGCAACACAGATCAACTTGATGAAGTGATTGAAGAGTCTGCTAAGTTAAACCAAAGCCTGAAATCAGACCTAGAAAAAGGCCGAGATCGCCTGCTCGAGATGCACTCAAACGGCGGTGATAAAGCGCATGAAATTGCAGAAAAGATCGCGTCGACTGACGGTGATACTAATCTAGTAACCTTTGCACTGAGCTTGTTCGATACGATTGGTTTGAACCAAGACGACAAGGGTGAAAATGCGCTGGTTATAACGCCATCTGAACATATGATGGTTCCAAGCTACCCTGGCTTACCGTACGAAGGCGCAACCATCACGTTCGACCGTGATACGGCACTTTCTCGTGAAGATATGAACTTCATTAGCTGGGAGCACCCAATGATTCAGGGCGGTATTGATTTGTTACTGAGTGAAGGGGTGGGCGCATCAGCGGTATCGCTACTGAAAAATAAAGCGCTGCCAGTTGGTACTATCTTGCTTGAGTTGGTTTACCTTGTGGATGCGCAAGCACCGAAACGCAGCGGTATCAGCCAGTTCCTGCCTAAAACTCCGATTCGTTTGATGATGGATGGTCGTGGTAACGATCTATCTGCTCAGGTTGAGTTTGATAGCTTTAACCGCCAGTTAAGCCCGGTGAACCGTCACCTAGCAAGTAAGCTAGTGAACTCGGTACAAGGTGAAATTCACAAGCTAATCGAAGCGGGTGAGACGCATGTATTGCCGAAGGTTGAAGAAGTTCGTCAGCAAGCTCAGAAAGATATGCAAACTAACTTGAACGGTGAGCTAGAGCGTCTACAAGCGCTTAAAGCGGTGAACCCTAACATTCGTGATGAAGAGCTAGAGGTAATCGAAGCTCAAATCAATGAACTAACAGGCTACATCAGCAAAGCTCAGGTTCAGCTAGATTCATTACGCTTGATTGTGGTTTCTCACAACTAGTTTTGAAATAGCGAAATGCTTCAAATAGATAAGGCCTTCATCATGAAGGCCTTATTTTTATCTAGCGTTTGAAAGGTGTTTGGGATGTTGAAAGTGTAATTTCAGAGGAATTACATTAACCACTTCCACCAAACAAATACCGCTAAGAAGCCAAATAGGTACACAAGACCTGCTACAGACAACCATTTTAACTTGGTGCCGATAGCTAGCGCTTCAGGAAGCTTGGTTTTGTTTACCAAAATGAAGTTAAGTAGAGCGAAGAACGGTGTCGTAGCAAAAGCTAACACCATTGCAAAATCCAGCATTGGCATCAATGCAGCACTGAAGAACATTACAATCGCCAATGCCGCGATAGAGACAATGATGATCCAGCCTTGCAGCATTCTTGGGCTCGAGTCTTTTTTGAATAACAGACGTTGTGATTCAGCAAGTACACGTGAGTAGCCGTCGATAACCGTAATCGTACTGCCAAAGATACAGAAGAAAGCGATAAGAGCGATTAATGGACGAGACCATTCACCAATCGTTGAGGCGTAGATCCCTACTAATTGATGAGTAAACCCAACACCAGAGCGAGACAGTTCAACCCCTGAACCGTGAAGGACTAGCGCACCTAACGCAACGAATACTAAAGCAAGCAGTGCCGTACCAATGTAGCCGACATTGAAATCGAACAATGCTGATTGAGCAGTCACTTCTTGTTTTTCTTTTTGGCTTTTTAGCCACATAGAGGTGATGCTGGATATTTCGATAGGCGCAGGCATCCAACCCATGGTCACCACGATAAAGCCAATAGCGGCTAATGACCAAGGAGATGGTGGAACAAAAGCTGCGTCAGGTTCGACTGGAGAGCCGATAGCAATGGCAACGGCAGCTAAGGTTGTGATGGTCAGGATCGCCATGATCGCTTTAGATAGCGTATCAAGAGCACGATAATGGCCAGCAAACAGAATGATCAAACAGGTCGCTAAAACGATCATACAAAGCGTGATGGTCGCTAGATCGAAAGGAACAAAGTAGCTAAGTAGACTTGCACTGAATAATAACAAAGCAGCCGTGTTCACGACGGCGGAAATGGCACTCAGTATTGAAAAGATAACAAGGTAAGGTCGGCCTAGGTTAGAGTAACCCTCAACCAAGCTTTGTCCGGTTCCGAGCGTATATTGTATACCGGCTCTAAAGAATGGGTATTTAAATACGTTAACCAGGATAATAAGAGCAGCGAGCTGCCAGCCATAAATCGCACCAGCTTTGGTAGAGGCGACTAAGTGAGAGCCACCAACTGCCGCAGCAGCCATCATGATACCTGGGCCAAGAGACTTGATTAAACTTGATAGGGGAGCAGAGGTTTGTGTTTTTTCTGTGGTTGTTTTAACCGTACTTTCCATCATTTTTCCTTTGATGCTGACTTCTTATTTTCCGTTACTCTATCAATACCATGTTTTGTAAGCTCGTCAACTTTTATGTACAAAAATGTTGGAAGTTGTATTTAATAATAAACAAATCAACCGTAAATTATTTATTTACCAGTAATTAAGAGGCTTCAATGGCGTTAGAACAGTACACACCACCACGTGAACCGTGGATTGATATTGTCTATCAAGATGACGATATTCTTGTGGTGAACAAGCCTGCGGGTCTACTTTCAGTACCGGGCCGGTTGCCAGAGCATTACGACAGTATGTGGAGTCGTTTAGTCGAGGAGTTTGCTGATATTCAGGTGGTTCACCGCTTAGATATGTCGACCTCTGGTTTGATGCTGTTAGCTAAGCATAAGCAGGCAGAGCGTCATTTGAAAAAGCAGTTCCAATATCGCCTGACGCACAAACTGTATTACGCACGCGTATGGGGAGCGGTTGAGCATAAAGAAGGTTTGATCGAACTGCCACTCATCTGTGATTGGCCAAATCGCCCTAGGCAGAAAGTGTGTTTTGAAGACGGTAAACCATCACAGACTCGTTATGTGGTGGAGCAAGAAGAGACTCAAACCACCTTGTTGAAGTTACTGCCGATTACCGGACGTTCTCACCAATTAAGAGTGCACTGCATGGAAATAGGCGCACCTATTGTGGGCGATGAGTTTTACGCAACACCAGAAGCGTTTGAATATAGTGATAGGTTGGCTTTGCATGCGTGTGAACTGAGTTTCTATCATCCAGCGAACAACCAACTATTCAAAGCCTTTGTCCCTTGTGACTTTTACCCTCAAGCGTCACCACAAATCGAACAGCACTTTGAAATTGCGCCTGATCTTCCAGACTACAGTAAGCTAAAAGCTTAGAATAAGATTAACCATTCGACTTATCCAAGGAAGTACAATGCCGAAGCTGAAAGTGGTCTTTCTCGACCGAGCCACAATCCCATCTCAAATTCATTTAAAACCTCTGAGCTTTGAGCATGATTGGGTGGAGTACGATTTCACGGGTCCTGAGCAAGTGTCGGAGCGAGTTGAAGAAGCTGATGTGGTGATCACTAACAAGGTGGTGCTCAATGAGTCGAATCTCGCTGGTGCTAAAAAACTCAAGTTGATCGCGGTTTCAGCGACCGGAGTCAACAATGTCGATGTGGAATACTGCGAATCTAAAAACATTGCTGTGACAAACGTACAAGGCTACGCGACTCAATCGGTTCCTGAGCATGTTATCGCAATGCTATTCGCTCTTAAACGAAACCTTGTTGGTTATCATAAAGACATTGAGGCGAGCGAGTGGCAAAAGGACAAGCAATTCTGCTTCTTTACTCATCCGATTCAAGATGTGGCTGGCAGTACATTGGGTTTAATGGGCAGTGGCAGCTTAGGCCAAGCAACCGCGATATTAGCTAAAGCAATTGGTATGAAGGTGATGTTTGCCGAGCGAAAAGGGGCGGACTCTTGTCGAGAAGGGTATCTGCCTTTTGAAACTGTTTTAAAGCAAGCGGATGCAATCAGCTTACATTGTCCATTGACTGATGCGACCCAAAATCTGATTTCAGAGCGAGAGCTCACAATGATGAAATCGAGCGCGGTGTTGATTAATGCCGGGCGCGGAGGTCTAGTAGATGAACAGGCCTTGGTTGAAGCTCTGAAGAACAATCACATTGCTGGAGCTGGCATGGATGTGTTTACTCAAGAGCCAGCCGACAACTCAAATCCACTGTTGGCTAACAGCCATTTGCCAAACTTGCTACTCACACCACATGTAGCGTGGGGTAGTGACAGCTCTATTCAAAAACTGTCTGATATCTTAATGGATAATATTGATGGCTTTATCGCTGGTAGTCCGCAAAACATAGTGAACTAACTCTAAAGCTATGTAGCATGAGTTAAAAACAAAAAAGGTTGGCGTGTAGGCCAACCTTTTTAGATTGTGTGTCGATTAAATGACTTAACCTTGCGGTTTAACCACCAATACGTTGATTGGTGAGTTCTGTACTACTTTGCTTGCAACCGAGCCAAGTACCACTTTGTCGATTTTCGAACGCTTATGGCTAGGCATCACGATAAGGTCGGCGCCAAGCTTTTCTGCGTAATCAAGAATCGTCGCGTAGGTTTTACCCTCAGCAACATGAACCTTGTAAACCACTTCATCGTCGATGTGTTTGTCGGCGAACTCTTTCAGCTGATTTTTAACATCCAGTTTCATTTGGTTCGCTGCATCTTTCGGGAAGTAAGATGCCACCATCGACATGTGAATGCCTGGCAGTACGTTCAGAATATGGATTTCAGCATTGCTGTGTTTTGCGTGCCATACCGCCAGTTCGACTGCCTTATCAGAAAAGCCTTTGTCATTAAGATCAACAGGAACAAGGATTTGTTTATACATGTATTCGTCTCTTTTTAATCAGTGCCAAGCTCTCACTTAGCACTGTAATTATCCTTTCCATGTAATAAAGCTAAATAGCGTTAAGTGCTACTCAGCCTTATCCATTACGCGCTAATCTCATCCTTACGAGCACGTCTTCTTTGGTTCATCGCTAAACCAATCAAAATGATCAGAGCTGGTAAGAATACCCACTCTTTCATTGGTCGATCTGCATCTTGGATAACGGATTTGATTTCCCAATCGAAATCAATACCAGCCGCTTCTGCAGGGCTACCGAACTCAACCATATCAACAATCATCTTGCCTTCAGATTCAGTCAACATTAGACCCATAGAGGCAATACGATCTTCACTTGAGGTCGCAGAATCTTCAAACGGTAGGCGAACAGTCTTTTCAGAATAGTCACCTTCTAAGTTTTCGCCACCCACTCTTAGTTCAAGTGATTGTCCCACATCCAGCTTTTCTGTGATTTGAGCAATCTCAACTCCAGGTGAAAGAACTTTCTCTGGGTAAATCATGTCCCACCAGAAGCCAGGGCGGAAGAAAGTGAAGGTCAATGCAATCAGCAGAACCGTTTCCCACCACTTGTTCTTAGTAAACCACCAACCTTGTGTTGCAGCTGCGAAGATAAGTACCGCAGTTACAGATGAGAAGATAGTTAGTGCTAAGTGCCACCAAGAATCAATGCCCATCAGCAGTAGCTGAGTGTTGAAGATGAACATGAACGGCAAGATCGCGGTACGGATATCGTAGGTGAAGCCTTGGATACCAGTGCGGATCGGGTCTGATTTCGCAATTGCCGCTGCAGCAAATGCCGCAAGACCTACAGGAGGTGTGTCATCCGCAAGAATACCGAAGTAGAACACGAATAAGTGCACCGCAATCAGTGGGATGATAAGACCGTGTGCTGCACCTAGGGTCACAATTACTGGTGCCATCAGTGTCGATACAACGATGTAGTTTGCTGTGGTTGGCAAGCCCATACCTAGGATCAAGCTGATTACCGCAGTGAAGAGCAGCATAAGGATGATGCTACCGCCTGAGATAAACTCAACGAAGTCAGTCATTACAAGACCGATACCCGTCAGCGTTACCACGCCTACAACAGTACCAGCAGCTGCTGTAGCCACACCGATACCGATCATGTTACGTGCGCCTGAAACCAAGCTTTCAGCTAGGTCAACGAAGCCTGCTTTGGTTTGCTCTGCGAGATCGTCTGATTTGTTCATCAGAGTCATCAAAGGACGTTGTGTGATCAAGATGAAGATCATGAACACTGTTGCCCAGAATGCAGACAAACCAGGTGAGAAACGTTCAACAGTCAGACACCAAACTAGAACTACGATAGGCAGTAGGAAGTGCAAACCTGATTTAATCGTAGGGCCTGGATCCGGAACCTCTTTTAGATCCGCATCGATTTCCATGCCACCTTCAGCTGCGTATTTTGCAGATACGCGAACCAAAGCAACGTAAGCGATTAATAGCGCCACAGTCACGATAGGTGTTGCCGCATCGCCAAACACATCTTTCGTCCAACCCACACCGTAGTAAACCGCGGCACTGATAACACATAGACCTAAAATGGTGCCAGTGAAAGACAGTAGGCTTTGTACGATAGTTGGTGTGTGACGACGAGGTAGACCTGTCATACCTGCTTTACATGCTTCTAGGTGAACAATGTAAATCAGAGCAATATAAGAGATCAGAGCTGGAAGTAGCGCCGCTTTGATTACTTCTACATACGAGATGCCCACATATTCAACCATCAGGAATGCCGCAGCACCCATGATAGGTGGTGTTAGCTGACCGTTGGTTGAAGCTGCTACTTCTACCGCACCGGCTTTTGTTCCCGGGAAACCAACACGCTTCATTAGCGGGATAGTAAAGGTACCTGTGGTTACTACGTTCGCAATAGATGAACCTGATACCAGACCAGATAAACCAGATGCTACAACGGCAGCTTTCGCAGGACCGCCTTTCATGTGACCAAGCAGTGAGAATGCGACTTTAATAAAGTAAGCACCAGCTCCGGCACGCTCTAGCATTGCACCAAACAGTACAAACAAGAATACGAATGACGTTGATACGCCAAGAGCAACACCGAATACACCTTCAGTTGTTAGCCACAGGTGTGACATTGCCTTGTTCAGGCTCGCACCTTTGTGGGCAATAACGTCTGGCATGTGTGGGCCGCCAAAGGTGTAAAGTAGGAATACTGCTGCCACAACCATAAGAGGTGGACCCAAAGCGCGTCGTGTTGCTTCAAGCAGTAAAACCATACCGAATACGGCCGCAACAATATCGAATGTTGTTGGTGCGCCCGAGCGCCCGGCGAGTTCAGTATAGAAAATATAGATATAAGAAGCTGAAAAGCTACCTACAAGCGCTAGTATCCAATCGACTGCAGGGATGCGATCCCTAGGCGAGTTCTTCATGGCTGGATAAGCGGTAAAGGCTAGGAAAATAGCAAACGTAAGGTGAATTGCTCGAGCTTCAGTGTCGTTTAAAATTGCGAAGTTAAAAATGAACGGCAGCGGAGATGCATACCAAAGTTGGAACAATGACCAACATAGAGGCACAAACCATAAAATACGGCCTTGGATACCACGAGGGCTACGCGCACCAGTATCTGATTGTGCCACCATTTCTTGCACATCTGGAGACGGTGATGTTGTCTGCGTCATGTACTTTATCCTTATTATTGATGGTCTGCCTTTTCTTACGAACAACAAACGTTATTTATTTCCTATCTAGTGTAGTGAATGGATAGGGAAATGCGTTCTTTGTTCGTCTTTGTCTTAGGCTTGATACGAAGGTAAGTCCTCCAAATTGGAGAAACTTAAAGGGTTGTTCTTTCCACTTAAGTTATTTTTATAAAACGTGAAAAGCCAATAAGGAGGGCTAGCCTCCTTATTGGTGTAGTAGGCTTAAAGTAGAATTACTTTAGAAGGCCCACTTCTTTGTAGTATTTTGCTGCGCCTGGGTGAAGAGGGATAGAGATACCCGCTTTAACCATGTCTTCTTTCTTCAGGTTAGCAAATGCTGGGTGTAGGCGTTTGAAAGTGTCAAAGTTTTCAAATACTGCCTTAGCAACGTTGTATGCAACTTCTTCAGAAACGTCTGAAGTAGTTACCATAGTTGCAGCAACACCGAAGCTGTTTACGTCAGCGTCTGTACCACGGTACATGCCAGCAGGGACTGTGCTGTATGCGTAGTATGGGTTTTCAGCTACGATTTTGTCGATCTGTGGACCCGTTGCTGAAACCAGTTTTGCATCACAAGACGTCGTTGCTTCTTTGATTGATCCGTTCGGGTGACCAACCATGTAGATGAATGCATCAATCTTGTTATCACAAAGTGCTTGTGAACGCTCAGAACCTTTAAGTTCAGAAGCAAGCTTGAAGCTGTCGTTAGTCCAGCCCATAGCGTCCATTACAACACCCATCGTTGCACGGTCACCAGAACCTGGGTTACCAATGTTTACACGCTTACCAGCTAGGTCAGACACATTGTTGATGCCAGCATCGGTACGAGCGATGATGTTGAACGGTTCTGTATGTAGAGAGAACATAGCGCGAAGTTTCTTGTATTCGCCCTGATCTTTGAACTTACTTGTACCGTTGTAGCCGTGGTATTGCCAGTCCGATTGAACAACACCGAAATCTAGTTCACCAGCACGGATGGTGTTAACGTTGTAGATTGAACCACCAGTAGACTCTACAGAACAACGAATGTTGTGGTCTTTGCGGCCTTTGTTCACTAGCTTACAAATCGCACCACCAGTTGGGTAGTAAACACCCGTTACTGAACCAGTACCAATTGTGATGAACTCTTGAGCGTTAACTGCGCCAGCGCCCATTACAGCAGCTGCAATAGCCCCAACTTTAATAAGTTTGGTAAATGCCATGAATTTCCCTTCCTTTATTCATTATTAACCCTGAAACAATTGTAGTCGTTTCTGGAGTTTCCTATTTGGAAACGGCACCTTTTTCAATCCATGTGATGAAAAAGTGGCTGAATAATATCAAAAATTGGCAGAAAATTACTCGAATGTTAAAAGATATAGCTAAAAAATCTAACAAATGATGTCTAGAACTCGTGTTTCATTTGCTACTGAGTTTTTTAAAATCAATGATTTAGTGTGATTTTAGGAAGGGGAGATAGATATTCTAGGATGTGATTTGGATCACGAAGCGAATAGATGTTCGCGATCCATTACTAAGGCTGATAGTTATGAAACAGTGATCAACTATCCTGCGTATTCAAACAGTTCGCACACTGAATCAAACAGTTGCTTAGTGGTAACCGATAACGTTGGAGTGATAAAGATAGTATCATCACCTGCGACTACGCCTAGTATGCCTTCAGACTTACCTAGTGAGTCTAATAAACGAGCAATCAGTTGCGCTGCGCCAGGGCCAGTGTGTATCACTACTAATGCATTGTTGTGGTCAATATCTAACACCAACTCTCTTAAAGAGCTCGAAACCGTCGGGACGCCAAGCTCAGCAGGAAGACAGTAAACCATCTCCATTTTTGCGTTACGAGTTCGAACGGCACCAAACTTGGTTAACATACGCGAGACTTTAGACTGGTTGATGCTTTCAAAACCTTCGTGTTTTAGGGCATCCACAATTTCGCCTTGTGAGCCAAAACGTTCTTCTTTTAGTAAGGCTTTAAATGCACGAACTAAGTTGTCTTGCTTTTCTGTATTGCGCATATGTCATTCTTATTCATTAACAAAGATGTTTGCATATTCTCGCATACATATTCAATTTTAGCCAAAATATCCCAGTAATTTGTTAGTCATATCACTGTAAATATTTAATAGAATAATGTGTTATTTGCGACGACTTATTTTGTTATTTCAGTTGATTATCGCCATAATGCGAACTCGCTGTGTAGCACGGTTTTATTGACTTGCGCGAAGTCGCAAAGCTAGCGTTAATTGATTGTAATCACTTTGTGATTAATATAGTTTTTAACTTAGATTTAGCTCAAGAATTACCCTACAAAGAATTTATAAGAGAAAGCTCTCAAGGAGAATAACAATGAAAGTAGCTGTTATTGGTGCCGCTGGTGGCATCGGTCAAGCCCTAGCCCTACTACTTAAGAACCGCCTACCTGCTGGTTCTGATCTTGCACTTTACGATATTGCACCGGTAACACCGGGTGTTGCTGCCGATCTTAGCCATATCCCAACGCCTGTTTCGATCAAAGGTTACGCGGGTGAAGATCCAACTCCAGCACTAGAAGGTGCGGATGTTGTGCTTATTTCTGCGGGTGTTGCTCGTAAGCCAGGTATGGATCGTGCGGATCTTTTCAATGTAAACGCTGGTATTGTTAAGTCTCTTGCAGAGAAAATCGCAGTTACTTGTCCTACTGCTTGTGTTGGCATCATCACTAACCCAGTAAACACAACAGTGCCAATCGCGGCTGAAGTACTTAAGAAAGCAGGCGTTTACGATAAGCGTCGTTTATTCGGTATTACCACTCTTGATGTGATTCGTTCTGAAACGTTCGTTGCTGAACTAAAAGATAAAGATCCAGGCGACATCCGTGTCCCTGTTATTGGTGGTCACTCTGGTGTAACAATCCTTCCTCTTCTTTCTCAAGTTGAAGGTGTAGAGTTCACTGACGAAGAAATCGCAGCGCTAACGACTCGCATCCAAAATGCTGGTACGGAAGTAGTAGAAGCTAAAGCGGGTGGCGGTAGTGCGACACTGTCTATGGGTCAAGCGGCTTGTCGTTTCGGTCTTGCATTAGTTAAAGCTCTTCAAGGCGAAGAGAACGTGATTGAGTGTGCATACGTTGAAGGTGAAGGCGAGCATGCACCATTCTTCGCACAACCAGTTAAACTTGGTAAAGAGGGTGCAGAAGCTATCCTTAGCTACGGTGAACTGAGCGACTTCGAACGCAATGCTCTAGACAGCATGCTTGAAACGCTAAATGGCGATATTGAGATTGGTGTTGAGTTCGCTAAGTAAGCGAGACGCTATTTAATTCAGCCTAAAAGTTAAGTAATAAGAGCCGGTCATTATGATCGGCTTTTTTGATCCTAGAGTTCAAGCTACTCGTATTTTCCTCTAACACCAAGTTGAGGGTAAGTTTTATGGCTACTGTTCAGAAGGGTATGAATGTCGAATATCTGGGGCACTTAGGAAAAGTATTGGTTATTGATGAGCAAGAGCAATATGCCTTAGTAGAGACTTACAATAGGCATGAGCAATACGCAGTGCCAATGGAAGAACTTGAAGAAATTGAAGCGCAACTGCCGTTATTATTAGAAGCTAGCCGATATTAAAATTGGTTCTCTTAGAAATATTTGTTCAGATCAAAAAAGAGCCCAAAGGCTCTTTTTTATTATCTATGTAATGTTGTCTATTCAGAAGACAGTCTACAAAGTTACTTGTTGCGTTTAACAGCCAAGTGAGCAAGTGTGGTTAGTGCTTGCTTATATTCAGAGTCAGGCAGTACAGATAGCTCAGCAATCGCTTTATCGGCTTCTTCATAGGCTTTATTAGTTGTGTACTCTAATGAGCCTGTCTCTTTCATTACAGCCATAATATCGTCGAGACGCTCCATGCCGTTCGCTTTTTCAATCGCTTCACGAATCATGCTTGCTTGTTCAGGAGAGCCATTATGCATTGCGTAAAGTAGAGGCAGTGTCGGTTTGCCTTCGGCTAGGTCGTCACCAACGTTCTTGCCCATCTCTTTACCATCAGCCGTGTAGTCCATCACATCGTCAATCAGTTGGAATGCAGTGCCTAGGTACTTACCATAGTTCTGCATAGCCGTTTCGATTTCAGGTGCTGACTCAGTAAGAATCGCACCAATTTGGGTCGCAGCTTCGAACAAGCGAGCAGTCTTAGAGTAGATAACCTGCATGTAGCTTTCTTCTGTGGTGTCTGGGTTATTGCAGTTCATTAATTGTTGAACTTCACCCTCGGCAATCACGTTTACCGCTTCACTCATTAACTCAAGGATCTTTAAAGATCCTAGTGTTGTCATCATTTGGAACGAGCGAGTATAAATAAAGTCACCCACCAAAACGCTAGCAGCATTACCAAAAGCAGCGTTGGCTGTCGCTTTACCGCGTCTCATGTCCGATTCGTCAACGACATCATCATGAAGCAGGGTGGCGGTGTGAATAAACTCGATAAAGGCTGCTGAGGTGATATGAGCTTCACCTTGGTAACCAAGTGCGCGAGCAGATAAAAGAGCAAGCAAAGGGCGTAGGCGTTTGCCACCACCGCTAACGATATAAAAACCAAGCTGGTTGATTAAACTTACGTCAGAATTAAGTTGGGCTTGAATTGTTTCATTCACTTTTGCCATATCATTGGCAGTAAGCGTTTGGATAGCTTTAAAATCCATTGTTCATCCGGCTGAAGTTAGACCCTGTAAGGCTTATACGTTGTATTTAATTGTTGAATAATACACTAAAAAACGTTGATTAATACATCGCTAAAGGGCATGATTGCCGCACTTTTCTTTGGCGAACAGGTTTTCGCCAATTTTTTAAAAATATGGCTTGTCATAGCGCCATGATTCCCGTAGAATCTGCGCCCTATTGATTAGTTTAGCGCACACCCGAGTTGTACAATTAACAACCATAGGCTGTGCGGAAAAAGCGGAGTAAAATATGTACGCTGTTTTCCAATCTGGTGGCAAACAACACCGAGTAAGCGAAGGTCAAACACTTCGTTTAGAGAAATTAGACGTTGAAACTGGTGCAACTGTTGAATTTGATAAAGTTCTTCTTGTTGCTAACGGCGAAGAAATCGCTGTTGGTGCACCTCTTGTTGAAGGTGGCAAGGTTACTGCAGAAGTAGTACAACACGGTCGTGGCGATAAAGTAAAAATCGTTAAGTTCCGTCGTCGTAAGCACTCGCGTAAGCAAGCTGGTCACCGTCAGTGGTTCACTGAAGTGAAAATCACTGGCATTAACGCTTAAGTATTAGGAGAGTTTAACAATGGCACATAAAAAAGCTGGCGGTTCTACTAATAACGGCCGCGATTCAGAAAGCAAACGTCTTGGTGTTAAGCGTTTTGGTGGTGAATCTGTTCTTGCAGGTAACATCATCGTTCGTCAACGTGGTACTAAGTTCCACGCTGGCACAAACGTTGGCATCGGTAAAGACCACACTCTTTTCGCTCTTACTGAAGGTAAAGTGAAATTTGCTGTTAAAGGTCCTAAAAACCGTAAGTTTGTAAGCATCGAAGCTGAGTAATTTAATCTTTAACTAGATTATTTTGTTAGCTTTCAAGCTGAATTCAAAAGCCCTGCCGATTCGGCAGGGTTTTTTATTTATAGCAAGAATAAAAAAGCAGACGCTCTGGCTTTATTTTTTGAGAAACAGTTTGGCTTTTAAGAAGCCTTGTAGTTCTTAATACATAAAAAGCAAAGAACCTCTCCTTATTTGTTCCTTGGTTGCAGGTCGGCCTAGATCTTAGGTGATCGATCTAAACACGGATCTGCTAGAATTTATATCACTCCTTGATGAGTGGTAACGCAACGTAAGTGCGGAGTTAAAAAATGAAATTCGTTGATGAAGCGGTAGTAAAAATAGAAGCCGGTGATGGCGGTAATGGTACAGTTAGCTTTTGGCGCGAGAAGTTCGTCGCTAAAGGCGGCCCTGACGGCGGTGACGGCGGTGACGGTGGTGATGTTTACATCCAAGCGGATGAAAACTTGAACACACTGATCGATTATCGTTTCCAGCGTTTTTACAACGCGGAGCGTGGTGAGAACGGTCGCGGTGGTAACTGTACAGGTAAGCGCGGTAAAGACATTACACTGAAAGTGCCTGTAGGTACTCGTGCGGTTGATATTCACACCAACGAAATCGTTGCTGAAGTTGCTGAACACGGCAAGAAAGTAATGGTTGGTAAAGGTGGTTGGCACGGTCTTGGTAACACGCGTTTTAAATCGTCTGTTAACCGTGCTCCTCGTCAAAAGACAATGGGTACTAAAGGCGAAGTTCGTGAACTGCGCTTAGAGCTTCTTCTATTAGCTGATGTTGGTATGCTTGGCCTACCAAATGCGGGTAAATCTACCTTTATTCGTTCAGTATCTGCTGCGAAACCAAAAGTAGCGGATTACCCGTTTACTACCTTGATCCCAAGCTTGGGTGTGGTCAGTGTTGTTCCTGAAAAGAGCTTTGTTGTTGCCGATATCCCAGGTCTAATCGAAGGCGCTGCGGATGGCGCCGGTCTTGGTATTCGTTTCCTTAAGCACCTTGAGCGCTGTCGTGTTCTTCTGCATATGATCGATATCATGCCGATCGATCAATCTGATCCGATTCAGAATGCACTAACGATCATCGATGAGCTTGAGCAATACAGTGAAAAAGTTTCACAGAAACCTCGTTGGTTAGTGTTCAACAAAGTTGACCTAATGCCAGAAGACGAAGCAGACGAAAAGATTCAAGAAATCATCGATGCTTTGGGCTGGGAAGGCGAGTACTTCAAGATCTCTGCTGTGAATAAAATCGGCACTAAAGATCTTTGCTTTAAACTAGGCGAGTTTATGGAAAACCTACCTCGTGAAGTTGTAGAAGTTGAAGAAGAAGAAAAAGTAGACTTTATGTGGGATGACTACCATAAAGATGCGATGAGCGGTAAGAATGTCGTTACTGAAGATGACGACGATTGGGACGATTGGGATGACGAAGAAGATGACGGTCATGTTATCTATGTTCGTGACTGATCTTCTTAATTTCTCATAACGCATCGGTCGCTTCTTCCAAGAACACTGATAGTTTTATTAAACCGCAATGAAAATTGCGGTTTTTTTGTATCTAAATCATTATGTACTGCCGAACTTTAATGCAGAATTTATTCTAGATATTTAACGCCTATGGAAGGGAAATCATGGCATCAAAACAAAGAGCGATCTCAAGACTCGTCGCTCAATCTGGACAAATGTTATTAGCTCACGGGGCTGAAAGCACATTGGTCGGCGATATCATGCGCCGTATCGGTGTTGCTTGTGGAGTGGATGAGGTTGAAGTTGCACTGTCAGCCAATGCGTTGGTTGTGACAACAGTAATGAATGATCACTGCATTACCACTACTCGAAGTTGTGCTGATCGTGGTATTAACATGCAGGTTATCACCGACATTCAACGAATTTGCATCATGATGGAGAAGGGAATTCTTGATTATGATTTGGCTTACAAGAAGATCCAAGGGATCAGCCCTGAACGTTATAATCGCTGGTTGGTTGTCGTGATGATTGGATTATCGTGTGCCTCTTTTAGCCGCCTTGCAGGCGGAGATTGGCAGGTATTCATGATGACCTTTATCGCTTCAGCCTGCGGTATGATCGTCAGACAGGAGATTGGTCATCGCCATTTCAATCCATTATTAAATTTTGCTATCACAGCATTCGTTACCACGACCATCTCTGCTCAGGCAGTACTTTACAATATTGGAGGTCAACCCACGATCGTGATGGCTTCATCGGTATTGATGCTAGTACCAGGTTTCCCTTTGATCAACTCCGTTGCTGATATGCTCAAAGGTCACATTAATATGGGGCTAGCGCGGTTTACCATGGCCAGTTTATTAACTCTGGCGACGAGCTTGGGAATTGTTGCGGCGATGAGTCTATCTGATGTTTGGGGTTGGGCGAGCTAATGAGTATTTTCGAACTGTTTTTAGGTTTGTTCAACGATATGTTTTTCGCAGCAATCCCTGCTGTAGGGTTCGCACTGGTATTTAATGTCCCACAACGCGCTTTAATTTATTGTGCCCTGGGTGGTTCTATCGGTCACGGTAGCCGTTATTTGATGATGCACTTTGGGATTCCAATTGAATGGGCAACCTTCTTCGCCGCAACTGTGGTTGGCCTTATAGGTGTGCATTGGTCACATAAGTTGTTGGCTCATCCCAAGGTGTTTACAGTCGCGGCTCTGATTCCTATGGTGCCGGGTGTATTTGCCTTCAAGGCAATGATTGCCATGGTTGAGATTAATCGGGCTGGTTACACGCCCGAGTTACTGGCGATGTTGATGGAGAACTTTTTGAAATCGATGTTCATTATCGCAGGGCTGGCGGTTGGCTTAGCTGTGCCAGGGCTGTTATTCTACCGTCGTAGACCTATCGTCTAGCGTTAATTTTTTTAGGACAGGACTTTCGATTTATGATCATCAGCATGATTGCGGCAATGGCGAACAACCGTGTAATTGGTAAAGACAATCAAATGCCTTGGCATTTACCTGCGGATTTCGCATGGTTCAAGCGCTCGACTATGGGTAAACCTGTCGTGATGGGACGTAAGACCTACGATTCAATTGGTCGTCCTTTACCGGGGCGGTTGAATGTTGTGATCAGCCGTGATGCGACCTTGGAAATTGAGGGGGTGACAACGGTTACTTCGATTGACGAAGCATTAGAGTTAGTCATTGATGCTGAAGAAGTAATGATCATCGGTGGTGGTTCAATCTATGAAAGCTGCCTACCTAAAGCAGACAAGTTGTACTTGACCTATATTGATTTTGATGTCGATGGTGACACTCAATTCCCAGACTGGGGAGAAGGTTGGGAGCAGAGCTTTAGCGATACGTATCAAGCGGATGAGAAGAACAAACATAATATGGAGTTTGTGATCCTCGAGCGCTAAGGTCTAAAGTTTAAAAACGCTTGCGCTGCTTCATCAGTAGCGCAAGCATCTCGTATCTCGTATCTCGTATCTCGTATCTCGTATCTCGTATCTCGTATCTCGTATCTCGTATCTCGTTCTTATAGTGCTTTTTGAGTAAAAAACTGTTTGTCTTCCCAGCGAAGTATCGTCAATTCTCCTCCCCAGACGCACCCGGTATCAAGTCCAATCACGTCTTTTCCGTTATAGCCTTCAAGTGCCGCCCAGTGCCCAAAAACAACGGTTTTATCTAGCTTTATGCGTTGCGGAAGGTCAAACCATGGTACCAATGGTTCATCGGTAATTTCATTAGGTGGTAGTTTACATGCCATGTCGAGTCGACCATCTTCAAAGCAGAAGCGCATTCTCGTGAGACTATTGATCGCATAGCGATAGCGCTCAATATCATGTAAATCTTGATGCCATAAATCCGGTAAATTACTGTACATGCTCTCGACGAGCCACTGCCATTTATCCGACTTCAGCAAGGATACGATCTCTCGATTTTCAATACGTGCTCTGTCTAGGTCCCACTGGGGCGATATACCTGCGTGACACATTACGAATTCTGGGTGTTCTTGAAGCAAAGGTTGTTGCCTTAACCATTCGAGTAGCGGCTCACGATCTTCAGCATCAAGGATAGCTTTAGTTTTATCTTTTGGTTTCGCCGGAAATAATCCTAAGGAAACCGCAAGAAGATGTAAGTCATGGTTACCTAATACAACCTTAGCTGCATCACCAAGGCTACGAATAAAGCGTAGAGTCTCTAATGATTTTGGGCCTCGGGCCACTAGGTCTCCAGCGACCCATAAAGTATCTTGGTGTTTATCAAAGTTAATAGTTTCAAGCAGTAATTGAAGTTCGTCGAAGCACCCTTGGATATCTCCGACAATATAATTCGACACAATAATTTCCTGTAGATACCGATGTATGACTAATTAAGAATGTTAGGGATTGCGAGTCTAAAGGGGTCAACTTCGGTAATAAAATCAATGCCCTTGTTATCGGTCATCACATAGTGACCTTGCATAACGCCAACAGGCGTTTCTATGACAGTGCCACTCGTATAAGTGTATTCGTCGTTGGCTTCAATCACGGGCTGTTGTCCAACCACACCGTCACCCTCAATGGTGAGTTGCTTACCGTTAGAGTCGGTAATTAACCAGCGGCGAGACATAAGCTGAACTGTTGTTTTACTTAGGTTTTTGATGGTAATAATGTAGGCGAAGACATAACGATTTTTCGTTGGCTCAGATTGTTCTTCTATGTACTTAGAGTGAACCTGGCATTTGATACAAGGCGTAGATATATCCATATTCGCACCTTTTGTTGTTGATATACTTAATGTAATTAAAGTATTACATAAAAAAGGCTCCTAACCGAAGTGTAGGAGCCTTTTTATTTATTTGTCAGCGTTGTGACTGTCGTACAACCAGTTTGCCATGTCGACAAACTGTTCGAGCGTTAAGTTCTCTGGGCGCATGCTTGGGTTGATGCCTAGCTCTTCAAGCACTTCCTTATCGATTAAGCTCTTGTAGCAGTTACGAACTGTTTTACGACGCTGGTTAAAGCCTTCGCGACATACGCGATCAAGCCATTTTAGATCTTTTGCCGGGTAAGGTAGCACTTCGTATGGCTGTAGGCGTACAACTGCAGAGTCTACTTTCGGTGGCGGAACGAAGGCTGTCGGTGGCACTTCTAGTACAGGTGTTACTTTACAGTAGTACTGAGCCATCACCGTCAAACGACCATATGCTTTGCTACCAGGTCCCGCAGCTAGGCGGTTCACCACTTCTTTTTGAAGCATAAAGTGCATGTCTTGTACGTCTTTATGGAATTCAAAAAGGTGGAACATCAATGGTGTCGAGATGTTGTATGGCAAGTTACCAAAGATACGCAGCTTATTATTTGGCTTAACCAGTTCTTGGAAATCGAACTTCATCGCATCGCCTTCACGGATCGTTAGCTTATCAGCCAGATCTGGATGGTTACGAAGACGCTCTGCAAGATCTCTATCCAATTCGATAACGGTAAATTTATCGACAAGCTTACCCACAGGCTCAGTAATTGCGCCTAGACCTGGACCGATTTCTACTAGGTTTTGACCCGGTAGTGGGTTAATGCTCGATACGATGCCATCAATAATGTATGGATCGTTAAGGAAGTTTTGACCAAAACGTTTACGCGCTTTGTGCCCTAAGTGGACATCATTTCTCATTGCTTTTTCTCTACTAATTCAATGGCGTGCGTGAGCGCTGTTCTAAAGCTCCCTGTATCGGCTTGGCCTTTCCCTGCCAAGTCTAAGGCGGTACCGTGGTCGACAGATGTACGAATAAACGGTAAGCCAAGCGTGATGTTCACTGAGCGACCAAACCCTTTGTATTTCAATACCGGGAGTACTTGGTCGTGATACATACCTAAAACAGCATCTGCATCTTGCAAATATTTTTCATTAAAGATGGTATCTGCTGGCAATGGGCCAACTAAGTTGATGCCATCTTTTTGGCGAATTTTTTCTAGCGTTGGAGTGATAGTTTCTATCTCTTCACGTCCTAAACAACCATCTTCACCCGCATGTGGATTCAAGCCACATACGTAGATAGTCGGTTTCTCAATTGCAAATTTTTCAACCAAGTCTTGATTCAGAATAGCAATGATTTGCTCTAATCTGTCTTCGGTCACTGCTTGAGATACATAAGCTAGTGGGATGTGCGTTGTTACTAGCGCAACACGCAGCCCTTCTGTTGCCAACATCATCACCACGAGTGGTGTATTGGACTTTTCTGCAAAGAACTCGGTATGGCCACTAAAAGCAACGCCAGCTCGGTTAATTACACCCTTGTGAACAGGGCCGGTGACAATAGCATCAAATTCATCATTCATACAGCCAATTGCTGCGGTTTCTAAAGTATTTAATACGTAATGGCCGTTAGCTTCGTTGAGTTGACCTGCTATTGCCGTTTCAGCTAGTGGCACGTGCTTTACTACTAGTGTGCCTGCGCGTTGAGGTTGCTTAGCCGCGTTTGCGTCGTAATCCAACAGTTCCACTTCGATACCAAGGATTTTAGCTCGCTCGGCTAGCAGTGTTTTATCGGCACAGACCACGAGTTGATGAGGCCAGCTTTCTTGAGATAGAGCCAGAGTCAAATCTGGACCTATCCCCGCGGGTTCACCTGCGGTTATGACAATACGTTTAGTTGTCATCTTGGTCGTCCTCAACCATTTCAACAAAGGCACTTGCTCTTATTTCTTGCAGCCAAGCACCTGCTTCTTCGTTGAACTTACGGTTAAATAGAATTTGGTAAGCTTTGTTCTTTAATGCTGAATCCGTGCGGTCAACCTCACGGCGGTCCAGTACTTCAACAATGTGCCAACCGTGCACAGTTTTGAATGGTGCGCTGATCTTGCCTTCCGGTAGTGTTTCTACTTGGTGTTTGAACTCGGGAACGTATAGATCTGGAGTTTGGTAGCCAAGTTCACCGTCTTGTACTGCAGACCCTGGGTCTTGACTGTATTGTTGTGCAAGGTCACCAAAGCTCGCTTCACCTGCGTTTACGCGGCGTGTTATTTCTTCAAGTTGTTCTTTTGCACCATCGTCACTTAAGATTACGGTTGGTTTAATCAGAATATGACGAGCATTCACTTCCGTTACCGCAACAGTTTCCAAACCTTTCACATCTTCAATTTTTAGAATATGGAAACCAACACCGCTTCGGAAAGGACCGATGATGCTGCCTTTGTTCTGCATTTTGATTTGGTCTGCAAAAATGGTTGGCATCTCTTCTTTACGCATCCAACCCCAATCACCACCTTGTAGTGCTTTAGGGCCTTTTGAGTAAGTATATGCCATGGTGCTGAAATCTTTACCTGAGTTGAGCTCTTCAACTAGCTCTTTAGCTTGGGCTTCTAGTTCTTCTTTGGTTTGGTCATCGTTAAAGCGAAGTTGAATATGGCCAATTTTGTATTGAACTGTCGCGTTAGTCTCTTGAGCAAGAATATCCGCTAGGTTGTCTACTTCTGCAGGAAGGATATTGATACGACGGCGAACGAGAGCGTTACGAGCTTCACTTGCCGCGATCTCTTTTCTTACTTGCTCACGAAATGCGTTGTAGCTCAGGCCTTCTTCAGCAACCGATGCCGTTAATTGTTCTACCGTTTGGTTGTTGTCTTTCGCGATTCCTTCAATTGCTTGATCAAGTCGAGCATCATCAATACGAACGCCAATACGCTCCGCTTCTTGAGTTTGAATAGTATCGATGATCAGCTTCTCGAGCACTTGCTCATTGAGCACGTCTTGTGATGGCAGTGTTTGACCGCTTTTTTTAGCGTTTGCACGCAGCGTCTTCATCGAAGCATCGATGTCGCTTTGTAAGATAACGCCTTCGTTAACGATAACTTTTACGCTGTCTAGCTCGACCGGCGCAGCATAGCTTGTTGATAAAGTACAAGCTGCTGCAATGGCAATTAATGTGCGTTTCCACAATGTCATGTGTAATCCTTTAAATTCACTGATGCTCTATCAGTAAAGAAAATTAGTTGTTTAAGAAGAATGGGCGACCGTATTCTAAAGAGTTTCCAGAGCTATCGAAGCCCGAAACATTTGATCCAGATCCAGCAGATGTACCGAAGCCTACAATACCAAAATTAACACTAAAGTTGTTTTCGTAAACAGGATCAGCGTTGATATCTGAGTAGCCGCTACCAGTCCAGCTTCTGAGTTCGTTGCTATACGTAACCCCTACATACCAACAATCATCTTTATAGCGCAGGTTAGCTAACCACTCGATAGCGATGTTTTCATTCATATCATGATAGTACTGGGCGCTAGCATACCATTTTGGAGTGAACTGGTAGCCTGTAACTAAACCTGCTTGTGAGATACCTTCGCGTGTTATCTCGTCTATATTAGTAATGGTCTCACCGACATTGTCTTCAATGTACTCTTTGGTTACGTAGCGATAGTTTGCTTGAATAAAACCGTTAGCATCTATTTTATATTCAATCGTACTATTGGCTAATTGCATTTCTGCTGAGTCGATATCGTATTGGACGCCACCGTGATAAAACAGGTAATCATCGTAGTTAAAATCGACTTCAACTGCCCAAGACGAATAATTAGACTTTTCTGTTGAATCGATGCTGCTAGATGATTGTTTTGTTTCTTTGTCGATATAAAATATTTGGCCGAAAGAGATATTAAGACGCTCTTTGTATTCGTCATCAAAGAAACGAGAAGAGGCACCATAGCTTAGTTGATTTGCAGCTGCTATAAAATCAACGCCACTGTATTTACGGCTTCTAAACAACCCGTAATAATCAGTTTGTAGTAAAGTTGTATCATAACGACCAATGTTAGATTGATCTTTCTCCGGTACGTAAAGATATTGAACCTGTGGCTCAAGAGTCTGTGTGTAACCATTCATAAACGTAGTGTCGCGTTCAAGTACAATACCAGCATGACTTCTGAATTCTGGTATTACACGAGAAACACTATCTTCGAGCCCGTAATATGGGTTAGTTTCAGGCCCAGTTGTCGTATCGACACCAGATAAATCTTGGTTATAGTATGTTCCAAGCAGGCGAGCCTCGGTTGTCCATGTTCCCCAAGTTGTACTTAATGGTACTTTTAATCCTGGTTCTATGTGTAATCGTGTTGCTGTCGGTTTTCCTTCTGCATCTGTTTCAAATTGAGAGATATGACTAATCATATCAACCTCTACAGAATTCCAAATAATAGGGGCGTAATAGTTAAATGTTAGCTGTGGCATTAAGCGATAAGCTTGGGTATTTCCATCAGTCAGCACTTGGAAGTCACGAACTGCGAGAGAAGCATCCCAATTTAATGCACGATAACTTATTTGGCCAGATTGCATGAGTTGACCATCTTCACGGTTACCTATGTTCGAATCCACGTCTGAAAAATAGTTAACATCGCTTACTTTTGAGTAATCGATATCAAATTTCCATGCTTCTTTATAGATACCTTCAAAGTTGAACTGTCCCCCCCAACGACTGCCTTGTTCTGGATATTTATCATCACTTTCTAGGAACTCGAATTTTAAATTGCTTTCACCAAAATCACTTAAATGACGGAATTCATTGTTTAGTTGTGTTCCACGCTCTGCCATATACTTAGTTGTGATAAGTAGATCGTAGTTTGGTGCTATATTCCAATAGAAAGGAACTTCGGTTTCGAAACCGTCACTTGAACCGTACGAAATCGTTGGGTACAAAAAACCAGTTTTACGTTTATCTCCTACTGGAACGGTGAGATATGGCATGTAGAAAACAGGAACATCTAGAATCTCAAAACGTGGATTGTAGAATGTGGCTTGCTCTTCATCTTGGTCTAGCTCGATACTAGAAGCTTTTAGCCTCCATGACTTATCACCCAGTGGGCAAGAAGTGATAGATCCATCTTCCATGGTATAAACGGCTTTACCAGTACGAGATATATATTGAGCATCCCCTCGGCCAGGTTCGCAAAGGAACTGGTATTGGGTATTCTCTAATTCGATTTGATCTGTATTTAGATTATTGGTCGCTTTGTCAGAGATAGATTTGATTTGACCATCACTAAAGTTTACGTTGCCTTCAGCTACAACGATATTTTCTTGTTGGTGTAGGGTTACATTGTCTGCAAGGATGGTCTTGTTCCCTTGCGTAACTCTTACGTCACCTGAATATATTGCCTTGTCGCCATTGATAGCTTCTAAGCGATCTGACTCAACATGAGCAGGTAGTTGTGTCTCGTTTTCTGCAGCGGGCTCGATCAAGCATTGATCTATAGAGGGCATTTCCTGCACACTACTATCGGTGATTGTTTCAGCTTGAGTTGTCGACACGTATAACGCCGTACTTATAGACGCGGCTAACAAGGTGCGGGAAAAAGATTGCATGAAGTTGAACTATCCTGTGTCACTAGATGGAGGGTTGATCTAGTATCAATCCAATTAATAAAGCATTTTCCTTATGATAAAGGAAATATTAGCATTCAGCATCATCAGACAGCATTACTCAGATAAAATTCATAGATAGAGAACACATAATGCAAATATTTGGCAAAATTTTGGGCGCGTTTTTTGGCTTTTTATTTGGAGGGCCGCTCGGTTTGGTTTTTGGCCTATTTTTAGGTCACCAGTTCGATAAAGCTCGCCGATTGAACCAATCAGGCTTCAATAGCTCTGGTTTTGGTCGAGGCCCAAGCCAAGCTGAAAGACAGAACGAGTTTTTTAAATCCGCTTTTGCGGTTATGGGACATGTTGCTAAAGCCAAGGGGCAAGTAACACCTGAAGAGATTCAGCTTGCTTCTACCATGATGGAGCGCATGAACCTACATGGAGAGCAACGTAAAGCGGCACAAGATGCATTCCGTGACGGCAAAGAGAGTGATTTTCCATTAAGTGATGTACTTGAGCGTGTGAAAATCTCATCGGGTGGCCGTTTTGATTTGCTGCAGTTCTTTTTAGAGCTACAAGTCTCTGCTGCATTTGCTGATGGAAGTTTGCACCCGAGTGAGCGCCAAGTTCTGCATAAAATAGCGCAAGGCCTTGGGTTTTCTGCAGAGCAACTTGAACGCCGCTTACAGATGCAAGAGGCGGCATTCCGTTTCCAGCAACAGGGTGGAAGCTTTGGTGGTGGTCATCATCAAGGGCAATCGTCAGGTTGGCAACAAGCATCACAACAAAACCAACTGGGCGATGCATTTAAGGTTCTAGGTGTAAGTGAAAGTGCGGATGGTAAGGAAGTTAAAAAGGCCTACCGTAAGCTGATGAATGAACATCACCCTGATAAATTGATGGCGAAAGGTTTACCGCCAGAGATGATGAATGTTGCGAAAGAGAAATCACAAGAAATTCAAAATGCTTATGACCTGATAAAGAAGGTCAAAGGTTTTAAGTAATCGAACACTAAGCCGAGCCATGACATTAAATGACTCGGTTTTTTATTAAAGGGAATTATATGACGGTAACGTATCAGGATGTTCTAGAGTTTTGGTTCGATGAATTGACGCCAAAAGACTGGTTTACTGGCGGCGAAGAAATTGATGCTTTGATTGAGGCTCGCTTTTCTAACTTACACCAATCAGCAGCTCAAGGTGAGCTATTTGAATGGCGACAAAACGCACAAGGACGATTGGCAGAGATTATCGTGCTTGATCAGTTTTCTCGCAATATTGGTAGAAACAGTCCGGCAGCTTTTTTGGCTGATCCGATGGCGTTGGCTCTAGCGCAAGAGGCGGTAGCGGGTGGTTTTGATCACCAACTTAACGAGCAACAAAAAAGCTTCCTGTATATGCCTTATATGCATAGTGAGTCTTTGTTAGTCCATAAACAAGCCGTGGAGCTCTTTTCTCAAACGGGACTGGAACATAATTTGGATTTTGAGTTTAAGCACAAGGTTATCATTGAGCGTTTTGGTCGTTACCCTCATCGTAATGAAGTGCTAGGGCGAACCTCGACTCCTGAAGAAGTAGAGTTCTTGCAGCAACCGGGCTCAAGTTTTTAATTGTAGAGATACGGTCAATGAATTGAGAAGAGGCTAGTGGTTGATAAAACCCTAGCCTCTTTTTTGTTTTGCTTTAGTGATGAAGTTTAGCGCTAGAGCTAGTTAGCTTGGTTGAGCGACCAGTCGTAGTCATAACTGATATTTTGAGTATTGGTGACTGCTTCTGTTCGATATTGGTCTAAGTGTTGAATGAGTTGTTTCTCTGTACCAAAATCCACAGCAAACCATTCATAAATCGATGATAGCTGGAGCTTATTGCCTTTAACCAACACACCTTTGTCACTGTTAACAAACTCAGAGGCTGCTTGTTCTAGTAGAGCCTCGGTGTTGTCAGCCGTAAAGGCTTGAAGTTGTAGGTTAGGGCACCCTAAACTCGCACAATTTACCGCGTAGTGTGTACGTGGATCTTGCCATATAGGCCTTAAGATGCGGTGCTCAATATCGTTGAGTGTCAGTGACTTACCATTTACTGATACGACATCGTCTCCCCATGGCCCAAAACTAAATAGGTCGCCGAGCTTGGTGATCGATTTAACTGGGTATGCATCGAGAATCAAATCAACAGTCACTGCATTGTATAGGTTGACCCAGTAAGCGTACTGCTCTGCTTTTGAGTATTCGAGTGGGTTTGCCTGCTCTAACTGCTTAATGTATTGCTTTAGCTTTGTTTTATCTGTGTCGGTCACTGCTTGATAACGAACTAGAGTATTTTGCCCCTGTTTAACCAAATAGCTATCGAGGAATTGCTGCCAGCTTTGATGAGAAACTTGTGCTGAGTTGGCCTCATTACTTTGATTCCAGTACGGCCACAGTTCAGATTTCGGTGCTGACCAAGCTAAGGTTGAAAAAAGTAGGCTGATAATAACGAGTAGTTGTTTCATGGCATTCTCCTGATAGCTGACTACTAAGACCTTGTGCTTTACGGTTTTCTTTCATGGCTCTTAAGTTAAATAACAGATCAGAGTTTGGTAGACACTTTAAGCTAAGGCTGAACCAAATAAAAAAGGTTGGCACTAAGCCAACCTTTTCGAACTTTGATACTGCTTTTCTATTGCAAGGCTTCTTTATTTTAGGAAGCTTGGAATCTTCTCTTCATACGCAGAAATCTTATCAGCATGCTGCAGCGTTAGGCCGATGTTGTCTAAGCCATTCAGTAGGCAGTGACGACGGAATTCATCAATTTCAAACGAGTACTCTTTACCATTTGCGCTCACTTTCATTGCTTCTAGATCAACGGTAACTTCTGCGCCTTCATTCGCTTCTACGAATTGGAAGATCTCATCCACTTCTTGCTCAGTCAATCGAACTGGAACCATTTGGTTGTTGATCGAGTTACCGTAGAAAATGTCTGCAAAGCTTGGTGCAATCATCACTTGAATACCGTAATCGGCAAGAGCCCAAGGTGCGTGTTCACGAGATGAACCACAACCAAAGTTCTCACGAGCCAGTAGAATTGAAGCGCCTTTATAGCGTGGTGCGTTCATTACAAACTCAGGGTTCGGTTGTTGGCCTGCGTCATCTAAGAAGCGCCAATCGTGGAACAAGTGCTTACCAAAACCAATGCGGTTTACTTTCTGTAGGAACTGCTTTGGAATGATCGCATCAGTATCGATGTTGGCCGTATCTAGAGGAACGACTAATCCGGTGTGTTGTTGAAAACCTGACATGTTAAATCCTCTAATTAAAGTTCACGAATATCGACAAAGTGACCGGCGATCGCTGCTGCGGCAGCCATTGCAGGGCTAACTAGGTGCGTACGACCATCACGGCCTTGGCGACCTTCAAAGTTACGGTTTGATGTAGAAGCACAGCGCTCTTGTGGACCAAGACGGTCGTTGTTCATTGCAAGGCACATAGAACAGCCAGGTAAACGCCATTCGAAGCCTGCTTCTTTGAAGATAACATCTAAGCCTTCAGCTTCTGCTTGTGCTTTAACTTGCTCTGAACCCGGAACAATAAGCGCTTGCACATGTTTTGCAACTTGGCGACCTTTCGCTACCGCTGCTGCTGCACGCATGTCTTCGATACGCGAGTTAGTACAAGAGCCCACAAACACTTTATCGACGTTGTAATCAGATAGAGATTTACCTGCTTCAAGGCCCATGTAAGCTAGTGCTTTTTCAGCTGACGCTTTTTCAACAGGGTCAGCAAAGCTTTCTGGTGCAGGGATTGGCGTGTCTACCGAGATAACCTGACCTGGGTTAGTGCCCCAAGTAACTTGTGGTTTGATGTCTGCTGCTTCTAAAGTAACAACCGCATCGAATTCAGCATCAGCATCAGTTTTTAACGTATCCCAGTATTTGATTGCAGCGTCTAAGTCTTCGCCTTGTGGAGAGAACTTACGACCTTTGATGTATTCGTAGGTCGTTGTATCTGGTGCAATTAGGCCAGCTTTAGCGCCAAGCTCGATAGCCATGTTACATACCGTCATACGGCCTTCCATCGTAAGGTCAGTAATCGCCTCACCACAGAATTCAACTACGTAGCCAGTACCGCCTGCGGCTGTTGTTTTACCGATGATCGCTAGCACGACATCTTTGGCAGTGATACCTGGAGCAACCTTGCCTTTTACTTCAATCTTCATCGTTTTAGCGCGAGCTTGTTTCAGCGTTTGAGTTGCTAGAACGTGCTCAACTTCTGAAGTACCAATACCAAATGCTAAAGAACCAAATGCACCATGTGTTGCGGTGTGTGAGTCACCACATACGATAGTCATACCCGGTAGCGTAATACCTAGTTCAGGGCCCATTACGTGCACAATACCTTGGTATTTATGGTTTAGGTCGTAAAGCGTTACACCAAACTCTTCACAGTTCTTCGATAGCGTTTCCATTTGGATACGAGCCATCTCACCAGAAGCGTTGATGTCTTTGGTTTGGGTTGATACGTTGTGATCCATGGTCGCGAAAGTTTTGCCTACTTGGCGTACTTTACGGCCTTTTTCACGTAAGCCGTCAAACGCTTGAGGTGACGTTACTTCGTGAACTAGGTGGCGGTCGATATAAAGGATCGGGTTTTCGCCTTCCGCTGCTACTGCAACGTGCGCGTCGTAAACTTTTTCGTATAAGGTTTTGGCTTGCTGGTTTGTCGACATAGCTTTTCTTCCTTGGGAGCATCAGTCCCAGTGTTTGTTTCGAGCCAAGTCATGCAATTTTGCAGACTTGGCTTGATATTATTCTTATGTACTTGCTTCTATTTCCGAGCTATTAGCTTATGAAGCTAAGATGTACTCTGCGATCTTGTCACCCATTTCAGAAGTAGTAAGCGCTTGGTTGTCGCCCGCAAGGTCTGCTGTTAGCTCGCCTGCTGAAAGCGCTCTAGATACCGCTGTTTCAATGTCTTGTGCTGCCGCTTCTTCGCCTAGGCTGTAACGAAGCATTAGCGCTGCAGAAAGAATCTGTGCAACTGGGTTTGCGATGTTCTTGCCTGCGATATCTGGAGCACTGCCGCCCGCTGGTTCGTATAGGCCGAAGTTGCTTTCGTTTAAGCTTGCAGAAGGAAGCATACCCATAGAGCCAGTGATCATTGCACACTCATCAGAAATGATGTCGCCGAAGATGTTTGAACATAGCATCACGTCAAACTGAGATGGATCTTTGATTAGCTGCATGGTCGCGTTGTCGATGTACATGTGGTTTAGCGTTACATCTGGGTAATCTTTTGCAATCTCTTCAACTACTTCACGCCATAAGATAGAGCTCTGTAGAACGTTCGCTTTATCGATTGAGTAAACATTTTTGTTACGTAGGCGTGCAGATTCAAAAGCAATCTTTGCAATACGTTCGATTTCGTAGCGGTGGTAAACCTCAGTATCAAACGCTTTTTCAGTTGCGCCTTCGCCTTCACGACCTTTAGGTTGGCCGAAGTAGATGCCGCCTGTTAGTTCACGTACTACCACGATGTCGAAACCGTTACCTGAGATGTCAGCACGTAAAGGAGAGAAAGACTCCAGACCTTTATGGATTTGTGCTGGGCGTAGGTTACAGAACAGTTGGAAGTGTTTACGTAGAGGAAGTAGGGCACCACGCTCTGGTTGATCGTTTGGTGGAAGGTGTTCCCATTTAGGACCGCCGACAGAACCAAAAAGTACTGCGTCAGATTCTTCACAACCCATTACTGTCGCTTCTGGAAGTGGACAGCCATGGTTATCAATTGCGATACCACCAACATCATACTCTTCACGAGAAAAGCTAATCGCGTGCTTCTTTTCAATCGCGTCTAGCACTTTGTGTGCTTGCTGCATTACTTCTGGGCCAATGCCATCACCAGGTAGTACGGCAATTTTGTATGATTTATCAGTCATGTTAATCCTTTAATTCTTGTTACTGAGCTTTTCGCTCGTTTTAAATTTTGTCCCTAAAGCCAATAACATCGGCTCTAGGGCTCTGTTATTGGGTGCTTAAACTGTCGCGATTTTTTGCTGTTTCATTTCAGCAATGGTGTCTGCGCGTTGAATGCTATTGATAACGTGCAGTAGCGCTTGACCAGAAGCTTCAACGATATCCGTTGAAACGCCCGTACCGTGGTACTTACGGCCTTTATAGTTAGCAATAATATCAGCTTGGCCTAGGCCATCTTCGCCTTCACCTTTCGCGGTAAGGTCGAATTTATCCAATGCAATTTCGTAACCAGTTAAGCGGTAGATGCATTGGTATAAAGCATCAACAGGGCCGTTACCTACAGCCGCTTCGCATTTCTCTTCATCACCACATTGCAGCTTGATGCTGGTGGTAGACATAACACTACCAGATTGTACGCTTAGGTAGTTAAGTTTATAGAAGTCATCTTCGTCACGTAGATTTGCGAAGTGCATTAATGCTTCTAAGTCGTAATCGAACACTTGGCCTTTACGGTCAGCAAGCTTCAAGAAGTCTTCGTACAATGAATCTAGGTTGTACTCATTGTCTTTGTAGCCCATTGCGTCCATGTGGCTCTTAACTGCTGCACGACCACTGCGGCTTGTTAGGTTTAATGCTTTGTTTTTTAAGCCAATAGACTCAGGGGTCATGATCTCGTAAGTGTTTTTGTTCTTAAGCATGCCATCTTGGTGGATACCTGAAGAGTGGCTGAATGCGTTAGCACCAACGATTGCTTTGTTGTCTTGAATTGGCATGTGGCAAAGTTGGCTTACCAACTTACTGGTGCGGTGAATCTCTTTGTGGTCCAAACCAGTGTGAACACCCAAAAGCTCTTGACGAGTTTTGATGATCATTGCGATTTCTTCTAAAGAACAGTTACCTGCACGCTCACCAATACCATTGATTGTGCCTTCAATTTGTCGAGCCCCCGCTTGAACCGCAGCAATTGAGTTAGCAACCGACATACCTAAGTCATCGTGGCAGTGAACAGATATGATCGCTTGATCGATGTTTGGTACGCGATCAAATAGCGTTTGGATAATGCCACCGAATTCATTTGGTACTGTGTAGCCTACAGTATCTGGAATATTGATGGTTTTTGCGCCAGCGTTGATAGCAGCTTCAACCATACGACATAGGTTGTCGATAGGTGTACGACCTGCATCTTCACAAGAGAATTCAACATCATCTGTGTAGTTACGCGCATGTTTAACGGCTTTTACTGCCATCTCTACTACATCGTCGTAACTGCGGCGTAATTTGTCTTGTACGTGAACCGTCGATGTCGAAATGAAGGTATGAATACGGAACTGCTCAGCGACTTTTAACGCTTCTGCCGCTGCGTCGATGTCTTTTGCTACTGCGCGAGAAAGCGCACAGATGCGGCTATCTTTAATATTTTTTGCGATGGTTTGTACTGATTCGAAATCGCCTGGTGATGACACAGGGAAGCCTGCTTCAATAACATCTACACCCAGTCGTTCAAGTGCATAAGCGATCTGTAATTTCTCTTTTACCGTAAGACTTGCGGCCAACGCTTGCTCGCCATCACGTAAGGTCGTGTCAAAAATTATCACTTGATCGTTCATGGGTGCTTCCTTATATCGATAATGAATCGATTGCTATCCAAATTATTATTAAGAATGATGTTCTTTTAAAAGTGCCAGTTACAAAAAAACCCGCTCAGCGCGGGTTTTAATATTTGTGTAGTTCTTGACCCACAACTTACCCGCGCGATTGGTTCACGATAAGGAGAAGTTTCAGCAGTCGAGAAGAAGAAAAAATCATTACACAAATATCCGTAAATAAACTGTTAACACCATATTTACCGCAATTTATTCTGAGCGTCAAACAAGAAAATCCAATATCAGTATGCTTTGGCGGTGTTTTTGTTTGGTTTGTGCTGCTTTAGTGTTGTTTGTTGGTGTTATCGGCTGATTGAGTGTTTCGTACTGGGCGGTTAGTTTATCGTTTGGCTGATGTGTAGGTTAAAACTTTGTAGTAAATCTTTTTGATGGAACGATTCACCAATAAAATTTAAAGGGCAGATAAATTAATTAATCATTTGATTAAATAGTGAGTAATTAATCTTCTACTGTTCCGCCTGTTTATCTCTATAATTAATCAGATGATTAATTATAGAGATGGATTTTTGCCATGACGGCACGAAAAGCGGGGCGACCTCAAAAGAACTTAGATGTTCGACAGTTATTAATTGAGCATGCTCGTGATCTGTTTGTCGTGCAGCCATACGACAAGGTCTCGACACGCCTGATTGCAGATCGTGCGGGTGTGAACATAGCGATGATCCGTTATTACTTTGGCAGTAAGGCCGGGTTGTTTGAAGCTATGTTGCGTGAAACGTTACGACCTATGCAATTGCAGATGCAGAGATTGGTTGAAGAGAGTAGTCACGAGAACTTTCTTGATTTAATGCGGACTTACTACAAAGAGATGGTCAAGGTTCCTAAGTTTCCTCGCTTGATTGCCCAAGTGATGAATATGCCTCCCTCTGAAGTGCAAAGAGAGTTGCTCGAAAAGGTTTTCTTCGATGTGGCTAAGCCAGCCCAAGATGTCATTTTTGAAAAGTTGGTAGCACAAGGTGTCTTAAGAAAAGATATGGATCCCAAACTCTGTCGCGTGTCGTATATAAGCTTGATGGTGTTTCCTTTCATCGCTCCGCCGCCTTTATTGGCAATCCATGGTATTGAAATTAATGAAGAATTTCTTAATCGTTTAATCGAACACAACATTCAACTGATGACTGAAGGCTTTATCAACGCACCTAGCCCTTCTTCCGTTCAGGACCAAAGATAATGAAAATAAATAAAAAACTACTCTTCTTTCCAGCACTTGCGGTTGGGGTTATTGGCCTTGTCGCAGCGATTAACTTGAAGCCGGATCTTCCAACCAAACCTGCCGGTGATAGAGCTCGCTTAGTTGACACTGTGAGCCTAGAACAGCAGTTGATCGCACCGTTAGCGGTTGGCTTTGGCAAAGTAGTGCCAAAAGTCGAATGGAAAGCGATTGCCGAGGTAACAGGGCAAATCGTGTATCGACACCCGGATCTTGAGAAAGGGCAGGTGATCCCTGCGGGAACGGACGTACTCAAGGTTGATCCACTGGATTACGAATTGAAACTGATACAAGCAGAGGCGGATCTAAAATCAAGCCAAACCTCACTAGCTAAATTGAATCAAGAAGAAGATAACCTCAATCAGACTCTTAAGATCGAAAAGAATCGCTTAGTGATCAGCAACAAAGAGCTACAACGTAAACAAAATCTGCGTAAGAAAGGGCTGACTTCTCAATCGGATGTCGACCTACAACAACAAAGTGCATTGTCTCAGCAGAAATTGGTTTTGGATATCGCGAACCAAATCGCTTTAATGCCAGACGAAAAGCGTGTAGCGGAAGCAGTCATTAAGGTCAACGTATCTAAAGTGAAAGAGGCGCAACGCTCTCTTGATAAAACCACCATCACTTTGCCAAGGGCAATGCGAATTGCTCAGGTTGATATTGAACAAAATCAAGTGGTTAATCTTCAACAAGAGATGTTTATTGCTCACGGAATTAATGTCATGGAAGTGGAGGCGCAACTCTCTATTCACGATATGCAAACTTTAGCCTCCAGTTTTAACCAGTTCCCTCGCGATGCTGCAGGAATCCCTAATCCTCACGAAGCGCCAATCAAAGCAAGCATTCAACTTAACAGTGGCAACCTAAACCTTAGCTGGCCTGCGAAAGTGGCAAGAATCAGCGAAACGGTGGATGAAAACCAAGCGACGGCAGGGATTATTCTCGAGATCGCTCAAGACTACTCACAATTGCAACCAGATAGTGCGACACCTTTGGTTAACGGTATGTTTGTAAAAGCCGAGATTGAGGGGGGCGCCAATCTGAGTTGGGTGGTTCCAGAGCGAGCACTGCATGGTGATAAGGTTTACCTGATGGATGACAACCAGCGCTTGCAAGTGGTGAATGTTGAAGTGCTTTATCGCAGAGACAATCAAGTGGTAGTGAGTGGTGAGCTACAAACCGGAGACAAATTGGTTCTCAATGATGTCCTGCCAGCAATCGAAGGCATGTTATTAAAAGAGTCAAATCCTGAAAAGGTTGAGCTTGAATCTGATACTCAGGAGAGTGCGTCATGATCAAGTTCTTCTCTAGGCACCCAACAGCAGCCAACTTGTTGATGCTTGGTTTGTTGATCATGGGTATAAGTTCACTCTCAACCATCAAACGTGAAACCTTCCCCGCTTATGATCCACCTTACATTATGGCGGCCATCGTTTATCCCGGCGCTTCTCCACAAGAAGTAGAAGAGAGCTTATGTGTGCGAATGGAAGATGCAGTCGATGGCTTGGCCAACATTGAAGAGACTCAGTGTGAAGCGATCGAAGGCAGTGCTCGTCTTATTCTGAAACTTAATGAGAAAGCAGACATCGGTCGAATGCTGGTGGACGTGCAAACTCAGATCAACTCGATCAATGACTTCCCAACTGAGATTGAATCTCCTGTTGTTCAAGAGCTAGATTGGAATGAACCTGTTGTGGATATCGCAATTACAGCCGAAACCTCATGGCCAGAGCTTAAAGCCTACGCGGAAGATCTTAAGCGCACTATGAAGCTCGATTACGATGTCTCTTTGGTCGAAGTCAGCGGATTTTCAGATCATCAATACCGAGTAGAATTAGACACCCAAGCCATTCGCCAATTGGGTTTGAGCGTCGGTGATATTGCCGATCAGATAGGCCGTCAAAATGTAAAGCTTCCGAGTGGTAACGTTGAAACACCAGACAAGAACTTTTTGATTCGTTTTGACGAGAGGCGAATTACGCCTGTTGAACTGGAAAGTATCGTGGTTGGATCTGCGCCTAATGGTTCGGTGATTCGCTTAAGGGACATAGCCAAAATAACCGACCGCTTTGAGCTTGATGAACAGAAGGTACTGTTTGATGGTAAGCCTTCTGCGCTATTGAAGATCAGCAAAAACAAAGAAGATGATGCGCTACGAATCAAGGAGAACGTGACCCGATTCGTTGAAGATCAAAGCGCGATTGCCCCTGATGGTGTGACATTGCAAATGACCAATGATCTCTCGTCTGTGCTTTGGGATCGTTTAACCATGATGGTACGCAACGGGTGGCAAGGTATTGTGCTGGTGTTTGCCACCATGTGGTTGTTCTTCAGTTTGCGATATTCATTCTGGGTTGCGGCAGGTTTACCCGTAGCCTTCCTTGGTGGCTTGTTCTTAATGGCCAACCTTGGCCTGTCGATCAACATCATGTCATTGGTCGGCTTATTAATGGCGATCGGTATTATGATGGATGATGCCATCGTGATTGCCGAATCGATAGCCTCCCATTTAGATAGGGGGCAAAATGTTGATGATGCGGTGTACAACGGCGTTAAGAAAGTGCTCCCCGGGGTGTTATCTTCTTTCTTAACCACGGTGTGTATTTTCGGTAGCTTACTGTTCCTTGATGGGGAAATGGGTGCGGTGCTTAAAGCGGTGCCTCAGGTACTTATCTTGGTGTTGTCGCTGAGTCTAATCGAAGCGTTTCTTATTCTACCAAATCACTTATCTCATTCATTACATAAAGAAAAAAATGACAAGCCTGCACTGCGCTTCAAAGTCGTGTTGTTAGAGAAGTTTGAGAACTTCCGCAATACAACCTTGATGAACATGGTCGAGAAGGTCGTGACGTTCCGTTATGCCTTTATGGGCGGTGTGATAACTCTGCTGTTGTTATCCATCTCCTTGATCGCTGGTGGCGTTGTCAAATTCCAGCCCTTTCCTGAGTTGGATGGCGATATTGCCGAGGCGCGTATTATTCTTCCACCGGGCGCATCATTGTCTCAAACCGAAAAAGTCGTCGACAAAATTGTCGCGTCGGCTGAGCGTTTGAACAGGCAATGGAGCGAAGAGGTTGAGGAAGGCAATACACTGGTCGAGCACATCACCAGCCAATTCAATGCTAACGCCGATGCTAATGAATCTGGCCCACATTTAGCCACAGTTCGCTTAGACTTACGTGGAGCAGAGAGCCGTAATACGGTTATCGATGACTTCATTGATGCGTGGCGTGAAGATATTGGCGATTTAGCGGATCCTATTTCATTGGTGTTCAAGCAACCCACTATGGGCCCGGGCGGTCGTGCTATTGAGATTCGTGCTAAGCATGATGACCTGAGTGCATTGAAATCGGCCTCTTTGGATATTCAGGAATACCTCAATCAGTTTGATGGCGTACACGGTGTGCTTGATGACATGCGCATGGGTAAGGAAGAGATCTTAGTGAAGCTGCGCCCAGGAGCTGAAACCTACAATGTGAATGGGCAGATGATTGCATCTCAGTTACGAGCGGCTTTCTTTGGGCAAACGGCGGATGAGATTCAAATCGGTGTTGAGAATATCTCGATTGAGGTTCGTCTTGATAAAGATCAAGCGGGCGACATACAGCAGCTGGCTAACTTCCCAATCATTACCGCAGATGGCAGTCAGATCCCGCTAGCAACGTTGGCGACATTAGATTTCCAACGTAACTACGTGCGAATTCAGCGAATTGATGGGTTGAGAACCATCAGTATCTTTGGTGATATTGATAACAAGAAGGCGAGTTCATCCGCGATTTTGGCTCAGTTCCAAAAAGATGAAGCCGCCAAACTTATTCAGAAATATCCGGGTTTACGCTTTGATTTCGAAGGGGAAGCTAAAGATGCAGCTAAGACTGGCGCTTCGATGGGCAAAGGATTCTTGCTCGGCTTATTCGGCGTGTTTGCGATTCTTAGCTATCAGTTTAGAAGCTACTTAGAGCCTGTGGTCGTGATGCTAGCCATTCCACTTGCCTTTATTGGTGTTGTCGTTGGTCACTGGATACTTGGGCACTCTTTGAGTATGCCAAGCATGATGGGCTTTGTGTCGCTTGCTGGTATTGTGGTTAATGATTCGATCTTGCTAGTTCAGTACATTCGTCACCATGTCGATGAGGGAGATAGCGTGCATGACTCGGTGGTAAAAGCCAGTCGCGAGCGTTTCAGAGCGGTATTCTTGACCTCAATGACAACTGCGGCAGGTTTGCTACCGCTGTTGACGGAAACCAGCCTACAGGCTCAGGTTATCCAGCCATTGGTTATTTCAATCGTGTTCGGCATATTTGCATCGACCCTATTGGTGCTGTTTATGATCCCTGCTGCCTATGCGATCTTGGCTGACTTTGGTTTAGTGAAAAAGCACGAGCCTCTTTCGTTATAGAGTTTTGGAATTAGAAAATATGCAATTAACAATAAAGCGGCCTAGTGCCGCTTTATCTTTATAGGGTGTACCGTCCTAAATATGGTTGACACATTTCCAACATGAAATTGGAGAGTGTCATGAAAACAACAAGTAGACGTACTCAACGAGATTATTCTCTTGCCTTTAAATTGGCAGTCGTAAGCCAAGTTGAAAAAGGCGAAATGACTTATAAGCAAGCTCAAGAACGTTATGGGATCCAAGGGCGCTCTACCGTTTTAGTTTGGCTTCGCAAACATGGTCAACTAGATTGGTCTAAAGGAATAGAACAATCGAGAGCGTTAGGAGCGACTATGTCAAACTCTTCCTCAACTCAAACCCCAGAGCAACGAATCAAAGAACTCGAGCAGCAATTAGAAGAAACTCAGCTCAAAGCTGAGTTCTTCGAAGCGGTTGTAAAAGTCATGGATCGAGATTTCGGAGTACGAATTTCAAAGAAGCGCAAGGCCGAGTTATTAAGGAAAAAACGGTCAGAAAGTTGACCGTTACTAAAGCTTGTCACTTTATAGGTATTACACGACAAGCTTTCTACAAGCGCTGTGTTGCAGAAATTCATCAGACAAAGAAAGATGAATCCGTACTCGGTTTTGTGAAGGAGCAAAGGATGATGCACCCTCGAATAGGGACTCGTAAGATCAAGTATTTACTTGCTCAGAACGATATTGAAATCGGGCGAGACCGCTTATTCTCTCTGCTGAGAATGAATCGATTATTAGTACAGAATCGAAGGGCTTACCATCGAACCACAAACAGTAATCATCGCTTTTACTGCCATCCAAATCGAATCAAAGAAGGCTTAATACCGGAAAGACCAGAGCAATTATGGTTTGCCGATATTACTTATCTAGCAACGCGGCGTGGTAGTACTTATCTCAGTTTAGTGACGGACGCTTACTCAAGAAAAATCGTGGGCTATCACATAAGTGATGATATGAAAGCTCGCACGGTCAAGCAGGCCTTTTTAAACGCGTTGAAAGAGCGGAAGAATACAGGTGAGCTTGTTCATCACTCAGATCGAGGTGTTCAGTACTGCTCTGTTGAATACCAAGAGTTGCATCGACAGTATGGTGTATCTTGCTCAATGACTGATGGCTATGACTGTTATCAGAATGCGTTGGCAGAGAGGATCAACGGAATACTGAAGATGGAGTATCTGTTGAATAAGCCTAATGATTTAGATGAAGCAAAGAAAATGGTCGCTGAATCAGTAAAAATCTATAATGAATATAGGCCTCACACAGCTCTAAAATACAAAACGCCCGATGAAGTACATCGAGCGTTTTAGTCAATCAAGTGTCAACCCATATCAGGACGGGTCAGGGTGTTTTTGTCATCGCCTTAGTCTGAGCAGCTTCACTGCGCATTCCAAGGAAATTTCATTTTAGTTCATTTAAAACGTCACTTAACTGTCATTTGTTGGGCATAACTTGGGCCTTAACTGAATAAGGATTGTTAAGGAGATCGTATGCGAACCATCGAACCTATTGTCCGCTGGGATGTGGCATTTTCTGTTTTCTGTTTAAACAACCGCTATGGCGTACAACAGGCGACACTCAGCAAGGCGGTGTCTCATACTGGAGACGGACACCTTTACGTTTTGATCGCTTTGATTGCACTGCTGACTGATAGCTACACTGGCCGAGACTTTCTATTGGTAGGCCTAACCGCCTTTGCAATCGAGTTACCTATTTACTGGTTTGCCAAAAACACCCTCAAGCGCCGTAGACCCGCTGAATTCTCATCACTACTTCACTCTCATATTGTGCCATCTGATAAATACAGCCTGCCTTCTGGGCATTCCGCTGCTGCTTTTGTTATGGCGACCCTAATCGGACATTTCTATCCGAGCTTGTACCTCTTTAGCTTGGTGTGGGCAACTGCGATTGCAGGCTCTCGAATCCTGCTTGGTGTGCACTTTTTAACGGACGTACTGATTGGCGCAGCCTTGGGTATCGTTTGTACTAGCCTTGCTATCAGCTTCATCCTGTAATCATTTTGTTGGCAACCACTGCCGCGTTTAAGTGGCAACTCTAAAGGAAAAAGCATGAAAATTTTATATGGCGTACAAGGCACAGGAAATGGGCACATCGCTCGAGCGAGAGCAATGGCCGTCGCTTTTCGTCAGCAAAATATCGATGTCGACTTTCTGTTCTCTGGGCGAGAAGAGAGCAAATACTTTTCGATGGAAGCGTTTGGCAACTATCAGACCCGCAATGGATTAACCTTTTACAGCGAGCAGGGGCAGGTCAAATACGGCAAGACATTCATCAAGAATAACATCTGGCGATTTCTCCGTGAGATTAACCAGATCGATCTTACGCCTTATGATTTAGTGATTAATGACTTTGAACCTGTGACAGCATGGGCGGCTAAGAGGCAAGGTGTGCCATGTATTGGGATAAGCCACCAGAATGCGTTTCGTTACGATGTGCCCAAAGAAGGGGGCAACTGGATAGAGCATTCAGTGATTCAACATTTCGCCCCAACCGAGCACTCTATTGGCTTGCATTGGTATCACTTTGAACAGCCGATTTTACCTCCTATCGTTCACACGCTTGTTGGTGATGAGCAAACTAAAAAAGCACAAGATTTTACGTTGGTCTATTTGCCATTTGAGGATCTTGAGGCGATCTCAGAGCTGCTGATGAAGTTCATTTCACACAGCTTTGTTTGCTATCACCCGCATGTCATTGAGCATAGCCGAGTCGAAAATATAGAATTCAAACCGTTGAGTCATGCCGGCTTCCAATTTGACCTAAATCAGTGCTCTGGTGTGGTCGCTAATGGCGGCTTTGAATTGCCATCCGAAGCCCTAACTTTAGGGAAGAAATTGCTTCTCAAACCGCTCGAAGGGCAGTTCGAACAACAGAGCAATGTGGCGACGCTAGAGGCTCTTGGATTAGCTCAAACTATGACCTTTTTAGATGCGGCTATCTTGCGTGCTTGGCTCAATGAAAAACAAGCTGAAGTGGTCATCTATCCGGACGTAGCGAGTGCACTCGTTGAGTGGGTATTAGCGGGGAATTGGTCTAATCAAGACGACTTAAGAAAGCAACTTTGGGACAAGGTAGACTTTCCAAGTTATGCATCGCTCACCTAACTCATAAGTGTTATTTCTGAATCAACCGGTCAACTAATTCACGAGTTCAATAAATTGTAACAATTGTAACCAAAAGATAGAACAGCTAAATAAGTCGAAATGAAACTCATAAGTTAAGCTTTTTATATTTTTTTATAACTCTATAAATTATTGATTTTTAGGTGTTATTTAATCATTAAGATAAAATAAAATTATTCTTTATCAATCTTGTTGGTAGCTCGAGATGTATTGGTTAATAGTAATGGTAATCCGAAAAGTATCGGTCTGATAAATATAAAAATTAGTGGTTATCTATTCCCATACCATTACCAATTTAACGCTGTCGAACCGACAAGAGGCAACTTGAATGTTAGAGAAAAAAGACGCAATGAGTGCAATTGCAAGCTACAGAATGGAAAGCACACTTCGTGGAGTCGACTTAAATCTTTTGACTGTATTTGATGCAGTTATGCAAGAGCAAAATATTACACGTGCAGCTCACAATCTGGGGATGTCTCAGCCAGCTGTAAGTAACGCTGTTGCTCGTTTAAAAGTGATGTTTAACGACGAACTATTCATGCGCCAAGGTCGTGGTATTCAACCGACTCAACGTGCTCGTCAGTTATTTGGTCCAATCCGCCAAGCGCTACAATTAGTACGCAACGAACTACCAAGTTCTGTGTTCTCTCCAGAGTCGTCTTCTCGCCTGTTCAAACTCGCGATTTGCAGCCCTTGTGACATGCGTTTTGCTCCGAAGATTATGTCTACAATCAACGACCAAGCACCTAGCGTTAAATTGCACATGGATGCTGAATTCGACCGTCAACTTTCTGAGCGTATGCGCTACCAAGAAATCGACTTCGTCATTGATTACGCTCGCTTTGATGAACAAGGCTTCTCAAGCACTGAAATCTTCCAAGACGAATTAGTTGTTGTTGCTTCTGCTTCTCATCCACGCATCAACGGTGAAGTTTCTGCGGCAGAGCTGCTTAACGAAAAGCACGCAAAACTGTCTCGTATCCATGGCCAACGTAGCTTCTCTGAGCAAGCGTACCGTGACCTAGATTGCACGCCTTTCTACGAAGGTACGAGCTTGAGCAATGTTCTTTACGTTGTAGGCCAATCTGAACTAGTAACAATTGCTCCTCGTTGGATGGTAGAACATGCAGCAAACAAAGAGCAGCTTCAGATTCTAGATTTCCCATTCGATAATGCGGCGATTTCTGGCTTCCTAAGCTGGCATGAATCAAGTGAAAAGGATAAAGGACACATTTGGTTACGAGATCAGTTAATGATGATCTGTGGCGAAGTAGTGGCACTTAACTAGACACTAATCCCTATGATTTATAAGCCCTAAGCTAGGAGTCTGGCTTGGGGCTTTTTTGTGCCTGCTATTTTTGTTGATAGAAAACTTAGCGTTAGACGTACTATTACTGATAACTTTGAGCTTCATCAGTTGCCTTTTCCATGATCAGAGGTACACTTGTGCGCTCAAAAAAGCTTACAGGTGTAAGCCAAAGGTAAAGAGATGGCCAATTTAGATTTTCATATCGTAAAAAGACTTCGTGACCAAATTGCCCAAGGCGGCAACCGTACAGCTTTGAAACATAAAGTAGACAATGTATGGCAAGGCATTAGCTGGGAACAGTTTGGACAACAAATCGATACGCTTTCATTAGCACTGTTGGCTCAAGGGTTGAGAGTTCAGGATAAGATCGGTATCTATTCGAACAATATGCCTCAATGGACCGTAGCAGATTTTGCATCTTTACAAGCACGCCTTGTGACTGTGCCGATTTATCCAACCAACACAGCAGCACAGTCTTCTTACATCATCCAAAATGCGGATGTGAAGATCTTATTCGTTGGTGAACAAGTTCAATTTGACGCGGCGGTGAGCCTATTCGAAGAGTGCGAACAGCTAGAAGTGGTTGTGGCGATGTCTGATGATATCGATCTTCAAGACCATAGCTTCGCGATATCTTGGAATGATTTCATGGCACGCGGTGTTGAGGCTCAGCAAGCTGAACTTGATACTCGTCTTGCAGATGCAAGCATGGACGATTTACTGACTCTTATCTATACCTCTGGTACCACAGGTCAGCCAAAAGGCGTAATGCTTGATTACACCAATATTGGCTACCAGTTAGAAGGCCACGATGAGCGCCTTAGCCTAAGCAAAGACGATGTATCATTGTGTTTTCTACCTCTGTCGCACGTATTTGAGCGTGCTTGGACGTTCTACGTTCTCTATAAAGGCGCAACTAACTGTTACCTGCAAGACACAATGCAGGTGCGTGATGCGCTAAGCGATGTGAAACCTACCGTAATGTGTGCGGTTCCCCGCTTCTACGAGAAGATCTTCTCTGCGATTCACGAGAAGGTATCTAAAGCGCCGTTTATTCGTAAAGTGTTATTTACTTGGGCGGTAAACATGGGCGCTAAGCTTTCTGTTTGTCACCAAGAAGGTCGTACTCCGTCTTTGATGCTGAAGAAGAGTCACGCACTAGCCGATAAGCTTGTGTTATCTAAACTGCGCGCTCTGCTAGGCGGTAATATCAACTTCATGCCATGTGGTGGCGCGAAGCTTGATGAGACGATTGGCCGCTTCTTCCATGCTATCGGCATCAACGTAAAACTTGGCTATGGTATGACAGAAACCACAGCAACAGTATCTTGTTGGGATGACCGCTGTTTTAACCCTGATTCGATTGGTATGTCGATGCCGGGCGCAGAAGTAAAAATTGGTGCGAAGGACGAGATTCTTGTTCGTGGTCCAATGGTGATGCGCGGCTACTACAAGATGCCTGAAGAGACGGCTAAGACGTTTGATGAGCACGGCTTCCTGAAAACCGGTGATGCGGGTCATTTTGATGAAAATGGTAACCTGTTCATTACTGACCGAATCAAAGAATTGATGAAAACCTCTGGCGGTAAATACATTGCACCGCAAGTGGTGGAAGGCGCGATTGGTAAAGATCATTTTATCGAGCAGATTGCCGTTATCGCAGATACGCGCAAATTCGTTTCTGCACTGATTGTCCCTTGTTATGACTCGCTAGAAGAGTACGCTAAAGAGCTCAATATCAAGTATCACGATCGCGTTGAGCTTGTTAAGCATCACCAAATCGTCGAGATGCTAGAAAAGCGTGTGAATGATCTGCAGCAAGAACTGGCTAAGTTTGAACAAGTGAAGAAATTCAAGTTGTTGCCAAAAGCATTTTCGATGGATGATGGTGAACTGACGCCAACTCAGAAATTGCGTCGTAAAGTTATCAATGATAAGTATCAAGACGAAATCGAAGAAATGTACAATGAAAAGCCTAAAGATAAGTAGTTTTCTGCTTAGATAAATTTTCAGTTGTTTAAAAATCCCCCTACGAATGTGATTGCATTTTTAGGGGGATTTTTTATGGCTCAAGACTTGGCACAATGTGCGAATGCGCACACTGAAAAGCGTGTAACTCATCGATAAATAATGGTTTGTAGAAATATTAAGTGCTTTTTTTGTGTGTATTTGTGGTTTTTATAACTACATGCTTGTCTTGGGGTAGTGTTTGTTTGATGTTTTAAGCTAATGGTTGGTTTTTTAACATGATCGCCGGATAACAAGTGTTAGACCAGATGATAATAAAGCGTTAAAGTTGTTTCGTATTACTGTTTGTTGTTATCACGACAGACAGCCATAGCCGAAAAAGTGGAAGTATTTCGAATTAGGCTACGAATAAGCCCTAGACTATGAAAAACCAGCCCAACATGTTCACCAAATATGATTGGAAACTGGTGAGGAGAGCAATATGACAACAAAACCTGAAACAGCAATGTTATCCGGCGCTGAGATGGTGGTGCAGTCTCTAATTGAAGAGGGTGTAGAGCAAATCTTTGGTTACCCAGGTGGCTCTGTACTTGATATCTACGATGCGCTGCATGCTAAAACTTCTGAAATTAAACACGTATTAGTACGACACGAACAAGCCGCTACCCATATGGCTGATGGCTATACTCGTTCTACCGGTAAACCGGGCGTAGTACTTGTGTGTTCTGGTCCAGGTGCAACCAATACCGTTACAGGTATTGCGACAGCGTACATGGACTCAATCCCAATGATTGTTATTTCTGGTAACGTACCAAATAACTTGATTGGTAACGACGCCTTCCAAGAGTGTGACATCGTAGGTGTATCTCGCCCGATAGTTAAACACAGCTTTCTAGTTAAGAAAGCGGAAGACATCCCTGAAGTCGTTAAAAAAGCCTTCTATATTTCAACGACAGGACGTCCTGGTCCTGTGGTTATCGATCTACCGAAAGATATCCTAAACCCACAAATCAAGCTTCCTTATGAATACCCAGAAACGATCAAAATGCGTTCATATAACCCAACGGTTACGGGTCATAAAGGTCAAATCAAGAAGGCATTAAAAGCACTTCTTGAAGCGAAGAAGCCGGTACTTTATGTCGGCGGTGGTGCGGTTATCTCTGAGGCAGACCAACAGCTAATTAAATTGGCTGAAGCACTGAATTTACCCGTTGTAAGCACCCTAATGGGTCTTGGCGCCTTCCCTGGTACTCACAAGAACTCTTTGGGTATGTTGGGTATGCACGGTTTGTATGAAGCCAATATGGCAATGCACAATGCCGACCTTATCTTTGGGGTAGGCGTACGTTTCGATGACCGTACTACTAACAACCTAGACAAGTACTGCCCGAATGCGAAGATCATGCACATTGATATCGACCCATCTTCGATCTCTAAGAACGTGAAAGTGGATCTACCGATTGTAGGTTCTGCAGAAAAAGTACTTGAGAGCATGGTGAACCTGCTGATTGAGCAAGGTGGCACTAACGATGCTGAGGCGATGGAAAGCTGGTGGAGTGAAATTAAGCAGTGGCAAGATCGTGACTGCTTAGCTTATGAGAAATCTTCTGAGCGAATTAAGCCGCAACAAGTTATTGAAACGTTGCATAAAGTAACTAATGGCGACGCGTATGTTGCTTCGGATGTTGGTCAGCACCAGATGTTTGCCGCATTGTACTACCCATTCAACAAACCACGCCGTTGGATTAACTCGGGCGGCCTAGGCACGATGGGCTTTGGTCTACCTGCTGGTATGGGCGTTAAGTTTGCTAAACCAGAAGAAGAAGTGGTTGTTGTAACGGGCGATGGCAGTATTCAAATGAATATCCAAGAGCTGTCGACGGCACTGCAATACAATATCCCAGTTAAGATTATTAACCTGAACAACCGTTTCTTAGGAATGGTTAAACAGTGGCAAGACATTGTTTATCAAGGTCGTCACTCTAACTCATATATGGACTCTGTTCCTGATTTTGCTGCAATCGCGGAGGCTTACGGCCACGTTGGTATGCGTATTTCATCTCCGGATGAACTGGAATCAGGTTTGGAAAAAGCACTGGCGATGAAAGACCGTTTGGTATTTGTCGATATCAGTGTGGATGACACCGAGCACGTATACCCAATGCAGATCAAAGGCGAGGGTATGGATAACATGTGGCTAAGCAAAACGGAGAGAACATAATATGAGACACATCATTTCACTATTAATGGAAAACCAACCTGGTGCACTTTCTCGTGTGGTTGGCTTGTTTTCTCAGCGTGGCTACAACATCGAGTCTTTGAACGTATCTCCAACCGATGATCCGACGCTGTCTCGTCTGAACGTAACCACTAACTCAAGCGAAATGCAGCTTGAGCAGATCCAGAAACAGCTACATAAACTAATCGATGTACTTAAGGTACAAGAAGTGTCTGAGCTTGAGCATATCGAGCGTGAGCTGTTGATGGTAAAAGTACGCGCGAGCGGCTTTGCTCGTGCAGAAGTGAAGCGCACGGCTGATATCTTCCGTGGCCAAATCGTTGATGTAACGGCTTCTCAATATACGGTTCAAATGGCCGGCACTAGCGAGAAGCTTGATGCCTTCATTCAGGCATTGTCTGAAGTGACGGAAGTGCTTGAAGTAGCTCGAAGTGGTGTTGTTGGCATCGCACGAGGCGAACGTGCGTTGAAAGCCTAGGCGATAAGTCTTTAAAAAACAACTTAAAAGCCGCTTTTGTAAGCGGCTTTTATTTTGTTAATTTTTTAGAGTGCTATAATCCCGCGCTGCACTTCCATTCATCTGAGTTAGCAATGCGAAATAGAAAATCAATAATTACATTGCTGATTATCTCTATCATACTGTCTTCTGCAGTATGCCTGTATTATTTACAGCGCTACAAAGAAGTAAAACAGCAGAGCTTTGACTACTCGGCTAAGCAAGCCGTCCATCAGTTAGTGTATGCCAAGCGAGATTATGATCTTCTTAAGACTCAGTTAGTCTCGGTAATGGAGCTACTAAGTCATAGCCAGAGTTTGGTTAACTTTGCTTCTTCTCCTTCAGACCAAACCAAAGGTCTACTTGAAGAGGTCTGGCAATCTGTTCTTGTGAATCAGAAGTGGTATACACAAATCCATCTGTTAGATATCACAGGTAAAGAACTGGTGCGGGTTAATTATTCCTCTGATACCGGTAGGGTGACGCTACCTCAACATCTGCAAGATAGGTCAGATTCTAACTACTTCCAATACGCTCAAAAACTAGAAGCCGAACAGATTGGCGGTTGGGGTATTGAGCTTGAAACGGAGCATGGTGAAGTCACCTTCCCGTATTCGCCGGTAATCCGTGTTTTTACCCCCGTAGAAACCCCAGACGAAAGAGTAGGCTACCTTGTCATCAATCTCGATGTATGGGGCTTATCGTCGCGTCTGAGCTTTTCACCTGATAACGATCTTCGAGCAGAAGTTCTCAATGACGCGGGCTACTTCATCGCGAGTAACAACAGCGGTAAGTTGTTCGGAGACTCTATTCCTGAAAGAAAAGGCTACAATCTGAAAAATATCGCGCCGAAGACATGGGATGCGATCTCCAATGATCAGGTAGGGTACGTTTTTGAAGATGGTAATTTGTTTGCCTTTAACACGGTTATGCTCGCGAACAGTCAAAAGGTTCATTTACTGATTCAACTTAATCACAAGCAATTGATGGATCGGGCTGAGCGTGATCTGAATGATCTGGCCTATGAAGAGATCATTGTTTTGATTACGGTGCTGATTTTCGCTTTCCCGTTTGCTTACATTGTGACGCACTATCGACGCCGAAGTCTAGAGAGTAAATTGGCACGCGCCGCATTGAATGGCATGTCGGCAGTGATGATCTCTGACAAGCAACACCGCACAATGATGATCAACAACGAATTTGAGAACATGACTGGGTACAGTAAAAAACAAGTTATTGGCCAGAATGCATTGCAGTTGTTGCTTGAGAATACCGACCAAGTGCTCTCAAGTTCGACCATCTGGAGCCATTTAGAACAAGAAGAAGTATGGGAAGGGGAAGTTCAGTGTAAGAACAAGTTACGTATTCCTTTTACTGCGATCATGCGAGTTCATGTGGTCAAAAACAGTTCGGGCAAAGTCAGCTACTACATCACTTCGTTGGTTGATATTTCCGTAAGGAAGGAGCTTGAGGTGCGTTTGAGGATCTTAAGTGAACGCGACTCTTTGAGTAATCTCTGGAACCGACGAAAGTTCGAAGAGCAGTTGGCTTACTATTCTCGCTTGGTTGAGCGTTATCCTAATGAAGCGACTACGTGCTTAGCCTTAGTCGATATCGATAACTTTAAGCGAATCAATGACGAACTTGGCCACGATGAAGGCGACCGTGTGATTGCAAGTGTTGCTAAGCTTCTGCAAGATAGCCTTCGTGGGACTGACTTTGTTGCACGTGTCGGAGGAGAAGAGTTTGCACTCTTGATGCCACACACTTCACTGCCGGAAGCAAAACGCGTATTGGAACGATTACGAATCGAGATTGAGCTAGCAGCTGGAACTAAGGTAACGGTGAGTGTTGGCTTTACGGATTTAACCAGTAACAGCACTCGTTCATATAAGTGTGCTGATGTTGCACTTTACGAATCTAAATCGTCTGGCCGTAATACGGTCTCTATGTGTCCTAGCTACGATGATGTCGCTTAGGTTCGCTTCTACCTAGTCCTCTTTTCTATTTGCTTAACTTCTTCAAGCGGCTCCCCGACTCATTTTGCCTTTCCCCCCTTTTTATTAGGAATCTCACTTTTGAACGACCTATGTCACAAAATCTATACAGTTAGACTAAAGTCTAATGCTGGTGAAAATTTGAGCTAAAATGAACAATAAGTAAACTACTTTGCTTCAGATTACATCGTGTGAAACGATATAATAAATAGAGTGTTTACCAGATGTAAAAGGATGACACCGTTAACTTAATTCAGCTGGTTAGCTAGCCTTATCAATAACTTGAAAGGCAGCAGTAGAATTAGGTTAGCTGGAGCAAGAGTTTAGGGATCATACAGTCTGGTTAAAAGAGGCGTGGTATGTTTGTCGATTTTTTAGTGAGGTTAACCATAGGCACATTAGCCATTCTTGGCTTTCAGCTTAGTGCATTGTATTTTTTACCTATGGTTGTGCTGCTCAATACTCATCACAAAGAGTTTTTTGGGTGGTAGTTCAGTCGTGGTACTGGAAAAAAAAACGGAGCCGTTGGGCTCCGTTTTTATTTGGTGAGAATCTATCTTGGCATTATGCCGCTTCGATAACTTCTTCAATTCGTTTCATTGAACCTAGTAAGTGCTGATCAAGCAGTTCTGTCGCTTGTTCTACATTCTTAGAGAGTACTAGCTTCATGATCATTTCGTGCTCATCAATATTGAACAGATCATCAGATGCGCTTTCTGCAGACATAGCGAGGAAGCGGTAACGTTTCACTTGGTTAATTAGGTCATCAAAGAACTTAAACATGTTCTCTGAATCAGCGCCTTCAAGTAACGCAACATGGAACTGCTGATGGCGCTCTTCCCACTCAACACAATCAAACTCTTCAGATACGTACTGCACTCGCGACAGTTTATGGTAAGACGTTAATACATCTAGCTCCCAGCTCTCATCACCCGCTGAAATCGCTTTTTTAAGCAGAACAGAAGAGACAACACGAAGGCTTTCGTAGAGATCATTCAGTTCTTTCTTTGATACAGGAGATACCCAGCAGCCTTTTTGTGGCTCTAGCTTTACGTATTTGCTCCAAGATAATTGTACCAAGGCTTCACGAATAGGGGATGCGCCAACGTTGTAGCGTGCTTTTAGATCAGCAACAACGAGCTTTTGGCCTGGGGTTAACTCACCATTAAGAATATCTTGGCGAATCATCTTTGATACTTTGTCAGTGAGCGTAGGACTAGACATTACAAACCTCATCTATATATGATTTCTAGTCTGCTAATCCGTCTCTTAGAAAGAGCCAATTGGAAGTTAACAGTACGTAGTTCTATTGTGATTGATAATACAGCGTACTGAAAAGTTAGGCAAGATTTTGTTTCATAAAAAAAGAGGGCCGAAGCCCTCTTTTATATTTTATGCGAATCGGTTCATTCTTATAGAACGTGAACAGATGCCGTGTTTGTAGTACCAGAAGCTACTAGAGCACCAGAAACCATAACTACGATGTCGCCTTTGTTACCTAGGCCAGATTGTAGAGCGATTTCTTTACCGTTGATGTAGAACGCGTCTGTGTTCTCGATAGAGTCAACAAGAACTGGCTTAACACCTTTAGTAAGAACTAGCTGTGCAGCTGTCTTTTCGTTAGTTGTTAGAGCAAGGATGTTTGCAGTTGGGAAGTACTTACGCACTGAACGTGCAGACTTACCGCCTTCAGTTGCAACAACGATTAGAGGAGCAGCTAGCTTCTCTGCAGTGTCTACAGCGCCTTTACATACTGCTTCAGTGATGCGTAGACGTGGGCTGTCTAGACGAGAACCTAGCTCGGCTTTAAGAGCTGAATCAGTACGGTTCGCGATTTGAGCCATGATAGTAACAGCTTCAACTGGGTACTTACCTTTAGCAGTTTCACCAGAAAGCATTACAGCATCAGTACCATCCATGATTGCGTTCGCAACGTCACCCGCTTCTGCACGAGTTGGACGTGGGTTGCTGATCATAGAGTCAAGCATTTGAGTTGCAGTGATAACCATCTTACGTGCACGGTTACACTTCTCGATCATCATCTTCTGAGCGAAGATTACTTCTTCAGCTGGGATTTCAACACCTAGGTCACCACGAGCAACCATGATGCCGTCAGAAGCTTCAAGGATTGAATCGAAGTTATCTACACCTTCTTGGTTTTCAATCTTAGAAATGATGTGGATGTTCTCGCCGCCGTTAGCGTTTAGAAGCTCACGGATTTCTTTAACGTCTTCTTCTTTACGGATGAAAGAAGCAGCAACGAAATCAACGCCTTGTTCACAACCAAACTTAAGGTCAGCTTTGTCTTTCTCAGAAAGAGCTGGAAGTTGAACAGAAACGCCAGGAAGGTTAACACCTTTGTTTTCGCCTAGAGCACCGTTGTTAAGAACTTTACACTTAACTTCAGTTTCTGTTGTTGCGATAACTTCCATTTCGATTAGGCCGTCATCAACAAGGATAGTGTTACCCGCTGTTAGGTCTTTAGCGAAACCTAGGTAAGTTACTGCTACTACGTCTTTGTTACCAACAACTGTTGCGTCAGTTGTGAAAGTGAACTCTTGACCAGCTACTAGATCTACGTCGTTACCATCTTCAAGCTTGATAGTACGGATTTCTGGACCTTTAGTATCTAGAAGGATAGCAAGTTGCTCACCTTTGTTTTCCATTACTTTACGGAAGTTCGCGATACGAGTGCCGTGCTCTGCGAAATCACCGTGAGAGAAGTTAAGACGCATAACGTTCATGCCAGCATCTACTAGTTCAGTTAGCTTCTCTACAGATTCAGTTTTAGGGCCAATCGTACATACGATTTTGGTCTTTTTCATGGAAGGTACTCTCCGGTAAGTATTGTTACAATTTGAAATTTATTTAAGTTCTGAAGATTGGTCCGCTACATCAACATTTTGTGCCTGCTGTGTAAAAGCGCGGTACTTCCAATATGTCCTTCAGAGTTGTAAGTCTTTCATCAATTTTAGTCATTTTATGACCAAAAGATTTTGATTCAATATCGGTTTTATGTGACTTACCCCACTATATAGGCGGTAAGTTGCAAAAAAATAACAGTCAGTTTTGTAATTTTTTTTCTTTTCGGGTGCGGATTCTACCACCTAATGAGTTCAATATCACTGCTTAACAATTGTCTTAGGACAAGGTTTTATCGCTATTTATTAATTTTTTGGATCAAAATAAATGGACTAAATAGTTTCGTTGTAACTATAATATGTTTCATATCGAAACTTAATGGTATTTTTTAAATGTCGAAACGAAACACCCAGCTCAGAAGACATGCAATTTCTAACCTAGTGAACGAAAAAGGGGAGGTTAGTGTTGACGAATTATCCGCTAAGTTCGAAACCTCAGAGGTCACTATTAGAAAGGATTTGGCGTCTTTAGAGAAAAACGGTCAGCTTTTACGCCGTTATGGTGGTGCCATTTCGTTACCGAAAGAGGTTGTGAACGAAGAACTGGGGCAGCAAGTTTCGAATCGAAAGATTTCTTTGGCAAAAGCGGCTGCAGATCTAATTCGTGACCATAACCGCATTGTGATCGATAGCGGCAGCACGACAGGTGCTTTAATTCAGCAGCTAAACAGTAAGCGTGGTTTGGTTGTTATGACCAACTCATTGCACGTGGCTAACGCCCTTAATGAACTTGAAAGTGAACCGACGTTACTCATGACCGGCGGAACATGGGATACCCATTCGGATTCTTTCCAAGGCAAAGTCGCAGAGTCAGTGCTGCGAGCTTACGATTTTGACCAACTGTTTATCGGGGCTGATGGTATCGACCTCGACAGAGGTACAACCACATTCAATGAGTTGGTTGGCCTGAGTAAAGTTATGGCTGAAGTGTCACGAGAAGTGATCGTGATGGTTGAGTCTGAAAAAGTGGGACGAAAGATCCCCAATTTAGAGCTGGCTTGGAACCACATCGATATTTTGATTACGGATACAGACTTGAGCAAAGAATCTCAAGCAAGTATCGAATCACATGACGTTCGAGTGATCCTGACTGATCCAGAGTAAAAACAAATTTAAATATTATGCATTTATCTTCCTATAATTGATCTTGATAAAGATATGGCCTTTGCTTGCTGCCAATAGGAATAAAACAAAATTGATGGAGTGAAACTATGTGTGGAATTGTTGGTGCAGTAGCACAGCGTGATGTGGCTGAAATTTTAGTAGAAGGCCTTCGCCGCCTAGAATACCGTGGCTATGACTCTGCAGGTGTCGCTGTAGTCGATACTGAATCTAACCTAACTCGTGTGCGCCGCCTAGGTAAAGTGCAAGAGCTAGCTGACGCGGTAGAAGAGCAACAAGTGATTGGCGGTACAGGTATCGCTCACACACGTTGGGCAACACACGGTGAACCGTCGGAAGCGAACGCACACCCACACATGTCTGGTGATATCGCAGTTGTACACAACGGTATTATCGAAAACCACGAAGCACTGCGCGCTATGCTGCAAGAGCGTGGTTACGTATTTACTTCACAAACGGATACAGAAGTTATCGCTCACCTAGTTGAGTGGGAACTTCGTACTTCAGATTCATTGGTTGAAGCGCTACAGAAAACAGCTAAACAGCTAGACGGTGCGTACGGTACGGTTGTGGTTGATCGCAAAGATCCTAGCCGCATTGTTGTTGCTCGTTCTGGTAGCCCTATCGTTATCGGTTTTGGTGTAGGTGAGAACTTCCTAGCATCAGATCAACTTGCACTGTTAAGCGTAACACGTCGCTTCATGTACCTAGAAGAAGGTGATGTTGCTGAGGTTACTCGTCGTGATGTAACGGTATTTGATGTTGCAGGCGAGCGTGTAGAGCGTGAAATCGTAGAATCAAACGCAGAACACGATGCAGGTGACAAAGGTAAATACCGTCACTTCATGCAGAAAGAGATCTTTGAACAGCCAACTGCACTGATCAACACAATGGAAGGTCGTATTTCAGATACGTCTGTGATCACCAATGCTATCGGCGTTAAAGCGGAAGAGATCTTAAGCAAGGTTGAACACGTGCAGATCATCGCATGTGGTACGTCTTACAACTCAGGCATGGCTGCTCGTTACTGGTTTGAGTCTCTAGCGGGTGTAAGCTGTGATGTAGAGATCGCTTCTGAATTCCGTTACCGTGATTTCGTAGTTCGTCCGAACAGCCTACTAGTTACTCTGTCTCAGTCTGGTGAAACGGCTGATACGCTTGCTGCACTTCGTCTTGCAAAAGAGAAGGGCTACATGTCAGCAATGACTATCTGTAACGTTGCGGGTTCTTCGCTAGTTCGTGAATCTGACTTTGCTTTCATGACTCGCGCAGGAACAGAGATCGGTGTTGCTTCAACAAAAGCGTTTACAACTCAACTTGCAGCAATGCTGATGATGGTAACGTCGATTGGTCGCCTACAAGGTCGTATCGATGAGGCGAAAGAAACTGAAATCGTTCAAGCACTTCACCAACTACCAACAGATATCGAGAAAGCACTAGCATTTGATAAAGAGATTGAAGCGCTTGCTACAGACTTCGCTGATAAGCACCACACACTATTTCTAGGTCGTGGCGAGTACTATCCAATCGCAATGGAAGCTTCTCTTAAACTAAAAGAGATCTCTTACATCCACGCAGAAGCATACGCTGCTGGTGAGCTTAAGCATGGTCCTCTAGCACTTATTGATGCCGACATGCCAGTAGTGGTAATTGCACCAAGCAATGACCTACTAGAGAAGCTGAAATCAAACGTTGAAGAAGTACGTGCTCGTGGCGGTCTACTTTACGTATTCGCTGACCAAGACGCTGGTTTTGAAAGCGATGAGAACATGAAGATCATCAAGATGCCTCACGTAAATGAAGTAACTGCACCTATTTACTACACAGTACCGATGCAGCTGCTGTCTTACCACGTAGCGCTAATCAAAGGTACCGATGTTGACCAACCTCGTAACCTAGCGAAAGCGGTAACGGTTGAGTAATAGACAGATTATCTAAGAAATAGATAATAAGAAGCCCATCTAGTGATGGGCTTTTTTGTACCTGTTACTTTTTTATGCTGCATGAGACTTTTATATCTCGGTGTCGCTACTTTGATTAAGCGTTAAGAGCTTGCTCTAGGTCAGCCAAGATATCTTCGATGTGCTCAATACCTACCGAGAGACGAATCATCTCTGGTGATACACCGGCTTGTTTTTGTTCTGCTTCGCTTAGTTGACGGTGTGTTGTGGAAGCAGGGTGACAAGCAAGAGACTTGGCGTCGCCAATGTTCACTAGGCGCTTGAAGATTTGCAGCGCGTCATAGAAGCGAACTCCTGCTTCATAACCATCTTTTAAACCAAAAGACAAAATAGCCGATGGCTTACCCTGCATGTACTTTTCAGCAAGCGGGTAGAATTCTGAGCTAGGCAAGCCGGCGTAGTTTACCCAGCTTACTTTCTCATGTTGCTGAAGGTATTCCGCCACTTTCAACGCATTCTCTGTGTGTCGCTCCATGCGTAACGACAGCGTCTCCAAGCCTTGCATCAGCATGAAAGCATTCATTGGTGACAGTGCGGCGCCTGTATTGCGTAGTGGAACCGTTCTAGCGCGACCAATAAACGCAGCCTCACCAAAGGCTTCGGTATAAACCACACCGTGGTAAGAAGGCTCTGGTTGATTAAACACAGGGAAGCGGTCCTTGTGTTCTGCCCATGGGAATTTACCTGAGTCGACAATCACGCCACCCAATGTTGTACCGTGACCACCAACGTACTTCGTTAGTGAATGAACTACGATGTCAGCGCCAAAATCGATAGGCTTGCACAGTACCGGTGTTGCTACCGTGTTATCAACAATCACAGGCACACCTTGTGCGTGAGCAAGCTCTGCGACACGCTCTAAGTCGATGATATTACCTGCTGGGTTACCAATACTTTCACAGTAAACCGCCTTGGTTTTTTCATCGATCAGTGCCGCTAAGCTTTCTGGTTTGTCATCTTTAGCAAAGCGTACTTCGATCCCTTGGTTTGGCAGCATGTGAGCAAATAGGGTGTAAGTGCCACCGTAAAGTTGAGGTGTTGAGACGATGTTGTCCCCGATTTGTGTCAAGGTTTGAATCGCGTAGTTAATCGCAGCGCTACCCGCACTTACGACTAGGCCTGCAATACCACCCTCTAGGGCTGCCATTCGCTTTTCTAACACATCATTGGTGCGAGTGTAGATATTGCCCGGTACTTCTAGGTTGAACAGGTCAGCGCCGTGTTGTGCATCATCGAACTCATAAGCAACGGTTTGGTAGATAGGAGTGGCAACGGATTTAGTCGTTGGATCGGTTTCGTAGCCGAAGTGAATCGAGAGTGTTTCGTCTTTCATATTTCTTCCCTGAACTATTGTACGATTTGTATCCACTCATCTTGCCGATTTTTTTATAAAAGAAAAGTAAGCTTAGTTACAGAGAGGCAATTGGAATTGTGTGCGGGACGATTTCAACCGTTAGGAAGTGCAGGGCGTGATTTATGCTGTTCTAGAAAAGCAAAAAGCCAGAGCAGAGTGAACTGTTCTGGCTTTTCTAATTTGGTGGCCCCTCCCAGATTTGAACTGGGGACCGAACGATTATGAGCCAAGCTTCAGCCCTGTAATCAACATAGTAACCCTGCCCCGAATCACTCCGAAATCCACCAGCAAAATCACATCACCTGATTATCAGCATGAATTCTCTGACGTCGACGACGGGGTTGATGGGATTGCAGGGGATGACTGAGTACGACGACGCCGACGAGGCTATGGGGGTAAAGTTGGGTGGAAAGACAGGAACCGGACAGGAAAAGACAGGAAGAATCCTCTAGGCGTAATAAGTCTCAAAATGAATTTATATTATTGAATTAGAATAACTTTTACCGATTCGTAACGGTGAGGTTCTTCTTTCTAGTTCAATAAATAAAGGAAAGTTTCTATGAACCAATCTAAAGGCAGTACAGCGAATACAGAAGCTGATGCATCTAAAGACACGTCAAAACACAATCCATTCTCAAACATCCTCAAATCAGGGGAAGCAGACAAACTAGGTTCAAAATCTCAAGGGAAAGTTCTCTACGAGATTGCTCAAAACAGTGAGGATAAACAGCTCTACTTCCGGATTGCAGGTCAGACAGGAGGGGCTGGGTTACATTCAAAACAATGGATTCCATGCTCTAAGTTATTCGAGGTTATCGAATCTCAGGGTGATAAACCATGGAAAAGTCAGGTCTACAAATCCCTCTATTCTTCTGGCTCCGCTAACAATCAGGGCTTCTGTGCCGCTATCGTTCGTGGCCTAGGTTTAGCCGTGAAAGCTGAGTCTTCTATTTACTTACATGTCGTTTCAGAGAAATACCAAGATAGGAAAAAGGAGCTTCTCGATCTCGTTAATCACATCAAACCGACCAAGAAAAAATAACAGAAGGATCTCATTATGAATTTAGTCTTCGATAAAGAGCGTCTAGTGCTACTAATTAGTACCGACCTTCAAGATGTAATTAACATGGTTATTGATCGCTCTCAGAAACTAACCCCGTCAACCCATGCTGTAACTATCAACTTTCGAGAACGTGCTTACTGTCCTGAAAATGGAGGGTATCACCCTGTCGAGATTCTTATCACTAGGCTTAATGATCAGTGGATTTTCGATTACATCACTGACTTTAGTTACTGTGGATTGATGCCTGAGCTAGAGAAAGAAATCGACTTTGATTTTGGTCACGGTGTGGCTTACATCCGTTACATGGGTGAAGTTCCCATTATTGAATCCAGTGTCGCTGAGTTCTATTCGATGTGGGAAACCAATTTCCTAAGCTACGTCGGAATGGACTGCTTCGATGAGATAGAAGTTTCGATAGATTAGATTGTCGTCGTCGACGTAAGGACGACGCCGTCGATAAACCTACTCATGAACAAGTCGCTAGGTAGGCTTCAACATCTCTAACCAAGGTTTGTTTTACCCATGATGGAGAAATTACATCGATATCAGGTAGCCAAGATTTGAGGACTGGCATTAATGCGTGAATATCTGATGTCTCAATGCTTATAAGTGTCGAGCCATAACCCAACTCTTTCAGCACTTGAATTGCCATAGGTTGTTCTAACTTCTGGTAATCATCAATTCGACTAGAACCAACCTGAGCGATGACCTCTACAATACCCTGAGTATTCCAGTGTAATTCTTCTCTGGTTAGTTTCTCGTTGAAGCTAGGTGAGGGAGTGTAAATATCATCGTGTTGAACTAACTCTGTAATCTCTGCCACTCGAAACGAATATGATTGGTTTCTAAGCATTGAAACCAAATGCCAAATCCCATGTTCGTTAATGAGTTGGTAAGGCTCAATCCGATGATAACGACGACGCTGACCCGTTAAGGTCAGAGTGTTTCGCTGATGAATAGCGTTCGCAATGATACGTAATGTTGTCTGAAAGCGACTGGAATCTTCGATAGGTAAATGACGGAACAGAATAGATTGTGTCTTATGACTTAGTGCCTGAGTCATGACTGCTCTATCTGGAAACAACTTATCTACTCCCATACTCGATAGGGAGTTCAGAGCTAAATGAGCTTTAGGGTTACGATGGTCTAATTGCTTTAAGAAGTAATATCCATCCTCTCTTTCGATAGGTAGAAATGCCAGTCGACTGAAATCTCGAAGTACAGTTCGTTCATGTACTCCAAATTCCTGCTGTAAGTCGATAAGGCTCAGTTTCTCTCCTGAATGTAATCGGGAAAGTATCTGACTCAATCGGTAGGCTAACTTCTCACTCTTATTCATATCACCAATGATGTACTGATTCGCTGACAGGTAGTGTCAGTCATCATTATTTCCCGATAGTCATGAGTAAGTGACCGATTTTGTTATAGGTTTCATAGCCCACGAAACCTAAGCCCTGCCGTTATTCCTTAAATTAATTTTACCAACTGACACCACCTGTCAGTCCACACCTTCAAACTAATCAACAGATGCCTTCTTAGAAAGAGGGCATGCAATCTTCAAGGAAAAACAAAAATGAAAACATCAATCATCCTGCTCGGTCTAACTTCACTATTCGCATCTTCAGTATTCGCAGGTGGCACGTTCGGCGGTAATCCGGGCGATATCTCGAAAATGAAAGAGCTACTAGAGCCACAATGGAATGGTAAGGCAGGTATTCAGAATACAGCGTCTTACGGTGTCATCGTGCAATGGAAAGCGGATGTCTGTGGAACCATGAATGGTCATGTCACTGATGTAACTCAATGCACCTCAGACACCCCGAAAGGTAAAGCACAATAAGTTTTGTTGCGGAGCTTGGCTCACGATATCTCAGTTTCGAAATTGGAACTCTCTAGGCTGAGGTATCAATGAGCTCCGCAACACTCAATCAACCAACAAGAAGGAGCCTTTACATGGCGATTAAATCCATAACAACACTAGTTACAACCTGTCCTGCATGTGGTGAGCGTGCATATGATGATGGGAGCTGTCAGGTGTGCGGTCACTCTCACTAAAGCGGCATTAACAAAAACTCCAAAGGGTCATGTTCTTCATTGAGCATGGCCCTTTTTCATATCTATATAAAGAGGTAGGGAAGTATGCAAAGTAAAACATTCTCACAATCATCATCCCAATCAAAAAAGAACACTGGTATCCGTGGCGCTCAAGTCGGTGCTGCTATTGGGGCTAGGTATGGTCCATATCCATATTCCATATTAATCGGGGGTATCGTTGGGTACGTAATTGGTGTCGTCGCAGACGAAGTTATTGATGATTGACGGATAAGCTAGGTGAGCAGGGGATAGCCTCTGCTTTTTTGTTGTCGTCGATTTCGGTTCACAATATGTAGACAGCGCTAACGTGCGCCGTTCAGTGTGGGAAGGCATCATTTACAAGGAGCCTTTAAGGCTCCTTTTCTTTATTAGTCAAATCAGTTGTTATTTTTGTTTATTAACTCTCTAAATAATTTATTAAGCTCATTTACATCACTTTTGTGGTTAGAAAGTATACATGGACGGAGGTTTTTGATGTGTTCCTGTAAAGATGTAACTATTGGTTCACCTTTGTCGACCTGCATTATTAGGTCTTTTGTTAAGTCTTTGGCAATATTCAATTGATTATAAAAGACATCATCTCTAACACTTTCTGGAGGTAAATTCTTGGGATTCTCGTGAAATTCCCATAAAAGCTTCAAGCCCTCATGTGTTTGGTTGTTTATCAACTGAAATATACTTTTGAAGTAGCGAGCGCCTGAATAATGTGAGCACTCAATTAGAGGCTCAAGCATCTCTTGGGTTTCTTTAAGCTTCTTAGTTTGTAGAACACTTATCAAAATGTCTGCACCAAAGATAGCATTGAAAGCGAGATCACATCCTCTATCGGCAGAAATGACTAAGCAGCGAAGTGCGTCGGCAACGTTTCCCTGATTGAAGAGAAAGCTCGCTATTTCATAAGCAGCACCGACATGACCACAATTGTGAGCTCTTGATAGCCAATAAAGGCAATTTTCATTTAAACCATCACTTAATGCAGTCCCTATCCAAAACATTGCACTTATATGACCATTAGATGCAGCTTTGTTTATCAATAGTTGCTCTTCTGTAGTTCGTTTCCTGTTGATAAACAATAACGGGAAGCACCTATTGTGAATCAGCTTTTTATGATTTTGAATAAGAGTATCCCATTCACAGCCGAAATCATTTATAGATGACTGATTTAGATGTGCTTTAACTTTAGAAGAAGATGCAGCAGCATCATGTTCAGCTTTTCGTGCTTTTTTGTAATCACCAGCTGTCTCGCCAGATGGCAAAATAATGTCATCGGTATAAACCAGCTGATCCGCGTCTTTTGGGTTACTGTGAAGATAGTTAGCCCATCCACCTACGATTAATGAATAGGACTCATTGTTGTATGAAATTGCTATTTGATTATGCATAGTGCCTCCCTTAACGATACATGCGATCACAGTATGCTTGTGCTGCGAACATCGCTTGCTCGAAAGTCATGCTCTGATGTTTTTCCATAAAATCTAAAGCAATGTTCATAAGAAGTCGCTGATCCCCCAGAGGACCGGATGCTCTCATTTTTTGCTCACTATCAATACGAGCTAAAGTTTTGCCTTTATGTTTTCGAGCTTCGGAAGTGTTGTGCGGAATGATATTAGACATGAGTACTGCCTCCTGTTTTTGAGAGGCAGAAAATAAGTACAGACCCGCCTCCCACTAAAGTTAATGAGATAGAGAATCCGTTACTTGCTTTCGCTGGCTACGAATAAGCCTGTTTTCATTATGGGCTTAGGAGGAGAAAAAAGCAACGAAAAATTATAGTTGCATATCTTTTGAGAATAATTTGAGGTGGACACAAAGCCTTTTTAATCAATCTATTAGGCTTTGAGTCCAGTTTTTGTCATTTAGCTAGCCACATATTGAGAGTGTTCGGATTGCCATCTTTGGTCCAACAATCTGGTTGGCTTATGTTTATATCGGCTCTAATCTTCAACTGTGGGTACATATCCTGCACCACTTGGTTCATGATCTGGGCTGTTAACTCGCTGACTTCATTTAGGTGTTCTCTAGGCACTTCGAAAACAAAGGCATCGTGCATCGCAACGATCAACTTGGCGTTGTAACCTTTGTATAACTGATGAAGTCGATTTCCGGCAGCTTTGAACAGGGCTGCTGCTGTACCTTGTACTGGCATGTTTACCATCCAGTTTTTCTCGGTATGGCCTCGCTTAGCATCCAATTGGCGGTATCGGTGCAATCCCGTTGCAGTGCTGACATGTCCTCGCAGAGCGCCATAACGGGGCATTCTCTCAATGGCTTCTTGCAGTTCGGAAAACATCGATAGAAACTTATCCATCAGTTCCGTGGCCTTGTTGACTCTGATATTGAGTTTTTTCGCTATTCCGAAGCTGGTGATACCGTAAATTAGGCCAAGTGTACATTGCTTCATGATGGCTCGTTTCTCTGGATGTTTTTCTTTGAAAGCCGACGAATCGCAGTTGCGGTATTCTGATTCTAACTCATCACAAAAGAACTCTTGCGCCATAGCTGTGTAAAGATCGCCTTGGTTATACATCTTGACTAAGTTTGAGTCACTATACACGCCAGCAGCAATCGCTACCTCAATCTGTGCAAGATCGACTTCTCCAATAGCGTAACCGTCTTGTGCAACCACTAACGGGCGAAGGACGGCAGGAAGACCTAAGATATTCGGCGCAACGGTAGCCTGTCGGCCTGTCGCAGCTGTCAGCTGTTTTTGTTCTGGGTGAACCCGTCCGTCAATACCGACAATTCCGGGCTGTAAAATGACGTCTTTGTAGACAGAATCGATATGGGTGTATTTTGCCAAGAATGCCACTGCCGGGTGCAAAGCATAGTTTTTGCTTAGCATTTCACGTTTAAAATTATAGTCGTTACCATCTTTGAAGTGATGTAGTAAGCCGAGTGAAGCAAAAGCGCTTGTTTTTGATGTTGGCTATTGGGGTTTGTCATCCCTAGTTGTGCGAGCTCTTGACTGTATAGACTAAGTTTACGTTCGCACGCTTCGAGAATTTGACTGCACTTATCTCTGCATACTTTAAAGCCATTCCACTCGATGGATGCATTAGTCACGACCCAAGGCATCTCAATATTGATAAGGTGTCGGTGGATACCAAACATGAGGCAGGATTGGCTTTGTGGTAGATACAGTTTCGCCACCGTGATGCTGAGCTGCGACGTCCGTTCAATCTGGAAGGCAGAAAAAGACTGGTGGTCTTGCTCAGAGCCCATCAGTAATTTCACGCTGGAAGCGAGGCCGTTTTTGACATTGTAACGTTGAGCTGTCTCCGCTAAGCCATAAAACACCGTGTTCTGTTCAGCCAATGTTTTTTGGGCTTGTATTTTTTCGACCGCTGAAATACCTTGCGCGGGCTTAGCGTTATTGTGTTGACCAAGATATCTGGCTTTTTCTGCAATGCAGGTATCCCACCAATATCTGGGCTCGTTTAGGCCCAATGACCAAATACAGTGCAGGTCAGGTTTGGCGTCGTGGGTTACGTAGGTCACAGGCAGATCGAAAAGGCTTTGTAGTTTTGGACGAATCGAGGGAGTCGTAACGTTAATGACGAATGAGTGCAGCACTAGTGAGCGATTTGTGTTCTCCATCAGCGTCATGCTGAGTAAGCGCGGAGTAATGGACGAAATATCATATCTGTCATTGCCGTTCGGTAGCGTGACTACCGGAGTCGAGTAAGTGAATTGAAAGCTGAGACTGACAGCGGATAGCGGTAATTGGTATGTCAGTTCAATCAATTGATCGAGCTCAGCCTCATGTTGAATGAACTGAGTTTTCCCGACGGTAAGTGACGTATCTTGAGGCAGAACCAAGGCACTCGATGGTGGGGCTGTTTTCTTGTTTAGATGCGCTTGGGTTGCAGGTAATAATTCCATTACATGACCTTTTGAGTCGTGAGGAAAGCATTTCTGTCCATGCCTTCCTTGCTGAGTTAGTGTTTGTTATCAGGCCTTATGGCGTCGAACGGTTCGAGTGCTGATCCCAAGAGTTGAAGCAATCTCCTGTTGCTTCACCCCGGCGGCTATCATCTGATTGATCTGCTCTGACAGGTTTGCCGACGTTCGGGCTTGCTTGCTTTTTAAGCCGAAGTGTTTTCGCAGTTGATCTAGATTGGTGTACTCATGGTCGTAACTCGACTTTGGTGCATCGTTATTTTGAAACGTGATGATTTCACGCGATTTTGTAAATGGGCGAACACGTCCAATTGCTTGGATGACGACCCCCATTTCTAATGTTTGCAGCATTGGGTTTACGACTTTGGCGACATCAGAGTACAGATATTTTTGGTCTGTGATAATGCCATGACGCCGTCGAGGGTTGTCAGTGGTTGTAATCGCAACCTCAATTCGCTCATCCTCGGCTCGTAGATCCTGAATCGCGTTGTTAAGTATGTTTTGGGTTATGTAATAGCTGTTTAGGCAGTAGCAGCAATCGAACTTCTCGAATTGATTAATACCAATGACCCCGTAATGGATTATGGGCACTAAGGTCATGTTGTCACACTCTGCATAATCGCTTGCGGGAACCACACGAATATCCTGAACCCCTTCTTCTACCAGATATTGATTGAGCAAAGACACGCAGTGGTCGACGTGTTTCTGTTTAGATACCAGCAATACGCGTTTTCCTTCTTTCACACGTTGGAGCGTCAATTGGGCGAAGGTATCTAGGATTTGTGGCGAGTTCTTCTTAAAGTTTGTCGCTGTTCCAATGGAGGATGCGATATTGTGCCAAATTGTCGATTCCCCTCGGAACTCAATATGAGAGTAAGGGCTATAAAAATCCATATCGAGCTTAAGTTTGAGTATGTCCGGGTAGGTGGTGCCGCTGTATAGCACGGTGTCGTATCCTGCATTGACTGGCGGTGCAGGAAAGTGAATTGAACCATCCGCTAATTTTTCGCGTGATTCTACCTCAGACACTCCGAAGCTTTGGATGTCATACAGAATATTGATGAAACGATCGCCAAACATGCGATCGCCAATGCTTGTGATTTGAGTGATCTGATCTGGAAAAATTGCAGGGCAGCGCCACGCTGAAATATCGCGCAGTTCCTCCGTCGAGGCCTGTCGTAAACATTCTAGGTAGTGCGTTAGAGTGCCTTTTATATAGTCTGATAGATGACTCTCTTGCACGGCTTCTAGGGTTTGTTCAATCGATATGGGCGATATGGTTCGACTGTAATGGTTTAGGCTCACATTGGCTTCATCGAAAATGACTAACGCATTGTTTGCTTTAGCCATCGTTACGATGTGTTGGATGAAGTAGGGGTTACGCACGAAATGTGATTGAGCTGCATATACAATTTTCGCCCCATTCAAATTCTTGCCGTATTGGTCGGGCCAAAAACACTTATCTTTATTTGGACAAAGGGCGCAAATGTGCTTTTTGCCCAGTAGACCTAAGTTTCTATGTTCGTAGCCTTTCCAGCTCAGATCGCGAGTTTCACCACACAGCTTGCTGGGACGGGGTTGTATGTTGACAACTTTAACATCGGCTGGAGGGCTTTGAAGGTGCTTTCTTTCCTCAAGAATTCCTCGAGTCGGCGCTGAGACAATGACGCAATCATATGTTCCTGACTCCAACGCCAAAGTGGTCAACTTATCCAGTTGGTACGACTTACCAACGCCTACCATCCAGTCGTTGAGCACGTAGTGGTGTTGCGTCAGCATCTCAAGCATAGCCTGAGCACTATTATTAAAACGAAATTCAGCGAGGCTTTCGGCCCCGCTGATGATGACTGTATTAACCACAATCAAGCCACACCTTTGAAACGCAGGCGTCTCTCGATCTCTGGGATATCTCGCAGTTCGTCGTCGGTCAGAATACGGTAGATATCAGACAAGCGTATTTCGCCAGAATCGAATGAATCGGAAAACGCAGTAATTTTATCTTCATCGATAGTGGCGTACTCGGGGAGGGCAGTGGCATGAACATCATAATTGAATCCATTTTTCTCAATTGACACGAGTTGACCGCCCTTGGTGACGTAAGGCTTGATCTGCGGAAACAAGGATTTTGGCTTTTCGGATGGTGGAACAGCCAGCACCTTCACCTCTCCCTCAATGTGATCGTAGACGGGAAATAGGTAGCGGCTATCTAATTTAATTTGAGCGCGGCACATCAGACAATCGGCTGCACTGCACTGAAGGAACCCGAAGGCATTCACGTAGTGAAAGTAGACTTTCTCAGCCATGGGCGTAAAGAAGGTCAGTTCTGCGGACGAATTCTTTAAATCAACAGCCTGAAGTGCCAGAGGTGCAAAGTTAGGTTGGTTAATTGAATCGCCATCAGGAAACTCGTTGAAATTCACCATCGAGTTGCGTCCATGTGTTTCGTAGTTTGCTGAAGTGTTCGTGTTGTTTGAGTAGTTCATCATGTGCTCCAAAATTCATTCTTAATTCAGCAGCCAATATATTGACTGCTGAATTTGAGGTGTAAGAAGGCCGTCACCGAGAGGCTCGGCTAGTCAAAAATTAAAGTAAAAAAGTGGTGTTGCTTAAGGGTTAGTGTTTTTCGACGGTTTTAATTGCTTCGGATAGTTGCTCAGCAGCTAGCTTGTATCCCCAATTCGACTTAGTCGCTAAGCGTTGTTCAAACTCACGAGTGATGGCGTCTAGGTTGTCTATACGGCCTACTTGCGCCTGTACTTCCATTGCGGATTCGACAAATTCAGCCATTCGGACTTTCGGACCTTTGCAGGCGTGTCGTTTGGTTTTATTGGTGTAAGTGATGAGTAGAGCTTGAGTGTTAAATGACATGGAATTTACTCCTTTAAGGTCGTTGGTTAAGGCGAGTTTTGCATTGAATTTGAATCGTTCTCCGCTTGCGAAGTCTTCCCAATCGAAGCACTCACTAGCCAGTGAAAAGGTTGCTGCACAGAAGCTCTCAATGGCTTCTGGGTGGAAGAAATCAAGATCTTTACAGTGATAGCCTACGGATAAGTAGACAGAAAGAGGAATAGTCTGCTGTCTGCTGATGAGGTGCTGGCAGGTAACTTCTGCCATTGTTCGTCCCTCCATTGGAAAGGATGTGTGAATTGTCAGAGTGTTTCTGTTTCGTTTCACTGTATTCGAAGCGAAATATAGTTTTTTATCGAAAAAGAACTCAACGGGGTCATCACAACCGTTAGCTGTTTTTTTCGACATTACGGCAGCGGGAATACCGCCACCGTCGCCATATTCTATATCCATATTTTCTAGAAACTGCCCGGCGTAACGAGGCGGAAGAGCTTCTGGGTTATAGGCTAGATTTGCGACTGCGATACCAATATTACGACCATGCTCAATGGCCTCTGCTTCCTCTTTAGATGTTAGTCTTAGTGCTTGGATTGCCATACTTTTCCTCTTGGTGAGTTTGGTTATAACTATACTGAGTTGTTTGATATTGCAATAGTGCGCTCGTTAATGTGTATCTGTCAACTGTTTTTTACTGGTTAATTGAGTTTGGTTATTGGTATACTTAAACCTGTCAAGCGAGGGAGTGACATGAACGTAAAAAAAGAAAAACAAACAAGTATTATGACTTTGGTTGCAGAAGCACTCAGTGACCTACGTAATTATGGTAATGAATTTGTGCGATCTTGTGGTGATTTTGATAAGGCCAAAAGTACTGGCGTTAATCAGGCAGATGTGGCTGCTGAGTTGAGTATGAAAAAGGCCGCTTACTCACAGTTAGAGAATGGTGCTATGCCGATTAATGCTTACCACTTGAATCAGATTTGTGAGTATTTCGATATGCCTTTAGGTGATATTTTCGCCTATGTCGATCACATGAAAAAAGAGTGTGAAGAAGCGAATATTCGAGTGGTTAGCAAGAAATTAGATTGGCAATTTGATCACATCCGCTGGGATAATCGAGTGAAAGAGCGTGCGACAACGCTTTACAACCAACGTATTCGTGAGAAGAAAAAAGAAGGTCTGTTTAAGCTGATGAAAGATGAGCACATTAGTGCTTTAAAAGCTGAAACGCTTCGAGATGCAGATAAGGAACTAGGGGCTAAGTACCTTACCGACGAAGATTATAGCTTGCAGCACTATGATCGCAGTAAAGGTGAGTAGATTCATATTTTGTTGCTGACTATTTGCTAGTAACGAGTTTTGGTAACGATGCACAGGTATTTCTAATGAAAAGAAATAAGTTGGTTCGAATACCGTACTTTGATTTCTCGGTCGATAAGATTAATGTAACAACTTAGCAATTACAGGATCTTATATGCAAACGAAGAGCAAATTAACTACGAGTGCGCAGGCTTGCCTTGACTGGTTTGAAAAGGACTTAGAGTACAATCAGAAGAACAATATTTGGGGGAGTTTGACTCCACTTTATAAGAGATCTATCGAACGTTCTGGTGAACTCAATGATTTTTTTGAAGACGTCCACAACCAGCTTGATGAACACCAGAAAAGGTTGATATTAGAAATCTTGGTAGATGCGAATATGTTCTGGCACCCAAATCAAGCAACTAAAATACGGGCTGACTACCAGAGGTTTATCGAGTCGAATCAAGCTGTTTTTGATGCAGCACGAACGCTTGCGTCACTTTTAGAAGAAAGGGAAGACTTTAGTGAAGGTGCTCGCTGGTACTCATATGTTGATACTGACTTACCAGACATTTTGAATGCCTCTAGTCAGTATCATTCACGTTTCAATTCATTTTTGAGAGAGAGATTTAAACCACTTTTATCTTTTGATTCGAGGTATTGGCCAACGACGATAGATTTTATTGAAGAACTTCGAAATAGATTTTTTGATGCAGAAATCGAAACCTCTGAGCAGCCATTGCATTTGTTAGTCAATCAGAAAAGAGCTTCTGATCTTGATACCATGATTTTATTTTTTTCTGACTTACAGACCAGAAAGGAGGGTCTTAATGGCTTACCTAAGTCATTTAAGCTCCGAGATTCATCAGTAGCATCGGCAATCAATATTGGGTTAGATCTACCACTAGAGAATTTATTTACAGCAGAAAAAGTAAAAGTTGGTCGGCAAAACTTACGTAAGAAAGGATGGGATGTTTGGGGGGAAAGGTACGAGTTTAACTAAGAGAAGCGTCGTCGACATATAGAGATGGTAATCGACGACATCACTAAACTTCCCCATACTTGTTTAATCAAGCTTGTCTTGATTACGTTCTATGGCGTTGTCTAGCTCTTCGTGTGTGAGTCGAGTTTTATTCAGTTGCTTTTTAGCCTTGTCACCAATGTTCTTTAACTTTTGGCGGTTCTCTTCGGTTTGACGCTTGTTATTGCGTTTTAGGCGATTGTTTAGTTCATATTCTTCTGAGAAGTTAACGAGATTTCTATCTTTTGGCATGTGATATCCTATTTCAAGTAATGTTATTTGAATAATATGCCACTAACCACGTATGCTTGATGTGATTTGGATACCAATATTCCTGTCTTTCCACCCAACTTTACCCCCATAGCCTCGTCGGCGTCGTCGTACTCAGTCATCCCCTGCAATCCCATCAACCCCGTCGTCGACGTCAGAGAATTCATGCTGATAATCAGGTGATGTGATTTTGCTGGTGGATTTCGGAGTGATTCGGGGCAGGGTTACTATGTTGATTACAGGGCTGAAGCTTGGCTCATAATCGTTCGGTCCCCAGTTCAAATCTGGGAGGGGCCACCAAATTCTGATAAGGCTCATGAAGAAATTCATGGGCCTTTATCTTTTCTAGTCCTTTCCATATCCGGTCTTCGATTACTTGCTGTAAGCACCATTCCATTAGCACCACTAAAACACTCCACCTAATCACCACAGAGCCCGTGAACTTATCTCAGGCTGATATCGACCATCAGTAACCTCTCTCATCTGTACGGCACGACTCTGCGCTAGATACATAACACTCAATACCAGAACAGAAGCCCAGAGCGAGAAGCAGCAGTTAATCATTGGACTGGTATTCATACTGGAATCGGTAATCTCAACGCTAGGAGTGGTTCTAGGGCGAATCTCGTATGAGTTAGTGCGAGAAGTTGGGTTAGCGAGTGGGTTGAGGGAATCAGAACTAAATCTAGAGTGGGTGCCCCGTCGTCGACAGCAAACTGGACAGAAAACCTAAATAGGGAATTTAAATAGGGTTCGTGTCCACTCATTGGGTTCTAAAATCAGGTTGAAAGACCGGACTAGGACCGGACCGACGACGCCGTCAACGAAAACTAGGGAAAGTAATTACTGAAGAAGTTAGGTAGAACAAGGGCTAGAGAGAGATTACAGGGCCAGTCTAGAGAGACCGACCCAGCGACTTAGGATTTTAGGTATTGAGGGGATAGGCAAAATGTTAACTGGAACAGGCAACTCACTTACTCATGGGTTAATATGTCTCTAGTTGCAAGCTTTGGACTTGAAATCCGTGGATACCAAAAAAGTTAGACAGTTAATTATTAAATTAGATAGTTTCTATCGAATGGCTCAAACCGGAGTAGCAATCTGGAATAGTTTGTTGCTACCTATTTTGATAGCCGTTTTCGTCACTCATCTATTTAATGTTTATGCCGAGAACAAAGAAGTTAGTAATGCCGTATGGGGAATGGTAGTCCTGATAGTGATTATCCATTTACTTGTGAGTGTTTTACACTTCAAAGGTTCTCACATGGATACTATGCTGATTGAATACCAAGATAAAAATACAAAATTTCAAGAAGTTAAAAGTGACTTTGATGAGCTTAAGCAGGCATACGCTCAAGATATGAACTACTTTACCAGCCAAGGACATGCATTAAGATTTACTAGTGAGGCATTAAGCTTCGCGGTTGGTAGAGTTCGTAACATGGAGCTTGATGGTCAGGTATTAGAGCAGCAAGATATTGAAAAAATGGTCCACAGTCTCTTATGGCCACTAGTTGTACTTAGAGAAAAATTATTCGCTTTTGAAAGTGGTGTCTTGTGGAATATTGCTCTCTATACTCCTCAAAGTGATGGTGGTTTGGTTCCTGTATGGCGCATGCATGATAAGAGAATTGAAGTGAAAAATCGTGTTTGGACTCCGGGTTTCGGAGTTGTTGGCTTGTCATTTCTACATAAAACTATTAAATATTATGACAATATCGCTAAAAGTTCGGAAACCATCAAGACATCCACCTCTGATGGGGAAACCTATAAAAGTATTATTGCAATACCAGTAATACCTTGTGAAGACGGCTCTAGCCAACAAAATCACAGCCCTGTAGGGGTATTAGTTATCACTAGTAGTGATGAAAACCAGTTCAATTTGGATAGAGATGCTCAATTTTTGCAGACTCATGCGAACTTAATGGCTATATTTATAGAGAAATTAAAGTCCCACGCTGAACACACATCAACGAATACTATGACACAAGAGGAGGAATATAATGAGTAGAAAACGTCCTCATGTAATAATGGGCCAAGTCGTTCAAGGCTCTTCGAAAGAAGGTTTTTCTATTGCGGTGAAGCAATATGAATCAATTAAAAGCGAAGCTTATATCCCAGCTGCTAAAGACATGTTAAATGACCTTCAAGATGATTTTGAAAGACTTCAACGTGTGGTTAATGCTCGCACGCACAAACTAGAAAGCAAGTTAGAGTCAGAAGCCTGTTAACTCCCGAAGAGTTAAAATAAACATACATATATTAACTCCATGATATCAATATCATGGAGTTTAATATGATCAAGGTTACAACTTTAAATAATCTATCAACCCTACCAACCACCAATACCCTGCAAGAACAGATCAAATCTATACTCACCGAACCATTCCACGACGAAACAGAAACCCAACAGGCATGGGATGAACTGCAATGTGAACTCTGGTTCCTCACCTCAATTAATGAGCTAAACGCTGTCGTCGTCGACGATATCGAACTTCTGAAACGAGCTCTAACCTATACCGAGTTCGAAGATGAACTAGATTACGGAGCTTCTATATCCCTAAGCATTGTCGAGGACAGTGGTAAGGGTATCTACCTACTGATGTCTAAGGCACTCCGCACTGAATTACACCAGCATTTCTCAATCTCTGATGAGTAAGGAGGTATCCAATGCAATCACGTAAATTCAAATTCAATAAGCGCCAACTTGATTCATTACCGCCGACGCCGTCGACAAGTCGAAGTAAAGAAACTGAGTATACGGATGAGCTCTGTAGCGGTCTGAAAATTATAATTAATAGACAAGGGAGACGTAGGTTCCTATTCAGATACACCTATTTCGGGAAAAAGAAATCGTTACAAATTGGTGAGTATCCCGCGCTAGATATCAACACTGCGAGACAGATAGCCAATGACCACAAGCGAGAGATAGCACTAGGCAATGACCCTAAGGCTATGAGGGATGAAAAATCCAATGTACTTAGTTTTCAGGAATTTGCGGAAGAACACTACTTACCCTACGCCCGAATGAACAAACTCACTGCTAAAAATGATGTCGGTAACTTGAAGCTACATTTCTATCCTAAATGGGGCAAGAAAAGCATCACCGATATCAGCCAACAAGACATTCAAAAGCTACTCGATGGAGTTCTAGAAACAAGGAAACCATCAACAGTGAATAGATTACGTTCCTTAGCCCTTAGAATGTTCCGGTTAGCCATGGAATGGGGGTATGTAGACAAGAATCCGGGGCAGTACATAAGGAAGCTTAAGGAGAACAATCTAAGAAACAGATTCCTGAACCGAAAAGAGGTTTCATCCTTCATCAAGGCATGTAACGACGAACCTAATCGTACTCAAGGGAATGCCTTAAAATTCGCCCTACTTACCGGGATGAGAATTGGTGAAATTACTAACTCTAAGTGGGACTGTCTTACCGTCGACGACGACGGCAATTGGAGCCTATTCCTACCACACACAAAATCGGGGTTATCAAGGACGGTTTTACTCAATAATTTAGCTAAGGAGGTAATACATGACCAACGACGATTTCAGATACGTAAGAACCCCTATATCTTTGCCGGAGATGCACCCGGTAGACCTATCGCACATCCAAAGAAGGCATTCGCTCGAATCAAGAAAGCAGCGGGGATCTATGATGATTTCCGTATACACGACCTCAGGCATAGCTTTGCTTCAATTTTAATCAATAGTGGAAACGCCACGCTCTATGATGTTCAGCATTTACTTGGACATCAGAGTCCTCAAACTTCGACTAGGTATGCTCATTTGGCTAGCTCAAGGTTGAGAGAGGTTAGTGCTAATGTGTCAGAGTTAATAAAAGACGTAACTTTTGCTTTATAAGCAGTTAGTTAGATACTTGTATTGAACCTTAGCTTTTTCAGTTATACGTTTTCTTTAGGATTGATTTATATGCCAAAGTAAGCTAATTTAACAAGGCTCTTTAGCGTAATTTGGATTAATCTTACGATTTAATCTAGTTTGGCGTTGCGCCAAACTCTAATTTATTGAGTGATTTTGCAGCTGCGGAACGGTATTTCCGAACTGCAATAGTTACTCATTCTTCGCAACGATTGCAGATCGGAAATACCGCTCCGCGTCTTTTAGTAAAGAGCTATCGTGATACAGGGAAACCTGTATCACACTTATTTTTTTTTAAAGTAAGTACATAAATGAAGCTTCCAATTCTTAGTCGCATACCTCCAGATATTTTTCCTAAAGGGCTCAATAACTACTTAGCGAGTAGCCCTTCTGGTCACTATAAAGTATATAAAATACCTAAAAGAACATTTGGGTTTAGGGTAATTGCACAACCTACATCTGAGTTGAAAAACATTCAACGTTCCATCATCACTCAAATTAAACCTTTAGTAAAAATTCATAATTCATCTAAAGCCTATATGGATGGTATTGGTATAAAAGAAAATGCCAGCGTTCATGTTAAGTCCAACTATTTGTTAAAGTTAGACTTGGAGAATTTCTTCAACAGTTTAACACCACCTATGTTATTAAATGCGATAGATTATCAAAATATAGAATTGGTTAGTGAAGAGATCCCCCCTTTAGTGGAGTTACTTTTTTGGAATAGAACAAAAAAGAAAACACCTAACTTTGTACTTAGTGTAGGAGCTCCATCTTCTCCATTCCTTTCAAACCTAATCATGTGTGAATTTGATAAAATTGTAACAGAAAGCTGTAGCTTGAATGGTGTAAATTATTCCAGATATGCTGATGATTTGACATTTTCCACTTTAAATAAAGATGTTCTTTTTAGCATTCCAAACTTTATTGAGTCATGTTTACATGAATTATTTAAAGGAAAAATAAAACTAAATAGATCCAAGACCACTTTTTCATCTAAAGCACATAATCGACATGTAACAGGGGTTACACTAGCTAATAATAACAAGATATCGCTAGGCCGAGAGAGAAAGAGACATATTAGAGCTTTATTACATAAATTTTCAATAAACTCGATTCGGGATAAAGAAGATATTGAACATTTGAAAGGACTTATAGGCTTTGCTAAATATATAGAACCGAGCTTCTTAGATAAAATGAAAATAAAGTATGGTGAAAAGCTTATTTTTAAATTGCTAAAATATGATGGTATTAGTTAAATGGAAGAAAAAACCAGTAAGACAATACGACGATTAGTTTCTAGATCTGAAAAAGGTGACTTTTCTGCATCTTTTCAACTAGCTCAATCATACGCTGAAGGTTTTAGCGTTGAAAAAAATAAAGAAAAGGCGCAGTACTACTTAACATCCTGCGCTAAGCAACTGAAAGAAAATAGATTTAAATTAAAATCAATAAAACTTAATAATTATAAAGGTTTCGAATTTTTAGATTTGAGGCTTTCGACTAGCAACGCAACAACTTTACTTGTTGGTAATAATGGGTGCGGAAAGTCAAGCGTACTAGAAGCAATAAAAAAATGTTTGACTCACCTTAACTCTAGGTTGGCAACAAAGTCATCAAATGGCGAGCTTATAGACGAAATAGAGATAAAAAATGGTGAAAGCTATTCCAGTATTTCTGCTGAATTTGAAATAGAAGAGCAATCAGTTAACATGGAGTTGATGCAAAAAACCTCCATGAGCACAAAAAAAGCTCGAGGAAGTTACACTGAAATCAATGATATATGTCAAATACTACGTCAGGCAAATGAATTAGACCCTCAACTGTCGTTACCTCTCTTTTGCTCTTATACCGTTGAAAGAGCAAATGATGTTACTACAAAAGACATTGAAGAATCGGATGAAATAAAAGATGACCATGTATGGGATAAAGCTAAAGCATATAGTAAAAGCTTATCAGGGAAAGCGGATTTTAAACTTTTCTTTCGATGGTTTAAAGAATTAATTGAAAGCGATAATGACGTTTCAAGTAGTGCCGATGAATTAAGAGTAAAGATAAAGTCAAAAGAATCAGAAATAAACAGTCCAATATTAAAGGATTTGATAAAAAAACACCCTGATTTAATCGATATCTTAGATAATCACAAGAAAGAGCTTAATAATTATAAAGAGGAGTTAAACTCTCTATATAGCGTTGACGAAAAATCTCTAGATATAGTCAAGGATGCTATATATCGATTTTTACCGGGATTTAACAACTTAAAGTTACAAAGAAAACCATTAGATTTAATTCTAGAAAAGAATGGGGATCAGCTAAGCGTACTTCAACTTTCCCAAGGGGAAAAAACCATATTAGCTTTAGTCGCAGATATTGCGAGAAGACTTACTTTACTTAATCCCAAAGCACTTGCACCCTTAGAAGGTTCAGGAATCGTCCTGATAGACGAAGTAGATCTGCACTTACACCCATCCTGGCAACAGAAAGTGATTCAGAGGCTAGAGTCTACTTTTCCCAATGTTCAGTTTGTAGTAACAACTCACAGTCCACAAGTTTGCCATACCGTCGATAGCTCATCGATTTGGCTGTTAAAAGAAGGTAAGAAGTACCGAGCTCCTAAAGGCACTAGAGGGGCTGTATCATCTTGGGTGTTAAAAAACTTGTTTGAAGTTGACATACGTCCACCAGACGATGAAATAACGAAGGCGTTAACTCGTTACAGGGAGCTTGTTTATGATGATGAATTTGACTCTAAAGATGCTTTGGCACTAAGAAAGCAACTTTCTCGCCATTTTGGGGCTGGATACGAGGATTTAGTTGAGTTGGAGTTATATATAGATAACCGTAAATGGGAGAAAGAGTATGAGGAAAATTAATAAGTCTCAACCTCCTAATGAGCTTACTGTTTATGCTATACATAACACTGATGATACGTGGGATAACTTTCGAAATAACAATAGCAAAGATGCAAAAGTAATAAAGAAGAAGATTTTTGGAGAGCAAAACTATATTTGTGCGTATTGTGAGATCGATCTAACTGAAGCTAATGTTCATGAGCATCATCGAAGAGTTGAACACTTTAACTCTAAATCAGGATGGGTTGTAGGTAACGCACAACCGAATTGGCACTTAGATTGGAACAATGTTGTTGGTGTGTGTATTGGTGGTACAGATAGGGATAGCACTGAGCAGTTCGTTATGCCAGATAATAAATCTTGTGACTCTTATAAAGAGCATTTAGAAACTAATCATGGCGAAGGAAAAAAGTGGATAGGGAAAGTTGTATCTCCCTTAGAAGTTAGCTTAAGTAGTAATATGTTTAATTACTGTAAGGCTTATGGCAAGCTTGAAGTTAATGTCGATGAAGCAAACTCAAAGTCCTTTTCATACAATAATTTCGCAACAAGCTCCGAACTTTTGGAGTCAACTATCGAAAAACTTAATTTGAATTGTGATCGCCTAAACCTTGCTAGACGAGAAGTTCATATTAGCTTTGAGAAACTGTTAGCGTCCTTCAAAAAATCGAAGGATCTAAATAAATTCAAGTTTATGCTTCGAAAGTGGGCAGGAATAGAGGAGCCTCTTTACTTTCAAACAACTAGAGACATTTTAGTAAGACAAAGTAGTATTGCCCAAAAGGCTCTAAAGGATTAACCCAACCTCTCCACCTACTCAATACCTAAAATCCTAAGTCGCTGGGTCGGTCTCTCTAGACTGGCCCTGTAATCTCTCTCTAGCCCTTGTTCTACCTAACTTCTTCAGTAATTACTTTCCCTAGTTTTCGTTGACGGCGTCGTCGGTCCGGTCCTAGTCCGGTCTTTCAACCTGATTTTAGAACCCAATGAGTGGACACGAACCCTATTTAAATTCCCTATTTAGGTTTTCTGTCCAGTTTGCTGTCGACGACGGGGCACCCACTCTAGATTTAGTTCTGATTCCCTCAACCCACTCGCTAACCCAACTTCTCGCACTAACTCATACGAGATTCGCCCTAGAACCACTCCTAGCGTTGAGATTACCGATTCCAGTATGAATACCAGTCCAATGATTAACTGCTGCTTCTCGCTCTGGGCTTCTGTTCTGGTATTGAGTGTTATGTATCTAGCGCAGAGTCGTGCCGTACAGATGAGAGAGGTTACTGATGGTCGATATCAGCCTGAGATAAGTTCACGGGCTCTGTGGTGATTAGGTGGAGTGTTTTAGTGGTGCTAATGGAATGGTGCTTACAGCAAGTAATCGAAGACCGGATATGGAAAGGACTAGAAAAGATAAAGGCCCATGAATTTCTTCATGAGCCTTATCAGAATTTGGTGGCCCCTCCCAGATTTGAACTGGGGACCGAACGATTATGAGTCGTGCGCTCTAACCACTGAGCTAAGGGGCCGTAGGGCATAGATTATAGGGGAAGCATTCAGTGGTGTCTAGAGACTATAAGGGGCAATTCCGCTTACATCTTAGCCACTTAAATCACGCAGGCACAAAAAAGGTGAGCCAACGCTCACCTTTTCTTATTTATGCTTAAAAGCTAACCACACTAGAGTGTGCGATTACTCGTCTAGGAAGCTACGCAGAGTTTCTGAGCGGCTTGGGTGACGAAGTTTACGCAGTGCTTTTGCTTCGATCTGACGGATACGTTCACGAGTTACGTCGAACTGCTTACCAACCTCTTCAAGAGTGTGGTCAGTGTTCATGTCGATACCGAAACGCATACGCAGTACTTTAGCTTCACGAGGTGTTAGGCCTGCAAGAACGTCTTTAGTTGCACCGCGTAGGCTGGTTGCCGTTGCTGAGTCTAAAGGTAGTTCTAGCGTAGTATCCTCGATGAAATCACCTAGGTGCGAATCTTCGTCGTCACCGATTGGTGTCTCCATTGAGATTGGCTCTTTAGCGATTTTCAGTACTTTACGGATCTTGTCTTCAGGCATTTGCATGCGTTCAGCCAGCTCTTCCGGAAGTGGTTCACGACCCATCTCTTGTAGCATTTGACGAGAGATACGGTTTAGTTTGTTGATCGTTTCGATCATGTGAACCGGAATACGGATAGTACGAGCTTGGTCGGCAATCGAACGAGTGATTGCTTGACGGATCCACCACGTAGCGTAAGTAGAGAACTTGTAACCACGACGGTATTCAAACTTATCTACGGCTTTCATCAGGCCGATGTTACCTTCTTGGATTAGATCCAGGAATTGTAGACCGCGGTTTGTGTACTTCTTAGCAATCGAGATTACTAGACGTAAGTTCGCTTCAACCATCTCTTTCTTCGCACGACGAGCTTTCGCTTCACCGATAGACATACGACGGCTGATATCTTTGATGCTTTGAACAGTAAGAGACGTTTCACGTTCGATCATATCCAGTTTTTGGATAGAGCGACGAATGTCATGCTCGTTACGTTTGATCTTTTCTGCGTATGGCTTGTCTGAAGCAAGAACTTCATCCAACCATGCTTCGCTAGATTCGTTGCCAGTAAATAGAGCAATGAAAGATTTCTTCGGCATTTTGCCGTACTCAACCGTTTGACGCATGATTAGGCGTTCTTGAGTACGTACACGATCCATAGAGTTACGCAGTTCGTTTACTAGGTAATCAAACTGTTTTGGTGTTAGACGGAACTCTTTGAATACGTCTTGCATCATAGTTGTTGCAAGCATTGCTTTCGGGCTTTCATGGCCGTACTCGTTGATCGCTAGTTGACGATTCTGGTAGCTAGTACGAAGTGCTGTGAACTTCTCAAGAGCAAGCTCAGGATCGATACCTGTATCTTCTTCTTCCTCTTCCTCGTCGTCTTCAGCGTCTTCTTTGTCTTCGTCTTCCAGATCAGTTTCAGCAAGTTCTGAACCGATGTGAGTCGCCGTTGGCGCAGCTGTGCCATCGTCGTCTGGGTCAACAAAGCCATTGATTAGGTCTGTTAAGCGAATCTCTTCTGCTTGTACTCGGTCAAACTGTTCCAAGATGTATGGAATAGTGCCAGGGTACTCAGCAACCGATAGTTGAACTGTATTGATACCATCTTCAATACGCTTCGCAATGTCGATTTCGCCTTCACGAGTCAGTAGCTCAACCGTACCCATTTCACGCATGTACATGCGAACTGGGTCAGTAGTACGGCCAATCTCGCTTTCTACGCTTGAAAGCGCAGCAGCTGCAGCTTCGGCTGCATCTTCATCTATATTGGCATCGTCATCATTAAGCGCTAGATCATCAGCATCAGGTGCAGTTTCAACTACCTTGATACCCATGTCATTAATCATTTGAATGATGTCTTCTACCTGTTCAGAATCCACGATTTCTGCAGGTAGGTGGTCGTTTACTTCGGCGTAGGTCAGATAGCCTTGTTCCTTGCCTTTAATAACAAGTAATTTAAGCTGTGACTGCGGATTTTGATCCATAGATGATATCCAACTTCAGGTCTGGTGAAGGACGTTGCATTCTCAAATGCAAACCAATTATGTTAACAAATTTATTAAATGCTGACTAATCAAACAGGGTTACGCTTTTAGATCTAGCATTAAAGCTAGTAGCTCCCTTTTTTCTTCGGCTGATAAACCGACACTTCTTGCTTTGGCCTGCAGGTTTTCAATTTGTTTTTCAACGCACTGGGCAAGGATGTTGTCCAATGAGTCTAAAAATATGTCTTCTTGATTGTCTTCGTCGAGGGGGATTTCCCAGCTCGCGAGACGAGACAGAAGAGCCTCATGTTTATTGTGTCGCCAATGCTCTAATAATTGGCCTGTGTTGATATGGGGATGCTCGTGGCATTTATCAAGTACTTCGACGAATAAACTTAGTCCAGGCAACTGTAAGCCTTTGACACTTGATAAATCCGGTACCATATCAGCATAGCTCGGATTTTGGATAAGCAAAGCGATAACTTCACGCATTGGAGTGCGCTTCAGCTCTTTATGCGGTTGAGGTGTCGGGTTCTGTGTATGAACTCGCGCACGTCGCAATTGGTTATCAAATCCAGTCCGCTCATCGAGCAGTTTTTCGAGCAATTCTTGGAAGTAACTGTCAGGAATTTTGTTAATCAAGGTGCTAGCGTGTGCTCGCAGTGCTGATTTTCCTTCCGTTGTTCCCAAGTTCAACTTGTGTATTTCAATCAGGTTATCGAACAAATAAGTCGAAAGCGGCGTCGCATTATGAACAAGCTGTTCGAAAGCGGCTTTGCCGTGTTCTCTTATATAGCTATCTGGGTCTTCACCGTCTGGCAAGAATAGAAACTTAAGCGTGTTACCTGTTTTCAGGTACTCAAGCGCATTTTCTAGTGCGCGCCATGCCGCTTCTTTACCTGCTCGGTCACCATCGTAACAACACACCACGGTATTGGTTTGACGGAACAGCATTTGAATGTGGTCACCAGTTGTCGAGGTGCCCAGCGATGCTACTGAGTAATCAACACCATATTGCGCGAGTGCTACGACATCCATGTAGCCTTCAACCACAAGAATTTGCGGCGGTTCACGGTGGGCTTGTAATACTTCATAAAGGCCGTAAAGCTCTTTACCTTTATGGAAGATAGGCGTTTCTGGTGAGTTCAGATATTTTGGCGTGCCATCTTCTAATACACGACCACCAAAACCAATCACACGGCCGCGACGATCGCGAATCGGGAACATCACGCGCCCACGGAATCGGTCGTATCGGTTGCCTTTATCGTTCTCTATTAGCATGCCGCCAGTCACGAGCATGTCTTGGGCTTCTTTCTGTTGGCCAAAGTTTTTACGAACCAAGTCCCACTCATCCGCCACATAACCAATGCCAAATTTCTGGACAATTTCGCCAGATAGGCCACGATTCTTTAGGTATTCAATCGCCGGTTTATTGGCTGCTATTTTTAGCTGGGAGCGATAGAACTGGCTGATGCCACCCATAAGATCATAGAGGTTACGTTTTTGTTCGCTGCTGGCTCTAGGTGTTGTTGATATCTCGCCGCTGCGTTGCTCCCTAGGGACATCGAGGCCTAAGAAAGAGGCAAGCTCTTCAATCGCTTCGACAAAATCGAGACGTTCGAACTCCATCATGAAGTCGATAGCATTGCCGTGCACACCACAACCAAAGCAGTGATAAAACTGTTTTTCTTGGCTTACGCTAAAAGAAGGGGTCTTTTCGTTGTGGAATGGGCAACAAGCACCATAGTTTTTGCCTTTTTTCTTAAGTTTCACGCGTGCGTCCACAATGTCGACAATGTCGAGACGCGCTAGGAGATCATCGATGAAACTACGCGGGATGTGTCCTGCCATAAAACCTTAGAAAAATGCACTAACTGAGAGTGTGGATAATAATAGTTTGAATAGGTTACAGATACAAACAAGCCGTGCGTTCCGAAGGATTGCACGGCTTGTTGCAATTTGATTTGGGATTAAGCGAGTTTAGAACGAACTAAACCACTAACTTTACCCATATCTGCACGCCCTTGAATTTGTGGTTTCAAGATAGCCATTACTTTACCCATGTCTTGCATGCCCGCTGGTTGAGCTTCGGCGATTGCGCTATCAAGTAGTGCAATAACTTCGTCATCAGTTAGCGGTTGAGGCATAAAGCCTTCAAGTACCGTAATTTCTGCTTTTTCCACGTCAGCAAGATCTTGACGATTTGCCGATTCATATTGAGCAACAGAATCGCGACGTTGCTTAACCATTTTAACTAATACAGCAAGAATGTCGTCGTCGTTCAGAGTGATCCGTTCGTCAACTTCACGTTGCTTAATTGCTGAAAGAGCTAAGCGGATAGTGCCAAGGCGCGGTTTGTCCTTGGCTTTCATCGCTAATTTTTGCTCTTCTTTGAGTTGTTCAATAAGAGCCATAACTCAGTCCTTATGGATTAAGTTATTAGTACAGGCGAACGCGACGTGCGTTTTCGCGAGCTAGCTTCTTAGCGTGACGCTTTTGAGCTGCTGCTTTAGCGCGTTTGCGAACTGTAGTTGGCTTTTCGTAATGCTCGCGACGGCGAACTTCAGAAAGGATACCTGCTTTTTCACAAGAGCGCTTGAAACGACGTAGTGCAACGTCGAACGGTTCGTTTTCACGTACTTTAACTATTGGCATATGCCTTTCACCTCAGGGGTTATTCATTATCGCTGGCTACTCAGTACCAAATCAGAGAAGTTACCCATCGAGCTAACTCTCTATTCGCGTTTGGCCATTAACCAGCTTGATCAAAAATGGTGCGGAATTTTAATCCGATCACAGTAGCTTTGTAAAGCACTTTGTCGATTATAGTCTGTACAATATTTGTTTGAAGAGCTTAGGCAGGGTAATATTGCGCTAATTTCCCATTTTAGACGAAAGCGTGCCGAGAAAATTATGCGCATTATTGGTATTGAAACCTCTTGTGATGAAACAGGAATCGCAATTTATGATGATGAGCAGGGGCTGCTTTCTCATCAATTATATAGCCAAGTAAAACTGCACGCCGATTACGGTGGTGTGGTACCTGAGCTAGCTTCACGTGACCACGTGAAAAAGACAATCCCACTGATTAAAGCCGCTTTAGCGGAAGCTAACCTAACGTCGAAAGATATTGATGGTGTGGCTTACACGGCTGGCCCAGGTTTGGTTGGCGCACTGCTTGTGGGCGCAACGATTGGTCGCAGCATTGCTTATGCTTGGGGCGTGCCCGCTGTACCTGTTCACCACATGGAAGGTCACCTACTAGCGCCAATGCTAGAAGATAACCCACCGCCGTTCCCATTTGTTGCTCTGCTGGTTTCTGGCGGTCACACTATGATGGTCGAAGTGAAGGGGATTGGTGAATACAAGATCCTTGGCGAATCGATTGATGATGCGGCGGGTGAAGCGTTTGATAAAACAGCTAAGCTGATGGGCTTAGATTACCCAGGTGGCCCGTTGCTTTCTCGATTAGCAGAGAAAGGCACGCCAGGTCGCTTTAAGTTCCCTCGACCTATGACCGATCGTCCGGGTCTAGACATGAGCTTTTCTGGTCTAAAAACATTTGCAGCGAATACGATTCGTGACAATGACAACGATGATCAAACTCGCGCGGACATTGCTTACGCATTCCAAGAAGCGGTTTGTGGCACCTTGGTAATCAAGTGTAAGCGTGCCTTGGAACAGACGGGCATGAAACGTATAGTGATTGCTGGTGGCGTAAGTGCAAACAAGCAACTGCGTGTTGAGCTTGAAGCGCTTGCTAAGAAAATTGGTGGTGAGGTGTACTACCCACGCACTGAGTTCTGTACTGATAACGGTGCAATGATCGCTTATGCGGGTATGCAGCGCCTGAAAAATGGTGAGACTGCTGACCTTTCAGTTCAAGCAACACCACGTTGGCCGATTGACCAATTAGAGCCAATTGCTTAATACATCAAGATGTTTCGATAAACGGTCGCCTAGTGCGGCCGTTTTTATATCCTAGCTTACCGACTATATGTCGATAAATAATTGCTGATAGAGATTAGGGAAGAAGATGAACAAGTTCACAATAGATAATCAATCGATGGCGTACCTAGATGAAGGTGAGGGTCCGGTTGTTGTTTTAGGCCACAGCTACCTTTGGGATAGCGCGATGTGGAAGCCACAGATTGAAGCACTAAAAACTCAGTATCGTTGTATTGTGCCTGAGCTTTGGTCTCATGGTGAATCTGAAGCGGCACCGAGTGCAATGCGTAACCTGAAAGATTACGCTCAACATGTTTTGGCACTGCTTGATCACCTAAACATCGATAAGTTTTCAGTTGTTGGTTTATCGGTTGGCGGTATGTGGGGGACAGAGTTAGCGGAACTTGCACCTGCACGTATTAATTCTTTGGTTCTAATGGATACTTTCGTAGGTCTAGAACCAGAAGTTGCCCACACTAAGTATTTCCACATGTTAGATACCATCACTCAAACCAAGATGGTACCTCAGCCGATCGTTGAAGCGGTCGTCCCACTGTTCTTCGCGAATGATGCTCAAACTAACACGCCAGCTTTAGTGGAAGGTTTTACTAAGCAACTATCGGCTCTTGAGGGCGAGAGCGCTGAAGAAGTGGCGCGCATCGGTCGAATGGTCTTTGGACGTCGCGATATGATCGAATCTGTAGAGGACTTTGCTCTGCCTGTTTTGATTGCGGTTGGGCAAGAAGACAAACCACGTCCGGTACTTGAGTCATACTTAATGCACGATTGCATTACCGGCAGTGAATTAGTGGTGATTCCAGGCGCGGGTCATATTAGTTCGTTAGAGCAGCCAGAGTTTGTGAATACGATGCTGAAGACGTTTTTAGATAAACATCTACTGTAGTACTAACAACAACTAAAATTTATCGGTTTAAATCTTTACATTCAAAAGGGTGTATAAGGTTAAGCCGATTTTTTTTGTCCGAGTTTTGGTTCGCTGCCATCGAGTAGTCGGCGGATATTCTGATGGTGACGTAGCACGATCAAACAACACAACATAGCTACTGGCAGTGTGTATTGAGGTTTGACTAACCAAGCATAGAAAGGTGCAAGTAGCACGGTGACAAGTGCTGCTAAAGAAGAATAACGAAATAAAAATGCCACAACTAACCAAGTCGCCATGATCATTCCTGTTAGATCAAATCCGATTGGTGCGATGGCTCCAAGTGCCGTCGCAACCCCTTTTCCACCTTTGAAGTGGAAGAATATTGGATACATATGGCCCAGACACGCCGCAATCGCTACAACGCCTAAAATGATCGAGTCGATATTGAGGTAGTAGCCAAGCCAGACGGGGATGGTGCCTTTAAGCATGTCACACAGGAGGACAGCGGCTGCAGCGCCTTTACCGCCGACACGCAGTACATTAGTGGCTCCAGGATTATTAGAGCCCACTGTTCTTGGATCTGGAAGTCCTAAAACTCGGCATATCAAGACCGCACTAGAGATTGAACCTAGTAAATAGGCTGCAATGATCATGATTAGTGCTAATGGGGTCATGTCTTTCCTTAAACGGTTATAAGCCTAACGATGGGAAAATAATGCTCAATCCAAGAGTAATTGATATCATATCTCGAATTACGCAAATAATACGTTTTTTTCCCCAATATGGGTATCCGACCTCTAAAAGGACAAGTCATGGCACTGGATAAAGTTTTCATTGAACAGCTAGAAGTAATTACAACGATCGGTGTTTACGATTGGGAACAAGAGATTAAACAAAAACTTGTGCTTGATATTGAAATGGCTCATGACAACCGCCCAGCAGGTAAGAGTGACGATGTGGTTGATGCTCTGGACTACTCTACAGTAAGTACTGCTGTGCTTGATCATATTGCGAATGGCCGCTTCCTGTTGGTAGAGCGTGTGGCTGAAGAAGTGGCTGAATTAATTATGAATCAGTTCTCTGTTCCTTGGATTAAAATCCGCTTGGCTAAACCGGGCGCAGTGCCTCAAGCGAAGGCTGTTGGCGTGATCATCGAACGAGGTCAAGTATGACCATAGCCTATGTTGGTGTTGGCACGAACATAGACCGCGACAAGCATGCAAGAGTGGCATGGACAGAGCTTCAATCGTTAGGGATTAACCTTAAATGCTCTAAAATCTATCACTGTGAGCCCGTGGGTTTTAATAGCCATCCGTTTTATAACTTTGTGATAGAGCTCGACACATCACTTTCATTGACTGAATTTTCACAACACCTGCGTAAAATTGAGTTTAAATGGGGTCGCTCTCAAGATGCACATAAACTGCAAGATCGAAAGCTCGATCTTGATATTGTGCTGTTTGGAGAGGTGGTTTCTGAGAGCGATCCAGAACTGCCACGCAGTGATATCTATAAATATCCGTTTGTAACACAACCGCTTTATGATCTTTGTCCTGCGAGAGTGATCCCGCAAGATGGAAGAACCGTCAGTGAAATATGGCAGAAGATGCAGCAATTAGACTCGCTCTCTGTTGTAGATATAAAACTATAATTTTTTAAGGTAAGTAATGAGTTATTTTGAAGCGTTTATATTGGCGTTGGTGCAAGGCTTTACTGAGTTTTTACCTATTTCCAGTTCTGCACACTTAATTCTTCCTTCTGCTGTTTTAGGTTGGGAAGATCAAGGCTTGGCATTTGATGTTGCTGTCCACGTTGGTACATTAGCTGCTGTGGTTATCTATTTCCGCAAAGAAGTGGTTTCTCTTTTGGGCGCTTTCTTTGGATCTATCTTTAAGGGCGACCGCAGCAAAGAAGCGAAATTGGCGTGGATGATCATCCTTGCGACGATTCCGGCATGTATCTTTGGCCTGCTGATGAAGGACATTGTTGAGCTTTACCTGCGTAGTGCATGGGTGATTGCGACAACGACAATCGTCTTTGGTCTGTTGTTGTGGTGGGTAGATAAGAACTCAAGCCTACGTGATGATGAGTACCAAGCTGGCTGGAAAAAAGCGCTGTTTATTGGTCTTGCTCAAGCAATGGCGATTATTCCGGGCACATCTCGTTCTGGCGCAACCATTACCGCGGCGCTGTATCTTGGTTTCACACGTGAAGCAGCAGCTCGATTCTCTTTCTTGATGTCTATCCCAATCATCACTTTAGCTGGTGGTTACTTAGGTCTTAAGCTCGTGACCAGTGGTGATCCAATCCATGTTGGCACTTTGCTAACGGGTATCGTGGTGTCTTTCATTAGTGCTTATATCTGTATCCACTTCTTCTTGAAGCTTATCTCTCGTATGGGTATGACACCGTTTGTTATCTACCGCCTAATCCTAGGTTGTGGTCTGTTTGCTTTCTTAATGATGCAGTAACAGACGCTGATAACAGTCTCGCCGTAAAATTGAAAAAGCCCGCTTTACTGCGGGCTTTTTAATACGTGCTTACTAACAGATTGAAGATCAACTATTAGTGAGTTCTGATAACGCGTTTTCAATAGCTACCGCTCTGCGCTTCTCTTGCTCTTCTCGAATATCTTTACCTTTAAAGCCATCGGCAATGATCGTTTTTACTTCAACTTGAAGTGCCGCTCGGTAAGCGACTTCAAAACGCGCTTTTTGAGGATAAGGCTGCGCTTCTAATCCTTTTCGGCCTGCGTGATCGGCTTGGCAGCAAAGTAGTATGTCGTCGAGCCTATCTGGCTTGCGCCAAACATCGAACTTGTTGAGAACCTTGAGGAAGGTGGTTGGCTTTAGTTCATCTGCGCGATGGATATTAGAGTGCTGTTCACACACTAACAGTGCTAGGTCTCTGAACTCATTAGGCACTCTCACTCGCTCACATAGCTTCTTGATGATCTTCACGCCAGTATGGCAATGCATTTTATGACTTGGCCATTCGCTTTCTGGTGTGACGCCTTTACCTAAGTCATGCACCTGAGCTGCAAAACGTACAGGCAGTGATGGGCTTAACAGCGCCGCTTGCTGAGCAACCATTAGAGTGTGAATACCCGTGTCGATCTCAGGGTGCCACTTTTCAGGTTGAGGAACACCAAAAAGTGCATCAAGTTCTGGTAAAACAACCGCTAGTGCTCCGCACTCTTTCAATACTGAAAGGAACACCTCTGGGTGTGGTGTACTAAGAGACTTATGCCACTCTTGCCAAACTCGCTCTGCCGTAAGATGGGCGAGTTCACCAGATTTAACGATTTCACTCATCATATCCATGGTTTCAGATGCAATCGTAAAGTTGAGGTGGTGAAGTTTGGCAGCGAAGCGCGCAACTCGCAGTACTCGAAGCGGATCTTCAACAAAGGCATCGGATACGTGTCTAAGAATACGTTCTGAGAGATCTTGCTGGCCGTGATAAGGATCGTGCAGGTTACCTTCATCATCTTGAGCGATGGCGTTGATCGTCAAATCACGACGCATGAGATCTTCTTCCAGACTAACATCTGGCGCGAAATAACACTCGAAGCCGGTGTAACCCGAACCTGACTTTCTCTCAGTGCGAGCCAGTGCGTGCTCTTCCTTGGTTTTTGGGTGCAAGAATACCGGGAAGTCTTTACCCACAGCAGTGAAGCCGCGGCTTTCCATCTCTTTAGGGGTACTGCCGACCACCACCCAATCTTTATCATAGCTATCAATATTGAGTAGCTTATCGCGCACCGCCCCACCGACTAGATAGCGCTGTAGCCCACTCTCTTTTGGTAGGCTATCGTATATTTGCAACTTATCACCTCGAAATGTTTTATCACTGCTGGACTTTACTGCAAGCAATGGTACTTTCCATTAATCGTAATTATAGGGCAGCACATGTATAAGGAATATTTTGGCTTCGTTGAGACGCCATTTTCGATTGTACCAAATTCTCGCTACTTGTTTTTGAGTCAGCGCCATCAAGAAGCGATGCAAAACCTACAAGCCGGTTTAGGCGAGGGTGGGGGCTTTGCGATGCTTACTGGTGAGGTTGGTACAGGGAAAACAACGGTCGCTAAGGCGATGTTGTCCTCCCTTGATAGCCACACTCAAGCTGGCCTTATACTCAACCCTACATTTTCCAATACCGATTTGCTTGAAGCTATCTGTGATGAGTTCGATATCGACTATCCGCAACAGGCATCACTCAAGCAACTGAGTCAGGCGATTCATCACTTTCTACTTGATAGTCATGCCGAAGGTATTCAAACCTTATTGGTGATAGATGAAGCTCAGCACTTAGCTGCCGATGTGTTGGAGCAGCTACGCCTTTTAACGAACTTGGAAACTGACAGCCGCAAGTTATTAAAAGTATTGCTGGTTGGCCAACCTGAATTACAACAGCACCTGCAGACTACGCAATTGCGCCAGCTAGCGCAGCGTATTACGGGGCGCTACCATTTGCTGCCCCTCAACATTCAAGAGACCGGTAAGTACATCGCGTTTCGCCTAGAGACAGCAGGTGGCGAGCAAATGCTGTTTTCGAATCGCTCCGTTAAGCTGATTGCCCAATATACTCATGGTATTCCACGGTTGATTAACTTGGTGTGTGATAAGGCGCTGCAGCTAGCGTTTCATGATGGAGAGCCAACACCGAGTAATGACACGGTTAACCGAGCGTGTCAGCAGGTTATGTCTTTTCAGGCTGATGTGTATCACGTAGATAACCCTCCAACTTCCGATGTTATGCCCAAGTTATTCCAATATGCAGGGATTGCGACGTTAAGTATCGGCCTTGCTATGGCGACTTTTAACTTCGCTCCAACCTATATAAATTCTTGGTTATCTACGGATACTTCAAGTGAAATTAAAACTGAAGCGGCAGTGCACACTCAGCGTTCATTGGTGGCAGATACACCTACGCTGGTGGCTGAGCCAAAACCTGCCAAGTTTGAGTTGCCACCACACATTCAACAACATTTGATGCAGGGAACCAATCGCTCTCTCGCTATCAAGGACTTGTATACGCTTTGGGGATATCAATCTTCACTGCGTGATGGCTTGTGCTTAAGTGAACCACAAAGTGTCTTTGTGTGCGAGCAGCAGCAGGCTAATTTGGATACATTGGTAGAACTAGGCGTACCTGTGGTACTTAACCTCGATATAGACCAAAAGCCAGTGTTTGCTGTGCTTTATGGTGTGTCTGAGAAATCTGTCGAGTTACTGGTTAATGAGAAGCTCTTGGTGATACCGAAGCAATCTTTAGATAAAATCTGGCATGGCGATTATGTCGCGATTTGGAAACAGCCGCTACGAGAGACACTCAAAGAGGGCTATCAAGGTGAAGCAGTTGCTTTGCTTGATTTGTTACTTTCTGAAGTATTAGGAGAGGTTGTATCTGGCAGTGATGTGTTTGATTATGAGTTAAAAATGAAAATCGAAGCGTTTCAAACTTGGCAAGGCATGTCTGTTGATGGCATCGCAGGTAAGCGAACCTTGGCAAGGTTGCAGAGATTAGCTCAACTCGATTCGCCTAAGTTGATGTCACTAGAAGGGGACGAAAGCTAATGTCACGCATTATGCACGAACTTAAACACTCTTCTGGAAAACAGTCGTATTTGAATCAGCATTCTCTTAGCAAGCCAAGCTTCAAAGGTTATCAGAATCATCATGTGCCTAGCTCTGCTAAAGGGATGAACAGCAAACGAGGTTCATCGTTAGCGATGGGGCTACTCCTAGTTCTGGTACCTTCTTTGCTGGTGGGTGGTGTCCTAGCTTATCAATCATATAACCAACAACTGCAAAACTCATCTAGCCGAGTCGCTAATGCCGCTCTGCCAGAATCAAAGGCTCTATCAGACGTTGAGCCTGAAATGGCTGATGTAGCAAGCATGCATGCTGTTCCTGTGGAAGAAAATCCATTGTTCGCCGTTCGTCCTGCACCGACGAGTAAGCCATTGAAAGCACTGCCACGCCAAGAGGTGTATGCACAGATTGATTCGGACTCGAATCGTGCAAACACCATAGGTGGCTCAGCTGTGATCTCAGCGAATGTTAATAACAACACTCAAATGATAGCCAGTTCTGAGTCGTCACCAGGTCAACCAACAGTTCAGCAAAGTGTTAGCGATGAAGCTAGCAACTTGCAATCAAACAGTGACCCACAGTCGGACAGTGATTTGCTGCAAGGGCTAGACCTGAGTGAATTACCACCCGATTTGGCATTGAAGCTTGAATCCATCATGGGTGAGCAACAAAGCACACCTGAGCCAATGGACTCAAGACCAGCAGGGCAAGGTTCTCAGGTCATTGAGTTGGAAACACATATTAATAGCTTATCTGGGGTGTTACCTAAGTTAGACCTACAAACTCATATGTATTCGAGTAGTGAAACCAAGCGTTGGGTAAAAGTGAATGGCCAAGAAGTGGCACAAGGAGATTGGATTGGGCAAGATATTCAATTACTTGAGATTAAACCACAATCGGTAATCATAGAGTTCAATCAACAGAAGATAGAAATCCCAGCTCTGTACGAGTGGAAAGGCTAGCGAACTCTATAGGCATCCAGATGACAGTGACCCGTCCTGATATGGGTTGACACTTGATTGACTAAAACGCTCGATGTATTTCATCGGGCGTTTTGTATTTTAGAGCCGTGTGAGGCCTATATTCATTATAGATTTTTACTGATTCAGCGACCATTTTCTTTGCTTCATCTAAATCATTAGGTTTATTCAACAGATACTCCATCTTCAGTATTCCGTTGATCCTCTCTGCCAACGCATTCTGATAACAGTCATAGCCATCAGTCATTGAGCAAGATACACCATACTGTCGATGCAACTCTTGGTATTCAACAGAGCAGTACTGAACACCTCGATCTGAGTGATGGACAAGCTCACCTGTATTCTTCCGCTCTTTCAACGCGTTTAAAAAGGCCTGCTTGACCGTGCGAGCTTTCATATCATCACTTATGTGATAGCCCACGATTTTTCTTGAGTAAGCGTCCGTCACTAAACTGAGATACGTACTACCACGCCGCGTTGCTAGATAAGTAATATCGGCAACCCATAATTGCTCTGGTCCTTCCGGTATTAAGCCTTCTTTGATTCGATTTGGATGGCAGTAAAAGCGATGATTACTGTTTGTGGTTCGATGGTAAGCCCTTCGATTCTGTACTAATAATCGATTCATTCTCAGCAGAGAGAATAAGCGGTCTCGCCCGATTTCAATATCGTTCTGAGCAAGTAAATACTTGATCTTACGAGTCCCTATACGAGGGTGCATCATCCTTTGCTCCTTCACAAAACCGAGTACAGATTCATCTTTCTTTGTCTGATGAATTTCGGCAACACAGCGTTTGTAGAAAGCTTGTCTTGTAATACCTATGAAGTGACAAGCTTTAGTAACGGTCAACTTTCTGACCGTTTTTTCCTTAATAACTCGGCCTTGCGCTTCTTTGAGATTCGGACTCCGAAATCTCGATCCATGACTTTTACAACCGCTTCAAAGAACTCAGCTTTGAGCTGAGTTTCTTCTAATTGCTGCTCGAGTTCTTTGATTCGTTGCTCTGGGGTTTGAGTTGAGGAAGAGTTTGACATAGTCGCTCCTAACGCTCTCGATTGTTCTATTCCTTTAGACCAATCTAGTTGACCATGTTTGCGAAGCCAAACTAAAACGGTAGAGCGCCCTTGGATCCCATAACGTTCTTGAGCTTGCTTATAAGTCATTTCGCCTTTTTCAACTTGGCTTACGACTGCCAATTTAAAGGCAAGAGAATAATCTCGTTGAGTACGTCTACTTGTTGTTTTCATGACACTCTCCAATTTCATGTTGGAAATGTGTCAACCATATTTAGGACGGTACACAGGCAAATAAAAAGGAGCACAGAGGTGCTCCTTTTTGATATTCGATACTGAATTTTACTGTACCTGATATAAGCGTTAAGTCTACGCCCAGCCGTTTGGTGACTTTCTACGACGAGGCATGATGTGTGGTAGAACAAGGCCTAGAAGTAGACCAATACCCGCAACACCACCACCGTACATGAAGTACTTCAATAGTAGGTCGTCTTTCTGAGTGTCTAGTTTAGCACGCAGTTCACGGTTCTCTGTTTGAGAGCTCGTTAGCTGTTGGCTAATTTCACTGTAGTTCTGCTCTAGTTCAGCAATCTGCTTGTTACGAGAGTCTAGAGAGCTTGCTAGGCCAGCTTTTTCGCTGTCAGCACTCTGGCGAGCATTCGCTAGTTTACCTTTAACTTCCGTCAGCTCTTTCTCTAGCTTAGGCATACGCAGTGCCATGCTTTCTTGAGTGCTTACAAACTTACTTTCAACCCAACCTTTACGACCGCGGTTGTCTTGAATTTGGGTATAACCCGTGCTCTTGTTAGTTTGTAGGTATGTAATCTTTTCACCAGCATCAACACTGCCGATGATACGGAATGTGTTGTTTGGGCCAGAATGCATATAAGTAAATAGTTTGTCAGCAATATAACGGTCTTGTGCAAAGGCAGCTGGAGCCGCAAGCATTGCGAACAAAACTAAGCTAATCAGTTTTTTCACAGTAAATCCCTTAACGATTCAAATTGGGTAGGCGTATGAGTCAGCCTCAATGAGCAAATAATATTTAGTTTCTTTATGCGGTGCAACAAAGAAGGGAGGCAAAGCCTCCCTTTCTGTGCGTTTGAGTCAATAATGACATGGCATTTACATATCGTTACTGAAGCTCACACTGTTCTGACGCTAGTATTCACTAACGCAGTCGCGATTACATAGTAAACGCAGCTTGAATTGCATAGAAGAACACAACAGCAAGTAGAGCACCTGCTGGCAATGTCACAATCCAAGAAGCCACGATATTACGTACAACGCCTAAGTTTAGTGCTGCGATACCACGAGCAAAACCAACACCCAATACTGCACCAACGAGTGTTTGTGTAGTAGAGATTGGAAGGCCAGTACCTGAAGCTAGTACAACCGTACATGCCGTTGCAAGTTGCGCAGCAAAACCACGGCTTGGTGTTAATTCTGTAATACCAGTACCAACGGTTGCCATTACTTTATGACCCATTGTTGCAAGACCAACAACGATACCGAAACCACCTAGAGGAAGAATCCACCATGCGATAGTACTCTTACCTGTGATTTCGCCCATGTGCTCAACGGTTGATACAACAGCAGACAGTGGACCAATCGCGTTTGCAACGTCGTTTGAACCGTGTGCAAATGCCATCGCACAAGCTGTGATAACCATTAGTACAGAGAAGATACCTTCAACACCGGCAAAGCCGTGGTCTTCTTCGCGGTTAGCAAATTTCTTCTGGATGTATAGGTAACCACCAATCATAACAAGAGCAGAAACGCCAGCAGCCCAAACCCATGCTTCGGTGTTGCTTAGGTGAAGACCAACGTGCTTAAGACCTTTCTTGATCGTTACAAGTGCAATCACCATCGTTGTGATGAACATGTATACCGGTACAAAGCGCTTCGCGTTGAATAGCGGGTTCTCTGTATCAAAGATAAGTCGTTGAGCACTTACAAATATGACATAAGCGAAGAAACCGGAAATAACGGGTGTGATAATCCAACTGCCCACAATACCTTGAACACTGTTCCAGTCTACGGCTTCAGTACCTACAGAGATACAAGCAAAACCGATGATTGCACCGATGATGGAGTGAGTCGTAGAAACAGGCCAGCCCATGTAAGAAGCGAGAAGTAGCCATGTACCTGCAGCTAAAAGAGCCGACATCATACCGTACACAAGTACATCAGGTTGATGAGCGAATAGAGACGTTTCGATAACACCTTTACGGATCGTGTCTGTTACTTCGCCGCCCGCAAGGTAAGCACCTGCGAATTCAAAGATCATTGCGATAATGATCGCTTGTTTAACGGTTAGAGCTTTAGAGCCTACTGAGGTGCCCATTGCGTTCGCAACGTCATTTGCACCAATACCAATAGCCATCAAGAAACCGAAAGCTGCTGCAACAATAATCAGGACAGTGCCGTAGTTAGCAAGGATATCCATCGTAATACCTAGTTGTTTGATAACAAGCGGAACAAATTTAGACGCAAAAAACCGCTCAGCGAGAGAAATACTCAGCGCATAAGTGGTTTGTTCAAAAAATGCTCTTCGTTATATGGTTAACGTATGATTTAAGATCGAGAAAGCATTACTTCAAGACGAGCGCCTACACGCTGTGCTTGATCTGCAATACCACCAACCCATTCAAGAATTTTGTATAAGAACATGATATCAACTGGATTCAGATCGCCTTCAATCGCCATTAGTTGTTGGCGTAGTTCGATCTGCATCGCATCCGTGTCATCTTCAATTACATCTAATTGATGAATCATTTCGGCAACGAGTGTTACTTCACGGCCTTTAAAGCCAGTCTCAAGTAATTCGTCTAATTCATTGATTACGTTTTGTGCTTGGTTCGCTGCATCTAGACAACGTTTAACGTAAGCGATGAAGTTTTCTTGCATAGGAGCAGGAATGACAAGTTGACGACCATATACACGGCCAGCAATGTCTTTCGCTAGGTTTGCGAGTTTGTCTTGCTGAGTTAATAGCTCCAACATATCGGTGCGATCAACTGGCATAAACAAACCACGAGGAAGTTTAAGGCGAATTTCACGTTTTAGTACGTCAGCTTCTTTCTCAAGGTGAGAAATTTGAGCTCGAATTTCTGATGCTTTTTCCCAGTCACCTTTTGAAGAAACTTCAAAGAAATTAACTAGGTGAGAACAACATTCGTTCACGCATACTACGTGACGCTGCAAAGGTTTAATTGGGGACTTTGCAAATAACCCCATAATTGTATTTACTGGCATGGTCATCCAACCTAATAAATAATAACCTTAAAACAACATACACCATATTCATGGTGAAATGTTAAGCGATGGCTACAAAGTCGCGCATGTTAACCTAATCAATCTCTCATTAAAACTGTTTTAGATCATCATAAGAGCGATATTTCTGACTTGCCGACTTTTCAAATTGGCAATATCCTGTCCCTATCTTCACAGAAAGGTATAACTATGGAAACCGAGATAGAACTGAAGTTTTTTGTTTCTCCTGAATTTTCAGAGACTTTACGCAATAAAATTGCTGAAACTAAAGTACTTCAGCACAGTTGTCGTGAGCTAGGTAACATCTACTTTGACACCGCTGACAACTGGCTACGTAAGCACGATACTGGCTTACGCATTCGACGCTTTGATGACGTATTTGTACAAACCGTAAAGACAGCTGGTCGTGTGGTTGCTGGCCTGCATCAAAGGCCTGAATACAATGCAGAACACGACAGCAACGAACCCAAATTAGCCCTGCACCCAGAGGATATCTGGCCAGCGGGTAAAGACATCGACACGTTACAAGCTGAACTTACTCCTCTATTTTCTACCAACTTCACACGTGAGCAGTGGTTGATTGGTATGCCTGATGGTAGCCAAGTCGAGGTCGCATTCGATCAAGGCTTCGTTGAATCTGGCGAACTGCAAGAACCGATTTGCGAAGTCGAATTGGAGCTTAAATCTGGTCAAACGGATGCTCTATTTACCTTGTCTCGCCAGTTCTGCGAACAAGGTGGTATGCGTTTGGGCAACCTAAGCAAAGCTGCTAAGGGTTACCGACTTGCTCAAGGTTATCAAGGAGATGAAGTCACTCCTTTGACCTTAGTTGATACTGACAAAAGTGATACCGTTGAATCGTGTTTCATTCAATCTTTAGAGCATGCTCTCGCTCATTGGCACTATCACGAGCAGATTTTTACCGAGCGCCAATCGATTGAAGCGCTACATGAGATTAGTCATTCACTGAGTTTTATCCGTCAGACTTTCACTATCTATGGCGGTATTGTGCCAAGACGCGCTAGCGCTATTTTACGCCAAGAGCTTAAGTGGCTTGAACAAGAGCTCGACTGGCTGAAAAGCTATGACCACTTCGAAGACTTGCTCGAAGATAAAGGCCACGTGTTACGTAAGCTTGATGCGCGTAAGTTCTTAGTCGCTGAGCTTAAAGAGATGCAAGAGCAACTTCCAGATCGAGAAGAGTTACTTACTTTGCTGAGCTCTGCTCGTTACACTGGTTTACTGCTAGACCTGAGCCGTTGGATCTTATCTCGTGGCTGGCAGCCTTTCTTAGACGAAAAAGCTCGAGAACAAATGGCACGTGGTATTGAGTGGTTTTCGGTTAAGCAGTTAGATCGTACATGGGCAGATTTGATGGAAGCTTTTCCACCAGAACGAGTGATGACTAGCCAAGCGTATATTGATCAGCAATACCGTTTAATGCGCAATCTATACTCTGGTGTGGGTTTCGCGAGTTTGTATGATGACGATGAGCGTAACAGCTTCCGCTTACCATGGGCTGATATGGTTCAAGGCATTGATGATTTGCTGGCACTTAAAACATTAGAGCCTTTGACTGAGAAGCTGGAGGGCGATGAGAAGGTTCAACTAGAGCGTTGGCTGGCTCGTCAAGAAGTGTCCATTCTGCATGCAATGGAACAGACACGCCAAATCAGTGTTGAGGTTGAGCCATATTGGCAAGACTAAATTCAATATCTTTATCAATATGAAAATAGGGCTCTGGCCCTATTTTTTTGTTTGTTGCTCAAGCTTTTCTAGGCGTTCTAAGATTTTCTGTTGCTGCTCAATGATTTTCTCAAGATGCTTCTCTTTGTTTTCCGCTCGTTGACTCTCATGATGAGTTGGAGAGGTGATCAAAGAGGTAATCAAGCCTGAAATCATACCAAACACCCCCACACCGCAAATGATCACCAGAGAAGCGACTAACTTTCCTGAGCTTGTGACAGGATAATGATCGCCATATCCCACCGTACTGATGGTGACGAAAGCCCACCATAAAGCATCTTGTCCAGTAGTGATGTTGGCATTGGGATCTTTGTGCTCTAACAGAAGTATTGTCCCCGCTCCTATGGTCAGGAGAATAACCAACAGCAGTATAATTGAGGCGAGGGTAGTTTCTTTGCGATTGCGAAATAGTTCTCTGACAACGCGTTTACCTGAACGGAGAACAAGAATGACACGCAAAATCTGAAAAATGCGAGCGAAACGAAGAGGCTCGATCATCGGGATGCTTGCTAAGAAATCGATCCAGTGTACTTTTAGGTATTCTTTTTTGTTTTGTGATCTGAATAGATCAATTGTGAGCTGAAAAAGAAAAACACTACAGATAATGAAATCGAGGCCGATAAGGACTTGTTTCGATTCTTTATCAATCGGTACGAACAATAAGCCTGAGATCACAAATAACGCTAAGAAAGAGAGAATCAGTGACAATAAGCTCATTGGCTTGGTGACGTCTTTGGTATTATTCAACATTCATACGAGGCTCAAAATAAATCGCGAACTTTGACTGACATAGCCACCTCGCGGATATAGAAGCCATCAATATATAAGAATTAATGGAGAACTGACAATGACTAAACTGTCATTCAAGCCGTGGGAAAGGATAATCTCTGACGTTCGTCTCGTTCCAAAAATGGTCATGCTGATGATATTCAGCACTATCTTGATCATTTCGAAGCAGCTATGGGACGCAAGTACGTTTTACGATTCATTGCTTGCTGCCACCAACAATGCGCAAGTTGCACAGCAGCATTACGAGACTTACCTAGTTCAAGTGGCTTGGCAAACAGCCTTAATGATCATTGTGTTTGTGGTTCTTCTATTGGCAGCGGCGAAAGTGATGCTGCGCCAAACCCAATACCTAAGTGATGCAATCAAAACCATGGCAGATAAGAACCTGTCAGTACCAATTCACATGGATTGCAAAGATGAATACGGCGACGTGGCACGCGAGCTTGAGAAAACACGAGTTCAACTGCACGACATGGTTAAAGCTCAAGTGGCTTCTTCTGATGAGCTGTTTGCTCTGACTGAAGTGATGACCATCAGCATGTCTGAAACCAAAGAGTCAGCTCAAGAAGAATTCAACGAGATCGATCAGCTTGCGACAGCAATGAGCGAGATGACCTCTACGGTGCAAACTGTAGCCGAGCATGCGCAAAGCGCTTCTTCATTGACGGAACAGGCATCAGGCCAAGCGTTAACTGGTCAGAAATTCGTTCAGGGCTCTGTGTCTAAGATGAGTGAGCTGTCTTCAGATATCGCAGCCTCTGCAGCAGCGGTAAACCAAGTAGAAGAGCGGGTTGACTCAATTGGCAGTGTGGTTGGTACTATTCAGGGTATTTCAGAACAAACAAACCTATTAGCATTGAACGCTGCTATTGAGGCCGCGCGTGCGGGTGAAGCAGGTCGTGGTTTTGCAGTTGTTGCCGATGAGGTTCGTAACCTTGCGCAGCGTACTCAACAAGCGACAGTCGAGATTCAAGATATGATCAGCCACTTACAAAGCAGTGCTAATTCTGCGGTTGAGCTGATGGAAAAGAGTGTTGTTGAAGCCGCTGAAGGCGTTGATCTGGTGACTAATGCTGGTACAGAGCTTGATGGCATCGTAAGCCAAGTAAATCAAATCAATGATATGAATTTCCAAATCGCGACCGCTGCAGGTCAACAGAGCAGTGTTGCTGAAGAGATGAGTGTTAACCTGACTAACGTTCGAGAGCTTGTTGAAGCTTCTGTGGTAGTGGTTGGTGAGTTGTTAGAGACCTCCCAGCTTATGGAAAGCAACGCGCAAGAACTCGATGGTAAGATTAAGCAATTTAAGGTTTAGTCCTTAGCTCCTAATCTTCATCCGTAAAGGCTTATTATCAGAGACATTTTCTCAGTTGTAAGCTCAACCAGATAAGTTAATCGATAAGACGCCCACATTGCTAATGTGGGCGTTTTTTATTGGCCTAACTTTGGTATAACTTATCTTTAGCTATGAAAACTCGTTATTGAAGAACTGAATCGACGAACCGATTGTTCGGCGCGCAGCTTATACAAGGAAGAAACATGCCATTGCCTTCTCAACTCATCACTCACTCTCAGTCTGCTTTTGAGCAATTATTAGAGCATCAAAGTGAAGTCATCAATACCTGGCCTGAGCCAATGACTGAAGATCTTAAACGTGTACTCGGTTTAAGCTGTTTTGTTGGTGATTGCTTGCAACGTGATACGGTTTTATGTGGTGACTTACCTGATATGTTGGCATGCGAAAAACGCGCTGAAGGGTACCGAAAACGACTGGCTGAATTGCTTTCTGGCTGTGCCGATGAAATGAGCGGTCAGCGCGTGCTGCGTCAATTTCGCAATCGAGAAATGACCTACATTGCTTGGCGTGACTTCATGGGGGCATGGGAGCTAGAGCAGAGCCTAAACCACCTATCGATGTTGGCTGAGGCGATGATCTTCGAGACCTATCAATGGCAGTACGATATTTGTTGTAAAGAGTGGGGCACGCCTTGTAATGAACAAGGTGAAGCACAGCCGATGCTGATCATTGGTATGGGCAAGCTCGGTGGTGGTGAGCTTAACTTCTCTTCTGATATCGATCTAATCTTTACCTACCCTGAGAATGGCGAAACCCAAGGAGCAAGACGAAGCATTGCTAACGCGCAGTTCTTCACGCGTTTAGGGCAACGTATTATTAAGGCGCTTGATCAACAAACCTTTGACGGGTTCTGCTATCGAGTAGACATGCGCTTACGCCCATTCGGTGAAAGTGGCCCATTGGTAATGAGCTACGCAGCACTGGAAGATTATTACCAAGAACAAGGCCGCGACTGGGAACGGTACGCCATGGTCAAAGCGCGAGTGATGGGTAGCGAAATGTATCCTGAGTATCAAGAACTTCGCCAGATGCTACGCCCATTTGTGTTCCGCCGTTATATTGATTTTAGTGCGATTCAATCTCTGCGCCGAATGAAGTCGATGATTAGCAGTGAAGTGCGCCGCCGTGGTTTATCGAACAATATCAAGCTGGGTTCTGGTGGTATTCGCGAAGTGGAATTTATCGCTCAAGTTTTCCAATTAATTCGTGGTGGCCGTGAACCGAGTCTTCGTGGCCGAGGGTTACTGGAAACTTTAAGCGCTATTGAGTCTCTTCATTTGCTAGAGGCTGAAGAGGTGGGGCATCTACGCGAGGCTTACTTGTTTTTACGTCGTCTTGAGAATTTGTTACAAGCCATGGCTGATAAGCAGACTCAAACTTTACCTGACGGTGAATTCGAACAACTGCAGCTTGCCATTGCCATGCAATTTTCCGATTGGGATAGCTTGATTGCGGCAACTCGCGCCCATATGGCTAATGTACATACCGTGTTCGAAGACCTGATTGGTGTTGATGAAGATGACGCCAACCCGATTGCGAGTCACTTTAGTGAACTGTGGGATATGGCGCATAAGCCGGATGTTATCGAGCATGTATTAGAACATGACATTGCTATCGCCAACCCACCAGAAGCTGCGAAAACGATCATTCAGTTTAAAGCCGATTTAGCTAAAAAAACCCTTGGTCCACGAGGGCGAGAAGTACTCAATCGACTGATGCCGAAAGTATTTCAAGCTCTGTATACCGCTAAGGATGCAGAGTTTGGGTTGTCGCGAGTACTGCACCTACTGCATAAAATCGTTACGCGTACTACTTACCTTGAGTTATTAGATGAACACCCTGGTGCGTTGACTCAGTTGGTTCGTTTATGTACAGCAAGCCCGATGATCTCGGAGCAATTGGGTCGTTACCCAATTCTGTTAGATGAACTTATCGATCCTCAGCAGCTCTATAATCCAGTGCCTTTGGAGTCTTACAAGACAGAGCTGCGTGATTACCTTGCTCGTATTCCTGAAGACGATATGGAACAGCAGATGGAAGGTCTGCGTCAGTTTAAGCAGACTTGTATCTTGAGAATTGCTGCGGCCGATATTGCGGGCGCGCTGCCTGTGATGAAGGTCAGTGATCACTTGACGTACTTAGCAGAAGCGATTGTCGAAGCCGGTGTTAATCAAGCTTGGTTACAGGTGTCGGCTAAGTTTGGTGAGCCTACCCATCTTAAAGACCGTGAAGGGCGTGGTTTTGCTGTCGTTGGTTATGGCAAAGTCGGCGGGTGGGAGCTTGGCTATAACTCCGATCTCGATATCGTGTTCATGCACGACTGTCCTGTACACATCTATACTGATGGTAAGAAAGAAATCGATGGACGCCAATTCTATCTGAGGTTGGCACAGCGTATTATTCATATTTTCTCGACCAGAACCGCTTCTGGTATTCTTTACGAAGTAGATACTCGGTTGCGTCCATCTGGTGCTTCTGGCTTATTGGTGAGTCCAACCGATGCCTTTGACGAGTATCAACACAATGATGCGTGGACTTGGGAGCACCAAGCTTTGACTCGTGCTCGTATGATCTACGGTGATGAGCAATTGGCTTCCGCATTCAATAAAACACGTCATGAGGTGTTGTGCCTGCCACGTGATGAAGCAACGTTGAAGAAAGCCGTGGTGGATATGCGTGAAAAAATGCGCGGCCATTTAGGTGGTAAAAAAGCCGAACGATTCATGCTGAAACAAGATGCTGGCGGCATTACCGATATTGAATTCTTAGCGCAATACCTAGTGCTTCGATACAGTAATGAGAAGCCTAAGCTTACTCGCTGGTGTGACAATGTCAGAATCTTTGAAAGCCTTTTGTCACAAGAGATTATGGATGAGCAGCAAGGCATGGCATTAACCCATGCTTATACAACGTTAAGAGATGAAATCCACCACCGGAATCTACTCAACCTTGATGCAGACGTGGCGATTGAAAAGTTTGAAATGGAAAGAGAACATGTTGTTCAAGCATGGAAGCAGTGGATGGAAGCATAACCTAGCCATAGCTTAACGACTGATGCGTCTATCTAGATAGGCTTTATTCATTTATCTATAGTTTAGCCACTGTAATCAGTGTGCTAGACTCTAGCCAGATTCGATTTTTGGAGATCCATAATGAAACCAATTCTACCTGACTACAGCCAATCAGGCGTTCTTGTTGTCGGTGACGTAATGCTTGACCGTTACTGGTATGGCCCAACTGGCCGTATTTCACCAGAAGCACCTGTACCCGTTGTAAAAGTAGAAAATAACGAAGAGCGTCCTGGTGGTGCTGCCAACGTAGCAATGAATATTGCTTCACTTGGTGGCCACGCTCATATCGTTGGTTTGACCGGTAAAGATGAGCCTGCTGAGGTGTTAAAAAATACCTTAGGCGCACTTAAGGTTAAATGTGATTTCGTTGAGTTAGAAGATTACCCAACCATTACTAAACTTCGTGTAATGAGCCGTGGTCAGCAGCTTATTCGCCTTGATTTTGAAGACAAGTTTGAGAATACAGATCCTGAGCTTGTTTTGTCTCGTATGGAGCAAGCGCTTCCTAACGTACGTTCGGTAATTCTATCGGATTATGCAAAAGGTGCTCTTGAGCACGTGCAGAGCTTTATCCAAAAAGCGCGTGCGGCGAAGGTTCCTGTGTTTATCGATCCGAAAGGCGCTGATTTTGAACGCTACCGTGGTGCGACTTTACTTACGCCAAACATGGCTGAATTCGAGTTGGTGGCTGGCAAAGTAAAATCTGAAGAAGAAATGATCGAGAAAGGACTCGCGCTAATCGAAGAGTTCGATTTTGAAGCATTACTTGTTACTCGTAGCGAACATGGTATGACGTTACTTCGTAAAGGTTTAGAACCATTCCATTTGCCAACTCAAGCGAAAGAAGTGTACGACGTGACGGGTGCCGGTGATACGGTTATCTCGGTACTGGCGGCTTCTGTTGCTGCTGGTAAGCCACTGGATGAAGCCTGTGCATTGGCGAATGCTGCCGCAGGTGTTGTGGTTGGTAAGCTGGGAACATCAACCTTGTCGACAATTGAACTAGCGGAAGCGATTCACGGTAGTCAAGATACAGACTACGGCGTTATCTCTGAAGCAGCACTGGTTGAAGCGGTGAAGCGTGCTCGTGCGAAAGGCGAGAAAGTGGTTATGACTAATGGTTGCTTTGACATTCTCCATGCTGGCCATGTTTCTTACATGAACCATGCTGCTGAGTTAGGCGATCGCTTGATCGTTGCCGTGAATACTGATGAATCAGTAAAGCGCTTGAAAGGCCCTGGTCGCCCTGTGAACCCAACCGATCGCCGTATGGCGGTATTGGCGGGTTTAGGTGCGGTTGACTGGGTGGTACCGTTTTCTGAAGACACACCTCAACGTTTGATCTCTGAAGTGCTACCAAGCATTTTAGTAAAAGGTGGTGATTACAAACCTGAAGAGATCGCTGGTGGGGCGGAAGTGATTGCAGCTGGCGGTGAAGTTAAAGTACTTAACTTTGAAGATGGTTGCTCGACTACTGAAATAATTAAAGCGATCAAAGGTGGTCGAGGCTAATTTCTGGCTCTGATTACCCAGTTTAATCGATAATAAAAATGCCGCTCGACGAGCGGCATTTTTGTAGCTGTAGCTAGCGTAATTTAGAATTACTTGCTTGCGACTTTTAGGCCTGCGTTTACATCAACGATGTCTTGCTCGCTTAGCGTACCAACCGCTTGACGAAGCTGAAGGACACTTAGGATGTAGTTGTAACGAGCGTCTGAAAGGTTTTTGTTCGCATCGTATAGACGACGAGTTGAATCTAGTACGTCAACGATAGTACGAGTACCAACATCAAAACCCGCTTCAGTTGCTTCAAGAGCAGACTGAGCAGAAACAACAGATTGTTCGTAAGCGCGCAGAGCACCAATCGAAGCACTGATGTTGTTGTTGAATGCACGTACGTCTTTCACAACGCTACGGTAAGTCGCTTCTAGATCTTCACTTGCTGCAACGTAGTTGTATTCAGCCTGTTTAGTCAAAGAGGTCGTGTTACCACCCGTGTATAGAGGCACAACTAAGTTCAAACCAATGTTCAGGTTATCTGCATCATAATCGTTTTGGCTGTTAGAGCTGTCAGTTTGCTCTGAAAGGCCATAACTACCATCTAACGTTAGGCTTGGAAGGTGACCAGAGCTTGCAAGAGAGATGTTGTCTTTTGCTACGTCTTGAGAGATACGAGCAGCAAGTAGACTAAGGTTCTTTTGCTCTGCTTGTTCAACAAGTGCTGCAGCTGATTCTGAAGATTTGCTCGCTGAGAAGCGGTCAGTATCTAGGATGCTTAGCTGAGAGTGCTCTTGGCCTGTGATTTCACGTAGACCTTCGTAGCTATTAGTCAGTGTGTTCTCTGCTAATACTTCATCTGCTAAAACGCCATCGTACTGAGCTTGCGCATCATGTACATCGGTAATTGCAGAAAGACCTACTTCAAAACGTTGCTTAGTTTGCTCAAGCTGACGAGCAACGGCTGCTTTTTCGGCGCGAACAAACTCTAGGTTGTCTTGAGCACGAAGTACGTCGAAGTAAGCTGTCGCTGTACGCAGAATCAACGCTTGTTGCTCTGCCGCATATGCTGAATCGGATTGACGAGCTGTTTTCTCTGCCGTGTCTAGAGTGATCCATGAAGAACGTTGGTATAGCTCTTGACTAAACCCAATGCCAACACCCCATTGGTTGTTGTCATTGCTCATATCACTGCGATCACCACGGTTGATATCGTAGTTTGCTGTTAGATTAATTTGCGGTAACAAAGAGCTACGGCTTGACGTTACTGCTTCAAAAGCGGCATCGCGCTGCGCTGCTGAACGAAGAAGTTGTGGATCGTTCTGTTTTGCTTGGTCGTAAACTTCAGCTAGCGTATCAGCAAAAGCTGATGAACTCAGGCTGCCAATTGCTGCACTGATAAATAGTGGAAGCAGTTTTTTCATTTTCCTATTCCTGCCTTTTATGGAATTTTCTTTAAAGGAGTTTAACCCAGTTTGGTGGTAATTTACTCGAAACTTTGCACTTTTTTACAGTTAACTGTCCACTTGTGCAATATTTATTTTTTAAAACTTAACTTTAATTGTAAGTTTTATATAAAAAGTTGAACCTTATCCTTGGTAGTTAACTCGGACAATGAGTAAACTGTAAAGATCACTTAGTGAGGTACCAAATGCAACAGTCTGACAATCAACGACATGAGTTTACTCCGCAAGATGTGGAAATAGTCTCAAAAGAGACGCTGTTTCGTGGTTTTTTTAAAATGGTTAAGTACACATTCAAGCATAAGCTGTTTGAGGGAGGCTGGAGCCAACCAATAGAGCGCGAAATGTTTGAACGTGGTCATGCGGCCGCTTTGTTACCTTATGATCCCGTTCGTGACGAAGTCGTGATCGTCGAACAGATTCGAGTTGGCGCTTTAGAGCATGAAAATCCGTGGCAATACGAAATTGTTGCTGGGATTATTGATACCGATGAGTCACCACAAGATGTTGCTTGTCGTGAAGCAATGGAAGAAGCTGGAGTCGAAGTCGGATCTGTATTGCCTATTACTTCGTATTACCCTTCATCTGGCGGTTGCTCAGAAAAACTCGAGGTCTTTGTTGGCTGTGTTGATGCAACGACAGCTAAAGGGGTACACGGGTTGGACTACGAAGGTGAGGACATTCGAGTACAAGTGATGAGTCGCGAGACCGCTTATCAGTTGGTAAAAGAGGGTGTGTTTGAAAATGGAGCCACGATCATTGCTCTGCAGTGGCTACAATTGAACTACCAAGAATTACAGTCAGAGTGGATAGATTAACGTCATGCCAAATATAGCGGTTAAAAAACCGTATCATGTTGATCTTGCTGAATTGATGCGAGTTTACGAGACTAACTATGCCAAACTTAACGCTTTGTTACCGGTTGGGCATGAGGTTGGTGACGTGCGCTGTTACCAAGCCGTTAATATGGTGTATCAATTGACAGTGAATGAGGTCACAAAATACACCACATTAATAGATATATGTCAGAGTGACGCGATGCCAGTGTTTCCTTTGCCAAAAATGTCTGTCAGGCTATATCACGATGCTCGAGTTGCAGAAGTGTGCGCTAGCGGGGATTTTTCACGAGTCAAAGCGAAATATGACTATCCCAACACTAAGCTTCTTCAAAAGGACGAGAAATTTCAATTGAATAAATTTCTTGGAGAATGGTTAACGTTTTGTTTAAAAACGGGTATCAGCCGAACTCCAATTGCCTTTTAATTGAGCCTATTTAACAACACTTTTTAAGTCTAAACAGTAACGTATCTGGATTTGTTATTTTGGAATTATCACACACTTCAAAATTTGATGAGAGCACTATTAAGCTTGTGCAGCTAACGGACACGCATTTGTTTGCGCCGAGCAATGGCAGCTTATTAAGCATCAACACTCAAGATAGCTTTCGTGCTGTAGTCGATGGCATTGTTAGCCAGGACTTCGATTATGAAGCGATCTTGGCTACTGGTGATATCTCTCAAGATCACAGTGCAGAGTCGTACCAGAAATTTGAGTCAGGGATTCAACCTTTGGAAAAGCCGTGTTATTGGCTGCCAGGAAACCATGACTTTAAACCTAATATGGGCAGTGTTTTACCATCACCACAAATACAGTGCGTTGAGCATGTATTGCTAGGCGATAACTGGCAGATGGTGATGCTGGATTCTCAAGTGGTTGGTGTACCTCATGGGCGTCTCAGTGATCAACAGCTTGATCTACTTGAACAAAAGCTGACGGAATTCCCTGAACGCAATGCCTTGGTTCTATTACACCACCACCCGCTATTGGTTGGTAGTGCATGGTTGGATCAACATAACCTGAAAGACGCAGACCAATTTTGGGACGTGGTTCAACAGCATACTAATGTGAAAGCAGTGCTGTGTGGTCATGTTCATCAAGACATGAACCGAGATCATCATGGTGTACAAGTCATGGCAACACCGTCGACTTGCGTGCAATTCAAACCGAATTCAGATGACTTTGCCGTCGATACTTTGTCTCCTGGTTGGAGAGAGATCGAATTGCATCAAGATGGTACGGTCAGTACGCAAGTTCGCCGTCTGCCTCATGGGCAGTTTTTACCTGACTTCGAAGCCGCTGGTTATTGATGTTAGTGACTATTGATGTAGGAGGCTATTAATGTCTGGTTCTGAACAGCAACAAACCACTAAGCCATCATTGCTTCTCTATATTCATGGTTTTAACAGTTCATCACGTTCTCATAAAGCGACAGTGATGGCTGAGTACTGTGCTCAACATCGCGCTGATATTAAAGTTGTGACGCCTCAACTGCCGAGTTTCCCTCAGCAAGCCGCTCTGCATTTACAGCAGCTGGTGGAGCAATATAAAGATCAATATCAGATCGCGTTAGTCGGTAGCTCGCTGGGTGGTTATCTTTCAACATGGTTAAATAGTCACTATGGTTTCAAGGCGGTGGTTGTAAACCCAGCCGTAAAGCCGTATGAGCTTCTTGCTGATTATTTAGGTGAGCAAGTCAACCCATATACCGATGAACGATATGTGCTGGAAACAAAGCATATCGATGAACTGAAGGCATTAGAGGTTCCGGCTATCGTTAAGCCGAGTGACTTCTGGTTACTTCAGCAAACGGAAGACGAAGTTCTGGATTACCGACAAGCGGTAGAGAAGTACCAAGGTGCGACACAGACAGTAGAAGAGGGTGGGGATCATAGCTTTGTTGATTTTGAACGCTACCCCCAACAAATCGTCACTTTTCTAAACCTTTAATCTGTTTCATCAATAGAGTGATTTTCTCTTGTTTGCCTGTTATTTCATCTATCAATGGTGAAATATCATAGTTTGATGTCTTAGTTTTTGAACTAGCTTGACATCATTACTCAGCTTCCAGACTATATTCCCCAATACTTCGCTCGTTCGCTCTACTATGACGGTTCATAGTAATGATTCTGCTTTAGTGAAACTGGAGCCAGCGAACTGACGCAAACTTTTTGAGTAAACTCCGTATTATGACTGAACAATATAATGCAAAAGACCTCGAGGTACTTGAAGGTCTCGATCCTGTGCGACACCGCCCAGGAATGTATACTGAGACAGAAAGACCTAACCACCTTGCCCAAGAAGTCATTGATAACTCGGTCGATGAAGCACTAGCGGGACACGCTAAGAAGATCAAAGTGGTGCTTCACGCAGACCAATCGTTAGAAGTTACCGATGACGGCCGTGGTATGCCTGTCGATATCCACCCTGAAAAAGGGATCTCAGGTGTTGAGCTGATTTTAACTAAGCTCCACTCTGGCGGTAAATTCTCGAACAATAATTACAAGTTCTCTGGTGGTCTGCACGGTGTAGGTATCTCGGTCGTCAACGCGCTGTCAAAACGTGTTGAAGTGACTGTACGCCGAGAAGGTCAGGTTCACGAGATTGCACTTGAAGGCGGTCATGCCGTAACAGAACTTACTGTAACAGGCACTTGTGGTCATCGTAACAGTGGTACATCAGTACATTTCTGGCCTGATCCTAAGTATTTCGATAGCCCTAAATTCTCGACACTTCGTCTTATCAACAACCTACGAGCAAAAGCAGTTCTTTGCCCAGGTTTAGAAATCACTTTTATCGACAAAGTCGGTGGTGAAGAACATAAATGGTTCTATGAAGATGGTCTAAAAGACTATCTTGCTGAAGGCGTGAAAGGCTACACCTTGCTGCCTGAAGAACCTTATGTTGGCGAATTCGTTGCTGAAACAGAAATGGCGAACTGGGCGATCATTTGGCAGCCAGAAGGCGGTGATATGATCACCGAAAGTTACGTGAACTTAGTACCGACTAAACAAGGTGGTACACACGTAAACGGTCTACGCCAAGGCCTGCTTGATGCAATGCGCGAATTCTGTGAATTCCGTAACCTCCTGCCTCGTGGTGTTAAACTAACGGGTGACGATATCTTCGATCGCTGTTCTTACGTGCTATCGGTGAAGATGCAAGATCCGCAGTTTGCTGGTCAAACAAAAGAGCGCCTTTCTTCGCGTCAAACCGCTGCGTTTGTTTCTGGTGTGGTAAAAGATGCGTTTAGCCTGTGGTTGAACGAAAAGCCTCAACTGGCAGAACAGTTGGCAGAAGCTTGTATTGCGAATGCCCACCGCCGTATGCGCGCAAGCAAAAAGGTTGTGCGTAAGAAAATCGCTTCAGGGCCTGCACTGCCGGGTAAGTTAACTGACTGTTCAGTTCAAGATTTAAGCCGTACTGAAATCTTCTTCGTGGAAGGGGACTCGGCAGGTGGTTCAGCTAAACAAGCTCGTGATCGTGAGTTCCAAGCGGTGATGCCACTGCGTGGTAAGATTCTAAATACATGGGAAGTGTCAGCAGACCAAGTATTGGCTTCGCAAGAAGTGCACGACATCTCGGTAGCTCTGGGTATCGACCCGGACAACGATGATTTATCTGGCCTGCGTTACGGTAAGATCTGTATTCTTGCCGATGCGGACTCGGATGGTCTTCATATCGCGACACTGCTATGTGCCTTGTTTACTCGTCATTTCCATGCTTTGGTTGAAGCGGGTCATATCTATGTGGCAATGCCTCCTCTGTATCGTATCGATTGCGGTAAAGAAGTGTTCTACGCACTCGATGATGCGGAGAAAGATGGTGTGCTTGAGCGTCTATCGCAGAAGAAAGCCAAGATCAACGTGCAACGATTCAAAGGTCTGGGTGAAATGAACCCACTTCAGTTGCGTGAAACCACTATGGATCCAAACACTCGTCGCCTTGTTCAGTTAACGATTGATGACAGCGAAGCGACCAATGAGATGATGGACATGCTGCTTGGTAAGAAACGCGCTGATGATCGCCGTACATGGCTACAAACTAACGGTGATATGGCCGAGGTATAATGGATGTCTAACGAAATTACATATGATGGCGTTGAACAGTTGCCAATGCGCAAGTTCACCGAAGATGCCTACTTAAATTACTCAATGTACGTGATCATGGATCGTGCATTGCCATATATCGGTGATGGCTTGAAGCCAGTACAGCGTCGTATTATCTACGCGATGTCTGAGCTGGGCTTATCGGCTGCATCGAAATACAAAAAATCAGCACGTACCGTTGGTGACGTATTAGGTAAGTATCACCCGCACGGTGACTCTGCTTGTTATGAAGCCATGGTTCTAATGGCGCAGCCGTTCTCTTACCGTTACCCGTTGGTTGATGGTCAAGGTAACTGGGGTGCTCCTGATGACCCGAAATCATTTGCAGCGATGCGTTATACCGAAGCAAAACTGTCTAAATTTGCTGAAGTTCTACTTGGCGAATTAGGCCAAGGTACGGTTGAGTGGCAACCCAACTTTGATGGCACGATGAAAGAGCCACAGATGTTGCCAGCTCGTCTGCCTCATATCCTACTTAACGGTATTACTGGTATCGCGGTAGGTATGGCAACGGATATCCCACCACATAACGTGCGTGAGATTGCGGATGCGACGATTAAGTTAATCGATAGTCCGAAAGCTGAGCTATCGGAGATCATGGAAAGCGTGCAAGGCCCTGACTATCCAACAGAAGCTGAGATTATTTCTCCGAAGTCGGATATCGAAAAGATCTACAAAACAGGTCGTGGCAGTATCAAGATGCGTGCAGTTTGGCATAAAGAAGGCTCTGATATTGTTATCACAGCGCTGCCTCATCAAGTGTCGGGCGCTAAGTTACTTGAGCAAATCGCTAACCAGATGCGCGCTAAGAAGCTGCCGATGGTTGACGATCTGCGTGATGAATCGGATCACGAGAACCCAACTCGCATCGTAGTGGTTCCTCGTTCGAATCGTATCGATTGTGATCAACTGATGAGCCACCTGTTTGCTTCAACGGATCTTGAGAAGAACTTCCGTGTTAACTTGAACATGATTGGCCTAGATAGCCGCCCACAAGTTAAAGGTTTAGTTCAAATCCTGAAAGAGTGGATTGAGTTCCGTCGCACAACGGTTCGTCGCCGTCTGCAATACCGTCTAGATAAAGTACTGGCGCGTTTGCACATCTTAGAAGGTTTACTAGCGGCTTACCTTAATATCGATGAAGTGATTGAGATCATTCGAACAGAAGACGAACCATGTCCTGTCCTAATGAGCCGTTTCAACATTTCTGAAATTCAAGCCAATGCGATTCTTGATATCAAACTTCGTAACTTAGCTAAGTTAGAAGAGTTTAAAATCCGAGCAGAGCAAGAAGAGCTTGAGGCTGAACGTGAGAAGCTTGAAAAATTACTAGGTTCAGAGCGTCGCTTGAATACGTTGATCAAGAAAGAAATCCAAGCCGATGCGGATAAATACGGCGATGATCGTCGTTCACCTCTGATTGAGCGTGCTGAAGCGAAAGCGCTAACAGAACGCGACTTAGTACCAAGCGAACCAATCACGGTTGTGTTGTCTGAGAAAGGTTGGATTCGTCATGCCAAAGGGCATGAAGTTGATGCTGAAGGTTTGAACTATAAGTCGGGTGATAAGTTCTTAGCGAGCGCTAAAGGCAAGAGTAACCAACAAGCGGTGTTTCTTGGCAGTGATGGCCGAAGCTACTCCCTTGAGTCACATTCATTACCGTCGGCACGAAGCCAAGGTGAGCCAATTACAGGTCGCTTGAACGTCAGCCCAGGTACCTCTATTCGCCAAGTGGTGATGGGAGAGAATGAGCAGTTATGGTTAGTCGGTTCTGATGCGGGTTATGGCTTTGTTTGTAAGGGTAGCGATCTGTTATCTAAGAATAAGAGCGGTAAAGCGTTGGTTAACTTGCCGCAAGCTTCTGAAGTGATGATGCCAAGCCCTATTGCTGACTTGGACAGTAACCAAATTCTGGCGATTACTAACCAAGGCCGTATGTTGTTGTTCCCTATTAAAGACCTACCTCAGTTGAGTAAGGGTAAAGGTAACAAGATCATCAATATCCCTTCTGCGAAAGCAAAAGAGCGTGAAGAGTTTGTATCGCATCTCATGGCTATCCCAGAGAATGCAACGCTGACTATCTATGCCGGTAAACGTAAGCTTGGCTTGAAACCAGCGGATCTTGAAAACTTCCGTGGTGAGCGTGGTCGTCGTGGTGGGTTACTGCCGAGAGGATTACAGCGAGTGACTCGTATCGATATCGATGAACCAAGCGAATCGTAGAGACGCTTGATACCATTTTCGGATAAAAGAAAACCCAGCCTGAGAGCTGGGTTTTTTGTATCTGTATATTATTCGATTCGCACTTTTTCGGTTTGAATTACTAACTTTAGGCTTGCTCTACAAACGAGTATCTTCAGCGATGGTGACTTTAAGAGTCTTGTTCTCACCTTGGCGCAATATACCCACATCGATAACCGTGCCCGGTCGTAGGTCGGTAACGATGTCCATTACACTCTGTCGCCCGTTAACTTGGGTGTTGTTGATACTAACAATAATATCTTGTGCTTCAAAGCCAGCATCAGCTGCAGGGCCGTTCGGGTCTATTCCTAGTACAACAATACCGCCGATGTTCTTATTACCAAGCAAGCGTGACGTCACCGAGTTGATGTCTTGTCCGTCAATACCAATATAACCGCGAATCACGCGCCCATCGGCAATGATCTTCTCCATAATTTTATTGGCAAGTGGGTAGGGGATAGCAAATGAGATTCCGTAGGTTTCCATGTCGGTAGCTTGCTGGAAAGAAGCTGTATTAATACCGACTAGCTCACCTTGTGAGTTGACCAGCGCGCCACCTGAGTTACCTTCATTGATTGCTGCGTCGGTCTGGATAAAGGCTTGATGGCCATCAGCACTGATCGAAGAGCGCCCTGTTGCTGAGATGATACCAAAGGTAGTTGTTTGGCCTAGGTTGTATGGGTTGCCGATAGCCAGCACTACATCACCGACATTGGCTTTGTAATTAGGATTGAGTGGGATCACTGGTAGGTTGTCACCACTGACTCTAAGTATCGCGATATCGGTGCGTTTGTCTGAACCGACAAGTTGCGCTGCTGCTATTCGGCCATCTTGAAGTGCCACAACTATTTGGTCTGCTTGAGCCACAACATGGAAGTTGGTAATGATGTAGCCTTTCTCGCTGACAATGACCCCTGAACCTAATCCTTGAGTGAGCAGTTTGTTGCGATCGCTTTCGGCGTATTTACGACTGTAAATATTAACCACTGCAGGTGCCGCGCGGCGAACTGCTTGGTTAAATGAAATCTGAAGAGAGCCAATATTATCGACTTTAGGGCTAGTGACGTCAGACACAATCGCTGGTCTTAAGCTCGGAAATGCGAGAAGTATAAGCGCCGCTGAAACGAGTCCAAGGGAAATAGAACGAAATAGAAAGGACAGCATGTTTCCCTCTTCAACAAGTAAGGTGTGAAGCCTCCGGAGATGGATGACCGACTTGATTACAAGTGAAGCATAGCATTTTGATTGATCTAAAGAAAAGGGAGACTGAGTAAGTTTAAAGCAAACTTACTCAGTCTCCCTGTAATTGCGCTGACGTCAGACTATCGAATCACAAGATAGATAGTCCTGTCGCCTCGCTGGATATTAAGCGCCAATACACCAGGTTGTTTTTCAAGAATCTCTCTAAACTCGGCAAGGTTCTTAACTGATTGACGGTTTACCCCTATGATGATGTCATCTTTCAGAAGCTGATAGGCTTCGGCTGGTGAGCCTTGAGCAACACTCGACACCTTGACGCCCGTTGCTGAGTCACTTTCAGTTGTATTGGTTAACTCAGCACCAGCCAGTCCTTCGTGGAGCTTCTCAGCCTGTGTTTTGTTATTGGTGGATTCACCAAGCGTCACATCAAAGGTTTTGTTCTTTCCGTCGCGAACCACGCCCAACTCGATCTGTTTACCTGCGCCGAGTGTTGCGACTTTCGCTCTTAACTCGCTGAAGGTATCAATGCGTTTGCCATTTATAGAGACAATAATATCACCGGCTTTCAGCCCTGCTTTATCTGCTGCACTGTCAGGAACTATTTGGCTAACAAAGGCACCCTTACTGGATTCATAACCGAGTGCTTCTGCTAATTCGGAGGTAACTTCTCCACCTTGAACACCCAGCATGCCGCGTTTTACTTCACCAAAATCGAGAATTTGTTCTGTCAGGTTTGTCATCATATTGGATGGGATTGCAAAGCCGATACCGACATTGCCTCCGTTAGGGCCAAGAATGGCAGTGTTGATACCAATCAGCTCACCGTTGAGGTTCACTAGCGCACCACCAGAGTTACCGCTGTTGATTGCTGCATCGGTTTGAATGAAGTTTTCAAAGTTTTCTAGATTCAGGCCACTACGGCCGAGCGCAGAAACAATACCGGATGTCACTGTTTGACCGAGTCCGAATGGGTTACCGATCGCGACACTAAAATCACCAACTCTTAGTTTATCTGAGTCCGCGACTTTTATCTGGGTAAGGTTCTTGGCCTTCTCTAATTTTAGCAGTGCGATATCAGACATCTGGTCGCCGCCGATAAGCTCAGCATCGTACTCTCGGCCATCATGCAGTTTTACCTTGATATCGTCCGCGCCATTGATGACATGGTAATTGGTCACAATGTGGCCCTTCTTGGCATCAATGATGACACCAGAGCCTAGCCCGCGAAATGGACGCTCTCGTGTTTGTTCTGGACCAAAAAAGAATTGAAATTGTTCAGGGATTTGCTGACGTTGTACCTGTTTGCCTTCTACGGCAATACTAACCACAGCAGGGGTCACTTGTTCAAGCATAGGCGCGAGGCTTGGCAATTCCTCATTACCCACACTTAATGGCAGTGCGGCCGTTGCTTGAATGGGGGTGATGATTGAACTTAAGCTTAAAGTCAGTACTGATAAAGCAAGCAAAGGTTTTTTCATCATAAACTCCTCTCTAGTTAAGGTCTTAACCCTCTTATACGTATAATAAGTATGAGAAGTTTCAAATGACCTGAGTGAAAGTTATGACTCAAAAACCTTTGTAAAGTTCACAGAAGTGTTAAATGTTTACGATGCTTTTGCTGTTACAACATCGGGAGCATCCATGATTTCTTTCTTCTGCTCTGCAAATAAACCTGTTGCGCCATTAGCGTAATCTTTCGGCTGTTCGTCAAGTGTTGCCTCTTTTACTGAAGACTTCTCTTGTGGCTTGTCCGAATGGGCAGCCGCTGTTTTCACAAACGGGTTATCTTGCTCTGGCAAGTTAGGAATCAGCTCTGAGCTGGTTTTTTCCATATGTTGGTACAGTTTTGTGTAGTCCTTACCTAAGGTGTCCAACATTTCTGCTGATTTCGCAAAGTGATCAGCCAGCTCTTGTCGCTGCTGTTCAAGGGCAAACTTTGCGCTATCTAATTCTTTCTGTACGTTCTTTTGTTTTTTGTATTCAGGTGTCATGAGACGAGAAATAGCGACCCCTAAAATAACTCCGACTAGTAAACCGGCAACGGCATACATCCAAGGCATAACAGCTCCTTATTATTGTTTTTTAACATGTTTGTTACTGCTTAGTTACACGTGATACGGCTCCATGGTACTATGAGATAGCCGCAGTATAAAGAGAAATGCGTGTGCGCTAGTTAGCAGTTTGATGCTGCTTTATTCACCACGTTACGTTATTTCTCGTACTGTTTGGGCTCATTTTAGTTGCTGTCTGATATTGCTTTCATTGTGGAAATGTCGTCATGAATCCCATTAAAAAATACGAACAAGATATAAAAGAACATGGATTTCAAAGAGATCCTGCACAAGAGCAAGCCGTTAAATCTTTAGATGAACTCTTTCATCAATTCCAAAATTACATGAATACGCCTATTCCTCAACTGACTCGACTCCAGAAATTACTGGGCAAAAAGCCAGAGCTACCACAACCACCAAAAGGTCTCTATTTCTGGGGGGGCGTAGGGCGAGGAAAAACGTATCTAATGGATACGTTCTACGATGCCTTACCGACCACTAAAAAAATGCGAGTTCACTTTCACCGCTTTATGTATCGAGTTCACGATGAACTAAAGGCGCTAGGTAATGTTAGTGATCCATTGCCTTTAGTGGCTGACAAATTGAAGGCAGAAGCGGACATTATCTGCTTCGACGAATTCTTTGTTTCAGACATTACCGATGCGATGATTTTAGGAACTCTATTCCAGGAGTTATTCGCTCGAAATGTTATCTTAGTCGCGACCTCAAATATTCCACCTGCGGATCTGTATCGCAATGGGTTACAGCGAGCGCGCTTCTTACCTGCGATTAAGCTTATTCAAGATAACTGTCATATCCTTAATGTTGATAGCGGAATTGATTATCGTCTACGTACTTTAGAACAGGCCGAGATTTATCATTACCCGCTAGATAGCCAAGCGAATATCAACCTCGAAAAGTACTACGCTCAGCTCGTTGGTGAAGATAAAGAGAAGCTTAAGCAAATTGAGGTTAATCACCGCCAATTAGATGTAGTCGAAGCGAGTGATGGCGTACTGCATGGTACTTTTGCTCAGCTCTGTCAGTCTGCTCGTAGTCAGAACGACTATATTGAGTTGTCTCGGGTCTATCACACGGTTCTATTAGCGGATGTGTTGCAAATGGATGCGACTTCAGATGACGCTGCGAGACGCTTCATTGCGTTAGTTGATGAGTTCTACGAGCGTAATGTAAAACTGATTATTTCAGCGGAAGTGGAGCTAGAAAAGCTATATACTCATGGTCAGCTAGAGTTTGAATTTAAACGTTGTCAGTCGCGTTTAATTGAAATGCAGAGCCATGAATATTTGGCAAAAGAACACTTAAGTTAGCTTTGATTATCTCGATTAAGAAATAGAATTAAAAAAATCGTGATTTTGTTCAAAAAGAGGTGATTTTTTCTTCGCTCTTCTCTATAATCCTGCGACCTACCGTTACTGCGGGCCTCTAGCGATGAGTAAAATCACGTTATGCCAAGAGTTTTCCAACACTCGAAGGGGTGATGAATGGTAACTCTTAGACAGTGGGAATACGCGAGTATTCCTTAAGTGTAAATTTTTTAAATAGGTAATTATTAGCATGAAAACTTTCGTTGCTAAACCAGAAACTGTAAAACGCGACTGGTATGTTGTAGACGCTGAAGGCAAAACTCTTGGCCGTCTAGCAAGTGAAATCGCTTCTCGCCTACGCGGCAAGCACAAAGCAGAATACACTCCTCACGTAGACACTGGTGATTACATCATCGTTGTTAACGCTGAGAAAGTTGCTGTAACTGGTAACAAAGCTAAGGGTAAGGTTTACTACCGTCACTCTGAGTTCCCAGGTGGTCTTAAAACTATCACTTTTGAAAAGCTAATTGCTAAGAAACCAGAAATGGTTCTAGAACTAGCAGTTAAAGGTATGCTTCCACGTGGTCCTCTAGGCCGCGCGATGTACCGTAAGCTTAAAGTGTACGCTGGTACTGAGCACAACCATGTTGCTCAACAGCCACAAGTACTAGACATCTAAGGGGATTATGAAAATGGCAGAGAATCAATACTACGGCACTGGTCGTCGCAAAAGCTCAGCAGCTCGTGTTTTCATCAAACCAGGCTCTGGTGAGATCGTAATCAACAAGCGTAGCCTTGATGTTTACTTCGGTCGTCCAACTTCTCGTATGGTTGTTAAGCAACCTCTTGAGCTAGTTGAACTAACTGAGAAACTTGACCTTTACATCACTGTTTCTGGTGGTGGTATTTCTGGTCAAGCTGGCGCAATCCGCCACGGTATCACTCGCGCTCTTATGGAGTACGATGAAACTCTACGTCCTGCTCTACGTGCAGCTGGTTACGTTACTCGTGACGCTCGTTGCGTTGAACGTAAGAAAGTTGGTCTACGTAAAGCACGTCGTAAACCTCAATTCTCTAAGCGTTAATTTTTCTTTACGAAAAAGTACACGCTCCCAGTTTTACGACTGGAATTGTGGTTCAAAGCTCGGCTATATGCCGGGCTTTTTGTTTTTATCCCCCCTCTAAACGCTTTTCCCTCCTCGTTTTATTTCCAAATTCTTATATTTTGAAAGCTTTTGTAACCCAATGTGCGCTTTGCCTCATGATTGTTACAAAAAGGTAGCTTTATCTTGTCAAAAAGTAGGGTTTTATTTATCATTTGCCGTCAATAAATAGAACTAAATACATATTTTGTTAGCCATGCTCTTTAATCGGAATTATTTCAATCCATAAGGAGCAAATGGGAGAATGTTTGGATGAGCAACGCGCCTTTAAATAACGGTCGCAGGCGTTTCTTAACCGCAACAACAGCCGTTGTTGGTGGTTTAGGAGCAGCTGCTGTAGCCGTGCCTTTTATTAAATCATGGAATCCGAGTGCCAAGGCGAAAGCTGCGGGTGCGCCGGTGGAAGTGGAAGTCAGTAAGTTAGAACCGGGACAAATGGTTCGTGTCGAGTGGCAAGGTAAACCTGTATGGGTTGTACGCCGTGCTGAGTCGGTACTAGAGAACCTAAAAGCGATCGGTGGTCAACTTCGTGACCCTCAATCTGAAGCTGAACAACAACCAGAATACGCACAGAACGAGTTCCGTTCAATTAAGCCGGAATTCTTCGTTGCTGTTGGTTTCTGTACGCACTTAGGTTGTTCTCCAACTTACCTGCCGGATTCTTTTGCAGAACAAGTTCAGGGTGTTAAGTCTGGTTTCTTCTGTCCTTGTCATGGTTCGAAGTTTGATATGGCAGGTCGAGTATTCCAAGGCGTACCTGCACCGTTGAACCTTGTTGTGCCAAAGCATATGTATTTAAGTGACACCAAGATCCTTATCGGTATTGACGAGGGAGATGCATAATGCAAGGACTACTAGACTGGGTAGAGAAACGTATACCCGCGATGAATGCGTATAAAAAGCATTTGTCTGAATACCCGATGCCTAAGAACTTTAACTTTTGGTACCTTTTTGGTTCTTTAGCAATGTTGGTATTGGTTAACCAAATCCTTACGGGTATTTGGCTAACAATGAACTACGTACCGTCTGGTGACGGTGCATTTGCTTCTGTTGAGTACATCATGCGTGATGTGGAATACGGCTGGCTACTGCGTTACATGCACTCGACGGGTGCTTCGGCATTCTTCGTTGTTATTTACCTGCACATGTTCCGTGGCTTAATCTACGGCTCTTACCAAAAACCTCGTGAGCTACTTTGGATCTTCGGTATGTTGATCTTCTTAGTGCTTATGGCTGAGGCTTTCATGGGTTACTTACTACCATGGGGTCAAATGTCTTACTGGGGTGCTCAGGTAATCATTTCTCTGTTTGGTGCGATCCCTGTAATCGGTGATGACCTAACGCTTTGGATCCGTGGTGATTACATCATCTCCGGTGCAACGCTGAACCGTTTCTTTGCACTGCACGTTATCGCTCTGCCAATCGTACTTCTGCTGCTTATCGTGCTTCACGTACTAGCACTGCATGAAGTAGGCTCGAACAACCCAGACGGTATCGAGACTAAGCTTCCTAAAGGTACAATGGGCGACGACTACAAAACTCAGTTCCCATTCCACAAGGATTACACTAAGAAATACGACATCATTGACTCTATTCCTTTCCACCCATACGGGACAGTGAAAGATATGGTTGGTGTTGCTGGTTTCCTATTCTTCTTCTGTTATGTGTTGTTCTTTAACCCAGAAATGGGTGGGTACTTCCTTGAGCCGCCTAACTTTGAAGCTGCAAACCCGCTGAAAACACCTGAGCATATCGCTCCTGTTTGGTACTTCACGCCGTTCTACGCTGTACTTCGTGCTGTTCCTGATAAGCTGTTAGGTGTCGTCGCAATGGGCGCGTCTATTGTTGTGCTATTCCTACTGCCGTGGTTCGACCGCTGTAAGGTTCGTTCTTACCGTTACCGTAGCAAACTGCATTTGATTAACATCATCCAATTCACAATAAGCTTTATTGCGCTTGGTGTACTTGGTGCGCTTCCAGCAACGCCAACATACACGTTACTAGCTCAAATCTTTAGCTTAGGTTATTTCATGTTCTTCGTTCTACTGTGGTTCTACAGTAAAAATGAAGCGACGAAACCATTACCAGAAAGGGTGACATTCAAATGAAAAAGTGGATTGTAATTTTATTTGCTATGTTGCCGTCACTGGCGATGGCAGCGGGTGCAAACGTACCATTAGATAAAGCGAACAATGATTTAACAGACAAAGCTTCATTGCAAAATGGCGCTAAGATGTTCATGAACTACTGTTTCGCTTGTCACTCAACGCAGTACCAGCGCTATGAACGTGTTGCGAATGATTTAGAGATCCCTGTTGATCTGATGAAAGAAAACCTAATTTTCGACCCAGAAGCGAAAATCGGTAGCTTGATGGTTAACGCTATGCCTTCTGAGCAAGCGGCAAGTTGGTTTGGTGCTCCGCCACCTGATCTAACTTTGGTTGCTCGTGTTCGTGGCGCAGATTGGCTATACACGTACCTTCGTACATTCTATGAAGATCCATCACGTCCATTTGGTGTGAACAACATTGTTTTCCCAAGTGTTGGTATGCCGCACGTTCTTGAAGAGCTGCAAGGTATCCCGACACCAATCTACGATACTCATATGGTAGACGGCGAAGAGGTAACAGTAGTTGTTGGTACTGAGACTGACGGCTCTGGCGAACTAAGCTCTGGTGAATACGACGAAGCGGTTCGTGACCTTGTTAACTTTTTGGTTTACTCGGGCGACCCAGTTCAACTTGAGCGTCACGCTATGGGTTGGTGGGTAATGGCCTTCTTAGTCATCTTCACTATCATTGTGATTTTGCTTAAGAAAGAGTATTGGCGTGATGTGCACTAATTGTGCTATAATACCGTGCTAATTCCCAAATTATGTTAATGTTCAATGGAGGCTTTAGGCCTCCATTGTTTTTATTTAAAGTGTACTGGAGGGCTCCATGGCTGTAGCTGCCAATAAACGTTCTGTAATGACTCTTTTCTCAAGTGCTTCTGATATGTATAGCCATCAGGTGCGCATCGTTCTTGCTGAAAAAGGCGTAAGTGTTGAAGTTGAGTTGGTTGATGAAAAAAATCTACCAGCAGAGCTTGTTGAACTGAACCCGTACAAATCAGTACCTACTCTTGTTGATCGTGAGCTTGCTCTATATGACTCAAAGATCATCATGGAATACCTAGATGAGCGTTTCCCTCATCCACCGTTGATGCCTGTATACCCAGTTGCTCGTGGTAACAGTCGTCTAATGATGTACCGCATTGAGCGTAACTGGTATTCAGTTGCAGAGAAGATCGTTAAAGGCAACGCTGAAGAATCTGAAGCAGCTCGCGTTAAACTGCGCAACGACCTACTGACTCTTGCTCCTATCTTCGCTGAATATGAATACTTCATGAGCGAAGAGTTTAGCCTAATTGATTGTTACCTAGCTCCGCTACTATGGCGTTTACCTGAGCTTGGTATCGAACTAATTGGCCCGGGTTCAAAAGAGCTTAAGATTTACATGAACCGCGTATTCGAACGTGATTCATTCCTAGCTTCTCTAACTGAAGCTGAGCGCGAGATGCGACTCGTTCGCTAAGCGTTATGGATATTTCTAATATGACTCCACGCCGACCATACATGCTTCGTGCATTTTATGAATGGCTGGTTGATAACGAACTAACTCCACACCTTGTTGTTGAAGCAACATTGCCGGGCGTGCGAGTTCCAGAAGAGTTTGTTCAAGATGGTCAGATCATTCTGAACATCGCGCCTCGTGCTGTTGGACAACTTGAGCTGGGTAACGAAGCTGTGACGTTTAGTGCTCGCTTTAGTGGCCGTCCACACTCTGTGATCGTTCCGCTTTACGCAGTACAAGCGATTTATGCTCGAGAAAATGGTGCTGGTACCATGTTTGAACCTGAAGAGGCTTACATGGAAGCGTTTGAAGAAGGAATTGAAGAAAGTCCTTTTGAAGAACCAGAAAAAGGCCCATCTTTGAGCGTAGCAACGGCGGAGGTAGATGCTGAAGAGCTTGACTCAGATCCTGAGCCACCTCGTCCAGCGAAAGGTCGCCCAAGTCTTCGTGTTATCAAATAGCGTTAGTTACATAACGCCTCAAATAAAAAAAGCAGCGACTCGTCGCTGCTTTTTCTTTTCTGTTAAATAGCATTTAATATTAAGGGTTTAAGGCTAGTTAACCGTTGTCTCTTCTTCGCCATATTCAAACGCTCGAATGACCTGTTTTACGCCCGAGATGTTACGTGCAACTTCTGTCGCGATATCAGCATGCTCTCGAGTTACTAGTCCAAGCAGGAATACTTCTGAATCCTCAGTAATCACTTTTACTTTGATGCCGTTAAGTTCAGCATTAGCAAGTAGAGCTGATTTTACCTTAGTGGTAATCCAACTGTCTTTACTGATAGCACTCACAGACAATGGCTCTTTCACTCGAATCTGGTTATGTATACTTTCGACACCTGTTACTTCTTTTGCTTGGTTTTCAAAAGCACGGCGTTCAGCGTCTGTCGTTGCTTGGCCCATTAAAACGACAGAGCCACGGTAAGAGCTAGCGGTAACACGCACGCTTCCACGGTATGGTTGTTTATTGGTGATGGCTGCAACTTCAAATTCGATATTGTTATCGTTCCAAATCTCTTTGGTGGTTCGCGTGTCAGTGACTAGGTTTGCTGTGGTTGCTGCACCAGCAATGAAAATGCCAGCACAACCAGACAGAGACAGTGTAAGTAGCGAAACACTAATCAGCTTAAACAGCCTCATAGAGGTTAATGATTTCATTGTGATGCTCCGTATATCACTCTTCGTGAGCTGGGAAGAGTACTTGATCGATTAGGTCACATAGGCAGTGTAGTGTCACCATATGTACTTCATGAATGCGCGCTGTACGGTGTGAAGGGATACGAATTTCTACATCGTGTTCACCAAGCAGACCTGCCATCTCACCACCATCTTTACCAGTAAAAGCGATGATTGTCATATCACGAGTTACCGCCGCTTCCATAGCCTTGATGATGTTCTTGCTGTTACCGCTGGTAGAGATAGCTAACAGAATATCGCCAGTTTGACCAAATGCACGTACCTGCTTAGAGAAGATCTCTTCATAGTGGTAGTCGTTTGCCACTGCAGTCAGCGTGGTGTTATCCGCCATCAGTGCCATCGCCGGAAGGCTAGGGCGCTCTGTTTCAAATCGGTTGAGTAGGCACGATACAAATTGCTGAGCATTCGATGCCGAACCACCATTACCACAACAAAGGATTTTGTTTCCGTTGAGCAAGGTCGCAACCATTGCTTGAGCGGCATGCGTTATTGCGTCAGGCAGTGCTTCTGCAGCCGCAATTTGGATTTGAATACTTTCTGTGAAACTTTCTTTAATGCTGTCTAGCATGTTTATCCTTGGGTAATCGCGTTTTGAATCCAGTTGATATGGTCATTCGGCCCTTCAATGGCAACAATATCAAACCTGAAATCTGTAGAGTGCACCGACAAGCCTTGCTGCATAAGCCAAACATTGGCTGTTTTGAGCAGTTTCTGTGACTTCTTGATAGTCACCATTTCAGCGGCATGTCCGTAGCGGGTTTGCTTGCGGTATTTTACCTCAGCAAACACAACCGTATTGTTATGGCGCATTATAAGATCAATCTCGCCACATTTTGCTATGAAGTTTTCTTCTATTAGCGATAAACCGTGGTTAATCAGATAAGATTTTGCCACGGCCTCGTATTTATCACCCACTTGTTTGTGGGTGACGTCTGGTTTGGATAGGAACTTTCGGCTAAAAAGCCCCATGCTCCGCCCAGCTGATTTCACGTTGAACAACACAGTTGTTATCGATGGTTAACACACCAGTTTCACCCGGAATGCTGTAACCCTGCACGGCTTTCATTTGTGGCAGTGCATCCATTAGGTAGTATGCATCCATTCCCAGTGCTTGCAGGCGTTTTTGGCCATTTGAATGTGCAGGCCATAGGTCGTTTAGCTCTTTGTTAAGCTGGCTCTTATTCTCAACCAATAGTGGGATATCGCTGTAGAACACACCAGTTAGGTCTTCATACTGCTTATCACCACTATTGCTGCGTGAGTTCGAGAACAAGGCAGGCTGGCTAGCGTCTGGGTTGATCGCAACTTCAATGAAAGGTTTGATCAGCGTTAGCTCTGAGTTCTTCGCCACGATGTAGACAGAATCGATGTCACGACGGCTGCGCGGCTCGGTTTCTAGGTCGAGATCAAGTAGGTTATCCATTTGCGCGATACGCTGTTGGCTTTCCTGCAAGCCGAATACCTGATTCACGTTACGTTGCAGTTGGCGTTTGTCAGAGAACAAGCTGATCGCCACATCGTTGTTGCTGTACTTTTTCCACTCTTCCTTAAATGCTTGCTCAACACGCTCACCTAAACGTCCTTTTGGCGCAAGGATAAGCGGGTATTTGTAGCCTTGAGCAAATAGATGCTTGGCTGCTTGAGCGACTTCTTGTTCAGGCGATAGAGCGAGATAACAAATATTGGTGTCAGGTTCTAGCTGAGTTGGAATATTCAGAGCTAAAGCTGGAATCGAGTTCTCGTGGTTTTTCTGCGCTTGCTGAAGCTTAGTGATGTTGCTCTTAATCAGTGGGCCAACGATGAAATCAACATTGTTTTCTTCTAGCGTCGCTTTAATTTCAGCGGCACTTTGTACGTTGGTATCCATAACCGTTAGCGTCGCATCTTCTTCGCGCTCTTTGTCGTTCATCATCGCAAAAATGAAGCCATCACGTACCAGTTGTGCTTGCTTACCATATTTACCCGTTAGCGGCAGCAGCAGTGCAGTACTGGTTGGTTTGCTGATCTCTAACGCCAAAATGTCAGTGATTGCTTGCGGTGTGTAAGTCGCAGCAGGGTGCTGAGGGGTCTCGGCTAACCAGTCAGACAGGGTTTCCTGTAAGTTTGGAAGGTTTGAGTTTAGCGTTTTCATGTAAATCGCTAGCTGTAACCAACCTGCAAGAACGTCTTCTGTTGGAGAAGTCTTAAGCTCTAGAATCTCATATTGAGAGTAGGTATTTAGGTTCTGCCAAATACGGTCAGCAGCTTGTTGTTGGATCTCGTTGTCAGCGTTTAGATACTCTGAATAAAGAACTAACTCACGGCTTGCTTCAAAATACTCGCTTTGCATTTCAGAAATGTTTGCGCGTAGCTCGTGATAATCCTTCCACTGTTCGTCAGGTAGCTTCCACCAAGGCTGAAAATTCAGTTGGCTATAAGCTTGTGCAGGCTGCGAGTTATTCATCAACAGTTGAGCGCGGGCTAATTGCCATTCAGCTTGTTGAGTTTCGCTCAGCTCTTGTTTTGCTATGCGTTTAATAAGCAGAGTTGCTTGATCGGTTTTTCCAGCTTGTACAGAAGCCTTAAGCGCCATGATTAACCAGTCGTTTTGTAGACTTCCTTTGCTACTATCCGCCTGCATCATGTAACTTTCAGTTGATTGCGCTGGATCTAGTGTAATATCAACGCTCGTTGGTGCTTGAGGACCTGAAGAACAAGCCGCCAATGTAATTGCTAATGCAATTGGAGTTAGTAAGCGTGGTACACTGAGTCTCTTATGGTTCATCGTTGCCATGAGTTCTTTAAATTCCGTATATATTTGTATCTATATTAATCGTTGAAGTGATGGTAAACAAATGACAGATAACAAAACCTTGCTCACAGAGAGCCCAACTCTCTACATTGTGCCAACCCCAATCGGAAATTTGGGAGATATCACTCAAAGAGCAATTGAAATTTTATCAAGTGTCGATGTTATTGCAGCCGAAGACACACGCCACACGGGTAAGCTGCTTGCTCACTTCAATATATCAACCAGAACGTTCGCTTTACATGATCATAATGAACAAACTAAAGCGCAAGTTCTAGTCGAAAGGTTATTAGAAGGTCAGTCTATCGCATTAGTCTCTGATGCGGGTACTCCTTTAATTAGTGACCCAGGTTACCATCTTGTCTCACAATGTCGTCAAGCGGGTGTGAGAGTTGTGCCACTTCCTGGTGCTTGTGCTGTGATTACGGCGTTGAGTGCGTCTGGTTTACCGTCTGATCGTTTCAGCTTTGAAGGCTTTTTACCGCCAAAGAGCAAAGGTCGTAAAGATAAGTTCTTAGAGATCGCGAAAGCAGAACGCACGTGTATCTTCTACGAATCACCGCACCGCATCTCAGATTCTCTACAAGACATGCTTGAGATCTTAGGCCCAGACCGCGAAGTTGTATTGGCGCGTGAGCTAACAAAAACCTTCGAAACCATCCAAGGGCTGCCACTCGGTGAGCTGATTGAGTGGATTGAAGAAGATGCGAACCGTAAACGTGGTGAGATGGTGTTATTGATTCACGGTCACCGTGAAGAAGCGAGCACAGAGTTGCCAGACGAAGCGACTCGCACGCTAGGCATTCTAACCAAAGAGCTACCCCTTAAAAAAGCGGCGGCGATGACGGCAGAAATCTACAATCTGAAAAAGAACGCATTGTATAAGTGGGGCCTTGAGCACCTAGATGGTTAACACTAAATAACTAAGTAGTCGCTCAGTGGATAAGTCGCTAGAGCGCTATTTCAAACTTGTGGGGAATGAGGGCAATACCTTCATTCCTCTTTTTTGTCTAGGTTGTGTGAAATTTATGCGTTTACTTAGCTGTTTGCAGCATATTTGTGATCTCGCTAGACACTGCACTCTAATATCTATACAATCCGCCCTCGGAGTTGAACGGGTAATCGCTGCTTTGCTGATGTCCTTCGGGAGACTGACGTTGAGGTCCTTCGGGAAACTGACGTTGAAGTCCTTCGGGAGACTGGCAGAGGGGAGGAACGTCCGGGCTCCATAGAGCAGGGTGCCAGATAACGTCTGGGGGGCGCGAGCCCACGACAAGTGCAGCAGAGAGAAGACCGCCGATGGCCTCATTTCTTCGGAAGAGGCACAGGTAAGGCTGAAAGGGTGCGGTAAGAGCGCACCGTGCGACTGGCAACAGTTCGTAGCAAGGTAAACTCCACCCGGAGCAAGATCAAATAGGCCCTCACATTGCGTTGCTCGCGTATGGGGGCGGGTAGATTGCTTGAGCCTGTGAGCGATTGCAGGCCTAGACGAATGGTTACCGCCGCGCAAGCGGAACAGAACCCGGCGTATGTGTCAACTCCACCTATATAAAGAACCCATCATTACTTAACGGTAGTGATGGGTTTTTTGCTTTATATTGACGTAAATTATTTAGATTTCCTTAAAATCCTCCACCTTGGTATGAGCCTGAGTCAAAAATTCCCAAAGCCTGTACACAATATGGTGGAGATACGGCGTGAAATCAGTACACTGAAACGTTAACAGAACAAATTATTGCCGAACTATTGGCTCAATCCACTCACTGAGAAGACTATGACAGAAGCATTCAAACATATTTCAGTATTGCTTAACGAATCTATTGACGGACTTGCGATCAAACCTGACGGTACCTACATCGATGGTACCTTTGGCCGTGGTGGTCACAGCCGTACAATCCTGTCTAAACTGGGCGAGAATGGACGACTCTTTAGTATCGACCGCGATCCACAAGCGATTGCAGAAGCACAAAAGATTGATGACCCGCGCTTTACCATTATTCACGGCCCGTTCTCAGGTATGGCTGAATATGCAGAGCGTTATGACTTAGTCGGTCAAGTAGATGGTGTTTTGTTGGATTTAGGTGTTTCTTCACCACAGCTAGATGACGCTGAGCGTGGCTTCAGCTTCATGAAAGATGGCCCGCTTGATATGCGTATGGACCCAACAACTGGTATTCCTGTATCTCAATGGTTAGTTGAAGCCGATCTTGATGACATCACATGGGTTATCCGTGAGTTCGGTGAAGACAAGCACGCTCGCCGTATCGCGAAAGGCATCATTGCTTACCAAGAGAATGAAGAGAACGAGCCACTAACACGTACCGGTCAGTTAGCTAAGCTTATCTCGGATGTGGCTCCAAAAAGCTTCAAAGAGAAAAAACACCCAGCGACCCGTGCTTTCCAAGCGTTTCGTATCTACATCAACAGTGAACTTGAAGAGATCGATACTGCCCTGAAAGGCGCAGCAAGCATTCTTGCTCCTGAGGGGCGCTTGTCTGTTATCAGCTTCCATTCACTTGAAGATCGCATGGTGAAACGCTTTATTCGTAAAGAAAGCCAAGGCCCGCAAGTACCACATGGCTTGCCACTAACAGAAGAGCAGATCAAAGCACTAGGCAGTGCAGATCTTAAGCCTGTTGGTAAAGCGATCAAACCATCGAAAGGTGAAGTGGATGAGAACACTCGTTCACGCAGCTCAGTATTACGAATCGCAGAAAAGCTATAGTCAATGAAGACCTCCAAACCTAACTTAGCCAAGATTATATTTTTTGATTTGATTTCAGTGGGCAAGGTCCCATTGATGCTTCTTATCTGTATCTTTGCGAGTGCGATGGGGGTCGTTCTTACGACACATATGTCACGTCAGGCGATAACGCAAAAGGACATGGCATTGGTGGAACGAGAACAACTTGATGATGAGTGGCGAAATTTAATGCTTGAAGAGACGGCTTTAGCTGAACATAGCCGCGTTCAGGCATCGGCAAAACGAGAGCTAGACATGAAACGTCCAGACTCTGATAAAGAAGTTGTGATCACACTGAAATGACCGGTAAAAAGGAAAAAGCACCCGCGAAAACCGTTAATAAATCAACGAAAGAGCGTGTGAAGAGCGAAAAGGATTCGGATCCAATTCTGATTAAATGGCGTTTTAACGTCGTGATTGCTTTCGTGTTTCTTGCCTTTGCTGCACTTGTTGGTCGTGTGGCTTACATCCAAATTATTGAACCAGATAACTTAATTCGTCAGGGCGACCTTCGTTCAGTGCGTGTTAAGGCTATTCCTTCTGCTCGCGGTATTATCTCCGATCGCAATGGCGAACCGCTTGCTGTGAGTGTTCCAGTTGAAGCCGTGTGGGCCGATCCTAAGACCATTTTCGATAAAAATGGCATGGCTCAAATTGATCGTTGGTATGCGTTAGCCGATGTACTTGGCCTGGAACGTCAATCTATGATCGACAAGATCTCTAGCAACAAATCCCGTCGATTCATTTATCTACAAAGACAAGTTAGCCCTGCGATGGCTAAGTATATTCGAGAGCTAAAGCTGGTGGGTGTTGGCTTGAAAGCGGAATCTCGACGTTACTACCCTGCAGGCGAAGTCAGTGCACACCTTATCGGGGTGACTGGAATCGATGGTCATGGCCTAGAAGGCGTTGAACGTAGCTACGATAAATGGCTTACGGGCGAGGCAGGTAAGCGAACCATCCGTAAAGATCGTTACGGGCGCGTTGTTGAAAACATTGCTTTAGAAGAGCGTGAAGAAGGTAAACCACTCGAATTAACCATCGATCAACGATTACAAGCGATTGCTTACAGAGCTATAAAACAGGCGGTGGCGGATCATAAGGCGACGTCAGGCTCGGCGGTATTACTTGATGTAAAAACCGGTGCTGTTTTGGCTATGGTGAACGCACCTTCTTATAACCCGAACAATCGTGCTGATTTGCAAAGCTTCAAGATGCGTAACCGCGTGCTCACTGACGCAATGGAGCCCGGCTCTACGGTAAAACCGTTTGTGGTTTTGGCAGCGTTAGAGAACGGCACCGCAGACCCCGATATCGTTATTGATACTGGCAATGGCATCATGCAGATCGGTGGTAGCCGCGTACGAGATTCTTCTAAAGTGGGTAAGGCTGACTTAGCCTTGATTCTCAAGAAGTCGAGTAACATCGGTGTCGCGAAGTTGGCACTTAATATGCCTTTAGATGCTTTACTTGGGATGTACAGCTCAGTTGGTTTGGGTGAGATGTCAGGGCTGAATTTAATCGGTGAAACGAGCGGTATTTTCCCAAATCGACGTCGTTGGTCAAAGTTTGAAATTGCGACATTAGCATTTGGCTATGGCTTGTCTGTGACGCCGATGCAGTTGGCACATGCCTATGCGACGTTAGCCAACAAAGGCATGTATGAACCGATTCATATTATTAAGAGTAACGACCAAGATTTTTCTAAGCAGATCATCAAGCGCGAGAACGCGGAGCTGGTGTTGAATATGCTAGAAGGGGTGACTCAAAAAGGTGGTACGGCAACAAGAGCAGCTGTGCCGGGTTACCGAGTTGCAGCCAAAACGGGTACCTCTCGTAAGGCTGAAGCGGGCGGATACAGTGATGAGTACATTGCGATTACCGCAGGTTTTGCTCCTGTGAGTGACCCAAGAGTGGCGCTAGTTGTTGTGGTCAATGAGCCCCAGGGTGACCTTTACTATGGTGGTTCAGTCGCAGCCCCCGTTTTTTCTGAAATCATGAAGGGAGCACTGCAAATTCTCAATGTCCCTGCTGATGAAAACAAATTTCAAGAATAGAGCCAATCAGGATTCAATATGAGTAATAGCCTCACGCTGTCATCTTTACTTTCTCCTTGGGGAGATTTCAGCTCTTCTGAGCTAGATGCGATTGCTGTTGAGCAATTGGAGTTAGATAGCCGAGCCATCAAGACAGGTGATGTTTTTGTTGCCGTAATCGGACATGCTGTCGACGGTCGTCGGTTTATCGACAAAGCCGTCGCTCAGGGTGCGAAAGCCGTCCTTGCACAAGCGGGTGATGACAAACTTCATGGCTTGGTTGAGTGGTTAAATGCAGTACCTGTTGTTTATGTCTCAGAGCTAAATTCAATTCTCTCTGAACTGGCTGGCCGAGTTTATTCTTCTAAAGCGAGCAAACTGATTGGCGTTACTGGCACCAATGGCAAAACCACCATCACTCAATTGATTGCTCAATGGCTAGACCTAGTCGGTCAACGCTCTGCGGTAATGGGCACTACAGGTAACGGCTTCTTAGATAATCTAAAAACAGCGGCGAATACCACAGGCAGTGCGATTGAAATACAGCGTACGCTGAGTGAGTTGGCTGAAGAAAACGCCGTTTATACCGCGATGGAAATCTCTTCTCATGGTTTGGTTCAAGGCCGAGTAAAAGCGTTGGATTTTGAGGTTGGTGTCTTTACTAACCTGAGCCGTGACCACCTTGATTATCACGGTACGATGGAAGAGTACGCACTGGCTAAGAAGAGCCTGTTTACTGAGCATAAGTGTAAACACGCCGTGATTAATGTTGATGATGAAGTCGGCAAAGCGTGGATGTCAGATTTGTCTAATTCGATAGCCGTGTCATTGCTTCCGTTGTCTGGTTACCAACATTCGGTGTGGGCATCTGATGTCGCTTATGCAGAAACAGGTATTCAGATGTCCTTTGATGGTAGCTGGGGGCAAGGTCAGCTTTCGGTTCCTTTAATTGGCCAGTTCAACGCATCAAATGTGTTGGTTGCTTTCGCGACTCTGCTTTCATTGGGCATCGATAAGCAAACTTTGATCGACACAGCACCTCAGCTTCAACCGGTTATTGGTCGTATGGAGCTGTTCCAAGTTCCGAACAAAGCAAAAGTAGTCGTCGATTACGCGCACACACCAGATGCTCTAGAAAAAGCATTAGCAGCACTGCGAGTTCACTGCTCTGGAAAGCTTTGGGCTATCTTTGGCTGTGGTGGTGACCGTGACAATGGTAAGCGTCCAATGATGGCGGTAACTGCAGAGCAGTTCGCCGACAACATTATTATTTCAGATGACAACCCTCGCAGCGAAGATCCTGCTTTGATTGTTAAAGACATGCTCGCAGGCTTAAGCAAACCTGAATCTGCGTTTGTCGAACACGATCGCTATCAAGCGGTTAAGTTTGCCCTAGAGCAGGCTGCCAGCAATGACATTATTCTTTTGGCTGGCAAAGGTCATGAGGATTACCAAGTATTGAAAGACGAAACGATTCACTACTCAGATCGAGAGTCTGCGCTACAACTTTTAGGTATTTCATAATGATTGATGTATCACTTGAGCAAATTTTCTCAGCGGTGAATGGTCAGCTGATTGAGGCTGGCAAATCGAACAATAGTGTCATTAATGCGGTTTCTACTGACACTCGAACCGTTGAAGAAGGTGCACTGTTTGTTGCTCTCGTTGGCGAGCGTTTTGATGCGCATGATTTTTGTGGTCAGGCTGTTGAGGCCAATGCGAGCGCGTTGTTAGTTGAACGAAAACTTGACCTAAATATTACTCAAGTTGTTGTTGAAGACACTAAACTTGCTTTAGGTCAGCTAAGTGCTTGGATTCACGAGCAATGTAACGTTCCAACTATGGCGATTACCGGTAGCTGCGGCAAGACGACAGTAAAAGAGATGGTTGCGAGTATTTTGCAGCAACGTGGCAAGGTGTTGTTTACTGCTGGTAACTTCAATAATGACATTGGTGTACCACTAACCTTGTTCCGCAGTCAGCCAAGTGATGACTATGCGGTGATCGAATTAGGCGCGAACCATATCGGTGAAATTGCCTACACCACTCAGCTAGTGAAACCACAAGTTGCTTTGGTGAACAATGTCGCTGCAGCGCACTTAGAAGGTTTTGGTTCTATCGATGGCGTGAAGCAAGCGAAAGGTGAAATCTTTCAGGGGCTTGCTGCTGGTGATACTGCTATTGTTAATCTAGAGAGCAACGGTGGCGACTTTTGGAATGGCGTACTTGCAGATAAAAGAGTGCTGACCTTTTCAGAGAGTGATGACAAGGCAGATTATTTTGCGACTAATATTCTCATCAATGAGCAAGGTGAAGCTTGCTTTGATATGCAGACTCCGCAAGGTGCCATTGATGTCGAACTTGGCATTATTGGTCAGCACAACGTAGCAAATGCGTTGGCGGCTGCAGCGTTAAGCACTCAATTTGGTGCCACGCTTGAGGAAATAAAAAGCGGTTTAGCGAACCTTATCTCGGTTAAAGGTCGAGTTGAGGTTCAACAATTAAGTCAGAATATCAAGCTGATAGATGACAGTTACAACGCCAGCGTACCGGCAATGAAAGCTGCAGCTAAATTGCTGTCGAGCTTCAAAGGTCAACGTTGGTTGATTTTAGGCAATATGGCCGAATTAGGCGACGAAAGCCTTGCACTTCACCGTCAAGTCGGTGAATATGCTGCCCCATTCGCTTTTGAGCATGTACTCACTTACGGTGATGATACCAAGGTGATTAGTGAAGTCTGTAATGGGATTCACTTTGCAACGCATCAAGCGATGATCGCGCACATAGAGCAGCACTTATGCTTGCCAGAAAACGCGTCACATACCTTGTTGGTAAAAGGCGCGAATAGTGCAGGAATGAGTAAAATAGCCGCTGCTTTAAAGGAGAACTTTTCATGATAATTTGGCTTGCAGAGCTACTACAGCCACACTTTTCTTTTTTCCGTTTGTTCGAATACCTATCGTTTCGTGCAATCGCGAGTATTTTGACCGCTTTATGTCTGTCGCTGTGGATGGGACCTCGTTTAATTGAGCGTCTGCAAATGCTACAAATTGGCCAAGTTGTTCGTAACGATGGCCCAGAATCTCACTTCAGCAAACGTGGTACTCCAACCATGGGCGGCATGATGATCCTTGCTGCCATCATTATCACAGTATTGATGTGGGCTGATCTTTCAAACCCTTACGTTTGGGCGGTATTGGCAGTGCTTGCTGGCTACGGCGCCGTTGGTTTTGTTGATGACTACCGTAAAGTCGTTCGTAAGAACACAGATGGCTTGATTGCGCGTTGGAAGTATTTCTGGCAATCAGCGATTGCATTGGTTGTGGCGTTTGCTCTGTATGCTCACGGACACGACACCGCTGCAACGCAATTGGTTGTTCCTTTCTTCAAAGACGTGATGCCACAACTTGGTTTACTGTACATTGTACTAACTTACTTTGTTATTGTGGGTACCAGTAACGCGGTAAACCTAACGGATGGCCTAGATGGCTTGGCGATCATGCCAACGGTTATGGTTGCGGCTGGTTTTGCTGTTATCGCTTGGGCGACGGGTAACGTTAACTTCGCGGCATACCTACACATTCCATACATCCCATACACCTCTGAACTGGTTGTAGTATGTACTGCTATCGTTGGTGCCGGCCTAGGTTTCCTATGGTTTAACACCTACCCGGCACAAGTATTCATGGGCGATGTTGGCTCTTTAGCACTGGGTGGAGCACTGGGTGTGATTGCTGTGTTAGTTCGCCAAGAGTTGGTACTGGTTATCATGGGCGGTGTGTTTGTAATGGAGACCTTGTCAGTAATCCTGCAGGTAGGCTCTTACAAATTGCGTGGCCAACGTATTTTCCGTATGGCACCGATTCACCACCACTATGAGCTTAAAGGCTGGCCTGAACCGCGCGTAATCGTGCGCTTTTGGATCATCTCAATGGTATTAGTATTGGTTGGCCTAGCGACACTGAAAGTTCGTTAATCCTATGCGAGCCTCTGTCATAGAGGCTCTTGAAAACTATTAAGAGCATCTTGTTTAAATGGAACGTTGGCAAAATATTCAAAATGTAGTGGTTGTGGGGCTCGGTATTACCGGGCTCTCTGTCGTTAAACATCTCGTAAAATATCAGCCTCACACTCATGTGAAGGTCATTGATACGCGAGAACTACCGCCGGGCAGAGAGTCTTTGCCTGAATCGGTAGAGCTGCATTCTGGAAGCTGGAATACTCAATGGTTGGCTGAGGCTGATTTAGTGGTAGCTAACCCAGGTATCGCCTTAGCAACCCCTGAAATTCAAGATGTTGTTCAAGCGGGAACGCCTGTCGTCGGTGACATCGAGTTGTTTGGCTGGGCGGTGAATAAACCCGTTGTGGCGATTACAGGCTCAAATGGCAAGAGTACCGTGACTGACCTTACTGGCGTGCTTGCTAAAGCCGCTGGCCTTAACGTTGGTGTCGGTGGCAATATTGGTATTCCGGCTTTAGACCTTCTTGAGCTTGATGCTGATTTGTATGTCCTTGAGCTTTCAAGCTTTCAGCTAGAGACAACGTCCAGTCTAAATCTTGCAGCGGCGGCCTTTTTGAACCTGTCAGAAGATCACATGGATCGCTATCAGGGTATGGCTGATTATCGCGAGGCTAAGTTAAGAATCTTCAATAACGCGCAGTGTGCGATTGTTAATCGCGAAGACAAACAGACTTATCCTGATCATAAGATGCCATTGGTGACATTTGGACTCGATGACCAAGAGTTTGGTGTTGCGACGATTGATGGCACTGAATGGTTAATGGACACCGGAAAGCCAGTACTTCCTACTCAAGATTTAACATTGGTTGGACGTCACAATGTGGCGAATGCGTTAGTCTCTTTAGCGTTACTGAAGCAAGTTGGCATCGATTACAGCAAAAGCCTTGAAGCATTGAAAGCTTACAACGGTTTAACGCATCGCTGCCAAGTGGTGGCTGACAAGCGCGGAATCAAATGGGTTAATGACTCCAAAGCAACCAACGTAGCTAGCACGTTGGCCGCTCTGTCCGGTTTAGAGTACCAAGGTACTTTGTATCTCTTGGTTGGCGGTGTAGGTAAGGGGGCCGACTTTAGTGAACTTAAGCCCGTGCTGTCTCAGCTAGACCATGTTCAACTGTGTTGTTTTGGTGAGGATGCAGCGCACTTTATGCCGTTACACCCATCAGCTAAGACGTTTGAAACCATGGGTGACATCATAGAGAGTATCTCAAAGCAGTTAGCTGCCGGTGATATGGTGATGTTGTCTCCTGCGTGTGCTAGCTTTGATCAATTTAATAACTTCATGGCAAGAGGTGATGCGTTCACTGAACTTGCTCATGAGTATGCCTAACGTGTTGAAGGACTAACATTCAGTGCTAAGAGTGAAAGAGATCAATCAATCTATTTGGCAGTGGCTCAACCGTGCTACACCAGAGGCGCTCTATGATCGTCAATTGGTATGGATTGCTCTGGGACTGATGCTTACGGGCTTAGTGATGGTAACGTCGGCTTCGTTTCCTATCAGTGCTCGTTTAACCGATCAGCCGTTTCACTTTATGTTCCGTCATGCCATCTTCCTTGTGTTGGCGTTAGGAGTCTCCAGTGTCATATTACAAATCCCGATGCAGCGCTGGTTTCAATACAGTATGTATCTACTGGGCTTGTCCTTCTTTTTGCTAGTCGTGGTATTAGCAGTTGGTAAGTCCGTCAATGGTGCATCACGTTGGATCCCTCTGGGGCTATTTAATTTACAGCCGGCTGAAGTCGCCAAGTTATCGCTGTTTATCTTTATGGCGGGCTATTTGGTTCGTAAACAAGATGAAGTGAGAAAAACCTTCTTCGGTGGTTTTGGTAAACCGATCATGGTGTTCGGCGCCTTTGCTGTGTTGCTACTTGGTCAGCCCGATTTAGGTACAGTCGTCGTAATGCTAGTTACCCTATTTGGAATGCTATTCATTGCTGGTGCTAAACTTTCACAGTTTATCGCTTTGATGGTGGCTGGTATTGCCGCGGTCGTCGGTTTGATTGTTATAGAACCCTATCGTGTTCGACGTGTGACCTCATTCTGGGAACCTTGGAATGACCCGTTCGGTAGTGGCTACCAATTAACTCAATCATTAATGGCGTTCGGTCGTGGTGACTGGATGGGACAAGGGCTTGGCAACTCAATTCAAAAACTCGAATATCTACCGGAAGCGCATACCGACTTTGTATTTGCTGTATTGGCTGAGGAACTCGGTTTCGTCGGTGTAACCTTAGTACTCATGCTGATCTTTAGCTTGGTTTTTAAAGCCATTTTTATTGGCAAAAAGGCCTTTGAAAACGACCAAGTGTTCAGTGGTTATCTGGCATTTGGTATTGGTATTTGGTTTGCTTTTCAAACGCTTGTTAACGTAGGCGCAGCTTCAGGTATTGTACCGACTAAAGGTTTAACCTTACCGTTGATCAGTTATGGTGGTTCAAGTCTTATCGTGATGTCGGTGGCGGTTTCTATGTTGCTGCGTATTGATCACGAGTGCCGGATACAACAAAAAGAACAAGCCGACAATCAAAACGAATTAGTAGAATAAGAATCTAACGTGATGAAACAAAACAAAAAACTTTTAGTGATGGCTGGTGGTACTGGCGGCCACGTTTTCCCAGGGCTAGCGGTGGCTAAAAAGCTTCAGCAGCAAGGTTGGGAGATTCGCTGGTTAGGAACCGCAGACAGAATGGAAGCGGATTTAGTGCCAAAGCATGGTATTGAAATCGACTTCATCGAAGTGAAAGGTCTGCGCGGTCAAGGTATTAGCAAGCTAATTAAAGCGCCGTTCCAGATTATCAATGCCATACTTCAAGCAAGGCAGCACATCAAAGCATGGCAGCCAGACGTGGTGCTTGGTATGGGCGGCTACGTAAGTGGTCCTGGCGGTATCGCGGCATGGTTGTCTGGTATTCCAGTGGTACTGCATGAGCAAAACGCAGTGGCTGGTTTAACCAACCAGTGGCTGTCTAAGATTGCTAAAAAGGTTTTTCAAGCTTTTCCTGGTGCTTTCCCTACTGCAGAAGTCGTAGGTAACCCAGTACGTGAAGATGTTGTTGCCTTAGCTGAACCAGAGCTACGTATGGCTGAGCGTGATGGTGACATCCGTATCTTGGTCATGGGCGGCAGTCAGGGCGCGAAAATTCTGAACGATACCTTGCCCGTAACTATGGCGAAGCTTGGTGAGGGCTTCACTGTAATGCACCAGGCGGGTAAGAACAGTCAACAACAAGTTATTGAACAATACAAATCACATTCTGTAGATAATGTACAAGTGACTGAATTTATTGATGATGTGGCGCAAGCTTATAAATGGGCAGATCTATTAGTGTGTCGCTCAGGTGCATTAACCGTATCTGAAGTGTCTGCAGCAGGTGTGGGTTCTATCTTCGTTCCGTTTATGCACAAAGACAGACAGCAAGCGCTCAACGCCGATCACTTAGTTGAATGTGGCGCTGCGTTAATGATTGAACAGCCTCAACTGACGGCTGATAAGCTAGCGAGCACTATCGCTCAGCTTGATAGAAATGAATTAAAAATGATGGCAACAAAAGCTCGTCAAGCAGCCAAGCTTGATGCTGATGTGACCGTCGCTGAAGCAATTAAAGCTTTAGCAAAATAATGAGATTGAATTGATGACGATTGAACATACCCAAGACTTAGCGCAAATCCGTGCAATGGTGCCAGAGATGCGCCGTGTTAAATCTATCCACTTCATTGGTATTGGTGGTGCAGGCATGAGTGGGATCGCTGAAGTCTTGCTAAATGAAGGCTACCAAATCACAGGTTCTGATATTGCTCAAAACCCAGTGACTGATCGTTTAGTTAGCAAGGGCGCGACCGTTTACATTGGTCACCAAGCAAGTAACGTTGCCGATGCAAGTGTGGTGGTGGTATCAACCGCTATCAACGAAGAAAACCCAGAAATTATTGCCGCTCGTGAAGCGCGTACACCTATCGTTCGTCGTGCTGAAATGTTGGCTGAGTTGATGCGTTTCCGTCATGGTATTGCTGTTGCTGGTACGCACGGTAAAACGACCACTACAGCGCTAGTGACTCAGATTTACTCGGAAGCAGGCCTAGATCCAACCTTCGTCAACGGTGGTTTGGTCAAAAGTGCGGGTACTAACGCACGTTTAGGTTCAAGCCGTATCCTTATCGCTGAAGCTGATGAAAGTGATGCGTCATTTTTACATCTGCAACCAATGGTTAGTATTGTAACTAACATTGAAGCGGATCATATGGATACCTATGGCGGCGACTTCGAAACGTTAAAGCAGACGTTTATTGATTTCTTACACAACCTACCGTTCTACGGTCAAGCTGTGATGTGTGTAGACGATCCAGTTGTACGTGAGCTTATCCCTCAGGTAAGTCGTCAAGTAATTACTTACGGCTTCTCAGAAGACGCAGATATTCGCATTGAGAACTATGTACAGGAAGGTCAGCAAGGTAAGTTCACGGTGGTGCGTGAAGGTAAAGCTAACCTTGATATTACATTGAACATTCCAGGCCGTCATAATGCACTGAATGCATCAGCTGCGATTGCTGTTGCAACGGAAGATGACATCAGCGATGAAGCTATTCTAAAAGCGATGGCGGGAACGGAAGGTACTGGTCGTCGTTTCGATCATCTTGGTGAGTACGAAACGGGTAAAGGTGTGGCGATGTTGGTCGATGATTACGGTCATCACCCAACGGAAGTGGATGTGACTATCCAAGCTGCACGAAGTGGCTGGACTGACAAACGTCTTGTGATGATCTTCCAACCACACCGCTACAGTCGAACGCGTGATTTATATGATGATTTTGCGAACGTTCTTGAACAAGTTGATGTCTTAATCTTATTAGATGTGTATTCAGCAGGTGAGAAACCGATTGCAGGGGCTGACGGACGTTCGCTAAGTCGAACTATTCGTGGGCGTGGTAAGATAGACCCAATCTTTGTTGCAGATATCAACGCGCTGCCATCGGCTTTAGCTAACGTAATTCAAGGCGGTGACCTTGTTTTAACACAGGGTGCAGGTGATGTTGGTCGAGTAGCAAAACAGTTGGAATCGTTACAGTTAGACATTAATAAAATGCAGAACGCGTAACAGAATACTGTCTACAGACTGTGGTCAATCGCTCACTTCTTGCGATTGACCTAAAATTGACCAAAAATCTTATTATCAACGTTTGATAGTTTGATTTTGCTCAGTATAATTCATAGGTTAAAGTAAGTGCTTTTACCTCTATTACGAAGATAGGGAATAGAATTGCGAACCAACGACAGGGAATGCGGGCTTTGGTAGAAAGTACTTTTAGCGAAAACCGCCACCTATTCAGTTTACCGTCGCTCAAGAAACACGCCTTAGGCGGGTCTTTTTTTGTCATGGTATTGCTATTCATTGGGTTTCTTTTCTATACCACGCTGACTTGGATGTGGGACGATCAGCGATTGCCTCTCTCCAAAATAGTACTTCAAGGTGACTTAACTTACGTAACCGCTGGTGATGTTCAACATGCCTTTGGCGAGCTAGAGCACATTGGAACATTTATGTCGCAAGACATCGGTGTGTTGCAAGACAGTTTAGAAGCGTTACCTTGGGTTTCAGTGGTCTCCATTCGTAAGCAGTGGCCAGACACAATAAAAGTATTTTTGACTGAGTACCATGCAGCAGCAATCTGGAACGGCAACATGCTGCTGAATGACGATGGTCAAGTGTTTAATGGTGATATCGGCCTGCTAAAGGGCGATAGAGTTAAGCTTTATGGCCCAGACGGCACCAGCCAAGAAGTGATAGAAAAGTGGCGACAGATAACCCCTCTGATTAACAGTCTAGGGTTAACCGTTACCTCTCTCGTTCTTAATGAGCGTCGCGCTTGGCAAATAATCCTAGATAACGGTATCCGTTTAGAACTAGGTAAAGATTCTTTAGATGAGCGTGTTGAACGCTTCATTTCGCTTTACAACGAACTCGGTAGTAAAGCGAATCAAGTGAGCTACATCGACCTCAGGTATGATACGGGAGCCGCTGTAGGCTGGTTTCCAGAGCAAGAGTTAGAAGAGAGCACAGATGACTAAGACCGCAGATGACAACATAATCGTTGGTCTTGATATAGGCACTGCGACCATATCAGCTCTGGTTGGTGAAATATTGCCTGATGGTCAAATCAATATCATTGGTTCTGGGCAAAGCCCATCCAGAGGTATGGATAAAGGTGGTGTAAACGACCTAGAGTCGGTAGTTAAGTCAGTTCAGCGAGCTATTGATCAAGCAGAGTTGATGGCGGAATGCCAAATCAGCAATGTATTTATCTCGCTATCGGGCAAACATATCGCAAGCCGAATTGAAAAAGGCATGGGCACAATCTCTGATGAAGAGGTGTCTCAAGACGATATGGATCGAGCGATCCATACCGCGAAATCAATTAAAATAGGTGATGAGCAGAGAATTCTGCACGTGATCCCGCAAGAATTTACCATTGATTATCAAGAAGGGATTAAGAACCCACTTGGCTTATCTGGTGTTCGAATGGAAGTCAGTGTTCACCTAATTTCTTGCCATAGCGACATGGCGAGAAACATTATTAAAGCTGTTGAACGATGTGGTCTCACAGTAGAACACATCGTGTTTTCAGGACTTGCCTCAAGCAATGCGGTAATTACTGAAGACGAGAGAGAGCTTGGAGTGTGTGTAGTAGATATCGGTGCAGGTACGATGGATATTTCCATTTGGACTGGCGGCGCACTGCGACACACAGAAGTCTTTTCCTACGCAGGAAATGCAGTAACCAGTGATATTGCCTTCGCTTTCGGCACGCCAGTGAGCGATGCTGAAGAGATAAAAGTAAACCATGGTTGCGCTCTGAGTGAACTCGTAAGCAAGGATGACTCTGTTAACGTCCCAAGTGTTGGTGGTCGCCCATCGAGAAGTTTGCAACGACAAACTTTGTCGGAAGTGATTGAACCACGTTACACTGAACTTATGGGGCTCGTTAACCAAACTATTGATACGGTTCAATTACAGCTACGAGATGAAGGTATTAAACACCACCTTGCAGCTGGCGTCGTTCTCACTGGTGGAGCGGCACAAATTGACGGATTGGTAGAGTGTGCGGAACGTGTTTTCCGCAATCAAGTTCGAGTTGGTAAGCCGTTAGAAGTTAGTGGCTTAACTGACTATGTTAAAGAGCCGTATCATTCTACGGCGGTTGGTTTACTTCATTACGCAAGAGATTGTCAGATCAGTGATGAGGGTGATTACAGCGAACCTAAGCGTTCAGCACCTTCTATGTCTGGTTTGTTTGGTAAATTGCGTAATTGGATACAAAAAGAGTTTTAACCTGAGTTGCAGGAAAAAACGGAGATAACACATGTTTGAACCGATGATGGAAATGTCTGACGATGCAGTAATTAAAGTCGTTGGAGTTGGTGGCGGTGGCGGTAACGCTGTTGAGCACATGGTGCGTGAGTCAATCGAAGGCGTAGAATTCATCAGTGTTAACACTGATGCACAAGCACTTCGTAAAACGAGCGTGAGCAGCGTGATCCAAATTGGTGGTGATATCACTAAAGGTTTGGGCGCTGGTGCAAACCCACAAGTAGGCCGTGATGCAGCTCTCGAAGATCGAGAAAGAATTAAAGAAGTTCTAACTGGCGCCGATATGGTATTTATCGCAGCTGGTATGGGCGGTGGTACTGGTACAGGTGCTGCTCCAGTTATTGCTGAAGTTGCGAAAGAGTTGGGTGTGCTAACGGTTGCTGTTGTAACTAAGCCATTTAGCTTTGAAGGCAAAAAGCGTTTAGCGTTTGCTGAGCAAGGTATCGAAGAGCTTTCTAAGCATGTGGATTCTTTAATTACGATTCCAAATGAAAAGCTACTTAAAGTACTTGGTCGCGGCGTAACACTGCTTGAAGCTTTCGCAAGTGCAAATGATGTACTTAAAAACGCTGTACAAGGTATCGCTGAGCTAATTACGCGCCCTGGTATGATTAACGTCGATTTCGCGGATGTTCGCACCGTAATGTCTGAGATGGGTCATGCAATGATGGGTAGCGGTATCGCAAAAGGCGAAGACCGTGCTGAAGAAGCTGCTGAAACGGCAATTTCTAGCCCACTACTAGAAGACATCGACCTAGCTGGTGCACGTGGCGTTCTTGTGAACATCACAGCGGGCCTAGATATGCGTCTAGATGAGTTCGAAACAGTAGGTAACACAGTTAAGGCATTCGCATCTGATAACGCAACAGTTGTGATTGGTACTTCTCTTGACCCTGATATGACGGATGAAATCCGTGTAACTGTTGTTGCAACAGGTATCGGCACAGAGAAAAAACCAGACATTACATTAGTTGCTGGTGGTAAAGCTAAGGTTGCACCAACTCCTCAACCACAGGTAGCGGCTCAAACTGCACCAAAAGTGGAAGAGAAAGTGGCACAGCCATTGCAAGAAAAAACTGAGGTTAAACCTCAAGTTAAACCGCAGCCAACAACGTCACCTGTTTCTTCAGGTACAGGCGCTAGCCAAAGTGCAGCACCTAAGGCTGAGAAAGAGAGTGGATACTTAGATATTCCAGCATTCTTACGACGTCAGGCTGATTAACAAATACCCAAAATTTGACTATTGTCGAATTAATGGTAAAATTCGCGGTCGGTAAATACTGGCCGTGATTTGTAGCACTGATAACGAGGCAAGCAGATGATCAGACAACGTACTCTGAAAGAAATTGTGAAAACAACTGGTGTGGGTCTCCACTCTGGTCGTAAAGTCACACTTACTCTTCGCCCGGCAGCTGCAAATACAGGCATTGTTTATCGTCGTACAGATGTAAATCCACCTGTAGATTTCCCAGCTGATCCAGCGTCAGTTCGTGACACTATGCTATGTACAGCTCTTGTTAATGACGAAGGCGTACGTATCTCTACAGTGGAACACCTTAACGCAGCTCTAGCGGGCATGGGCATTGACAACATTATTGTTGAAGTAGATGCTCCTGAGATCCCAATTATGGATGGTAGCGCAAGCCCATTCGTATACTTGCTACAGCAAGCGGGTGTGGAAACACTGAATGCAGCGAAACGTTTTATTCGTATCAAAAAGCCTATCCGTTTTGAAGATGGCGATAAGTGGGCAGAGTTTGTTCCATTTAACGGCTTCCGTATGGACTTTGAGATCGACTTTAACCACCCAGCAATTGAATCTGATGAGCAACGTTTGTTGTTTGATTTCTCTTCACAAGGCTTTGTGAAAGAGATTTCTCGCGCTCGCACTTTCGGCTTCATGCGCGATATTGAGTATCTACAATCTCAAAACCTAGTACTTGGCGGTAGCTTCGATAATGCTATCGTTCTAGACGAATACCGAATTCTTAATGAAGAAGGTCTACGTTTTGACAATGAGTTCGTAACTCACAAAGTATTGGATGCGATTGGTGACCTTTACATGTGTGGACACGCTATTATTGGTGAGTTCCGTGCATACAAATCAGGTCACGGCCTAAACAACCAACTACTACGTGCAGTACTTGCTGACGCAGAAGCTTGGGAATGGGCAACATTCGAAGAAGAAGTAGGCTCTCCTGTTGCATTTGCTGAGCCAGGAATGGTTCTAGCGTAATTGTTGTTTACAACAATATAAGATTTCGAAAACCAGGTCATTGACCTGGTTTTTTTGTATCTATTTTCCAGATACAGTGTCGTCAACATCCGAAAGTTGTCTACCAATGAGCTACAGTCTGGCTAATCCGTCAGCAATTAGAAAGAAAAGTTCCAAGCACATCAAACAAATGGGGTTATAAATGGTCGTTAGTGTGAAAATTACTTACACTAAAGGGCATTAATTTTAACTCAAGCCTTGAAAACTCTACTCTCAAGTACAATATCAAAGATACTAGATTTATCTCAGTATCCTTGGTTAGTAACTGAAGACTAGTTCATAGCTAGTAGAGACTGACGGCATTTAAAATAGATCGCGGACGATCTGAGAACGAAGAGATTCCAAGCACATGATTACTAAGCTGCTGACAAAGGTAATTGGCAGTCGCAATGACAGAACACTGCGCCGCCTTAGAAAAATTGTAAAAGAAATTAATAACTACGAACCAACGTTTGAAGCACTTTCAGACGAAGAGCTAAAAGCTAAAACGGTTGAGTTTCGTGAGCGCTTAGATAAAGGTGAATCGCTAGACCAACTTCTACCTGAAGCATTTGCTACGGTACGTGAAGCGTCTAAGCGTGTTTACGGCATGCGTCACTTTGACGTGCAAATGATTGGTGGCATGGTTCTAAATGCTGGCCAAATTGCAGAAATGCGTACTGGTGAAGGTAAGACTCTTACAGCGACCCTACCAGCTTATCTTAACGCCCTACCTAGTAAAGGTGTTCACGTAGTAACGGTGAACGATTACCTCGCGAAGCGTGATGCGGAAACAAACCGCCCATTATTTGAATTCCTTGGTATGACCGTTGGCGTGAACGTGCCAAACATGGCTCCACCAGAGAAGAAAGAAGCGTACCAAGCGGATATCCTATACGGAACAAACAACGAGTTTGGTTTCGACTACCTACGTGACAACATGGCTTTCCGTGCTGAAGATCGTGTTCAACGTGAACGCTTCTTCGCTGTTGTCGATGAAGTTGACTCAATTTTAATTGATGAAGCTCGTACTCCACTTATTATCTCTGGTCCTGCTGAAGATAGCTCAGACCTTTACACGCGTATTAACACGTTAATTCCGAACCTTGAGCGCCAAGATAAAGAAGATTCTGAAGAGTACCGTGGTGAAGGTCACTACACCATGGACGAGAAATCGAAGCAGGTTCACCTGACTGAAAACGGTCAAGAATTTGTAGAAGAGCTAATGGTGAAAAACGGCCTGATGGAAGAGGGCGATACGCTTTACTCTCCAACAAACATCAGCCTATTGCACCATGTTAATGCAGCGCTTCGTGCACACGTATTGTTTGAGAAAGACGTCGACTACATCGTTACTGAAGAAGGCGAAGTGGTTATCGTTGATGAACATACTGGTCGTACTATGCCAGGTCGTCGTTGGTCTGAAGGTTTACACCAAGCTGTTGAAGCTAAAGAAGGTGTGAAGATTCAGAATGAAAACCAGACTTTAGCATCGATTACATTCCAGAACTTCTTCCGTCTATACGAAAAACTGTCCGGTATGACAGGTACTGCCGATACTGAAGCTTTCGAATTCCAGTCTATCTACGGCCTAGAAACTGTGGTTATCCCAACCAACAAGCCTATGGTTCGTAACGATATGCCAGATGTGGTTTATCGTACTGAAGAAGACAAGTTCAATGCGATCATTGAAGATATCAAAGACCGTGTAGCAGCTGGTCAGCCATCACTGGTTGGTACGGTTTCTATCGAGAAGTCTGAACTACTGTCTAACGCCCTGAAAAAAGCAAAAATTAAGCACAGCGTTCTAAATGCTAAATTCCACGAAATGGAAGCAGAGATCGTTGCACAAGCTGGTATGCCGAGTGCGGTAACTATCGCAACTAACATGGCTGGTCGTGGTACCGATATCGTGTTAGGTGGTAGCTGGCAGGCACAAGTTGAGAAGCTAGAGAATCCAACCAAAGAGCAGATCGATAAGATCAAAGCTGATTGGAGAATCATCCACGATAAAGTACTTGAGTCAGGTGGTCTGCACATCATTGGTACTGAGCGTCATGAATCTCGCCGTATCGATAACCAGCTACGTGGTCGTTCTGGTCGTCAAGGTGATGCGGGTTCTTCTCGTTTCTACCTATCAATGGAAGATTCTCTGCTACGTATCTTTACATCGGATCGTATGGCTGGTCTTATCCAAAGTGGTATGGACGAAGGCGAAGCGATCGAATCTAAGATGCTTTCTCGCTCAATTGAAAAAGCACAACGTAAAGTTGAAGGTCGTAACTTCGATATTCGTAAGCAGCTTCTTGAGTACGATGATGTAGCGAATGACCAACGTAAAGTGGTTTATGAGCTTCGTGACGAACTGATGAGTTCTGACGACATCAGCGAAATGATCGAACACAACCGTGAAGACGTGTTTACTTCGGTTATTGATGAGTACATTGCTCCTCAATCTCTTGAAGATATGTGGGATATCGCTGGTCTGCAAGATCGTCTGAAGAATGACTTCGATCTAGACTTTGATATTCAAGGTTGGTTAGACGAAGACGACAAGCTTTACGAAGAAGCATTGCGTGAACGAATCCTAGGTATGGCGGTTGATTCGTACAAACAGAAAGAAGAAGTGGTTGGTGCTCAAGTACTGCGTAACTTCGAGAAGTCTGTGATGCTACAAACGCTAGACGGTCTTTGGAAAGAGCACTTGGCTGCGATGGATCACCTTCGTCAAGGTATCCACCTACGTGGTTATGCTCAGAAGAACCCGAAACAAGAGTACAAGCGTGAGTCGTTTGAACTGTTTGAAGGCCTACTAGATGTACTAAAAACAGACGTTGTTACCATTCTTTCTAAAGTTCGCGTTCAGCAACAAGAAGAAGTTGAAAAGATGGAAGCGCAACGTCAAGCCCAAGCTGAAGAAGCGGCGCGTCGTGCAAAAGCACAACATGCAACGGCTGAAAACCAGCTAGGCGACAATGAAGCTGAAGCTGCATCTCCACAAACGGTAGTACGTGATGAGCGTAAAGTGGGTCGTAACGAACCATGTCCATGTGGAAGCGGCAAGAAGTACAAACAGTGTCACGGTAAAATTGACTAAGTTTGGTGAATCGTTGCTGTAACAGATGATTGCAGTGTCGGAGGTACTCACTTACTAACGTAAGCTCCGTGCCTCCTCCTCGCACTCACCACGTTACAGCTTAGCTTCACAAAACTTAATGATAAAAAGAGTCGCTTAGGCGGCTCTTTTTGTATGTAAATTTCATGGCTTACTTTGTTATGCAAGGAAGTCGTCATTCCCTATAGCGAGGAACGAGCGCAGTAGGGAATCTCGTTTAGTTAGGCTCACGTTGTTTTAGATCCCCAACTCAGTCGTTCCTCCTTCTTGAGGATGACATCATTTCATAGATGAGTTGGCGATAACGGATATAGAAAGGAACACCATCAATGAAAAGAATCCACATTGTAGCGGGCATTATCTTCAATCAAGATAAGTCACAGGTATTTATCACAAAGCGCCCGGACGATAAACACAAGGGCGGTTTCTGGGAATTTCCTGGTGGTAAGGTAGAAGCGGGCGAAACCATTGAACAAGCAATGACTCGTGAGCTTGATGAAGAGATTGGTATTAAAGTGACTGAACAGTCTCTGTTTGAGCACCTTGAATTTGACTATACGGATAAGTCGCTTAAGTTTGATTTCATCCTGGTGACCGACTTTGAACTGCAGCCTTATGGCAAAGAAGGTCAACAAGGTGAATGGGTAAGCCTAGAATCATTGAATCAATACGCCTTCCCAGAGGCAAATGTGCCAATTTTAGAGCGAGTAATAAAAGAGTTTTCGTAATTGCTAGCCTGAGTTTGAGATTGTTGTTAGTTTAAAGAGATTAATCGATTGAACGTTGCTGCAAGAGATAAGTGGCAACGGTAACCAAAACAATGGAGATATTCGCAGTGGTAAGAATTGCAATTGCAGGAGCAGCGGGCCGTATGGGGCGCAACTTGGTGAAAGCCGCTCATCATAATTCAGAAGCAAGTGTTGGTGCTGGTTCAGAGCGTCCAGAGTCATCTTTGGTCGGCGTTGATGTTGGCGAGTTATGCGGTGAAGGTCGTTTTGATGTTGCTCTAGTGGATGACTTGTCTAAAGCCATCGAAGAGTTTGATGTGATTGTCGATTTTACTGCACCTGTTAGCACATTAGCGAATATTGAACTTTGTAAACGTCACGGTAAAAAGCTGATCATCGGTACGACGGGTTTCTCTGAAGAAGAGAAGCAGGTGATTGATGCCGCTTCAAAAGAGATGCCTATCGTAATGGCACCTAACTACAGTGTCGGTGTGAACCTGGTATTTAAGCTGCTAGAGAAGGCCGCTAAAGTGATGGGCGATTATTGTGATGTCGAGATCGTCGAGGCTCACCATCGTCATAAAGTCGATGCACCTTCTGGTACTGCGATTGGCATGGGCGAAGCGATTGCTGGTGCGATGGGCAATGAGCTAAATGATGTGGCCGTGTGGTCACGTGAAGGCATTACTGGCGAGCGTACAAAAGATGAGATTGGTTTTGCGACAATTCGAGCTGGCGACATTATTGGCGAGCATACCGCTATGTTTGCTGATATCGGTGAGCGAGTAGAAATTACTCATAAAGCCACAGATCGAATGACCTTTGCTAATGGTGCAATCAAAGCAGCAGTTTGGTTAAATGACAAACCTGCTGGCTTTTATACCATGACTGATGTCCTTGGTTTGAACGATCTGTAAATAGATATTTATGCGCTGGCAACTGCCGGCGCTTTCTTTATTTAGTACCTTTTTCACTGTAATCTCTCTTCTACGATCCTCCTTTTACTTTCTTATTCTCGTCATTTCCCCTTGGTTTAAGTGTTGTTTATGTTGGCTTTGGTGTGCTTTCTATTTTAGATCTTTAAATTATCATGTTTTCTCTTTGTATTTATCGTTTGCGTTTTGCTGCTGATATTTTTGTTACTCTATGCTTAGCTAAAATGAGGGGTGAAAATTAGAAAATCATAATATTCGGTTTAAATGAGCATGAAAGTTGAACTTTTGAAGCTTTGATGGTGTAAATTGGATTAGTCCTTACAAATGTTTAATTTCTTTTGCGTTAAATGTTGACACGTATCACGCAGATCACTAAAATACCGCCAATTTGTCTAATTTCCATAAACACGCAGTTTTTGGTGTTGCAGGAAGGTAGATTTGCAAATTAAATCAATTTTAATGCATTTTTATTTCTGGAGGTTGTCTTGAAGAAGTCAGCACTACTCGTCCTAGAAGATGGGACAGTATTTCACGGTGAAGCCATTGGCGCTGTAGGTTCTGCAGTTGGTGAAGTCGTTTTTAATACCTCGATGACGGGGTACCAAGAAATCCTCACTGATCCTTCCTATTCTCAACAAATCGTTACTCTTACTTACCCTCACATTGGCAATACCGGAACCAATTCCGAAGACGAAGAATCTTCTTCAATCCACGCTCAAGGCCTTGTGATTCGCGATCTCCCTCTAATCGCTTCTAACTTCCGTAATGAACAATCCCTTTCTGATTACCTTAAGTCGCAAAACGTTGTTGGTATCGCTGATATCGATACTCGTAAGCTGACACGTATTCTTCGTGAAAAAGGTGCTCAGAACGGTTGTATCGTAGCTGGCAACAATTTAGACGAAGCTTTGGCTCTAGCTAAAGCAAAAGAATTCCCTGGCCTGAAAGGTATGGACCTTGCGAAAGAAGTTACAACAAAAGAAGCGTATCAATGGAAACAAGGTTCGTGGACGCTTACGGGTGGACTTCCTGAAGCGAAAGCAGACTCTGAATTGCCATACCACGTTGTTGCTTATGACTTCGGTGCAAAACGAAACATCCTACGAATGCTTGTTGACCGCGGCTGCCGCCTAACGGTTGTTCCAGCTGAAACTTCTGCTGAAGAAGTACTCGCTCTGAACCCAGACGGTGTTTTCCTTTCAAATGGCCCTGGTGACCCAGAACCATGTACTTACGCAATTGAAGCGACAAAAGTGTTCCTAGAAAAAGGCTTACCAATTTTCGGTATCTGTCTAGGTCACCAGATTCTTGCTCTTGCGTCAGGCGCTAAGACAGTGAAGATGAAGTTTGGTCACCACGGTGCAAACCACCCGGTTAAAGATTTAGATCGTGATGTTGTGATGATTACTTCGCAAAACCACGGCTTTGCTGCTGACGAAGAGACCCTTCCAGAGACACTGCGTGCAACTCACAAATCACTATTTGATGGTTCTCTACAGGGTATTCACCGTACAGATAAACCAGCATTCAGCTTCCAAGGTCACCCAGAAGCAAGCCCAGGTCCAGAAGATGCGGCACCGCTATTCGACCACTTCATTGAATTAATTAAACAGCACACAGCGTAATCCGGAGTAGTAGATAATGCCAAAACGTACTGACATTAAAAGTGTTCTAATTCTAGGTGCTGGCCCGATTGTTATCGGTCAAGCATGTGAGTTTGATTACTCTGGTGCTCAAGCTTGTAAAGCACTTCGCGAAGAAGGTTACCGAGTTATTCTTGTAAACTCGAACCCAGCGACAATCATGACTGACCCTGACATGGCTGATGCAACTTACATTGAGCCTATCCAATGGGAAGTTGTGCGTAACATCATCGCTAAAGAGAAGCCTGATGCAGTTCTACCTACAATGGGTGGCCAAACAGCATTGAACTGTGCTCTAGACCTAGAAAAGCACGGTGTTCTTGAAGAGTTCGGTGTAGAGATGATTGGTGCAACGGCTGACGCTATCGATAAAGCAGAAGACCGTTCACGCTTCGATAAAGCAATGAAAGCTATTGGCCTTGAGTGTCCAACTGCTGATACAGCGAAAACGATGGAAGAAGCTTATAAAGTTTTAGACATGGTTGGCTTCCCTTGTATCATTCGTCCATCGTTTACGATGGGTGGTACTGGTGGCGGTATCGCTTACAACAAAGAAGAATTTGAAGAAATCTGTCGTCGTGGCTTAGATTTATCTCCAACAAACGAACTTCTAATCGATGAATCACTTATCGGTTGGAAAGAGTATGAGATGGAAGTGGTTCGTGACAAAAACGACAACTGCATCATCGTATGTGCGATTGAAAACTTCGACCCAATGGGTATTCACACGGGTGACTCAATCACCGTGGCTCCAGCTCAAACGCTGACAGACAAAGAATACCAACTAATGCGTAACGCATCTCTAGCAGTACTGCGTGAGATTGGTGTTGAAACCGGTGGTTCAAACGTACAGTTTGGTATCAACCCAAAAGATGGCCGTATGGTTATCATCGAGATGAACCCACGTGTATCTCGCTCTTCAGCACTAGCTTCTAAAGCAACAGGTTTCCCAATCGCTAAGATTGCAGCGAAACTGGCTGTTGGTTTCACGCTAGACGAGCTAATGAATGACATCACTGGTGGCGCAACGCCAGCATCATTCGAACCAACAATCGACTACGTAGTAACTAAGATTCCTCGTTTCAACTTCGAGAAATTTGCAGGTGCTAACGACCGTCTAACGACGCAAATGAAGTCTGTTGGTGAAGTTATGGCTATCGGCCGTAACCAACAAGAATCTCTACAAAAGGCACTTCGCGGCCTAGAAGTTGGCGCGACTGGTTTTGACGAAATGGTAGACCTAGACGCACCAGATGCTCTAACGACTATCCGTCACGAACTTAAAGAAGCTGGCGCAGAGCGTATTTGGTACATCGCTGACGCATTCCGTGCTGGTATGTCGGTAGACGGTGTATTCAACCTGACGCAAATCGACCGTTGGTTCCTAGTTCAAATCGAAGACATCGTTAAACTAGAGCAAGAACTTAAAGCGAAAGGCTTTGCTGGTCTAAACAAAGACGAGCTAAACAAGCTTAAGCGTAAAGGTTTTGCTGATGCGCGCCTATCTAAGATTCTAGGTGTAGCGGAAAGCGAAATCCGTCGTCTACGTGACCAATACGATATCCACCCGGTATACAAGCGTGTAGATACGTGTGCTGCTGAGTTCTCTTCAGATACGGCTTACATGTACTCATCTTACGATGACGAGTGTGAAGCAAACCCAACAGACAAAGAAAAAATCATGATTCTAGGCGGCGGTCCAAACCGTATCGGCCAAGGTATTGAATTTGACTACTGTTGTGTACACGCATCACTAGCGCTACGTGAAGATGGCTACGAAACTATCATGGTTAACTGTAACCCTGAGACAGTTTCTACAGACTACGATACGTCTGACCGTCTGTACTTCGAACCGGTAACTCTAGAAGACGTACTAGCAATCGCTCGCGTTGAGAAGCCAAAAGGCGTTATCGTTCAGTACGGTGGTCAAACGCCACTTAAACTGGCTCGTGCTCTTGAAGCGGCTGGCGTACCAATCATCGGTACGAGCCCTGACGCAATCGACCGTGCAGAAGACCGTGAGCGTTTCCAAGTTGCTGTAGACCGTCTTGGCCTTCTACAACCTGAGAATGCAACAGTAACAACAATGGAGCAAGCGGTAGAAAAATCTCGCGAAATTGGCTTCCCATTGGTTGTACGTCCTTCTTATGTTCTTGGTGGTCGTGCGATGGAAATCGTATACGATGAGCAAGACTTACGTCGTTACTTCAACGAAGCAGTTAGCGTGTCAAACGAATCTCCAGTACTACTTGATAGCTTCCTAGATGACGCCGTTGAAGTAGACGTTGACGCGATTTGTGACGGTGAGCGCGTTGTTATCGGCGGTATTATGGAGCATATCGAACAAGCGGGTGTTCACTCTGGTGACTCAGCATGTTCTCTTCCTGCTTACACGCTTAGCAATGAAATTCAAGATGTCATGCGTGAGCAAGTTGAAAAGCTAGCGTTTGAGTTGGGTGTTCGTGGCCTAATGAATACACAGTTCGCTGTTAAAGATAACAAAGTATACCTAATCGAGGTTAACCCTCGTGCAGCACGTACCGTTCCATTTGTTTCTAAAGCGACAGGTGCACCGATTGCTAAGATTGCTGCTCGTGTAATGGCTGGTCAATCTCTAGAGTCTCAAGGCTTTACGAAAGAAATCATCCCACCTTACTACTCAGTGAAAGAAGTTGTACTTCCATTCAACAAGTTCCCTGGTGTTGACCCACTGTTAGGCCCAGAAATGCGCTCTACTGGTGAAGTTATGGGTGTTGGCGCGACATTCGCAGAAGCATACTCTAAAGCTGAATTGGGTTGTGGTCACATCTACCCTGAAGGCGGTCGTGCATTGCTCTCTGTTCGCGAAGGCGACAAAGAGCGTGTTGTTGACCTAGCATCTAAGTTATCTAAGCTTGGTTACCAGCTAGATGCAACTCACGGTACTGCGGTTATCCTTGGCGAAGCGGGCATCAACCCACGTCTAGTAAACAAGGTACACGAAGGTCGTCCTCACATTCTTGACCGTATCAAGAATAACGAGTACACGTACATCGTGAACACAGCTGCTGGTCGTCAAGCGATTGAAGATTCTAAAGTACTTCGCCGTGGTGCATTGGCTGAGAAAGTTAACTACACGACGACGCTAAATGCTGCATTTGCGACATGTATGGCGCACACTGCAGACGCGAAGACGTCAGTAACTTCAGTTCAAGAGCTACACGCTCAGGTTAAAGCTTCTCAAGCTTAATTGACCAAAGTGTATCGCTGTTAAGCGGATATAAATGCTCAAAGCCCACTCTTCGGAGTGGGCTTTTTTATGTCTGTTATTCTGCGGTAACTAAATGATGAATATTTGGAATAGGTTACAATCTTGTGTTTCGTTATTGCTCATCTGCCGTGAGTGGTAACTTGTCGCTATATGAGAATTTAAGGCGCTGGGTATATGGAAATCACTCTAGAAATATTGGCTATCTTGTTTGTTGTTGCAACGGCAGCAGGCTTTATCGATGCAATGGCTGGCGGTGGTGGGTTACTGACTCTACCTGCATTGCTCGCGGCTGGAGTTCCACCAACACAGGCGCTAGCAACGAATAAACTCCAAAGCTCATTTGGCAGTTTCTCTGCAAGTTGGTATTTCGTGCGTAACGGTATAGTCAGTATTAAAGAGATGCGCCTCGCGATCTTTTGTACCTTTATTGGCTCTGCCATTGGCGCCGAGTTAGTCCAGCACATTGATGCGAGCCTACTGACTAGTGTGATACCGTTGCTGCTTATCGCTATCTCTCTCTATTTCCTGTTAGCACCACAAACCAGAGCGTCTGAGGGTAAACAGAAGATCTCTGAGGCGATGTTTGCTCTGTGTGTAGGTGGTGGCGTGGGGTTCTATGATGGCTTCTTTGGCCCAGGAACAGGCTCTATCTTCACCGTCTGCTTTGTTGCGATTGGTCATTTCTCGTTAGTCGATGCTACTGCGCGCACCAAGGTACTTAACTTCACTTCGAATATAGCAGCCTTGATTTTCTTTATTTTAGCAGGCTTGCCAATTTGGGAGCTGGGATTAGTGATGGCGGTCGGCGGCTTTATGGGCGCCCAGCTTGGCGCTAAAGTAGTGGTGACAAAAGGGCAGAAATGGATTCGCCCCCTTGTGATCGTAATGTCGATGCTAATGGCGTCTAAACTGCTTTGGGAACAGCATCAACAATGGATTCTATCAGTGTTTTAACTCGTGGAGACTGATAGCTATTTGGTCTGACACAGATATGAATCGGTCGAATAAGGCCTTCTAGTTCTTGAAAGCTAAATAGGTATTGAGACTCAATATTGAGCGTCTTTACGATAGAGAGCGGGATTAAGGCTGGTCCAGTTCCACCAAGTGCAAGTTGCGCAGCTGCGGTATAAGCATCCATCTCCATCAAGGGTTTAATACCAAACTTCTCTAATACAGAGAGCTGATAAGAGTTGGCAGGATTGGTCATATCGTTGGTAATCACCAATGGGGGAAGCTCCGTTAGCGGTGACTTACTCACTATGTAAAACGGCTCATTAAACAGGTGGAATGCCATCAAACCATGATGAGGTGGCAGTAAGCCAGCACACAACCCCAAAGTCGCCTTGCCAGATTGTACTCGCTCTATGATTCTCGGCGTGTGGTTGGTGGTAATGGTGATGTACTTATCTTGTTGGATAAATTGCCCCATCATTTCACCTAAATAACCCGCTATCAGCGACTTAGAGCTATCTAAAGTAATGAGAGTGGTATCTTCCAACTCTTGCTGTTCATAAATAAGACCACGAAGTTCATTGAATGTAGGGCCAATACTCTCGATTAATGCAATTGCATCCGGCGTGAGTTTTATCTGTCGGCCACTCGGTTCAATGAGCTTTTTACCTAGCTTCTTTTCTAAATTCGCAATCCGTTTGCTGACCGCTGATTGGCTGATATAAAGCAAACTGCCTGTGCGGCTCATGGTCTTTGCTTTACTCAATACCAGTAGAGTTTCGATTCCTTCGAGTAGCATTGGGTTATATTCATGAAAGTTGGGAATGATTGTGTCAACTTACCTGAAACGTAATCCATTCTCTAGACTTGAAACTAAAGCTTTGAACCAAGTTAGGTATTTTTAGTTATGCTCGCACGTATAACGCGAGAGCATAATAATTGTGTTGGGGGAGCTCAAATTAAGAAAGGCTCCTTTGCGGAGCCTTTCTTAATATTTGGTAATGGTCTATTTGATGGCGAAGGTCGGCAATGATAAATGCCAACGAATGGCGCCAAGCCTGATCAATAGTGTTGAGAATACGCCGGCTAGAAATGCAGTTTCTGAGTCGTGCCCCATGCTGATCGCCATGGTGTGGAAAGTGCCACCAATGATACAAGCGGTCGCGTAGACTTCACTTCTTAGAATCATTGGCACTTCACGAGCAAGCACGTCGCGGATAATACCGCCACCACAACCGGTGATGACACCCATGATGATGGCCACTAGTGCTGAATCTTGATAGATAAGCGCTTTTTCTACACCAATGCCAACAAACACCGCTAGGCCAATCGCATCACATACCGGCAATATCCACCAAGCGAGACGTTTCGGGCGTCTTACAATAATCATGGTCAGCAAACAGGTGATGATGATGACCCAAAGGTAGGTGGTATCGGTGATCCAAAATACGGGAGTCGCGCCCAGAGCCATGTCTCGAATTGTACCGCCACCAATTGCGGTAACACTGCCTAGAACGGCTACGCCAAAGGGGTCCATCTTAAGACGGCCAGCGACAAATACGCCTGAGACGGCAAAGATGGCAGTGCCAAATAAATCGATAATATAAAGCAGCATGGAGTCCATGATACTGGTGCTCTTATAGTTAAAATTATAGGGACAGGTCGGTGGCGAATTGTACGAAAAAACGCAGCAAATAGTTAGTGATTTTGCCTAGCTCTATCGAAGATATCGCACACTTGTTGGATCGCTTTCAAAGTTCTCGTTGTCGGGCGATTAATCCAGTCAGAATTGAGTGACCAAATCTGATTTTGAACAACTGCTGGGATCTCATCTTGCCATGTTTGCCACATGGTTCCATTCTCAATCGCGTGCTGAGAAGTGAAGATCACTTGCGGTTTTCTTAATACAACTTGTTCAATACCAACTTGCGGATAGGGGGAAGCACTGTCTTCAAAAATATTGTGGCCACCACAAAACTCAAACACCTCACTTGGCCAGTGCCCTTGAGCAACAGTGATGATCGGCTTCTCACTGAGTTGGTAGAAGTAGTTTACTGGCTCAGCATCTTTGTATTTTAGTTTTAAAGCGTTGAGCTGCTCTCTGTATTGCTGAGCGTTATTTTCGCCAATACTTGGATCGCTAGCGTATTGGCTCAGTTGTTCAATATTGGTTGCGATACTGTCTAGGCTTTTGGTTTTGGAGTAGTAAATATTAAAACCAAATTGCTCTAGTTTCGCCAGTTCTCTGGGCGGATTTCCGGCTGGCCACGCAAGAATCAAATCAGGCTGAAGTGCGATGATCTTCTCAACCTTGATGCCTTGATAGTTTGCCACTTTTTCAAGCTGATCTGCTTGTGGTGGGTAATCACTTCGTTCACTTACCGCGATAAGGTTGTCGCCTAAACCAGCGCTGTACGCGAGTTCAGTGGCGTGAGGAGCAAGGCTGACCACGCGTTGAGCTGGCTGTACGTTTTTTGGAGTCAGTGGTGTTTCTTCTGCAAATGATAAAGGCAGCCATAAGCTGGAAGACAAAATAGTAAGGCTTGTAACAAGTGCTGAAGGTTTCACTCTAAATCCCTTGGTGAACAAATAGTAAGGCTAGGCTTTGTAAAAATATCCAGATAGCGATGCGGCCAAATAGTAGTTTCTGAACCTGAGACAGATGCAGGGCTGATGGGGCGATTCTTCCACCTAATTTTGCGCGAATGGCTTTGGTGTTGTCGTAAATGGCAGGGCCACCCAATGATAGTTCAAGCTTGTTGCCAACGGCTGTGATTAACCATGCAGGGCCGGGCCGTGGCCAAGAGCGACTTTGGACTAGCATCATCTTAAATGTGTGTGTTGCTTTATCACCACATGCGATCATCAAAGCAAACAAACGCATCGGTATAAATTCTAGGATAACGACGATCTTGATAGCCGTTGAGCCAAATGGAGAAAATCGCTTGCGACTTGGTGACCAAGCTCGAGCTAACTCGACCACAAGGCGATACATTAACGCGGCGACTCCACCACCAATGGCGTACCAGAACAATACACAAACCACGTTACGAGCGTAACCCATGATGATGGTTTCTGTGGCGGCTTTGCCTAGGCCAAGTGATGAAAGTGATTCAGTCTGACGATTGACAATCGGAGCCAGTAACTGGCGAGCGGCCGCTTTATCTTCTCGGCTAAGTGCTTTGATCAGTTGGTTAGTCAGCTTTTCATTATTACGCCAATCAATCGCGAGTAATAACAGTGCTAATTCAAACAGTTGAGATTGCCAAACCAATGGTTGCAGAGCCAATAGAATAACCAGAGTCGGCAGTACCATTAACCCCCAGGCTAATGTGCCTGAGATTAAGCTTTGGGAGTAGTTGTGGTTATTATTAACCTTGCTTGCTAAAAGCTCAGCAAACTTATGCCATAAGGTCGTGGGGTGTGCGGCATGGGGGATAGGTAAAATTAAATGAAAAAGCAGTGCTCCCCACATCACAAGGAGCACGCCATTTGCAAATACCTGATCAAACAGTGTTTGCATGTCTAGTCGCTTACTTTAGTAGGGCAACCATTTTGATAACCATTTCAGAAGAACTTTGCGCTGCGAGTGGCAGGAACTCTTCGAAGCTCATTGGTGATTCTTTGTCTGCAACGTCAGAGATCGCACGAACAACCACGAATGGTACTTGGAACTGGTGACAAGCTTGAGCGATAGCCGATGCTTCCATCTCTACAGCAACGACAGATGGGAAGTGCTTGCGGATGAACTCTTGGCGTTCTGCTGTGCAAACAAATGCGTCGCCAGTACAGATAAGACCGCGAACCGCATGCTTATCTTCCATTTGTGCTAGTGCTTGCTCAGCAACGGCCATCAGCTTGTCGTCTGCTTTGAACGCTGCAGGTTGACCTGCCATTTGGCCGATTTCGTAACCGAAGGCCGTAACGTCTGCATCGTGGTGACGAACTTCTGTAGAGATAACCACATCGCCAAGGTTCAGTGTTGAATCAAAACCGCCAGCAGAGCCCGTGTTTAGTACTACGTCTGGTTGGTATTCGCTTAGTAGGATTGAAGTACCAACAGCCGCTGCTACTTTACCAATGCCAGATTGAAGCAAAACAACGTCAACACCATTTAGCTGACCAGAGAAAAAGGTACAACCGCCTTTATTAACTTCAGTAATGTCTGAAATTGCTGCTTTTAGGATCGCAACTTCTTGCTCCATTGCGCCAATGATGCCGATTTTCATGTGTAGTCTCTTAATAAATAATATTTAAACAGTAGAGCGAAATTGTAGCATGGATAAGAAGTGTCGAGCGACTGCTCAGAGGCACTTCTCATCCGAATAGCAGCGATTTATCTGCGTATTCTTTTATCTATTTGATTAAGCCTTCGCTTTTCAAGCTAGTACGAAGTTGTTCAGCACGTTTTCGGTTTACGCCAAAATCAGAATGGCCAGTACGAGACTCTGAACGCACGATCAGTTTGTCACCAGTGATTTTTAGTTCTAAGTCATCGACAAAGCGCATGATGCGAGAAGTACATTCCACACGCAGGTAATCTTCTGTTTTACTCGCGGTTTTCGAACCTGGTAAGGTTAGCGCAACCTGCTCAATCGCATCCAAGCTTGCTGAATCTGATAACTCAAATGCAGCTAAAGCATGTTGCTCACGGCCATCTTGTGTTGATACGCAATTGGGTTTGTTACCACAAGGTGATGAGGTTCTGTCTTTCATATCTGTGATTCCTTGGCTGCAAGCGGTTAAAGTGAAAAGAGATAGCGAGAGGAGAGCGGCTTTTTTCATAGTGTTTCCTATGGCGAGTTTTAGTTTTAATTGTAGTTCTCGGTATTCGTTAATTTGCGATTGTTTTACGTATTTTTTGTTATGCCGTTAGTAAACGTATCGAACTTAAAAAAGGATCCATATGAGGATCCTTTTTTATAGTAACGGCTTGAGTAATAAAGGAAACTATTAGTCACACTTCTAGGTAATCTAATATCCCTTCAGCTGCTTTACGACCTTCATCGATAGCGGTCACGACTAAGTCAGATCCTCGAACCGCATCACCACCAGCAAAGATCTTGCTGTTGGTGGTTTGATATTGAAATTCTTGTTGTCCGGGAGCCTTGATACGCCCCCATTGGTCGAGTTCTACACCAAAAGGTTCTAGCCATTTCATTGCATGAGGTTGGAAACCAAATGCCATGATTACGGCATCAGCCTCAAGAACATGCTCACTGCCTTCAACGGGCTCAGGACGACGACGTCCTGCATCATCCGGTTCACCCAAGGCTGTTTTCACCACTTTGACGCCGGTAACGTGACCTGATGAGTCGGTTTCCAGTGCTAATGGTTGAAGGTTAAACATGAACTTCACGCCTTCTTCTTTCGCATTTTTCACTTCGCGACGAGAGCCTGGCATGTTCGCCTCATCTCGGCGATAAGCACAAACAACATTAGCAGCGTGTTGACGAATCGAGGTTCGGACACAGTCCATCGCGGTATCACCACCACCAAGCACGACCACTTTTTTGCCTTTCATGTCGATGAATGGCGTTGGGTTATCTAAATCCATTACCTTGTAGGTGTTAGAGATTAGGAAAGGCAGGGCATCATAAACGCCTGGTGCATCTTCGTTGTCTAAACCTGCACGCATGTTTTTGTAGGTACCGACACCTAGGAATACAGCATCGTAATCATCGACCAATTGCTGAAGTTGTACATCTTTGCCAACTTCGGTATTCATTTGGAACTCAACACCCATCTCGCTAAAGATGCGGCGACGGTTTTCCATGATGCCTTTCTCAAGTTTGAACGAAGGGATACCAAACGTTAGGAGGCCACCGATCTCTGGGTAACGATCAAACACAACGGCCTTAACGCCATTACGAACTAGGATATCAGCCGCTGCTAGACCAGCAGGCCCCGCCCCGATGATGGCGACCTTTTTGTCTGTCCACTCAACATGAGACATGTCAGGCTTCCAGCCCATCTCAAAGGCTTTGTCGGTAATGTACTTTTCAATGTTACCTATGGTGACGGCACCAAAATCATCATTGAGGGTACAAGAGCCTTCACACAAGCGGTCTTGAGGGCAAACTCGACCACATACCTCAGGCAGGCTGTTGGTCTGGTGAGACAGTTCAGCCGCTTCGATAATGCGTCCTTCATTGGCAAGCTTAAGCCACTGAGGGATGTAGTTGTGAACCGGACATTTCCATTCACAGTATGGGTTACCACAGTCTAAACAACGGTCTGCTTGCGCTTTCGCTTGCTGTTTAGTGAAAGGTTCGTAGATCTCTACAAACTCAATCTTACGTATCTTGATTGGTTTCTTCGCTGGGTCTACGCGATTCACATCAATAAATTGGTATACATTCTGGCTCATTATTGGCTCCTTCCAATTATTGCGCTTGAACACGAAGTTCAGCTGAGCTGCGGCTTTGGTGGCCGAGCAAGGTGTTTAGATCCGCCGTCTTTGGCTTCACTAGGTAGAACTTCGGAATCCATTCATCAAAGTTCGCCAGAATAGCTTCAGCGTGTACTGAGCCTGTTTCTTCTAAGTGCTCTGCAATTAAGCCACGCAGATGTTCTTGGTGGATAAATAGGTCAGACAGAGAAAGCGCTTCAACCGACTCGTTGTTCACCCGACCTTGGAAGTCTTCGTTCTTATCCATGACATAAGCGAAGCCCCCCGTCATACCTGCGCCGAAGTTCACTCCGGTTGCGCCAAGAATGGCAACAATACCGCCTGTCATGTATTCACAGGCGTTGTCACCCGCACCTTCAATCACAGCAACCGTGCCTGAGTTACGTACACCAAATCGTTCGCCTGCAGTACCGGCAGCAAATAGCTTGCCTCCGGTTGCGCCATACAGACAAGTGTTGCCTATGATGGTCGCTTCGTTACAAGTAAAGGTGGTGCCTTGGTGAGGCTTGATAACCACTTTGCCGCCAGCCATGCCTTTGCCTACATAGTCATTGGCATCACCCGTTAGGTAAAGCTCTACTCCGCCTGCGTTCCAAACTGCAAAAGATTGGCCTGCTGTACCGTCGAGGTACAATTTGATTGGTGAACCCGCCATGCCTTGGTTACCGTAGCGTTTGGCAATTTCGCCGGAGATACGAGCGCCAATTGAGCGATCGGTGTTGATCACGTTGTAGTAGAGGCTGGTGGATTGACGTTTCTCAATCGCATCGAGTGCATCATCAAGGATCTGCTGGTTGAGCTGAGCCTTATCAAATGGTGCGTTTGGCTCGGTCCAAAACAGCGGGTGACCTTCTGGAGATACCGGAGCTTCGAGTATTGAAGATAGATCGAGTTTACTCTGTTTCGCAGTAAGGCCTTGAACTGCTTCAAGTAGATCTGTACGACCAATCAGGTCTGTAAGTTTTTCTACGCCAAGCTCTGCTAGGTATTGGCGAACTTCATCGGCTAGGCCAGTAAAATAGTTCACCACCATGTCTGGTAGCCCTTTGAAGTATTCACGACGTAGCGTTTCATCTTGAGTAGCAACACCCGTTGCACAGTTGTTTAGATGGCAAATCCGTAAGAACTTACAACCCATTGCGACCATTGGTGCAGTACCAAAACCAAAGCTTTCAGCGCCTAGAATCGCGCCTTTAATCACGTCGAGGCCAGTTTTTAAACCACCATCGACTTGCAGGCGAATTTTATGACGTAGCCCGTTAGCAACCAATGCTTGCTGGGTTTCGGCTAACCCTAGCTCCCAAGGACAGCCAGCATATTTCACCGAAGTCAGTGGGCTTGCCGCGGTACCACCGTCGTAGCCTGAAATGGTGATCAGATCTGCATAGGCTTTTGCCACGCCAGTTGCAATCGTGCCAACACCCGGTTCGGACACTAACTTCACAGAAACCAAGGCTTTAGGGTTAACTTGCTTAAGGTCGAAAATCAGCTGAGCCAAATCCTCGATAGAGTAAATATCGTGATGTGGAGGAGGGGAGATCAGTGTTACGCCTTGAACTGAGTATCTCAGCTTAGCGATCTCTGCTGTGACTTTATGGCCGGGCAGTTGACCACCTTCGCCGGGTTTCGCCCCTTGTGCTACTTTGATTTGTAGAACATCCGCATTGGTTAAGTAATGTGGCGTTACACCAAAACGGCCAGACGCAATCTGTTTGATGCGTGAGTTACGGTCGGTACCAAAGCGTCGTGGATCTTCACCGCCTTCACCAGAGTTAGAATAGCCACCTAAGCGGTTCATCGCCATGGCCAGCGCTTCATGAGCTTCTGGGCTCAAAGCTCCAATCGACATCGCTGCTGAGTCGAATCGCTTAAAGAGATCGCTATTTGGCTCTACTTGTTCTAATGGCAGAGGTTGATCGGCTTTTTTGAGGCTCATTAAGTCGCGCAGCATCGCTGCAGGACGAGCATTAACTTGCTTGGCAAAAGATTGGTAGTCGGATGTTTCGCCTGTTTTTACTGCTGTTTGCAAGGTACTGACTACATCTGGGTTGTAAGCGTGGTATTCACCGCCATGGACGTATTTCAGTAAACCACCATGTTCGATCGGTTTGCGCTTAGTCCACGCTTTACGAGATAAGTTATAAATATCTTGTTGGAAATCGCTAAAGCTTGCACCTTGGATTCGTGTAGTAACTCCGCGGAAACAGAGCTCAACGACATCAGAATGAAGGCCAACGGCTTCGAAAAGCTGTGAACATCGGTAAGAAGCAATGGTTGAAATACCCATCTTCGACATGATCTTATACAGACCTTTGTTGATGCCGTTTTGGTAGTTCTGCATCGCCGCGCGATAGTCTTTATCTAAAGAGCCATCATCCAACATTTTACCTAATGCTTCATAAGCCAAGTATGGATAAACCGCGGTCGCACCGAAGCCAAGTAGAACTGCGAACTGGTGTGGGTCTCGAGCAGTTGCTGTCTCGACTACGATATTGGCATCACATCGTAGGTTGTTGTCTGCAAGTCTGATTTGCACGGCACCGACAGCCATTGCAGCTGGAACAGGCAGTTTGCCTCTCTCTAAGTTTTTGTCTGAAAGCACAACCAAAACGGCACCGTCACGAACTTCTTGAACTGCACGATCACACAAGTCGTTGATGGCTTTTTCGAGATCTTTTTCTGCTGGGTCATAGTGCAGGCTAAGAATCGCGTGGCCATAATGCTTTTGATTTAATTGCAGAAGTTGTTGCATATCAGAATAAAGCAGTACGGGTGAATTGAATGTTACACGGTAGGCGTGACCGTCCGTTTCACAGAACACGTTCATCTCTTGGCCGATACTGGTCGCTAAAGACATCACGTGCTTTTCACGCAAAGGATCGATCGGTGGATTGGTAACCTGTGCAAACTTCTGACGGAAGTAATCAGTGACTAGTCGCTCTTTTGAAGAGAGTACTGCCATTGGCGTGTCGTCGCCCATTGAGCCGACTGCTTCCTGTCCCATGTCACCAAGTACGCGTAATACTTGATCGGACTCTTCGTTGCTCATCGCAAACTGTTTTTGGTAGGTTTTGAGCGTGTCATCGTCGAAGCTACGCTTACCCACTTGGTTATCATCGAGCTCAGAAAATGGTGTTAGCTTGTGAACGTTCTTTTCCATCCACTCTTTGTAGGGATGACGGCCTTTAAGGTCATTGTCGATCTCGTTAGATTGCCACAATTTACCGCGGCGCGTATCTATGACGAGTAATTCGCCCGGGCCAACACGGCCTTTTTCTGCAACTTCATCCGGTGCGTAATTCCAGATACCAACTTCAGATGCCAGCGTAATTAGGTTGTCTTTTGTAATGACATAGCGCGCTGGACGCAGTCCATTTCTATCGAGGTTACATGCGGCGTAACGACCATCTGAAAGTACGATACCAGCAGGGCCATCCCACGGTTCCATGTGCTTGGAGTTGAAGTCGTAAAATGCACGTAGATCTGGGTCCATGTCTGGGTGATTTTGCCAAGCGGGCGGAACAAGCATACGCATTGCTCGAAACACATCCATACCACCAGCAAGGAACAGATCGAGCATGTTATCTAGGCTTGAAGAGTCTGAACCTGTCTCATTCACAAAGGGGGCTGCGGTTTGCAAATCTGGAAGCAGCGGTGAAGAGAATTTATAAGCACGAGCCTTGGCCCACTGTCGGTTACCCTCGATCGTATTGATTTCACCATTGTGCGCCAAATAGCGGAATGGTTGAGCCAGCGGCCAGCGTGGTTGTGTGTTGGTTGAGAAGCGCTGGTGGAATAGACATATTGCAGACTCCATGCGTAAGTCTGCAAGATCGAGGTAAAATCGCGGAAGATCGGCTGGCATACACAGACCTTTGTAAACCATGACTTGTGTCGAAAGGCTGCAAATATAGAAATCTTTGTCTTCGGTGATCTGTTTTTCAATTCTACGACGAGCGATGTATAGACGTCGTTCAATATCGCGTTCACGCCAGCCAGCAGGAGCTGAGATAAACACTTGTTGAATATTGGGAACGGAATCTTTGGCAATCGGACCTAATACGTCTGTGTTAGTCGGCACTACGCGCCAACCTGCAACGGTTAAGGTCTCTTGAGCGAGCTCTTTATTGATGATGTCTTGCGCGGATTGCGCTTTGATTGGATCTTGGCTGAAGAAAATCATGCCGACAGCGTATTGCTTGCCGAGTTTGAAGCTATTTTCTTCTGCAATAATTCTGAGATAAGAGTCTGGCTTTTGTAGCAATAAGCCACAGCCATCTCCTGTTTTACCATCCGCAGCAATACCACCACGGTGTGTCATGCGATCGAGGGCTGAAATAGCAGTTCGTACCAACTTATGACTCGGTTGGCCTTCCATTTGCGCTATTAAACCAAATCCACAGTTGTCTTTTTCAAGACTAGGATCATATAGAGCCATTGCAATTCTCCCTTTTGCTTCTCTGTCATCCAGACAGTAAATGACTAACTATTCATATACTTGTTATTTTTTATAAACTTGCTCTTATATAAACTGATAGTTTGTTTTAGCCAGTTAAAAACGTTATCGGCTGTGTTAACAAAACCGATTGGTTTTATTTTCACCAGCTTTACAACGTATAGCTAATTGTGTTTAAGGTCAAGTTCATGGTTAATTATCATGCATAAACGCGATTAACCACGTAATAATCTAAAATAGTAGAGTGATATCAAAGGGATATAAAAGGTGAATGTTAATGATATTTAACATGTGTAAAAGGGATAGTGTTGCAATAGCCTTAAAGCTGATAGAAAAAAGGCTAGCATCGAGTGCTAGCCAAATATAAAAGTTAGGAAGGGTGTTGCTTTTCCTCTAGGCTAACGTCATTGACGCTAGCCTGAGAAATATTATGCGGAAAGCATGAGTGAATCAGCTTTCGCTTCTAAGTTTGAGTTACCCATTAAGAAGTCATCAATAGCAATTGCACATTCACGACCTTCATTAATACAACGCACGACTAGAGACTGACCTGTACGCATATCACCAGCAGCGAAAACACCTTTCTGGTTCGTTGCGTAACCTTCAGAAGCAACGTTACCGCGCTCGTCCAGTTTAATGTCTAGTTGAGCTAGTACACCTGTTGGCTCTGGGTGTAAGAAACCCATCGCTAGGAATGCCATATCACAAGGGATAACACGTTCTGTGTTCGCCACTTCATTAAAGCTTGGACGCTCACCTGGTTTCGCATCTTGCCAAACGATGTCGGCAATACGTAGACCCGTCACTTGACCTTGCTCGTTACCGATGAACTCTTTGGTCAAGATGTTCCAGTGACGTTCACAACCTTCTTCGTGAGAAGTCGTTGTTTTCATGATCATTGGGTATTGAGGCCAAGGCATATTTGCAGGGCGCTTCTCTGGTGGGATCGGCATGATCTCTACCTGAGTAATGCTTGCCGCTTTATGACGGTTTGACGTACCTACACAGTCAGAACCAGTATCACCACCACCGATAACCACAATGTGCTTATCTTGAGCGTGAATCTCTTCTGTTTTAAGGTCTAGGTCATTGGCACGACGGTTGTTTTGACCAAGGAATTCCATCGCAAAATGAACGCCTTTTAGCTCACGACCTGGAATTGGTAGGTCACGAGGAACCGTAGAACCACCTGTTAGCAGTACTACATCAAACTCTTGACGTAGTTGCTGAGCATTAACATCAACACCGATGTGTTGGTTCACTTTAAACTCAACGCCAGCTTCAGCCATTAGATTGATCTTACGATCAATTACGTCCATACCTAGTTTGAAGTCTGGAATACCGAAACGCAGTAGGCCGCCAACTTTCTCGTCACGTTCAAATACTGTCACTGAGTGACCAGCACTGTTTAGTTGCTCAGCCGCGGCTAGGCCAGCAGGACCTGAACCGATAACAGCGACAGTTTTGCCTGTTCGAGAACGAGGTGTTTTAGGTTTTGCGTACCCTTCACGGTACGCAGTTTCTACAATCGTTTTCTCGATATTACAGATAGTGATTGGGTCTTGGTTGATACCTAGTACACAAGCACTCTCACAAGGAGAAGGGCACACACGACCTGTAAATTCAGGGAAGTTATTGGTTGAGCTTAGGATGTTCCAAGCTTCTTCCCAGCTGTCACGGTAAACTGCGTCATTGAATTCAGGGATGATGTTACCAATCGGACAACCGCTGTGACAGAAAGGTACGCCACAGTCCATACAACGAGATGCTTGAGTATTGATCTTGTCACCAAACTCTTCGTTAAGTACGAACTCTTTGTTGTCTTCAATTCGAACTGACGGGTCGAGCTTCTTTGGAAGCTCACGACCGTGTTCTAAAAATCCAGTAGGCTTACCCATTATACTGCCTCCACTTCTTCCGTTTGTGCCTGTTGTGCTTCAGCTTTACGCTTTTCAAGAACCGCTTTGTAGTCGCGTGGCATTACTTTAATTAGTGATGCAACACTTGCTTCAAAGTTGTCTAGGAAAGACTGAGCAACTTCACTTCCTGTGAATTCAACGTGCTTGGTTAGCATATCTAGTAGAAGATCTTTATCTTCTTGTTCAATTGGATCTAGGTCTACAAGTTCAGAGTTAAGCTTGGTTTCGAAGTCGCCCGCTTTATCCCAAACATAAGCGACACCGCCACTCATACCCGCAGCAAAGTTACGACCCGTTGAACCAAGGATAATCGCAACACCGCCAGTCATGTATTCGCAACCGTGGTCACCAACGCCCTCAACAACAACCTTCGCACCAGAGTTACGAACACAGAAACGTTCGCCAGCCATACCGCGAATGAAAGATTCACCTGAAGTCGCACCGTAGAAACATACGTTACCAACCACGATGTTATCTTCAGCAACGATAGAAGATTTCGCATCTGGGTACAGTACCAAAGTACCGCCAGACAGACCTTTACCCCAGTAATCGTTCGCGTCGCCTTCTACTTCGAACTTAACGCCTTTCGCAAGGAACGCACCGAAAGATTGGCCAGCACTACCGTGGAACTTAACGTTCATCGGTTGTGGTAAACCTTGGTCTTTGTAAACCTTCGAGATTTCGTTCGACAGCATGGTACCCGCAGAGCGGTCCGTGTTGATGATAGGGAAGGTCGCATTTACGGCTTCGCCTTTCTCAAGTGCAGGAATCGCAGCTTGAATCAACTTACGGTCTAGAACATCTTCTAGGTTGTGGTTTTGTTGTGTCTGGTTGTAGATACCATCTTCAGCACGCGCCTGCTCAATGTGCAGTACTGGTGTTAGATCTAGGTTCTTGTACTTCCAGTGGCCGATGTCATCACGAACTTTAAGTTTGTGCGATTGACCCACCATCTCATCGATAGAGCGGAAGCCAAGTTCAGCCATTACTTCACGTAGGCCTTCAGCCATGTATTGGAAGAAAGTTACTACGTCTTCTACGCGGCCATCGAAGCGTTCACGCAGAGTCTTGTTCTGTGTTGCGATACCAACAGGACATGTATTCTTGTGACACTTACGCATCATGATACAGCCTTCAACAACCAATGCTGCTGTTGCTACGCCCCATTCTTCAGCGCCAAGTAACGTAGCTACTGCAAGGTCACGTGGTGTTTTCATCTGACCATCTGACTGAACAACGATACGGTTACGTAGGCCGTTTTTCAGTAGCGTTTGGTGAGTTTCTGCTAGACCCAGTTCCCAAGGCAAACCTGTGTGACGGATAGAAGACATCGGTGATGCACCCGTACCACCATCAAAACCTGCGATAAGTACTACGTCAGCTTTCGCTTTTGCTACACCCGATGCAATCGTACCTACGCCCGCTTCCGATACTAGCTTCACGTTTACACGGCCGTTACGGTTCGCGTTTTTCAGATCGTAGATCAGCTGAGCCAAATCTTCGATTGAGTAGATATCGTGGTGTGGCGGTGGAGAGATAAGACCTACGCCTGGAGTCGAGTGACGCGTTGCACCGATCCAATCATCAACCTTATCACCAGGTAGTTGACCACCTTCGCCTGGTTTCGCACCTTGAGCCATTTTGATCTGCAGCTCATCAGCGTTAGATAGGTAGTAAGACGTTACACCAAAGCGACCAGAAGCCACTTGTTTGATTGCAGAGCGTTCCCAGTCACCGTTTTCTTTACGTTCGAAACGTGCTGGATCTTCACCACCTTCACCTGAGTTTGATTTCGCGCCAATGCGGTTCATTGCAACAGCCAGTGTTGAGTGAGCCTCGTGCGAGATTGAACCAAAGCTCATTGCGCCAGTAGCGAAACGCTTAAGAATGTTCTCGATGGGTTCTACTTCTGCTAGAGGAATAGAGCCTGCAGGGTTTTTGATGAAATCCAGTTGGCTACGTAGCGTTGCTGCGTTGTCGCCTTGGTCATCGACTGCTTTTGCGTACTTCTTGAACTGACCGTAGTCTTTGTTACGCGTCGATTCTTGAAGTAGAGAAATCGTTTCTGGGTTGAATAGGTGCTTCTCACCACGTTGTTTCCACTGGTAAACACCACCAACATCAAGGATCTGAGCTGGGATTTCACGAGCAGGGTAACCAACACGGTGACGAACCAGTACTTCACGAGCGATGTCGTCGATCGTTAGACCTTGAATACGAGAAACAGTACCGGTGAAATATTTTTCAACCACTGATTTGCTTACACCAAGTGCTTCAAAGATTTGTGCACCGTGGTAAGACTGCAGCGTCGAGATTCCCATCTTAGAGAAAATCTTTAGTAGGCCGCCGTTGACACCTTTACGGTAGTTATCGAATAACTCACGTGGATGTACGTTTGGATCTAGTTTCTTCGTACGTTGCAGTTCAACAATCGTTTCAATAACTAGGTATGGGTTAACTGCGTTCGCACCGTAACCGATAAGCGTTGCAAAGTGGTGTGTCTCACGAGCGTCGCCCGTTTCAACAACGATGTCACACTTAGCACGTAGGCCTTTACGAATTAGGTGGTGGTGAACCGCACCAACGGCCAGCATTGCTGGAATAGCGGCGTGGTTAGAGTTAACCGCACGGTCTGTCAGTAGGATGATAGAGTAACCATCAATCACTGCGTCTTCCGCGTATTGGCAGATACGCTTAAGTGCACGCTCTAACTTACCTTGGTCGCCATTTGCTTGGAATACGATATCCAGCGTCTTCGCTTGAAGGTGCTCGTTATCGATTGCACGCAGTTTTTCTAGCTCTGAGTTAGAAAGTACAGGAGACTCAAGCTCTACTTTTTGACAGTGTTCAGGTGTTTCAGCAAGTAGGTTCTGATCTTTACCTAGGTAAGTGTTCAGAGACATAACCATACGCTCACGAATCGGGTCGATCGGCGGGTTAGTTACTTGTGCAAACAACTGTTTGAAGTAGTTTGAAAGGTGCTGCGATTGGTGAGAAAGAATCGCTAGCGGCCAGTCGGCACCCATTGCAGAAAGTGGCTCGTAGCCCGTTTTCGCAAGAGGTAAAATGATTTCGTTAACTTCTTCAGAGCTCACACCAAACGATTGTTGTTTGTGGAGAAGTTTCTCTGGAGAAGGTTGGCTAAATTCGTTGCTCGCATCTGGTAGCTTTTTCAGGCTCAGAAGGTTCTCTTCAACCCACTTTTCGTAAGGTTGTGCTTTAGCAATACTATCTTTCACTTCTTCATCAGAAATGATGCGGCCTTGCTCAAGATCAGCAACGAAGATACGACCAGGCTGTAGACGACCACGGTACTCAACGTTTTCAGGTGCAATCTCAACAACACCAGACTCAGACGCCATCACTAGGAAGTCGTCTTTCGTTACTGTGTAGCGAGAAGGACGTAGACCGTTACGGTCAAGTGTCGCACCTACTTGAACACCATCGGTGAAACATACAGATGCTGGGCCATCCCATGGTTCCATTACGTTCGCGTGGTACTGGTAGAACGCGCGACGAGTTGGGTCCATGTTTTTGTTTTCTTGCCATGCTTCCGGGATCATCATCATCAGTGCGTGTGGCAGAGTACGACCTGAAAGAACAAGTAGCTCAAGCGCCATATCGAAGTTTGATGAATCCGAGCTACCTTCCTGACAGATAGGAAGCAGCATGTCGATTTCAGCTTGTGTAAACAGATCCGATTCTAGGATTGCTTCACGTGCTTTCATCCAGTTCAGGTTGCCGCGAACCGTATTGATTTCGCCGTTATGTGCGATGTAACGGAAAGGCTGAGCTAGACGCCAACGTGGGAATGTATTGGTAGAGAAGCGAGAGTGTACTAGTGCTAGAGCTGTTACCATGGTTGGGTTTTGCAGGTCTAGGAAGTACTGAGGAACTTGTTCAGTTGTTAGCTGACCTTTGTACACCAATGTCTTGTAAGACATAGAGTTGATGTAGAAGTCATCACCGATATTTGAAACGCTTTCTAGACACACGCGAACGGTGTAGTTACGTAGAACGTACAGTTTGCGCTCAAGCTCTTCTGGAGTAATACCAGGGCCGCCAGAGATAAATACGTGTTCAAATTGAGGTTCAGTGCTTAGTGGGTCAGCACCAATCATTGAATTGTCAGTTGGAAGTTCACGGTAACCGATTACTTCTAACTCAAGGCGTTGTGCATTGCGTTCTAGAATGTCACGACACTGTGCACGTTTGTGTTCATCTTTAGGGAAAAGTACAACACCAACACCATATTTTTCAAAAGATGGCAGCTTAATTCCAAGCTTTACGGCTTCTTCTAGTAAGAATTCGTGCGGCTTCTGTAGCAGGATACCCGCACCATCACCAGAACACGGATCGCAGCCTTGGCCGCCACGGTGTTCCATACGTGCAAGCATATCGAGTGCTTGAGTTACTACATCATGAGATTTGCGATTCTTTAGATGTGCAACAAAACCGATACCACAAGCGTCATGCTCCAATTCAGGAGTATACAGACCCTGTGAGTTCTGCTCTTGATCTACCATAGATACATCCTTCCAGTTAAATCTAGGCGCAACTTATTTGTATAAAGTCAGCCTTGTCCTTTTATATTTATGGGTCTAAACCTGCCTATGCTGGCGGTTTGAATCCTTTCCGTATCTCGCAGGAAAAGTATTGCGAGAAAAACAATCCTTAGTGATATCCGTTTATTTTTAACCACAAACTAGTGGTTTATATAGGTGGGATATGGATATCACCGACTTATCAGCAAGTTTTCGTTGTAAGTAAATACTCAAAAATAGCCAATATGTGTAAGTATCCTACAATTTTGTTTAGGCGAATTGCAATGAAAGTTGACCCATGTAGACCATTTTTTTCGTTTTATTTTGAATTTAATGCCTAACAAATGTGCAACATTAGGCAAATAGAGCCAATTTTTTGCATGTTTATTGATATTTGTTAGGTTGCTCGCAAAAAGCCTTGAGTAAACTAATTGGTCGAATTTTGCAGGGATGTAATTTTTTTTCAAAAAAAAGACTGATATTCATTCTTATTTACTTGAGTGCTTTGAAAATATGCAATTACACGAGCTGGTCAATACAATCGGCCAAGATCTTCAACGCCGTTACGGTGAGAAGGTTCACAAGCTGACGCTTCATGGTGGTTTCAGCTGCCCAAACCGAGATGGGACAATTGGCCGTGGAGGTTGCACGTTTTGTAACGTGGCTTCCTTTGCCGATGAACAAACTCAAATTCAAAGTATTGCTGACCAGCTAAAAGATCGTGCGGGTGAGATTGCTCGTGCCAAAAAATATCTGGCTTACTTTCAGGCCTACACTAGCACTTATGCTGAGGTGCAAGTGCTTAAGAATATGTATGAAGAGGCGCTAAAAGCACCAGGTGCAGAGATCGTTGGTCTTTGTGTTGGCACAAGGCCAGACTGCGTGCCTGATGCCGTGTTGGATCTGTTAGCGGGCTACGTTAAACAAGGCTATGAGATTTGGCTCGAGCTCGGCCTACAAACCGCCAATGATAAAACCCTCAAGCGAATTAACCGAGGCCACGATTTTGCGGTGTATGAAACGATCACCCAGCGCGCTCGCGCTTTAGGTATCAAGGTATGTACCCACCTTATTGTTGGCCTACCCAAAGAAACCAAAGTGGATAACCTTGAAACTTTAGACAAGGTATTAGCCGTTGGCACCGATGGTATAAAGCTTCACGGCCTTCATATAGTAGAGGGAAGCACCATGGCTAAGGCGTGGAAGGCTGGAAAGCTAGAAGCCCCAAGCCTTGAAGAGTATATCGACATTGCTACTGATATCATTCAACGTACCCCTGCGAACGTGGTTTACCATCGTGTTTCTTCAGCGGCGAGACGCCCAACCTTGCTCTCTCCTTTGTGGTGTGAGAACCGTTGGCTAGCGATGACTGAAATAGGTCGTTCGCTCGATAAAACCGGTGCTCAAGGCATCAAAACTGGCTCTGCATTCGAGTACACGCTGCCTGTTTTAAACGCGCACAATTAATAGAAATGGGTGACTGTAGGTAACAGCAGATAAAACCAACAAATAGTGGTAACATTTCCCTCACAGATTTTAAGGTATAGATTGAGAGTAAATGGAACTGGTAATGACTTGGTTGTGGGACAAGGCGCACGGCTACGGTATTTATATCGTTGTTGTATTGCTGATTGCTCTCATCTGCTGGCATCTCTATTCTCGTTATCAGTCGCATATCGAAACGCTTTTACTCGCTACTCCATCACCACTCTACTTTGTTGATGTTCGAAGTGGCGAAATACTCTATGCCAATCGCCAAGCGATGCAGTTGCTTGGTATCCGCCAAATCGGTGTTAATTTCCGCTTTCCCACTGTGGAAAGCGAAAATAACTTTCGTCACTACTTAACCAATCACATCAACTCTCGAGCCTTTGAGCAGGTCTCTGTGTGGGCGCTTTCTGAATTTGAGTCGTTTAAGATCAACTTAGTTGGTCGTAAGCTCCATTTTAGAAGTACGCAGGCATGGATGATTCATTCCTCACCTTATAAAAATACCAATGAAGAACTGTCCCAAGAAGTTCGAGAACTGAATGTTGCTCGTACCGCTTTGGATTCTTTGTCTGAGCTGATCTATGTGAAAGATCAAAAGGGTGAGTTGGTCGCGAGTAATCGTTCGTTTAAAAAGTTTTGGCACGGTCGCCCAGAAGAGGGCACCTTGAGTGTTTCTGGTGGAGCATTAAAAGGCCGTGTTAGTGAACGTTCGTGGACAACCGACCAAGACGGCAAAGGGTGTTTACTCGAAACTTATCAAAGTGTACTGCTTTCCCAAGATGGTGAGACTATCGGCACGCTATCTATTAGCCATGATGTGACCGATTGGCATGACATGCAGCAGAAACTGCGTGGCGAAATGGAGAAGCGTAAAGATACCGAAGTGGCACTTGCCCAGCGTGACACCATCTTGCAAAATATCTTGGAAGCCAGCCCTGACTCTATTGGTATCTTCAACGAAAACATGGTCTATCAAGCGTGCAATAAGCCATTTGTGGCGGCGCTTGGTATCTCTGAGGTCAGTGACCTAGTGGGTAAACGCCTACAAGACGTAGTACCTAATAGTATGTATATGCGTATCTCAGACACTGATCATCAAGTGCTTCATCATGGTAAATCGTTACGCTATATCGATAAGGTTGTCTCTAGTGATGGAGAATACACTTGGTACGATGTAGTGAAATCACCGTTTAGAGATCCAGTATCAAGTACTAATGGTGTTTTGATCATGGCGCGTGATATCACCGAACGTTATCTCGCTGAGCAGAAGCTTGAAGAGGCCAACCTTGAGCTTGAACGTCTCAGCTTTATGGATAGTTTGACCCAAGTTTCCAACCGACGCCGCTTTGATGAACAGTTGTCGACACTGTGGCATTATCATGTGCGTGAGAAGTTGCCACTGACCATCATGCTGTGTGATATCGACTTCTTTAAAGGTTACAACGATTTTTACGGACACCAGCAAGGCGATGATGCTTTGATACAGGTTTCGCAGGCATTTAAGCAGGTGCTGAATCGTTCGTCTGATTGTGTGGCTCGTTATGGTGGTGAAGAGTTCGGCTTTATTTTGCCGAATACAACGACCGAAGGCGCTCAGCTGGTGGCACAGCGTATTCATGACGAAGTCCTTAAATTGGGACTGGCTCATGAGAAGTCGACGGTGTCTGAATTCATCACTGTGAGCATTGGTATTATCTCTTACATTCCTACACCGGATGATGAAATGGAGTCGGCAGTTGCCTTGGCTGATAGTGCGCTGTATCAAGCAAAATCAGATGGTCGCAACCGTTCAATGGTGCATCCATACTCAATTCGCTAACTCTATAAGATCAGAGATTAGCGCACGCTCGTATGTTTTGGCTTGTTCTGCATTTGTATTAATTGGGTTAACCTTCGATATTGCTGCTGATCTCTTGCTGCGTGTGATGTAGCTAGCTTACCTCCTATCTTCAAACAGGGTAGAATGTTGCTAGTCTTATCGCATGGAGCGCTAAATGAAACCCATGAAAAATCTTGCCCAGTATTACGTGGATCTACTCGTAAAACTGGGGATTGTCCGCTTTTCTATCTTACTCGCCCTAGCGCTTGTTGCCCTCGCCGTTGTTGTACAAGTCGGTATAACCCTTGCCCTCAAAGGGAATGTTGATGATATCGACATTGTCCGTTCAGTTTTCTTCGGTTTAGTGATCACGCCTTGGGCGGTTTATTTTCTATCAGTGGTTGTTGACCAGTTGGAAGAATCTCGTCAAAGACTAGCGAAATTAGTATCTAAGCTTGGCGATATGCGTGAGAGAGACCAAGAGCTCAACAATAAACTTCAGCTTAATATTGAGAAGCTTAATCAAGAAATTGAAGAGCGAGAAAAAGCGGAAGAAGCGCGTGCAGAAGCAATGCAAGATCTTGAAAATGAGGTGTTCCAGCGTGAACGAACTCAGCTTGAACTAGCAGAACGTACCGCACTGTTACGCTCGTTTATCGACGCTTCTCCTGATCTTATTTACTATCGCAATGAAGATGGCGTGTTCTCTGGTTGTAACCGTGCGGTGGAAGAACTTACCGGTAAAACAGAAAAAGAGCTGGTTGGTTTGACTCCGTGGGATGTCTACAGCAAAGAAGTAGCCCAGCAAGTTGTTGAAACCGATAAAAAAGTCTTTTCTGATAACCAAGCTCTGACCTATGATCAATGGCTTGAATACCCTGACGGGCGTAAGAGTTACTTTGAACTACGTAAAGTGCCGTTTTACAGTAAAGACGGTCGTCACTTAGGCTTAGTGGGTTTTGGGCGTGATATTACTGAGCGTAAAGAGCACCAAGAGTCGCTAGAAAAAGCCAGTCGTGATAAGACCACCTTTATCTCAACCATTAGTCACGAGTTAAGAACGCCGCTCAACGGCATTATTGGCTTGAGTCGCATGTTGCTCGATAGCCAGCTGACCACCGAACAGCGTAAGCAGATGCAAACCATTAAGGTGAGCGCGGTGACACTAGGTAATATCTTCAACGATATTATCGATATGGATAAGTTCGACCGTCGTAAGCTTGAGCTATTCCCAACCCCAATCAACTTTGAAGATTTCGTTGTCGAGATCGAAAGTATTTCCGCACTGATGGCTGAGCAGAAAGGATTGAGATTCGATCTCGAAAGATTATCTGATCTCCCTGCTGCTGTTGAGGTAGATGGTACTCGTCTTAGACAGGTACTGTGGAACCTTGTAAGTAATGCGATGAAGTTCACTAAAGATGGTGGTGTGGTGATGACAGTCAGCGCCGATATTGATGGCGATTTTGCCAACATCACGATGGAAGTAGAAGACACCGGGATTGGTATCCCTGAAAGTGAAATCGAGAAGATCTTCGCGATGTACTATCAGGTGAAATCGGGAACGGACAATCTACACGCCGTCGGTACCGGTATTGGCCTTGCTGTATCTCAACAACTGATCAATATGATGGATGGCCACATTGAAGTGGCCAGTGAAGAGGGTTTTGGTAGTACCTTTACGGTTTCGATTCGTGTGCCTGTTAATCACGATACTCAAGCATTGATTAAGACGCCAAGAAAGCAATCAAATCTAAAGATCTTTATGGTCGAAGACATTGAGCTCAATATTACGGTGGCTCGTTCTCTACTTGAAAGCTTAGGCCATGAAGTGACAGTAGTGATGACGGGTAAAGAGGCGCAAATAGCTTTCAACCCTGAAGACTATGATTTGGTATTACTGGACATCCAACTGCCAGATATGACAGGTTTCGACATTGCTCAATACTACCGTGAGAAATACAGCCAGTTGCCGCCTTTGGTTGCATTAACGGCGAACGTATTGAATAACAAGCAAGAGTACTTCCAGAAAGGCATGGACGAAGCGATCAGTAAACCATTGTCGGTTCGTGCAATCCAAGATGTCATCAGCGAGCTGATCGAAGATGCGCCAGAGGTAATTGAGAAAGTAGCGGGTATGGAGAAGGTTGAGAGCATTGATAAAGTCGACGTGAGTAAGCCTGTTCTTTCACCGGTTGATACCACTTTGCTTGATATTGATATGCTAGAGTCTTATGTTGATATTGTTGGGCCGAAACCGGTTTTGGATAGTATCGTGATGTTTGAAGATATGATGCCGGAGTATATGGAAATATTGAATTCCAACATGGTTGCGAAAGATCAAGCTAGTATCGTTTCTGAGGCGCATAAGATTAAAGGTGCTGCAGGATCCATTGGCCTAAAGCGCATACAGCAAGTTGCTCAGAAAGCCCAATCTCCAGATATGCCTGCGTGGTGGGAGAACATTTCAGATTGGGTTGATGAAATAAATAACGAATACCAAAACGATATTGAAGTTTTAAAAAGTTGGTTAAATCAAAGGTAGAAGAATAATGAAGAAATTAGCATTCGCCGCATGCGTTGTGGCATTAGCCGGCTGTTCTGCACCACAAGTAGAATGGCAACAAGATAACCAAGTTGAAGTCTCTACATCTACAGTCACAATGAAGAGTAATCTTTGGCACAACAAGATGCCAACTATTGGAGAAGCTCAAGATAAGACACTACACGGTTCTATCTACCTAGAGTCAGACTCACAGCTACCAGCAACACTTGCGGTGGAGAGCGTGACTGTTAAGCAAGGTGCAAATACCTTGCTAGTAACGGCTGACGACCTTGATCTAAGAACACATAGTGAGACTCAGTGGGAAGTGGCGTTTGTATGGCAGTTAGAGATCGATAGCGAAAAGCCTGTTGATGTTGCGGTTGAGCTGAGAGACGGTGAAACTGTGAAGTGGCTGGTGGAGAAAGACGTTAAGGTTGATACGGTTTACTAAAGCCTTATCAATTAAGAAGAATAAAAAAGGGAGAATGCGTTGGCATTCTCCCTTTTTAATAACTATTGATTGCGCTTCTACTGTTAAAAACACCGAGTGTTAAACGACCAGAAACGCCAATCGAATTAGTCTTCTAGGTCACCACAGAAGCGGTAACCTTCACCGTGAATCGTTGCAATGATTTCTGGCGTACCAGAAACAGATTCAAAGTGCTTACGAATACGACGGATTGTTACGTCTACAGTACGATCGTGTGGCTTAAGCTCACGGCCAGTCATCTTCTTAAGAAGGTCTGCACGTGTTTGGATCTTACCAGGGTTCTCACAGAAGTGAAGTAGAGCACGGAACTCTGAACGAGGTAGCTTGTAGCCTTCGCCATCTGGGCTAACCAGAGAACGGCTGTTGATATCTAGTACCCAACCGTTGAACTCGTACTTCTCAACGCTGCGCTTTTCTTCTTGAACAGAGCTTGTGCTCATTGAACGGTTCAGAAGGTTGCGTGCACGGATAGTCAGTTCACGAGGGTTGAAAGGCTTAGTGATGTAGTCATCAGCGCCGATCTCTAGGCCAAGGATCTTATCAACTTCATTATCACGACCAGTTAAGAACATAAGCGCTACGTTTGCTTGCTCACGTAGTTCACGCGCAAGTAGTAGACCATTCTTACCTGGAAGGTTGATGTCCATAATTACAAGGTTAACTTGGTTGTCAGATAGCACTTGGTGCATCTCTTCACCGTCGCTAGCCTCAAAAACAGCATATCCCTCTGCTTCAAAAATACTCTTTAGAGTGTTACGAGTTACTTGCTCATCTTCAACGATAAGAATCTGCGGGGTTTGCATTTGGCGGTACCTAAATTTGTGACGAAACTGTGCTAATAGAATAAATTCTAGGCAAAAACATAACATACAGGTAATGTATTTTTGATGATAACTTAAAGTTTTCAAAAAAACACTTACTTCCAGCTATCTGCCTTCCTTGAAGTATTGCCCAATAACGTAGATCCAGTACGCCTTTCAATCATTCTTTTAGTGATTGCAGAGGATTCTATAATGTTAACAGCATGCTAACAACGCGAGAATGTTAATTCCATTCAGTTTGTTGATTTACATCAATTGCCGTATCGCAACAAACTTTAATAGTATGGCTACAACTTAACCAATGTTATGGTGACTATTTAGTACCAAAACAAGAATGATTATTCGAGATATTTCGCACATCTCGGTTGCTAAAGACCGGATTATTAACCAAGGAAGCTGAAAGCTTTCCTAAGAGTCTAGTAGATAAATATGCTCAATCAACTTTTATTGAGTAATAAATTGAGCATAGAACAATGAAAACAAAGGATTAATTTTAATAACATATAAAAGCATAGAGGCTCACCTGACTTAACAGGTAGCGCCTTACTCACGGAGGATATATGCACGATATAACACCTGACTTGTGTGATGAGTTTGAAAGCAAAGTCACCCTACTGAATATGCCATTACAGAACTTCGGTCAACGTGGTGCGTTCTTTGGAAAAATTGTAACAGTTCGTTGTTATCACGATAATTCCAAGGTTCGCGAGGTTTTAGAGACAGACGGCTGTGGCAAAGTGCTTGTTGTTGACGGGAATGGTTCATGCCAGAAGGCGCTGCTTGGTGATCAGCTCGCGATTCTCGCAATAGAAAATGGCTGGGAAGGAGTGATTGTAAACGGTGCTGTGCGTGATGTTGGCATGATGTCGCAAATGGATCTTGGTGTTCAGGCATTGGGTGCATCGCCATTCAAGACGGAGAAGCGTGGCGTAGGCCAAGTGAATGTCACGCTCTCTATACACAATCAACTGATTCAGCCTGGGGATTACATTTATGCAGATTGGAATGGTGTGTTAATTTCATCTGAGCTATTGCTTGAATCATAAGTGGTACGTAACGAATAAAAGAGGCTTGAATACGTAACATATTCATCGATATCAAGTTAATTGGATTAGAAGCGAAACCCTAATCCCACTTCAACACCTTGCTGCCACTCTTCATAATCAAGAGTGGCATGCAAATCTAAATTGTCGGTCAGCTGTACTCGGCTAGAAACTTCTGCGGCCACCGATTTCTCATTGTCTTCGGTTTCATCTTTATAGGTGTGTAGAGAACTGTTGAAAGAGACTCTTTCTGAGAACTGATAACTGACACCACTCAAGAATCCGCTTTCCTGTTTCAGTGCAGCACTATTGATACGTGTACCGACATAAAGATCCACATCCGAAAACAAGCTATATGAATAGCCACTGTCTATTTTCCAAGTATCGAAGCTTTCATTCGATGCGTTTTGGGTGGAGATAAAAAATTTATGAGAAGAGCGATCTATTTGACCGGGAAGCAGAGGCAAACTATTTAGAAGAGGTAAACTGTTCGCTGAACAAACAACAGGCATAGCCAAGGCTAAAAGAATAAGTAATCTCTTCACTTCCCACTCCTGATGTCATTATTATTGCTTTTCGAACGTTATCGTTCAATTAAAGCACAGAATTTGTACGCTCGCCGCACAATCGATATAGCATTTTGTTATGACTATATATGCAATTAATCACTCTTGAGTGTTTATAGGATAAATCCACGATCTGAATTACAGGTGTATACAGGGTGTTTTATCCCTTAAATGACGGTTTGCTCTGAAAAACGGTGTGAATGTAAAAAAAACGCAACTTTTCATTGACGTCTAGTGGTAAAAATTGATACACGTAGAGTAAAGCACAAGCAGAGAATTTGATATGCAGCACGTAAGCCACCTAGTAATGACCACAACCATTATTATTACCGACATTAACATTGTTGGGGCAGGCTGCTAAGTAACGGATTTTAAAAAAAAGGCCTGTATCCAACAAGATACAGGCCTTTTTTTGTACCATTTTTATGACTTATGGAGAAAGGGATGCGCGTTTTAAAGTTTGGAGGTTCATCATTAGCTGATGCAGATCGTTTTTTACGAGCGGCTGATATCATCGCTAATAATGCCCAGCAAGAAGAGCTAGCCGTTGTACTATCGGCTCCAGGAAAAACAACTAATAAGTTGGTCGCTGTTATTGAAGCTGCACTGAAAAATGGTGAAGCTGACACACAAATCACAGAGATCGAATCTTCATTTACTGCGCTGTTTGCAGAGATTAAAGCGGTTGTACCTTCTATTGATGGTGCTGCGTTCCAAGAGCAGGTTGATACTTCTCTTGCTCAGCTAAAGCAGTTCGTGAACGGCATCAACCTACTGGGTATGTGCCCGAACCACGTTAATGCCCGCATCATCAGCAAAGGTGAGCGAATCTCTATCCAGTTAATGAAAGCGGTACTTGAAGCAAAAGGCCAACCAGCCAGCCTGATTGATCCAGTGCAATACCTATACGCTAAAGGCGATCACCTTGAAGCGATGGTAGATGTGGATGTCTCTACTCAGAACTTCCAACAGTCACCACTTCCGAAAGGCCACGTTAACATCATGCCTGGCTTTACTGCTGGTAATGAGAAAGGTGAGCTAGTCACGCTTGGTCGTAATGGCTCTGACTACTCCGCAGCTGTGTTAGCGGCGTGTCTACGTGCTGATTGCTGTGAAATCTGGACGGACGTCGATGGCGTTTACAATTGTGACCCGCGCTTAGTTGACGATGCCCGTTTGCTTAAGTCATTGAGCTACCAAGAAGCGATGGAGCTTTCTTACTTCGGTGCTTCGGTTCTACACCCGAAAACTATTGCGCCTATCGCACAATTCCACATCCCTTGTCTGATCAAAAACAGCTTTAACCCACAGGGAGCTGGCACTTTGATCGGTCAAGACACTGGCGAAGATAATCTAGCAATCAAAGGCATCACTACATTAAGTGACCTAACGATGGTTAACGTATCAGGCCCTGGTATGAAGGGCATGGTAGGCATGGCGAGCCGCGTATTCGGCGCGATGTCTTCAGCTGGCGTGTCTATTGTTCTAATTACTCAATCTTCTTCTGAGTACAGCATCAGCTTCTGTATAGAATCGGCTGACAAGTTAAAAGCTAAGCAAGTGCTATCAGAAGCATTTGAACTTGAACTTAAAGATGGCTTATTAGAGCCAGTTGAGTTCATGGACGACGTTGCGATTGTAACACTAGTGGGTGACGGTATGCGTACTTCACGCGGCGTTGCTTCTCAGTTCTTCTCTTCTTTAGCTGAAGTGAACGTTAACATTGTTGCGATTGCACAAGGTTCATCTGAGCGTGCTATCTCTGCGGTTATCCCTGAAGATAAAATTTCAGAAGCAATCAAAGCTTGCCACGAGAACCTATTTAACTCTAAGCACTTCCTTGACGTATTCGTTGTGGGTGTGGGTGGTGTTGGTGGTGAGCTTGTTGATCAGATTCAACGTCAGCAAGGTAAACTGGCTGAAAAAGGCATCGTGATTCGCGTATGTGGTTTAGCAAACAGTAAAGGCTTATTGCTAGACAGTGACGGCTTACCACTAGAACAGTGGCGTGATCGTATGTCGAGCGCGACAGAAGAGTTCAGCCTAGCGCGCTTAGCGGCTCTGGTTCAACGTAATCACATCATCAACCCAGTATTGGTTGACTGTACTTCTAGCGAAGATATCGCAGCACAGTACGCTGATTTCCTAGCGGCTGGTTTCCACGTGGTAACACCAAACAAGAAAGCGAACACAGCAAGCATGGCTTACTACCATCAGCTGCGTGAAGTTGCACGTAACTCACGTCGTAAGCTGATGTACGAAACAACGGTAGGTGCAGGTCTACCGGTAATCGAAAACCTACAGAACCTAATCTCTGCAGGTGATGAACTTGAGAAATTCAACGGCATTCTTTCAGGTTCACTGTCTTACATCTTCGGTAAGCTTGATGAAGGTATGACGTTAAGCCAAGCAACCAACATTGCTAAAGACAACGGCTTTACTGAACCGGATCCTCGTGATGATCTATCTGGTATGGATGTTGCGCGTAAGCTACTTATCCTTGCTCGTGAAGCAGGCATGGCACTTGAACTTGAAGACGTTGAAGTAGACCAAGCACTTCCACCGGGTTTTGATGATTCAGGTACGGTTGAAGAGTTTATGGCTCGCTTGCCAGAAGCGGATGCTTACTTCCAAGAGCAGTCAGCTATCGCAGCAGAAGAAGGCAAAGTACTTCGTTATGTTGGTGAGATCGCCGATGGTAAGTGTAAGGTTCGTATCGCTGCTGTTGATGGCGACGATCCAATGTTCAAGATTAAAGATGGCGAGAACGCGCTGGCATTCTACAGCCGTTACTACCAACCAATTCCGCTAGTACTTCGTGGCTACGGCGCTGGTACTGAAGTGACAGCAGCAGGCGTATTCTCTGATGTGATGCGTACTCTTGGTTGGAAATTAGGAGTTTAGGAATGAGTTCAAGTGATATGGATGTTGTCGTTTATGCTCCTGCATCGATCGGTAATGTCAGTGTAGGGTTTGATGTGCTGGGGGCCGCTGTGTCTCCAGTGGATGGCACACTGCTGGGTGACCGAGTTATGGTTACAGCAGGTGATAAACCATTCTCACTTAAAACAGCAGGCAGCTTTGTTTCTAAGCTGCCGACTGAAGTGAAAGAAAACATCGTCTACGACTGTTGGGTGGTGTTCTCTCGCGAGTTAGACAAGAAAGGTATATCAGTTAAGCCTCTAGAGATGACGCTAGAGAAGAACATGCCCATTGGTTCTGGTTTAGGTTCAAGTGCATGTTCAATCGTAGCGGCGCTTGATGCGCTAAACCGTTTTCACGGTCAGCCACTGAATGAAACTGAACTGCTTGCTCTGATGGGCGAGATGGAAGGTAAGATTTCAGGCGGTATTCACTACGATAACGTTGCGCCATGTTACCTTGGTGGCGTGCAATTAATGCTTGAAGAGTTAGGCATCATTAGCCAAGAAGTACCGTGTTTTGATGACTGGTACTGGGTAATGGCTTATCCGGGTATTAAGGTTTCAACGGCAGAAGCGAGAGAGATCTTACCATCTCAGTACCGCCGTCAGGATATCATTGCTCATGGTCGCCACTTAGCGGGCTTTATCCATGCGTGCCACTCAGGCCAACCTGAACTGGCAGCGAAGATGATCAAAGACGTGATCGCTGAACCATATCGTGAGAAACTGCTTCCAGGGTTTGCTGACGCTCGTAAATATGCGTTGTCGGCTGGTGCACTGGCTACTGGTATTTCTGGTAGTGGCCCAACTCTATTTAGCATTTGCAAAGAACAAGATGTCGCCGAGCGTGTTGCACGCTGGTTAGAACAAAATTACGTACAAAATGAAGAAGGATTCGTTCACGTTTGTCGCCTAGATAAGCAAGGTTCGATCGTTACAGGAAGTGAGTTATGAAACTGTACAACATCAAAGAAAATGATGAACAAGTCTCTTTTGGCCAAGCCGTTCGTCAAGGCTTAGGCCGTAATCAAGGTCTATTTTTCCCATCAGAACTACCAAAGTTTGATGATATCGATGCGCTGCTAGCAGAGGACTTTGTCCCTCGTAGTTCAAAGATATTATCGGCACTTATCGGTGATGAATTACCGAAAGAGCAGATCGATCAAATGGTGGATGCAGCGTTCCAATTCCCTGCACCAATCAACCAAGTAAAAGACGGCGTTTACGCACTTGAGCTTTTCCACGGCCCAACACTGGCATTTAAAGATTTCGGCGGCCGTTTCATGGCTCAATCTTTAGCGGCAGTTTCAGATGGTGGTCAAATCACTATCTTAACGGCGACATCAGGTGATACTGGTGCGGCGGTTGCGCATGCTTTCTACGGTATGGAAGACATCAACGTTGTGATTCTTTACCCGAAAGGCAAGATCAGCCCTCTGCAAGAGAAGCTGTTCTGTACACTAGGTAAGAACATCCACACTGTTGCGATTGATGGCGACTTTGATGCATGTCAGGCTCTAGTGAAAGACTCATTTGATGACGCTGAACTGCGTAAAGAGATTGGCCTTAACTCGGCAAACTCTATCAACATCAGCCGCCTGATGGCTCAGATCTGTTACTACTTTGAAGCGGCTTCTCAGCTAACTAAAGAACAGCGTGAAAACCTGGTTATCTCTGTACCAAGTGGTAACTTTGGTAACCTAACAGCTGGTCTATTAGCGAAAGCGCTTGGTCTACCAGTTAAGCGTTTCATTGCTGCAACTAATGAAAATGACACGGTTCCTCGTTACCTAGAAACAGGGCAATGGGATCCAAAACCGACCGTTGCGACAACATCAAACGCGATGGATGTAAGTCAACCGAACAACTGGCCTCGTATCGAAGAGCTTTGCCAACTGAAAGGTTGGGGTTTAGATACACTAGGCAAAGGTAAGGTATCTGACGAACAGAGCGCTGAATCAGTACGCGATCTAAAAGCACAAGGTTATCTATGTGAACCACATGGTGCGATTGCTTACCGTCTATTGGAAGAGCAACTGCAAGAGAATGAAACTGGCTTGTTCCTGTGTACAGCACACCCAGCGAAGTTCAAAGAAGTGGTTGATGACATCCTAGGTTCTGATATCGAACTACCTGGCCCACTAGCAAAACACGCGGCGATGGAGTTGTTGTCTGAAGATCTTGATAACGATTTTGAAGCGCTAAAAGCAGTGCTTCGCCGAGTTCAACCTGCGTAATTTTTCAGAAACGTAAAGCGTAGAACTTAGATCGATAAGAAAAGGTGAATGAGTAATCATTCACCTTTTTTCTTGCCTGAGTGTATTTAAAGTAAGCTTTATTTAAGTGTAAATGGATTTAAGTAAGCTTACTTCTTTAACTAGAGCAAAACGAAAAGGAATAGTATGAATTTTTTGATTTTTCTTGGCTCTGTACGTGATAGCACACCACCAAGACCAGCTCGATTAGGGATGAGAGTCAGCAAAGCGTGTGCAAAGTTACTGGTGGATAAATATTCAGAGCATACGGTCGAGATTATTGACCCATTGAATTACGACTTTGGTGATGTGTTTAAGCCTGAGTTTTCGTATCATCGATCCAAAGTACCTGCACACCTTGCTGAGTTAGCGGACAAGATTGCCAAAGCTGATGGCTACGTGATGGTCAGCCCGGAATACAATCATTCAATGAGCCCAGCATTGGCCAATATTCTTAATCATTTTGGTAGCTCGCTATTTTCGTATAAGCCGAGTGCGATTGTGACGTATTCTGCTGGGCAGTGGGGCGGGGCAAGAGCATCGGTTTCGATGCGTACCTTCTTGTCTGAACTCGGTTGTTTACCGGTTTCTGCGATGATTCATCTACCTAAAGCGCAAGAAGTCTTTGATGAAGAGGGTTATGTTGCCCAAGAGTCAGAGCAAGCTCGATGGGATGAATACATGAACCGAACCTTTCATCAGTTGATATGGTGGGCACAAGGTGCAGCGTTACAGAGAGACAAGATGGATCCAACGACGTTAGCAAAAGCCTTCACTAAAGATCCTTCTCAGCGAAATGCGCCATAGCCAATGTATAGGCAAATGTGAGCAGCATAAAAACGAAAAAAGCTTGGCCATCTCTGACCAAGCTTTTTAAATCTTTAACACTCTAGTTTCTGAGATTATAGAGACTCAGTGAACGTACGCGCGATAACGTCACGTTGCTGTTCAGTTGTTAGAGAGTTGAAACGTACAGCGTAACCCGATACACGGATAGTTAGCTGTGGGTAGTTCTCTGGGTGAGCAACTGCGTCTTCTAGTGTTTCACGCTTAAGAACGTTAACGTTTAGGTGTTGACCACCTTCGATACGTGGTGCTGCTTCGATAGCAACTTCACGGCTCTCGTATTCACCTAGGTCTGCAGCTGGGATAACTTGGTCAGCTTCGAAACCAGCAGTAGCTGCAACACAACGAGCTTCATTTTTTTCGCTGTCTAGTAGCCAGATTGAGTTTAGTAGGTCGTCGTTTGCTGCTTTAGTAATTTGAATACCTTGGATCATAACTATCTCCTAGTCCACTGAATGTGGTTTGATTATGGTGTTAACTTTCGATTTTTATTGAGCTGGGTAATATATACCTAATGTTTGTGAGGTTAACATTGATTTAAGTCAAAAAACAACCAAAAACCATATTTTTACAAAGGTGATTATTTTGAGGTAAATCAATAAAACCTTTGAAAACAAACTAATTACAAAATATTTTAAAGTATAAAAAATATTTAACGGTCATATTTGTTGTAATTTTACTACATTTGTTGTGCTTTTATTGAGCGGAAACTATATGACCCTTTATTTATGATGCATTCTGAAAGTGTGAAGTGATTTAATGACAAACAAAATTTCATCGTCAAAACCTGAAACAAATATTAAGTTTATTGGCGCTCATGTGTCGGCAGCTGGTGGTGTTGATCAGGCTCCTATGAGAGCTCGAGAGATAGGTGCTAATGCGTTCGCACTGTTTACTAAAAACCAGAGACAATGGGCAGCAAAGCCGCTAGAGGCGAAAACTATTAGCGCCTTTAAAGCCAACTGCAAAATGTTAGGCTTTTCAGCAGAGCACATCCTTCCCCACGACTCCTACTTGATTAACCTCGGTGCGCCGGAAGAGGAAAAACTAGAGAAATCACGTGCTGCCTTTATTGACGAAATGGAGCGTTGTAACCAGCTTGGTCTCACGCTACTTAATTTTCATCCTGGGAGTCATTTAAAGAAAATCTCAGAAAGCGAATGTTTGGCTAAGATAGCTGAGTCTATCAATCTCGCCCATCAAGCAGTTCCTGATGTTATTGCGGTTATTGAGAACACCTCTGGTCAAGGCACTAACTTAGGGTGGAAGTTTGAGCATCTCGCTGAGATCATTGATCTGGTGGAAGATAAGTCCCGTGTTGGTGTGTGCTTAGACACCTGTCATACGTTTACTGCTGGTTATGACTTACGTACGAAAGAGGCGTGTGAGCATACTTTTGCTGAGTTCGACCGCATCGTGGGTATGCACTATCTAAGAGCAATGCACATCAATGATTCAAAGGCTGAGTTCGCAAGCCGAGTTGATAGACACCATTCTTTAGGAAAAGGTGAAATTGGCTGGGATTGTTTTGAGTATATTGCCTCGGATTATCGCTTTAATGGTATCCCTCTTATCTTAGAAACGATTGATTCGACGATTTGGAAAGAGGAAATTCAACAGCTTAGAATGTTTCACCGCACAGCAACGGTTGAGAATAGCGAAGCGTAATAATAGAGGGGAAACTTAATTTCCTTCGATTTATCGAAATTGGCATCTTTCTTTCATAGTGTTTAGTTGAATATGTAGTTCACTGTAACAATAGAGGAGGGTGCCATTATGTATTCTATAGCTTACACCTCAAGTGCTTGTTCAACTGTCCATGCTGTAGCTCGTCTGCCAGCACCGAACCGCCACATCCATAGCCATGGTCACCATCGTACTCCCCAGAAGAGTGGCTAGCCGAGACAAACTAAAATTGAACCTATTAAGATGATTCATCAACAAGTGATCCCTACACATCATGTTTATTGATAGCTGTATGAGGTATAAATAGGGCGTGTTGATCTTTCGAGCTGATTTTTGCAGTGAGTTGCTGGGTATTTATACAAGGCAGAGGCTTTGACGTGTAGCTAGCCTACATGAGAAGCCGCTAACGCAGTAGAAATGACCAGCAAACGCTGCCCGGAGGGTTCGGCTAAAAGCGTTTTACTCTTTGTTGAGGGAGATTTGCTTAGAATGACTAGGCTATTTCTCCCTCGCCGCGATTAAAACGCTTTTATCTCGAACAAAATTTAACCACGAAAGGTCAACACGCCCTAAAGCCTTATTTAGGACCGTTAGCCGATACAGCTATTTTTTGTCTGGCGAAGCCTAGAAACCTTGATGATTGGGAAGTAAAACGATGAGCGTACCAAAGACCTGGGAATCCATTATTAATGACGAACGTGAAAAAGAGTACTTCCAAGGTGTTCTCGTTTATGTCGAACAGCAACGTAATAGTGGGAAAACAATCTACCCACCTCAAGAGCAGGTATTCAGCGCTTTTGATATGACGCCCTTTGAGTCTGTGCGAGTTGTTATCCTAGGACAAGACCCTTATCACGGTGCTAATCAAGCACACGGTTTGGCTTTCTCTGTATTGCCCGGCGTTAAAATCCCGCCTTCTCTACGCAACATGTATAAAGAACTCGCACAAGATATAGAGGGCTTTGAGATCCCTAACCACGGTTACCTTGATGCTTGGGCATCGCAAGGGGTGTTGATGTTGAACACCGTACTTACAGTAGAAGAGGCAAAAGCCCACTCACACGCAAAATGCGGCTGGGAAACTTTTACCGATACCATTATTACAGAACTAAACCAGCGCTCGGAACCGATCATATTCTTGTTGTGGGGCGCACACGCTCAGAAGAAAGGCCAAGCGATTGATACAGGCAAGCACCACGTGCTGACTGCACCTCATCCCTCGCCATTGTCTGCTCGTCGCGGTTTCTTTGGTTGTCAGCACTTTTCGACAACCAATAAGCTGCTTTCTTCTGTGAATCAACAACCTATCGACTGGCACTTACCCGCAGAAATGTAGATTGGTGGTTTTCTGAGCAGGGTCAAATCATAAATCAGCATCTTCGTATACACTTATAAATAGTAGGTGTAATGGAGTGCAATACTATGATGATTGAAAGGATAAGACGAGAGCATGGCTATATGGCTCGTTTACTCGCGATACTCAATAATAAGTTAGAGTTCCTCAAGCAGGAGCGAGAAATAAACTATAGCCTGATCGCCGAGGTGGTTCATTACTTGATGAACCATTCAGACAAAGTACATCACCCTAAAGAAGACGTCATTTATCGCTATTATCTTCAGCAATATGGCAGTCAACAAGCGATTGAAGACTTGGAGTTAGAGCATCAATTGCTTTCTGAGAAAACCGCTGACTTTTTAGGCGTCGTCGATATGATCCTTCAAGATGCGGTGGTACCGCAACAGGTCTTTATTGAGCAGCTTGAAGCCTTTATTAAAGCGCAGCGAAAACACATGGAGTATGAAGAGAAACATGTGCTACCAATGATCGTCGGAGCATTTTCGGTTAAGGATTGGCAAGAAGTTGAGTCGCAATGGATCCAGCCAGAAGATGACCCTGTCTTTGGGGATACGATTGCTGACCAATATCGTCAACTGGCGGCGCGCGTGCGACAAAGTGAGCAAGAGTGTGTTTAGCGATTCGATACTGCTCTCTTTTTAGTAGAAGTGGATTCCCTTTAGGAAGGGGATCTAAAGTGACTTGTAGAATGAAGCGTCTCTTGATGAAATCAAAAAGGCACCTTTATAGGTGCCTTTTGTTATCTGTTTTCTTATCGTGCTGATTAAAGCTTTATATCGTCAAGGCTAAAATCGAGTCCTAGATTCATCTCTCTCAGCTCTTTCTCAAGCTGCCTACGATCGTTGATGGCTTCTATTTCACGCCACTTACGCTTGAGTGGTTTCGAGCGTGATTTTTGAGTTACACGAGGCATTTCTAGTTCTGATACTTCATCGAATTGAAAGCTATCCATAAGCCATATCTCCTTCCGTGGGACTAGTTCTTACGAACCATTAAATATCATATTTAGGTTCACAATAACTTTGATTTGTTTCTCATTTGTTTCAAATCCATGAAGTTTTTGTTCTGTTTTCTTATGCATGCTCACACATTGGGAGAATTTAAATGCACAAAAAACAAGCAAACAAACCTAAGTAAACGATTAAATTGGGGGCTGTTGAATGTTAATTCATTGTGCGAATAGAATAGTGTTTTTACTATAATGCATTGAAGTGCACATGGTGCCGTGCGGTATAGGGATCTCATTGGCCTAGAAAAAAACGAAGATCTTCACTATACCTTGTAAAACCTAGGCTGACGTCGTTTTTATAGGATGATGTTCTTGTTGGGGTTGTGCTGTGACTGTTGTTGATATAATGTCCCGACAATGTGACTTTTATTGGGCTAGATTGTTGAAAGTTGTGTTAACAAAAGGTGTGTTATTAGTGAAATGTCATTTTAATATAAGTGTATTTGCATATTGATTTTTAGGCCATCTCGCTGCATTATCCGCCCGTCAAAAAATACACTGATACGTAAAATGGATGCATGAAGCGACATTTACAGTCTCAATCGCCGCAAGAATATAACAAGAGTGCCGACACAACATTGACAGAGGCATAGGTGATTAAGAGGAAGGCTAGGAAGCATGATCGGTGCTTAAACTCAATTACGAGGTTCACGTGACAGACTTAATCAATTTGATGAACGATCTCCTTTGGGGATCTATCTTAGTTTATTTACTGGTTGGTGTGGGTATCTACTTCACCGTACGACTAGGCTTCATTCAATTCCGCCATTTCGGCCACATGTTCTCTGTTCTAAGAAACAGCCGTAAAGCAGACAGTGCTGGTATCTCTTCTTTCCAAGCTCTTTGTACTAGTCTCGCTGCTCGTGTAGGTACGGGTAACATGGCAGGTGTTGCTGTAGCTCTAACCGCTGGTGGCCCTGGTGCTATCTTCTGGATGTGGCTAATCGCAATGCTAGGTATGGCAACATCGTTTGCAGAAAGTACACTAGCACAGCTATACAAAACGCGTGATAACGACGGTAACTACCGCGGCGGCCCTGCATACTACATGGAGAAAGGCCTAGGCATGCGTTGGATGGGGGTTCTATTCTCTATCTTCCTAATCATTGCATTCGGTCTTGTATTCAACGCAGTTCAAGCGAACGCGATTGCAAGCGCAATGAACACAGCATTCGACCTTGAGCGTAGCTACGTTGGTGTTGGTATCGTAATCATCTCTGCATTCGTTATCTTCGGTGGTATCCGTAAGATTGCACGCACTGCAGAAATTATCGTTCCAATCATGGCACTGGCTTACCTAGCGATCGCTATGTACGTGATGTTCGCGAATATCGAGAAAGTGCCTGAAGTACTGGCTCTTATCTTCAAGAGCGCATTCGGTCTGCAAGAAGCAGCGGCGGGTGGCCTAGGTTACGCAATCGCACAAGCGATGATTAACGGCATCAAACGTGGTTTGTTCTCGAACGAAGCGGGTATGGGTTCTGCGCCAAACGCAGCAGCATCTGCTACGCCTTACCCACCGCACCCAGCATCACAAGGTTACGTGCAAATGCTAGGTGTGTTCATGGACACCATTGTTATCTGTTCTGCAACAGTAGCAATCATCCTGATGTCTGGTGAGTATGTACCACACGGTGAAGTAACGGGTATCGAACTAACGCAACGTGCATTAACAGCACAAGTTGGTGAATGGGGCGGCATCTTTGTAGCGGTAGCGATTTTCTTCTTCGCTTTCACTTCAATCATTGCAAACTACTCGTACGCTGAAACGAACCTTATTTTCCTTGAGCACAACAACAAGAAAGGCCTAGTGCTGTTCCGTATTGTTGTACTGGGGATGGTTATGTTCGGCTCTCTAGCGACACTACCAACGGTATGGGCACTGGCTGACGTATCAATGGGCTTAATGGCGATTGTTAACTTGGTGGCGATTATCCTGCTATCAGGCATCGTGATTAAGCTAGCGAAAGACTACAACCGCCAACTAGACGCGGGCAAAGTACCGACATTCGATTCGAATGACTTCCCTGAGCTTAAGTCTCAACTGGAAGACGGTATTTGGGACAACAACAAGAAGTAATTTTGTTGGAGCGATAAACCGCTCATCCTAAAACGATTAGAAAGGCTAAGGTTTCGACCTTAGCCTTTTTCTTTACCTGTCATTTGTCTCATTCTGTCTACCAAAGCTCATTTTCCCTATCGAAGCTCATTCTCCCTATCAAAGTAATAGGAAGAGTCATAAAGACAAGTTGATGTTTTTTCTATACTCTAGCTGCATCCAGTTAGATAACCGATTAGGGTAAAGTTATGTTAGTTGTCGTTTCTCCAGCCAAAACACTTGATTACGAATCACCATTAGCGACTGAACGCTTTAGTCAGCCTGAGTTTGTTGAACACTCTGCTGAGCTGATTGAAGAGTGCCGTAAGCTGACGCCAGTCGATATTTCTGCATTGATGAAAGTCAGCGATAAGATCGCAGGGTTGAACGTAGCGCGCTTTGAGCAGTGGAGCGAGACCTTTACCCAAGACAACGCACGCCAAGCAATCCTAGCCTTTAAGGGCGATGTCTACACTGGCCTAGACGCTGAGACGCTATCGGATGAAGATTTTGATTACGCACAAAATCACCTGCGCATGCTTTCTGGCCTATATGGTTTGCTTAAGCCGTTAGATTTGATGCAGCCTTACCGCTTAGAGATGGGCACACGCTTAGCCAATGCTCGTGGCACTAACTTGTACCAGTTCTGGGGCAACATCATCACAGACAAGCTGAATGAAGCATTGAATGCTCAAGGTGACAATGTGTTGATCAATCTAGCGTCTAACGAATATTTTAAAGCCGTGAAGCCGAAGAACCTTGATGGTCAAGTCATTACACCAGTATTTAAAGACTGTAAGAATGGTCAATACAAGGTCATCAGTTTCTACGCGAAGAAAGCGCGTGGCATGATGGCTCGTTACATCATCGAGAACAAGATCGATTCGGTTGAGGCTCTGACCAAGTTCGATACCGCGGGTTACTATTTCGTTGAAGAAGAGTCGAACGCGAAAGAGCTGGTCTTCAAGCGTGAAGAGCAAAGCTAGACATTATTGATTAAAGGTCGTCGCGCTCTATGGCGAGATACCCACTAGATAGAGAAAGCCCCATGCAGCGAACTGCATGGGGCTTTTTTATTGAATCGTTGAAGCAGTTAGATTATTTCTTCTTTGCTGCTTTCTTTTTCTTCGCGATTTTTTTCTTCTTCGCGATTTTTTGTTTCTCTACCGCTTTTTTATCTTCTTTCTTCGGTTTCTTCTTCTTAGTCACCGCCGCTTTCTTGTGCGTTGGGCGCATGCCTTCGATGAAGCGTTCTTTGATTGGTTCGTCTGTGTAACGAGCCACACGCTCAATCATCAGTTGATCGTGCGCTTCAATGATAGAAACCGCGTTACCTTTTTTACCAGCACGTGCGGTACGACCAATGCGGTGCAGGTATACGTCAGCCGTACGCGGCATGTCGTAGTTGATTACGTGACTTACGTCTGGAAGGTCGATACCACGAGCTGCAACGTCAGTCGCTAGCAGTACGTTTACAGAACCGTCACGGAAACGAGCAATCGCGTTGTTACGACGATCTTGAGGCATTTCACCTTGGATCCATGCACATGGGATTTGCGCGCTTTCAAGTTGAGCTCGAAGATCACCTAGACGATCACGCGTCTTCAAGAACACAATGCTGCGCTCAGCTTGCTCTGTGATGATGTGTTTTAGGATGTTCAGCTTGTGCTCTGCTGTGTCTGCACGGTGGTACCACTGAGTGATCTTCTTGCGCTCACGAAGTGATGATTTCGCATCGATCTCTGCTGGGTTTTTCAGTAGGTCTTCAGTGAAGCCTTCAATGCCTTTACCTTCTAGCGTTGCTGAGAACAGTAAAGTTTGTTTACGCCAGCGACACTCTGCAGACAGACGGTCAACAACAGGACCAAAGCCCATGTCTAGCATACGGTCGGCTTCATCTAGAACCAGCCATTCAATCGCACGACAGTCAAAACGCTCACCTTCAATGTATTCCATCAAACGACCAGGTGTTGCTACTACGATATCTTGAGTCGTGCTTAAGATATCTGCATGCTCTTGATACATCACACCGCCCGTGATCGTGAAGATGTTTAGGCTGGTGTATTTAGCAAGCTCACGTGCTTGTTCGGTTATCTGCATTGCTAGCTCACGCGTTGGCGTCAAGATAAGCATACGTGCAGGGCCAGATTTCTTACGTGGGAAATCCAGTAGGTATTGCAGTGCTGGCAATACAAATGATGCTGTTTTACCAGTACCTGTTGGCGCAGAAGCCAAAACGTCTCTTCCATCTAACGCTTGTGGGATTGCTTCAGCTTGTATCTGTGTTGGACGTTCGTAGCCCATTTCGTCAATTGCTTTAAGCAGCTCTTGGTTTAGATCGAGTTCTGCAAAGGTTCTGATCACTGTTGTTTCTCCACAAGCAATAAATGTTTCTGCCTCAAAAAGCAGACGATAAAAAAGAGTAGTCGGACATTATAGAAGCATTAGTGATTAGGATCACATGGTATTTACTACATCTTGAGATAAAAATCTTTGGTGAGTGCAATAAATGCTTCGCTATAACCAACTTGGTGGTGAATTGTAAGTGATTCGCGCTGCAAATCTTGCTCGCAAGCAGGATCTTTAGATAACTCAAACAGGATTCGGCTCGCGGGTTTCTTGTCTGTTGTTTTCACATCGAGGCGCTTTGCTAGATACCAACCACATTGCTCGGCTAGTTTAATAAAGCCTTCTCCTTCTGGAGTTGGCAGTATGAAGCTGGAAGTAGCGGTTTCCGTTGTTATCTCGAAACATCGCTTAGCAAGTTGCAGATGATCCAAGCTGTCGGTATGTCTGGCGGTGGCTCTCTGACTTTGCTGTGCTTGCTCTCCTGAGTTGAAGTAGGGTGGGTTGCAGATGATCGCATCAAACCTTTGAGGAAAATCTGTGGTGAGCACACTGCCATAATGCAGGGCGATACGATCTTGCCAAGGAGATTGTTCAATATTGACTGTGGCAGCATCAATGGCGTGTTGATCAATATCTATCGCAGAGATTAAAGCATCTTCAAAGCGCTGCGCAGTCATCAAGGTCAATAGCCCAGTTCCTGTCCCAACATCGAGTACACGTGATCTTTGTGGCAGGCTTATCCACGCGCCAAGTAGCACACCATCGGTACTGACAGGCATACCGCTTTGGCCACCATAAATTGAGAATTGCTTAAAATTGAAGCTTTTAGTTTGCACTGTTTTGTTTTTCATTAATGTTCTGAGTATCGAGATATTTTAAGTGATTAGCTCTATTGTTAACCATCTGTATGAATAAATGTTCTGCTTGGTTAATTATTGTTGTGAATTATGGTTAGTTTATAATTATGACTATTTTTACATATCCAGTGGAATCAACTGCTTTTTGTTCTCATATGCAAATTTATATGGTGTTTTTGTGTGGTGACTTGCAGCTAGCTAAGTGTTTCGTCATTATGCGCGACTATTTTATAGATTGATTGGCAGCTTTGAGCTGTAACATTCATGTAAGCACAACATAAACACATAAATATAATTAAGGATTATCTGTGAAACAGAGTCTAAAACTAACAGATATAATGGCATTGGGCTTTATGCTTTTTGCGTTTTTCTTAGGTGCGGGTAACATCATCTTCCCACCTCTAGCTGGTCAATTGGCTGGTGATCACTTCCTTCCAGCGATGTCTGGTTTTCTGCTGACTGCCGTTGGTCTGCCGTTAATCACTATCGTCGCGGTCGCTGTGGCTGGTGGCTCTTGGGGTCACTTAACTAAAGATCTTCCTAAGCAAGCTGCTACCATCATGGCTGTGCTGATCTTCATCATTATCGGTCCTGCATTTGCTGCACCACGTACTGGCCTTGTTGCCTATGAGATGGCGGTGAAACCGTTCTTCATCGATGCCTCTCAAGCTCACCTAACTCTCTTTTCGATTGCATTTTTTGTAGTAGCGATGTTCTTCTCATGGTCGCAAGGTAAGCTTATTGACGTTATTGGTAAGGTACTAACACCTGCACTGTTCGTTGGTTTGGTTGTACTGGCGATTGCTGTATTCGTTAACCCTCAAGGCGATATTCTTGCAGCTCACGGTGAGTACATCACTCAACCACTGACTAAAGGTTTCCTTGAAGGCTACAACACCATGGATACTTTTGCTTCTTTGATGTTTGGTATGCTGATTGTTGATGCGATCCGCAGCAAGGGCATTACTGACCGCGCAGCGACGACTAAGTATCTGATCAGCGCAGGTTGCATTGCTGCAGCGGGTCTAGCATTTGTTTACATCTCTCTGTTCTTCCTAGGCGCAACAAGTGCAACAGTAGCTGCGGGTGCAGACAACGGTGGCGCTATCTTAAGCCTATACGTTCAATCGTTGTTTGGTCCTTCTGGTCAGCTAGTACTTTCTGTGATCGTATTATTGGCGTGTCTAACAACGGCGATTGGCCTTGTATCAGCATGTTCTGATTACTTCAGCTCGCTAACGCCTCTGTCTTACAAGACTTGGGTAATTATCAACGGTGTAGCTTGTGCAACCGTAGCGAACGTAGGTCTTTCTCAGCTGATTTCTCTGTCTGTACCAGTACTGTTTGCACTGTACCCAGTCGCGATTGCATTGGTTGCTCTGACGTTCTTGCGTAGTCGTTTCCCTAATCCAAAAGCGGCTTACCGCGTGGTGGTATTAGTGTCTCTACTGTTTGCTCTAATTGATGGTGCTAAAGTAGCGGGTGTTGATGTATCTGCACTTAAGATGCTGCCACTGTTTGAGATCGGCATGGGTTGGTTACTACCAACAACTGCAGCAATCATCTGTATGTTCTTTGTTGGTAAATCAACAGAGCAAGAGATGGCAGAAGAGACGGTTTAATCTTTACGTTGAGATTAAATAGTCACTCGACATAGAAAAGGCCTCATTACTTCGCAGTAATGAGGCCTTTTTGTATTCAGTGTGTTTAGATGAACAGGTCTTCGAGAGCGCATGTGCGCTTATAGCTTTTCGCTGTACTCAACCAGAACTTGCTCTACCCAGCTTGCGATACGGTCGTCGCTCAGTTCGTATTGTGAATCTTCATCAAGCGCCAGACCAACGAATTGCGATTGATCTTCGGTGAGTGCTTTAGACGCTTCGAACTCGTAGCTGTCATCGTTTGGCCAGAAGCCAACAAACTCTGCACCAGCGGTTTTCAGCTCGTCATGCAATAGCCCCATCGCATCTAAGAACCATTCGCCGTAACCTTCTTGGTCACCCAAACCAAACAGAGCCACTACCTTGCCTTTCATTGGTGTGGTTGCGATGTCTTCCCACAGTTCATTCCAATCTTCTTGGATTTCACCGAAGTCCCAAGTCGAGATACCTAGCAATAAAAGGTCGTAGTCCGCCATCAATGAAAGAGGGGTTTCTTTCACGTTATGGATATCAACTAGGTCTTCACCAATAATGCCGCGAATTTTCTCTGCTGCCATTTCTGTGTAGCAGGTAGTTGAGCCGTAAAATAATCCAATTTTCATAGCAAACGTTCGATTTTAATTTCAGATGGCGAATTCTAACCATAAATCGACTTCGATTGCAGCGATTATCCGCTCAAGTCGTAATTTTTATGGCATTCATATTTGCTCTGGCATACTCTCAAAACAGTTTCCAATATTGTGAGTAACACTATGCAGTCGCCTCAAGGGCAGAGCGCAGACCACGGTCTCGTTGAACAGTTTTTAGATGCTATGTGGATGGAGCGAGGCTTATCTGAGAATACGCTTGTCTCGTATCGTACCGATTTGTCCAAACTACTTACGTGGATGGAACAGCACAATTACCGCCTGGATTTCATTAGCCTTTCAGGGCTACAAGATTATCAGGGCTGGTTAGCCGACGCTGATTTTAAGCAGACTTCTCGTGCACGCATGTTGTCGGCAATTCGTCGCCTATTTCAATATTTACACCGTGAGAAAATCCGAGCGGATGACCCAAGCGCTTTATTGATCAGTCCTAAGCTTCCGCAACGCTTGCCGAAAGATTTGAGCGAAGAACAGGTTGATGCTCTGCTTGATGCGCCTGATCCGAACGATCCAATTGAGCTTCGCGATAAGGCGATGCTTGAGTTACTCTATGCAACCGGTTTACGTGTGACTGAACTGGTTAGTTTGACGATGGAAAACATCAGCCTAAGACAAGGCGTGGTGCGTGTTATTGGTAAGGGTGGCAAAGAGCGCTTGGTGCCAATGGGCGAAAATGCCGTGGATTGGATCGAGACATTTATTGAACAAGGTCGCCCACAGTTGCTTGGTGAAAACAGTTCAGATGTGGTTTTTCCAAGTAAGCGCGCCAAGCAAATGACCCGTCAGACGTTCTGGTACCGTATTAAGCATTACTCGGTTATCGCAGGTATCGATACTGAATTGTTGTCACCGCACGTATTAAGACACGCTTTTGCGACGCATTTACTGAACTATGGCGCCGATCTCAGGGTCGTACAGATGTTGCTTGGGCATAGTGACTTATCGACAACCCAAATTTATACTCACGTGGCGACTGAAAGGCTGAAGCAAATTCACGCGCAGCATCACCCTCGTGCTTAAATCCATTTATTTTTAAGGTGAACTTAATGAGCGTATTACGCCGTCTTCCTCTATTAGCGCTTCCTTTGATGATTACTGCATGTAATGCATCAGAAGCGAAAGTAGAACAAACATCAACAGCCGCAGAAGTTGCTCCAGCTCAAGCGATTGATACAGCAGCGTTAACTAAGCGTTTTGAAAAAATCGGTATCAAAGTTGATAAGATCGTTCCTTCAGACATCGATGGTCTGCTAGAGATTCAAACCAACAGCGGCATTATCTTCTCTTCTCCAAAAGGTGATCACTTTCTAGCGGGCACACTTTACTCTTTGGATGAGAACGGCAAATTCAGTGATGTATTGGCTGAGCGACAAGCGCCGCTTAATGCTGAAAAAGTAGCAGCACTGTCAGATACGGTTATCGAATATAAAGCGGATAACGAAAAGCACGTTGTGACTGTGTTTACTGATATTACTTGTGGCTACTGTGTTCGTCTGCACAGCCAAATGCAGGGCTACAACGACTTAGGTATTACCGTTCGTTACATGGCTTACCCGCGCCAAGGTGGAACGGGTCAAGTTGCAGACCAAATGGCAGCAATTTGGGCATCAGATGATCCAAAAGCCGCAATGCACAATGCGAAAGTAGAACGTCAGATGCCTGCATCAGGCAAAGACCTTGCTGAGCAGAAACAGATCATCGCAAAACAATACCAACTAGGCCGTGAGCTTGGTATCAATGGCACGCCAGCTATTGTATTAGAAAGTGGTGAGTTGGTGAGTGGTTACTTACCGCCAGCACAACTGCTTCAACGTTTAGAGCAATAATCTCGTTTTCTGTATTGCCAATTTATCCCCCCATGTTTTTGATTTAAGGAGTGGCCTGATTGATATTGGGCCCATTTTTATATGATAGAGATCCAACGCCGTCCTGAGGTCGACATTTCAGTTTTACCTGCTCACTTACCTGACTTGTTAAAGCGCATCTATGTGAGTCGTGGTATCGACAATGCTGACCAACTAGAGACTGCTGCGAAAGGCTTGCACTCTTATCAGAAACTGGGCGGTATTGATGCTGCAGTTGAGTTGTTGTTCAACGCGATTCAGCATCAAAAACGTATCATCATTGTTGGTGACTTTGATGCTGATGGCGCGACCAGTTCAGCCTTGTCAGTGCTTGCTTTGCGTATGCTGGGTAGCTCTAACGTCGATTATCTGGTACCAAACCGTTTTGAAGATGGTTATGGTTTGAGCCCTGAGGTTGTCGAACAGGCAATCGAGCTTGGCGCTGAAGTGATCATGACGGTTGATAACGGTGTATCTTCGATTGAAGGTGTGCGTTTTGCCAAAGAGAAAGGACTAGAAGTTCTGGTTACCGATCACCACTTGCCGGGTAATGAACTGCCAATGGTTGATGCGATGGTGAACCCGAACCTTGAGAGCTGCGCTTTTCCTTCAAAAGCTCTAGCGGGTGTAGGAGTTGCGTTCTATCTGATGATGGCGCTGTGTGTTCACATGCGTAAGTTGAACTGGTTTGCAGAACGTGGCATGACCGAGCCTAAGCTGATGGAGCTGATTGACCTTGTGGCATTGGGCACCGTAGCCGATGTCGTGCCACTCGATGAAAACAACCGAATCTTGGTACACCAAGGGTTGCAACGCATTCGTGCTGGTAAAGCTCGTCCAGGTATTCAAGCCTTGATCGAAATTGCCAAGCGAGACGCAAAGCGATTAGTCGCCTCTGATTTTGGTTTTGCACTGGGTCCTCGTATTAACGCAGCTGGTCGCTTGGATGATATGTCGTTTGGTGTTGAGCTGTTAATGAGCAACAACATCCATGCGGCGCGTCGAATGGCGAGTGAGTTAGATGGTTTGAACCAAACACGTAAAGAGATCGAAGAGGGCATGAAGCAAGAAGCGATGGCTTTTTGTGAACGCCTTGAGTTTGGTAAAGACGACCTGCCTTCTGGTTTAGCCCTGTTCCAACGTGATTGGCACCAAGGTGTGATTGGTATCTTGGCTTCGCGTATCAAAGACAAATACCACCGCCCAGTAATTGCGTTTGCAGATGGCGGCGAAGGTAGTATTAAAGGCTCTTGTCGTTCGATTCCGGGTTTGCACATGCGTGATGCGCTAGACCGTATCGACACTCAAAACCCAGGTTTAATTCTTAAGTTTGGTGGTCACGCAATGGCGGCTGGCTTAACGATCATGGAAAAAGACTTTGAACGCTTCAGTAAGCTGTTCAATGATGTGGTGAAGAAAGAACTGGGAGAAACGGCACTTAAAGGCATTATCTTGTCTGATGGTGAGCTGTTACCTGAAGAGTTTTCGATGCACACCGCTGAAACGTTGCGTTCAGGTGGTCCTTGGGGACAAGCTTTCCCTGAGCCCATCTTCGACGGTGAGTTTAAAGTGCTGCACCAAAAGCTAGTGGGTGAAAAACACCTTAAGCTGATGCTCGAGCCGTTGTACAAAGGCCACCCTACCAATGTGATGATTGACGGTATTGCCTTTAATGTCGACTTACGTCGCTGGCCAGATGCTTCGGTGAAAACTGTTCACCTTGCATTTAAGCTTGATATCAACGAGTTTCGCGGCAACCAGTCGTTGCAGCTGATGATTGATCATATCGAAGCCAAATAGTTATTTTGGGCTCAATAATGCTAATCATATAGCGCTAAATTCAACAAGCTCTGTTCAAAAACAGGGCTTGTTTTCCTTCCTTCCCTTACAAATTTTAGGTGTTTTTTATGCCTGTCAATTTTATATCCCATTAAGTTGTTGAATCTTGGTTCAGCACTCTAAAAAATTCTGTATCTCCGTCACACTTTTGAGTACAATTCTCCGGTTAAATTCTACTCATAAATGATGAGCTAAAATGTTTGAAATCAATCCTATAAAAAACCGTCTGCAGGATGTGTCTGAGCGCACAAATATCCTGAGGGGGTATCTTTGACTATGACGCTAAGCAAGAGCGTCTAGAAGAAGTAAACGCAGAATTAGAACAGCCGGATGTATGGAACGAACCTGAGCGTGCTCAAGCGCTAGGTAAAGAACGTTCTGCATTGGAAGCGGTAGTAGAAACGATCGACCAACTTGACCAAGGTGTTGAGGATGTTGATGGCCTATTAGAGCTTGCGGTTGAAGAAGAAGATCAAGAAACGTTCGATGAAATTGAACCAGAATTAGCCGAGCTTGAAGCTAAGCTAGAGAAGCTGGAATTCCGTCGTATGTTCTCTGGTGATCACGATGCATCAGATTGCTACATCGATTTACAGTCAGGCTCGGGTGGTACAGAAGCCCAAGACTGGACTTCAATGATGTTGCGTATGTACTTACGTTGGGCAGATTCGAAAGGCTTCAAGACTGAAGTTATCGAAGTGTCGGATGGTGATGTTGCTGGCCTTAAAGGCGCAACGGTACGTATTTCTGGTGAGTACGCTTACGGTTGGTTACGCACAGAGACTGGTGTTCACCGTCTAGTTCGTAAGTCACCATTTGATTCAAGTGGTCGCCGTCATACTTCATTTGCATCTGCGTTTATCTATCCTGAGATTGATGACAACATTACGATCGACATTAATCCTTCTGATCTACGTATTGACGTATACCGTGCCTCTGGCGCTGGTGGTCAGCACGTAAACACCACGGAGTCGGCGGTACGTATTACTCACGTTCCAACCAACACAGTGGTTCAATGTCAGAATGACCGTTCGCAGCATAAGAACAAAGATCAAGCGATGAAGCAGCTACGTGCTAAGCTTTTTGAACTTGAGATTCAAAAACAAAATGCTGAAAAACAGGCGAGCGAAGAAACGAAATCAGACATCGGTTGGGGCAGTCAGATCCGCTCTTACGTACTGGATGATTCTCGTATCAAAGATTTACGCACCGGCATCGAAAACCGTAATACTCAAGCGGTTCTTGACGGTGACTTAGACAAATTTATTGAAGCTAGCCTGAAATCAGGTCTGTAAGCTTACCAAGTATATTTGTAAAAATGCCTATATTTGCAAAGATATAGCGGTCCAAATTATAAAAGCAGGGTACATCTCTAATGACTGATGCTGTTCAAAACGAAAACGCACAAGAAGCTTCTTCACCTGAAGAGAACAAACTAATCGCTGAGCGCCGCAGCAAGCTGGATCACATCCGCCAAAACTGCAAAGCTAACGGTCACCCAAATGACTTCCGTCGTGAGCACCTAGCTGGCGATCTTCAAGCGGAATTCGGTGAGAAGACTAAGGAAGAGCTAGAAGAGCTCAACCACATCGTTGCGATCGCTGGTCGTGTTATGGCGAAGCGTGGTCCATTCCTTGCGATTCAAGAAACTTCTGGTCGTATCCAAGCATACGCAGCGAAAGACGTACAAAAAGTACTGAAAGAGAAGTACCAAGGCCTAGATATCGGTGACATCATCGGTGTTAAAGGTGCGCTTCATAAATCAGGTAAAGGTGACCTTTACGTGAACATGGAAGAGTTTGAACTGCTAACTAAAGCACTTCGCCCTCTACCTGAGAAATTCCACGGTCTAACTGACCAAGAGATGCGTTACCGTCAGCGTTACGTTGACCTAATCGTGAACGAAGATTCTCGCAACGCGTTTATCGTGCGTTCTAAGCTTGTTTCTTCAATCCGTAACTTCATGAGTTCAAAAGGCTACCTAGAAGTTGAAACGCCAATGATGCACGTGATCCCGGGTGGTGCAACAGCACGTCCATTCATCACTCATCACAATGCACTAGACATCGACATGTACCTACGTGTTGCACCAGAGCTTTACCTTAAGCGTCTAGTGGTTGGTGGTTTTGACCGTGTATTCGAGATCAACCGTAACTTCCGTAACGAAGGTCTTTCTCCACGTCACAACCCAGAATTCACAATGATGGAATTCTACCAAGCGTACTCTGACTACAAAGATCTAATGGATCTAACGGAAGAGATGCTAAGCACAGCCGCAATGGACGTTCTTGGTTCTACTTCTATGCCTTACGGCGACGAAACGGTTGAGTTCGGTGGCACTTACGCTCGTATGAGCATGTTCGATGCGATCAAACACTACAACCCTGAGCACGCTGAAATTCAAGCGCTAACAGAAGCAGACCTACAAGACCGTGACAAGATGGTAGCGATCGCTAAATCTGTACACGTTGACGTAGAAACGTTCTGGACATGTGGTCAGCTTCTAGAAGAGATCTTTGGTGAAACAGCTGAGCCTCAGTTAATTCAACCAACGTTCATCACTGGCTACCCAGCGGACATCTCTCCTCTAGCACGTCGTAGCGATGACAACCCATTCTTCACAGACCGTTTTGAGTTCTTCATCGGTGGCCGTGAAGTTGCGAATGGTTTCTCTGAGCTTAACGATGCACAAGACCAAGACGAGCGTTTCAAAGCGCAAGTTAACGCGAAAGACGCGGGTGATGACGAAGCTATGTACTACGATGCAGACTACATTACTGCACTAGAGCACGGCCTACCGCCAACAGCGGGTCAAGGTATCGGTATCGACCGTCTAGCAATGCTATTTACAAACACGCACACAATCCGTGACGTGATTTTGTTCCCGGCAATGCGTCCACAAGCGTAATTCTCGCTTATAGGACGTAAGAGCCTATGTAATTAAAAAGCCACCTTGGGGTGGCTTTTTCTGTTTTTGGGCTTCAAAACCTAGTCTGTACCGCACTCTTGATTCGAAAAATCGTTATTTCTGACATAGTCTTACTATTGAGACATAAAATCTAAGATAGTCTCACTACTATACGTCTCTGCGCTGAATACGATCTCGCGGCATTATGTCGAACGATGAAGCAGTGACTCGTATTAGCCTGATTTAAATAAAAATAGAATAAGGAAGAAGGATGGGAACTCAATTTAAGATGGATTCCTTACCAGGTTCTCTTATCGTCGTTGGTGGTGCGTACGAACCCTGGTTATCAGTGTTAGAACAAGTGGGTTGGCAGTGTACCCAGTGTGCAGATTTACGAAAAGCCGATGCCTTGATTGCTGATATTGGCCCATGTATTGGTATTGTCGATCTTAGTCATGATGAGTTTAGTCTCAACGGTATTGCTAACCTTGTGAGCAATAACAAGCAGGTGAGATGGCTCGCCTTTATCCGTGAATCTCAATTAAGCTCTGATACGATCTGCCAGTTTATCGTTAACTTCTGTATCGACTTTTTCACGGCGCCAATCCCAGATGCTCAGTTGCTGAGTACCATAGGTCACCAACTGGGTATGCTTAAGCTTGAGCAAAAGGTATGGCCAAACTACGGCATCAATAACAACATGGGTCTTCTAGGCGATTCTGTGGCTGTGAAGCGCTTGAGAGACCAAGTGAAGCGTATTGGGCCGACTGATGTCAGTATCTTGATTTATGGCGAGAGCGGGGCTGGTAAAGAGACGATCGCACGCTCTATTCACCAAAACTCGTCGCGAGCACAGAAACCATTTTTAACGGTTAACTGTCGTGCCTTGTCTGAAATGAGAATAGAGGCAGAGGTGTTTGGTATCTCAGCACAGCCAACGACCGCGCCTTGTATGTTGGAAGAAGCTGATGGCGGAACCATCTTGCTTAATGATGTTTTAGCGATGCCACGCAATCAGCAACTGAATCTGTTGCGCTTTCTGCAAGAAGGTAAGATTGAAACCGCGAATGGACCTAAATCGGTTGATGTACGTATTCTGGCCGCGAACTCCTCTGATATTGAGAAGGCGTTGATCGAGGGCGATTTTAATGAAGAGCTTTATCACTACATCAATGTTCTGCGTATTCATGTTCCGAGCTTAAAAGAACGTGTGAGTGATATTTCAGTGCTAGCGAATCATTTTTTGCGTGAGTACTCGAAAGAGTTTAATGCTCAAGCGAAGAGCTTCTCAGACGATGCTATTCGTTCGATGAATCGCTACCATTGGCCGGGAAACGTTCGTGAGTTGATGAACCAGATTAAGCGCGTTGTGTTGATGTCTGATGCAGTGATCATCGAAGATCACCAACTCGATTTACCAAAACAGAATGATGAACGTCGTAGCTTGAAAAGCATTCGTGAGCGTTCAGAGCGCGATGCGTTGTTAATTGTTTTGGAATCTTACGGCGGTCAGGTTTCGTTGGCAGCTAAAGAACTTGGTGTATCACGAGCTACTATGTACCGATTGCTGAATAAACACAGCCTAATCTCTGAGGGTGTGGTTTAGACTCTTTTCTACCTGAGTTTATTCAGTCTCTGAAAATTAAGCGCCACGTATCTACGTGGCTTTTTTGTTTCTGAAGGATAGCTCGTTGTTTTCTAGCTCAGCCCTAAGAGAGATATGCTGTGATTTTATATAATCATAGTGAATATGTTATATGTAAATGAATATGCAACTGACATTTCAGGCGAATGCATTGTTTTAAAAATGTTAACCAATTAGCGGTTGAATAATATACTCACTTGGTTAGAATTTAACCGTGAAAGCAACAATTTAACAAAGACTTGTCTGCTTTTACTACCCCATTTCTTTTTGGATTTTTTAGTTAGCTTGGAGGCGCAAATGAAACATTTCGATTTTATACAGCATATTTGCGCGTCGTTTGATCCGTGTACTGACATGGTGACTGATATGTCACAAACATCAGCCATGGCCGATCGAAACACCCAAGATAAACCTAACTAATAGATCCGTACCCTTATTTGGCTGCGGAAAAATAGCAGCTAAGTGAGAAGCCCTCATACTATCGAACACGCTATTTTTCCTCAGTTGATTCAACAACTGGAGAGTTATTATGCGTCACTCAGTATATTTAAAATTAGCAACAGTCCTTATCCGTGCCGATCTTCGTCGTGAAGAGCGTGAATGGCAACGAAAAGTTCGTCGTAGTTCATATGATCTACCATGGAACAATACTCACTTATTAAGAGATATTGGTCTTGAAGTTGACGGTCGACCTCTTGGTTTTTCTGAACCAGAAGTCGTCACTATTGAACGTCGAGTACGTCACCTTCGTCGTGTCTTAAGTGCGCGAATACCGACGTAATCTGCGGGGTTGATAGCACCTTTCAACCCCTAAGATAATTTACAGTGATAGTTATGGCGTCGAAAGTGCAAACTTTTGAACTAGAACTGGCCAAAAAAGAGAAGCTCTGGCTTCTCTTTTTTGCTTTTTTAAGCCGTTATCTGTGCTTTTTTAAGTCGTTATCTAGTAAAGGAAAAGAGTTCTACTAAGCTTTATAGAGCAAGGGAGGCTGGCTATGCAAAAGCATCAATTAGACATGTGGTTACATGGAGAGCACAAAGACTCTTATCAAACACCCAAGGTGTACGTGATTGGCTGTTCTGATATCTCAGAATATCTACTGGCGGTGGAGTACAAACACAAGCTAGAACCGGTAAAGCAAGACGGCGAGCCGCTTCACTTTGGATCCTTGGATCAAGTGAAAGAGGAGTTACTCCGGCTCGGTTTTGAAAAGGCGTATCTTCGCTTACACAACGCGTATGATGAGTTTGGTAATGAGCCAAGCCAAAGCTATTGTGATATTGAACTGGCGCTCAAATCTCATTAAGAGAGCGTTTGTAGCTAGAGATTGATTCAAATTACAGACTGTTTTGTAACGCACTGATAGTTTTGGCTATCGAGGCTCGATTAAACGCTCTATGCGTAATGTGTTGTCAGCAATTTGTGGGTGAATTGAGTTCGTAGATAGAAACCACGTGGTTTAGTTTTGATTGGTTTTCCACTTGCACCGTAAGCTTCTGTTAACACTCGACTGTTGGCGGCTTTTGGACGTAAATGCAGTGCTTCACCGTGTCTTGCTGTTATCTGCTCAACATTGCCTAAAACAATCAACTCCATCAGCTCTTCCCAATCTCTTTTCAAGAGTTCGTCTTCAGCTTGGCTAGGCGTCCATAATAAAGGGGAGCCTACATGCCTCTCAGCTAGCGGGATCTCTCTTTCCCCCTCGACAGGGATCCACAACACTTTAGACAACTTGTTTCGAACGTGGCTGGTTTCCCAAGTTATGCCTTGCACGCCCATCAAAGGCGCAACACATACAAAGGTGGTTTCGAGTGGCTTGCCAGAGTAGCCAATCGGAATACTTTTAAGTTCGATGCCTAGTTTCGCGAAATCCTGTTCTGGCTTGCTGCCTGCAGGTGCACCCAAGTGCCACTCCAATAGCTGCCCAACCCAGCCTTTATCACGCTTAAGGTCATTTGGCATCACCATCTCGGCTTCATCAGCTAGCTCTTTAAAGGTCATTCCGGCGATAGCATATGCGCGCTCTAACAGCTCTTGTTGTGTTTGTGGTTCTGGTTTCATAATAAAAGGCATGATCAAAAAAATGATTTTATCAGAAGTTATCACCAAATGACGACTGGTTAAGAAATGATCTCCCTGCAAGAGAAGGGATCAAAGTCAGGGTTATCCACAGGACGTAAAGGTAATTAATTGAAATATTAATTTAGTGGATAAATAAACAGGGGTTTATGGTGGATAAAATGCTTGCCAAATAGTGTTCAAAATGAATCTTTCACTTACTAGTGTGGATAAACATCGGGGTGGTTGATCTTTGACCATGTTGAATTTCTGAAAGATCTTTTACATTTCTAATGTTTTTTAAAACTAAGATATTATTTTAACTAATTGATTTTTAATTAGATAAAGTGATTTCGATTGGTTTGTCGTTTTTAGTGTTGATGAATCTATGGATTAAAAAAAACGATTGCGGGTAATTCTTCACATAGTTATTCACAGAAAAGGTGAATAAATGTGGTCTATGTCTCACTATTGTGTGGGTAACTAGAATTTGAGCAAAACTTATCCATATTCCTAGTTATTATTCATAAATATAGCGCTTATCACGTCACTAAGTTTGCTCCGATTGGGGATATGTGGAAAAATCAGAGTAATTAAAAATTTAGATAGAGGTTGGCCAGTGATAGATGGCGATGGTTACCGATTAAATGTTGGTATTGTAATCTGTAACAACCATGGTCAGGTCTTCTGGGCTAAACGATACGGGCAACATTCATGGCAATTCCCTCAAGGGGGAATAGATGAAGGTGAGACTCCGGAACAAGCAATGTACCGCGAGTTGTATGAAGAGGTTGGCCTTACCAAAAAGGATGTAAAGATCGTCGCGACAAGTCGTCATTGGTTACGCTACAAGCTACCCAAACGACTGGTTCGGTGGGATTCTAAACCTGTCTGTATTGGACAAAAACAGAAGTGGTTCCTTTTGCGCTTAGATTGCGATGAATCGCATATCAATATGCAGCGTGGAAGTACACCTGAGTTTGATGGTTGGCGTTGGGTGAGTTACTGGTACCCAGTTCGACAAGTTGTTTCTTTCAAGCGAGATGTTTACCGTCGAGCAATGAAGGAATTCGCATCTTTAGCAATGCCGTTTAAAGAGCGAAAAACAAAAGGAAAACGCAAATTGCGTAGAGGTTAAGCATGCTCAGCCAACTAAGGGAAATAGTTGAACACGTATCAAGAGTTGAAGATGTGTCGACGGCTCTTGATATTTTGGTGAAAGAGACATGCAGTGCGATGCAGACAGAGTGCTGCACCGTGTATCTAGCGAATAATGATATGCAGCGCCTTGAGTTGATGGCAACTCAAGGCCTGATCTTTGAAGGGAATAGTATTCACATTGGTTTTGACGAAGGCTTAGTTGGCCTTGTCAAAAGAAGTGCTGAACCTATTAACCTTGCACAGGCATCTGCTCACCCAGCTTATAAGTTTTTTCCAGAGCTTGGAGAAAACGTCTATCACTCTTTTCTCGGAACTCCGATTATCCACCGCAAGCAAGTGCTTGGTGTATTGGTTATTCAACAGAAGACCCCTCGCTTATTCAGTGAGATGGAAGAATCTTTCCTTGTCACGCTCTCAGCACAACTTGCCGTTATTGTGGCGCACGCCCAAACTCAAGGCCATTGGCTGTTAGAGCAACAGAAACTACCTGCGACTAAAGGTATTGCAGCTTCATCGGGTGTGGCGATTGGTGATTTGTGGTGGGACAACACTCAGCCTGAACTCACCGATGTTTATCCTGCTTCGACGCTCAATGTAGAGAGAGAGCATGAGCTGTTGGCGGTAGCGGTTGAAAATGCCCTCAATGACTTTAAGCGCATGCGAAAGCGCTTAGATAGCGAAATCAATAAAGACGCGTTGGCGATCTTTGACCTGTTTACTCACTTACTCAATGATCCTATGTTGCGTAAGGATCTGAAGAGCCAAATTCAGAAAGGCGATAAAGCCGATTGGGCATTAAGGCAGGTTGTTGAGAGCTACTCAAATCGTTTTGCTCGTATGTCCGATGTGTACCTTCGTGAGAGAGCACAAGACATCCGAGAGCTCGGACAAAGGCTGCTCTACTTCCTCCACAACTCTGAACATGAACTCCGCACATTAGATAAGCCGATTATTCTAGTGGTTCGTGAGTTAACCGCTTCGGTATTAGCGTCTATTCCCAAAGAAAAGCTATTGGCGGTTATTTCCTTGGAGGGAGCGGCGAACTCGCACGCAGCGATTTTATCTCGAGCGCTTGGAATACCTTCAGTCATGGGGGTAAACCTCAACCTAGCTCAAGCTAATGGTAAGCGAGCGATTGTTGATGGGTATAGCGGTGAGATCTTTATTGAGCCGACTAAAAACCTGCTCAAAGAATACCGTGGGCTAATTTTAGAAGAGAGTGAGCTCTCCTCTATGGTTAATCGCGAGCTGTACCTACCGGCAAAAACACAAGATGACAAGCAGGTAGAGATTCTACTTAATGCGGGCTTGAGTGCAGACACTAACATCGCCATCAACCAAGGCGTTGATGGAGTAGGGCTGTACCGAACTGAAATCTCTTTCTTGTTGCAGCAAAGGTTTCCGTCAGAGGATGAACAATTCAAGCAGTATCGTTCTGTGCTGGCAAGCTACCCTGAGAAACAAGTGGTGATGCGTACACTCGATATCGGTGGTGATAAGGCCTTACCTTATTTTCCTATCGAAGAGGACAATCCATTTCTTGGCTGGCGTGGTATTCGCTTTACGCTCGATCATCCTGACATCTTTATTATTCAGTTACGTGCCATGTTACGTGCGAGTTGTGAAAGCCATAACTTGAGTATTTTGCTGCCGATGATCTCTGGTGCACAGGAACTGGACGATGCGCTACAACTGATTGAACAAGCGTATGACGAAGTGCATGAGCTTGATAACCGAGTACGTATGCCTCGTGTTGGTATCATGATTGAAGTGCCATCCATGCTTTACATATTGCCGCTGATTGCAGATAAGGTCGACTTCGTTTCGGTGGGTACCAACGACTTAACCCAATATTTATTAGCCGTTGATCGGAACAATTCACGAGTATCCGATGTCTATGAATCAATGCACCCTGCGGTGATCATGGCATTAAAACAAATTCATGATACTTGTAAGCAATATCAATTACCCGTGTGTATTTGTGGCGAGCTTGCCGGTGATCCGATGGGCGCGCTGCTATTGATTGGCTTGGGGTATGAGACGTTAAGTATGAATACCTCGAATGTCGCAAGAACCAAATATTTGATTCGTCAATCTAACTTGGGTGAATTACAGGATTTGGCAAATAAGGCACTTTCAAAACCGTATGGTAGTGACATCTATAGTATGATGCTGAACTATTTCGAAGAGCGTGAATTTACAGGCTTCATTCGAGCAGGTAAAAAATAGGATTTAACGTGTCATATGAACTGATAGGCTTGTTAGCAGGCCTTGGTGCTATTGTTGGTGTTTTAGCTGGTTTGCTAGGCATTGGTGGTGGTTTGCTGGTGGTTCCTGCCTTACTGTTTTTGCTTCCTAAAGCGGGTATCCCTCAAGAGTTTGCGATGCAAATGGCATTGGCTACTTCGCTATCAACCATCATTGTTACGTCGGGATCATCTGCGATTAACCATTTAAAGTTGGGTAATGTAGAGATATTTGTCGTTAAATGGTTGATGCCAGGTGTCGTAATAGGTGGCTTCCTCGGTTCTTTTGTGGCCGATGTGATCCCAGCTCAATATCTGCCTAAAGTCTTTGGTGTGATTGTGTTGGTGTTGGCCTTGCAAATGCTGTTGTCGATTCGCTCTAAGAGTCAAAAGTCGATGCCGAGCTCAGCTAAAACTGTGTTGTGTGGTGGCGGTATTGGTTTGGTCTCAAGTTTAGCGGGCATTGGTGGTGGGTCTTTATCGGTGCCTTTCCTTAACCATCACGGTGTGGAAATGCGTAAAGCCGTAGGCTCATCTTCGGTATGCGGTTGTGTTATCGCGATTTCGGGAATGCTAGGTTTCATTTGGCATGGGTCTTCTGTCGATGATCTTCCTGCATATAGCTTAGGTTATGTTTATCTGCCGGCTTTGATAGCGATATCTTGTACCTCAGTTTTGACCACACGAGTGGGTGCGAAACTGGCCACTCAATTACCAACCCCTGTGCTAAAGAAATTCTTTGCGGTATTTTTAATGTTTATAGCAGCCACAATGCTGCTGTAGTGTCTTTTCTGTTAGCCATTGAGCTAACCGTTATTCAATTTAGATAGAGAGCCAAGTATGTCTCAGGGTTTTATCGAATTCCCAAATATCGATCCTGTTCTTATTGAACTAGGACCAATCTCAGTTCGTTGGTACGGCCTAATGTACCTTGTCGGTTTTATGTTTGCTCTTTGGCTAGCAAATCGCCGAGCCGATCAGCCGGGTAGCGGTTGGACTCGTGAGCAAGTGTCTGACTTATTGTTCGCTGGCTTTCTAGGTGTGGTGCTTGGTGGTCGTATCGGCTACGTATTGTTCTACAACTTTGACCTTTTCTTAGCAGACCCACTTTACCTATTTAAGGTATGGACTGGCGGTATGTCTTTCCACGGCGGCTTGCTTGGTGTTATTACCGCAATGTTCTGGTATGCGAAAAAGAATGGTCGCACCTTCTTTGGCGTCGCAGACATGATTGCGCCGCTTGTACCATTTGGTTTAGGTATGGGCCGTTTAGGTAACTTCATGAACAGTGAGTTATGGGGCCGTGTTACGGATGTGCCATGGGCAATCGTATTCCCGAATGGCGGTCCTCTTCCACGTCACCCATCTCAACTTTATGAAATGGCACTTGAAGGTATTGTGCTGTTCTTCATCTTGAACTGGTTTATCAAAAAGCCGCGTCCTCTTGGTTCTGTATCAGGGTTATTCCTTGCAGGATATGGTACATTCCGCTTCTTAGTAGAATACGTACGTGAACCAGATGCACATCTAGGCTTGTTCGGCGGCTTTATCTCTATGGGACAAATCCTGTCATTGCCAATGGTTATCATCGGTGCGCTGATGATGGTTTGGGCATACAAGCGTGGTCACTACAAAGACGAATTACCACAACAAACGAAGTAAGGAATTGGTGTGAAACAGTATTTAGATCTCTGTCAGCGTATCGTTGATAACGGTACTTGGATTGAAAATGAACGCACAGGCAAGCGCTGCCTAACCGCGATCAATGCTGACCTTGAATATGATGTTGGTAATAACCAGTTCCCACTTGTCACAACGCGTAAGAGCTTTTGGAAAGCGGCAGTTGCTGAGCTGCTTGGCTACATTCGTGGTTACGACAGCGCTGAAGATTTTCGCACACTAGGTACAAAAACTTGGGATGCAAACTCTAACTTGAACGAAGCATGGCTGAACAATCCTTACCGTAAGGGTGAAGATGACATGGGCCGTGTTTATGGCGTTCAAGGCCGAGCATGGGCAAAACCTGACGGTGGTCATATCGACCAACTGAAGAAGATTGTAGATGACCTGACGAACGGTATTGATGACCGTGGTGAGATCTTAAACTTCTACAACCCAGGCGAGTTCCATATGGGATGCTTGCGTCCGTGTATGTACAGCCACCATTTCTCTCTACTTGGTGACACTCTGTACCTAAACAGTACTCAGCGCTCTTGTGATGTACCACTAGGCTTGAACTTCAACATGGTTCAAGTGTACGTGTTCCTAGCTATTATGGCGCAAATCACGGGTAAAAAAGCGGGTGTGGCTTACCACAAGCTAGTTAACGCTCATATCTATGAAGACCAACTGGCGCCAATGCGTGATATTCAGCTGAAGCGTGAGCCTCTAGCTGGCCCAACGTTCCACATCAACCCAGAGATTAAGTCTTTAGAAGATTTAGAGACATGGGTAACGATGGATGACTTCTGGGTTGAGGGTTACGAGTGCCACGAAGCGATTAAGTACCCATTCTCGGTTTAATCGAATCTGTTTTGTTTGATTGAAAGGCTGCCACTGTGCAGCCTTTTTTATTTGTGATGCTTGGCTTGCTTACCATTTATAAAACCAATAATCTTGTGGGGTCTTTTCTAACTACAGAACTGCTATGACTCGCTCGCATTGCTTTGTATTGCAACATGACTTCCCTATTTCATTTTACCCTGATAAGAATCAGTTGGTGATCGATTATGAGGCGATTCATCTAGAGCCATTGCAAGCTAAATTGCTGAGCTATTTCATTGAAAATAGTGGGCGAGTGGTGAGTACGCAGCAGATTGCTACCGATGTGTGGCAAAGAACTCATGTATCCGACAACTTGGTAAGACAGGTCATCAGTTTACTGCGCAGCCAGCTTCAAGATAAATCACGTCCGTATCGCATTATTCAGACGATACCTAAACAAGGTTACCTGTTTGATATTGAAGTGACTCAGCCGAATACTGAAGCTACTCCCGTCGAAGATGGCTCACAACCTGTAACTGAAACCCTCGCGCCTTATTACAAAAAGAAGATCATTACTCTCATTGCGACCGCACTGTTAGCGGTTGGTTTCACTGCGACTTGGGCATGGACCGATGGTTTTAAGACTAATGAACAAGCAGTGATTACCGCTCGTCAGGCTGACGTTATTCCCGTTTATATCCATGACATTACCCTCGATTCTGTGAACGATTATGAGATGTCGGAAAGCGTCTATAACTATCTTTTCTACGGGGTGAACTCAGCTAAAAACCTATCAGGTTACCACTTCTCTCAGCTATCTAAACAGGGTAAGCAATCACTTGCCAACAATGGTGTCGAACTCAAAAGTTGGCTCAAGAAAAAGGATGGGGATTATGTACTGAGAGTGCTGGTACAAAATAACAGTCAGCCCAACCAAAGCCAGAAAGTAGAAAAGCGCTTTAGCCAAGATAATTTCTTTGATGCCATTGGGGATGTCATCCTTGAGATTAAAGCGATTATTGCACCTATGGAGTCAGAGTATGGCGTAGCGAGTCATCGAGTGACCTCTATCGATAACTACGAGGATTGGAGTGTTATCTCTGAGGGGATATCGCTTTTTTACCAAGGCAAAGGTGGTCAGCCATTTGAAGACATAGCAGTTCAGTTGGATGCGATTCAACAGCAAGGGCGAGATAATTATTTGGTCAATGCTTTGCTGTCGTATTCCGAGTCTTTGGCTTATTTACAAAACAGTGAGCAAGAAGATCGCGAACGCGCTCTGCAATTGGCAAAGCAAGCCTTTGAGATGAATCCTCGTTGTGATATTGCCAATCTGACCCTAGGGCTTGCATTGTTAATTAACCAACATGCCAATCAAGCTTTTCCTTACCTTTCTTATGCTGCTGAAAGTACGCCGAGTCCAATTAGCTTTTATCTACTCAGTGTGGCTGACAAGCTATCGGATAATCCAAAAGGCTCACAATACAATTATCAACGCTACACTGAAGTGAAAAAAGAGCATGACGGTCAACTCTTTGATCTTATTGAATCTTTATAAAAACCAAACCTTTTCTAAATGCCTAAACTCTCTTTCAAGCGAAGGTGTTTCATGAGAGCTGATAGCTCCGGTATTCCCGCAAGTTTTTCTTGTGCCAACAGGCTTCTCAACATGTTTGATTATTGTTTGGAGTCAGGCTCGATTGCCTTGCATCAAGTGTAAACACGCCGAATTCCACATACTTGTCACCAAATAATTCACTATTTGGGGTACATACATGTTGAAGAAGTTTGCTTTTCAGATCATTCCAATTCAGATTTTCCTGTTCGTCTTTTGGTTCAAAAATGGCTTTATCGATAAAGTGATGGGCGTACTACTTGGCTTCATTTCGCCGGATACCGCATATACGGGAGACACCTGGGCTGGCTGGAAAGGTTATATTGTCGGCACTTGGGACAAGAGCCAAGTTGGTCACGCTTTACTGAGTCCAACGTTCGACTTTATGTTTCCGATTCTAATTGCTTTGCAATGTGTGCCGTTTTTATTGGTTATTCGCTCGGTACTTGGTGGTGAGTTCATGGTGGGTAAAGAACGTCCGTGGTTGCTTTATGCCGCATTTTCTTCTTTGTTTGTGACTGCATGTATGGCTTTCACTCAAACCATCACTGGCGCAAGCGATGGACAGTATCTATGGCAATTTATCGGTTTTGGCATGGTTGCCATTATGTACCTGCGTAATGAGCAAGGTAAGTAAGTGTTTCTTAGGTGCACGTAAACGGGGTTCGAGATGCGAAGAGCTAAGAGTAGAAACGAGTAAATGAGATTAGGAATACGATAAACATACCTAGGTTTGAGCCGGCGATATACCAAATACGACTATCACAGTTCGTGTTTTTCGTTACTCGCTTACCCGTATCTCTAATCTGCTCTTAAAAAAGAAAAAGCCCGCAACCTAGGTTGCGGGCTTTGCTATAAGCGATGTTTGTTTTGCTATTAAGCAGTCAGAGCTAATACGGTACCAGGCAGTACAAGGAATACCGCAACAAGGTAGCCAGCTACTACAGATTTGTTCTTCACTGCCATATCTGAAATCATGTCTGCCGCTTTAACTGGAAGTTCACGTAGGAACGGGATACCAAAGATGAATACCGTTGCCATGATGTTGAACACCAAGTGTACTAGAGCTATTTGTAGTGCGAATACAGCGAACTCACCAGATACTGCTGTCGCTGCAAGTAGAGCCGTAATACATGTACCGATGTTCGCACCCAGAGTGAATGGGTAAACGTCACGTACTTTAAGAACACCTGAGCCTACTAGCGGAACCATTAAGCTTGTTGTCGTTGAAGAAGACTGAACAAGGATTGTAACGATAGAACCAGAAGCGATACCGTGGATTGGACCACGACCGATTGCGTTCTTTAGAATCTCACGAGCACGGCCAACCATTAGGCTCTTCATTAGCTTACCCATTACTGTGATAGCTACGAAGATAGTTGCGATACCAAGAACGATAAGCATGATGCCGCCAACAGTGTCGCCAAATGTTGATAGAGGCTCTTTAATCGCACTTACTACTGGTTTAGTGATTGGCTTGATGAAGTTAAGACCACCCATGCTCATATCACCTGTTGCTAGCATCGGAGATACCAACCAGTGAGAAATCTTCTCTAGAATACCAAACGCCATCTCTAGTGGTAGGAAGATAGCAACGGCTAATAGGTTAAAGAAGTCGTGGATTGTCGCACTTGCGAATGCACGTTTGAACTCTTCTTTACAACGAACGTGACCAAGGCTAACTAGCGTATTGGTTACCGTAGTACCAATGTTAGCACCCATGATCATAGGGATTGCTAGCTCAACAGGTAAACCACCTGCAACAAGGCCAACGATAATTGAAGTAACTGTACTCGATGATTGAATAAGAGCTGTTGCTACTAAACCAATCATTAAGCCTGCAACTGGGTGTGAAGCAAATTCGAAAAGAACCTTTGCTTGCTCACCTGTTGCCCATTTGAAGCCTGTACCAACCATTGAAACTGAAAGTAATAGTAGGTAAAGCATGAATGCCAAGTTAGCCCAGCGTAGCCAACGAGTAGTGCTCGAGATAGGCGCTGCTGCAGTAGTAGCTTGGTTCATAATGTTTTCTCCATTGGACCGTTTAAGTCTGTGTTTGGTCTGTTTGTTTAATCTGAGCGTGATGTTAGAGAACAAATATTTCAGTAATATTACATTTTGGTTTAGGTGAGACTTTTTTGTGATGATTTGCTCTTTAAATATTAACTTTTGAAATGAGGGTTTGTTAACTGTTTGTTTTTAATCATTTTTATCTTGGTTTTTGATGGGTGATATAGATCTTAAAAGTTAGAAAAAAATTGAAAATAATCGCTGAATTATTACATTATGAAATCAGACACTTCGAAAAAATAAGTAGTAAAGGTCTATTGGGTTAGGTTTTTCCGAGTTTATTGAGCGGAGGTGTCATATTTGATATAAAAGGCTATCTACTCTTTTATTACGGCACATCTATGTCGCACCTCAACTATAACCATCTGTATTACTTCTGGATGGTTTGCAAGCAAGGCTCTGTTACTAAAGCTGCAGAAGCCCTATTCCTAACACCACAAACGGTAACGGGTCAGATAAAAGCCTTAGAAGAGCGTATGGATGGCAAGTTGACCAAGCGTAATGGTCGAAGTGTTGAGCCAACGGAGCTTGGGCAACTGGTATTTAAATATGCTGATCGTATGTTTGGCTTGAGTTACGAAATGCTCGATATCGTGAATTACAGCCAGCACTCCAATATTCTGTTTGATGTTGGCGTCGCGGATGCGCTTTCTAAAAGACTCGTCAGTAAGATACTGATGTCGACCATCCCTCCAGATAACAGCATTCATTTACGCTGTTTTGAATCGACCCATGAAATGCTACTTGAGCAACTCTCTCAGCATAAGCTCGATATGATCTTGTCTGACTGTCCTGTGGACTCTAGTCAAAGCCCAGGTTTATTTAGTAAAAAGTTGGGCGAGAGTGGAATGAGTTTTTTCAGTTCAGGCAAGGTTGAAGGCGTTAACTTTCCTGCAGTATTAGAACAAAGGAAGCTTTTGATCCCAGGAAGCCGAACCTCCATGGGGCGTAAAGTACTGCAATGGTTTGATAGGCAAGGGCTTAAACCTGATGTTTTGGGTGAGTTTGATGATGCCGCATTAATGAAGGCTTTTGCGCGTTACCATGATGACGCAATATTCTTAGCACCGACGCTTTATATGTCTGAAGTAGAAGAAGACACATCACTGCAACTATTAGGTGGTATTGAAGAGTTAAAAGAGGAGTACTACGTCATATTTGCTGAGAGGATGATCCAACATCCAGCAGTAAAAAACGTATGTGACGCAGATTTTAGCAAATTGTTCGAATGAGTTAGTTTGTTAATGAATTGATATCGATTATCATAGCTCCACCATATGCCGGAAATACTGATAGCCCGTAGTTGGCGTAAAGGTTGTAGGGAGCCAAACTATGAACTTAAAAGAGATGGAGAAGAACTCAGCCCAAGCTGTGATTCTACTCAAAGCCATGGCTAACGAGCGTCGCTTACAGATTTTGTGCCTATTGCATGGTACTGAACTGTCGGTTGGGGAGTTATGTGGCAAGTTGGAACTGAGTCAGTCTGCTTTATCTCAACATCTTGCTTGGTTGAGAAGGGATGGTTTGGTCGAAACTCGTAAAGAAGCTCAAACTGTGTATTACACATTGAGTAGTGAAGAAGTCAAAGCGATGATTAACCTACTGCATGGAATTTACTGCAAGTAGCTTATTGCTGGTGGGAGGGGGATTTCTTATCAGCGATAGAATGACACAAGGAAGTGTTAGTATTTCACGTTGAACGTTAATGTTTATCTACCTATCTATTCGCTTCTTTATTTATTTTCCTGATTGTTTGTTTTATCTATCGGCTTGATTGTCTATCAGTAAGCAAGGTGGCTGTTAGCACGTAAAGTAAAAGTGTTACTCAAAATTTAGATATAAAAAAACCGGCCTAGGCCGGTTTTTTTCGTTTTGCGTTGTAATCAAATTTCTATTAAAGAGCTTTGATTGCAGCAGCGAAACGAGACTTATGACGTGCAGCTTTATTCTTATGAATAAGGCCTTTAGTCGCCATACGGTCAAGAAGTGGTGTAACTTCTACAAGAGCAGCAGTTGCAGCTTCTTTATCACCAGCTGCGATAGCTGCGATAGTCTTTTTCATGTAAGTGCGCATCATAGAACGACGGCTAGCATTGTGCTGGCGACGTTTCTCAGCTTGGATAGCGCGCTTCTTAGCAGATTTACTGTTTGCCAAGGGTCTAACTCCCAAAAACTTAGTTCGGTGACAATTTAAGGGCGAGGACTATACCCTCATTAGCGCTTAATTGTCAAATGATTTGTGCAAAAACCAATCGTAGCCAAACAAACTTTGGTATGGAAAGGTCATCGCGGTTAAGATGGCGGGGATTCTAACAGCATTTTTAGACCAATGCTAATAAATATGCTTCTTAGGACAGGATAGTAATTATCCTCGCTTGAAAGTAATCAACCAGTGTCAGAGGTTTCTGTGAGTAAACGACTATTAAAGTCAGGCCTGATTGTCAGTGCAATGACTTTTGTTTCCCGTGTATTGGGGCTAGTACGTGATGTAGTAGTAGCAAATTTGATGGGGGCAGGAGCGAGTGCCGACGTATTTTTCTTCGCTAATAAAATTCCTAATTTCTTACGTCGACTTTTTGCAGAAGGTGCGTTTTCTCAAGCGTTTGTTCCTGTATTAACGGAATATCACGCCGCAGGTGATAAAGATAAGACACGAGATTTAATTGCTAAGGTGTCGGGCACGCTCGGGGTTTTAGTTTCTATAGTGACCGTTATCGGGGTGTTGGGCTCTGGCGTGATCACCGCGATGTTTGGTGCGGGTTGGTTTATCGACTGGCTAAATGATGGCCCAGCGGCGCCTAAATTTGAGCTGGCGAGCTTTATGCTCAAGATTACCTTCCCTTATTTGTGGTTTATCACCTTTGTAGCTTTATCTGGTGCGATTCTTAATACGTTAGGTAAGTTTGCGGTTTCCTCTTTTACTCCTGTGTTTTTGAATGTGATGATCATAGGCGCAGCATGGTTTATCTCTCCTAATTTAGAACAACCAGAAATTGGTTTGGCTATCGGTGTATTTCTTGGTGGCTTAGTCCAATTCCTTTTCCAAATGCCTTTCTTGATTAAAGCGGGTGTATTGGTTAAGCCTAAGTGGGGTTGGAGAGATCCTGGCGTTGTTAAGATCCGCACATTAATGATCCCTGCTTTGTTTGGTGTATCGGTCAGTCAAATCAATTTATTGTTTGATACCTTTATTGCTAGCTTCTTAGCAACAGGGTCTATCAGTTGGTTGTATTACTCAGACCGACTGCTTGAATTTCCTCTCGGTTTATTCGGTATTGCGATTGCGACCGTAATCCTTCCTGCTTTATCTCGTAAACACGTTGATGCTCAAGGGGAAGGGTTCGCGCATACAATGGACTGGGGCGTGCGCATGGTTTTACTGCTTGGTATTCCTGCGATGCTTGGACTTATTGTCTTAGCCAAGCCAATGTTGATGGTGCTATTCATGCGTGGTGAGTTCTCTCCACATGATGTACAGCAGGCATCGATGTCATTGGTTGCTTACGCATCTGGCTTGCTTAACTTTATGCTGATTAAGGTTTTAGCCCCTGGTTATTACTCTCGCCAAGACACGAAAACACCAGTTAAGTACGGTATTATCGCTATGGTGACCAACATGGTATTCAACGCGATTTTTGCTTATTTCTATGGCTATGTTGGTTTGGCGATTGCTACGGCACTGTCTGCTTTTGTGAATATGGCCTTGTTATATCGCGGATTGCACCTTGCGGGTGTGTATCAATTAACTAAGACAACCTTGTTGTTTAGTGCCAAGTTGATTATCTCAGGTGTTGTGATGGTAGCCGCTATTTTATGGCAGCTGGATAATATGCAACATTGGCTTGAATGGAGCTTCAGCCAGAGAGCGCTGACATTAACAGGCTTGATTGGACTTGGTGGCTTTGTTTATATTGTTTCGGTACTGATTTTAGGTATCCGAGTAAAACATTTAAAAGCAGCGACAGATTAATACTGATTAGTATATAATCCGTCGGTTTCACACAATAAATGATGCAAATAACAGGTTTTAGCTGATCATAATGGAACTGATCCGAGGTACACACAATATTAAAGCGCAGCATCATGGCTGTGTATTAACCATAGGTAACTTCGATGGTGTTCATTTAGGACATCAAGAGGTTCTGAGCCAGGTTTCTAAACAAGCTACAGCATTAGGGCTACCTTCTGTTGTCATGACGTTTGAACCGCAGCCTATGGAGCTGTTTGCCCGAGATAGAGCGCCAGCACGTTTAACTCGCTTACGAGATAAATACGTGCAACTGAGTAAGCTAGATATCAGTCGTTTATTGTGTGTTAATTTTAATCAGTATTTTGCAAGTTTATCTGCGGAAGCATTCATTAAGGATCTTTTGGTTGATAAGCTTGGTGTAAAGTTTTTAGTGGTAGGTGACGATTTTTGCTTTGGTAAAGGTCGCACTGGTAATTTCGCTATGCTCAAAGCGGCGGGCGAGAAGTACGGTTTTGAGGTGGTAAGCACCCAAAGCTATTGCTTAAACCAATTACGAGTAAGTAGTACTGAGATACGAAATGCATTAGCGGTCGATGACTTGGCCGCAAGTGCTACCATGTTAGGACGTGATTACAGTATTAGTGGTCGAGTGTCCCATGGTCGAAAACTAGGGAGAACTATCGGTTTCCCTACCGCTAATATTCCATTAAAACGTTGTGTTTCTCCTGTATCGGGAGTGTATGTTGTTGAAGCATTGGATATCGACGGGGTTCCTGTCGGTGGCGTTGCTAATATTGGACAACGACCAACAGTTAATGGCGTAAGGCAGCAATTAGAAGTGCACTTTTTTGACTTTAAAGCCAATTTATATGGTAAACAGTTAGAAGTACGACTTTTGCACAAACTGCGCGACGAGATAAAGTTTGAATCGTTCGACGCACTAAAGAATCAAATAGAATTGGATGCTGAAGCCGCAAGGGTGTGGCTGCTTCAGCTAAAGAATTAATCGGATGATTCCACCGATTAACATAATGTCTAACTTCGCCCAATATAACGGAATTAAGAATCGATGAGTGATTATAAAGATACCCTGAACTTACCAGAAACAGGGTTCCCAATGCGCGGCAATCTGGCAAATCGTGAGCCAGAAATGCTGAAGCGTTGGTACAAAGAAGATCTTTACGGCGAAATCCGTAAGGCAAAGAAAGGTAAAAAATCTTTCGTACTGCATGATGGCCCTCCATACGCGAACGGCGACATTCACATTGGCCACGCGCTGAATAAGATTCTTAAAGACATTATTATCAAATCTAAGACCCTTTCTGGTTTTGATGCACCGTACATCCCAGGTTGGGACTGTCACGGTCTTCCAATCGAGCTAATGGTTGAGAAGAAGAAAGGTAAGCCTGGTCAGAAGATTTCGGCTGCTGAATTCCGTGAAGAGTGTCGTAAGTACGCTGCGGGTCAAGTTGAAGGTCAAAAAGAGAGCTTCAAACGTCTTGGTATCATGGGCGAGTGGGACAAACCTTACCGCACTATGGATTTTGGCACTGAAGCGAACATCATTCGTTCTTTAGGCAAAATCGCAGACAAAGGCCACCTTTTGAAAGGTTTCAAACCCGTTCACTGGTGTACTGACTGTGGTTCTGCTCTGGCTGAAGCTGAAGTTGAATACAAAGATAAAGTTTCTCCATCTATCGATGTGAAATTTACTGCAGCTGACGAAGCGGCTCTACTAGATAAATTTACTCTAGCTGAAGGTCACGCGGGTCAAGGCGAAATTTCTATCGTTATCTGGACGACAACACCATGGACTCTGCCAGCTAACCGCGCAGTATGTCTACGTGATGATCTTGAATACGTGCTTATCCAAGTTGAAGCTAACGACGAACAGCCAGCTCAACGTATCGTTGTTGCTTCTGATCTAGCAAAAGACGTAATGGATCGTGCAGGTATCGAGCACTTCCACAACCTTGGTTTTGCTACCGGTGCTGATCTTGAGCTTTCTCTGTTCAATCACCCGTTCTACGACTTTACTGTTCCTGCCGTTCTTGGTGACCACGTTACAACGGATTCTGGTACTGGTGTGGTTCACACAGCACCTGGTCACGGTCAAGAGGATTTCGTGGTTGGTAAGAAATACGATCTAGAAATCGCTAACCCAGTTGGTTCAAACGGCGTTTACCTGCCTGATACAGAGCTATTTGCCGGTCAGCATGTATTCAAAGCGAACGACTCTGTTTTAGAAGTTCTTAAAGAGAAAGGTGCACTTCTGCATCACCACGCTTACGAGCACAGCTACCCACACTGTTGGAGACACAAAACTCCAATCATCTTCCGTGCAACACCACAATGGTTCATCTCTATGGATCAAGCGGGCCTACGTGCTAAAGCACTAGAGTCAATCAAGAGTGTTGAATGGTTGCCTGAGTGGGGCCAAAGCCGTATCGAAGGTATGGTTGAAGGTCGCCCAGAGTGGTGTATCTCTCGTCAACGTACTTGGGGTGTGCCAATTGCTCTGTTCGTTCACAAAGAAACAGCAGAACTTCACCCAGAAAGCCCAGCGCTTATTGAAAAAGTAGCGAAGCTAGTTGAAGAGAAAGGCATTCAAGCTTGGTGGGATGTAGACGCTGCTGAACTTATGGGCGCAGAAGACGCTGATAAGTATGAAAAAGTAATGGATACGCTAGACGTATGGTTCGACTCTGGTGTTACGCACTTCTCTGTTGTTGATTCTCGTGAAGAGTACAACGGCAACAGTGCTGATCTTTACCTTGAAGGTTCAGACCAACACCGTGGCTGGTTCCAGTCTTCTCTAATTTCATCTATCGCGATGAAAGACGAAGCACCATACAAGCAAGTACTAACGCACGGTTTCGTGGTTGATGGTAACGGCCGTAAGATGTCTAAATCTATCGGTAACGTTGTTGCGCCTAAAGACGTAACCAACAAGCTAGGTGCAGACATCCTGCGTCTATGGGTTGCTTCTACAGACTACACTGGTGAAGTAGCGGTTTCTGATGAAATCCTGAAGCGTTCTGCTGATGCTTACCGTCGTATTCGTAACACCGCTCGTTTCTTCTTAGCGAACTTGAACGGTTTCAACCCTGAAACAGACCTAGTGCCAGCTGAAGAAATGGTTGCACTTGATCGTTGGGCTGTAGGCCGTGCTCAAGCTGCACAAGAAGAGATCGTTAAAGCATACGGCGAGTACAACACCCACGGTGTAACTCAGCGTCTAATGCAGTTCTGTTCTATCGAAATGGGTTCTTTCTACCTAGACGTAATTAAAGACCGTCAGTACACAGCGAAGCAGGGCAGCCATGCTCAACGTAGCTGTCAAACGGCGCTTTACTACATCGTAGAAGCTCTAGTTCGTTGGATGGCACCTATCATGTCGTTCACTGCAGATGAAATCTGGAACGAGATGCCTGGTCAGCGCGACAAGTTCGTGTTCACTGGTGAGTGGTTCGAAGGTCTATTTGGTCTTGCTGAAGGCGAAGAGCTAAGCAACGAATTCTGGGCAGAAATCCAGTCTGTTCGTGGCGCAGTGAATAAGCTTCTTGAAGATGCTCGTAAAGAGAAAACAATCGGTGGTGCACTGCAAGCTGAAGTGACTCTATACGCTGACGACGCACTAGCGGCTAAGATCAACAAGCTAGAAGATGAGTTACGTTTCGTACTTATTACTTCTGCAGCTGTTGTTAAGCCACTGAGCGAGAAATCTGATGCGGCTCAAGCAACAGACGTTGAAGGTCTGTTCGTTGAAGTTGCGGCGACTGAAGCTGAGAAGTGTGACCGTTGCTGGCACCACACTCCAGATGTAGGCACTATCGAAGGTCACGAGAAAGTTTGTGGTCGTTGTGTGTCGAACATCGACGGTGAAGGCGAAGTGCGTAAGTTCGCATAACGACTCAGAAAAGACTGAACTTTTTGTAAAAATCATAGCCCCAGTATCAACTGGGGTTATTTTTAATTAAAGGAAATGTGTTTAGCCAAGTTCGGTATTTATGGTCACTTAAAGTGAGCTCTAATGAATACTAACTTCGTAAATACTAGGAATAGAAATGAGTGAAGTTTCGTTAAAACAATCTGGCGTACGTTGGTTATGGTTGGCTCTATTGGTCTTCCTTGCTGATATCGGCATTAAACTCTTTGTCATGGACAGCATGGGTTATGGCTGGGCAAACCGTATTGAGGTGCTGCCTTTCTTTAACTTTTTGTACGTTCATAACTACGGCGCCGCATTCAGCTTCTTGAACGACCAAAGTGGTTGGCAGCGTTGGTTATTTACCGGTATTGCTTTTGCTGTAACAGGCATGCTGACATACTGGATGAGTAAATTACCTGCGACAGAAAAGTGGAACAACATTGCTTACGCCATCATCATTGGTGGTGCTGTTGGTAACGTATTTGACCGAGTAGTACATGGCTTTGTTGTCGATTACTTAGATTTTTACTGGGGCACTTACCACTGGCCTACATTCAACTTAGCGGATATGGGAATCTGTATCGGTGCTGCGATGATCATCCTCGATGGTTTCCGCAAGAAAGATGAAAGCAAATAGGCGAATCAGTTTTAAGTAAAAGACCTTTGGAATAGACCGCTTAAAGTCAGTCTATGACTCACAGAATAGAATAGCCCTAAGCGCTGTCGGTTGATTCCGACGGCGCTTTTTTTTATGCTGCATCTGCAAAATAATAATTATCCAGTCTAAGGAAAGTAACGTGGCAGCAATTAAAAATGATTCAGCAGTAACCCTTCACTTTACGATTAAAATGAAGGATGGTTCAGTTGCCGATAGTACGGAAAATATGGGTAAACCAGCGAAATTCGTTATGGGTGATGGCAGCCTAAGTGAGAACTTTGAGCAGTGTCTGCTTGGGCTTGAAACGGGGACTGAAAAGTCTATCGAATTGAAAGCAGAAGATGCATTCGGTATGCCGAACCCAGACCATATCCACCACATGGATCGTGCTAAGTTTGTTGGTGACTCTGAAGTTGAAGTGGGCACCATCATGGCATTTTCTGGCCCGGACGGTATGGAAATTCCAGGTATTATCACTGAGATTGCAGGCGATTCAGTGACGGTTGATTTTAATCACCCACTTGCAGGCCAAGATGTTACGTTTGACGTCAATATCTTAGCGGTTGAATAATTATCTTAACGGTAGAATAGCTGTCTTCACGCTAGAATAAGATAGCCTTACAGCTGTGATGTCACCCAGAGCTTCACTGTCTAGGCGCTTCACTGTAGAATGCGAGCCTCGCTGACAGCGAACTCTATAGAAACAACCTTAGTACCGCGGTAAATGATGAGCAATGAAATGAAGATAATGTTAGCTAACCCTCGTGGCTTTTGTGCCGGTGTTGATCGTGCGATCAGCATCGTAGAGCGCGCACTCGAAATGTACCAGCCACCGATCTATGTTCGCCATGAAGTGGTACACAACCGCTTTGTTGTTGAGGGGCTAAAGCAACGTGGTGCTATTTTTGTCGAAGAACTGAGTGAAGTGCCAGACGACAACATCGTAATTTTCTCTGCTCACGGCGTCTCTCAAGCGGTTCGTAAAGAAGCGAAAGAGCGTGAGTTAACGGTATTTGATGCGACGTGTCCTTTGGTAACTAAAGTTCATATGGAGGTTGCTCGTGCGAGCCGCAAACATATGGAAGTGGTACTGATTGGTCACGCAGGTCACCCTGAAGTTGAAGGTACGATGGGACAGTACGCGAGCCAAACAGGTGGTATGTACTTGGTAGAGAAGCCAGAAGACGTACAGAGCCTAGTTGTGAATGAGCCAAGTAACTTACACTACGTGAGCCAAACTACCTTGTCAGTTGATGAAACGGCAGATGTGATTGAAGAGTTGCGTCGTGTATTCCCAGAGATCCAAGGTCCTCGTAAAGATGACATCTGTTATGCGACTCAAAACCGTCAAGACGCTGTGCGTGAGATGGCGAATGATGTCGACGTTGTGATTGTGGTTGGTTCTAAGAACTCATCGAACTCAACCCGCCTAAAAGAGCTGGCTGAGAAGCTAGGCACGCCAGGTTACCTAACTGACTGCCCAGAAGACATCAAAACTGAGTGGGTTGAAGGCAAGAAGAAGATCGGTGTAACCGCTGGTGCTTCTGCTCCTGAAGAACTGGTAAACCAAATCTTAGACCGTATTCGCGAGCTAGGTGCTACCGATGTTGAAGAGATTCAAGGTCGTGAAGAGAACATGTTCTTCGAAGTACCAAAAGAGCTACAGATTAAACAAGTCGACTAATCTCTATCGATTCTCAAACAGTAAAAAGCCAACGTTGATGCATTGGCTTTTTTGATCGCGTTATATCTCGGTTTGGAATATGTTTACTGGAGGCCGAGCTGCTCTTTTAACGTCTTTAGATAACGGCGGCTAACAGGGACTTCAAAGCCTGTCAGTGTGATGATCTCCGCTAATCCATTTTCTAGCAACTTGATCTCTTGGATCGATTTTATGTTGATCAAATATTGTCGATGACAGCGGATCAAATCGGTCTTTTCTTCTAGGGTCTTCAGGGTTAACTGCGAGGTTGCTGTTTGTGATGAACTACGCACATGAACCCCACTGATATCTGAATAAGCGCACTCGACTGTTTGGCTAGCCATGATCACAATGCGGTTATGACCAATACACGGAATTTGTTCTAGATGGCAGGGAGCGATAGCGGAGATATTTTGTTCAGGTGCTTTGGGGTTTTGCTTGATGACCTTGTTAAGCCTAGAAACACTCTTGTTAAGTCGACAGGGTTCAACGGGTTTAAGTAGGTAGTCAAACGCATTATCTTCAAATGCTTGAATCGCATATTGGTCGTAGGCAGTGACGAATACTACGTAAGGCATGGTGTCTGGATCAAGCATGCTTAACAGTTCAATCCCGGTGACCTGAGGCATTTGGATATCCAAATAAACCACATCAGGTTTGAGTAAATTGATCTGTTTAAGTCCTTCTATCGCGTTACTCGCTTGTCCGATGACTTCCACTTCTCCGGTTTCGGTCAGTAGTTCAATCAGCTCTTCGCGAGCAAAAAGCTCATCATCGACAACTAATGCTTTTAACATCCTACAATCTTCATCTTAGTTCTATCCCTGCTTGATTCACGCGTTTCTTTTAAATGTCTGCTTCTAAATGTTTCAACTCGGAGTAATTCATCTCTGAAAGTACCATTAATTAAGTATAGGTATGATAAAGCTCATTCGAGTAAATTGCTGTGGTTGAGATTCTATTTTTAGTGCTGAATCTTGCCCAAAGAAATTAGTGAGTCGTTTATCAACAATTTCCATGCCTAATCCGACATGATCTTTAGATGGTTTCTGATAGTTGCCAGCATTGTCTTCGACGATTAGTTTGAATCCACCTTCAAAAGCCTCGCTATAGATCTTCACTGTGCCACCTTCCAACATGTTCGAAATTCCATGTTTGATGGCGTTCTCAACCAGTGGTTGTAGGGTAAAGCTTGGTAGTTGAGACTCGTATAACTGTGGGTCTATGTCCCATTCCACTTCTAACCTGTCAGTGAAACGTGCCTTCTCAATGGTGAGGTACGCATTGACGTGTGCCAGCTCGTCTTTGAGCTTCACGGTATTGATATTCTGTTTTAGGTTACTTCTAAAGAAGTGAGACAAGTGCTGAATGAGCTCTCGTGCTTTATCTGGGTCACGGCGAGTAACGGCGCTAATCGTATTAAGCGCATTAAACAAGAAGTGTGGGTTCACTTGAGCATGCAGCAGTTTGATTTCCGCTTGGGTCAGTAGTGTTTGCTGTTGCTGATAGTTGCTGAACAGGATCTGGCTCGACAATAGTTGAGCGATACCTTCTGCCATCGACATGTTGATGGTTGAGAATAACTTGAGTTTTGGCTCATACAATTTGATGGTGCCGACGACTTCGTTACCGGCACGCAGTGGGATAATCAGCGCTGACCCCAACTTACAATCCTGTGAGAGTGAGCATTGGTATGGGTTCTCTTTACCATCCAGGTAGATGATGTCGTTCTGTTCCATCGATGTAAGTGTGCTTTGCGATGAAATCGGGGTATTTGGAATATGGTGTTCATCACCAATGCCGACGAAAGCGAGGATTTTTTCTCGATCAGTGATTGCTACCGCACCTACGTTGGTCTCTTCGTAAACGATACGCACAATTTTTTGCGCGTTATCTGAATTAAAACCGCCATGCAAAATACCCACGGAGCGTTCGGCGATGGTTAATGCGCGGCGAGAGAAGGTCGCTGAGTACTTCTCGAAGATAGTTTTCCTATCTTGAATGATGCTCATGAACAGTGCAGCGCCCACTGAGTTGGCAATGATCATTGGCGCGGCAATATCAGAAACTAGAGCGTAGGACTGCTCAAACGGTTTAGCGACTGCGAGCAGAATCAACATCTGAATAATCTCTGCAAACAGCGTCACAGAGAACACCACCAGCGGATTAAACAGCTGACTGGCTTTGTTCTTTCTGACTAGGTAAACGTGCAGCAAACCACCAATCAGGCCTTCTGCAGTGGTTGAGATAGCACAAGCTAAGTCAGTAAAACCACCTAATGAATAGCGATGTATTCCGCCAGTAAAGCCCACTGCAAAGCCAACCACCGGGCCACCAAACAAACCGCCCATGACCGCACCCATCGCTCGCGTGTTGGCGATAGCATCATTGATCTGCAGTCCGAAATAGGTGCCCATAATACAGAATAAGGAGAACAGAACGTAGCAGCTGATCTTATGGCTTAAGCGAGATGAGATGCTCAACAAAGGGAGAATCAGTGGGGTTTTACTTAGCATGTAAGCAATCACTAAGTAGACACAGGTTTGTTGCAGCAGAGAGAGAATGAGTTCCATATTTTCACCTATTGAGACGCTTGTTAAGTGTAAAGCTCATTGCTTGGTAACGGTAGCTTTGCTTGCGTGTTAGTGGGTTATATTCGCTTCCCAGAGTCGAAAGCACTAACGCCTGAAAACAATAAAGCCCATCACAGTGGACGGGCTTTAGTCTTAGGTTCCACGAATCACGGAGTGATTACGGGAGCAAGCGAAGTGTGTTTGGCTGTTCTTTTGCCTTTCTATGAAGACAGGTTCCTTTTGCAAAGAGTTTAAAGAACTAGGCTGTTTTGGTTACGCCTTTTGCCTCTTTTTCTTCTTCATCAGCAAGGTCGATATCGCCTTTGCCTTTTGAAATCTTAATAACGTAAGCCGCAATACCGAATGCACTCACCACACCAATGATGGTTGAGATTTGCATTGGTAGACCGAAGCCTAACTGGCTGTTGTTCAAAATGAATGTGATACACACAGACGTCATGAAGATAGCAGGAACCGTTGTTACCCAGTGCAGTTTATTGTGACGAAGTAGGTAAGCCGAAGCTGTCCATAGCATCATGACTGCTGTTGATTGGTTAGCAAAACCGAAGTAGCGCCAGATGATACCGAAATCTACTTGAGTCAGGATACCGCCGATAACGAACAGTGGTAGAGCCATCAGTAGGCGGTTACGTAGCGTTTTCTGCTCCATGTTGAAGTATTCAGCAAGGATAAGGCGGCTTGAACGGAACGCAGTGTCACCAGAAGTGATTGGTAGGATAACCACGCCTAGGAAAGCAAGGATACCGCCGAACACACCTAATAGACCAAATGAAGCGCTGTATACCACGTTACCTGGGCCGCCATTTGCAATCGCGTCAGATAGAGACTCAACTGAACCGAAGAACGATAGCGCAAGTGCACACCAGATTAGAGCGATGATACCTTCACCAATCATTGCGCCGTAGAATACGAAGCGACCGTTCTTCTCGTTTTCCATACAACGAGCCATCAAAGGAGACTGGGTTGCGTGGAAGCCAGAGATAGCACCACATGCGATAGTGATGAATAGGGCAGGCCAAAGTGGTAGGTCATTCGGGTTCATGTTGGTGAACATGTCGCTCATCTCAAAACCACCCATGATTTGGTGTTCGTCAGATAGACCAATTGCGGTGATTAGACCTACAGACATAAAGATAAGCAGTGCGCCGAACAGTGGGTAGAATCGACCAATGATTTTATCGACAGGGACAATCGTTGCGATGATGTAGTAAGCAAAAATGATAACAACCATGGTTGTTGCAGACATCGCGAAATCAGTTTGGTCGTTCACTAGGTTAGTTATCATGCCTGCAGGAGCAGAAACGAATACCACACCAACTAGAAGCAGTAGAACAATGGCAAAGATGTTCATAAAGTGTTTTGCGCCATTGCCTAGGTAACGTCCAGTGATGGTTGGAACTGAAGCACCACCATTACGGATTGATAACATACCTGAGAAGTAGTCGTGTACTGCACCCGCAAAGATACAACCTAGCACGATCCATAGCATTGCTGCTGGGCCGTATAGGGCACCCATGATAGGGCCGAAGATTGGACCTACACCTGCGATGTTAAGCAGCTGAACTAGGTAAACCTTTGGTGTCGACATTGGAACGTAGTCCACGCCATCTTGCTTAGTGTGAGCAGGTGTTTGGCGCTTTTCATTGATACCGAAAATCTTCTCGATAAAGGCACCATAAATAAAGTAGCCACCAATGAGTGCTGCAACACAGGTAAGAAACCACATCATAATTTGTTATCCCTGAATGTATTAATTAAGTCAGGGTGTATATTAAAGGAGTCGATGATAAGAAACTTCCGCTACAAGAGTGAGTGGTCGAATAGCCAATTTAGCGGTGTTATAACTGATTGAGTGGTTCGAAACGTTTGTAGAGCGGTGGGTTTCTTGTGTTGGAAAGCCTATAGCTTCTATTAAGTGGTGCTTTATCGGCTTTAAGCGGTAACCAATAGATATCAGCGGTATATTATAGACATAAGTGGACATCGCCCTGTGTTCAGCGGAGAATCACCACAAAGGCAACGCTTCGTCAGGAAGTGGTTAGGTAAATATAAAGGACTGAAATGAAAAAAATAATCGCACTATTCGCCGTGGCATTTAGCCTTGCAGGATGCAGCGCTAATGTTCAAGACTTAGCGGCTGAAGGCAATTGGCAAGAGATTGGCTATCGTGATGGTATTAAAGGCCATACTCAGCGTTCGTATTCAGAGATGACTGAGCTTGGCGCAGTAGATCAAGCGAGTTACACCGAAGGTTATCACCTAGGTGTGACTGAATATTGTAATCCGAACCACGCTTATCAGATCGGTTTATCTGGTCAGGTTTATGAAGGTGTCTGTTCTGGTACGGAAGACGCGCAACGTTTCCGTATGGAATGGCAACGCGGGTGGGATGAGTTCTCAAACGACTATTAAGTTAAGCTAGTAGTGCTAAAAAATAGATAATAAAAAGACCAGTACCGTGTGTGTACTGGTCTTTTTGTCGGTAGCCGGAGTAACACTCAACAGCAGAGTTTAGGTTACTGGTTATTCTCTACCGCTTTTCTTAAAAAGCCGTTTTGCTTATCAAGCTGTGCCTTGGCCAATTCTAAATCTAGTCCTGTTAGAATCATCAAAATCGATAATTTCACATCGTAATCAGTCGTTTTAAGTGTCGACACTGCCAGTGCTTTATCACACTCTGTTGCTTGGATCACGATACGAGCAGCGCGGGCAACCAGCTTTTCATTGGTTGCTTTTACGTCGACCATCAGATTTTGGTAGCTCTTACCTATACGAATCATGCTCGCGGTGGTCAGCATGTTAAGTACCAGCTTTTGCGCTGTACCGGACTTGAGTCGTGTTGATCCCGTTAATGCTTCTGGGCCAACCACTGGGCTAATTGCGATCTGAGCGATCTCAGCTATCGGTGAATCTGGATTACAAGATAGCGCAATGGTCACTGCGCCAAGCTGATTAGCGTAATTGAGTGCACCAATCACGTAAGGTGTACGACCACTGGCTGCAATGCCCACCACAACATCCTTTTCTGAAAACTGAATTGCTTTTAGGTCTTCAATACCTAAGGTCAGCGAATCTTCCGCACCTTCTTTGGCTTTTAAAATCGCTTCTGGTCCGCCTGCAATTAGGCCGATAACCATCTTGTCTGAAACACCGAAAGTCGGTGGGCATTCTGAGGCGTCTAACACACCTAATCGACCACTGGTACCAGCGCCCATATAAATCAATCGACCACCGTGTTGAAAGGCATGAGCAATTTTATCTACCGCTTTAGCTATCTGTGCCAGTTCCGCTTCGATTGCCAAGGGCACTTGTTTGTCTTGTTGGTTAATCTTTTCAACCACTTCGAGAGAGGTGAGCAGATCAATATCCATAGTGTCAGGGTTTCTCCCCTCCGAAACGAGGTGCGAGAGCGCTGATATGAGAGCGTCGTTACTCATAATGATCCTTAAATGATGGTTCTAAAATTGTTTAGTCAGCACGATAAAGAACGCCTAGAGAGGCGGCCCTGCTTGCGCCAGTCACTTCGGGTAAATTGCTTGGCAGTTGATGAACATGACGCTGAGCAAGCCATGCGAAGGCCATGGCTTCCATGTAATCGGCATCAACCCCTTTAACGGTGGTCGACTCTACTTCCCAGTTAGGAAGCAGCTCAGCCAACCTTTTCATCAACAATGGATTTCTCGTACCGCCGCCACACACATAGAGTGCAGGTTGGTTGCCCAAGCGATAAGTCTCCACTTCATTTACTATCGTCAATGCCGTGTATTCACAAAGCGTGCGCTGAACATCTTCTGTTGAAAGGTCTTTAAACTCTGTAAGTCGTTGCTCTAGCCAAGGCAGGTTGAACAGTTCTCTACCTGTACTTTTCGGTGGTATTTGAGATAGATATGGCTCATTTAACAGCTGTTCGAGTAAAGCTTGATTGAGTTGGCCTTTAAGCGCGAATTGCGCATCTCGATCAAACTTCTCACCTGTATGTTTATCTGCCCAAGCGTCCATCAACATATTCCCTGGGCCAGTATCATAACCAAGTGTTGGCTGATTCGGGCGCAGCACTGAAATATTCGAGATACCACCAATATTCAAGACGACAACCGAGCTCTCTTGCGGGTGAAAGATCGTATGGTGGAAGGCGGGGACTAATGGTGCGCCTTGTCCGCCTAATGCCATGTCTTTACGTCTGAAATCGGCAACCGTTTGAATCTGCGTTTTAGCGGCAATGATGTTGGCATCACCCAGCTGCATGGTAAATGGCGAATCACCAGTTGGCTGGTGGAATACTGTTTGGCCATGATTACCAATCGCAGTCACAGAAGATACAGGTGTGTCTGACTTGTCGAGAAGTTGCAGAACCGCATCAGCAAACAGATGGCCAAGCTTGTGGTCTAGCTCACCAATGTTAATTAAATCCGTTTTCTGGCCAATACACACCTCAAGAAGACGTGCTTTAAGATCATCAGGCATGGGGAACTCATCATGTGCGAGCAATGTGATACGAGTACCTTCTATCGACACTAATGCCGTATCAACGCCGTCCATACTCGTCCCCGACATCACCCCGATATACAGTTCTTTATGATCCATTCCTAAGCTCTTGCGCTGCATTCCTAAAGTCTTCCACAGATTGGTTTAAAAACATTGTAAAGCAAATTTAAAGAGAATAACCTCGGGAAGTTTATGAAATTAGGTTTAATAAGGGATAAATATGGGACCGTTGTGGGTTGATGTTGCAGGCTATGAACTGACCGCTGAAGACAGAGAGATTTTAGAGCACCCAACCGTTGGTGGTCTCATCCTATTTGCTAGAAACTACCACGATAGCAAACAGCTGTCGGCGCTAAATAAAGAGATTCGCAAGGTAGCAAAACGTCCTATTTTAATCGGTGTTGACCAAGAAGGTGGCCGAGTTCAGCGTTTTCGTGACGGCTTTTCAATTATCCCTGCGGCGCAGGAGTTCGCTACAAAGAATAATGGTGAGCAGCTAGCAGAACAGGCGGGCTGGTTGATGGCGGCGGAACTGGTTGCTCATGATATCGACCTGAGCTTTGCGCCAGTATTAGATAAAGGCCATGATTGTAAAGCAATTGGAAATCGAGCATTTGGTGAAGATATTGATACCATCGTTCGCCACAGTAGTGCTTTCATCAAAGGTATGAAGTCGGTTGGCATGGCGACAACAGGAAAGCACTTCCCTGGACATGGTGGCGTGATTGCTGACTCACACTTAGAGACGCCATATGACCCTAGAGACGATATCTTTGAAACCGATATGGCAATCTTCAGGGCGCAAATTGAAGCTGGAATATTGGATGCCATGATGCCAGCTCACGTGGTTTTCTCCCACTATGATGATCAACCTGCGAGCGGTTCACAGTATTGGCTGCAGAAGGTATTGAAGCAGCAGCTTGGGTTCAAAGGCTTAGTTTTTTCTGACGACTTAACGATGGAAGGCGCTGCGATTATGGGTGGACCAGCAGACAGAGCGAAAGCAGCTTTGAATGCGGGGTGTGACATGGTGTTGATGTGTAATAAACGAGATGCCCAAATTGAGGCTCTTGATCACTTAACAATTCAAGAGGTGTCTTTAGCCAACTCATTGCTTAAAAAACGCAGTTTTGATTTACCGACGCTTCACTCGGATAGTCGATGGAAAGAGGCCTCAGAGCAAATTAAGCGAATGTTAAACGCTGGGTGATAAATCAACACATAATAATTTTAGATAGGGCGATATGATAAATATCGCCTTTTTTGTATGTGTAGGGCGTGGTTTAGAGCTATTTGATAGCCTGAACGAGGTAAAATAATGGTGTAAAGTTAAATTTACATTAAATGTTTTTTATTGTTTACACTTGCAATCGTTTTTGTAGCTGTTATTGTGTTTTTAAAGATTGTTAGCCCAAATGGAAATGTTGGGTGTAAAAATAAATATACAGGTTAAGTTATGCAGAAAAGTGAATTAAGCAATGTCAATATCATCGACGAACAGGTACTGATTACTCCTGAAGAGTTAAAAGCAAAACTGCCTTTGAGTGATAATGCTCGTCGTTTCATTCAAGAGTCTCGTCAAACTATCGCAAACATCATTCATAAGAAAGATCATCGCATGCTTGTTGTATGTGGCCCATGTTCTATCCATGACATTGAAGCTGCAAAAGAGTACGCGAAACGCCTAAAAGCACTTTCTGAAGAACTGAGCGATCAACTGTATATTGTAATGCGTGTTTACTTTGAAAAGCCTCGTACTACTGTTGGCTGGAAAGGCTTGATCAATGACCCTCATCTAGATGGTACTTTCGATATTGAGCACGGTCTGCATGTTGGTCGTGAGCTACTGGTTGAACTTGCTGAGATGGAAATTCCACTCGCAACAGAAGCACTCGATCCAATCAGCCCGCAATACCTCGCAGACACGTTCAGCTGGGCAGCTATCGGTGCGCGTACGACAGAATCACAAACTCACCGTGAGATGGCTAGTGGCCTCTCAATGCCAATCGGTTTTAAAAACGGTACTGATGGCAACCTAGGCACTGCAATCAATGCAATGCAAGCTGCTTCTTCTAGCCACCGTTTCATGGGTATCAGCCGTGAAGGCCAGGTTGCACTACTAACAACGCAAGGTAACCCAAATGGTCACGTAATTTTACGTGGTGGTAAGCAGACGAACTACGATTCAGTATCAGTACACGAATGTGAGCAAGAGCTGGGTAAATCTGGCTTAGAGGCGGCGCTAATGGTCGACTGTAGCCACGCTAACTCTCGCAAAGATTTCCGTCGCCAACCTCTAGTTGCAGAAGATGTGATTCACCAGATTCGTGAAGGTAACAAGTCGATTATCGGCCTTATGATTGAAAGCCATATTAACGAAGGAAATCAATCTTCGGATATACCTCTCAATGAGATGAAATACGGTGTTTCTATCACCGACGCGTGTATCAATTGGGAATCAACTGAGGCACTATTGAAGCATGCACATACGGAATTAGTCCCGTTCTTAGAGAACCGCTTGAAAGGTTAGTCAGAGTTTTAAATTTAAGTGCCTCATCAATTGGGGCATTTTAAGATCTGTTACTAGCAAAATCTGGGTTAGTACGGGCTTATAGATTAGTAAGGAATAAAATGGCCGTTGAACTGAACGAATTACGCGACCAAATCGATGCTGTCGATAAACAAATGCTGGATTTACTTGCTCAGCGATTGGCTCTAGTAGAGAAAGTCGGTGAAGTAAAAAGTGAACATGGTTTACCTATTTATGTACCAGAGCGCGAAGCGGCAATGCTGGCATCTCGTCGTCAAGAAGCCGAGAAAATAGGGGTTCCACCACAGCTCATCGAAGATATTTTGCGTCGTACTATGCGTGAGTCTTATGCCAGTGAAAAAGATTCTGGCTTTAAGTGTCTTAATCCAGAATTACGTTCAGTGGTTATCGTTGGTGGTAATGGTCAACTTGGTGGCTTGTTTGGCCGTATGTTCAAACTTTCTGGCTACGAAGTGAAAATTCTTGGCAGCCAAGATTGGGACAGAGCTGATGAGATTTTAGATAACGCTGGTCTTGTGGTAGTTACCGTTCCAATTCACCTAACGGAAGGTGTAATTGCAAAGCTGGGTAACCTACCAAGCGATTGTATTCTTTGTGATTTAACATCAATTAAGTCAAAACCGCTACAAGCAATGATGAACATGCACCAAGGCCCTGTGGTTGGTTTGCACCCAATGTTTGGCCCTGATGTACCAAGCCTAGCGAAACAAGTGATTGTTTACAGTGATGGTCGTGGTTCTGAAAACTACCAATGGCTACTGAATCAATTTGGCATTTGGGGCGCAAGCCTGTGCCAAATGGACGCTGCTGAGCATGATCATGGCATGACCTTGATTCAAGCACTGCGCCACTTTACCTCTTTTGCTTACGGCCTACACCTAAGCAAAGAGAATCCGAATATCGACCAGCTTCTGAAGCTAAGCTCGCCAATCTACCGACTTGAGATTGCGATGGTTGGCCGTCTGTTTGCTCAAGACCCGAACTTGTACGGAGACATCATTCTGTCTTCAGATGAGAACATTGAGATGATTCGACGCTTCCACAGCTGTTTCGGAGAAGCTCTAGAGATCTTGGACGGAAAAGATAAAGCCAAGTTTGTTGATAGCTTCAACCAAGTGAGCGATTGGTTTGGTGATTACTCTCAACAATTCTTGCAAGAGAGTCAAAGCTTGTTAAAACAAGCGCATGACTCGATTCACCGTGGCTAAGTACGGTTTGAAATCATAAAAAAGAGCGACCATTTGGTCGCTCTTTTTTATCTAATTCAGGAATTAAAAGCAGTTGGCCTACAGTAGTCTAAAAGCAATTAGATCATCATAGGCCAAACCAATAGGTCTTAGTAATTAACAACTAGTTAGTCGTGATAGGTTTCTTATTATCTTCACTCGATACGGTATCGATGGTTGAGCTAATGTAAGGCACGTTAGTCAGGTTGATCTGCAAGCGAACCACATTATCAATCAGTTGAACCAGTGGACCCCACTTAACCTTCTTCTCTTTCTCGAACACGTAGTTGAAATTCTCAGGTGTCCAATCCATCAAGTATTGAGGGTTCAATGAACGACCAAGGAAGCGTACTTCATAATGCAAGTGTGGGCCTGTTGAGTTACCTGAGTTACCACAGCTAGCAATCACATCACCTTTACTCACAAACTGTCCGCTACGTACTTTGAACTTCTGTAGGTGCGCATAAGAACTCATGAAACCAAACGAGTGACGCATAGTAATAAAGTTACCGAAGCCTTTTTTACTTGGACGTACCGTTTCAATGACTCCATCTGCGGGCGCTACAATATCTTCACCACGTTTACATGTTAGATCGATACCAGTATGTACATGGCGTTTACCTGAAATAGGGTTAGTGCGGCTGCCATAAGAAGAAGAGATGCGTTGATAAGCCATCGGGCTGTCGTTTGGAATCAAACGGAACATTGTGGCTCTTACCGCCGAATCGACTGCAGCCGCATCAATGCGCTCTTCTAAAGAAACATCATCGGTAAGCAGTTCTTCATCAGCAAGACCGAGTACTGATTCCACATCGAATACACGTTTACCAAGCAGTTGAATCGTGCCCTCTTTCTCTGTCAGTGTCTGCGATAGCGAATGGTTGGTTTCTATTTGCTCAGCATAAAGAAATTCTGTTTGTTCTTTTTCAACAATCAGTGTTTCAATCAACTGTTGGGCATCACCCGCTTGCAGTGCGAGTTCTTGTTTACTCTCGAAGTGCATGTACGCTGCTCCGCCAATCAGTAGCGGTACTGAAAATATCGCAGTGGTGCACATGAGGACGGCTTTTCGGCCGAAGTAAAACGTCTGTTCCCCCTGACTAGAGGGAATAGTGATGGAAATTTTTTTAGACATGGTTCTGTATTAACTAAATGCTTCTAATAGACAAATGGGTAACGGAGATATCACTCACTACCTAAGTCGGTAAGGTGTTCAATCTCTCGATAAAGCAGTTCATCGTCGCCAACGTTAAGCTCCACAAGGCGCTTAAGGTGACTGATACTATCAATATCTAAATGCTCTATGCGTAAACGCATTGAGGTATTGATGGTAGAGACTATCGTTGCTTCTAACTGAATATTGATATCACTACTTTCGAGCGTAAAATTCACTTGAATAGGGATATCATGGCTAAGTTGTTTTGATTCATTGCATTGAATGAGTAAACCATGGAGCGATAAGTCTTGCACTGAGCCTGCTACATTTACTTGCCCTTGTGAAATTTCAGTCGGAACTTGATAAATAACTCGTGAAAATTGACGTCTTTCAACCATAAGTAATCTCTCTATATCGATGCGTCACACGCAAGCCAGATATATCAAAGGCCGCTATTATCGCGGCCTTTGTTCAAAATACAAGCGAATTTACTTAGCGATACGCTTGTACTTGATACGGTGCGGTTCTGCCGCTTGTGCGCCTAGAGTTTGCTTAAGCCACTCAGTGTACTCAGTATAGTTACCTTCGTAGAAGTTAACTTGACCTTCATCACGGTAGTCTAAGATATGGGTCGCAATACGGTCTAGGAACCAACGGTCGTGCGAGATAACCATTGCACAGCCAGGGAACTCAAGCAGTGCTTCTTCAAGAGCACGTAGCGTTTCAACGTCAAGGTCGTTGGTAGGCTCATCGAGTAGCAGTACGTTACCGCCCGCTTTTAGCAGTTTCGCTAAGTGAACACGGTTACGCTCACCACCAGAAAGCTCACCGATGATCTTCTGTTGGTCGTTGCCTTTAAAGTTGAAACGAGAGCAGTATGCACGTGCAGGGATTTCGAAGTTGTTGATCTTAATGATATCAGCGCCTTCAGAGATCTCTTGGAATACTGTCTTGGTGTCGTCCATGCTGTCACGGAACTGGTCAACAGAAGCAAGCTTAACGGTTTCGCCTAGTTCAACTGTACCTGAATCTGGCTGTTCTGCGCCGCTTAGCATCTTGAATAGTGTTGATTTACCTGCACCGTTGGCACCAACGATACCTACGATTGCACCCTTAGGCATGCTGAATGATAGGTCATCGATAAGAACGCGATCACCAAACGATTTAGTTAGGTTATTCACTTCAAGAACTTTGTCACCTAGACGCTCACCTGGCGGGATGAACAGTTCGTTAGTTTCGTTACGCTTCTGGTATTGGCCAGTTGTCAGTTCTTCAAAACGAGCCATACGAGCTTTAGACTTAGCTTGACGGCCTTTAGGGTTTTGACGAACCCATTCAAGTTCTTTCTCGATAGTCTTTTGACGTGCGCTTTCGCCCGCTTTTTCTTGCTTAAGACGCTCATCTTTCTGCTCTAGCCAAGATGTGTAGTTACCTTCCCATGGGATACCTTCACCACGGTCAAGTTCTAGAATCCAGCCAGCTGCGTTGTCTAGGAAGTAACGGTCGTGGGTAATTGCCACAACAGTACCACTGTAATCAACTAGGAAGTGCTCAAGCCATGCTACTGATTCTGCATCCAAGTGGTTGGTTGGTTCATCAAGAAGCAGCATGTCTGGCTTTTCAAGAAGTAGTCGACAGATAGCAACACGACGACGCTCACCACCTGATAGGAATTCAATTTTCGCATCCCATTCAGGAAGGCGAAGTGCATCAGCAGCGCGCTCTAGAGCAGTTTCTAGGTTGTGGCCGTCTTTTGCTTGAATCAGTGCTTCTAGTTCACCTTGCTCTTTAGCAAGTGCATCGAAGTCTGCATCTGGTTCTGCGTAAGCAGCGTAAACTGCATCGATACGCTTAAGTGCGTCAGCAACGTCAGAAACCGCTTCTTCTACGATTTCACGAACCGTTTTTGATTCGTCTAGTACAGGTTCTTGCGGTAGGTAACCTACTTTAAGACCTTGTTGTGCACGTGCTTCACCATCAATATCAGTATCAATACCAGCCATGATACGTAGTAGGGTAGATTTACCTGAACCATTTAGACCCAAAACACCGATTTTAGCGCCAGGAAAAAAGCTAAGAGAAATGTCTTTAAGAATTTGACGCTTAGGTGGAACAGTTTTGCTCACCCGAGACATGGTATATACGTATTCAGCCATTGCCGATCGATCCTAATTATTGTTCAAAATTGTCTGCTATTTTATACCAATATCCTCAAAGATGTTACTCCTAGGACAGAAAAGCCATTCTTGAACGAATCCTTACTTACTATTGTCACATTGGTTATTAAAACTATATTTAATATGCTTCTTAGATGAAGTGTTAAATATTAATAATATTTACACTCAATTTCTTTACATTTCATGTGATGTCGGGCGTAAATAGATTTCACGTATTCATACACGCACTAAGGAAAGAGCGAATGTTTTTCCGAATTGGTAATACGAAGGTTGCTGTGGCTGCATCGGCAATCTTGTCTTCATTTTCACTGGCTCCGATGGCTTTGGCGAGCAATGCCTCTGAGCTAGAAATGCAGCGTGATGTTTATGATAGAGCGCAAGAGGTTTTAGACAACCGTGATCTAAAAGCTTACTCCGCGCTGCGTAACAAAATTCAAACATACCCTTTAACACCTTACACTGATTATCGAGCCTTTCTGATTGGCTTAGGTGAGCGCACGCCTGCTGAGGTCGATGCTTTTATTGAAGAAAACAAGGCACTCCCATTTTCTAATCGAATGCGTGCGCCTTACTTGGATTCATTGGCTTCTCAAAAGCAGTGGAAGACGATCCTTGAGTTTCAAGCTAAAGAGCCCGTAGGTGAAAAATACCAATGTATCTATTACCGAGCACATTACGAGCAAGGTAATCAAGAGCTCGCCTTTAAAGGGGCTAAACAGCTTTGGTTAAGTGGTAGTGGTATTGATGACGCTTGTGATCCGCTATTTAAAACCTGGGATCAAGCAGGGCTAAGAACCGATGAACTGATTCTGGAGAGGATGCTGTTAGCATTTGAAGGCCGTAATGGTAAGTTAATGAGTTATCTGATTAAGCAATTAGATAACGATGAGTCAATTGCTCAAGCTAAGCAGATGAAGGCGTTGTACAACAAGCCTGAAAATGTACTCGCGTTTGCTAAGAAAAATCCTGCGAATGAATTTAATCAAGCTCAAACCGAATTTGCTTTTGAGAAGTTAGCAAGGAAGTCATCAAGCAGTGCTCAAGAGGTGTTTGACGATGTCATCAAGGCTCAGAAATTCTCAAAAGAGAAATCTCAAGAGCTAGCTGATTACCTAACGTTTCGCCTGATTAACACAGATTCTGAAGAGTTGATGGAGTGGCGAGACGAGATGCTCGCGAATTCATCAAAGCAAGTTTTGCTGGAAAGACGTGCTCGCTTAGCGATTCAGCATGCCGATTGGACGGGCTTGAAAGAGTGGATAGCGCGCTTGGATGATAAACATCAGGCTTCGCTCCGTTGGCAATATTGGCAGGGCAGAGCTGAAATCGCGACGAGCGACACTGATAAAGGCAATAAGCGACTGTCAGATATTTTAGGGAAGCGTAACTTCTATAGTGTTGCGGCTGCAAAGCAGTTGGGTAAACCGATTCAATATCCAACTTCTACGTTGAAATACAATCCAGAAACAGTGAAGCCTTTTAGCACTTCGCTGATTCGTATCGATGAACTGATCACTCGCGATAAAATTGCCGCAGCCAAAAGTGAATGGCGCTGGTTACTGAGCAATGCAGATAAAGAGCAAAAAGAGATGCTTGCCGCTTACGCTGCGACACAGCGTTGGAATCACTTTACTGTCATTGCGAGTATTTCAGCGAAAATGTGGGATAACATTGCGTTGCGTTTCCCGGTCGCTCATAAGTGGTGGTTTAACTTCTACGCAGAGAAGCATGATATTGACCCAATCACTTTGATGTCTCTAGCAAGACAAGAGAGCGCGATGGATTCAGAAGCTCGTTCTCCGGTTGGTGCGCGTGGCGTCATGCAAATCATGCCAAAGACAGCGCAATACACGGCTAATAAGCACAAGATTAAGTACAAGGGTAGCGATGATCTTTACGATGTCGGCAAGAATATCGAAATTGGCAGTCACTACTTAGATGGCCTACTTGCTCAATATGATGATAACCGTATCTTTGCCTTTGCGGCTTATAATGCTGGCCCTAGCCGTGTGAAGCAGTGGCGTTCACGCAGTGATGAAAAGCTCGATGCTTTTGCGTTTATCGAAATGATTCCATTCAAAGAGACTCGGGGGTATGTTCAAAATATCTTGATGTTTGAGACCTATTATCGAGATATCTTGGGCGAGAAAGGGGCGTTTTTAGCACCCCATGAGGTACAAACGAAATACTAAGCCTTCGGCGTTTGACTCGAAACTGAGTCAGAATAAAGGCAGTGAGTGCGAACCATTTCCACTTACTGCCTTTTTACATTGGATCGCATCAAGTGTTTCGGTATAAAGTGTTAAATGCTTTCAATCGTTAAGCGACTCTTCAAAGTCAGAATTTAAAAGTAAGTGTAGAGATATGGCATCACAACCTGAATATGATAATTGGCAACAACTGATGGACTTGGTAAAGACGGCTGTCGAAAAAGATCAGCACGAGCTGTTGTTGACCATGATGATGACACCAGACGAGCGGGATGCTCTGGTTGCTCGAATTAATATCTTCTGTGAGCTGATGAAAGGCGATATGTCTCAACGACAGGTGAGTCAAATGCTTGGAGTAGGCGTCGCGACGATAACCAGAGGTTCGAATGAGCTAAAGGCTAAATCTGAACAAGAGAAAGCCGTGATCGCTGACCTATTGCTTAAGTAATAACAGAGTTAATCCATCACTGATATAGTACGAATACGAATACGAATTCGATAAAAACGCTAACTGGATGTTAGCGTTTTTTGTTTTTGAAGATTGCTCTCAAAGTCTTCGAAGTTAAACGAAGCATTAGATAGGAAAGTGCTCAGGATTTACAAATGGGATCAGCGCTAAAATTAAAGCCTGATGATAAACAGAACTTCGTGACAGTTGATTATGTGTCAGTAGGCCAATCGCCCCACCTTTCTGTTTGATATTGTCGGTACCAAACACTTCATCCATCACATCACCTAACTCGTTTGCATGCTCTAGCTTCTTAAGCACGGCTGGTGGCAGCATCAGGCTTGCTGAACGAGACTCTCCACGTTGACCATTCGCTTCGATCACCATCCACGCAAAGGTGACGTTTTTTTCTATTCCCGCTTCTAGGCCAACATAGAAGTCTGCATTGGGCTGAGCTTGAGCTGCGTTGTGGACACGATTCACGGCACCTTGATAGGTTTCATCATTGCTCATCGGTTGATCGGCGACACCACTAGGGACATTGATGCCTTTGAAATCAAACTCAGTATTCGGAAAAGCAGATAAGAACGCACTTTTAACGGCGTTTATTTTAGCTGGGTTCAGCGATGCGATGATTACAGATTTCATGTGTCAGATTCTTTTTGTTGTCGATTAGATTGAGTTGATGTTGTCGGTACCATTCACTCAACTCTTCTAATGGCATAGGTTTACCAAAGTAATAGCCTTGCAGCATATCGCACTGTGCATCCAGTAACCACTGGTGCATGCCTTGAGTTTCAATACCTTCGGCGGTGACCTTTTTCCCCTGAGCATGACATAACCCGATGACCGGTTTTACTATGTTCTGGTTATCGGTCTCAATTAAGGTATCTAAAAACGCTTTATCCAATTTAATTTTCTGAGTTGGATACTGCACCAGTTGAGTGATAGAGGTGTAACCGGAACCAAAATCATCAATCGCTAAGCGGTAGCCCATGCATGACAGTTTGTTCAGCAGTGGAAAGCCTTCTGAATTTGAGTAAAAGGTTTCGGTTATCTCAAAATCGATAAGGCTAGGTGGGATGCGATTTAACTCAGCGTGTTCTTGAATGAAGTCTGCAAGATCCGTAGTTTCAATGCCAGCAGAAGATAAGTTGATCGACAATTGAATTGAGTGATCAAATTGAGCCTGAAGCCGATGGAATGAAGCAAATGCATTCTCTATTACCCAGCGGTCAACATGTTCGAATAACCCGGTTTGTTCGGCAATTGGAATGAATTCATCCGGTGGAACCAAACCAAGTTGCTTCGAATTCCAGCGTAATAACACCTCAACGCCAATAACATCAGTCCCAGTTGAATCCATATAGGGCATGTAAACGAGCCTGAATTCATCATTAAAATTCTTATCTCTAAGCGCTCGTTCAATGTTTGCTTGGCGCTGAATAGTCTTGTCTAAATCTCGTGAATAGTCAGCAAATTGATTTTTACCGGCACGCTTGGCTTGGTACATCGCGGTATCTGCGTTCGACAGTAGGTTCTCGATCGAATCGCCATCGTTAGGGTAGGTCGCAATGCCAATACTGACTGTAATTGGGAAGGTGCCAGATTCGGTGACAAAGCCTTTTTGCAGTGGAGTCAGTAAATCATTCGAGAATCGATGTGCGATATTTCCTCGGTGACTAGGAGCATTAATGTAGACAACGAACTCGTCACCAGAAAGTCGAGCAGGCATGCAATGAGCGTCGAACTCAGCTTTATAGTGGTGACAAATATCTGAAATACGCTGAGCAAAAGAGACCAGAATCGAGTCGCCGATTTGATGTCCGTATTTGTCGTTCACAAACTTGAAGTTATCCAAGTCAAAGTAGAGAACCCAGGTTTCGGTATTTGAACTCGGTTTTGGCAAAGATTGCTGAACGAAGGTTTGAAACTGATGCCTATTAGCGATTTGGGTTAACTGATCATTTTCAGCTAAGAGCTTGGTTTGCTGGTAGGTGTTATCTAGCTCTTGGTACATGTCATAAAAACGCTGTGATAGGCGGCCAAGCTCATCACGAGAGCCTAAGCGCTCAATGTTCTTTCGTTGTTTTTTTTCTACTTGCTGTAGCTGTCGATCGAGCCGTGTTATCGGAGTAATCACAGTGCGAGAAAGAAGCATAAGTAGTAGAACGACAGTCACAAACGCAGACAGTGCGAATGACAAACTCAGCTTATTCCAAATGGAATTGAGCTTGTTTTCCAACAGGAATTGCGCCGGGTCGACCGTGGCGTACAACTCTGGTGCAAGCTTGACTGAGTGAGTGACATCACTTTCTAAAGAAACCGCTATGGATGTGAAGAACAAGCTGGTTTGGTAGTCGAACTCAATCTGCTTTCTAAGCGCATTAAATTTGTCGAGAGAAACAGATACAACAACAAAGAACGCATCGTTGGGTTGATTGCCAACGGTTGGGGAAATCGCTTGTCGAGCTATCTTTTCATAGTGAACCAACATTCCTTCGCCTTGAGAGTTTTGAATATAGTTGGTACTTGATGTTGCTAGGGTGCTTTGATAATGCTGGTCAACGTACTTCAATATTTTATTGTCAATTTGAGTGCGTGAGTCGTTGCTATTATCCGCGTAATAACGCAGTTTTCGGTCACCATTGAGAAGCGCTAAACCCGTATAGCTTTCATCGTCATCTTGCAGAAAATGTATAGCTTCTCGAAGGTTATTAGCCAATTCAAGATCGCGGGATAGATTTTGGTCTGTGAGAAAGTAACGTTTCACCATGTCACTTTGGGTCAAGGTGTAAGAGTAGCTATTGAGGAACGAACGAGATTGACGAAAGTATCCGGCTAGTTTTTCCATGTTCAGCTGAAGTGCGTTGTCTTCGCGTTTGATGAAGCTGCTTTTCTGCGTCGAATAAATAATATAGCTAGAAGCCGCGGTACTGATCAGTATCACAGGGGTTATCAGTAGTAAGATTTTAGTACTTAGCTTCATAGTTAATGACAACACTATTTATAAATTAAGCGCGTAAGTTTATGTTACTTAATGCTTACTCGCTATTAATTACACGTAGTTCGATGATTTCCTGTGAAGGGGGTAAGATTTTGTCTTTATTGATAAAAAAGCCAGTAATGAGTTTTTTTAGAATATATTGAACGATTGAGGCTGATAGGAGTGTACAGCTAGTGAAATAACCGATTCATATCTCAGGAATACGCGCAGTACGAATTAATTTTACTAGTTGTTGGTTTTTAGCATTTGGCCTACTGTAGGCCAAATGCTTTAGCTAAAAGCTGATATTCGCTCTCAACTATGACAACTTAACTTGAGTCGCTTTGATGTTCTCACTTGGGTAGCAGCCCAACACTTTAAGGTGGCGAGTAATGGCTGTTAGTTCCGTTATCGCTTGTTGCATATTATCCGAATCCAGATGTGCTTCTAAATCGACATAGAACATCTCTTCCCAAGGATTGCCCATAATAGGACGAGATTCTAGTTTGGTCATGTTGATACCTAAGCGTTGTAAGATCAGTAGTGTCTCTACCAAAGAACCCGCTTCTTGGGATGTCGACATGATGAGTGTCGTCTTGGCTGGTATTTGCGTTGATACTTCAACCGGTTTACGTGCTACAACGATGAAACGAGTGTGGTTCTCAGTTTGGTTTGCAATGTTACCTTGGATAGGTTGTAGGCCGTAAAGCTTACCGCTCGATGCATTGCCTATCGCTGCCACATCATCGCCGTCCAGGTCTTTCACCTTTTTCATTGCATCCGCTGTACTTGCGCAAGACTCAAGGCTGACACCTTTAAGGCGACTCAAAAATTCACTGCACTGTTGGTGAGGTTGTGGGTGTGAATAGAGGGTTTTGATGTCTTCTAAACGAATATCATTTTTGGCAACAAGGCAATGCTCAATCGGTTGAGATAGTTCACCAACGATATAAAGCGTTGTGTGTTGCAGTAGGTCGTAGACCTCGTTAATGGAACCTGAACTGGTGTTCTCGATAGGTAGCACACCGTAGTCAGCGTGGCCAGATTCTACCGTTGATGCCACTTCTTTGAAGTGATTGCAGTTCAGTTCAATCAACTCCATATTCTTGCGGCTGAAATATTCACGGCTAGCAAGGTGCGAGTAAGAGCCTTTAGAACCTAAGAATGCAACGCGAGCCAATGGTTTACGGCTTTGCGGGTTCGCAAGATTTTGTAGGTATGACTGTTGCAGTAGGACTGAATCTTCAATGATGGTGTGAAACAGCTTAGTAATGTACTGAGCATCCAATTCGTACTTATCTTTGCCGTTGTTGATCAGTTTAACCAACAGTTGTTGTTCTCTTACTGCATCACGAACTGGCTTTGATGTTTCTACCTTGCTTTTAGCGACTTCGATACTTAGCTTGCGACGCTCTGAAAGTAGCTTAAGCAGTTCGTCATCTAAATCATTAAGACGAAGGCGGATATCATCCAGTGAAATTGAGCGGTCAGTCATAAATGTGTCCTTATAAAAAAGCCTCCCTAGTGTGGGAGGCTTCTTGTTCGTTTTTGACTTGTTTTTCTAAAACGACTTAGCCTCCGATTTACGGAAGAAAAAAGAAGTCAAAAATAAACAAAGATTGAGTTTGCATAAAAAGTGATTGTTTTATGAATGTTTAAACACAATAAGCAAGCGAGCTACGAGCGTCAAGCAAAAAAATAGCGCCCTGAGGCGCTATTTTTTAATCTGTTATCTTTCCTTATTCTACTTCAGCTTCTAGCTCTTCGATTTCAGGCTTTTCGGCGCGGCGTGCTTCAGGTTTATGGCGTAGCTTGTTGAGTTGACGCTCTAGTTTTTGTTCTACTTCGTTGATAGCTACGTAGAGGTCGTCATGAATTGATGAAGCAACAAGTTGGCCTTTTGGTACGGTTAGAACCGCTTCAAATTTTTTCTTCTTGTTTGGTTCTTCGCTAAAGCTCGCTTGGCAGCCAATGATGTCTACTTGCCATTTATCCAGCTTTTTAAATTTGCTTTCTATGTGATCACGGATTGCAGAGGTAATGTCGATGTTTTTACCAGTGATGTTCATTTTCATAGAAGTTTTCCTCTGTTGTATCCCTCATGGGTTAACTTCAGATTACGACTTTTAGGAATAAAGAATGTGATCTAGATCTTGTTTTTGTTGGGTGGGGTAAGCATTAAAATCAAATGTGATCTTACGCAAGTCTTGATATGTTTTTGGCGAAAAATGCTTGTTATCCTTATGAAAAACGATAAGTTGAAGGCAAGGCTTCGCTAAAAATTAAACCAGTTTTTAGGGGCGTCCTACAGCTTATAGAAAGTGCTTGATTGAAATTTGCTCAATAGTATTTTGTGATGCAGAGCACGTGACATAGACAGCTACGTAAGCTTCTTCAGAATTAGATATACAAAAGCCGCATAAGTTTTCTTATGCGGCTTTTGTATATTTGGACCTACCTAATACCTTTACTCTCAAACTCTCAAACTCTCAAACTCTCAAACTCTCAAGTTAAGGCGCTGTTAATCATTGGTGCTTAGTAATCTTGCCGTACCATTTTCTCGGATAGCATCGATCGCCTGTAATTGTTTGTAAATTACAAAGTAACGATTAATGTTGGCTACGTAAGTGACAGGCTCTTTACTCACGTATTTGCGTGTGATGATTTCGACGTTTTTAAACCAGATGTTTGGGTTGTAACCTTTCTGTTTGGCAATGCGCCTCATCTTTCTGATCTTAGCTGGCCCCGCGTTGTAAGAAGCCAAAGTGAAGTAGATTTGGTTGTCTGGCGTAATGGCTGGGTCGTCAAAATACCTGTCCTTAATGAAACGCATGTATTTCACACCCGCATGGATGTTGTTATCCACCTTGTGTATGTTTTTGATGTTGACGTTTTTGTCTTTGGCGGTACTTGGCAACACCTGCATCACACCAATAGCTCCACGATGAGAAACTCTGCTTTGATCCAACCCTGACTCTTGGAAACCTTGTGCAGACATCATCAAAGGATCGAATTCGTATTTACTCGAATACTTTTCAAAGACATCGGCGAGTTTAGCTACTCGGTCTATTTTATTTGGGTTGAGTGCTCTACCTAACCAGCGAGTGTTGTCGATGTATTTCTGATAGATAACATTCCCAAGTAGGGTGCCTGTACGTGCGGTCTTGACGTATTTGTTTATCTCTTTCTTTAGCTGAGGACTGTTTTTTCTCAATGCCCATGCTATTTGGCCATTTTCACGTAAGGGCAAATCATGATGAACTTGAATGTTTTCCATTACGTCGGTCCATAGCTTTGCTTTATGGCTGTCTAGGATTGTACCTTGTATATAACCTTGGTTAACGAGTTCAATCAGCTCGTAGTCTTGTAATGACTCCTCGATAAAGTGGACATGCAGTGGTGGCAAACCTAACTCGTTAAGTGCTTTATTGACGCTTTGTACACTCTCGAAGTAACTCGAGCTTGCACGGATCCACACTTCTTTTCCGCTCAATTGCTTGATCTCAGTGATAGGTTCTGCCTTTTTCCCTGTGATAATGAGTTCTTTGCCATCTCTAATCATTGGATCTGAAAAATCGATGATTTCTAAACGCTTGTCAGTGATCGTTAGGTTAGCGACAGCGACATCACCATAGCCAGATTCTAAAGAGGGAAGTAGATCGTCTCGTTGTACGGGAATGATTTGAACATTGAGGTAGGGATGTTTTCTACGAAGGCTTTTTTCAAAGTGGTAGAGCATTTCTGCCACGATGCCTTTTGGCTTACCATCCTCGATATAATAGAAACCAAGATCGGCAGATACGAGCACTCTAACCGTTCCTTTGGTTTTGAGTACATCCAAGTCGCCCATGTAAGGCTTATTGCTTAATGGGGACAGTTCTAATGCGTAGGATAATTGGCTAAATAGCGATATCCAGATAAATAATAACAACCTACTCACATCCACACTCCATGTTGATGTTTTGTTAAAAGTTATCTTTTGAAGATACCGTGTATTGTGCGTTTCATCAAGTTTACGATATAGGGTCGAAAAAAAGCGCGCTAGTAAATTAGCGCGCTTTTTTGATAGAGATGTAAGAAGTTGATTAAGGTAGTGGGTTTAATTCAATCAACTTTTCTGTTCTTGAAACTGCGTCATCTAGGCCTAGCTGTTTATAAGCTTCTAGTTGGATATCTAAAGACTTGCGCGCAGCAATGGTGTCTGGGTAAGTTTTTTGCAGCTCTTGCGTTCTGTTAATCGCAGCAATCCAAGCTTCACGGCGTAGGTAGAAATCCGCCGTTGCTAGGTCGTAATCCGCCAAACGGTTTTTAAGTGCGAACATGCGTTTTTGTGCATCTTCAGCATAAGGGCTGCTAGGGAAACGCTCGAGTAGTCGCTTAAAGTCAGCAAAAGCGAGCTTTACTGGCTCAGGATCTCGATCACTGCGGTCGATATTAAAAATATCGTGCATGAAGTTTCGGTCTTGCGCCATGTGCGTTAAGCCGCGCATGTAAAGAACCCAGTCTTGCTTCTCGTGAGTTGGGTTTAAACGCAAGAAACGTGAAATGGTCGCTAGGCCAAGCGCTAGGTCATCATTTTTGTAGTAAGCGTAAATCAGGTCTAGCTGTACTTGTTCAGAATAGGCGCCGAAAGGGTAACGAGAGTCTAGGGCTTCTAGCTTTTCAATGGCAGAAAGCCAGCTACCGCTCTGTAGCGATTCTTGAGCCTCAGAGTAGAGAACCGATGGCGGTACATCTGGCACTATCTCTTCGGTACTTGAACAACCAGCCAAGAGTGATACGGCTAATAGACCCGCTAAAGTAAGGTGTTTCATGTCAGGCGTCGATTCCTTGAATTAAATATTTCGTAAGCTTCCGTTACTTTCTAACCAGTAACAGATACAATGATGCAATTATTCTATTTTATCCATACTAATGGGTATTAGTCTCACGGTTTTTAAAAAAGTTCGATATGGCTCAGCAGATCACATTAACAGACACAGTAAAAAGCAGCCAGTTAGGTCAACGTTTAGACCAAGCTGTCGCTGAACTATTTACCGATTTTTCTCGCTCTCGTATTAAAGAGTGGCTTCTTGACGGCAAAATCCAAGTGGATGGCGAAGTTATTACTAAGCCGCGCGTTAAGGTTTTGGGCGGTGAGGAGATCATCTTGCAAGCTGAACTTGCAGATGAAGAGCGCTGGGAAGCACAAGATATTCCTCTAGACATCGTCTACGAAGATGATGACTTATTGGTTATCAACAAGCCTCGCGACTTGGTTGTACACCCAGGAGCAGGCACGCCGGATGGAACCATACTAAACGCATTGCTTTTCCATTACCCACAGATTGCAGAAGTGCCTCGTGCAGGTATTGTGCACCGTCTTGATAAAGACACAACAGGTCTTATGGTTGTAGCTAAAACGGTTCCAGCTCAAACTCGTCTTGTACGTGCTCTTGCTAAGCGTCGTATTACTCGTGAATATGAAGCAATTGCAATTGGCAAAATGACCGCTGGTGGTGTGGTAGAGAAAGGCATTAGCCGTCATGCAACTAAGCGTACCTTAATGGACGTAAATGAATTAGGAAAGCCAGCGGTAACTCACTACCGTGTTGCTGAGCACTTCCGCGAGCATACTCGTATTCGTCTGCGCCTAGAAACGGGTCGTACTCACCAAATCCGTGTTCATATGTCATACCTTCAGCATCCACTGCTAGGTGATGTTGCATACGGTGGTCGTGCTCGTATTCCAAAAGGTGCATCTGAAGAGCTAACGACAATGATTCGTTCTTTTGACCGCCAAGCACTGCACGCCGTTATGCTTAAATTTGTTCACCCAATTACAGGTGAAGAAGTGGAGTTCCACGCACCTGTGCCAAATGACATGGTTGTGATGGCTGAAGCATTACGTGTTGATGCTCGCGAAAATAAAGAAGAAGACATTTAATATGTCGTTGATCATCCCTAACTGGAATGCACCCAATAACGTGAAGGCAATTGCGTCGACACGTGTAGGAGGCTTTTCTACTGATGCGTATCAAGGATTAAACCTAGGTACGCATGTTGGGGATGATGCTTCGCTTGTTGAAAACAATAGAACTTGGCTTAAGCAGCAAGCTAACATGCCCACAGCTCCTATATGGTTAAATCAAACTCACTCAACAGACGTCGTAACGGTTTTACAATCTACGGCAGATATTCTTGATGCTGACGGTGTATTTACCACTGCGAAAGGTGTTGTCTGTTCTGCGATGACCGCCGATTGCTTACCTGTAATTCTTACTGATACCAAAGGCACTCAAGTTGCTGCTGTTCATGCTGGTTGGCGTGGTCTTGCTGGTGGAATTCTTGAAAATGCAGTCGCAAAGTTTTCAAACCTAGATTCAGAGAATAAGATCATTGCTTGGCTTGGTCCTGCAATAGGCAAACAAGCTTTTGAAGTTGGTGATGATGTGTTAAAAGCTTTCATCAGTTTTGACCCTCAAGCGAAGCTCGCATTTAAAGCGAAACCTGAACCCGGTAAATGGCTAGCGAATATGTCTCAACTGGCAAAGCAACGACTTGAGAAAGTGGGTGTGTCGGAAGTGACAGATTCCAATCTATGTACCTTCGCTGATGCCGATGCGTTTTATTCTTATCGTCGTGATGGTATTACTGGACGCCAAGCTACCTTTATTTGGTTAGACTAACCTCTAGCTAGTGTGATTAGTCATCCAGCTCATTTATATTTTTATATAAACTCTATTCTTCATTTTTATCCCTTGAAAATCCGCGTTACCGTATCCATCTTCTAACCATAAGATAAACATATCTAAGAGTAGGAAGGTTGGCATGCGTCTCGATCGATTCACTAGTAAATTCCAAATTGCGATATCTGATGCTCAGTCGCTCGCATTAGGTCGTGATCACCAATATATAGAACCTGTACACCTAATGGTGTCTTTGCTTAATCAAGATGGTAGTGCAATTCGCCCATTGCTGACCATGTTGAATATTGATGTGGTTCAATTGCGTTCTAAATTGAGCGAAATATTAGACCGAGTACCAAAAGTAAGTGGTATTGGTGGTGACGTTCAGCTGTCGAATGCAATGGGAACGCTATTCAACCTATGTGACAAGGTCGCACAAAAGCGCCAAGACAGTTACATATCTTCAGAAGTCTTCCTACTTGCTGCGATTGAAGACAAAGGCCCTTTAGGAAATCTACTTAAAGAGCTAGGTCTTACCGAGCAAAAATTATCTCAAGCTATTGAGCAAGTTCGCGGTGGTCAGAAGGTCGATGACCCAAATGCGGAAGATAGACGACAAGCATTAGAGAAGTTCACCATTGACCTGACCGAAAGAGCTGAGCAAGGCAAGCTGGATCCGGTAATTGGCCGAGATGACGAAATTCGCCGCACCATCCAAGTACTTCAACGCCGTACTAAGAATAACCCTGTCATTATTGGTGAGCCTGGAGTCGGTAAAACGGCGATAGTTGAAGGTTTAGCGCAGCGTATTATCAATAATGAGGTTCCGGAAGGTTTGAGAGGCCGACGTGTACTTTCTTTAGATATGGGCTCTTTAATTGCAGGTGCTAAATATCGTGGTGAATTTGAAGAACGTTTAAAATCAGTTCTTAACGAATTATCGAAAGAAGAGGGCAACATCATTCTCTTCATCGATGAAATTCACACTATGGTAGGGGCGGGTAAAGGTGAAGGCTCTATGGATGCCGGGAATATGCTGAAACCAGCATTGGCTCGTGGTGAACTTCATTGTGTCGGCGCGACGACGCTCGATGAATATCGCCAGTATATAGAGAAAGATCCTGCGCTAGAGCGTCGATTCCAAAAAGTGATTGTCGATGAGCCAACCGTGGAAGACACGGTTGCGATTCTCCGTGGTTTGAAAGAGCGCTATGAACTTCATCATCACGTAGAAATTACCGACCCAGCGATTGTTGCGGCAGCAACGTTATCTCACCGATACGTTTCTGATCGTCAACTGCCAGATAAGGCGATTGATCTGATTGATGAGGCGGCCTCGAGTATTCGTATGCAGATCGACTCGAAACCTGAGTCGCTAGATAAGCTCGAACGCAAGATCATTCAATTGAAGATCGAGCAGCAAGCTCTTACTAATGAAAATGACGAAGCCAGTGAAAAGCGTCTTCGAACATTACAAGAAGAGCTTTCCGACAAAGAACGCGATTTCGCTGAGCTTGAAGAAGTGTGGAATGCAGAGAAAGCCGCGCTTTCTGGCACGCAACATATTAAATCAGAGCTAGAGCAAGCTCGTATGGATATGGACTTTGCGAGACGTGCTGGTGATCTTAACCGAATGTCTGAATTGCAATATGGCCGAATCCCAGAATTGGAGAAGCAGTTAGATCTCGCGACTCAAGCTGAAATGCAAGAAATGACCTTATTACGTAATAAGGTGACTGATGCTGAGATTGCCGATGTTCTTTCAAAGCAAACCGGCATCCCGGTTTCTAAAATGCTAGAGGCTGAGAAAGAGAAGCTTCTAAGAATGGAAGGTGTTCTGCATAAGCGCGTTATTGGCCAAGCGGAAGCAGTAGAAGTGGTATCGAATGCGATTCGTCGTAGCCGTGCGGGTTTGTCTGATCCGAATAAGCCGATTGGCTCTTTCTTATTCCTTGGCCCAACAGGCGTTGGTAAAACCGAGTTGTGTAAAACGCTCGCGAACTTCATGTTTGATAGTGATGATGCAATGGTCCGCATCGATATGTCTGAGTTTATGGAGAAGCATTCTGTTGCTCGTTTAGTTGGTGCTCCTCCGGGTTACGTTGGATATGAAGAAGGTGGCTACTTAACAGAAGCGGTGCGTCGTAAGCCTTACTCTGTGATTTTGCTCGATGAGGTAGAGAAGGCGCATCCAGATGTTTTCAATATCTTATTGCAGGTTCTTGATGATGGACGCTTAACTGATGGACAAGGTCGCACGGTCGATTTTAGAAATACGGTAGTGATCATGACATCTAACCTTGGCTCTTCGAGAATTCAAGAGAACTTCAATACGCTCGATTACCAAGGAATAAAGAATGAGGTGATGGAAGTGGTAGGTAAACATTTCCGTCCTGAGTTTTTGAACCGAGTTGATGAAAGCGTTGTGTTCCACCCATTAGGTCAAGAGCACATTCAATCGATAGCCTCTATTCAACTTGAGCACCTTAAGAAGCGAATGGAAGACAATGGTTATGAGCTTGAAGTTTCGGATAAAGCACTGAAGTTAATTTCTCAAGTTGGTTTTGATCCAGTATATGGTGCGCGACCTTTGAAAAGAGCGATTCAGCAAAGTGTCGAGAACCCGTTAGCGAAAGCGATATTGGCAGGAAAAATTAATCCAGATAAGAAAGTACAGCTGTTAGTAAACAACGACCGTATTATTGCTCACCAATAATTAAAGCAAGAATTGTAGGTACGATTGGCCTAAATTAGGCTTAATCGTACCTATTTTGAACGCTTTGTGTGAATAGTGTTCGAACGATCGCCGGTGGCGGTTTTTTTTGTTTTTTGCCTTGTGCAAAGGATTATTCTCTCTATAATGCGCCTCCGTTGCCAAGGATAACCAAACGGTTTGAACTGGGTAACGAGACGGTGATAAGCATTTAAGATGCTTTGAAAAATTAGCTGGAAAAAGTGTTTGACACTGGAATCCAATCCGCTAGAATGGCCGTCCACTTAGAGAGGCTCCTTACTAAAAGGAACGCTCAATAGGTATAGCTCTTTAACAATTTAAACCTATCAATCTGTGTGGGCACTCGTTGATGAATATCAAAACGTTATTACTTAGGTAATAGCAGTTACTTCGGTAACAAAATGATTTCAATGAACTGAGTGACCAATACGAATAATTACTTTCTTTATAGAGAGGGGTTATTTGGCACAGTCAATTCATTATCATTCTGTTGGAATGGTAATAGCTTTAAAATTACACAGTAGTTTTGAAGTCAGTATTCGTTGAGTCACAAAATCTTAAATTGAAGAGTTTGATCATGGCTCAGATTGAACGCTGGCGGCAGGCCTAACACATGCAAGTCGAGCGGAAACGACACTAACAATCCTTCGGGTGCGTTAATGGGCGTCGAGCGGCGGACGGGTGAGTAATGCCTAGGAAATTGCCTTGATGTGGGGGATAACCATTGGAAACGATGGCTAATACCGCATAATGCCTACGGGCCAAAGAGGGGGACCTTCGGGCCTCTCGCGTCAAGATATGCCTAGGTGGGATTAGCTAGTTGGTGAGGTAATGGCTCACCAAGGCGACGATCCCTAGCTGGTCTGAGAGGATGATCAGCCACACTGGAACTGAGACACGGTCCAGACTCCTACGGGAGGCAGCAGTGGGGAATATTGCACAATGGGCGAAAGCCTGATGCAGCCATGCCGCGTGTATGAAGAAGGCCTTCGGGTTGTAAAGTACTTTCAGTTGTGAGGAAGGGGGTAGCGTTAATAGCGCTATCTCTTGACGTTAGCAACAGAAGAAGCACCGGCTAACTCCGTGCCAGCAGCCGCGGTAATACGGAGGGTGCGAGCGTTAATCGGAATTACTGGGCGTAAAGCGCATGCAGGTGGTTCATTAAGTCAGATGTGAAAGCCCGGGGCTCAACCTCGGAACTGCATTTGAAACTGGTGAACTAGAGTACTGTAGAGGGGGGTAGAATTTCAGGTGTAGCGGTGAAATGCGTAGAGATCTGAAGGAATACCAGTGGCGAAGGCGGCCCCCTGGACAGATACTGACACTCAGATGCGAAAGCGTGGGGAGCAAACAGGATTAGATACCCTGGTAGTCCACGCCGTAAACGATGTCTACTTGGAGGTTGTGGCCTTGAGCCGTGGCTTTCGGAGCTAACGCGTTAAGTAGACCGCCTGGGGAGTACGGTCGCAAGATTAAAACTCAAATGAATTGACGGGGGCCCGCACAAGCGGTGGAGCATGTGGTTTAATTCGATGCAACGCGAAGAACCTTACCTACTCTTGACATCCAGAGAAGCCAGCGGAGACGCAGGTGTGCCTTCGGGAGCTCTGAGACAGGTGCTGCATGGCTGTCGTCAGCTCGTGTTGTGAAATGTTGGGTTAAGTCCCGCAACGAGCGCAACCCTTATCCTTGTTTGCCAGCGAGTAATGTCGGGAACTCCAGGGAGACTGCCGGTGATAAACCGGAGGAAGGTGGGGACGACGTCAAGTCATCATGGCCCTTACGAGTAGGGCTACACACGTGCTACAATGGCGCATACAGAGGGCAGCAAGCTAGCGATAGTGAGCGAATCCCAAAAAGTGCGTCGTAGTCCGGATTGGAGTCTGCAACTCGACTCCATGAAGTCGGAATCGCTAGTAATCGTGAATCAGAATGTCACGGTGAATACGTTCCCGGGCCTTGTACACACCGCCCGTCACACCATGGGAGTGGGCTGCAAAAGAAGTGGGTAGTTTAACCTTTCGGGGAGGACGCTCACCACTTTGTGGTTCATGACTGGGGTGAAGTCGTAACAAGGTAGCCCTAGGGGAACCTGGGGCTGGATCACCTCCTTATACGAAGATACTTACGATGAGTGTCCACACAGATTGATGGTTTAATAAGTTAAGAGTAGGAAATACTTTTCCAGATGGGGCTATAGCTCAGCTGGGAGAGCGCCTCGCTGGCAGCGAGGAGGTCTGCGGTTCGATCCCGCATAGCTCCACCATCTTTAAGTGTTCTTCCTTAAGAATCTTTAAAAATGGTTATTTCTTTTGAAATATCTAGCTCTTTAACAATTTGGAAAGCTGACTGATTTGATTACTTACGAGTAATTCAATCAAATTTAAAAGTTCTCAATGTTTACCTTTAAGGTAAACACAACAAACACATTCAAGTGTCTTGTATTCGAATCAATGTTTACATTGATTCACAATTGAGTCCGGCAAACAGTTATCAAGAATTAACCCTTCTTGATGACAACCAAAAACCTTGGTTAGTTGCCATACATTAAGACCCTTTCGGGTTGTATGGTTAAGTGACTAAGCGTACACGGTGGATGCCTTGGCAGTCAGAGGCGATGAAAGGCGTAATAACTTGCGATAAGCCCAGATTAGGTAGTAATAACCTTTTGAGTCTGGGATTCCTGAATGGGGAAACCCACTTACATAAGTAAGTATCCTGTTGTGAATACATAGCAACAGGAGGCAAACCGGGGGAACTGAAACATCTAAGTACCCCGAGGAAGAGAAATCAACCGAGATTCCGAAAGTAGCGGCGAGCGAAATTGGATTAGCCCTTAAGCTTTTAATGATGCAGGTGAAGAGTCTGGAAAGTCTCGCAATAAAGGGTGATAGCCCCGTAACCGACACATCATAATCAGTGAAAACGAGTAGGGCGGGACACGTGATATCCTGTCTGAATATGGGGGGACCATCCTCCAAGGCTAAATACTACTGACTGACCGATAGTGAACCAGTACCGTGAGGGAAAGGCGAAAAGAACCCCTGTGAGGGGAGTGAAATAGAACCTGAAACCGTGTACGTACAAGCAGTAGGAGCACCTTCGTGGTGTGACTGCGTACCTTTTGTATAATGGGTCAGCGACTTAATTTTAGTAGCAAGGTTAACCGTTTAGGGGAGCCGTAGGGAAACCGAGTCTTAACTGGGCGTACAGTTGCTAGGATTAGACCCGAAACCAGGTGATCTAGCCATGGGCAGGTTGAAGGTTGAGTAACATCAACTGGAGGACCGAACCGACTAATGTTGAAAAATTAGCGGATGACTTGTGGCTAGGGGTGAAAGGCCAATCAAACCTGGAGATAGCTGGTTCTCCCCGAAAGCTATTTAGGTAGCGCCTCGGACGAATACTACTGGGGGTAGAGCACTGTTAAGGCTAGGGGGTCATCCCGACTTACCAACCCTTTGCAAACTCCGAATACCAGTAAGTACTATCCGGGAGACACACGGCGGGTGCTAACGTCCGTCGTGGAGAGGGAAACAACCCAGACCGCCAGCTAAGGTCCCAAAGTATAGCTAAGTGGGAAACGATGTGGGAAGGCTCAGACAGCCAGGATGTTGGCTTAGAAGCAGCCATCATTTAAAGAAAGCGTAATAGCTCACTGGTCGAGTCGGCCTGCGCGGAAGATGTAACGGGGCTAAGCTATACACCGAAGCTGCGGCTACGTACCTTAGGGTATGTGGGGTAGGGGAGCGTTCTGTAAGCCGTTGAAGGTGGTCTGTAAGGGCTGCTGGAGGTATCAGAAGTGCGAATGCTGACATGAGTAACGATAAAGGGAGTGAAAAACTCCCTCGCCGGAAGACCAAGGGTTCCTGTCCAACGTTAATCGGGGCAGGGTAAGTCGACTCCTAAGGCGAGGCCGAAAGGCGTAGTCGATGGGAAACGGGTTAATATTCCCGTACTTCTTACAATTGCGATGGGGGGACGGAGAAGGCTAGGTGGGCCTGGCGACGGTTGTCCAGGTTCAAGTACGTAGGCGGAAAGTTTAGGTAAATCCGGACTTTCATTAACGCTGAGATACGATGTCGAGCTACTACGGTAGTGAAGTCATTGATGCCATGCTTCCAGGAAAAGCCTCTAAGCTTCAGATTGTAAGGAATCGTACCCCAAACCGACACAGGTGGTCGGGTAGAGAATACCAAGGCGCTTGAGAGAACTCGGGTGAAGGAACTAGGCAAAATGGTACCGTAACTTCGGGAGAAGGTACGCTCTTATCAGTGAAGTCCCTTGCGGATGGAGCAGACGAGAGTCGCAGATACCAGGTGGCTGCAACTGTTTATTAAAAACACAGCACTGTGCAAAATCGTAAGATGACGTATACGGTGTGACGCCTGCCCGGTGCCGGAAGGTTAATTGATGGGGTTAGACTTCGGTCGAAGCTCTTGATCGAAGCCCCGGTAAACGGCGGCCGTAACTATAACGGTCCTAAGGTAGCGAAATTCCTTGTCGGGTAAGTTCCGACCTGCACGAATGGCGTAATGATGGCCACGCTGTCTCCACCCGAGACTCAGTGAAATTGAAATCGCTGTGAAGATGCAGTGTACCCGCGGCTAGACGGAAAGACCCCGTGAACCTTTACTACAGCTTGGCACTGAACATTGAACCTACATGTGTAGGATAGGTGGGAGACTTTGAAACCGCGTCGCTAGATGTGGTGGAGTCGTCCTTGAAATACCACCCTTGTAGTTTTGATGTTCTAACGTTGGTCCCTGAATCGGGATTACGGACAGTGCCTGGTGGGTAGTTTGACTGGGGCGGTCTCCTCCCAAAGAGTAACGGAGGAGCACGAAGGTGGGCTAAACACGGTTGGACATCGTGTGGTTAGTGCAATGGCATAAGCCCGCTTGACTGCGAGAATGACAATTCGAGCAGGTGCGAAAGCAGGTCATAGTGATCCGGTGGTTCTGAATGGAAGGGCCATCGCTCAACGGATAAAAGGTACTCCGGGGATAACAGGCTGATACCGCCCAAGAGTTCATATCGACGGCGGTGTTTGGCACCTCGATGTCGGCTCATCACATCCTGGGGCTGAAGTCGGTCCCAAGGGTATGGCTGTTCGCCATTTAAAGTGGTACGCGAGCTGGGTTTAGAACGTCGTGAGACAGTTCGGTCCCTATCTGCCGTGGGCGTTGGAAAATTGAAAGGGGCTGCTCCTAGTACGAGAGGACCGGAGTGGACGAACCTCTGGTGTTCGGGTTGTCATGCCAATGGCATTGCCCGGTAGCTAAGTTCGGAATCGATAACCGCTGAAAGCATCTAAGCGGGAAGCGAGCCTTGAGATGAGTTTTCCCTGACACTTTAAGTGTCCTAAAGGGTTGTCGTAGACTACGACGTTGATAGGCAGGGTGTGTAAGTGCTGCGAGGCATTGAGCTAACCTGTACTAATTGCCCGTGAGGCTTAACCATACAACACCCAAGGGGTTTTGATGGACTCAAAGAAATACCAAACGCTTGAATGAGTTTGAAGAGAACAGAAACAGCTTTCCGAATTTTAAAATTTGCTTGGCGACCATAGCATTGTGGACCCACCTGATTCCATGCCGAACTCAGAAGTGAAACACAATAGCGCCGATGGTAGTGTGGGGCTTCCCCATGTGAGAGTAGGACATCGCCAGGCTTTAAATTTGAACACTTGTCAGCGACGACAAGTATTCCACTGCGGAGTGGTAGTTCAGTTGGTTAGAATACCGGCCTGTCACGCCGGGGGTCGCGGGTTCGAGTCCCGTCCACTCCGCCACTTATTCGATAACCTCGCCTAGTGCGAGGTTTTTTCGAATCTGAAGTAGTAAAAAGTTTTAGGGGTGTAGCTCCAATTGGCAGAGCAGCGGATTCCAAATCCGCGTGTTGGGAGTTCGAATCTCTCCACCCCTGCCATATTCAAGGCTCTAGTCGAAAGACTAGAGCCTTTTTACTTTCTGGCGTCGAACTACTTCATACTCCCCATTCAGTTTCTCCCATCTCAAATAGCTCTCTGTATATCCCCCAAAAGTTGCCAATAATCGTCAACTATTCTCTAATGCCGACTAGTATAGATAATATGCATCACTTACATGGAGCTGTTATGAGGCTATCTTTTGTTTTAGTTGTCATGTTTTATTCATTTTCTGCTTTGGCAACACCTTGGGAGAAAGAGAAAAGCCCGACGACAAACTCAACCTCATCGATAGGGAGCTATGCTAATGGCTGCTTGGATGGTGCGCAGGCTTTGCCTATTAATGGTTTGGGGTATCAGATCATTCGACCTCAAAGAGAGCGCTATTATGGCCATACAGAAGCTATAAAGTTTATTGAGAGATTAGGGGGTACCACTAGCGAGAAACTCAATACTAATTTATTGGTTGGTGATATTTCTCTTCCTAGGGGAGGGCGCTTTTCTTCTGGTCATTCAAGTCATCAAACTGGATTGGATATCGATATATGGCTGAGGTTAACGGATAAAAGGCTCTCTGAGAATGAACTCGCGGTTCCTAAGCCAGTTAGTGTTGTCGATCTTACTAACTACAAACTTCGTCAATCTAACTGGAGTAACGACCACTTCCAGGTCATTCGCTACGCCGCGGAAGATGAAAAAGTGGCGCGTATTTTTGTTCATCCAGTGATTAAGAAAACCCTTTGTGACCAAGAAAAATCTGACGCTAATAATAGAGCTTGGTTAGGAAAAATAAGGCCTTGGTGGGGACACCATTCTCATTTCCACGTTCGTTTAAAATGTCCAGAAGGCAGTTCAAACTGCATAGCTCAAGCAAGCCCTCCTAAAGGTGATGGTTGTGGAGATGAGCTCGCAAGCTGGGCACCAAAGACAATCCCTGTCCCTCCCCCTAAAAAGGTAGCTACCAAGAAGAAAAAAAAGAAAATTAAAGTCATGCCTAGTCAATGTCTAGCCTTGATTTCGAATAAGTAATCGAATTATCAATGGCTTATTAAGGTGGTAATGCCACTCGTTTTGTCGACGCTAAAAACTGGAGAAATGTCACACTTTTGTCTAGAGTTTATAAATACGACATTAAGAATATCGTTTGATATTGAGAGCATTAATGATGAAAACAGTGACAATTTGACTGGGCTAGGTCAGGGGTAAGTGTTTGGGGTGAAAGATGCGGCTTATGTGTAGTATGTGAAATCAGAGTCTGATACCCGTCGATAAATAATTCAAGGATAAGACTATGACTATGATTTGTGCAAAGGAATTTTCAGAATGGTTAAGACATAGGTTCAACGCTGAAAGCTCGGGTATTTCTATTTCGAGAGTCGATATTACCCAACTGACAGGCAGGCAGCGTTTAGACCCTAGTTTCGTAAATGATGTTCACTATGAATTGATGCAGTATGGGATGGCATTCGTGACAGATACCAGTAGGGAAAACTTTTATCTTGTTCCGGTAGCTCAATCAATTAACTGGCGAGAACGACTTGAATACCAATTTGAAAAAGAGCTCTTCTGCAATATTTATCCAATCGAAAAATCAGGATAAAAAAAAGGTTCAACTTATGGTTAAGTTGAACCTTTTTCTTTTTAGGTCAAGCCTTGAATAATGACAAACTTTTCGAGCAGTTCATCGTCAGTTTCAATGTGGTTTGGATCAGTGATGATGCACTTGGTAATTGGGCATACAGACTGACACGTTGGCTTCTCATAGTGACCTTTACATTCAGTACATAAATCTGGGTCGATTTCGAAGATGCTGTCACCCATAGTGATTGCACCATTTGGGCATTCAGGGTCACACATATCGCAGTTTATGCACTTGTCAGTGATTAACAGAGCCATTGCTTACTTCTCGGTTTTCTAAGTAAAGTTACTTACCTGATGCGTTGCGTGTGTCTTGGCCTTCGCTCAAGTTACGCATTAACAAGCCGTACTCTAAGTCTAGATCAGCTGGTACTGGGATGAATACAAAGTGACCGTTACCTTTTGCGTCTTCAACTGCTTCAGACTTACGGTTTTCCATCATCTCTAGTGTGAAAACAACGTTACCTTTCGGTGTCATCATTTCTAAGCTGTCGCCTACTAGGAACTTGTTCTTCACTTCTACTTCTGCAAGATCGCCTCGGCGTTTACCTGTGAATTCACCAACAAATTGCTGAGTATCAGAGATAGAGTAACCGTACTCGTAGTTTTGGTAAGTGTCGTGAGTGTGGCGACGTAGGAAGCCTTCAGTGTAGCCACGGTGCGCTAGGCTCTCTAGTGTACCCATTAGGCTTTCATCAAATGGCTTGCCTGCTACTGCGTCATCGATCGCTTTACGATAAACCTGTGCAGTACGAGCACAGTAGTAGAAAGACTTAGTACGGCCTTCAATTTTCAGTGAGTGAACCCCCATCTTCGTTAGGCGCTCAACGTGTTGGATTGCACGAAGGTCTTTTGAGTTCATGATGTAAGTACCATGCTCATCTTCAAACGCAGCCATTTTTTCTTCTGGCTTGTGTGACTCTGAAAGTAGAACCACTTCGTCTGTTGGTTTACCTAGACCTAGTGTATTGTCTGGACGTTCATCTTGAACTTCAATATCTTGCGTCTCTACTTCCTGAATAGCAACACCAGTAGGGTTTGCTTCAACGATTTGACCGTTTTCGTCTTCTTTTGCTGCTTCTGTTTTGTATTCCCAACGACAAGCGTTAGTGCAAGTACCTTGGTTAGGATCGCGCTTGTTCATGTAACCAGAAAGCAGGCAGCGACCAGAGTACGCCATACAAAGTGCACCGTGAACAAAGATCTCTAGTTCTGTTTCTGGGCAGTGCTCGCGGATTTCTTCGATCTCTTCAAGTGATAGCTCACGAGATAGGATTACACGCTCAACGCCTTGGGTTGACCAGAACTTAACGGTAGCCCAGTTTACTGCATTTGCTTGAACAGAAAGGTGGATTGGCATTTCAGGGAACGCTTCACGAACCATCATGATAAGACCTGGGTCAGACATGATTAGGGCATCAGGGCCCATATCTACAACTGGCTTAAGGTCGCGAATGAATGTTTTTAATTTAGAGTTGTGCGGCTGAATGTTACATACAACATATAACTTCTTACCTTGAGCATGAGCTTCATCGATACCAATTTGTAGGTTTTCGTGATTGAACTCGTTGTTACGAACGCGAAGGCTGTAACGTGGCTGGCCTGCGTATACTGCATCTGCGCCGTAGGCGAATGCGTAACGCATGTTTTTAAGGCTTCCTGCCGGTGATAATAGTTCAGGTACAAATGGTTTTTGTGTAGTCATTGCTTCGTTCTCTAATCTGATCTCAAGTCAGGTTGATACCACCAAGTGATATCAAAGGGGCGCAAATTTTACGCTAAAATGAGTCTGGTTGATAGCCCTAAAGATAGCAATGATATTAAGAAGAGAGTGAAGGGATAAATATACAGCGGGAAATGTAGGGAAAATAAGCTCAGGCACGGAGCACCTGAGCTTTAGAGATAGCGATTAAGCGTTCGGTTGAGTTAATCCACCTAGTGATTCGAATAGGTTCGGAAGGAACACGCTGAACTCACCACATAGCAATGAGAAATCTGCATCAAAGCGTGCTGCTTGGTCTTCGCGAGGAATATCGTCGTTCTCATCTTTAAGTTCATCGCTGAACTTCAGGCGTTTGATACTGCCGTCTTCAGCCAGGATGAATTCAATGCGATCTTGCCAGTTGATAAGCAGCTTGGTTACCACTTTATTTGCTTCGATGTGGTTTTTAATCTCGTCGGCTTCTAGCTCTTGTTTCTTAACTCGAACAATACCACCGTCTTCTTGGATTGATTTAAGCTCAGCTTCGTCAAGCATAGTAATGCCTTGAGGTGTATCGCCCGACTTAACCCATTCGGTTAGTGTTGTTTCGATCGCTTGCTCAGGAATTGCAGGAACAACTGGTAGGCTACCCATTGTTTTGCGTAGCAGAGCTAACACGTCTTCTGCTTTTTTGTAGCTGCTAGCATCAACCACAATGAAGCCTTCTTTTGGCATGATCAGCGCGTATGTGAAGTTACTGCGGCTAAATGCACGAGGAAGAAGGTCAATAATGATGTCTTCTTTTAGGCTATCTTTCTCTTTCTTTTTAAGAGGAGTGCCTGACTCTGCCTCAAGAGTTTCAACTTTTGCATTCAGTGACTCTTTAATCACAGATGCTGGAAGCATTTTCTCTTCTTTCTTTGCACAGATTAGGATGCGGTTCTCTGATACGTGCGTCATCATATCGCCATGTTTACCCATTGCGTGCACCCAACCAAACTTCTGTTTGTCTTGGCTACCACAAGGAGTAAAGCGGAATTCTTCAAGTTGTTTCTCTAGCTGATCTGCGTTGAAATCAATATCACGGTTGAAGCGATAGACTAGGCAATTTTTAAACCACATATATTTTTCTCATACCTTTTTAGAAGTGCCTCATGATATGAGATCTAATTCGATTTGTCCTTAGCTCTGTATCAAAAGTTATAAAGTGAAACGTTTGAGACAGTTATATGAAAATTTGTTTTCAAAGGTCACAAAAGTGTCATAATTAACTCAGATAATGCAATGCGTTGATTAAATACAAAGGCTATTCAATTATGTCGAGAAGGATTCTGGTCGTTGAAGATGAAGCACCTATTCGTGAGATGCTGTGTTTTGTACTTGAACAAAAAGGCTACCAAGCAGTAGAGGCTGAAGATTACGATACAGCGGTAAACAAGCTATGTGAACCTTTCCCAGATCTAGTATTACTAGATTGGATGCTACCTGGTGGTAGCGGGATAAACTTTATCAAGCACATGAAGCGTGAAGAGTTAACTCGCAACATCCCAGTGGTGATGCTAACGGCTCGTGGTGAAGAAGAAGATAAGGTTCGCGGTTTAGAAGTTGGCGCTGACGACTACATTACCAAACCATTTTCACCAAAAGAGCTTGTAGCTCGCCTGAAAGCGGTTATTCGCCGTGTAACACCAACAGCATTGGAAGATGTGATTGATGTTCAAGGTCTTAAATTAGACCCAGTATCACACCGCGTTACCGCAAGCGAAGGCCCAGTTGATATGGGACCGACAGAATTCAAAATGCTGCATTTCTTTATGACGCACCAAGAGCGTGTATACAGCCGAGAGCAGCTGCTTAACAATGTTTGGGGTACCAACGTTTACGTTGAAGACCGCACGGTTGATGTACATATTCGACGCCTGCGTAAAGCGCTTGAGTCTGCAGGTCACGATAAGCTAATCCAAACGGTTCGTGGCGCTGGCTACCGTTTTTCTACAAAGGCTTAATGTGGCTTCGCTGCCCAGTTTACGGAGTCCTGAATGGTTGAAAAGTTAACCTGGAAAAAGCTGGCTTGGGAGCTGGCTTTTTTTTACGCACCATGGGTTTTAGTCGGATGGATATTCGGTTATCTACCTTGGTTACTGCTGGCTGCTACGGTATTGCAGCTCGGCTGGCATCTACACAATCAAATGCGTTTGTCCGCATGGCTGTGGGATGAGAAGCGTCTAACTCCACCTTCAGGCTCTGGCAACTGGGAATCTCTGTTTAACGGTATTTATCGTATGCAGCAGAGACAGCGTCGCAAACGTAAAGAGCTGACTAACCTTATTCGCCGTTTCCGTAACGGTGCTGAGTCCCTTCCCGATGCCGTTGTGGTATTTCGTGGTGAAGGCAATATCGTTTGGTGTAACAAGCTGGCTCAGTATTTGTTGGGCTTTCGTTGGCCAGATGATTCAGGTCAACCGATCTCGAACTTGATTCGTACTCCAGATTTTATTAAGTACCTTAATAAGCAAGATTTCTCTGAGCCATTAGAGATGCCTTCTCCATTGAATGTGGAACGTATGCTTGAACTGCGTATTGTGCCGTATACCGAGGGTGAACACCTGATGGTGGTGCGTGATGTGACCCAGCTTAAGCAGCTAGAGGGCATGCGCCGTAACTTCTTCGCTAACGTCTCTCATGAGTTGCGTACACCAATGACCGTCCTTCAAGGTTATCTTGAAATGACGGAAGACCCAGACATGATCGTTGGCCCAATGTGGACCAAGGCGCATGGTGTAATGACTGAGCAATTGAATCGTATGAACAGTCTGGTTAACCAGTTGCTCACGCTTTCGAAAATTGAAGCAGCGCCAATGCATGAGTTGGATGAAGTAGTGAACGTTCCGGCTATGCTTGAAGTTCTGGAGAAAGAAGCAGCAAGCTTAAGTGGTGACCGTGAACATAAACTTGAATTTGATATCGATAAAAGCCTTCGTGTTCTTGCTGATGAAGACCAATTGAGAAGTGCGATATCGAATCTCGTTTACAACGCAGTGAAATATACGCCACCGGGTGCGACGGTTAAGGTGCGTTGGTATCAGACTAGTCAAGGTGCGTGTTTGGATGTGTCAGACACAGGAGACGGTATTGAGCCTCAGCATTTACATCGCCTCACAGAGCGCTTCTATCGTGTAGATAAAGCCCGCTCTCGTGATACCGGTGGTAGTGGTCTTGGATTGGCGATTGTAAAGCATGCGCTTAGCCACCACGATTCACACCTCGAAATTCAAAGTGAAGTGGGCGTCGGCAGTCGTTTCCATTTCACGTTGCCAAACCGATTGACCGTGTCATGAGTGACTTAATACGCAGGATGCGTTTGCCGATTGGTTCTATGTTAGCGATGCTATTGGCGTGGCCAAGCTTCGCTGAACAGAGTGTTGAATCACTGCCTGATTATTCCAAGGTTCCTGGTATCTCTGGAAGCTTGTTGTCGGTCGGTTCTGATACTTTGGCTGGGATGACGACACTTTGGGTAGAGGAGTTTAAATCCTATTATCCGAATGTGAACGCTCAGGTCCAAGCATCTGGCTCTTCTACTGCACCTCCTGCATTGACAGAAGGGACAGCACACCTTGGCCCTATGAGCCGACCAATGCGTCTGCGTGAAGTAGAAGCCTTCGAAAGAGAGCATGGCTATAAACCAACTGCATTACGAGTGGCTATTGATGCAATAGGACTGTTTGTCCATCGAGATAACCCTATTGAAGGGCTGAACTTTCGTCAGATTGATGGCATCTTTTCTGAGACCCTACGCTGCGGAGCAACGAAGCCCCTCAATAACTGGCAAGATCTCGGAATCGATCAGCCATGGGCGAAACATCGATTCCAGCTGTTCGGTCGCAATTCAGTATCGGGTACTTATGGATACTTCAAACAGAATGCACTCTGTGGTGGTGATTTTAAAAATCGCGTGAATGAGCAACCAGGTTCCGCTTCTGTAGTTCAGTCGGTCGCTTCATCCATCAGCGGGATTGGCTATTCGGGTATTGGCTATCGTGTAGCTGGTGTTAAGCTGATTCCTATTGCAGAGCACGGTTCTAGTTATGTTGAGCCTACGCGTACGAATATCTTGAGCGGTGATTACCCTCTATCGCGCTTTCTTTATGTATACGTGAACAAACACCCAGATAAACCGCTTTCTCCCGTTGAGAGAGAGTTCCTCACTTTTGTGTTCTCAAAGCAAGGGCAAGAACTGGTAGAGAAAGATGGCTATTTAGCGATACCGTCTGAGTTCGCAGAGCAAGAGTTGGCGAAAGTTGGGCTCTGATTGAGGCTACTACAAACTTAGAAAAGAAGTGTTTGAACAGCTTGCGATGTCGCAGGCTGTTTTTATTTTGACTGTTCGTTATTCTAGCTTTAACGACCACCCTGCATTTTGCCAACGTTGTTGTTCTTCTCTGAGTTCACAATTAAGCAGTTGGTTTTGAGCCAACCAATCGCTGCTAGATCCTTTCAATTTCCAGTTATCCTGTTGTTCAATCGTTAGAGTTACATCTGGAGTTAGCGTTTGATTTCGCTGACGGTTAAGTAAGATAGCGAGTCTTAATATACGAATTAGCAGCGTTATTTGTTGTGGGGGAAATAGGGAAAGCTCCGGCAAGTCTTGTAACTTGAGCGCTTTTCTTTGATAGCGAACCAATGTTGAGATCAGACGTTGTTGCTCAGTATTGAAGCCTGGCATTGTCGTGTGTTTAAGCAGATAAGCCGAATGACGGTGATAGCCTTGGAATGCAATGCTTTGTCCCACCTCATGAAGCAATGCAGCCCAACCAATCAGATCATACAGCTCATTACTGACCGCTGTTGTCACTTGAGGTTGCATTTGCTTCAGCAATGCAAGAGCGAGTACTTTTACTTTCTGACCATGAGCTACGTCGACATGGTATCGGGAAACTAGCGTTTCGGCAGTTCTTGTTCGAACATCAATATCTTTAAATCTATCCTCCATGTCATAAAGAACACCTTCTCTCAGAGCACCATCAGAAAAATGTAACGCCTTGATATCTAGCGTATCCATAATTGCTGAAAGAATGGTGACGCCAGCAGCAAACACTGGCTTTCTCTCATCACTTAAACCTGAAAGATTTAAGGTTTTGGATGATGAAAATTCACATAAGTGATTTTTTAAATAGGACAGGCGTTGTGGCGTAATGAGACCATCGCTGAACCCTAAGCCAATGAGTACCTCCTTTACTGATTTAGCGGTCCCAGATGAGCCAAAGGCGATTTCCCAAGAGGCTTTTGTGTATTCTTCAATCAATGGCATCAATAGACGAGTAGCTGCGGTATAAGCTTCTGAGAAGTGCTGTGAGGTTAGATCTCCGTTAGTAAAGAAACGTTGAGTGAAGTTGACGCATCCCATCGGTAAACTGCGCATAATTTGGGGGGTAAAGCCTTGTCCAGCGACGAGTTCCGTACTTCCTCCACCGATATCAATAACCAATTTAGATTCAGAAGCGGTTTGAGTGTGCTCTACACCGTTATAGATTATTCGAGCTTCTTCTTGACCGGAAATGATCTCTATTGGAAAAGGAAACAGTGGTTTGGCTTGCTCTATGAAGTCTTTAGCGTTTTTGGCCTTTCTTAGAGTATGAGTCGCAACAACTCTGACATCATCAAGTTCAAAATCCGCTAGTCGTTCTGCGAACACTTTCAGGCACTCTAAGCCGCGCTTGATAGCGCTTTCGGATAGGAAGTGACTTTCATCCAATCCATCACCTAATCTTACTTTCTGTTTGTGTCTACTGACTAATTGCAGGTGTTGATCGAATACTCGGGCTACTACCATATGGAAGCTGTTCGACCCCAAATCGATAGCGGCAATACATCGAGAATGTTTGTTATCAATTAGCGACATGATTTCTCTCTTGTTTGTACTTCTTGCGAGCCAATTTCTCCATACGTTTAATATAGTGGTAAGTGGAGAGTTGCGACGTCGGGTAATCAAGCGGGTTTGCCGGTGCTTGTATATAAGGGTTACTCATCGATTGGTTTAGCACTCTAGCTTTGTTGCTGTCATCGAAATGAAACTCGGTGATGTCGATAATGGTTTGCTTGATCTTTGGATCTAAAATTGGGGCTGCAACTTCGATGCGATGATCAAAGTTTCGTGTCATCCAGTCTGCAGAGGAGATATAGACTTTCGGCTTTCCAGAGTTACCAAATATCATCACTCTCGGGTGTTCGAGAAAACGGTCGACCACACTGACAACTTCAATATGGTTACTGACGTTGGGTATGCCAGGGACAAGAGAGCACATGCCACGAATGACCATTCTCACTTTTACATTTGCTTGGCTGGCCTGATAGAGCTTTTCAATGATATCGCGGTCGACCAAGTTGTTGAGTTTTAGAGTGATGCTTGCTGGCTTATCCTCTATCGCGTTTTGTATTTCACTATCTATCAACTGATACAGACGTTTTCTTGTATTCTTTGGCGACACAATCAGTTGTTTGAATTGGGACCTTTGATAAGGGTTTTCAACATACTTAAAGACTTGCCTCACCTCTTGAGTCAAATCTTTATTTGCAGTGAGCAGAGAAAAATCGGTATATACCCGCGCTGTAACTTCGTGAAAGTTGCCAGTGCCAATATGGGCATAATGCTCTGTATGCTTGCCTTCTTTTCGTTTGATGAGCAGCAGCTTGGAGTGGATCTTCAAGCTCGGGATGCCATGGATGACTTTTACACCCGCTTCTTGAAGTTTCTTGGTCCATTGAATATTGGCTTGCTCATCAAAGCGGGCTTGCAGCTCGACAACCACGGTGACCTTTTTGCCATTGTGCGCAGCGTCGATAATCGAGCTAAGGAGTTTTGAGCCTTCTGCAACACGATAAACGTTTATTTTTATGGAGGTTACCTTAGGGTCAAAGGAAGCCTGCCTCACGAGCTCAGTGATGTGATTAAAGGTGTGATAAGGGTAATGGAGTAAGATGTCACGAGCTTTGATCGCTTCGAAATAGTTTGGGTAGTGGCTGAAATGCGCACACTTAATCGCGGGTAGCGGACGATTAACTAAATCACGTCGATTAAGGCTTGGGAACTCAGAGAAATGTTTGAAGTTATGATAGCGTCCACCTGCGATGACACTATCATAGTCAGACAGCTTAAGCCTTACTTGTAAAAAATTAAGCATTTCAGCTGGCATTTCTGATTCATAGATAAGGCGTATTGGCAGTGCCGTTAAGCGTTGTTCTAAACCTAAAGACATCGACTCTAAGAGGCTACTTTCATTGTCCTCTTGAAGATCATAATCAGCATCACGCGTCATTTTTATCGCAAAACAACGCAATGAGTCATATTCAAAGAATCCTTTAAGCAAGTCATCCAAACAAAATCGAACTATATTATCTAATAAGATCAAAGTCGTACGCTGTGAACCAGAGGAGTCTGGTAGCTTAACAAATCGAGGGAGTGCCTCTGATGGGATTTCGAGTAAGACATATTGAGAAGATGCGTCACGCTCGATGTCGATGGCTAAGTAACTTTGCTCGTCTTTCATAATATTGAGCAACTGGCTATCTTCGTTTAAAAGAAACGGAGTTAAATGCGGAAGTACTTTTTTCTTAAAGTACTTCTTGATCCATTCGCTTTGTTCTTCGCTGATTTGTTGTTCGTTGACCAGAAAAATACGATTGCGTGCCAATTCTAATAGCAAGTCGTTATACAGTTCATGGAATTGAGCGTCGAGCTTGCTCGCTTTATTCTGCATTTGAGTCAGTAAGGCTTTCGGCGAGTTGGAGGGGAACTGTGGATCTTGAAGTAAGATCTTTCGCTTCACATCAGCAAATCGGACTTTGTAAAACTCATCGAGGTTTTTCGAATAAATACCTAAAAAACGAACTCTTTCGATTAAGGGGACTGACTTGTCTGTCGCCTCTTGGAGCACTCTTTCGTTGAAAGATAACCAGCTAAGTTCTTTTGTTACATAGTCTTTTTCCATCGAGATAAGAATCCTTGAGTACTGGTTATAGAGCTAATTACTTTAATTTAGAATGGCAAAATGCACAAAATCTATGATCTTACTTTAAGAAATATGGCTAACAAACTTGTTATTAGTTTCAGTTGTTTAACGTAACTTGTAATATAATTGTCATCTAACGTACATATTATGTCAGTAGCTAAAAAAAGGTAGATAAACAGATGGCTTCAGCCCAATTTTCATTGAAAGAGCGCGACAAAAAAAGATGGTTGAAAGATCGTCTCGTCCGTTTTTCGGTGACATGTGGCGCGGTCAGTGTTCTAGCCGCTTTGGTATTGATCTTTGTTTACTTAGCTATGGTTATTTTACCGGTATTTTCTGATACTGGTTTAGAGACTAACCAAGCCGTAAAAAAGGTTGCCGTAGAAAAGCCTATCGTCTTATCTGTTGATGAATATGGTCAACATGCATTTACTATCGAAAAATCAGGTTTGGTACAGTTTTGGGATTTAGAGTCTCAAAATACACACTCTTACTTTGAGCGTAATGTTGTAGCTAACCCAACCGCCTTTTCTCGAAATACCCCCTCAGAAAACTGGTTCGCCTTTGCCGACAGCGCAAGCAATCTTACTTTTTTCTATCCTGAGTATAGTGCGCCTGTGCTGAAAAAGGGCAGTGAAGCCGAACCTAAAATTGAGCAAATCGATCTCCCTGAACCATTCTTAAATGGTGAATCATCAAACGGAGTGACAATTGAAAAATTCGCGTTTTCTAAAAATGGACGTGGTATTACGGTAGTCGCTCAGCTAAGTGACCAACGAGTCTTGGTTAAGTGGTATGAGAGTGATCTTACTGGTCAGTATGTTTTTCAGAAAAGCCAATGGCTATCGGATAAGTTGGGCTTACAGCAACAGTTACTAGTCACTCCTGATGGGCAAACTTTATATCTCCGCGCACAATCGGATTTGGCTGTTTTGAAACTATCAGATGACGGTTTTAATGTTCGTGAAGTGATCGATCTGAGCTTAAATGATGCGAAGCATTCCGTAAAAAGCATCGATTTACTGTCTGGGGCATACTCGTTGTTGGTTACGCATGAGGATGGACTGGTTTCTCAGTGGTTCGATGTACTCAAAGATGAAAAGCGTGTTCTGACCCATATTCGAGACTTCCAACTTGCTGAACAAGTGCAGTTTATTTTGCCTGACACTTATAGGAAGGGTTTTTATAGCTTCTATAAGAACGGCACATTACAAAGCCATTATACGACTAGTGAAAAGCTGTCGTTGTTTGAACGAGCATTTGATAAATCACCACAATTAGCGGCTATGTCTGCCAATGAGCTGCACCTGGCGACGCTGATTGATGGCACCATCAGTGTGGCGAAAGTTGATAATGAATATCCACAAATCTCGTTCTCATCGCTCTGGCAAAAGGTCTGGTATGAAAGTTACCCTGAGCCGCAATATGTTTGGCAATCAACGTCGGCGAATGATGACTTTGAAGAAAAATTCAGTTTAGTACCTATCACGTTCGGCACTATCAAAGCAGCTCTGTTTGCGATGATGTTTGCAGTGCCAGTCGCTGTGCTTGGAGCTATTTACACCGCATACTTCATGTCTCCACGGATGCGAAGAGTGGTGAAACCTTCGATAGAGCTGATGGAAGCACTTCCGACTGTGATCATCGGATTTTTGGCCGGGCTTTGGTTTGCTCCAATCGTCGAGACGCATTTAACGGCAGTCTTCTCATTAATGGTGTTACTACCACTGAGCACACTGCTTACTGGACTTGTTTGGTTTTGTTTACCGAAGCTGGTCACGGGGCGCTTCTCTAATGGTTGGCACGCACTGATATTGATTCCGGTATTGGTGATTACGGTGGTTGCTGTGTTTGCTGGTGGAAACAGCATTGAAGCTTTGTTATTTGGTGGTGATATTCGAACCTTCTTGGCTAGCTACGGCATCGACTTTGACCAAAGGAATGCACTGGTGGTCGGTTTTGCTATGGGCTTTGCGGTCATCCCAACGATCTTCACTATTGCTGAAGATGCTATTTTCTCTGTACCTAAACATTTATCTGATGGTTCATTGGCGTTGGGTGCGACCGCGTGGCAAACCCTTATTTATGTGGTGTTATTGACGGCGAGCCCGGGTATCTTTTCTGCAGTTATGATGGGGTTAGGACGCGCGGTTGGCGAAACCATGATCGTCTTGATGGCGACAGGTAACACACCAATTCTTGACTGGAATATTTTAGAAGGGATGAGGACATTATCGGCAACGATTGCTGTTGAATTGCCAGAATCAGAAGTGGGCGGTTCTCATTTCCGCTTGCTGTTCTTGGCCGCACTCTTACTGTTTATCTTCACATTCGCGGTTAACTCAGTCGCAGAGTGGGTTAGACAAAGACTGAGAGATAAATATCGTGCGCTGTAGTGTTAAATGTTTGCCTCAATGGGTATTAATGTCTTTTCGTGGTTTGGTTAGCGTACCTCGTGATCTTCGCCGTTGTTTGAGTTTAGCGCGCCAAGAGCAAGGTCGATCATGATGAATAAACTGAAGTCATTATTATCTTGGGTTAAATCGGGCTCTCCGTGGATATGGCTAACGGGTGGAGCGGTGAGCATCAGTATGCTTTCTGTTCTTGGCCTAATGCTGCTGATTGGTTGGAAGGGCTTAACCTATTTTTGGCCCGCTCCTTTATACCAATGGCAAGTTGATTCCAAAGATTTATCGTTAGTAGTCGATCTTGATGAAACCGTATCAAAACAAGATGTATTGATTGGTCAGTTATATGAACGAAAATACATCCCGATAGAGCAAGTTCCTCAAGTCCATGACCTTTTGTCACCTCAAAATTTGTCGACTGGGCTAATACAGCGCTTAAGCATCAAAGTCGCTAACAGAGAGCTGTACCCTGCGGATTTTGTTTCCATTCTGGATGTTAACTTACGTGAACCAACAACCCCGCTTGATTGGGTTGTGATTGAACGAAGTCGAGGTGGCTATTTCTTTGGTAAGCCGGTGGGTTTTAAAACCGCTTCTGGCACATTTGATACGAACATAGATCAAAAGCTCGAACAGGGTTTAGCGTTTGCCGATACGTTACGTAAAGAAACATCGCGTGTTGTGAACCAAGAAATTCGCAATATCAGTTGGCAATTGGAAAACTTGCGTTTAGAAAAGCGTAAGCTTGAGCTCAATGAGTCAGTAAGCGATGAATACCTTAAAACCTATACTCAAACTAAACTGGAATTAAATCACCAGTTAGGTGAAGCAGAAATTAAGCTTGAGCACCTTAGAAAGCAACTTAATGTTGAAAGCTTGCTCGTTGAGGATATGACAGGAAAGGTGGTTGAAATTTCGCTCAGTCACATTCTGGATTACTGGTACCCGAATAATATGTCTTATCTTGAAAAGGTTGGGCATTGGGGCAAACAAGTTTGGAAGTTTTTATCAGAGAGCCCACGAGACTCAAACTCTGAAGGTGGTGTATTTCCAGCGATTTTTGGCACTGTACTGTTGGTTATTCTTATGTCGATCGTCGTGATGCCTCTTGGCGTGGTCGCTGCTATATATCTCCATGAATACGCAAAAAACAACGCACTCACACGTTTGATTCGCATTGCTGTGATTAACTTGGCGGGTGTACCGTCAATTGTGTATGGTGTTTTTGGTTTAGGCTTTTTTGTTTATACCATTGGTGGCTCGATTGACACTCTGTTTTATGCTGAGCGATTACCTGCTCCGACATTTGGTACTCCGGGTCTACTGTGGTCAGCATTAACCTTAGCGGTATTAACATTGCCCGTTGTTATTGTAACCACCGAAGAAGGTTTAACACGCATTCCTAGCTCTGTGAGGCACGGTTCATTAGCCCTTGGTGCTACTCAATTTGAGACGCTTTGGCGCATTGTTTTACCAATGGCAAGCCCTGCGATTATTACGGGTTTGATTTTAGCAATCGCGAGAGCTGCGGGGGAAGTTGCCCCATTGATGCTGGTGGGTGTTGTGAAATTAGCGTCAAGCTTGCCAGTCGATAGTCAGTTCCCGTATCTACACTTAGACAGAAAGTTCATGCACTTAGGTTTTCATATCTATGATGTTGGTTTTCAAACCTCTAATATCGAAGCGGCGCGACCCTTAGTGTATGCGACTTCATTTTTATTGGTTACGGTGATTGTTGGATTGAATTTAACAGCCATCAATATCCGTAATAACTTGCGCGAAAAATACCGAACCTTAGGACAAGATTAGATGTTCTCGATTAATGAAACCTTGGGTTACCAAGCACCACTTGATGTTCACAACCTGAAGGATGAGCAAATTGCTATCTCGATTGAAGGGCTGAATCTTTATTATAAAGAGAGCCAAGCACTTGATGATATTTCAATGCAGATCCCGAAGGGGCAAGTGACCGCGTTTATCGGCCCTTCTGGCTGTGGTAAGTCGACTCTGCTGCGCTGCATTAATCGCATGAACGATCTTGTTGAAGGCTGCAAGGTTTCCGGGAAAGTGAAGCTTCATGGTAAGAATGTGTATCACCCTCAGGTGGATGTCGCGACCTTACGACGTCGTGTCGGCATGGTATTCCAGCGCCCAAACCCTTTTCCAAAATCTATATATGAGAATGTGGTTTATGGTTTGAGGCTACAAGGTGTTAGCAACAGCCGAGATCTTGACGATGCGGTTGAGCGCTCTCTGCGTGCTGCCGCGCTATGGGATGAAGTAAAAGATCGTTTACATGAAAACGCCTTTGGTTTGTCTGGTGGTCAACAACAGCGCTTAGTTATTGCTCGTGCGGTTGCGATTGAGCCTGAAGTACTCTTGTTGGATGAACCGACATCAGCACTGGATCCTATTTCTACTTTGACGATTGAAGAGCTGATCAACGATCTCAAAACACAATACACCGTGGTGATTGTTACCCATAACATGCAACAAGCCGCGCGTGTGAGTGACCATACCGCCTTTATTCATATGGGAAAATTGATCGAGTACTCAGATACAGACTCAATTTTTACGTCTCCATTGAAAAACCAAACGGAAGACTACATTACTGGTAGATATGGCTAACCTCTAAAGAGGCGTCATCTAGAGCTAAGTCACTCTACATAAATGGCTTTCTTCATTTCTTTCAAGGAGCAAATATGCACTTCGGTCGTCACATTTCAGCGCAATTCAATGTCGAGTTAGAATCCATCCGTACTCATGTCTTGACTATGGGTGGGCTAGTGGAACAGCAACTTTCGTTTGCAATGCAGGCGCTTCACAAAGACGATGTTGAATTGGCTAAAAAAGTGATTCGTGACGACCATAAAGTGAACGCGATGGAAGTGTCGATTGACGAGGCGTGTACTCGAATCATTGCAAAGCGTCAGCCGACAGCGAAAGATCTGCGTTTGATTATGGCGATCATCAAAACGATTACCGACCTAGAACGTATTGGTGATGTCGCCTCTAAAATTGCTCAAGGCGCAATAGAGATCCCTTCGACCAAAGAGCAAAAATTCCATGTTTCATTAGAACCTCTTTGCCGTCAGGCTATCACCATGCTTCACCAAGTGTTAGATGCTTTTGCTCGTATGGACGTGGATGCGGCAGCTGAAGTTCATAAACTTGATGACAAGCTGGATGCGGAATACGAGGCTGTTATTCGTCAGTTAATGACTTACATGATGGAAGACCCAAAGAACATTCCTAATATCTTGCAAGTGATGTGGTCAGCTCGTGCGATTGAGCGAGTGGGGGATCGTTGCCAGAATATCTGCGAATACATTATTTACTTTGTGAAGGGTAAAGACGTACGCCACCTAGGTGATCAGAGCCTCGATGACGCACTAAAATAATCTCTTCGATTACGTTTCTAGAAATGAAATATAGCACCTAAATTGACATTAATCGTTGTGTCGTAAGGGATGTAGGTTTTATTGTGATCAAAAAAGTTCATATCAAAACCAGCGCGCAGGCCGACCATTGGTGTCGCTTGATAGACGTAGGCTCCTCCAAGGCTTAAACCGTTTGCTGTTCTCTCTTCAATGTCTCCGGAAGACGTTTTTTTTCCATCATAACTTGCCATTCCTATTTCAGCTTGAAAGCCGTGTGTTCTATTTTGTCCGAACATATTTTGGATACCAATTCGGTATGTATTGACCGTTTCATCATATCGATTACTGTCATACCAAATATGAGAGTAGCTTAGATACATCGCACCTAAATCTGCTACATCAGTAATACCAGCTTGCACTCCAAAGCCATGATAAGCGCCAATTTTTAGTTCTGGGGATAAATGGAGACCACTTGAGAATGCAGAAGTTGAGAATAAAGCTGAAGCTAAGAGGAGTGTTTTTAATTTCATGGTACCACCGAAGTAATTGTTTGCTCTCCTTAGCATTAGGTCGATCCATGTGCAAACCCAGTGAACACTCTGGGTGACGGAAAATATTATATTGGCTTTGAAAAAGTAAGCTAATAAGAGCTAGTTATCTCAGTGATAACCCAATCTTATTATTGTCTTACTTATGGAAATCCCCACCATCCATAGCAGGGAGAGAGTGCTCTATTTAAAATTGTATTGAAGACCAATGCCGCCAGCGACATCTGAAGATGAATATTTGCCTGAAGTCTCGTAGTGGAAAGTGCCCGAAACACTTAGGCTTTCATTAATGCCGTATGCACCACCTAGCGCAAGTGCTTCTTTTGAACCTGCGAAGCCAACACCTGCACCAATAGCAAATTCACCGTTGGTAACGAATGGGCGAGCATTAGTTACTGCGTGCAAGCTTGCACGGATACCGTCCATCTGTTCTTCATGGTTGTTGAACCTTCCGTTATATTCTTCGGCCATTGCCGTTAGGTTCATTTCTGCTGCAGAAATACGCTGTGATTCTGATGGTCCAGAGATATCTGGCACATCTACATCATCCCCTTCAATTGGGTTTGAAGGCACCTGTGGTTGAGGGCGATCAGGTGTATTATCAACTGGTGGCTGTGTTGGAATCGGCGGGTGAGGTCGATCTGGTGTATTGTCTACCGGCGGTTGAGTTGGGATCGGTGGATGTGGGCGATCCGGTGTGTTATCAACTGGCGGTTGAGTCGGCGTATGCTCAATTGGCTGTGTCGGCTTTGGCAACTCAATTGGGTGGCTAGGATCTGGTAACGTTGGTTGGACCGGCAACTGAGGCTGCGTTGGTGTGTGCTCAATTGGATTGCTTGGCTCAGGTAAAATCGGCTGAACTGGCAATTGAGGTTGAGTCGGCGTTTGCTCAATTGGCTGAGCAGGGTTTGGTAGCTCAATCGGGTTTGAAGGAGTTCCTTCAATTGGATTTTGGATGTTGATGTCTGCAAATGCAGGCAGTGAAAACGCAGTGGCAAGAGATACTGCAATAATTGATTTTTTCATTGATACACTCTCAATAGTATTAGAAATATTGAGCATCCTTACTTAGGTTGCACTGTTTGTACTGACTCCCTGTCGATGAAGAGAATATTAAACAGTGTTTTATTTTTAGGCTAAGTAGTGGTTTTTATATCAGTGATAAGTATTACTTATTAACTTGTTCGGTTAAAGCTTGTTGGATTTCAGAGAAGAGCCAAGTGAGCATAGGGTCATTGCGGTTTTTGAGGTGTATATGAGCATGGATTGGCATTTGGTAGCGTTTTCCTTCAATCAATACGTCGATTGCTCTTAAGTCGGGGTACTTCTCGACTGGAAAAATATTGGAATGGGGCATGTACATATCGGTGTGAAGAACTACGTCAATGATGGCCATGATCAACTCAGAGCGAAATCCAACTTTATGCTCTAATGAATAACGCTCCATCATTTTAGCAGCGTAGCTATAGCTATCATTCCAACCAGGAGAGATCATTGAGGCAATCTCGAAACCAGCCATATCTTTGGGCTCAATTTCTTGTTTCTTTATTGGGTGGTCTTGTCTTACAAAGATTCTGCCTGTGAGGTCGATGAGCTTTTTGGCGTACACTTCTTTTGAAGTATTTGGTATTGCATAGCTTACGCCCAAATCGACGACGCCTTTTTGAATCTCTTCTTGTGTGGATGGCTTCCAGCTAAGCAGTTCAAGTTGTGCGTTTGGAGCTTGAGCTTTGATCCGTTTAAATAGGCTGCCTGAAAGACATGTTAGGACCACTGGTGATAAAGCAATTGTGATTTTATGGTTGATCTCTTTCGGGTCGAATTGATTCGATGTATTAAGTGCGGATTCTAAGCCGTGGAAATGCGGCGTAATATTATTCGCTAGTTGCTCACAAAAAGATGTCGGTTGTAGTCCTTTATGTACTTTAACGAATAGATCATCTGAAAAATGATGACGCAGTTTCTGGAGAGCTTGACTCACTGCTGGCTGAGAAACGAATAAACGCTCCGCTGCCTTTCTGGTGTTTTTTTCCTGGTAAACAATCAAAAAGGTGCGCAACAAGTTTAAATCAAGAGAGCTGAATAGATCCTTAGCCATAACATTCCATGAGTCGCCATATTGAGTTTACTAATATACGTGACTTCCAAGCTTTTACTAGCCATGTTGTGTTGGTGTTTAGTCAGCTCTCGGAGTTTATCTATTTGTTAAGCGAGGCTATCAGATCTTGAATCTTTGCCGTACTCGTTACTGGGATTAAGTAATCGTCAACGTCATCTTGCCCCATTTGAGCTTGAGAGGCTTGTGTCATTAGGCTTGGTCTTGTCGACTTGCCAGATAGGTGCAGTGCTTGAACGCCAGTGTGCTTGAGAATGTCTTGGCCATTTTCAGCTGTAACGCCTGCCCCTGCCATAATGTCTAAGCGGCCTTGAGTGAGCGTAACCATTTCCTTGAGAATGTCTTTTCCTTGCTCTGCGTTACTTGCTAAGCCTGAAGTTAAAACACGTTCACAACTAAGTTCGATAATCTGTTCTAGAGCTTCTCGGTAATCCTTAAGTTGGTCGATAGCGCGGTGAAAGGTCACGCCAAGTTTTAGCTGGTGGGCTTTTGAGGTGAGTGCTTTCATCGCAACCATGTCTATTTCACCTTGAGCGGTAAGCACACCTAATACCACACCGTCTAAACCAGCATCGGCAGCGGCTTGGATGTCATCAAGCATGCACATCATATCGTCATTATCGAAGATGAAGTCGCCTTGTCTTGGGCGAATCATTGCATACACGGGAACTGATGAGATGCGAGCGGCTTGCTTCATTATTCCGAAGCTCGGAGTTAATCCACCAAGTGCTAGTGAAGCGCAGAGCTCAATACGATTCGCTCCGCCTGCTAGGGCATTGTGTAGGGATTCTAGGTTATCGATACAAACTTCAATTTCGATGTTCATGATATTTAACTCGTTCAAATTGAGACTGAGGAAATCATAGCAATCTTGAGACGACTCTGAATAGGCAGAGGTAGAGGAAAATAGAGGTAAAGTTTCGCTTTGCGGTTACCCCTATTCATAGTGGACATGACCAAGGAATAAATCATTGTTGAAGCGATAGAGGCGAAAAGCCCGAAGCGTTAACTTCGGGCTTTGAATAAGACTTTACTTCTTAACTGATTGGCGGTGCGCTTTGCGCTGTAGCTTATGCTTTATTTCTCTTTATAGAGAGTCATCCAACCATTCACCCGTGTTGAGGCGGGCTTAAGAATGTAATTACTTGCTTAGGTCGTCAGCGTGCTCAGATAGGAATGCTGCAACACCTTTTGGAGATGCGTCCATACCTGATTTACCTTCTTCCCATTGTGCAGGACAAACTTCACCGTTCTTCTCGTGGAAGTTTAGTGCGTCTACCATGCGTAGCATTTCGTCGATGTTACGACCTAGTGGAAGATCGTTAACTACTTGGTGACGTACAAGACCGTCAGCGTCGATTAGGAAAGAACCACGGAAAGCAACGCCTGCTTCTGGGTGCTCAACATCGTATGCTTTACAGATTTCGTGCTTAACGTCAGCAACTAGTGGGTATTTAACTTGACCGATACCGCCGTCAGCGATAGCAGTGTTACGCCATGCGTTGTGAGAGAATTGAGAATCGATAGAAACACCGATTACTTCAACGCCTTTAGCTTGGAAATCTTCTAGACGGTTGTCGAAAGCGATTAGCTCTGAAGGACAAACGAAAGTGAAGTCTAGTGGGTAGAAGAAAACAACCGCTTTCTTACCTTTAGTGAATTCTGCGAAGTTGAAGTTATCAACGATCTCACCGTTACCTAGAACAGCTGCTGCAGTAAAGTCAGGGGCTTGACGACCTACTAGTACCATTTTGGAATCTCCTAAAAAATTAGTTGGCCCAACACATCTTTGTTTGGGCTCCGTTTCTACGCGACAAACTATAGTACAATCGGTACTATAGAAAAAAGCGAATTAAATAGATTAAGTTCATCGAAAAAAGCGATAAGCTTATTCTTTGTCCTTTTCTCAGGTCTTAGGACCTTCGTGTAACTTATCCTACTCATATTACAAAGTAATTTCATGAATAAATGGCCAAGTCTTAAGCAACTTCACTATCTTGTTACTCTTCACGAAACACGGCACTTTAGCGACGCCGCTGATCGCTGTTTCGTTAGCCAATCTACTCTGAGTAAAGGTATCCAAAACCTAGAAGAGCTGATCGGTTGCCCTTTGTATGAGAAGAAAGATAAAAAGAGCCCACTCGTTTTCACTCAAGCGGGAGAGCTGGTGGTTAAGCATGGCCGAGAGTTATTGGCGAAAGGGCAGGACTTGGTTGAACTCGGAAACCTATGTAATGGCGATGCGATGCAAGGTCAGCTGCGAGTAGGGTGCATTCCTACCATTGCGCCATTTCTTTTGTGCGATCTGGTACAAGAAGCCAACCAACGCTTTCCTCAGTTAAATCTGCTGTTGCGCGAAGACACGACAACGAACTTACTTGCGGCACTGCGCCATGGTGAGTTAGATGTATTGATTCTGGCTCTACCTGTTGATATCGACAACATGGAGAGCAAAGTGGTTGGGCAAGATCCTTTTAGAATGGTCATCAGCCGTAATCAAGCAGATGGTATTCGTGTCCCTATTAAATATGACGACCTGCCAGACGAGTCTGTATTCTTATTGGAGAACGAGCACTGTTTAACTGAGCACGCGGTGTCAGCGTGTAAGTTAACTGACAAAGAGAAGATCAACCCGTTCACAGCAACGAGCCTTCACACCTTGGTTCAAATGGTAGCGAACGGTTTAGGTACTACCTTTATTCCGCAAATGGCTATTGATCACGGTTTGCTGGAAAATCAAAATCTGGTGGTTATCGACCCTCCTGGCCAACAGGCATACCGAGACATCGGTCTTGTTTGGCGACCAAGCTCTTCGCGTCGTGAGACGTTCCATCAACTAGCAGATGTGGTATCTGAGCTTCTATAACAGCCTACAATAGTTCGTATCGACAAAAATTCCTTCGAGCGGCATAACGAGCCGCTCTTCTTGAGAACACTTCCGAGCGTTACTCTACTTCCGCTTCTTCTGGCTCGACTTCTTCTTGTAGCTCTAACAAGTTAATCGCTATTGTGACGAAATCGCTGTCAGTGATAATGCCCACTAGTTCGTGGTTTTCAACGACAGGTAAACAGCCCACTTTGTGCTTCTGCATATAGATAGCCGATTCTTTTAATCCTGCTCGCGGCTCTACAGACATAACACTTTTATGCATGATGTCGTTAAGTGGTGTTGAAAGAGTAAAAGATTGAGCTTGTGGGATGTTTTGTAGGCTAGATTCTTGAGCGGCTAGAACGTCTCGCTGTGTGACGACACCTAATAGTTGTCTGTCTGAATCAACGACCGGAATATGGCGGATATCAAGCGCTTCCATCATGTGCTTAGCATCGGCTAGTGAGTGTGAGCGCAATAGAGTATGAGGGTTGCGAGTCATCATATCTTCAACCTTGATCATACGAACCTCCTTATTATTTATTTGTTGTTATCACTATAGTTTTTTATCCAAAAAATAACTGAGATCTGACGCATTCTTGGGTGAGTTTTATGCAACTAATTCTTTAGTTTGAGGAGGTGAATCAGTAGCATTATTTTACGCCTCTTTACAATAATCCATTGCTGTAAACCTTGCTATTGCGGCTCGTGTGCCTATACTAGCCCACTGCGAAATTTTTAGTCGTGTTTGCGATATCTTTCTGGTAACGATTTACTTACCGTCACGATTATCCAGCAACTACGATTTATGATTCGTCAATGGCACAAATCTCATCAACTAAGACAAGACTAGACACATGCAAGTTTCAGATTTTCACTTTGACCTACCAGATGAACTCATTGCTCGCTACCCTCAAGAGGAGCGCACAGCAAGCCGCCTGCTTAAATTAGATGGCAACAGCGGCAACCTAGCTGATGGTTCGTTTAAAGACGTTTTAGACTTGGTTGAGCCAGGCGATCTGGTTGTTTTCAATAACACTCGAGTAATTCCTGCTCGTGTATTCGGTCGCAAGGCATCAGGCGGTAAGCTTGAAGTGCTGGTTGAGCGTATGCTTGATGAGAAAAGTATTCTAGCGCATGTTCGTTGTTCTAAATCACCGAAACCGGGCACTAAATTGTTCCTTGGTGAGAACGATGAGTATGAAGCTGAAATGGTGGCGCGACATGATGCGTTATTTGAAATCCATTTCACATCTGACCAAAGCGTTTTAGAGATTCTTAACAGTGTTGGTCACATGCCACTGCCTCCTTACATCGATCGCCCTGATGAAGATGCAGATAAAGAGCGCTACCAGACGGTCTATAATGAAAAGCCGGGTGCAGTTGCAGCGCCAACAGCAGGCCTTCACTTTGATGACAAGCTAATGGCTGACATGAAAGAAAAAGGTGTCGAATTTGCTTACGTGACGCTTCACGTTGGAGCTGGCACATTCCAGCCCGTGAAAGTAGACAACATAAATGATCACCACATGCATGCTGAGTATGTTGAAGTACCGCAAGAGGTGGTAGATGCGGTTGCAGCAACTAAAGCTCGTGGCGGACGTATTATTGCCGTTGGCACAACATCAGTGCGCTCACTAGAAAGTGCAGCGCAAGATGCGCTAAAGAAAGGTACCGAATTAGTTCCTTTCTTTGGTGATACTGAAATCTTCATTTTTCCTGGCTATGAATACCAGTTGGTGGATTGCTTAATTACCAATTTCCACTTACCTGAATCGACTCTGATTATGTTGGTGAGTGCATTTGCAGGTTACGACAATGTGATGGGCGCATACGATCACGCAGTGAAGAGCGAATATCGTTTCTTCAGCTACGGTGATGCTATGTTCATCAACAAGAAAACCAGCTAATTTAGCCGGTTATAAGCGATATAAAAAAAATTTACGGGTGCTAGCAGTAAGCTAGGAGTCGGGCAGGGTGTCTGTCTAATCTCTCGCAAGGAATACGCGACCGCTCCTCATAGAACCTACTAGACTGAACTTTTGTTTGGCCTAAGGTTCTGAATTAACAGTCAGATTGTTTCTCTGGCATATTGGAGGCTTCGTGAAATTAAAATACGAACTTAAAAAAACTAATAGCGGCGCACGTCGTGGTCAACTTCAGTTTGAACGCGGTACCGTTGAAACCCCAGCATTCATGCCTGTAGGTACTTACGGTACTGTAAAAGGTATGACACCTGAAGAAGTGAAAGACACAGGCGCTGAAATTCTATTAGGTAACACATTCCACCTATGGCTACGTCCGGGTCAAGAAATCATGAAAATGCACGGTGACCTGCACGATTTCATGAACTGGCACGGTCCTATCTTGACAGATTCAGGCGGCTTCCAAGTATTCAGCCTAGGTGCTATGCGTAAAATCACTGAAGAGGGGGTTCACTTCCGTAACCCTGTAAACGGTGACAAGATCTTCATGGACGCTGAGAAGTCGATGGAAATCCAAAAAGATTTAGGTTCAGACATCGTAATGATCTTCGATGAGTGTACGCCTTATCCAGCGACACACAAAGAAGCAAAAGACTCAATGGAGATGTCTCTTCGTTGGGCAGAGCGTTCACGTAACCACTTCGACAAACTTGAAAACCCGAACTCACTATTCGGCATCGTTCAAGGTGGTGTGTACGAAGACCTTCGTGATGTATCGGTTAAAGGCCTAACAGAAATTGGTTTTGACGGTTACGCAGTAGGTGGCCTAGCCGTAGGCGAACCAAAAGAAGATATGCACCGTATTCTTGAGCACACATGCCCTCAACTGCCAGAAGATAAGCCACGTTACCTAATGGGCGTAGGCAAACCTGAAGACTTGGTTGAAGGTGTTCGTCGCGGTATCGACATGTTTGATTGTGTAATGCCAACGCGAAATGCACGTAATGGCCACCTGTTTGTGACTGAAGGTGTGATCAAGATCCGTAATGCGAAGCATAAAACCGATACAACACCACTAGATTCAGAGTGTGACTGTTACACTTGTAAGAACTACAGCAAGTCGTACTTACATCATTTGGATCGTTGTAACGAAATCCTAGGTGCTCGACTGAACACGATTCATAACCTGCGTTTCTACCAACGAGTAATGTCAGACATTCGTCAGTCTATCGATGAAGACCGCTTTGAAGAGTTCGTTGCAGAGTTCTACGCAAGAATGGGGCGTGAAGTGCCACCACTAGGTAAAGAATCTTAGTATTCCTTTTTTGCGAGCCCTATCTCTCTTCCGAGTGATGGGGCTTGAAAGTAAAGGGATGCGACCCAATTAGACAAACAATTACGAAAATATAATAGAGGATGTTTTAAATGTTTATTTCTCAAGCTCACGCAGCAGCAGAAGGTGCACCAGCAGGCGGTGGTTTCGAAATGCTTATCATGCTAGGTATGTTCGCTGTGATCTTCTACTTCATGATCTACCGTCCACAAGCTAAGCGTGTTAAAGAGCACAAGAACCTTATGTCTTCTATGGGCAAAGGCGACGAAGTTCTTACAAGCGGCGGCCTAATCGGTAAGATCACTAAGATCGCTGAAGACAGTGACTACGTTGCTATCGAACTGAACGCAAACAACGAAGTAGTTATTAAGAAAGACTTCGTTACAGCAGTGCTACCAAAAGGTACTCTGAAATCTCTATAAACAGCTAGAGGATCCTCGCTGTGCTAAACCGTTACCCGTTATGGAAGTATTTGATGGTGGTGTTTGCCATCGCTATCGCTGCGTTGTACGCACTTCCAAATATATACGGTGAAGATCCGGCAGTTCAAGTTACAGGGGCGCGCGGCGCCTCTGTAGATATGTCTACGCTGGATGCTGTCACCAATGCTCTTGAAGCAGAAAACCTTTCTACTAAATCCGTTGCTCTCGAAAACGGTTCCATTCTTGTTCGCTTTAACGACACAGATACGCAAATTAGTGCCCGTGATATCATCACCGAAGCACTAGGCGATGACGTTATCGTTGCTTTAAATCTAGCGGCTTCAACCCCTGACTGGCTTGAATCTATTGGTGCTGCACCAATGAAACTTGGTCTTGATCTACGTGGTGGTGTTCACTTCTTAATGGAAGTGGATATGGACGCTGCGATGCAAAAGCTGGTTGGTCAACAAGAAGAAGCATTCCGTAGTGAACTTCGTGAAGAGAAAATCCGTTATCGTGCAATTCGCCCATCTGGTAAAGATGCAGTTGAAGTGATTCTACGTAACGAAGAGCAGCTTGCTGAAGCGAAATCGCTACTGCAATCTAAGCACCAAGACATGACGTTCGTAGATTCTGAATCTAACGGTCGCTTCTCTTTGGTTGCAAGCTTTACAGAGGCTCGTCTTCAAGAAATCCGTAACTACGCGGTTGAGCAAAACATTACCATTCTACGTAACCGTGTTAACGAACTTGGTGTTGCCGAGCCTTTGGTTCAACGTCAAGGTTCTAGCCGTATCGTAGTGGAGTTGCCTGGTGTTCAAGACACGGCTCGCGCTAAAGAAATCCTTGGTGCTACCGCGACGCTTGAATTCCGTGAAGTGGATAGCAGTGCTGACTTAGCCGCTGCCGCTTCTGGTCGTGCCCCTGCTGGTAGTGAAATCAAGGAAGATCGTGATGGTCGCCCTGTGGTACTTAAGAAGCGCGTTATTCTAGGCGGTTCAAGTATTACTGATGCAAGCTCAAGTGTTGATGAATATGGTCGTCCTCAAGTTAACATCTCGCTAGATAGCGAAGGTGGTAGCAAGATGTCTGCATTCTCTCGTCAGAATATCGGTAAGCTAATGGCAACCGTATTTGCAGAGTACAAAGACAGCGGTCGTAAAACACCGGAAGGTCGAGTTATCTTAAGTAAGCACGAAGAAGTAATTAACCAAGCGACGATTCAGTCAGCGCTAGGCCGCAACTTCCGTATTACTGGTATCGACTCAACGGCTGAAGCTCATAACTTGGCACTTCTACTACGTGCTGGTGCATTGATTGCGCCTATTTCGATTGTAGAAGAACGTACGATTGGTCCATCTATGGGTCAGCAAAACATCGATATGGGTATCATGGCGATGGTTTGGGGTATGGCTGCAGTAATGCTGTTTACGCTGCTTTACTACCGTAGCTTTGGTCTGATTGCAAACGTTGCGCTAATGGCTAACTTGGTGCTTATTATCGGTGTGATGTCGATGATTCCGGGGGCTACTATGACCCTACCAGGTATTGCCGGTATCGTATTAACGGTCGGTATGGCGGTCGATGCGAACGTACTGATCTTTGAGCGGATACGTGAAGAGCTTCGAGATGGACGTAGTCCACAACAAGCTATTCACCAAGGTTACGCGAACGCATTCAGCACAATCGCCGATGCCAACATCACCACACTACTAACAGCAATCATTCTATTTGCTGTGGGTACTGGTGCGATTAAAGGCTTCGCGGTAACGCTGTCTATCGGTATCTTGACTTCAATGTTTACAGCTATTGTCGGAACACGTTGTATCGTGAACCTGATGTATGGCGGCAAACGCGTTAAAAAACTGTCGATCTAAGGCTAGGAATTAATATGTTTCAGATTCTAAAAGCAGACAAAATGATCGACTTTATGCGTTGGTCAAAGGTTGCCTTTGTTTTTTCTATCTTGATGATTGGTACTGCTATCTTCACCCTAACAACGAAATCGTTGAACTGGGGTCTAGATTTTACAGGCGGTACTCTGATTGAAGTTGGCTTTGAACAACCAGCACACCTTCCTGATATCCGTAGTGCACTAGAAGCCGAAGGCTTTGGTGATGCGACGGTACAGAACTTCGGTTCAGCTCGTGATGTAATGGTTCGCCTACGTCCACGTGATGGCGTAGCGGGCGAAACACTTGGTAATCAGATCCTTTCTGCTATTGAGAGCGGTACTGGTGAGCAAGTTGAAATGCGTCGTATCGAGTTCGTTGGCCCTAACGTGGGTGACGAATTAACAGAAGCTGGTGGCCTTGCTATCCTTGTTTCTCTTATCTGTATCCTGATCTACGTGTCAGTGCGATTCGAATGGCGCTTGGCTGCAGGTGCGGTATTAGCACTAGCACACGACGTTATCATCACTCTGGGTGTGTTTTCTCTAATGCAAATTGAGGTTGACCTTACCATCGTAGCAGCCTTGCTAACGGTAGTCGGCTACTCCCTCAACGATACCATCGTTGTATTTGACCGTATTCGTGAGAACTTCCGTAAGATGCGTAAGGGTGAAGCACCTGAAGTACTGAACAGCTCAATCACACAAACATTGAGCCGTACATTGATCACTTCTGGTACCACGTTATTTGTAGTTATCGCACTGTTCGTTCAGGGCGGCGCTATGATTCACGGCTTCGCGACTGCACTTCTACTAGGTATTACAGTTGGTACTTACTCTTCTATCTACGTTGCATCTGCACTGGCGATGAAGTTGGGTATTACGCGTGAGCACCTAATGCCACCACAAGTGGAAAAAGAAGGTGAAGAGTTTGACGAGATGCCTTAGGCCTTAGCTTAATACGTTTCGCTAAACCAAAAAAACCGCTAGGCAACTAGCGGTTTTTTTATATACAGTGGAAGAGAGCATACAGGAGGCGGTTTATGGATCTGAATTCATTGAAGTATTTTATTGCAGTTTATGAAGAGCGAGGTGTCTCCAATGCGGCTAAACAGCTTGGGATTACGCCATCTGCGGTGAGCCAAAATATCTCTAAGCTGAATGAGTTCTATAATGAGGTTCTATTCGTCCGCTCAGGCAATACCCTTGTTCCTACCAGCAAAGGTGAGAGTCTCTATCAAGCGGTGAAACCTCATGTGGATGCGATAGCTGCTGAGTCAACAGCGCTGCGCAATCCGAGAAAGTCTAAGCGCGTCATTACTTACTTCGGTCACAAAGATGGCGATATTCTCTTTTATCCTCAGTTGCTAAACGCGATATCTCATTCGAATTTTGATCTCTCGTTAACTAACCGAGCGAACTTTGTTGCTCAAGATGAGTGGTTAGATGAACTGCGCTTACGCAAAGCAGATTTCATGATATCCACCCAACCTGTTGAACTCAGTGGGTTCGAAAATATCTTGTTGTTTAAAGATGAACTCGTCGCTGTGTGTTCTGAAACTCACCCCAAAAGAGACGCGATGCTCAATGAGTCCCAGTTTCTTGAATTGGATTTTATTGCTTGGAATACTCAAAGAGAGCAGCCTTTCATTTTAGATTCGCTGTATTCCGGCAATGTAGAAAATCGTAATATCGTTTATACGTCGGACTCACTGCTTACTTCGCTGTATATGGTTTCTAAAAGTGAATTGGTGTGCGTGGTGACTAAGCGTCATGCAGAGATGCTGAAACAAGAACTTAACTTATCTATCTATTCACTACCATTTTCGGAACAACTTTCAATTCCTGTTTATCTTAGTTATCGAAAAGTGCCTAAATCCGATGTGGTCCTTCATTGGGTTTTGAATCAAATCAAAGCCATCATATAACAACTATTCACGCTTTAACTTCAGCTAAACTGTGTTTTTAGCAGGGATAAATAGAGACGCCTTAACATTCAGGTTAATCATTAATCGATTTCAAATGAATGTTTAAGGTGGTCAAGATGAGCTTTCGAGCGACGGCGATAGGTGTACTAGCAACAATGTTGTTAGTGGGTTGTGATGGTGAATCAACCAGTGAGTATGGTTACGAGCCTAGAGGTGATGAACAACATATTACGTATGCTCTCTCTTACTACGATGCAATAGATTCTAATTGTTCTAATAGTTGTGGTGTTGTGGCTGGATATGGTAGTGGAAGTGGAAACATGTATAACCTGTCTGTTGCGGATACTGCTGCTAAAGAGGGGAATAACTCCGCTTACCTAGAGCACAAATATCATGATATCGAACTGCTACCTTATCTTGGAGCGAGTTCGAACAAAGACTACGGCAACTACGTCCGTCTTGATAGTGAGCAATTGAGTTACATATACCCAAGTCTCAATCAGAGCAAACCTGTATTGTGTATTAGTTTTACGACTCGAGATGGTTTTATTCGAATAACAGGTCTGTACCCGGGTTCATTTGAAATGAGCCATTGCAAATGGCAATCAGGAGCTCCTAACCTACTGGGCAGAGTGAGCTATTAGTTGAGGCAAGATAAGGAGATCTGAGAGTATTTGAATGAATACTTTATTGCTTTGGATGAATTGACCCGTCCTGATATGGGTTGACACTTGATTGACTAAAACGCTCGATGTACTTCATCGGGCGTTTTGTATTTTAGAGCTGTGTGAGGCCTATATTCATTATAGATTTTTACTGATTCAGCGACCATTTTCTTTGCTTCATCTAAATCATTAGGCTTATTCAACAGATACTCCATCTTCAGTATTCCGTTGATCCTCTCTGCCAACGCATTCTGATAACAGTCATAGCCATCAGTCATTGAGCAAGATACACCATACTGTCGATGCAACTCTTGGTATTCAACAGAGCAGTACTGAACACCTCGATCTGAGTGATGGACAAGCTCACCTGTATTCTTCCGCTCTTTCAACGCGTTTAAAAAGGCCTGCTTGACCGTGCGAGCTTTCATATCATCACTTATGTGATAGCCCACGATTTTTCTTGAGTAAGCGTCCGTCACTAAACTGAGATAAGTACTACCACGCCGCGTTGCTAGGTAAGTAATATCGGCAACCCATAATTGCTCTGGTCCTTCCGGTATTAAGCCTTCTTTGATTCGATTTGGATGGCAGTAAAAGCGATGATTACTGTTTGTGGTTCGATGCCCTTCGATTCTGTACTAATAATCGATTCATTCTCAGCAGAGAGAATAAGCGGTCTCGCCCGATTTCAATATCGTTCTGAGCAAGTAAATACTTGATCTTACGAGTTCCTATTCGAGGGTGCATCATCCTTTGCTCCTTCACAAAACCGAGTACGGATTCATCTTTCTTTGTCTGATGAATTTCTGCAACACAGCGCTTGTAGAAAGCTTGTCGTGTAATACCTATGAAGTGACAAGCTTTAGTGACGGTCAACTTTCTGACCGTTTTTTCCTTAATAACTCGGCCTTGCGCTTCTTTGAAATTCGGACTCCGAAATCTCGATCCATGACTTTTACAACCGCTTCGAAGAACTCCGCTTTGAGCTGAGTTTCTTCTAATTGCTGCTCGAGTTCTTTGATTCGTTGCTCTGGGGTTTGAGTTGAGGAAGAGTTTGACATAGTCGCTCCTAACGCTCTCGATTGTTCTATTCCTTTAGACCAATCTAGTTGACCATGTTTGCGAAGCCAAACTAAAACGGTAGAGCGACCTTGGATCCCATAACGTTCTTGAGCTTGCTTATAAGTCATTTCGCCTTTTTCGACTTGGCTTACGACTGCCAATTTAAAGGCAAGAGAATAATCTCGTTGAGTACGTCTACTTGTTGTTTTCATGACACTCTCCAATTTCATGTTGGAAATGTGTCAACCATATTTAGGACGGTACAAATCTATAAAAAAAGCCTCGCATTAGCGAGGCTTTAAAATTCTTTCTCTTAACTGTCGTTATCGACGTTAGAGCTTATCAAAGGCCTGAATTACTTCAGCATACCTTCGTTAGCGTTCTCACGAACGTGCTTAAGGATAGACTTAACACCACGTGCGCTTGATGCAACAACATTACCAGAAGTCATGTAATCAGTACCGCCAGCGAAGTCAGTCATGATAGCACCAGCTTCACGAGCGATTAGATCGCCAGCTGCTAGATCCCATGGCTTAAGGCCTAGTTCTAGGTAACCATCAACACGGCCAGCTGCTAGGTAACATAGGTCAAGAGCAGGAGAACCTGTACGACGGAAATCAGCACAGTCGATGAATAGACCAGAGATGATCTTCATGAAAGATTCAGAGTGTTGCTTTTGCTTGAATGGGAAACCAGTCGCTAGAACAGTACCTTGAAGGTCTTTTAGTTGAGTAACACGCATACGAGCGTTGTTAAGTTGAGCGCCAGCGCCACGTTGAGCTGTGAATAGCTCGTTTAGCATTGGGTCATAAACACAAGCAACTTCTGTACGACCGTTCATGCGAACAGCGATAGATACAGAGAAGTGAGGGAAACCTTTTACAAAGTTGTTGGTGCCATCTAGTGGGTCAACGATCCATTGTACGTCAGAGTCTTTACCTTCAGTCAGGCCTTTCTCTTCAGAAATAATGCTGTGCTCTGGGTAAGATGCTTTGATTGTCTCAATGATCATGTACTCAGCTTCTTGAGCAATGTTAGTAACGTAATCGTTGTTACCTTTTAGAGACGATTCGATCTTATCAGTTGTTTCTAGAGATTTAGCAATATGGTTGCCAGCTTTACGCGCAGCGCGTATCGCAATGTTTAGCATTGGATGCATATGGTTTTTCCCACAAGATGTTAAAGAACAATTTAAAGCGGCGGCGAGTATACCAAAGTTTTACCAAAAGGGAAGTGGTTATTTTTTGAACTCTTGGTTTCACATTACGAGAAGGGTCTGACCATTTTACTTTGCTATGTGTTAATATCTCGCGATTATTTTTAAAGTGGTGTCATATAGCATGTTAGACAATGTAAAAGTCGTTCTGGTTGGTACGTCTCATTCAGGGAATATCGGATCAGCAGCTCGCGCAATGAAAGTGATGGGTTTGAGTCAATTAGTTCTTGTAGACCCTCAATGTGAAGTTGACGAGCAGACCTTAGCACTGGCTGCAGGTGCAGGTGATATCGCAGAAAACGCGACCATAGTTTCTACACTAGATGAAGCAGTAAAAGACTGTGGTTTAGTGGTGGGCTCGAGTGCACGTTCACGCACGCTTGAATGGCCAATGCTTGAGCCTCGCGAGTGTGGCCAAAAATTCGCAATTGAAGGTCAGAAGCACCCTGTCGCATTAGTGTTCGGCCGTGAACGTACTGGTTTGACTAATGACGAACTTCAGAAGTGCCACTTCCATGTATGTATCCCAGCTAACCCTGAATACAGCTCGCTAAACCTAGCAATGGCAGTGCAGACTCTGAGCTATGAAGTACGTGTAGCCCACCTTGATATGGTTGCTAGCCAATACAAGCCACAGCAACAAGATGAATACCCTCGCCACGAAGAACTAGAAATGTTCTATGAGCACCTTGAAAAAGTGATCATTGATACCCAATTTATCTCTAAGGATAAGCCGGGTCAGGTGATGAATAAGCTACGTCGTCTGTTCAGTCGAGCTCGTCCTGAATTGCAAGAGATTAACACTCTACGCGGTATTTTAACTTCGATTGAGAAGAGTAAAAATAGTAAGTAAAAACCACTCTAACCGTAAGGATGAATACTTGACTAAAATAGTCAGGTAAAATACTTGACCAATTTAGTCGGGTATGGGAAGATTCCAACCACATAAACAATGTGGATACGGTGTGATATGAAACTTACATCTAAAGGAAGATATGCGGTAACAGCTATGCTAGATGTAGCACTGCATTCGCAAAAAAGCCCAGTTCCTCTGGCTGATATTTCAGAGCGACAGGGCATCTCGTTATCTTACTTAGAACAATTATTTTCTAAGTTACGTAAAGCTGGCTTAGTTGCTAGTGTTCGCGGCCCTGGCGGTGGTTATCGTTTAGGAGCTGAAGCGAGCGATATTGCTGTCGGGACTGTAATCGCTGCAGTCGACGAATCAGTCGATGCAACTAAGTGTCACGGTCGAGCAGATTGCCAAGGTGGCAGTCGCTGTTTAACTCACACCCTTTGGCGTGATTTAAGCTCCCGAATCAGCAGCTTCTTAAACGACATTACGCTCGGTGAGCTGATGAAAGATAACGAAGTTTTAGAGATTTCTGATCGTCAAGATATTGATCTTGCGGTTAATAATAGTTTTGCACAAAAAAATACGAGCACTACAACGATTAGTGCAGCACCTCACGGTGTTAATGCCCGCTCATAGCGGTCAGTTTTTACATTGGAGTAGAAAATGAAACTGCCTATTTACTTTGACTATTCAGCTACATGCCCAGTCGATCCACGAGTTGCTGAGAAAATGGTTCAGTGCATGACGATGGATGGTAACTTCGGTAACCCTGCATCTCGTTCGCACCGTTACGGCTGGCAGGCAGAAGAAGCAGTAGATAATGCTCGTGAGCAAATTGCTGATCTATTAAATGCAGACCCACGTGAAATTGTTTTCACTTCTGGTGCTACAGAGTCAGATAACCTTGCTATCAAAGGTGCCGCGCACTTTTACGAGAAGAAAGGTAAGCACGTAATCACGTGCAAAACAGAACATAAAGCGGTTCTTGATCCATGTCGTCAACTAGAGCGTGAAGGCTTTGAGGTAACTTACCTAGAGCCAGAAGCAAACGGCATTATCGATCTAGACAAGCTACAAGCTGCAATGCGTGAAGACACAGTGCTTGTTTCTATCATGCACGTAAACAACGAAATTGGTGTAATCCAAGATATCAATGCGATCGGCGAACTATGTCGTTCTCGCAAGATCATCTTCCACGTTGATGCGGCTCAGTCTGCGGGCAAAATCCCACTAGACGTAAAAGAGATTAAAGTTGATCTAATCTCACTTTCAGCCCACAAAATGTACGGTCCTAAAGGTATCGGTGCACTTTACGTTCGTCGTAAGCCACGTATCCGTCTAGAAGCGCAAATGCACGGCGGCGGTCATGAGCGTGGTTTCCGTTCTGGTACGCTTGCTACTCACCAAATCGTGGGTATGGGCGAAGCTTGTGCTATCGCTAAGCAAGACATGCAGAAAGATTTCGATCACGCATTAGCACTTCGTGAGCGCCTACTTAAAGGTGTTCAGGACCTAGAAGCAGTAACAGTAAACGGTGACTTAGACCAGCGTGTACCCCACAACCTAAACGTGAGCTTTGCTTTCGTTGAAGGTGAGTCTCTGCTTATGTCTCTAAAAGACCTGGCAGTATCATCAGGTTCTGCATGTACATCAGCAAGCCTAGAGCCATCATACGTTCTACGTGCTCTTGGTCTGAACGATGAACTGGCACACAGCTCAGTACGTTTCTCATTCGGCCGTTTCACAACGGAAGAAGAAATCGACTACGCGATTGCACAAATTCGTGTAGCGGTAAACAAATTACGCGACATGTCTCCTCTATGGGATATGTATAAAGAAGGGATTGATTTGAACACTGTTGAGTGGGCTCATCACTAATCTCACGGATATAGAGGATTCGAGGTAACTATCATGGCATATAGCGAAAAAGTAATTGATCACTACGAAAACCCACGTAACGTAGGTTCGTTTGATAAAGAAGACCCAAGTGTAGGTAGCGGCATGGTTGGCGCACCAGCTTGTGGTGACGTAATGAAACTGCAAATCAAGGTAACGCCAGAAGGCATTATCGAAGACGCAAAATTCAAAACTTACGGTTGTGGTAGCGCAATCGCTTCTAGTTCACTAGTCACTGAGTGGGTTAAAGGTAAAAGTATTGATGAAGCAGCTGCTATCAAAAACTCTGAAATAGCAGAAGAGCTAGAATTGCCACCAGTGAAGGTTCACTGTTCAATTCTTGCTGAAGACGCAATCAAAGCAGCAGTTGCGGATTACAAAAAGAAGCGTTAATCGTTTCATTAAGTAATCACAAAAAATAAGTAATATTTGGGAGCATCCTTTGTGCTCCCCCTGAGTTCTCAATTTATATAAAACACAAGGTTGTAGTATGGCCATCACCATGACAGAGACGGCAGCAAGCCGAGTTCAAGCTTTCCTAGATAACCGAGGTAAAGGTATCGGGTTGCGCTTAGCGGTAAAAACTACTGGCTGTTCGGGTATGGCGTATGTACTAGAATTCGTTGACGAGCTTAACGAAGAAGACGAAGTGTTCGAGCATTCAGGTGTTAAGGTCATCATTGATCCAAAGAGCCTAGTTTACCTAGACGGTACTGAGCTTGATTACGTAAAAGAAGGCCTAAATGAAGGTTTTGAATTCAACAACCCTAACGCAAAAGGCGAATGTGGTTGTGGTGAGAGCTTCAATGTTTAAACGCTTTAATTGTTAAGCGTTTTATAGTGAGCGAAGAATAAAATTAGGCTCTGATTGAAGAGCCTAAACTTAGGACCACCGTTACATGAATCATTTCGAATTATTTGGGCTACCACTTCAGTTTCAGCTGGATGGTAGCCTTCTTTCTTCTCAGTTTAGAGATCTGCAACGCCAATTCCACCCTGATAAATTTGCCACTGCTTCCGAGCGTGATCGCCTGTTAGCTGTGCAAAAAGCTGCACAAATTAATGATGCTTATCAGGTATTGAAGAATCCAATCAGCCGTGCTGAATACCTGTTAGTGCAACATGGTGAGGATATTCGTGGTGAGCAGCAGACCATGCAAGATCCGATGTTCCTAATGGAGCAAATGGAATTGCGTGAAGAGCTTGAAGACATCGCAGACAGTTCTGAACCTGAAGATGCTTTATTTGCATTTGAAGGTAAGGTTAGCAAAATGTATAAACAACAATTAAGCGCTATCCAACAAGAACTCGACAGCGAAGCTTGGTTAGAAGCAGCAGACCGAGTCAGAAAGCTTAAGTTTATTGCAAAATTAAAGAATGAAATCGAATTAGTTGAAGATCGTTTGATCGGCTAGTTCGTATAACAAGGACACATCCATGGCACTACTTCAGATTGCAGAACCAGGGCAAAGCGCCGCTCCTCACCAGCACAAGCTTGCTGTGGGTATTGATTTAGGTACAACAAACTCATTGGTTGCGTCGGTGCGCAGTGGTGAGGCAAGTACGCTAGCTGATCAACAAGGTCGCAGTATTCTTCCTTCCGTTGTTCACTATACGTCAGAGTCGTACACGACCGGTGACGAAGCTCGTGCAAATGCACAGACTGATCCTAAAAATACCATTATCTCAGTTAAGCGATTAATCGGTCGCTCACTGGTAGATATTCAACAGCGATACCCATCTCTGCCATATCAATTTGAAGAAAGTGATAATGGTTTGCCTGTGATTAGCACAGAGCAAGGCAACAAAAACCCAATTCAAGTATCAGCAGACATTCTGCGTGCGCTAGGTCAACGAGCTGAGTCAACACTCGGTGGCGAGCTATCTGGTGCTGTTATTACCGTTCCTGCGTACTTTGATGATGCACAGCGTGCAGGTACGAAAGATGCAGCGCAGCTGGCTGGTCTTCATGTATTACGTCTTCTTAATGAGCCAACCGCAGCGGCGATTGCTTACGGTTTGGATTCAGGTAAAGAAGGGGTAATCGCCGTTTATGACCTAGGTGGCGGTACATTTGATATCTCTATCCTGCGCCTGTCTAAAGGTGTCTTTGAAGTTCTAGCAACGGGCGGTGATTCTGCATTAGGCGGTGATGACTTTGATCATCTCGTTGCGGATCATTTCCAACAACAAATCGGCTTATCAGAGCTAACTGCAGAACAGAACCGTATTCTTCTCGATGCAGCAACAGAAGCTAAGATTGGCTTATCTGAAGCTGAAAGCGTTGATGTTGAAGCTATAGGTTGGTCTGGTTCATTAACTCGCGAAGAGTTTGAAGAGATCATTAAGCCGCTGGTTAAGAAAACACTGCTTTCATGTCGCCGTGCACTTAAAGATGCAGAAGTTGACGCTGATGAAGTACTTGAAGTGGTGATGGTGGGGGGGTCAACTCGTACATTGCTTGTGCGTGAAATGGTTGGTGACTTCTTTGGTCGCACGCCATTAACTAGCATCAACCCTGATGAAGTGGTTGCGATTGGTGCGTCAATTCAAGCGGATATTTTAGTGGGTAACAAGCCTGACTCTGAAATGCTGCTATTGGACGTTATTCCTCTATCGCTAGGTATCGAAACTATGGGTGGTCTAGTAGAAAAGATCATTCCTCGTAATACCACGATCCCTGTGGCTCGAGCACAAGAATTTACCACGTTCAAAGACGGTCAAACTGCAATGACAGTACATACCGTGCAAGGCGAACGTGAAATGGTCGACGATTGTCGTTCACTGGCTCGTTTTGCTCTGAAAGGCATCCCGCCGATGACTGCAGGTGCGGCTCATATTCGTGTTACTTACCAAGTAGATGCTGATGGCCTGCTATCGGTTACCGCGATGGAGAAGAGCACTGGCGTTCAAGCTGAAATTCAAGTTAAGCCTTCTTACGGTCTAAGCGACAACGAAGTAGCGAGCATGCTGAAAGACTCGATGACGTTTGCAAAAGAAGACATGCAAGCGCGTGCTCTTGCTGAACAACGCGTAGAAGCGGATCGCGTTATTGAAGGCCTAATTGCTGCAATGCAAGCCGATGGCGATGAGTTGCTGGACGAGCAAGGTAAACAACAACTGGTTCAAGCGATTGAAGCACTGATTGAAGCGCGTAATGGCGACAATGCCGATGCCATTGAACTAGAAATTAAGAATACCGACAAAGCGAGTCAAGACTTTGCTTCTCGTCGTATGGATAAATCAATTCGTGCTGCACTGTCAGGTCAGTCAGTCGATAATATTTAATAGTTAGAGAATAGATAAACATGCCAAAGATTATTGTTTTACCTCACGAAGATCTATGTCCAGAAGGCGCTGTTTTAGAAGCAAAAACTGGTGAGACGGTTCTTGATGTTGCACTGAAGGCCGGTATTGGTATTGAACACGCATGTGAAAAATCGTGTGCATGTACGACATGTCACGTTGTGATTCGTGAAGGTTTTGATTCTTTAGAAGAGAGTGATGATCTAGAAGATGACATGCTAGATAAAGCATGGGGCTTAGAGATGGAATCTCGCCTTGGTTGCCAAGCAAAAGTGGCTAATGAAGATCTTGTAGTAGAGATTCCAAAGTACACATTGAACCTAGCGTCTGAAGATCACTAAGAACTTCTCTATGGTCATGGTGGTTTCGCCATGACTGATATTACGGTTTAACAAAACTGGCCTAAAATATAGATCATAAAGGTGACCAAGCGTCGCTAATAAATATAAGGAAGTGTTATGAGCTTGAAGTGGATTGATTCGCGAGATATCGCAATTGAGCTATGTGATTTGTACCCTGATACTGATCCTAAAACGGTACGTTTTACCGATCTACACCAATGGGTATTAGACCTTGAAGAGTTCGATGACGAGCCTAACCACTCGAATGAGAAAATCTTAGAGGCTATTATTTTATGCTGGATGGATGAGATGGATTAATTCTCTTGTCTCATGACTTGGTCGCGGGTTGGTATTAGTCCAATATAAAACGCAGCCAAGTTAACAATTCTTACCAAAAAAAGCGGACCTTATGGTCCGTTTTTTTATCAAAATGACATTTTCCTCCTACATAATGCTAACATCAGTGCGCTAATAAAAAATAATCAGAATCACACATTCAAAGTGGTTCATGACAAGGAGAAATCATGTCTACACAGATGTCAGTATTTTTAAGTCAAGAAGCTGCCCAGCCTCAGTGGGGAGCAAGAGCTATTTTATCGTTCTCAGAAGCGGGAGCGACAATTCACATTGGTGAAGGCCACGATCTAGGCGCGGTTCAACGTGCTGGTCGTACGCTTGACGGACAAGGTATCGCATTCGTTTCACTTCGTGGTGAAGGTTGGGATCTAGAAAGCGTTTGGGCTTTCTACCAAGGCTACCGTGGACCAAAGAAAAAGAATGCATTGGAATGGGATGCACTTTCAGAAGCTGATCAAACGGAGCTTGAAGCTCGTATTCGTGCGACTGACTGGACGCGTGACATTATCAATAAAACCGCTGAAGAAGTGGCGCCTCGTCAACTTGCGACAATGGCAGCTGAATACATCAAGTCAGTAGCGCCAGCTGGCACAGTTAAAGCGAAAATCGTTAAAGACAAAGATCTACTAACCGAAGGTTGGGAAGGCATCTACGCGGTCGGCCGTGGCTCTGAGCGTACATCAGCAATGCTGCAACTGGACTTCAACCCAACAGGTGACGAAAACGCCCCCGTGTTTGCTTGCCTAGTGGGTAAAGGTATTACTTTTGACTCAGGCGGTTACAGCATTAAACCGGGTCAATTCATGACAGCGATGAAGGCTGACATGGGCGGCGCAGCAACGATTACTGGTGGCTTAGGTCTAGCGATTGAACGCGGCCTGAACAAGCGTATTAAGCTTATCCTATGTTGTGCAGAGAACATGATCTCTGGTCGCGCATTGAAGCTTGGCGACATCATTACTTACAAAAATGGTAAGACAGTTGAGATCATGAACACCGATGCGGAAGGGCGCTTGGTGCTTGCTGATGGTCTGATGTACGCAAGTGCTCAAAACCCTGAGTTGATTATCGACTGTGCAACGCTAACAGGCGCAGCTAAAAATGCATTAGGTAATGATTACCACGCACTACTAAGCTTCGACGATGAGTTGTCTCACCAAGCGCTGACGGCGGCCAACCAAGAGAAAGAAGGCCTATGGCCACTCCCTCTTGCTGATTTCCACCGTGGCATGCTGCCTTCAAACTTTGCTGACCTTTCAAACATCAGCACGGGCGATTACACTCCGGGTGCAAGTACAGCGGCTGCGTTCCTTTCTTACTTTGTAGATGACTACAAAAAAGGTTGGATTCACATGGATTGCGCGGGCACTTACCGTAAATCAGCAAGCGATAAATGGGCTGCAGGCGCAACCGGTATGGGCGTCCGTACTCTAGCTCGTCTTCTTGTTGACCAAGCAAAATAATAATAAGAGTGAGCGGTATTTCGGTGCCGCTCATTCCTAAAGCTCAGATCGAAAGGTCTCAGTAATTTCAGTATTTAATAACAAAAAAATGAAGTGAAGGAATCCCTATGGCTCTAGAAAGAACGTTCTCAATTGTTAAGCCAGATGCAGTTAAGCGTAACCTTGTTGGTGAAATCTACCACCGTATCGAAAAAGCAGGCCTAGAAATTATTGCTGCTAAAATGGTTCGTCTTACTGAAGAGCAAGCGAGTGGCTTCTACGCAGAACATGAAGGTAAAGAATTTTTTGGTCCGTTAAAAGAGTTCATGACTTCCGGTCCTATCATGGTTCAAGTACTTGAAGGCGAAAATGCAATCGCTCGTTACCGTGAACTAATGGGCAAAACAAACCCAGAAGAAGCGGCATGCGGCACTATCCGTGCTGACTACGCAATCAGCATGCGTTACAACTCAGTACACGGCAGTGACAGTCCTGAGTCTGCAGCTCGTGAAATCGAGTTCTTCTTCCCAGAATCTGAAATTTGCCCACGCCCAGCTCAATAAGCGATACAGCAAATGATTCTAAAGGCTTCACTTCGGTGAAGCCTTTTTGTTTCTGATGGATTGTGGAAAAGAGGTGTAGTGTAAAGATGTCAGGGGTATTCACGTCATTCCCGATAGCGACGAAGGAGCGTAATCGGGAATCTTTTCTTTAAATTGGGCAATATAAGGCCGAGAAATACAATTGTTCAAATTTTAATCGCTTAAGTTTGAATGTCTTAATAAACACAGGGTTTTACAGTGCTTGTTGAAGTTGCGTAAAGCCTGTACAATTCGCGCCCTTAATTATTGTTCCGTCATTGAGAGGCATCATGACCACAGCTAAAGTCAATCTACTCGATTTTGATCGTAAAGGTCTTCGTAAATTTTTCACAGAAGAACTGAATGAGAAAGCGTTTCGAGCAGAGCAAGTGATGAAGTGGATTTATCACTTCGGTGTCGATGACTTCGAACAGATGAACAACATCAACAAAAAGCTGCGTGAAAAACTTCAACGTCGTTGTGAGATTGTTGCACCTGTTGTTTCTGAAGCTCAACACTCTTCAGATGGCACAATTAAATGGGCGATGAGCGTTGGCGACCAAGACGTTGAAACGGTATACATCCCAGATGGCGACCGTGCGACGCTGTGTGTCTCTTCACAGGTTGGTTGTGCACTTGAATGTAAGTTCTGCTCTACAGCTCAACAAGGCTTCAACCGTAACCTAAAAGTTTCAGAAATTGTTGGCCAAATCTGGCGTGCATCTCGTGAAATCGGCCTAGAGAAAGAAACAGGTCGTCGTCCAATTACTAACGTTGTAATGATGGGTATGGGCGAGCCTCTATTGAACATGAAGAACCTAATGCCATCATTAGAAATCATGCTTGATGATCTAGGTTTCGCACTGTCTAAGCGTCGTGTAACCGTGTCGACTTCAGGTGTTGTATCTGGCCTTGATCAAATGACAGACAACATTGATGTAGCATTGGCTATTTCTCTACACGCGCCAAACGATGCACTACGTAGCCAAATCATGCCGATTAACGACCGTTGGGATATTCAAGACTTCCTAGCATCTGTTCGTCGTTACATTGCATCTTCAAATGCTAACCGCGGTAAAGTAACGGTTGAGTACGTGTTATTGGATCATGTGAATGATGATATGGACCACGCACGTGAACTTGCAGAGCTAATGAAAGAAACGCCTTGTAAGATCAACTTGATTCCATTTAACCCTTACCCGGGCTCGCCTTATAAGAAGCCAAGCAACTCTCGTATTGATCGCTTCCAAAAAACGCTGATGGAATACAACTACACAGTAACGGTTCGTAAAACTCGTGGTGATGATATTGATGCCGCGTGTGGTCAGTTAGTCGGTGATGTTATTGACAGAACCAAGCGTACTAAAATGCTTAAAGCAGCCTCTGAAGCGAACTTGATTGCCGGTGGTGTGATTGAAGTAAAAGCGGTATAAACGCGATTAGAACCTAAACAAGCCAGAAGTCTTACTTCTGGCTTGTTGCTTTTTAGGGGTACAGTTTTTGATTTTTTGGACTTCTTGCCCACGCTTTCTTACATTTTTCGTCAAATTTTGGACAAAACCATGAGCTGACGGTAAATTTTGTTTAAAGTGTTTTTGCCTTGTAATGGCATTAGCTTATGATTAACTAATCTTAAATTAATTTAAGTGCTCGCTTGCTACTGATCATCAATATGTCTATTTAGGTTGGCTACTTGATAAACTAGCTTCCTGAGAAGGTCATCCATAACAAATGAATGATGTTCGCCTTTAAGGGTTGATGATTTAGATAGCAGGAAAAATCCCACATAACGTGGGTTGTTAGATTGAGCTTAAACGACAATAAAAAACGCTCTCCTCAACCTGCGATAATACTTTAGAAGTTCACTCTCTATGAACACAGAACAAGATACACAACCACAAGAAACCGTTGTTCCAGCTTTGGAAGCGGGGACGCTGCTGAAGAATAAACGAGAATCTCTTGGTTTAACGCAAAAGCAGATTTCTGATCGCTTAAAACTTCGCGTTACGCTGATCCAACAAATTGAAGAAAACCAATTCGAGTCAGATCAAGTGGCGACGTTTATGCGTGGCTACATTCGCTCGTACGCAAAGTACGTTAACCTTGACGAAAAAGTGGTACTGAGCGCGCTGCATCATGCTGGTGATGCTCAACATCAAGAGCAAGAAATGTTGAGCTTTTCTCGCAAGACTAAAGCCGAGAAGCACAACAGCCGTATTATGCTTCTAACTTGGAGTATCTTTGCTGTAATTGCGGGGATCTCTTCGTTGTGGTGGTGGCAGAGCCAGCAACAAGACACCTTATCTCAATCTCTAGCGAATACTGAAAGTTCAGAAGAGCATGCAGTCGAAGAATCACTGCCCCCTGAATTAACCTCCTTAGAAGTGCTTGAAGCTGAACAAAACGAAGCGGGAACTTCAGTTGTTGAAGGTACAGAGAGCCTTGCTGCGATAAGCGATGCGGAAGATACTTCTGATGCAGTTACTCCAGCTGACGAAACTCCTGAACAACAAGCAACAGAGGCAGAACCAGCAGCAACTGCTAAGGCAGAAGTTGTTGAAGCAAGCACTGCTCCTGAGGCGGTGGCTAACGAGCTAGTGATGCAGTTCTCTGCTGATTGCTGGATCCAAGTAAAAGATGCAACGGGTAAAACCTTGTCGACTGGCATCAAAAAAGCAGGTCAGTCGTTAAATTTATCAGGAACTGCGCCATATAAAGTGATTCTAGGTGCGCCAGAAGGCGTATCAATGACATTTGCAAGTGAACCTGTCGACCTTTCTGGGTATACTTCAGGCAAAGTAGCTAGAATAACCTTACCTTAGAGTTAATATGCAACACGAATCTCCTATTATTCGTCGCAAATCAACCCGTATTTATGTGGGTGATGTGCCGATCGGTGATGGTGCACCAATTGCTGTGCAATCCATGACCAACACAAGAACAACAGATGTAGCCGCGACCGTTGCTCAAATTAGAGCTTTGGAAAAAGTGGGTGCTGATATCGTTCGCGTATCTGTACCGACTATGGATGCCGCTGAAGCCTTTAAGCTAATCAAGCAGCAGGTTTCTGTTCCTTTGGTTGCTGATATTCATTTCGACTACCGTATCGCACTTAAAGTCGCAGAGTACGGCGTTGATTGTTTGCGAATCAACCCGGGTAACATCGGTAACGAAAGCCGTATCCGTTCAGTTGTTGATTGTGCTCGTGATATGAATATTCCGATTCGTATTGGTGTTAACGGCGGTTCTCTTGAGAAAGAGATCCAAGAGAAATACACAGAACCTACAGCAGAAGCGCTTGTTGAATCAGCAATGCGTCACGTAGATATCTTAGACCGTCTGAACTTTGATCAATTTAAAGTCAGCGTTAAGGCTTCTGATGTATTCCTAGCAGTCGGTTCTTACCGTTTGCTGGCTAAGCAGATTGATCAGCCACTTCACCTTGGTATTACCGAAGCTGGTGGTGCTCGCGCTGGTGCTGTTAAGTCTTCTGTTGGTCTAGGTATGCTTCTTTCTGAAGGTATCGGCGACACGCTGCGTATCTCGCTAGCCGCTGATCCAGTTGAAGAGATCAAAGTTGGCTTTGATATTCTTAAATCTTTGCGCATTCGCTCGCGTGGCATCAACTTCATTGCGTGTCCAAGCTGTTCACGTCAAGAGTTCGATGTTATTAACACCGTTAATGCCCTTGAAGAGCGCCTAGAAGACGTTATTACCCCAATGGATGTATCAATCATAGGTTGTGTGGTTAACGGCCCAGGTGAAGCTGAAGTGTCTCACTTAGGTCTAGCGGGTAGTGCACGTAAGAGTGCCTTCTACGAAGACGGTAAGCGTCAGAAAGAGCGTTTCGACAACGATGACCTTGTCGACAAGCTTGAAGCGAAGATCCGAGCAAAAGCATCGGTGCTTGATAAAGCAAATCGCATTGATGTAGAAAATTTAGAAGATTAATACAACGCGATGGGGTGTGATTGTCTATTCGCACTAACATCTGGTTGTGAGAAATTACGGAATAAATACTGTGGCTAAAAATATCCAAGCAATTCGAGGCATGAACGACTGTCTTCCAACTCAATCACCACTGTGGCAGAAAGTAGAAAGCGCAGTTAAAAATGTGGTGAGCGCATACGGTTACAACGAAGTACGTATGCCTATCGTTGAAGAAACGAACCTATTTAGCCGTGCGGTAGGTGAAGAAACTGACGTTGTTTCTAAAGAAATGTACACCTTTGATGACCGTAATGGCGACAGCCTAACGCTGCGTCCAGAAGGCACAGCGGGTTGTGTACGTTCATGCATTCAAAACAGCCTTATCAACCGTGATGAACAGCGCCTATGGTACATGGGGCCAATGTTCCGTCACGAGCGTCCTCAAAAAGGTCGTTACCGTCAATTCCACCAATGTGGTGTGGAAGTGTTTGGCCTAGATGGTCCAGATGTCGACGCAGAACTTATTATGATGACAGCACGTCTATGGCGTGAGCTAGGAATCGATAAGCACGTTCGCCTAGAGCTGAACTCAATCGGTTCTCAAGAAGATCGTGTAAGCTACCGCACTGCGTTAGTGGCTTTCCTTGAGCAACACATCGATGTGCTAGATGAAGACTGCAAACGTCGCATGCATACTAACCCGCTTCGTGTACTCGATACTAAGAACCCAGACGTTCAAGCTATCTTAGGTGACGCACCTCGACTATCTGAATATCTAGGTGAAGAATCGAAGCAACATTTTGCTGGTTTGTGTGAACTTCTTGACGCAGTTGGTATCGAATACCAAGTTAATGAGCGTCTAGTACGCGGCCTAGATTACTACAACCGCACTGTATTTGAGTGGATCACTGACAGCCTTGGTGCACAAGGTACAGTATGTGGCGGTGGCCGTTACGATGGTCTTGTTGAGCAACTAGGCGGCAAAGCAACCAATGCGGTTGGTTTCGCAATGGGTCTAGAGCGTCTGGTTCTGATGATGGAAACGCTAGAGCTTACAGAAGTTCGCCGTAGCGTTGATGTTTATGTAGTTGCTGCTGGCGAAGGCACAATGATCGCGGGCATGCAGTTAGCGAATCAATTACGCGACACCGTTAAAGGCGTGCGTGTAATGAACCACTTCGGTGGTGGTAACTTCAAGAAGCAATTTAAACGTGCTGACAAAGTAGGTGCTGTTGTAGCGCTTGTACTTGGTGAGAACGAAGTTGCTGACAATACAGTAGTGCTAAAAGATTTGGTTGGCGGTGTGCAAGAAACCGTGTCTCAAACGGAAGTTGCAGAGAAAGTTGCTGCGCTAATCTAATTAGCCATTGAGCAAACGCTCATAATGAATACTAACGTCAGCACTATGCTGGCGTTTAAAGAATTTAAAGAATTTAAAGAATTTAAAGAATTTAAAGAATTTAAAGAGGACAGGAAGTGGAACTTTACGATAGCGAAGAGCAACAGGTTGAAGCCATTAAAGATTGGTGGAAAGAGAACGGTAAAGCCGTAATCTTTGGTGCGGTTATTGGTTTAGGTGGTCTATTTGGCTGGCGCTATTACCAAGATTCAGTCGTTGAAGCGCGTGAAGCCGCTTCAGAAAGCTACACCTCTGTAATTTCAGCTCTTGATATTAAGGGCGTTGATGCTCAATCTGATATTCAAGCTTTCATCGACGCAAACAAAGACGCTGAGTACTCAGTACTTGCTGCTATGCAATTAGCAAAAGTACAAGTACAAGCGGGCGAGCTAGCAGCTGCACTTGAACAGCTAGAGTGGGCAAAATCGGCAACTAAGGATGCGGCACTTGCGCCACTACTTACTTACCGTGTTGCGCGCATCAAAGCTGAGCAAGGTGAATTTGACGCGGCACTGACTGATCTTGCTGCTATGACAGATGAATCTTGGAAAGGCCGTGTTGCTGAGCTGCGTGGTGATATTTCACTTCGTAAAGGTGACACTGACGCAGCATACAGTGCTTACACAGAAGCACAGCAAGCTGTTGATGCTAGCCAAACGCTTCAAATCAAACTTGACGACCTAGCTAAATAAGGCGCTTTGAATGAAGAAGATGTTTCCAAAAGCGGCGTTATGTGCGATTGCTCTTGGCCTACTAGCTGGCTGTGCAGGTGAAGAAGACACCGTAATCATGGCTCCAGTACCAACAGTAAACAGTGAGTTCACTCCTAGCCAGGAATGGTCTACGTCAGTTGGTGATGGTGTTGGTCATTACTTTTCAAAGCTAACGCCAGAATTGGCTTACGACAAAGTATTTGTTGCAAGCCGTGAAGGTATGGTTAAAGCGCTTGACCCTGATACAGGTAAAGAGCTTTGGAAAGTCGATCTTGAGAAAGACGTACTGGCTCGTTTATCGGGTGGATTAACGGCGGCTTACGGCAAAGTATTTGTTGGTTCTGAAAATGGCGAAGTGATCGCGATGGATGAATCAACCGGTGAAGAGCTGTGGCGTGTATCAGTGAATGGTGAGGTGCTTGCATCCCCAGCAACTGAAAGCAATATGGTTATTGTTCATACCAGTCGCGGTATGTTGATCGCGTTGGATCAAGAAAGTGGCGAACAGAAGTGGACCATCAGTACTGAAGTACCAAGCCTAACACTTCGTGGTGATAGCTCGCCTGTTGCTGTTTCTGGTGGTGTATTCTGGGGTACGGCGAATGGTCGTTTAGCCGCAGCTATCGTTGACCGTGGTCAGCTTATTTGGCAACAGCCAGTAGGTACGCCAAAAGGCGCAACGGAAATTGATCGTTTGGTTGATGTTGATGCATCTCCAATTGTTCTTGGTGGAACCCTGTATACCGTAGGTATCAATGGTCAGCTGATTGCTATCGATCTTCGTTCTGGTAAGCCAGTTTGGAAACGTAACTACTCGTCTGCGATTGATTTAGCAAGTGATGGCAGCCGTTTGTTCGTTGTTACTGACAAAGACCATGTAGTTGCAGTTGATGCTCGTAGTGGTACTGAACTTTGGAGTACTCCATTGTTAGAAAACCGCTTACTAACAGCACCTGCTATTATTAATGGTTATGTAGTCGTGGGTGACACCGAAGGTTATCTGCACTGGTTAGATCGCTCATCGGGTGAGTTTGTTGCTCAGCAGCTTGTCGACGATAGCGGCTTTGCGGTTGCACCAATTGAACTGCCAGAAGGCTACTTAGTGACGACTCGCAATGGCGACGTAAAGAAACTGACGATTAGCCAATAAAAGCGTGATATAATTCACAGTCGGCTCCTGGTTGGTAACAGCCAGGAGCCGTTTTGTTGTTAAAAATTAATAAACCGTGTGGTTATAGGTAAGAGTTTAAACTTGCGAACAAGTGCTTACCTATAACTACATTTAGAGAAGAAATTGTAGAGGTTGTTATGGTACCTGTTGTTGCTCTAGTAGGGCGTCCGAACGTAGGTAAATCTACGTTATTTAACCGATTGACTCGAACTCGTGATGCATTGGTTGCGGATTTCCCTGGCTTAACGCGTGACCGTAAATACGGCCATGCTCATTTTAGCGAGCATGACTTTATTGTTATTGACACTGGCGGTATCGACGGTACTGAAGAAGGTGTTGAAACTAAAATGGCTGAACAGTCGCTAGCGGCGATTGATGAAGCTGATGTTGTTCTATTTATGGTAGATGGCCGTGCTGGTCTAACACCTTCAGACGTTGCTATTGCTAAGCACCTTCGCCAGCTAGAAAAGCCTTCAATGCTAGTTGTAAACAAGGTTGATGGTATCGACCCTGATGCTGCAAGTGCTGACTTCTGGCAACTAGGCGTAGAAGACATGTATCAAATCGCAGCTGCGCACGGTCGTGGTGTAACAGCGCTGATTGATCTTGCTTTGAACCCGTTCGCAGAAGCGCTAAAAGCGGAAAATGGCGAAGTAAGCGATTTAACTGAGTTTGAAGACGAAGAAGAAGAGCAGGTTGAATTTACAGAAGAAGAAGCTGAAGAAGAATTCAAGCGTCTTCAAGATCAACCAATCAAGCTAGCGATCATTGGTCGTCCTAACGTAGGTAAATCAACACTAACTAACCGTATTCTTGGTGAAGAGCGTGTGGTTGTTTACGATATGCCTGGTACGACTCGTGACTCTATCTACATCCCAATGCAGCGTGATGAGCGTGAATACGTTCTAATCGATACTGCGGGTGTACGTCGTCGTAAGAACATCAACGAAACAGTAGAGAAGTTCTCAGTAGTTAAAACACTGAAAGCGATTGAAGATGCGAACGTTGTATTGCTGCTTATTGATGCTCGCGAAAACATCTCTGATCAAGACCTAAGCTTGTTAGGCTTTGCATTGAACGCGGGTCGTTCAATCGTGATTGCAGTAAATAAGTGGGATGGTCTAGATAACGACGTTAAAGAGCGTGTTAAGAAAGAACTAGACCGCCGTTTAGGTTTCGTTGATTTTGCACGTATTCACTTTATCTCTGCACTTCACGGTACAGGTGTTGGTCACTTGTTTGAGTCTGTTCAAGAAGCTTACAAGTCAGCGACGACTCGTGTTGGTACTTCTGTTCTTACTCGTATCATGAAGATGGCAACTGATGATCACCAACCGCCTATGGTTCGTGGCCGTCGTGTGAAACTGAAATACGCGCACGCTGGTGGCTACAACCCACCGATTATCGTTATCCACGGTAACCAAGTACGTAACTTGCCAGATTCATACAAACGATTCTTGATGAACTACTACCGTCGTTCACTAGAGATTATGGGTACACCAATTCGCATTCAATTCCAGAACAGCGAGAACCCATTTGAAGCTAAGACTAACAAGCTGACTATCTCTCAAGAGCGCAAACGTAAGCGTATGATGAGCATGGTTAAAGGCCGTAAATAGCCCTTTCCAATAGATTTGATACCCGAGCCTGTCTCGGGTATTTTTTTAAGCAAAATTTACGTTAATCCACAACGGCACATTTTTGTTTCGCTGTGGCTTAACGAATCAGACTAGATTCCAAAAGAAGAACGATATGACCACTAGCGATTTGATTACACAAGCTAAAGCCATTACACCAACCATTACTCAATTCTGCCATCAAGCGTGGCAACTCACGGCGAAAGCGTTATATGTAGAAAGCGACAGCAGCAAAACCTACCTGATCACCGATGTCACGCCTTTTCACCCTGTGAGTCATATTTGGCCCGATCACCCGGCAGACCAAGGCTTTGTGAGTGTTGGTGACACGCAATATCCAGTAGAAGATTGCCTTGTTGGTGCAGTAGAACAATCTACTGGCAAGCTTCATATCGCAGCAGATATCCCTGTTAAGCGTGATACGGAAGGGTGGGTGTTTGTGGTTGTCCACCAGCTACCGGCATCGGCTTCTATGATTAATATTGGCGATGAAGCTGAGTTGTCGGTTGATAAAGAGTATCAATCAAGCCTTAGCCGAGGTCACAGTGCTGGCCACATTGCTTTTTTAGCGTTGAATAAAGTATTGGCTGAGACCTACTGGCGAAAAGATGCCGACAGAAAAGATCCTCTTGGCAGTTATGACTTTAATAGCTACGCACAAGTGACGAGCTTTGTGACTCCTGAGTTGTGTACTGATAAGTATCGTTTGGGGAAAACTCTGAAGAAGCGCGGCTTGAACGTTGCAGATATGCTTGCAAACCTTGAAGGTATCGAAGCTGACATCAACCAGATGATTTCAGGCTGGCTAGCAGAGTCGACGCCAGTCGCGATGAGACTGGAAGGTGAGGCACTAACTGACTCTCGTTACTGGGAATGGCAACTGGATGCTGAGACGTTGGTGTCGATTCCGTGTGGTGGTACTCACATCGAGAACACCTCAGAGCTTAATGCATTATCGGTTAAATTATCCCAGTTAGATGACCAACATATTGAAATGCTGACGCATGTAATTCGATGATTTAGGTTACAGATCGAAATGACTTGTGCTGTTTATTTTGTTTTATTATGTCGCTTTTAATATAAATGACTATTTAAAATTGAAATGCAGCACATGTAACTTATGCTTTCGGTGTGTGGTGATATAAATATTCTTTTTGGGGTAGATCGCTGATCAAAATAGATAAAGCGAAAGATCAACCTATGATCTTCGGTTGTGTGTGGTACTAACTTAGTGTGTTATTATTAACCAATAACAAGCTTGCATAAGAACAAGCTGTACCCAATTATACAATTGAAAGCTTTAGTGAATGGAACAACAATTTTTATTAGAAGGCCACCGAGCAGTCAATAGTTTGCTTCGGAAGCTTGCCCTTGGGATGGATCGCAAGGACTTAAACCATAAGATCATTCAGCTTACTGAGCAGCTTTTTGGTCAGCGTATGGCTTCAATCTTACTGCTCAACTCCGAGTCAAATACTCTGCATCTTGAATATGCCCCGAATCTACCTGATTTTTATAATCAGCAGATTGAAGGAGTCGGCATTGGTGCTGGGATTGGTTCTTGTGGCGAGGCGGCGGCGCTTAAAAAAGCGGTGATGGTCTCAGATATCAATACACACCCCAATTGGGCACCTTTCTTAGCTTTAACTAATCAAGCCAATCTTCATGCGTGTTGGTCGGTGCCAATCATCTCTTCACATGGTCATGTGCTAGGTACCTTTGCGATTTACAGCCAATATGTTTCCGAGCCCCATGAGTTTGAGCTTGAGATCTTAGAGTTATTGGCTTCTCTGTATTCAGTTGCGCTAGAGAAGTATGAGTTAGAGAATCAACTCAACTTCTTTGCCAATCGCGACTCTCTGACACACTGTTTGAATCGCCGAGCCTTATTGAGAGAAGCCGAGCAAGTGTTAACCAAGCGTTGTTTTGCACAAAAGGTGATGGCGTGCTTGTTTGTTGATGTCGATAAATTTAAATCAATCAATGACACTTATGGGCACAGCTTTGGTGATGATGTGCTGTTAGCGGTTGCAAAAGTCCTTGATGAGGCAACCTCAGCATGTGCCAAGATAGGTCGTTATGGTGGTGATGAGTTTGTGGTGTTCTCTTGTTTTGACGATCAAGAAAGCGTTGTTAGCTTCTACCACGGTTTAGAGAAAACACTACAACAAGCGCTTTATATCAATGATGTGCAGTTCTCTGTGAGTGTTGGGCTTTCTTGTGAGAAAGATCCTCAAGGGTTAGACCAGTTGATCGCACGAGCTGATAAGAACATGTACCAAATCAAGCAAGCTAAGTCTCAACAGTAGTAGATTGTAAAAATAGTAGTGAATTAGGAAATGCTAATGAGTGAAAATATCTGCCCTAAGTGCCAGTCAGAGCTAGCTTGGGATGGCAAGTATCACTGTGAAAGTTGTCAGGCTCACTTTACCAAGGTTGGGTTCTGCCCAGAATGCAACAGCCAGTTAGAGAAGCTTCAAGCTTGTGGTGCTGCCAGCTATTTTTGTAATGCTGACTGTAACGAGCTTAAATCTAAATCGAGAGTAAAATTCGAGCTCCAATCTGCGGAATAACTCTTTTACTTAGTACTCTGTTAGATACTAAAAAGCCCTGTCGATGATCGATAGGGCTTTCTGGTTTTAAATGACTTTTAACACTCTAGTCGAACTTAAAGCTCGCTCTTAGTAACTCTTGTTGTTACTTGCGACTCAATCACACCGTCTTCAACTTGAGTGGTGATCACTTCGCCGACTTCGACATCGTTAATCGATGATACCGTCTTGCTCGATGCTGAATGAGTAATGCTGTAGCCGCGCTTTAGAGTCGCCAGCGGGCTGACGGTTTCTAACTTCTCTGCAGCCATGGCTAGCTGGTGGCGAGTCGTTAGTAATGTCTTGTCCATTGCATCCAACAGCTTTTGCTCTGAACGTTGCAGATGCAGTTTCTGTTCACCAAGTCGTTTCACTGGCGAGTTTAATTGAAGCTGGTGCTGTTTGCGCTCAACACGCTGTGCATGCTGCTTTAGGTATTGAGTCATACCGCGACGCAAACGCATGTCTAGGTCATCAAGCTGCTGACTTTGCTTTTGCAGTTGGTAGCTCGGGTGTTGTTTCTCTAAGCGGTATTTCAACGTTTGAGTTGATTGCGCTTGTTTGATTAGCACATGACGAATCGCACTCACTAAGCGAGCACGTTTAGATGCGAAAGCTTGTTCTTTATGGCTGTTATCACGGCTAACCAATTCAGCGGCTGCTGATGGCGTTGGAGCGCGCATATCTGCGACGAAATCGGCGATAGTGACATCAACTTCGTGGCCAACGGCGCTGATAATCGGGATTTGGCTTGCAGCGATTGTGCGGGCTACGATCTCGTTATTGAAGCACCATAGGTCTTCTAACGAACCACCGCCACGACCCACGATCAACACATCACACTCATTGCGTTCATTGGCACGTCCAATCGCTTGAGCAATCTGAATAGCGGCCTCTTCGCCCTGAACCATGGTTGGGTAAACTACCACTGGCAGTGAAGGATCGCGTCTTTTCAGGACATCAAGAATATCAAACAGCGCTGCACCGGTTTTAGAGGTGATAACACCAACGCGTTTTGGATGCTCAGGAAGAAGTTGCTTACTCGATTGAGCGAACAGCCCTTCTGCGGCGAGGTTCATCTTCAGCTTTTCAAACTCTTGCTGAAGTTTACCGTTACCTTCTGGTTGCATGCTTTCGATGATAAGTTGGTAGTCACCGCGCGGCTCATAGAGAGACAGGCGAGCTTTGACTAATACTTGATTGCCGTTCTGAGGCTTAAAGGTCACACGGCGGTTATTGCCACGAAACATGGCGCACTTAACTTGAGCGCGAGAGTCTTTAAGCGTGAGGTACCAGTGACCAGAGACAGGGGCTGAGAAGTTTGAGATTTCACCAACGAGCCAGACTATTCCCATTTCGTTTTCTAATAGGAGACGAACCTCTGAGTTGAGGCGAGAAACAGTAAAGATGTTTGGATTAGTCATAGAAGCACTATCTTTCCTTGAAGGAAGGTCTTTCTTGGAATCTCACAGGGCGTGAGTATGGAAGATAGCGGCAATATAATACATAGCAAGGGGGTAAATGCAAATTAAAAATACAAAAATGAGTAGCCAAGCGATTTCGCCGTGCGTATAATCCGTCTGCAATATCAAATCCAAATCACTTTATTATGCGAAACGATAAAGTTGGGTTTACTCCTTTTAACACCTTTGTTGTGAGATATTGCAAATGCTACGAATCGCAAAAGAAGCTTTAACTTTTGATGACGTTTTACTCGTCCCAGCACACTCAACCGTTCTTCCGAACACAGCTGATCTTCGCACTCAGTTAACGAAAAACATTTCTTTAAACATCCCAATGATCTCTGCATCGATGGATACTGTTACGGAAGCACGCCTAGCAATTGCCCTTGCGCAAGAAGGTGGTATTGGCTTTATTCATAAGAATATGTCAATCGAGCAGCAAGCTGAAATGGTTCGCCAGGTTAAAATTTACGAAGCTGGTGTGGTTTCTCACCCAGTAACTGTAAGCCCTGACGCGACAATCGCTGATGTTGTAGCCCTTACCCAAAAACACGGCTTTGCCGGTTTCCCTGTTGTTACTGAAACAAACGAACTTGTTGGTATTATTACTGGCCGTGACGTTCGCTTTGTTACTGACCTTTCTAAGAAAGTTGATGTAGTAATGACGCCTAAAGCTCGCCTTGCTTCTGTTAAAGAAGGTGCAACTCGTGAAGAAGTTCAAGAGAAAATGCATGAAGCGCGTGTTGAAAAAGTTCTTGTTGTAAATGACGACTTCCAACTGACTGGAATGATCACTGCAAAAGATTTCCACAAAGCAGAGCGTAAACCAAACGCTTGTAAAGATGAGCGCGGCAGCCTACGTGTAGGTGCAGCTGTTGGTGCTGGTGCTGGTAACGAAGAGCGCGTTGCTGCTCTAGTTGAAGCTGGCGTAGACGTTCTACTTATCGACTCTTCACACGGTCACTCTGAAGGCGTACTTAACCGTATCCGCGAAACTCGCGCTGCATACCCTGATCTACAAATCATCGGTGGTAACGTAGCAACTGGCGCTGGCGCTCGTGCTCTTATCGAAGCAGGTGTTAGTGCAGTTAAAGTGGGTATCGGCCCTGGTTCAATCTGTACGACTCGTATCGTTACTGGTGTTGGTGTTCCTCAAGTAACAGCAATCGCAGACGCAGCTGAAGTTGCAAACGAATACGGTATTCCAGTAATCGCAGATGGCGGCATCCGCTTCTCTGGCGATATCTGTAAAGCTATCGTTGCTGGCGCATCTTGTGTGATGGTTGGTTCAATGTTCGCTGGTACTGAAGAAGCACCGGGTGAAGTTATCCTTTACAACGGTCGTTCTTACAAGTCTTACCGTGGTATGGGTTCTCTTGGCGCTATGTCTCAAGGTTCTTCTGACCGTTACTTCCAATCTGACAACGCTGCAGACAAGCTTGTTCCAGAAGGTATTGAAGGTCGTATCGCATACAAAGGTCGTCTAAAAGAGATCGTTCACCAACAGATGGGCGGTCTGCGCTCAAGCATGGGCCTAACGGGTTCTGCAACTGTTGAAGATATGCGTACTAAAGCTGAGTTTGTTCGTATCTCTGGTGCGGGCATGAAAGAATCTCACGTACACGATGTTCAAATCACGAAAGAAGCACCTAACTACCGTTTAGGTTAATAATACGTCCAAACGTTTGAATAATGTGCTGATTTAGTCGGCACATTATTATACCAATCGTAGTAAATAACTGGTGATCCTAGCTTGTTAAAAACCTCGATAACTTCGTTAGGATTTTTGATTGTAGAATAACTACTTATCAGAAAATCCTGCCTTGTTCTCAAGCTTTTTTCCTGCGCTATTCCTGAACACTTACTTACTGTGATTGGTATTATATCTACCGCCTGTTTTGCTGAAAGTTTGATTTTCTCAAAACACGAGGTTAAAGGTATCTAACGAAAACGTTTGCTTTATTTCTTGAAGAGTTAATCAGAGGTGAGTAAACTCGCCTCCGTTTTATCACATAGCCAATAAGACTGCTTACAATGACTAAAAATATTCATGACCAACGTATTCTAATTCTGGACTTCGGTTCTCAATACACACAGCTAGTAGCTCGTCGTATTCGTGAGATCGGTGTTTACTGTGAACTTTGGAGCTGGGACGTAGAAGAAGCGGATATTCGTGAATTCAATCCAGACGGTATTATCCTATCTGGTGGCCCTGAAAGTGTAACGGAAGAGAACTCTCCACGTGCACCTCAGTACGTATTTGATTCAGGTGTTCCTGTATTCGGTATCTGCTACGGCATGCAAACTATGGCTGAGCAACTTGGCGGTAAAGTAGCAACGTCTACTGAGCGCGAGTTCGGCTACGCTGCGGTACAAGTGACTGGCGAATCAGCACTTTTCGCTGACCTTGAGTCTACTCAAGATGTTTGGATGAGCCACGGTGACAAAGTAGTTGAAATCCCTGCTGATTTCACAAAGATCGCTGAAACAGACACTTGCCCATACGCTGCAATGGCAAACGAAGAGAAGAAGTACTACGGCGTACAATTCCACCCAGAAGTAACACACACTAAGAATGGCCTAAAAATGCTAGAGAACTTCGTTCTTAACGCATGTGGTTGTGAAGGTCTGTGGACTTCAGCTTCAATCATTGAAGATGCAGTTGCACGTATTAAAGAACAAGTCGGTGACGACGAAGTTATCCTTGGTCTTTCTGGTGGTGTTGATTCATCTGTAGTAGCGATGCTTGCTCACCGCGCTATCGGCGACAAACTGACATGTGTATTTGTTGATAACGGCCTTCTTCGTTTGAACGAAGCTGAGCAGGTTATGGAGATGTTTGGCAATAAGTTTGGCCTAAACATCATCAAAGTAGATGCTGAGCAACGCTTCCTTGACGCTCTTGAAGGTGAAGCTGAACCAGAAGCTAAACGTAAGATCATCGGTCACGTATTTGTAGATATCTTCGATGAAGAGTCTAAGAAACTGAAGAATGCTAAATGGCTTGCTCAGGGTACTATCTACCCAGACGTAATCGAGTCTGCTGCATCTAAGACAGGTAAAGCACACGTAATCAAATCTCACCACAACGTTGGTGGCCTTCCTGATGATATGGAAATGGGCCTTGTTGAGCCTCTACGTGAGCTGTTTAAAGATGAAGTACGTAAGATTGGTCTAGAGCTTGGTCTTCCATACAACATGCTTTACCGCCACCCATTCCCGGGTCCAGGTCTAGGTGTTCGTGTACTTGGCGAAGTTAAGAAAGAGTACTGTGATTTGCTGCGTCGTGCTGATGCTATCTTCATTGAAGAGCTTCACGCTGCTGACCTTTACCACAAAGTATCTCAAGCATTCACGGTATTCCTACCTGTACGTTCAGTTGGCGTAATGGGCGATGGCCGTAAGTACGATTGGGTTGTATCTCTACGTGCTGTAGAAACTATCGACTTCATGACTGCTCACTGGGCACACCTACCATACGACTTCCTAGGTAAAGTATCTAACCGTATTATCAACGAAGTTAACGGCATTTCACGTGTTGTTTACGATATTTCTGGTAAGCCACCAGCAACTATCGAGTGGGAATAATCTCTTAGAGATTTAACCAAGGTTGATTAAAATCTTAAAAGCCTCGAACTCTGTTCGGGGCTTTTTTCTTTTCGATTCATTGCATTAAAGGCTTATGAGCAACACCTAGAAAGTAAATGAACAATACCTAGAAACCAAATCGGTTGGAAACTAGATATCAGCTCAAGAAACCATGAGACGTGTTGTTACGCTTAACTATACATAAAACTATCACTCGCACTTTTTATAAATTCATACCGCAACAGCTAGGCTATTTCCCTCGTGCCACATACTCTTTGATGGACTTATTAAGGACAAATAAGAGAATCCATCATGTTAAAAATCAAATATTTGGCGACAGTACTGGGCTGCACCTTGGCAGCACAAAGTCATGCATCTTTGAACATTCAACCTGATCCGCAAAACCCGAATGGCTACCTTGTTGAAAAGTCGGCATTACAAGCCGCTGAACAAGCGAAAACCTCCGATCCTATGTATGCGATCTGGTCACAAGCATTACAAACTCGTCCCAACAGTATTGTTGAAGCGATTGAGCCGGGCTTAGCTTCGAATCCTGAAAACGTGAAACGAGTCGAGCGTGTATTCCCTCAATCTGAATGGGATTTCCTCACTCAGATGGCTGCGCCAGAATACACATACACTCGTTTCTTACGTGCGATTGGTAAATTCCCAGCTTTCTGTGGAGAGTACACCGATGGCCGTGACTCCGACGCCATCTGTAAGAAGTCCATTATCACGGCCTTTGCTCATTTCTCACAAGAGACGGGCGGTCACATCGCGATAGACAATACTTCTGATAATCCATTAGCTCTCGAAGAATGGCAGCAAGCGCTGGTGCATGTTCGTGAAATGGGATGGTCTGAAGGGCAAGAAGGTTACACAACAGGCTGTGGCCAGAACGATTGGCAGAATGCACGCTGGCCATGCGCCGCAGGGCAGGGCTATTTCGGTCGTGGTGCTAAGCAGCTTTCTTACCACTTTAACTACGGTGCGTTCTCTGAAGTGATGTTTGATGGTGATGCGACGGTGCTATTGAATAATCCGGGTTTAGTTGCTGACTCTTGGTTGAACTTAGCTTCTGCTATCTGGTTCTTCTTAACACCACAAGCGCCTAAGCCGGCAATGCTGCATGTGATTGACCGTACATGGACGCCCTCTCAACGTGAACTGGATGCAGGGATTGGTTATGGCTTTGGTACCACCATCAACGTGATCAACGGTGGTATTGAGTGTGGTGAACAGAATAAAGACAAAGGTCAGCCAGTTAACCGCATCCGTTACTGGGAAGGGCTAGCAGCGCACTATGAAATTCCTGTAGAAGCGGATGAAGCGAATACCTGTTGGCAGCAAACGCCTTACGGAAGCTTGAACCTCAATGGTGCGACTGATGTGCTATACACCAACTGGGATGGTAACTGGAAGTACTACTCAGATCGCCCAGAAGGCTACTCATTTGAGTGTGAGTTAGTTGGTTTCCAAACGGCTTATTCAGCGCTGGTGGCGGGTGATTACGAGAAGTGTGTGACCAACTTCTATGGCTCTCATGCGAGTTGGCCGGAAGTGAAAGTAGTCGATAAGCTTGATCCAGTAGACCCAGGAACCGATCCTGGTGGCAACGGTTGGAACGCGACTAAGGTTTACAATGCGGGCGACCAAGTGACCCATAACGGCGCAACCTACGAAGCGAAATGGTGGACACAAGGGGATGACCCTGCCAATGGCGGCCCTTGGAAATTAGTGGCGGGTGAGCCAACACCACCAGTAGTGACTGATCCTGCCCCTGTCGATCCTGCTCCGGTAGACCCTACACCAGTTGAACCACCTGTTACCGAGCCGCCAGTAACTGAGCCACCTGTCGTTGTTGATCCATCGGTGTTTATCACATGGGAAGTGGGCGTTAGCCAAGTAAGTAACGGTGACAAAGTGACACATAACGGCAAGTGCTTCGTGGCTAAAAATGGTCCGGGTGTTTGGGAGAGTCCTGTTCAGTCGAATTGGTTCTGGGATGAAATCAGTTGTAATTGATAGTCTGAATATCGAAACAGTGGTTTAAACGACGAGTTCAATATTACGACTGTAGCGATATAAATAATCAAAAGCCGAAAGTTTCTACTTTCGGTTTTTTCCGTTTCGAACTTGGTGGCCTAGGAAGGTCGACTGGTCTATTAGGCTATGTTAAAGCGTATTTAAAGACTAATTATCCTGTTAGAGAATAAAGTTCTGTATAAACTGTGGCTGTGAATTTATATTCAAATTTAACTTATATTTATTCTTTGCTTTTAGGGTTAAGGTGTACCTATGGAACAGACAGATATCACGTCACTCATCCCCATTGTGATTACTTTGGTGTTGTCGTTGGCGACAAGGAATGTGGTGATCGGCCTTTTTGCTGGCGTGCTAAGTGGCGTTGCGATGTTGAGTGGCATGTTTAGCGAACTCAATCCGCTTGATACGTTTGGTACCATGGTTAAAGGTTACTTAGTCCCTCAGCTTACTGATAGCTATAACGCTGGCGTCATTATGCTGTTGGTGTTCATCGGTGGCTTTGTTGCCTTGATGGAGAAGTCGGGTGGTGGCGTTGCGTTTGCCAAGCGTGTGACTGAGTGGGTAAGCAATAAGTGCCAAGCTCAATTGTCTGCATGGTTTGGAGGAATCGTGATATTTTTCTCTGACTTAGGTACTCCGTTAATTGTTGGTCCTGTCTTTCGTCCCCTTTTCGATAAACTGAAACTTTCTAGACAGAAGCTGGCATTTATCATCGACTCAACATCATCACCTGTCGCGATTCTTATCCCTTTTATCGGGTGGGGCGTTTACATCATGAGCCTGATTCAAAAAGAGTTCACGGCCTTGAATGTCAACATGTCTGACTGGGATGCCTTCATTGGTGCGATTCCTTTTCAGTTCTACGCGTTCCTCGCGATTTTTATCGTTCCTTTGGTTTCATTTAAAGGCTTAGACTTTGGACCGATGGCAAAAGCCGAGCGTGATTGCCAGGCGGGAATCAACTCTGGCGTGAATAGCGAATCACTTAATCCTTTCTCGCATAAAAATGCAAAGGCCTCTTTTGTTTGGGCTCCGTTGTTAGTGATGCTTATAGTGTTGTGTGCCATGTTGGTTCCACAAGGCTTCCCATTCCAAAAGGTTGCAGGTTCTTCATTCAGAGCGGCTTTATCGTCGGCTTATTTCTTTGCTGCGATTACCTTGATCTCGTTGATGGCTTACTACGGTGTGAGAAAACTGTCGGATGGTGTTTCCGTATACCTAAAGGGTATGGGCAACATGATGCCAGTTGCGATTATTTTGGTACTGGCGTGGGCATTAAGCACCATTGGTAAAGAGTTGGGAGCGGCGGCTTATATTGCAGAGCAAGCACAAAGCGGTTTCCCATACTGGTTAGTGCCTGCGGTTGCCTTTTTATTGTCGGCTATCATCTCATTCGCAACCGGCTCTTCATGGGGAACCTTCGCGATAATGATGCCATTGGTTATTCCAACCGCGATCGCTATTGACGCGCCGCTTCTGGTAGCGATTGGCGCTGTACTTTCTGGTGGCTTGTTTGGTGACCACTGCTCACCGATCTCTGAAACAACTATCCTCTCTTCTACAGGGGCAGGGTGTGATCAGTTTGAGCACTTTAAGACTCAGCTTCCTTACGCATTGATGAATGGCTCTATTGCTCTAGTGAGCTTTGTTGTGGCTGGCTTTACTGGTAGTTCGCTGGTTGTGTTAGGTGCGCTTGTTGCTCAGTTGGTTGTTGTGACGCTGCTAGCCAAGCGTGATGCTAGTAAAAACGCTTCTTCAGAAGTTCAACCTCAAGCCTCTGATTCTAAGCCACAACAAGCGTAATTTAAGATGACAAATGAGGGATGAGGAGCGAGAGACTAGATACGGGATGCGAGTAAACGAGTAACGAAAAGATCGCCCTATTATTACTCGTGTTTGCTATTTATTTTCTCGCTTACTCAATCTGAACGCGCTGTTCGCATCCCGCATCTACATAAACCAGCGTCATTCCCTACAGCGAGGCACGAGCGTGATAGGGAATCTCTTTTGTGCCAAACGTGCTTATATCGAAGAGGAGATTCCAGATACCTCGTTCCTCGATTCTGGAATGACGATTCAATCGAGACCTGCTCCTCTTATCCCGCTTACTCGAATCTACAGACTCTTTTCGCATCCCGTATCTCGTTACTCGCATCTTTTCACTACGCGATAGGGAATCTGCTTATTGATAGTTTCTGTGAATCAATACAGCTTGTTATGAAACTAATTTTCCATGTGATCATTTCAACAACCTTAGTTTTCGATAACTGGATTATCCCAAAGGCAATTTATCAATTAAAATTTTCTTACAAATTTTATCGATTTTTTTTAATCAACCACTTTAATAAGGTAAATTCGCAATGTCGACCAAACTAGCTAACCCAGCGCCATTAGGCTTAATGGGTTTCGGTATGACCACTATTCTTCTTAATATCCACAACGCAGGTTTCTTCCCAATGGATTCAATGATCCTTGCGATGGGTATTTTTTACGGTGGTTTGAGCCAAGTTATCGTGGGCACTATGTGTTTCAAACGTGGTGACACGTTCGGTACAACTGCATTTACTTCTTACGGCCTATTCTGGTTGTCTTTGGTTGGTTTGATTGTAATGCCTTACATGGGTTTACCTGCAAGCCCAGCAAGCTTCATGGGTTGGTACCTACTACTATGGGGCATCTTCACAGGCTTCATGTTCATCGGTTCTCTATGCTACCCAGTAGCGAAGCAAGTAGTATTTGGTTCACTAACTATCTTGTTCTTCCTACTTGCTGCTCGTGATTTCACTGGCAGCTCACTGATCGGCACTATCGCTGGTTTTGAAGGTATCTTCTGTGGCGCTTCAGCTATCTACTTTGCAATGGCACAAGTAATCAACAACGAATACGGCCGTACAGTACTGCCTATCGGTGAGAAGAAAGCACCTCAAATGGCAACACAAGAAATCGCTGCTTAAGTACTCTAACTCGGGAACAGTTAGTTTGTTATAAGCCGCTTATTCGTAATGAATAAAACAAAAGGGGTTAGCCGAAATGGCTAACCCCTTTTTTATGCGTTATTGATAGCGCGAGTTCAAGCGAGCTACTTGTTAAAGCAATCTATTTGTTAAGGCAATCTTACGATGAAGGTTGCTCTACAGGTTTAGTGTCTGCAGCTTCTGCTTCAGGAGACTTACCTGTTTTACGCTTGTACTTCTCTTCCCAGTAAGTAGCACCTTTGATGCCTAGTTTTACAGGGTTGAATGTGTACTCAGTTACGCCTTGTTTCTGTTGCTCTTCATAATCAGCAAGTGCTTTAAGCGCAGGCTTAGACATGAAGAAGATGATCAGAATACCAACGATGTTTAACCATGCCATCAAGCCAACACCAACGTCACCCATTGCCCATGCAAGGTTAGCTGTTTTAACTGTGCCATAGAAAACCGCAGTGATAAGAACAAGCTTAAGCACGAACATCATGCCAGGGATCTTAATGGTACGACGTAGGTAAGCAATATTCGTTTCTGCGATGTAGTAGTAAGCAAGAATCGTTGTAAATGCGAAGAAGAACAGAGCAAATGCGATGAATGGCTTACCAATGCCTGGTAGTGCACTTTCAATAGCAAGCTGTGTAAATACAGGACCATTCGCCCCAACGTTTGCAGCTAGGTTCTGAACAAGGAACACACCTTCAGCGCCACCGTGAACGTTGTAAGCACCTGTGATGATGATCATGAACGCTGTAGCTGAACATACTAGAAGTGTATCGATGTAGATAGAGAACGCTTGTACTAAACCTTGCTGAGCTGGGTGATCAACACTTGCAGCAGCTGCCGCGTGAGGACCAGTACCTTGACCTGCTTCGTTTGAGTAAACACCACGCTTAACACCCCAACCAATTGCAGCACCGAAGCCTGCCATTGGTGTGAATGCATCACCAACAATCATTGCGAAAACAGTTGGCACTTGGCTGATGTTTAGCAGAATGATAACGAACGCGATGATGATGTAAGCCAATGCCATGAAAGGAACAACGATCTGTGTGAAGTTCGCAATACGTTTAACACCACCAAAGATGATGAAAGCAAGGATGATAGCAACAACAGTACCGGTGAAAATTTTAGCGAAACTGAATGTACCGACAGCTGTTTCAATCATATCACCTGAGCCAAATGCAGCTTCTACAGCATTACCAATACTGTTTGACTGAACACCTGGAAGCAAAATACCACATGCAAAAATAGTCGCGATTGCGAAGATCCATGCGTACCACTTCTGACCCATTGCTTTTTCTATGTAGTAAGCCGGACCACCACGGAACTGGCCTTCGTCTTCTTCTTTGTAGATTTGCGCTAGCGTAGATTCTGCATAAGCAGTCGCGGCGCCAAAGAAGGCTACAACCCACATCCAGAATACTGCACCTGGGCCACCGAAACCGATAGCGGCAGCAACACCAGCAATGTTACCTGTACCTACACGGCCAGATAGCGAAACGGCTAGAGCTTGGAAAGACGAGATGCCTTTTGATGAGCTTTTACCCGAAAGTAGCAAGCGCCACATTTCAAAGAAGTGACGGATTTGAACAAATCGAGTCATGATGGAGTAGAACAAACCTGCACCTAAACATAGGTAGATAAGTACTGGGCTCCAGATTATTCCATTCAAAAAATCAACGAATGACTGCATGAGTATTTTCCCTGTTAGTTTTGCTTATGATTGTTTTTCGAACAACACAATACTTCACTTGTAACCCAAGTGTTAAATTATTTAACTGCTCATTAGGATTACTGTGACATAAAGCAAGTTATAGAGAGTGTTTGTTAATGCTTAGTGCTAATTCGATAATCGTTCTATTTAATTTGATATGCAACTGGTTTTGCTTTGTGGTGTTTTGAAAAGTGAATAAATAGTGATTAATACAAAAAGGGGGATTTGAGGTTCGCATAAGAAACGAAATTGCGAAAAATAGGGATTAAAGCCGCTTAGCATGAACGGCTGATATAGGAGTGGTGGGATAGGTAGGTTGGAATATATCACCTCTATCGTATGAACTAGCAGGCCTAAGAGACTGTGATTTTTGAAAGTTCGATAATTGAGGCTTTCATGTTTACCTAGTGAAAGTTGCGAATTTGATGCCTGTTTCAAACAACCACGAACCCTCGCGCCTGCAATTCTTTGGTGAAGTCAGACTGAGTGTTTGGTTCGCCGTGAATCAAATGCACCTCTTTTGGTGGAGTCGCGACGCCCTCTATAAATCGATAGAGATCCTCTTTATCAGCATGAGCTGAATAACCAGACATGCCATGAATTTGAGCGTTAACCTCAACGTCTTTGTTATCTAGCTAATAGGTAGGCGATGTGCCATATCAAAGACTTTTACTGAGTGAGGCTAAGTGTGTAACAGATTGCTTGCTTCGTAAGTCAATTTTGTAACTAAATATTGTTCACATGATGTTCGTGAAGCGTATCGTAATTAATTTTCAAATCAATTGATGAAATCATTATATGGAGGAGAATATTTAATGTTTTTATATGTTTATGGAGGATTTATGAAAACATTAAGTGGAGTGGTTTTGGCCAGTTTGTTTCTTATCGGCTGTGGAGGTGGCGGAGGTGGCAGCACTGAAAGCAATGGGGGTTCTGGTTCGGGAAATTTAAGTGGCTTACCTGATCCCGGAGGTACGTCAAGTGCCGATTATGATCCGCGTCAGCTGCGAGCCCAAGCCACATTTTCCAACAATACTGTATCGGGCTCTAGTATTGTCTTCTCGCTTAGTTATGAGAAAGATGCGACTAGATTAATGTCGGTAGATGTTCTTGATGAAATTGAAGTCTTGGTTGATGGTACTTCGATTGCTCTGAGTAATATATACGGATCGCTTTATTCTTATGAAATGCCAGAATATGCTTCGAGCTATGAGGTGATCTGGAAACGAGATGGTGAAGTTATAGCATCAACTAGTTTTGATGGTGAACCTTCTCAAATTCCATTGACGACGACTTATGATGGGAGTGGTACGTGGTTTAATTGGACTGAACTGTCGAACACAACTTATCGTTTTGTGATTCCTGCATTGTCCTGTCGAGACCAACTAGGCAATGATGAGTACTTTACGCATTGGGAGAATGAAGACCTATCTAAAAATGTAGTCACAGGTGGCTCTTACTACGTACCGCTTAGTATTTTTAACGATTTTACAGAAGCTGAATTAAGAGCCAATTATGAAACCTGTTATACGACGTTAGATATTGTCGGTGAGCATCATGATATTAATATCCAAGACTCAGGCTATCAAATGCGTGGAATTGCTATGGGTGCAGGTGTATCGATGTATACAATCTTTTAGAAAGTATTAATTTCATGTAGTCAAAGAGGAGGTGAGGCCTCCTCTTTCCTCAAATTAATATACCGCATACGCGCTCCCATATATGACTGCTCGTTTTGTAATATGTTACTTTGATATACCTATACCTACCGCCATTTCGAATCACTTCCATTGTTTACTCCTATTGCTTTATCAAGCCTTTAATGCCTGTTTTTATTTTGCGGATAAGCGCCAGCAAGTAAAACAAGAACAATGAGAGTTGCGATCGTTGAATATCTTTTTAAGTAACTGAGCGATGATTCAGTGTGTTCGTTGCGAGTTAGTTGGTAGAAGAACGGTCTGAATCCAACTCTGGGTTTTGCTCCGCCTCTATACGAGCCACTTCTGCATCAAGCTCAGCAATCTTCTCGGCCATTAGTGCGTGACAGTGATTCGCCAGTTCTCTAGCGTCACTCAGCTTGTATCCGGACACATCAATAGGTTCAAGCATCTCGGTGATCACTATGCCGTTGTTTAATCGGTTAAAGTCGATCCTATTGTGCGTAGTGCTGGTACACATCGGGGTGATAGGCACACCCGCTTCAATTGCCATTCGGAAAGCGCCTGTTTTGAATGGCAGTAATCCACGCCCTTTACTTCGGGTTCCTTCCGGGTAAACCCAAACAGACAGATTTCTCTGATGAATCGCTTCCGCCACTTGTTTGATGGTATCGCGTGCTTTGGATTTGTCTTCACGGTTAATCATGATGTTACCGGTGATCCAATACAGCAGGCCAAAGAAAGGCACGTACAACAAATCGCGTTTGCCCAATGAAACGGTGCGTGGTCTTAGCATTCCTGGGTCGGTTACAAAGTCTAATATGCTTTGGTGGTTAGAGATGTAGACGCTGTTTTCTGGTGTAGGGGCATTGTCTAAGCCACGCTGCACTAGCTTTACACCGATGATCTTTTGTAGCTGGTTGAACCAACGACAGAAAACGTACACATGCTTGGGGTTCTTGGGGCTAAACAAGCAATAAACAAAAGCACATAGAGTGGTGAAAATAATAAACACCGTAGCCAAAATAATACGAAGAACAGCAAGCACAATTCACTCCTTACTCACCGCAAGGTTGCAGTGATTAAATAGTTTTAGATGCTTGAAGTTTTCACTCTATTTAACCGAATTGCAACAATTAACTGTGATAGGGGGCAATTTTTAGATCTTTATATAAAACAAGGACTAACAATGGGTGTTTGACACAGTTATCGAGCTTACACGTGTTCACCAGTAATGGTTCATGATAACCAATACTGTTTATTTGGATCCGATTTTTCTACCCATTCAGGATCTTGACGCGATTCCAAGTAGAGTTGTAGGCCGTTATAAGACATGAAAGCTGCAGGGCCGCCGAGGTGCTCGAAATAGTCAAAGTAATCATCTTCAAGTGCGCAAAGGTGAGCTAAATCTTCCACTTTGTTCGACAGTGCCCATTGAATCGCAAACACCGGAGCCGTTGAGCCTGCAACCGACACTTCTTTAATATTGGGGTTAAACATCGCATTAGCCTGTTCCAGCAAAATCTCTTGTTGTTCAGATTTTTGCTGCAGTACCTCATCGATAATAGCCAAACGCTTGGAGTTCGAGACGTTCTTGTTCAGCTTTGCAATTTTCAGTGCGTAGCCAAACCTTTCTGATGAAACAATATTGACCAGCTCCGAGAGCAGTTCTTTGTCTACCCCTGCAGCCTTGGTGAAATAGTCGATACAAGAGTGGATTGAAGCATAGCGAGTGCCTTCAAACTTAAAGCCACTGGTTTCGTCGTAGGCCTCAATGGCGATGTTATCAAGCGACAAAGGCCAACCTTGATACTCGACTCGTTGCTTGGCTATTTGATACATCTTCCAAGCGCTGCGTCCAAAGCCGCCAAGTGTCGAACCCGTAAACTCACTGTCTATCAGCTCTTGCTCTGTCCAGTTCTCACCAATACCTAAGTGCTTGGCATACTTGTCAATGAGCGCATACTTTATCTGGTCGCGCACCGCCCAAATCGAAGCCAGGTCTTTCACATACTTAACACTCGCGCACTCTTTACACGCTGGCAGCGCTATCGGCGCATGACCAACCTTGGCAAAAAGCGAAGCGGTTTTAGGAAACTCAACCGTGTGATTAGAAGGCTCACCACAAAACCAACAGGTGTGGCGTAGGTTGAATGGGATGTCTATGTAGGTGTATTGAGTCATTGAACGTCTATCGGCTGAGTGTTGAGGTTGGGGCCATTATGGTAAAAACAATTATCTCTGTTCGTGTGTCGCCTTGCACCTGGTTTGTTTCACTTTTCCACCGAGTTTGATTTTAGGCGCTTGTTATTGGAATGGGTTGGTGGAGATATGTTTATATAAAACAGTGACTAATGGTGAATGTTGATGGGAGTGGCTGAACCGATATGTGCCGCTAGTAATCCTGTAAGGTCACTATTATTATAGGGTTAGTCTCCTTACTCCATTAGCGCATATGTCCTCATCGATTCCTTTTTACGATAAAAATGCTCCTGCACTTTGTCAGCAATACAACTCTGTGGCTTTCGAAGTGGTACATAAAAGCTGGCAAGCTTACTGGCCTTTAGAGGGCGATAAGGTGTTAGATGTCGGTGCGGGCAGTGGCCGTGATGCATTATGGATGCACAAGACTGGCGCTGAAGTTATCGCGATAGAACCTAGTGTGTCATTACGTGAGCAAGGCTCAGAATATAGTGGGCCAAGTGTTACATGGTTAGATGATTCACTCCCATCATTGAGCCACACTGAAAACCTCGGAATGCGTTTTGACCTGATACTGGTGAGTGCTGTTTGGATGCACCTTGCACCGTTATATCGAGAGCGAGCATTCAGAAAGTTATCTAACTTGCTCGCTCCAAATGGCAAATTGGTGATTACGCTACGTCACGGAGAGTTTAATGACGACCGAGAGGGTTATGAGGTCTCGGTTGAAGAGCTTGAGCGTTTATCGAAGAACAGTGCTTTATTAGTGCGTCATGTCGATAACAGCCAAGATACCTTGAAGCGCAGTGAGGTTTGGTGGCAAACCGTAGTGATGACGCTGCCAGATGATGGCTCGGGTGACTTAAACAAGGTGCGCCACATTATTGTGAATGACAATAAGTCGGCCACATACAAATTGGCATTGTTAAGAACCTTGCTGCGAATCGCGGATGCCCATTCAGGTGCTGTGATTGATCGAACCGATGGCAAAATATCTCTACCTGTGGGTTTGGTTGCTCTGTATTGGGTTAGGCAATTTAAGCGTCTCATTGATATCGATATAGAAGGCATTGGGATTCAGCAAAACAGCAACACGAGTAAAGGTCTAGGCTTTGTAAAAGACGATGGCTGGGACAAGCTCAAGCACCTCAGTGCCGATGATTTAGCGATAGGCACTCTGTTTATTGGTGATGAAGCCAAAGCATTGCAGAAGTTGTTTTCACAGACGATCAGCACCATTAAATCGGGCCCAGTGACCTTTATTTATCAAGGTTCCAAAGAGAATAAGTTGTTTGAGATACTCCCACCTAAGCAGCGACGAAAGAGTCGAGAATCACTGGTCATCGACAGTGAGTTCTTAGCAAGCTTTGGTTACTTCACGCTGGATGAAAGCTTATGGGAATGTTTCAGAATCTATCACTCTTGGATTGAGCCGCTAGTCGTGAATCAATGGGTTATGGAGATGCAGCGTTTTGAGTTAAATCGACAGCGCAACATTTCACTACAAACTTATCACGACTGCTTAGTATGGATTGACCGAAACCATGATACTCGTGACGTACGTAAAAGAGTTGAACAGCTTAGAGCGGATCACGCAGACATTGTCAGCGTCTGGAGTGGAAAATCGTTAAAAAATGAGTATCACGTTGACCACTGTCTGCCTTTTGCTTACTGGCCGAATAACGATAAGTGGAACCTCTTTCCAACCACAGGCAAAGAGAACTTAAGCAAAAGTGACAAAGTGCCTACCGCTGAAAAACTTCGTGCGTCTAAACCTCGTATTCTCGAATGGTGGCAATTGGCGTGGAGTGATTCGGCTCATTTTGAACAGCAATTCTTTTCTGAAGCGGCCCTTTCTTTACCTAATATTCCACCACAGTGTCGAGACTTTGAAGAGGTGTTTGACGCAATGGGTCTGCAGGTACGTGGTGTGAAAAGTCGACTGTTGATTAGTGAGTGGCACTGATCATTAAGTGGCACTGATCATTAAGTGGGTTAGTTATCCCAAATAACCCTCAACAAACTAATCATCGAGAACATAATGAAATACATCGGAATTGATGGCTGCAAGGCGGGTTGGATTGCTTGGATTGTCTCTAGTAATGAGTTACCTATGTTCCAAGTGGTAAACACGCTCAATGAGCTGGCGAGTGATCTGGTCGGTTCTACGGCGCTTATCGACATGCCGATTGGTTTCAGTGACGCGCAGACTCCAGACCGTTTATGCGACAAAGCAGCAAGACGTTTTCTAACCAGCAAACGAGGGTCTTCGGTATTTCCTGTGCCGTGTCGTGAAGCAGTTTACCAAACCGATTACATTGCCGCGTGTAGTGCCAATGTGCAGCAGCTTGGTAAGAAGTTCTCTAAGCAAACTTGGGGTATTGTTCCTAAAATCCGAGAGCTAGATAAACTCATCGATGATCACCCGAACTTATCGATCAGAGAGTCTCACCCGGAGGTGGTGTTCGCTGCTTTGAAAGGGGAACCGCTAACGTTTTCTAAGCGAACCCAAGAGGGTAAAGAGGAAAGGCTTTCGATTATTCAGCAACTCGCCCCACAATGGTGTGAGGGTGTGGCGTTAGCAATCTCAAACACCAAGCGTAAAGATGTCGCGGTAGATGATATTTATGACGCATTCATATTGATGTTGATCGCGTATCACGCTCCAACATTGTCGTGCTTGCCTGAACTTTCTGATATCGGCGGAAAGGCGGATAAGGATCAGAATGGTCGAATTCGCGAAATCGTTTATTGGAACAAAACGCACTAGCAAAGTATGCGCTCTGTTGGGTTGAGTGTGTTATTTTCCATCTCCTGTCTTTTTACTCTTACTGTTTTTGAGCCTTGATATGAAACGTTTAATTGTTAGTTTGCTGGCAACCTTGATCAGTGCGGCGAGTTACGGTCAAGTTGCGCCTGTCTCTCAGTGGCAGTGCGACATGATGAAAAAGAACAAGGTATTGAATAGTGGAGCGCCTGTTAGCTGCGACCGCCTATCCAAAGTGGATTTTGATTTCGTTAACTTTAAGGGCGAAACGCAGCAGGGGAACATGATTGCGCTTGATGTTATCGCCCCTTCTGTTGAGCAAATCTTTTTAGAGCTCAAACAGCGTAACTTCCCACTGCATTCTGCGCGCCTAATGCGTGAGTTTAACGGTGATGATAATGCCTCGATGGAAGCCAATAACAGCAGTGCGTTTAATGCTCGGCCTATCACTGGCGGAGGAGGTTGGTCGAAGCATGCTTATGGTGTGGCAATCGACATCAACCCAGTTCAAAACCCTTTCTTAGTGTTCGATAGCAACGGAACCATAACGGTAAAGCCATCGCAATCGGCAACCAGCTATGTGAATAGAACTCGCTTTCGTGCTCGCAATGATATTGAACGCCGAGGCATGGCAGAAGATGTAGTCGAGCTGTTTGCACATCATGGCTTCATGATCTGGGGAGGGGACTGGAATACCCCAATCGATACTCAGCATTTCGAAGTCGGATCGAGAAAGTTCGTCAACCAATTGCTCTCTAAACCACAACCTGAAGCCAAAGTGCTATTTGAGCGATACGTCGAATCTTACCGCCAATGTTTTAATAAAAATAAAGGCGAGGGCGCAGAAAAAGCTCGTGCTGTCTGTGCAAAGAAAACAGTCGGGACTTTTTAGTGCTATGTTTATCTAGAACCGTTTGTGTTTTAGCAAATTAAGCTCGCTTCAAGGGTATTTTGAATCGCTAAGGTCAACGTGCGTCGTTGGCCTTTTTTGTATTCGTTTCTCCAATAGAACTCTGCGTATTCAAAAGGTTATTGGGTATCGATTAGTCAATAATAGATAAAGTAATGCAACGCAAAGTCATCGGTTTGTCATTGAAAAAGTCATAGCGTAAACGTTATGTGAGAACCATCGCTGGTGGGGGAACTTCTTGCCTATTCGCCAGTATTATTAGTGAACTGATCACAACGGACCAACTAATGAAAAAGATACCTTTGGCTCTAACTCTTTTAAGCACTCTACTTTTTTCACAATATTCTTTGGCTACAGACACTTCACACACCACACAAAATCCGACTTACGAACTCGATGGTAAGGCGGTATTAGGCCGTACTGAAAATGTGTACCTCTCTAGCGTTCAAGGGCTTAAAGACGTTCCTTTCATTGGCAAAATCGACACCGGTGCCGAAACCACTTCCATGCATGCAGAAGACATTCATGTGAAAAGCTCTAATGCAGATTACAAAACTCTTAAAGACAAAGAGCTGATGGCTGCGTTAACTGAAGATCTGTTGAACAATTCCGATGTTGATTACGATGATTGGGATGGCAGCACTTTTGCGAAATATGAAGCTGTGGTCTCTTTCAAGGTTCAAAACCCGCGTAATGGTGAGATGGTATTGATTGAGGCGCCACTTGAGCGTGTCAGCATGATCCGCAGCCGCACCAGCAGCACGCCTTTGCTTCGCCCGACGATTAAAATGTCTCTGACCATTGCAGACCAAAAGCTAAAAACCGACGTTAACCTGACAGACAGAAGTCACTTCTCTGCGCCAGTATTGATCGGCAAAACCTTCCTGGCGGATAACGCGTTAGTGTTTGCTGGCTATGACTATTTACAAGAGCAAGAGAACGCAACTGTGGTTGGCCGTAAAGAGGTAGTGTCTATCTCGGGAATGCCGATGAATGCGACCTTCTCTTTAAAGAATAGCTACAGTATTTTGCATGCAAAAAATATCGACATAGACAAAAAGAACAAACAAGTGACGTTTGATATGTTCGACAACGATGGCAAGCAAAAAGAGATGACTTTGCCGTTGGTTCGTATGTTAAGCGTGAGCGGTAAGAAGAGACCTTTAGTCTATGTGCCAGTTCAACTTGATGAGAACACCACGAAAGATGTTCTTGTTTATCTGCGTGACCGTTCAGACAGCAGCTCACAGCTAAGAATGGGAACTAACACCGCTAGCGAGCTCTTCATGATAGATACAAGTGCTGAGAATATTTTATCAGCAGGTTCAGAGAGCTTTAGTGATGTGGCGGAATCTAGTGAGCCTATGATTATCTCACCGGAAGAGGACATCACACTTGATGACTTCCCGCTAAAGGCTGTGGCTTCTTTTACTGTAAATACGCCTCTGTTGAAGGTGGCCAGCTTTGAGATTGTCGGCAAGGGTAAAGATGAATCGGTTGAGTTTTACCTGACTGACGTGAATGGCGAACAGCAGAAGGTCACAAAGCCAATCATTAAAAAGCTCAAAGTCGGTGATGATAGTCGCCCAGTTGTAAGTGGTGAGTTCTCGGCATCTGGCAAGGTTCGCACACAAGAGTTTGCTATCGATGTGCTAAACAGCAATGAAAAAGAAGCCTACTTCATTCTAGGTAAGAAGATGGCGAAAGAGGGCGTTTACGTAAACACGCGCTCAGACTACCTATTGAAAGCCGAACCTCTGTTTAAAGTTGGGCATATTGAAGTGGTTGAAGTGAACGGCATGACATTCCCTGCAAAGCTAGATACCGGTGCTGACGTTAGCTCTATGAACGCAGTGAACATCAAGCGATTCAAGAAAGATGGCCAAGACATGGTGACTTTTACTTATCAAAACAACCAAGGTGATAAGCAAGAGTTCACTAAGCCAGTGATTGATGTAATGCGCATTAAAGCCAAGAAAGGCGAGAAGGTGAACATTCGTCCTGTCGTCGAAATGAACGTTAAGCTAGGTGACCTAGAGAAGAAGGTGAGAGTAAACCTTCAAGATCGTTCACGCTTTGAATACAGCATGATTCTGGGTAAGAACTTCTTGAAGCACGGCGCGGTAGTGAGTAGCGATGAAGATTACGTACTAGGCGATATGGAGTAACGCCTTTACTTACTAAAAGCGAAATTGAACAGTTCTAAACGGCCACACATTTCAGTAATGGGATGTGTGGCTTTTTTATTAGGTGTCTGTTTTGATATTTACGATTAGATCTCTAAGTTTTTGTTATTTATTGGGTTGTTTGCCTAAGTCATTACCTTTAGACAAACAAAAAGGGCCAACTCTTTCGAGTTGGCCCTTTCCAAACGTTTGGTGGAGCTGGCGGGAGTTGAACCCGCGTCCAAAAATCATTCATCATTGGTACTACATGCTTAGTCGATCTTTAATTTCACCAGCAACCTGCGAACCGACACGCTAGTTAAAGGCTAACCTGAATTATAATTCGCGCTTTTCCTCTCAGGTGGGAGAAGCCACGCTAGCTAGTTTGGGTTTGATCTCTTATTGGTCCCCGTCTTACGAGCGGAAGCTAGGGTAAGAGAGCTCTGAGCAGGTTATTAAGCTGCTAGTGCGTAGTTTTCGTCGTTTGCGACTATTTTTTTGCGGCTTTTAACGTGGCCAACCGCCCCACGGCATGCACCTCAGACTTCAAAATTCCTGTCGAATCCTAAATCAGCCCCAAGTGTTATTTGCATAGTACCAGAAAAGCTTAACCTGTCTAGCACTGTGCGTTTAAGTGCTTAAAATTAACGCAAATTACTCTTCATAATTCGTGCTTTATCTCTCGCCCAATCTTTTTCTTTCATATCAGTACGTTTATCGTGCAGCTTTTTACCTTTCGCTACGCCAACTTTAATCTTCGCCCAAGAGCGAGACCAGTAAAGTGCGGTTGCGACAAGCGTCATGCCTTCACGGTTAATACGACCGATAAGGTTGTCGAGTTCTTTTCTCGACATAAGGAGTTTACGGATACGTGTTGGGTTCGCCACGATATGAGTACTCGCTTGAGTAAGCGGAGTGATCGTCATACCACTGATGAATGCTTCGCCATCTCGGATGTAAACGTAGCTTTCTGCGATATTGGTTTTGCCTTCACGTAGGGATTTTACTTCCCAGCCTTGTAGCTCAAGCCCCGCTTCTATCTCATCATCGATGAAATATTCGTGGCGAGCTTTCTTATTAAGCGCAATGGTATTACTACCGGCTTTTGATTTTGATTTATTCTTTGCCATAATGGCCTCATTATACGGATTGCGCCCTAGTTGGGGAATCCTTTTTATTGGCGCTCTGGCCCAATACAATTAAAATTGCAGTTTGTGTTAATGTAACGCTGTCTTTAACAGGAGTCTATATGCCAAAGGTTACTCGTTCAGCATTAGTGTCGTTTAGTGCCGACCAGATGTTCAACTTGGTCAATGATGTTGCTCGTTATCACGAGTTTTTGCCAGGGTGTTCTGGTTCACGTGTGATCGAATCTTCAGATTCAACTATGGTGGCTTCGGTTGATGTCTCTAAAGCCGGTATCAGCAAAACATTTACTACGTCGAATCGCTTAGCGGAAGGTGCTGAGATTTTGATGGAGCTGGTGGACGGCCCATTCAAGAAGCTGCAAGGCGGTTGGTATTTTACTCCGCTCGACGATCAAGCGTGTAAAGTTGAGCTTAAGTTAGAGTTTGAATTTTCTAGCCGAATGATTGAAATGGCTTTTGGTAAGATTTTCAATGAGCTGACGAGCAATATGGTCAGTGCTTTTACTCAACGCGCGAAACAGGTTTACTAAGCCATGACTATTGAATCAGATATGATCCACGTAGAAGTTGTGTTTGCGCTTCCACACGAGCAGCGTGTATTTACCTTAGTCGTGAACAAGAACGCGACCGTTGAAGAGATCATCGCGCAGTCAGGTGTATTGGAGCTGTATCCAGAAATCGACTTGGCGAAGAACAAGGTCGGCGTATTCAGCCGTAACGTTAAGCTAGATGCGACGGTTCGCGATAAAGATCGTATCGAAATCTACCGAGCACTGTTAGCCGATCCAAAAGAGATTCGCCGCAAGCGTGCAGAACAAGCGAAAGCAGCAGCTGCCAAGTAGTATTGTAAAACCGATTTGATTAAGAAGAGCTCGCTATATTGGCGAGCTTTTTTATGCCTGTTAGTTTGGCGCCGTGAGTTAATTTGTTAGCGTGACCCGTCCTGATATGGGTTGACACTTGATTGACTAAAACGCTCGATGTATTTCATCGGGCGTTTTGTATTTTAGAGCCGTGTGAGGCCTATATTCATTATAGATTTTTACTGATTCAGCGACCATTTTCTTTGCTTCATCTAAATCATTAGGTTTATTCAACAGATACTCCATCTTCAGTATTCCGTTGATCCTCTCTGCCAACGCATTCTGATAACAGTCATAGCCATCAGTCATTGAGCAAGATACACCATACTGTCGATGCAACTCTTGGTATTCAACAGAGCAGTACTGAACACCTCGATCTGAGTGATGGACAAGCTCACCTGTATTCTTCCGCTCTTTCAACGCGTTTAAAAAGGCCTGCTTGACCGTGCGAGCTTTCATATCATCACTTATGTGATAGCCCACGATTTTTCTTGAGTAAGCGTCCGTCACTAAACTGAGATACGTACTACCACGCCGCGTTGCTAGATAAGTAATATCGGCAACCCATAATTGCTCTGGTCCTTCCGGTATTAAGCCTTCTTTGATTCGATTTGGATGGCAGTAAAAGCGATGATTACTGTTTGTGGTTCGATGGTAAGCCCTTCGATTCTGTACTAATAATCGATTCATTCTCAGCAGAGAGAATAAGCGGTCTCGCCCGATTTCAATATCGTTCTGAGCAAGTAAATACTTGATCTTACGAGTCCCTATACGAGGGTGCATCATCCTTTGCTCCTTCACAAAACCGAGTACAGATTCATCTTTCTTTGTCTGATGAATTTCGGCAACACAGCGTTTGTAGAAAGCTTGTCTTGTAATACCTATGAAGTGACAAGCTTTAGTAACGGTCAACTTTCTGACCGTTTTTTCCTTAATAACTCGGCCTTGCGCTTCTTTGAGATTCGGACTCCGAAATCTCGATCCATGACTTTTACAACCGCTTCAAAGAACTCAGCTTTGAGCTGAGTTTCTTCTAATTGCTGCTCGAGTTCTTTGATTCGTTGCTCTGGGGTTTGAGTTGAGGAAGAGTTTGACATAGTCGCTCCTAACGCTCTCGATTGTTCTATTCCTTTAGACCAATCTAGTTGACCATGTTTGCGAAGCCAAACTAAAACGGTAGAGCGACCTTGGATCCCATAACGTTCTTGAGCTTGCTTATAAGTCATTTCGCCTTTTTCAACTTGGCTTACGACTGCCAATTTAAAGGCAAGAGAATAATCTCGTTGAGTACGTCTACTTGTTGTTTTCATGACACTCTCCAATTTCATGTTGGAAATGTGTCAACCATATTTAGGACGGTACAGCGAATATTAAAAAGCCTGCTCATTGAGCAGGCTTTTGCGATTCTTGATTTGTTGACTGGAAAGCTAGCGAAGGCTTTCGAAGAACTCATCACTGGCTTCAAAATCACCGTTGATCGTTACTAGAGTGCCAGTAGCGTCAAAGTTAACGACTAGGTTTTTCTGAATCGGGTCTTCATGACCTTTTTGGTGGTGGTAAATGTAGTACCACGTATCTGGGTAGCCGTTTTCGATAAGCATTGGTGAGCCCATAACGTAACGAACTTGTGTTTTTGTCATGCCAAACTTGAGCTGGTCAACAGCTTCTTGTTCAACATAGTTACCCTGATTGATGTCAATTCGATAAACCAACTTCTCTAATAGAGAGCAACCGGTCAACATTGTTAGTGCAAGTGGAACTGCAACTAACCACTTTTTAATTCGCATAGTTTGAGATCTTTCTTCGCTAAAATACTGCCTGATAATAAACAAGCTCCAGCAAGAAGTAAAAAGCTCCTTGCGCTTTGAGCTTGTTATGACTGGCAATTTTGAATTAAGTTGCAAAATTGCCAAGATTTTTCGTTAAATTATCAGAAGATTGCTGAATATTTAACCTAGGCTGCGATTAGTAACTCTTTTGCGTTGGCCAGTGTCGACTCGGTAATTTGGCTACCACCAAGCAGTCGAGCAAGCTCTGAAATGCGTTGTTGCTGATCCAGTGTGTGCATTTGGGTCTCTGTTTTACCCGATTTAGTGTTCTTGGCAACGAACAGTTGTTGGTGCCCGCAGCCTGCTACTTGAGGTAAGTGCGTCACACACATAACTTGGGTTGATTCGCCTAGCTTACGTAGCATTTTTCCGACAACCGCAGCTGTTGGCCCACTGATACCCACATCGACTTCATCGAAAATCAGGCTTGGTGTATCCACTTTTTGCGCCGTGATTACCTGAATCGCCAATGAGATTCGTGATAACTCACCACCAGAGGCCACTTTAGCAATGGGCTGCATTGGTTGACCTGGGTTCGTCGACACAATGAAGGTCACGTTATCCATACCCAATGGAGAAGGGTGTGTGTTGGTGTTGTTCACTTCAATAGCAAACTGCGCTTTTTCCATGCTCAGTTCGTGCATACTTTGCGTGATCAGCTTGTTTAGCTCTTTTGCGTAACGAGTTCGAGATTTATGAAGCTTTTCTGATTTAGCAACGAACGATTGGTATTGGCTTTCGACCTCGTTGGCTAGTTCTTCCAACTTTTCATCAGAGCAATCCAGCGCTTCAACTTGCTGTAATAAGTCTTGATGGTGCTTATAAAGCTCTTCAGGTAACACGTGGTGTTTACGAGACATCGACATCACTTTCGAGAAGCGTTCTTCAACGTAAGCCATACGACCGGGATCAACATCAATACTGTCTAGGTATGTTCTCAATTCGTTGTTGGTTTCTTCAATCTGAATAATCGCCTCAGAGAGTAAATTCGGTAATTCAGCCAACCTTTCATCGAGCTCTGCTAACTGAATTAAGGAGTTATTGGCCGATTGCAGAATACCAAGCGCATTAACTTCTTCACCTTCATAAATAAGCTCGATAGCTTGCTGGCAGGTTGTGGCCAGTTCTCCGCTATTGGAGAGGCGCTTATGCTCTTGTTCGAGGTCTTCATATTCTTCCTCCCCAATAGATAGCTCATTTAACTCTTTGATTTGGTACTCAAGAAGTTGTTTTTGAGCTTGGTTTTGCTGGCTATTCTCACGTAACTCTTTTAAGTGATTATCCGCTTGTCGCCATGCTTGGTAAGCGTTACGTGTCGATTTCAATAAGTTCAAGTGGCCTGCGTATTGATCAAGCATGGCCATTTGGTAGTCGCTCTTCATCAACTGGTGATGAGCATGTTGACCATGAATGTTGATCAGCAGTTGGCCAAGTGATTTCAATTGCGAAAGAGGAACCGGGCTGCCGTTGATGAATGCGCGAGAGCGACCTTCTTTAGAGATAGTTCTGCGTAAGATGCACTCACTGCCATCAAGTAGTTCGTTGTCTTCTAACCAGCGGGTAGCGTGCAGATTGTTCTCAAGTAAAAAAGCGGCACTGACTTCGGTTTTTTCTTCACCTTGTCTAACCATTCCTGCATCGGATCTTCCTCCAAGACATAAGCCTAAAGCGTCGATAGCGATAGATTTACCCGCACCAGTTTCCCCGGTGATTGTTGTCATGCCTTTAGAGAGTTCTAGCTGTAAAGACTTAACAATAGCGAAATTATTAACACTTAAATGAGCCAGCATTTTTATTTACCTGTATAACTGAACAATACTGTATATAAGCTCAGTATATACTGTTTCTTTATACAGTAAAGTCGACAGGTGAAATTTTTTTGTGACCGCTCTCAGAATTGAGGTTGTCTGTAGATCACTGAAAGCAATATAGATTCCCAACTCAGTCGTTCCTCCCTCTTGGGAATGACGATCTCCGGGGGAGGTGTAAAGGTAGAGCTGATGGGCTTTGTACCAGTAATAAAAAAGGCTGACGAATGTCGTCAGCCTTTAAAAATTTCGGTTTGCTAGAGCAGTTTAGTTAAAACAGCTTACTCGACCAGCCTAGTTTGTTACGTAGGACATGGTAGTAGTTGTAATCTTTCGGGTGGATCAGCTTGAGCACATTTGGGCTTTGGTAAATGTGTATTTCATCGCCAGGAGAAACTGGCAGTGAGATTTGACCATCACAGCTCACTTCCTGAGTGCCGCGGTTATCAGGCGATACGATCAGCTTGATGCGGCGCTTTCCATCGACTACAAGTGGGCGGCTTGAAAGTGTGTGCGGGAACATTGGCACTAATGAGATCGCATTTAGGCTTGATGACAGGATGGGGCCGCCGCCAGAAAGTGAATAAGCGGTAGAACCTGTCGGTGTTGAGACGATCAAACCATCAGAACGTTGTGAGAAGGCAAAGCTATCATCGATATACACTTCAAACTCGATCATGTGCGCGACTTGACCGGGGTGAAGTACTGCTTCGTTGAGTGCGGCGTTGTGGCTTTTTATTTGGCCGTGACGATGAATTTCCGTTTCAAGTAAGAAGCGTTCTTCTTCCATGAACTCGCCTTTGAGTACATCGGTAAGCGCACTCTGGAAGTTTTCCGGGTTGAGATCGGTTAGGAAACCAAGATTACCTCGGTTAACACCAATCACTGAAATGTCGAAACGTGACAAGATTCTAGCAGCACCGAGCATATTTCCGTCACCACCCACCACAATAGCGAGGTCGGCGCGTTTACCTAATTCAATTAGGCTAGAAAAATGTTCTTTTGGGATGTCGTCTAAAATAGTGGCGAGTCTGTCATCAACAAACACTTGATAACCTTCAGCACTTAACCACTGATAGAGCTCTCTATGAGTCTGAATTGCTTGCTGATCTCGAGGTTTACCGATAATGGCGATGACTTCAAATGGCTTTTTCATAACGTTTCCAAACGAATTAGGCTTGAATCAAAATTCTTCATCCCCATAATAAAGGCAAGTTGAACGTCTATGCGAGTGTTTTATATCAATTTGGGGCGCAAACACGCCTGTCACTTGCATTGAAAACGAATTCTGGAGATATCATGAGCAACGAAGAAAACAAAGTAACCGAAGAAGAACTAGATCAGATCATTGCTGAAGCTGAGAAAGTTGAAGAAGCTGAACTGAATGAAGACGCTGCTGATGAGCAGGAAGCAAAAATCGCTCAACTAGAAGCAGCACTGCTTTCTAGCGAATCTAAAGTGAAAGAGCAGCAAGATTCTGTTCTTCGCGCAAAAGCTGAAGTTGAAAACATGCGTCGCCGTAGTGAACAAGAAATTGATAAAGCTCGTAAATTCGCTTTGAACAAATTTGCTGAAGGCCTACTTCCTGTAATCGACAACCTAGAGCGCGCAATGCAAGCTGCAGATGCTGAAAACGAAGTGGTTAAGCCACTGTTTGAAGGTGTTGAGCTAACGCACAAAACGTTCGTAGACACAGTTGCTAAGTTTGGTCTTAAAGAGATCAACCCTGAAGGTGAAGTCTTCAACCCTGAATTCCACCAAGCAATGTCTATCCAAGAAAGCCCAGATCACGAATCAAACACGGTTATGTTTGTGATGCAAAAAGGCTACGAATTAAACGGTCGTGTGGTTCGCCCAGCGATGGTAATGGTTGCTAAGTAATTACGGTATTCCGTTGCCAAGTGATTGACTGGCACATTGACTGAGTAAGTCGCGGCAGCAAAAGAAATCACTGGTTTACGTAAAATAAAAAGAGAGGCATATGCCTCTCTTTTTTTGTGCCTATAACTTGAGAGTCCATATAAACAAGCATAAAAATCGCATTAAGAATGTCGTTCTTTTTATTTTATTAAGATCAGCGATTTAGAGTTTTGTGTTATGAAACTTGTTGTGAATGAGTAAATGTTTTGATGTCACATTTGTGATTATTTTGTAAATAAATACTTTTAATTGTTATCTTTGTATGTAAAATCCACTGCCATATAGCGATTTTAGTCGCATATACAACTATAAAAGTACAAATTTCAAACACAACAAACTGGAGAAGAACGATGGATAAATCGCTCTCAAGTAAAATTTTTGTAGGCTTGTTTGCCGGTCTACTTATTGGTACTGCTATTCAGTACCTATTCAGCGGTATTGCTATTTTTGATACGTATCTACTAGGCGCTGCAGAAGGTGCTGGTGGTATGTTCGTATCACTTATCAAATTGCTTGTAGTTCCTCTTGTATACGTATCTATTGTTTGCGGTATTGTTGAGCTAAAAGATATTCGTTCATTTGGTCGTCTTGGTGGTAAAACCTTTGGTCTTTACATTATTAACACCATCATCGCGATTTCAGCAGCGCTAACGATTGGTCTTATTTTCCAACCAGGTGCAGGTGCGAATCTAGCGGGTACGGTTTCTGAGACAATTGCGCTTACAACAACTGAAACACCAGACATCTTCTCTCTTGTTGTTAACATTGTTCCTAGCAACCCTGTAGAAGCGTTTGCAAGTGGCGACATGCTACAAATCATCTTCATGGCGATTCTGACAGGTCTTGCTATCCAAGCTCTTGATTCTCGTGGTGGCCCAGCTATCAAGACGTTCAAGATGGCTAACGAAATCATGATGAAGCTTATCGGCCTAGTAATGAGCCTTGCGCCATACGGTGTATTCGCTCTGATGATTCAACTGGGTGCTACACTGGATGCCAACACGCTAATGTCAGTTGCTGGCTACGTAGCACTTGTTGTTGCAATGCTTGTGTTCTGGATTTTCTTCTTCTACCCAATGATGGTTGGTTCGTTCACTGGTATTTCTCCAAAGCAGTTCCTACGTGCAACTCGTGAGCAAGTTCTATTCTCACTATCTACAGCAAGTTCGAATGCAACAATCCCAGTAACAATGCGTACTCTTACTGACAAACTAAACGTATCTAAGTCAGTTGCGGGCTTCGGTGTACCGCTAGGTGCAACGATGAACATGTCTGGTGTATCTATCTACATCGCACTGGCAACTATGTTCGTAGCAAACGCATTTGGTCAGCCAATCAACACTGCTGATATCTTCACTCTAGGTCTAACTATCCTGCTTCTTTCTATCGGTGCTGGTGGTGTTCCAGGTGGCGGTGTAGTAATGGTAGGTGTTCTATTGCACCAACTAGGTTTGCCACCAGAAGGTCTAGCGATTGTTGCTGCTGTTGACCGTATCTGTGACATGTTCTGTACTTCTTCAAACGTAGTAGGTGATACAGCGGTTAACACTATCGTTGCTAAATCTGAAAACGAAATTGGCGTTGAAGCAGACGAAGAAGTTGAACTGAAGAAAGCTGAAGCTTAATTCAAAGACTCTTTTCGCTATAGATTAAATCTGAGCTGAAACCCTGAGTAGATAAACGGAGCCCTAGTGGCTCCGTTTTTTATTGGGTGAGAAAGTCACTTTATCTATTTTGACTCAAAAAATGATGGTGGAGCCTGAATGGTTGTGTGAGAGGACCTCTTTGATCGTCAGCTGACAGAAACAGGGGACTGCTACAAGAATGAATGATTGAGGGCGAATAAACCCAGTTATGGGACTTATATAGGCGGTAATGATATGTATTCGTGCCTAATCATTCCTTTTATTAAAATAAATGTAAAAAAATCCGTTTTTACCCTTGAAAAGGCTTCGTGAGCCCTTATCTATGGTGCATACGAAAGCAAATTACATTTGCACTTTAATTTTGTGTATTAGGGTTGAATCCCTGATTCCCACCCCCACATATGTGGGTATAGCAAAAACTAAATAATATATATTCGGAGATGGCCTGATGGGTAAAATCATTGGTATTGATTTAGGTACTACTAACTCTTGTGTTGCTGTTCTTGACGGCGACAAACCACGCGTAATTGAAAATGCTGAAGGCGAACGTACAACAGCATCGGTAATCGCATACACAGAAGGCGAAACGCTAGTTGGTCAACCTGCAAAACGTCAAGCTGTTACTAACCCTCAAAACACACTATTCGCTATCAAGCGTCTAATTGGTCGTCGTTTTGAAGATGAAGAAGTTCAACGCGATATCGAAATCATGCCTTTCAACATTGTTAAGGCTGACAACGGTGATGCATGGGTTGAAGCGCAAGGCCAAAAAATGGCTGCTCCTCAAGTATCTGCTGAAGTTCTTAAGAAGATGAAGAAAACAGCTGAAGACTTCCTAGGCGAAGAAGTAACTGGCGCAGTTGTTACTGTTCCTGCTTACTTCAACGATGCTCAACGTCAAGCAACTAAAGATGCTGGCCGTATCGCTGGTCTAGATGTTAAACGTATCATCAACGAACCAACTGCTGCTGCTCTAGCTTACGGTCTAGACAAGCAAGGTGGCGATCGCACTATCGCTGTATACGACCTTGGTGGTGGTACATTCGATATCTCTATCATCGAAATCGATGAAGTAGAAGGCGAGAAAACTTTCGAAGTTCTTTCAACTAACGGTGATACTCACCTTGGTGGTGAAGATTTCGATAATCGCATGATCAACTACCTAGTCGATGAGTTCAAGAAAGAGCAAGGTATCGACCTTAAAGCTGATCCACTAGCAATGCAGCGTGTTAAAGAAGCAGCAGAAAAAGCGAAAATCGAGCTTTCTTCTACTACTCAAACTGACGTAAACCTTCCTTACGTTACTGCTGATGCGACTGGTCCTAAGCACATGAACATCAAAGTGACTCGTGCGAAGCTTGAGTCTCTAGTTGAAGACCTAGTTCAACGTTCTCTTGAGCCGCTAAAAGTAGCTCTTGCTGATGCTGACCTATCTGTAGGCGAAATCACTGACGTTATCCTAGTTGGTGGTCAAACTCGTATGCCTATGGTTCAAGCTAAAGTAACTGAATTCTTCGGTAAAGAGCCACGTAAAGACGTGAACCCTGACGAAGCTGTTGCAATGGGTGCTGCTGTTCAAGGTGGTGTACTAGCTGGTGACGTTAAAGACGTTCTACTACTAGACGTTACTCCTCTATCTTTCGGTATCGAAACGATGGGCGGCGTAATGACTAAGCTAATTGAGAAAAACACAACTATCCCGACTAAAGCGGATCAAGTGTTCTCTACAGCTGAAGACAACCAAAACGCAGTAACTATCCACGTTCTTCAAGGCGAGCGTAAGCAAGCGACTTACAACAAGTCTCTTGGTCAGTTCAACCTAGAAGGTATCCAACCAGCACCACGTGGCATGCCACAAATCGAAGTAACATTCGACCTAGATGCTGATGGTATCCTGAACGTATCTGCTAAAGATAAAGCAACTGGTAAAGAGCAGAAGATCACTATCCAAGCATCAGGCGGTCTGTCTGAGGAAGAGATCGAAGCAATGGTACAAGAAGCAGAAGCTAACAAAGAAGCGGACAAAAAGTTCGAAGAGCTAGTAACTGCACGTAACCAAGCTGACCAAATGATTCACGGTACTCGTAAGCAAGTAGAAGAAGCTGGTGAGGCTCTACCTGCAGACGAGAAAGAGAAGATCGAAGCAGCTATCACGGCACTAGAAGAAGTTAAGTCTGGTAACGACAAAGAAGCTATCGACGCTAAAGTTCAAGAACTTATGCAAGCAGCTCAAAAGCTAATGGAAATTGCTCAACAGAAAGCTCAAGCTGAACAAGCTGGTGCTGATGCAGGTGAGCAACCTAAGCAAGACGACGATGTGGTAGACGCAGAGTTTGAAGAAGTTAAAGACGACAAAAAATAATTTTTCGTCGCTATAACACGTGATTTCTACGTCGAAGGTACTCACTTACATCCGTAAGCTCCGTGCCTTCTCCTTGAACTAACGTGTTTTAGCTTAGAAAAGTCGTTTTTCGATTTCTAAATATACGGGCGTCAGAGGTAACTCTCACGCCCGTAAATTTGTATTTAGACTTGTCGATCTAGATAATAGCTTTATTCGGCGTTTCAGCCGGCAGAACTTTTATCTAGATTGATACACAGACTACTGAAGTGATCATTCGGTAGTAGCAATTATTTTGGTGACCTAGAACATGTCAAAACGTGATTTTTACGAAGTATTAGGCGTAAGCCGCGATGCATCAGAGCGCGATATTAAAAAAGCGTACAAACGCTTAGCGATGAAATTCCACCCGGACCGTAACCAGGGTGACGACACCGCAGCAGATAAGTTTAAAGAAGTAAAAGTAGCGTACGAGATCCTTACCGATTCTCAAAAGAAAGCAGCTTACGATCAATACGGTCACGCAGCCTTTGAACAAGGTGGTATGGGCGGCGGCGGTGGTTTCGGCGGCGGTGGCCAAGGTGACTTCGGCGATATCTTCGGTGACGTATTTGGCGACATCTTCGGCGGCGGTCGTCGTGGTGGTGGTCAACAGCGTGCACAACGCGGTTCAGATCTACGTTACAACATGGAACTTTCTCTAGAAGAAGCGGTTCGTGGTGTTTCTAAAGAGATTGAAGTACCAACTCTTGTCGAGTGTGACACTTGTGACGGTAGTGGCGCGAAATCGGGCTCTTCAGCACAAACGTGTGGCACTTGTCATGGTCACGGCCAAGTACAAATGCGTCAAGGTTTCTTCGCGGTTCAACAGACTTGTCCTACTTGTAATGGTAAAGGCAAGATCATCAAAGACCCATGTAACTCTTGTCACGGTCAAGGCCGTAAGCAGAAGACGAAAACACTTAACGTTAAGATCCCTGCTGGTGTTGATACTGGCGATCGTATTCGTCTATCTGGCGAAGGCGAAGCGGGAGAGCAAGGCGCTCCAGCTGGTGACCTATACGTACAAGTACACGTAAAAGAGCACAACATCTTCGAGCGTGACGGCAACAACCTTTACTGTGAAGTTCCAGTAAGCTTCTCTATGGCAGCTCTAGGCGGTGAAGTTGAAGTTCCAACATTGGATGGTCGTGTAAACCTTAAAGTGCCAGAAGAAACACAAACGGGCCGTATGTTCCGTATGCGTGGCAAAGGCGTGAAAGGTGTTCGTGGCGGCGGTGTGGGTGACCTAATCGTTAAGCTAGTGGTTGAAACGCCGGTTAAGCTAAGCTCTCGTCAGAAAGAACTACTGCGTGAATTCGAAGAAACATGTTGTGGCGAAGCGGCAAGCAAGCACAAACCAAAATCTGAAGGTTTCTTCAGCGGCGTTAAGAACTTCTTCGATGACCTAACTAAGTAATTAGGTTATTGATACTTTAACTTAATGACGAAAATATAAAGTCTGCACATGTAGCAGGCTTTTTTGTATCTGTCGAAAGCAGAAAAAGATAACAGGTAATGCATGAGATTGATTGGCTTACCCTCACTATTTCCAACACGCTTCTGGCTCAGAGGCGCCAGAATGGTGTAACTCCAAAATATCAGTCGTCGAATCTAAGCAGTCATCGTTTATTTGTGCTGAAAGTGGTTCAGCCTGAATCGAATAGGTGGTGGTGCTGGCCGAAACTGCTAACGTGTAGCGACTGGTATCCGTATCGCAAAACAAACATGTCCCTCCAGAAATAATATTCTCCGCTGCCGACGCGTAGCTTCCCTTGTATAGCGTCTCCATTTCCAATTGTATCTTTGCCATATCAGCTATAGCTGTGACTCGATGTGCCTTGATTACATGGCTTATATAACTAGGATAGGCAATGGCACCAAGTATCCCCACAATGGCGACAGCGAGCAATAATTCGATCAATGTCATTCCTTTCATGCTTAAGTTGTTGTTGTTGCATATATTTCTTCGAATCATCGCGAGTAGTTTCCTTTCATAACTCTGTCTATTTTTCTCCGGTGGTAGCATCGGCGCAAGATTAAATACGGTTACGCATCAGATTACATAGGAATTTGGGAAATGACTCGCGGGTTTACTTTATTAGAGCTGTTAGTAACGGTATCGGTACTGTCGATACTGATAGCTGCGGCTGCCCCGAGTTTTAGTTCAGTTACAGAAACCGTCAAGATGCAGCGACTTGCCGGAGAGTTGAATGGCTTTCTCATTCAGGCCAAGTCTGAATCGGTCAAAAGGAACCAAGATCTGTGGGTGCATTTCTCTATGGATAAAAATGAAGTGCAATCAACCGGGGAGTGGACTGTAAGGTTAAAGCCTACGGAAGATCTTTCTGGAGAAACCTTGCTGCAGTTGTCGGGGGCACCATTTCGAGATGTCTCGTTTTCTCATAATTATACAGGTGCCAGAATCAGTTTTGAGAGTGTGAGAGGACGGCCAGCTAGAGGCACGATTTACCTTTATCCAAATACAGCCTCTACAGACCGATTGTTGGTTAAATTATCTAGCCCTCCAGGGCGTATAAAAGTGTGTGGCGAGTTGAGTGCGCAGTATGGCTACGATGCGTGCTAAGTCAGTTGTGGTAGGACTCAGCAAGCAACAAGGCTCTTCATTGATAGAGCTAATGGTGGCGTCTGTGATTGGTATCTTCGCGATCTCGATTATCGGGAGTGTTTTTATCACCGGGCAGAGAATTGCCAAAGATAAGGGCATCGAGTTACTGCTGCTGCAAAACCTAACCAGCACTATGCAGGTTATGAAAGAGGATATCCAACGAGCGGGGTACGATGGATCTAATGGTTACTCAATCAAGTTGTCTGGGGCTACGGATACCATTCAAGTGAGCGGTGGTATTGCCGTTGGCTTTGTCTATTTCAGAGAGGGCTCGAACGCAAATAAAGATAATCGAAATATCGTTTACAGGAAAAGTGGGACCAAACTGCAAATATGTGAGAAGGGCACCGCAGTATCAGAGGCGATACCTACATTTAATCAAGTTACTGGATGTTACTCACTCTTCGATGACAGCCTCATTGATGTTGATGAATTCAGCATTACTTCTCAAGTATTAGAGCAGAACTCAATTAAAACCACGCTTACCGATATTCGTATTACGGCTTCAATTCCAACTGTAGGTGTTTCCAAATCGATTTCGGTTTCCGTTAAACAAAGGAACTGGCAATGATGATATTTAGAAAGCAACACGGCGTGGTGACTTTGTTGGTGACATCGGTTCTTTTAGTTGGAGCTTTAGTGGTGATGCTAGGTACATACCGCAGTGTTTTTCATCAAATTAAAGTTGCTCAGAATGAGGTTCAGGGAAGACAAGAACATTGGCGTTCGGAAGGAGGTTTAGAATGTACCTACTCCTACTTACTTGAATTAGACAAGACCATTGCTGATATCAAAGACGGCAGTGCTCGCCCTGCGGACTTTTCTGATTGGTGTTCACCCTACGAAAATAAACCGCAGATCGAAATCTCTAATACTACGACTTCTAGTGCTTATATCGTAGCTTCATCCTCAAACGCACAGTCACTTTTTAAGACAATAAGAGAAAGCTCTCAGCTCGGTAGTGGAGCTATTCAGTCTACGGGACCTATTGAGCTTATTGGTACCTTAAGCATCAAACCAACAGCAAGAGAAGAGCCAATTAGTGGCAATGAATATGAGTGTATCAGTGTGTCTTTTGCTGACCTGTTCACTTATCAATATGACGCAACACACGGTGATTCAGGCCAAGCTTTAGGGTTAGAGGTGTTAGATCCGAGTGCTGGTGGTCCCTTTTCTGGTTTCGACGGCATCTGTCACGGTGATTATAAAACACAGATCCCTAAAGCCAGTTCGGGGAGTAGTTATTCAATCTACGCTCCTGACTATTATCAAGGAACGAATCCACTTCCTTTCAAGAAAGACTTTAATCCTGATCCGAATATGAACCCGTTTTACACTTTCTTTGGTGTCGCTAAAACAGATCAAAACATTGTCGACTTATCGCAAGATGCTGATTTGTTTAAGCATGTTCAGCTATTGAATGCGACTGAGTGCGGCCCAGAGATCATGGATCACTTTACGGCTGGGCAAACCAAGGGGCTGTGGATTGAAGGGAATTGCCATATCAATGCTGCGGTTGCGGCCACAATCAATCCATCGCAGCTTTTGGTTGTGCAAGATGGTGTGCTTGCGTTGAATGGAGCCATGGCTTACAACGGAGTGATTTATCATTTGGTTGATTATCAAAAGAGTCATGTGAAAACTAGAGTTGATGGTTTCTGGAATTCGCTTGCTGCTAATAACGTGTTTGCGCCTTTTATTAAAGACATTGATGAGGCTAGCGTAATTAAAAAAAGTGTCGGGATTCAGTTTGCATCTGGTTTGCCTTCTGGTGGCCTTATTTTTGATTCACCTGCTGGTGTGACGACCATTGTTGGTGACATGGACTTAGATTTTCGTGCGGATTCTAACCCGATTGATCCGCCTTCAACATATCAGTGGAAGCGAGGCTCATGGAATGATTTCTAAGAATTCAGGTTTTAGCTTGATAGAGGTTCTTATCTCTTTTCTGTTGATTGGCGTTGCCTCACTAGGGTTGGTTAAATTGCAGGTCTACGCTGAACAAAAATCGGATTTTGCGCTCCACAGCGTAGAGGCGTTGCATTTTGCTGAAAGGCAGATGGAGTATTATCGAACTCGGGCGTCTAATACGAGTGGGGCGTTAGGTTTAATTCCTTTTTCGGAACTAAATCAGGCGAGTCATTGTCTCAACATAGCAAGTTCAGATCCTTTATCCGGTTTGTCAGGTTCTGTGTATGCAATGACTTGTGAAGTGACTAACGCGGGCGGTGCTTTGTCTAGTGCGTTAAAAAGCATTACTGTCACAATTGCATGGCAAGATCGTATGAACCATGCGCAAAGTATTTACCTAGAAACTATGCTCTCCAAATACAGTGAGTTTGATTGAACCTCAAGCAAACGTTTACTGCATGCCAAGGCTCATGCCACTCCTTTTACTGATAATTTTCACTCCTCGGACATTGTTTGCGTGCTAGTTAAAACTCTGTATATGGAATGGTGTTTTTTGTGTTTTTATATTGTTGTGGTTGTATGGTATTTTTGCAAAATATGTCTCCATTTATGGAAAATCAGGTGGAATCTTGTGCTTTTTAATAGCGACTTTAATAGAATATGTGCTGTACCAATAGGCCGTGGTCAAAACTTATATTAGGCCTAAACAAAACAACATCACATATGGAGTTACAATGAGTAACCAAGCCGTAAAAAAAGCACCATCGACTGAGAAGATCAGTGGTATGGACCGCTTTCTAAACTTCATTGAACGCGCCGGCAACAAAATTCCAGACCCAGCAATCCTGTTCTTCTGGGCTCTAGTTATCGTATGGGTAGCATCTGCACTTTTGTCGAACCTTTCATTCGACCTAATCAACCCTCAAACGGGTGCTGCTCTAGAAGTTAACAACCTACTTACTGGTGAAGCGCTTGCTAGCTTCCTAGCGAATATGGTGACTACGTTCACAGGCTTCGCACCGCTAGGCATCGTACTTGTTGCTATGCTAGGTGTTGGCGTTGCAGATTCTTCAGGCTTCATTACGACTGGCCTTAAGAAGATGCTTAACTTCACACCAGCTAAGCTACTAACGCCAATGCTAATCCTTGTTGCTATCGTGTCTCACACAGCAGCAGATGCAGGTTACGTTCTAGTAATTCCTCTTGGCGGTATCATCTTCCACGCAGCGGGTCGTCACCCTCTAGCGGGTATTGCAGCAGCATTTGCTGGTGTATCTGGTGGTTTCTCTGCGAACTTCATCCCTTCAGGTATTGACCCGCTACTAGCTGGTTTCACACAAACAGCGGCAAACGTTCTTGATCCTGAATACGTGATTAACCCTCTAGCGAACATCTTCTTTACTGGCCTATCTTCAGTTCTTATTGTTGCTATCGGTTGGTACGTAACTGAGAAGATCATCGAACCTCGTCTAGCGAACACGCCAGTTGATGAAGATGCTGAAGAAGCACCTGATCTAGGTACGTTCACTGCAATTGAATCTAAAGCATTCAAGTTCGCAGGTTGGGCAATGGTTGCAGGTATTGGTCTGCTTATCGCGGCTCTTATTCCTGAAAACTCAGCGCTTCGTTCGCCTGAAGGTGAGCTAACAGCATTCTCTGCACCAGTAATGAAATCTATCGTTCCTCTGATCTTCATCCTGTTCATCATTCCAGGTATCGTCTACGGCCGTGTAGCGGGTACTTTCAAGAACAGCAATGACGTAATCAAGGCAATGTCTGAGACGATGGCAACGATGGGCGCATACATTGTAATGTCGTTCTTCTGTGCACAGTTCCTATCTGCATTTGGTCAATCAAACATCGGTACTATGCTGGCACTTTACGGTGCTGAAGGCCTGAAAGCGATGGAGCTTCCTGGTGAAGCAACGGTTGTTGGTATGATTCTACTAACAGCTTCAGTTAACCTGCTTGTAGGTTCAGCTTCAGCTAAGTGGGCTCTTATCGGTCCAATCCTAGTTCCAATGCTAATGGTTGTGGGTATCTCTCCTGAGCTATCTCAAGCGGCTTACCGTGTAGGTGACTCAGTGTCTAACATCATCTCTCCACTAATGGTGTTCTTCCCACTGGTTGTTGTTTACTGTCAACGCTACGTTAAGTCGACAGGTATCGGTACTCTAGCTTCTCTAATGATGCCATTCTCGATTGCTATGCTAATTGGTTGGTCTATCTTCTTGCTAGCTTACTGGGCTCTTGGTATCCCACTAGGTATTCAAGCTCCTTACACTTACACAATGTAAGATTGAATTAAGCAAAATTAAGCTTTATTCACTGCTAAGCCCGCACCGAAATGTGCGGGCTTTTTTTGTTATTTTTTCGCACTCTTTTTCTATTTTTTATATCCAAAACTTTTTATATCAAAAAGCAAGGCACTCAGCTTATACTCCGGATTACGGCTAATTGTTGGCCGGTAAAATTAGGAAATCCAAAACATCATGAAAATTCTGCTTCTGGTAGGGTTAATTGTTTTAAATGGTCTGTTTGCCATGTCTGAGATTGCATTGGTAGCAGCAAAAAATAGCCGGCTGAAACGCTTAGCCGAAAAGCACCGTTCTGCTCAGATTGCACTTGAGCTTAAAGAAAATCCAACCCGCTTCCTCTCAACCATTCAAATCGGTATTACAGTTATAGGCCTGCTCAGCGGTATCGTGGGTGAGGCGACGCTATCTGCACCATTAGCGGTTCAACTTGAACTGTGGGGGCTGGATGCAACGCAAGCTAATGTCCTGTCTACAGCGGTCGTCGTTGTAGGTATTACTTACTTTGCCATTGTTGTTGGTGAACTCGTACCAAAACGCTTTGCTCAATCTCAAGCGGAAAACATTGCGGTGCTAGTCGCTCTGCCAATCTTCTGGTTATCTAAAATCGCGACGCCGTTTGTGTTTGCGTTGTCGGCTTCAACGGAAGGTATTCTTAAGTTGATGGGCCGAGGAGGTGAAGAAGATAGTGTCACTGAAGATGATATCCATGCACTTGTGAAAGAGGGCTCAGAATCTGGTGTGATTGAACGTGGTGAGCAAGAGATGATTCGTAATATCTTGCAGCTGGATGATCGCCTTGTAAGCTCATTGATGACTCCTCGCAGAGATATCGATTTTCTGGATGTCGACCAGCCTGTTGAAAACATCTTGAAGCAGCTCCGCTCATCGAAGCACAGTGTATTTCCTTTGTGCCAAGACCATCTAAATAAGGTGGTGGGTACAGTGTCAGCCAAAGCCTTGCTGAATCAGGCGGGTAATTTAAGTATTCAAGTGATCATGGGGCTGTCTCGATCTCCGATCTATGTTCCTGAGTCGATGAAGGCACTGCGTCTGCTTGGCTACTTTAAAGAGTCAGGCACAGAGATGGCGTTCATTGTTGATGAGTATGGTGATGTGCAAGGCCTTGTGACTCACTACGATATTCTTGAGGCGATTGCCGGTGAGTTATCAAACAACCCGAAAGACCTTTGGACAGAACAAGTCGAAGACGGACTATTGGTAGACGGGTTAATCCCTCTCAGTGAGCTGAAAAACCGCTTAGAGCTTTCGGATCTAGAAGGTGAAAGCGAGAGTTTCCAAACGTTGAATGGTCTTGTGACTTGGTTAATAGGACGCTTACCTGATGCCGGTGAAGTTGTTCAATATCAGCAGTGGCAGTTTGAAATCATCTCGGTCGAGAACAATCGTATTGTGAGTATCAAAGCGACGCAAATAGTTGATGACATAGAAGACGCCAATAGCTAGCGATCCCACTGACTAGCAAGCGGCAATTGTTCATTATCACGAAGACTAGGTATGCTTCACCGCATACCTATTTTCGCAATATTGAATGAGCCGATTCATTTTAGTTTATCAATTCTAATGTGCGAATCAGTCTGTACACAACGAGTTGTTGTCTTGTGTCTATGGTTTTTGATTTTAATTATTCCTTTCTGTTATTTATCTTTCCTTATCAAATCTTCTTCAGATTATTGATGTAAAAACTATTATATTTTTTTCTGTGGACAGGTGTTTTTATGTTTTTAAGAGTGTAGCTATTTGCTTTTCGGCATCTGTGCGGGAATGTAAAAACCTAAATTCATGTGGCGGATTTTTTTAATTACCTGATTTTATTAGATTGTTTATTGTTGCAATTATCAATTGGGTTGAAATAGGTTAATAAATTTTAGTTTAGAAAACCAAAAACTTTAATGAGGTGTTTTACGTTGTTTTGAGTCTTGGCGCTAAGTATCGTTTTCATCGCTCTTGACCGGGAAGAGTCTCGAAATTAACGCTCTGCACACGTATTTAAGGTTTTAAGAATGAAGAACATTACTTTTATAGCAGCTTCTATTTTGTCTGCTATTTCATTACAAACGCATGCGACATCAATTGAAGTTTATGGAGACGAGAATGATGTAATTGGTATGTATGGAGATTATAACTTTGGTGAGGATGGTCAGCACTTTGTTACGGGAGAAGTAACAAATGACAGCTTTGTTGAATTAGGCTATGGCTACAGCATTAACGAGCATTTTGATTTAGGCGGTTCTTATGTACAGGGCGGCTACGGTGGTGCTGATGAAGTACGTGTGAAAGCTTCAACCGCCTACACTTTCGGTTCTTCTTTAACGCTTTCTGGTGGGGTGGAGTACCACCACGGTTTAGATGCCGTAGGTGCAGATTTCTGGGATCCGACTTCTGGTGGTAAAGGTGATGGTCAAGGTGTTAACCCTGACGGACATGATGGTATTCTGCCTTCTCCAGGCCCTCACGATGGTGTTTTGCCTGCATCAGCGAATAGTAATGTGATTTTACCAGCACCTCATGGAGATAGCGATGTTATTCTACCAGCACCGTTGCCACATATGACGGGGGTTATGGCTGAGGGCAACAACGAATCACAAGTCGTGAAAGTGAACCTAGGCCTTGATTACAACATCGCCAAAACGGTTGTACTTTCTTACGACCTAGACGCTTACTCTCAGCTTGCTGAAGGCATCTATGTTGATGGAGAAGAAGTTGATAGCGAATGGTCAACATCTACATTGAAAGCGACTTATGTTAATTCTGGTGAAGTTCAGCCGTACGTTAAAGTAGCTGCTGACAACTCTGATATTGAAGATACCACCTTCACTGCGGGTGTTGTTATCGCTTTATAAGGTTTACCTTTATTATGTAGATCCTGACTTTCTATAAGCTACCTGCTTTCAGCTAGGACGCTGTTTTGGTTAAGCCAGTCTGTAAACTTATCTTCAACGCCACTCAAGGAACGAGTGGCTTTTTTGCTTGAGAGCCAAAAAATTACTGAGCAATACAAGGCGGTTGTTTATAGTGATGAATATTAGGTATGCTTCACCGCATACCTTTTTTGTTCCTATTGTTTTTCTGGAGTTCCCTTTGTCAGACCATCAATTCACCCCTCAAGATGAAATCTTCATGCGACGCGCCATCGAGGTGGCCAAGCAAGCTGAGAGTGAGGGAGAGGTTCCCGTGGGTGCTGTGTTGGTAAAAGATGGTGAGATTATCTCAGAAGGGTGGAATCGTTCGATTGGTAACCACGATGCGACTGCACACGCAGAAATCGAAACCTTGCGTAAAGCAGGTCAAGCTCTGGAAAATTACCGATTACTCGATACCACCTTATACGTCACGCTAGAGCCTTGCCCAATGTGTGCAGGGGCTTTGCTACATAGCCGAGTGAAACGTATTGTTTTTGGTGCGCCTGACTTAAAAGCCGGTGCGGCAGGCACAGTATTGAACCTGTTTGAAAGCCAAGCCTCATACCACTATGCCGATGTTGAACATGGGCTATTAGAAGAACAGTGTCGTGAGCAGTTGCAGGCGTTTTTCAAGCGCCGCAGGAAAGAGATAAAAGAAAAGCGAAAGCAAGAGCGCCTGTTGGAAGAGCAGCGTTTAGAAGCTGACAAGGTAAGTTGCGATAATAAGGTCAGTAATAAGAAATAGTAGCGAGCTGTAGGCACTCTCAAATTGCAAGAGTGTCAGTGCCAATCGACTTGGTTATTGTATTTACTCAGCAATCATCTGCATGAAGGCACGGTTGCGCCAAATTATTTTCTTCTTGTTATTTGAAAGCATACGCTTACGACGGTTTGCAGCAACGGTCTTATCAAGGCGTTTTGATTTCAATTTCTTGTTCATCATCTCAGTGAATTCCTATTGTCGTCTGGCTTTGTAATTATGACTTCAGTTTTAATTATAGTGGTTGTTTGATTATGAGTTCTGTCGCGAATTTAGCGTTACTATCCTGAACAACCATCGCAATGACCAGTATCTGAATACAACAGTACATAATTTTGATTGTGGCGTGCTGTTATAAGGTTCGATTGTTACCGCAATATGACACTTGAGAGCTCATCATTATTTCCCCGGTCTCTTTTCCCTATCGTATAGCGAAGAAAGAAGAGTCGAGAAGGACAAAAAAAAAGAGCAATGCTGGAAGGCATTGCTCTTTTAGTTTCTATTTCGAAGACTCAGAACCACTTACTGTTGATTCTGCAGCGCTGATGCTGGACTCAGCCCCAGAAGTCTCTAAAGGTGGAATAACGATCAACCCTTCAAGGCTCTCTTCTTGTTCTTTATTACGCTTATTAACGTGGCCGATGATGCTTTGGTAATAACGGCGAATGTTTTCAACGTAGTTTCTCGCTTCATCACCACGCGCATAACCGTATCGAGTTTGGCTGTAGTACTTCTTCTGTCTCAATAGAGGCAATCGGTCTTTCACATCCCCCCAAGCATCAGGATCACCACCTTGTGCTTTGGTTAAGCGGCGAGCATCCATCATATGCCCGTAACCGACGTTGTATGAGGCTAGCGCAAACCAGATCTTCTCGTGCTGTGTGATTGAGTCTGGCACTCGGTTAACGATACGGCGCAGGTATTCAACACCGCCTTGTACTGACTGTTTCGGGTCGAGGCGATTAGTAACACCAACACTTTTCGCGGTTGGCAGCGTCAGCATCATCATGCCGCGAACGCCTGTTGGTGAGCGCGCGACAGGGTTCCAGTGCGATTCTTGGTAAGCTAATGCCGCAATCAAGCGCCAATCAAATTCTTGCGAATATTTCTGAAACAGCGGAGACCATTTTGGTAACTTGCTGTCTAACGCACGAATGAATGCTCGTGTATCAACATAATCAAAAGTGCCAATGTGACCGATGTACTTTTCTTCTAGTGAAGCGAGCTCACCAGACTGTTTTAGGTTACCGAAGAACTCAATCAGCAAAGCATAAAGGCTTTCGTCCTCAGATTTCTGTAAGTACCAAGAAATAGGTTGGTCTTCTGTAAGTTCAAAGGCTAGAGCTACATCTGGGTATAAACGTTGTGCCAGTGATAACTCGATAGAATCCGCAACCGTAAATAGGCGCTCGCCAGTTGATACTTCTTTTAACAGATCATTGATGTCAGCATTACCCACCGCATCATAGATAAAGTCATCGTGTGTTTTCTGCAGCTGTTTTAGCGTTGGCTCAAAGTGCGAGTCTTTCACTACAACCAGAGATGGCGATAGCGTGTCACTTGATACCACATCTTCTGATTCAGCTTGTGCTTTTACAAACTCAGCCTGACGATCATTCTCAAACTTGATCAATTGCTCAAGGTTTCTTGGGCGCCATTGCCCCTTTTTATAAACGACCTGTTGGCTTACATAGTAATAAGCAGGCGCGGCGCGATAAGCACGTGTCAGTTTGTTGTTTTGCGTTAAGCCAGTCGCGATAAGGTCGATTTCGCCTTTCTGCAGTGCGGGGAACAAGCCAGACAAACGGTAAGCGGGCTTAACCTCAAGTTTTACACCAAGTTCCTGCGCAAACTCACGAGCTAATTCGTAATCCAAGCCAGCAGGGCCATCAGGACCGATGTAATAAGAGAGTTGGTTATTTAGGGTGCCGACACGAAGAACGCCACGATCTCGTATCTGCTCAAGGACACTTTTAGGTTCAGATTCAATCTGACATCCAGCCAACCCAAATAGGGCGATGGCGAGCAGAAGGAACTTAGACGAAAAGATGAGCGTAAATTTAGGCATCAAAATGAAATCTCGAAAAGTGGAAGCCCCTTTATACCAAACCCCGCAAGGCTGGCAAAGCAGGTTTAATTAAACAGTTGTAAAAGTGGCGATAAATGCAGCGAAAGTACCAATTACGGAGAAAGATAAAAAAAATCACGCAAACGGTTGCTTTTGGTGTTACGTCACAAAAAGAAATGCTTTATAATGCGCTCGCATTGAAGAGGTGGAATCGGCATAGGTTTGGCAACCTTCGGGAATAGCTTCGAAGAAAACAGTTAGGTTGTTCCTATAACCCACTGAATTTATTCCAATACTACCTTAATCAACTGCATAAGAGACGTAAGCACATGAGAATTTTGCGTGGCTCCCCAGCTCTATCTGAGTTTCGTGTTAACAAGCTTTTAGAGCTTTGTCGTGAATTAAGCTTACCTGTAACAGGTATTTACGCTGAGTTTGCCCACTTTGCTGATCTAACGGCAGACCTAGATGAGTCTGAAGTTGAGAAGCTAGAAAAGCTACTGACTTACGGTCCAACGATTGAAGAGCATGAACCTGAAGGTTTACTGCTGCTTGCAACGCCACGCCCAGGCACTATCTCGCCTTGGTCTTCAAAATCAACAGATATCGCACACAACTGTGGACTGGCTAAAGTGTCACGTCTAGAGCGCGGTACTGCTTTCTACATTGAAACTTCTTCTGAACTTTCTGAGCTTCAACTTGTTGAGCTGAAAGCGATTCTGCATGATCGTATGATGGAAGTGGTTTTCACTGACTTCGAATCGGCAGCTGCACTATTCAAAGTTGCAGAGCCTGCTCCTTATGCGGAAGTTGACCTATTAACTGGCGGACGTAAAGCGCTTGAAGAAGCAAACGTTACCCTAGGTCTTGCACTTGCAGAAGATGAGATCGATTACCTTCTTGAAAGCTTCACTGAGAAGCTAGGTCGTAACCCGACTGACATCGAGCTAATGATGTTCGCACAAGCAAACTCAGAGCACTGTCGTCACAAGATCTTTAACGCTGATTGGACTATCGATGGCGTTAAGCAAGAAAAATCATTGTTCAAGATGATTAAGAACACTTTTGAAACGACACCAGAACACGTTCTGTCTGCTTATAAAGATAACGCAGCAGTAATGACAGGTTCTGAAGTCGGTCGTTTCTTCCCGGATCCAGAAACTCGCCAGTACAACTATCACCAAGAGAAAACACACATCTTGATGAAAGTTGAAACGCACAACCACCCAACGGCAATCTCTCCATGGCCGGGCGCATCAACAGGTTCAGGTGGTGAAATCCGCGATGAAGGCGCGACTGGTATTGGTGGTAAACCAAAAGCTGGTCTTGTCGCTTTCTCTGTATCTAACCTTAAGATCCCGAACTTCGTTCAACCTTGGGAAACAGATTTTGGTAAGCCAAGCCGTATCGTTACTGCGTTGGATATCATGCTTGAAGGCCCTCTTGGCGGCGCAGCATTCAACAACGAATTTGGTCGTCCAAACCTACTAGGTTACTTCCGCACTTACGAAGAGAAAGTAAACTCTCACGCAGGTGAAGAAGTACGTGGTTACCACAAACCAATCATGCTAGCTGGTGGTCTTGGTAACATCCGTGACGAGCATGTTCAGAAGAAAGAGATCCCAGTAGGTGCAAGCCTAATCGTGCTGGGCGGTCCAGCGATGAACATTGGCCTTGGTGGCGGTGCGGCATCTTCAATGGATTCTGGTTCTTCTTCAGAAGATCTAGATTTCGCTTCTGTACAACGTGAAAACCCAGAGATGGAACGTCGTTGTCAGGAAGTGATCGACCGTTGTTGGCAGCTAGGTGATGCGAACCCAATCGCATTCATCCACGATGTGGGCGCTGGTGGTATCTCGAATGCACTTCCTGAGTTAGTTGACGATGGCGAGCGTGGCGGTATTTTCAATCTGCGTGACGTACCAAACGATGAGCCAGGCATGAGCCCACTTGAGATCTGGTGTAACGAATCTCAAGAGCGTTACGTAATGGCCGTTGCTGATGAAGACATGGCAACGTTCGACGCAATTTGTAAGCGTGAACGCGCACCATACGCCGTGGTTGGTAAAGCAACAGAAGAGCGTGAACTTAAACTTGAAGATTCACACTTCGACAACACGCCAATCGACATGCCGATGGACATCCTATTAGGTAAAACACCTAAGATGCACCGTGACGCGAAAACGCTAAAAGTAAACAACCCAGCGATTGACCGTTCTGGTATCGAAATGAACGAAGCGGTTGACCGTGTTCTTCGCTTGCCAACAGTCGCAGAGAAAACCTTCCTTATCACTATCGGTGACCGCTCGGTAACTGGCCTTGTTGCTCGTGACCAAATGGTTGGCCCATGGCAGGTTCCTGTTGCTAACTGTGCTGTAACAGCAGCAAGTTACGACTCTTACCACGGTGAAGCGATGTCTCTTGGTGAGCGTACGCCAGTAGCACTACTAGATTTCGGCGCATCGGCTCGTCTAGCGGTTGGTGAAGCAATCACAAACATTGCAGCGACTAACATCGGCGATATCAAACACATTAAACTGTCGGCAAACTGGATGTCTCCAGCGGGTCACCCAGGTGAAGACGCAGGTCTTTACGAAGCGGTGAAAGCAGTCGGTGAAGAGCTGTGTCCAGCACTGGGTCTTACTATCCCTGTGGGTAAAGATTCAATGTCGATGAAGACTAAGTGGGAAGAGAACGGCGAGCAGAAAGAAGTCACTTCTCCGTTATCTCTTGTTATCACTGCATTTGCTCGTGTTGAAGATGTCCGTAAGACGATTACGCCTCAGCTTCGCACTGACAAAGGTGACACATCACTAGTTCTTATCGACCTAGGTAACGGCAAAAACCGTCTAGGTGCAACGGCACTAGCGCAAGTTTACAAGCAACTTGGTGACAAGCCAGCAGACGTAGACAACGCAGCACAGCTAAAAGGTTTCTACGAAGGCGTTCAAGCTCTTGTTGCTAACGACCAAGTTGTGGCTTACCACGATAAAGGCGACGGTGGTTTATTCGTAACACTGGCTGAAATGGCGTTCGCAGGTCACTGTGGTGTTAATGCAAACATTGAAGTGCTAGGTGAAGACACGCTAGCAGCACTATTCAACGAAGAGCTAGGTGCGGTAATCCAGGTTCGTAACGACGACCTAGACGCTGTTCTTTCTACTCTTGCCGCAAACGGCCTAGAAGCGTGCTCACATGTAATCGGCTCTGTTGAAGCTTCAGATAAGCTAGTGATTAAGTCTGGCGAGTCTGTAGTAATCGAACGTAACCGTACTGAACTACGTACTATCTGGGCTGAGACGACGCATAAGATGCAAGGTCTACGTGATAACCCAGCATGTGCTGACCAAGAACATGAAGCGAAGAAAGACAACTCAGACCCAGGTCTGAACGTGAAACTAAGCTTCGATGTTAACGAAGACATCGCTGCACCGTTCATCAACACTGGCGCTAAGCCTAAGATGGCGATTCTACGTGAACAGGGTGTTAACTCTCACGTTGAAATGGCAGCAGCATTCGACCGTGCAGGCTTCGAAGCAACTGATATTCACATGAGCGATATCCTAACAGGTCAAGCGGTACTAGAAGAGTACAACGGCCTTGTGGCTTGTGGTGGCTTCTCTTACGGTGACGTACTAGGCGCTGGTGAAGGTTGGGCTAAATCAGTTCTGTTTAACGATTCTACTCGTGACCAATTTGAAAACTTCTTCAAGCGTGAAGATACTTTCTCTCTAGGTGTGTGTAACGGTTGTCAGATGTTGTCTAACCTGCGTGAACTTATCCCTGGTGCTGAGTACTGGCCACGTTTCGTTCGTAACGAATCAGAGCGTTTTGAAGCTCGTTTCAGCCTAGTTGAAGTTCAGAAGTCTGATTCTGTGTTCTTCAACGGCATGGAAGGTTCTCGTATGCCAATCGCAGTTTCTCACGGTGAAGGTCGCGTAGAAGTTCGTGACAATGACCACCTAAACGCGATTGAAAACTCAGGTACGGTTGCTTTACGTTACGTTGATAACAACGGTAACCAAACGCAGCAATACCCGAATAACCCGAACGGTTCGCCAAACGCTATCACAGGTTTAACAACGACTGACGGCCGTGTGACGATCATGATGCCGCACCCTGAGCGTGTATTCCGTACGGTTGCAAACTCATGGTCTCCAGAAGGTTGGGGCGAGAATGGCGCTTGGATGCGTATGTTCCAAAATGCACGTAAGAATGTGGGTTAACCACTCTCTTACAGGCCGCATTAATCTAGGCTAGGTTAAGCAAAAATGAAAAGCGCAGATCGAAAGGTCTGCGCTTTTTTATTTCCTAAGGTTTAGGAAGAAATACGAAACAATTGAGGTTTGCAGTTTGCTGTTCTAAAAATCTCCACTACGCTAAATGTTATGGAATCAATTTGTTAGGCGAATAATTCTTGCACTCGAGCAAGGAAAGCTTCGTTCGGCTATGCAAAAACTGAATCAATCATCGTGGCATAAGAGGGATCTATGAAAACAACACTTACAAAAGCCGTTGCAGTGGCAGCGATTGTCATGTCGTTAGCAGGGTGTGTGGGTAGTAACGCGGTTACTGGGAAATTAATGAAGTTCAACGTTGAGGTAGTGGATAACCGTTACGCTCGTGCGGGTGTCAACTTCTTGCTTGCTCCGGTTTACGCACTAACCACCGCAGCCGATTACATCGTATTTAACTCGATTGAATTCTGGGCGGGTAAAAACCCACTAACAGGCGCGCCTCACATCTTTGATAGCAAAGTCGATACCATGATAGATGTGAACGACAGCCTAGACGATTCACTAAAAGAAGCCCCACTTGGTTTCAATAATCGTCAGATCGAATGGGGTGAGATGCAACAAATCGATGAGAACACGATTCGCATGGACATCACCTACAATGATGGTCAGAAAGCCGTTCTGACGGGTGTTCGTGATGGAGATAAGGTCAGCTACTACATGGATGGTACATTGGTATCAGAAACCTCTATTCAAGCGCTTGAGCAGCTAGCTGCAGAGAAAGCGTAACCCTTTAAGTTTTATAGCAATAAAAGAAAAGCCGCTGGATTTAACCCCAGCGGCTTCGTATTTTCTAGCATCTAGCATCTAGCATCTAGCATCTAGCATCTAGCGCTTAGATTAGTTGTTGCTGTGTAGCTCGCTGTTCAGTTCAACAGCCGACTTGTTCGCTAGACATTCAATTTGACCAGTGATCGAGTTGCGACGGAACAGAAGATCAGAAACGCCAGCTAGGTCGCGAGCTTTAATGATTTCTACTTCGTTACCTTCTTTATCTAGCATGCGAACTTTCGTACCCGCGGTCACGTAAAGGCCAGACTCAACAGTACAGCGGTCGCCCATTGGGAAGCCAAGACCCGCGTTTGCACCTAGTAGGCAGTTTTCGCCGATAGAGATCACCATAGTACCGCCACCAGATAGCGTACCCATGATAGAAGCGCCGCCGCCGATATCAGAACCGTTACCTACAACAACACCCGCAGAGATACGACCTTCAACCATGCTTACGCCCGTTGTGCCAGCATTGAAGTTGATGAAACCTTCGTGCATAACCGTTGTACCTTCACCCACATGTGCGCCAAGACGAACACGAGAAGTATCAGCAATACGAATACCGGTTGGTACCACGTAGTCCACCATTTTAGGGAACTTGTCTACACAATCTACAGATAGAGCGCGACCAGCAAGGCGAGCTTCGATTTGACGCTCAGCCAGCTCAGGAAGATCGATAGGACCTTCGTTTGTCCATGCGATGTTGTGCAGTAGACCGAAGATGCCGTCTAGTACCGTACCGTGTGGCTGAACTAGGCGGTTAGAAATAAGTTGTAGCTTAAGGAAGCCTTCAGCAACAGATGCGGGCTTCTCGTCAGTCGCAAGAACAACAAGAACAAGTGGCTGCTCAGATGCTGCTGCTTTTTCTGCGAAAGATGCGTTTGCTGCATCATCGTTTGCTGCGAATGCTTTCGCTAGTTCTGCGCTTTGTGCAGCAGAGATTTCGATAGCTTGGTTGCCTTCAGTGTAACCTACAACTTCACCAACAGCCGCTACTAGAGCGTCGCTTGGGTTCAGAAGTGGGCTAGGGAAGAACGCTTCAATGATTTTATTGTCGCGGTTTTTGGTTGCCGTACCGAAGGCTAGTGAAAAGAAAGCCATGTTGAATCTCCATGTGTTGAGTCTTGATTTTGCTATCCAATAACAGCGGCTCGAATAACCAGCGCTGTCGTTAGCAAAGTTAATTTAATTGCGTTCATCATAAAGAGAGCGCTCTCGTTATGAAAGGGCGTATCAGGATAAAGTCTGTAAAATGATATTGCTTGTCTTTTTAGCGATAGTTTTCATTATCCGGATATATGCACTATGTTCTCAATGCTACGGCGTTTTATTCAACCACCTAGTATGATTTCATTTCCAACATGTCATTCATGTCTAACTCACCTTCTTGTTATCAGTATCAATAGGGTGAGTCACACTTTCTTTATAAATTCATGTTTATTATCACAATTAATCGAGTTCTGTTGATTTATCGTTTGTGCTTACAGTCCGAGTAAATACTCAAGTTTTCAGCTGTGTAATTAAGAGAATGATCACTAAAACCCTAAAGGATATAAGTATATTTTCAGCCATAACGACATTAAAACGATGAATAAAGGATCTTCTATGAATTTTACTAAGTCTTTACTGGTGCTCTCTATCGGTGTAGCGATGGTTGGCTGTGGCTCGGACAATAACAATAATATTGTTGCTCCCGATATGACATTGCGCATAGCACATGTGAATGACACTCACTCAAATTTTGACCCTGTAAAATCAAGTTTTACTATGGGTGCTGATGGTAAGAAGGTCTATAACGAGTTTGGCGGTTATCCTCGTCTATTGAAAGCCGCTGATGATATCAAAGCGGATGCGAAAGCTGACAAAGAGCCTTTGTTATTCTTGCATGGTGGTGATGCATGGCAAGGTACTGCTTACTTTAAGCTAAATGAAGGTGCTGCAAACGCAGACTTGTTGTCACAAATGGGTTTAGATGCAATGGTACTTGGGAACCATGAATTCGATTTAGATACCGACAAGCTCGCATCGTTCATCAATACGGTTAGCTTTCCTGTGCTGGCAAATAATATGGATGCATCAAAAGATCAGTCTTTAAGTAATGTCGATAATTTATACCCTTATCAACTGTTTGCATTTGAAGGCTCAGAAAAAAGAGCAATTACCTCTGTTTCTGATGCAAGTGATGATGAGAAAGTTGTTGCGGTAATCGGTGTTGTTTTAGGGGATATGCCAACGATAGCTACCGGAACTGGTGATGTGACATTTAGTGACCAAATTACAGCAACTCAAGCCACTATAAATGATTTAAAAACTAAGGGTGTGAATAAGATAATTGTTCTATCACACATAGGAAATGCTGCCGATAAGGATCTTGCAGCCAATACAACGGGTATCGATATCATTGTTGGCGGTCACTCTCATACTTTACTTGGTGATTTTACCGATCTTGATCAAGGTAACAATGGTATTTACGCCGAAATGATTCCGCAAAAAGACAAGGCACAAAACACTTGTGTGGTTCAAGCTGGCCAATATGCGGAAGCTATCGGAGACGTTGATGTATCATTTGATATAAATGGTAATCTCCTCTCATGTGTTGGGAACAATACTTTATTATCAAATGATGAGTTTTATCATGATTCTCATCGAGAACATCCAATGATTAGCTCTGATAAAGATGATGTAACTTCGTTTATTGATAATAATGAAAAAATCACGATAAAAGATGAAGATATTGATTTAAGAACCCGTATCGACGCGACTTATAAGCCGGCTCTTGAAGCTGCATATGGTGATGTTGTTGCAGCCGCTCCGACTGAAATCAATCATGAGCGCCGTCCTGGTGATGCAGGAACAGATGTGCACGGTTCTGATGTTGCACCTATGATAGCTCAAGGTATGATTTATTGGGCAAATCAACCGTCGGTAGCAACTGTTACTGGTAAAAATGTTCAGATTGGTTTGGTGGGAGCTGGTGGTGTTCGAACGGATATCGCATCAGGCGACTTCAGGGAAGGTAACGCTACGCTAGAATTACTACCATTCTCGAATTACTTGTCGATTTTAACAGTGAAAGGCGAGGTGATTCGAAACCTTATTGACAGCACAATTGAACCGACGCTTGCTGAAGGTGCTCATGCTGGTAAGTTCCCGTATGTATCGGGCATGCGTTACACGTTTACAGAAGATGTGAAAGGTGTATCAGGTACAGTCACAAATCTAGAGGTAAATACTGGAACAGAAGCCAATCCAGTATGGGCGACAATGAACGATGCCGCTGACTACACCGTTATCGTTAATAACTATAATGCAAGCGGTAGTGATGGTTGGAATGTATTAGGCGATGCTCAATTAATATCAACAGATCGTCAAGACATAGTCATTTCAGGCGATGGTTTTAAAACTTACAAAGTTAACAACTTGTCATACGATGGAAGTACAGAGAAGTATAGCGTCAACTATGACGGTAGTATTAAACCATGTGCGGAAGGTTCAGGTGACATATGTAATACTGACGCTGAATCATTTATCTCTTGGGCTGAGCATAAGAAAGTATTAGAACCACTAGGATTTGAAACCACAACGATGGAATATAAATAGTACTGATATCGCATTTGTCGGAATGTTATGTATTGTTGGTTAAATCCTTAAAATACAAATGTATAGATTAGTAATGAAAGAAAATAGCCAGCGAATCGCTGGCTATTTTTATATAAAACTTAGTGAATTTAGAGGCTAGATAAATAGCGCCTTATAAGCCTGCTCAATTCCTTCAATCAACATCTGCATACCGATGACTGCAAGTATCAAACCCATCATTCGAGTAATCACGTTCAGTGCACTTGGTCCGACTGCTTTAACGAAGCGCTCGCCGAATACAAATAATACATAGGTTAGGGTGCAGAGGAGGCCAAATGCCACAATGGTAATGATGGTCTCGTAAATCCCCTCTGTACTGGCGAAGTTCATTGCAGTGGCTATGGTGCCGGGGCCAGCCAGTATGGGCATGGCTAAAGGTGATACGGCGATACTTAGAGCTGCGTCTCGCTGGGCATCTGAGTTAACCTTCTCTTTTGCTTTCGAGTGTGTCGATTCGCCTTGCAGCATGTGGAAGCCAATCAAAAAGACCAGAATGCCGCCTGTGATGCGCAGTGCGTACAGCGTGATACCAAAGAGGTCAAAGATCAGCTTGCCAGAGATCGCAAAAGTGCTGACGATAACGAATGCGATAAACACTGAACGGAAGGCGATGGATTTGACCGTTTCCCTATCGTTATCACCGGTTAATCCAAGAAAAATTGGCGTATTAGCGATAGGGTTCATAATGGCAAAAAAGCCCATGAACACGGTAATGGTATGAATGATGAGCTCTTTCATATTATTCCTTTGAAAATATGCAGTTAAATACCAATGATTGGTGTATTTAACCTTAGATACAAATAATTATTAGAAATAGATAGTAGAGCAAGTGTGAATAAAAAACAGCCAGCATAAGGCTGGCTGTTTGGTTTTAGTGATAGGTGTAGAGTTTTGGTCGTACGTTATTGCGAATTTCTCAACTAACAAGCTCTAAACAACAGCCTCTATACAACAGGCCGACTATAGAGCTCGTTTTGTCGTTATGCGTTTTGAGATTCACTTACTGCCACAGCCAATGCAACCGTCGCACCGACCATTGGGTTGTTACCCATGCCGATGAAACCCATCATTGCCACGTGAGCAGGAACAGAAGAGCTACCTGCGAACTGAGCGTCAGCGTGCATTCTACCCATGGTGTCAGTCATGCCGTAAGATGCTGGGCCTGCTGCCACGTTATCTGGGTGTAATGTTCGACCTGTACCGCCGCCTGAAGCAACTGAGAAGTAAGGTAAACCTTGGCGAGTACGTTCTGCCTTGTAGATACCTGCAACAGGGTGTTGGAAGCGCGTTGGGTTGGTTGAGTTACCCGTAATACTTACATCCACCTCTTCTCTGTGCATAATCGCTACGCCTTCACGTACATCATCAGCGCCGTAGCACAAGATCTCTCCGCGAGGGCCTTGTGAGAAGCGGCGACGTTCTGTTTCAACAAGCTCACCTGTTTGGTAATTGTATTGAGTGCGAACATAGGTAAAACCATTGATGCGAGAGATTAAGTAAGCCGCATCTTTACCTAGACCATTTAAGATCACTTTCAGTGGGTTTTGACGTGATTTGTTGACGTTTAGCGCAATTTTAATCGCACCTTCTGCAGCTGCAAAAGACTCGTGACCGGCAAGGAAGGCAAAGCAGTGGCTCTCTTCATTTAGAAGACGAGCGGCTAGTGCACCGTGGCCAATACCGACTTGGCGTTGTTCAGCAACACTACCGGGTTTGGTAAATGCTTGAAGGCCTTCACCAATGATATTGGCCGCTTGTTCTGCACTGGTGGCTTTACGAAATAGTGCCAGTGCTGAGCCAAGGATATAAGCATCGGCAGCACTTTCAAAAGCGATAGGCTGGGTGTCCATCACCAAGGCTTTTGGATCAACGTTGTGGGCTTTGCAGTATTGGTTAGCTTGCTCCAAAGAGTCGAAGTTCATTTCTGCCAATACGCGAGTTACTGATTCATTAAATTGAGTGTTCATCATATCTTTCCTCTAAATTGGCAAAATTACTGTTGGCGTGGGTTAATGGTGGTAACGGCTTCATCGAAGCGACCATAAGTCCCCGTCGCAAGGTCAGCAGCTTCATTGGCTGGTACACCTTGATTAATCGCCTTCATCATTTTGCCGAGGTTGAGATACTCGTAACCAATCACTTCGCTGTGGTCATCAAGTGCAAGCTTGGTCACATAGCCCTCTGCAAGTTCTAGGTAACGTACGCCTTTTGCAGCGGTTGAGTAACTGGTACCCACTTGGCTGCGCTGGGTTTGACCTAAATCTTCCAATGCAGCGCCGATTTCTAGGCCACCTTCAGAGAAAGCAGATTGAGTTCGACCGTAAACAAACTGCAGGAAGATTTCGCGCATGGCTACGTTGATTGCATCGCACACCAAGTCTGTATTGAGTGCTTCGAGAATGGTTTTTCCAGTGAGGATTTCAGCAGCCATCGCGGCAGATTGCGTCATGCCAGAGCAGCCGATGGTTTCGATTAATGCTTCTTCGATGATGCCGTTTTTTACGTTAAGCGTTAGTTTTGCAGCACCTTGTTGTGGTGCACAAGTGCCCACGCCGTGGCTTAAGCCAGAAATAGCGATGACATCTTTTGGGCTAACCATTGCGCCTTCAACTGGAATTGGAGCTGAATTGTGAAGATCACCCCTTTGAATAGGGCACATTGATTGAATTTCTGAAGAGTAGTGCATAATGTTTTCTCACTTATTAGAGCCATTTAAGACCTAGGGCGTTGAGAAAACAGGACGTGTTGGAAGAGGTGCGGCTAATTCACTACAGATCTTGAGTATCGATAATCCAAAGGTGTCATGAAGCTCGGTCTTGATAGACTAAGTCCATTTCAAAATGGAGGAGTAGCGATACGTCCAACAGTGTTACCTGTTTTCGATTCTGTAGGAGTCATTAGCACTGTTCAAAAAGAACGGGCGGTTGAAGCAAAAGCTTAGGTGGAACCCCATCACCTGATGGATATAGATTAGATCTTTATCACACTTTTGTGCAAGCGAATGTTTAGAGCAATTTCGACTATAAACAAGCTTCATTATATTTCGACAAGTATAAAAAAACGCCAATAACGGACTCTGATTAGAGGCGTCATTGACGTTTTTTAGAGAACTCCAGCTAGTTAAGCTGCATCTTCTTCTGCGTCTTCAACAGCTTCAAGTTTTTTAGCTTTTTTCGGAGCTGGCTTACGCTTAGCACCTAATGCGTAAAGAACTTCTTCTTTGTTCTTCGCTAGGTACATTGCAAGCTCTTCTTGCTTGCCTTCATCTTCAACTAAATCGCTTTTGCCTAACAGTTCAAAAAGCTCATCAGCCATATCCAGCATTTTGTCGTATGCGTCAGCTTCGGCTTTAGAGGTAAAAGTCATTTTCTCTTCTCCGTTGCGTTCCACCACGTACTTGACGATAACAGCCATGGTTAATCCTCTAAGTTTGATAAATTTTACTGGCTTTTTATACAGTTTCTGAGGTTGAAAGTCCAGTTGGAGCCCTAACTATGCGGTCTCAATCTTGATGTGTCGCCCAGTCTTCACAATAACTCATGAAAGATTTCAGCAGCGGGCTCTGGTATTTGTCTTTATGTACCAGCATCCAGAAACGTCGTTTCATGTCGAGTGGCACATCAAGCGCTTTTACTCGGCCTGAATCAATCGCTCGTTGCGCCGCCAACCGTGATAAACACGCGAATCCAAGATTGGCAGAAACTGAATTGATGATCGCTTCAGTTGTGTTGAGTTCAAAGGATTCATACCAGTGTTCGATACGCGGTGCGACGGCACGAAGGAAAAACTCGCGAGTACCTGAGCCTGATTCACGTAGAATCCAGTTACTATTTTCTAAATCGCTTAAAATCACTTTGTCTTTTGCAACGAGAGGATGTTGATTACTAACAATAATGCACATTTCATCGCTGCTAAACTGGCTTGAGATTAACTCTGGATGGAGTGTTTTTCCTTCAATTAACGCGATATCCAGTTCATAATCCACCAACTTTTGACAGATTAGGGCACTGTTTGAAATGAACAAGCTTTGGTCTTGATGCTGAGTTCGTTCGCGAAAGCCAGACAGAATAAATGGTGCGACCTGATTACCAATTGTGTCACTCGCGCCGACCTTTAGATTGCCACTTAATGGTTGGTCGTCACGGAACAAAACATCAATACCAGCAGCTCGGTGAAGTATCTCATCAGCCAAAGGAAGTAACTTATGTCCCTCTTGATTGAGAATTAATCGGTTGTTGACCCGGTCAAATAGAGAGTGGCCTAATTGTTTTTCCATTTCGCCCAGCGCCATGCTGACTGCAGCTTTAGAGAGAAACAGCGCCTCAGAGGCAGCGGTCAATGTTGAGTGCTGAGTAATAGTGACGAACACTTTAAGTTGTTTAATTGAAATATTAGCCATCAGATCCCTAGTTTAACTCTGCTGGTGAAATGGATTTCGTTCAGTATTGGTGAACGCTTGTTACATATAATTGGATATTATTTAACGAAGCGCAAGCATATTATAGCTTCAACAAGCTAATGAGTTCACAAGTTTAGTGAATCAAGTTTAAGAGAGGCTGACATGATTCAACGTATTAAATATAGATTAACAGGAGCTCCAACACCCATGGCAGGGTTGGCACTAGCAATAGCAAGCTTAGGCTGGTGCTGGGATGGTGTATTGGTATCACAAGATATCTTACATACACCGGGTTTAGTTCAATGGATAAGCGCAGCGATTGCTGGGTGCTTACTTCTTGTTTTGGCTGTGAAGTTTTTGATTCACGGGCATCTATTGCGTGCAGATCTTGCTCACCCTGTAGTGGGAAGCGTTGTTCCAACATTTGCGATGGGTTGTATGGTTGTTTCTGCTTCTTTGGCTCCAATTTCGACCTTCCTCAGCGAAAGTGTTTGGCTAGCATCTGTTGCATTACATGTTGTGTTCTTGGTGAGCTTTTTATACCACAGAGCAAAACAGTTTGAGATTCACCATATGGTTCCTAGCTGGTTTGTACCACCAATCGGTATCGTTGTTGCGGATGTTTCTTTCTCTGGTAATCCAACTCTAGAGCCTGTTGCAAATGCTGTTTTGGTCTTTGGTTTGTTGATCTACGCGGTAATGCTGCCAGTGATGGTTTACCGTTTGATCTTCTCTCATGAAGTGCCAGATGCGGCGAAACCAACCATTGCGATTATGGCGGCACCAGCAAGCCTATCTTTAGCGGGTTACCTAACGGTTACGGCAAATCCTTCTCCAGTGATTATTGGATTATTATTTGGTATTGCGGTGCTAATGACGTTCATTATTTACGCAGCGTTCTTCAAACTACTTCGTTTACCGTTTAGCCCAGGCTATGCCGCGTTTACTTTCCCAATTGTGATTGGTGCAACGGCACTGTTTAAATTGGCAGCGTGGATGCAAGTACAAGGTATTGAAGCGCATTACATCAACCAAGTGTTCAATCTTGCGTATTTAGAACTTGTTGTTGCGACGCTGGTCGTGAGCTATGTAGCGATTCGTTACTACATGAACTACAAACCTCATCGTGTTCTAAGCGCGGTAGGTAGTAGATTGTAAGAAGCAATAGTTCAAAAGATAAACGAACCTTAAGCTTTCGATATTTCATAAGCTTATATTCCTAATCCAAACTCAGCACTTATGCTAATCTGGCAGTATATTGTGGCAAGATTAGCGTGAGTGCACTTTGTTTACTGTTTACCATTCCAATAAAGTTGATACTTTAAAAATTCTTCTCGTTCACTTGATCAAAAGTGACCCTTTAGCCAATCCTTTCGAAAAAGAGCAGATCTTGGTTCAGAGCCCAGGTATGTCTCAATGGCTTAAGATGGAACTCGCCAAAGAGTTTGGTGTAGCAGCAAATATCGATTTTCCTCTTCCAGCAACTTTCATTTGGGATATGTTCACCCAGGTGCTTCCTGATGTACCTAAACGCAGTGCTTTTAATAAAGAGGCGATGACGTGGAAGCTAATGAGTTTGCTACCTGCGAAGCTTGACCACCCTGATTTCTTACCCCTACAGCGCTATCTTGAAAACGATGAAGACGGCTCTAAGTTATATCAATTAGCCGAGAAAATTGCTGATATCTTCGATGGTTACTTGGTATATCGTCCTGAGTGGATGGCGATGTGGGAAGCGGGAGAGCCCGTTGCAGAATTGATTGATAGTGAAGGGCAGCAAGAGCACCCTTGGCAGCCAATTTTGTGGAAGGCACTCTACGAGCAAACACTGTCTCAAGGTCAGTCAAAATATCACCGTGGTAACTTGTATCACGACTTCATTGAAGCGTTAGCTAATCAACAAGGGCAATTACAACACCTGCCGAAACGTCTGTTTGTGTTTGGTATTTCGTCACTGCCTCCTCGCTACATGGATGCCTTGAAAGCGCTTGGCGAACAGATTGATGTTCACCTGATGTTTACTAACCCTTGCCAACATTACTGGGGCGACATCCGCGACCGTAAATACTTGGCAAGAGTTGAAGCGCAGCGCCGCAAGCAGTTTGCTCTGGTTGATGGTTTGCCTCAACTAGAAGGCGAAGTATCGCCATTGAAAGATGGTATTGAAGCCAATGTCGAAGATGAGCTGCATACCAGCCAAGCGGTCGGTAATAGCTTGCTTGCGTCTATGGGTAAGCTAGGCAGAGACAATTTGTTCTTGCTGTCTCAATCAGACAGCGAAGAGCATGAATTCTTTATTGATGTCGAGAGAGATAGCCTGCTGCATCAACTGCAAGCCGATATTCTTGAGTTAGAAGAGCACCAAGACGATCACATCTTAGACTCCAGCAACCACAAACAAGTGGTTGAGCTGGGTGATCGCTCGTTGACCGTACATGCTTGTCACAGCCCAATGCGCGAGGTGGAGGTTCTCCATGACCAGCTATTGGCGATGTTCGATGCAGACCCAAGCCTAAAGCCACGTGACATCATCGTGATGGTGGCAGACATCAATGCTTACAGCCCTGCGATTCAGGCGGTATTTGGTAATGCTCCGGGTGAGCGTTATATCCCATACTCTATCTCGGATAGAACGGCAGACCAAGAGAGCCCAATTCTGACCGCGTTCATGCAGCTGGTCGCGCTACCGAACACGCGCTGCTTAGCTTCTGAACTTCTAGAGCTACTAGAAATCCCTGCGATGATGGCACGCTTTGGTATTGATGAATTTCAATTTGAGCAAGCTAAGCAGTGGGTTGAAGAAGCAGGTATCCGCTGGGGTGTCGATTCTTCTACCGCAACCGAGTTTGATTTGCCTGCCACGGAGCAAAATACCTGGCTGTTTGGTATCGAGCGCATGCTACTGGGCTACGCGATGTCGGATTCTGCAGGCTTGTTTGAAACTGAACACTCTCCAATTGCAGCTTATAACGAAGTTCAGGGCATTAACGCCGAACTTGCAGGTAAGTTAGCGCACTTTATTGATCGTATTGCCCATTACCGTCAACGCCTTGCTAAGACGCAATCCATCGATATGTGGCGTGAAACCTTGCTGCAAATGATTGATGACTTCTTCTCCGTTGAACTAGAAGGCGAGGTGGTGCTTAAGTCGATTCGTGATGCACTTTCTCAACTGAATGAACAGCTTGATGATGCCTTGTACGAACAAGAACTATCGCCAAGCATTATCTATCAGTACTTAAACAATAAATTGTCGGGCGCGCGTATCAGTCAGCGTTTCTTAGCGGGGCAAGTGAACTTCTGTACTCTGATGCCGATGCGTTCTATCCCGTTCAAAACCGTTTGTCTATTAGGCATGAATGACGGTGTTTACCCTCGCTCAATGCCGCCAGAAGGGTTTGATTTGATGAATGGGCGTACTCGTCCCGGTGACCGTTCTCGTCGTGATGATGACCGTTACCTATTCTTAGAGGCGATGTTGTCGGCGCAAGAGTGTTTGTACATCAGTTATGTTGGCCGCTCGATTCAAGATAATACTGAGCGAGTACCGTCGGTATTGGTTTCAGAGTTGATTGAGTACTGCCAGCAGAACTACTGCCTAAGTGACGATCAAGCGCTACCAAGTGATGATTCTGGTATCAAGCTGACTCAAGCGATCAGCTTTGAGCACACCATGACGCCGTTCAGCCCGGCAGCCTTTACACAAGGTGATGAAAGTCATGTATTGAGTTACGCCAAGGAGTGGCTTCCTGCGGCTAACCGTTCCGGTGAACGCAGTGGTGAATTCAATCGTGCGTTGGACGACTATTTGCTTGGTGCGGCTTATCCGTTAGAACTCGATTTGGTTGAGCTACAGCGTTTCTGGCGCTTGCCAGTGCAATACTTCTTTAATCGCCGTCTCAAAGTAGTGTTTGAGCCACCGCTTCCGGTAATGGAAGACGATGAGCCGTTCGTGCTTAATGGCTTAGAGAGCTTCCAGCTTAAAGATGCGTTGCTTCAAGTACTACTCGATCACCCAGAAGGGGCAGATGAAGCGGTTCGCTTGTTTGTCTCTGAGCAAAAAGCCCAAGGTCGCTTACCGGTTGGCGCTTTTGGTGATATCGAGTTCGAAACCAACCGCGTTCAAGCGGAAGACTTAGCCAAAGAGATTCGATTTGTAAGTGGGCAGCCACAACAAGATCTCGAGGTAAATATTGAATTTGACGTGCTAGGCGAGGGTAAACCGGTTCGTTTGATGGGGTGGCTGACTCAAAACTATCAATCGGGGTTGGTACGTTTTCGTAGTGGCAAAATTCGTTCGCAAGACTACTTGGCTGCGTGGATTGATCACTTGTGTTGTACGGTGATGGGGCATGGCAAAACAACCCATATTATTGGTTATGACAGAAAAGAGGGCGTGGTTCACCAAACGCTACAACCTATCGGCGATGCGCAGCAAGTGAAGGGTTTATTGGCTGAGTTAGTACGACTGTTTTATCAAGGTATGACAGCACCACTGCCGTATTTCCCGAAAACCGCCTTGGCCGGCGTTGAAGCGGGCTTTAGCCGTGGTAAGTGGGTCGATGATGAAGAGAAGTCGCTCAAGAAAATGGCCGATACTTTTAATGACAGCTTCGCTTTCACGGGCGAGGGTCGAGATACCTACATCTCGCGTATTTGGCCTAAGTGGGATGATGTGCTGGCTGCTGAGTCGCGTATGTATTCAACGCTTGTGTTACAGGCGGCAAGGTTGGCTGCAGCCGATCTGGAAGATCAGGAGTAAGTGGCAGTGATCGATAAGATCAATCGCGGGTTCGCTGAATTAATGAATGACAAAAGAGAGTCGCTGGTAAGCGTTTGGAGTGTCTGCTTTCCTAGAGAGGGGAAGCAAGGTACAGGAAATAAAGTGGCCGCCAGTAAATCATTATTAGTGTAGGGCGTTCGCTGTACGGCCACAGGTCAGAGGGACCATTATTCTGTGGTTCTAAGTAGGCAATGAGTATAAAACTCGAATCGCGCTCTTGAACTCGTGGGCGCATAGTAGCGAGGCGATCTGAATTGATCCGTGAGAGAGATCGCACTAACTATTAACAAATCAGCGTAGGACGTAAATTGAATGACGTTTTCCACGCTAGGTCACATTTGTAACAACATATTTATCAGAAGGCAGTAAGGCATGACGACCACAAGCAGTGTTCAGGTAATTGCTCCACAGACACTCAATACCATGACGTTTCCACTTCATGGCGCGCGTTTAATTGAAGCATCGGCGGGTACAGGTAAAACATTTACCATCGCTGGCTTGTACTTACGCCTATTGCTTGGGCACGGCACGGCTGCGCCGCAAGGTGAACTCGCGGAAGCTACCCGACATCACGAGCCGCTCACTGTAGATCAAATCCTAGTCGTGACTTTTACTGAAGCAGCAACCGCAGAGCTGCGTGACCGTATCCGTGCGCGAATCCATGATGCGCGCATTGCGTTTGCTCGCGGGCAAAGTGATGACCCAGTGATTGCACCTCTTTTACAAGAGATCGAAGATCACACTGGCGCCGCACAAACACTGCTCAATGCCGAAAGGCAAATGGACGAAGCCGCGGTCTACACCATTCACGGCTTTTGTCAGCGAATGTTGACTCAAAATGCCTTCGAGTCTGGCAGCCGATTTGATAATGAGTTTGTGACAGATGAAAGCCATCTTAAAGCGCAAGTAGTAGCCGACTATTGGCGTAAGCAGTTTTACCCGCTACCTATTCAGCTAGCAGGTGAGGTCCGTAATATCTGGGGTTCACCGGCTGCATTATTAGCAGACGTCAATCGTTATCTGACGGGCTCTCCATTGAAGCTAACCGTTGATGCGATGTCGGGTGATTTGCAAACTCTACACAATCAGAACCTGGATAAAGTGAAGCAGCTCAAAGCGCTGTGGTGTGAGTCTGAAACGGACTTTTTGGCTTTGATCTCAGGTTCGGATGTGAACAAGCGCAGCTACACCAAGAAGTCGCTGCCGACATGGCTAGAGGCGGTGACGGCATGGGCACAAAGTGACACCCATGATTATCAATATCCAGACAAGTTAGAGAAGTTCTCTCAAGCCACGTTAATCGAGAAAACACCGAAAGGTACCGCACCTCAGCATGCCGTTTTCGAAGCGATTGATGATTTCCTAAATAACCCAGCCGACCTTAAGGCTCCGTTATTGGCTCATGCGATTACTCACTGTCGAACTATGCTAGCCAAGGCAAAACAGCAGAAGCAGTGGTTATCATTCGATGACTTGTTGACCCAGTTATCTGCGTCGATTGATGTCGATGAGCAATCCTTGCTGGTGGAAAGAATTCGCACACTCTACCCGGTTGCGATGATCGATGAATTCCAAGATACCGACCCGCTGCAGTACAGTATTTTTAGTCGAATCTATCTCGATAACCCGCTGTGCGGCTTGTTTATGATCGGTGACCCGAAGCAGGCTATTTATGGTTTCCGTGGCGCAGATATCTTTACCTATATCAAGGCGAGAAACCAAGTTAGTGCTCACTACACCTTAGGCACTAACTGGCGTTCAAGCGCTGATATGGTCAGCGCAGTAAACCAAGTGTTTATGAATTCGGACAGTCCGTTTATCTATGACCAAGACATCCCATTCTTACCTGTTGCCGCCAGTCCATCAGCCGACAAACGCCAATGGGTGATGAACGGAGAAACTCAGCACGCACTCACCTTTTGGTTGCAAGAGGCTGAAGATAAGCCGTTACCTAAGGGCGAATATCACAAGGCAATGGCTGAGGCGACGGCGAGTAAAATTCAAACCATTCTGACTGCTTCTCAAAACCAGCAAGCCTATTTTGATAACGGCAAAAACCAACATGCAGTGAATGCGGGTGATATTGCTGTCTTGGTTCGAACCGGCAGTGAAGGTCGTCTGATCAAGAACGCGCTCTCTGAGCAAGGCATTGCAAGTGTTTATTTGTCTAACAGAGACAGTGTATTCACCAGCTTGGTTGCGCAAGATATTCAACGTCTGCTGCAAGCGGTGCTGACGCCCGAAAACGACCGTGCGTTGCGCGCGAGCCTAGCCTCCGAGTTGTTCGCTCTGGATGCCGCATCATTGGATGAACTCAATAACGATGAAGTGGTGTGGGAAAACGTGGTTAATGAGTTTCGTGAGTATCGTAAGCTGTGGCTACAGCGTGGCGTGTTACCAATGCTTCGCAGCGTGATCAGCAAGCGACATCTCGCGGAACGCTTGCTGGAAGAAGAAAATGGTGAGCGCTCACTCACTGATTTGATGCACATAGGTGAATTGCTGCAACAGGCAAGACAAGAGCTCGACAGCGACTATGGCTTGCTGCGTTGGCTAGCAGAAGCGATTTCCGATGCTCAAAATGGTTTAGGTGGCAGTGAAGATGACATTCAACGCCTTGAATCAGAGAGAAACTTGGTGCAAATCGTTACCATCCATAAGTCGAAAGGTTTGGAATATGACTTAGTATTCCTTCCATTTGTTGCGAGTTATCGAGAAGCGAGCGAAGGCAAATTCTACGACCATGATTCAGACACCACGGTGCTGGATATTACAGGTAGTGATAGTGCCTTAGCCCAAGCGGATAAAGAACGACTCGCGGAAGACCTGCGTTTGATTTATGTAGCGCTGACTCGTGCGGTTTATGGCTGTTTCATTGGCATGGCGCCACTGCGTAAAGGGCGTTCAACCAAAGAACCGACCGGCGTGCATTTGAGTGCGATGGGTTATTTGGTTCAAAACGGACAAGAGCAGGGTATTGCCGAATTGCATCAGGCTCTAGCGGCCATTGAAGGCAAAAATTCAAGTGTGCTGTTAGCCGAAACACCAACTGCTCACGAGCAAGTGTTTGTACAAACAGAGCAAGTGAGTGAAGACTTACATGCTAATGAACTCAAGGCTTCAATCGACAGGGCTTGGCGTATTACCAGTTACTCGGGGCTAGTAAAGCAAGGCAGTCACGGTGCGAGTCATGACGCGACCATTGAGGTGTCTGGCTTTGATATTGACTCGGCTGATGAGCAGGATGAGTCTGAGTTGATTGAACCTGAACGCTCTATCTTTACGTTCCCTCGTGGTGCTCGCCCGGGTACTTTTTTACACACCTTGTTTGAGGAGGTTGAGTTTACCGAGCCAGCAAGCAGCGAACACAACACGCAAGTAATCACTCACTTATTAGAATCAGAACAATACGAATTAGAGTGGCTACCTGTGCTTCAGCAACTGGTCGATACGGTGCTGAACACTGCATTGGATGGCAAGAACTTAAAACTAAGCGAGAAAGATTCGACGCAACGCTTAGTTGAGATGGAGTTCTTGCTACCGATCGAAGTTTTGGCTGCATCTGAACTGAATCAAACCATTCAATATCATGATCCGTTATCAGCCAAAGCGGGCGACCTAGGTTTCCAAACCGTGAAAGGCATGTTGAAAGGCTTCATCGATTTGGTGTTCGAGCACCAAGGCAAATACTATGTACTCGACTGGAAATCGAACCATTTAGGTGATGATGTCGCTGTTTACCATGGCGAGGCATTGAAATCGGCGATGGCCGACCACCGCTATGATTTGCAATATCAAATCTATGCATTGGCGTTGCACCGTTTCTTACGTAGTCGTGTTGCCAATTACAGCTACGAGCAACATTTTGGTGGCGTGTACTACTTGTTCTTACGAGGAATGGACGGCCAATCTCAGCAAGGTATTTTCTCAGCGAAACCAACACTGGCTTTACTTGATGAAATGGATCAATTGATTGACGGTAAAGTGATAGACAGACGTTCAGCACAATTGAATGATGAAACTGGACAGATGGGGCTTTTATAATGACAACAACGACCACTAATACCAGCATAGATACTGCGAACGCAGTAAAGCCATTTTCACTTATTCCTGAGCAACTCATGGATGTACTTAAATTTCTGGCAGATAAGGGTTCGATTCGTCAGTTGGATTATCAATTTGCTCGTTTTATTGCTCAGCAAGCCACGAGTTACTCTCAAGAGATAGGCTTCCTTGCTGGTGTAGTGAGCCATGAGTTAGGCAAAGGACACATTTGTACTCAGCTGATACAGAAGCACACGACAGGCCACAAACAAACGGCAGATCTAGCTCAGTTACTTGGGTTGTACGGTGAAACGGCCCTGCAATTGAATCAAAAGTTGTTAGGTATTGATTGGTTGGCGGTACTTCAATCGTCCAATTTAGTTGGAGTAACCAATGACTGTGTTATGCCGATGATGTTTGATGGGCAGCGTGTCTACTTACAGCGTTACTGGAACTACGAGGTGGTACTGGCAGACACGTTAAACCGTTTAAGTAAGCCGGTAGAGTTCAATATTGAACAGAAAAAGGCGCTGACGGGAACACTTAATCAGCTCTTTGCACGCAGTTATCACTTTCTGTTTAACGCCTTAGCCAAGGCTGAAGCAAACCAACAAACGTCTCAGGTACTGCGTCAACAGCTGGTGTGTGATCATCTTGATATCGTCGACGAGCAATCTCTGAATTGGGGGGCAATCGACCAAGCGATCGTCCAAGCTAAGCAGGTAACGGACTTAGATGTTCTAGACGGTTTGGTTCCGCTATCAGTATGTTTGAACTGGCAAAAAGTGGCGGCAGCGGTGGCGCTGAGTCGTCGCTTTGCGGTGATTTCCGGAGGGCCGGGTACTGGTAAGACAACAACGGTAACCAAATTACTGTCGGCGATGGTCGAGCAATCACTAAGCCAAGGCAAAGCACCAACGATTAAGCTAGTGGCACCAACGGGTAAAGCGGCAGCGCGTTTAACAGAGTCAATCGGTAAAGCGATTGAGCAACTGCCATTAGCGCCTGAAGTAAAAGCCAACATACCAACGGAATCAAGCACTTTACACAGATTGCTCGGTGCGATTCCCAACCGTGCTGAGTTTAGACATAACCGACGTAATCCACTTCACCTTGATATCTTGGTGGTGGATGAAGCGTCGATGGTTGATCTGTCGATGATGTATAAGCTGGTGGATGCACTTCCTGAACACGCAAGGCTTATCTTGTTGGGAGATAAAGACCAATTGGCTTCCGTTGAGGCTGGTGCAGTGTTAGGTGATATCTGCTCATTCAATTCAGCAGGCTACAGCAGTGCGCAAGGCAACTTGATTGCGGAGATGACAGGCTTTGATGCGATAGCCAATACACAGCAGGCAAAAGCGGGAATCGTAAATCCTCCTGCCATTGCAGACAGCCTATGTATGCTGCAGAAGAGTTACCGTTTCGATGCGCGTTCTGGTATTGGTCAGCTGGCAAAAGCAATCAATAACGGATCTGCGAATCAAGTAGACCAAGTGTTTGCCAAAGGTTTTGGCGATATCGAAAATCATCCTCTATCGAGCGACAGCTATAACTTGATGCTACGTACTTTAGTCAATGAATATGGTGCGTACCTCAACCGAATGAATGTGCCATTGGAAGAGCTAGAAACTCAAGAAGCGAGAGCCAAATCGGTACTCGATTTGTTCAGCCAATGCCGACTGTTGTGCTCTATTCGTGAAGGCGATTTTGGTGTTAATGGTCTCAACCACAGAATTGAAAGGGCGCTTGCCGCAAGGCGTTTAGTGAATCCACATAATGATGAATTGTGGTATCACGGGCGACCAGTGATGGTAACGCGTAACGATCATGGCTTGGGGTTATACAATGGTGATATTGGTATCTGTATGCTTGAGGCGGATTCAAGCCAAGCTGAATCAACTCCTCGTTTGAAGGTCTATTTTGAATTGCCTGATGGCAGTGTAAAAGCGGTGCTACCAAGCCGAGTGCCTGATCATGAAACGGCTTATGCGATGACGATTCACAAATCTCAAGGCAGTGAATTTGATTTAACCTTAATGATTCTGCCGCCAGATTTCAGCCCAATTTTGACACGTGAGCTTATCTACACAGGTATTACGCGTGCGAAGAAACGACTGATGATGTTCAGTGATACTAATGTACTAAAACGTGGGATTAAGGTGAAGACAGAGCGAGTGAGTGGCTTAGGAAGTCGCTTAACCAACTAGAGATGATTGTTGAGATACATGTACAAAGCAACCATCCCTGGTTGCTTTGAGCGTGCTAGGAATCAGTGCCTAAAAACGCTCGAGTAAACGATATGTGGTTTATCTTGTATTTTGCTTGGCAATTCAAAATAAACTCTTTTAGATTTTCGCTCACAGGGAACACGCAATGTACGTCTAGCCCTTCTAAGAATTGGTTATCAGCCATATCCCAAAAACTTTGCAGCGAGTTACAAACAATGGTTCTCATATCAATGTTGCTCTTTTTGCTGTTTATATTAACGAGCAGAGCTAATGTTAGCGTTCTGGCCGTCAACGGGTATAGCAATCCGTGCAGTGACCACCTCAATGAGTTCGATATGACTATTGAGGTGGCAATTCCAAAAAAAACATTTGTTATTTTTTAAAGCGACCAAATTCTAAACAATTTTGTTTGTGAGTTAAAGTGCATACCTAATAAATCTCATATAGAAAACGATTACATTTGCAATTATTTTTACTTTGAAGTGAGATTTTAGTCCAAAACTTTATTTACACATTTAATGCTAAGATTTTTGAGTTACGTTGATAGTTGTATAGCCCCTGTTTTTCCATCGGTAACTCATCAACACCAATCTCGTAAAACCCTTGTTCACGGAACCAATGAAGGCTATGTGTCGTTAGAACGAAAATTTGGTCGATATCACGAGACTTAGATTGATGACGCATGTAGTCCAGTAATATTTGCCCACGGTTTCCATCCCGATAATCAGGATGAATAGCCACACAAGCCATCTCTGCCATGTGATCTTCGGGGTACGCGTAGAGCGCAGCGCAGCCGATTATCAGTCCGTCTTTTTCAATAATGGTAAAGCGGTGGATCTCTTGTTCTAGCTGCTCTCTTGAGCGACGGACGAGAATACCTTGTTCTTCAAGCGGGCGAATGAGGTCAAAGATACCACCGATGTCATCAATCTGAGCTTGTCTGACTTGCTCGGCACTCGCCATGACCACTTGAGTTCCAATACCGTCGAAAGAGAACAGCTCTTGGATTAATGCGCCATCCACTTTGTAGCTAATTAAGTGACAACGAGGCACTCCAGCACGACAAGCCGAGATAGCACCTTTCAGGAAGCGCAGTGTTCCTGTACTCATGTCTTCGGCTGGATTTTGAGATTGAGTTAAGCGTTCTAGAATGAGTTTGGCGTCTTTCGGGAAAAGTTCGGCTAGGACATTACCGTTTTGATCGGTAACCCCTTGCTCAGAGCAAAAACCAATGAGCTTGTCGGCTTTTAAACGAATCGCTACTTGAGTCGCGACTTCTTCAGAGAGTAGGTTAAAGCTTTCGCCTGTGACGGAGCTGGCAATCGGACCAAGCAACACGATAGAGCCTTGGTCGAGCGTGCGATTAATCCCTTCGATATCGATTCGACGAATACGTCCGCTATGGCAATAATCGGTGCCATCATCCACACCCAGAGGCTGGGCTGTAATGAAGTTGCCGCTCATCACATTGAGCTGAGTGCCGGCCATTGGTGTGTTGTTTAAGCTCATTGAGAGGCGTGCGGTGATAGCAAGTTGCAGCTGCCCAGCAGCCTGCATAGCCACACCAAGAGCATATTCATCGGTGACTCTAACGTTCTTATGATAGGGCGTGTGGCAATCTTGTTTCGCAAGGAGTTGGTTGATTTGAGGTCTTGCACCGTGAACGAGAACGATCTTTACTCCAAGGCTATGGAGTAGGGCGATATCACTAATTATGTTACCAAAGTTCTTATCAGCAACGGCTTCGCCTCCCAACATTATGACCATGGTTTTACCACGATGCGCGTTAACATAGGGGGTTGATTGTCTAAAGCCTTTTACTAGCGCTGTACTTCTTAGTTTCACAGAACAAGTCCATTTGTTTATTTATTCGATAATTTAGCATTTAAATTCAAATTTAAACAACATCTTTTTGGAATAAAGCGCAAACTCTTCTCATCTAGGCTTCATTATACAAAGTGTCTCAGTGTAGAATGCGCACAGCATCTTCACGAGTAGTAACCGAATGCCACAAGCTTCAGCACAAAAGAATAAAATCGATGAGATAACCAAAGGCCTATACAGTGAGGCAGAGCAGCGCAACCAGTCTCCATTGAAGCGCAAGATCATAGAGCGTTGCTTGATGATTTTGGCTCTGATTGGTTCGTTTGCTGTGGTGTCGCTATTTAGTGATGTCATCACTCGTTTGCAAGATTCCGCAACGCCAAATCATTTGTTGTATGGCACTTGGATTGAACAAGATGTGGCTCATTATGCGACTGATGAGTTTGTGTTGAATGCCAATGGGGTGTCGGTTGTTGGATCGATTATCGCGACCAGTTTTGAATTTGACGGTAACTACTTCGAGTATCAAGCGGGAAATACGACATACCGCTTTCGTATGACCAATTCTGAAAACACAGAAATGACGCTGGATTCAGAGAGTCATTACAATCCCGTCTTTCGCTTAAAAGGACATACCGATAACTCCGTCCGATAGGTTATCTTCTTGTAAACTCTTACAAACTAAGATTGTGTTATCTGATCGTTTTTGTCATCCTCGATGCATAGAATTTTTAGGATGACTCTTGTGATTAAAAAATGGCTTCCCCTTGTCGCTGCCTCTGTTTTATTTGGCTGTGCTCAACCTACCGACCTAGCTCAACAACACCTAGATGAGGAATTTCCTCGCACCTTAAATAAGGTTGATGTGGTTGAGTCCAATAAACCAAGAGATTACACCGCATTTGCAGAGCAAGCTGAGATGGTGGTTTCTAAATCTCCCTCGATGGCTAAAATCTATGAGCCGCTTTATCAGCAGCTGAATGAATGGGCACTGCAAAGCGGTGATCCAAGCCAACTCGCAAACTTTGGTGTTCAAACTGCTCAACTAGGTGGTGGTGATAAACAAGGCAATGTGCTTTTTACTGGCTACTTCTCTCCAGTAATGGAATTGCGCCACGAAGCGAATGAAGAGTACCGTTACCCGGTTTATGGCCTTCCAGAATGCGATAAAGAGTGTCCAACACGTGAAGAGATCTACAATGGCGCATTAGAAGGTCAAGGACTTGAACTTGGCTACGCAGCCAACCGTATCGACCCGTTCATGATGGAAGTACAAGGCAGTGGCTTTGTACACTTTGGTGATGACGATACCTTGCAGTATTTTGCTTACGCAGGAAAAAACAACAAAGCTTACGTGAGCATTGGCCGTGTGTTGATCGAGCGAGACTTGGTTCCACGCGAAAAGATGTCGTTGAAAGCGATTAAAGAGTGGGTGTTGGCGAATGACCCTGAAGTGGTTAAAGAGCTGTTAGAGCAAAACCCATCTTTCGTTTTCTTTGAAGCTAGAGACGACCTATCAGTAATGGGCAGCGCGGGCATTCCCTTATTACCAATGGCTGCAGTAGCAGGCGACCGCTCTATCTTACCAATGGGTACTCCGATTCTTGCTGAGGTTCCGTTACTGAATGCTGATGGTACTTGGAGTGGTGCGCACCAGCTAAGACTGTTATTGGTTTTAGATACCGGTGGTGCGGTTAAGCAGAACCACTTAGATCTCTACCACGGTATGGGGCCAAGAGCGGGTACTGAAGCGGGTCATTACAAGCATTTTGGTCGAGTGTGGAAGCTGGGTTTAGATGGCAGCGCAACCGAAGCGCCTTGGGCTTTACCTCCTGAGAAGGTTGAGTAAACGACAATAAAATAGGGCATTGAAAGCGAATCGCTAATCCCCTAGACTTTTTATTCAAGAGTGCGTATAAAACGCACTCTTTTCTTTTTCTCAGAAATAAATTGGCGGCAACAATGCGTGAATTGACCACTCCAGCTTCAGAAAACTATGACCAACGATTTGGTGGCACGCGTCGCCTATATGGCAATAGTGAAGTCGACATACTTAGAGCTGCACACGTGTGTGTGATCGGTATTGGTGGCGTAGGTTCATGGGCTGTTGAAGCGCTTGCTCGTACTGGTTTAGGTGAGCTGACGTTGATCGATATGGATGACGTGTGCGTGACTAACATTAACCGTCAAATCCACGCTATGTCGGGTACGATTGGCAAGAGCAAAATCGAAGTGATGGCAGAGCGCGTTAAGTTGATTAACCCTGAGTGTAAAGTGAACCTGATTGATGACTTTATTGGCCCTGACAATCAGGCTGAGTATTTGTCGAAAGAGTTTGATTTTGTTCTAGACGCGATTGATAGCATGAAAGCTAAGGCTTCACTGCTGGCTTATTGTCGTAGTAACAAAATCAAAGTGATCACTACGGGTGGTGCTGGTGGACAAATCGATCCGACTCAAATCAAAGTGGCTGATCTGACTAAGACGATTCAAGACCCGCTAGCCAAGAAATTGAAAGACACCTTACGTCGTCATCATAATTTCCCTAAGAATCCCGCACGTAAGTTTGGTATCGATTGTGTGTTTTCGACTGAGCAGCTGAAATACCCTCAAGCCGATGGCAGTGTATGTGCAGCGAAAGCGACAGCCGAAGGGCCAAAACGTATGGATTGTGCGACGGGTTTTGGTGCGGCAACGGTGGTAACGGCTACGTTTGGTTTTGTGGCGGTTTCACGTATCGTAGAAAAGATCGTTCAAAAGCATTCTAAATAAGTAATTATTAGAGACTAGACAGCAAGCTTTTGTGTACCTAACAATCTACTGGATATTAAAATGATGTCATTCCCAAGCTCTCCATTCGGCAAAGAAATCAACAGCAATGATATTGTCGCAAAAATGCAAACTTTCAGCGGTTGGGAAGACCGTTATCGTCAAGTGATTCAATGGGGTAAGAAGCTGCCAGTGATGCCTGATGAACTGAAAAGTGAACAGGTTGTGGTATCTGGTTGTGAGAGCCAGGTGTGGTTAGTTTCTCAGAACATAGAAGGTGTTTGGTACTTTTGCGCCGATTCTGATGCGCGTATTGTCCGCGGTCTAATCGCATTAGTGATGGCGGCATATGATGGAAAAACATCAGAGCAGCTACAAGCATTCGACATTGATGGTTATTTCGCAGAGATTGGCTTGATTACACATTTGAGCCCTTCCAGAGGAAACGGACTTAAAGCGATTGTTGAGCAGATCAAGAGCCTCTCCGCTTAAGCGTCAATCTGTTTGAGAACTCCTTTCTGTTTGAGAGCTTGTTCGTTTAAGAACTTCTCGGTATAGATAAGTAAGCGACAGTATCAAAAAGAAACGGTGCCCAATGGCACCGTTTTTCGTTTTAACGGATAACGGAATACGTTGAGAGAAGAATTAGAAGTGGAATTCAGCGCTTACCGCGTAGCCATTCTCGATAACTTTTGCTTCGTACATTGTGTATTCAAGAGCAACACGAGCAGGGCCAATCATTACACCCGCACCTACACCGTAGTAAACATCGTTGCTGTCACCTAGGCTGCTTTCAAAGTGCCCGATACCCGCACGACCATAAAGATCAAAGATAGTGATTGGCAAAGAAACTTTTGCGCTAGTTAGCCATGCATTCGAGTAAACGTGCTCGAAATCTTTGTGCGTATCGACAAAGTCAGCGTAGCCAGCCTCGATAGAAAGTAGGTCGTTGAATGCGTAACCCAAGTACAGGTTGCATCCGCTATTCTCATCTGTCATATCGATGTTTTCGACTCAGAATACAAGTAGCTTGCACCAATGTATGGGTCTGCTGAAGCTTGTTGAGCGGCAGTTAGCATTACTAGAGGAAGAACGATTGTTTTAAGTTTCATTGTGTTGTCTCTATCTAAAAGGTTTGAATTTAAAGTGCTATTCCGTCAGCTCTAGGTCACCCTTGTTAAATGGTGATTCTCGCTATTCAGTCACGATCTTTAACGTGGTATCGGTGATTAAACGAGAACGGGGTGCATTGTCGTTTTTTTCAGAAATGACGCATCAATGAAGTCTTAGAAATCAATAAAAACAGATAAGTGACATATAAAGAAAATATAAAATTATTACCTATCAATGGGTTATTGTTTTCAATTTAATGCTAAAAAAGGAACTATTTTTGAGGAGGGGGAGTCTGGTTCGAGGTCATTGAACCAGACATTAAGATCTTTGGTGGAGTTTTAGAGCATATCGACAGCTTTTTCTATCGCTGCGATCAGTTTGTCGACATCATCCATGTTGTTGTATATGCCAAATGAAACTCGCACGGTTCCTTTTACCTTGAGTGCATCCATTAATGGGTGTGCACAGTGGTGACCAGCGCGAACGGCAATGCCTTGTTGGTCAAGTAACGTCGCAATATCTTGATGGTGAACGCCATCCATCACAAAAGTAATAACGCTCGAATTGGGCTTATAACCGAGTATTTGGATGTCGTCCAATTGACTGAGTGCTTGATAAGTTTTGTGTTGTAGCTGGTGAATATGATCTTCCACGTCTTGTTGTTCAAACTGATTTAACCACTCGATTGCTGAACTTAAAGCGATAGCACCTGCTACGTTTGGTGTGCCTGCTTCGAACTTACCAGGCAATTCAGAAAACGTGGTGCCAGAAAAAGAGACTCGTTCGACCATTTTGCCACCGCCATGCCATGGCGGCATCGCTTCAAGCAATTCCAGTTTGCCGTAAAGTACGCCAATTCCTGCTGGAGCATAGAGTTTGTGCCCTGAGAATACGTAGAAGTCTGCACCCAAAGTGGCAACATCTACAGGTTCATGAACGATACCTTGTGCACCATCGACGACAACCACGGCGTTCATATCATGTGCCTTTTTGATAACTTGCTCAATCGGTTGGCGAGAACCCGTCACATTGGTTATCTGAGCCAGAGCAACAATCTTGGTTCGCTTCGTTAACAGTGTATCAAAAGCAGCAAGGTCGAATTCGCAGTCAGATGTCATCGGGATTTTGATGACTTTGGCACCGGTTTGTTCTGCTACGATTTGCCAAGGGACGATGTTGGCGTGGTGCTCCATTTCGCTCACCAGGATTTCATCGCCTGGCTGAAGGGTACTTCTAGCGTAGGTTTGAGCTATAAGGTTGAGTGCTTCGGTGGCACCGCGAGTCCAGATAATCTCTTTCGATGAGGCTGCGCCAACAAACTGAGCGACCTTGTCTCTAGCAGCTTCAAATTGGCTGGTGGCGTGTGCGGTTAAGCTATGACTACCGCGATGAACATTGGCATTCTGCTTGGAGTAATACTGGCTAATGGCATCAATAACTACCTGAGGTTTTTGTGTGGTTGCCGCGCTATCTAAGTAAATCAGTGGTTGCTGATTGATGGTTTGTGATAGTGCAGGGAACTGCTCTCGGATGTGATTGATATCAAGCATCTATTCTTACCTAAATCTTGGAAATTGGTGCCAGCGTTGTGCTGAGTGGTATCATTATTTTATCGCGACTTGTTGATTGGCGCAGGCTAATCTTGTTTCTTCCAGCTACTTTCTTTTTCTTTGACTTGCGTGAAGAGTGTTTGGTTAACGGGAACGTCGATTTTATGCTTATGTGCTGTCTTTATTAGATAGCCAGTAATGAAGTCTATCTCGGTCCTTCTTTGATAGAACATGTCTTGTTTCATAGAGGAGTTATTCTTTGCCGTCGCTTGAATAACTTTGTTGACGCTAGTTTCCAATTCGTCGGACGAGCAACTAATGCCCTCAGCCTGCATAACTTGTGTTAACTCTTCAATGATTGCGGCTAGAGTATTACCAAAGCGTGGTTCGGACAGCTCTCCATTCTTGATTTGCTCGAGACCAGTTAGCGGGTTGATTGCACAATTGATCGCGAGTTTGGTCCACAAAGCGGTATTTATTTCTGGGTTCCAGCTGACGTCAGGTAATGCGTGATTAAGGACATCGACTAAGAAGGCGCATTTTTCCCCAGCTTGATTAAAAGCCCCTAACTGAGTTTGACCAGCACCAGTGTGAATCACATGATTGCGATCGGGTTTGAATGCAGCTTGAGTGGTGGTCGCTAATATAACTGGATGAGTATTAACTTGATCGGCTATAGCATCGACAGCGCCCATGCCGTTGTGCATGAACATTAAGATAGCATTGGAGTCGATATACTGAAGTAGTGGCGTGATAGCACCTTCTACTTGCCAAGCCTTAACCGTGACGATCACCAAATCACTCGTTGATAGCGTTTCGATATTGTTGTTACTGAAGGAAATTGAAGTTTGTTCGTCAAGAGATAGGTCAACAGAGGGAGCAGAAGAACGACTCCATAAAGACACATTATGACCAGCTTGAAGAAGTTTTATCGCCCATAAAGCGCCAATCGCTCCGGGACCAACAATAGTGATATTCACAGCAATACCGAGATAAGAAAGTAATGCTGCAAGGATAGCGAGGCATTAAATGAAAGCAATAAAAAATGGCACCCGAGGGTGCCATTTAGGAAACTTTCTTAGAAGTTCGATTAGAACTTGTAAGTTACTGCTACGTAGTGACCTACGCCAGAAGAATCAGCTTGTGAAGTTGCATCCCATGGAAGGTCTGCACCGTCTTCAAAACCGTATACATCGCTGTATAGCTTCAAGCCGTAACCAACTGCAAAGCGATCTGAGTGCCAGTAGATACCGTTGAACATTGCGCCGCCGTTGCTTACTTGAGCGTACTCATCTTTCATACCGAATTGGTAATCGATGTAACCTTGGTAAGAGATGAACGAACCGTTCTCGAAGAAGTAGAAAGGCTTGAACCAGTTAGTCGAGATTTGGAAACCATTCCAATCTTTTTGGTTTGAATCGTATGTACCGTAAAGGTTTAGACCCATTTTACCGAACCATGGAACCATTACGTCAGAACCAAGACCAACTTTTTGAGTGTTAACACCGCCGTTGTTACCATCCCACTCGAAAAGAGTTGAAAGGTATAGCTCTTCAACTGGGCCGAAAGATAGGTCTTTACCAGTTAGACCGTCAAGAGACATACGAGGAGCAAACTTCATGAAGATTTTGCCATCTTTGTCTGCTTTGTCGCTGCTTGAGTCTGATGTCAGGTTAAATACATCAACATAGCCGTAAAGGTCGAAGATTCCAGAGCGACCACCAAATTCCATCTCTAGGTAATCATGAGTAGATTCGTAAGGACCTTTCTCGTTGATTGCACCCATGATGTTAAACTGCATCCATTTGTAGTCGTTCTTATGGATGTCGCCGTCAGAATAATCAGCTGCCATTACTGGAGCAGAAGTTGCTGCAAGTAGGCCAAGAGTTAGAAGTGATTTACGCATAATGGAACTCTCTATGTTAAAAATGAATAACCCGCTAATCCATGCGTGTTTATGATGTCCGAATGCCGAGCATAATAGCGATTTTGTTCTCAAATAAAAGTGAGACGGAGTGAAAACTACAATTATTAAGGTGAGGTTGATCACACTAATGATCTAAATAATGGAACTTTAAGGTTCTAATGCATCTTGATGCACCTTGGGTTCTATTGATTTTGTGAAATTCGATTATTTTGTGGTTAAATCGGTGAAATGCTGCTCTAAGCAAACGATTCTACTAATTTGAGTGACACACATATCAAAATCAACAGTATTCTTTTCTATGTAATATTTCCCCAGAAAACGACGAAATCTCTCCTCAGTTAGATCCACTCTTTGATCTATTTTTGACCAACTCCGTAATGGAGGGGGAATCAATTGATGAATAACTCATGTGATGAGTAATTTGGTATGTGAGCCCTATTACTTTGCCAGCACAGGTATTATTGAGACAGTTCACAGCACTAAATACTGAGAGAGAGTATTTGAAGATTTTTTACTGAGCTTATCTTTTGTGCGACGAACGGGTCTAATTTTTTGGGAGAGAAGACCGATGAAATATTCACCATTACTCGCGGTAGCAATATCAGCTCTGTTCATTGTTGGGTGTGATAATGACGATGAACCTACTACACAGCTACAAGCTGTTCATGCGTCACCCGATGCACCTTTGGCTAATGTTATCGTCAATAGTCAGGCTCGTTGGACTGGCGTCGATTATGCTCAAGCATCTGGTTACACCTCAGTTGCAGAAGGGCAGACTTTATTGCAAGTTGACGTTCAGCTTCCGGGAGAGGCCGTCACAACCGTCATACCTCAAAGCCAATTTAATCTTAGCCAAGATTTAGATTATACGGTGATGGTGGTGGGCGATGCTGATGGATCGAATAACCCTGTAGAAGCTTTGGTTGTGACTCGCCCTGCTGCGGGCACGGCAACGAGTTCAAGTTTAGATGTGCAAGTAGTACACGCCGCGACAGGTGTTGGCGATGTAAACCTGTATGTTACTGGCCCTAGTGATCCATTAGGTGCACCGTTAGGGACTTTGGCTTATAAAGATTTTACCGATGTACTCAATATTCCTGCTGGTCAATATCGTGTGAGATTAGAAACAGTAAGCGGTAGTGCTATCGCATTTGATTCAGGAGAGATTACTCTCCCTGCTGGTAGCGAACTGACCATTGCAGCCGTACCAAGAGCAGATTCTAATAGTGCTTCACCTGTTAAGTTGATGGTAATGGATGGTTCGGGCTCATCTTTAATCTACGACATGGCAGAAGCTGCCGAAGTAAGAGTAGGGCATTTAGTTGATGGTGCTCCGGTTGTAGATCCATTTGTCAATGGTTCGGCTTTTGCACCTTTAGCTGATTTGATGTTCAAGGAAATCCGAGGATTTATCGATTTGGCTGTCGGAAGCTACGATATTGATATCTTTGCAGATGGTACTACGACTAATGCATTGATTGATGCGGATGGTATCGCCGTCTTCGCCGGTATGGACTATAGCATCTATGCGGTAGGGACAGTAACGCCGCTGAATTTAGAAGCATTAGTCGTTCCTGAAAATCGTCGTCCGGTTGCAACTAGCGCAGTGTTGAACATTACTCATGCTGCGGCTAATCCAATTGCAGCGTCGGTTGATATTTACTTGACTGAAAATGTGGGAATCTCTGGTAGTACCCCGGCGCAAAATAATGTGAAATTCAAAGATTACGCGAATGGTATTTATGTGGCTGCAGGAACTTACTATGTGACGATTACTGTCGCAGGAGACCCAACAACTGTTGCGATTGATTCTGCACCTGCAACCTTGGCTGATGGCGTAGTTTATCAAGTGGTGGCGATTGATGATTCGATGGGAACTGGGTTTAACCTAATCGTGAGCGACACAACAGATTAGCTTTTATTAGATTGGTCGCGACAAAGTAAAAGAGGGTAGCGTGACGCTACCCTCTTTTCTTTTACTTTTTTGTTCAATTACTCTTGGTTGTTTTTAGCTTTTTCTAATAAATCAGTGAAAAAGTGGCGCAACGAATAGAGCATGATCAAGCTTGGTATCACCATTAATGACGTCAATATAAAGAAGGTTGACCAATCATTCAGGTAATCGACGAGCTCGCCACTGAATGAAGCCAGTGTTGTTCGACCGAAGTTGCCCAAGGACGCTAACAAGGCATATTGTGTCGCTGAGAACGCTTGTCCGGTTAGTAGCGTTAAGAAAGAAACAAAAGCTACTGTTGAAAAGGCGGTCGTGAAATTATCGACAATAATCGTGGCCAAGAACAGCGTTTCACTTGGGCCCGCTTGAGCGATCCACGCGAACATAAGATTACTGGCTGCCATTGCAACACCGCCAATCATGAGTCCGCGTACAATACCAAATTTCACATTGAAGACACTGCCTAATAAGGTGAAGAATATTGTCGCACCCCAACCAATTAACTTTGAATAATGGCCGATTTGTTCGTTACTAAAACCTATTTCTTTATAGAAGGTGATCGACATACGGCCTAAGAAGGCTTCGCCTATCTTAAATAGGAATACGAACAACAGTAGGGTAATGGCAACTTGAACTCCGTTTCGTTTAAAGAAGTCATAAAACGGTTCTAACACGGTAACACTGAACCAAGCCACGACTTTCGAACCCACAACTTTATTGTGGCGTTGCTGGGCCTGTTCTTGCAGGGCCTCGCGTTGTGTATTTGGCTCGCCGACAAAAAGCGTAAACAGCATTAATACGACAACGACGCCTGCCATGCCGTAATAAACACCATTCCAACCGATTGAGTCAGCATTGATAAAGGCGAGGTAACCCGGTAGGGAATAACCAGTCCACCAGCCAACTACGGCCATTGCTGACGCTTGTGGCAGTTTCGATGATTCAGATTTTGGAAACGAATCGATACGGAAGGCATCAATCGCAATGTCTTGAGTTGCAGACGCAATCGCAATGCCCAATGCAAGCATTGAGGTGAACATCAGGTCATTAGCAGGGTTTACTCCAGCAATGAACAGCGTGCATACGAGAACAAAGCTTTGGCATAGAAATATCCAACTGCGTCGTTGACCTAGTATCGCGTGTAAGATTGGCAGTTTGACTCTGTCTACCAATGGTGCCCATAAAAAGTTAATCGCATAGACGGCAAATACACTACCAAAGTAGCCGATTGCCGCACGTGTTAAACCTGCATCTTTTAGCCAACCAGACATGTTGGATCCAATAAGAACCCATGGGAAGCCGCTCGAACAACCCAGCATAAACACCCAAAGTAGGCGTTTATCAAGGTAACTGCGGAAAGTCTGCATCCAAGAAAGAGAGGGAGTGCCTGATGACATAGGGCGTCCTTGTATAGAAAAACGCCCTTAAGAAATAAGGGCGTTACATTGGATTACTTAAGAAGGGTCACTTTGGTGATGACGATTGGGTCGACTGGGATGTCTGACATGCGGCCCATTCGCTTGGTTGGAATCGTTGCCATCTTTTGAACAACGTCAAAACCTTCAGTTACTTTGCCGAATACAGCATAGCCTGGGTTACCACCTTTAGCGTTTAAGAAATCGTTGTCAGAGAAGTTAATGAAAAACTGACGAGTTGCAGAATCTGGAGCATTGGTACGAGCCATAGCGATGGTTGCTGTATCGTTTTTCAGGCCATTACTACCTTCGTTCTTGATAGGAGCATAAGTCGCTTGTTGATTCATCTCTTGATCGAAACCACCACCTTGTGCCATGAAACCAGGAATAACTCGGTGGAAGATAGTGCCTTCATAGCTGCCGTCAGCAACGTATTTTAGAAAGTTCTCAGCACTAACTGGTGCTTGCTCTTGGTTAAGCTCAATTGTGAAGTCGCCTAATGTTGTCTCTACGTTCACTTTAGGGCCAGCCCAAACGCTCACGCTCACCAGCATTAATGCGATAGAAGATAAAATACGACCCATTAGAAACGTTCCTTCATGTAAGTTTGCAGTTCTTGGTCATTGGCGATCTCCTTGAGCACTAAGTCGATAACATCGTTAAGTACCATTGCGATATCGTCGTTTGATGCACTTAATGCACCAGTGCGAGTTGCTGTGCCATTGAATGTCTTAACCAGTTTGCCTTCTGGTGTTTCAGCCGTAACTTCAAGTGTTACTTTACCGTCCATTTGGTTTTCCATAATGGTGTGTTCTACGGTAACGAGTGCTTCTTGAATCTCTAAAACAACAGAGTTTTCGCTGTTTACGCTGGCACGAAAGCCTTGTGACTCAAATTGTTGAGCAATAGCGTTTTCTAGAGAGATACGCATGTTTTGCTTAGCGTGAATTGGCTGAATATTTGAACGGCCACTATCAACCAATGCAACATATTGAGCGGCACGAACATCTTTACTGGTTAGCGTGTATGTTTTGCCTTGTACAAGGTTGCTGGAGCTTAGTGAAGCTTCTGGCATTACATTGATCTGTTCTTGCTGAGGGGCTGAACATGCTGTCAAAGCCATAATAGAAGCAGCCAAAATCAGTTTTTTCATTCCTTTATCCTTTCTAAATTCACACCAGAAGCTCGGTATCTTAAATTCTTGTGAAGTCGCTTCTGCTTATTTATTAAAATTCGCAGGTTCTCTTGTTGCTTGTAATATCTCAAATTTTTGGTTTAGTTCAAGCGTTTCAACGTTAGCTTCACCAAATAGTCTTGCTAGTTTGACATCGTATCCGAGGTGTCGGTTGCCAATAACAATTAATTTGCCTCCATTGCTAAGAACATGCTTTGCATCACAGAACATTTGCCACGCAATGTGATCAGTAATTGCTTGTTGTTGGTGGAACGGAGGATTACACATCACTAAGTAGGTGCTGTTTTTCTTAAAGCCATCTAAACAGTTGTTGGCGATGAATTGGAAGTTACCTTCTTCACCAAGGTTGTCTTTGATGTTTTGGCGCGCAGATTCCACCGCCATAAAGCTTTCATCGACACAGGTGATACGAGCTTGTGGGTTTAATTGCCCAGCTTTTACACTCAATACGCCGTTGCCACAGCCAAGGTCGATGATATGGCGTAGCTCAGGATCTTGAGGGATGTGCTCTAGCATATAACGAGCGCCTTGATCGAGTGCTTCCCCTGAGTAAACATTTGGTAAATTTTTCAGGCGGATATCTTCACCGTCAACATCCCATTCAACAAAAGGCTCTACCGTTTGAATTGGCTGGCAGTTTGGAGACGAGAAGACTAAGCGGTGTTTTTTCTTCGCTAGCGATGTTTTGGTTTCGCCTAGGTATTTTTCGAACAGATTAAGCGTAGAAGTGTGAATCTCTTTTACCTTGTTGACGCCGATCACTTGGCAGCCTTCAGGTAAAGCTTGGCGTAGCTGGCTCAATTGCCAAATTAGGTGACGGTTTGTTTTCGGCAGCTGCATGATCACAAGATCGATACCGTGTGGGATATCATCCATGGTGTTTAAAAAGTTGACGCGATTGCATTGATTACGCTGTAAGTTTTTCAGGGCACCACGGTGAGAGATAAATGAGTCACTCATCATGGTGACATCATGATCTTTCGAGAACCATGCGGATAGGGCACCAAAGCTGTCGTTCATGATCAGGATGTGTTTGCCAGGTTCAAGGTTCATCTCTTCAACGTGACTGATCAGGTATTCGTCGCCCGCATCCCAAGCTTGAAGGGTTTCATTTGAACGTTTAGGGAAACGATGTAAGGTTAAAGTTCTATCGTGAAGGGTAAGTTCTGTTTTCATTGCTTGAGATACTTATGTAAGGAATAACAAAGATATTGTCTCAAATGCAGCCTGAACAAGATAGAAAAAACTCAAGCAAACCTACGCCATTCACTTGAAATACTCAGACACTCGACCTGTTAGGGTTTATACTCTCCCCACGGACAACGCCAATACGTTATTAAGGAATCACAATGATCCAAGAAGTTATCGAAACAAAATTGCACAATGAGTTTTCACCAAGTCATTTAAACGTGGTCAATGAGAGCTATATGCACAATGTTCCGGCTGGTTCTGAGAGTCATTTTAAAGTGATTGTTGTCAGCGATGTGTTTGAAGGTTTGCGTCTTATTGCTCGCCATCGAGCAATAAATAAAGCTCTTTCAGAAGAGCTAGCGAATAATATTCACGCATTGTCCATTCACACTTATACAAAAGATGAATGGATGAAGCAGCTAGATAACGTGCCAGATAGCCCTATGTGTATGGGCGGTGGTAAGTAATAGAACTCGCGAATATAGAAGAGGTGGCTATGCCGCCTTTTTTGTCGTCAAATTCATCTGTTTCTTGTTGTCATATCACTCAAACTGATGGTAAATCGAACGGTTAAAAATACCCACAATGAGTAATGTTTTTATTAACAGTGTTTCAACATAACTCGTAAAATATTAGTTTGTGACAGAGTATTAATCTCTTGTTTAAAACACGATTCAAAAGCCAATTTATCTGTGCGGCTCGTCAAATTTATACATATTTGAGAGTCCATATGCTTCAAATCTCACCAAATAAAGGCCGTATTCAAGTTATTGGTCATGGCATCAAGTTGTCAAAAAATGCTAGAATACGGCACCTGATAAATCTCACATAATCTTTGTGATGAGTTTATTAATGTAATGTTGCGATTTTGGTATCTCAAATTTACCAAAACCGGACACTGTAATGTCGTGTCTAAGGGCGATTTTAAAACGTCCTGAATTTACGCAATTAAAAGAATCTTTTTCCCGATAAAGTAGTGCAAGTGCGTATGATTACAATAAAGAAGGGTTTGGATCTTCCTATCGCAGGAACTCCATCCCAGGTGATTAATGATGGTAAGTCCATCACTAAAGTCGCCTTGCTTGGCGAAGAGTACGTTGGTATGCGTCCTACGATGCATGCTCGCGTTGGTGATGAAGTGAAGAAAGGCCAAGTTCTTTTTGCAGATAAAAAGAACCCAGGTGTTGTATTTACTTCTCCAGCAAGCGGTAAAGTTATTGAAGTGAACCGTGGTGCTAAGCGTGTTCTTCAATCAGTAGTGATTGAAGTAGCAGGCAATGAGCAAATCACGTTCAATAGCTATGAAGCTAACCAACTAGTAGGCCTTGACCGTGAAACGGTTAAAGCTCAGTTAGTTGAGTCTGGCGCATGGACCGCTTTGCGAACTCGTCCGTTCAGCAAGGTTCCAGCAGTTGATTCTGAAACTCAGGCTATTTTCGTTACTGCTATGGATACTAATCCGCTAGCAGCTGAGCCAGAATTAATCATTAACGAGCAGTCTGATGCTTTCGTTGCTGGTTTAGATCTTCTTTCAACTCTGACTAACGGTAAAGTGTACGTTTGTAAAAAAGGTACCAGCTTACCTCGTTCAGCTCAGTCTAACGTTGAAGAACATGTTTTTGATGGCCCACACCCTGCAGGTCTTGCAGGCACGCATATGCATTACCTATACCCGGTAAATGCACAAAATGTAGCGTGGAGCATTAACTACCAAGATGTTATCGCATTCGGTAAGCTTTTCCTTACTGGTGAGATTTACTCTGAGCGTGTTGTTTCTCTGGCTGGTCCAGTAGTGAACAACCCACGTCTAGTTCGTACTCAAATTGGTGCTAGCCTTGAAGAGTTGACAGACAGCGAGTTAATGCCAGGTGAAGTTCGTGTGATTTCTGGTTCTGTACTTACAGGTACTGAAGCAACAGGTCCACATGCTTTCCTTGGTCGTTACCATCAGCAAGTTTCTGTTCTACGTGAAGGTCGTGATAAAGAGCTATTCGGCTGGGCTATGCCTGGTAAGAACAAGTTCTCTGTTACTCGTTCATTCCTTGGTCACCTGTTTAAAGGTCAGTTGTTCAACATGACAACGACAACAAACGGTAGTGACCGCTCAATGGTTCCAATTGGTAACTACGAGCGCGTAATGCCTCTAGATATGGAACCTACATTGCTGCTTCGTGATCTATGTGCAGGCGACGTTGATAGTGCTCAAGCACTAGGTGCGCTAGAGCTAGACGAAGAAGATGTAGCATTGTGTACCTTTGTATGTCCAGGTAAGTACGAGTACGGTCAACTACTTCGTGAATGCCTAGATACGATTGAGAAGGAAGGGTAATTTTCATGGGCCTTAAAAAGTTTCTTGAAGACATCGAGCATCATTTTGAGCCAGGTGGTAAACACGAGAAGTGGTTTGCGCTTTACGAAGCAGCAGCGACTGTGTTCTACACACCAGGTCTTATTACAAAGAAAAGCTCGCACGTTCGTGATAGCGTTGATTTAAAACGTATCATGATCATGGTTTGGTTCGCGGTATTCCCAGCAATGTTCTGGGGTATGTACAACGCGGGTGGCCAAGCTATCGCAGCACTTAACCATATGTATGCAGGCGCTGAACTAGCATCTGTTATCGATGGTAACTGGCACTACTGGCTAACCGAAATGCTTGGAGCCTCCTTAGGAGCCGATGCTGGTGTTGGCAGCAAGATGCTACTTGGTGCGACTTACTTCCTACCTATCTACGCGACGGTATTTATAGTTGGTGGTTTCTGGGAAGTTCTGTTCTGTATGGTGCGCAAGCACGAAGTAAACGAAGGTTTCTTTGTTACTTCTATCTTATTCGCGCTTATCGTTCCGCCAACGCTTCCTTTATGGCAAGCAGCACTAGGTATTACCTTCGGTGTTGTAGTCGCTAAAGAGATCTTCGGTGGTACGGGTCGTAACTTCCTGAACCCTGCACTTGCTGGTCGTGCGTTCCTATTCTTTGCATACCCTGCACAGATTTCAGGTGACGTAGTTTGGACTGCTGCAGACGGTTTCTCTGGTGCAACTGCGCTTAGCCAATGGGCTCAAGGCGGTGGTAGCGCACTAATGAACGTAACATCTGGTGAAGCAATCACTTGGATGGATGCATTCATTGGTAACATCCCAGGTTCTATCGGTGAAGTATCGACTCTAGCACTTATGATTGGTGCAGCGATGATCGTTTACATGCGTATCGCTTCATGGCGCATCATTGCGGGTGTAATGATCGGTATGATTGCTGTGTCTACGCTGTTCAATGTGATCGGTTCTGATACTAACGCAATGTTCAGCATGCCTTGGCATTGGCACCTAGTTCTAGGTGGCTTCGCATTCGGTATGTTCTTCATGGCGACTGACCCAGTATCAGCTTCATTTACCAATAAAGGTAAGTGGTGGTACGGCATCCTAATCGGCGCAATGTGTGTAATGATTCGTGTAGTTAACCCTGCATACCCAGAAGGCATGATGCTTGCGATTCTATTCGCAAACCTATTTGCTCCTCTGTTTGACCACGTTGTAATCGAGAAGAACATTAAGCGGAGACTAGCGCGCTATGGCAAGTAATAACGATAGCATTAAAAAGACGCTGTTTGTTGTTATCGCATTGAGCTTAGTGTGCTCAATCATCGTTTCAACAGCTGCAGTTGTTCTTAAACCTAAGCAACAAGCTAACGCGGTTCTGGATCAGCAAACTAAGATCCTTGAAGTAGCGGGCATTGAACTTGCGGGTAATATCCCAGAACTGTACGCAGAGAACATTGAACCTCGTCTAGTTGATTTCGCTACTGGCGATTTCGTTGACGGCGACGCTGCTGCATACGACCAACGTAAAGCGGCAAAAGATCCAGCTCAGTCAATCAAGCTTTCAGCTGAAGATGACATCGCTAAGATCCTTCGTCGTGCTAACACAGGTACTGTATACCTTGTGAAAGATGGCGCTGAAACTTCTAAAGTTATCATCCCTGTTCACGGTAACGGTCTATGGTCAATGATGTACGCATTCGTTGCGGTAGAAACTGATGGCAACACAGTTTCTGGTATCACTTACTACGAGCAAGGTGAAACTCCTGGACTTGGTGGTGAAGTTGAGAACCCAACTTGGCGTGCTCAATTCGTTGGTAAGAAATTATTCGACGAAAACCACAAACCTGCTATTCAGGTTGTTAAAGGTGGCGCTCCTCAAGGTTCTGAGCACGGTGTTGATGGCCTTTCTGGTGCAACACTGACTAGCGTTGGTGTTCAACATACATTTGACTTCTGGTTAGGTGATATGGGCTTTGGTCCGTTCCTAGCAAAAGTTCGTGACGGAGGTCTGAACTAATGTCTAGTGCAAAAGAAATTAAAAAGAGCATCTTAGCGCCGGTGTTGGACAACAACCCAATCGCGCTACAGGTTCTTGGTGTGTGTTCTGCTCTTGCGGTAACCACTAAGCTAGAAACAGCATTTGTTATGACTATCGCGGTAATGTTCGTTACTGCTCTGTCTAACTTCTTCGTTTCTTTGATCCGTAACCACATTCCTAACAGCGTGCGTATCATCGTTCAGATGGCAATTATCGCATCATTAGTAATCGTGGTAGACCAAGTGCTTAAAGCATACCTATACGATATCTCTAAACAGCTATCTGTATTCGTAGGCCTAATCATTACTAACTGTATTGTAATGGGTCGTGCTGAAGCATTCGCAATGAAGTCTGCGCCAATCCCATCTCTAATCGATGGTCTTGGTAACGGTCTTGGTTACGGTTTCGTTCTTATCACTGTTGGTTTCTTCCGTGAGCTTCTAGGCTCTGGCAAACTATTTGGTATGGAAGTACTACCTCTAGTGAGCAACGGTGGTTGGTATCAGCCAAACGGCTTGATGCTTCTAGCACCTTCTGCATTCTTCCTAATTGGTTTCTTGATTTGGGCAATTCGTGTGTTCAAACCAGAACAAGTAGAAGCGAAGGGGTAAGGTAGTCATGGAACATTATATTAGTCTGCTAGTTAAATCGATTTTCATCGAAAACATGGCGCTTTCTTTCTTCCTAGGTATGTGTACATTCCTAGCGGTATCTAAGAAAGTTAAAACTTCTTTTGGTCTTGGTGTTGCGGTAGTTGTAGTACTTACAATCGCTGTTCCTGTAAACAACCTTGTTTACACACACATCCTGAAAGAAAACGCGCTTGTTGAAGGTGTCGATTTAAGTTTCCTTAACTTCATCGCATTTATCGGTGTTATCGCGGCACTTGTACAAATCCTAGAGATGGTCCTAGACCGTTTCTTCCCACCTTTGTACAACGCACTAGGTATCTTCCTTCCACTGATCACAGTTAACTGTGCAATCTTTGGTGGTGTATCTTTCATGGTAACTCGTGACTACAACTTTGCTGAATCTGTTGTTTACGGTTTCGGTTCTGGTGTGGGTTGGATGTTAGCTATCGTTGCTCTTGCGGGTATCCGCGAGAAGATGAAGTACTCTGACGTACCTCCAGGTCTACGTGGCCTTGGTATCACGTTCATTACTGTTGGTCTGATGGCGTTAGGCTTTATGTCTTTCTCTGGTGTTCAACTGTAGGGTAAGCACCCAGTAATAAGGAATAACAAATGCAAAGCATTATTCTTGGCGTAGCGATGTTTACCATTATTGTATTGGCTCTAGTGCTAGTGATTCTATTCGCTAAATCTAAGCTAGTACCATCAGGTGACATCACTATTTCAGTAAACGGCGACCCTGAAAAGGCGATCGTTACTCAACCTGGTAGTAAGCTACTTGGTGCCCTAGCTGGCGCTGGTATCTTCGTATCTTCTGCTTGTGGTGGCGGTGGCTCTTGTGGTCAGTGTCGTGTAAAAGTTAAGTCTGGCGGTGGCGACATCCTTCCAACTGAACTTGATCACATCACAAAAGGTGAAGCTCGCGAAGGCGAACGTCTTGCATGTCAAGTTGCTATGAAAACTGACATGGAGATTGAACTAGATGAAGATATCTTTGGTGTTAAAAAGTGGGAATGTACTGTTATCTCGAATAACAACGAAGCTACTTTCATCAAAGAACTTGCTCTAGCAATCCCTGAAGGTGAAGAAGTTCCGTTCCGCGCGGGTGGTTACATTCAGATTGAAGCTGAACCACATCACGTGAAATACGCAGATTACGATATTCCTGAGGAATACCGTGGTGACTGGGATAAGTTCAACTTGTTCCGTTACGAGTCTATCGTTAAAGAGCATTCGATTCGTGCTTACTCTATGGCTTCATACCCAGAAGAGAAAGGCATCATCAAGTTGAACGTGCGTATCGCAACTCCGCCGCCAAACAACCCTGACGTAGCTCCTGGTGTGATGTCTTCATACATCTGGTCTCTTAAAGAAGGCGACAAATGTACTATTTCTGGTCCATTTGGTGAGTTCTTTGCTAAAGACACAGACAATGAAATGGTCTTCATCGGTGGTGGTGCAGGTATGGCGCCAATGCGTTCACATATCTTCGACCAACTTAAGCGTCTTAACTCTACTCGTAAGATGTCTTACTGGTACGGTGCACGTTCTAAGCGTGAGATGTTCTACATTGAAGATTTCGACGGCCTAGCGGCTGCAAACGAAAACTTCGTGTGGCACTGTGCACTGTCTGATCCTCAACCAGAGGACAACTGGGACGGTTACACAGGTTTCATCCACAACGTATTGTACGAAAACTACCTGAAGGATCACGAAGCTCCTGAAGATTGTGAGTACTACATGTGTGGTCCACCAATGATGAACGCGGCTGTTATCGGCATGCTGAAAGATCTTGGTGTAGAAGATGAAAACATTCTACTTGATGACTTCGGTGGTTAATCCATTTAAGTGATTGATATCATGGCTGACTCTCACGAGTCAGCCATTTGTTTTTCTAAGACTATTTTCGACAACATACTGACTTATATAAGAAAGAGTAAGGCATTCAAAATACCTATTTTTACTCTTATTTTTCCTTATATAAATCCTCAACATTAGACAGGAGTAAGCAAGTGAGAATTTGGCTTGTTGCATTAACTTCTTTGATTTTTCTTGCGGGCTGTGAGCAGGCAAGAGAACAAGTGCATTTAAGTGGCCCTACAATGGGTACTAGCTACAATATTAAATACATCAATGGTGATGAGTTTCCTGAGTCTAACAAGGTTCATACCGAGATCGATCGTCTACTTGAAGAAGTGAATGATCAAATGTCGACTTACCGCGAAGACTCTGAACTCAGCCGCTTTAACCAACACAAAGGCGCAGATGCTTTTGAAGTTTCTGAACAAACTGCGACAGTTGTGAAAGAAGCGATTCGTTTGAACGGTCTTACTGAAGGTGCGTTGGATGTTACGGTTGGTCCATTGGTTAACCTTTGGGGATTTGGTCCTGAAGCTCGCCCGGAAGTGGTTCCATCAGATGAAGAGCTTGATGCTCGTAAAGCTAAGGTTGGTATTCATCACTTGAGCGTTGAAGGCAATAAGCTAACTAAAGACCTGCCTAATTTGTATGTTGACCTTTCAACCATCGCAAAAGGTTGGGGTGTTGATGTTGTTGCTGATTACCTTGATTCGATTGGTATTCACAACTACATGGTAGAAGTCGGCGGTGAAATCCGTTTGAAAGGTCTTAACCGTGAAAATGTTGGCTGGCGTATTGCCATCGAGAAGCCTAGTGTTGACGAGCGTAACATTCAAGAAATCATCGAGCCTGGTGATATGGCTATCGCAACCTCTGGTGACTACCGCAATTATTTTGAGCGTGACGGTGTTCGTTACTCACACATCATTAACCCAGAAACAGGAAAGCCTCTTCATCATAAAGTGGTTTCTGTGACAGTTTTAAACCCGTCTTCAATGACTGCAGACGGCTTATCTACGGGCCTTATGGTTTTAGGTGAGGAAAAAGGAATGGAAGTCGCAAACCAACATAACATCCCAGTGTTTATGGTGGTAAAAACAGCAGATGGCTTTAAAGAAATTGCTTCTGAAGCATTTAAGCCATACTTAGGTAAATAAGGTAAGCGAGATAATTATGAATACATTTCTGATTACATTTGGTGTTTTTCTTGCAGTAATCGCAGCGATGTCAATTGGCTACATTATCCAAAAGAAAGTTGTGAAAGGTAGCTGTGGCGGTTTGGGTGCTGTTGGTATTGATAAAGTATGTAACTGCCCTGAACCTTGTGATGCACGTAAGAAGCGTGAAGCACGTGAAGCTTACCGTGAAGAGAAGCTGGCTGAACGCCAACAAAAAGAAGCGGCTTGGAGTAAAGACCGTATCGCTTAATTGGTTGTGGTTATAGAGGCTAGAGTTATCTATGCCCTTAAATTGAAAAGCTCAAGATTATCGTCTTGAGCTTTTTTTGTTTTGAAGCTTAATTATTTATCTAGGCTGATTATTAATAGAAACAAAAACGAATCACTATTGTTCTATTTGCATGCTATTGCGCGCAAATACTAGCTGGTTTCTACCTTGCTCTTTTGCCATATAAAGCAGTTCATCAGCAGCTTTAATCTGTTCATCTAACTTAGCGTCTAAATCGGTTACGCCGATACTGATACTGACCTTGATTCTTTGAGAGTCATGTTCAACAACGTGGTTTTCAATTGCTTCTCTCATGGACTCTAAGTTGTCAACAAAGCTCTCAAACGCACCACATGACTGAATACAAAACTCTTCGCCGCCGAAGCGCACAGCGACATCATCTTTGAAATGCTCTTTGATGATTTTACCTACATCGATCAGTACGGCATCACCACCATCGTGGCCAAACGTGTCATTCACTTTCTTAAAGAAATCGATATCCATCATGGCGATGTTTCGTTGATCGCAGCCCTTACAAGTGTGATTAAACAGGTAGCGACGATTCCATAAGCCAGTAAGAGCGTCCTCGTTGGCATGTCGAAACAGCTCGTTGGCCGCCTCTTTCATATCAAGCAGTTGATGGATTCGGCAGAAAAATTCTTCTTGGTTAAAAGGCTTGTAAAGGAAGTCGTTAGCACCCGCTTTAAGAAATCGAGCAGTCATGGTGCGGTCATCGCTGCCCGATAGCCCAAGAATAGCTAACTGATTTCTATCGTGATCGCGTCGAATCTCACGGATCATCGCTATACCGTCTTTCTTCGGCATATCATGGTCTGTAACAACGAATGTAATATCGGGATCGTTATGAAGCAGCTTTAATGCTTGTTCGCCATCTTCGGCTTGGATGGTTTGGATATATTGGTGTTCTAGAAGTTGAGCTATGTAACGGCGAACGACCGCAGAATCATCGACAACCAATGCTTTGTGGTGGCGATTATTTGAAATTCTTTGAACTAGAGGGAGTAGGTAGCTTACTGATGACATACTATCTTTAAGTATGTAATCGATAACGCCTTTTGCTAGGACTTGCTCACGCAGTTGATTATCAAACATCCCGGTAAGAACAATAATTTTCTGTTGATAGCCTAAGACGAGATCAATGATCTCACCATCTTGCCCGTCAGGTAAGCAGTAATCTAATACGGCACACAAGAAATCGGTCTCTTGTTCCAAGATGTTTTTTGCTTCTGCAATCGATTCTGCAAGCGCCACCTCATAACCGCTATTTTTAAGCTGTTGGTACAGGTAGTTGCGGAATGCTCGGCTATCTTCCACCACTAGTATTTTTTCACTCACAAGCGATCCCTACTTATAGACTAAATACTCGTTAACAATAGTATCAGAAGAGCTTATGACTATTGAAGCGAAACCTTTTTAGCTGGACTCGAGATCGTTTTAAATCTGATAAAAACTGGATTATACTGTTTATAGGTACAGTTGTAAGATCGGATAATTCCTAGATGTGTAGCGCGGATGAAGAGAAAGTAAGGAAAATAATTCATGTTGATATGGATTGTTTTTACGCGGCTGTAGAAATGCGTGATAACCCTGCTTACCGAAACCGCCCGCTAGCTGTTGGTGGGCATGAAAAGCAGCGTGGTGTGTTGAGTACCTGTAATTACGAAGCTCGCAAGTTTGGTATTCGCTCTGCAATGCCGACCGGAAAAGCCCTACAGCTTTGTCCTAATCTATTGGTGGTACCGGGGAGAATGTCGGTCTATGTCGAGATATCTAAAAAGATCCGCGAAATCTTCTCTCGCTACACATCTGTTATTGAGCCTCTTTCGTTGGATGAAGCTTTCCTCGATGTTACCGATTCCAAGCAGTGTCATGGTTCAGCAACACTGATTGCCGAGTCGATTCGCCGTGATATTTGGAATGAGCTTAACTTAACTGCTTCTGCAGGTATTGCGCCGATTAAATTTTTGGCGAAAGTAGCCTCGGATCTGAATAAGCCCAATGGTCAGTTTGTCATTCCTCCACAAGACGTACAATCAGTGATAGATGAATTACCACTTGAAAAGATTCCCGGTGTCGGCAAGGTGAGCATTGAAAAGCTCCATCAAGCAGGCTTCTTTACTTGTAAGGATATTAAGGAGTCTGACTATCGCGACCTCTTACTCAAGTTTGGCCGTCAGGGTGCATCGCTTTGGAAGCGCAGTCATGGTATTGATGATCGAGAAGTCATCATTGAACGTGAGCGAAAATCAGTAGGCGTAGAGCGCACATTCACCCAAAATATTTCTACTTACGAACAGTGTTGGCAGGTAATTGAAGACAAGCTGTTTCCTGAACTTGAAACTCGCTTAGAAAAAGCCAGTCCAAGCAAAGCTATCATCAAGCAGGGAATCAAACTCAAGTTCGCCGACTTTCAGCAAACGACTATTGAACACATTCATGCTTCTCTTGACCGCGAACACTTCAAAGAGCTGCTAAGTGAAATACTCAAAAGGCAGCAAGGCCGAGAAATACGCCTGCTTGGTTTGAGTGTGATGCTGCAACCCAAAGATCAAATGCGTCAGCTGAGTTTCTTTTAGGGTAAGGCATCGGGAGTCTCGATTTAGAAGTGTTGGTATTGGAATACCGACTAGACTTGACAACCTAATCGGTTTTTCTAAACAAGAAAATTAGCTTATCTAGGAAGCTGCTTCACTCGCGCTAGGGTGTCACTGAATGGCTGTTGCTCTAGCTTACCGTAACCGACCATTTTACTGGCTTTCAGTTTGGTTGAAAGCGGGGTGGCGATTCCACATAAGAAGCGAGTAATAGCCTCGTCGGTAATCAACTGTTGGCTAGCAGAAATGAATTCATGTATCCATGTCATCACCGTCTCATCATCGACAGGTTCAACATCAACGGTTGGTAGTGTCGCTACTTCGCCTCGGCATACGGAGCAGTGACCACAGTTGGTTGGCGCCTTATCATCTGCAAAGTAACTCGCAAGGCGCGAGCTTAGACAGGTATCGGCTTCAAAGAAGCTCAGCATCTGATTAAGACGATTGATTTCGCTGTTCTCTTTTGCTTTAAACAACTCAGTTAGACGCTCGGACAGTTGCATCATATCTTCAGAGGTATTGTGAATCGCGTAGACATCTGTGATTTGTTTGCTTTCTAGCTCAATCCAACCCTGTTCGTTGAAGTAATCAATAGCCGCGATAACACGTTGGCGATCCGCTTGGAAATGAGTCCAAAGCGCATCGAAGTCGACTTGGCACCAGACTCTCGCTTGTGGTGAACATTGGAAGATCGCTTCTACAAAATGACGACGTTCGCCTTGGAACTGCTCGCAGATCTGCTGTTTAGGGCGAATGAACTTAAATTTGTAATCCGCGAAGTAGCTGTACTTTGGCTCAATCACCCCTTCAATTTCAAGGTAAACCAGCAGTGTTTTCAGCGGTAGCTGCCGAATGTTAGATTCACGCGATAGTTGGTTAAGCATGATCTCCCATTGATTCGAACCCGAAGCATTAATGTTTTGGTTTTCGTAGATCTCTTTTAATACTGCCTGGATCGATATGTTGTCTGGCGTATCGCCAAATACAAAGTTCTCTAATGTGCTCAAGCCGTGTTTGTTCGCGAGCAAAATACACTGAGAAGCTTGCCCATCTCGTCCTGCTCTACCTATCTCTTGCGAGTAGTTCTCTATCGATTTTGGTAAGTCAAAGTGAATCACTCGGCGAATATTTGACTTGTCGACACCCATACCAAATGCAATGGTTGCTACGATACAGTTGACGTCATCACTCATGAATTGATGTTGGATGGCATCTCTGTTTTCTGGCTTAAGGCCAGCATGATAAGCCACAGCGTTAACACCAGCATTACGAAGTTGCTGAGCGACCATTTCTGCTGTTTGTTGAAGAGTGACATACACAATAGTCGGAGCGAGAGAAGCTTGGTTGACGACATTGCACAAGGTTTCTAGTTTGCTGGCTTGTTCGCAAGGTTGAATTGAAAGGTCTAGGTTTTGACGATAGAAGCCAGTAACTACTACACGTTCCTCATCGATATCAAACTTAGACTTCATATCTTGGATAACAGAGGTCGTCGCGGTTGCCGTGAGCAATAGCACTTGAGGAATATTCAGTTGTTTTTGGTATTGAGGTAGTTTCAGATAGTCTGGTCTGAAGTTGTGACCCCATTCCGAGATACAGTGCGCCTCATCGACCACAAGTAACGAGATAGGCACTTGGGAGATAAACTGACGAAAGCGTTCGTTCTTCAAGCGTTCAACCGAGATCATTAGGATTTTTGTGTCACCGTTACGTACCGACTGCATAACCTGTTGTGTGGTTTGTCTGTCTTGGCTTGATTCGATGGCAGCCGCGCTGATGCCTTTACTGTGTAAGAAGCTGAGTTGGTCTTTCATTAAGGCTAACAGTGGCGATATCACCAAGGTTAAATGAGGAAGCTCTAATGCGGGTAATTGGTAGCAAAGCGACTTACCTGATCCCGTCGGGAATATCGCGGCTGTCGAGTGACCAGATAGAACATTATCAATGACTTGCTTTTGTCCGTTTCGTAGTGAATCGAATCCGAATACTTGTTTTAGCTTCTGCTCAATCATTTATGTTCTACCTGATCTAATAAGTGTCGTATTGATGCTAAAGCGCGCGCCTATTCATGATAGCGTCGCTCGTTGAATCAAATGTCTTGCACCTGATTGTACCTAATTCTATTCTGTAGCTCCTATAGAAAAGCACCCCAATAGTATGAATAAGTCTGAGCTTCGACAAATAATCATTGAGCAACTCGAAACCCGATTACGTATCGCACAGTCTGCTACCCAGCGTGCCATTGACGCCGCGACCGATGAAGAGACAGTGCCAGAGCACAAGTACGACACCTTAGCTCTAGAAGCCTCGTATCTTGCCCACGGACAAGCGGTGAGAGTGCAAGAGTGTGAAGATGATATTCAGTGTTACCGAAACCTGGTATTGCGTGACAGTGAAAAAATTACGGTGAGTAGCTATGTGGTGGTGATTGACGAGCATGACCAATATAAACACTTTTTCATGGGGCCGAGAGTTGGTGGACTCTCTGTTATGTGGAATGATCATGAAGTTGCGATTGTGACCGCGAACGCGCCGTTTGGTCGGGCTTTAATGGGTAAAGAAGTTGGCGATGAAATTGAGTTTAAGGTCGCTGATAAACAGTTTTGCTACGAAGTTATATCTATCGACTAACTAACTGGCTAATAGATATAAAACGTTTCTCTGACAAAGAAGCATAAACCCAAGGTATAGTAATTTGTCAGATTGATGAGAGGATGTTATGAAAAACAGTGTATTAATTGCATCACTAACAGCGGCAATCTCTGTTGTGAGCCTGCCAACGTTTGCAGCGCAGTGTCGAGTTGATTTGAAGAATGAATTACGAATCGATGACCAGAAAGTCGAAATCCATCAGGTGAATGGCGATACAGCGGTCTTCGATGAAAACAATGACCTCTATATCCATGGCGAAAAAGTTGAGCTCGATGCTAACCAACAAGCTGCAATAGAGAAGTATCGTGACAGCATGAGTGAGTATTTACCTCGCGCAAAGCAAATGGCTAACGAGAGCTTAGCATTAGCCAATGACGTTATTGATGATATTGCTGCTAGCCTAGATTCGCCTGAGTCGTTTGATAACGTAAAAGAGTCAATGAAGACGTACTTTGCTGAACTTGAGGCTCGTTACTACAAAGATGGTGAGCTAGTACTACCAGCAGATAGCTTCGACTCGATGGCAAATGGCTGGTCTGAAGATTTTGAAAAGGCCAAAGAGATCTTTAACCAAGAGTTTATCTCAAGTGCATTCAATGCAATGTCGGAAAAGATGAAGCAAGAGGGTGGGCTAAATCTTACTGAACTGGCTGACAGCATGGCGGATCTCAAGCTTAAAGTTGAAGAGCGAATGAAAGAACATGCTCAGCAAATGGAAGAAGAAGGCACCGAATTCTGTGATTCACTTGATGAGATGGCAGAACAAGAGCAAGAACTGCATGAAATCATTCCGAACCTGAAAGATTACCAAGTATTCACGATTTAATTCGAGTCTAGTGATGAATAGCAAGAGCACCAGTTGGTGCTCTTTTTGTTTGTATAGTTCACTCAATGATAAGTATCAATTTTGTGGCCTGGCTCTGTTGATGATTCTTTAGTGCCTATATTTGGAAAACTATCGAACTGGTTCGTTGTTAATTTTGTGGTTCTAAATAGCGTATTGATTGTAAAAATTAGAGAATTGTTCATTTATTGGTTGTGTCTATCATTGCTTTTGATTACTGTACTTCTCAACTAGTTCACTGATTTTTATGCGGGCAATATGGACCAACAATCATCCTCTTCAAGAGAGCTATTTAGTTCTCGTTTGGGTTTTATTTTAGCAGCGGCTGGTGCAGCTGTTGGCTTGGGTAATATTTGGGGTTTCCCAACTCAAGTTGCGAGCAATGGCGGTGGTGCTTTTCTGCTTGTTTACCTAATCATGATCTTCGTGGTTGCTTTTCCTATGCTGGTGGTTGAGATGGCGATTGGCCGTCATGGCCAAGCGAACCCTGTCGATAGCATGCGTTCACTAACTGCTAACCCGCTAGGCAAGAAAGTCGGTGAATTTGTTGGCTGGATTGGTCTTAGTGTTCCAAGCGCAGTATTAGCCTTTTATAGCATTGTCGGCGGTTGGTTGATCTGCTTCCTAATCGGCGCTGTTGCTGATCTGATTGGCCTAGAGGCGATTGCGGATTGGTTTAAAGGCTTCAGCGTTGAGCGTAATGTTTTTGGTACAGTTGCGTTCTACGTACTGACGATTTTGATTGTACAGGGCGGTGTTAAGCAAGGTATCGAGAAGTGGTCGACGCGTTTAATGCCAGCACTGTTTGTATTGTTCGGCCTATTGTTTGTTTACATCATGACGCAATCTGGCGCGATGGAAGGCTTAAAACATTACCTAGTTCCAGACTTTGAGAAAGTGTGGGATAGAAAGCTGATTCTAGCAGCGATGGGGCAAGGCTTCTTCTCGCTAACGATTGGTGGCTGTTCAATGTTGGTTTATGGCTCTTACTTAAGTAAGAAAGAGAACCTACCAAAAATGGCGATGAACGTAACCTTGGTTGATACTGCTGTAGCCTTTATTGCCGGTTTAGTGGTTATGCCTGCGATGTTTGTTGCGATGCAAAAAGGTGTTCAAATCTACGCCGAAGATGGCTCGCTGTTAAGTTCTGACACGCTAGTGTTCACGGTTCTGCCTTTGATGTTTGATAGTTTAGGTGTGCTTGGGCAGATCTTCGCGATTGTTTTCTTCCTACTGCTAACGATTGCTGCACTGACTTCTTCTATTTCAATGTTAGAAGGCCCGGTAGCACTAGTGAGTGAGCGCTTCAATACCAGAAGAACGCCAACAAGTTGGGTGATTGGTGGTGCTATCGCACTATTCAGTGTGGTAATTGTTTACAATTTTGCTGCAATGTTTGGCATGGTGGCGATGATAGCGACTCAATACCTTCAACCGATCGCCGCATTGATGTTCTGTTTGTTTGGCGGTTGGGTATGGACCCGAGCTTCAAAAGTGAAAGAGCTTGAGCAAGGTTGCCCTGATTTTCAGCTTGGCTGGTTTGGTAAGGTTTGGCCGATGTATGTGAAGTTCGTGTGCCCAATCTTAGTGGCAACGGTGATATGGGCTTCTTTCGGATAGTGACCAGCTAACGACTACATCATTATATTTGCTATTCAAGGCCACTCAATAAAGAGTGGCTTTGTTGTTTTTATATAATGCTATAGCCGCACGAACAAGATAGAAAAAAGGCGCTGAACATAATATTCAGCGCCTTTGTATTTTTAGTTAAGCAATCGTGATTACTTAATTTCCATACCTTGAGCTTGTAGGTCTGCATGGTAAGAAGAACGTACAAACGGACCACACGCAGCGTGTGTGAAGCCAAGTTCAAGAGCAATCTCTTTCAGCTCATCGAACTCTGAAGGCGGCACGTAGCGCTCTACTGGTAAGTGGTGACGGCTTGGTGCTAGGTATTGACCTAGTGTCAGCATAGTTACACCGTGTTCGCGAAGATCTTTCAGAACTTGAACGATCTCTTCTTTTGTTTCACCAAGGCCCATCATTACACCAGACTTTGTTGGGATATCTGGGTGTTGCTCTTTGAATTTCTTCAGTAGATCTAGGGACCATTTGTAGTTCGCACCTGGACGCGCTTTACGGTATAGACGTGGCGCTGTCTCTAGGTTGTGGTTGAAAACATCTGGCGGGTTGTCTTTCATTAGGTCAAGCGCAACGTCCATACGACCACGGAAGTCTGGAACCAGTGTTTCGATACGAATATTTGGGTTTAGCTCGCGAATCTCACGGTTACAGTCAGCAAAGTGCTGAGCACCGCCGTCACGCAAGTCATCGCGGTCAACTGAAGTGATTACAACGTACTTCAGTTTCATGTCTTTAATTGTCTTAGCCAGTTTCTTCGGCTCTTCCGCTTCAGGAGCAACTGGACGACCATGGGCAACATCACAGAACGGGCAGCGACGAGTACAGATAGCGCCAAGAATCATAAACGTTGCCGTACCGTGGTTGAAACACTCGGCTAGGTTAGGGCAAGACGCTTCTTCACAAACTGAGTGCAGGTTGTTTTTGCGCATTGCTGATTTGATTTCTTGGATACGATGGCTGTCTGAAGGAAGTTTAATCTTCATCCATTCTGGCTTACGTAGCACTTCTTTCTGTTCAGCAGGCATATTCTTTACGGGAATTAATGCCATTTTGTCAGCGTCACGATATTTAACGCCTTTTTCCATTTGGATTGGTTTGCTCATGATTTTATGCTTCTGCTGTAATGTTACTGGTGGCTTGAATGTCTACTTGGTCATAGCCGAGCAGCTCTACGAGCTCTTGTATTAACTGTTGCTCAACGTTCTCTAATTCACTTGGTCCGCCAAGTTGGCTGACTTGTGCCATTTCCATACCTTGATAACCACATGGGTTAATGCGCAGAAACGGAGACAGGTCCATATCAACGTTCAGTGCTAGCCCATGGAATGAGCAGCCACGTCGAATTCGTAGTCCGAGTGAACAGATTTTCTTGCCATCGACATAAACACCAGGAGCGTCCGGTCGGGCAGCTGAATCTATATTGTAAGCTTTCAGAGTGTTGATTACGAGGTTCTCGATATGAGTAACTAAATCGCGCACTCCGAATTTCTTGCGGCGGATGTTAATCAGAAAGTACGCCACTAACTGACCTGGGCCATGGTAAGTCACTTGGCCACCGCGATCGCTTTGTATCACAGGGATATCGCCAGCATTTAATACATGCTCAGCTTTGCCTGCTTGTCCTTGAGTGAAGACAGGGTTGTGTTCAACCAACCATACTTGGTCTACGTCTTCTTCTGTGCGTTCGTCTGTGAACTTATGCATGGCTTTCCACACAGGTTCATAATCCTGACGGCCTAATTTTTTTACGATTAGCTTATTTTGCAAAGCGGCACTCCCTCAAGGATTAATAAAGTGAACGCATTATAAACGCGAAACATGATTCTAACTACAGACGGACTGCAAGGTTTTTCAACTTTCTTTGTGTTTATTGAAAATTAAGTTGAATGAATTTGACTGCGATAGGGTGCTTTAAACAAAAACAGCGGCAATAAGCCGCTGTTTTTCATGCGTAATCGAAGATTACAGAACCATACGAACGATTTCGATCTCGCCCAGTTCTTTGTATAGAGTTTCTACTTGCTCAATTGACGTCGCAGTAATATTGATAGAAACAGAGTGGTAGTTACCTTTTGCACTCGGTTTTAGCGTTGGGCTGTAGTCACCAGGAGCATGACGCTGGATCACTTCTAGCACTAGCTCAGTCAGTTCTGGCTTAGCGTGGCCCATTACTTTGTAAGTGAATGAACAAGGGAACTCTAAGAGGTCTTTTAGTTTTGCATCAGAATTGATGTTCATGATTAGCTCCAAAAGGCTAGACTCTCGCAACTTGGCGAAATGTCGATAAAAAGCGTGTTCGGTCAACAGACACGAGTAATAAGGCGGAATATTACGTGTAAATATCACTGAACTCAAGATCAACAAAAGCCGCACATGGCGGCTTTTGGTTCGCTAATGAGTAAATAGTGAATTTACTCATTAGGTTAGCTTTCCAACAAGCTAAGGTTTTGTTTAGAACAAACCTTAGGCTTACTTAGAATAAGCCTTTGAATAGCAGTACTAAGTAGTCCCATAGACGGCTGAATAGGCTGCCTTGGTCTACATCTTCAAGTGCAAGTAGTGGGTATTCAGCAACGTCTTCACCGTCTACTTGGTAGAAGAGTTTACCAACCACATCACCTTTGCTGATTGGCGCTTCTAGCTCTTTTTCAAGAACGAAGCTAGCCTTCAGGTTCTTAGCTTGACCACGAGGTAGCGTAACGAAAGTATCTTCATCGACACCTAGTGCAACTGTGTCCTTGCTACCCATCCAGATCTTCTCTTCTACGAAGGTTTCACCCGCTGTGTGTGGTGCCACTGTTTCGAAGAAGCGGAAGCCGTAGCTCAGTAGCTTTTTGCTTTCTGTTTTACGAGCGTTCGCATTTTTCGTGCCCATCACAACCGCAACTAGGCGCATTTTGCCTTCTGTCGCTGAGCTGACTAGGCTGTAACCTGCATTGCTTGTGTGGCCAGTTTTGATGCCATCAACGTTCATGCTCTTATCCCATAACAGACCGTTACGGTTGTACTGGGTGATGCCGTTGTAAGTGAATTTCTTCTGTGAGTAGATGCGGTACTCGTCAGGCACGTCGCGAATTAGCGCCTGGCCAAGTAGTGCCATATCATAAGGTGTTGAGTATAGATTCGGGTTGTCTAGACCGTGCACGTTAGCAAAGTGCGTGTCTTTCATACCTATAGAGCTTGCCCATGCGTTCATTAGGTCAACGAAAGCATCTTCAGAGCCAGCGATGTGTTCAGCCATCGCAACACATGCATCGTTACCAGATTGAATGATGATACCGCGGTTCAGTTCTTCAACTTTCACCGTTGTACCTACTTCAACAAACATCTTAGATGAATCTGGGAAGTTTTTAGCCCAAGCATTTTCACTGATTACAACATCGTCGTTTAGGTTGATGTTGCCACGCTCTAGCTCTTGGCCGATCACGTAGCTCGTCATCATCTTGGTTAAACTTGCTGGAGAAAGCTGAGTATTCATCTCTTTCTCTGCTAGTACTTTGCCTGAATGGTAATCCATCAGAACAAAACCTTTAGCGGCGATTTGAGGTGCATCAGGAACAACAATAGGAGCGGCGAATGACGATGTAGCTATCGTTGCAGAAAGAGCAACAGAAGTAGCAAAAATCGATTTAACAAGTTTATTAGATTTAATCATTTTGAATGCAATTATTTGGTGAACTATTCATATATTAACAGAATCACTCTGTCACACCAGAGCGCTGATTACCAGAAGTAACTGTTAGATTAATTAGCGAGTTAGGGTGTGTTTTTTTATATAAGCTGACGGGTAACCCATTAGCTTAACTTGTTCTAATTTCTCTTGAGTCAGAGCATAGTCATGAAATGGTCCAATCATTAGGCGGTAGTTGTCATCATTTGGCTGCAAGAACGTTGCTACTCCTAGCTTTTCGCCTAGATCTTTAGCTAACTTCTCGGTTCTATCTTCATGAGGCGATGTCGCGACTTGAATAATAAATTGCGGTAAAGCGGCCTTTTTATTTGCGTCGGTTGGCATAGCGACAGTAATGACTTCTATCTCAACATTTGCAGTGCCAGTTCTCAATACATCGAGCTTATAAGCTGCCGCATAACTAAGGTCAATGATTCGGCCATCATGGAATGGACCGCGGTCATTGATACGAACAATCGTCGTTTTGTTATTGTCGGTATTCGTCACCTTTACATAGCTTGGAATTGGCAATGTTTTGTGCGCTGCCGACATCGAATACATGTCGTAAATCTCGCCATTAGACGTTAAATGACCATGAAATTTCTTACCGTACCAAGAGGCTTTGCCCTTCTCTGTAAAGCCTTCGGTCTTTTTTACGATCTTGTAGTCTTTGCCACGCAGTGTGTAATCCGTGTTACCACCTAAACTATAAGGTTCATACTGAGGATGAGCATCCTCTAAATGCTCTACCGAGATCGGTGCGTCTGGTGCAATATCTGAATCAATATCGTAGCGTCCAGTTGGCTTCTGTGAAGAGCAACCATTGATTAAAATGGCTAGCCCTAAGATAGAGACTATTTTTTTTATTGGCAGCTCATCAACCAAGGATGCTTTTTTGGAAAATGTTGTAATAGACATCGATTAGGTCGCCTTTGAGAATGCTTTTCTGTGTGTATGGATCGACATTAAAATACCAAAACCTGCCATAAGGGTAACCATTGAAGTACCGCCATAGCTGACTAAAGGAAGAGGAACACCAACCACAGGTAAAATGCCACTTACCATGCCAATATTTACAAAAATATAAACGAAGAAGCTCAGCACGATACTGCCGCCCATCATTCGACCGAATGCGGTTTGAGCTTGGCTCGCAAGCACTAAGCCACGTCCAATAATAAACAGGTAGATAGCAAGCAAAAATAGAATGCCTATCATGCCCCACTCTTCGGCAATTACTGCAAAAATGAAATCGGTATGGCGCTCTGGGATGAATTCTAGTTGAGACTGAGTACCTTGCAGCCAGCCTTTTCCGGATATACCACCAGAACCTATCGCAATCTTACTTTGAATGATGTGGTAGCCCGCACCTAATGGATCTGATTCAGGATCAAAAAGGGTTCTTACACGTACTTTTTGATATTCACGCATCAAGAAGAACCACAAAATTGGAATAAACGCCCCGAGGGCTATTGCAGCACTGGCAATTATTTTCCAACTGATACCCGCTAGGAATATCACGAAGATACCTGATGCGGCGATAAGGATAGACGTACCTAGGTCGGGTTGTTTTGCGATTAGAATCGTCGGTACAAACACCATCACTAGCGAGATGGCTAATGTTTGGAATGTCGGTGGTAGTGAACGCTTACCAATAAACCGTGCCAGCATCAAAGGCACTGCCAGTTTTAACAGCTCTGAGGGTTGGAATCGAACAAAGCCGAAGTTAAGCCAACGCTGTGCACCCTTAGATGCTTCACCAAAGAAGAGTACGCCTAGCAGTAGAATGACGCCACCAGCGAATAGCACGGGGGCTAAAGTTTCGTAGGTTCGTGGTGATATTTGAGCTAAGAAGATCATTACACCCAAAGACAGTGCCATACGCATTGCCTGGCGATCCATCATCGCAAGGCTTTGGCCGCTTGCGCTATACATGATCAGTAGGGCAAAGCCCATTAAAACCAGAATGCCAAGCAATAGCGGCAGGTCGATATGCAGCCTTTCAAATAGGGCTCTATTTCGTCCAGTTGAAGGATCAAGTTTCATTATTTAATTGGCTCACTTTGATAATCTTCTGCAAGGATAATATGGTCCAAAATTCTTCTTACTACTGGACCGCCGTTAGAAGAACCACCACCTGCGTTCTCTAGAACGATAGTTACGACGGCTTCAGGGTCTTCAAAAGGCGCGTAACCGGTAAAGAGGGCGTGATCGCGTAAGTGCTCTGCGATTTCATCTGCGTTGTACTCTTCATCTTCTTTCAAGCCGAATACCTGTGCGGTACCAGATTTACCAGCGGTTTGGTAAGACATCTTCTGGAATGAACGTCTTGCGGTGCCTTTCTTACCGTGGTTAGCTAGCCTCATACCTTCTTGCGCGATATTCCAATATTTCTTCTTCACCCCGGTTAGCGGTGGATAAGTTTCAATGTCCGACATGACTTGTTCGTCGAATGGGCGGCCGTTATCAATGGTTGCACGCAGCAGGTGAGGTGCCGTTACTTCGCCTTCATTCACCAAGACTGATGTGGCTTTTGCGATCTGCATTGGTGTTGCAGTCCAGTAGCCTTGACCAATGCCCACTGGGATGGTGTCACCTTGGTACCAAGGTACGCGGTGCCTTGCCATCTTCCAATCACGAGTTGGCATATTGGCTTTGCTTTCTTCATAAATATCGATACCCGTGTAGTCGCCAAATCCAAACATCATCATCCATTTGGATATGCGATCAATACCAAGGTCATAAGCAATTTGGTAAAAGAAGGTATCTACTGACTCTTCAATCGCTTTCTCTATATCAACGACACCGTGTCCCCAACGTAACCAGTCACGGAATGGTCTTGTTTTTGAATTAGGGATCTTCCAATAACCTGGGTCATTACGCGTTGTATTCGGTGTAATCACACCTTCTTGCAGAGCTGCAACAGCAATGAAGGGTTTGATCGTCGATGCTGGTGGATAAATACCTAGCGTTGCACGGTTAACCAAAGGGCGGTCTTTATCTTGAAGCAGGGCGTTATAACCTTTAGACGAAATGCCATGTACGAACGCATTCGGGTCATAGCTCGGGCTTGAGACCATGGCTAACACGCCATTGTCTTTTGGGTCGAGAACGATGGCTGAACCACGGCGGCCATCAAGTAACTTATGTACATATAGTTGTAGTTTGATATCCAAATTGAGCACGATATCTTTACCCGGAACCGAAGGCACAAACTTAAGCGTACGGATCACTCGTCCACGACTGTTGACTTCGACTTCTTGATAGCCAGCGGTACCGTGCAACATGTCTTCGTAGTAGCGCTCAATGCCAAGCTTACCTATGTCGCGAGTAGCTTGGTAATTGGCGTCTTTCTCTTCTCTTGCTAGGCGCTGCATATCACGGTCGTTGATGCGCGATACGTAGCCAATCACATGAGTCAGTACATCACCATAAGGGTAGAAACGTTTTAACGTACCTGTAACTTCAACACCTGGGAACTTATGTTGGTTTACAGAGAAAACTGCAACCTGTTCTTCGGTAAGCTGATTGAGAATAGGCACTGACTTGAAGCGTCGTGAATTACGGCGATCACGATTAAAACGTTCGATACGTTCTGGTGGGATCTCGATTAGCGCTTGTAGACGGGCAAGCGTGTCATCCATATCTTTGATTTTTTCGGGTATGATTTCTAGATTGAAAACCGGGCGGTTTTCGGCAAGAAGCACGCCGTTGCGATCGTAAATCAAACCACGGTTGGGTGCGATTGGAACGACCTTGATACGGTTGTCGTTAGAACGAGTTTTATAGTCTTGGTATTGATTGACCTGAATGTTGTACAGGTTAACAACCAACATCGACATCATAACTATGATCCCCGCAAACGCAACAAAAGCACGACTAGTAAATAGTCGTGCTTCTGCTTTGTAATCACGGATTTGGCTACGTTTACGTAACATTAACGCTTATTCTCGATGATAAGGGTGGTTAGCAGTGATGCTCCAAGCTCGATACAAGCTTTCAGCCATGATAACGCGTACTAATGGGTGAGGGAGAGTAAGCGCAGACAGAGACCAACTTTGGTCCGCAGCCGCTTTACATGCAGGTGCTAATCCTTCAGGCCCGCCAATTAGGATAGAAACATCACGTCCATCCAACTTCCAGCTTTCCAATTGCTCAGCCAGTTGTGGTGTATCCCATTTTCTTCCTGGGATATCGAGCGTGACAATTCGGTTGCCTTTTGGCACCGCTGCCAGCATCGCTTCACCTTCTTTCTGAAGAATACGTGCAATATCGGCATTTTTACCGCGCTTTCCTGCAGTAATTTCAATGAGCTCTAACGGCATATCGTGAGGGAAGCGACGTTTGTATTCTTGAAACCCTTCTTCAACCCACTTTGGCATTTTTGTGCCAACTGCGATTAACTGGATCTTCAAAGCTTATCCCCAAAGTTTTTCTAGCTGGTACAGTTCACGATGTTCTTCTTGCATAACATGAAGCATGCTTGTGCCCATATCTAGAACAACCCATTCACCTTCTTGCTGGCCGTCCATGCCTAGTGGCTGCATACCTGCTTTACGCACTTCATCAGCAACGTGCTGTGCAATAGAAGCAACATGGCGCTTAGAGGTACCAGTACAAACAATCATGTAATCAGTAACGCTTGATTTGCCTTCTACATCGATAGTCACAATCGATTCTGCTTTCATGTCGTCGGCTTTGTCTGCAAGAAAATCTTTAAGTTCTTCACGTAACACGGGGTGTTCCTTTAATCTGAATTTAGCTTTTTAGGGGCTGTTGACCCTAGAATATACCACGCTTTTATGCGTGGAATGGTATTGAAGCTGAAGGGATACAAAACTCTACGCTTAACTGATGAATTAGTGGCCAAGGCGACTGCTCATATTGAGTTTTTGTCATCAATTCAGCTTGAGTGAGCAACGCGAACAAAGAGTGTAATTGAGAAATCGAAACTCTTGTTAGCGCGGCGTTATAAAGAGGCTTTTTTGATTGCCAGATGCGGTGTTTCTCGAAGACCTGACCAATCGGGAACTGTTTCATTTGTTGCTGCATTTGCAGCAGTAAGGCGAGTTCTCGCTGCACGCTACGCAGTAAAATAACAGGCTCAACACCCTCAGCTTCCAATTGTCTTAAAATTCGCTGCGCTCGATTCCCTTTACCCGCCAGTAAGGCGTCACTCCAGTGGAACGGCGTAAAGTGGTTATGGCGACTCAGCGATTCTTCTAAGCGCACTAAAGTGAGCTTTCCATCCGGGTATTGTAGCGCCAGTTTCTCTAGGCTCTGAGTCAATGCAAAAAGGTTGCCTTCGTGCCATTGTGCCAACATTTGAATCGCCTCAGGATCTGGCGTTAAACCTATTTGACGGCAGCGAGCTTGGACAAATTGAGGTAATCGACTGACATCTGGCGTTAAGCAACTGACCCAGTGTCCTTGATTCGAGAGAGCCTTAAACCACTTAGCGTTTTCTTGAGCTTTAGTTAATTTAGTACCCACTAAGATCAACAAGATATCGCTGTGGATATGCTCGGAGATTGCGAGTAGCTCTTTTGCTATTGCGGCATTGACGCCTGACTCTGGCAGCTCCAGCTCGATGACTTGACGGCTAGAGAATAGGCTCAGTGCTTGAGTGCAGTCGTAGACTTGATTCCAGTCCAGACTGCTATCAATCGCAAAGCGGTGACGTTCTTCAAAGCCTTGCTGCTTTGCAGCCTTTTGAATCGCTTCTCGGCTCTCTTGCAACAGTAGAGGCTCGTTACCAAAAATGAGGTAAACATTACTCAACTGTTTAGCAAGTTGCTCTGATAAGCGGTCAGCAAAAATACGCATCAAATAAACCTATTACTCAGCCGATTCGCTAAGTGTTGGTTGCTCTTCTGAAGCCGGTACAATCTCAACGTCGTCAATTTCAACATTCTTGATGTTGTATTGCTTTTCAAGCTCTTTAACTTGAACGTTTTCTAATGACTCTAGATTCATGCTACCAGCGGCAATATTGGCTTTTAGTCGAGCCATCTGACGTAAGATTTGGCTTGTTGCCAACTTGCGCATCTCATCTTCAATCATGTCTCGTTCAACCGACTTCGCAAGTGCTGTCAGTGGGTTGTCTAGGTAACTGCGGGTTACGCTAGTTGAGAATGTCTTTGAGCCTAGGTCTGGGATCGTTACGCGATATGAAGCACGAAATGTCAGTTCTTTCTCTGCTGCACGAGTGTTTTGGTACAGAGACAGAGTTCGCTCACTAACACTCTCACTAATAATATGCAGGTTAGGAGTATTCTCAGCCGGCGGCACAATTTCTACATCATTCATACGCAGTTGACCTTTCATCATACGTGTAAACGTACTGTATTGGTCGTAACTGGTTACGGAGATCTTGTTGAGTTCTTCTGGTACGGAGTAATCACCACGCAGGTGGAAACCACACGCACTTAACAGGCTAACGGTTAAAACAACAACAGTAACTTTCAATGAAGATAGTGAAATCAGGCGCATTATTTGATGGCTCTCATGAAGGTAGAATACTTATTTAAAGGCTTTAGTTCGTTTGAGTTTTTAGGCTCGAGTCTAAAGCGCTTAAATAAGTAGACAGGGCAATTAGCTACCCTGTCTACAGACTGCTTTTGATGAATTAAGTTCGTTAATTCTTTAGCAATTGTACTGTGCGAACGAAATTAGTTAGCCACGATGTTTAGAAGCTTACCTGGTACAAAGATAACTTTACGGATAGTTAAGCCATCTAGGAACTTCTTAGCGTTCTCATCGTTCAGACCAAGCTCACGAACTTGCTCTTCTGTCGCGTCTGCAGCAACCGTTAGTTTCGCACGTAGCTTACCGTTGATCATCACAACGATAGTCTTCTCGTCTTCAACCAGTGCTTTCTCGTCAAACGTTGGCCATGTTGCTGAGTCTACGTTTGATTCGCCAAGAGCAATCCACATTTCGTAAGAGATGTGTGGAGTCATTGGGTAAAGCATGCGTACTACCGCTTTTAGTGCTTCATCAAGGATTGCACGATCTTGTACAGATTCTTGAGGTGCTTTCGCCAACTTGTTCATCAGTTCCATGATTGCAGCGATAGCTGTGTTGAACGTTTGGCGACGGCCGATATCGTCCGTTACTTTCGCGATAGTCTTATGGATATCACGACGAAGTGCTTTTTGGTCGCCAGATAGAGCAGAAGCGTCAACAGATTCAGCTGCACCTTTAGAAGAGTGAGCGTGAACCAATTTCCAAACACGCTTAAGGAAGCGGTTTGCGCCTTCAACGCCAGACTCTTGCCACTCAAGCGTCATGTCTGCAGGTGACGCAAACATCATGAATAGACGTACAGTATCAGCGCCGTACTTATCTACCATCTCTTGTGGGTCGATGCCGTTGTTTTTAGACTTAGACATTTTGATCATGCCAGAGTGTTCAACATTGCGACCTTCGCTATCAACTGCTGATTCAATGCGACCTTTACCGTCACGCTCAACCGTTACGTCAGTCGGTGCGATCCACTCTTTAGTGCCTTTTTCGTTTTCGTGATAGAACGCGTCAGCCAAAACCATGCCTTGACATAGAAGCTGCTTGAACGGTTCGTCAGACGTCACATAACCAGCATCACGTAGAAGCTTGTGGAAGAAACGAGAGTAAAGCAAGTGCATACATGCGTGCTCGATACCACCAACGTATTGGTCAACTGGTAGCCAGTAGTTTGCTTTCTCTGGATCTAGGATGTCGTCAGCTTGTGGTGAACAGTAACGTGCGTAGTACCAAGAAGATTCCATAAACGTATCGAATGTGTCTGTCTCACGTAGAGCAGGTTCACCGTTGAATGTTGTCTCAGCCCAAGACTTGTCAGCCTTGATTGGGCTCGTTACGCCATCCATAACTACGTCTTCTGGAAGAATAACAGGCAGTTGGTCTGCTGGTACTGGGTGAACTTCACCATCTTCAGTTGTTACCATTGGGATTGGCGCACCCCAGTAACGTTGACGAGATACACCCCAGTCACGTAGACGGAAGTTTACTGTTTTCTTACCTTTGCCTTCAGCTTCTAGCTTCGCAGCAATTGCGTCGAATGCTTCTTGGAAAGCAAGACCGTCGAACTCACCAGAGTCGAACAGTACACCTTTCTCAGTGTAAGCTGCTTCAGATACATCTAACTCAGAACCGTCTTCAGGCTTGATTACTGGGATGATATCGATGCCGTACTTAGTTGCGAACTCGTAGTCACGTTGATCGTGAGCAGGAACCGCCATTACCGCACCTGTGCCGTAATCCATAAGTACGAAGTTTGCTACGTATACAGGAACAACACGACCGTTAAGAGGGTGGATAGCCGTTAGGCCTGTATCCATACCTTTCTTTTCCATCGTTGCTAATTCAGCTTCAGCAACTTTAGTGTTACGACACTCTTCAACGAATGCAGCAAGCTCTGGGTTGTTTTGAGAAGCTTTCTCTGCAAGAGGGTGACCTGCAGCGATACCAACGTAAGAAACACCCATTAGTGTATCAGGACGAGTCGTGTACACTTCTAGTGGTGCTTCTTCGCCGTTAACAGCGAAAGATAACTCAACACCTTCTGAGCGGCCAATCCAGTTGCGCTGCATGGTCTTAACCATTTCAGGCCAACCTTCAAGGTTGTCTAGGTCGTCTAGCAGCTCTTGAGCGTACTCAGTAATCTTAATGAACCACTGTGGAATCTTCTTTTGTTCTACTGGAGTGTCACAACGCCAGCAGCAACCGTCTTCTACTTGCTCGTTTGCTAGTACAGTTTGGTCGTTTGGACACCAGTTAACAGAAGAGGTCTTCTTGTACACTAGGCCTTTCTCGTAAAGCTTAGTGAAGAACTCTTGTTCCCAACGGTAGTACTCTGGAGTACACGTCGCGAATTCACGGTTCCAGTCGTAACCAAAGCCAAGAAGCTTAAGCTGGTTTTTCATGTACTCAATGTTTTCGTAAGTCCATGGTGCAGGCGCTGTGTTGTTTTTTACAGCCGCGTTTTCTGCTGGTAGGCCGAATGCATCCCAACCGATTGGTTGCATTACGTTTTTGCCTTGCAGACGTTGGAAACGAGATACCACATCACCGATGGTGTAGTTACGCACGTGACCCATGTGCAGTCGGCCACTTGGGTAAGGGAACATAGAAAGACAGTAGAACTTTTCTTTGTTTGGGTCTTCACTTACAACGAAAGTTTCGCTGTTATCCCAGTGTTGTTGAACCTTTTGTTCAATCTCTTGCGGGTTATATTGTTCTTGCATCGATGGTATCCGGTTATCTTGGAATTTGTGAGTTCGGTTAGAACAGAATCTTACAGATCGTCATAGAATACCTAAAGGAGCTGAGTACAACAATAGTTATACCCTTCATACTTGCAGTTGCAGCGTGGTTGATTGCGTAAATTCAACCGAATTACTAAGGACAGCTATACTTAAGGGTATGAATTGCATTTGTTTGTTAGGGGCTGGTCATTCAACTGTGTGCCAGTTCATTCGGATAAAGGTTGGTTATCTTAAGGAGGTCGTTTATGCCGAAGAAAAAAGCGCTCTATGAAGAAGTCGTAGAAGAGGTGATTGAAACACTGAAGCATAGTCCTGAAGAGCTCAACAACAAAATCGAAACCTCGGGCAAGTTTGCGAAAGCAGCTAATGATATGACTAAAGATGAGCTTTCATTGATCTCAGCCTACGTGAAATCGGACTTAAAAGAGTTTTCTGAAAGCTATGAAGAAAGTAAAAGCGGTCCATTCTATTTGATGATTACAGACTCTATTTGGCAAGGGCTTCTAGATATTACCGATCGCACTAAAGTGGAGTGGGTCGAGCTGTTTCAAGATCTAGAACACCAAGGCTTATATCAAGCCGGGGAAGTGATTGGGTTGGGTACGCTTGTCTGTGATGAGTGTGGTCATCAAACTGAATATAACCACCCAACTAATATCATCCCATGCATTAAATGTGGCTCTAAAGGGTTTAGCCGCAAAGCTCTTAAGCCGTAATATCCTTAACCATAGCGCTATCAACGTTAAACCGCAGTAATAAAAAGGGTTGACCCAATCAGTCAACCCTCTGATCACCTTTCGTCGAATCTGATGTGACCCCATAAAAGTAGACACTTAATACAGAGCATTGAGTGTCATGAAAGTAAAATCACAAAGACAATATACAGACGAATTTAAACGAGAAGCTGTTCAGCGATCTCTCGATTCTTCTGACACCGTTAAGTCAGTAGCACTATCCTTAGGAATATCGCCGGTGCTACTTTCGAAATGGAGATCTCAAATGACGTCGAAGAAGATTAATTCCCTCCCAATACCTAATCAAGGCCCCGAGAAATCCGTTGCTCAATTGGAAAGAGAGAACCGTCAATTGAAGAAGAAACTAGAGATGGCGGAGCTGGAGAATGATTTCTTAAAGGAAGCGAAGGCTTTCTTCGACAGCCAAAAAGAATAAGGTTCGAGTACATTCTAAAGAAAACCTGTGTGAAGCTTCCTGTTATTCGGTTATGTCGATGGTTAGACGTTTCTACAGCGGGTTACTACAAGTGGCTCACGAGACAACCCTCGAAACGAGAGACAGAAAATGAGTCCTTAAGTAACTACTTGAGGAGAGAAAGCAAAGCTCAGCACTGTATTCCTGGTTATCGAAAGCTTTGGGAAGCAGCAGTCGCTAACGGCTTTATTTGTAATAAAAAGCGAGTACAGAGGCTTCTACAGAATATGGGCTATCGCTCTTGCGTGAGTAAGAAGCGATATGGACGAGCGCCAAGACAAAATACACTTATACCTGCCTATAACATTCTTGCCCGTCAATTTAAGGTGGATAAACCCGATCGAGTTTGGGTGTCAGATATAACTCAGGTGCGCTGTACTGATGGTTGGCAATACCTGTGCGTTGTCTTAGATTTGTTTTCACGCAAAGTGATTGGTTGGTCGACAAGTCGCATTAATAACGCAAAGTTAGTGCTAAGAAGCCTGAATAAGGCTTGGGAACAAAGGCAGCCCTTAGGTCATGAGCTTTTGTTTCACTCCGATCAAGGTATACAGTATCGAGCGTTGGAGACGATCCGTTGGCACCGTAAACGAAAGATTAAAGTCAGCATGTCGAGAAAAGGAAACTGTTGGGATAACGCTTGTTCCGAAAGCTTCTTTGCGCAATATAAGAAAGAGTGGATGAACAAATTAGATCAGCTTTCACGACAAGAAATGACGATGCAGAGTCGAATTTATATCGATACCTATTATAATCCAGTAAGAAGACATGGGACTCTAGGTGGAGTGAGTCCCATGGACTTTGAACTAATCAACTAAACCCCTGTGTCTACTTTTTAGGGGCCATATCAAATCTCGAATCTCGAATCTAGCTCTTTGGCCTTCTTAGTACCCAGCTAATCACCAAGCTGAACATTGCCCAAATATACAGTGGCCAAGTACCTACTGTGTGATAAGGCGTTTGACCATCAGTTGAAATGAGTTCAGCTTTTAACACGGCCGTTTCAAACTGAGGCACTTGCTTGATGATGTTACCTTTGTAATCGGTAACAGCCGTCACACCATTGTTGGTAGAGCGAATCAGCGGCTTACCAAGCTCCAGAGCACGCATTTGTGCGATTTCCATATGTTGCAATGGCCCAATAGAACGACCAAACCACGCATCGTTCGAGAGCGTGAGGATAAAGTCAGTTTCATCGGTTACGTTTTGTCTAACTTGATCATTGAAGATGATCTCGTAGCACAACGCAGGCGCTAGATGACGACCATTTGCCACGATGTTTGGTTGTACAAAGTCGCCACGGCTGAATGATGACATCGGCAAATTAAAGAAAGGTGCTAATGGGCGCAAGATATTTTCAAACGGAACAAATTCACCAAATGGCAATAGGTGGTGTTTATGGTAGCGTTCGTCTGGATCGTAGCTGTACTCGCCATATGGGTTCACTCCGAGAGAAAGAACACTGTTATAGTATTTCTTATCTTCAGACTGATTGAGTACACCTGTGATGATGGAGCTGTTGTTCATCTTGGCTGCACTGTCTAAGTTACGCAGGAAAGAAGGTATCTCTACCTCAAACGCAGGAATAGCGGCTTCAGGCCAGATGATGATATCAGCATCCCAGTTTTCTCGGCTTAGATCGGTGTACTTCATCATGGTTGGCCAACGATGACTAGGCAGCCATTTGCTGTCTTGGTCGATGTTGCCTTGAATCAATACCACTGACGTTGTTTTTTCAGGGTTTGGGGTTACCCAATCGACATTACGAAGACCAAAACCAGTGCTAAATACAACAGCAGGAATGACCGCGACACTCCATGCTTTGTTGATGATCGTATAAGCGAGTGCAGACGCTGAAACAACGATCGCCAGAGTTATCAACTCTACACCACCAATCGGTGCAAATGATCCTAATGGGGAGTCAATTTGGCTGTAACCTAGCCACAACCACGGGAAGCCCGTCATTACCCAACCACGTAACCAGTCACTGATTAACCACAATGCAGGCGCTGCGAGGAAAAATCGGCTGAGGTTATTAGCAGGGAAGAACTTGTTCAAGCTCCAGGTAAAAAGCCCAGAGTAAACCGCTAGATAGCCCACAAGTAGTGCCATCAAGAATAAGTTGGCTGCCAGTGGCATTCCACCAAAGCCATCAATACTGACGTATACCCAACTGATCCCTGTTGTGAATTGGCCTAAACCCCATGCGTAACCAATCCAAAGTGCGCTTTTAGGAGAGCGGTTGTGGATCAATAACAGCAACAAAGCTGGGCTGAGAATAGCAAGAGGCCATATTGAGTATGGAGCGAATGAAAGGGTTGTTATAGCGCCAACAAAAACGGCCGCAAGCGGCCGTAATAGGCGATGAATAAAAGTCTTAGTCATCTAATTTCTGTCATCTCTTTAGAGAGAAGTTGTTATTCTTCGATAGTCGGAAGAGGCTGTTCGTCAGGAATGGTTACCTGTAGCTGAATCACACGACGGTTATCTGCTGATGTTATTTTGAAATGGTAGTTTTCGATTTCTACAATCTCGCCACGAACAGGCAGGTGACCGAGTGCTGTCATCACCATACCACCTACTGTATCCACTTCATCGTCACTAAAGGCAGTGTTAAACGTATCGTTGAACTCTTCAATAGTGGTTAAAGCTTTTACAGAGAAGGTATGCTTACTCAGCTTACGAATATCTAGCTCTTCTTCATCGTCGAACTCGTCTTCAATTTCACCAACGATTTCTTCGAGGATATCTTCAATGGTTACTAGGCCAGAAACTCCGCCAAATTCATCGACAACGATAGACATGTGGTAACGCTCTTCTTGGAACTCCTTAAGCAGGCGATCTACTCGCTTACTTTCAGGAACAACCACGACAGGGCGAATCACTTGTTCGATATCAAATGGGGCACTTTCTGAACCCAAATACTTAAGTAGGTCCTTCGCTAATAGAATGCCTTCAACATGGTCTTTATCTTCACTGATCACTGGGTAGCGAGAGTGTTGAGCATCAGTAATAAGCGCAATCAATGTATCTAAATCATCGGTGCGTTCAACTGTAACCATTTGAGAGCGAGGCAGCATGATATCGCGTACTCGCATCTCTGAAATTTCCATAACACCCTCGAGCATGTCGCGTGTGTCGTGGTCAATTAGGTCATTAATTTCTGAGTCGCGGATTACATCTACGAGCTCTTGGCGATCTTTTACTTCACCTTGAAATAGTTGGCCTAGGCGTTCAAAGAAGGACTTTCTACTCGGACCTTCAGATTTTTTACTTCCCTCAGAAGTGGGGGGGTTACCTTCGTTCATGATTTCTCAAAAAATAACGCTATCAGAAGTGTGATAGCACACGTTACAACTCAGATTCCTGCGAAAATCACAGGTTCGATGAGTTATTGTTTCTCTGCAACCTACTTTACTAGAATCAGTTTACTTTTCTAGAATATAAGGGTCTTCAAACCCCATAGATTGCATGATTTCTGTCTCGAGTGACTCCATCTCTTCAGCTTCATCATCTTCGATATGATCATAACCTAGCAGATGCAGACTGCCATGTACAACCATATGAGCCCAGTGTGCTAGCAGAGGCTTATTTTGCTCTTCTGCTTCTTTTTCGACAACTTGGCGGCAGATAATGAGGTCGCCCAGTAGATCTAACTCGATCCCTGGAGGAGCCTCGAATGGAAAAGACAACACGTTAGTTGGCTTGTCTTTGCCACGATATTCATGATTGAGCTGGTGGCTTTCTTGTATATCAACGATACGAACCGTCAACTCAGCGTTCTCTTGAAACTGAGGAATTGTCTTGTCCAACCAAATCTGAATGTCTTGCTCAGTTGGAAGACCTTGCTCATTTTCGACCGCTAATTGCAGGTCTAGTTCAATAGACATCTATTTATCACCTTGTTCTGCAATTACAGAACTATTTTGTGTTGCTAATTGTGTCGTAACTGCCTGCTGAGCCTCAAGAAGTTTGGCTTCGCGCTCTTCACGTTTACGCTTTTCAAACTCTTTGCGCTCTTTCTGGTCTTTCGCTTCCCATTTCTCGTAGGCGTTGACGATACGAGCAACTACAGGGTGACGAACCACGTCTTCAGACATGAAGAAATTGAAGCTAATGTCATCTACTTCACTGAGAACTTCTGTCGCATGACGCAGACCTGATTTTGCACCACGAGGTAAATCGATTTGCGTGATATCGCCTGTGATCACAGCGCGTGAGTTAAAACCAATACGGGTTAAGAACATCTTCATCTGTTCTACCGTGGTGTTTTGGCTCTCATCAAGAATGATAAACGCATCATTCAACGTACGGCCACGCATATACGCCAATGGCGCAACTTCAATCACATTACGCTCAATCAGCTTCTCGACTCGCTCAAAGCCAAGCATCTCAAACAGTGCATCGTAAAGTGGACGCAAATATGGGTCTACTTTTTGGCTTAAATCACCCGGCAGGAAACCAAGCTTCTCACCGGCTTCAACAGCAGGACGAGTCAGTAGGATTCGGCGAACCTCTTGGCGTTCAAGTGCATCAACTGCTGCAGCAACGGCCAAATATGTTTTACCTGTACCAGCTGGCCCAATACCAAAAGTGATGTCATGAGTGACCATGTTCATTAGGTATTGTGCTTGGTTTGGCGTACGAGGTTTGATGACACCTTTTTTAGTCTTAATGGTCACTTCTTTGCCGTAGTCGATTTCAGACTCGACGTGTTGCACCAAAATGCCAGATTCGGTGACCGCCAGATGCACTTGCTCTGGTTCGATATCGATTATGTTGCCTTTAACTGGAGCCGTTTCAACATAGAGGTGTTTGATGATGTCTAAAGCTGCGGCTGTCGTGTGAGGCTTACCGACAATCGTGAAAAAGTTGCTACGGTAATTAATCTCAACGCCCAGACGACGCTCAAGGTGTTTGATGTTGTCGTCAAATGGTCCGCATAAACTTGCCAAGCGCTTATTGTCTGCTGGCTCTAGATTTATCTCTAAGGTAACGATTTTATTGCTCAAATTAGCCTCTCATTTTGTGCCACTCACTCTTAATTAAAAAAAAGAGCAAAAAGCCCGATTTAGACCGGGCTTCTGATGGTGATATCCCTATTTCTAAGATGGTCACTTAGTTAGGTAATTTCAAGCTTTGTGTTTGCGCTTTGTGCTCAAACAGTTGTATTGCTTAAGGCGTAAATGTTGCTACACCTAGCTCGTCTTCACGTTTTGTTTTTTCCATCATTTCTGCTGGAGTCATAACAACGCGTAGACCCATGTCTTTTTCTGTGCGAACTAGTTCACCACGTAATGAGTTGGTGTAAACCTCAGTGATCTTCACATCTACGAACTGGCCGATTAGGTCTGCAGAACCTTCGAAGTTCACAACACGGCTGTTTTCTGTACGGCCGCGAAGTTCCATTAGGTTCTTTCTTGATGGACCTTCAACAAGGATGCGTTGCTCTGTGCCTAGCATTAGACGAGAGAAGCGCATAGCTTGTGTGTTTACCGTTTGTTGCAGTTCGTACAGACGATCTTTCTTCTCTTGTGCTGGTACATCACATGGGTAATCTGCCGCTGGCGTACCTGGACGAGGAGAGAAAACAAAGCTGAAGCTCATATCGAAATCAACTTCTTTGATTAGCTTCATTGTATCTTGGAAGTCTTGCTTAGACTCACCAGGGAAACCAACAATAAAGTCAGAACTGATTTGAATATCAGGACGAGCTTTACGCAGCTTACGGATAATAGATTTGTACTCGATAGCCGTATGTGGGCGCTTCATCATCGTAAGAATACGGTCACTACCACTTTGTACTGGTAGGTGAAGGAAGCTCACTAGTTCAGGAGTATCTTTGTAAACATCAATGATATCGTCACCAAACTCAAGCGGGTGGCTTGTTGTGAAACGAATACGGTCAATACCATCGATAGAAGCAACAAGACGAAGTAGTTCTGCGAATGAACAGATGTCGCCTTCGTGTGTTGGACCGCGGTACGCGTTTACGTTCTGACCCAGTAGGTTAACTTCACGTACACCTTGCTCTGCAAGTTGAGCAACTTCGAACAGTACATCATCCATTGGGCGGCTAACTTCTTCACCACGTGTGTATGGTACAACGCAGTAAGTACAGTATTTAGAACAACCTTCCATGATAGAAACAAATGCCGTCGCACCTTCAGCTCTTGGCTCTGGAAGGTTATCGAATTTTTCGATCTCTGGGAAAGAGATATCCATTACTGGTTTTTCGTTAGACAGTGACGACTTAATCATCTCTGGCAGACGGTGTAATGTTTGTGGGCCAAAGATTACGTCTACGTACGGTGCACGTTGACGAATGTGATCACCTTCTTGAGTCGCTACACAGCCACCCACACCGATCACCACACCTTCTTTCTTATCTTTAAGCGTTTTCCAACGACCAAGCTGGTGGAATACTTTTTCTTGTGCTTTTTCGCGGATAGAACAAGTATTCAATAGTAGTACGTCTGCTTCCTCAGGTACTTCAGTTAGCTCGTAGCCATTTGCAGCGTTAAGCAGGTCGGCCATTTTTGATGAATCGTATTCATTCATCTGACAGCCCCAAGTTTTAATTAGCAGTTTCTTACTCATTATATGTTCGCTCGATCGTTAGTTTAATTTAAGGGAGCAAATCGCCCATTATTCATCCGCTAGCCCCGTTTGTCATAATTCGGTATTCAGTTTTATGACAGGCTGTAGCGGCAAGCGGCGTATTGTACTGGTTTCAAAACCGACTGACTAGTAGTCTGAACAAATCTCTTATGTCGTGGTTTTTATTATCGTTAACACCATATGCCATAAGGGATAACCCTTTTTTCGAATAAGGTTTTTGGTTACAAGTTAGTTATGAAAAAGTACAATCAAAAACAGTCAAAGAATCAAACTGATAAGTACAAAATATGAACAGTTACGATATTGTAGTAGTCGGTGGCGGCATGGTTGGTGCAGCAACAGCAATCGGTTTTGCAAAGCAAGGTCTGAGTGTTGCGGTGATCGAAGGTTTTGCTCCACAAGCTTTTGATGAGTCGCAAGCGATGGATATTCGTGTGTCAGCGATTTCTCAAGCATCGGTCGATTTGCTTGAAGATCTTGGTGCATGGCAAAGTATTGCAGCAATGCGAGTGTGTTCTTATAAGCGTTTAGAGACGTGGGAGCACCCAGAGTGTCGTACTCGGTTTGATGCTGCATCACTGGACCTTCCTCGTTTGGGCTATATCGTTGAGAACAGACTCATTCAGTTAGGTTTATGGTCTCAATTTGATGCCTACGATAATCTCGAACTGTTATGTCCAGAAAAGCTCGATGAGATTGAGTTTGGTGAAACCAATATCGTTAAGCTTCAATCAGGGATTAAGTTATCCGCGAAGTGGGTGATTGGTGCTGATGGTGCTAATTCAGCCGTTCGTCAACAAGCTGGCATTGGTATTACGGCTTGGGATTATCGACAACACTGTATGCTTATCAATGTAGAAACAGAGCAGCCTCAGCAAGACATTACTTGGCAGCAATTTCTACCAAGTGGCCCTCGTTCATTTTTGCCTTTGTGTTCTTTAACCTCTGACGGTCAAGAAGTAGGGCAGGGCTCGTTAGTTTGGTATGACTCTCCACTGCGTATCAAGCAACTGTCAGCAATGACTCCTGAAAAGCTACGTAACGAAGTACTTACTCACTTTCCTAAAGAGTTAGGTGATATCAAAGTCTTGAATTCGGGTTCTTTTCCTCTGACACGACGCCATGCTCAATCATATTCGAAGAATAACTGCATTTTAGTTGGGGACTCTGCGCATACGATCAACCCGTTGGCAGGGCAGGGTGTTAACTTGGGTTTTAAAGATGTATCAGTATTATTGGATGTCACCAAAGAAAAGGGTGAATTGAATCAGTCTGTAGCAAGACGCTATGAAGTGATGAGAAGAGGCGATAATCTAATGATGCAGAGTGGCATGGATTTCTTCTATAAAACCTTCAGCAATGATATTGGTCCGCTTAAGTTTGTACGCAATGCCGCGCTAAAACTAGCAGAGAACTCTGGGCCGATTAAAACTCAAGTATTGAAATACGCCTTAGGCCTTTAATTTATTAGTTCCGTTTATTTATATAGAAAAGGAGAGCAGATGCTCTCCTTTTTTGTATGGTGTGAATGCTATAACTACTGTGTAACGCAAACCGGTGCGTCGATCTCTAAAGAGTATCCTGTATAAACCAAAGACCCATCCTCATTATCTCGCTTGAATGAGGTGATGTTGTTGGAGTGTTGGTTTGCTGCGATAAGCCATCGTCCGCAGTCAGTCATATGAAAATCACGAGGGAAGTTGCCTTCAGTATTATAGCGATCAATAAAAATAGGCATTTTCGTTGTAGGCTCGATTCTAAAGCAACTGATCATCGATTGGTGTCGACAAGATACATAAAGGAATTGCTCATCAGGTGATAGCTTAATTGCTGCTGCGGCTTCTCCCTTTTCCATATTAGGTAATGCATCAACCTCTTCCACTATATTCCAAATGCCTAAAACCTTTTCCAAAATCAGTAATGTTTCAGAGAGTTCACAGACCACATAGGCTCTGTCTTCAGCTTTGTTAAAGATTAAATGGCGAGGTCCATTGCCGGCTGGCACTTTGATCGACTGCATTGGCTCATCAAGGAACTCTTCTTGCTCTTCATCAAAGCAATAGAAGTTGATGCGATCGGTGCCGAGATCGACAGTCACAAACTGTGGCGAGTTTTGTAAGAACAGACATTGATGGGCGTGTGGCGCAGTTTGCCTCTCTTTGTTCGGCCCTGAGCCAACCATCTTGATTGTTTTGAGTCGTTTATCGATGCTGCCATTGATGCTTAAGCTAAAAATATCGAATGTGCCTGATGAGTATTGCGACGTGATAGCAAATTTATTGTGTGGATCTATCGCGATGTGACAGGGGTGATCTCCGGAGATGAGACTTGCGTTAGACGTTATCTTGGAATCAACATTGGGTATATGAATCAGCTGTGGTTGTTCTTGTTGGCTAACTTCAGATGCGGTATAGATCCCAGTCTTTGTCACAGTAACAAAAGAGGGGTTGGTGCACTCGGCAATCAACTCTAGAGGTAATAGTTTTCCTGTTTCTAGATCTAACTGAGTTTGATAAACACCATGGCTTTTACTTGGTGTATCTGTGTAGCAACCGATCGTTAAGGGGAGGGTTTTCATAGGCTAGTCATACTCAATTAGAAAGTGGAGCTGACATTGTCTTATAAAATCGTATTAAAAGTGAGGTTATAGAAGAGAATACTTGGTGACTTGGCTTACAGATTTACATATTACAGATAAAACAAAACCCAGCTAAAAAGCTGGGTTCCATTCAATAATGGTGCGGTCGGAGAGACTTGAACTCTCACACCTCTCGGCGCCAGAACCTAAATCTGGTGCGTCTACCAATTCCGCCACGACCGCAGCAAATCTTTATAGTCATATCGAATATTGGTGATTCAATAAGACGTTGTGTAAGTGGTGGCTACTGCGGGATTTGAACCTGCGACCCCATCATTATGAGTGATGTGCTCTAACCAACTGAGCTAAGTAGCCATAATAAATCTAATAGATTCACTATTTGTTCTCTAATGAAAGAGAAATAATGGTGCGGTCGGAGAGACTTGAACTCTCACACCTCTCGGCGCCAGAACCTAAATCTGGTGCGTCTACCAATTCCGCCACGACCGCAGCAAAGCTTTTACTCTAGCGAAGAGTATAGTTAAGAAGACTTATGGTTTGTCTAAGTAACGTTGTAATGGCTGGGCTACCTGGATTCGAACCAGGGAATGCTGGCATCAAAAGCCAGTGCCTTACCGCTTGGCGATAGCCCAACAGTGATATCATTTAAGATATCTAAATAATGGTGCGGTCGGAGAGACTTGAACTCTCACACCTCTCGGCGCCAGAACCTAAATCTGGTGCGTCTACCAATTCCGCCACGACCGCAGCAAATCTTTATAGTCGTATCGAATATTGGTGATTCAATAAGACGTTGTGTAAGTGGTGGCTACTGCGGGATTTGAACCTGCGACCCCATCATTATGAGTGATGTGCTCTAACCAACTGAGCTAAGTAGCCATAATAAATCTAATAGATTCACTATTTGTTCTCTAATGAAAGAGAAATAATGGTGCGGTCGGAGAGACTTGAACTCTCACACCTCTCGGCGCCAGAACCTAAATCTGGTGCGTCTACCAATTCCGCCACGACCGCAGCAAAGCTTTTACTCTAGCGAAGAGTATAGTTAAGAAGACTTATGGTTTGTCTAAGTAACGTTGTAATGGCTGGGCTACCTGGATTCGAACCAGGGAATGCTGGCATCAAAAGCCAGTGCCTTACCGCTTGGCGATAGCCCAACAGTGATATCATTTAAGATATCTAAATAATGGTGCGGTCGGAGAGACTTGAACTCTCACACCTCTCGGCGCCAGAACCTAAATCTGGTGCGTCTACCAATTCCGCCACGACCGCAGCAAATCTTTATAGTCATATCGAATATTGGTGATTCGATATGACGTTGTGCTCTTGGTCAACTACATAAGCAATAAAACAAAGAGTTTAAATAGTGGCTGGGCTACCTGGATTCGAACCAGGGAATGCCGGCATCAAAAGCCGGTGCCTTACCGCTTGGCGATAGCCCAACAATGATATCATTTAAGATATCTAAATAATGGTGCGGTCGGAGAGACTTGAACTCTCACACCTCTCGGCGCCAGAACCTAAATCTGGTGCGTCTACCAATTCCGCCACGACCGCAGCAAAGCTTTATAGTTATATCGACATTGGTGATTCGATGTAACGTTGTGCTCTTGGTCAACTACATAAGTAATAAAACAAAGAGTTTAAATAGTGGCTGGGCTACCTGGATTCGAACCAGGGAATGCTGGCATCAAAAGCCAGTGCCTTACCGCTTGGCGATAGCCCAACAATGATATCATTTAAGATATCTAAATAATGGTGCGGTCGGAGAGACTTGAACTCTCACACCTCTCGGCGCCAGAACCTAAATCTGGTGCGTCTACCAATTCCGCCACGACCGCAGCAAATCTTTATAGTTATATCGACATTGGTAATTCGATGTAACGTTGTGCTCTTGGTCAACTACATAAGCAATAAAACAAAGAGTTTAAATAGTGGCTGGGCTACCTGGATTCGAACCAGGGAATGCTGGCATCAAAAGCCAGTGCCTTACCGCTTGGCGATAGCCCAACAATGATATCATTTAAGATATCTAAATAATGGTGCGGTCGGAGAGACTTGAACTCTCACACCTCTCGGCGCCAGAACCTAAATCTGGTGCGTCTACCAATTCCGCCACGACCGCAGCAAATCTTTATAGTCGTATTGAATATTGGTGATTCAATAGGACGTTGTCTTTCTATTTCAAAAGAAAAAGTGGTGGCTACTGCGGGATTTGAACCTGCGACCCCATCATTATGAGTGATGTGCTCTAACCAACTGAGCTAAGTAGCCATCTGAGAGCGAAGTAATATAATATAATCTCGCTTCCAATGCCATTATCTTTTTAAAGATAATTACACTTTAAATTGTGGCTGGGCTACCTGGATTCGAACCAGGGAATGCTGGCATCAAAAGCCAGTGCCTTACCGCTTGGCGATAGCCCAACAATGATATCAATTAAGATATCTCAATATGGTGCGGTCGGAGAGACTTGAACTCTCACACCTCTCGGCGCCAGAACCTAAATCTGGTGCGTCTACCAATTCCGCCACGACCGCTTTACTTTCCTAAAAACTCTTATTGTTAATAGACTTGCGTTTAATAACAAACAGAGTGCTTAGGAAATGGTGGCTACTGCGGGATTTGAACCTGCGACCCCATCATTATGAGTGATGTGCTCTAACCAACTGAGCTAAGTAGCCATTTCCAAATTGTTGTTCATTTCGAGACGTTGCCGCTTCGTTGTGAACGGGGCGCATTATGCGTAGTTGAGCGAAACCCGTCAACTTTTTTTTTGAATAAATCACGAATAAACATCTGTTCGGTTTCTTTTTAGGCAAAGAGGCGTATTTGTCGACAAAAAACAGGTCTAAAAGGCGATATATATAGGAAGTTAAGTTTCTGGTGAGGGGCTATTTAGAAAGGGTAAAAACAAAAAGGCCAGTGAATTCACTGGCCTTTTTTCTAGATGTTTAATCAGAATTATACGTTGAAGCGGAAGTGAACAACGTCACCATCTTTAACGATATATTCTTTACCTTCAAGGCGCCATTTACCTGCGTCTTTCGCACCGCTCTCACCGTTAAATTCGATGAAGTGATCAAATCCAACAACTTCGGCACGGATGAAACCTTTCTCGAAGTCTGTGTGGATCTTACCCGCTGCTTGTGGCGCAGTTGCACCTACTGGGATTGTCCAAGCGCGAACTTCTTTAACACCAGCTGTAAAATAAGTTTGAAGAGTTAGTAGTTCATAACCAGAGCGGATCACTCGGTTAAGACCTGGTTCTTCGATACCCATATCCGCTAGGAACTCTTCGCGATCTTCGTCGTCAAGCTCAGAAAGCTCAGATTCGATTGCTGCACAAACCGCAACAACTACGTTGTTTTCGTTTTCAGCGTATTCACGAACAGCGTCTAGGTATGGGTTATTTTCAAAACCATCTTCTGCAACGTTTGCGATGTACATTGTTGGCTTAAGCGTTAAGAAGTTTAGGTAGCCGATTGCTGCCGCTTCTTCTTTACCAAGTTCAACAGTACGCGCCATGCCACCTTCAGTTAGAACTGGAAGTAGCTTTTCTAGTACAGTGATTTCGAATTTAGCGTCTTTGTCGCCGCCTTTTGCTTTCTTCGCATTACGTTGAATTGCACGCTCACAGCTGTCTAAGTCAGCCAGTGCAAGTTCAAGGTTGATCACTTCGATATCTTCGATTGGAGATACTTTGCCAGAAACGTGAACAATGTTTTCATTTTCAAAGCAGCGTACAACGTGACCGATAGCGTCAGTTTCACGGATGTTAGCTAGGAATTTGTTACCAAGACCTTCACCTTTAGATGCGCCAGCAACTAGGCCAGCGATGTCTACGAATTCCATTGTCGTTGGAAGGATCTTCTGTGGATTAACAATTTTTGCTAATGCATCTAAGCGGAGATCTGGAACCGGAACGATACCTGTGTTTGGTTCGATCGTACAAAATGGAAAGTTTGCTGCTTCGATGCCTGCTTTAGTCAGTGCGTTAAACAGAGTTGACTTACCAACGTTTGGTAGACCAACGATGCCACATTTAAAACCCATGATATAAACCTTATTCTGCTTTGAACGTATGTAAGCGATTTTGTGCTTTTGGTAGGCCATCTTTTAATAAGATGTCTAGGCTGCGAACCGATTCGTCAACGACGGCCTCGATACACTCTTGCTCTTTTTGAGGAGCTTTGCCTAATACATAACCTGCAACTTTATCTTTGTGTCCTGGATGGCCAATGCCCAACCTAAGACGATAGAATTCTTTATTGTTACCCTGCTTGCTGATGATGTCTTTCAGACCATTATGTCCACCATGACCACCACCTTTTTTAAACTTTCCAATACCAGGAGGAAGATCTAACTCATCGTGAGCGACCATGATCTCTTCAGGTTTAATTTGGTAGAACTTTGCTAAGGCTGCAACTGCTTTGCCTGACAAGTTCATAAAAGTCGTTGGGATCAGCAAACGAAGATCTTCACCGTGAACCATGATACGACCCGTTAGGCCAAAGAACTTTGGTTCGTTCTTTAGTGTCACGTTATGTACACGCGCTAATTCTTCAACTACCCAAGCACCCGCATTGTGGCGAGTTTTGGCGTATTCTGGACCTGGATTAGCCAGTCCAACGAGAAGTTTTATTTGTTGGCTCAAGGTATGGATCTCTCTTGGGATTTCAAAAAGCGCCGTATGATATCACAGTTTATGAAAAAGGTGCGAGCTAGCTTATAGCTACGCGATTATTCCGTTTGTGTAACGAGCAGTGTCATATTACTCAGACATAAAAAAAGCACTTCATTAAATGAAGTGCTTAATGTCTTTCTCGAACGTGTTTCTAAAACAAAGCTCTTGTAAAAAGCTATAAGACTTTGATTAGTTGAACATCGCTGAGATTGATTCTTCGTTGCTGATACGACGAATCGCTTCAGCAAGCATGCGAGAAAGGCTAAGTGTTGTCACTTTACCTGTCGCAGCCATCTCTGGAGATAGAGAGATAGAATCCGTTACGATAACTTGGTCTAGAACAGAATTCTTGATGTTGTTCGCAGCAGTACCAGAGAAAACAGCGTGAGTTGCGTAAGCGAATACACGCTTAGCACCGCGCTCTTTAAGCGCTTCAGCAGCTTTACATAGTGTGCCACCCGTATCGATCATGTCATCAACGATAACACAGTCACGGCCTTCAACATCACCGATTAGGTTCATTACTTCAGAAACGTTAGCACGTGGACGACGCTTATCAACGATAGCGATGTCAACATCACCTAGCGCTTTAGCTGTTGCACGAGCACGTACAACACCACCAAGGTCTGGAGAAACCACAACTGGGTTTTCTAGGCCACGGTTAGCCATGTCTTCTAGAAGAACTGGAGTACCGAAGATGTTATCAACCGGTACATCGAAGAAGCCTTGGATTTGCTCTGCGTGTAGGTCGATAGTAAGAACGCGGTCTACGCCAACGTTAGAAAGGAAATCTGCAACAACTTTTGCAGTAATTGGCACACGTGCAGAACGTACACGACGATCTTGACGGGCATAACCGAAGTAAGGGATTACAGCAGTAATACGGCCAGCAGAAGCACGGCGCATTGCGTCAATCATTACCACCAATTCCATTAGGTTGTCATTGGTTGGTGCACAAGTTGATTGAATCAGGAATACATCGCTACCACGAACGTTTTCATTGATTTGAACAGCGACTTCGCCATCAGAAAAACGGTCTACAGTAGCATCGCCAAGAGAGATGTATAGACGATCAGCAATACGTTGGGCTAGTTCAGGTGTTGCGTTACCAGCAAATAGCTTCATATCAGGCACGGTGGAAACCTCGGGTTGCGTCCAGTTTTAAATAGATTGTGGGTGGGCTGAGTGGTATTCAGCCAACGTTTCTTTTAAAGGAGAAATGTTTCGTCCTTTCGCTACAAATGCGGAAACGGTGTCTGGCAGTTTTTCTAGCACCAATTCGGCTTCTTTTTTGCTGCTAAATTCAGCAAAAACGCACGAACCTGTGCCAGTCAATCTCGACGGCGCGTATTGTAGCAGCCATGAAAGTTGCTTATCAACCTCTGGGTACAGCATTCGAACAATTTTTTCGCAATCGTTTACGTATTCTTGCTCTAGAAGCGTTGATAGCGCTCGCTTTGGCGTATTTCTGGTTAATTCTGGATGTGTGAATATGTCCACAGTTGCTATGCTCACATGAGGCTTGGCCACGAGGTACCATTTTTCATCCGGATTAGCTGGCTGTAGCTGTTCTCCAACCCCTTCAGCAAAGGCCGCGTGGCCTCGAACGAAGACTGGAACATCAGCACCAAGTTTCAGACCAATCTCTGCAAGTTGATCATCAGAAAGATTCAGTTGCCACAAGTAATTAAGCGCAACCAACACTGTTGCAGCATTTGAAGAGCCTCCGCCAATACCGCCTCCCATAGGAAGCACTTTCTTGAGTTTAATATCGGCACCGAAAGAAGTCGATGTGTATTGTTGAAGGGCAGTCGCGGCTTTCCAAATAAGGTTGTCTTCTAATGCAACGCCAGGTATTGCCGGGGTTATTGTTATCGCACTTGTTTCTGAGTTTGCGGTAACCGTCAGCTCATCACCAAAATCGACAAACTGAAATAAGGTTTGAAGTTCGTGATAGCCATTGTCGCGTTGGCCAGTGATATAGAGAAATAAATTCAGCTTAGCTGGCGAAGGCCAGTACGTTGGCGTTGTTATCATTTTTTCAGTGTCCACTTCGAAACTACAATGTTGATTTTGTTTTGGTTTTGCTTGAAAGAGAGTCGAGTAGGGAGCGGAATCGTCTCTGCATTGACTTTGTCTTCACCGAGTTGCAACGTACTCGGCACCTCTGTGTTGCGATAGTTTGCAAAACTCAGAGTCCATAGTTGGTTGCTGACTTGCTTGGTCAGTGACTCAAGGGTGTTCGTTGTATTTAGCTGATAGCTATCCGCTTTGTCTGGAATGCCAAGGAACCATTGTGGCAGATGATCAACTGGGATTTTCAAGCCTGTAAGTTGTTCAACCAAAATAGAGGCGCTCGCATGGGTAAATACTTGGTCGTCGTAAGTCACGACTTTGGCGCCTGATGGATCAATAGTTAGGTTTAATGCGGTTTGACCAAGGAAAGTGGTGAGTCTTAATTGGCTTTGGTTTGGAGAGTGTTTCCAAACGAAGTTGAGGCTTTGGCGTTGCTCTGGAGAAATGTAAGCGAGCTTGCCTGAGGCTTGATAGTTTTCTATCTGTAAAAGCCTATCTTGGTGACTTTGCCACTCTACGCTGGTCGGCTGTTCTGGGATAGATGAGCAACCCACCATGATTATGCTCAAAAAAATAAGAGACGTGATTTTACGAAGCTTGCTCATATTTGCTCACAACTTGTTCAAATTTATCTAAAAAACGCTTCAACTATAGCATTGAATTCACGAAGTCAGGAAAACAAATCCCGCTTGCTCTTTAAATAGAGCCATGCATCAAGTAAAATTCGCCCCTTGTTTCCATTCCCTGATCGAGAACTTCTGATACATGTCTTTGCTTGCCGTAGGTATCAATCACAATACAGCGTCGGTTGAATTGCGAGAAAAAGTCGCTTTTGGTCCAGATAAATTATCTGAGGCACTCAAGCAACTTAACGCAAATGCACACGTAAATGGAAGTGTCATACTTTCTACCTGTAATCGAACTGAAGTGTATTGTGACGTCAAAGGCGTGGCAAAAAACAAGTTGATCGATTGGTTGTCAGTTTTCCATCAAGTGAGCCCTGAAGAGCTAAAACCGAGCCTTTATATCCATGAAGAACAAGCTGCGATTAAACATTTAATGCGCGTCGCCTGTGGATTGGACTCTTTGGTCTTGGGTGAGCCGCAGATCTTAGGTCAGGTGAAGCAAGCTTATACAGACTCGCGAGAGAACAAATCTGTTGATGCTTCAATGGAAAAGCTGTTCCAAAAATCATTTTCTGTCGCTAAGCGCGTCCGAACTGAAACTGAAATTGGCGGCAGCGCGGTTTCAGTTGCTTACGCAGCCTGTACGTTAGCCAAGCATATTTTTGAATCGATTGCTGATTCTACCGTGTTGTTGGTTGGTGCAGGTGAAACGATCGAGCTGGTGGCGAAACACCTTTCAGCAAATGGCTGTACTAAAATGATTGTGGCAAACCGAACTCGTGAGCGTGCTTTAGGGTTGGCTGAAGAGTTTGGTGCTGAAGTGATCAGTCTCAATGAGATCCCTGAACATCTGCATCGAGCAGATATCGTGATCAGCTCAACCGCAAGTCCGTTACCTATTATCGGTAAGGGCATGGTAGAAACCGCACTTAAGAAAAGAAAACATCAACCTATGCTGTTGGTTGATATTGCGGTTCCGCGTGATGTGGAATCTCAGGTAGGTGAGTTAAACGACGCCTACCTTTACTCTGTGGATGATCTGCAGTCGATTGTTGATGGCAACATTGAACAGCGCAAAGTGGAAGCGATTCAAGCGGAAGCAATAGTTAGCGAAGAAAGTGCTGCATTCATGAGTTGGATGCGTTCACTGCAAGCAGTAGACAGTATTCGTGACTACCGTAAATCGGCCAACGAAATCCGAGAAGAATTATTAAGTAAGAGCTTACAATCACTTGCCGCTGGCGGTGACCCTGAGAAAGTCTTACTTGAGCTAAGTAATAAGCTCACAAACAAATTGATCCATGCTCCAACGCGTGCACTTCAAAGTGCAGCTGAGCAAGGAGAACCTGCAAAATTAATGGTCATTAGACAGAGTTTGGGCTTAGAAAACCCTCAATAATATTAGACCTCCAACAGAATAAGACATTATGAAAGCCTCGATTCTAGTAAAGCTTGAAACACTTGTTGAACGCTATGAAGAAGTTCAACATCTACTTGGTGATCCAGATGTAATCGGGAATCAAGACAAATTCCGTGCACTTTCTAAAGAGTACTCTCAACTAGAGGAAGTGACGGCTTGCTTCCAGTCATACCAGCAAGCTCAAGAAGATTTAGAAGCTGCTGAAGAGATGGCAAACGAAGATGACGCTGAAATGCGTGAAATGGCTCAAGACGAAATCAAGGACGCAAAAGCGGCGATTGAGCGTTTGACGGATGAGCTACAGATTCTTCTGATTCCAAAAGATCCAAACGATGAGCGTAATTGTTTCCTTGAGATCCGTGCAGGCGCGGGTGGTGATGAAGCGGGTATCTTCGCGGGCAACCTGTTCCGTATGTACTCTAAGTTTGCCGAGAAGAAAGGTTGGCGCGTTGAAATCATGAGCAGCAATGCTTCTGAGCAAGGCGGTTACAAAGAGATGATCGCTAAGGTTAGTGGCGACGCTGTTTACGGCACAATGAAGTTTGAGTCAGGTGGTCACCGTGTACAACGTGTACCTGAAACTGAATCTCAAGGCCGTGTTCATACGTCAGCATGTACTGTTGCAGTTATGCCGGAAATCCCAGAAGCGGATCTGCCAGAAATTAAAGCGGGCGACCTTAAAATTGATACCTTCCGTGCATCGGGCGCAGGTGGTCAGCACGTTAACACCACGGATTCAGCAATCCGTATTACTCACTTACCAACGGGTACAGTAGTAGAGTGTCAGGACGAGCGTTCTCAGCATAAAAACAAAGCGAAAGCGATGGCTGTTCTTGCTGCTCGTATTGTTCAAGCAGAAGAAGAGCGCCGAGCGGCAGCTGTTTCTGATACACGTCGTAACCTACTAGGTTCTGGTGACCGTAGTGACCGTATTCGTACGTACAACTACCCACAAGGTCGTGTTTCGGATCACCGTATCAACCTTACTATTTACCGTCTTAACGAAGTGCTTGAAGGTGATATGCAAAGCTTGCTTGATCCTGTACTTCAAGAGCACCAAGCCGATCAACTTGCTGCACTTGCAGAGAACAACTAACCTGTATGCAGTCAGCATATACGGTTGAAAGTGCTTTAAAAGCAGCAATCGTAAAGCTTCAAGAGGGTGATAACACATCACCCTCTATTGATGCTGCGGTACTGCTTTGTCACGCCTTAGATAAACCAAGATCTTACCTACTTACCTGGCCTGAGAAGCACCTCACTTCAGAGCAAGAGTCTGAATTTAACGTCCTTATAAAACGTCGCTTAACCGGTGAGCCTGTGGCTTACATTGTTGGTGAACGTGAGTTTTGGTCACTGCCGTTAAAAGTTTCTCCTTCTACTTTAATCCCTCGTCCAGACACTGAACGTTTGGTTGAGGTGGCTTTGGATAAAACTTACGGCAAGCAAGGTGCGATTCTTGATTTAGGAACAGGAACTGGTGCTATCGCTTTAGCATTGGCGTCTGAAATGCCGAATCGACCAGTGACTGGTATTGATCTTCGCCCTGAAGCACAGCTACTTGCTATAGAGAATGCACAACGTCTCAACATTACCAACGCTACTTTTTTGCACGGCAGTTGGTTTGAGCCTTTGAGCTCAGAATGTTCTGAAGAAGCTGTGAAGTTCTCTTTGATTGTCTCTAACCCGCCATACATTGAGAAGAATGACCCTCATTTGTTTCAAGGCGATGTACGTTTTGAGCCGATCTCGGCGCTAGTTGCTGAAGAGAAAGGTTTAGCTGATATTCGATACATTTCTGAAAACGCACGTGGCTTTTTGGAAAATGAAGGTTGGTTGGCATTTGAACACGGCTACGACCAAGGTTTGGCGGTACGTGAGATAATGCAGGCGCTCGGTTATCTAGATGTTGTCACAGAGAAAGATTACGGTGGTAATGACCGAGTGACATTGGGTCGTTACTGTTCATAGATAGTTACTGTTCATCGGCTGCGGTTAATCGTCTTGTGAGCAATAGATGATGAACTTGCTAAATTTATACCTTTAACTCGACAATACATTTCACTCGGTGATGCATTTAACGCAGAAATACAGAGCATTTACGGGTATTGTGTGGCTCGTGTTAACGAAAGCACATATAAAAATATAAAGGAATACCATGTACGAAGGTTTAAAACATTTTCACTTACTAACGATTGCGATAAGCGCACTGCTGCTTTCGATTCGTTTCGCTCTTATGATGGCTAACTCTCCGAAGCTTAAGCATCCTTTCTTGCAGCGTTTTCCTCATATCAACGACTCGTTGCTACTGCTATCGGGTATTGGTTTGATTTTTATCACTGGCTTTATTCCATTTACACCTGCAGCACCTTGGTTAACCGAAAAACTAACCTGTGTTATGGCTTACATCGCATTGGGTTTCTTTGCGCTTAAGCTAGGTAAGAACAAGCTATTGAGAGTTTTCTCTTTCTTCGGTGCACTTGGCTGGTTAGCAATGGCAGGCAAAATCGCAATGACGAAGACACCAACATTTTTCGGTTAATTATCTCCTTATTTTCGGTTAACTATCTATGTACGAATTTTTTGATGAAGACTTTGACCAGCTAGAATTAGCTGAAGGTGCATTGATCTTAAATAAAGCGATTAACCCAGAAACTCAAGACACTTGGGCTGAGCAAGAGCTGGCAAGATTGTTTAAAGAAGCGGAGTTTGCTTTGGTTCATGAAACCGACGAACAACAGAAGTTTGAGTCTTTTATTCGACTCTTCTTCTACGAGTGGGGCTTCGCTGGAGATAAAGATGCGTATTTTTCTTCGGAAAACGCGTTTATCGATAAAGTGCTTGAGAGAAAGAAAGGCATTCCAGTAAGTCTTGGCGCGATCTTTCTTTTTCTAGGTCGCAAGCTAGGCTTTCCTGTAGAAGGTGTATCTTTCCCGACTCAGTTCTTGCTTAAAGTGAGCTGGTACGGGCAAGCTGCTGTCTATATCAACCCTTACAACGGTGAGTATGTTGGCGAACAAACGTTGCGTGCATGGCTGATTGGACATGATGGCCCATTAGCTAAGGTGAAGCCTGAACACTTAGAAGTCGCCGATCACCCAACCATTATTGGTAAGTGGCTAGCACTGCTCAAGAGTGCACTACTGCGAGAAGAGCGTTATACGCTTGCATTGAAGTGTACAGATCTTGCGTTAACGTTTGTGCCGGATGACCCGTATGAAATCCGCGATCGTGGCTTTATCTACCAACAGCTAGACTGTCATCAAGTTGCTGCAACGGATTATCAATACTTTATCGACCAATGCCCAGATGACCCTGCATCTGAGTTACTGAAATCTCAAGTGAACGTCATGAACGAAAAGACCGTGGTCGTTCACTAATTAATAATTATTTAGAGAGAATATGATGGAACAGAAAACAGTTCATATTGGCGATATGCCAATTGCTAACGACAAGCCATTTACGCTATTTGCAGGCATGAACGTTCTCGAATCTCGCGATCTAGCTATGCAGATCTGTGAGCACTACGTGAAAGTAACAGAAAAGCTGGGTATTCCTTACGTATTTAAGGCGTCTTTCGATAAAGCAAACCGCAGCTCAGTTCACTCATACCGTGGTCCTGGTATGGAAGAAGGTCTTAAAATCTTCCAAGAGCTAAAAGATACCTTTGGCGTGAAGATCATTACAGATGTTCACACAGAAGCACAAGCTCAGCCAGTTGCGGATGTGGTTGATGTAATCCAACTACCTGCATTCCTAGCTCGTCAAACTGATCTTGTTGAAGCTATGGCTAAGACTGGCGCGGTAATCAACGTGAAGAAGCCTCAGTTCATGAGCCCAAACCAAGTTGGCAATATCGTTGATAAGTTTGCTGAGTGCGGTAACGACAACATCATCCTTTGTGAGCGTGGCGCTTGCATGGGTTACGACAACTTAGTTGTTGATATGCTAGGCTTTGGCGTAATGAAGAAGTCTTCAAACGGTAGCCCAATCATCTTCGACGTGACGCACTCTCTACAAATGCGTGACCCATCAGGTGCAGCATCTGGCGGTCGTCGTGAGCAAACGGTTGAACTAGCTAAAGCGGGTCTGGCGACAGGTATTGCGGGTCTGTTTATTGAAGCGCACCCTAATCCAGATCAAGCTCGTTGTGACGGCCCATCAGCGCTACCTCTAGACAAACTAGAGCCATTCTTGAAGCAGATGAAAGCACTTGATGACCTTATCAAAGGCTTTGAGCACATCGATATCAAATAGCTGTAGTTGATGTTAATTAGTTAAGTGGTTATTTAACGATATCAAATAAACGCCCAATTCTCAGAGTTGGGCGTTTTTGTTTATCTGGGGATCCGTTCGTTTGGTTGTGTGCCTACCTGTTTTACAGAGCTCTAATCAGTAACAGATGATTAAATTATTGTTAATAAACCCTTTGACTCCCTAAGAAATAGGCATGGGTGTGTGAGGTCTGTCCTGTTTGCAGTAAATTACTGATGTTCATCACACTTTGTAAGTAAACGATTGCCTGTGATGCAGAGGAAGTTTGAGTGTAATCTCATAATTTTGTTACACTTAACTGTTGATCTATGCGTGACCAATTCGACATAAATATGAAAACGTCGTGTTACATCGAGAATGTTAATTTAAGATTAGTCATGTTGAAGTCTTATTGTTCGAACTCTAGGAAAGGGTTCGCAATAGATTATAAAAAGCAGTGGATTCCCCTAAAAAGTTCAAAGGTATGACAATGAAGCAACGCCTTATTCTAAAGACAGCACTAAGTGCTGCAATCCTAGCTACTCTAGCTGGGTGTGCGTCTCAATCAGTTCATGATTGGAACCAAGACGAAACTTACAAGCTAACGATTCTTCACACAAACGATAACCATGGTCGTTTCTGGCAGAACAAATACGGCGAATACGGCATGTCTGCGCGTAAAACGCTGGTTGACCAACTTCGTTCAGAAGTTGAAGCAGAAGGCGGTAGCGTATTGCTTCTATCTGGCGGTGACATCAACACTGGTGTACCAGAATCAGATCTTCAAGATGCAGAACCTGATTTTAAAGGTATGAACAAAATTGGTTACGATGCAATGGCATTGGGTAACCACGAGTTTGATAACTCTTTAGACGTCCTACAAAAGCAGATCGACTGGGCTAACTTCCCAATGTTATCTGCAAACATCTACGATAAAGCGACAGGCGAACGCAAATTCCAAGCGTACGAAATGTTTGAAAAGCAAGGCATAAAGATTGCGGTTATTGGTTTAACAACTGAAGATACCCAAAAGATTGGTAACCCTGAATTTATCGCAGGCATCGATTTCCGTGACCCTAAAGAAGAAGCGAAGAAGCTAATCGCTGAACTTAAAGAAACAGAAAAACCGGATCTAATCTTTGCTGTGACTCACATGGGTCACTACGAAAATGGTCAACGTGGTGTTAACGCTCCGGGTGATGTAGCACTCGCTCGTTACCTAAACGAAGGCGATCTAGACATGATCGTTGGTGGTCACTCTCAAGAGCCTGTATGTATGGAAGGCCCTAATGTAGCGAAGAAAAACTTTAAGCCGGGTGATGAGTGTAAGCCTGACGTACAGAACGGTACTTACATCGTTCAAGCTCATGAGTGGGGCAAGTACGTAGGCCGTGCTGATTACGAATTCCGTAACGGCGAACTAGAGATGGTGAGCTACGACCTGATTCCAGTTAACCTTAAGAAGAAAGTTAAGATTGACGGTAAGAAGCAACGCGTTCTTATTCAAGATGAAATCGCACAAGACCCAGAGCTACTTGAATTCCTACGTCCTTTCCAAGAGCAAGGTCAGGCACAGCTAGAAGTTCAAATCGCTGAGACAAATGGCAAGCTTGAAGGCGATCGTAACGTAGTTCGTTTCCAACAAACTAACCTAGGTCGTTTGATTGCGACGTCTCACATGGAGCGTGCAAAAGCAGACTTCGCTGTGATGAACTCTGGCGGTGTTCGTGACTCAATTGAAGCCGGTAATGTCACTTACAAAGATGTGCTAACAGTACAACCTTTTGCAAACATCCTGACTTACACAGACATGACGGGTAAAGAAGTTCTAGATTACCTAAATGTAGTGGCGACTAAACCAATCGATTCTGGTGCTTACGCTCAGTTTGCTGGCATCTCAATGACAGTAGCGAACGGTGAAGTATCGAATGTATTCATCGGTGGTAAACAGCTTCGTCTAGACGAAACATACCGCTTCACAGTACCAAGCTTTAACGCTGCTGGTGGTGACGGTTACCCTAAACTGTCTGACCACCCTGGTTACGTGAATACTGGATTTGTTGATGCTGAGGTACTGAAAGAGTACCTAGAAGCAAACAGCCCGGTTGACGTAAACAAGTACGCGCCTTCAGGCCAAATGGTTTACAAGTAATTGAATCCAAGCAATTGTATCAATAGGTGCTAAATTAGATTGACTCTAGCACCATGATAAATTTAACTAAAGCGACGCCTCGGCGTCGCTTTTTGTTTACCTATCGTTTGGATTTGTTATGACCCCTGCAATCAATCTCGCCAAGAAAAAGAAAATCGCTCATAGTGTGCATCAGTATCATCATGATGCTAATAATACGAACTATGGTTTAGAAGCCGTAGAAGCGCTTGGTCAAGATCCCAAACGTGTATTCAAAACGCTGTTGTTCTGCTTGAATGGTGTGGCGAAAGATTTGGCGGTTGCCGTTATTCCTGTAGACCAGAAGCTAAATCTAAAGCTGGCAGCAAAAGCAGCGAAAGGCAAAAAAGCAGAGATGGCTGATCCAGATATTGCTCAGAAAACCACGGGTTATGTTGTTGGTGGCATCAGCCCGCTTGGTCAGAAAAAAGCGCTGCCGACTTTTGTTCATTCTAGTGCGACAGAATTTGAAACAATATGTGTGAGTGCGGGAAAGCGAGGTTTAGAAATTGAACTTGCCCCTAAAGACTTAGCTCAACTGACTCGAGCTCAGTTTACTGATTTGTGCTTGCAAGTTGATGGTTAGTCGTTAAAAGCCATGACGTACCGAACAATAAACAAAAACGCCCACTCATTAGTGGGCGTTTCTGTATAAGGAGTCATTCTACTTTTTCAGACCTAAAGTGCCACTAACACGTTTCTGTGCTGGTTTATTTGGTCTGTTTGAATCTTGGCTGCGGTTTGCTGGCTTACCGCTTCTACGATCGTTATTGTCGCGATCTGTACGATTGCGATCCGAACGGTTTCTATCTGAATTAGAACGCTCTGAACGAGAGTTCGATTTCCAGTTCTCGGTGTTGCCGCCGCTTTCACTATTCGACGAATTACGACCACGCTTCGAGTTTGGCGCATGGCGGAATTCATCCGCATTGTTACCACGGTAAGTGCGAGTGCGGTTCTCTTTTTGATTGCGGCGCGCTGTTGAAGTTTGGTTCTCTTCACGGCTGTCGAAAAGTTTAGCGTCTGTCGCTTTACGAATACGCTGACCTTTGGCATTCATTTTTGATGCATCTTCAGTGCTCACTGAGCCTTCACACATCGCTAAGATTTCAGTGATTTCTTCGTCGCTTAGGTAGCGCCATTTCCCGTTAGGAATGCCGTCTAGTGAGATGTTCATAATACGAACGCGGCGCAGCTTAAATACTTCGTAACCCAGAGCTTCACACATACGGCGAATCTGACGGTTAAGGCCTTGTGTTAGTGTAATTCGGAATGAGAACTTGGTCTCTTTCTCTACTTTACATGGTAAAGTGACCGTATCAAGAATATGGACACCTGCGCCCATTTGCTTCAAGAACTCAGTCGTAATCGGCTTATCTACACGTACCACGTATTCTTTCTCGTGGTTGTTACCTGCACGTAGGATTTTGTTTACGATGTCGCCATCGTTGGTCAAGAAGATAAGACCATCAGAAGGTTTATCTAGACGACCAATCGGGAAAATACGCTTGTGATGGCCAATAAAGTCGACGATGTTGCCAGGAATATCACGCTCAGTCGTACAGGTGATACCCGTTGGTTTATTAAGAGCAATGTAAATAGGCTTCTCTTTTGAGCGAACAGGCTTATTGTCGATCTCAACATCATCACCTGGCATGACCTTAGTACCCATTTCAGGGATCTTGCCATTAATAGTAACTCGGCCTGCATCAATGAGTTTGTCGGCCTCACGGCGTGAGCAAAAACCAGTTTCACTGATGTATTTATTAAGGCGTTTAGCTTGGGATTCTTGTGACATGATATTCTCTTAGCGTTTCACAACGGAAATATAGATAAACAAAAAGCAACCTTTGGATAGTTGCTTTGAGTTGGAATTCGTTAACTGAGGACAATTTTAGCACTTGGTGTGAGACTAGGCACGAAATATCGACCTTGATGCAAGATCGCTATTAGCCTACTTACCCATCTCAACCTATCAACTGGTGCGCTTTTGATGGCGTTCTCTGTTCTCTAGCTTTTTCTCATTACTCTTTCTGAGCATGACATAGACAGCACCAGTACCACCATGAAATTGCTGAGCAGAATGAACACATTGAACGTCGTTTATCTGAGTAAGCCAATTTGCTACGTAGCTTTTCATCATTGCTGGTGGGTTTGATCGTTCTCCTTTTCCGTGAACAATGATGACGGTACGAACATCCATTCTTAAACACTGGCGCAAAAATGAAAGCACTTCGTTACGTGCGTCTTTTAGTGTTTTCCTATGAAGGTCGAGCTTAGCTTGAATAGGGTATTTGCCCAAGCGCAGCTTTTTGTATACGCCTTCTTGTACACCGTCTTTTTTGTAAGCAATGACATCGTCTGGCTTGATCATTGGTGAGTAGTCTAATGATAAGTAGTCTTTCTCGTCATCAGACAGCCACATAGCGGCTTCACGCTTAGCAAGGTGAGATTCTGTGACTCGGTGTACTTTCTGATGTTCAGCGGTGTCATGGTCGATACGTTTAACATCGCCCATCATTTCTTGGAATAGATCTAAGTCGTCATCATGAGACATAGTGTGTATCTCAAGTTGGGGGAAGAATAGGGTAAGTATACCTAAGTTGGGGTTGGGTTTAAAAATGAAAAAACCGGAGGAGACAAGAGAAGTCAGCTCCGGTGCAAAGCGTTTTTATATTTACCCATAGCAATGAGGCTTAAGGTAAATGATTTAGGCTGAGCGATTCTAGTGAGGAGATTTTTCAGTCATAACTTTGTAGATGAAGAAGCCTCCATAAAACATCATGAGACCCAGAGCCCCGAAGATTACTATCATTGAAGATAGTCCCACCGCATTACCAAATAGGAGATCTAGCCAAAAGTCCATGTGTATACCTCAAAGTTATATGACACGGGTTAGTGTATTAACTGGTGTTATCAATTCACTGATCTGGATCAATCCTGTTTCATAAGTTAAATACTTGTTGGTAACTGTGTGTTTTTCGTCACATCAAGCGACTTGTTGTATGTCTTTTGTTCGAACGATTCGAATTCACAATAAATATGAGAAAAAGCGCTTGCGGATAAATTTAGAACCCGTATTATACGCTCCATCGACAGGCAATTAGCCAGTTAGATATCTCGGTGAATAGCGCAGCTTGGTAGCGCATCTGGTTTGGGACCAGAGGGTCGGGGGTTCGAATCCCTCTTCACCGACCATATTAAAGAAAGCCGTAGCAGAAATGCTACGGCTTTTTTGCATTTCAGGATAAAGATAATCACTTGGTTAACGGGGTCGCCTGATGTTCAAAATAAGCTCTTTACTGACTGTATAAAAGAAAGCCGTAGCACTCTCTGTAATAGAAAGGGCTACGGCTTTTTATATTATGGTATATGCGTCACTCCCTAGAGCGACGAAGGAGCGAGTCGGGAATCTCTTATTGTTCTATACCCCCCTCATAGAGAACAGGATTGACTCAATAAGCCCGTCCTAAACCTGTTTACTTAACATCACAAGTAATGTTCTTGATCGGTGTTTCCGATGTGACAAAACAAATATAGGCTTCAGCTGGGTTATTCGGACCAATTCGAATGTAACCTGCCTTCACTTCATCTTCATTGAACGAAGCTGAACTAGAGCTACCTGTTTGGCCATCGTAGAAGCTTGCTTCAAAATTCCCATTTATTTGGCTTGCAATACGGTTACGTGTTGTTGATGTCGTGAACGTAACGTTTGCGCATCGCATCGGTGGCTTCTCAGTAATCAGAAATTGTCCGCTTTCTTTATCTAACACACCGCCTTTGGTGTCTGGCTGAATGTCTATCGGCTGGAATTGTTCGATCGTACAAGTTTCTTTGGCAGACGCTACCGTAGGCATCAGAATCGCTAGAGCTAGAGGGAAAGCAAAAAGTACTGGTTTCATGAGAACAACACCGTATGTAAAAAGAGCGAAAGATAATAGCACCGCTATGGTGTCATTAAATGTAAGAATTCTGTTATTAAGGACATGCTTTTATAATGAAAAGGTCATGTCTTGACTTACTAACTAGTTGTTTGCGTCAACCTCGAACTGACACAGTGCTTGTTGGCTCTGTGATTGTTGATTAATTGCAAAGCCTTTTTTTTCTAGCAGTTCTAACAGGTTACCTTCTCCAATTAGATGTAAGGCGCCAACTACGATCAAGTAGTTTCCTTTTGAGTCGAGCTTCCAATCAGTGGCGGATAACTTGTCTGCCCAGTCGATATTACGATCAGTCAAAAATGCCTTCTCAAGTTCTGTTGGCATTTCAGACAATTTCGCAAAATCCTCAAGTTTGGACTCATCGCCCGTTTTCCAACTTTCAATGAGGCAATGTACGACACGGTCCGTTTGGTCAAATTCTTCAAGGCTAGTCAACAACCACTCTTTACCCGAATCTTTTTGTCCCGCGATGAGGTCAATTTGAAATTGCAGCGGCTCTAAGCTGATCACTGGAATGTCTTGTATGGTTGCTTTATACGCTAAGGTTGCATCTACACCGCCCGCTGAGCCATAGCCAAGGTTCTTTAATTGCTGCATCTGTATTGAGAGAGATGTCGCCCAAGGTGGAGAGCTCAGTAGTTGTTGAGTCGGCATACCCAAAGATTTTGAAATGCTGGCTAATAACTGTTTTTGTTCTTTGTTTAAAACATCACTCGTGGTCACTGTGGTCGTGGGATACACAATGCCTTTTGACTTCCTGATGTCTGTCTCAACAATTAATCCGTCGCTCTCTTTTAGCGTGTCAGTGATCTGTGCGGGAAGCGGGTACATGCTCTCGTCCCCAACGTGGACGGAACCCAAGATAGTGAGGGTCAAATCGTCTTTCTTTGCTTGCCAATAAAGGGGTTCGGCGGCCGTTTGCTTTGCAGAAAAGGCGAGTGTGAGTAACGTAAGGTACAAGAATGTGCGCAAAGAGAGCTCCTTTAGAAAGAAATAAACTCGTTAAAAAGGGTTTTGACGGAGTTTTTTAACGGTTTTTTTTGAGAACGATGTCACGTTGTTTGTACGAAAAGTATAACAACCCGAGCAAACTCTTAAACCTTTCTCTCTATCAACGACATGATTTTATGAAATTCATCAAAAAGATTGTGATTTAATTCTCAATTATTACGTCAAAATAAAAGTGACGGAAGTGCCGTTGACTCTAACTTTTTGATTTTAATATGAATAATATTATCAAGTTTTTTGAGATTTGAAGCCGATCACTTTATTAACTCGATTTAATTCACGGTAAAAAATAAGCCCATATAGTTTATCTAACTTTCGAAGCGCACCATTTTGCTTCTTACTCAATTTTTAATTTATGGGTGAATACGATGTTGAAGAGAAACTTACTATCTGTAGCGGTATTGGCTGGTCTAACGGGTTGTGCAGTAACACAAGCACCAGAACAAAAAGTAGTGAACGCACTGGCTGAAAATCTTGATGTTCAGTACGAAATTCTAACTAACCATGGTGCGAATGAAGGCTTGGCTTGTCAGGACCTAGGTGCTGAATGGGCGTCATGTAACAAAGTAAACATGACGCTAACTAATGAAGGCGAAGCGATTGATTCTAAAGATTGGAGCATCTACTTCCACAGTATTCGTCTTATTCTAGATGTTGATAATGAGCAATTTAAGATCACTCGTGTCACTGGTGACCTTCACAAACTAGAACCTACAGAAAAATTTGATGGCTTTGCGGCTGGTGAAGAAGTGGTTCTTCCTTTAACGAGTGAATACTGGCAACTGTTTGAAACTGACTTTATGCCAGGTGCATTCGTGACGGCGCCAAACGCAGAACCTAAGATGATTGCATCATTGAATACAGAAGATGTTGCATCGTTCGTAACTGGCCTTGAGGGTAATAACCTTAAGCGTACACCAGATGACAATAATGTCATGGCTACAGCAGTGACGCGTTTTGAAAAGAATGCAGATCTAGCAACGCAAGATGTATCAACAACATTACTACCAACGCCAATGTCGGTAGAGGTGGGTGAAGGTTCAGTGAGCATTGCTGGTGGTATTGCCCTACCAAAAGAGGCATTCGATGCTGACCAGTTCGCTGCAATTGAAGAACGTGCAGATGTGGTAAACGTAGATGTGAGTGGTGACCTACCTGTTAGTGTTGCCGTTGTTCCTACTCAGTTTACGGGTGATTTAGCAAAACCTGGCGCTTATGAACTAAGCATCTCGGAAGAGGGGATTGCGATCAAAGCGTTTGATAAAACAGGTGCTTTCTACGCAGTTCAGTCTATTTTTGGCCTAATAGACAGTCAGAACGCTGAATCATTACCACAACTGTCGATCAAAGATGCACCGCGCTTTGATTACCGTGGTGTGATGGTGGATGTTGCTCGAAACTTCCACTCAAAAGATGCCATCCTAGCAACGCTAGACCAAATGGCAGCATACAAGATGAATAAACTGCACCTTCACTTAACAGATGATGAAGGCTGGCGTTTAGAAATCCCAGGTTTACCAGAGCTAACGGATGTAGGGTCTAATCGTTGTTTTGATTTGGATGAGCAAAGCTGTTTATTGCCTCAGCTAGGTTCAGGTCCAACAACAGACAACTTTGGCTCTGGTTTCTTTAGTAAAGCGGATTACATCGAGATCTTAAGCTACGCAAAAGCGCGCAGCATCGAAGTAATTCCAGAAATTGATATGCCAGCACACGCGCGTTCTGCTGTGGTCTCAATGGAAGCACGTTACACTCGTCTAATGGCGGAAGGTAAAGAAGCAGAAGCGAATGAATACCGCTTGATGGATCCACAAGATACCTCGAACGTAACGACGGTTCAGTTCTACGATAAGCAAAGCTTCATTAATCCATGTATGGAATCTTCTACTCACTTTGTCGATAAAGTGATCTCTGAAGTGGCGGCAATGCACCAAGAAGCAGGCGTTCCACTAACGACTTGGCACTTTGGCGGCGATGAAGCGAAAAACATCAAGTTAGGCGCTGGCTTACAAGATATTAATGCAGAAGATAAAGTGGCTTGGAAAGGCAATATCGACTTGTCTAAGCAAGATAAGCCATTCCAACAGTCTCCACAGTGTCAGTCTTTGATCGCTGATGGAACTGTAAGCGACTTCGGTCATCTGCCAAGTCACTTTGCCGAGCAGGTATCTAAGATTGTTGCTGACAAAGGTATTCCTCATTTCCAAGCATGGCAAGATGGCCTGAAATACAGCGAAGGTGAGAAAGCATTTGCAACAGAAAGCACACGCGTGAACTTCTGGGACGTTCTTTACTGGGGCGGCACTTCATCAGTATACGACTGGTCTGCAAAAGGGTATGACGTAATAGTCTCTAACCCGGACTACGTATACATGGATATGCCATACGAAGTAGATGCTGCAGAGCGCGGTTACTACTGGGCAACGCGTGCAACCGATACTCGTAAGATGTTTGGCTTCGCACCAGAAAACATGCCACAAAACGCAGAAACATCATTAGACCGTGACGGCAATGGCTTCTCTGGCAAAGGCAAAGGCGAAATTGAAGCGAAACCTTTCTACGGTTTGTCTGCACAGCTTTGGTCTGAAACAGTACGTACTGACGAGCAATATGAATACATGGTGTTCCCTCGTGTACTTGCAGCAGCTGAGCGTGCATGGCACCGAGCAGATTGGGAAAACGACTACAAAGTGGGTGTTGAATATTCTCAAGATACTGACTTGGTGAATAAGCAGGCTCTAAACAGCGACTTTAATCGCTTCGCGAATATTGTAGGTCAACGTGAGTTGGCTAAACTTGAGAAAGCAGGTATTGATTACCGACTACCAGTACCGGGCGCGCAGGTTGTTGATGGCAAGTTAGCGATGAACGTTCAATTCCCAGGTGTAGAGCTTCAGTACTCTGCTGATGGCGAAAACTGGTTAACGTACGATGAGCAACAACGTCCATCGGTTTCAGGCGAAATTTACATCCGCTCTATCTCTGAAAGTGGCGAGAAAGTAAGTCGAGTAACATCGGTTAAATAATCGATAAGCAACATTAATAGAAGAGCTCCGTAGCTATTATCTTACTCAAGATAAAAAGCGGGAGCTCTTTTTGTTTACTGCAAATTAGGTTCTCATCCAAAACTGAAACATATAGAAATCGTCTTTGTTTATAACGTCAACAATGCACATAAGGTGAGTTCCATCGCAAAAGTGACGCGCTTCTCATTATTCTCTTCAAAAAATAAGTCCCTTGTAAAAAACTCTAAATTAGATGTGATTCAACTAACTGAATCTAATTTTGCACCGTAAAACAACGTGATCTTGATCTGTTTGTTTTTCCATGTTTAGTTTTTTACTAATTTTTATGTTTTTAAGTTATTGATTATTAAGTGTTAAATAACTTGTTCTTTTTTGATAGTGAGAGGGATCACTTTGCTTACTCTTTTATTTTGAAACGCAAATTAATTCGAGCAACATAGATTTCATGCCAGGGAGGCTACCAATTACTCAAGCGGTGAAGGTGAATGATGTACCGAAGATATGCCGCTGAAAAAATCAAACTAAGGCAGTTTACTATGAAAAAAATTATCGCTCTAAGTGCTCTTTCTCTTGCTTTCGCTTCTAGTGCTTTTGCTGGTTCTTCTTACGTTACAGGTAACGTTCAATTTCACTCTGATTTCCAACCAAACGCTACGTCTACTCTAGAAGCTGGCCACACGTTTGATTCTGGTACAACGCTACTAACAGAGTTCGATGGTATCTCTCTTGGTAAGTACGACGATGATGCTCTGCAAGATAACAACATTGGTAATTCACCATACATTACTTTAGGTGTTGAGCAGATGTACAACATCAATGACAACCTATGGGTTGCTGCTGGTTACCACCACCTACTAAACAACGGTGAGACTGTTCAGTACCGTCCACTAGTTAAGATTGGCTACAACTTTGATAACGGTATCTCAATCAGCAACCGTACTCGTTACCACGCAATGGAAGACAGCAAAGCTGACGACCAAACTCGCTTTGATAACCGTATCGGTTACGCAGTAAATGCTGAGCTAGCTCTAAGCTACAACAACGTATACGTAATCAGCGATGCTGATAACACAATGGACCACGAGCTTCGTGCTACATGGACTCGCCAAGGTGTTCAACCTTACTTTGAGTACCGTAACCAAGCTGACAATGCTAACAACGCATTCGTATTCGGTGCTTCTTACGGCTTCTAAGCTGATTCACTTGGCTACATAGTCGATTAGATTATTAGCCAAGTGAACTTCTTCGTTAATTAGCTTTTTGTTAAATAGCGTCTTCGCTAACTAGCGACGAAAACATAGCGGTACCAACAGCCCGGTTGGTGCCGCAACAAGATTTGCTTTACTGTCCAAAAGCAAAGAGCCTAGCAAGTAAACCACAGTCTTGGGTTTACTTAATGCTAGGCTCTATTTTTATAACTTCTTAAATATTGCTTTGTGCCGGTTTCTTTACGCTCTAATTACCATTGTAATGACGGTATTCAAACACTTGACCTTTCTCGTTAAACGCATACACAGAGTACTCGTCTTTCTTATCGCCGTACTCCATGCCCGGTGACCCCATAGGCATGCCCGGAACAGCCAAACCAATCGCATTACGCGGTGGATTTTCTAAAAAGGCTTTCACGTCCTCTGCTGGAATATGTCCTTCAAATACGTAACCGTCGATCTCTGCTGTATGGCAAGAAGCTAGCTCTGGCGTTATCCCCAATTTCTGTTTGATAGGATTCATGTCATCGTGGAGTTTCTCTGTAACATCGAACCCAGCGTCTTGCATGTGTTCAGTCCATTCTGTACAGCAGCCACAGTATGGGGATTTGTGGTTTAGGACATCGGTAGCCAGAGCTTGTCCTGAAATTGCAGCGAGTGCAGTAAGAGTCATAATTTTACGAATCATGGTTAACCTCATGAATATGGTTTTTGTTGATATTAGAATGAATAGGTTTGAACAATCTCAGCCTGTTGGCATTGCTAACTACCGTAATTGACGACATCGCCATAGCAGCGCCCGCAACAACAGGGCTAAGTAGAAACCCGAAAAATGGGTAGAGCACTCCTGCAGCGATAGGAATGCCCAGTGAGTTGTAGATGAAGGCACCAAAGAGGTTTTGCTTCATGTTTCTCACCGTTGCTTGGGACAGTTCTATCGCATTACTAACAGAGAGAGGTGACGAGTTGAGCAGCGTCATTTGCGCACTTTCGATCGCCACATCGCTGCCACTGCCCATTGCGATTCCTATATCCGCTTGAGCAAGAGCAGGCGCATCGTTAATACCGTCTCCGACCATGGCAACACTCTTATATTGCTGTTGAAGCTGAACAATATGTTGAGCTTTCTGCTCTGGAAGTACTTCTGAGATAACTTCGTCGATACCGACGTTCTTACCAATGGCCTGAGCAACAGAATCGTTGTCGCCCGTTAACAGCACAGTGTGAATTCCGGCGGATTTTAGTTGAGCTATCGCCTGTTTACTATCTATTTTTAACGCGTCTGAAATGCCCAATATGCCTTCCAGTTTTTGGTCGATGACGACGAAGATTGGCGTCCATGCTTGTGTGCGGCAAAGTTCAATAAAGTCACTACCTATTTGAGTATCAATACCGAGTTGGGTTAGGTATTTCAGGGAGCCGACTTGAACATGTTTGCCGTTAATGTTGGCTTGTACGCCGAGGCCGCGGTGGTTTTCAAAATTGCTGTGCGGGATTGCGGAAACTTCGAGGTTCTCGGCATACTGGCAAACGGCTTTGGCAAGCGGGTGTTCTGAACCTACCTCAACCGAATAGGCGTAAGCCAACAGTTCTTGTTCTGATAGGTTGTGATAAAAGGCCTGTTGAACACTTGGTTTACCTTGGGTTAGGGTACCCGTCTTATCAAATACCACAGCATCGATTTTGCTAGCTGACTGCAACACATCCGCATCTTTAATCAGAACGCCAAACTCAGCAGCTTTGCCGACACCTACTGTAATAGAAAGCGGCGTCGCAAGGCCTAGAGCACACGGACAAGCGATGATCAGCACAGTCGTCGATACGACAAGCATGTAACTTGCACTTGGTTGCGGACCAACAAAGAACCAAACTAGGGCTGCAATTGCTGCGATCGCGACGACAACTGGGACGAAAATAGCTGAGATAGAGTCGGAAAGTTTGGCAATCGCTGGTTTGCTGCTTTGCGCTTGGCGTACCATTTGAATGATTCGAGCCAGCATAGTGCTTGAGCCAATCCCGGTCGCTTCAATGATTAGGCTGCCATCACCATTAATGGTGCCTGCAGAAACGCCGTCATTAGCCGATTTTTCGTTAGGAAGTGGTTCACCGGTCAGCATCGATTCATCGATATAAGATTCACCCGATACCACAACACCATCAACCGGCACTTTTTCTCCCGGTTTTACACGTACTTGCATACCGACCTGGATAGCTTCTGCGGCGATGGTTTGTTCTTTTCCGTTGACAATGACCACTGCTTTTTGAGGCTGCAAGTTAATCAGTGCTTGGAGCGATTTTGTGGTGCGAGCTTTGGCTTTGGCTTCAATATAGTGACCCAAAGATATTAAGCCAACAATCATTGCGCTTGCTTCAAAATACACATGACGAGATGCTTCTGGGAACCACGATGGGATAAGCACAACCAACATTGAATAGAACCATGCAGCGCCGGTACCCAGAGCGACTAGCGTATCCATGGTCGCACGTTTATGCATCAGTGACTGCCAAGCATTAGTGAAGAAGCTGCGACCTGAGGTTGCAAGCAGTATCAAACAAACGACACCAATCAAGCCCCAAGCCAGTTGGTCACTAAGTGTAGCAATGGTCATGCTGCCACCGAATACGCCCCATACCATCAGCGGAGCCCCAAGCAGTAGTGCGCTCACTGAGTTTTTCAGGAAGGCTTGTTGGGTACGAAGTTGTTGCTCTTGCTGTTTTTGCTGTTGAGTTGCGGCGTCGTCAACGAATTCGGCGCTATACCCCGCGGCTTTAACGGATTCTATTAGGTCGCTTTCAATGATTTCTCGTGTTTTTGAGGTGAAAACCAAGGCCGTTTGCTCAGCGAGGTTAATCTGTGCTTGGTCGACGAATTCATTCTTTTTCAGCGCCTTCTCTACCGAAGAAACACAACTTGCACATGTCATTCCCTCAAGCACTAGGTGATAGGTATATTGGCTAGCAGCAGGTTTATCTTGTGTCGGTTCCGCAGGCGCTGGTTTTTTGTCGTCTTCTGAATCTGAATTCGGTAAAGGCTCATTAACTTTAGAGTAGGGAGTCGCGTGATAACCCACGCTTTCGACCAGCTCAATAACCTCAGATTCAGAAAGCAGAGTAACCAGTGATAATTCATGTTTGGTTACTTCTAGGTTTGAGGCTTGCTCGGTTTGTTCAAGCGCTTGAGTCAGCTTGCTCACGCATTTACCACAGCTGAGCCCTGACAATGAAAGGTGCAGTGAATTACCCATAGAATAACCAAGAGTCGCTAACTGTTCGTTGAGATCAACATAACTAAAAGGGGTCGAAACATCGATGTACGTCGGCGATATGTCATTGATCGTCGTATTGTCGAGATCATCAAACAGTGTGCGGACTTTCTTCGCACACCCCATGCAATTTAGGCCGTTGAGCGCAGTTGTGTAATGGTTCATATCGATACTCCAATTCTCATCTACGCCTAACATAAACCTTCCCGTAAGGGTAAGGTCAAACATAAATTCAAGAATTCGATATTTGTTGGAATATTGAGTGATGGAATGGATGAAGCGTATCGTAAGCGTGACTACAATTTGCGTTCTCAGCGTAGATGGCTTGTGTTCGACAGTCGTTTTTCTGCTCCTACGATAGCTTTCGTAACAGATCAGCACATTAATCATTCACTACTGATTGTAGATTTAAGCGGTGGTGATAAAATAGCGCCCAAAATTTAGTGATATTTGTCTGTTGCAGGCTTTGTAATAGCGACCACTAAAAGAATCACCTACATAATCAAGGTATTTAAATGACGGTTAAAACTCGTTTTGCTCCTAGCCCAACTGGCTATCTTCACGTTGGTGGTGCACGTACTGCACTTTACTCTTGGCTATTCGCTAAGAATCAAGGTGGTGAATTCGTTCTACGTATCGAAGACACGGACCTTGAGCGTAACTCTCAAGAAGCGGTTGATGCAATTCTAGAAGGCATGAAATGGATGGGTATGGAATGGGACGAAGGTCCTTACTACCAATCTAAGCGTTTTGACCGTTATAACGAAATGGTTGATAAGCTACTTGCTGAAGACAAAGCATTCAAATGTTACGCGTCTAAAGAACTGCTTGATGAAATTCGTGCAGAGCAAGAAGAAAACAAAGAGATGGCTCGTTACGATGCTAACCACCCTAAAATTGTTGCAGCAAACGAAGCAGCAAAAGAAGGTGATGCATGCGTTATCCGTTTCCGTAACCCTAAAGAAGGCAGCGTAGTATTTGATGACCAAATCCGTGGTCGCATTGAAATTGCGAACAGCCAACTTGATGACCTAATCATTCGTCGTACAGACGGTGCTCCTACTTACAACTTCGTAGTAGTAGTGGATGACTGGGACATGGGTATCACACACGTTGTTCGTGGCGAAGACCACATCAACAACACACCTCGTCAAATCAACATCTACGAAGCACTAGGCGCACCAGTTCCAACTTTCGCTCACTGTGCAATGATTCTTGGTGATGATGGTGCGAAGCTGTCTAAGCGTCACGGCGCTGTATCAGTAATGCAATACCGCGACGAAGGCTACCTACCCAACGCACTAAACAACTACCTTGTTCGTTTAGGTTGGTCTCACGGTGACCAAGAGATCTTCTCTCAAGAAGAGATGATTGAATTCTTCAGCCTGAACGCAATCAGCAAGTCTGCATCTGCATTCAACACTGATAAGCTACTTTGGTTGAACAACCACTACATCAAGACTTCTGCGCCTGAGTACGTTGCTAAATACCTACAATGGCACTTAGATGCACAGAAAATCGATACAACAAACGGCCCAGCTATCACTGAAGTGATCAAGCTAGTTGGCGAGCGTTGCAACACGCTTATCGAACTTGCTGAGCAATCTCGTTACTTCTACGAAGATTTCTCTGAGTTTGAAGCTGGTGCAGCGAAGAAGCACCTACGTGGTGTTGCTAAAGGCCCACTAGAGCTTGCTCTTGCTAAGGTTGAAGCACTTGAAGATTTCACGACTGCAAACATCAAAGACGGTGTGATTGCAGCGGTATGTGAAGAGCTAGAGATCGGCATGGGTAAAATCGGCATGCCACTTCGCGTAGCAGTAACAGGTGGTGGTCAGTCTCCTTCTGTTGATGCTGTGATGGAGCTTGTTGGTAAAGAGCGTGTAATCGCTCGCATCAAAATGGCTCTTGAGTTCATCGCAGAGCGTGAAGCTAACGCTTAATTGAGCGGTTGTTAGATTCAAAAAAGGGTCAGTAACTTGGTTACTGACCCTTTTTATTTGTTTGGAGTTTTATTGTCTAAATAACTTTGTTATAGCTGGTCGTCGGCAATCATTTGAGTTGCTTGCGCGGCTGATTTCTTGTCGAACAAGATATCCATCATCGCTTTGATGCGTTCCATATCGTCACCAAACTTGGAAAAGTTGCTGCTATTCGGCGCCTTAAACTCTACGTTACCAACGCGCTGTTGATCTTGATAAGCCGAGATTTTTGCGTCTGCCACAAAGGTTCTGAAATCCCAGCTCCAACGAGATACGTAATCTAGTGTAATCTCTTCAGGCTTGTGTTCAGAGCCGTCTGCGACAACCTTACATTTGACTTGATTGTTTAGACACCAGTCGAGCATCGAATCGAGAAAAACCGCACGAGTTTTTTCATCTTCAACAATTGTTACTTGCTCGATGGTATTTGCTTCCGGCAGTGCATTTCCTGAATATTTAGGAGCACTACAACCTGCGAGTAAAGCGACAGCTGCAACGGCTAACCAGTTTTTCATTACGTATCCTAGATTTTTTTGAAGATGATTGAAGTGTTAATACCGCCAAAAGCAAAGTTGTTGCTCATCAGATACTCAACATCTAATTCACGGCCTGAGCCAGTGATGTAATCGAGCTTACCGCACTGCTCATCGACCTTCTCAAGGTTTAGGGTTGGGCTGAACCAACCGCTGTGCATCATCTCTAGGCTTAACCATGCTTCAATCGCACCACATGCGCCAAGCGTATGGCCAAAGTAGCTTTTCAATGAACTGATCGGCACTTCACCGAATATATTCGCCGTAGCATTACTTTCTGCAATATCGCCTTTTTCAGTCGCGGTACCGTGCGCAGAAACATAACCGATTTTTTCTGCCGGAAGTTGCGCATCTTTCAGAGCTTTTTCCATACAGATTTGCATGGTTTCCATCTGAGGTTGGGTCACATGAGCAGCATCGCAGTTGCTGGCAAAGCCGATGATCTCAGCGTAGATCTTCGCACCACGAGCAACGGCATGTTCGTACTCTTCAAGAACAAGCGTGCCTGCACCTTCACCGATAACTAAGCCATCACGCTCGCTGTCGTAAGGACTAGGGGATTTTTCTGGCGTGTCGTTTTTTAAACTGGTAGCAAAAAGGGTATCGAAAACGGCAGACTCAGTTGGACATAGTTCTTCACCACCACCGGCAACCATCACGGTTTGATAGCCGTGTTTGATGGCTTCATAGGCGTATCCAATCGCTTGGCTTCCTGAAGTGCATGCACTGCTGGTGGGAATCACGCGGCCGCGCAGTCCAAAGAACAGACCTACGTTTACCGCAGCAGTGTGTGGCATCATCTGTACGTAGGTTGTCGCCGTGATAGCGCGTGTCGATTTTTCATTAAGCATCACACCAAACGCACCAACGGCATCAGTACTGCCTGTTGATGAGCCGTAAGCGATGCCGGTTTCCCCATTGGTCAATACATCATGACCAATTAAGCCTGCTTGCTCTAACGCATTCTCGGTGGCAACGGTTGCTAGGCGAGATACACGACCCATGCCGCGCACTTGCTTGCGCTTATAGTGTTTAGGCAATTGGAAGTCATCAATAGGAGCGGCAAGCTTAGTATTGAGTCCATCATATTGCTCAAAGCTTTGCATATACTGAGTCGCATTTTCACACGCTTTCAGCTTTGGCTCGATTTGTTGCCAGTCGTTACCAAAGGCAGTAACACCTGACATACCAGTTACAACAACACGACGGGTCATACTAAGCCTCCATTAACTGAAATTACTTGGCGAGTGACATAGCCGGCAATATCAGACATTAGGTAACTGACTAGGCCTGCCACTTCTTCTGGTTCGCCCATACGGCGTAGTGGCACCTGTGGAAGAGCATGATCTTTTACGTGCTCATCAACCATGCCTGTGTCAATTAAGCCAGGAGCCACACAGTTTACGGTGATCTTGCGCTTTGCGAGTTCTAGAGCAAGAGACTTAGTCGCGCCAATCACACCAGCTTTCGCAGCAGCATAGTTAGTTTGACCGCGGTTACCCATGATGCCTGATACAGACGCTAGAGTGACGATTCGACCACCTTTGCGCTTTTGAACCATAGGCATCACACAAGGGTGAAGTACGTTGTAGAAGCTGTCTAGGTTGGTATGGATTACACCATCCCACTCTTCTTCCGTCATGGCTGGGAATGCAGTGTCACGAGTAATGCCCGCGTTGTTCACCACACCGTAGTAAGCGCCATTTTCAGCAATATCAGACTCAAGCGTTTCGCGACACTCGCTGCGGTTGCTGATATCAAATTGGATAAGACGGCCTGCGCCACCCAGTTCGGTGATCGACTTTAGCGTCTCTTCAGCGCCTTGCTTGTCACCCATGTAATGAACGGCGATTTCAAATCCGTCTTTGGCGAGTTGAATAGCGATCGCTTTACCGATGCCTTTGCTGGCACCAGTGACTAAAACCTGACGGGTCATGATGGGCTCCTAGTTTTCATTTCTTGTAATTTTTGTTCGGTTGGCACATAGACGTTGAGTTGGCATTGAGCCACCAACTCGCCTTGGTCTTCGACTCTTGCAGTAAACACGGCCATGCCACTGTCTTCCATAAGTTGCTCGGCGTAGATATCAAGGGTCTGACCTTGAGTAAATTCATCACACAGTGACTTGTAGCGACGAGAGCCCAGTAAGAAACCGATTGGGGGAGTGGTGCCGTTTTTCAGTGCATGGTATCCAGACCATGCAGCAACAGACTGCGCCATAAACTCGATACCAACATAAGCTGGGACCGTTTGAGATTGGGCGTCAAAGAACAGGTTATGTTCACCAATATCAACCTGACAGTGGATCGACAACGCCTCTACGCTGATAGCACGATCGATTAATATCATCGGATCATCGTGGGGGAGGAGTTGGTCTACAGAAGGGATATCAGTCATTTACTACACCAAAAATCAGGCTAATGTTATTGCCACCAAAAGCGAATGAGTTGCTTAAGATGTTCTTTACTTTAAGTTTCTGCGCACAGTTTACCAAATCAATCTCAATATCTTCAGCTTTATCCTGACATTTTTGTAAGGGAAGCGGTAAGTCATATTTTAAAATATGCCACGCAATTGCAGCCTCAATCGCACTTGCTGCACCAAGAGTATGCCCGGTGAGCGGCTTGGTTGAGCTAACGGGAACCTTGTTTGCAAAAATACGGTGAATGGCTTTGCTTTCCATCGAGTCATTGAGTGGCGTAGCTGTGCCATGCGCATTGATGTAGCCGATGTCTTCTGCTTGTAACTGTGCAGAATCTAAAGCTTTTCTCATGGCTTGTTCAGCACCATCGCCCTCAGGGTGGGGCGCTGAAATGTGGTGAGCATCAGAACTGTCACCACAGCCTAATAAGGCAATGCTTGACGAATTCTGCTCTGTAGCGACACCACTTAGTTTTGCCTTGCTGAGCAACATAAACGCAGCCGCTTCTCCGATGTTGATGCCATTTCGAGAAGCGCTAAAGGGCTTACAATGTGTGGTTGAAAGTGCTTCAAGACCATGAAAGCCATTGAGCGTAAGCTTACATAAGGTATCTACGCCGCCGACTAATACAGCATCAGCCATCCCTGAATCTAACAAGCGTTGGGCGGCAATAAATACACGACCACTTGATGAGCAAGCGGTCGAAATTGCGTAGCTTGGTCCTGTTAACGACCAATATTGGCTGACGAATTCAGAGGTATTGCCTAACTCTTGTTTTGAGTAATGGTAATCTTCTGGAAAGTCACCGTGTGCCAATTTATGTTTGAGAGCAGTTTCACCGTCAGAGATTCCCGATGTGCTGGTGCCAATAACCACGGCAATCCTGTCTGCGCCAAACTGTGATTTTGCTTGTTCGATAGAATCTTTGATTTGGTTGAGAGCTGATAATGCGAGTTGATTGTTGCGAGTGGAATACTTCACGAGAGTGGGTGGAATCTCTGGTAGCTCACCTGCGATTTTGCCAACGACAGTGTGTTTGCCGTCGTTGAGCATATCGCTCGCTTCAATCATGTTTGGTTCACGTTCGCCTTTTATGCAGCCATGAATGTCAGTAATACTTGAGCCTAGCGCTGAGTGGAAACCACAGTCTTGGATATAAATAGGCATAGTGTTTAGCTCTTACTTGGATTATCGACAATCGTTGAATTCAACGTTTGTATGGTGATGGTATAGCCTTGGGTCAAATGTTTGAAAACAATATTGCCAGCAGTTTTGTGTGTATTCGGTTCCGCTTGGTAATCAATCTTGATGATTGCCTGCTTTTTGTCATCAAACACAGTGCGGCTGTTATCTGTATTGACCAAATGCCAGCCAATACCTTGTAGAGGTTGAGCCCATGCTTCTGCCGGCCATAAGGTCAACATTAAGTTAAATAACACCTGTTCAGGCTGCGGTAAGGTTGCGCCAAGGCCGGATAACACTTGAGTTTCAATGGTTTGGTTTTGGTATTGCAGCGATAAGATGCGTGTACCCCAAGAAGAGAAACCGGCTAAAACAACCTTATCGGGCGTGACTTCAACTTGAACGGGTAACTGCTGGGTATCCTTTTGCCAGGTTGCGCTAATTAACTGACTTGCCGTTAATGAGTATCCAAGTTCTTCGGGCATAGGCAAGGCGAGTTCTGTGTTTTGACCGATAGAGACGCTCGCGCCTGTTGGCTGTTGAGACACCATCGAACAAGCACTGAGTAATAAGCCAAATACTACGGCGAGCGCTATCTTGATTGTTTTGTTCATCTAAAAGCCTCTCGAGAGTTTGATTTTTCCGCGGCTTGTTCGTTGTCAATCGCGAGTGGTGAAAGTAACCATGCCACGAAAATACCAGTCAGGACGGTAACACCGAAACTATGAATGGCATGAGTCTGACTCAGTGACAGAAGGCCAAATGAAAGCAGAGTCGTGAGGCCAGACAAGGAGATCGCTAATAAGGTACTCAGCGACTTTTTCTGCTCAGCAAAGAACAGGGTGTAGTCGATACCAATCCCTAAAATCAGAATTAGGCCAAGCAGGTTAAATAAATTCAGTGTCGAGCCTAAAATGCCCGTGACCGCTAAACCTGCCACTCCGGCAATCAATGACGGCAACAGCATCAACAGGCTTTGTTTCACGCCGTAGCGCCAACCTAGCACCATGCCAATAGCAGCGAATGCAATCAATAACAGCTCGGTAATTTTGACGCGGTACTCAGAAAAAAGAGATGAGATCTCATCGGCTTTATTGAGGTATTTCACGCCTTGCCGTTGAGCAAAGTTTGAATCGAGCCATCGAGAGAACAGCTCTGAATTGGTGACGTCTTTGATCATAATCACCGACGCTGCTTGGTTATTGATTGGTTGTAGCCAAAGCGGACGGATAGGCTCTGATACTGGAGATTCCAAAAACTCATCGAGCGTGATTGGACTGTATTTAGGAAGCTCTGGGAAGCTCGGCCAGCCAAGCGTAGTTTGTAACGTGGTGCTTTGGTTATTATAAAGTTGCTTAACCAGCTGATAGTTTTGGTGCTGCTCTTGCTCACTTGGCAGATGTTGATTGACGCTGCGATAGCCTGAGATAGCTTGCTGAGCGACTAAGTTATCAAGCTTAGAGCTGATCAACGTTAATTTATTGAGCAGCGCTTGGTTGCTTTGGGCAGTAACCAACAGCATGTTCTGAGTACTACCTAGTCCGGAGATCTCAGAGATGGCTTGCTCTTGTTGTTTAAGCTGGTCTGGCATTGCCTGAAGCTGCCTGATATCGTCGTCGTAGCGAACTTGAGTGATTGACGCCAAACTTAAGACGGTCACTATCAATGGCAAGCCGATTTTAAATTTGGGATGGCTCCACAAGTTTAACCATGTGTGCCAAAGGCCGGCCAAAGGAAGCGCTCGCTCTTGGCTTGGTTTAGAGGCCAGCACTGGGTACCAACACACCACGCTAGCGTAGGCGGCGATAAGCCCGATAGACGAGAATAGCGCAAGTTGCTGTAGGCCAGGGAAGGGCGCAACCAGCAGCCCTAAGTATCCAATTAAGCTAGTGATTAGTCCTAGGGTAATGGCAACTAAGATGTGCTTTAGCCCTTTATCGCTCTGCCATCGGCTTCCTGCGGCTAAACGGTCAGTGAGGTAATGGAACGAGTAATCGATGGATACGCCAATCAAGCTCGCGCCAAACACCAAGCTGAATAGGTGGACTTTGCCAAAGATAGCGACGGTGCTTGCCAGTGCGACCAATAACCCCGTGCTAATTGAGAGTAAAGACAAGGCAAGTGGGAGTGCGCTACGAAACGTCAGCCACACTAATAGAATCACGCCTGCTAATGAGCCTAAGCCGATGGTGCTGATTTCAGACTTAGCACTTTGGGTGCCGTAATTCGCGTAGAAAACCACGCCAGTGTGCTGAACTTTAACGTCAAATTGCTTTTCGATTTTTCGCTCTAAAGTATCTAGCGCAGGCAGTTGTTCTTGAATCGCTAAGCTATAAGGGGAGCCCGCCAACGTCGCGGTAACGAGAATATGTGATTGCTCTTGAGATTGAGCGGTGAGATAGCCATCTTTAAGCCCAAAGTTACTCGAGCGAGTGCCAACCTCGCTTATATAATCGCGAAACAACAGGAATGGGTCTAAGGTTAACTCGGTCGCTGTCACGCCTGAAAAAGGGTTGTACAAGGATTGAATCACATACTGAGCACGTGACTCTGGTGCGTGTGCTAGTGTTTCTTTTTGTTGCTCTGTCAGTAGCTGAGCACGATGACGAAAATAGAAGTCACTCCATTGGCTTTGTGTGCTCGAGTTGATTTTACCTTGCACATGCTTGAAGAGTACCGAGCCACCTGAAAAGGCGTCATGATTGAGTGCTTTTTCAAAGGCTTTGGTCGCCGCAATGGTGTTCTTGATGTCTGAACCACTCAAGATAAACACCACTTGCTCACTCATCGAATTGGATATCTGCTGGAAAGCTTGTTCAACCATAGGATCTTGCTGATTTTCGGGCAGCAATTTCATGATGTTGCTTTCGATAGGCACTGAAGAAGAAAAAGCGAACTGTTTAATCAACAGTCCGCTGAATAGCGCCACAATCACTAGCCAGACAAGGGCGAGTTTAGAGCTGAAATTGTTGCGCTTCGGCATCTGATAATACTTCCGGTTGATGGCTTAGCTGGCTAAATTCGATCACCGTGCTATCTCCGCGAATCTCCTTTAGCTCGATACGCTCAATATCACTGTTGCCTTGCAGCGTGATAGCCTCAAATACTGCATTCATTGGTGCGCTTTTGGGCTTAAGAGTCAGTGTCCAAGATCCTGTGTTTTGGTCTGAACTTTGTGCCGTTGCAGGTTGGAACGACAGTGAGAATTGGTCTTGAAGTTTTTGTGTATCACCGTGGAACACCGATAGGAAAATGTGGCTGAAATAAAACGCCATTGGGTTTTCTTTATCAGTGATGATCTTCGCGGGTTGGTCGGCAAACCTTTGGCTCAATTTGTTGCCGGTGAGTACCAAGTTCACCGGAAACGGTGTGGTTTGTGTCCAGAGTAAACCACTTGATTTGTCTAACAGGAATGTACCTTGCGACGTTAGAGGTTGGGCGAACATCTCCATATTGCGTGTTTGAGTAAACTCGCCACGAACAATACTATTTTCGCTGAGCACCGCTTGCAGCTCTGAAATAGAGCCGACAGCAGCTGTGTTCTCTTTGGCGCAAACAAGGCCACTCGTCATCATCGCAGCAAGCCCAAGTAGCAAGATATTGATGTGTTTGCGGCTGCGTTTAAACAGATTCATGGTTCACCTGCTGTGGGTTAGAGGCCTGAGGTTGATGCTCAGTTGCTAGAGGTAAGCAACCAAACTGGTGCCAGTGTTCTACCTTGTCGGTAAACACTTTCGGAGAAGCGAAGCACATCTCTTGCTCTTCAATGGTCACGGCAACCTGCATTGTGTGTGCTCGTGTCATACGAGCACCGGTTAGGGCATCATGGATTTCATAATCGACGCGCAGGCGGTTTTCCCACTCGGTCAGCTTCGCTGTGACTTTAATCTTGTGATTAAACGGTATCGCTTTGATGTATTTCACGCGAGTATCAATGATAGGCCACATGTAGCCGGAATCCTTCATCTCATGGTAGTTGTACTCAATCTTATCCATCATGATGCGTCTTGCTTCTTCAAAAAATCGGAAGTAGTTGCCGTGATAGATCACGCCCATTGGGTCGGCATCTTGGAATGAGGTGACAAGTGTCACCTCAGATTGTAATGGATGAAGGATTCCAGACATAAATCGCTCTCAACAATATTGCGTAAAGGGGTAGCTATTTTATGAGGCCAATGACTCTATGAGTAAAGTGACCAGTGCTGATTTTGAATACGAGAAATAAAGTGGCGCAGATCGCCTTCAAGCGGGCGGTCCTCGACAATAAACTCAAATTCTTTCAGTACTTCGTCGCGAATGTGCTTGAGGTTTTCACTCATGTGGTGCTCATCTAGCTCATTGTGGCGTTTACGAAGTTCAAGCGCTTGCGTACCGGCTAGAAGTGAAGCTGCTGCTACTTGTTCGGTTAGCTCCAGAACGCGTAAACAGTCACGAGCAGCAATAGTGCCCATGCTCACTTTGTCTTGGTTGTGACACTCAGTTGAGCGAGAGAATACGCTTGCTGGCATCGTGTGTTTCAATGCTTCTGCTGTCCAAGCTGACACGCCGATTTGTACAGCTTTGAAGCCATGGTTGATTGGCTTACGTTCGCCTTCAGCCCCCGTAAGGTTGAATGGCAAGCCGTTATTGAACTTGTAATCCATCAGCTGGGCCATTTGGCGATCCAGCAGGTCAGCAAGGTTGGCTACGGCGGTTTTTAGTGTATCCATTGCCATTGCGATGTGACCACCGTAGAAGTGTCCACCGTGCAGTACGCGTTCATTATCACCATCGATTATTGGGTTGTCATTGGCACTGTTTAGTTCGTTCTCGATCATCTGACGAAGCCAAGGTAGAGAGTCTTGAACTACACCGATAACATGTGGAGCACAGCGCAGAGAGTAACGATCTTGTAGGCGATCACTGTTACGTGGCGGGCGATCTGCTTGCAGATCATCACGCAGCCATGCCGCAACCTGTTGTTGACCTGGATGAGGTTTTACGGCGAACAAGGCTTCATCGAAGTGGAAGTCATTGCCGTGCATACCTACCGATACCATAGCCGTGATCTTAGTTGACAGCTGAGCTAGGTATTCTGCACGCTTGTAAGCGATACACGCTAATGCCGTCATTACAGAAGTACCGTTCATCAACGCCAAGCCCTCTTTTGGCTTAAGCTTGATAGGGCTAATGCCTAGCTCTTTGTAAACGTCACTGGTTGGGCGCACTTCACCTTTGTAGATAACATCGCGCTCACCAATTAGCGCGGCTGCTAGATAAGACAGAGGTGTTAAGTCGCCACTGGCACCTACCGACCCTTCTTGAGGAATACGTGGTGAGATATCTTGGTTGATTAGAGTGACGATCTGGTTAAGCAGATCATGAGTCACACCAGACACGCCTTGTGATAGAGAACACAGGCGCGTTGCTAATACGGCACGAGATTGCTCGTGAGACAGTGTTTCACCTAAACCACAACCGTGGAAGCGCGTCAGATGTAGAGGTAGTTCATCCACAAGGTTTGGCGGAATCGCAACGGTACAAGAGTCACCGTAACCCGTCGTTACGCCGTAAATCACGCCTTCTTCTTTAAGTAGGCGCTCTAGGAATGCAACACCACGGTCGATTTTTGAAGTGAACTCGTCACTGGTGTTCATCGAGGCTTTTGCGCCTTGTGAGATAGCGACAACGTCCTCGATAGTGAGGCGTTCGGCACCAAAGGTGATGCTATTTGGATTCTTTTTCGTCATGGTGCTTGCTCAATGTCCAAAAATTAAAAAAGTTGTACCACTGAAGCGGTGCTTTCAGTGTGTAGTGCTGAAGTCGATCTGCGTATTGCTGAACGACTTGCTTTAAAGATTGTTCGCGTGTCTTTCTTGGTAGTTCGATTCTGTCGCTAAAATGCTCGAAATAGACATTAAAGTGCGGCTTTGCTTGTGAATCGTCACGTAACCCAAATAGCAAAAATACAGGTGCTTTGAGTACAGAGGCTAACATAAATGGCCCTTGAGGGAACGGGGCTTCCTTACCTAAGAACTCTGTCCATACTGAGCGGCTCTCTTTGCTGGTGGAAGTTCTATCGCCGACAATCACGATCCATTCACCTTGCTCCAACTTCTGCTGTAATAGGATAGCCGTATCAGGCCCCATCGAAGTCACTTGAATCAGGTTTAAATCCGACTGTGGGTTAACCGCTTTCATCACGGAATTAAAACGCTCTGCATGTTCTGTAAAAACCAGCGCATTGATTTTGATGTTTGAGTGTCTTCGACCCAAAGCTCGGCACAGCTCAATATTACCAAGGTGAGAACCAAGAATTAGCACACCTTGCTTATTTGCCACCATGCTTTCGAATTGGTCTTGGCCATGGATGGTAAGGTTATCTACCGAGAAGTCACCTTTCCATGCTGCGAGCTTGTCGAGCATGGTATGCCCAAACGAAAGCAGGTGGTTGTAGCTGGTTAGTTCCGCGGGCAACTCTATATTCTGCTGCTCTGCGTAAGCCTTTAGTTGAAACAAGTATTGCTCAGAAGCGTTTCGCGCGCGCTTGCCTGTTAAGTGGTAGTAACGCATTACACCACGTAGGATTAGATTGAATACGCCGCGACCTAATAAGGTATAAATGGCTAATAGTAGTTTGATGCCTAACACTGTGCCGCGTTCTTGGGTGCGAGACCAGTGCGGCTGCTCTGAATTTTGCAGTTCTGAACCCGCTGATGAACCTAGGTTACTTTCAGTAGCGTTAGATTTGAAATGACGAGCAATCAGTTTTGGTGCTCTTGGCAGCATGCCGAAGAATAGACGCGTATGCATCCAACTGATTTTGACGTTATCCCACAATGCATCGAAATGAGAGATGCCATTTTCAGGATAGATCACCCGAGTTTCAACGAAATCGATGTCGCAACCTTTCCAATACAGGCGAACTAGAATTTCGATATCGAAGTCCATTCTAGACCCAACATCGTATTTGCTTAGTACTGCTTGTGTTTGGTCAACAGGGTACGCTCTAAAGCCACACATGCTGTCTTTGATCGATAGGGACAGGGTTTCTATCCACACCCAAATGTGTGTCGCGTAGCGTCCGTAGAGCCTCGCTTTGGGCACACTTTCATCGTAAACCGGTTGGCCTGATATCAAACGTTGTGGGTTAGCTTGTGATGCCTGAATTAATGTTGGTAAGGCTTCAAGGTCATGTTGTCCGTCAGCATCAATTTGAATGGCATGGCTAAAGCCGAGTTGTTGTGCTTTTTTGATTCCGGCTTTTACCGCACCGCCTTTGCCTTGGTTCTTTTCAAGTGTCACCAAGGTTACATGTGAGTGCTCTGCTAGGGGAGTGAGAAACTGTTTTGTAGCGAGTTCACTACCATCGTCAACGATGATGATAGGTAACTCAAAATGATGGAGTGACGACACCACCGCAGGCATGGTTGCGCCATGATTAAAGCACGGGATAAGGAAGCAAGCCTTGTAGCTGCTTTCCTTCGTTTGGTGTTGAGAAGTAGCCTCGACTGGAGTGCTATTCACTTTTCTCTCCCAGCTTCATTTTGCCTGAAGAATGGGTTTGCTCACCGTTATTTGAAGTGTAGCTGAAGCTCAACTTGCTTTTGTCTGCATCCCATTTGAGTGATAGCTGGATTGTGGTGTCAGGCAGGATAGGCTCTTGGAACTTGATGACTTCCATGCCTTTAAAGAAACTAGGGACGCCTAACTCTTGGACTGCGTAGTGAAGTGCCCAATCAATTTGCGTGACGCCCGGTAGAATAGGGAAGCTCTTGAAGTGCCCCTTAAAATCGGTGATATCTGCGCTAACATTAAGTGTCAGGGTCGATTCATTATCTATCGTGTCTACAGCAATGATGTTTGGTTTTCTTTTATCCATAGGGCGTGCTTAGAATCCTTAGGCAAATATTGGTTCTTTGACAAAAATATAAAAAGATAGTCTCTGTGTAAAATACGATCAGCGGTTTCTATGATTTTATTAGCTGTTCTATGTGAGATGTTAATCGCTTACCTTGGCTGTTGAGAGGAATCTCATCAACAATGCGATATTTTCTTGGGATCGCGATTGGCTCTAACCACTTTCTGAGTTCTGTGCGTAGCATCAACCAGAATTTACCTTTAGTCATGGTCGATAACGTCGCTTGGCCTTCATCTGATAATACCAAAACAGAGGCTAAGATTAATCGCTCAGGTTCTTCAAATGGAATCACCACACACTCGCTTATCCAAGGCAGTTGCTCTAGTCGCTTTTCCACTTCAACCAGTGATACTCGTTTTTCTTCGATCTTGATCACTCGGTCGGTTCGGCCTTTCAATATGAATTGATTGTCTGAGACCATTTCGCACTCGTCAGCGGTTTGGTACCAGTTATTGTTATCGATGTAGGGCGACAATAACTTAATGCAATTCTCACTGTTGAGACTAGCCTCAATACAGTCAAAAAGTTGCCAAGGCGTTTGAGCGTTCTCTTGCTGACGAAAGGCTATACCGCCAGTCTCTGTGCTGCCAAATACCTCGATAGGTAAATGACCAAGTAGATCTCGTGACTGATGAGTTGACTCGGTAGGTAACGGACCACCCGAAGAGAAGATTCCTGCAAGTTGTACCTTGTTGGTCTCATGCTTTAAGCGTTTGAGTAGTGCTGGGCTGCTGATCAGCACACAGTTTTGATTTGCGTGAGACAAGATCTGTTCTGGGTACTCGAGGTTGTTTCGAGCAAATGGAACACCAGAGCATAGCGGCCATAAGACTCTAAACAGTAAACCATAGATATGTTGATGAGAAACGGTGCTTTGGATTCGGTTTCCCTTGAGTAATTCGCCCCAGTTTTTGTGTAACTGGGCGGTCTCAATATCTAGGTGTTCTAACGTTTTATCTATCGCTTTTGGCGTGCCACTTGAACCTGAAGTAAACAGAGTTAATGGGACGGTTGCCAGATCAATGGTTGTAAGATCATCGGTTAGGGGCTTTTGTACTTCGGTGCTTGAGTCCAATAAGGTTTGGATATTGCGAACGTCACTCACCTCAACTTCGCCAATCGAGTCATCAACTAGCAGGCAATCAAAATGTTCATTTAACTCAGCAAGCGCACAAGGCTGGTAGTTGCCCGGTAAGATGATGTGTTTGTTGGCTGCTGCACACGCCAAAAAAGCCACCGAAAATAGGTAGCTATCTTGGGTACAAATAGCGACTCGTTGAAAAGGGGATGAAGATAAAAGGTGCACGAGTTGAGATAAGTCGTCGTTAAATGTTTGCCACGTAATCTCGCTATTGTCATCAAAGCAGACAATAGATTCGGGCACTCGGTTTTGAGTGAGAAGCTTAGACAGCGAGGTGTAAGATACGGTTTGGGTCATAACAATTTAACTCTGACGAATGCGTTGTCTCACTATCCATTCCCCTGCAAAGAGCACCCCTGCAAACACATAGCTGAGTAAGCCATTATATAGGGTCCATACTTCTAGCGGTTGGAAGCAGGTGTAAAAGGCGATAGAGCCATTGATAATAAAGAACAGACACCAAACTTTGGTGACTTTTCGCGTGTAATCAATGCCACTTTGCGGAAGTTCAGGCTCTTGAAGGCGAGCAAGGCGCTCGATGATCGTTTGTGGTTGCCATAGGCTTGAAGCGAATACTACCAGCATACAAACATTAACGATAACGGGATAATAAGTTAGCCAGCCATGTTGCTTAAAGGCTAAACCTAATGTCAGCAGAACAATACCAGCACTTCCACTGATCCAAGCTAGGTGTTTTAGCTCTTTGATTTTTGCCTGGCCGCCAGTAAAAATGCGAACAGCAAAGATAACGGCCAAGACGATACCCACGGTTTGCAGCCCAAACTTGTTGAGTCCAAAGTAAACCGCTATTGGATAAGTGAAAAGTATGATTGCCGACAGTAAAGTCAGCAGAGGACGCATTATGCGTCCTTCAATAGTTCAACCACAGACTCTACAACGTCATTAACGGTGCGTACTGCTTTGAACTCTTCAGGTTTGATCTTTTTACCTGTTACGTTCTGGAGGTGAACGACTAAATCAACCGCATCAATGCTGTCTAGGTCTAGATCAAGATAGAGATGAGCTTCCGGAGTGATATCTTCAGCATCAAGCTCGAACAGCTCAATCAGCGCATCTTTAACCTGGTTGTATACTTCTTGTTGGTTAGCTTGTGTCATAAAGATCTGTCTAGTTGTTCGTTTGAGATGAGATGTAGTTTGCTAGGTTTGCAACCGACGCAAAATGCTCGCGAGTGTTTGAATCGTCAGCATCAATCACGATGTTGTACTTCTTCTTGATAGCTAGGCCAAGCTCTAGTGCATCAATTGAATCTAGCCCTAATCCATCACCAAACAGTGGAGCTTCCGTTTCAATTTCATCAGTGCTCATGTCTTCAAGATTTAGTGCGTCGATGATCAGTTGTTTCAGTTCGTTGTGTAATGTTTCCACTTTGGCCTACTTAATGCTTTATCTGAATGCTGCTTTAAGGGGGCGATTCTACATGACGTGAAGTATTTTCGAAATGCTGATATCGCCAGTTATGTTATTGATGAGCTAAATATTTTCTTCGGAAGGGAAAATTGTCTGTGCAAGATGATGATTAAGGCGTCTTGCTGCCGAAGTTAAGTTATTTGAGCTTTCAATAAATGGTGCAACGTCTATTTTACCTTTCACCGCGACATGAAAAAAGGGCTTCGTTACTGGAACTTGATACCATTTTTTCTCTTTCGTTAAGAATGTCGGAGAAACCGTAATATGAATGACACGTAGATTCGTTTGTGTTCGAGTGGCAATTTGTGCCGCGCCGCGTTGTAAGGATGGCTCAATTCCGGGCGTAGTGCGAGTTCCCTCGGGAAAAACAAGCAAGACATTGCCGCGTGAAAAGCGTTCTTCACAACGTTCTAAAAGATCGTCGGGCGCCTGATTTGGTATGTAGCCCGCGGCTTTGACGATCCTTTTCATAAATGGGTTTTCCCAAATGGCGGCTTTAACCAGGCAGTCACATTGGGGGAGCTGTGAGGCGATTAGCACGTAGTCTATCAAGCTCGGGTGATTCGCAACAATAATGCAGTTTCGGTCTTCACGCAGCAACTCAGCACCATCAATTCGGTAGTCAATTGCGCCTGTGAATTTCATGATCTGGCAGAAGGCATTGAATGAGAAGCGAATCAATCGTTGAGCCCTGAGCTCTCGCTGAATGGTGTTAGGAGTGATGAGTGCGATAGATGGCAAGATCAAGAAGCTGAGGACTAGGCCTCCTAAGCCGAAGATGGTAAAGCAGAGGCCTGTGGCGAATACTCGCCAATATTGATCTACTTTGCTCATTATAGCTCTCCGGCTTTTGCGTTGTTTACCCAAGCCCAATCTTGATACTTACCGGTCACGGTCCAACGTTGAGAGTCCTGAAGGATGTTTTGTAGAGCCTGCAAGCCTTGTGGCAATGGATCTGTTGAGTTTTCGTTGGTCACAGTTCTTGATACTGAGTAATCACTGCCAGAGGTCAGTACTAAGCCCAGTGCATAGTCGGTATAGTTTTGGGTTTCAAACTCTTGGTACAGCTCTGGCAGAGGCTGGTCGAAATCGATGACTAACACACGGTGCGATGGATATTGGTGCAGGTAAAGGTAGGCTTCAATCAGAGCATTGTGAAAGGTATCTTGGCCTGCAGCGATAGAGGTTAGCGGGATCGGCGCTTTTGCGGCAATGGTGGTTAATCCAGCTGCTGTGTTGTGTACGGACTGCGAAAATGCCATCGGCGAGGCGTCATCACCTTCTAGTATTGATTGAATCAATGTGGCGGTTCGGTGTAGCTCACCATGTCGACTGGCAAAAACCAGGTAATCAATTGAGGTGTCTTTTAATAGGGTTAGCGCAGTTTGAACGGCCAATTTGCTCTGTAGGCTCATTCGGCGGCGCATCATCGGTGGGATCGCTTTAAATTCAGTTGAGCCATCTTGTGGCCAATCTAAATTAGTGCTCCACGCTTGCCATTCAGCAATAGAATTGAGCCCTGCCGAATTTGCAGACCATTTCTCAATATTAAACGACATTAATTGGGATTGATTTGACATAGAGTATTGATTTGCTTTGAGTCTAACTAAATACTATGCGCGCTTATAAATAAACACAGATAAGGAATTTAAATGAAATTACTAAAAATAGCGGTTTCAATGTTATTCATATTCGTTCTTGCAGGGTGTGGACGCGTCCAACCTGTAATGAATGTTGAGGATACTCCAGTTGCACAGAATCTTCAAAGTAAACAGGTTAAATCAGCTATTTATGAATCTGCTGAAAATCGAGGCTGGTTGGTTTCAGAAATAAAGCCTGGTTTGATCCGCGCTGAATTGTATGTTCGTTCGCACCATGCTGTGGTTGAAATTCCTTATAGTGATAAGTTTTACTCTATTCTTTACGTTGAGTCAGAGAATTTGAAGTACGACGATGGTGAAATACACCGTAATTACAATCGTTGGGTTAATAACTTAAACGTTGATATTAAACGTAAGCTTGCACAAATGGCAGCTGAGTAACTCTCTATTATTTAAAGTTAGGTTTTTCGTGTCTGAATATAAATTAGATCCATTCAACGCATTAGAAGCAAAAACAGAAGCGCAGAAATTGTCTTTCGCTCCTATTGTTTTTCATACTGCTCGTACACTTCGCGATTTAGGTATCTTGAAAGCGTTAGATGATGCGGGCAACGAGGGTTTGCCTGCAGAGTCTATCTCTGAATCAACCGGTATCTCTGAGTACGGAGTGAAAGTTCTACTCGATATGGCGTTAAGTGCTCATATTGTTACTTGGGAAAAACCTAACTACAAAATGGCCAACCTTGGCTTCTACCTTCTGCACGATGGTATGACCAATGCAAACATGGATTTTACGGCCGATGTTTGTTATGCCGCGATGATGCATCTAACCGAAGCCATTGAAGAAGGCACTCCTGCCGGCTTGAAAGAGCTGGGTGATTGGGAAACCATTTATCAAGGCTTGTCTCAATTGCCCGAAAAAGCGAAAGAGAGCTGGTTCAAGTTTGACCACTTCTATTCGGATCGTTCGTTCCCTGTGTTACTTGAAAAGGTCTTCAGTAAGAAACCTAAGTCACTGGTGGATATTGGTGGTAACACGGGCAAGTGGGCGATGCAGTGTTGTAACCATGACTCTGATGTTGAAGTCACGATTGTTGATTTGCCACAGCAACTCGAAATGGCAATGGTAAATGCAACGCAGCACGGTCATCAAGACAGAGTCACTCCATTCCCGGCGAACATGCTGGATAAACAACAAGCTCTGCCAACAGGCGCCGACGTGTGGTGGATGAGTCAATTCCTTGATTGCTTCTCGCCAATGGAGATTCTGAGCATCTTAAAGCGTGTTCGCTCTCATATGTCAGAAGAAGCGACCGTCTATATCCTTGAGCTGTTTTGGGATGCACAGAAATACGATGCAGCTTCTTATAGCTTGAACGCAACTTCGCTTTACTTTACGTGCTTGGCAAATGGTAATAGCCGCTTTTACCGCAGTGAAGATTTCTTAGAGATCGTTGAAGAAGCTGGCTTTGAAGTGGTGACTCGCACCGACGATATCGGTCTTGGTCATACACTGCTTGAATTGAAAGCTGGCGCGCAATAAAAAATAACAAACATGGCTTAAATTAATGAAAAAACTGTCTACTCAAGTAGTGATCATCGGAGCTGGGCCATCAGGGTCTATTGCCGCGTCTTTATTACACAAAAAAGGCATCGATGTTCGAGTAATTGAAAAGAGCGTGTTCCCTCGCTTCTCAATTGGTGAAAGCCTATTACCCGCTTGCATGGAAGTGATTGAACAAGCTGGCATGACCGACGCGGTGACAAAGGCTAACTTCCAATACAAAGATGGCGCAGCATTTCGTAAAAATGGTGTGTACACCGCGTTCAATTTTGAAGATAAGTTCTCTACTGGGCCGGGAACCACGTTTCAGGTTCAACGTGGTGCTTTTGATAAGGTGCTTGCAGATACTGCTGAGGCACAAGGTGTCACTATCGATTACCAGCATGAGTTGACGGGCATTAATTTTACCGACGACAGCACTATTTTAGATGTTCAAGTGCTTGATGGAGAAAGCTATCAGCTAGAAGCACAGTACGTTTTGGATGGCAGTGGTTTTGGTCGAGTGCTGCCGAAAATGCTTAACTTGGAAGAGCCGTCGTCACTTCCACCTCGCAAAGCCATTTTCACGCACATTAACGATCATATTGCTGAGGTGGATACCGACCTAGAATATGACCGAAACAAAATTCTAATCTCTGTGCACCCGACCAACCCTGATGTTTGGTATTGGTTGATCCCGTTTAGCAACGGTGTTTCTTCATTTGGTGTGGTCGGGGAACCGAAGTTCTTTGAATCTTACCCTGAGGATAAGATTACCGCGATTAAGCAGTTGGCAATGGAAGAGCCTGGATTGGCCGAAATACTGACAAACGCTGAGTATCTAAACCCTGCGGGTGAGATCGGTGGCTATTCTGCTAACGTGAAGCATCTTGCAACTGACAAATACGCACTGCTGGGTAATGCCGGTGAGTTTCTTGACCCCGTGTTCTCGTCAGGCGTGACGATTGCGATGAAGTCGGCTCAGTTTGCGGTTGAGTGTGTTGAAAAGCAGCTTAACGATGAAGAAGTCGATTGGGATCGCGATTATGCCGATCCGTTGATGGTTGGTGTAGATACCTTCAGAACGTATGTTGAGGGGTGGTACTCAGGTACTTTGCAGGATGTGATTTTCTATCAAGCCCCCAATCCAAAGATTAAGCAAATGGTATGCTCGATTCTGGCGGGTTACGCATGGGATCAAACCAACCCTTATGTGAAAGAGTCTAAGCGCCGACTAACGACATTGGCAGAGATATGCCGAAGCTAGATGCTCTATTTAGTGTGTGACAAGATGCTAAAGCGCCAAGATCACTAACCTAAAAATAAAAACAGCCGCAATGTGCGGCTGTTTTTGTATTTGAACAATATGGGTAATCAGTTTAATTGCATTCAGTGCTACTTTAGATCGATGCTGTTTAATCGCCCCATAAAGATAAGCAGATCAATCACATCTTTGTGGGCATCAAGTAGGGCGCGTTTGGTTTGGCTATAAGCGGCAAGTCGGCCGTGCTTTCTGATGGAGCACACCTTGGTTTTGTATTTGTAGTCGCCGTTTTCTGAGAATACACGCCACTTAGCGATGTAGCACTCATCGCGGTGTTCAGGATCACTCTGTGTCGGATTTGGCTTGAATACGATTTTAGGTTCTAGACTATGAGGCAGACGCGTCATGAGGTAGGGCTCTTTGAGGACTTTGGGCCAAAACTTACCCCAAAGCTGTCTGCCCAGCTCGTCTCTTAATTTAATGGTTTTCTTCAGTGCTTTGTCTTCACCCATACGAACAAAACCAACGGAACGATGCAGCACCGTATCTTCGGGAGTATGGATGTGGATCTTAAAAGCGGTTTTACCTTTCGAGATAAAGCGGTAACCGGTAGCACCAATTAGATTATTTTGACTCATAGTTTGCTAAGTGATGATTATGTTATTAATAAGATTACGCCAAATACTGCAAAACCGAAACTAATACCCATGAAAAAAATAAAGCCTTAACATTTTTGCTAAGGCTTTATTAGATACTGTGTGTGGTGAGTGTCGTTAACTACATGATTTTCTGCATCACATCACCGATTTGAATGCTTCCCGCCAGGCTTGGTTGATCAATCGTTAGCTCTGCTTCGTTTTCGTAGACGCGAGAAACGGTCAGTGTGATATCGCTTTGCGACACTTTATTGCGTGGCAAACCTCGCTGGTCGATAAACGAACCTGTGTGCCATAGTTGCAGCTTGTCACCCTGCTGTACGCCATGCATTCGACCTAAATCAATGGTCACTGTGTTACCAAATACCGCTGCTACCTCTGGAAGCGTGATCTTACATGAGACTTCAGACTCTAAGTCCAACATAATATTACGGCTAACACGCAGCATCATACTTCCGTAGGTAGATGCCCAGAAACGCGCACTGCGAGTATCAACTTCACTGGTCTTAGCAAATGGCCATTTTGCCACTTCACGATAGCTGCGGTTGTAAACCTGATGTCCTGTTTTGCCATCAAACACTTGCATCTCTAACGCAAACTGGCGATTGATGATGTCATCTTTCAAAAGTTTGGACTCGATAGTTGCGGTTAGATCGGTAATGTCGCCACCAATGATGTACTGCGCACCAGTGTCTTGGGCGATCATCTTGATGACTTCAGGTCGACGTTTGTCGATGTCGTAATTGGTCGTACCGACGGAAACAAAACTGCGAGACTCTTGCGCCAACTGTCGATCCACGACGTGGCTGAAATCATCCCCAATATTATAGATTCTGCCCATCACAGCTTGTTGTGGCGAAGTCACGTCGATATTGCCGACCAAAAATGTCTTCTTGTATTGGCTCTCATGGCAAGCATTTGCCGAAGGATAGATATCGATCCTTGCGGTGACCATTATATTGCCACTGCGCTTTTTCTCTTTTTCTACCAAGATGTAGCGCACTTCATGATTGGTAAATTGAAACTCTTTCTTGTTTGCGTCGAGGTAGGGCGTGAGGTTGGAGATACTACCAATATCAGCACCTGAGAACTGGATCGCTTTGTATACCGCGTCTTCCAGTGCGTGGACCCTTGCCGTTTCCTCTGACGATACGATGGCTGCGGTACCGGTAACTTCATACCAAGAGGCATGAGCACTGAAGCTTATGGTTATCAGTGAACTTATTGAAAATAAGTAAGAAATTATTTTTTTCATCTATCCGTTACCAGTTGGGTATAAATATTGCTTAACAAATAACTATAAGCTTGAAGCTGACTTAAGTGCGTTTTTCTTAATCTGAACAATTAATGAAAAGCAAAGACTGTTCCAACATTGTAATCCATTGAAAAGAATAATGGTGAGAACATATTGGAACAGGTAGCACTAAAACTATCTGGAGATAAGAGAATGAAAAAATGGCTCGTAGTAATGAGTGTCATGCTATTGACCTCATGTGCTTATTCGCCAATCTATAACGGCAAGTCTGAGTATTCAGGCAGTCAGTTTATGTTGATGGATAGCCCTCGTCATACCATGGATTTCTTTGTGGAAAGTATGACCGAAGATCTGATCATTTCGAATACGAGTATCTCAGCAAGAACTCCAATTGCGATTACTTCGTTCGTTGACCTACAACACATGGATACAACGAACTGGCTAGGAAACTCGGTATCAGAAGGTTTTATTCATCAGTTTCAGCGCCGTGGCTTCAAGGTGGTTGATTTCAAAACAACAGGTTCTATTCAAGTGACACACCAAGGTGACTTTGCGTTAAGCCGCGATTGGAAAGACTTAGCTCAAGAGCAAGACGTTCAATACGTACTGACAGGCACTATGCTTCGCCAAGAAGGCGGTGTGTTAGTCAATGCTCGTGTTGTTGGCATGCAAACTCGCATTGTTGTCGCGTCTGCACAGGGGTTCTTGCCTGCAGATCGTATTGGGCGTGACCTAGATACTCTGAACAGTATTCGAACTCAAGATGGCGTTATCATTCGTTCTGACCCAACGATGACTCAGCCTTATACTGTTATTCTTCGCCCTTAGGAGTTCTAGATGAAGAAGTTAATATTTGTTGTTGCCGCTTTATTGCTTGTTGGCTGTCAGCCTCTGCAAAACATGAGGGCAGACGACTTCTTGGTCGCCGTTGGTTACGCGAGTATCAGTGAGCAGAAGGGACGTAACGATGAAGAAAGACGTATACGTGCCATGAGAGCCTCTAAGATCGATGCTTATCGTGAACTTGCCGAGCAAGTCTATGGTATGCGAGTGAGTGGTCGAGCAGAGCTTGAAGATCAACGCCTTGGTACTGAACGTACTTCTGGTGCGGTTGATGGTGTAATCCGCGGCGCAGAAGTGGTGCGCAGTTACCCTGTGGGTGATAGCTATGTCACTGAGCTTCAGCTCGATATCCGTAAGATGGAAAAGCTACGCGATTACGGTGAAGTACAACCCGTGCCTGAGAAGAGACAGCAAACACTGTTCTAGTACCAATGAATAAATGATATTGGTTGTCAGTCGCTTTCCAGATGGCGTATCGGCAATTAATAACTCATATCAATGAGAAAGCGGCAAGTATGAAAATACTTGCCGCTTTTTTATTTATTGTGGTCATGGGGGTACTTTCAGGAGTGTAGCTTTTGGTTGGAGTCGGAGTATAGATAGGCTGAGATACAGATACAGATACAGATACAGATACAGGCAGGTACTAAGGGTGTTATTGAAGAGGGGGGACTTAATTAGGCTTTTACGTTGGTTCCCAGCGTAGAGATAGTATGCGTTTGACCACCGGCATTGTAGGTCATGCCAATTTTACCATGGCTTTGCTGCATCATATTGCTGAGTTTTTTGAAGCTAAGGTGTGCTCTATTCAAGGCTTCGCCATTAACAAGGTTCGCTTGATGGCAATCGTGCACTATGGACTGAATTTTTGTGACTAATTGAGCAAGTTCAGGATTCTCGGTCAATTCTGAGATATTGGTATGGGCTGCGATTCGCTGATCGGTCGATCTTAGTTGTTCAACAAGGACCACTTTTTCTTTGGCGATTCGCTCAATATCGTTTGATTGTCGGCTCGTAATAGCGGTTTTCTCTGAACTTAATAATTCAGATAAGGCTTTGGCATTTTGAAGTTGAAAATTAACTAAATCTGCTAGTGCCGCCATAACATAAACCTATTCATAACCTCGTGTACTTTAAATACAATCACTTCAATCAAAAGTGACTGTTGGCTTAAAGACCTTTTAATTCATCTTCGAACTTGATCATGTTGTCTGCCAGTTTTTCTGGATCGACAGTGTATGAACCGTTCGCAATCGCTTCTTTGATCGCGGCTACTTTCACAGAATCAAAGCTTGGTTGTGCTGCCATATCTTGGTGTAGCTGACCAATCGCTTTGCCTTGCTGGCTAAGTGATACCGCATCTTTGCTTGCTGGTGATTTAGTTGATACATCAGAGCGTGATGCCTCAGAACTAGAATCAGAGCGTACTGCTGATCGGTTAGTGGTCGTTAGAGTTTGCCCTGAACGAATATTATCAATGCCTGCCATAGTTAAGCCTTTTCTTCAAAAATGGGAACCTGTACAGTCAATATCGACCAAGGGTTCGAATACTTTAGCAATTTTTAGCTCAATAGTCGAAAAGGAACAAAACATCGCAGCCGTTATATTTGGCGTCAGAGTTGAGAGTGAAATCGCTAATGATACCGTCAATTTAGAAGTAAAGAGTTAAAAGTAAACCGTGACTTCAGACATGCTGGTAACAATCCCTTCAATTATACGCTGTGATTTATCATTTTTCACTCTTACTTGATCACCCATAGAGCCATCGGTAAGCGCAGTCCCTTTGGTCGTAATGGTCATGCCACCTTTCACTGCCTGTATGATAACCTTCTCGTTTCGGCATACGACACAGATATCACCTCTTTCGACAACATCACCCGGTCTTAGGTTCTTTTTTACCTTAGCGCCGATAACTTGTTGTGGAGTTGTGAAACCTTGGCGACGAAACTTGTTAAGAGAAATCATAGCGGTAGTGACATCGTATTGACCGACGATTTCGCCTCTCGCGAGTGAGCGAGTTGTTGTGACCAGGGGCACTGACATCGAAAGGCGTACGGGGACATAAACGCGCCACTCATCAGGAACACATTGCACTAAAACCGTAATACTGCTGCGGGTATTGGTGGTGGTTGAGGCGCTGGTCTCTAAAGGTACTGGGCAATCTGTCGCTTTGATCCTTGAGTCAACATTTGCTGAATTTACAAAGAGTTCACCGCCTTGTGGCTGCTCAACCGTATCAAGGATGTGTTGCTCAGCTGCAGACTGAATCATCTCAATTTGTTCTGGGGTCGCAGCTTGTACAAAAAAACTAAACAATATTGATAAAATGCCGATAAACTTAGCGACAGTTTTAAAAGTAGCTCTACACATTGCTATGGAAAGAGGTGGCAAATTTGTTTTATAATACGTCATTCCGTTTCTCTGGTGGTTCGTAGCCTGCAGTAGACTAACACTTTTTATACAAAAAAGTTTGATATGGAGATGAGCTCATGACGGGTATTCTTGATTCGGTGAATCAGCGTACGCAACTCGTCGGTCAAAACCGATTAGAATTACTAACCTTTCGCCTAATGGGGCGTCAGCGTTACGGCATTAATGTCTTTAAAGTAAAAGAAGTGCTTCAATGCCCTAAGCTGACAAAGATGCCAAACTTGAACCCACTGGTTAAAGGTGTAGCACATATTCGTGGCCAAACGATCTCTGTGATCGACTTGAGCTTAGCGATTGGTGGCCGTCCTACAACGGATGTTGAAAAGTGTTTTGTGGTTATCTCTGAATTTAACCGAACCATTCAAGGTTTCTTGGTAAGTTCAGTAGAGCGCATTATTAACATGCACTGGGAATCGATTCTTCCGCCTCCCGATGGCGCAGGTAGAGCGAACTACCTGACAGCGGTAACCAACATTGATAATGAATTGGTAGAAATTCTAGATGTTGAGAAGATTCTTGCAGAAATTTCTCCTGTTGATGAAACAATGGACAGCAAGATTGCTGAAGATATTGCGAAAGTAGAACAAGAGAAAGAATTGGTTCGCCGCATCTTGATTGCTGATGACTCGACTGTTGCTCGTAAGCAGGTTCAACGTGCTATTGAGTCGATTGGTTTTGAAGTTATCTCAGTGAAAGATGGTAAAGAGGCTTATGAGAAGCTGATGCAGATGTCAGCGGAGGGCAGTATTTACGACCAGATTTCGTTGGTGATTTCAGATATCGAAATGCCAGAAATGGATGGATACACGCTGACTGCTGAGATTCGTCGTCACGCCGAACTTAAAGATTTATACGTAATTTTACACTCATCATTGAGTGGTGTATTTAACCAAGCCATGGTTGAGCGCGTTGGAGCTAACTCCTTCATCGCTAAATTCAACCCTGATGAGCTTGGTGCAGCGGTAAAAGCTGCGTTAACTAACTAAAAGAGACATTAATGACTGCTATAACAATAAGTGATCAAGAGTATCGCGATTTCAGCCGTTTCTTAGAATCTCAATGTGGCATTGTATTAGGTGACAGCAAGCAGTACTTAGTACGCAGTCGTCTAAGCCCATTAGTAACGAAGTTTAAGTTAGCTTCGTTATCTGATTTGTTGAGAGATGTAGTAACAGGTCGAAACCGTGAGCTGCGTGTGGCTGCTGTCGATGCCATGACGACGAACGAGACACTTTGGTTCCGTGATACTTACCCGTTTGCTGTGCTCGCGGATAAGCTTTTACCGGAAATAGCGGCAAATAAGCGTCCTATTAAGATTTGGTCTGCGGCAAGTTCTTCAGGCCAAGAAGCATACTCAATGGCAATGACGATTCTTGAAACTCAAGCTCGTAAGCCAGGTATGCTGCCAAATGTATCGATTACCGCAACTGACATCTCAGCAAGTATGTTGGATATGTGCCGTACTGGCGCTTACGACAACCTTGCATTGGGACGTGGGCTTTCTCCAGAGCGCCGCCGTACTTTCTTTGAAGATGCGGGCGATGGCCGTATGAAAGTGAAAGATAACGTCAAGCGCATGGTGAACTTCCGCCCTCAGAACTTGATGGACAGCTATGCTCTGTTAGGCAAGTTCGACATCATTTTCTGTCGTAACGTGCTGATTTACTTCTCGCCTGATATGAAGTCAAAGGTACTTAACCAGATGGCAAATAGCCTTAACCCTGGCGGTTACCTGCTATTGGGTGCGTCTGAATCGTTAACAGGTTTAACGGATCGTTTTGAAATGGTTCGCTGTAATCCAGGCATCATCTACAAATTAAAGTAATGAGTGGCACCAATACAAGGTGTAACGTTACTGTCTAAATTCAAAACCCAGCCAAGTGCTGGGTTTTCTTTTTCCTGCTTAAGCTATATCTTTAAGTCAGAGTGACATTCCAATTTACTCTATTTTTTGGCTTGTATATTGCAAGTTTACCCACGAGTAACCTGTAAAAGCATAGATAGACCGTTTTGTTTTAAAAGTTGGTATATATATTGCTTTGGTTATTTCATAACAGTCAGTTCTTGAGTTGAGGTTTACATGGCTATTTCTTTTGACGATGCTTTGGGCATTCACCAGCACACAGTTGGTGTACGTGAGCGTAACGCTGAGGTGCTTTCCACCAATATCGCGCAAGCAAACACGCCTGGGTATAAAGCAAAGGGATTAGACTTTAAGAAATCACTGCAAGCGGCAAGTTCTGGGGCAAGCATTGGTCTTAGCCGTACAGATGGTCGGCACATTTCTGCCTCAACAACGGTGAACGGGGAAACGAAGTATCGAATTCCTACACAACCTGATACAGGAGATGGCAATACGGTTGATTTGGATTTGGAAAGAAACCTTTTCATGCAAAACCAAATTAGGCATCAAGCCTCTCTCGACTTCCTAGGAAGTAAGTTCAAGAATTTAACTAAAGCAATTAAAGGGGAATAATTAGATGAGCTTATTTAATGTATTCAATGTGACTGGTTCTGCGATGAGTGCTGAATCTGTTCGTCTAAATACGACCTCAAGCAACCTTGCGAACGCGGACAGTGTAAGTAGTTCTGCTGAAGAAACTTACAAAGCTCGCCACGCAGTGTTCGGCGCTGAGTTAAATCGAGCACGCAACAGTGATCACACTGTGCCTGTGAAAGTATTAGGTATTGTGGAAAGTGATAAGCCGCTAAGCGCGGAGTATAACCCGGATCACCCATTAGCGAATAACGAAGGCTACATCTACAAGCCGAACGTAAACGTTATGGAAGAGATGGCAAATATGATTTCGGCATCACGTGCGTACCAAACGAACGTACAGGTTGCTGACTCGAGTAAACAAATGCTGCTGCGTACGCTGCAGATGGGTCAATAAGGATAAGGAGGTAGCACATGGCTGGAATCAACAACAATGTTGGTCAAAGCGGCTTGTCCTATGTTGACCAGCTAAAGAGTCTTCAAGATGGCGCTAAGAAGCCCGATGAAACAACAGGTAAGCAGGATCTTAAACAAGAAGACTTCTTATCTTTGTTGACTAAGCAACTTGCACAACAAGACCCTTTTAAGCCGGTTAGCAATGACCAGATGATTGCGCAAATGGCTTCATTTGCGACCGTAGATGGCATTGGCAAAATGAATACACAGTTTGAGAGCTTGAATTCATCAATGACCTCTAACCAAGCACTTCAGGCATCCTCTTTGGTAGGCCGTGATGTATTGGTTCCTGGTGCGGCAGGTGTAAAACCCGGTGATGGCGGTATGGCGGCAATGGTTAAGCTTCCTCAGGCAATGGACAATGTAATGGTCCGTGTTGAGAACGAAGTAGGGCAATTGGTTCGCACATTTGATATCGGCTCTAAACCATCAGGCGATACACGTGTTGAATGGGACGGAAAAGACGAAGACGGTAACCCATTGCCGGCTGGTAAATACAACGTGAAAGCGTCGGGTTTACTGGATGGCGAGAACACAGAGTTCCAAGTTTCCAGTTATGCGAACGTGAACAGTGTGCTTCTTGGTAAGGGTGATGGCAACGTACTACTCAATCTGGCTGGTTTCACATCGCCAGTACGACTTGCTGAAGTACTAGAAGTTGGTAAAGCGTAGCTCTTTATTGAGTGACTATGCTAGCTAGATAGATTAGGAGAATATTGGAATGTCATATGTAGCTTTAAGCGGCCTATCCGCTGCACAATTAGACCTGAATACAACCAGTAACAACATTGCGAACGCAAACACATTTGGCTTTAAAGAGTCTCGTGCCGAGTTTGGTGATGTTTATTCAAGCTCGTTGTTCACTAACGCAAAAACGACGGCAGGTGGCGGTGCGCAAGCTAGCCAAGTGGCGCAACAGTTCCACGAGGGTTCAAGTATTTATACAAACAACCCAATGGACTTACGTGTAAGTGGTACAGGTTTCTTTGCAGTATCGAAAGACCGCATGGTGCCAGAGATTAACGAATTAACGCGTAATGGTGCATTTCACCTAAACAAAGATAACTACATGGTTACCGCTAACGATGAGTTTCTTTTAGGTTACGATGTTGATCCAAACTCGGGTGAAGTTCTTTCTTACGCGCCAAAGCCTCTCGACATTCCTGCTGAGTTTGGTAAACCAAAACAGACAGAAAACATTGAAGTAGGGGTTAACCTTCCTGCAAACGGTGATCTTAAAGACCCGGCTGCATTTAACTTTGAAGATGCTGATACCTATAACCGTGCAACGTCTTCGACGGTATACGATTCTATGGGGCAGTCATACAAGTTAACGACTTACTACCTCAAAGATCAGACTCAACCAAACACTTGGCAGACGTACTACACCATGTCAGATGAGAACGGTGAAAAGCCGGTTAACATTACTGGTGGTGATGCGACGAATGCACTAGGCCATGTTGGTCACACAATGAAGTTCAATAATGACGGTACGTTAGCAAGCCTGAACAATGGTCAACCGATTAACTCGGAACCACTTGGTGCTGGCGCGAACCCAATTGACTTGAACGGTGCTGATCCAACTCAAGTACTTAAGTTTGGTCTGGATTCTTCAACTCAGTTTGCGGCTCCGTTTGAATTGACTAAGTTTGATGAAGATGGTGCAACAACAGGTTTCTTAACTAAAATCGATTTCGATGAATACGGCAGTGTTCTGGGTACTTACTCTAATGGTGAAAACGTAATGCTTGGTCGTGTAGGCCTAGTACGAGTACCAAATGAGCAAGGTCTAGATAAGAAAGGCGGTACTCAGTGGGATGCAACTAACAACTCCGGTGCTAAAATCTGGGGTGAATCTAACAAAGGTTCATTTGGTAGTATCAACAACGGCTCGTTAGAGCAGTCGAATATCGATATGACTCAAGAACTGGTTGATTTGATTTCTGCTCAACGTAACTTCCAAGCGAACTCGCGTTCTCTAGAAGTACACAACCAGCTGCAACAGAATATTCTTCAGATTCGTTAATCGTTTCGAGCGTTTGAATCATCTGCGAATACCCAATTCAATGTTATTGAATTGGGTATTGTTGGTGAATTTGATATGGCTGTTTGCTTTTCTATTTGCCGCCCCTATTGCCGCCCGGTAATGCCTCTGGCAACAATTCTTCCTCAATGCTCCTTTGACGATCACCTTTCTTGTTCGTTTTTTTATTTAAGCTATTGATAAGTATCAGTTAAAAATATTGGCATAGTGTTTGCTTTGTAAGCTCTAGAGAATGATTTTTTGGAGCAAAATTATGGATCGCGCACTGTTTCTTGCCATGAGTGGCGCTAAGCAAAATATGCAAGCTTTGCAGCTACGTGCTAACAACCTTGCCAACGTAAGTACAACGGGTTTTCGTGCTGATTTAGCACAAGCACGTTCAATGCAAGCGTACGGTGAAGGCATGCCTACTCGTGTTTTCAGCATGACAGAACGTCCGGGTCATAATTTCGCACAAGGTAGTGTTGTCACCACTGGCCGCGATCTCGATGTCACGATACAAGGTGATGGCTGGATTTCGGTAATGGACAACACTGGCCGTGAAGGTTTAACACGTAACGGTAACCTAAAGGTTGACCAAAACGGTTTGCTAACTAACGCGAGCGGTCATTTGGTGTTAGGCGAGAACGACGCACCCATCACACTACCTATCCCAATCAGTAAAGTTGAAATCGGCACAGACGGTACCATCTCGGTAATTCCTCAAGGCGCTCCAGCTGAAGAATTGGCCGTGGTTGATCGTATTAAACTTGTACGTCCAGACAACCAAAGTTTGTTTAAAGATACGAATGGTCTATTCCGTTCTAAAAACCCAGATCAGGCATACGAAGCAGATGCAGCGGTAACGTTGCTAAAAGGTGCCATCGAAGGCAGTAACGTAAATGCTGTCGGTGAAATGACTAGCCTAATTGACTTACAACGTCAATTTGAAATGCAGGTCAAGATGATGAGCACAGCAGAGGAAATGGACAAGTCGTCTGATTCACTGCTTCGTATGAGCTAATAGAATTTAAAGGAATTTGCTATGCATCCAGCATTATGGGTAAGTAAAACAGGTTTAGACGCCCAACAAACCAATATCTCAACAATTTCAAATAACCTTGCCAACGCCTCAACCATTGGCTTTAAAAAGAGCCGCGCGGTATTTGAAGATCTGTTCTATCAGAACATCAACCAACCTGGCGGTCAGTCGTCTCAGAATACTGAGCTACCAAGTGGTTTAATGCTAGGTGCAGGTTCTAAAGTGGTTGCAACTCAAAAGGTTCACACACACGGTAACGCACAAACAACTTCTAACAGCCTCGACATGATGATCGAAGGGGACGGTTTCTTCCAAGTTGAAATGCCAGATGGTGAAACAGGTTACAGCCGTAATGGTCAGTTCACATTGAACGGTGACGGCGCAATCGTGACATCGGGTCAAGGTTATCCTCTTCAACCAGAAATCGTTATCCCTGAAGATGCAATCTCGGTAACGGTCGGCAACGATGGTGAAGTATCGGTTCGTCTACGTGGTGAGCAAAACAACGTCGTAGTTGGCCAAATAACGATTACAGACTTCGTAAACCCAGGCGGTTTAGAGCCAGTAGGTCAAAACCTTTACTTGCCGACAGGTGCAAGTGGTGACCCACAAGAGGGTGTTCCGGGCTTTGATGGCCTGGGTAACATCCGCCAGTCGATGCTAGAAACATCGAACGTAAATGTAACCGAAGAGTTGGTCAACATGATTGAAGCTCAACGTGTCTACGAAATGAACTCGAAAGTTATCTCGTCAGTAGACAAGATGATGAGCTTTGTTAACCAACAGCTGTAATTGGTTTGTTCGCCGTTTGCTTGTTTTACACTAATTGATCCAATTGCCATTGCCTGCTGAGAGTATATCGCCATGAAACGTATTTTTTGTTTAGCTCTGTTTATGTCTATGTCGGGGTGTTCTGTACTGGAGCCAATTGAGACTCCAGCAGAAGAGAACGCAACCACAGTGGTTGATGCAGTGGAAGGTGATAAGTCGGCCGAGGAAAGCTCAGGCATTATCGACACACTTCGTGGCAGAACTGATCCAATTGCTGGTGATCCTGCATGGGCGCCAATTAATCCAAAACAGAAGCCAGAGCATTACGCAGCGGCAACAGGTTCACTGTTCAATGTTAACCATATTGGTAGCATGTATGACGACTCAAAACCTCGTGGTATTGGTGACATCATTACTGTGGCATTAGATGAGAATACTCGAGCGACCAAAAAAGCCAATGCAGACATGTCTAAGTCGAATGATGCATCGATGGAGCCATTGGCTGTCGGTGGTCAAGAGCTGACGATAGATAAGTACAACTTCTCGTATGATTTGAGCAACACCAATACCTTTGCTGGTGACGCATCAGCTAACCAAAGTAACAGCATCAGCGGCTACATTACTGTTGAAGTTATTGAGGTTTTAGCTAACGGCAACCTCGTGGTTCGTGGTGAAAAGTGGATGACACTGAACACGGGTGATGAGTATATCCGCTTAAGCGGCACCATCCGTCCTGATGATATTGACTTCGAAAACACCATCGCTTCCAACCGTGTTTCTAATGCACGAATTCAGTACTCAGGCACTGGTGTGCAAAAAGATATGCAAGAGCCTGGATTCTTGGCACGATTCTTTAATGTATCTCTGTAGAGCTTGAGAGGGTGTCGGTTTACTGACTCCTTCATAATTATCTAATTTCAAGCTAACTCATTATAAATTAAAGCAATACAGACAGGTTACTCAATGAAAAAACTGACACTCGTACTATTCGGCATGCTATTTCTTGCCACCAGTGCTCATGCTGCGCGTATTAAAGACGTGGCAAAAGTGGCGGGTGTTCGTAGTAACCAACTTGTCGGTTATGGTTTGGTCACAGGCTTGCCGGGTACAGGTGAGACAACTCCCTTTACTGATCAAACATTTAACGCGATGCTGCAAAATTTTGGCATCCAATTGCCGCCCGGCACCAAACCAAAAACAAAAAACGTAGCGGCGGTAATTGTTACTGCTGAACTGCCAGCTTTCTCTAAGCAAGGTCAGGAAGTTGACGTAACCGTATCTTCGATCGGTTCAGCAAAAAGCTTGCGTGGTGGTACCTTGCTACAAACCTTCCTAAAAGGTTTGGATGGTCAGGTGTATGCTGTGGCGCAGGGTAACTTAGTCGTAAGTGGCTTCAGTGCCCAGGGTAACGATGGTTCTAAGATTGTCGGTAACAACCCTAACGTCGGTATCATCTCTAGCGGTGCAACGGTTGAACAAGAGATCCCAACGCCATTCGGCCGTGGTGACTACATCACTTTCAATTTAATCCAATCCGATTTCACAACGGCTCAGCGTTTGGCTGATGCGGTTAATAATTTCCTAGGCCCACAGATGGCTTCAGCGGTAGACGCGACTTCGGTAAAAGTTCGTGCACCACGTGAAATCAGCCAGCGTGTGGCGTTCTTATCGGCTATCGAAAACATCGAATTCGACCCTGCTGAAGGCTCTGCAAAAATCATCGTCAACTCTCGTACCGGTACGATTGTGGTTGGTAAGCACGTTCGCCTAAAAGCGGCTGCGGTAACGCACGGTGGTATGACGGTTGCTATCAAAGAAAACCTAAACGTAAGCCAACCGAATGCATTTTCTGGTGGTCAAACGGTAGTAGTTCCTGATTCAGATATCGAAGTAACTGAAGCGGATGGCAAGATGTTTAAGTTTGAACCGGGCTTAACGCTGGATGATTTGGTTCGAGCTGTCAACGAAGTAGGCGCAGCGCCTTCTGATTTAATGGCAATCCTTCAAGCACTGAAACAAGCGGGTGCGATTGAAGGCCAATTGATCATTATCTAAGGAATAAAGCATGATTAAAAATAACAATGACATCGGCTTTATTCATGACATCGGCAGCCTCGACCGCCTTCGTCAACAAGCGGTAAATGGCGAAGAGGGCAGCGAAAAAGAAGCACTGACAGCTGCGGCAAAACAATTTGAATCGATTTTTACCTCAATGCTGTTTAAGTCGATGCGTGATGCGAATTCAAGCTTCAAGTCGGATATGTTGAATAGCCAGAACGAACAGTTCTACCGTCAGATGCAAGATGACCAAATGGCGAGTGAGTTGAGTGCTTCAGGTTCGCTTGGTCTTGCGGATATGATTGTGGCGCAGTTAAGCGCGGGTCAAGCAAGTGATGCGACAGAAGATAAGGTTCGCAGTGAAGGTTTCGATACTTCATTGCAAAGACCTCAATTCTCAGGTCGTTCAGAAGAAAGAGCACAAGAAATTCAGTCTGCATCGGCTGCTAAACAGCCGGTCTCTTTCGATTCACCAGAATCGTTTGTGACTTCAATGAAACCTTACGCAGAAAAAGCGGCAAGCGCGCTTGGTGTGGATTCATCTCTACTATTGGCTCAAGCTGCATTGGAAACAGGCTGGGGCTCTAAGATGGTCAAGAACTCTCTGGGCAACAGTAATAACTTATTTAACATCAAAGCAGACAGAAGTTGGAAAGGCGATAAAGTGGCGACTCAAACTCTCGAGTTCCATGGTAAAACTGCCGTTAAAGAGTCAGCATCTTTCCGTTCTTACTCAAGTTTTGAAGACAGTTTCAACGACTATGTGAAGTTCTTGAACGAAAACCCAAGGTACGAAACGGCGCTGCAGCACCAAGGCAATGCAGAGAATTTCATCAAAGGTATTCATCAAGCAGGCTACGCAACCGACCCTAACTATGCTGATAAGGTATTGCGAGTTAAAGCTAAGATTGATGAGATGAACTAGGTCACATCGATTGAACATCTAGAGCTTGCCACTGGCAGGCTCTTTTCTTATCTGCCGCTTAAGAATCAACAGCACCACACATAGTTATCTCTTTATACTTCAATAAATTAACGCCTTTTATTTCTCTTCTTTCTCTATTGGCACATATATTGCTTTTTAAACTGGTAGTTAATCAGTTTATCCTGATTTTGTTAAGTTTTTTGGGGGCATTATGGCGTCGGATCTTCTGAATGTAGGGGCACAAAGTGTTCTTACCGCTCAGAGACAGCTAAACACCACAGGTCATAACATTTCTAACGCCAACACAGAGGGCTATAGCCGCCAATCTGTGATTCAAGGTGTGAATGACCCGCGCCAGTACGGTGGTCAAACCTACGGTATGGGTGTGCATGTGGAAAATGTTCGCCGCTCTTGGGACCAATTTGCCGTCAATGAACTTAACCTATCGACAACCAATGCCGCCAATAAAGGTGATACCGAAGCGAACCTAGATATGCTATCAAGCACATTGTCATCGGTTGCTTCGAAGAAAATCCCCGAAAACCTCAATGAGTGGTTTGACTCGGTTAAAACATTAGCCGATACACCGAATGACGTTGGTGCGCGAAAGGTTGTATTAGAAAAGGCTGGTCTATTAAGTAAAACGTTGAATGAGTTTCATGAAACGGTTCGCCAACAGTCTGATTCTACGAACAAAAAATTAGACATGGGTATCGAGCGAGTAAACCAACTCGCGATCGAGATCCGTGATGTACAACGCTTAATGATGAGAACTCCTGGGCCACATAATGACCTTCGAGATCAGCACGAAAAGCTAATTAATGAACTTTCTGGTTACACCAAAGTAACGGTAACTCCGCGCTCAAACGCCGAAGGGTTTAACGTCCATATCGGTAATGGTCACACCTTGGTTTCAGGTAGTGAAGCAAGCCAACTGAAAATGGTTGATGGCTTACCCGATGCGCATCAGCGTCGCTTGGCGATCGTTGAAGGAAAGTCTTTAAAACCGATTACGAGCAGTGACATCGATGGAAAAATCGGTGCGATGTTAGACATGCGAGACGAGCACATTCCAGCAATAATGGATGAACTTGGTCGTTTGGCAACTGCGTTTTCGTACAAGGTAAATAGTCTTCAAGAACAAGGTTTGGATCTCAACGGCAACGTGGGTAAGAATCTGTTTACCGATGTGAACTCAGAGCTGGTGGCAAAATCTCGTGTCACTGCCAGTGGGCAGTCTAAAGCGGATGTTTCGGTATATATCGATGACACCTCTGCCTTAAAAGGTGGTGAATACGGTCTTAAGTATGACGGCAGTGATTATGTCGTGACTAAGCCGAATGGCGAAACCGTTAAGGTGACGACCGACTCTAGTGGCAACGCTTTTTATCTTGATGGTATGCGAGTGGAAGTGCGCAATCCGCCTGAATTAGGTGAGAAATTATTACTGCGCCCAACGCGTAACTTTGCCGCTCAGATTCAGATGGCAACCAAAGATCCAAAAGACATCGCAGCACAAAGCTATGAAGCATCCACAACGTTTGCCAAAGGTACCGCAGGATTCAAAATCCTAGAGGCGGGCCAGCTGCGTGAGTTTGAAGTAATTGTGTCGCCAAAGGGGGAGCAGTTTGCGGTGACGGATCCCAAGGGCAATATTTTAATGCAGCCGCAACCGTATCCACCTGAAGGACCAGTGACTATTAATGGCACGACCTTTGAGTTAACAACTGGCGCGGTGGCGAACGATAAATTTACGGCAAACCTTGTCCCATCAGAAGGTGACAACGGAAACCTACGTAAGCTACAAGACCTCCAAACAGAAAAAGTTTTGAACGATGGTGAATCTACGATTTTAGATATTTACCATAACCTAAATACCAATACAGGCTTGAAGTCTTCAACGGCAAACCGTTTGAGTGATATCGCGAGATTAGAGAAAGAGTCAGCTCAAGAGCGTATCGCTTCGATCTCGGGGGTTAACCTTGATGAAGAAGCGGCAAATATGATGAAATTTCAGCAAGCGTACATGGCATCTTCACGCATCATGCAAGCCGCCAATGATACGTTTAACACTATTTTGGCTCTGAGGTAGGAAGGATAAATGTTGAATCGTATTTCTAGCTTCCATAACTATCAGTCAGTGCAAAATGACTTGCGCCGCCAAGAGAACAAGGTGCATCACAATCAAGCGCAACTCGCTTCTGGTAAGAAACTGCAGTCGCCGAGTGATGACCCGTTAGCGACGCACTATTTGCAAAATATCGGTCAGCAGTCAGAGCAGCTTAAGCAATATGTAGATGCGATCACTTTGGTCAGAAATCGCCTTGAACACCATGAGGTGTTGGTCTCCAACACTGAAGGCTTTGCTGATGAAGCAAAACGAACCGTAATGGAAATGATCAACGGTGCACTTTCCCCTGAAGACCGCTTAGCGAAAAAGCGTGAGATCCAAGAGTTAGCGAATAACTTCTTGCACTTGGCCAACTCTCAAGACGAGTCGGGTAACTACACATTTGCAGGCACTAAGCCGAAAAATCAACCTTTCTTTCGCGATAACGAAGGAAATGTGACGTATCAAGGTGATGACTATCAACGCAAGATGCGTGTCGCAAGCAGCTTCGAAATGGCAATGAACGACCCGGGCAGCAAGATGTTTATGGAAATAGATAATCCGTTCGGTGACTATGAACCTCAATATGAGCTTGAACCGGCATCTGAGTTATTACTCGGGCGTGCGACCAACAGTGCTCAAGATGGTTCCACTTATAAAGTGACTTTCGTCGATATGCAGACAGGTAAATTTGCTTATCAACTTGAAAAAGATGGCTCGGTGGTTGCCGCTGAAGATTTTGACCCTTCAACTGGCATTGTTTATGAAGGGCTAAATATTCAAATTAAAGGCCAAATTACTAAGGGTGACGCCATCACCTTAGAACCGAGAGAGACATTCTCTATCTTTGATACGTTCAAAGAAGCCGCAGAACAGGCAGAAAACCCGGTGTCGGATGCATCAGCAACGGCGAAATTGCACCAAGTGACAGAAGAGTTCCATGCTGCGTTCATTCACTTGACGAAGGCGAGAACCGATGTGGGTGCACGCTTGAGTACATTGGATATTCAAGAGCAGCAACATGAAGATTTTAAGTTGTCTTTAGCGAAAGCAAAAAGCAACTTTGAAGACTTGGATTATTCGAAAGCCATCATTGAATTCAATGAAAACTCTCGAGCACTCCAAGCTTCACAACAAGCGTTTGGCAAAACAAAAGACCTAACCTTGTTTAACTATATTTAATGATCAATCGGTATTTAGTGGTGAACTGCTAAATACCACGGAGTCGATTCTTTGCCTTATGTGCTATGCCATACGTGCGAATGACTTCAAAGATTGCCGTTTATTCGTACGAAACCTAGTGTTTCCTGATATAGCGGCAAAAAACGGCAATAAGCGGGTAGGGGTCGTTTCATCCTCTAGAAGTAAACAATCATAATCGCGTTTAATTTTCTGTAAGTTTTTGATTATTAGTAAATAAAAAAATCATTTATACAAAATTAAACTTGGCATACAACTTGTATCTGTGTTGGTTATAAATGATTAATACAGATCTTAAACCCTGAATAGGGTTTATCGAGTAATACACGGTCAGTGCTTATCCATATGAGAGTAAAGCTGGCCGCTTCGCAGAAAGTTTGCGAACTCATAAGGAGAGCAAAATGGCTATCAATGTAAGCACTAACGTATCTGCTATGACAGCACAACGTTATCTGAATAAAGCGTCTAATGACCTAGCGACTTCTATGGAGCGTTTGTCATCTGGTCACAAAATCAACAGCGCGAAAGACGATGCAGCAGGTCTGCAAATCTCGAACCGCTTAACAGCGCAATCTCGTGGTCTTGATGTGGCAATGCGCAATGCTAACGACGGTATTTCAATTGCCCAAACCGCTGAAGGCGCGATGAACGAATCGACTAACGTGCTACAACGTATGCGTGATCTAGCGATTCAATCATCAAATGGCACCAACTCTCCGGCAGAGCGTACAGCACTGAACGAAGAGTCTATGGCACTTCAAGATGAGCTTAACCGTATCGCAGAGACAACGTCTTTTGGTGGTCGTCGTCTATTGAACGGCACATTTGGTGAAGCGTCGTTCCAGATCGGTGCTAGTTCAGGTGAAGCGATGATTATGGGGCTTACTAGCATACGTGCAGATGATTTCCGCATGGGTGGTACTACGTTTGATTCAGAAAATGCAAAGGATAAGAGCTGGGAAGTTCCCGCACAAGCTCGTGATCTAAAGTTCGAATTCAAGACTAAAGCGGGCGAAGACATCATCCTAGATATCAACACCAAAGCGGGTGACGATATTGAAGAACTGGCGACTTACATTAATGGTCAATCTGATCTAGTGAATGCATCGGTTACTGATGAAGGCCGTTTACAGCTGTTTGTTGCTGAACCTGATCTTGAGGGTTCAATGTCTATCTCTGGTGGACTAGCATCTGAGCTAGGTATTAAGAGTGAAGGCCGCACAACATCTGTTCAAGACATCAGTCTAACAAGTGTTGCTGGCTCACAGAACGCTATCAGTGTGATTGATTCTGCAATGAAGTACGTAGATTCACAGCGTGCTGATTTGGGTGCGAAACAGAACCGTCTAAGCCACAGTATTAATAACTTGGCAAACGTACAAGAGAACGTCGACGCTTCAAACAGCCGAATCAAAGATACGGACTTTGCGAAAGAGACGACGCAAATGACCAAGTCACAAATTCTGCAACAAGCAGGTACTTCGATACTTGCTCAAGCAAAACAGTTGCCTAACTCTGCAATGACACTATTGCAATAGTTATTGGTTGAACTTGCTGCTCGTGTTCAGACGTGAGCCATGCAGCAAGGGAAACTGGCAAGCATACTTACTATGAGTGTTTAGCTCTCTCATCTCTCACCTGCTATTCATTTTTACGGTAAGAATGCAACGGCGCGTCAGAAATGTGTTCATTTCTCGATGATCTCCACACAGGCTCTGACCTGCCAACTAGCCCCGGTTCTCTCAAAGGAAAAGGGGCTTTTTCCTTTCTGCTTTTATCTCACTGTTTCCTATCTTTCTGATTTCTAAATTTTTGTTTTCCTGTCTTTTGCGTTTCCCCTGGCTTCTAACTTTAGGTTTCTGATCTTTAACGTTCAATTCGACCCATTTTCTTCGTTACAAATGTTCTGCTTGGCTAGATGAATTGCACAATCTTTATGCCCACCTGCGATTTTTGGTGATTGATCATTTCTGAGGGTTGACCAATTTTAACGACAGTTAGCGTGTTTTTTGAACAAAGCAGGATCTTTACCTCATTAAATCCCAAAGCGGCTTTAGAAAAGCGTTAAAGTTAACCTTATGATAAATATAGGATTAATATTTTATTTGTGGTTTTTTTAAAGTTTTTCTAAAGCTTCGGGATTTTGAGCCGTTATTAAAAGTAACTTTGAGAGAACTACTTGGTTTTCCGAGACGTCGGAAACCGCTATACCGGAAAATCAATTGGAGAAATCACCATGGCAGTGAATGTAAATACAAACGTTTCAGCGATGACAGCGCAACGTTACCTAAACAACGCAAACAGCGCACAACAAACATCAATGGAGCGCCTAGCTTCAGGTTCTAAAATCAACAGCGCAAAAGATGACGCTGCGGGCCTACAAATCTCTAACCGTTTGAACGTTCAGAGCCGCGGCCTTGATGTTGCTGTCCGTAACGCGAATGACGGTATCTCAATTGCACAAACTGCTGAAGGTGCAATGAACGAGACAACCAACATCCTGCAACGTATGCGTGATTTGTCTCTACAATCTTCAAACGGCTCAAACTCAAAATCTGAGCGTGTAGCGATTCAAGAAGAAGTAACAGCACTGAACGACGAACTAAACCGTATCGCGGAAACCACGTCATTTGGTGGCAACAAACTGCTTAACGGTACTCACGGTACTAAATCATTCCAAATTGGTGCGGATAACGGTGAAGCGGTAATGCTTCAACTGAAAGACATGCGCTCTGATAACGCTCAGATGGGTGGTAAGAGCTACCAAACTGAAAACGCGAAAGATAAAGACTGGAACGTTCAAGCGGGCTCTAACGACCTAAAACTGTCGTTCACTGACAACTTTGGTCAAGCACAAGAAATCGACATCAACGCAAAAGCGGGTGACGACATCGAAGAGCTAGCGACTTACATCAACGGTCAACAAGATTCTGTTAAAGCGTCTGTTACTGAAGACGGCAAGCTACAAATGTTTGCTGGTAATAACAAGGTTGAAGGTAGTGTTGATTTTTCTGGTTCACTTGCAGGTGAACTAGGCATGCAAGCGGGTAAAGAAGTAACGGTTGATACAATCGACGTAACGTCTGTTGGCGGCGCACAAGAATCTGTAGCAATTATCGATGCGGCGCTTAAGTATGTAGACAGCCACCGTGCTGAGCTAGGTGCTTTCCAAAACCGTTTCGACCACGCTATCAGCAACTTAGACAACATTAACGAGAACGTTAACGCATCTAAGAGCCGTATTAAAGATACCGATTTCGCGAAAGAAACGACTCAGATGACTAAGTCTCAGATCCTTTCTCAAGCTTCAAGCTCGATTCTTGCTCAAGCGAAGCAAGCACCGAACTCGGCACTTAGCCTACTAGGTTAATCGATTGAAAGGCCACGTTGACTATAAGCGTTGTTGAGCAAAAGCGTTAACGTTAGGCTTCCACAAATTAGCTCGTGGTGAGAGATGAGCGCTAAACAGACCCAGCTTCGGCTGGGTTTTTTATTGCCTGCTATTTAGCGAAGATACATTTGGAAAAGTGCTGTGTGGGTAAATAGAGAAAAGCGAGATTCCCTATCACGTTCGTTCCTCACTGTAGGGAATTACGGGATCGGGAAATGACTATTTCATCGCTTATTGTAGCGAAGCTACCTTTCGTCATTCCAGAACCGAGTAAAACGAGGTATCAGGAATCTCAGTTGTCTTTTGTATTCAACCCCATGCTTATTAATCTACGCAAACGGGAAACTTTAGCGAATGTCGCCCTATTAATTGAAGCCTGATCACACTTTCCTTTGTTGTTGAAAAGAATATGAAAAAAAGCGCATTTTTTATTAAAGCTTCTAATTAAGGGGCCGTTAAAGGGATTGAGAGAAATGATATGTACCAATGTAAGGTGAGAGAGACACTGGTGCATAAACAAAACTGACATGTATTTATGTGAGGTGAGAGTCATATAAGTACATTAAAAATGCCTAAAGGAGATCAACTATGGCGATTAATGTAAGCACAAATGTGTCTGCAATGACGGCTCAACGCTACCTAAATAGCGCGGCTGAAGGTACTCAAAAATCAATGGAGCGTTTGTCTTCTGGCTATAAAATCAATAGCGCAAAAGATGATGCTGCTGGCCTACAAATCTCTAACCGCTTAACGTCGCAAAGTCGTGGCCTTGATATGGCTGTGAAAAACGCGAATGACGGGATCTCTATTGCACAGACTGCTGAAGGTGCAATGAATGAGTCAACCAACATTCTGCAACGTATGCGTGACCTTTCTCTTCAATCTTCAAACGGTTCGAACAGCAAATCTGAACGTGTTGCGATCCAAGAAGAAGTATCTGCTCTAAACACAGAACTTAACCGTATTGCTGAGACGACCTCTTTTGGTGGTAATAAGCTTCTTAACGGTACTTACGGTAGTCAATCTTTCCAAATCGGTGCTGACTCAGGTGAAGCAGTAATGCTTTCTATGGGTAACATGCGTACTGATACTCAGGATATGGGTGGTAAAAGCTATACTGTTGAAGAAGGTAAAGACGCTTCTTGGCGTGTTGCTGCAGGATCTGACTTAACGATCAAGTACAACGATAAGTTTGGTGAAGCGCAGGAGTTGTCTATTTCTGCGAAAGAAGGCAACGACATCGAAGAGCTAGCAACTTACATCAATGGTCAAAGCGAAGACGTTAAAGCGTCTGTAGGCGAAGGCGGTAAACTGCAACTTTTCGCTTCAAGTCAAAAAGTTGAAGGTGAAGTTGAGTTTGGTGGCAGCCTTGCGGGCGAACTAGGTATCGGTGGTGGTAAAGACGTTACTGTTAACGACATCGATGTAACATCGGTTGCTGGTGCAAACGAAGCGGTATCTATCATTGATGGCGCTCTAAAATCAGTGGATAGCCAACGTGCTTCTCTTGGTGCTTTCCAAAACCGTTTTGACCACGCAATCAGCAACTTAGATAACATCAACGAAAATGTTAATGCATCTAAGAGCCGTATTAAAGATACCGATTACGCGAAAGAAACAACGGCAATGACGAAGTCTCAAATCTTACAACAGGCGAGTACTTCTATCCTAGCTCAAGCAAAACAATCACCATCAGCAGCTCTAAGCTTATTGGGCTAAACTTACTTCGGTAAGTAGCGGTAAACTCTACTTAGGGTAGAGTTTTACTGTATGCCTCATAAAGGAGGGAGGGAGAGTGTTATGGACATATCATCCAACGCATCGAACATCCAGCCTTACGGCTCACCTAATGGCATTAAAATTGCAAGCGATGAAGGTAGTAGTGCGTCGAGTATATCGCGCCTGAAAGAAGCAACACCTTATGACAAGGTAGAGAAATCGAAAGAGGAAGCTACCGAAGCGGCGATTCAATTAGCTCAGCATAGACAAGAGCTAAATGATGAAGAGCGAGTCAAGATGGTGGAGAAGGTGAACGAGTTCGTTTCCTCTCTCAATAAGGGTGTTGCCTTTAAGGTCGATGAAGAGTCAGGTAGGGATGTGGTCACCATTTATGAGACCACAACCGGTGATATTATTCGTCAGATCCCTGATGAAGAAATGCTTGAAATTCTAAGACGCCTAGCAGCCCAAAACTCGAATAGTAGAATATTTGAGGTGAAGGTTTAAGTCGTATTATTGAGGTGGTTTAATGAGTTTTGGCCCAATGGGGATTTCGTCTGGCATGGATATCAATTCCATGGTCAGCAAAATTGTTGATTCGGAGCGTGTACCTAAACAGCAACGAATCGACAATGAACGAACGCGAATCGATACCAGCATTAGTGCCTATGGAAGACTCAGAGAATCCCTTGATTCGATGAAAAACCTGATGACAAACTTTCGTCAGGAAAAAGCTTTTGCTGTGCGAACAGTGGAAAGTACCGATGAGGCTCTTGTCTCTGCGACGGCGACTACCGAAGCGATCGCTGGCAAATATGCCATCGATGTGTTGCAGCTTGCCCAAAGCCATAAAGTGGCTTCTGATGTGCTATCAGAGGACATGAAATTTGGCCCAGGTAAGCTGCAGGTTTCGCTTGGCGATGACAGCTTTGATGTACAAGTTGGCGATAGATCGAAACTTATCGATATCGTTCGCAGCATAAACGGTGCAGATAGCAACCCTGGTGTTCGCGCATCTGTTATCAATGATGTTGAAGGCCCACGACTTATCGTTGCCTCGAACCAGTCTGGTTCAGATCAGCAGATCAGCATCAACGTTGAGTCTGATTCTGCCAATCCCCTAAAAAAACTCGAATACAAAACTCTTGAAGAGCGCGTTAAAGCGCTAGAGAAAGCGCGCCTTGCCGCTCAAGACGTTCTTGCTCTAACTCCTGCAGGAAAAGCTGCGCAACTTGTTGATGACGCGATCTCGAACGACGATCCTAATGCGAGTGAAGCACTCGATGAAGACGGCAATGTCATCCCTGCATCCCAAACTGATTCTACCTCCGTTGCTGACGAAGACTCTCAAAGTCTTAGCTACGGAGAACAAGCCGCCGCCGACGGCCAAGCTGCTCTTGATGCAGCTAAAGCGGCAAAATCTGTCATGCCTGAAGACAATATCCCAGGTTGGACGGAAACTGCCTCTGGTACGCTTCTTGACTCTTACTACACACCAGAACTTGAGCTTGATGAAAAAGCGATAGAGAAGGCACCTGATGTACCGGGATGGTCAAATGCTGCCTCAGGTACGTTGACGGATTCCTACGTGACGCCAAAAGAAGCCCAGCAAAAGCTTGAGGCGGAACAAGCTCGTATCGAAGAAAAGATTTCACAAGAAAAAGCAGAGCTAGCTGAGAAAGTTCAAAAAGGCGAATTGACCGCTGAGCAAGCCAAAAAGATTGAACGTGCTAAGTTAGAACCCGAAGAGCGTGAGCATTTGGAGAAGGTCGACAAAGCACAAGCTGACCTTGAACAAGCACAACAGGCTTTTGACACTTATAGCGGTATGACGGAAGTTCAGGCCGGACAAGATTCGATGGTCGTTTTAGACGGTGTGGCGCAGCTCTCTAGTAACAATAACGTGATTGAAGATGCTGTTGAAGGCATTGATATTACGGTGAAAGGAAAGACACCAAAAGATAAGCCGCCAGCAGAAATTGGTGTGGAGTATGACCGTAATAGCGTTCGCCAAGACATTGAAGCTTTTGTTAATTCTTACAATCAGTTTTACCAAGTGTCTAAAAATTTGGCGGGTGTTGACCCAACGACTGGCCAAAAAGGGCCGCTGTCTGGGGACAGTACCGTGCGTAATGCTGACTCACGATTAAAAGGTGTATTCTCATCAAGCATTGAAGGTGCGCCTGAGAACCTTAAGTCTTTGACTGAATTTGGTATCACCACCACAAGACAAGGCTCGCTAGAAATCAACTACGACATGCTTGACCGTCAACTTAACAATAACTTCGATAAGTTAGGTGAGTTCTTTGGCGGTAATAACGGCTTCGCCAAAAAAGTAGAAGATGCAATTCAAGGTATCACAGGTATCACAGGCTCAATTCGTACTAGAGAAAAGAGCTTAGTCGAGCAGAATTACCGCCTAGCAGATGACCAAAGCGCGCTTGATCGCCGCATGGATAGCCTTGAGAGCCGTACACACTCAAAGTTCACTGCCATGCAAGATGCGACCAGTAAGATGCAATCTCAGTTGGGTAGCATGATGAATGCGTTGGGCTAATAGATGAATAGCCAGTTGCAAGAGCTTTGTGAACTCGATCAATTAATTATCTCTAAGCTTGAATTTAGTGAAATTAATGCTGAAGAAATAACGCAGCTTGTCGATAACAGAGAACAGTTATTGCAAAACGTGCTTCAAATAATCGACTCACATCCCAACGTTAAGCAAAGTTCTGAATGGTTTGAAGCCATTACCAGAACCAGAAAATTAGTCGAATTGATGCAGTCTGAGACGAGTCGAGTAGGTAAGACCCTGCATAAGTATCGTCACGGCGCTAAATCAGTTCAACAATACAAAAAGTTTTTATAGAAGAGGTTTACTATGCGCGGTTCTTTACAAGCATATAAAAAGGTATCAGTGGATAGTCAGCTAACGGCTGCTTCACCGCATAAGATTGTGCAAATGCTAATGGCAGGCGCTATAGAGCGCTTGATTCAAGGCAAAGCGGCAATGCAAGCGGGTAACATCCCGGTGAAAGGTGAGCGACTTGGTAAGGCTCTAGATATCATCATTAGCCTACGTAGTTGCCTATCTATGGACGATGGTGGCGATATTGCGAAAAACCTAGATCAACTTTATGAGTTCATGATCACGCAAATTTCTGCGGCAAATCACAAAAATGACCCTCAGCCTATTGATGATGTTATCGATATTATTCGCGAAATTAAGAGCGCTTGGGACCAAATTCCGAACGAATATCACAACTTGACGTCCGCTGACGTAGGCATTTAAAGAAAAATTGCAGTTTTAACCAATCTCATATCCCTTAATTGGTTGGTTGCCTTATTTTTTTAATCAAATAAAATAGAAGCCATTAGATAGCCTAATGGCTTTTTTCGTTGCTGATTTCCTAAATTTGTCTACGTAGACCATACTCATTGATACTTTTCACTGTTTTATAGACTACGTCGCTCACCGTTTTTCCGCATCGCACCAAAATAAAGGCAATAATTCCTACTTATGCAAGGTTTGGCAAAACTGCTTGTCGTCGACGATAACGCTCAAGATCGTCACAATTTAAGCACAATATTAGAGTTTGTAGGAGAGAGCTGCGAAGTAATCAGCTCTGAACAAGCACGTAAAGTTGACTGGTCACTACAGTGGGCCGGTTGCATTATTGGTACCATTAAAGGTAAAGGCTTCAACGCATTACTGAATGAGAAGCTTGTTCACGCCAATCACATCCCTTTACTGGTGATTGGTAAAAACAATCATCCGGTTGACGAGTTGACTAACTATGTTGGTGAACTTGAACTTCCTCTTAACTACCCGCAATTAAGTGATGCATTAAGACACTGTAAAGATTTCTTAGGTCGCAAAGGTGTTCAAGTTGTGTCTTCTGCACGCAAGAACACACTGTTTCGCAGCCTAGTAGGACAAAGTGCTGGCATTCAAGAAGTACGTCACTTAATTGAACAAGTCTCTTCTACGGAAGCAAACGTGCTGATTCTTGGCGAATCAGGTACAGGCAAAGAAGTTGTAGCGCGTAACATTCATTACCACTCTAAACGTCGTTCAGGGCCTTTTGTACCAGTCAACTGTGGCGCGATTCCGCCAGATTTATTGGAAAGTGAACTGTTTGGTCATGAGAAGGGCGCATTCACAGGTGCGATTACCGCGCGTAAAGGTCGTTTTGAATTGGCTGAAGGTGGCACGCTGTTTCTTGATGAAATTGGTGATATGCCAATGGCGATGCAAGTTAAGTTGCTACGAGTATTGCAAGAGCGATGTTTTGAACGCGTAGGTGGCAATAGCACCATACAAGCCGACGTTCGAGTGATTGCTGCAACGCACCGTAATCTTGAAGATATGATCGACGATGACTCGTTTCGTGAAGACCTCTACTATCGCTTGAATGTATTCCCGATTGAAATGCCCGCGCTTCAAGACCGTAAAGAAGACATTCCATTATTGCTTCAAGAGCTGATGACTCGAATGGAAGCGGAAGGCAGTATGCCTATCTGTTTCACGGCTCGTGCTATCAACTCTTTGATGGAGCATTACTGGCCAGGTAACGTTCGTGAACTAGCGAACCTCGTTGAGCGAATGGTTATCTTGTATCCAAACAGCTTGGTTGATGTGAATCACCTACCAACTAAATATCGATACAGTGATATCCCTGAGTTCCAGCCAGAGTTTAATAGCTTTGGGTCTGAAGAAGAGCAGGAGCGTGACGCTCTTGCTGACTTGTTCTCAGAAGATTTCAGTTTTGACCAGCAAGATGATATTGCCGACAATGCCAATGCGCCTCAAGAGTTACCGCCAGAAGGGGTTAATTTGAAAGAGCTGCTCGCTGATATGGAAGTAAATATGATCAATCAAGCCTTGGAAGCTCAAGGTGGTATCGTTGCTCGAGCAGCTGACATGTTGGGAATGCGCAGAACCACTCTGGTAGAGAAAATGCGCAAATATAACTTGCAGCGATAGTGTCCAGTTTTAGATGAAAACGAAAAACTAGCACACACTTTTTAGCTAGTTGGTAATACTAGCTAAGTGAACAGGTAAACCATAGTCGAGTTGTTGCTTGCTTAACTATGTGATAAATATAGCAAATAGCCTGACTCGTGTTGTACGTCTCAGGCTGTTTTAGTATTTGAGGCAAATTTTTGACATGCACGTATCTAACGAACCAGAAAATCAATCGCACCTAGATTCTGTTGAACAGCAGGTTGAACGCTATAAGCAAGTACTCGACGTGATGCCAGCAGGTGTCATCTTGTTAGATACCCATGGCGAAGTGAGAGAAGCGAACCCTGAAGCGCACCGTATTCTTGGCGTCGAGTTGGTTGGTGAGAAGTGGTTTTCAGTGATTCAAAGTGCCTTCGATCCAAAAGACGATGACGGCCACGAGATCTCGTTGAAGAATGGGCGAAAAGTACGTTTGGCGATCTCAGCCTCTACCACTGGTCAGCTGATTTTAATTACCGATCTGACCGAAACTCGACTACTGCAGTCTCGCGTGAGTGATCTTCAGCGTTTGTCTTCATTAGGCAGAATGGTGGCCTCGCTTGCCCATCAGGTTCGTACACCGCTTTCAAGTGCGATGCTGTATGCATCAAACCTTGCCGCCCCAAACCTGCCGCCGGCAACAAAAACGCGTTTTCAATCTAAGCTTATGGATAGATTGCATGATTTAGAGAAGCAAGTGAACGACATGCTGTTGTTTGCCAAGGGTGGCGACAATAAGGTGGTGAAACCTTTTACCGTAGCCGAACTGATCACGGAATTTCACCCGATGGTAGAAGCGGCGTTGAAATCGAACCAGATTGACTATTGCCAAGAAGTGGAAGGCGAACAGACTCAAATGTTCGGTAATGCCAACGCGATTGCTTCCGCATTAAGTAATCTCGTTTTGAACGCGGTTCAAATTGCGGGTAAAGAATCGCAGATCGATGTTTTTTTTAGGCCCGTAAACGGCGAGCTTAAGATATCAGTACAAGACAGTGGCCCCGGCGTACCGAAAGAGCTTCAAGGTAAAATTATGGAGCCGTTCTTTACCACTCGTTCGCAAGGCACAGGTCTAGGCTTAGCGGTTGTACAAATGGTATGTCGAGCACACGAAGGCCGACTGGAATTGATATCAGAAGAAGGGGACGGCGCATGCTTTACCATGTGCCTACCGTTGGAAAGAAGAGCTTCTTCTGAAGACTAATAAGTTTTAACTGAATTTACACTGGAGAATCCTATGGCTCAAAGCAAAGTGTTAATCGTCGAAGATGATGAAGGTCTACGCGAAGCCCTTGTCGATACTCTCGCGCTTGCTGGCTATGAATGGCTAGAAGCGGATAGTGCGGAAGATGCTCTGGTCAAATTAAAATCCAACTCCGTTGATATTGTCGTATCTGACGTTCAGATGGCAGGCATGGGAGGTTTGGCGCTATTGAGAAACATCAAGCAGCATTGGCCAAACCTACCTGTATTGCTAATGACCGCGTATGCCAACATCGAAGATGCCGTTGCCGCAATGAAAGAGGGTGCGATTGATTACATGGCAAAGCCATTTGCGCCAGAAGTACTGCTCAACATGGTCAGCCGCTATGCACCTGTAAAATCGGATGACAATGGCGACGCTATTGTTGCTGATGAGAAAAGTATCAAGCTAATGATGCTGGCTGATAAGGTCGCAAAAACCGATGCTAACGTTATGGTGTTGGGCCCAAGTGGTTCTGGTAAAGAAGTGATGTCTCGTTATATTCATAATGCTTCTAGTCGCAAAGATGGTCCGTTTGTCGCGATTAACTGTGCAGCGATCCCAGACAACATGCTGGAAGCAACCCTATTTGGTTACGAAAAAGGCGCATTTACTGGCGCTATTCAAGCTTGCCCAGGTAAATTCGAACAAGCGCAAGGCGGCACGATTTTGTTGGATGAGATCAGTGAAATGGATCTTAGCCTTCAAGCGAAATTACTGCGTGTACTGCAAGAGCGCGAGGTTGAGCGTTTAGGCAGTCGTAAGAGCATCAAGTTAGATGTTCGTGTACTTGCGACCAGTAACCGAGATCTCAAGCAGTATGTGTCTGAAGGTAATTTCCGTGAAGATTTGTACTATCGTTTGAATGTTTTCCCAATTTCTTGGCCTCCACTGTGTGAACGTAAAGGTGATATTGAGCCTTTGGCGAAGCATTTGGTTGAGCGCCACTGTACCAAACTGGGTATGCCAGTACCGGTTATGTCAGCTCAAGCGATCAGCAAACTCGTCAATTATCCGTGGCCGGGCAATGTTCGTGAATTAGACAACGTGGTACAGCGTGCGTTAATCTTAAGTGAGAAAGAAAATATCTCTGGTGAGCATATTCTGCTTGAAGGTGTCGATTGGCAAGATGCAAGCAGCCTACAACAAATCGTTGAAGGTAATGACGTTGCGGCGCCAGACATTAAACCGATTGCTGAAGCAAATCCAATCAGTAAAGTGGCGGCTAGCAGTGAAGGGCTCGGTAATGAGCTTAGAGATCAAGAGTATGCGATTATTCTTGAAACCTTGATCGCGTGCAATGGCCGACGCAAAGATATGGCGGAAAAGCTGGGTATTAGCCCTCGTACATTACGTTATAAGTTGGCGAAAATGCGCGATGCTGGAATAGATATCCCAAACTGAGGGTAGATTAGTAGTGTCAGCTTTCTGACTAGTGTAATACGATATCTAGTCAATTTAATGTGTGGCACGCTAATTGCTCTGTCAATAATACAGCTAAATAGATAGTCATAATTTTGACTCCTGAGGTAGTAGATGAGAATAGATGGTTTACAAGGCGAAATGCAGGCAATGATGGTCGAAGCTGCCAGCGCGCGTCCCGCAGCAACGGGGCAAGCGGTCGGTGCAGATTTTGGCAATATGCTGACTAATGCCATCAATAATGTGAACTCATTACAGAAGACCTCAGGTGATCTTCAAGCTCGTTTTGATAGTGGTGACCAGAGCGTGTCTCTATCAGACGTGATGATTGCTCGTAATAAATCTAGTGTGGCTTTTGAGGCGACGATCCAAATTAGAAATAAATTGGTCGAATCGTACAAAGAGCTGATGAACATGCCGGTATAAGTTAGGTAGTTAAATAGTGGCAGATAATAGTCAAACAACAGATTTAACCGTGAGCGATAGCAACGACCACGCACTTATTGCAGGCTCTGAGCTAGACGGTGAAGGGCAGAATCCCGATTTAGGTGAACGCAGTTCATCTAAGTTCGATATGGCCGTAGGTGACCTCGATTTACTTCGTCAGGTCGTTTTAGTCCTTTCTATTTCTATTTGTGTAGCGCTGATTGTGATGCTGTTTTTCTGGGTTAAAGAGCCAGAAATGCGTCCATTAGGGGCTTACGAAACAGAAGAATTAATCCCCGTTCTTGATTATTTAGATCTCCAAAAGATCGAGTACTCACTTGAAGGTAATACCATCTCTGTTCCTGCTAGCGAGTACAACTCGTTGAAGCTGAATATGGTTCGAGCTGGTTTGAACCAAGAGCGAAACGCGGGCGATGACATCCTCATGCAAGACATGGGCTTCGGTGTATCACAGCGTCTAGAGCAAGAGCGCTTGAAGTTAAGCCGAGAAAGACAGCTTGCCAAAGCCATTGAGCAGATGAAACAAGTGCGTAAAGCGCAGGTTTTATTAGCCTTGCCGAAGCAAAGTGTGTTTGTGCGTCATAACCAAGAAGCCTCTGCTTCAGTATTCCTAACTTTAAAAACAGGTACTAACCTCAAGCAGCAAGAAGTGGATTCTGTTGTGGATATGGTCGCGAGTGCCGTTCCGGGGATGAAAACTTCACGCATTACCGTAACCGATCAACACGGTCGACTTCTGAGTTCAGGTTCTCAGGACCCGATGTCAGCAGCGCGTCGTAAAGAACATGAGTTAGAGCGTAATCAAGAGCAAGCGCTGCGTGAGAAAATTGACTCTATCCTGATTCCTATTCTTGGATTTGGTAACTATACCGCTCAGGTTGATATTCAGCTTGATTTTAGTGCTGTGGAGCAAACGAGAAAGCGTTTTGATCCGAACACGCCAGCAACACGAAGCGAATACACTTTAGAAGATTATAACAACGGCAATACTGTGGCAGGCATTCCGGGTGCGTTGAGTAATCAGCCTCCTGCTGATGCTTCAATCCCACAAGACGTTGCTCAGATGAAAGATGGCACTTTGACAGGTCAAGGCTCGGTTCATAAAGAAGCGACCCGAAACTTCGAGCTAGACACAACTATCAGTCACGAGCGTAAACAGACTGGTACGGTGAACCGTCAGACAGTTTCTGTTGCGATTAAAGACCGTCAATCATTGAACCCAGATACAGGTGAAGTGGTTCACACGCCAATTCCAGCGAGCGAAATCAATGCAATTCGCCAAGTGCTGATTGGTACGGTGGGCTTTGACGAATCTCGTGGTGATTTACTAAATGTATTAAGCATGCAGTTTGCACCTCAAGTAACAGATGTTGTTGCTGATGTGCCAATCTGGGAACATCCAAACTTCAATGATTGGGTTCGTTGGTTTGCGAGTGCGCTGGTTATTATTGTGGTGGTACTGGTACTTGTCCGCCCTGCAATGAAGAAACTGCTTAACCCAGCAGCTGACAATGATGAACAGATGTACGGCCCTGATGGTATGCCAATTGGTGCCGATGGCGAAACCAGCTTAATTGGTGGTGATATTGAAGGTGGTGAGTTGTTTGAATTTGGTTCCAGCATCGACTTACCAAACCTTCATAAAGACGAGGACGTGCTGAAAGCAGTACGTGCACTTGTAGCGAATGAACCTGAGCTAGCAGCTCAAGTAGTTAAGAATTGGATGGTAGATGGCTAACGAAATAGTTCCACAACAAACTGAAGGCGGTGAAGTGCTTGATGTCTCTAGCGTGGATATCGGTTCTATCTCTGGCGATGAGCGCGCTGCGATCTTGTTGTTAAGTTTAAATGAAGAAGATGCTGCTGGTATTATTCGTCACCTAGAGCCAAAGCAGGTTCAGCGTGTGGGTAGTGCGATGGCGCGAGCTACGGATCTATCTCAGGAGAAAGTAGGCGCAGTGCACCGTGCTTTCTTGGATGATATTCAGAAGTACACCAACATTGGTATGGGCAGCGAAGACTTCATGCGTAACGCTTTAGTTGCTGCTTTGGGTGAAGACAAGGCGAATAACCTTGTCGATCAAATCCTTCTCGGCACGGGTTCGAAAGGTTTGGATTCACTTAAGTGGATGGATCCTCGTCAGGTGGCGAGCATTATCATCAACGAACACCCTCAGATTCAAACTATTGTGTTGTCGTACCTCGATGCCGATCAATCGGCTGAGATCCTGTCTCAGTTCCCAGAGCGCGTTCGCTTGGATCTGATGATGCGTATTGCCAACCTTGAAGAAGTTCAACCTTCAGCTCTTGCTGAACTGAACGAAATCATGGAGAAACAGTTCGCGGGTCAAGCGGGTGCTCAAGCTGCCAAAATTGGTGGCCTGAAAGCCGCAGCTGAAATCATGAATTACATGGACAACAACGTGGAAGGCGTCTTGATGGATCAAATCCGTGACCAAGACGAAGACATGGCAACTCAGATCCAAGATCTTATGTTTGTCTTTGAAAACCTTATTGAAGTTGATGACCAAGGTGTTCAACGACTACTGCGTGATGTCCCACAAGACATTCTACAGAAAGCGCTTAAAGGTGCTGATGACGGTCTACGCGAGAAGATCTTCAAGAACATGTCTAAACGTGCTGCCGATATGATGAGAGACGATATTGAGGCGATGCCGCCTGTGAAAGTCTCTGACGTTGAAGCGGCTCAGAAAGAGATCTTGGGTATTGCGAGGAAGATGGCAGACAGCGGCGAGATTATGCTGTCTGGTGGCGCCGACGAGTTCCTTTAATACAGAAACCTCAAAAGCCCCACACTGTTGGGGCTTTTCTTTATCCAACTTCGAACCAATGATCAATTCCAGTTTAACTGTTTGAATTTAAAAACAGTTGGGCTCACTCATAGATAGGTACTGATATGTCAGGTGATAGAAAACGCGGCTTCCTTCGCCCTGAAGAAGATAATACGGTTGCCCAACCTCAGAAATGGGGGCTACCTGACTACACCTCTGACGTGAGTAAACAAGCCAAAGAAACGGCTTTTAACTACGATCCAGGTTGGATGCCAACAGTAGAAGAGGCCATTGAAGATGAAGAGCTTGTTTTGACCGAAGAGCAAATCGAACTGATCAAGCAAGGCGCTTATCAAGAAGGTTTGCATCAAGGACAAGAAGCTGGCTTCAAACAAGGTTACGAAAAAGGCAAAGAAGAAGGCTTTGCTGCTGGTCATGCCGAAGGTAATGAAGCCGGTAAGCTCGAAGGCGTAACCGCTGGTCAAGAGTACATTCAACAACAAGTGGCTATCTTTATGGGGCTTGCTAACCAGTTTGCTCAACCTTTGGAGCTGATGAATGCTCAGGTTGAAAAGCAGTTGGTGGACATGGTTCTTACTATGGTTAAAGAAGTGGTTCACGTTGAAGTTCAAACCAATCCACAAATCATCCTAGATACCGTGAAAGAGTCAGTAGAATCGCTGCCGATCTCTGGTCATGCGATCACATTGAAGCTTAACCCGGAAGACGTCACGATCATTCGCTCTGCGTATGGCGAAACTGAATTGGATTGTCGCAATTGGACGCTAGTAGCTGAGCCTGCACTTAACCGTGGTGATGTACAAATCGAGGCGGGTGAGTCGAGTGTTAACTACCGTATGGAAGATCGCGTGAAAAGTGTAATTCAGAACTTCTGCGGCACGAACCGCCACCAGGGTCACGAGTAATGCTTGAGTTAGCGAACCGTCTTAGTCAATACAAAGTCGAAGGGCTAAAATCACGACCTATTGCATCTGGCAAGTTGGTGCGAGTTGTTGGCTTAACGCTTGAAGCGACCGGCTGTAAAGCGCCGATTGGCAGCTTGTGCTTAGTTGAAACCATGTCTGGTCAGATGGAAGCCGAAGTCGTTGGTTTTTCTGGCGATAATCTGTTTTTGATGCCGAGTGAGCAAATTACCGGGATTTTACCTGGTGCTCGCGTCACGCCAATGACAACCGAAAGTGGTATCCCAGTAGGAATGGAACTCCTTGGTCGAGTGATCGATGGCGTAGGTAATCCACTGGACGGTTTAGGTCCAATCTATACAGAGCAACGCGCTTCATTTAATGCTGAACCAATCAACCCGTTAGCACGTAAACCGATCTCTGAACCACTTGATGTAGGCCTAAAAGCCATTAATGGTTTGCTAACGGTGGGTAAAGGGCAACGTATCGGCCTGTTTGCTGGTTCTGGTGTTGGTAAGTCGGTAACGCTTGGGATGATGACTCGAGGTACAACTGCACAAGTGGTTGTAGTAGGTTTAATCGGTGAGCGTGGACGCGAAGTAAAAGAATTTATCGAAGAGATTCTTGGTGAAGACGGCCGCAAACGATCGGTCGTGGTTGCTGCGCCTGCCGATTCATCGCCACTGATGCGCTTAAAAGGTTGTCAAACTGCACTGGCTGTCGCCGAGTATTTCCGTGACCAAGGCTTAGACGTTCTGCTTCTGATGGATTCATTGACCCGTTTTGCTCAGGCTCAGCGTGAAATTGCTCTGTCTGTTGGCGAGCCGCCAGCAACCAAAGGTTATCCGCCATCAGTTTTCGCCAAGCTCCCTGCGCTAGTGGAACGAGCGGGTAATGGTAATGATGAGCAAGGTTCAATCACGGCCTTCTTTACCGTGTTAACCGAAGGCGATGACCTACAAGATCCCATTGCTGATGCATCGCGAGCGATTCTCGATGGTCACGTTGTGTTGTCACGTGAAATGGCAGATGCGGGTCATTACCCTGCGATTGACGTTGAGAAATCCGTTAGCCGTGTGATGCCTCAAATCACCACCGAAGAACATGTGCTGATGTCGAAAGCCGTAAGACAAGTACTCTCTATCTGTCGCAAGAACCAAGACTTGGTGTCGATTGGTGCTTACAAGCCGGGTACCGATCCTGCGATTGATAGCGCCTTCACCTTGAAGCCAAAATTGGATGAGTACTTACAGCAGAAGATGAAAGAAACGGTGCCATACGACATGTGCGTCAATATGTTGAAACATGTGCTGGGTGGCTAGCAGGTGATTAAGGTTAGTCATGGATAACGCATTAGAGTTTCTTCTCGACCAAGCAAAAGACCAAGAAAACCAAGCGGTATTGGCGCTCAACAAAGCGAATGCGGAGCTGCAAGGGTACTACGAACAGGTCGCGCAGATTGAAAAGTACCGACTGGATTATTGCCAGCAACTTGTCGATAGAGGCAAGGCGGGGCTGACTGCCAGTCAATATGGGCATTTGAATCGCTTCTTAACTCAATTGGATGAAACGCTTTCTAAACAGCGAGAAGCGGAGCATCACTTTAAAAATCAGGTCGATAATTGTCAGAACTACTGGATGGAGCTGCGTAAGAAGCGTAAATCCTACGAGTGGTTGATGGAGAAGAAGCAGAAAGAGAAAGCCAAACTGCAGGATCAAAGAGAACAAAAGCAGATGGATGAGTTTTCAACTTTGCTTTATAGCCGAAAGAAGATGTGATCCTGAGCCACGAATCCTACTGACGCTGTTCTCATTGTGATTAGCCGAGATTTCTAGGCATGTTTCTTGCTCTGTTTTATATAAAATTGCGCCTCGTGCCTACCAAAGGTATGAAAAGCATCCGACTTTCTTTTTGTTGCCTGTTTAGGGTGGCAAAGCTAGTAGATAGAGCTTGTATATATGAACGTTAGTCCTTCTTCAAATTCAGCGACCAACACAACGTCATCGTTGTTGGACACAGGTTCTGCCGCTTCAAAGGTAGAGGAAACCGGCGACTCAAAAGGTTTCTTTGAGTCTTTAAAAGAAGCGCTCGGCTTTGAAGAAAGTGGTGGCAAAGCAGCGGAAAAAGAAGCAGACAGCACTGCAAAATCTGATGTTAAACAAGCCTCTACGGAAAGTGAAGTTTCTGGTGATGCAATGAAAACGGAATCAGCAGACGCTAAGACTACGGATGAGTCAAGCGAAGCACAAAGCAAGCAAGCGGTTTCAGAAGTTGAGGGTGAGAAAACCACAGACAAAGCTCCTGTAGAGGCTTTGTCTAGCTCAGAGGCACAGCTCAAAGCCAATTCAACCGATGATGCAGCTATCGCTAACAAGGCGGATGGGAAAGATGAGTTGGCTAAGAGCAATGACTCTAAGGAGCAGACAGCTCCCCCCCAAGTTCAGGCTTCGTTAGAGGTAGACGAACCTACCCAAGCATCGCAAGCAGCGGCAGCGATGAATGAAGGAAACAAGTTATTAGGTCAGTTGGATGAGGCAAATAAAACGCTGAATCAGACGCCGAACGGCAAAGCCTTGCCACAACAGTCTCAGTTAGAACAGGCTCAGGTCGACCAAGCTCAAGGTAATATTCCAGGAGCTTCTGTTGCAGGCTTATCAGCTGCAGGTGAAGTGGGTAAGCAGCTACAGCAAGCCAACGAAGCGGATCAAGGTAGCGCACTAGAAGTTGATTCTAAAATTGCTGTGCTTACTGGCGGGAAAGGCGTTTCGCAACTGACAGATGATGAAATTCGTCAGTTGATGGATAAAGGCGTTACTCCAGAGCAGATTGAAGCAAGCATGAGCCGAGAGCTCAACCAGAAAAATGTGGCACAAGCAGAAGCTGCTGAGCAAAGCCAAGCACTGTCTCCAGCGGATATTGAGTTGGCAAAACAGGTAGATGCACACACCAAAGCGCTCAATCAACTGAATGCTCAGATTGATTCAAAACAGTCCGTTGTTGATGGCCTACTGCAGAAGCAGCAAAGTGGCACAAAGTTGACAACTGATGAGCAAGCGATGCTTGCTAAAACGACCGCTGAGTTAGACGTTTTGGATAAACAACTCGCAAACGTTCAGCAACAAGCAACGGCTTTATTGAGCCAAGCTCCGGGCGCAAACAATGCCTCTGCTGAGCCTGTTGCGATTGATTGGGATAATACAGATTCAAATGAAGCCAAAGCCTTAGCGGCAGCATCGACAGTAGCGGTTGCGACGGCTGCGCAGCAAACTACGGCACAAGCTGCAGCGCAATCGGTAAGTAATGCGGCTACCACTCATGCAGCGACGGATAAAGCAGCAATGCTGCACGCTAATAATACGCATGTAGCCCAACAGGCCGCTGCTCAACAAGCTAATGTCGCAGCACAACAGCCACAAGCTGCGTTGGATCCTGCGTTAACCGCGCAAGGTGTGGCGCTGAATGCAGCACCTGCCGCGACCAAAGCGGGTTCAACAGACATGTTACTTAAGGCCGGTGCTGGTGCGGCTGCTCTTTCTGGCTTAGGCAAAGCCGGTGCTAAGGAAGATTTGAAAGACACCACATTTGCTCAGCAGATCGCTTCTGCGGCTGGCGTACAAGGTGCAGCGACCACCGGTTCGGCACCAACACGAGCCGAGATTCAAGCTGCTCAACAGGCACCGTTGCAGCTGACTAAAGAGCTAGCAAATGAACAGGTCGCTGAAAAAGTACAAATGATGATGTCTAAAAACCTTAAGAACTTAGACATTCGACTCGATCCACCAGAGCTGGGTCAGATGAAGATCCGCATGACCATGAATAATGACGTGGCGAACGTGCATTTTACGGTGAACAGCCAACAGGCGAGGGATGTGATTGAACAAACCTTACCTCGATTGAGAGAGATGCTTGCTCAGCAAGGTCTGCAGCTTGCCGATTCGTCCGTACAACAACAGAACTCCGGTCAGGGGCAAGATAGATACAACAATGGTGAGCAACAATCCGGCGCTAGCCGCACAAATGATGGCCAAGGTGATGAAAACCTTGATAGCGGCAGCAATCTTGAATTGAATGTCGCATCAAAGCGTGATGGAATTAGTTATTATGCCTAATATCAGGCTAAGTACACTTAGTTAAGAGAAAGTACACTTAATTAATAGACAGTACCGTTAGTTAATCGAAAGAACAGGAAGTTAGAGTAAGATATGGCCGAAGAACAAGATGCACCTAAAGGGAAGAGCAAACTCCTTATAATCATTATTGCCGTAGTTGTATTACTGCTTGGTGTAGGTGGTGCGCTGCTCTTTTTCTTGGGTTCCGATGATGATGCTTCTGAATCTCCGTCTCAGCCAGCAACTGCTGTGGTCGCGGCAGAACCCGTTATGTATGTTAATATTCCTCAGCCCTTTTTGTTCAATGTGACAGGTGACAAAAAAAATCGCCTAGTTCAGATAAAAGCACAGCTGATGGTACGTGGCAGCAAGAATGAAGACTTGGCTCGTTACCACTCTCCACTCGTGGAAAGTACGTTATTGGCCACGTTCGCCTCGGCAACGGTCGATCAATTACGTTCTCCAACTGGGCGAGTTGAACTGCGTAATAAGGCAACGGAAGATATCAAAGCAAGTCTGACTCAAGCTGTTGGCCAGCCTGTGATTGAAAAAGTGCTATTCACTGATTTTGTGATTCAGTAGGTAATTTGTGACCGATTTATTAAGCCAAGACGAAATTGATGCGCTGTTACATGGCGTTGATGATGTTGAAGAAGTTGAAGATATTGTAGAAGCTGATAACGATAGTGCTGTCAATTTCGACTTCTCCTCACAAGACCGAATTGTTCGTGGTCGAATGCCGACCCTTGAACTTATTAACGAGCGATTCGCTCGTCATTTGCGTATCAGCTTGTTTAATATGTTGCGTAAAACGGCTGAAGTGTCGATAAACGGCGTACAGATGATGAAATTTGGTGAGTATCAAAACACACTGTATGTACCCACCAGTTTAAACATGGTTCGGTTCCGTCCGTTAAAAGGCACAGCGCTTATCACTATGGAAGCTCGATTGGTTTTCATTCTCGTAGAGAACTTTTTTGGCGGCGATGGTCGTTTCCATGCCAAGATTGAAGGTCGTGAATTCACACCAACCGAAAGACGTATTATCCAGCTGCTGCTGAAGATTGTATTTGAAGATTACAAAGAAGCTTGGTCACCAGTAATGGGGGTTGAGTTTGAATATTTGGATTCTGAAGTGAACCCGAGTATGGCGAATATTGTGAGCCCAACAGAAGTGATCGTAGTGAGTTCCTTCCATATTGAAGTGGATGGTGGTGGCGGTGACTTCCATGTGGTTATGCCTTACTCCATGGTAGAGCCTATTCGCGAACTGCTTGATGCGGGTGTTCAATCAGACAAAATGGAAACCGATGTTCGTTGGAGTACCGCACTGCGTGATGAGATCATGGATGTGCCAGTCAATTTCCGCGTGAACTTATTAGAACAAGATATCTCCCTGCGAGATCTGATGGAGCTGCGCCCTGGTGACGTTATCCCTATGAACATGCCTGAGCACGCGACGATGTTTGTCGAAGAACTGCCAACGTATCGTGTGAAAATGGGGCGTTCGGGTGAAAAACTTGCGGTACAGATTTCGGAAAAAATTCGAAGACCGAGTGTGGTCAAAACTGATCTCGCTTTTCTAGGCAAAGACTTAATGTCGGAGCTCGAAAACAGCGATGATGACGAATAGCAAAATAGACAAAAGTATAGGAATTGGTAATGGAACCTAGTGAAGATCAAAAGCTAGCAGACGAATGGGCTGCAGCACTTGGTGAAGACCCTTCAGCACCGTCAATTGATGTTGATGATGTGCTTGCGGCGCCACTTGATGAGCTAACCGATTCATCATCTCCGATCTCTGAGGATGAGCGTCGTAAGCTGGATACCATTATGGATATTCCAGTGACTATTTCGATGGAAGTTGGCCGCTCTCAGATCAGTATCCGTAACTTACTTCAATTGAACCAAGGCTCGGTTGTTGAGCTTGATCGAATTGCAGGTGAATCACTAGATGTAATGGTTAACGGTACTCTGATTGCTCACGGTGAAGTGGTTGTAGTAAACGACAAATTTGGTATTCGTTTGACTGACGTTATTAGCCAAACAGAACGAATTAAGAAGCTGCGTTAATGAGCTTTTTGTCTCAAAGACTGTCGGGCCTGTTAAGAGGGTGCTTGGGAGTAGGGCTAATATTTACTCCTTCGATTGCCTTTGCTGCAACGCCGCCTTCTCTCGATTTAGCGACCACCTTTGGGTCGCTAATTTTCGTTATAGCCTTTATTTTATTCATAGCTTGGTTACTCAAGCGCATGCAAGTGCCTGCGATGTCGAATCAACAAGGTTTGGCGATTGTTAGGCAAATCCCCGTAGGTACCAAAGAGCGTATCGCTATTGTGCAAGCGGGTGACGAACAATTCTTGGTAGGGATTACCACACAATCGATTCAGCTGATCTCTAAGCTCGATAAACCTCTTACTCAGGAGATGCTGGAAAAAAGTACATTTTCAAGTCAGCTTTCCCAGCTAATAAAAAAAGATGCAAACAAGTAACGGACTTTTGAACTCATCTTACTTTCACCAGGCCGGAGCTTTCCGTGCGGTGAAAGTGCTGTTGGTTCATCTCACTCTCCTATGCTCAATCGTATTCAGTGTGTCGGTATTTGCACAAGCTGAAGATGGAACCGTCATTCCAGCGAGTACCGCTGGATCGGAATCGGTGACCATCAGCACGATGGAACAAGACCAAGCTAAATCGACAACCATGACAACTGGCAGTTTAACCGGCAATGGTGGAGGCATACCTGCCTTTACCATGACAACCAATGCCAATGGTGGTGAAGACTACTCGATAAATCTACAGATCTTGGCCCTAATGACCATGCTTGGCTTCTTGCCGGCGATGGTGATTTTGATGACGTCGTTTACCCGTATTGTGGTAGTGATGTCTATCTTGCGTCAGGCGATGGGTCTACAACAAACTCCGTCTAACCAAGTTATTATTGGTATCGCGATATTTTTGACCTTCTTCATTATGTCGCCAGTCATTAACCAAGTTAACGAACAAGCAGTTCAGCCTTATCTTAATGAACAGATATCGGCACGACAGGCATTTGATGTTGCCCAAGGGCCGATCAAATCATTTATGCTCAAGCAGACTCGAATTAAAGATCTGGAGACTTTTGTTGAGATCTCAGGTGCGGAAGTGACCAACCCTGAAGATGTTTCTATGGCAGTGCTAATTCCTGCGTTTATCACTTCTGAACTCAAAACGGCCTTCCAGATTGGCTTTATGTTGTTCTTACCGTTTCTGATCATCGATTTGGTGGTGGCGTCGGTATTGATGGCGATGGGTATGATGATGTTGTCACCAATGATTGTATCTTTGCCGTTCAAGCTAATGCTGTTTGTCCTTGTTGATGGTTGGAACTTGATACTCTCCACACTCGCCGGCAGTTTTGCCTTGTAGCTGGGGGAATAATGAATCCTGAAATATTCGTAGAGTTGTTCCGAGATGCCCTTTGGATGGTATTAATCATGGTTTGCGCCATCATTATTCCTAGCCTGCTGATCGGTTTGGTTGTCGCTGTTTTCCAAGCCGCGACTTCTATCAACGAACAAACACTGAGTTTCCTGCCACGTTTGATCGTAACTTTGTTGGCGTTGATGCTATTCGCACACTGGATGACCCAGATGATGATGGAGTTCTTTTTCGAGCTCATCGAACGCTTGCCGCAAGTTCTGTATTAAACCGAGATGGAATACCCAACGAGCCTTGTACTAGAGTGGTTAGCCAATTATTTTTGGCCATACACTCGCATCTCAGCAATGCTGATGGTGATGACGGTAACAGGGGCACGCTTTGTGTCTCCGCGCATTCGTCTGTATCTAGGTTTGGCGATCACTTTTGCAGTAATGCCCGCGATTCCTGCCGTGCCCAAAGAGATTGAACTTCTGTCCTTCCAAGGCTTCCTAACTGTCTTCGAACAAGTCGTGATTGGTGTTGCCATGGGTTTTGTTACTCAGTTCATGATTCAGACCTTCGTCATGCTCGGCCAGATCTTGGGTATGCAATCAAGCTTGGGCTTCGCCTCAATGGTTGACCCGGCTAACGGGCAAAACACGCCTGTACTTGGTCAACTGTTCATGTTGCTTGCGACTATGTTCTTTTTGGCGACCGATGGTCACTTGAAAATGTTGCAGCTGGTGGTGTTTAGCTTTAAGACATTGCCGATTGGTAGTGGAGCGTTGACCTCAGTGGATTTTCGAGAGCTCGCATTGTGGCTCGGCATCATGTTCAAAACGGCATTGGCGATGTCCTTGTCGGGGATTATCGCGCTGCTAACGATTAACCTTTCTTTTGGCGTAATGACGCGTGCGGCACCTCAGTTAAACATCTTTTCTTTGGGTTTTGCATTTGCGCTACTCGTGGGTCTGTTACTTTGTTGGTACATCCTTGGCGGCTTGTATAGTCACTATGAGCTATTTTGGATGCAAGGTGAGCAACAGATATGTCGTCTAATCCGGTTAGATTGCTAGGAGGCTGAAATGGCAGAGTCAGACGGTCAAGAACGCACAGAAGACGCCACGCCCAAACGCTTGCAACAGGCCAAAGAGAAAGGGCAGGTTGCAAGGTCAAAAGAGCTAGCGTCAGCATCGGTATTGATAGTCGGTGCGATTTCTTTAATGTGGTTTGGCGAATCGATGGCGAAAGGTCTATTCGAGGCTATGCAACGCCTGTTTTCTCTGAGCCGCGATGAGATCTTCGATACCAATAAGCTCCTCGAAATTGCCGGTGGTGCACTGGTGAATTTACTGTTTCCGCTGTTTTTGATTCTAATAACCTTATTTGTTGCTGCGGTCATTGGTGCGGCAGGTGTCGGTGGGATTAACTTTTCGATGCAAGCCGCGATGCCCAAGGCATCTAAGCTGAATCCACTCAGTGGTATTAAGCGTATGTTTGGCCTGCAAAGTTGGGTTGAGCTGCTCAAATCAATCCTGAAAGTAGCGCTTGTATCAGGGATGGCGATTTATCTGATTCAAGCCTCTCAGCACGATTTAATGCAGCTGAGCATGGATGTGTATCCGCAGAATATCTTTCATGCTTTGGATATCTTGCTTAACTTTATCCTGTTGATCAGCTGTTCTTTGCTGATCGTGGTCGCCATTGATATCCCATTCCAGATTTGGCAGCACGCCGATCAGCTAAAGATGACCAAACAAGAAGTGAAAGACGAATTCAAAGATACTGAAGGTAAACCGGAAGTGAAAGGTCGAATTCGTATGCTTCAAAGGGAGGCGGCTCAGCGTCGCATGATGGCTGATGTACCTCAAGCGGACGTGATTGTGACCAACCCAGAGCACTTTTCAGTGGCGCTGCGCTATAAACAGAATCAAGACAAAGCACCAATTGTGGTCGCTAAAGGTGTCGATCACATGGCGATGAAGATTCGAGAGATCGCGCGTGAAAATGACATCTATATCGTTCCTGCGCCGCCATTGGCGAGGGCGCTTTACCACACCACTGAACTAGAACAACAAATTCCTGACGGTCTGTTTACGGCAGTCGCACAAGTACTTGCATATGTTTTCCAGCTTAAGCAGTACCGAAAACGAGGTGGTGAGAGACCAAAACTGCAAGATTCTAATATGCCGATCCCACCTGATTTGCGTCATTAGATCAATTGCTTGAGCTCTGCGTGATGAACCCTGATAATAGCAAGCTAGCTAATCTTCCTTTTATTGAGGTGATGGCAATAATTTGACGTGAGATGTTGGTACAGTGTTTGCTGTAGTAAGCCTGAACATTATAAGCCCATAGCAAAACAGCCCTGACTAAGATCTAATCCACTTCTTCAGAGAGCTACAACATAGCGAAACTGTCTAGATTTATGAAATTCTCCCTGCCTTTTGCGGACAAGCTGCCTAAAATCCCAAACCGTGCCATGCCTGCGATTGGTGCACCTGTTATGGTACTTGCAACGCTTGCTATGGTGGTGTTGCCCATTCCAGCTTTCTTGCTGGATATGTTCTTCACCTTCAACATTGCACTGTCTATGGTTGTGCTATTGGTATCGGTTTATACCCGTAGGCCTTTAGACTTCGCTGCATTCCCAACCGTCCTGTTGATTGCGACTTTGCTTCGATTGGCCTTGAACGTAGCTTCTACTCGTGTGGTTCTGCTGCATGGTCATGAAGGTGGTGACGCGGCCGGTAACGTAATTGAAGCCTTTGGTAACGTGGTTATCGGTGGTAACTACGCGGTTGGTTTGGTGGTGTTTTTGATTCTGATGATCATCAACTTTATGGTTGTAACCAAAGGTGCGGGTCGTATCTCTGAAGTAAGCGCACGTTTCACCTTGGACGCCTTACCGGGTAAACAGATGGCAATTGATGCCGACTTGAACGCAGGTTTGATCGACCAAGATCAGGCGCGTCTGCGACGTTTTGAAGTCACCAAAGAAGCCGATTTCTACGGTTCGATGGACGGTGCATCTAAATTTGTTAAAGGCGATGCGATCGCTGGTATCTTAATCTTATTCATCAACATCATTGGTGGCTTGAGCATTGGTATGGCTCAGTTCGACCTTGGTTTTGGTGAAGCAATCGAAATCTACACATTATTGACTATCGGTGATGGTCTGGTTGCACAAATCCCATCATTATTACTGTCTATTGCGGCTGCGATGATGGTAACGCGTCAAAATACTGATGAAGACATGGGGCAACAGCTCGTCTTCCAGATGTTCGACAATCCAAAAGCCTTGATGATCACTGCCGCTATTCTTGGCATCATGGGTATTGTTCCAGGTATGCCACACTTCTCGTTCTTGAGCCTTGCAATCGTTGCGGGCGCGGGCGCGTATTACATCGATAAAAAGAACAAGAAGAAGGCGGAAGAACCTAACCTTCCCGCGACGGTTGAAGCGAATGGAGAAGTAGGCTCTCAGAAAGAGCTTTCTTGGGATGATGTTCAGCCGGTTGATATTATTGGCTTAGAAGTGGGTTACCGTTTGATTCCTTTGGTGGATAGAGACCAAGGGGGAGAACTGCTTGAACGCGTGAAAGGGGTGCGTAAGAAGCTATCTCAAGACTTTGGTTTCTTGATCCCAGCCGTACACATTCGCGATAACCTCGAACTGACACCAAACAGCTACCGAATTACCTTGATGGGTGTTGCGGTGGGTGAGGCTGAGATAAAGCCTGACATGGAGCTCGCGATTAACCCGGGTCAAGTCTACGGGATGATTGATGGCGAGCCGACAATTGATCCTGCTTTTGGCCTTGAAGCGGTATGGATTCGCGAAGAACAGCGTGAACACGCACAAGCTCTAGGCTATACCGTTGTCGATTCTTCAACAGTACTTGCTACACATCTTAGCCAGTTATTAACGAACAACGCATCGCAGCTTATTGGTCACGAAGAGGTTCAGAACTTGCTTGAGATGCTCAGTCGATCAACACCTAAGTTGGTGGAAGGCTTTGTACCGGATCAATTACAGTTGGGGGTTGTCGTAAAAGTACTCCAGAACCTATTGAATGAAGCGATCCCAATTCGTGATATTCGGACCATTGTCCAAACTTTGTCGGAGTATTCAGGTAAGAGTCAAGAACCTGACATACTTACAGCGGCGGTTCGTATCTCATTGAAACGATTAATTGTTCAAGAAATCAATGGCATAGAGCCGGAGTTGCCGGTGATAACCTTGATTCCTGAGCTGGAACAAATCTTGCATCAAACCATGCAGGCATCCGGCGGAGAATCTGCTGGTATTGAACCTGGTTTAGCCGAACGTTTACAGACCTCCCTCAGCCACGCTACACAAGAGCAAGAGCTGAAGGGTGAGCCCGCGGTGTTGCTGACCTCTGGCGTGTTGCGTTCGACTCTGGCTAAGTTCGTGAAGAACACGATCCCAAGCTTAAGAGTATTATCTTACCAAGAAATACCGGACGAAAAGCAGATACGTATAGTACAAGCTGTTGGTAATTAAGCCGCCTAATTAGAACGGACGATCGAATTGAAAATTAAACGATTTTTTGCAAAAGATATGCGAACGGCCTTGCTCCAAGTTAAAGAAGAACTTGGTTCGGAAGCGGTGATCATGTCTAACAAAAAGGTCGCAGGTGGCGTGGAAATTGTTGCCGCTATTGATGGTGAAACCAGCCCGTCGACAGCGAGCCAGAGACCAAATAAACCTCAGCAGCCTGCACAAAGCCAATATACGCAAATGGCCGCGCCCACAGCTCCTGCAGGGCGACGTCAACTAGACGATGATAAGGTTAGCCTACAGTCGAATGCTGAAGGTGGACGTTCAATGACCAAGCGCTTTGCGAATATGCTAAAGCAATACAGTCATGGCGCCGATGATGAGCCACAACATCGTGCTGAAAATGAAGATTCATTGTCAGCATTGCTGAATCGCCAATCAAGCACGGGTCATAAACCTCATAGTCATCATCAGGCACAAGGCAATCAGCAATCTCACGGAAATCTTGATTCCGCCTTTGCTCGTGAAACGGGGTTGTCTAAGTTGATTGCTGAAGACCGCAGAGTAGAGCGCCCAGCACCTCGTCTGGATCCTACTCGATATGATCGTGGTCGAGAGAATACTCAGTCCAAGGGTTCAGATACTGAAATGGAAACGATGCGCGAAGAGATGACCTCAATTCGTCGTCTGTTAGAACATCAAGTATCCGGGCTAATGTGGCAAGAAGTTGAGCGTCGTGAGCCGCTTAGAGCAATGCTTATTAAGCGCCTTGAGCGTATGGGTGTTTCTGCAGAGCTTGCCGATCAAATGGCCTGCTACATCCCTGAAGATACCAAACCAGCGCGAGCATGGAAGGCTTTGTTAGCTCTGGTTGCTGACCAAATCTCCGTAACACAAAAAGATATTTTAAAACGCGGCGGTATTGTGGCTCTACTTGGCCCTACCGGTGTGGGTAAAACAACGACGGTTGCAAAGCTAGCGGCACGTGCTGCGATGGAATATGGCGCTGATAACGTCGCACTGGTGACAACTGACACATATCGTATAGGTGCACATGAGCAGTTATCGATCTATGGTCGAATTATGGGTTGTCCTGTAAGAGTTGCTAAAGATTCTAGCGAACTGGCCGATGTAATATATCAATTACGTAATCGTCGCCTGATTCTGGTCGATACTGCAGGCATGGGACAACGAGATGTTCGCCTATCTGAGCAGTTAGACACATTGATGCAAGAGAGTGGTTCCGTTATCAATAGTTACCTTGTGTTGCCTGCAACTGCACAACGCAAAGTGCTGCAAGAAACAATTGAACATTTTAGAAGAATCCCGTTGTCGGGATGCATCATGACTAAGCTGGATGAATCCCTAAGTCTAGGTGAATTCATCAGTGTCGTAATACAAAATGCATTACCAGTTGCTTACATAGCAAATGGTCAACGAGTTCCTGAAGATATCGTTATAGCTCAGCCAAAGTACATGATTGCGAAGGCCAATGAGCTATTAGAAAAATCTACAGAGAATGAACCTCATTACTGGAATAGCGATTCTGAAGGGCTCTAGGCGGCGGATAAATATGAATGAAAATATGATACATGATCAAGCTAGCGGCCTCCGTCGCTTAACCAAGCCTTCACTCACAAAAGTTATTGCTGTAACCGGTGGTAAGGGAGGTGTTGGTAAATCTAATGTGACGTTAGGTATGGCCATTTGCATGGCGCGCCAAGGCAAAAAAGTTATGGTGCTAGATGCCGATTTAGGGTTAGCTAACGTCGATATCATGCTGGGTATTCGTTCTAAACGAAATCTTGGGCATGTGTTGGCTGGCGAATGTGAACTTAAGGATGCGATTGTCGAAGGGCCGCACGGAATTAAAATTATTCCAGCAACATCGGGCACACAAAGCATGACTGAACTTTCACACGCACAGCATGCCGGTTTGATTCGTGCATTCGGTTCACTTGAAGACGAGATGGACATCTTGTTAGTTGATACCGCAGCCGGTATTTCGGACATGGTGATCAGCTTCTCAAGAGCTGCGCAAGATGTGGTTGTTGTGGTATGTGATGAACCTACCTCGATCACAGATGCATATGCTTTGATTAAACTTTTGAGCAGAGAACACCAAGTTCAGCGATTCAAAGTTGTTGCAAATATGGTCAGAAGCTACCGCGAAGGCCGAGAATTATTTGCAAAGTTGACTTTGGTCACAGAGCGCTTCTTGAATGTGAGCCTCGAACTCGTAGCATGTATTCCTTTAGATGATAAAGTACGTCAATCAGTCAAGAGACAGAAAATCGTAGTCGATGCGTTTCCTCGCTCTCCAGCTGCATTGGCAATCAGCTCTTTGGCTAATAAAGCATTGACCTGGCCAATACCAAAAACGCCGAGTGGACACTTGGAGTTCTTTGTTGAAAGGCTACTGAATCGTACTGAATTTATAGAGGAACCATTTGGTGAATAAAGCGCTTACTTACGACCAACATGCTAATCACAATAGCCAACAGGCTTTTTTTGAGAAGTATTCTGTGTTGGTTAAACGTATCGCTCATCACTTGTTGGGGCGATTACCGCCTAATGTATTGGTTGATGATTTAATTCAAGCTGGCATGATCGGCTTGATTGAAGCGCAACAAAACTATGATGGTACTAAAGGCGCAAGCTTTGAGACGTATGCTGGTATTCGGATTCGTGGGGCAATGTTAGATGACATTCGTCGTGGGGACTGGGTGCCGAGATCGGTTCATAAAAACAATCGAGAAATCAGCAGTGCAATCGCGGAATTAGAGGGTATCCTCAACCGTGACCCGAGTGATGCCGAAGTGGCAAAACACATGGGGCTTAGCTTAGAGCAGTATCACAGTGCTTTAACTGATATTAATTGCTCAAGATTGGTTGGAATCGAAGATTTAGGCGTCTCAGATGATGTAATATCTCCGAATGAAGACTCTCAAGATAACACGCCTTTTCAAGGAGTTGCTGATGAGTCATTCCGCCAAGCTTTGATCGATTCGATAAAACAGCTTCCGGAAAGGGAAGGCCTTGTGCTTTCGCTTTATTACGACGAAGAACTCAATTTAAAAGAGATTGGGGAAGTGTTAGGTGTCAGCGAATCTCGTGTCAGCCAAATACTGAGCCAATCTATGCAGCGTTTACGCACTAAGTTAAGTGCTTGGACACAGAACGACTAACAACACTGATCCTATTCAGTGGAGGCTAATTTGAACAAAAACATGAAAATTCTCATTGTTGATGATTTTTCAACGATGCGCCGAATTGTTAAAAACCTACTTCGCGACTTAGGTTTCAACAACACTCAAGAAGCAGATGATGGCTTGACCGCGTTACCTATGCTGAAAAAAGGCGAATTTGATTTCGTGGTAACTGACTGGAACATGCCAGGCATGCAAGGTATTGACCTGCTTAAACACATTCGCGCAGATGCAGAGCTTAAGCACCTTCCAGTGCTTATGATCACAGCAGAAGCGAAGCGTGAGCAGATCATTGAAGCAGCGCAAGCGGGTGTTAATGGTTACATCGTGAAGCCTTTCACTGCAGCAACGCTGAAAGAGAAACTTGATAAGATTTTTGATCGCTTATAAGCATCAATAAATTTAGGCATTTCTAGGTAAACACTGGCTGATAAGTTATTTGTTTGTCTCGATAGCCTAAGCGCACAAAGTATGCGGAGTAAGGCCGAACTCAGGATGATTTCATTAGAACAAGCAAAAAAATTAGTAGAGCTGCTTGAGAACGATGAGCAGCAAGGTGCTGATTCTCTTGTTAGAAGCATTTATGAAGATAATTTTAGTCTTCAAGACAACCCAATGCTTCAAGAAATAGGTAGTCTGACACGCGACCTTCATGACTCTTTGACTCAATTCAATTTCGATGAACGCATCAGCGTTATCGCAAATGACGAAATCCCTGACGCAAGGGATCGCCTTCAGTATGTCATTGATAAAACGGAAGTTGCGGCAAACAAGACGATGGACGCAGTCGATCGCTGTATGCCAATTGCAGACAACCTACACGAGTGTTTACTTCAAGTAAGGCCTCAATGGAATGAACTGATGCACGGCCGCATTGAGCTGGCACAATTTAAAGCTTTATGTCACCGCATTGATGGATTGCTTGTCCAAGTAGAAGGTGACAGTACTGAACTACGCGGACAATTGACTGAAATCTTGATGGCTCAGGATTTCCAAGATTTAACTGGGCAGATAATCAGCAAAGTTATTACCTTGGTGAATGAGGTGGAAGGACGTTTGGTCGAGATTCTCACGGTATTCGGTGCGAATCAAAAAGAGCCAACTCCAGAGTCAGAGAAGAAAGCATCTATTGCGCCTGAAGGTCCAATTATGAACCCAGAAGAGCGCGAAGACGCTGTTGCATCTCAAGATGAAGTCGACGATTTGTTATCCAGTCTTGGATTTTAAAGGTAACGTATGAGCTACGATTTAGACGAAGATATTCTTCAGGACTTTTTAGTCGAAGCAGGAGAGATCCTTGAACTCCTATCAGAACAATTGGTAGAGCTTGAGAATAACCCTGACGACAAAGACCTATTAAATGCTATTTTCCGTGGTTTCCATACAGTAAAAGGTGGTGCTGGTTTCCTAGCATTAACTGAGCTGGTGGATACTTGTCATGGTGCTGAGAATGTGTTCGACATTCTACGAAACGGCCAGCGCAGTGTAACATCAGGTTTGATGGATACCATGCTGCAGGCGCTAGATACAGTGAATGTACAGTTTCGCGCCGTGCAAGATCAGGAACCTTTAGTACCAGCTGACCAATCTTTATTGGATGAACTTCATCGTCTCTGCAAACCAGAGTCTGCGGATGAAGTGGCGCCGGTAGAAGCACCAGCTCCTACGATCCCCGAACCTGTTGTTGCAGCGCCTGAGCCTGTTGCTGAAAGCGCAAGCATCAGCGCGTCTTCTGTCGATGACATCTCTGAAGATGAATTTGAACGCCTCCTTGATGAACTTCATGGTAAAGGTGGTTCACCAACATCGGCTTCTGCACCAACACCGCCGCCAGCTCCAGCTGCACCTCAGCCAGTTGCAGACAGCGGTGATATTACTGACGACGAATTTGAAAAGTTGTTAGATGAATTGCACGGTGCGGGTAAGAGCCCGACAGCGGCAAGTTCAACGCCTCCTCCACCGCCAGCTCCTCCTTCAGCTCCAGTTTCGGCGATGTCTGAAGGCGATGATCTGATGACGGACGAAGAATTCGAGAAGTTGCTCGACCAACTGCATGGTTCAGGTAACGGACCTTCGATTGAAGAGCTGGATGCAGCGACTAAGCCTGCAGAAGTGAAGCCAGCGCCAGTTGCACCACAAGCTGCACCTAAGCCTGCTGCGCCTGTTGCAGTTAAAGCAGAGCCTAAGCCTAGCACTCCAGCAAAAGCTGAAGTGAAAGCGCCAGCGAAGAAGCAACAAGCTGAAGCAACCGTTCGTGTCGATACATCAACGCTGGATACCATCATGAACATGGTGGGTGAGTTGGTATTGGTTCGTAACAGACTTGTCAGCCTTGGCTTAAACAGTAACGACGAAGAAATGTCGAAAGCTGTCTCTAACTTAGATGTAGTTACTGCAGACCTACAAGGTGCGGTAATGAAGACTCGTATGCAGCCGATCAAGAAAGTATTTGGTCGTTTCCCACGAGTTGTCCGTGACCTTGCTCGTAGCTTGAAGAAAGACATTGTTCTTGAGATGCGTGGTGAAGAGACGGACCTTGATAAAAACTTAGTTGAAGCACTTGCTGATCCCCTGATTCACTTGGTGAGAAACTCTGTCGACCATGGTATTGAAATGCCGGAAGATCGTGTTGCCGCAGGTAAATCGAGAACGGGTAAAGTGATTCTGTCTGCTTCTCAAGAAGGCGACCACATTGAACTGGCTATCGTTGATGACGGTGGCGGTATGGACCCTGATAAGCTTCGAGCTATCGCGGTTAAACGTGGTCTGATGGACGAAGATGCAGCGTCTCGCTTATCAAACAAAGAGTGTTTCAACCTAATCTTTGCTCCTGGCTTCTCAAGCAAAGAGCAGATCTCAGATATTTCTGGCCGTGGTGTTGGCATGGACGTTGTGAAAACAGCGATCAATACGCTGAATGGCTCGATTGATATCGATTCTGAAATGGGACAGGGCACCAAGATCACCATCAAGGTTCCACTGACGCTAGCGATTCTTCCTACCTTGATGGTCGGTGTTGCTGGTCACCCATTCGCATTGCCATTGGCATCTGTCAACGAGATCTTCCACCTAGATTTAAGCCGCACTAACGTGGTTGATGGTCAACTGACTATCATCGTTCGCGACAAGTCTATTCCGTTGTTCTACTTGCAAAACTGGCTTGCACCTAAAGCGGGTATTGTTGAACTGCGCAAAGGACACGGCCATGTTGTTATCGTACAGCTGGGTAGCCAACGTGTTGGTTTTGTTGTCGATACACTTATCGGCCAAGAAGAAGTAGTCATCAAGCCACTTGATAAACTACTGCAAGGCACGCCAGGAATGGCAGGCGCGACAATTACAAGTGACGGACATATTGCATTGATTCTAGATGTTCCGGACTTGTTGAAGCAGTACGCAGCTGCGTCAAGAATTTAATTTAAGGATAAATATGGCGATTAAAGTATTAGTCGTTGATGATTCGAGTTTCTTTCGTCGTCGCGTTAGCGAAATCATCAACTCAGAGGCTCGCCTAGAAGTCATTGATGTAGCAGTAAACGGTAAAGAAGCAGTTGAGAAAGCGAAACAGCTAAGACCTGACGTAATCACGATGGACATTGAAATGCCAGTCATGGACGGTATCACAGCCGTTCGTGAAATTATGGCCGCGTCTCCAACGCCAATTTTGATGTTTTCATCGTTAACGCATGACGGTGCGAGAGCAACGTTAGATGCGTTAGATGCAGGTGCTCTCGACTTTTTACCTAAGAAGTTTGAAGACATCGCACGTAACCGCGACGATGCGGTTGCATTGCTTCAACAGCGTGTGATTCAGATTGCTGCAAAGCGTGCGTTTATGCGTCGTGCTCCTATCGCACCGAGAGCTACAGTAGCGACTTCAACTTCTACGCCATTGCGCCAACCGATTTCAACAGCCGCTTCGACTTCTACAGCGAAGCCTGCGGTTGCATCTACGGCGAAGTTCAGAGCGTCAGGTAAGAAATATCAATTAACCGCAATTGGTACTTCGACTGGTGGTCCTGTTGCGCTACAGAAGATTTTGACTCGCATCCCTGCCAACTATCCACATCCGATTGTGTTAGTTCAGCATATGCCTGCGACTTTCACCGCAGCTTTTGCTAGCCGATTGAACACCTTGTGTAAGATCGAAGTTCGCGAAGCTCAAGACGGAGATGTATTGAAGCCAGGTGTTGCTTATCTTGCTCCGGGTGGTAAGCAGATGATGGTTGATGGTCGTGCAGGCTCGGCTCGCTTAAGAATTATCGATGGCGGCGATCGTATGAACTACAAACCATGTGTGGATGTGACTTTCGGCTCTGCTGCCAAGATCTACGGCGACAAAGTGTTGTCTATGATACTGACTGGCATGGGTGCAGATGGTCGCGAAGGTTCACGCATGTTGAAAACCGCTGGCTCGACTGTTTGGGCACAAGATGAAGATAGCTGTGTTGTATATGGTATGCCTCAAGCTGTAGCAAAAGCTGGCATTTCTACCGAAGACCTACCTCTGGACCGCATTGCGGAAAGGATCTTGGTTGAAGTTGGGTTAGCTTAGGTAAATCGAAATGATTGTTTGGAGTGTTGCAAACCAAAAAGGTGGTGTTGGTAAAACGACCACGACCGTGACTCTAGCAGGTTTACTTGCGTTGAAGGGGCACCGTGTTCTGTTGGTTGATACTGACCCACATGCATCACTAACCACCTATCTGGGTTATGACTCAGATACGGTGGAATCGAGCCTGTTTGATCTGTTCCAACTACGTGAGTTTAATGCACAGACAGTAAGACCTTTGCTTTTACAAACGGAAGTTGAAGGTATCGATATTATTCCTGCGCACATGTCTTTAGCGACTTTAGACCGTGTGATGGGAAATCGAAGCGGCATGGGGCTGATTTTGAAGCGTGCTTTAGCCGCTTTGAAAGACGACTATGACTATGTACTGATCGATTGTCCGCCAATTCTGGGTGTGATGATGGTGAACGCATTGGCTGCTAGTGATCGTATTTTGATTCCGGTACAGACGGAGTTTTTGGCTATGAAGGGCTTAGAGCGCATGATTCGCACTTTGACCATCATGCAGAAGTCTCGCAAAACGCCGTTTAAGGTGACGATTGTCCCAACCATGTACGACAAGCGAACCAAAGCATCACTGCAAACATTAACACAGCTTAAAGATGATTATCCGAACCAAGTTTGGACATCTGCTGTGCCGATAGATACTAAGTTTCGAGATGCGAGCCTAAAGCGCTTGCCAGCATCTCATTTTGCATCAGGTAGTCGTGGTGTATTTGCTTATAAACAGCTGCTTATTTATCTCGAGAGGTTGGCGATAAATGAGCGCGAATAAAGAATCAACATTGGCGCAGCCAAGCCTCTCCAGTGAACAAGCACTGGATGATTACTTTACCGCGCTGTTAGGTGATGAAATCTTTGAGTCTGACGATATTTTTGTTGACGAGTCCAGGGACGAATCACAATCTGAAGAGCCAGAGCCAGAGCCAGAGCCAGAGCCAGAGCCAGAGCCAGAGCCAGAGCCAGAGCCAGAGCCAGAGCCAGAGCCAGAGCCAGAGCCAGAGCCAGAGCCAGAGCCAGAGCCAGAGCGACAATTTTCGAGTCATCACTCAAGCTACGCAGAAATACGCGCGGCTGAGTTTGAGGTTCCTAACCTTGAAGATGTTCAGAAGCTATTAAGTCGTTTAGAGGCGACCAATGTTGTTGATGAACTGAATCTTGATGAGTTGATGGATCAGAACACCCAGAAAATTGCTCAACAAGCAGACATGCAAATGTTTGATGCTGCGGTTGAGTCTGTTCAAGTGTTTGAAGAGCCAGAGATTCAAGATTGGAATCTTTCAGAACCTGATTTTTCAATAGCTGTAGAGCCACCAGTTGAGTCGGTAGAAACGGAACAAATAGAAGTTAAGGCGATTGAGTCTGACCTTGAAGTTCCTGAGGCCGAGACAGTAGTTGAACCTGAAACTCAAACCGGAGGTGCTGACCAGTTTACCTCTTGGGAAAGTACGGTTCGCACAGAAGACTTTCAAGTCTTGTATTTTGATGTAAACGGCGTGACCTTTGCGGTACCACTTGATGAGCTTGGCGGTATCCATCGCCTTGAAGAGTTAAGTCATATCATTGGGAAGCCAGCTTGGTATTTAGGTTTACAAACCAACCGAGATAGTCAGCTAGATGTGGTCGACACCGCAAAATGGGTGATGTCTGAGAAACTATCGGGTGACGAATACAAAGAAAGCTATCAATATATAGTGATGCTTGGAGAGAGCTTATGGGGCCTTGCAGGCACCGAGCTAAAAGGCACCGAGCTACTTAACACAGATAAAGTACGCTGGCGAGAAACGGCAGGAAAACGCCCCTGGCTCGCTGGTATGGTAAAAGAAAAAATGTGTGCTTTGATCCATGTTGAAGCATTAATCGCCATGCTAAATGCAGGGCTAGATGTAAAAGCATTGAGCTAGTAATAAGCAATTAGGCTAACAGTAAGCAACAAGTTAACAATAGTGGTCGGTAACGACGGCAAGAGGATTATCTATGTCTCATATGAGTGAAGTTGAAGTAAGAAAAGAGCAAACGAATGATGAAGTACTTCAATGGGTGACATTCCAGCTAGAAGAAGAAACTTACGGCATCAACGTAATGCAAGTCCGTGAAGTACTGCGCTACAGTGAAATTGCTCCAGTACCGGGTGCTCCAGATTACGTTCTAGGTATTATCAACCTACGTGGTAACGTTGTTACTGTTATCGACACTCGTTCTCGCTTTGGTTTGATGCAAGGTGAAATCACAGATAACACTCGTATTATCGTTATTGAATCTGAGCGTCAAGTCATTGGTATTCTAGTCGATAGCGTCGCTGAAGTGGTTTACCTACGTTCTTCTGAAATCGATACAACACCAAGTGTGGGTACTGATGAAAGTGCTAAGTTCATTCAAGGTGTAAGCAACCGTGATGGTAAACTGCTCATCTTAGTAGATCTAAACAAACTACTAAGCGAAGACGAATGGGATGAGATGGCTCACCTGTAATGTTTGAAGCGCTTCCTTTAAGCCCTGTCGCTCTGATATCAGGTGTTGGGGTTTTTACGTTATTCATAGTGATTTTGATTAGCAAAGTAAAACGTGCGATTCAAAAGCAGCTCGATCAGTCACGCCTGCAAGTTCGTAACTTGGATAAAGAGCTTCAAAAATCGAGTAAGCAATTACTTGAGGTTCGCTCTGTTGTGGTTGGACTTGGCCAGAAAGTGACTGAACAGCAAGATCTGATCAAGCACTTGAATGAGCGTATTGTTGAGTTGGAACATGCTGACACCGATGGACGCTTGTACACGCGAGCTACGAAAATGGTTCAGCTTGGTGCTGGGATAAACGAATTGATCGAAGAGTGTGAATTACCTAAAGCGGAAGCTGAGCTGATGATGTCTCTACAAAACAAGCTAGCGGGTAAGGAAAAAATCCCTTCGTTAAGAAGTAACCCTTCATCGTACGATGAACAGCCCGATGCGCATCGCGATCGTAGAGACTCGCCTCGACGTCGTTAAATTGAGCGCTATCGTGGACGAACATTTTATGTTTACCACACACTCCTCTAAAAAGAAGCTTCGGCTTCTTTTTTTGTATCTGCACAACTGTTTATAGAACGATGTTTATAAGTACTTGTTACTACAGCAATATCTCATTTTTGGGCAAAATGTGTAAATTGTGATGCAGTAGTAACAGTTTCTTACCGACTTTGTTCTTTGGAAAACGCCTAGTCCTGTTTTGTCACCATGTTGGTGTGCTACTATAGCACTCTCATTACTCGACTAAATTTACCTATGCTAGAAGTCTCAAATTTAACTGCTATTCGTGACGACAGGGTTCTGTTTGAATCGTTGTCTTTTCAATTGAAACCAGGTGAGCTGGTTCAGGTTGAAGGTCGTAACGGTACCGGGAAAACGACACTCCTTAGGATTATTACTGGCTTAGGTGATCGCGATGACGGCACTATCTCTTGGGATGGCGAGTCTATCGAATCAAGTCGAGATGTGTATCATCAAAATCTGCTTTTTCTTGGCCATCAAACAGGCGTAAAGCGCGAGCTTAGTGCTTATGAGAACCTTAGCTTTTATCAGTCTATTCACAGTGGTGGTACGAGCAAAGAAGAGCTTTACCACGCGCTAGCCCAAGTAGGGCTTGCGGGCAGAGAAGACGTACCAGCAGGGCAACTTTCAGCGGGTCAACAGCGCCGAGTAGCATTGGCTCGTCTTTGGCTGAGTAAGCAAATGTTGTGGATTCTCGATGAGCCGTTGACTGCCATTGATAAACAAGGCGTGAAAGTTCTTGAGTCTCTTTTTTCTCAGCATGCAGACAACGGTGGTATCGTGTTATTAACCACACACCAAGATATGTTTGCTGATAGCCCGAAACTAAGAAAAATAAAGTTGGGTGAGTAATATGATCTCTTCAATGACCACAATTATCCGACGCGAACTGCTTATCGCATTCCGACGTCAAGCTGACATCTTTAACCCTCTGTGGTTCTTCATCATTGTTATCACGCTTTTCCCTTTGAGTATTGGCCCCGAGCCAAACCTACTCGCGCGTATTGCTGCGGGTATTGTTTGGGTGGCTGCTTTGCTCTCTGCATTGCTCTCTTTAGAGCGCTTGTTTCGAGATGATTTCCAAGATGGTGCCCTTGAGCAGATGATGCTGATGCCCATCCCGTTGCAGTTGGTAGTATTGTCCAAGGTCATAGCACACTGGTTGTTGACCGGGTTACCATTAATTTTAATTAGCCCATTGTTGGCTGTTTTGTTGTCATTGGATTTTGACACTTGGCTATCTGTCGTAATGACTCTGCTTGTCGGAACGCCAGCATTGAGCTTTATTGGTGCGATTGGTGTTGCTTTGACGGTTGGGTTGCAGAAGGGCGGGGTGTTACTAAGCCTGCTAATTTTGCCGCTATACATTCCTATTTTGATCTTCGCGACGTCGGCGATTGATGCTGCAGCATTGGGCGTTGCGTATAACGGCCAGTTGGCAGTGCTCGGAGCGATGTTAATGGGTGCGATGACGCTAACACCTTTTGCGATCAGTGCCGCACTTCGCGTGAGTGTGAACTGATAACGGTACCAGTATCGTATAGCTAAAGTGAACCAAAGTGTTCGATGAGACTCATAGAGTCAGCAAAACGGAAAGCAAAACAAATAAAATTATTATAATTATAGCTTTAATAGCTGTAAGCAATATGAAGTAAGAGTGAGATTACAACATGTGGAAATGGCTCCATCCCTATGCCAAAGCAGAAACCTCTTATCAGCTTGCTGGTAAACTTCTGCCATGGTTTTCGATCCTAGCGCTATTGTGTCTATCCGTCGGTACTGTGTGGGGGCTTGCATTTGCGCCTTCTGATTACCAACAAGGCGATAGCTTCCGTATCATCTACATCCATGTTCCGTCTGCAATCTGGTCTATGGGTGTTTATATGTCGATGGCGATTGCAGCCTTTATTGGCTTGGTATGGCAAGTAAGGCTATCAGACATGGCCGCACTGGCGATGGCACCTATTGGTGCTGTATTTACCTTCATTGCGTTACTAACCGGCGCTGTTTGGGGTAAACCAATGTGGGGTGCTTGGTGGGTTTGGGATGCGCGTTTAACCTCAGAGCTGATTCTTCTATTCCTATACTTGGGTGTGATTGCACTACACCACGCTTTTGACGACCAAAAAACAGCAGCGAAAGCGGCAGGCATCTTGGCGATCGTTGGTGTCATCAACCTACCTATCATTCACTTTTCAGTAGAGTGGTGGAACACACTTCACCAGGGCGCGACGATCACTAAGTTCGACAAGCCTTCTATTTCAAGTGACATGCTATGGCCGCTTCTTCTTAACATCTTCGGCTTCGCCTTTTTCTTTGGTGCTGTGACTATGGTTCGTTTCCGTAACGAAATCATCAGTAAAGAAAGTCACCGTCCATGGGTTCGCAAGCTTGCGGCTGAAAAAGCGTAGTAGGGTAGGTAATTATGTATTTTGAATCTTTGAGTGATTTCTTTGCCATGGGAGGCTATGCCTCGTATGTATGGAGTGCATTTGGAATCACGTTCCTCGCGATGATCATTTTACTGGTCGTAAGCGTTCGTCGTGGTAAGCAATTACTAAATGAAGTACAAGCGAAGATTGATCGTCAAGCTCGTATCGATGCAGCAAAAAATATGGAGAACACTCTATGAACCCAAGACGTAAAAAGAGGCTGGGCATTGTCTTAGCGATCTTTTTTGGTATCAGTGCGACTGTTGGATTGATGGTTTACGCACTTAACCAGAACATGGATCTGTTCTACACACCAACTGAGCTGGTTAACGGCAAAGATGGTAAAAAACCTGAAGTTGGCCAACGCCTACGTATTGGTGGCATGGTCGTAGTCGGCTCTGTAAGCCGTGACAATGAATCACTACGTGTGAGCTTTGATTTGCAAGATGTAGGCCCTAAAGTAACGATTTTATACGATGGCATCCTTCCTGATCTTTTCCGTGAAGGCCAAGGTATTGTTGCTCAGGGGGTTCTTAAAAATGCAACGACAATCGAAGCGTTTGAGGTGTTGGCAAAGCACGATGAAGAGTACATGCCTTCTGAAGTTGCGGAAGCAATGAAGAAAACCCATGAGCCTTTGCAATACACGACTGAACAAAAAGAAGGAAATGCTCAATGATAGCCGAGATCGGCCATTTTGCGATGATCCTGTCATTGGGACTTGCATTGCTGCTAAGCGTGCTCCCATTGTATGGAGCCGCTCGAAATAACACATTATTGATGAACAGTGCACGACCATTGTCGTGGGGCATGTTCGGATTCTTAGCGATTTCGTTCTTTATCTTGTGTTACGCGTTTTACACAAATGATTTTACGATTCAATACGTAGCAAGTAACTCGAATAGCCAGCTACCTTGGTACTACCGAATTACGGCTGTTTGGGGCGCTCACGAAGGTTCCTTATTGCTTTGGGTTCTTATCCAAGCAGGTTGGACGGTTGCAGTAGCGACGTTTAGCCGTGGTATGCCTCAAGAGTCGGTGGCTCGCGTACTGGCTATCATGGGTTTGATTACTGTCGGCTTCTTGCTGTTCATCATCGTAACGTCTAACCCGTTCCTACGTACATTGCCTTTCTTCCCTGTAGATGGCCGTGACTTGAACCCATTACTGCAAGATCCGGGTTTGATTATTCACCCGCCAATGCTTTACATGGGTTATGTAGGCTTCTCTGTTGCGTTCTCTTTCGCAATCGCTTCTCTAATGAGTGGTCGTCTTGATACTGCATGGGCTCGTTGGTCGCGTCCTTGGACAATCGCAGCTTGGTTATTCCTAACAGTAGGTATCGCACTAGGTTCATGGTGGGCTTACTACGAACTTGGCTGGGGTGGCTGGTGGTTCTGGGATCCAGTAGAAAACGCTTCATTCATGCCTTGGTTAGCTGGTACTGCACTGATGCACTCACTAGCGGTAACCGAAAAGCGTGGCACATTTAAAGCTTGGACAGTCTTACTGGCTATCTCTGCATTCTCGCTAAGCTTACTAGGTACATTCCTAGTTCGTTCAGGCATCTTGGTATCGGTTCACGCATTTGCGTCGGATCCTGCTCGCGGTATGTTTATTCTAGGTTTCCTAGTCTTTGTTATCGGTGGTTCACTACTGTTGTTTGCGGTTAAAGGCGCATCAGTTCGTGTTCGCGGTAATTTTGATTTGGTTTCTCGTGAAAACGCACTGCTTGGTAACAACATATTATTGATTGCAGCGCTTGTCGTTGTGTTAGTAGGTACGCTACTACCATTAGTTCACAAACAGTTAGGCTTGGGCTCGGTATCAATCGGTGCTCCATTCTTTGATATGTTGTTCTTCTGGTTAATGATTCCGTTCTCGTTCCTACTTGGCATCGGTCCACTGATCCGTTGGAAACGTGACAACCTGTCTAAGCTCGTTAAACCAATGCTGATTTCAGGTGCATTCTCACTTGGCTTGAGTGCGCTAATGGTTGCTCTACTGGCTGACCGCTTCAGCGGTACTGCTTTTGCTGGTTGGGTAATGGCATTTTGGATCATCTTCATGCATGGCTTTGAGCTGCATGAGCGTGCGACTCACCGTCATACATTCCTGAAAGGTCTAACTAAGCTGCCTCGTAGCCACTGGGCAATGATGTGTGGTCACATTGGTTTAGCCGTGACAGTGATTGGTATCGCGATGGTGCAAAACTACAGCATCGAACGCGATGTACGTTTGGCGCCAGGTGAAAGCTACCAGCTTGAAGAATACAGCTTCCTGTTTACAGGGGTTCGTGACAAAGATGGCCCTAACTACGATGGTTATATCGCTGACTTTGAAATTACCAAAGAAGGCAAATACATCAATACGCTTCACGCTGAAAAACGTTTCTACACCACAGCTAAGTCTATGATGACAGAAGCAGCGATTGACCGTGGAGTAACGCGCGACCTTTATATCGCAATGGGTGAACGTTTAGACGACAACAAATCTTGGGCTGTACGTATCTACTACAAACCATTTGTACGTTGGATCTGGGCTGGTTCTTTGATCATGTCGATTGGTGGTGCTATTGCTATTAGTGACCGTCGTTACCGTTTCCGTAAGCCAACAAAAAAGTCGGCTGAAGAACAGGAGGCTTAATTCGAATGAACAAAAAGATTTTATTCATTCCATTGATTGCTTTTATGATTCTAGCTGGAGTCTTTGCAACTCAATTAGTTCGTAATCAGTCGGGTGATGACCCGACTAAACTTGAGTCAGTATTGATTGGTAAGCCTGTGCCTGAGTTCGGTCTAGAAGACTTAGAACAACCAGGTAAGTTTCATGATCAAGCGATCTTCAAAGGCGAACCTCTGCTGCTTAATGTGTGGGCTACTTGGTGTCCTACCTGTTATGCAGAGCACTCTTATCTGAATAAATTGGCCGCTCAAGGCGTTAAGATCATTGGTATGAACTACAAAGATGATCGCAACAAAGCTGTCGGTTGGCTAAAAGAACTAGGTAACCCGTACTTAATTAGCTTATTTGATGGTGATGGTATGCTAGGTCTAGATCTTGGCGTGTATGGTGCTCCTGAGACTTTCTTAATTGATGCTAACGGTGTGGTTCGTTACCGCCATGTTGGTGACGTGAATCCAACTAACTGGGCATCGACGCTTGAGCCGATGTATCAAGAGTTGCTGGAGGAAGCGAAATGATTAAAAAGGTACTGATCACTCTGTTCGCTACGTTCGCTATTTCAGCGACTGTTTCTGCCGCGCCTATCGAGTTTCATGAATTTGATACCGTTGATCAAGAACAGCAGTTCAAAGAGCTGAGTAACACGTTGCGTTGCCCTAAATGTCAGAACAACACGATTGGCGATTCGAACGCTGAGCTAGCAGTCGACTTACGCCAGAAAGTGTACGAGATGACAAAAGACGGTAAGTCGAAGCAAGATATCATTGACTACATGATCGCTCGCTACGGTAACTTTGTTACTTACAACCCTCCACTGACACTAGCAACGTCAATCCTTTGGGTTGGTCCTTTTGCAGTAGTTGTATTTGGTTTCGGTTTGATCATTTTACGAAGCAGAAAATCAAAGTCGAAAGCAGTTGAGTCAGATAAAGGCTGGGATGCAGACAAAGAAGCTCGCTTAAAAGCGTTACTCGATGAAGAGAACGACGGAGATAAGAAGTAATGACTCTATTTTGGATTTCTACCATTATCCTTTCGCTAGCGGCAATTTTCTTAATTGTTCTGCCCTTCATTAATAAAAAGGCAAACAACGATGACGTGCTGCGCGATGAGTTGAATAAAGCATTCTACAAAGATCGTCTAGATGAGCTAGAAGTAGAAGCAGAAGAAGGTCTTGTTGATAACCAGCAGGAGCTGATCGCTGATTTGAAACAATCCCTGCTTGATGATGTTCCTGCTAAGCAAGAGATGAAGAAGACTAAAATCTCAACGTTGGGTGTAGTAGTACCATCTATTATTCTCGTCGTGATTGTTACATACGGCATGTACTTTAAGTTCGGGGCGTTAGATAAAGTTCAGCACTGGCAAGAAGTGAGTGCAAATCTTCCTGAGTTGTCTAAAAAGCTAATGTCATCGGAAGGTGGTGCGTTAACAGACGATGAACTAGAAGATTTGACTCTAGCACTGCGTACTCGCTTACACTACCAACCTAAAGACTCAACGGGTTGGTTGTTACTAGGTCGTATTGCTCTTGCTAACCGTGATGCGCAAACGGCGATCGATGCTATGGAGCGTGCTTATAAGCTAGAGCCTAAAGACGAAGATGTTCAACTTGGCTTTGCACAGGCGCTGATGCTATCGCCAGATGAGGCAGAGCAAAATCAAGCTCGTTTGCTTCTTAGTCGTTTGGTTCAAAACGATTACGTTGACCTTCGTGTGTTCTCGTTGCTAGCGTTCGACGCATTTGAGCGTCAAGATTACCCAGGTGCTGTGAAGTACTGGAGTATCATGCAGCAGATGATTGGTCCACAAGACAGTCGTTACGAAATGCTTTCACGCAGTATTGAAAGTGCTCAGCAAAAAATGGGCAATGCCATGGGCGTTGACCAAGGCAAGACTGTTGCAGTAACGCTTGAGTTATCTGGTGATGTGAATGCGGATCCAAACTCAGTGTTGGTTGTTTCAGTACATAGAGCTGATGGCTCTCCAATGCCTGTTGCTGCTGCTCGTTACCCATTAGGTACTTTCCCTCGTACCGTTGTGCTTGATGATGGCAACAGCATGATGGAGGGCCAAAAGCTGTCTAGCCTTGAAACTCTGATGGTTAGAGCTAGGCTTGATACAGATGGTAACGTTTCAACTCGCGATGGTGATTGGTACGGTGAAAGTGAAGTGGTTGAACTGGGTGCTCCAGTGACCATCAATATCAATAAGCAATATTAATCATCATTTTGCATAGGTGTTAGCTATTCCGATTTGTTGATAAACGGTATAGACTTAGCCAAACAATTGAGGCCAGCGATTGCTGGCCTTTTTTATTATTCCTTATGGAAAAGGTGATATGTCTGTCAGTGTTTTAAGATTCTCGGGTTTACTTTTTATCGCAAGCTTAACGGTGGGGTGTTCTAGCGCACCAGACGAAAGCAGTAACGATGATAACCTCGAAACCTCTGAATACGTCGAAGAGTCCCACCCGAATGATCCTTTCGAAGGATTTAACCGAGCGATGTGGGATATCAACTACGAATATCTAGACCCTTATTTGGTTCGCCCTGTTTCCCTTGCTTATGTTGACTACACTCCTGTGCCAGTGCGCTCTGGCATTTCTAACTTTCTAGCCAACTTAGATGAACCATCAAGCATGGTGAACAATCTTATTATGGGTAATGGTGAAAAAGCACTCGACCATTTTAACCGCTTTTGGATTAACTCCACCTTTGGTTTGTTAGGGTTAATCGATATTGCCAGCGAAGCGGGAATCACCAAGTACGACGATAAGTCATTTTCCGATGCGATTGGTCATTACGGGGTAGGGAATGGACCATATTTTATGGTGCCAGGTTACGGCCCGGTAACGACACGTGAAGTAACAGAAACCGTAGATGGGCTATATGTCCCTTTATCTTTCTTGAATTTTTGGGCTGGCTTAGGCAAGTGGGCATTTGAAGGCATGGAAACGCGTGCTCAGCTAGTTTCACAAGAAGCGTTGTTGGATGATTCTCCGGATCCGTATGCGTTAACTCGTGATGTTTACATCCAACGCCGTGATTTTAAAGCTGAGATTGAACCAGAAGAGGTTGATCTTGATGAAGAAGACCTTATTGATGGCTATTTAGAAGATTATTAAATAGAAGATCTTGAACAACAGGTAAAAGAAAGGCTCGATGTTGAAACAACATCGAGCCTTTTTAAAGTTTGCTGCTTAGGTTAATTAAGACAGATTAGAAGCGGTAGTTAGCTTGTACACCAACTAGCCATATGCTGCCTGTTACTTCACCTTCGAAGCTGCCACCAAACATATCAGCGCCACCAAAGCCTGGATCAGTTTCGTGCATCTTAGCGTCTTTCGCTAGAATGTAAGTGAAACCAGCGTCTAAGGTTAGTTGCTCAGACCATTGGTAGCCAGCACCAATACTTAACCAAGTACGGTCTGTTTCTGGAATCGTCGCAGTACGGTGCTCTTCGCTTACTGCTGAAGTATCGTATGCAATACCAGAACGTAGAGCCAGTTTAGGTGTCATTTGGTAAGTAGTACCGATCGCGAAACGGTAGTTGTCTTCCCAGTTTTCCATCTTTATTGTGTCTGGCTGTTCACCTGGGAAGTCCGCAACTAATTTTTCGAAGCTACTCCAGTCTGTCCAGTTGATACTAGCGTGAACGGCAACTTTGTCTGTTAATTGATGGAAAGAAGCGATCTCAGCTGTCGCTGGCAAAGCTAGATCCATAGAACCAGGTTTGTGCGCATTTGGGTTTGCCATGTTGAAAGCAAAGCCTTTAGCATGACCTTCAAGAGTTAAGTCGATTTCAGATTTGTAGGCAAAGCCCAAGCGGTTATTTTCATTGATCTGCCATGCGGTACCAACTTGCCATCCCCATGCAGTATCGTCACCTTCCATGTATTTCAGCGTCGTGCCTACTGGTAAAGTCCCTGTAGCTGTTGCGCCGAAGCTACCTTCAGCCATCACGTAACGAACACCACCACCAACAGATACGTTGTCTAATACTTGGTAAGCCGCGTTTAAGTTGAGTTCCATGCTGATTACGCTTGCTTCATTGCCGTGGTTTGCACCAGCAAAGTCAGTACCTAGGTCGGTTTCCATGCCGTAGTTGGTGCCTGCAGCAAATCCGATTGCTAACTTTTCTGAATACTTGTGAGATACGTAAAAGTTAGGAATCACAGCACTGTGGGCGAAGTCTTTGCTGTTTGCAGGGGTATTTGCGCCAGATGTACCTTCGATATCAATGTTCGGGTCAACATAGATAGCGCCAACAGAAACTTGAGTGCCTTCTAGGTAAGTTAGCATTGCTGGGTTACGCCATTGTGCGTCTGCACCGTCAGCCATTGCTGCTTCACCAGCGTATGCGCGGCCAAGACCGGTTGCTGAGTATTCTGCTAGTTGAAAACCTGCCGCGTGAGTCACGGTAGAAGTCGAAAGTAGTCCAACTGCCACTGCAGCAGATAGAAGAGTCTTATTCATTTTCATTATTATGTTCGCTGAATCATAAGTATTAAGTGTCGTGATTCTACTTTTAGAGTTATTACTTTAAAAACGAAATTCGAATAAAACAGTGTTTTAGGGATTTAATTATTAAATGTGACTAATTATTAGGTAAATAGTCTGAATGTTTCGGCTGTGTTGCGAAGTTTGAGCGTACACCTGTAGTCAAATGTTGGGTTTGTGGGCTACACATGTAAGCTTAAATTTAGGCTGGTCAGTAGTTTAGGTAATAAAAAAGGGTCGCGTAATGCGACCCTTTGGAGTTTATAATTTCGATTATATTAGAAGCTGCGGCTGTACTGCAGACCCATTAGGATTGCATCAGCATGTGTTGTCGCTGTCAGGCTGCTAACACCAGCATTTTCTGAAACACTTACATCATCACCTAGCAAGTAAGTGAAACCAAAGTCTACGTTTGACGCTGTATCAATGTGGTAAGTGAAACCAGCTGAGAACCATTGGCGGTCAGAGTCAGGAACTGAAACTGAAGTTAATTGGTCTTGAGCACTTGTGTCATACATGTAACCAGTACGAAGAGTCCAAGTGTCGTTTAGGTAGTAAGTTCCACCAATTGCGTAGTGCCAGCCATCTTGCCATTCGTATGGTTTGTCATATGACGCTCCAATACCTACGAAATTATCTTGTAGATTTCTAAATTCAACTTGGTCAAACGCACTCCATCCAATCCACTGTACAGAGTAGTGCACTGCAAATTTAGTGTCTTCGATTCTGTGGTAACCTGAAAATTCAGCCATGTCTGGTAAAGGCAGTGTGATCTCTTGTCCTTTATCATCTTCAGCGGTCATCTCTGGGCTGTAACGGTAAGAAAAACCAAAACGGTTGTTTTTGTCTAACTCATAAACAGTACCTAGATTAAACCCGACTGCCCAACCATCAGCTTTATCAACGTTAACCAAATCACCGAAAGTTGCGTGTTGACGCTTCATTGTTCCTTGACCGTAAATCAGGTCAAGTCCAGCACCAAAGCTCCATTGGTCATTTAAGCGGTAAGAACCTGCAAGGCCAAAGTTGATGCTCATAATATCTGTTAGACCACCATATTCTTTAGCAACGTAGTCGTCAGAGAATTCAGTTTTTGTCCCGAAGTTGGAGTATGCATTTACACCCCAAGCAAACTTGTCGTTTACAGGCACAATCAAATGAATGTTTGGTGCTACAGAAGTACCGCCAACATCATCAGTATCAGGGACTGCGGTTGCAGAGCCACCCAAAGGAGTGTATTCAGCATCTTTCACTTCAATCATAGAAGTAATTGTTTCAAAACCAAGAGAAAGCTCAGTTTTGTCAAACAGTGCCATTGCTGCAGGGTTACGTGCCATTACTGACGCGTTATCTGCGATTACTGCATCACCAGCGAATGCACGGCCAATGCCGGTTGCTGATTGTGCATTAAGTTGGAAACCTGCTGCCATCGCTTGCGAAGACGCCAGTGTAATTGTTACTGCTAAAAGAGACTTTTTAAACAGACGCGTGTTGTTGGTAGTCATTCATTTATTCCTTTATATATCCGCCTCTACAGGGCGATTAATTTGAGCAATTGCTCAATGGTGGCTGATCCTATTCGCAAGTATACGATATACAAATCCGACCATTGATAAATTTGAGTGGAAAATTATGGAAATGACGCCTATCTGGCACGAAAATGGTGCGAAATGCTTCTTTTTAGAGTTTTAACTCTAGAGGTATTGAGCTTGTGAATGGTTTTGGTGTTTATTTATAAATAAAGCCCAGCAATATCAAGAGTATAATCGCTGGGCCTTTTATGACGGGGCTTTGAGAGTGAATTAGCTCATTGGTTTGATCATTTTTGTCAGTTTTTCGGCGATTTTGGAAACATCCTCACCATTTTCACCAACTAGGATTAAGCTGCTGCCATCTACAGGGGTCACCGAACCGGACATGCCTTCTTCATCAAAGTCGATCGACTTGTCTGTCGGAATCCCAGTTAAAAACAGCGTGACTTTACCTTTTTTGCCTTGGAATACCATATGTACCGCGTTGGATTTACCAAAGCCACAGTGGTTTAGGTAATAGACGTGGTAAGGGAAGGCATCATCAAACTGAAAAGCAAATGGGTTCATTTTTGCGTTGATCTGCTGCGATGTGACCTGTTCATCGATGGTACTAACAAAGCTCTTTTCATTAACCACATGCTTCATCGCCGTATCAACCAAGCTGGCTTGTGCTGGTGACACGAATGCATTTCCCCAGTTTACTTGGCCAACTAATAAACCTGCCATAAAGGCAACAGAAGCGGCCATTGCCATCGCTCGCCTTGCAAAAGTAGGTCTTACTACTTTGCTTTCTTCGCTTGAGGTCTGATTAAACAGAATGCGATCAGCAAGATCGTCCGGCACATCCACATTCATTGCTGAATGGATTTGTTTATCAAGCGCTAGTACATCGTCTAGAAAGTTACTATTGGCTTCGCTATTCGCGGTCGCATCAACAATATCTTGTGTACGTTGTTTAGGTTCCGACAATACACGACGACGAAATTCCAAATCATCCATTATGTTGCCCCCTCTCTGCCTCTTCTGTATCCAATAGCTCTTTCAACTGATTTCGAGCTCTGAATAAACGTGTCATCACCGTGTTTTTGTTGAGATCGAGAATATCGGCAATCTCATCGCCACTAAAACCACCAATCACTTGCAAGAAGAGAGGTTCACGGTAATCAATTTCAAGTTTCATGATCTGGGCTTGCAACCACTGATGTTGATGGTGTGGGTCATCACTGACACTAGCATCGTTACCGTGATCATCGATATCAACCAGATCAAACTGTTTGCGTTCAAAACGTCGAGCATTCTCGCGGCGCAAGATAGTAATCAGCCAAGATTTCGCGGCTTTTTCATCTTGAAGGCTATCGAGTGACTTCCATGCACGAAGACAAGTTTCTTGAACTAAGTCTTCGGCAATGCTCTTGTCTTTGCATAACCAATAGGCGTAGCGAAAGAGGTCACGATGATAGGCACGCACGAGTGCTTCGTATTTTCTTTGTTTGTCCATATCAGAGTTGACCGGACGCTTGGCTGTTTTCTTTCCAAACATTTTTATTATTGACACACGAGCCTCCGTTATTGCTCTGCGTATAGCTGTCCTCTATACGTTGTGCTTTGTTTTTATAGGGCTAACGATTGGTTGGAAACCGTAAAATCACATTAAAATTGATCTACTTCAAAATCTAAGGCCTCGAACAAGCTATAGTACACCTTGTCGTCTAGTTAGTCATTCGTGGCTAGCATGTTGAGCAAGACGACACTTCCTTTTGAAGGCTGACTTTACTTTCTCCTAATCAGGAAACTGATTATTTCAATTGGCGTTAAGTTAATTGCTTTATACACATTCCGACCACACAGCTTTGTGTGGTTTTTTTTTGCCTTCAGAAAATACCCCGATACAAAACCATTGACTCTTTACCTACGCATAACAGTTGCTTCTAGCAATAGTTTAGTCTTTTAGGACAACCTTTCCCCCCAAAAGGTTCGCCTGAATGTGCAGTTATATTTTCAAACAGTGAGATACTCGTATCACGTTTATTTAAACGCTCGTTTGATTTAATTAACAACTTCTTTACAATGCTTCAGGTCAGACCTCTTAACTTTAAGGAGAAACCATGGGCAAACAGGAAGTCAAAACGCGTTCTGGAGAACGTGTTGCCGTTGTCGCTGGATTACGAACCCCATTCGCTCGTCAGAGCACTGAATTTAGCCAAGTGCCTGCGGTTGACCTAGGCAAAATGGTTGTGAGCGAAATGCTTGCAAGAACAGATGTCGATCCTGCACTTATCGAACAAGTCGTGTTCGGCCAAGTAGTGCAAATGCCAGAAGCGCCAAACATTGCGCGTGAAATCGTGCTGGGCACAGGCATGGACATCAATACTGATGCCTACAGTGTTACACGAGCATGTGCAACCAGCTTCCAAGCTGTAGTCAACGTGACCGAAAGCATTATGGCCGGTACGATTGATATTGGTATTGCTGGCGGCGCGGACTCTTCTTCTGTATTGCCTATCGGCGTTTCGAAAAAGCTAGCGGCAAATTTATTAGCGCTGAGTAAAACGAAAACTATGGGGCAAAAGCTGAAGATTCTTAAAACGCTTTCAGTAAAAGATCTGATGCCAGTACCGCCTGCTGTTGCTGAATACTCGACCGGTTTATCCATGGGACAAACTGCTGAGCAGATGGCGAAGACACACGGGATTACTCGCGAAGCTCAAGATGCACTTGCCCACCGTTCTCATTCTTTGGCTTCTCAAGCATGGAAAGAAGGCAAGATCAAAGACGAAGTAATGACGGCATTCCCGGCGCCGTACAAAAAGTACCTAGCGGAAGACAACAACATTCGCCACGACTCAACAGTTGAAGGTTACGCTAAGTTGCGCCCTGCATTTGATAGAAAGTACGGCAGTGTAACGGCAGCTAATGCTACGCCGCTTACTGATGGCGGTGCTGCGGTTATGTTGATGCGCGAAGGTAAAGCGAAAGAGCTAGGCTTAGAAGTGCTGGGTTATATTCGTGGTTATGCGTTCTCAGCGATTGGTGTTGAAACAGATATGTTGATGGGCCCGACGTACGCGACCTCTCAAGTATTGAAAAACACCGGTTTGGAGTTATCAGACCTTACGCTTATCGAAATGCATGAAGCCTTCGCAGCCCAAGTACTAGCGAATGTGAAAATGTTTGCGAGCGATGAGTTTGCACAGAAGAATCTTGGCCGCGACAAAGCGATCGGTGAGATTGATATGGAGAAATTCAACGTGCTTGGTAGCTCAATTGCTTACGGACATCCGTTTGCAGCGACTGGCGCGCGCATGATGACTCAAACATTACGTGAACTGAAACGTCGCGGTGGCGGCTTGGCACTAAACACAGCGTGTGCAGCTGGTGGTTTAGGTGCAGCAATGATCTTGGAGGTAGAATAATGTCTACGACTCTTGATGCAACAACAGAAAAAGAAACAGTCGCTCAACCAGATTCAACGTCTGCGACTGAATCAACCAAAAAGAAAGCGACCGCATTCTCTCTTAATATCGATGACCAAGACATTGCTTGGCTAGCGATTGATGTTCCGGGCGAGAAAATGAACACGCTACAAGCGGCTTTTGCTGAAGAAATGAAAGCCATCTTCGAGCAACTCAAAGAAAAACAGAGTCGAGTTAAGGGCTTAATCGTTCACTCACTTAAGCCAGATAACTTTATCGCTGGTGCTGATGTGCGAATGCTGGATGCGTGTAAAACCGCTGATGAAGCGCAGTCTCTTGCTCGCCAAGGTCAGGAGATGTTCCAAGAACTGTCTGATCTTCCTTACCCAGTCGTTGCGGCAATTCACGGTCCATGTCTTGGTGGCGGTTTAGAGCTTGCACTGGCGTGTGATTACCGTGTGTGTACCGATTCAGATAAGACACGTCTAGGTCTACCTGAAGTTCAGCTAGGCTTATTACCAGGTTCTGGTGGTACACAACGCCTGCCTCGTTTAATTGGTTTGCTACCATCACTCGATCTTATTCTTACCGGTAAGCAACTGCGTGCTAAGAAAGCGAAATCGCTTGGTGTTGTGGATGCTTGTGTGCCAGATACGATTTTGCTTGAAGTAGCGAAAAGCTACGTTGAAAAGAACACGGGAAGCAAAAAAGGCAAGCGTTTGGCGTCGAAAAGCCAAGCATCGACCAAAGAGAAGCTGATTTCACGTAACGGCCTTGGTCGTAAAGTGATTTTTGAACAAGCTTCTAAGAAGACAAATCAGAAAACACGTGGCAATTACCCAGCAGCCGATGCGATTCTTGATGTAATTCGTTATGGCCTAGAGAACGGCTTTGAAAAAGGCCTTCAGTACGAAGCTAAGCGTTTCTCTGAATTGGTTATGACTTCAGAATCTAAAGCCCTTCGTTCGATTTTCTTTGCAACCACGGAAATGAAGAAAGAACACGGTGCAGACGCAGAACCAAAAGCGGTGAAGCGTGTTGGTGTGTTGGGCGGCGGTCTTATGGGCGCAGGTATTAGCCATGTGAGTGTGGCTAAAGCAAAAGTACCGGTTCGCATCAAAGATGTATCAAATGAAGGTGTGTTGAATGCACTTAACTACAACTTCAAGTTGTTCGATAAGCAGCGTAAGCGTCGTATTCTGAGCCGAGCTGGTCTTGAAAGTAAGATGCTACAACTGTCAGGCGGTATCGACTTTACGAGCTTTAATCATACTGACGTAGTAATCGAAGCGGTGTTTGAAGACTTAGACCTTAAGCAGTCAATGGTTGCAGACATCGAACAAAATGCGAAGCCAGAGACTATCTTCGCGACGAATACTTCATCACTGCCAATCCATAAGATTGCAGAGAAGGCGCAGCGACCAGAAAATGTTGTCGGTCTTCACTACTTCAGCCCGGCAGAGAAAATGCCGCTAGTAGAAGTAATCCCTCATGAAACAACGTCAGAAGAGACGATTTCGACGGTTGTTGCATTGGCGAAGAAGCAAGGTAAAACGCCGATCGTTGTTAAAGACACGGCAGGTTTCTACGTAAACCGCATTCTTGCTCCGTACATGAATGAAGCCGCGCACTTATTACTAGCGAACGAGCCGATTGAAAAACTCGATAGCACGTTATTGGACTTCGGTTTCCCGGTTGGTCCTATCACCTTATTAGACGAGGTGGGTGTTGATATTGGTGCGAAGATCATTCCGATTCTGGTTAATGAACTTGGTGATCGTTTCCAAGGCCCTGACGTGTTCGACATTCTTCTGAATGACAACCGTAAAGGTCGTAAGAGTGGTAAAGGTTTCTACACCTACAAGGGTAAGAAGAAGGAAGTGGATAAGTCAGTTTACAAGCTGCTTAAGCTGCAACCTGATCCTAAGTTGAGCGACAACGATATCGCAATGCGCTGTGTATTGCCTATGTTAAACGAAGCAGTTCGTTGTCTAGATGACGGCATTATCCGCAGCCCTCGTGATGGCGATATTGGTGCGATTTTTGGTATCGGTTTCCCTCCATTCCTTGGTGGCCCGTTCCGTTACATGGATCAAATCGGCATTAAATCATTGGTTGAGATGATGAACGATTTCGCTAAGAAGTACGGTGATCGTTTTGCGCCATGTGATGGCCTACTGACACGTGCTGGTCTGGATGAGTCTTTTTACAAGTAATTCTCTAGTATGTTGACTATAAAGCCCGCTTCAAGCAATTGATGCGGGCTTTATTTTTTATGGAAACATACGAAAGGAAGGAGATTCCCGATTCTGTCGTCATCTCCTAAAGCGACGAAGGAGCGTAATAGGAGACCTGCTTTTGTGCTTCACCCAATAAAAAAGGTTGATGCTTTCACATCAACCTTTTGAATTGTTAGCCCGTTAATTAGCCAAGCTCAGTATCTTTCGGGCGCAACTGGAACTCATCAATAGAGCCAATCTCGACACCTGCAGATAGCTTATCTTCTTCGCTATGAGCGTTGCCGTGAGCGTGCATAATCAGTCGGTTAGCAGTACGTGGCTTAAGCTGGCTGACCACAAAACGCATCATATCTGAGCGAGTAAGCCCTTTGAGTTCTTCTAGTACTCGTTCTCTCTGATTGAACTCCAAATCCTTATTGCCTATCGCGACCCATAAGCGTTGAGCACGCCCTCGCAACGTCGTATCTGGTGTTGATATTTGATTCCAGAGGCCGCGCTTACTGCTGTGCCATTGGTAGTCATTAAGCTCTAACAACACCATATAAAAGGCATTGAGGAACTCATCTATTGAGGCCAACAAGTCAGCAGGGGCTGCATTAGGGGATTGTACGTACAGCACAATACCTGGGTGGCGGTTGAGTGGCATATTACCTGTACCGACCATGTAACCAAGTTGTTGTTTAGTTCGTATTTCATGGAAGAAAGTGGCTGACATTAGGTGGTTAGCCAATGAGTACAGTGCGATGTTTTTAGGGGAAATATCAGGGCATTGGTAGTAAACCACGATCGCTGAATCATCTTGGTTACACACCACCTCACGTTGGAAGCTGCCGTTTTCACCCAGCATGATTAGCGGACGCAGTGACTCTTCGTAAGCCTGATCTTGAACTCGCAGTGCATCTTTTAGTGTTTCTGCCATTTTGTGTGCATCGGCTTTCTTCCAGTCGCCATACACAAACATCTCAACATGCAGTTCCGCCAAGATTGCTTGAACGAAAGAAGAGAGCTCATCGACTTCTATCGTTTCCAGAGCTTCAATTAACACCGAATAAGGCGGATTATTTGGCTGAAGTATCCCTGTCATCGCATTAAACAGCTGTGAAATAGGGCGATCTTGCGACGCGTTATTCCAGTTTCTGAGTAATTGATGCTTAATCGTTTCGAAGCGTGTTGGACTAAAGTCGCGTGCTTGGAAGCGTTCAAGAATCATATTGAGTAGCTGTGGCTGTTTCTCGCTAAACCCAGACAGAGTGAGTGTTCCCCCGCCTTGATGGGTATACATGTTGTAACCCATACCGGCGATTTCAGCCTGATACGTATCTTTTTCCAGAGAGTCTAAGAACATCTCTACACACAAGCGTGTTTTTACGATATTTCTCGGGCTGGCGACTGAGTGCGGGCTGTCGATAGCGACATATACCACACCTTTAGGTACTCGAAATTGATGGTCTTGCAGGTGCCATAGCTTAAAGCCGTCGAGCTCTTCTAAAAGTTGTGGATATTTAGCATCACCTTCGAGCTCAGTTGGGTCTAGATCGTAGCAAATAAATGGGTTCTTACTTGGGAGCTCAAACTGCCAACCGGGGTTAATGCAGGTAAAGCATTGAACTTGTTCTGCGCTAAAAGGCGTGACTGAATAGGGTGTAAAATACCATTTTGCTTCTCTGTCATACTCGAAACCTTGAGCAACAATGGTTGCACGCATATTGTCGACGTTTAAGTAAGGAAGCAAAGAACGTTGTAATTCGTCATCGAAATGCGACATTTTGTAATCGCCATACACTACATCTTGTTCTTGGTAGTGTTGCATGTTGATAACAAGGTGGCTAACGACATCAAGCGGCCTTGCTGGCTCTTGAAAGCGGAAAGCTGACTCTAAAACGGCACGCTTTTCTAGGTAACGCCACTCTTCTATGCCTTGTTGTTCTACTAATTTGATGTACTGAAATATCGCTTGGATGATGTTATCTGTTTTGGTTAAACCTTCGATGGTCAATGAGCAACTGACCGTGAAATCACGGTAGTTACTGCCGCTCGCTCCACCACCCGCAGAGAGGGATGTTATCCAACCTTTCTCTTTGAGTTGCATCATTAAACTGCCTTCACCTTCGTAACCTAAAAGATGGGCAAAGAACGACAATGGCTTAATACCATAGTGTTCGTCCATGCTTGGCATCGGGAAGGTTAAGATAAGTTTACGTACTTCTTTAATCGGTTCAACACGGACTTGAACTCCTGTGCTTAATTCGCCAACGATCGGCACTTCAACCTTTTTGCCTTGTAGGTTGTGATTGGTGATCGAGCTAAAGCGATCCTCAACCCACCTTTGCATCTCATCTAATGACTGATTACCAGACAATGTCAGCGTCATTAAGTCAGCAGAGTATTGTTGCTGGTGGAAAGCTAAGATCTCTTGTCGAATCGTCTCACCGTTTCTGTCACCCAATGTATCGATATTACCGACAGAAAACTTCGAGAATGGGTGATTGTGATTCACCAGTTCTTTGGTAACTTGGTACAAGCGTCGCGAATCGTCGTTTAGCTTCATCTTGTATTCGGAATCAACGGCTTGACGTTCTTTGTCTAATGCTTCTTCGTTGAACAGGGGAGCGGTAAAAAATTGGCTGAAGCGATCGAGTGCTGTTTCAAAGGCATTCAATTCAACATCAAAAAAGAAGCAGGTGTGTTCTGTGCCTGTCCAAGCATTGTTGCTTCCGCCATGCTGGCTGATAAAACTTTGGAACTCTCCGACCTTTGGATACTTTTCAGTTCCTAAAAATAGCATATGCTCTAAGTAGTGAGCTAAACCCTCTCGGTCTGTAGGGTCATCAAAGTGACCTACATTGACGGCTAATGCGGCGGCTGCTTTTTGAGCATTTTGGTCCTGAACTAACAGTACACGTAACCCGTTATTTAAGGTTATGTAGCGGTATTGATGTTCATCATTTGGGCTTAAGTGCACAGGAGCATCTCCAGAGAAGGTGGTTTTTAAATTATGTACCCGATGATTCGGCGTGCAAACCTTGTAATCATATTTTGGGATATGAAGTGCTTTTTGGCGATTTCTAAATCACTTTTATCGATTTTTATCAGTAATTTATTTTCTTTTAACAAGATTGTTAAGAAAGTCGAACTCTTTGGCAAGTGACTTGATATAATTATTTATATTGACTGCGGTTTCTCTGGATTGAGAGCCAAACCTAAGTAGCGTTTCGCTGATATATGGGATATATCGACTTTCGACATGTTACGAAGACAGGATTGAACATGAAAATATTCATTATGCGCCACGGTGAAGCAGAGCATTTTGCGGATTCGGATGCAGAACGAGCGTTGACCAAGCGCGGGAAAATGGCTTCTCTTGCAGTGGCACAAGCTGCAAATGAGCAGGGGATTAGTCAATTCGATAAAGTGCTGGTGAGCCCATATTTAAGGGCACAAGAAACGTGGTTAGAGATCTCTCAGGCGTTTTCTGGTACGAAAGTAGAAACCTGTGATGATATTACACCTTATGGAATGTCCGACGATGTGTTTGATTTGACCTTGGCAATGGCTGAAATAGAAAAACTAGAGACCATTTTATTTGTTTCTCATTTACCTCTAGTGGGCTACCTAACAGCAGAATTTGCCACTGGCATGGCTCCGCCGATGTTCCCAACGTCAGGCCTAGCCTGCATCGACTTTAACCTTGAAACACAGAAAGGTGAGTTACTTTGGAACATCAATCCATAGTGAAGGTGAAGACAAACTTTCATTTGGAAGGTTAAAGTGAAAAGGGCATCTCAATGATTTGAGATGCCCTTTTTGTTTTTGATGATGAAGCGACTTGCAAACCAGCATTACTTCTCAGGAATAGAGAGCAGTACCAACAGTGCACCGTTACCGCCAAATTCTAATGGCGCTTGGTGAAAAGCCATCACGTCTGGGTGCTGTGCTAACCACAAAGGCACCTTCTGCTTAAGGATGTGTTTGCCAATGCCGTGTTGAACGCAGGCACACGCCACGCTCTCTTTTACGCAGTGCGCAATCATCGCGCCAAGCTCACGTTTGGCTTCTTGCTGAGTCATACCATGCATATCGAGATATACGTCTGGCACGTAGACACCACGACGCAGTCGCTTCACCTCATATTTTGAGACATCATCACGCGCATAACGTGTTGGGCCGTCTTCGCTAAGGTGCGGAATGAACTCATCCGAGAAATAAAACTCGCTATCACTCGCTTGTCTTGCCGTTCGAGTAATTTCTTTTTGCTTGGCATTTCTTTTTGGCTGCTGGACTATGGTATCCTGTTGCAACTTTTTAACGCCCTTTACTGCATCGTTGAATAGGGCGAAATCGTCATCGAAGTCGGTGTCTTTTTTGCTCATCAGGTTATGAATTCTAATTAGAAACGTAATTAGCAGTATTGTAGCGCTTTTCGGAGACAATTTTGGATAAGATTTTTGTAGAAGAAGCGGTATCAGAACTACACACGCTTCAAGATGTGATTCGTTGGACTGTTAGCCGCTTTAACGCAGCTGGCCTATTTTATGGTCACGGCACTGATAACGCGTGGGATGAGGCAGTACAACTTATCTTACCTACTCTTTATCTGCCGATTGATGTTCCTTCGCATGTAATGAACTCTCGTCTAACGAGCAGCGAACGTCTGCGTATCGTAGAGCGTGTGATCAAGCGTATTAATGATCGTACACCAACGGCTTACCTGACGAACAAAGCTTGGTTCTGTGGCCTTGAGTTCTTCGTTGATGAGCGCGTTCTTGTGCCTCGTTCTCCAATTGGTGAGCTGATCGAAGCTCAATTCCAACCTTGGTTGACTGAAGAGCCAGTTCGCATCATGGATATGTGTACGGGTAGTGGTTGTATTGCTATCGCTTGTGCGCACGCATTCCCAGATGCTGAAGTAGACGCGATTGATATCTCTACTGACGCGCTTCAAGTTGCTGAGCAGAACGTTCAAGATCACGGCATGGAGCAACAAGTGTTCCCAATCCGTTCAGATCTTTTCCGTGATCTGCCGAAAGAGAAATACAACCTGATCGTATCTAACCCGCCTTACGTGGACGAAGAAGATATGAACAGCCTGCCAGATGAGTTTACTCATGAGCCAGAACTTGGCTTAGCGGCGGGTACTGATGGTCTGAAATTGGTTCGCCGTATCCTAGCTAATGCACCAGACTACCTAACTGATGATGGTATTCTGATCTGTGAAGTGGGTAACTCAATGGTTCATATGATGGATCAGTACCCTGAGATTCCATTCACTTGGATTGAATTCTCAAACGGTGGTCACGGTGTATTCATGATCACTCGCGAGCAGCTAGTGGCTTGCGCTGACGAGTTCTCTATCTACAAAGACTAGGTAATGATGGCTAGTTTTTAGCTTAGTACTTAGTAAGACGTTCTATTTGAAACGTTTTAATTTAAACGCCATGCCGCAATGCATGGCGTTTTTTATTGCCTTAGTTTTGGGGTTAAGTCATCAACGCAGAATAAATAATGTTCAATATTTAGTTGCCTAATATGAATAGCTATTACATATTGGTGGCTAATGTTTAGCCGTTTTAGTGAGTTAAGGAGAATTCGCGATGAGCTTTGATACATGGATTTATTATTTGTTGGCAGTACTGATTTTAACGGCATCGCCGGGCCCCAGTTCTTTATTGTGCATGACCAAAGGTGTGCAATCGGGTTTTAAATTATCAATATTTACTGCGCTGGGTAGCTTAACGGCGATCACTGGAATCTTAACGTTATCGTTCACAGGCTTAGGGGTGATTATTGCTTCATCGGAAGTGGTGTTTAATGTCATTAAATGGACAGGCGCTGCGTATCTTATCTATCTTGGCTGGAAGTCTTTACGTTCTAACCAGCAAGATTACGACGATCTATCCAGTCAACAAACCGATTCTCAACTTGTTAAAGAAAGCGCGGTGCAACACTACTTAAGTGGTTTTATTGTTGGCGCGAGTAACCCGAAAGCGATCTTGTTTTTTACCGCACTTTTCCCTCAGTTTATCGACCCGTCACTCGCTTTGCTTCCCCAGTTTGCGGTGTTTGCTTTAACCTTTGCTGTGATGGAGTTGTCTTGGCTATTGGTTTACGCGTATTTAGGTGCGAAGTCGTCAAATTGGCTGTTTGCGAAAGGCAGAGCTAAGGTTTTCAATCGTGTTACAGGGGGCGTGTTTATTGGTGCTGGCGCGCTGCTTTCGACGACAAGCCGAGCATAACTTTTTGATTTATCAGAGGGCTGAATAGTTACAGAAAATTCTTAATGCTGTCATAAAAGGTTAATATTAATGTGCTTGCCGCTTTTGGTGAAAAGCCGATATATTGTAGTTACACCATCACGTTCTCAAGGAGAGACATATGCAGCATCAAGAAATGATTCAACACAGTAACTTTGGCGTTATCAGCCGCACTTGGATTTTCTCTACCCTTTCTCTAGTGGGTATTCTTGCTCTAATGTAGTCAGCTTAATGGCTCTATATTTTCAGTTTTTATTATGAAATCACTTGTTAAAAAGTCTTCAAAGTCAGAACTCTTTATCTCATAAACGTGGCTTTTCTCATCAGGCTAGCCACTTAACCTTTTCTTCGCTGTGCTTTTCTCTGAACACCTTCTTTCTCTGAACATTTTCTTTTCCATAATAGTATTTTTGTCTGATTCCCCATTTGTTTAATAGACTCATTGTTTAACCTGATCTGAAGTTGTTATCAAACTGTGATAATCTTAAGTTATCTATTACCTACAGTGTATCTCTCATGTCTGTCTGGGATTCAATTTCATTTAACAATCGATTTACGACGTTACCTCGATTGTTCTATACCCCAATTCAACCTACACCTTTAAATAATGTCCAATGGCTTGCATGGAACCAAAACCTTGCGAGTGAACTCGGTTTTCCGTCATTTGAGGACGTCTCTGAGGAGTTACTTGAAACTCTATCGGGCAACGTTGAACCAGAGCAATTTTTACCTGTAGCAATGAAATACGCAGGCCATCAATTTGGTTCTTATAACCCTGATTTAGGTGATGGCAGAGGTTTGCTATTAGCACAAGTTGTCGCTAAAAGTGGCGAAACGTTCGACTTACACCTAAAAGGTGCAGGTAAAACACCATATTCACGTATGGGTGATGGGCGCGCCGTGATTCGCTCAACCGTTCGTGAGTATTTATGTAGTGAAGCGATGGCTGGGCTTAATATCCCAACCACACGTGCGTTGGCCATGATGACCAGTGACACGCCAGTTTATCGAGAGAAGCAAGAGTGGGGCGCATTGTTGGTGCGTGCGGCTGAATCACACATTCGTTTCGGTCACTTTGAACATCTGTTTTATACCAATCAGTTGGCCGAGCATAAATTGTTGGCTGATAAAGTCATCGAGTGGCACTTCCCTGAATGCCTTGATGAAGACAAGCCCTACGCTGCTATGTTTAATCAGATTGTTGACCGTACCGCGGAGATGATTGCGTTGTGGCAAGCGAATGGCTTTGCCCACGGGGTGATGAATACCGATAACATGTCGATTATTGGACAGACGTTTGACTACGGCCCGTTTGCTTTCTTAGATGAGTATGACCCTAGATTGATTTGTAATCACTCCGACTATCAAGGTCGTTATGCCTTTAATCAACAACCTAGAATTGGCTTATGGAACCTGTCAGCTCTGGCTCATTCTCTGTCGCCGCTGGTGGAGAAGGCTGATTTAGAAGCTGCTTTAGAACAATACGAGCCACAAATGAACGGCTATTTCAGCCAGTTGATGCGCCGTAAGTTAGGGCTACTTTCTAAACATGAAGGTGACAGCCGCTTGTTTGAATCTATGTTCGAGTTGATGTCGCAAAACAAAGTCGATTATCCAAGGTTCTTTAGAACGCTGTCGAACCTAGACACTTTGCCTGCGCAGGAAGTCATTGATTTATTTATCGATCGCGAGGCCGCAAAGCTATGGCTGGATAACTATTTGCAACGTTGTGAACTTGAAGGTAGCTCAGTAGTCGAGCGCTGCGAAAAGATGAGACAGGTAAACCCTAAATACATCCTCAGAAATTACCTCGCACAGCTGGCGATAGATAAAGCCGAGCGCGGTGATAGCAGTGATATTGACGCATTAATGGTGGTGTTGGCCGATCCTTATGCGGAACACCCTGAATACGAACATCTTGCCGCGTTACCACCAGAGTGGGGCAAAGCGATGGAGATCAGCTGCTCGTCGTAAAGCAGTACGTCAAATCAAACGAGTAGACAGAGGTCACTTAGTTGTGATCTCTGTCTGTTTGTTCTTCTAATTTTACAAACATATCAATAATCAAATGTTCAACCTGCCTATAGACTATGTGAATAAGTTGTAAATTTAATAGGTTTGGCCGATGACAACAAATACTCGAATTCTCGTGGTGGATGATGATCAAGAAATCCGCGAGCTGCTGGAAGAGTACCTCACAAAATCGGGTTTCGATGTCTCTTCTGTTGGAGATGGTATTGAGCTCGAAACTCACCTGCAAAGCCAAGGTTACCCTGACCTGATTCTTCTTGATGTGATGCTGCCCGGTGACGACGGCTTTACCTTGTGCCAACGTGTCCGCAAACAATCGAATGTGCCTATCATTATGCTGACTGCGGTATCGGATGAAACCGACCAGATCATTGGCTTAGAAATTGGCGCTGATGACTACATCGCCAAGCCGTTTAGCCCTCGTCAGTTAATGGCGCGTATTAAAGCTCTGCTACGCCGCGTTCAAGTCGTCGATGACAAACCGAGTGATGCGTTGCCAAAGCAGATCATCTTTGGTGACTGGACGCTAGATACGTTAGCGCATCGAATTTCTCACAATGAAAGCTCAGAAGAGATGGACTTGTCGGGCAGTGATTTCTCATTGTTAATGCTATTCCTAACTCGCCCTAATGAAGTGTTAGACCGAGATACCATCTCTTTCGCCACTAGAGGCCGTGAAGCGCTGCCTTTTGAACGAGGCATTGATGTGCAGCTTAGTCGCCTGAGAAGCCGATTGGGCGACAGTGGTAAATATCCTCACTACATCAAAACCATGCGCGGCAACGGCTACATTCTGGCTGTGCCTGTGCATTATGAGCACTGAGTAAGAAGTCCGTATGAAGTGGTTGAGAAGTTTAAAGCCAAATTCCTTGGTTGCTCGAACCTTGTTATTAACCTTGTTGGCGGTGGTCATTGCTCAAGGTATCGCAACCTCTATTTGGTACAGCGAATCTAAACATAAGGAATTGGAAGGCATTCGTTCGGCCTCATCGAGCATGGCAAACATGTTTGCTTCCACAGTGACCTTCTTTCAATCTTTGCCCGTCAAATATCGCCATATCGTGTTAGACCAAATCCGTAATATGGGCGGGACGCGATTCTTCGTCTCTTTCAATAAAGAGGCATTGATTGTTGAACCTATTCCCGATACCCGTTTAAAAACCGCCTCGATAGAAGCCATAGAAAGTGTGTTGAGTAACAAGCTCAATAAAGTGGAATCAGTTCGTGTCGATTTCTCTCGTCCAGAGCATCTTCGATTGCTTAAAAATGACATCTACTTAAGCGATCTCCCTCGATCGTGGGCACATCACACCTTAACGTTAGAGCCTCTTAATCCACCTATTCTTGTTGTTCAAATAGAATTAACCAGTCATGAATGGGTGTACATTGCGGCATTGTTGCCAGCGCCATATGTGAAACTCGACGATACGATTCTTGGCAGAGAGCAGGTGATTTTCTTAGTTTCTTCGACACTCATTCTTTTGGTTTTGACTTACTTGATGATTCGTCGCCAAGTACGCCCTCTTAAGAAATTGGCAAGAGCGGCCAATGAGATGAGTATGGATATTCAGCAGCCTCCGCTTAACGAAGAAGGGGCAACAGAGTTGGTCACTGCAACACGAGCTTTTAATCGCATGCAGCAGCGTATTCGTCGCTATGTGTCTGATCGAGAACACCTTTTTTCTGCTATTTCTCATGACTTGAAGACGCCAATAACACGTCTTAGGTTACGAGCTGAGTTGTTGGAAAGTGAAGTAAAGAAAGACAAATTCAACAAAGATCTTGATGAACTTGAGATGATGGTGAAAGGCGCATTACAAGCGGTAAGAGACACGGACCTCCATGAAAACAATGCCATTATCGATCTCAACGAAATGATGCTCTCCGTGATTGAACTGCACAACCAACATCAAACCTTGGTTGAGTTTGAGCCTGCAGTGGTTGAACCGTTAGTCGCCAAACCATTAGCCATTAAACGCGTGCTTACCAATCTGATCGACAATGCTGTGAAATACGGAAAATCAGCTGAGGTAGATATTAGCAATGATTCAGTGTGGGTTATTGTAACGATTCAGGATCACGGCAAAGGTATCCCTGAAGATAAGTTAGAGTTGGTTTTTGAACCTTATTTTAGGCTAGCAACCGACGACCAAGGACACGGTTTAGGGCTCGGGATTTGTCGAAACATTCTGCATGGACATGGCGGAGATCTCATTATTCACAACTCCTCTCAAGGTGGATTAGAAGCCAAAGTCTATATACCAAGAGGCCTAGAAGTGTAATGTAACAATTGTGTTACATAGGGCTTACCTTTTGTTTCAATCTTATAAATCAGAATAAGTAGACTCTTTATTGAACCGGACGTCGAGTCCGCTAAAACATGGAAGATAATAATGAAAATCAATAAAACCCTACTTACTCTGTCTCTTCTTGCTGCCTCAACACTTTCTCAAGCTGGTGAAGTGGAAGTTCTTCACTGGTGGACTGCCGGTGGCGAAGCGAAATCCGCAGCGGTACTGAAAGAGATGATTGAAGAACAAGGCCATACATGGAAAGACTTTGCAGTGGCTGGTGGCGGCGGTGAAAGTGCGATGACCGTTTTAAAAACGCGAGCAGTATCAGGCAACCCACCATCTGCAGCGCAGATCAAAGGTCATGATATTCAAGAGTGGGGTGGTTTAGGTTTTCTAACGTCTCTCGATGCAACTGCGAAACAAGAACAGTGGGATGAACTACTACCAGAAGTAGTGACTAAAGTGATGAAGTGGGATGGTGAATATGTGGCGGTTCCTGTCAACGTTCACCGTGTTAACTGGCTTTGGGCTAACCCTGTTGTTTTAGAAAAATCAGGCGTTACGGTTCCAACTACGTTAGATGAGTTCTTTGTTGCTGCAGACAAGATTAAAGCGGCTGGCTTTATTCCACTGGCTCACGGTGGTCAACCTTGGCAAGACGCAACAGTATTCGAAGCAGTGGCTCTCGACGTACTAGGCAGTGAAGATTACAACAAAGCGTTCGTAGAGCTTGATATGGACGTGTTATCTGGCGACAAAATGGTGGAAGTGTTCACCAAATTCAAAAAGATGCGTGACTACATCGACAGTAACTCACCAGGCCGAGATTGGAATGTAGCAACTTCAATGGTTATCAATGGCGAAGCTGCAATGCAAATCATGGGTGACTGGGCGAAAGGTGAGTTTACCGCAGCAGGCAAAGTGCCGGGTAAAGACTACATCTGTGCACCAGCACCGGGCACTGACGGCCAATTTACTTTCAACATCGATAGCTTTGCGTTCTTTGAGTTAAGTGACAAAGAGAATCAAAAAGCGCAACAAGACCTAGCGAAAACCATTCTTACTAAAGACTTCCAAGAGGTCTTCAACCTTAACAAAGGTTCTATTCCTGTACGTCTAGATATGGACATGTCTAAATTCGACCAATGTGCGTTGGATTCAATGGCAACCTTCAAAGCGAGTGCCGAATCTGGCGATCTTGTACCGAGTATGGCTCATGGCCTAGCGACGACAAGCTACGCTCAAGGCGCTATCTATGACGTAGTGACTAACTTCTTCAATGAGAAAGATGCCGATCCGAAACAAGCGGCAGCTAAGTTAGCAAAAGCAGTGAAAGCGGCTATCTAATCTAACTTGGTCTAATACCAAACCCCCAGGGTGGGTAGGCTCGTAGGGAGCCTATCTACTCTTCATTCCCAATTCTGATATGCGTGATGCTGATGTGGTGCCGTGAGGTAAGCCATTGGTTCGATTGTGCAACAAGGATAAGTTATGGAGCATGTTTTGACTGAGTCGACTCCAAAACCCACAAGGAGCCAGCCTGCACCGAAACCGAGTTTTGCTGACAGGTTGCAACATTGGTTACCTAAAATTGTACTGGCGCCCACCGCGTTAGTGACCGTGGTGTGTATCTACGGCTACATTTTTTGGACGGCAGCGTTGTCGTTCACCAACTCTCGATTTCTACCAAGCTTTAACTTCGTTGGTTTAACCCAATATGAAAAGCTGATGGATAACGATCGCTGGATAACCTCAATCACCAACCTCGGTGTGTTTGGTTTTCTATTTATGGCAATTGCTATCTTGTTAGGTGTTGGTTTAGCGGTGTTGCTTGACCAGAATATCCGCCAAGAAGGGGCGATTCGTACTATCTATTTATACCCAATGGCGTTGTCATTCATCGTGACGGGTACCGCTTGGAAATGGATTCTTAATCCAGGTCTTGGCATTGAAAAACTGATGCAAGATTGGGGCTTTACTGACTTCAAATTCGATTGGTTAGTCGACTCTGAAATGTCGGTGTATACCTTAGTTATCGCGGCACTGTGGCAGTCTTCAGGATTTGTGATGGCGATGTTCTTAGCGGGTTTGCGTGGTATCGATTCTTCAATCATCAAAGCAGCTCAAATCGATGGCGCAAGCTTGCCTACTATCTATCTCAAAATCATTCTGCCTTGCTTACGCCCTGTAGTTTTTAGTGCGGTGATCATCACTTCACACATTGCGATTAAGAGTTTCGACCTCGTGACGGCAATGACAGCGGGCGGCCCAGGTTATTCATCGGACCTTCCTGCGCTATTCATGTATGCACACTCGTTTACACGTGGGCAAATCGGCCTTGGTGCTGCGAGTGCCATGATGATGCTTGCTGGTATTTTAGCGATTCTCGTGCCTTACCTTTACTCTGAACTTAGGGAGAAAAAGTCATGATGAATAACATCAATTTTGCTCGAATCTTTATTTATTCAGCACTGCTTTTCTTCTGCTTGGTTTACCTAATGCCGCTGTTCGTAATGGTACTGACGTCATTCAAAACTCTGCCTGACATCAAGGCGGGAAACTTGATGAGTTTACCAAAAGAGTGGGTATTCGATGCTTGGTATAAAGCGTGGGACACCGCGTGTACGGGCGTAAAATGTGAAGGCATTAAAGGGTACTTCTGGAACTCTTTCCAAATGGTGATTCCTGCGGTTGCTATTTCAACATTGCTCGGTGCATTCAATGGCTACGTGGTAACCAAGTGGCAGTTCAGAGGTTCAAATCTGTTCTTTAGCTTGCTGTTGTTTGGTTGCTTTATTCCGTTCCAAGTGGTGCTGCTGCCAATGGCGACCATGCTTGGCAAGATGGGCTTGGCTAACACAACCATCGGCTTGGTGATTGTGCATGTTATCTACGGTATGGCGTTTACGACTCTGTTTTTCCGTAACTTTTACATCTCGATTCCGGATGAATTGATCAAAGCGGCAAAACTGGATGGTGCAGGCTTCTTTACTATCTTCTTCAAGATCTTATTGCCGATCTCAACGCCAATTATCATGGTGACGGTGATCTGGCAGTTCACCGCAATCTGGAATGATTTCTTGTTCGGGGTGGTGTATTCAGGCTCAGAAACTCAGCCGATCACCGTCGCATTAAATAACTTAGTTAACACCAGCACAGGCGTTAAAGAATACAACGTCGACATGGCTGCCGCGATCATCGCCGCACTGCCAACGTTGTTGGTGTATGTCTTCGCAGGAAAATATTTTGTTCGTGGCCTAACGGCAGGATCAGTAAAAGGATAATTACCATGGCAACATTAGATTTAAAACAGATCCGTAAAACCTATCGCAACGCGGACAACGAAACGTTAAAGGGCATCGACATCAGTATCGATTCGGGGGAATTTTTGATACTTGTCGGCCCTTCGGGGTGTGGAAAATCCACCCTAATGAACACTATCGCAGGGCTAGAAAATATAAGCTCGGGTGAAATCGTGATTGATGGTGTAGATGTAGCGCAGGTTGAACCTAAAGACCGTGATATCGCGATGGTGTTTCAGTCCTACGCGCTTTATCCGAACATGACAGTACGAGGCAATATCGCTTTTGGTTTGAAGATTCGTAAGATGCCACAGGACGAGATCGATGCAGAGGTGAATCGTGTCGCTGAAATGCTACAAATCGAACAACTGCTTGATCGTAAACCATCCCAGTTATCTGGTGGTCAGCGCCAACGTGTGGCAATGGGGCGTGCTTTGGCGCGTCGTCCGAAGCTGTATCTGTTCGATGAACCGCTTTCTAACTTGGACGCTAAGTTGCGTGTTGAGATGCGACACCAGATCAAGCGCTTGCACCAAAAGCTCAACACCACGATCGTTTATGTAACCCATGATCAAATTGAAGCAATGACACTCGCTGACCGTATCGCAGTCATGAAGGACGGTGAACTGCAGCAGCTCGGTACGCCGCAAGAGATCTACACCAAGCCCAACAATATGTTTGTGGCGGGCTTTATGGGTTCACCATCCATGAACTTCATTAAGACCATGGTGGATTTGGATGAGGAACAGAATCCGATCATCAAGGTGGTTGGCACGGCAGATCAAGAGCACCATATTCGTTTGCCACAAAGTATGCGTGACCAGGATGGTAAGGAGTTGGTGATTGGGTTACGTCCAGAGCACATCACCGAGCAGGAAGGCGATGATGTTTCTGCCTCTACAAAGCTAGACTTACAGCTAGAGGTATTGGAACCTACAGGGCCAGATACGATCGCGATGGTCAAAGTGAATGACCAAGAAGTGGCGTGTCGCTTATCGCCAGAGTTTGAAGTGTCAGTAGGGCAAATGGCGCCACTTCATTTTGACTTATCAAAAGCGGTTTTCTTTGACGCGCAGACCGAAGCCAGAATTGATTTCTAGACACATCCACACGACTATCTAACACTTCATCACTTGATGAGGTGTTTTGCTTCTAGCCACCTCTTACTTACATTAATGATAAAATCATCAGTAGCGACTATGCTTTATTTGATACTTATTCCTAGGAAAAGGAAAGTTGTAATGAGAGTTCATATAATTGCAGGAGCGGTGACACTCGCTCTGTTTTCCTCTTCTGTCTTGGGGGTGGTAAACCAAGATTTAAGAGATAGCTATATTGTTGTGTTAAAGAATAATACCTCCGTGTCGCGAGCGAGCGATATTGCCCGTGAAGTTGCTAACGGGCACGGTGTGGTTGGATATCAATATAGCCATGTTCTGAAAGGATTTTCACTCAAGGTGCCTGAGCAAGCACTCAAAGGTCTTAAAAATAGGTTCCCTGAAATTGAATACATAGAGCCAGATATTGAGATGCATGCTTTACCGCGAGGAGGAAAACCCGGTAGAGGTGGTGGCGGAGGTGGCGATGTTGAACGAGCTGATCAGCAAACGCCGTGGGGTGTAACGAGAGTGAATGGTGGGACTGTGGATATGAGTAGTTCCTCATCCGTTGCATGGGTGATTGATTCAGGTATTGACAGTAATCATCCTGATTTGAACGTAAATAAATCACGCGGTGCTAATTTTACCCGTGGTAAGAAGACCAACACTAATGATGGCAATGGCCACGGTACACATGTTGCGGGAACGATAGGAGCTTACGACGATGGCTTTGATGTCATCGGTGTTGCGCCCGGTGTGGAAGTGATCCCTGTTCGAGTCCTAGATAATAGTGGCAGTGGTTCAATGTCTGGAGTTATTGCTGGTGTTGAACATGTGGCGATTAATGGTAGTGCGGGTGATTGTGCCAATATGAGCTTGGGAGGTTCAGGGTATTCGGCCGCATTGGAAACTGCTATTCAAGCTGCCGCCGCACAGGGGATCTTTTTCTCTATCGCTGCGGGTAATTCTGGGTTAGATGCGAATGGTTTTACCCCAGCGAGTACGAATGGCACAAATATCTTTACGATTTCTGCATTTGAAGAGACCAATGATAATTTTGCTTACTTTTCAAATTATGGGGCTGATGTTGATTATGCTCAACCGGGAGTCGATGTGTTATCGACCAAAGCGGGTGGAGGAACTGTTTCTTATAATGGTACCTCAATGGCAGCTCCTCACTTCTGTGGTGTCATTTTAGCGAGTGGGTTAGGTGATGGTGAATTACCATCAACAGATGGAACGGTAAATAATGACCCAGATGGCAATGCAGATCTGATTGCTGTGAAGTAAGAGGTTCCGGCTGGGAATTAACGAAGATCTTTCTGATAAGTGAGATTCCAGTCTCGACATAATAAAAAGCGACCTGATGGGTCGTTTTTTATTGTGAATAATCATCGAGTAGACAGTTAATTATCATCAAAGCTGATATTTAGTGTGATGTGGCTATATAAAGCTGACGTAGAAACGCGTAGGATCGACCCAACTTTAGACCAAATACTAGGTTGCACTTTGGTGCATAAACAGAAGAATACATGAAACTAACAGCAAAACCCTCAGCTAGTAACGCTTTACTTATTTCTATTACGACACCGGACTTCAAAGGTGACGAAGCAAAAGAGTCTCTTGCCGAACTTGCTCGCTTAGTAACAACCCTAGGGTTTAAAGTGGTCGGTACTCAATCGCAGCACCACAGTTCAACTCAACGACAAAACGTGTTGGGTGCAGGTAAGCTTGCGGAAATTGCACACCTAACTGGTTACCAAGGTTCGATTGAAGAAGCAGAAGATGAAGACTTCCTTGATGAATCTGGTCTGTTTGATTCAGAAATCGACGAGCTAGACTTTGATGATCTTCCAACGGGCAATTTCCAATATGGTGCTGCTGATGTTGTGGTCTTTGACTGTGATTTAAGTCCATCTCAACTGCGCACTGTTGAGGCTAGTTTGGGTGTGGAAGTATTTGACCGTACTGGCATCATCATCGAAATCTTCAGCCGTCACGCTCGTACTCGTACTGCTCGTCTGCAAGTTGATATCGCTCGTCTAAACTATTTAGTGCCACGACTTCGTGAAACGGCTGAGGGCGACAAAGAGCGCCAGATGGGTCAGGGCGCTGGTGAAACTTCACTAGAGCTAGACCGTCGTAACGTACGTGACCAAATTGCTGCGCTTAAGCGTGAGCTAGTAAGCGTTCAAGATGAAATGAAGACCCGACGCACAAGACGCGCGGAGCTTTTCACTGTTGCTTTAGTTGGCTACACCAATGCCGGTAAATCTTCGATGATGCGTGCAATGACCGCAACCGAAGTGGTAGGTGAAGATAAACTGTTCGCAACGCTAGATACTACGGTTCGCGCGCTTCAGCCGATTACTCAGCCGCGTATCTTAGTTTCAGATACCGTTGGTTTCATCAAGAAACTGCCACACGATCTTGTTGCTTCATTCCACTCAACGCTAGCAGAAGCGCATGATGCTTCTTTGTTGCTTTATGTGGTTGATGCCTCTGACGTTTCATTCCGTGCACAGCTTGATGTGGTACACGACGTATTAGCGCAAGTGGGCGTTGAAGGTAGCGAAAAACTATTAGTGCTGAATAAGTGCGATAGATTGACTGAAGAACAGCAATTAGCGCTGATTAAAGAGTTCCCAGATGCGATGCTGACGTCAACTCGTGATCCGTTAGATATCACTAAACTGCACAAGTACATCGTTGGTGTTGCTGAAGAAGGCATGATCGAAGAAGAGATCACTATCCCTTATTCTGGACAAGGCATCATCGGTGAGATTCGCTCAAACATGAGTGTGGTTAAAGAAGAGTACGACTACGAGCATATTAAATTAACGGTTCGTTCAAGCGCGATTGATTTAGCGCGTTTGAAAAAGCGTATGCAGAAGTCTTAAATGTCTATCTAGTTGAGATAAGAACGTCCAAAGAAAAAGCGACCTAAGTGGTCGCTTTTTTTATTCGTTGAGCCTAGCTAATCTAAGTTATGAGTTACTTACGCCATTCTTTGAGTCGGCTTCCAGCGTGCAAGTTCTGGATCAAGCTTGATACCTTGCGAAGTCAGCAGGTTAACACGTGCTAAGTAAGCCGCACCGTGCATCAGGTGCTTGGCTAGGTCTACTGCATTACGTTGTTGGTAATCATCTAGGTAGCTGTCTTTTGCCCATGCGTTGAATGCGCCAAGTGCAGGGCCAGCCCATACTTGATAATCCATTTCACGACCTTGTTCGCCTGTGTTTGACCAACGGCTAGAAAGACCCAAGTACCAGCGGAAAATCAACGCCATTTTACGTTTCGGGTTGCCTTCAGCACGTTCGATCTGTTTCGGGTCGCGTTCGTTAAAGTGAGCCACAGTGCCAGCCCAAATATCATCCAGTGTTGAACGGAATACTTGCTTCTCTAGCTTCAGACGCTCTTCTACTGGAATCGCTTCAATTGAGTCGTAACGTGTGTATAGCTCATACAGTTTGTTTGCACGCATTGGGAATAAAGTGCCGCGTTTAACCACTTGCAGTTTCACACCCATTTCGAACATGTCTGCCGCCGGGGCCATAGTCACGTCAGCCATTTCAGTTGTCGAAAGCAGCTTACGTGTGTGTTCGCTCGCGCCAGCCTCAACACATGCTTGGTTGATTGAACCAGTAACAATGTAAGCTGCGCCCATGTTAAACGTCGCTAGAGCAGCGTCAGGCGTACCTACGCCACCACCACAACCGACACGTAGCGGAGTTTTGAATTGGTACTGTGCTTGAATTTGCTCTTTCAGTGCAAGTATTGTTGGCAGTAGGGTAACCAGTGGACGGTTATCTGTGTGACCACCAGAATCGGCTTCTGCTGTAATGTCGTCCGCCATAGGAACCAGCTGTGCCAGTTCCATCTGTTCTGTTGTGATTCTGCCTTCGTCGACCAAAGCTTGCAGCATTTTCACAGGAGCAGGCTGCATGAACTTACTTGCGACTTCAGTGCGGCTTACCTTAGCAATAACTTTGTTGCCAATCTGAATCTCGCCTTGTGCATCGCGGCTAAGGCCAGCGGCACGATAGTGAACGATTTGCGGTGTTAAACCTAAGAATGCAGAAGCCTCAACCGTTTTCACTTTGTGCTTCAAAAACAGCTCTACACTGCCACGTTCTAGCGCTGGTTCACTTGGACTGTGAATCAGGTTAAACGCGTAAGGGCCGTTTGGCAGTGCTGCTTGAATACGGTTAATCGCTTGCTCAACGCGAGACGGGATTAGGCCTGCCGCACCAAATGAACAAAGAATGCCAGCCTGACCAAGCGCAATCACCAACTCTTCAGATGAAATGCCATTTGCCATTGCACCTGCATAGTAAGCGTATTTTACGCCGTGACAGCGGCGAAAATCTTCGTCGCCTAGGCTTTGTGTACCGAGTGCAGGAGCAAAAGCGCTAACAGGCTGGCTGTTCGCTGCACTTGCTGAATCACCCGATGTAATTTCAGCTTGTTGGCTTACGCCCAAGCCTTTTTCTGGGTGGTTCACTACGTAACAAGCAAGGCTTAAGTCTTTTAAGATCGTCGACATTGCCGCGCTATCAAAATGAGTAGTGTTCTCTTCAATCTGCCAAGGCCACGGAGATAGCTTTTCGTTATTGATAGTAGTTTGAGTTGTCATAATTATTTCTTTCCTAGTTCCGTGTCAGGCTCATGCTTCTTCGATACAAATTGCGATGTCTTTCACTTCGTAAATACGCAGACCATCTTTGCTCAGGTTTGCGTCGCCAACGATGATGCGTTTGCCGTCTTCGTCTTTAACCGCAGTGATATGTACATCCAGAGACATCTGTTTGTTCAGAGGGTTAATCTGACCACGGTATTTCCATTTCACTTCAGATTGGATTTGACCGAACTTCGGATTGCGGAAGCCAGCGCCAAGATCTTTGTTTAGCGCATAGGTTTGCATCAGCTCGATGATCGCTTCGACACCTAGAGAACCTGGCATTACTGGGTCTTGATGGAAGTGGAATTGGAAGAACCAATCGCTTGGGTCAATCGTACGCTCTGCATATAGGTAGCCAAGGCCGTCTTTACCACCGTCGCTAGTGATCTGTACGGTATCGATAAAGTTCAAACGACCGCCAGCCAATTTGTAGTGCTCTTGAACTTCACCCGCAGCTGAAACGGGTGCATTGAAGTAACGAGTTGTTTTGTCTAGCAGGTTGATGTTTACATCCGGCGTGCGGTTGTTATCAACGTGCCAAGGATGAGTCACCTTACCGTTGTCCAAACCTAGTTGGTCTTTCAGTGCAGCACCTTTGAAGTAACCAAATACCGCTGTACCTTGGTAGAAAGGCACGCCGTCAGTGCTCAGTTCGAAGCTGAAGCTCTGCACGATGTTGGTGCCCATCATGACGGTTGAAAGAAGACGAGAATCATTGGTGATGGTTTTGCCACGTAAGTCGACGTTACGCAGCATTTTGCCACTGCCGTCTAGGTTACGGAAAAACAGTTCTTCACCTGGGAAGCCCAATGTGGTGCCCATGTAGCCAGAGATGAAGCCGTTTGGCTGAAGTGAAATCTCCATCAATACCGAGTAAGGCATTAAGGTATGGTGGCTGTTTTCATCGAAATACCATGCGTTTTCTGGCACTTCGTATTCTGCGATACACGATGAAGGCTTCTTGAAGTCGCCACGCTTACCGTCGATTTCTACGACACGAGTGGTTAACTGCAAGTCGCCACACGGAGTACGTGGTGGAATCATTCCACGGTAGATAGAGAAGTCAGGGCCGAAACATTTTTCGATATCTCCAGTCGCGAATTCGAACATGTGATAAGGCGTGAACGGAACCGTATCGGGTGTTCGGTTCGGGTAATCTGGCGTTACCGGAGCTTCAACGTGTTGAAGAGGGATTACGCCTTTGTTTGGCGCAGTTTCTAGATCTTCAATTTGCGCCATCAGTGGTGCATTTGCTGAAGCCTGCTGATTAACGGCGGGTGTATGACCCAAGTTTTCGATAACAGGGGTCGCAACAGGTGTTTCTAAAGAAGGCAGGTAACGAGTACATTCGTCATCTTCTTTGAGCATTACACCTAAGTTTTGGAAATCAACAATCACTTTGCCGTTCAGCAAGATATCGATGTTAGCCTTCGCGTATGGGCGAGGGCTTAGACCAATTTCAGTCACTTCCATGCGGTAAGTCAGTTCTGCCGATTGTGGTAGCACTTGTCCACGACAACGCACTTGTTGAGGCGCGTTTTCAAGGGGTTGGAAACGACCATTTTGAACAAGCGTGTGCATGCCAAGGTGCATCATGAAGAACTGAAGCAGTTGACCACAACCTTCTGCCATCAAAGAGCCAGCCATTACTGAGTCATCTTTGAAGTGACAAGGGAAGTACCAGTGCTCTGGCTCTAGCTGTTTGTGACCTTCAATCAGACCAAGTCCCCATGTGCCGCCTTGTGGTTCAACACGGCTGACCTTTTCGATCATCATGAACTTCTCTGAGCTGAAGCATAGAGAAGGCTGGTGGCGATCAGATTGGTGAGTTGGGCCAAAACATTCTGCGATGTTTGCAGTCAGTAGGTGGCGTAATTCTTGGTGGTTAAACTGCGTTTTAGGGCAGTGCAGAATCGGGTCGAAGCGTTGCTTAGTTGCAAGCTTACGAGCCTTGATCTCGTCTTCAGTGTGAATCACACCTTTGCCGTCTGCCAGTTCTTCATCAGTGAAGAAGCCTGCACAGCCGTTATCCATTTTCAGGATCATCTTGTCGCCAACGAAACACTCGTACGAGAAGAAGAAAAGTAGTGTGTCGCCATTGCGAGCAAAGCTGTTGATTGAGATGTCGTAACGGAGTGTATCGCCACCACGAGGCAAGTCGCCAAGGAAGGTCAGCGTACAATCGAGTAGGCGATAAACGCGCTCGCCTTTGTTTTCAAAATCAATGCCTAGGTAGCTGATCAGCATCAGGTCACATTGGCCAGATTCAACCGCAACTGCCCAAGGGATCTGACCATCTACAAGATACGGTGCATCAACAGGGATGTCGTATTCTGTGGTCATTGTGCTTGGCTTGTACTCGTTAACGGTCGCGTTGAGCTTAGTCACACGAGATACCAATAGGTAGTCGGTGGTTGGCAAACGAACGCGGCGCGAGTAGCTATCAATGATCGCGTAGTCGGGGCCAAATACGTTAGCGATGTCGCCTTCAGCGTATTCAACCAGATCATCGTAATCCCAGATACATGGCTTACGAACGGGCTTCACAGGTGCAGGCGTCGCAAATACGTTGACTGGCACTGACTGGGCTTGAGTTGGTTGAGCTTGAACAGGCTGATCTGATGTCTGTTGCCCCGTCGTTTGTTGACCATTCGTTTGTTGAGAAACGGCTGAGCTATCTAAACCAGCCGTAACTGCGTTTAGCTGTGCTTTTAATAGTGCATCAGCCATCTGCATACCTTGGGCACGAGTGTGCAGGAATGCTTTGTGTACTTGCTGCGCCGCTTGCTGATTTTGAGCAAAAGCGTGGTTGTATGGTGTTACAGACGGCTGTGATGCTGCATCCGTATCAGCGTCGATGTTCGATGCGCCATTTTTAGCGGATAGGACATGAGTCATATTGCTGTGGTTACCTGTTAGCTGACTGTGGCGAGTTTGCGCCAGAGTAGGGGATACTGATGGTGACAATGTTTCTGTAGCGTGTGCTGCTTTCTCTGCAATCTCGGCTTTGTCTTTTAGTGTTGCCTGAATGTGTGCAGTCGTTGGGACAGAAACGATTCGCGCCGCTTGCTTACCAGAAGCTTTTTGTTGAATGTGCGCTAGGTTAGCGATTGGTGTCTCTGCGATGTGTTGATAAATATCGCGGCCACCGAGAGTCACTTGTTTAACCAATTGACGCTTAGTATCACTTGCCAGTTCACTACTTAAACGAACAGAAAGTGAGTGAGATTCAACACTCGATTGACTTAGTAGCAGCTGTGAACATTGTCCTTCGCTGATGTTGGCAACTATCGCGCTCTTAGAGCTGACATTTGGATTCAGAGGTGCAAGGTTCAGGTTGAGCAGACCGTGTAGCAGGCTTGCCATGCCAGAAGCTGCAGAGCAGTGACCAACACGTTGGCTCGCTTGAGTCGTCTTTGTGTTCCCTAGGCTGAGAAACGAAGATTCATGCGATGAAGTCTCTGGCCCATGGTTAAGCTCAAGCAGAGAAACATCGTTCGAGCCCATGCCAACTTGAGTCAGTAACTCATCAGCAACGGCGTTGTTATGCTTGCTTGAACCAAAAGCCAATGCGTTGATGCTGCCGTAAGCCGTGTCTTGGTTGCTAGCTACTCGACCTTCTTCAACAAGAACAATCGCACCTGCGCCTTCACCTACATTCCAACTGCCGTCTTGCGGTTGTCCGAATTTTGGAGCAAGCGACACTGGGCTCACGCTGTTGTTCAGAATCACATGCTCTGCACTGCCGCTTAGGTCAACGGCTGCAATCACGACTGCGTCCATTGATTCTTGCGACATTAGGTTTTGCGCGACATCGATACAACGAGCAACCGACTGTTCAGCGGCTGAAATCGTAAAGGCAGGGCCATTAAAGTCCCACAATGAAGAGATACGCGAAGCCATGATATTGCCGATGAAACTGGTGTATTGGTTCAGCTTGGCAGCGTCCATCACACTGTCCATCGCGATGGTTTCTAGCGATTGGTATTCGTCTTGAGTTAGTTCTATACCCATGTTGGCAAAGCTGTCAGCCAGTTGGCTATGCAGGTTTACGCGCCCACGGAATTGGTGCATCTCAAGCTCTGTTTCCATTGCGACCAGTACAGCTACCTTTTGGCCCGCTACGAGCTTGGCATCTTTGATGGCTTCATCTGCAACTTTCATCAGTAGCAACTGCTGAGAGATCAAACGGTCATCTTCATTAGGCGGCACTTTGAAGCGTAGGAAATCGAGATCGAATTGATCGATGTACGCTCCGTTTGGAATGCCGTGTAAACCAAATTGATTCAGTAGTTCTGGATGTTGGTCTAAGCCTTTCCAGCGTTTCTTAGGCAAAGCAATGAAAGCATCGTTGTTGGTCTCGATCGCAGTACTTAGTGCATTGATACTTTGCAGAGAACCGAAGTGAGACGCTAGGCCTGTAATACTTAAATTAGGCGATTGTAGTCTTGGAGACGTTGACTCTAGAGCCTGGTTTACATGGCTGGTGTTTGAATACGCTTCAAGCAGCAAGTGAGCGTTACAACCACCGAAACCAAATACAGACACACCTGCGCAGCGCTCTGAGTTACCCGCTTTACTTGGCCAAGGTTGAACCTGCGTTGGTAGAGTCTGCGAGCCAAATAAACCTTCTGGCGACGATAGTGGCTTATCCAAGTTAATACTTGGTGGCAGCACGCCTTCTTTCATCGCAAAGATCATCTTCATGATCCCCGGCATACCTGCCGCAGTCAGTAAGTGACCGAGGTTTGATTTCGCAGAACCAATCAATGGCGGGTTAGAACCATTCAATTTTTCAGTAAAGAATCGTTCCATTGAGGTTAACTCAACCTTGTCACCTAATGGTGTGCCGGTTGCGTGACACTCAATCACTTCAATGCTGTCTGGTGATAGGTTTGAAGCCTCGTAAGCGCGTTCAAAGGCTTGTACTTGTCCTTTGCTGTTTGGGCTTAATACGAACTGGCCACGGCCATCGTTCGATAAGCCAATGCCGCTCACTACCGCATAAATGTTGTCGCCATCACGCTCGGCATCAGCTAAGCGTTTTAGTACTAAAACACCGGCGCCTTCGCCAGCAAACAAGCCTTTACTGTTGCTATCAAACGGAACCGACACACCGTGGTCTGGGTAAGCGTGGAAAATGGAGAATCCCATGTTGATGAAGAATGGGTCTGCACCAGATACCGCACCCGCCAACATCATGTCGGCTTTGCCCGTGTTCAAGTAATCACACGCTAACTTCAATGAATACACTGAGCTCGCACATGCCGCATCTAGGCTAAGTTGCACGTTGCCTAGACCCAACGCATCAGCCACTAACTTCGAGGCGTTGTGTGCTGCCGCACCGTTGATCGGGTTGAGGTCTTGAGCAGTTTCATTGGTTGGCAGCAGTGAAAACTGGTCATTAGCCAATTTTGCTTGTAGTGCTTTCTCTACCACCGAGTGATACATCGGCAGAAACAGATCGTTCGAACGTGTTGTTGGGAACGAAAGGGCACCCATGATCACGCCTGTGCGATCTAAAACATCGGCATTCAGATCAATGCCGGCGTCGACTAAAGCCTTACGACTGGTATCCAAAGCCCAAAGGAAACTCTGGTCGACACCTTTGAATGACTCGGCTGTTAAGCGGTAGCCATTGCTGTCGAAATTGAAGTTTTCGATGTAGCCGCCTTTATCACAGTAAAAGCGGTCCGACTCACCTTGCACGCCCTGATAGCTTTCAGGTTTAGCGCCTAACTTTTCAGCGCTTAATGTGGTTCGAGAATCTTTTTTGTTCAGCAAGTTTTGCCAAAAGTCTTTTGGCGTATCAGCTTCTGGGTATTGGTTCGCAATACCGACAATCGCGATCTTATTGCACTTCACTTGCTGCTTATTCTGAGCTTGAGCCTGATATTGAGAACTCATACTAGCTCTCCTTGATGATTTACTGTTCTGCCTTTGCATACACCACTGAATTGCTTAGCGGCGGTGATCTGTTGTTCTAGCCCTTGAATAAGGGGCTCGACAGACAGTGGAATTTGATGAGTAATGAGCTGACCAATGCACTTGATGAGCGTGATAACATCGTCGCCACCTTTGGCATTGGAAGCGATTGTGTAGTATTGGTCTGATACGCTGTCGCTGCGGTTGATCTTGTCGATCAATGTGCTGGTTTGACGATCGGCGCCTACTTCGACAAACAGACGAGCACCTTGTTGACGCGCACTTTGAATCAACGCGGTGAAATCCAGCGTTGAACAGAAAGTGTCGGCAATCGAAAGGGCGATGCTGTCGCTATCGATATTGATTGGTGCGCCAGTTGGCAAGCCAGCTGCGCTGATAAAGCGGATATGCCTTGGCAACTCGTCGAACAGTGGTTGCGTGTAAAACTCTCGCACTTGGCTGTGTTGGCTCAACGCTGGCGTGGTGTGCATTGCGGTGACACGATTCGCGGCAATGCCACGTTTACCCAATTTTTTGAGTAGTGCGCGACATGTGCTTTCACAACCGGCCAGTACGCAGGTGTCACCTTGGATAATGGCAAGGTAAGCACGTGGAAACTCCGGTAACAGGGCCTCAATCGCTTGCGCATCACTGCGAACCACAAAGCTATTCCATTGGATGCTTTCGTCGCTGTTTAGCTGCCAATCTTGACGCACCGCGGTGAGTTCGCCCGAAATAGCCGTCGTGAAGATAGGACTGGTTTGAGTCATCTCAATCAGCGCATGTGGGTTTTTCCAAACATTTAAGCTGGCCCACATGGAAGCTTCACCCTTGGAGTAACCTAAAGCGAAGTCTGGCTGCACTTTGAATTCATCACATAGCAGTTGTGTTAACAGGTAACTACTGCCCACACCTGCAATTGCCAATTCACTGAGCGACATTTCTTGCGAGTCTTCAGCGTAGGTTTTGTCAGCCTGCAGCATCTCTTTCAAGTTCCCTTCTCGCTCTAAGCGGGCAAATAACTGTGGGAAATGGTGGTGAAACTCGCGCAACATGCCGGGATAAACCGTGCCAACACCAGGGTAAACAAATGCAACACCCCCTTTGCTTTGAGGCATAGGTGAGAAACAACTGCCTGCTGGCGTTTTGTAGTGGCTATTGTCTGCCATTACTTTTGGCAACGCATTTTCTATCGCTGTGATTTCTTGTAGTGCTGCCTCAATTGAAGCGGCCTGAATCACGATATTCGCGCCAAGGTCAACATTGTGTTGAACGCTTTGGAAGTTGCTTAGGTTTGAATGCATCACGCTGGCGATAGCAAGTTCGCTGTCTGCCGATTCGTTAACGCATTTAAGCTCTTCTCTTAACGAGGTTAACTGAGAAACCAATTCGGCTTGTTCGTTGCCTGAAACCACAAACATCAAACGCTCGCTCGATAGCAAGGGCTTTGGTTCTTGCAAACCGGTCGCTTGAGTCAATATCAGGCTGGTGGCTTTTTGGCTATCGTCACTGAAAGTTAACGCAGCAACACGTGCTTTGTTCGGCTCAGTAAACCAATAATGGCTCGGTAATGAATGGTTTGGCAATGAACGGCTCGATATCGCTTCAACCATATTCAACAACTCATCAAACTGCTGCGAAGCAGAGAGTGCTGAGTATTGCTGTTGATGGCTTAGGTCTGAAGCGGGGCGGCGTGCAATGTCCAAAGCTAGCTGGATGCTATCTCCGGTAACAGCATCTACAAAACCCGCTAAATTCGCGTGTGGGTGAATCTTATTCTGAGCAGCGGTCAGTGCACTCAACATCACTAATGATGGAGAGTGAGAATCCAAACAAAGCTTAACAACACTACCTTGATTGACTGTCTCGATGGTGTGAGTAAGTGCTTGATTAAAATTGCCATCAACCACAACAGTAATCACCTCTGGAAGCGAAGGTGATAAGTCGGCAGAAAGCTCAGCCGAGTTTGCTGGCTGAGCTAAAAGAGCGATGCGCAATGGCATCGCTTTATTAGTAGGAACAGTCACTATGACAATTGCTCCTTTTCTGCGTTCTTAGTAGTCTCTTTCTTCGACACTGCTGAGCTAGGTTTCGGCAAGAATGCGTCATTTAAGCTCTTGCTGATGGTGACTTTGGCACCTTTCATTACTGCGCTTAAACGACCATCTTGATGGTAAAGCGAGATATCAGCTTGCAGTGAACGAGCCGTGCTTTTTATTACGCTCAGCTCTAGCCAACCTTGGTCACCATTGTGCATCGGTGCGTAACAAATAAACTCACCAATTGCAGACGGCAGGCTTGCCGCGCCGTATTTCAATCGAGCCCATACCAGCATGGTTTGCAGCAAATAATCTTCAGCAAATGGCTGGCTATCACCAAAACCTTGCTTCGGAATAAATGATCCGCAGTCGCTGTTTTCAATCTGAGGCAACTGGCATTGAGCCAATAAGCCTAAGTCGTCAAAGCGTTCGACTGAAGTAATACCTTGCAGTCTTGGTCCATGAAACAAAGTACCGTCACTGTATAGAGCTTGTGCCGTTGTTACAGGTGTTGAAGTGTTGGCTTCAAAGCGCTTTGTCGACGCTTGTTGAACATCTTCAGACACTTGCACAGAGGCAACTTGCAACTGAGCTTGATACTGTGGTCGCCCTTGGCAACTGATCACTGCTTTTAGCTGATCTTTTGATTTAGCGTCAGGGGAAAGAACCAGTTTCAGCTCTTGCACTTCATCAGTATCAAAAATCACACCCTTAAGCAGTTTGTAGTTGTGAACGCTAACGTTCACCCCTAACAGTTGCTCTGCTACTTCGCGCATCCATTGGATGGCACACACTGTCGGTAACACTGGGTTACCGGCAATGCAGTGATCTTGAATGAAAGGCAATGCCTTCGGATCAAGATGACGTGTCACAGTGATGCTTGTATTCAGCGGACTCTTTGCAAGATGCACAGACTCCGCATTAAGCTTTTTTACAGCAGCTTCCTTGTTGTCAGAACCTTGCATGCTAGTGCCAACCAGCAATTGAATGCCAGTTTCGTTCAGTAGCTGAGAACTAAATAGCTCCGCACCTGCCTGAAGAGGAATTACGTACACACCGCGCTCTGTAAACATACGTTTTAGTGCTGCGTTGACCATACCGCCGTCCCACGGTCCCCAGTTAAAGCTCATCACTTTCGCTTGAGGGTTACGCGCAGACAATTGCAGAGCCGCTTTGTTTAGGATCTCGTTAGACATCGAGTAGTCACTTTGGCCTGTGTTTCCGTAGAAACCCGCTGCCGAAGAGAACATCGCAATCAGTTTTAGCTTGCTGCTATCAAGACCACTAAGAACTGCTTCTAGTCCGCCCACTTTCGTGCCGTAAACCATGTTCAGCTCATCAAGCGTTTTGTCTTGAATGTGTTTGTCAGCCAGTACGCCTGCGCCATGGATAAGCCCAGTAATGCCGTCGAAGTTTGTCAGCGTTTTCGCTACTGAATCATGGTTCGATACATCTAGGCTTAGGTATTCAGCGCTTGCGCCAATCTCGTTGAAAGCGGCAAGTGCTGCGTTGATTTCAAGGCTGCTCAATACTGGTTTTAGCAAGGCATCAACTTTCTTCGGTGTTGGTTTGTCACCTGTTGCTTGTAGGTGAGCGATAGCCGCTGGTTTTAGATCTTTCTCTTGCTTGCCTTGTGCCCACTGAGGTAGCTCAGCTGAAGTAATATGCTTACTACGACCTGCAAGAATGAAGTGAGACTTACATTGCTTAGCAAGTGTTAGTGCACATTCAAACGTCACGCCTTTAGCGCCACCCGTCACCAAAACTTTGTCGCTCTTGGTGAGCTGAGCGCCTGCGTTTTTGGTTTGTGCAGCGCCTGGTGTTGCAGCAATCAATGTTGCACGACCAGATTCACCGTTTTCCGCATGGCTAAGACCGATTTCAACCGTGTTGGTATCGATATCGAACAGTTCGCCAGTGATAGCTTCAGCAAGGTGACGAGCATCAATAGAAGCATCAGCATCCAATGCACGGCAGAACACGTTTGACCATTCGTGGCTCAGTGTCTTAGTGAGACCAGACAGCGCTGCTTGGTTAAGTTCTGCATTCGCTAGTTGCTTAGCATCTAGGTAACCAAAGCCACCATCGATACGGCTTAGTGTGAAGAACACGCTGCGACCTGAAACGGCATTCAGCTGACCATTTAGGTGTTTAGCGAATAAGAACGCTGTGGTTAGCGAAGCTCTTGAGTCTGCATTCAAGTTAACCGCTTGCTCGTTGCTTTGTTTCGCATCAACGATAGCTTGTAGGTGAATGAAGCCAGCAATCACTTTGTTCGACGTTTTAAGGTCTGCTTCGATGTCGTTAATAACCGCAGTCACACCAGCATCATCGACGCTGTTGAGTGTGTAGCTTGCGATTTCACTGTTTAAAGGTGACGCGGCAGAAAGAGCACTACGCACTACAGCAACTTGAATGCCGTTAGCGGTCAACTTTTCTGCTAGAACACCGGCGTTGTGACCATCATCTGTGATCACGACACAAGCGTTTTTTGAGAAACAATCGACGAATTTATCTGCCGCTGGTAGCTTTTTTAGCGCTACCTCATTGTGTGGAGGAAGTTCCGCTGTCGCTGTTTCTGCGATTGGCGTTACTGAATCTGCTTTTGGAGTCGCTACGGGTGCAGCAGATAGCTTGCTTTGCATGTAGGTAACGATTTCACCAAGCGTACGACACTCAGCTAAGTCTTCAGGGTTTAGCTCTGGCAGTGTTGGTAGCTGGTCTTGAACCGTACCCAGGATCTCAACGCGTTTGATTGAGTCGATACCAAGGTCTGCTTCCATGTCCATCGCTAGGTCGAGCATTTCTGCTGGGTAACCTGTTTTGTCGGCAACCACTTCCATCATTGTTGATTGAACATGAGCAGGGTTTAGGTCGTTGCTTACGCTTTCTACTGAGGCTATATCTGCTTCTGGAGCTACTGTCGCAGTTTCCGAACTAGGAGCCAACTTGCTGTTCATGTAGTCAACAATTTCACCCAGCGTACGACACTCAGCTAGGTCTTCAGGGTTCAGCTCTGGCAATGTTGGTAGCTGGTCTTGAACCGTACCAAGGATCTCAACACGTTTGATTGAGTCGATGCCAAGGTCTGCTTCCATGTCCATTGCTAGGTCTAGCATTTCTGTTGGGTAGCCCGTTTTATCAGCCACTACGCTCAGCATTGTGCCTTGAACTTGTTCTGCGTTTAAACCGTTTGATACAGCCTGCACTGGTGTAGATACTTGAGCTGCTACTGGAGCCGAAGCTGGAAGCTTGCTGTTCATGTAGTCTACGATCTCGCCTAGAGTACGACACTCAGCGAGGTCTTCAGGGTTGAGCTCTGGAAGAGTCGGTAGTTCGTCTTGTACCGTACCTAGGATTTCAACACGCTTGATTGAGTCGATACCAAGGTCGGCTTCCATGTCCATTGCTAGGTCTAGCATTTCAGTCGGGTAGCCCGTCTTCTCTGCGACCACTTCTAACATGGTTTTTTGAACTACTGCTGCATCTAAACCGCTAGCTGCTTGAACTGAAGTTGCTGCAGTTTGAGCGACTACAGGTGCAGAAGCCGGAAGCTTGCTGTTCATGTAGTCTACGATCTCGCCTAGAGTACGACACTCAGCTAAGTCTTCAGGGTTTAGCTCTGGAAGAGTAGGCAGTTCATCTTGAACCGTACCAAGAATCTCAACACGCTTGATTGAATCGATACCAAGGTCTGCTTCCATATCCATTTCTAGATCAAGCATTTCCGTTGGGTAACCTGTCTTCTCAGCAACTACTTCTAGCATGGTTTGTTGAACGACTTGTGCATCAAGACCGTTAGCTACAGCAACTGCTTGAACTGGTGCAGCGTCATTAGTTGAAACTCCAGAAGGCATCTTGCTGTTCATGTAAGTAACGATTTCACCAAGAGTACGACACTCAGCTAAATCTTCAGGATTCAGCTCAGGTAGGTTTGGCATTTCGTCTTGAACGGTACCAAGAATCTCTACGCGCTTGATTGAGTCGATACCAAGGTCAGCTTCCATGTCCATTTCTAGATCAAGCATTTCCGTTGGGTAACCCGTTTTCTCGGCAACTACTTCTAGCATCACTTTTTCAGCATCGGCTGTTTGTACTGCTGCTGGTGCAGCCACAGGAGCTGGTTGCGCTTTAACTGGCACTGGCTGACCTGCAACAGGTGCTGCTGCTTGAGCCGCTACTTGTGGTACAGGAACTGCTTTCTGTACTGGAGCTTGTTGAGCTTGTTGAGCTGTTGTATTTTGAACTGGCGCCGCTTGTACAGGGGCAGTTTGCACTTGAGCTACAGGCTGTTGAACGATCGCTGTTGGAGTAGCTGGAGCTTGAATCGCTGGCTGAGTATTTACTGGCGCAACGAAAGTTGGTTGTACCGTTTGTACTGAACCTTGCGTCAGCATATTAAGTGCTGAGTTGTTGCTGTGCGCTTGCATTTCTAGGTAATGAGCGTGCGCTTTTAGCGTTTCAGCTTGGTGCTGGTGGAACATCTCCATAGAACGCTGTAGGTTCTCAGGAATTGCTACGCCTGCCGTTGCCATTTTCGCTTGCTCAGACATTAGGGTGTTGAACGTGTCACCGTATTGCTGAGGAATCGCCAAGAATTGCTGATGTACTTCGGCTGCTTGTTGTTGAGCATTGAAGAACGACTGCAGAGAAGATTCATCAACCGATACTTGAGCTACTGACTGAATAGTCGCTGGTGCAGGTTGTGCTACTTGAGGCTGCTGAGCTGCTGTTGCTACTTGTGCAACTGACGGTTGTACATTTGAAGCTTGAGGAGCTGCAACAGGTACTTCAACGATTTCTGTTTTAATCACTTCTTTTTCCACGATTTTCTCGACTTCAACTTTCACTTCAACAATCTCAGTCTTTTCGGTGACGTTGCCCGAAGCCAATGATTGATCCATTTTCTTACGAGTAGCAGGGCTGATGTAGTTGGTTGCATTCAGCTTGATGTTCATTGGTGATGCCTTTGCAGGTTCAGCAATGTCAGCTTGGTAAGGGTCAATGTTGTCTAGTGAAACACCTGCCACGCACAGTTGAACCGCAGCTAGGCGAAGCTGTTGGTCACTGTCGCCTTTAGGGCTTGGGTTAATGCTGATTGCGTAAAGTTCTTCGTTCTTATCAGCCAATGTTTTCTCAACCAACTTTTGAAGAATGTTTTTCGGACCGAACTCAACGAATACACGCGCGCCTGCTTCATACATCGCTTCAATTTGCTCGCTGAAACGAACCGATTGCAGCATGTGTTGCTTGAACGCTTTCTTGATCGCTTTAGCGTCTTTGCTGTGCAGTTTGCCTGTTGCGTTTGAGTAAAGCGGCAGCGTTGGAGCGCTGAATGAAGCTTTATCAATTGCAGCAGCAAATGGTTTTTGAGCGTGAGCAACAAGCGGTGTGTGGAAAGCACCAGATACTGGCAGAGCAATCGCTTTGAAACCTTGATCTGTTAGCGCTTGTGCTGCTTGCTGAACGGTTGCTGTTGGACCAGCAATAACCAATTGAGTCGGAGCGTTGTAGTTTGCAATGCTCACACCTTCGAATTGGCTGATGCAGCTTTCAACGGCTGGAAGTTTGTCTGCGTCTAGAATGACCGCAAACATAGTACCGTTGTCGCCTTGTTCAGGTGTCGCTGCCATCGCATCGCCACGAGCGAAAGCTAGTTGGTAGTAATCGTCTTGCGAGATAACACCCGAAGCACATAGTGCGCTTAGCTCACCAAAGCTGTGGCCTGCGACCATGTCTGCTTTGAAGCCAGCTTGGGTCATGATGTCGAACTGACTCATAGACAAAGTACCAATCGCACTTTGCGCATTGGCGGTGTTGGTTAGTACCGCTTCTTGAGCTTTAGTTGCTTCTGGTGTGAAAGTTGGAATTGGGAACAGAATTTGCGACAGAGCCGTTTTCTTGTGCTGACCAAATACTTGATCCGCTTGAGCAAGCTGTTGGCGCATCTCTGGGTAATGACAAGCAAGCTCGCGACCCATGTTCAGGTATTGCGACCCTTGACCTGCAAATAGCGCTGCCACTTTACCTGCGCCGTTTTCTGCAATCAGTGCCGACTCGCGGTAGCTAGTGCCGTTTGGCATCTGCCAATGTGTTTTGGTTTGGCTCTCAAGCATTGAAACCGCTTGAGTCAGCTGAGCTTGAAGGTCTGCTTGGTCAGTAACGACTAAACCAAGACGTGCATGCTTAGCGTCAACTTCGCGTAGAGCGTGTTGCTCAGCAAGCGTTTCCAGTTTGAACGCAACATCTGTAGCTTGAGTTGAAACCTGCTTGAGCTCATTGATCAGTGCTTGGCGAGACTCTGCGCTGAACAATAGAGTTTGCGGAACTTGGCGCTGACGGTATTTGTCACCGCGAGCGTGTTCTGGTGTGTATTCTTCCAATACAACGTGGAAGTTAGTGCCACCAAAACCAAATGAGCTAATACCTGCACGGCGCGGTGTGCCGTCGACACGTTTCATCCAAGGACGTGTTTGTGTGTTTAGGTAGAACGGTGAGTTCTCGATATCTAACTTAGGATTCGGAGCCGATACGTTAATCGTTGGCGGCAGTACTTTGTGGTGCAGTGCCAGTGCAGCTTTGATTAAACCTGCAGTACCCGCGGTTGATTTGGTGTGACCAATTTGAGATTTCACAGAGCCTAATGCAATGTGTTGCTTCTCTTCATTGTTCTCGCTGAATACTGAGTTTAAACCACCAAATTCAGCAACATCACCCGCAGCAGTACCAGTACCGTGCGCTTCTAGTAAGCCAAGCGTGTGCGGTGCAAAACCTGCATCATCGTAAGCACGTTTCAGAGCTTTAGCTTGCCCTTCAGGGCGAGGCGCGTAAATACTCTTGAACTTACCATCCGACGAAGAACCCACACCTTTAATTACCGAGTAGATTCTGTCGCCGTCACGCTCTGCATCTTCAAGACGCTTAAGAGCAACCATGCCGATGCCTTCACCAATCATCATGCCTTTTGAGTCGATATCGAAAGGTTGAATGGTTTCATTGGTGGTGAATGCTGGCGTTTTAGAGAAGCTCATGTACATGGTTGGTGAGTTATCGGTACACACACCACCTGTGATCATCATTTCACTGCGGCCTTCAACCAGCTCGCTCAGTGCCATGCGCATAGCGGCTAGAGAACCTGCACAAGCGGCGTCTACTACACAGTTGATGCCACCAAGGTCAAAGCGGTTAGCGATACGACCTGAAATTACGTTACCCAATGAACCAGGGAATGAGTTCTCTTCCCAGTGAATGTATTGGTCTTGGAATTTTTTGATCAGCATTTCGCTGTCTTCGTCGTTGATGCCACTGCTCTTGAATACTTTTTTCAAAACAGGGTATTGAAGACGAGCGTTAAGGCTTTGAGCGATCTTCTGACCACCACCAACACCCAGCGTGATACCGATCTTATCGCGATCGTAGCCTTCTGGCAGTTTGGCATCTTCAAGTACTTCTTTTGCCACGATCAGAGAAAGCAGCTGTGACGTATCAGTCAGTTCAAGGATATTTGGCGGAAGGCCGAACTCCATTGGATTGAAGTCCACTTCAGGGATGAAACCACCGCGCTTACAGTAAGACTTGTCTGGTGTAGTACGATCTGAATCGTAGTAATCTTCTGGACGCCAGTGCGTATCTGGTACTTCGGTAATCGCATCGATCTTTTCGCTGATAAGATCCCAAAATTTATTCAGGTAACGAGAGTTTGCAAACATGCTCGCCATACCAACGATAGCGATAGGCATATCTTTAAGGCGTTTATTCAGTCGAGAATCGTCGACTGATTCCGGTGTATTTGTCTCGGGTTGGCTCATTATGAGTCTCCACTAGAAATCACAGAAAGTGATGTCGTGTTTTGAGGCTGTGCTTTAAAACTTATAGAAAGAAAATCTGAAACAGATTTAGGGAAGCGCAGCTGAAAATTCAGGTTGCTGAGTGGCGGCAACCAGATAGAAATTAGGTTTTCGAAGTGCGTTGACTTACGAGAGTAGGGGAGGTGTTTCATGCGCGACGGTGGCATTCAAATGTTGAGGCGATGTCCATTAAAATCCTGTTCAAAGTCTGACTAAATGACAAGTCGGTATCCGCAAAGAAAACGTGTGAATTTGTTTAATGGTTGAGCAGGCTACCCGAGGTGAGTTACCGATACAATGCTCCCAGAGGCCACTATGATCTGTTCAGACCAGATGATTTTACGGAACTTTTGTTTTTTGTGTTTTTGATGGAATTAACTTATTGATAATTAATGGGTATGCCTGGTTTTTTAGTGTTTATACTCTATTTATTTGATTGGTGAGATCTATGTCAGATTTTTGTAACTAACATTTAATAGGTGCCTATTCTGTAAGGTGAAGTGTGATCTGTGTTTTAATTTGTTATTATTTGAAAAGTTAGTTTTAAGTCCGTATATGAAGGCTGTTTCCTGCGCAGATTCTCTATGTTTCCCTCAAAATATAGGTGAGTTAAATTTGTTCGTTTTGATGTTTTATTGATGGCTTTATGAAGAGTGATTTTTAATAAGTGAGTGCTAAAAAGATGGAAACACCAGTCGTTGATTTGTGGCTTTTTTCTCTAAGCGATTTGGATGAGGGTACTGATCATGTGTCGCGCCTTAAACAGAAACTGACTGACGATGAAGTCGCTAAGGTTGAACGTTATCGAATGCCTTCATCTCAGATCCAAGCGCTCTATGTTCGTAATTATTTGCGAGAGGTGTTGTCGCTCTACTCTAATTTGACGGCTCAAGAGTGGCGGTTTGAGTATGGTGAGAAAGGCAAGCCAAGCTTAATTGAGAAACAACAAATAGAAACTGGCCTGAATTTCAATATCAGTCATAGCAAAGAACATTTGTTAATCGCGGTTTGCCAGAAAGAAGGGAAGCAAGTTCAGCTGGGTGTCGATATCGAACATTCAAGAAACTCGACCAATATCGACTCGATCATGAAGCACTACTTCTCGGACAAAGAGCTCTCAGATTTACTTGAACTCGGTAAAGAAGAGCAAAGGGAGCGATTCTTTGATTTATGGGCTTTGAAAGAGTCGTACATCAAAGCGACAGGTAAAGGGTTGGCTACATCGTTAAAAAGTTTTTCGTTCGACTTTTCCAATCTAACTCAACAAACACTGCCAGTTCATTCGTCAGGTTTAGAATCACAGTTGCATGATGGAATCATTGTGCATAACGGAGTTGGGCTGGATGTTACTAAACGAGGAGATGCTTCAACAGATTGGCAATGCAGTTTAGGAAGGTTGGATAACCAGTTTCGATTTTCCGTGACGCTTGGTGGTGCAATGCTTCCTATGCAATTAGATATGAAGTGCTTCCCAAAATCTAAGCTACTTGGCTGAGTTTACGCTCGTTACACTAGACCCTTGACCTTCTAATCTGGAACAAGGCGTACTCTCAACCACTCACGCTCTCAGCCTCTCAGCCTCTCAGCCTCTCACAATCTTAGTTAACTCGTTTCGCCAAGCATCGCTTTTAATACTTCAGCGGGTACAGGCTGAAGTTGTTTGTCTTTATCTAGGCAAACCATCTCGATATCACCAATCACGGCAGGTTTGGTCGCATCTTTACGCCACACTTCCTGTCGCCATAGCGTTTTGTATTTGCCATCGAGTTCAAAAGAGGTTCGGATGTCGCAGATCTCAGCGAACTCAACCCCATCTTGAAAAGTCATGTTGGCTTTATATACCGCAAAACCTAATCCGTGTTCATTCCACAATGTTGCCAGTTTATCGCTACCCAATACATGTTCGCGTGCACGCTCGAAGTATTTGAGAAAGTTAGGGTGATAAACCACACCTGAATGATCGGTATCTTCGTAGTAAATCTGTACTGGGTGATGGTAGATCTGACTCATTGGTAGCAACTCTTGGTTTATAGTGGATCAGTAAATCTGACTAAGTTGTGCAGCACTCTACAGGATAGGTCGAAATTACTTCAAGGCATCTTCGTGAAAGGGGCTTTTGGTCAGACCTCATTTATCATTGATGCTTTGGTCAACTCCCACCCATTTATAAATATTCTATGTGTCATTTTCCACCCATTAAATTTTGCAAAGAGCTGGCGACTCATGTTGGCAACGATGATGAAGCCTTGTGGTTAGAGGCTTGTTAATGCTTTGTATCAATATGGCGCGTTAATTGCCTTAGTGAAAGCGCGCAGTTCCCATTGAAGGGCTGCTTTGTTTACTAAGGAGAATAATAATGTTTAAGCCTCTTACCCTGCTGTCTGTATCTGCTCTGGCGCTCACAAGTTTTAATGCCGCTGCAAACTGTGATCCTGGTGAAATCGTGATTAAATTCAGTCACGTAACCAATACCGATAAGCACCCGAAAGGCATTGCCGCTTCTCTACTAGAAGAGCGAGTAAACACTGAAATGAATGGTAAAGCTTGTATGCAAGTTTTCCCTAACTCGACGCTTTACGATGATAATAAGGTACTGGAAGCCCTGTTAAATGGTGATGTTCAAATGGCGGCACCTTCGCTGTCTAAATTTGAGAAGTTCACTAAGAAATACCGCATTTTTGACCTTCCATTCCTATTTGAAGATGTAGACGCCGTTGACCGCTTCCAAAACTCAGAATCTGGTGAAAAACTGAAGAATGCAATGAAACGTCGTGGCCTACAGGGTCTAGCGTTTTGGCACAATGGCATGAAACAGATGTCGGCGAACAAACCTCTTATCAATCCTGAAGATGCGGAAGGTTTGAAATTCCGTGTTCAAGCATCAGATGTATTGGTTGCTCAGTTTGAACAGCTAGGCGCTAACCCACAGAAGATGTCTTTCAAAGAAGTGTACGGTGGCCTACAAACTAAGGTTATCGATGGCCAAGAAAACACATGGTCAAACATCTACGGCAAGAAGTTCTTTGAAGTACAAGATGGCGTGACTGAAACCAATCACGGCATCTTGGATTACCTAGTTGTAACCTCGAACGATTTCTGGAAAGACCTACCTGAAGATGTACGCACGCAGCTTGGCACTATCGTTCAAGAAGTGTCTGAGACGCGTAACGCGGAATCTTCAAAAGTTAACCTAGCGAACAAAAACAACATCATCGAAGCTGGTGGTGAAGTTCGTACGCTGACGCCTGAACAACGTCAAGCATGGGTAACGGCACTTCAACCAGTATGGAAGAAGTTTGAAAAAGACATCGGTTCAGATCTTATCGATGCAGCACTAGCTTCAAACCAATAACACCGCTATAGGGTGGCGGCTCCCTACCGCTGCCCTTTATTAAAACAATTATAAGCGGAGTCAATTATGGAAAAGCCTCAAATGAAACAACCAAATTCTAGCGAATCAGCACTGGAACCCTCTCTTTTTTCCAAAGTCGGAAGAGTTACGGATGCGATTGAAGAGTCATTAATCGCATTTTTCCTTGGCGCAATGACACTACTTACCTTTGCTAATGTGGTATTTCGATACGCATTCAACGACAACATTTTATGGGCATTGGAACTGACGGTATTCATGTTTGCATGGATGGTGTTAGTCGGCGCATCTTATGGTGTTAAAAAACACTTCCACATTGGTGTTGATGTCATCATCAACCTTGCCCCAGAAAAGCTACGCAAAGTGTACGCGTTAATTGCCGTCACTAGCTGCCTAGCATTCTCAGTGTTACTGCTTATCGGTTCTTGGAACTATTGGTACCCATTCGCCACTGATCGCGCATGGTATGAAACCGATGATATTCCAATGCCGGAGATGCTTCAGTTTCTTGCTGACTGGCTAAATGAAGGCGAGCGATACGAGAAATTACCACGTTTTATTCCTTACATGGCGCTGCCGATTGGTATGGCAATGCTGACGTTCCGTTTTGCTCAAGTTGCTTACCAAGTAGCAACAGGCAAACTCGACCGCATGATTGCTGGCCATGAAGCCGAAGAAGAGCTGGATGCGCTGAAAGCGGACGTGCTTGCGGGTTCTGATGAAGACGCGACAGCGGTATTGGATTCGACGAAGCCAAACAAGGCGAGTGATTCGGATGCAAAATCTAACGGTAAGGAAGACTAATCATGGCAATGTTATTTCTATTTTTAATGGTAATTGCTTTCATGTTGGTCGGTGTACCAATTGCAATTTCCCTAGGTTTATCGAGCATCATTTTCTTGTTGATGCATTCAGATGCGTCATTAGCTTCAGTCGCACAAACGCTATTTAATGCATTTGCAGGCCACTACACACTCTTAGCGATTCCTTTCTTTATCTTGGCTTCTAGTTTCATGTCTACTGGTGGCGTAGCGAAACGTATTATTCGTTTTGCTATCGCGATGGTGGGCTGGTTCCGTGGCGGTTTAGCGATGGCATCGGTTGTGGCATGTATGATGTTTGCAGCGTTGTCAGGTTCTTCTCCGGCAACGGTAGTGGCGATCGGTAGTATTGTTATCGCAGGTATGATCAAAAACGGTTACTCAAAAGAGTTCGCAGCAGGGGTTATCTGTAATGCGGGTACATTGGGCATTTTGATTCCACCATCAATCGTTATGGTGGTTTATGCAGCGGCGACCGATGTATCGGTAGGTCGTATGTTCCTAGGCGGTGTTATTCCAGGCTTATTGGCGGGTGTGATGCTGATGATTGCTATCTACATTGCAGCACGCATTAAAAAGATTCCAGCACAGCCTTTTGTTGGTTGGGGAGAGATGTTCGCAGCCGCGAAGGATGCGAGTTGGGGTCTACTGTTAATTGTCATCATTCTAGGTGGTATCTACGGTGGTATCTTTACTCCGACAGAAGCGGCGGCAGTTGCTGCGGTTTACGCGTTCTTTATTGCTAACTTTATCTACAAAGATATGGGGCCTTTCGCTGACAAGAACAATACCAAGCCTGCTTTGGTAAAAGTGCTCCAAACCTTTTTCCATAAAGACACCAAAGATACGCTCTATGATGCAGGTAAGCTGACGATCATGCTGCTCTTTATCATTGCGAATGCTCTGATTCTGAAGCATGTACTGACAGAAGAACGTATCCCTCAAATGATCACTGAATCGATGCTGTCTGCAGGCTTAGGTCCGATCACCTTCTTGATTGTGGTGAACGTACTGCTGTTGATTGGTGGTCAGTTCATGGAGCCATCAGGCTTGTTGATCATTGTTGCTCCGTTGGTGTTCCCAATCGCAATCGCACTGGGTATTGACCCAATTCACCTTGGTATCATGATGGTGGTGAACATGGAGATAGGGATGATAACCCCGCCGGTGGGGCTCAACTTGTTTGTGACCGCTGGGGTCGCCAAGATGTCGATGATGAACGTAGTCAAAGCGGCACTGCCTTGGGTGGGTGTGATGTTCTTGTTCCTAATCATCGTGACTTACGTGCCATGGGTTTCAACGTGGTTACCAACTACTCTGATGGGGCCGGAGATTATAACCAAGTAGTCAATGGTTTTATTCTCAATGTAAATAGCAGCGATAGATGAAGAGTTACACCTTTTCATCTATCGCTTTCTTATTTCCGCGCCTTATTGTGCCGCTTAAGCGTCTGTCGTAGCCTTTCCATCGTACTCTTTTCTTTCTTCGCTCGCGCCCAGATCTTCTTTCTACTTCATAGTGGTCATCAACCAGCACTGTATCTACAATGACCGGAATGGTCGTTTTTTCATTCATATGCAACTTATCCTTAAAGTCGACATATGAATTATGGGAGAGGAACCTCATCTCTGCCAGTTTCGATAAACATTCAGATCAAGCGGGAGTTTGCGCTTTGTTTCGTGGCTTGGTTCTTTTACTTCGCAGCCTAATTCTTTACTTCGACATCTATTGTTTTACTTAAAGTTCTCTTTGTCGATTTGATAACGCTGCATTTTGTCGTAAAGCGTTTTTCTTGGGACATTTAATTGAGACATGGTTAATTTTATGCTCCCTTCATTCTCAATCAGCGCACGCTCGATCACTGCTTTTTCGAACTCTGCTACTTGGTCCGATAGACTAATGCTGGCATCTAAGTGGCTGTCTGAGCTCACACCATCCCCCAGTTGAGCTAATTTTCCGAGTAAGATGAAGCGTTCAGCGCTGTTACGTAGTTCACGAACATTCCCTGGCCAATCATGAGCCAAAAGCGCGTGCAGTTCCTTTTGTGGAAGTGCAGGGGCTGTCTTGCCATAACGAGCTGCAGCGACCAGTAAAAAGTGGTGGAAGAGTGCTGGGATATCTTCTTGGCGGCTTCTTAGCGGCGGTAAATCTAGTGTCACGACATTGAGGCGATAATAGAGATCTTGGCGGAAAGTACCTTCTTCAGCAGCTTTCTTTAGGTCGACTTTAGTTGCCGCAATCACTCGGATATCTAGAGGCACTAACCCATTGGAACCAACTCTTTCAATGACGCGTTCTTGCAAGACGCGCAACAGGCGAATTTGTGCCTGCATTGGCATGGATTCAATTTCATCTAAGAATAGGGTACCGCCCTGAGCAAATTCAAATTTACCCACTCGCTTGCTTTCGGCGCCAGTAAACGCGCCTTTTTCGTGACCATAGAGTTCACTTTCAATCAGATTTTCAGGCACCGCCCCACAGTTGACCGCGACAAAGTTTTGCTCTCGGCGGCTGCTTTGTTCATGCAGAGAACGTGCAACTAACTCTTTACCTGTGCCGGTTTCACCAAATAGCAAGATATCGGCATTGGTGTCTGCAACATGGGTGATGATGGAACGAAGCTCAGTCATCGATTGCGTGTCACCAATGATTCTCGGGCCGAGTGCTTTGCTGGCTTTGAGTGAACGCTTGAGTTCGAGGTTTTCTAAGGTCAGTTGACGTTTTTCGATGGCGCGTTTGGTGGTTTCGATAAGACGTTCATTGGCGAACGGCTTTTCAATGAAATCATAGGCGCCATCTTGAATCGCTTGTACCGCCATGGAGATATCACCGTGGCCAGTGATCATAATCACGGGAATCTCTTTGTCTTTATGCATCACGGTGTTGAGCAGGTCATGCCCCGAGATACCCGGTAAGCAGATATCTGTGATGATCACGTGAGGCAATCCATTACCTTGAATCGCGAGCAGGGCTGACTCCGCATCGGGGAAAAATTCGGCATCAATGTCGGCGAGCTCGAAGCTCTGTTCAATGGCCATTCTTAGATCGGATTCATCATCAATGAAATAGACGTGACACATAGTGATTCCTTTACTCTTTTATACTAATTATCGCCGAGTTTGCTAGTTAAGCCGTATTTGAACGGGCTCATCTCAGTCTGTTATTTTTGCTTCGTGTGCTGGGTTTTATTCTTTTTGTCTTTGCTGTTCTTGCTGTTGCTCTTGCTCTTACTGTTGCTTAATAACGGGTAACTCTATGCTAAATCGAGCACCACCTTGTGGACTGGTTCCCGTCGTGAGCTTGCCGTTAATTCCGCTGATTATCTGTTGAGATATCGATAGCCCTAATCCAAGTCCGTTCTTCTTTGTCGTATGGAAGGGTTCGAAAAAGTTTCCGCTCGAGGAGGAAGTAAAACCAGGGCCGTTATCATCGACGTGGATCAGTAGCGTGTTGGCTTCATCCGTTTCTCTAACTTCTAATAGGACAGCCAACTGCTTGTCGTCTTGGCTTTCCATCGCCTGAACCGCGTTGGTGAGTAGATTAATAATGACCTGCTCGAGCTGGATGGCATTGGCGAGTATGCATGCGTCAAATGTTTCAGGTAGCTCATTGGTCTTGACTCGCTCACTCTTGAGTTGTGGCTTCATTAACTCCTTCGATGAATGCAATACAGGGAGGATCTGTATTGTGTGTAGTTCTTCTGCGGTCGACTTTTTAGCAAAGGAGCGAAGCTGATGGCTAATTTTCGCCATACGGTCGGTGAGCGATGAAATACGCGATAAGTTGTCATCGACACGATCTGTTTTCTCTTTGGCTAGAAACAATCGGCCATTGTCGGCGTAGCTCCGAATGGCCGCGAGAGGGTTATTCAATTCATGACTAATACTGGCTGACATCTGACCTAATACCGCTAATTTTGCCGCTTGGATGAGCTCGTCTTGAGTGTGTCTAAGCACCCGTTCGGTTTCGATACGTTGCTTGATCTCAACGTGTAGTTCAGAGGTCCTTTCGAGAACTTGAAACTCTAGCTTCTGGTTGGCTTCTGACTGTAGCCTATCGATCTGAGCGCGCCTATGCTGACGGTGCAGATTAAGTTGGATGGCGAGATAAATGATCGCAAAGACCAAGCTCAGCACCACCATATAGGCGATTAAGTCCCACCAAACCAAGTGGGTGGGAGAGAAGACCCTGACCGTTAATCCAGGATCAGGTAAAAACCGTGAAGAGGTGAAAAACTTCTCTTTAACTAATTGGTGAGACGATCGAATACTGCTGGTGGCACTTTCTAGATCGCCAGAGAAATGCAGGCTTTCAATTTGAGTATCGAGGTATTGCTGATTTTCCCGAATACGAGCTTGCTGTGCTGCATCAAGAGGTTGAAGACTTTTGAATAGCCATTCTGGATTGCTCGACATGAAAATAATCTGGTCTTTATCATCCGCGACAAAAAAACTCTGTTTGCCTTGCCAGCTTGCTTCAATCAAAGACAAATCCATTTTTACCACAATTACACCAATGATTTCAGCGGCATAGGAAACAGGATAAGAATAATAATAACCACGTTTACCCGAGGTAGAACCTAAAGCAAAGTACTGTTTCTCATGCCCTTGAATGGCTTGTTGGTAATAGGGACGAAACGCAAAATTACGCCCGACAAACGAGTGCTTTAGATTCCAGTTACTGGCTGCGATAGTAGTGCCGATACTGTCCAATAAATAGGTATCGGATGCCTGAATCACAGTGTTGACGTGCTCTAGATAGCGATTGGTGAGCTCTATCTGTGCAGAGTTACTTGGCGAGTGTAGGGCATCGATCAGCTCTTTATCTTTTGAAAGCAGTTCCGGGATGTGGGCGAACTTATCCAATTGGCTGGCAACATGGACGGAAAAGCGGTCCAAGTTGGATTGATGATCATTTAACAAACTTTGATGGCTTGTGTTCCATACCCAGTGGCCGCCAACGATCATCAGCAAGCTGTAGGTGACCAACAACAGGATACGAATTCTCAAAGCTTGAAACATGGTGGTTCTCCGCTAAATCGGGCTAACAATACAAAGCCTGCTTTCTCTCATTCATCACAGTAATTAGCGGTAGTTTTTACTGAAAATAGAGAGCCAGTAGATAGGTTTAGGTTAAGGCTTTGTAACGGAGATTGTTGAAAAAGTTATCGACTCTGAGGGGTAAAACAAGAGCAAGATCTCTTTTTAAGGTTTTTAGGAAAAAAAGCCCTCGATTCCCTTGAAAAAGTCGCTATTGTCCCCATTTCTGTTGTGCTAAGTGATGTTTTGATCGTTTTTGTATCACTTAGTTGGACGAATTTAGAGCATTCATCATCAAGCAGAGGTGAACGGCTCGACAGAGATTAAACAGATCGCTAGAATGTCGCGTCTAAAATTTCTGTCCTGAGGCTAATCGGAGATACCTTTCTTGTTTCTGAAAACAAGCTTTGTTGCGCTTTAATTGGCGCGTGAAGAACGAAGATATCGCTGATTAGTCTGGTGTTTGGTTGAATAATCAATTCAGACATCAATGCTCGATTTTAAATTAGGTGTTCGGATAGAGCACTACACAAGGATGCAGCCAACAACGTCGGCTTTTGAATTAAAGCTAAGTTACGGCTCATATGCTCAGATTACTGAGCCAGTTTTGAGGTTTATATAATGCAAGTTACTGTTGAAACGCTAGAAGGCCTAGAGCGCCGTCTTAATATTACTGTTCCTGCTGCTAACATCGAAGATGCAGTTACAGCTGAACTACGCAACATCGCGAAAAACCGTCGTTTCGATGGTTTCCGTAAAGGCAAAGTGCCAATGAAGATGGTTGCTAAAATGTACGGCAAAGCAGTACGTCAAGACGTGATGGGCGAAGTAATGCAACGTCACTTCATCGAAGCGATCGTTAAAGAGAAAATCAACCCAGCTGGCGCACCAACTTTCGCACCAGTTGAAAACAACGAAGGCGCAGACCTAGTATTCAACGCAACTTTTGAAGTTTACCCAGAAGTTGAGCTGAAAGGTCTAGAAAACATCACTGTTGAGAAACCAGCAGTAGAAGTTAAAGACGCAGACGTTGAAGAGATGATCGAAACTCTACGTAAGCAACAAGCAACTTGGACTGAAGTTGAAGCTGCTGCTGACGCTGGTTCTCGTGCAACTATCGACTTCGTTGGTTCTATCGACGGTGAAGAGTTCGAAGGCGGTAAAGCTGAGAACTTCCCACTAGAGATGGGTGCTGGTCGCATGATCCCTGGCTTCGAAGACGGTATCGTTGGTAAAACAGCAGGTATGGAATTCGAAATCGACGTAAACTTCCCAGAAGATTACCACGCTGAGAACCTAAAAGGTAAAGCAGCTAAGTTCTCTATCAAGCTGAACAAAGTTGAAGCTCGTGAACTTCCAGAACTAAACGAAGAATTCGTTTCTAAGTTCGGCGCTGCTGACGGTGTTGAAGGTCTTAAAGCTGAAGTTCGTAAGAACATGGAGCGTGAGCTTAAGCAAGCTGTTAAGAACCGCATCAAAGAGCAAGCTATCGACGGTCTAGTTAACGAAAACAACATCGACGTACCTTCTGCTCTTATCGATCAAGAGATTGGTGTTCTACGTCAACAAGCTGCTCAACGTTTCGGTGGCAACACTGAAGCTGCTGACCAACTTCCACGTGAGCTGTTCGAAGAGCAAGCTAAACGTCGCGTAGTTGTAGGTCTTCTTCTTGGTGAAGTAATCAAGACTGAAGAGCTAAAAGCTGACGACGAGAAAGTTAAAGCTATCATCGAAGAGATGGCTACAGCATACGAAGATCCAACAGAAGTTATTGCTTACTACGAGCAAAACGAGCAAATGATGAACAACATGCGCAATGTTGCTCTAGAAGAGCAAGCTATTGATGCAATCATCGCTAAAGCTCAAGTTTCTGATAAAGAAGTTAGCTTCAACGAGCTAATGAATCAGCAACCTGCTTAATATAGTAATATCTGACGTAGAAGGTTGACGTACGGTCAACAATTCTGCTAACAATGGTCCGTATGATTTAATCATTCGGGCCATTTATTTTAGGGACATAAGAATATGAGCTACCAAGAAAAAAATACAATGCCATCGATTATGGACGCACTAGTTCCTATGGTGGTTGAACAGACTTCCCGTGGTGAACGTTCTTACGATATTTATTCTCGTCTATTAAAAGAACGTATCATTTTCTTAACAGGTCAAGTGGAAGACCACATGGCAAATCTTGTCGTGGCTCAACTGCTTTTCTTGGAATCAGAAAACCCAGATAAAGATATCTATCTTTACATCAACTCACCTGGCGGTAGCGTAACAGCAGGCATGTCTATCTATGACACAATGCAGTTCATCAAACCAAACGTGAGCACAGTATGTATGGGTCAAGCTTGCTCTATGGGTGCATTCTTACTAGCGGGTGGTACTCCAGGTAAGCGTCACGTGCTTCCAAACTCACGTGTAATGATTCACCAGCCACTTGGCGGTTTCCAAGGCCAAGCGTCTGATATTCAAATTCACGCGCAAGAGATCCTAACGATCAAACAAAAGCTAAACAAACTATTGGCAGAGCACACTGGTCAGCCTTTAGAAGTTGTTGAGCGTGATACAGATCGTGACAATTTCATGTCTGCTGATCAAGCAGTAGAATATGGCTTGGTGGATTCAGTTCTTAATCACCGCGGTCAATAATTGCAGGGCAATTGTTTAACGCAAAGTGATTCAAATTGATATACACTCAAGCATAGAGAGTAAAGGCTAAGAGGTTAGCGAATGACAGATAAAAGCAAAGAGGGTGGTAGCGGTAAACTGCTTTACTGCTCTTTCTGTGGCAAAAGCCAACACGAAGTTCGCAAGTTAATCGCAGGTCCTTCTGTTTACATTTGTGATGAATGTGTCGATCTTTGTAACGACATTATTCGTGAAGAAATTAAAGATGTTCTTCCTAAGAAAGAATCGGAATCGCTGCCAACGCCGCGTGAGATTCGTGAGCATCTTGACGACTATGTAATCGGTCAAGAATACGCGAAGAAAGTGCTAGCAGTTGCAGTTTATAACCACTACAAGCGTTTACGTAATGGTGATACGACAGCTGAAGGCGTAGAGCTAGGTAAGAGTAACATTCTTCTTATCGGTCCTACTGGTAGTGGTAAAACACTACTGGCTGAAACATTGGCTCGTTTCCTAGACGTTCCTTTCACAATGGCAGACGCAACAACACTAACCGAAGCGGGTTACGTGGGCGAAGATGTTGAAAACATCATCCAGAAGTTGCTTCAGAAATGTGATTACGACGTAGCGAAAGCGGAACGCGGCATTGTTTACATCGATGAAATCGACAAGATTTCTCGTAAAGCTGAAAACCCATCAATCACGCGTGACGTGTCTGGTGAAGGTGTACAGCAAGCTCTACTAAAACTTGTTGAAGGTACAGTGGCTTCAGTTCCACCTCAAGGTGGTCGTAAGCATCCACAGCAAGAGTTCTTGCAAGTGGACACGTCTAAGATCCTATTTATCTGTGGTGGTGCGTTTGCAGGCCTAGATAAAGTGATTGAACAGCGTGTAGAAACAGGTTCAGGTATCGGCTTTGGCGCAGAAGTGCGTTCAAAAGATGAAACCAAAACTATCGGTGAGTTGTTCACTCAAGTAGAGCCTGAAGATCTAGTGAAGTATGGTCTGATTCCAGAATTCATTGGTCGTCTACCTGTAACCACTACACTGACAGAGCTTGATGAAGAAGCGCTAATCCAAATCCTATGTGAGCCAAAGAATGCACTGACAAAACAGTACGCAGCATTATTTGAGCTTGAGGATACAGAGTTAGAGTTCCGTGAAGATGCCCTACGCGCAATTGCTAAGAAAGCAATGAACCGTAAAACAGGTGCTCGTGGTCTACGTTCTATTTTGGAGGGTGTTCTACTAGAAACTATGTACGAACTGCCATCTTCAACTGATGTAAGCAAGGTTGTAATTGATGAGTCGGTAATCAATGGTGAGTCAGAACCACTGTTGATTTACAGCAACTCAGATAATCAAGCAGCTGTTGCAGAGTAGGTCTTTTTTAGACAAGTCACTCAAATTGAAAAAGGAGGTAAGCAATTACCTCCTTTTTTTTATTCTTCCATTGAATCCAGTCGTTTAAGCCCCATATACTGCTTTATAAGTTAAAGCGGAAGAGAGAAATATATGAACTTGGAACGTTCCGAGCGTATCGAAATCCCCGTGCTACCTCTACGTGATGTAGTGGTCTACCCACACATGGTTATTCCATTGTTTGTTGGTCGTGAAAAATCGATTACATGCCTTGAATCGGCAATGGAAGCCAACAAACAAGTATTACTTGTAGCGCAGAAAGAAGCGGACACTGATGAGCCTTCAATCGACGACCTATTTAACGTAGGTACTGTCGCTACCATTCTTCAGTTACTAAAGCTCCCTGATGGTACGGTTAAAGTGCTTGTTGAAGGTCAGCAACGTGCAAAAATTCACCAATTCAAAGAAAGTGAATTTTTCTTAGCAGATGCCGAATACGTTGTTACCTCAGAACTTGACGAAAAAGAACAAGAAGTGGTTGTTCGTAGTGCGATCAATCAATTCGAAGGCTTTATTAAGCTAAACAAAAAGATTCCACCAGAGGTTCTAACGTCTCTGAACGGTATTGATGAGGCGGCTCGCCTAGCTGATACCATTGCTGCGCACATGCCACTTAAGCTGGTAGACAAGCAGCACGTTCTAGAAATCTTAGATGTAACTGAACGTCTTGAATTCTTGATGGGCCAAATGGAGTCAGAAATTGACATCCTGCAAGTTGAAAAACGCATCCGTGGCCGAGTTAAGAAGCAAATGGAAAAATCTCAGCGCGAGTACTACCTGAATGAGCAAATGAAAGCGATTCAGAAAGAACTTGGCGAGATGGACGACGCACCTGATGAATTCGAGACTCTGAAGAAGAAGATCGAAGACTCTAAGATGCCTCAAGAAGCTCGTGAAAAAACCGAGCAAGAACTGCAAAAACTGAAAATGATGTCGCCAATGTCTGCTGAAGCAACAGTAGTACGTAGCTACATTGATTGGATGGTGGGCGTTCCTTGGGCTAAGCGTTCAAAAGTTAAAAAGAATCTAGCGAAAGCGGAAGAGATCTTAAACGAAGATCACTACGGCTTAGAGCGAGTTAAAGAACGTATTCTTGAATACTTGGCAGTACAAAACCGTATCAACAAGCTAAAAGGTCCAATCCTTTGTCTTGTAGGTCCTCCTGGTGTAGGTAAAACCTCACTAGGTCGTTCGATTGCTGCGGCAACGGGTCGTAAGTACACACGTATGGCGCTAGGCGGCGTTCGTGATGAAGCTGAGATTCGTGGCCACCGTCGTACGTACATCGGTTCACTTCCGGGTAAACTGATCCAGAAGATGTCTAAAGTTGGTGTCAAGAACCCACTGTTCCTATTAGATGAGATCGATAAAATGTCTTCTGATATGCGTGGCGACCCATCTTCAGCGCTTCTAGAAGTACTAGACCCAGAGCAAAACAACGCATTTAACGATCACTACTTAGAAGTAGATTACGATCTGTCAGACGTTATGTTCGTTGCAACGTCTAACTCTATGGATATTCCTGGCCCGCTACTGGACCGTATGGAAGTGATTCGTCTGTCTGGTTACACAGAAGATGAAAAGCTGAACATTGCTAAGAGCCACTTACTGGACAAGCAAGTTCAACGTAACGGTCTTAAGCCTCATGAGATTGAGATTGAAGACTCTGCAATCATCGGCATTATTCGTTACTACACGCGTGAAGCGGGTGTACGTAGCCTAGAGCGTGAAATCTCTAAGATCTGTCGTAAAGCAGTGAAGAACATCTTGCTAGACAGCGACCTTAAGTCGGTAACGGTTAACATGGATAACCTGAAAGAGTACTTAGGTGTTCAACGTCATGACTTCGGTAAAGCGGATGAAAGCAACCGTATTGGTCAGGTGACGGGTCTAGCTTGGACTCAAGTTGGTGGTGATCTACTGACTATTGAGACTGAAGCAATGCCGGGCAAAGGTAAGCTGACGCAAACGGGTTCACTTGGCGATGTGATGAAAGAGTCGATCCAAGCGGCAATGACCGTGGTTCGCTCTCGTGCAGAGAAACTGGGCATTAACTCAGATTTCTACGAAAAGCGCGATATTCACGTTCACGTACCTGAAGGTGCTACACCGAAGGATGGCCCAAGTGCGGGTATCGCAATGTGTACTGCATTAGTGTCTAGCTTGACGGGTAACCCGGTGAAAGCTGAGGTTGGTATGACTGGTGAAATTACCCTTCGTGGCGAAGTTTTACCTATCGGTGGCTTGAAAGAAAAACTGCTTGCAGCACACCGTGGCGGCATCAAAACAGTTCTGATTCCTAAAGACAATGAGCGTGATTTGGAAGAGATTCCAGACAACGTAATTGCTGACTTGAAGGTGATCCCGGTTCAGTGGATTGATGAAGTACTGAAAGTAGCGCTAGAACGAGATCCGTCAGGGGTCGAGTTTGACGTGAAAAAATAGTGATGCATAGCAAAAATAAGTAAAGAATTACGCTGATAGGCTCGAAAAGGCTTGTCAGCGTTTTTTTTGGACGCTAAGTTATTGAACAAAGCGGCAGCCCTTTTGCAATAAGGCTTGCGGCTAAATTAAAATCAAAATGGAACGTACAGTCATCGAGAAATAGTCACAGATGACACATAGGGGAAAAACAGTGAATAAAACACAACTAGTAGAATCAATCGCAGAAAACGCAGACATCTCTAAAGCTTCAGCTGGCCGCGCTCTAGACGCATTCATCGAAGCAGTTGGCACAACGCTACAATCAGGCGATCAAGTTGCACTTGTTGGCTTTGGTACTTTCAGTGTTCGTACTCGTGCTGCTCGTACAGGTCGTAACCCAAAAACTGGTGAAGAGATCCAAATCGCAGAAGCTAAAGTACCTGGCTTCAAAGCGGGTAAAGCACTTAAAGACGCATGTAACTAATTTCTACTGCTGAAACCTCCATTTGAAAGAGGGGGAGGCAGTAAAATGCGTTTACTGTTTGAAAAATGATGTTTCATTCTTAAACAGTATGTGTGCAAAGTACATTGAACTTATTTAAATTATGCGCATCCTACTGATGCGCATTTCTTTTTCTGATAATATCGCGTGAATAGATTTTTATTTTGAAGCCAATGCTTCATATCCGGAGAGCACTTAAATTATGATGGATCGATTACGCGAAGGCGTGAATAGCATCGCGGTAAAAATTATCCTTGGGTTGATTATCCTGTCATTCGTATTCGCAGGTGTAGGCAGCTACATCACCGGTGGCGGTAACAACGCAGCAGCTAAAGTTGGCAACACAGAAATTGCTCGTGGTGAGTTCGAACAGGCTTACCAAAACGAACGTAATCGCATGCAATCTCAACTTGGCGATTACTTCGCTCAAATGCTTGCAGACCCTGCATACGTAGAGTCTTTCCGTAAATCAGTTCTTGATCGTATGATCAATGACGTTCTACTTGAGCAGCAAGCAGAGTCTCTAGGCCTACGAATCAGTGATTCTCAAATCCGTACCATGATTCTAGAAATGCCTCAGTTCCAAACAGCTGGTCAATTCGACCAAGAAGTTTACCAATCGGCATTACGTCGTGCAGGCTTCAGCGCGGAAAGCTTCGCTGAATACATGCGTCGTGATCTAATGCGTAATCAGCTTGTTACTGCCCTACAAGGCAGCGAATTCGTTCTTCAAGGTGAGATCGACACGCAAAGCAAGCTTATTGCTCAAACCCGCGACATTCGCACAGTGACATTGTCTGTTGCTGACTTAGCAAAAAACATTGAGCTAACTGACGAGCAAATCGAGCAGTACTACCAAGAGAACCCAGCAGCTTACACTCGTCCAGAGCAAGCTAAGGTATCTTACATTGAACTTTCTGCTGAAGCGCTTAAGTCTCAACTTGAAGTAAGCGATGAGGAAGCACAGAAATACTACCAAGAGCACCTAGATAAGTACTCAACTGAAGAGCAACGTAAAGTTAGCCACATTTTAGTTGAAGGCGATGACGAAGCGAAAGCTCAGTCAATCCTAGACGAGCTAAATGCAGGCGCTGATTTTGCTACGCTAGCGGAAGAGAAATCTGACGACTTCGGCAGTGCAGATGTTGGTGGTGATCTAGGTTGGATTGAACGCGATGTTATGGACCCTGCATTCGAAGACGCAGCTTTTGCTCTTGAGAATATTGGTGATACTACTGGCCTAGTTAAATCTGATTTTGGCTACCACATCATCAAGCTAGACGAACTAAAAGCGTCTCAAGCTCAGCCTTACACAGAAGTCGCTGCTGAGATTAAGCAAGAACTGCTAGACCAGCACGCTGTAGATCAGTTCTACGAGCAACAAACTGAGCTAGAAAAAGTAGCGTTTGAATTCCCAGACTCTCTAGATGATTCTGCCGAAGCTATCAACGCGAAGATCACGACAACAGATTTCATCTCTCAAGTTGACGCTCCAGAAGTTCTGATGACGCCTGCAGTTATGCAAGCAATCTTGAGCCCTGAAGTGAAAGAAGATGGCCTGAACTCTGAAGTTATCGAAGTGGCTCCTGAGCACGTAATTGTAGTTCGTGTAGAAGAGACTCGTGACGAGACAGTTCTTCCTCTAGCTGAAGTGAAAGATCAAGTTGTCGCTGCATTGTCTGCTGTACAGGCAGAGCAACAAGCGGTTGAGCTAGGTGTTTCTCTAGTGAACGAACTTAAGCAAGGCAATGAAGCAGTGCTAGCGGACAACAATCTTGAGTTCACTGAACTTGAAACAATTGACCGTAACTCTCCATTAGCAGCATCTGTATTCGCTCTAGCGAAACCAGAAGCCGGTCAAGCTGTGTTCGGTCAATCTAAAGACCAAGACGGTAACATCGTTGTTGTTGAGCTTTCTAAAGTAACGGCCGAAATCAACCCTGCTTACAGCACTCAAATTGGTGCACAATTGGAGCGAGTTGGTAACCAGCAAGATCTGACTAATGTACTAAACGTACTTCGTAAAAACGCAGACGTTGAATACTACGTAGTGGGTCAAGGTCAGTAAGCGTTTGATTACCTCAGTAGCAAGCTCCGGTTAGAAGTTTACTACTGAGAGTCAACATATGATTGTTAGGCTCTAATTCAGATTTGTGAGCCAACAAACAAGCTGATGAAAATAAGATGTATAACGAAGCGGGTCACTTAGGTGGCCCGCTTTATTTTTATCTGGCGATCATGTTATCTCTTGCTGCAAACGCATAAGTTACGTTTTTTGAACAAAGGAACACTTTATGCGCACGATATATTCAACACTACTTCTTTCATTTCTGATGCTCTTAAGCCCTGCCGTATTTGCAGACAGTCCAACCAAGGCTGAGCTTTACGATGGCATTGAGATTACGGTAAATATCAATACCGCAACAGCAGAAGAGCTTTCAGCACTATTGATTGGTGTAGGTGACAAGAAAGCCAAAGAGATCGTCGATTACAGAGATCAGAACGGGTTATTTACGACTGCTGATGATTTGGTCAGTGTCAAAGGGATAGGTGAAGCGACGGTTGAAAAGAATCGAGAAAGAATTCAGCTTTGATCCGTTTTTTTATTCATTAGAAATGAAACGACAGCCATGAAGCCGCCTGTCACAGCACCTGCTAGGTGGGCTTCAATTGCGACACGAGCGTTAATCAGTTCGCCAGTCGTACTAGAAGGACCAATAAGCTGCTCCCAAGCGATTTTAGCGACTAATCCGAACACCAACAGCCAGCTAGATTTCCTGCTGTTTAAAGCCTCTCTGAGCGCGAATAAGCCAAACAACCCATGCAAAGTGCCAGATAAGCCAACGTAGATCTGAATACTCGAAAATAACAGAGCGACCCCAGTCACTAAACTAATCACAAGCAAAGCAACAACAAGCTGTGTTTTGCTCGGTTGGAACAGGTAGCTGATGATCCACAAGCCTGCTAGATTCATCAGAAGATGCGAGTAGTTGGTATGTGAAAAGTTTCCTGTTAGGATTCGCCACCATTGCCCGTCGGCAATCGCATTGCTATCCCAAACGACCCAAGCTTGTATTGGTTCAAATTGGAATAAGACGCATAAAAGTGAAGTGAAAATTAAAACAGGGTACACATTAAATCCATGTCTCGTTATTGCCCCCAATGCAGCAAGGCTTTGAAAGCTTGTATTTGTCAGTGGGTTACACCACTAGAATCGAATGTTGAGCTTATCATTCTTCAGCACCCATCAGAAGAGCATCGTCCAATGGGAACCGCGCGCATTCTCTCGTTATCTCTAAAAAACAGCGTGACGATTGTCGGCGAAGATTTTTCAGACAATGAACGACTGAATGCATTGCTGGCCGATGAGCAATATCAGCATGCGATTTTGTACCCGAGTGAACACTCGGTGTCTGTCGAGTCTGTACCACGCCCTAATAAAAAGCTGCGTGTGATTTTGTTGGATGGAACTTGGAAGAAGGCATTCAAGATGTGGCAGGTATCAAGTAACTTGCATGCGCTGAACACGGTTCATTTGCCGAAAGATCTCAAGGGCAACTATCGAATTCGCAAAGCACCTAGTGAAAACAGTCTTTCAACCGTTGAAGCTGGTTATCATTTGCTTAGTTTATTAGAGAGTGACCGCGATTTTAGTCCTTTGCTAACGGCATTTGACCAAATGATTCAGTTTCAAATCAATCAAATGCCGCCCGGCGTGTTTGAGAAAAACTACTTAGATTAAAGCGTTTTAGTAGAGTGAGTCAGGAATTAAAACTCGGTATGAGCCGAGAACAGTTGCTGATGCATTTTCTGTGCAAGATCATCAGTCATTGATGAAATGTAATCTGCTATCACACGCATCTTTCTTGATTCATCGTCATGCAGTAGCCACTGCTTTTTAATTGGCAGTGGTAACAGACGTTCAGGGTCGGCACTGAATGCCTCAAACATATCCATGATGATCTGCTGACCCTTGTACTCAATAACTTGAACCTGTGGCACTTGAATCACGAACTCGCTGACAAAGTGTTTCAGCTTATCAAGCGTGGCATCCATGCTTGGTTCAAGCACGGCATTGTAGGCAAGCAGTACATTCTCAAAATCTTCATCCACACGCTTAATCGAGATACTGGTCAGCAGCGCATTAACTATCCCACCAATGGCGTCTTTACGGCGGTATTGTTCACCTGAAAACAGCATTTCGGTAATTGAATCTAGGTGATCACAAATCCAAGGATCGGCCATTTCTTTCAATTGAGGGTAAGCAGATTCAACCCATTGCGATTTGGTCACTGAACCAAGCACAATCGCATCTTCTAAATCGTGTACACCATAAGCGATGTCATCAGCCAACTCCATGATGGAACAGTCGAGTGACTTGTACTTGGTTTTATTGTGCTCAAGAGGCTCGGTGTGTGTTTTTCTTTTCTGTTTTAGTAGCTGTTGGTCATTACTTGAAAGTGGCTCAAGTACCCAATTGAACAGCTCTTGGTCATGATCGTAGATGCCTTTTGCTGGCATCCAATCTTTTGCTCTTAACTGACGCTGATGCTTTACAGGTTCAGACTGTAATCTCGCTTGAACTTGGCTGAGCAGCGAAGGGTACTTAATCAGTCCTAATAGCGTGCGTCGAGACAGATTCATCCCGTGATGCTCAGTGTAAGGCTCTAGCTGCGTGACAATGCGAAATGTTTGGGCATTGCCTTCAAAGCCACCGTGTTCGCGCATCATGTAGTTGAGTGCGACTTCGCCTCCATGCCCATAGGGCGGATGACCAATATCGTGCGCCAAGCACAGTGAATCAATGAGGCTGTCTGAGGGTAATAGGTCTCTGAACTCGGGTTGCTTTTTCTTGAGCTGCGCAACAATACCCGTGCCAAGCTGAGCCGCTTCTAACGAATGGGTTAAGCGCGTGCGGTGAAAGTCATTAACTGTGGTGCCGTGCACTTGAGTTTTTGCTTGTAGTCGACGAAAAGCGGCAGAGTGAAGCACGCGTGCTCGGTCGCGTTGATAAGGGCTGCGGTGATCATCACGTCTTATTTTGTGTTCATCGTCATTTCGATGTTGCCACTCTTGTTCAAGTACAAAAGAAGGTTCGAGTTGAGAATTCAAAATATCACCTATCAAATTGATTTTATTTAACTAATTACAAGCAACTTATACCCAGCTAGCTTATCTCGTCTAGTGATAATTCAAAGCTTGGGGCAAAGGTGGTGAGAAAGTAGTCCATTTCAGGACTTTTTCGCTGTTCGAGAGTCTCTTCTAGCCGACGTTTGGCTTGTTCATACTCATGGTTGCCAGCACTGAGCTCTTCTAAACATTTTAGATACGCACAGATAGTATCGGCTTGTTTTACGATGTTCTGCTCTTCTTTACTGGCAGTGCCGGAGATTAAGAAGGGGGCGAAATCATCTTGAAACTCTTCTGGCAGCATCGAAAGTAGCCTTTGCTCTGCAGCTGCTTCTATCTTCTTATACTCTTGGGCGATATCTGGGTTGTAGTATTTGACGGGGGTCGGCAGGTCCCCAGTCAGTACTTCACTGGTGTCATGATACATCCCGATTAGGGCAATGTGTTCTGGGTTGAGTTTGCCATCAAACTTTTTGTTTTTGATAAGCGCCAAGGCATGGGCAACGAATGCGACCTGTAGACTATGTTCTGAAATATTCTCGCTTGAGACGGAGCGCATCAGAGGCCAGCGCTGGATAAGTTTCATACGTGCGAGATGGGCGAAGAAATGGCTCTGTTTCATAAGTGTCCTTTCTAAAGAGTGTTCCACTCGTACCTTGTAGTTGCCACAAACTGCACGAGACAGCGGATACAAAAAAGGCTCCTAAACTGGAGCCTTTTAAGCATAGAAGTGAATGAATACAAGTTAAAGTCTTTTAAAACAGCAAATTGTAGCCACTTTTCTTTGTGCTTATTAACCTTCGATGAGGTCGTCTTGGTTGTAAGTCTGCAAGAAGCGCTCTAGACGACCAATTGCTACTTCAAGGTCTTCAATATGTGGCAAAGTCACAATACGGAAGTGGTCCGGCTTAGGCCAGTTGAAGCCAGTACCTTGTACTAACAGTACTTTTTCTTGCTTTAGGAAATCGAGTACGAACTTCTGATCGTCTTTGATGTTGTACATCTCGGTATCGATCTTCGGGAACAGGTACATCGCGCCCTTTGGCTTGACACAAGAAACACCAGGGATCTTGTTAATCAGCTCCCATGCTCGGTCACGTTGCTCAAGCAGGCGGCCGCCAGGCAGGATCAGTTCATTGATACTCTGATAGCCACCCAATGCCGTTTGGATAGCGTGCTGCATTGGTACGTTGGCACACAAACGCATCGAGGCAAGCATCTCTAAACCTTCAACATAGCCCTTGGCTAAATGTTTCGGGCCCGTTAGGAACATCCACCCGCCACGGAAACCACATACACGGTAAGCTTTAGATAGGCCGTTGAACGTTACCATCAGTACATCTTCAGCAAGCGTTGCAACAGAAGTGTGTACCGCGCCGTCGTAAAGGACTTTGTCGTAAATCTCATCAGCGAAGATGATTAGGCCGTGTTCACGTGCAATCTCGACAACTTGAAGTAGGAAATCACGGCTGTAAACCGCACCTGTAGGGTTGTTCGGGTTGATAAGAACGATGCCGCGAGTTTTCGGTGAGATCTTTGCGCGCATGTCATCCAGGTCTGGATACCAGTCTGCATCTTCATCACACATGTAGTGAACTGGAGTACCACCAGAAAGCGCAACAGACGCTGTCCATAGAGGGTAGTCTGGAGCGGGAACTAAGATTTCATCACCATTATCCAGTAGCGCTTGCATAGACATAACGATAAGCTCTGAAGCACCGTTACCAATGTAAACGTCTTCTACATCAAGATTGCGTAGACCTTTTTTCTGGTAGTGTTGAACAACCGCTTTACGGGCTGAATAGATGCCTTTTGAGTCGCAGTAACCTTGAGATGTCGGCAGGTTACGGATTACGTCAACAAGGATTTCATCAGGGGCGTCAAAACCAAATGGGGCGGGGTTACCAATATTAAGCTTTAGTATTTTATGCCCTTCTTCTTCCATGCGCTTAGCATGTTTGAGTACAGGCCCCCTGATTTCGTAGCATACGCTGTTGAGTTTTGACGACATCCCGATATTTTGCATTGCCGATTTCCTGAAATTAATTTAAATACTTTATTAAAGTACCGCAAAATGGCGTTTGATAGAATAAAAATCTGATGAATGTCGCATTTCAGTGTCACGTTTGGTCTTTTTGTTGTCACCCTTTTCTAAGTTTTAATTCATCGCTTTTATGGTTATTGTCTAAAATGATAGAGGGGCTCGCTTAAAGTCACAGGAATGTTGAAAAGATATCGGACATTCTTGATCTAAGTGGGTGCTACCCATAAAGTATCAAACTAATATAATAAGAATTTAGATGTGAACGAGGTCGATTTGTCACATTTCCAGCAAACTATCTCCGCTTTGATTGAGCGAGTACAAAATGCCCAAGCAAGTGAAGTTCGTTGTGTTGAAGTTCTAACGCAAAAACCATCGTTTGCATTTATTGAATGGCTTCATGCTCAACCGCTCTTTCCTAAGTTTTACTGGCAGTCACGCGACACTCGTGAAGAGGTTGTTGCGCTCGGCCAGTTACATACGTTTTCAGATCCTGCCCCCGCGTATGCGATTCTTGGTGAAGACCAACGAATCTGGGGTGGACGCTCGTTTGACGGGCACACAGCAAAGAACCGTCGCTGCATGGAGTCGTTTTTCTTTCTTCCGCAGGTTGAATTAATCCGCTTTGACAACACTTGGTCGTTGGCCGTCAATTTATCGCCTGATCGCGTTGCGTCTATTAATGCTTTGAACAAGCTGTCTGTTGATGCTGCGATACTGGCCCCTTTGTCTGCGCGTATCGAACAGATTCACCACGTTCCAGAAAGAGAACAGTGGGGTGGTTTGGTTGAGAAGGTGCTTAAAGGCATCAGTGACGAAGAATATAAGAAAGTGGTTTTAGCGCGTAAAACCACGCTGCAACTTGATGCGCCTATATGTGCGGCTCAGTTACTCAAAGCCAGTTATTTGCAAAACCATCATAGCTTTCACTTTATGTTGGTATTGGACTCCAAACATAGCTTTATCGGATCAACACCAGAGCGCTTGTATAGTCGACATGGCACTGAGCTCGATACGGAGGCACTTGCTGGGACCATTGGTCGTGGCGAAAACGCGACTGAAGATATGGAGCTAGCTAATTGGCTTTCTCAAGACACTAAAAACCTCAATGAGAACCAATATGTGGTCGACGACATCATTGAGCGTCTCACTCCTCACTCTCAAACGGTTCATGTTGAAAAAGATGCACGTCTAGTGCGCTTGCGTAAGGTGCAGCACCTTAAGCGTAATATCCATGCTCAGCTCAATAATGGCGTTAATGGTGTTCAGTTGCTTGCTGCATTACAGCCAACTGCTGCGGTGGCGGGTTTACCGCGTAAAGAGGCGATGGATTTCATTCTTGAGCATGAACCGTTTGCTAGAGGCTGGTATGCCGGTTCTGTCGGTTACATCAGTCATCAACGAGCGGAATTCTGTGTGGCGATTCGAAGTGCATTGATTGTAAACGATCAAGTACAGCTGTTTGCAGGCGCGGGGATCGTGCCCGGATCGGTAGCAGAGCATGAGTGGCAAGAACTGAATAAGAAGATGTCGACTTTGCTTAGCCTGATTTCTGATCACCCACCATTGGGTGTGGCATCATGAGTCACGACCAAGCTGTGTTAAACAGAGTTTGGTGTAACACATTACTTGAAGAGCTTGTTCGCAGCGGTGTTGAACATGTTTGCATCGCGCCAGGCTCTCGTTCAACACCATTAACACTCGAAGCCGAAGCCAACTCTAAGCTAACCTTACATACGCACTTTGATGAGCGCGGACTTGGCTTCCTTGCTTTAGGCTTAGCTAAGGCGAGCAACAAGCCAGTTGCGGTGATTGTTACTTCCGGTACTGCCGTAGCTAATCTTCTACCAGCGACCGCTGAATCTGGATTAACGCGAGAAAAGCTAATCTTGTTGACCTCCGATCGACCAATCGATTTAGTCGATTGTGGTGCTAATCAAGCGATTCAGCAACAGGGTATCTTTTCGTCTCACGTTGAAACGACACTAAACCTTCCAAGCCCAACGACACAAGTTTCTTTGAATTGGCTTTTGACATCGGTTGATAACGCACTGGCGAAACAACGCAGCGTCGGTGGAGCTATTCACATCAACTGCCCGTTCCCAGAGCCTCTTTATTCAGCCAACAGCGCTGAGATGTATGCTCACTATACAAAGAGCGTGGCAGCTTGGAGAGCTTCAAACAGCCTTTACTCCAACACTTATTTACCCAGTCATTTAAACGCTCAGCCTGTTTCAGCAAGTGATTATGTCGCTCGTAAAGGCGCGGCAATTATTGGTTCGATTGACAAAGAAGCCGCAATTAAAGCCAAACAGTTTGCGACAGCTTTGGGCTGGCCAATTTTCTGTGACCCTCAATCGGGCGTCAGCAGTGATTGGAAACACCATGATCTGTGGATGCAAAGTGACGCAGCCAAAGCGCAGCTTAGTCAGTGTGATTTTATTGTCCAGCTTGGTGAGCGCATCGTATCTAAGCGTCTTAACCAATGGGTAAAAGGGCAAGCTGCCACATTTTGTTCATCGCAGTACATCGTTGTTTCACCTGATGCGCATCGTATTAATCAAGATCATCTGCCTCAAACTCATATTGTCGCTGATATCGAGCATTGGTTATCAGAGCAACATCTACCGACGCTGTTGGGAGAACATGCTGGCTGGGCGGCACCGTTGGCGGAAGTCGCGAACACCGTTCAACAATTGGCATTGGCGCAAATCTCTAATAACGATCAACTTACTGAGTTGAGCGTTGCGGTTGACTTGTCGTCTAGACTTAAAGGAAGAGAGCTATTTGTGGGAAATAGCTTGATGGTAAGGCTGGTGGATATGTTGTCGTCAATATCTGCGAATCAAGTTTACAGTAATCGTGGTGCATCGGGTATTGATGGCTTGGTGGCGACGGCTGCTGGTGTGGTGAAAGCCAACCAGAATCCCTTATTAATGTTGATTGGCGATACCTCTTTGCTATACGACCTCAACTCACTGGCTCTGCTTACTCACAATGTAACACCGATGGTTATTGTTGCGACCAACAATGATGGTGGTGCGATCTTTGACTTGTTGCCAGTTCCTGAGCAGCAAAAACAGTCACTTTATCAAATGCCTCATGGTTTCAGTTTTGAACACGCTGCTGCACAATTTCAGCTTGGCTACGCTGCACCAGAAACCTTGAACTGTTATCAAAACATTATCGAACAACACTTCGAACAGGGTCAGGGTACCTTGCTCGTGGAAGTTAAGACGCCTCCCGAACAAGCGTCTACTTTGCTGAAACAATTCAGTTCAATGCTCACAGAGGCATTAGCCTAAGGACTTTACATGCTTTACTCCAATTATTACCCAGCTGTACAAGATTCTTCTGACAAACCTTTGCTTGTTTTTTTACATGGTTTACTCGGAAGCGGGGATGATTGGAGTGCATGCCACCCCTTCCTCGAAGATTTTCCTCGTCTTTGCATAGATTTACCCGGACACGGACAAAGTCGCTTTATCGACCCGGTAGGCTTTGAACACTGTTGCACCAAGATCGTTCAGTGCATCACTTCTCAGTTGGAGGAGAACGATCTTCCTGCAGATTATCCTATCGTGGTGATTGGCTACTCAATGGGAGGAAGGCTCGCCATGTATGGGGTGACAAGCCCTTGCTTTGAAACACTCAACCTTGAAAAAGTCATCATCGAAGGTGGTAACTTTGGTTTGGAGTGTGACGAAGAAAGAGCACAAAGGTTAGTACATGACACGCAATGGGCCGTTCGCTTTGCACAGCAATCGATTGAAGATGTTTTAGACGATTGGTACCAACAAAGTGTCTTTTCTTCACTAAATCATGAGCAAAGACAAACTTTGGTCATAAAGCGTAGTGGTAACCTTGGAGTATCCGTAGCAAATATGTTGTTATCTACTTCGTTGGCGAAGCAACCAGATTTACGTGCTACATTGAAATCTCATGAGCATCTTTTGCATTATGTATGTGGTGAAAAAGATCGTAAATTCATGGAGCTAGCTGAGAATAGTGGCTTTGAATATAGTCAGGTTGATTACGCTGGTCACAATGTTCATTTTGAGCAACCAGAGATGTTTTCAAACTTGATTATCCAATGTATCGCCAGTCGCTGATGAACTGACTGAGCGTGTCTCTCGTATCAAGCGCTATGAAAAGCAGAGCAACACCGTCGCGACTTTACGCTAGTCGCGCTCTCTAATAGAACAATGGGAATCACCATGGCTAAAACAGTAGGCATCACAGAAGAAGAACTTTACGCAGCCGTTAACTGGCGCGATGAAAGCAGTCAATATGAAGATATTCAATACCACAAGTCTGATGACGGTATTGCGAAAATCACGATTGCTCGTCCTCAAGTGCACAATGCGTTCCGTCCACAAACCGTAAAAGAGATGATCAATGCACTGGCTGACGCTCGTTATGACGAGAAAGTAGGCGTAATCATTCTAACGGGTCTTGGTGAGAAGGCGTTCTGTTCTGGTGGTGACCAAAGTATTCGTGGTGACTACGGCGGCTACCAAGATGATTCAGGTACACACCACCTGAACGTGCTTGATTTCCAACGTCAAATTCGTACTTGTCCAAAACCAGTAATCGCAGCGGTATCGGGTTGGGCTGTAGGTGGCGGTCATGTACTTCACATGATGGCAGACCTTACTATTGCAGCTGAAAACGCACAGTTCGGTCAGACTGGCCCTAAAGTTGGCTCGTTCGATGGTGGTTGGGGTGCTTCTTACATGGCACGTATTGTTGGCCAGAAAAAAGCGCGTGAAATCTGGTTCCTGTGTCGTTTCTACGACGCTCAAGAAGCATTGGATATGGGCTTAGTGAACACGGTTGTCCCTGTCGCTGACCTAGAAAAAGAAACCGTTCGTTGGTGTCGTGAAGTTCTGCAACACAGCCCAATGGCGCTACGTTGTCTAAAAGCAGCGCTGAATGCCGACTGTGATGGCCAAGCAGGTCTGCAAGAGCTCGCAGGCAACGCAACCATGATGTTCTACATGACAGAGGAAGGCCAAGAAGGCCGTAATGCGTTTAACGAGAAACGTCGACCTGATTTCGACAAATTTCCGCGTAACCCATAGATTTATCCTCTTCAGAATGAGTCGCTAAATAGCGGCTCGTTTTGTTTTAATGTTCCCGTTTTTTAGGAAAACTTATGAATTCAATGAATTCCCCGCGTCACGCTAAACTGTATCGTTATCAACTACCTATGGATAGTGGCGTGGTGCTGCGTGATAATAAGTTGAACGAACGTGTTGGCTACATTATCCATCTTGAGTGTGATGGGCTGTCTGGTTTTGGCGAGGTCGCACCTTTGCCGGGCTTTAGCCAAGAAAATGCCGAGCAAGCCGGCATTCAGTTGCAAAATGAGTTAGAGCTTTGGAGTCACAACAAACCCAATACTCCATTCGATGAGCTTTATCCGTCAGTGGCGTTTGGCTTTTCAATGGCATTGATGGAACTAACAGGCGAACTTAACGCGGAAGGTAACTATCAAGCTGCGCCTTTATGTACTGGTGACCCAGATGAACTGATCCCTGTGCTTAATGAGATGGAAGGTGAAAAGGTTGCTAAAGTCAAAGTTGGCCTCTACGAAGCGATCCGTGATGGCATGCTGGTTAGCTTATTCCTTGAATCGATTCCTGATTTAACGCTACGACTTGATGCTAACCGAGCGTGGAAGCCCGAAAAAGCGAAGCAGTTCATTAAATACATTTCGCCGTCGCTGCGTCAGCGTATTAGCTTTATTGAAGAGCCTTGCCAAAAGCCGGAAGACAGCTTGGCCTTTGCCATCGACCACGGTGTAGCGATTGCTTGGGACGAAACACTGCAAGAAGCGGTGCGTAATCCTGATTTTGATTTAAGTGACTTAACTGGCGTTAAGGCAGTTGTGATCAAGCCAACCCTTATCGGCTCGGTAGAGCGTTGTGTGGCAATCATTGAGCGTGCACAGCAACTTGGTATTAAGCCTGTTCTAAGCTCAAGTATTGAGTCGAGCCTTGGCTTAACTCAGATTGCGCGACTGGCACAGCAGTACTTGCCTAATGAAGTGCCGGGGCTTGATACGATTGGTTTGTATCAACAACAGCTTGAAGTACCATGGCCAGGTTGCCAACTTCCTGTTGCGACTCTTGAACAGCAGCAGCTGATTTGGTCTTCATAGGCCCATTGTTCGGTTGGCTCAATCAGTTTTCAATCTTTAACTTGGTTATCTTATGATGCGCCCACAATCTAATCATCACCCGCTCTGGGTACAGTGGGCGCAGCAGAACCCACATCAAATAGCATTCGTTACTCCCAACTGCGCTTATACTTGGCTGCAAGTTGTGGCGTTAGTGAGTGATTACCAACAACAGTTATCAGAACAGGGCCTCTCGGAAGGCGATGTGTTGACCATTGTTGGTAAGAACCAAGCCGAAGTGATCCCCGTTTATCTAGCGGCACTTAATTTAGGTGTACTTTGCGCGTTCACTATGCCTCAACCTACAGCTCGCTTAGTACAAAAGCTTGAATCGCTTTATAGGTCGTCGGGTAGACGTTATTTATGGTTGCTAGAGAGCAGTGGTTTAAATCAATCAGACATTGCTGAACCAAACACTCAGTTACTTACATTGCCTTGTTTGAGTGATTTGAATGTTGATAAAAAACTGAATGTTGATGACAAACCAGCAGCAACGTCAGAACTTTCTTGTTTTAGCTCTCAGAACCTCGCGAGTATCGTCTTTACTTCGGGTTCTACCGGAAACCCCAAAGCAGTGGCTCACACACTTGAGCAGCACCTATGTTCTGCTGAGGGGCTACTGGATGCTTTCCAATTTAAAGGCAGTGATACTTGGCTGCTGAGTTTACCTATGTACCATGTGTCGGGGCTGGCGATTGTTCATCGTTGGCTAGCTGTTGGTGGTTGTATCAAAATTGGTATTGGTCAGCTTGAATCAGATATCAAGGGCTGTAGTCATGCCTCCTTAGTCGCGACTCAACTGCATAGATTATTAAAGAGTGAGCAAGCACTTACTTTAACTCATGTGCTGTTAGGTGGCAGCCATATTCCAGAAGCGCTTGGTCTTGAAGCTCAGCAAATGGGGATTGAGACTTGGCTTGGTTATGGCATGACGGAAGCGGCTTCAACGGTGACGGCAAAGCCTGTTGATGCGAGCAGCACTGCAGGTTTTGTGCTTAATCATCGTCAATTGAAAATTGAAAACCAACGTATCTATATTGGAGGCAATACCCTCGCTTCCGGTTACTACTACCAAGGCGAACTAACGCCATTAGTGGATGAACACGGTTGGTTTGATAGTAAAGATCTTGGTCAATGGGATGGCGAGCAAGTATCGATTATTGGCAGAGCCGACAATCAGTTTATTTCTGGCGGTGAGAATATTCACTGTGAAGAAATTGAGAGAGCACTCAGTCAACTGCCTGAGGTTAAGCAAGCCTTTATCATTCCCGTTGAAGACAGTGAGTTTGGCTTTAGACCCGTTGCGATTATTGACTGTGATGAAATGCCAACCAAAGCATGGTTTGCCGAGCAGCTACAAGGAAGCCTAGAGCGATTTAAGTTCCCTATCGAGTACTACCGTATGCCAGAGCAAGAACAACTAGGCATCAAGGTATCGAGAGCGGGATTAGCGCAGTGGTTACTACATGAGGTTCGTTCTAAATAAAACGAAGCGCAATACACGGTGACTAGTCGTAATTGCGCTTCAGGGGGTTATGATGGTGGTGAAGCCATCACAAATTCTTACTGTTTTATCTTGCCATCAAAGGTGTCGCGTTAAGCGAGAGCCTTCTTCATTTGTTCTGCAACCTTATCCACTTTTCCTAAGCCAATGATAACTTGCAGGCCACCTTTACCCACCGGAACCACGCCAGCCGCGCCTAGTTTCTTCAGTTTGTCACTGTCAGCGATTGACGAATCTTTTACCGTTAGACGTAGGCGAGTAATACAGTTATCGACTTCAAGGATGTTGTCAGCACCGCCAATCGCTTCAATGTAGTTGTTGGTTAGGTTAACGAGTGCTTCAGGAGATGCAGTCTCGCTTTCTGCTTCCATCTCCTCACCACGACCCGGAGTACGTAGGTTGAACTTGATGATAGCGAAGCGGAAAATGCAGTAATAAAGAGCGAAGAACACTACACCTTGAACCAGTAGCATGTACCAGTTAACCGCTAGTGGGTTTTGGCTTGATAGTACTAGGTCAACGAAGCCAGCAGAGAATCCGAAGCCTGCCATCCATTCCATGCTTGCCGCAATGTAAAGTGATAGACCTGTTAGCACAGCGTGTAGTAGGAACAGTACCGGAGCAAGGAACATGAAGCTGAACTCTAGCGGCTCTGTGATACCTGTGAAGAATGAAGCCATAGCCGCCGCAAGCATGATAGCGAATACTTGGTTCTTGTTTTTCGCATCAGAGCAGTGGTACATCGCCAATGCTGCCGCTGGTAGGCCAAACATCATGATAGGGAAGAAGCCCGCTTGGTACATGCCTGTTTTACCCGGAATACCCGTACCGTTAGCGATAGATTGTGCACCGCCTAGGAAGTTTGGAATGTCGTTAATGCCTACAACGTCGAACCAGAACACAGGGTAAAGTGCGTGGTGCATACCAACTGATAGGAACAAACGGTTGAAGAAACCAAACAGACCGGCACCAACTGCGCCCATGCTTTCTAGCTTTATACCCAGAACGATCAGAGCGTCATAAACAGCCGGCCAGATGTATAGTAGAGCAAAAGAGAGGGCCATACCTGCGATTGAAGTCAGGATAGGAACCAAACGCTTACCACTGAAGAACGCCAAAGCCTGAGGAAGTTCAACGGTTGAGTAGCGGTTGTAGATCTCAGCTGAGATGATACCTACTATGATACCCACAAATTGGTTGCTGATTTTGCCAAATGCTGCTGGCACTTCACTTAGTTCAACATCCATTAATTGAGCGACAGAGCCTGGAGCAAGTAGCGTGGTGACGACAAGGAACATCACAAAACCGGACAGTGCAGCAGAACCATTCTTATCGCGACTCAAACCAAATGCGACACCCACCGCGAACAGAACCGCCATGTTGTCGATGATCGCACCACCAGATTTGATCAAGAATGCCGCTAAGATGCTTTCTGAACCCCAACCAACAGGATCCAACCAATAGCCGATCCCCATAAGGATTGCTGCAGCTGGCAGTGTGGCTACGGGAACCATTAATGCCTTACCTACTTTTTGCATATACCCGAGTATATTCATATGTGCCCCTAAGTTTGTAATTAATTTTTTTAATGTTTCTGCTCGTCAACGTATGGAGTCAAAGATTGATCGAGGCAGGATTTTAAGTAACTGCAGCTATTAAAAACTTATTTCTTAATGCAAACAAACGAAACGGGTAGTAGTATGAATTAAAATTTTTAATGCATGAGTTCGTATGGCTAACCATCAATCTTTACTTAGAAATCTTCATACTTTTAATGTTGCTGCAGAGAAAATGAGCTTTACGCTAGCGGCGAAAAAGTTGCATCTGACTCAGGGAGCCGTTAGCCATCGAATCAAAGTGTTAGAAGGTGAACTCGGATTTAATTTGTTTGTACGAGGGACTCGTAAACTGGAACTGACCGAAGAAGGTCAGCGCTTTCAACGAACATTATCCAAATCGTTAAGCTCGATTTTTGGTGAGATCGAAGACATTACCAACACAGACTTGTATGGACAGATCAATATCGGTACCAGTCCTGCATTTGCGAACAGTTGGTTACTGCCAAGACTGGCTGATTTTAAGCAGAGGTATCCTAAATTTAACCTCAATATCTTCTCGCAAGAGGAACAGGATTTTCATCAAAATCATCTCGATGTCGCCATTTACTATGGTGCTGAAGATCTCAAAGATATGCATCGACAGCGCCTGTTTGGTGAAAAATATATTCCGGTATGTACGCCAGGTTACGCGGCTGAGCACGACATTTTTGACGACGGTGTAGAGTCGTTACACCGGATTAATTTCATTCATGCACTAGGGTCAGATGTGTGGCAGCGTTGGATTAAACACCACGGATTAGACGTGAACTTGTTTGAGCAGTTTTACTGCGTGAGTCACCGGGACATGGGGGTACAGAGTGCTCTGCATAATATTGGTGTGGCGATGGGGCGCTATCATTTCGTGAAGCAGTACATTGAGACTGGTGAGCTCATAACGCCTTATCCGAGCATGGATACAGACAAAGGGTATGATTTAATTTGCCCGCTAGGTACGGAAAAACGCCCTAAGGTAAGAACCTTTATTAAGTGGTTAGAGGGGCAATTACGCTAGGTTAGTTAATTTAGCAATTAGATAGTTCAAAACAGAATTTATTATCTTTATAACCATCCATCATAATAAGCCATATAAATAACGGATTATAGAATAAGGTCTTATTATGAAAATTGCCCTCATCATTGCAGTATTACTGCAGATAGGCCAAGCCATCACATCGTCAGGGCTGACGCGTTCGTTAGCTGAACTTACTGCATTTGTATTAGTTGTGGTATTGGTTTTGATGAAAAGAGAGAGCAAGAAGAGTGATAAGCCCCTGTTTGAATAGTGATTTGGTTAAAAGGTTTCAAAAACGATAAAGGCAAAGCCCATATGAGCTTTGCCTTTTTGTTTTGTGCTTCGTGATCTTGTTAGAGGTTTAACTCCCTAGAGGTTATGCGAGGGTCAACCAAGCTAACGAGCCTGTCGAGATCATCGTCCACATTGTAATACCAAACATCAACGGTTTCGGCCCTGCCGCTTTTAGTTTCTCTACAGAGATACCGCAGCCAATTAAGAACAGACACACTACCAGTGCTCGCTTAGACACATCAAAGATGCCTTGGTAGACCATCTCAAATTGAGGCAGTAAGTCACTAACCGCGATAGCGGCGCAATAGAAGAAAATGAAGTAAGGAACCGTAATCTTCTTTTGATCGTTCTTGAAGATAATCGCACTGACTAAAGCGATTGGGATGATCCAAAGTGCGCGAGCTAGCTTCAATGTTGTTGCTGTCGTCAGTGCTTCTTCACCGTATGCTGATGCCGCACCGACAACTGAAGATGTATCATGAATCGCAATGGCTGCCCATGTCCCAAAAGTTTGTTGGCTTAACTCAAGCGCATGGCCAATCATCGGGAACAAGAAAAGAGCGACCGAATTCAACACGAAAACAGTGGCTAATGCCAAGCCAATCTGTTCATCATTTGCTTTAATTGCTGGTGCTACGGCTGCAATGGCGCTACCACCACAAATTGCGGTACCAGAAGAGATGAGATAACCCGTAGTGCGATCGAGCCCCATTCGTTTAGCCAAGAACCAACCAATAACTAATGTGCCAATTATCGTCGTTATAATGAGACCAATACCGTCGCCTGTTACCGCTAATGCTTTTTCAAACTGAATACCAAAACCTAAGCCGACAATAGAGTAGGCCAGTAGTTTTTTGGTGAGTTTACCGACTTCTAAGTGCTCAGGGACTAAACCTAAACTAGCAAGTAGGAAACCGATAACCAGGGCTGTCGGTGAGCTAACCCAAGGCGTTAAGCAAAACAGTGCAGCAAGATAAAATGGAACGGACTTTTTTAGGTTCATTGTATTTAGAGTCTTGTTTTGTTGTGGCGTTATTGTGATGAGACCACTATACGTTCAATAAAATGATAAGTAAGTCTAAATGAATTGAACAAACGTTAAGGAAAACTTAACGCTTGTTCAGCTGATATGAATAAAGGGGTGGTTACTTAGCGCAGAGAGCCGCGAAGGTCAGAGACTGACTGTCGAAGCGTTTCACAAGACGCTTGTTTAGGTGAAATAGGCTCGCCAGCTTCTATCTCTAACTTGGTCCAGAAGCGAGTTGGTAACCCTTTGCAAGCACGGCCTTTGTAGCGACTGAAATAACTGCCCCACAACCCTTTGAGGGCCATTGGAATCACAGGAACTGGGGAGCGTTTGATAATGAGCTCCATACCACGCATGAACTCAGCCACTTCACCATCAGAGGTTAGCTTGCCTTCTGGGAAAATACATACGATGTGGCCTTCATACAGGGCTCGTTCTACTTCTTTAAAAGCGTTTCGAATCGAGCTGCGATTGGTTGCTGAGATCGGAATCACTCCAGCTCTTTTCAAGAAACGTCGAATCGGCGGCAACTTGGTGTAATCCTCTTCCATCACAAAACGGATCAAGCGAGAGCAAACCGCACTCAGCAGTAGTGCATCCATATAACTCACATGGTTGCAGACAATCAACGCACCGCCTTTTTCTGGTAGGTGATGTAGGTTTTTATGTTTAACTCGGTACATGGTGTGAGTGACTACCCACGTAAAGAAGCGGAATGCATAGATAGGCACCTGATAAAATAGGTACAGCATAACCAAAGTGTTTCCTACTGCGAGTAGCACAAACAGTTGTGGAATTGAAAGCTCTAGAACACTGAGGCAAACAATACCTAAAACCGCACTTCCCACCATGAACAGTGAGTTATAAATATTGAGCCCGGCAATCACTTGGGCACGTTCATCGGGCTTCGCACGTAACTGCATTAGTGAATACAGAGGAACAATAAAGATACCGCCGGAGATCCCCAGTAGTAGAAGATAAGCAAATAGTGGCCACAGCTCTGAATAAGTCACAAACTGATGGAAAGAGCTAAAACTAGGTAAAGACTCCGGGGTGGATATCGCCATCAAAAGACCGAAGATCGAGATACCCAAGCTGCCCATTGGCACGATGCCGATTTCAATTCGGTGATTAGATAACTTATCGCAAGCCAAGGAGCCGATCGCGATACCGACTGAGAACAGCGCAAGTAAAAATGCGACAGAGCTTTCAGTGCCGTTCAGATGCAGCTTAGTGAAGTTTGGAAACTGAGTTAGGTAAGCAGCCCCGAGGAACCAGAACCAGCTGATCGACATCAGAGCTTGAAAGGTTGGATGATCCTTTTTGGCTATCGCTAGTGTTGCGCGGGTTAGTTTTATAGGTTGCCATTTCACTTTAAGATCAGGTGCATTGCTTGGCGCTAATGGGATAAAGCAGCTTGATACATAGCCAAGCACAGCGAACAAAACAATGCACACCGCAGCAATGAGTTTCGCGCTTTCTTCAGAGGCAATTATACCTGCGCCTAGAGTACCAATCAGGATCGCTAAGAATGTACCTGTCTCGACGAGAGCATTACCAGATACAAGTTCTTTTGTTTCTAACTGCTGTGGAAGCAGGGCGTATTTTACAGGGCCAAAGAAGGCACTTTGCGTTCCCATCAGGAACAGGAGCAGAAGTAATATTCCGTAGCTTTCATAGATAAATCCGATCGCACCCAGTGACATGATCACCACTTCAAGGAGCTTAACTTTACGGATAAACCACGATTTTTCATATTTGTCGGCCAGTACACCAGCCAAAGCAGAAAATAGGAAGAAGGGCAGGATAAAAAGGCCTGCAGCCAAATTAATGAATAGATTGCTGGAAATAGGCAGCGTATCTACGCTTGCGAAAGCAACAAACAGTAACAGGACATTTTTGAATATGTTGTCGTTAAAGGCTCCTAGAAATTGGGTAATAAAGTAGGGTAGGAACCTTTTTTGCGTTAACAGCGAAGATTGGCTGCTGTTGTTCATTGTCTTTCCTTGGATGATTACCAGTTGGTTAAGTAGTTTGAGACTAGGTTATTGATCAGCTCTTTACCATCAATGGGCTCAGAGGCGAAAAATTTATCATCAACGCTAAGTAGAGTAATTCCATGGACTCCAGACCATAATACACGGCTGGCTTTAACGACTTCGCTTTTAGTATGTTCAGGAGCAATTGCGACTAGCAGCTGCTCTAGCATACCTGTCATTCTATCTATTCGGTTCGATTGCCATTCAGGAAGATTTTCACCGTTCATGTTGTGCTCAAAGATAAGCTGCCAACGGTGAGGGTGTCTCTGTGCAAAATCGTGGTAGCAGTAGGCAAGGTTGAATAGAGCTTGTTGAGGATTACTCGATTGTTCAACAGCTGCTGCAGATTCTGATGCCAGTTCATCTAATGTTTGAGCTACCACATGCAAAAGCAGTAGGTTGTAGTTACCAAATACATTCACCAAGGTACTTGGTACATAACCAATCATATTAGCGATTTTACGTAGACTCAACTCGTGATAAGAGTGCTCTTCTAAGAAGTCGGTCACCGTTTTTAAGGTTAATTGCACTAATTGTTCGCGAGTATGATCGTTTCGTCTTGCCATGGGTACTTTCTATTAAATGAACATCGTTCAATATTTTAATGCTGCCCTATAGAGCCGTCAATCCCTTCGCTAGTTTAGTAATCAATTAATAGCCGCAATATTATGATACATGTGTAAACGCCGTGAATATTTCATTGTTCTTTGTTAACGAGTATGATTAAGGTGTCGAAAGATAGAAACCTATAAAGGATAATAATGAAACGATTTTTCTCACTAGTCGCGATCCTGTTGGTAACAGTCGCGGTGACGCCAATCGCGGAAGCGAAAAAGTTTGGTGGTGGTAAGTCATTTGGCAAAAGCTTTAAAACGGCTCCAGCACCAAAACAACAAAACACGAATTCGATCCGTCAAGATCAAACGGGTAAGAACACAGCAGCTAACTCTAGCAAGAAAGGCCTTATGGGCGGTCTGCTAGGTGGTTTACTTGCTGGTGGTCTTTTAGCTGCATTCTTTGGTGGCGCATTTGAGGGTATCCAGTTTATGGATATTCTGATTATGGGTCTGATTGCTTTCCTAGCGTTTAAATTCCTACGCGGAATGTTGGGTGCGAAGCAGGGCTCAATGAATCAGCAGAATGCACGTGGCCAACAGCCAGCATTCGGTGGTATGGGTCAGAACAAGTTTGAACAACCTAAGCAACAGCCAAATGTTCATAACTTCGAGCAAGCACAGCCTCAATCACAACCTCACTCGCCAAATAGTGCTGGTGGTTTCGGTTTTGGTGCACAAAGTGATGTTCCACATAACTACCCACCGGGCTTTGATCAAGCGGCATTCATCAATGGTTCTCGTGAGCACTACCGTACACTGCAAGGTGCATGGAACCACAACGAACTAAACACGATTGAAGAATACGTATCTCCAAGCCTATTTGAAGATCTGAAAGCTGAGCGTAACAAGCTAGACGGTGACCAGCATACAGACGTAATGTACGTTGATGCTGAAATCGTTCGCGCAGACCATGATGGTAGTAAAGCACAGCTAAGCCTTCAGTTTAGCGGTCGTTACCGTGATACAGCGGATGGCATTGAAGAAGATATCACTGATATCTGGCACTTAGAGCGTGACCTAACAACTGACAATGCACCTTGGTTAATTGTTGGTATTCAAGGTTAATTCCAAGAGTTAGCTAAACATCTATATGATGTAGTTATTAGGAATGACACCCAATAATTGAAAGCCCCTGCTGAGGAATCAGCAGGGGCTTTTTTGTGTTTAATGATATGTATCTGTAAGCCGCTGAGGAAAGTTGGCTTTGCGCTTGTAGGGGAGAGTTTTAGTTTCACGGGGCAATGACAATATGACGAGAATGTGCGGAACAGACAAAGAACATTAATAGAAGAGGAGTGTCATCACGACAAATATTAAGAGATGCATCTTGCTCAATGACTGGATTAAGCTGAAGGCAATCGACTGATTTTATTTGGATGTAATTAGCCATGACAAAGTTCTTTGAACCCGTACTGGAGCCTGAGATTACTTTGCAGCAGAAACAGATAATTGCGAGTGAATGCGAAGAATATGTATCGACCAGTTGTTTAGGCTGCGCTGCTTGTCTGGTTTGTGAGCGTCATGCTGAAGTTTGGGAGCACTGATGTAGAGTGAGCTAGATTGCTTAGTCTTTTTTGTAGTAGTAGGTTGATGTTTAGGAAGTTGAGAGCAGTGTTTAGAAAGATACAAAGCTCAGAAACGAAAAAAGCCAACTCAATGAGTTGGCTTTTCGATTTTCCAATTAAGGATAATATGGTGGAGGGAGACGGATTCGAACCATCGAAGGCAGTGCCGGCAGATTTACAGTCTGCTCCCTTTGGCCACTCGGGAACCCCTCCAGGGTGTGTCTTACTCTTCACAAAGTAAGCCTAAATTGATGTTTTCCCATAAGCCCATCAACTAGGTTGTTCTCTTAACTCTCGAAAGAGGTAAGGAGAATATGGTGGAGGGAGACGGATTCGAACCATCGAAGGCAGTGCCGGCAGATTTACAGTCTGCTCCCTTTGGCCACTCGGGAACCCCTCCAGGGTGTGTCTTACTCTTCACAAAGTAAGCCTAAATTGATGTTTTCCCATAAGCCCATCAATCAGGTTGTTCTCTTAACTCTTAAAAGAGGTAAGAAGAATATGGTGGAGGGAGACGGATTCGAACCATCGAAGGCAGTGCCGGCAGATTTACAGTCTGCTCCCTTTGGCCACTCGGGAACCCCTCCAGGGTGTGTCTTACTCTTCACAAAGTAAGCCTAAATTGATGTTTTCCCATAAGCCCATCAACTAGGTTGTTCTCTTAACTCTCGAAAGAGGTAAGGAGAATATGGTGGAGGGAGACGGATTCGAACCATCGAAGGCAGTGCCGGCAGATTTACAGTCTGCTCCCTTTGGCCACTCGGGAACCCCTCCAGGGTGTGTCTTACTCTTCACAAAGTAAGCCTAAATTGATGTTTTCCCATAAGCCCATCAATCAGGTTGTTCTCTTAACTCTTAAAAGAGGTAAGAAGAATATGGTGGAGGGAGACGGATTCGAACCATCGAAGGCAGTGCCGGCAGATTTACAGTCTGCTCCCTTTGGCCACTCGGGAACCCCTCCAGGGTGTGTCTTACTCTTCACAAAGTAAGCCTAAATTGATGTTTTCCCATAAGCCCATCAACTAGGTTGTTCTCTTAACTCTTAAAAGAGGTAAGAAGAATATGGTGGAGGGAGACGGATTCGAACCATCGAAGGCAGTGCCGGCAGATTTACAGTCTGCTCCCTTTGGCCACTCGGGAACCCCTCCAGGGTGTGTCTTACTCTTCACAAAGTAAGCCTAAATTGATGTTTTCCCATAAGCCCATCAATCAGGTTGTTCTCTTAACTCTTAAAAGAGGTAAGAAGAATATGGTGGAGGGAGACGGATTCGAACCATCGAAGGCGGAGCCGGCAGATTTACAGTCTGCTCCCTTTGGCCACTCGGGAACCCCTCCAGGGTGTTTTTCCTAACTCATAATGGATAGGCTAAAGAGATGTTTTTCCCAACGCATCTCTCAAGTGCGGAGCGCATCATAGCAAACACGTTAAACCTGTAAAGAGTTTTTCTTATGGTTTTGTGTTGAATGCTGCCTTTTTGGGCAAAGATGGCGAAAAGTACGCATATTGCTCGGGAAGTGAACATCTGTACTAAGGTTTACGTATTAATAGGTAACACCTTGAGGTAACTGGCTTTCTGTACGGTGTTTGATTTGTGTAATTCGCTAAGAAACGTAAATGGAATTTAACCTAGATTTACACTTCTTGACGTTACAGCATTCATCAGTTGATAGAATACGGTTAATTTCATTTATAGATAATAATACCAATCGTAGTAAATAACATGTCATCCTAGTTTGTTAAAAAGCTCGATAACGGCGTTAGAATTTTTGATTGTAGAATAACTACTAATCGAAAACTCTTCCTTGTTCTCAAGCCTTTTTCCTGCGCTATTTCTGACCGTTTACTTACTGTGATTGGCATAAACTTACTTGCAGACCATTATTATGAAGCATAAATCTGTTTTAACCCTGCTTAGCTTGTCTATTCTTATGGCCTCTCCAGCCGTACTTGCAAAGCGCATGGGCCCTAGCACTGTCACTGTTGTTACTGAGCAGGTCGATATTCACCAAGTTAGCCAATCTCTTTCGTTGGTCGGTAAGTTAGAAGCCGAGCAATCTGTAATGATCACTTCTGAAGTGGCTGGCAGAGTGGACTCTATCAACATCAAAGCTAATCAAGATGTCACTAAAGGGCAGATGTTGGTTCAATTAGATGACGACAAAGCAAAAGCTGCAGTAGCAGAAGCGCAGGCGTACCTAAAAGATGAGCAACGTAAGCTAGCGGAATTTCAACGCCTAGTGAAACGTAACGCGATTACGCAAACTGAAATTGATGCTCAGAAAACCAATGTAGAGATCGCTAACGCTCGTTTAGCCGCTGCAAATGCTAACCTGAAAGATCTGCACATCAGCGCGCCATTCTCGGGTACTGTTGGTTTTATCGACTTTAGCCGCGGAAAAATGGTAACTGCAGGTACTGAACTGGTAACCCTTGATGACCTGTCAGTAATGCAGTTAGACCTTCAGATCCCGGAGCGCTACCTTTCTAAACTATCTAAAGGTATGAAAGTAACAGCTCGCACCAGCGCATGGGGTGATACTCAGTTTACTGGCACAGTGGTCGGTATTGATTCTCGTATTAACGCTGAAACTTTGAACCTTCGAGTTCGAATTCACTTCGACAACAATAATGATTATCTAAAGCCGGGCATGTTAGTGGCCGCTGATATGGACTTCCCGCCAGTAGAAGCTCCTATTATTCCAGTTCAAGCGCTTGAGTACTCAGGTACGAAGCGTTTCGTTTATGTTATCGATGAAGATAATAAAGCAACTCGTACAGAAGTCTTCCTTGGGGCACGTATTGATAACGAAGTCGTGATCGACAAAGGTATCGAGATTGGTCAGAAGATCGTAGTGCAAGGGATCGTAAATATGCGTGATGGCGTGTTGGTTCAAGAGCTCGCTGTTAATCATCCAGCTGATGCATTGAGCGATAACAAAGCACAAGAAGGCGCTAACTAATGTTGTTATCTGATGTTTCTGTAAAGAGACCAGTAGCGGCTGTCGTATTGAGCCTACTATTGGTTGTGTTTGGTATTGTCTCTTTCAATAAGCTCGCGGTTCGTGAGATGCCAGATATTGAAAGCCCGGTGGTATCGATCAGTACTCGCTATGAAGGTGCGTCCGCCACCATTATTGAAAGCCAAATAACCTCCAATCTTGAAGACCAGTTATCCGGCATCAGTGGTATCGATGAGATCGAATCCACAACACGTAACGGTATGTCGCGTATCACGATTACTTTTGAGCTTGGTTACGACCTTAATACCGGTGTTAGTGACGTTCGTGATGCTGTAGCTCGTGCGCAGCGTTCATTGCCCGATGAAGCCGATGACCCGATTGTTTATAAGAACAACGGTAGTGGTGAAGCCTCGGTCTACATCAACTTAAGCTCGACTGAGATGGACCGAACGCAGTTAACCGACTACACCGAACGAGTGTTGATCGACCGCTTTAGTTTGATTTCTGGTGTGAGCTCGGTGGATATCTCAGGTGGCTTGTACAAAGTAATGTACGTTAAGCTGAAACCAGCTCAGATGGCGGGTCGCGGTGTTACTACCTCGGACATCACTTCTGCGTTGAACAGTGAGAACATTGAAAGCCCGGGTGGTGAAGTGCGTAACGATGCGATTGTTATGTCGGTTCGTACCGCTCGTTCTTACACTGAAGCGAAAGACTTCGAATACCTAGTCGTTAAACGTGCTTCTGATAACACACCTATCTACTTGAAAGACGTAGCGGATGTTTACATTGGCGCAGAAAACGAGAACTCGACCTTTAAGAGTGACGGCGTTGTTAACGTCAGTATGGGGATTGTGCCTCAGTCAGATGCGAACCCACTTGAGGTGGCTGACTTAGTCCATAAAGAAGTCGAAGCAATTCAAAAGTTCCTGCCAGATGGTACTCGCTTGGCTGTCGACTATGACTCAACTGTGTTTATCGACCGTTCAATCTCAGAAGTTTACAGCACACTCTTTATCACGGGTGGCTTGGTTATCCTTGTGCTTTACATCTTTATTGGTCAAGCACGTGCAACACTTATTCCAGCGGTAACTGTACCTGTATCTCTGATCTCGTCGTTTATTGCGGCGTACTACTTTGGCTTCTCTATTAACCTGATTACCTTGATGGCACTTATCCTGTCGATTGGTTTGGTGGTAGATGATGCGATTGTGGTGGTTGAGAACATTTTCCACCACATTGAACGTGGTGAGTCACCACTGCTTGCAGCCTATAAAGGTACGCGTGAAGTAGGCTTTGCGGTAATCGCAACAACGCTTGTATTGGTTATGGTATTCCTACCAATCTCGTTCATGGACGGCATGGTTGGCCTATTGTTTACCGAGTTCTCTGTATTGCTCGCTATGTCGGTGATCTTCTCGTCTTTGGTCGCATTAACGTTAACGCCAGTGCTAGGCAGTAAAATCCTAAAAGCGAACGTTAAACCAAATCGTTTCAACCTGTTTGTCGAGCGCGTATTTGGCAAACTTGAGTCTGGATACCGCGCGGTATTGCGCCGTGCTCTAAACTGGCGTTGGGCAGCTCCAATCATCATTATCGCTTGTATGGGTGGTAGTTATGGCTTAATGCAACAAGTGCCATCGCAACTGACTCCACAAGAAGACCGTGGTGTTATCTTTGCGTTTGTTCGTGGCGCCGATGCAACCAGTTATAACCGTATGTCTGCCAACATGGACATCGTTGAAGAGCGCCTAATGCCGTTACTTGGTCAAGGTTTCTTGAAATCATTCAGCATTCAATCACCAGCGTTTGGTGGTAATGCGGGCGACCAAACAGGCTTCGTTATCATGATCCTAGAAGATTGGGACGAGCGTGATGTGACGGCACAAGAAGCCTTGAACGAAGTTCGTAAATCTTTGAATGGCATTCCTGATGTGCGTGTATTCCCGTTCATGCCTGGCTTTAAAGGTGGTTCAAGTGAACCTGTTCAATTCGTACTCGGTGGTTCTGACTACTCCGAACTTCAGAAGTGGGCAGAGATTTTAAAGCAAGCCGCTGAAGACTCACCAATGATGGAAGGTGCGGACATCGATTACTCTGAGAAAACACCAGAGCTATTGGTTACCGTAGACAAACAGCGTGCAGCTGAGTTAGGTGTGAGCGTTTCGGATATTTCGGATACGTTAGAAATTATGCTTGGCGGACGCAGTGAAACCACCTTCGTTGACCGTGGTGAAGAGTACGATGTGTACCTGCGTGGTGATGAGAACAGCTTCAACAACGCAAACGATTTAAGCCAAATCTACATGCGAACTCAGTCAGGTGAGCTAGTAACGCTTGATACGTTGACACATATTGAAGAAGTGGCATCGTCGATTCGTTTGTCACACTACAACAAGCAGAAATCTGTGACCATCAAAGCGAACCTAATGGAAGGTTATACGTTAGGTGACGCACTGGATTTCCTTGATGAGCAAGCAATTGAGCAGTTACCGGGTGATATCTCTGTGAGCTACTCTGGCGAGTCTAAAGACTTCAAAGAGAACCAATCGAGTATCTTAGTGGTGTTTGCGCTAGCGATGCTGGTCGCGTACTTGGTATTGGCTGCGCAGTTTGAAAGCTTCATTAACCCTCTAGTGGTGATGTTCACCGTACCTATGGGTATCTTTGGTGGCTTCTTAGGTTTGGTGTTGATGAGCCAAGGCCTCAATGTTTATAGCCAAATTGGTATGATCATGTTGATCGGTATGGTAACCAAAAACGGTATCTTGATCGTAGAATTTGCCAACCAACTTCGTGACCGTGGTATTGAGTTTGAAAAGGCGATTATTGATGCTTCGGCTCGCCGCTTACGTCCAATCATGATGACAGCATTCACGACACTAGCGGGTGCAATTCCATTGATTACCTCAACAGGTGCAGGCTATGAAAGCCGAGTAGCAGTGGGTACGGTTATCTTCTTCGGCATGGGCTTCGCGACTTTGGTAACTCTGTTCGTAATCCCTGCGATGTATCGATTGATTTCTGGCTCTACACGCTCTCCGGGTCACGTGGAAGCGGTTCTAAATAAAGAACTCAGCCATGATAACGTGGGAAGAACCAGTCACGGTTAAGCGGATTCGCGACTGACATTTATTAATAAAGCCCGACAACTTGCTCGTTGTCGGGCTTTTTGTTTGGTGCTGAGAATGGTGTCTGAAAGGAAATGAGACTCTATTGCTCGCTTAGGTACTGAATGGTTTTGAGCAGTTCTTCGATAGAGCGGTGGCCTCTTAATTTCACCATATAGCGCCCATTAATAATAAAGCTCGGAATACTGCTAATCGACGCTTGCTCTGTCTTTGAAACAGCATCTTCCATAAACTTGGCCCATTGCTGTTGTTGCTCTTGGGTCATGTCTTCTTGTTTCACAAGGTTGTGCTCTTTGAAAAAAGCGTCGATATCCGTTTCTTGCAGTGGGTTTTTAGTTTGAACCAGCGAAAATAATGCACTCAAAAGTTCATGAGATAGGTCCGGTTTTTGAGCCAAAACGGTGTAGTAAAGACTTGCCGCTTGTAAGGTCGAGTCGTTAAAAATCACGTGAGTACGATGCAATTTCAGTTCACCAGCAGATTCTTTATCTTTAAGTAACTCCGCCATCTGCCAACAAGGCATGCAGGTCAATGAAAAGAACTTGTCTACTTGATACTCGGTCGAATAAGGTTTTTCCAAAAGCGTGTATTGTTTTCCCTCTGACGGATATGCATAAGCGGTAGCGCTTAGAATAAGAGAAGCTAAAAAGATAAATACGTTTTGTAATCGTTTCATGGGAGTTCCGGTTTATCTGTGAATGTTTTGAAAAGCCTGCGTTTGCTCCTAGCGAAATGCGGTCTTTTTTTGTATAACAATACCTGCTCAACACATTAAAAAATGAAAACTATTAAGGGACACCAAAGTGGCTGAATTTAAATACAAAGATCTTTCTCAAGAAGAACAAGACAAGCTGGATGCAGCAACCTTTCGTCGCCTGTTAGCACACCTAGACAACAACAAAGATGTACAAAACATCGACCTGATGATCTTGGCTGGTTTCTGCCGTAATTGCTTCAGCAAATGGTACAAAGCAGAAGCTGAACAACAAGGTTTAGACCTTGATATCGATGATGCTCGTGAGCGTGTTTATGGCATGACTTACGATGAGTGGAAACAAAACCACCAACCAAAAGCGACACCAGAGCAACTGGCTGCTTTTGAAGCCAAGCAGAAGCCAGAATAGTCTTGGCTTATCGGTAACCAAAGACACACAAAAAGAGCCCATTGAGGGCTCTTTTTTATGTTGGAAACTTGTACTTCGCTTAGTGCTTAAGCTAACTCACCTGTTTGAGAGAAAGCTTCTAGCTTTGCCGCATAAGGTTGTAGGTCACCAATATTGTTGTTTACCCACTCATCGTTGAAGTAGGTGTCTAGGTAACGTTCGCCGCTATCACATAGCAAAGTCACGATAGAACCTTTCTCACCACGCATTTTCATTTCGCTTGCTAGCTGAAGCACACCGTACATATTGGTACCTGTTGATGCGCCAACCTTGCGGCCAAGAATGTCAGACAACCAATGTGTGGTTGCGATACTTGCTGCATCTGGGATCTTGCGCATTTCGTCAACCACACCTGGAATGAAGCTTGGTTCGGCTCGTGGGCGACCAATGCCTTCAATCTTGCTGAATGTGTTGCCTTTCACGTTTGTATTGCCTGTTTGGAAGTATTCGTGGAATACCGAGTTCTCAGGGTCGACAACACACAGCTTAGTCTCGTGCTGTTGGTAACGAATGAAACGGCCGATCGTTGCTGAAGTACCACCTGTACCCGGGCTCATTACTACCCAAGTTGGAACCGGGTGATCTTCCATCTGCATTTGATTGAAAATCGAGTTTGCGATGTTGTTGTTACCACGCCAGTCAGTTGCACGCTCAGCGTAAGTAAATTGATCCATGTAGTGACCATTCAACTCTTCTGCTAAACGACGAGATTCATCGTAAATTTCATCTGAGCGGTCAACCAGGTGTGCTTGGCCGCCGTAGAATTCAATCTGCTCAATTTTCTTCTTCGCTGTACACTTTGGCATTACCGCAATAAACGGTAGGCCAAGTAGGCGAGCAAAGTAAGCTTCAGATACCGCAGTGCTGCCTGATGACGATTCAATGATCGTTGTTTCTGGGCCTACCCAACCGTTACAGATAGCGTATAAGAACAGAGAACGCGCTAAACGGTGCTTCAAAGAGCCTGTTGGGTGTGTGCTTTCATCTTTAAGATAAATATCAATGCCTTCGATGCTTGGTAGGTCAAGCTTGATAAGGTGCGTATCCGCTGAACGTTGGTAGTCGGCTTCAATTTTACGAATCGCGTTGTTAATCCATTGATGGTCAGTGCACATAAGCGTTCTCCTGATCTTGTGTAGGAATTCTTTGTAATTGGTATGGTTCTAATTTATCTATAATCAGAGAGAAAAACTTTGCCATATTTGCTTTGTTTTGACTAAAATGTAGAAAATTATTCTATTTAAAAGCGATTTGGTGAAAGTGTGATAGATGCCGTAGATAAAAAAATATTAGCGTTATTACAAGAAGACAGCACTCTGTCATTGAACGATATTTCTGAAGCCGTCAACCTCACCACCACGCCTTGCTGGAAGCGTCTAAAGCGTCTTGAAGAGAACGGCATCATTGAAAAAAGAGTGGCGTTGCTGAATCCTGAAAAGTTAGATCTTTCTTTTACCGCGTTCGTATTGGTGAAAACCAGCGATCACTCTCATGAGTGGTATGGGCGCTTTGTGAATACTGTGTCGGAATTTCCAGAAGTGATGGAGTTTTACCGCATGGCCGGTGAGTATGATTATATGATGAAGGTGCAGGTTAAAGACATGAAGTGCTTTGATGACTTCTATAAGCGCTTAGTTAATAGTATTGATGGCATTTCTAATGTGACCTCAACGTTTGCGATGGAACCATTGAAATACACAACAGCACTACCACTATAATTAGCCTTAGCACCACGCTACATCTTGTCTCAGTTTAGACATCGCCTCTGCGATAAAGAAAAGGATTATTCATGTTTGCAAAAGTCTCTACCGCTATCCAATTGGTGTTAGCTGCCTCCATTTTTTATTTGGGCTACACCATATATTCATTTACTAATAAAGTCGGTGAAATTGTCGATACCTATCCTCAGGTTATTGAGGATCTTTCTGTTCTAACTAAAGAGCTAAAAGTCGAAGAGTTTCTGATGCTGGCGGAGCACATCGACGAGTTGGCGCCACAGATGCTCGATACCGTAGAAGATGTTCGAAAGACGGTTGAGAAGGTGAACAAAACGGTTGCATCGGTCGACAGTAAAATCCCGTCTATCCTAGACGAAGTGAAAAACGTTCGAACGGAAGTTGAGCAGGTAAGAACGGACGTCATCCCACCAACGTTGACTGAACTTAAGCGCTATCGTGTTGACGTTATGCCGCCAATGCTTGCTGAAAGTAAGTCTTACCGCGAACAGACTATTCCTGTTATCGTCACTGAGTCTGAAATGCTACGAGCAGAAGTACCGAGTATTTTGGCACAAGCTAATTTGTTAGCTGATAAGAGCAAAGAGCTCGCTCAAGGGGCCGCAGAGGGCGCGGTGAAAGGCGTAGTGCTATCACCATTTAACTTATTGCGAGATGCGGGAGATGGTATAAAAACTCGCGTACAAGGTGAGTTTGAACCCGCAGAGTAAGGGAACTTGGGGTTGGTTTTTTAGTTTGGTGCGTTGTCACCTTTGATGGAAAGAGGCTAGGTATGACACCTCGCCTCTTTCTATTTTGATGTAGCTTGTTTATTCAACTTAGAAGTAATTATTCGTTACTTAGTAAAACGCATTACACCTTCTTGTACTGCCGTCGCGACTAACTCACCTTTTTGGTTAAAGATCTCACCGCGAACTAGGCCGCGAGTGTTAGCCGCCGTTGGGCTTTCAATCGCATAAAGCAGCCATTCGTCCATCTTGAACGGACGATGGAACCAGATTGAATGGTCGATCGTCGCTACTTGGAAATTTGGTGTCATGATAGAGACTTCATGAGGGTGAAGTGCCGTAACCAAGAATCCCCAATCTGATGCGTAAGCAAGCAGGTATTGGTGAATCAATTGGTTGTCTGGCATCGCGCCGTTTGCTCTAACCCAAAGGTATTGCTTCGCTTCTGTCTTTTTAGGCTTCAGTGGATTCACGACCGTCACTGGGCGCATCTCAATTGGCTTTTCGCCACAGAAGGTTTTGCGCAGTTTCTCTGGTAGGAATTCAGCAATGTGGCTTGCTAACTCTGTTTCTGATGCAAAGTTCTCTGGTCCAGGAATATCAGGCATGGCATTTTGATGTTCAAACCCAGGGGCATCACCATGGTAAGAAGCCGTGAGATAGAAAATAGGGCGGCCATTTTGAATCGCTTTCACACGGCGCGTGCTGAAGCTGCGCCCATCTCTTAGGTTCTCAACATCGTAAATGATTGGCTTTTCAGGATCGCCGGGAAACAGAAAATAACTGTGGAAAGAGTGAACACTACGATCGTCTTGAACGGTATAACGAGCAGCAGAAAGTGCTTGTCCCAATACCTGACCGCCGTAAACTTGCGGAAGTCCCAGGTTCTCACTTTGCCCACGGAACAAACCTTCCTCCAGTTTCTCTAGCTGAAGTAAATTTAGTAATTCTTTTAAAGGTTGACTCATCGCCAGCATTCCTCTTCGTAAAATGAGTGTCAGATTATGGTGCTAATCATTTAGCTTAGTCAGATATCTGTCAATAAATCATAGGGTTTCAAGACAGAATATGAAAGCTCTCTTATAATTGGTGAGTAGATTTGCCGAGTCCGGCAAACATGTTGAGAGAAATTGAATATGAAAAAGGCTCTAATTCTTATTACGTCTTTAGTATCGTTTGGTCTACTTGTGGGTTGCCAAGCAACATCAGAAACGAACGCTTCTCAAGAAGTGGTTGCAGAGAACACTCAAGTGATTTCAGGAACAGTTAGCTACCGTGAAAGAATTGCATTACCAGAGAATGCAGTGGTTACCGTTACGCTAGAAGATATTTCACTGGCCGATGCCCCATCTACGGTTATCGCGACTCAAGAGTTCACCACAGACGGTAAGCAAGTACCGTTTGCATTCGAGCTGAGCTACGACAACGACAAAATTAAAGCTAACCATCGTTACAATATGCGCGCAGCGATTCACGTTGACGGTAAACTACGCTTCACGACTGATACCATTAAGTCAGTAATTACTGATGTAGAAAACACACAGCAAGCAGACCTACGTTTGGTTGGTGTTCGTTAATCAGAAATCGATGCCCGCGTTAAGGCATCTTGATTGGTTTAACTTAGCCAGTTGAATTGGCGATTAGTGGCAGCTTTAGGGCTGCCATTTGTATATTCTGAGCTTAACTTTTCCTGCCTCACTCACTTCAACCCCTTCTTTAACCAAATGCTGCTTTTGTCGGTCGAACGAATCACCCTTTAAAGATATTTCACCCTTACTATTAATCACTCGATACCAAGGCAATTTGCTACCTTCTGGCAGGTTACCCAGTGCTTTTCCTACATGGCGCGCGTAGCCCGGGAATCCTGAAAAACGTGCTATATCTCCATAAGTTGTTACTTTTCCATATGGAATTTGGTGAATCACAGCAAAGATTTGGCTTAAAAATTGGTCCATACTAAATGTTCCTAGTTCATTAATACCACGGATCGGTAGAAGGAGAGGGCTATGGTATTTTCAACATTTCAGTTTTTGATAACCACATTATTAGCGGTTGTCTGTGCGAGAGCAATCAGTTTAAGTGACGGGGATATCCCAGTACTTGCAATGGTCATTCCTGCTCTATGGATTTTGCCGCAGGGGGGCATAGCAGGATTAGCTTTGCTTGTTTCCATGACTACTTATGGCTTAACCCTTCCTTTGCAGCCAATCACGCTCTCTGTTAGCGCATGGGTGCTGTTTCCACTGTTAATGGTGGTTTTCTCAAGACGCAGTAGTTTGTCGGTGGTGATTATTTCGGGTTTGATCGTGACTACTTTGCAGGTCGGGATTATGGTCACGCAATCAGCAGGCAAGCTTGATGGTACGCCATGGGTGACTCTATTACAGGTCTTGTCCATCATGGTTATTTGGTGGGCCGCTAATCACCTTAAACCAGCGAGTCGACACAGCTGGTGGTCATTAGTTTTGATACTTCCATTATGGATAGCCGATTTACCTTATGCTGCTTTGGTTGCCTTGTGTATTACTGGCATCATGGCATCGATGGAAACACTCACACGCTTGAAAACTTTCCGTTGGAATAAGTTACTGTGTTGGACGCTGCCCACGGTAGGCTTTGCTGCCTTGGTGATTACTCCAAGTATCGAAGTACCAAGCCCTGTATTTGTAGTGTGGTTATGCCTGTTAGGAACGGCATGGATGACGGACTACATTATTCGTACTGAAGATAACGAAGACATCGATATCTAGTTAGTACTGACATTGAACTATCAATCGTGGGTAAATGATGAATTTACCTGCGATTTTCTAATGGTTTGAATAAAGGATAAGCACTTAGACCGTAATTGTTTAAAAATAGGGTGGAAGGGCTTGCAATGGTTGCTGTGATGCTTAATAATCCACTCACTCTTTGAGGCAAGCCTCTTAGAAAACGAATCTATGGGGGCCTGGTCCTCCCGCAACAATAGCTCGTGAACTCGGTCAGGCCTGGAAGGGAGCAGCCGCAGCGAGTGACTTGTGTGCCGGGATGTGGCTGGGTTCCCACCCCTTAAAAAAGCCGCTCTTAACGAGCGGCTTTTTGCTTTCTGAAGCTTTCTAAAAATTGAACAACAATTTTCATCAGTGAAGCTCATTCATTCTGTGCGCTAGGCTATTCATAAATACTGTATGAGAAGTACTTGCTAGCAATCTTTTGGTGTTGACCATTGTCGATCAGTCTTTGTATACCATCATCAATAAGATCTTTGAGTTCATTGTCTTGTTTTCGTACCGCTACACCAATACCACGTCCGAACCATTTCTCTTCGGTGAATTTAGGGCCTGTAAAGTGATAGTCCTTACCTTGTTCTGTTTCAAGAAACCCCGCATTGAGCCCCATAGAGCCACCAAATACGGTATCGAGACGACCGTTGAGTAAATCGGTAAAGGCTTCGTCGAATGAGCCGTAACGTTTAATGTCTACATCTGGGTAAATCTCAGAAAGGTACTTATCGCCAATAGTTGCTCGCTGAACCCCGATAGTTAGGTCATTCAAGCTGTCGTCGCTCATATTGATCTCTCGATCTTTCTTCATCACAAAACGAGTAGGAACTTTTGCGTAGGGGATAGTGAAGTTAACTTTCTTTTCACGTTCTTCGGTAATTGTCATCGCCGCTATTATCGCATCGTTTTTTCGGCTTAGAAGAGATGGGATAATACCGTCCCAATCTGTTTTTGAGATGATGCACTTCACCTCTAGCTCGATACACAGTGCGTTGGCCAAATCGACTTCAAATCCCTCTAAGTCGCCGTCCTGCGTTGTCCAACTGAATGGAGGGTAAGCCCCTTCAACAGTAAATCGAATTTGTTTCCAATCTTTTGCGTATGTGAATACAGAGAAAACACTGACGAATGCAACAAGTATCCATTTCATTTTTTATTTCCTTATAGTAATAATGGATACTGATAATTAACCACTTGTTAACATTTATCAATGTGAATACATATTGATGTGAGCAAAGGCATGAACGGTGTTTAGTTTGTTTGAGCTCTATTTCTAGAGGTGGCTTTTGTGCATCACATTGAGTTTGACCTCTCAATTAGCAGGCAACACCACCGCAGACGCTTCTTCCTCAGAGTCTTCTTTGTCTTCCACTTGTTCAGCAACCCAATCAATCGTCTTTGTTAGATAGAGCTTGTTGGTTTCGGTATCGCACCAACGTTTTGATAATCCTCTTCGATTAAATTCACTGCCAATTGCTGCGAGTGTCTGGTTACTGGAACGTCCGTAATACAAGGTGTCGCACAGTTCTAGGTTAGACATAGATTGCGGATACGTATTAACCGAAGATGAGTTTATACTCAGTGCTTTTGATTGGTTATGAGTGCACCCTGTTAGGCTCAGGAAAAAGAAAAGGATTAGTATGTTTTTCATGGTGTATCAGGTCTATTGCCGATGATTTGAAGACAGTATTGGCTGGTATGATTGAATTATTGTCAATTTTTCGCCAACTCGTTCTAGATCCAGACTCTCCTCCCAGTTAGTAAGCCAAGAATAAAACGGTATTAGCAAACAAAAGCGCAATTTTGTACAAAAGTTGAAAGAGCCTATAGAGTAGACTGATAAGTCGCTCGATAATTAACAGGCTTGGGAATTGTTATGGAGAACAAGAAACGTTCTAAAGAAAAGGCCGAATATAAGATAACGGAAGAGCTTGGTGGCCTTGAAATTCTTAATGCTGAATATGAAAAGCAGAACTTCTCACGCCATAGCCATGAGGGCTACACGCTTGGCGTCATCGAGCAGGGCGCTCAGCGTTTTTATAGAACGGGTGGTCACCATATCGCTCCACAAGACGCTATTATTCTGGTCAATGCTGATGAGGTACATAGTGGTCACTCTGCCACTGAAGGCGGCTGGGCGTATCGTGCGATGTACCCTCTTCCAGAGCAACTTGCCAAGATCACTCAAGAGCTCAACCTTCCTAATTACGGAGCACCTTATTTCCCAAGAGCCGTTGTAGAAGATCCAGAACTCGCCAATCAATTGAGATTGGTCTTCAACACGATTGATGAATCCGACAATCGCTTGTTAAGAGAAACATTGATGTATGGGATGTTGGTTAAGTTGATTAGCCGACATGGAAAATCGCCGCTTAACCCTCAACTCGATGGAAAAACTCAGCGCCAGCTTATCTTAGTGAAAGAGTTCTTAGATGACTTTCCACAAGCTGATGTATCGCTGGAGGAACTATCTAAGCTAGCAGCTTTGAGCCCGTTTCACTTAGTACGTTCTTTTCAGAAAGAGTTTGGTCTTCCGCCGCATGCGTATCAAATCCAATCTCGATTAAGACTTTCTCGCAAGCTGCTGAAGCAAGGGCATACCATTTCAGATACTGCCCAAGAGTGTGGTTTTCACGACCAAAGCCATTTTCATCGACACTTTAAAAAGGCCAATGGCTACACGCCGGGGCAATACATCAAAATGCTTTGAGCGTCGGCGAAAAATACGGTCGCTTAATCGAGCAAGTTTGTACAATCGAATCCACTCAGGTGTTTTTACATTGAATAGACAATGTGAAGAGAGAAAAGAACAATATGGATAATCAAAAGATAGATAGGCGTACGCAGCTGTGGAAGGGCGTTTTAGCGGGCATGCCTCTGAGTATCGCCGTGATACCGTGGGGAATCTTAGCTGGCTCATACGCGATTGATGCTGGATTGAATCAACTGCAAGCACAAGCGATGTCGGCGATCTTGTTTGCCGGCTCCGCACAACTGGTCGCTGCAGGGATGTTCAAAGCAGGTATTGGTCTTGGCACTATGTTGCTGACCACACTGTTCATCACCTCAAGACACTTTTTATATAGTGTGTCGATGCGCGAAAAGATAAGCCACCTTCCTGCTCGTTGGCGTTTATTGCTTGGCTTTTGGTTAACAGATGAGCTGTTTGCGATTTGTAGTGGGCAGTCTCAGCAAGAGTTCAATCGTTGGTATGCTGCGGGTGTTGGCGGCGGTTTTTATCTGGTTTGGAATATCGCGAGCTTCGTTGGCATTGTCGCTGGAAGCCAAATTCCATCCCTTAATGAAATTGGCCTCGACTTTGCGGTCGCCGCGACTTTCATTGCGTTGGTATTCCCGTTAATCAGAACATTGCCTGTTGTGGTGTGCGTGTTGGTTTCATTGGTGACTTCGGTTGCTATGTCGGTGAATAACGTTGAAGGCGGGCTCATGATTGCAGCAATTGCTGGCATGTTAGCGGGCTTTTTCAGTGAGTCATTTCAAGAGCGCAATAACGGCAAAAAGCCAATCATAGAAGGAAAATAGAGATGATTTGGTTAACGATATTACTTATGACAGCAATTGTTTTCTTTAGTCGATACTTGTTTCTTGAGCCTGCCATTCCGCTGCGACTCAACCAAACCGCGCGACGTTTATTGCGTTATTCAAGTCCGGCAGTGCTGACCGCGATTTGGGGGCCAATTGTATTTGCACCAGAACAAACATTTTGGCCAAGCCTAGAGAACCCTTACTTGATAGGCGCGCTGGTTACTGGCTTGCTGATTTGGAAAACAGGCAATGTGCTACTAACGATCGGCGTTAGCATGGGCGTGTTCTTGTTCTACAATCTTGTCGCGGTTGATTTCCTTTTTCATTAATACCTAGCTCAATTGATATGGCATGTCACGCCATTAGTTATCCTCGTTTCAAGTGTATGACTCATTACTTGAAACGAGTGCTTTTAGGCTCTGGTTCTCTTGTGGCTCTTTATTCAAAAGCGCTCTGTTCCTCTCTTCGTCTTCCTCATATCTGTCCAATAAATCCCTAACATTAAAATGCAATTGATTTTATATTATTTTGTACTGTTTAATTCGTTTTACTTATGGATAAAAAGTGAGTAAATTTGCAAACAATTCAATGTGTTGAGATGTTTGGGAAGATATTTCACCTGTTTTACAAAGCTAAAGGGACCTCAAAATGTACAGATTTTTCGCAATTTTATTTCTACTCGTACCGCTGCAATTATCAGCGGCACAAGATGATAGGCAAGCTCTGATAAAAGAGCTTCTTCAGATTATGGATGTCGATTCCACGTTGGACGCGGTATACGTTCAAATGGATAGCATGATGGCTAATATGTCTAAAGACCTAGGGGTTTCAGAGTCAGAACAAGCTATTTTTGATGATTACTATCAGGGCATGAACGACTTAATGAAAGAGGAGGTTAGCTGGCAAAAGCTAGAACCAGGAATTGTAACGATTTACAGCAATCAATTCACTGAAGAAGAGCTCGGTGCAATGATCGATTTCTACAAAACAGAACATGGAAAAAGCATTCTGAAAAAAATGCCAACCGTGACAACAGAGTCAATGATCATGACTCAATCGTTAATGCAACAAGTTCTCCCAAAAGTTCAAAAGCTAACGACCAAACTAAAACAAGACCTTGAAGCACATAGAGGTTCCTGATTAGAAGCCGTTAGGTTTGTGATTAGAAATAACGCTCTATACTTGGTCGATAACGTAGATATTCTTGAAACACACGCTGTATTTCATGCAATGACTTATGTGTTTCAAGCTTAATCAGGCATAATTACTACCCCATAGCTGAATCATTTTAGGTGTGGGTATCGTGTATTTAGGTTCTGGTAAGGAGTTAGTTTGGCTAAGAAATATTATGTGGTTTGGAAAGGTCGCACACCTGGCATTTTTACTACTTGGAATGAGTGCAAAGCGCAAGTCGATGGTTTTGCTGGTGCGAGATATAAATCGTTTCCAACACTGGGCGAAGCAGAATCCGCATTCGGTGGTAAAACATCTTTTACGTCTAGCGCAGCGAAGCCTAGTTCGACGGGTAAGGCAACTAAAGCGAAGGTGCCACCTCTTTCAGAACAACAAATCACTGATATGCCTTTTGATATCAAGATCTTTACTGATGGGGCTTGTGAGCCAAACCCTGGTGAAGCAGGGACGGGACTAGCCGTTTACCAAAACAACCAATTAACAGAATTGTGGTATGGCTTGTATCAAGCTGTTGGTACCAATAATACCGCTGAGTTACATGGCCTTAAACAAGCCTTTTTACTAGCAAAAGAGAAGCTTCAAGAAGGTTTGTCGGTAGCAATTTATTGTGACTCTAAGTACTCAATCGACTGTATTACTAAATGGGCATCGGGCTGGGAGAAAAAGGGTTGGACCAAGTCAGGCGGTGAGATCAAAAACCTCGATATTATCAAGCCTGCCTATGCGCTATACCAAGAGCTAGCTTCTCAAATAACCATCCATCACGTTAATGGTCACGTTGGTATTGAAGGCAATGAACTTGCAGACAGAATGTCGATTGTTGCTATCTCAACGAAAGACGAAAACTTAAGTCGATATAATGAAACCACCGATATTTCGGAGATATTGGCTTTACGAGCAGGCTAACTCAAGCCTGGAGAATGAAATGCGAGTTAGGTTGTTCTGATGAAATTAAGGCACACTTCCCCCAACTTTATAGGATGCTTGAAAGGGAACTTATGAGCGATGAAGATTTGTCGAAAATGGGCTCGGCTAAAGTTTCATTGGTTGAACTCGACGGTACGACTTGTGTAAGAAAGCAAGGGGCTAGTGAAGTAGAGTCTGCGTTTTATCAACATGCCGCTCAACATCTCAAAGGGGTGAATAGCCCCGCTTTAATTTTGAATGATGGCCCCGATCTTTTCTTGGAATATATCCCTAACTCAATTCCTCTGAGTGAACTCCAACAAACAAGCAGCGTGTATGAGCAACTTGCGGACATCCATAATTCTCGCTACGTACCTACGTTTGATGTAAAACAGCATCGTTGGAATGAAAATGACACTGGCATCGCTTTAGCCTCGTTAAACTTACCACTGGTAACTCAAGATAGTCTCAAGTATATCCAGTCGCTAAGTCGTAGTATTTTTGACCATAACACCTTGATCTCTGGTGATGCGAACGAAGGAAATTGGGGCAGAAGAGACAATGGTGAGCTCGTATTATTTGATTGGGAGCGTTTTGGTTATGGCAGCCCAGCTATCGATTTGGCACCGCTCGTTTCCCGTATGGGTACTTTGTCTGACTATGAGTTTATTGTTGACCAGTACCTACCTCATAGCAGTCTGATTTCCCGAGAAGATTTAATAAGGCAATTGATCATCGCTAAAAGCTGGATCGTTGTCGAAGTCACGAATATATTAGTCTCGCGTAACAATCCTGAAGCTTCGAAATACATTCACTGGTTTAGGGAGCAATTACCAACTTGGCTAGCTACTGTGGAAGGTCAGCTGTAACAAGGGTGAAGCCAAATCTATCAAGGTCTATCTATGAATATTGTCTGTGCGGAAAAACAGGAACTGGCTGAAATTTACCAGCTTGAACATGCTTTGTTTGGTGACCATGCCTATCCGCAATTTTTCATTCGTCAGGCATTTGATTGCTGGGGAAAAGGCTTATTAGTTGCTAAGCAAGACTCTAAGATTGCGGGCTATGTCTTAACGACAACCACGGACACGCAGAATGAGTTTTGGGTCCTATCATTAGCGGTAGACCCGAACTATCGTGGTATGGGAATTGGCCGGAAACTGATGCAACAGGCGGTTGAGCAGCTGCCCCGAGACGCTAAGCTTTTGCTTACTGTAGACCCAAATAACACATCCGCTTGCGCGCTCTACGCGTCGATGGGGTTTTCTACGATCAAACAAGAAGAAAACTATTTCGGTGATGATGAGCCGAGGTTAGTGATGCAGCTTATCATCTAGATTGTTGCTAGCGTTTTAACTATCGTTTTTAGTGGTGCTTTTGCTCTCTGACATAAGATATGGAGTGACCAAGCGACTGATATTCACTTTCGCACCAAGGCGAGCCGCGAGTAGATACATACCTCCGATCTTTCGGTGTAAGAACAGCGCATCGGCAGGTGGGGTATGCCAGTACTCTTGTTCCATGCTCAGAATGGTGCCAGCTTCACGAAGACGTTGCGCTAAACCACTTGCTTTGAAGTCGTAGTCTTCGTCTACTAACATCGGCTCACAAGCCATCTTCACTAGGTTTAGAATCGCTTGGCGTTGTTCGGGAAGAATTGTCTCGCTAAAGAATCCAATCTGCTCTAACGCTTGGTTGAGCCCTTGCTCATCGCTGTTAATTACAGAAGAAAAGGCCAAGCGATAACCCTCGCTGAAGCGGTCACTGTACTCACGTGTTGCTCCGAAATCTAATAAGCCAATTTGTCGGGTGTTTTCAACGTATAGGTAGTTGGCGAAATTGGGGTCGGTTTGCACCATCTTAAAGTCGAACAATTCTCTGAATAGGAGCTCAAGCAAGCTGTGCATCACAAAGTCACGGGTGCTTTGGTCGTAACTTTCTATCTGTTCTATTGAGACTCCCTCAATAAAGTCCATGGCGAGCACGGATTCTGAAGAGACTTGCGGATGAATCTTAGGCACGACGAAGTGTGAGTGCTCTTTTAATGCACTGTGATAACGAGTCGCATAGTCAGCCTCGCGAGCATAGTCCGCTTCATCATGGAGCTGTTTTTTTGCTTCCTCTAACAAACCTTTGTAGTCGACAGATTTGGGAATCAAACCAACAATGTTGAGCAGTGTGCCTACGTTATCAACATCACTGTCGATGCTTTTTCGAATACCTGGGTATTGGACTTTGACGGCGAGTTTGTCCCCCGCATCATTATACGCTTGATGCACTTGCCCAATGGACGCACTGGCAATCGGTTTAAAGTTGAAGGAAAGGAATTCTGTTTTCCAATCGTTCCCAAGCGAGCTCTCTAAGACTTGATTGAGCTGCTTTGTTGGCAGTGGGTCAGCGTCTGAGCGTAGGCGAGAAAGAATGTCGGCTAATTCTGGCTCTAAGACATCCCCCGCATCCATTGAAAGCATCTGTCCCAATTTCATTGCAGCGCCACGTAGGTGCGCGAGTTGATCGGTCAGGCGAGCTATGTTCTGTGGCGTTAACAGCAAATCTTTTGCTTTGGGCCTATTACCTTGTGCGATTTGCTTGGTGCCTTCTGTTAGTACGTTACCTGCGACTCTTGTCGCCAACGAGGCGAACTTACTAAATCTAGAAAGTCGATGAGTGGGAAGGTTTCTCTCTTTTGCCGACATAAAGGTTCTCTCTGGGAATCGGGGTTCACTACAAAGTTCTATCAATCATTACACAACCGTTTGTCATGTTGTGATAACTTGTCGCCTGAATCAGTAACTCGATTGAAAAGGACAAAGCATGAAGTTTATTTGGTTGAAAGTCGCTCTTACCGTAATAGTATTTGCTGCACTGTTTGGTATCGTTTACTACAAAGTCGCCAGTGGTATGTCTTAACTCAATACTATTTCGTACAGCTGTTTCCATTGCAACGTGATTTTCCGGTTAGCCAGAATGAGATGTTATATCGATTCTTGGCAAACCTTAGGTAGCACCAGTCTGCAAACGGCTTAAATATGGCCCAGCGTAATGGCGCATAAAGCCAACCTTTTCCTACTAAGTTCCATGCTTGGTAAGTCACGTCTAAACCGAGCAGCAGCTCTCCGTTTTCGTCCAGTGCATGCAAAATAGTATTGGCTGCCTCGGCATCTATTTGCGGGTAGTTTGAAAACGCTTCACTGTAGATATCGATGGTCTGGATCTGATTTTTGGTATCAGATTTAATCAGCGCTGCCATCTCTTTTGCACAAAGTGGGCACGTTCCATCATAAAATATCGTAAGTAGTGTCATCGTCTTTTCGCCTATCATTTCACACCCCTGAACCTTCAGTTATCCATCAAGTTGTTACCCGTCAACTCGACCGCTTGTTATTCAATCATCTAGTATTGGCTACGTTATTGCACCTTTTAAAGTTCACTCTCCTCGAATTAAAGCTTTAATAGCAGCCTGATGTAGACACTTTGTTCACCTTTCTAACTCATTGATTGTTAATTCAAATCTCTGGTTCATGGACAAATGATAACAAAGCGTTCAATAAAGGAGTGCCTCCAAAATATAAACATCAATCAATTCAACAAGTTGAACTTGGCTTGGAATATGCTCTTTCGAACCTACGAATTGCTAAAGGATTTTCTCCAATTTGGGTATGGCAGAAAACTCTAAAAGCATAAGTATGGATAAATGGAGAGAGAGCATGAAGGTTATAAATTATTTATTTAGTGTGCTTCTGTTGTTTAGTAGCCCTCAGTTGGCATGGGCTACTGTTGATGTGATGGAACTCGATGGTAATGCGACCAGTGATAATAGTGCTATCGATTGGGACGACGTAAATGACCCCAACAGCATGGTAGGGATTGCAGAATTTTTTCAAAAAGACCGTAACGGTATCGACCAAATCTTTTGGAAGGGGGGATCAAAAGATGACTCCGACATTACGGATTGGGCGTTCCGTACCGCGTCACCACAACCAAAAGATGACTTTACCAATGCGTATGCCGCTGCCTTTGAAAGCGAAGGCGATTTGCTGATTTACTTTGGTGCAGACCGATATGCGAACAATGGTGATATGTACATTGGTTTCTGGTTCTTACAAGACCAAGTAGGATTACCAGATGGACAAACTAAGGGCGACTTTGTTGGGCAGCATGTCAATGGAGACATCCTTGTGCTGATTTCATTTCCTCAGGCGAGTGGCGGCAATCCGTATATAGAAGTGTTGCAGTGGGATTTAAATAATGGCGATGTCACGGATAATATGACGAGAATTTTCCAAACAGACGGTGACCCTAAATCGAATGATTTCGTGGGTGCAAGATGTGGCAGTGGCGCTGTTGGTGTCGATAAGATATGTGCAATTTCAAATGATGATTCTATCGGGACAATACCGCTACCGAACGTGCAAGGTTGGGACTACCTAGCTAAAACGGGTGAAGCAACGTCTATTCCAACAGAGAGCTTTGTGGAAGGTCGATTAAACTTGTCAGCTTTGTTGAATGATGAGTTTGGTATTGAGGATATTCCTTGTTTCAGTAGTTTCTTAGTGGAGTCACGAGCTTCACGTTCGATTGATGCATCTTTGGCTGACTTCGTTGTCGGTTCATTCAGTTTATGTAGCATCAGTATAGCGGCGACTTGTAACACAACCAGCTTTACGGTTGATGGCATGTTTAACATCGATTACACCGTGACGGTTACCAATACCGGTCCTGGTTCGTTAGGCACTAATGGTGATTACGAGGTGGCCTTTTTATCTGAGTCACCAATCTTAGGTGCGCTTCCAGTGGTGGGTAACGGTGATGAAGTATGGAGTGTCGGTGAGTCATTCTCATTCATGGGGAGTTACCTGTCTGTAAATAATGGTGCCGTCGGTGTGATAGATGGTTCGGTGGATCTTGATGGCCTTATCGTAAATGCTCAAGCGCCAGTGGCTTACAATTGTCCTCCAATAGATTTGAGTCCAATGGTTGAGATTTCTAAGGTATGTAATAGCTTCTTAGAGGTTGATAGCGGTCAAGTTGTGCTTAAGAAAACCTATGATGTTGAAATATGTAATACCGGTGATATCCCATTGGCCATTGAATCGCTGGTGGATTCTAAGGATGACTCTTTGAGCCGTTCTGACTTACCTACCGAAGTCGTCAACAGCAGTTATTACCTCGACTTCGCTTTACCTTGTGATGATCTTGAGGATGTGACCACATGTGGTGCTGGTAATATGTGTAGTGTATTAAGTGCCGACCCTGAGCTGTTTGCTTGTAAGACGGGTGAAGGAGAGTGGATACCGAACTTTGGTGATGCGATTGGTCAAGTGTGTACACAAGTAAGCAAAACCTATGCGCCAAATGTGTTACCAACTGGAGTAGACGGAATGCTATCTAATCAAGTTACAGCAACGTTTGACTCGCTGTTCTTGCAAGAAGCATTTATGGAAACATCGAACATTGCAACCTGTGATGTTTGTCCATTTACTGTACCTGAGCCATAAGTACTTTCATTAATTAAACTCTAAAGCAGCCTAGTTCGTTAGGCTGCTTTTTTAATTAGCTATGCGACTTAAATTACTATTTGATGTTTTTTGATCAGTTTGTATAAGGTTGTCCGAGAAATAGACAACGCTTTAGCTGATTGGGAAATATTGTAGTGGTGTTGCTGAATCACTCGACGAACATTTTTTGAAGAAAGTCGAGCGTCACTCTCAATGTCGGGCGACGCGTCTTTCAATTGAATCCCCATATGCCGAGTAGAGAGGGCGCTTGAGTTAGAAAGAACAATCGCTCTTTTTATGCAGTTGAATAACTCTCTGACATTGCCCGGCCAATGGTACTGTTTCATTTGCTCAAGGGTGTCACTAGGCAGTTTGGTTTTGGATGCATATTTGTGCTTCAGCTCAAATCGAACCAAATCTTCAATGTCTTCTTTGTGATCATTGAGTGGCACTAAATCCAATGGAAGTACATTGATCCGGTGAAAGAGATCCTTTCGAAATTTACCCGCAGCAACGGCTTGTTCGATGTTGACGTTGGTGGCGAAAATCACACGACAATCTACGGGTAATTGGTTGTTACTGCCCAATCGCTCTATCAAGTTATTTTCTAGAAAATGGAGTAAGTAGGTTTGTAGTGACAGTTCAAGGTCGCCGATCTCATCCAAAAATAGCGTGCCACCATTCGCTCTTTCCACGTGTCCGACGTAGCGTTTGTTTGCTCCCGTGAACGAGCCTTTTTCAAAGCCAAATAACTCTGAGTGAATCAAGGATTGTGGAATTGCGCCGCAATTGACAGCGATGAAAGGTTTCTGACTGCGGGCTGAGGCTTCATGTATCAAACGAGCGCATAGGCTTTTCCCTGTTCCGGTTTCCCCTTGAATCAGAACTGGGAAATCATTGTTAGCGATCTTAGTTATCTTCTTTTTAAGGTGTTGGATGGTGCTGGATTGCCCCACTAATTGATATTTAGGGCACGAGACAGGCTTAGGTTTCATTTGCTTGGTATCTACCATGCCATACGCATGCCCTAAATTTCGACAAAGCCATTCTGTATCAATAGGGAGGTGGTAATAATCCCAAAAAGTTTGCTTAATGAGTGGCAAGTCGTGACTTGGTGGCAGGCTACAGATAGCGATTGCTTTTAAACTTGGAGAATGAGCCTTCAGTACTGAAATTTGCTCACATTGTTTGTCGATTGAAGATGATGTTAGACAGGAAACGACAATTGGTGCGCAGCGGTGGCTGCGGGAATTGAGCAAGTGAATGGCCTGCTCGCTAGTTTCTGCAATTTGAGCTTCCCATTTATGGAGATGCAGTTCCTCTACCCACTGTTTATGATGCAGGCATGCGGTGTTGCATAACAGAATCACGGAACGAGTTGTTGGTTCAGGTGATACTCTTTTTGATGGCATTGTGCTCACTCTTCATGTTTCTATCCATGATGAAACCTTTAGTAAGCCCCCTAAATATCCCATAAGCTTAGAAGTAAAATTCAATTAATTCGAGTACAAAAATCTGAGGGCGTTTGGCTGACAAGTGCCATTCTCTCAAGCGGGAAAGCTAATCTGGTGCTTTACTTACTGATATTTATGCTTATTAACAAAGGTATTTACGAATATCGTGTTTTTACTGTTTTGTGCACGGTTCACAAGGTAAACTTCACGTAAGCCACTAACGATAAAGAGCTGATATTGATGATAATTAATGTAGCAAAAAAGTTCATTTTGGCAGCTTCTGCGCTGGTGCTAGGTGGTTGTGTTAGCTATAGCGTTACTGAACAAGAAATGACGAGTTACCTTCAAGATTCTGTGATGTTAGAGCAAGAAGTCGGTGTACAAAACGTTATGTATGCACAAGTGGCTGTCGATGACTTAGCGGTGAAAATTGGCCGAGCTGATGACGAGCGTGTTTCTGTTCTGGCGAATACCAATGCACAAGTTCATGTGTTTAACGTGCCGAACATGAGTTTGGAGCTTGGTATCGAATTCAGTGCGATTCCTGAATATGACAAAGAGAGTGGCGAGATTTATTTGAAATCACTGCGTTTAGAGCGCTTTGAAGAAAAAGATAAACAGCTTTCGCCAGAGATTGCCAAACTACTTAAGCCTGCCGTTTCTATGATTGGTTTTGCGTTGTCTCAGTCGCCAGTTTACAAATTGGACAGCAATAAGGTTCAAGAGTCATTGATTAAGTCATCGGAACCTAATCTTGTGATTAAAGACAACAAGCTGGTCATCGAGCTATTCGATTAACCTTTCACATTAGCTTAGACTCAGATTTAAAACACAATGGCTGCCGATTTGGTGGTCATTTTTGTTTGTGTTGAACAAGCAAGACTTCTGTTTTTAGGCTGTCTAATAAGCCTGTTTTCTCAGGTCCATTTATTGAAATAGCCGCGTATCTCACCTTTACTTTACTCTTGTGAGCAAGTCATCGCTTCAGTCATCAAATCATAAGAAAGAAAAGGTGAGCGAACTATGAAGAGTCCAGTAATTGCGGATAACAAACCCGTCAAAGTAGAGCTGACGAAGGGAGAGGAGTATTACTTCTGTACCTGTGGGAAATCGAAAAGCCAACCGTTTTGTGACGGTTCTCATGCCGGTACGGGGTTCAAACCGAAAAGCTTTGTTGCCGAAGAGGACGGTGATGCCTACCTGTGTCGCTGTAAGTATTCTAACAACCTTCCTTTTTGCGATGGCACTCATAAACAGTTCACTGCGGAGCAAGTTGGGCAAGAAGGCCCCGATGTTCATATCCAAGCGGCAACGCCAGATCGCTCGCCAGCGGCTTCTGCAACCAAAGAAGAACCCACGGTTGAGTTCATTCATCAATTAGCACGAGATGGTTTATCTAAGGTTGGGCATCACGGGCCAATGACATCGATGGGTGTTCCAAGATATCTATTACCTCATTGGGATGATATTCAAGTGATGGTTGCACAAATGGCGACGAAACCTCTGTTGGAACATGTACCAGTCGGTACTGAGCTTATTATTGGGCCTAACGCCAGAAAACCATTGAAGCTCAATATTCCTCTATTTGTGTCGGACATGAGCTTCGGGTCGCTATCTGAGGAGGCGAAAGTGTCTTTGGCGACGGGGGCTGAACTTGCAGGAACCGGGATCTGCTCCGGGGAAGGCGGCATGTTACCTGAGGAACAGGCTGCCAATTCTCGCTACTTTTATGAGTTAGCCAGCGCTCAGTTTGGTTACGATGAAGCGAAGCTCAAAAATGTCCAAGCCTTCCATTTTAAAGGTGGCCAAGGGGCTAAAACCGGAACAGGCGGTCATCTTCCAGGAGCGAAGAATATCGGTAAGATCGCGGAAGTTCGTGGTATTGAAGCGGGCACTGCGGCGATTTCTCCTCCTACTTTTAAAGATCTAAAAACCGCAGCGGATTTCAAGAAATTCGCCGACCGAGTTCGAGAAGTGACGGGCGGTATCCCAATAGGCTTCAAGCTAAGTGCTAACCATATCGAAGAAGACATTCAATTCGCATTAGATGCCAGTGCCGATTACATCATTCTAGACGGTCGAGGCGGCGGTACTGGGGCTGCACCAGAAATGTTCCGAGACCATATTAGTGTGCCAACGATTCCAGCTTTGGCTCGTGCTAGAGCTTACCTCGATAAACAAGGCGTCAGTGACCGAGTTACATTGATCATCACGGGTGGTTTACGTGTGCCGATGGACTTTGTAAAAGCGATGGCGCTTGGCGCAGATGGTGTCGCTATCTCAAACAGTGCTATGCAGTCGATAGGGTGTGTGGCGGCGAGAATGTGTAACACCAATAATTGCCCGGCGGGTATTGCGACTCAAAAGGCCGACTTACGCCAGCGTTTAAATGTTGAGAAGGCCTCGAATCAGCTTAAAAACTTCTTCGAGGCGTCGACAGAGTTAATGCAAGTGATGGCGAGAGCGTGTGGACATGATCACCTGAATCAATTCAACCCTCACGATTTGGCTACATGGAATCGTGAAATGGCAGAACTATCGGGCGTGACATATTCTGGTGTCAGTCCACTAAACCCACTTAAGTAAACAGCACATCGATAAAGCACACTCACTGTATTTGTGGGTGTGCTTGTTTTTACCATTCAATTCTTTACCCATTTTAATCTACTGCTTTATAAGCACTTTTAAATTATTTCCTATTTTTTGAAAATATCGCTTTACCTCAAGTTAACTTGAGGTTTTATCATCCTCCCCAATCTAAAAACATAAAGCATCACCTTGTCACTTTTAAGGGCTGCAAGCTCAGTAGAAGCAAGTCATGAGGTGACAAAAACGAATCAGGGGTTAGGTATGGAACAGAGTCAAATCAGCGAGTATTTTTCAAGGATCGGCTTATCTCAACCAAGCGATACCACAATAGAGAGCCTAAAGGCGATTCACCAACACCAACACAGGAGTATCCCTTTTGAAAACTTTGATGTGGTTCAGGGGTTGCCGATTCAGCTTACAGCAGACGCACTGCATGAGAAGTTAGTGGTTAATCAGCGGGGCGGTTATTGCCAAGAGTTAAATGGACTGTTGTTGAACGTGTTAAGCCACTTGGGCTTTGAAGCGAGAAGTTTACTTGGCCGTGTTCACTTAGCTGGTGAGCCTACAGGGCGTAGCCATCGCGTGACCTTGGTAACGATTGAAGGCAAACAATGGCTGGTGGATGCGGGCTTTGGCACTTTTACCCCTCGATCTCCGTTACTACTAGAAACCAACTTAGAACAGTCTAATGACTTACAAACCTTCCGTTTCATAGAAGACGAACTGTACGGCTTGCTACTGCAAATCAAGCAGGGTGAAGAGTGGATGAACGTCTACAGCCTAGACATGACGTATGTGTGTGCCAACGACCTAGAGTCGAGCAACTTCTTCACTTCTAACAGCCCGAAATCGATTTTCACATCGAACTGTATTGCAGCGCTACCTATTCAAGAGGGGATTGTCACGCTACTGAATCAAACCATCAAGGTGACAAAAAACGGCATTACCGAAGAGTGGTTATTAGAGGACGAGGCGTCTTACTTTGCTGCCCTACAAACCTACTTTGGACTCACACTCAACGTACCTTTTTCACTTTTAAAGAAATGTTTCTAACCAAATTCGAGGATAAACAATGAAAGTATTAGCGATTGGCGCGACCAACAGTAAAGTATCGATTAACCAACAATTAGCAGCGTACACCGCAAGCTTAGTCGAGGGCGCGCAAGTTGAGGTGCTCGATCTTAATGATTTCGAGATGCCTATTTATAGTGAAGACAGGGAAAAAGAGTCCGGCGTTCATCAACACGCGCAGCGCTTTTTTAGCAAGATTGGTGAAGCTGACGCTGTGGTTATCTCCTTTGCAGAGTACAACGGCTCATACACCGCAGCCTTTAAGAATGTGTTTGATTGGACATCACGAATCGACATGAAAGTGTATCAAGGCAAGCCTGTGGTCATGCTTGCTACCTCTCCGGGCCCCGGTGGTGCGACTTCGGTGTTATCTTCTGCGGTTAACTCTGCGCCTTACTTCGATGCAGATGTGAAAGGTTCAATGTCAGTACCAAGCTTCTACGATAACTTCGATATGGAGACGGGCGAGGTGACTAACGCAGATATGATCGACAACCTTAAGATGATCATGAAAAAGATTGGCTAAGTGGTTTTAGTACATTCAGTTCATTCGGCTCATTCGGTTCATTCAGTGAGAGGGTAGATCTTAAAAGTAAAGGCAGCCATAACGTAATGGCTGCCTTAGGTGCTGTATTAGTTTGATAACTCAGCGGCGGTATCAACGAAGATACCTTGAATGTCTTTCGCTTCACGTTCAGTTTGACCGCCATGTTTTAAGAATGCTGCAATGATGGCTGCTGTTTTTTGCTCTTTTGCACGCTCTAAGAAGTAACGCAGTTCTAGTTCTGCGCCCGCTTGCTCATCTTTGATTGAGGTTGCGATGATCTCTTTGTACATCACGATGTCACGCACTTCCAATTGGCTGATCACACCAAGTGTTGCCGCCAAGAAATCTTTAAGCTCTGCTTTCGGCACGAACTGAGTGATGATATTGCGACTTTCAGCTTGTTGCGCTGTAAAATCGTTGCCTAGCAAAAGTGCTTGTAGGGCTTTGTTTTTACCCATGCGTCTTGCAAACTGCACCGCGCCTTGGCCACCTGTTGGGATGTTCACATGAATTTCTGGTTGCGCGAACGCTGAGTTTTCAGTGCCATAAGCTAAGTCACATGCCATCACAAACTCATTGCCGCCCCCACGAGCCACACCATCCACAACAGCGACAGAGACTTGTTTCATCGTTTTGATGTTTTCAATCATGTGGTTGAATTCGATTGAGCCAGCTTGCCCACCTTGGGTGCCGTTGATCACGTTTAGATCTAAATGAGCAAGGAAGAACTCAGCATGCAGTGATTTGAATACCACCACTTTAGTATCGCGGTCATCTTTTAGCGAAAGAACAAACTCATTGATTTCATTGATTAAATCGAAAGTTAATACGTTCACTGGTGGATTGTTGATTGATACGGTAGCAATGCCATTTTGATTGGTAATAGATAGTAGTGTCATCTTGGTTTCCTCTAATAATTTGGAACTGAATGTTGTCTCCGTTATGTGCAGCTACTATAAATTTGTAATAAGATGAGAAAAATAGTCATATTGGCACTTAATTGGTGCTTTAAGTGCAACAAAGGTCGTTATGGATACATCAAGTCGTTTATTATTGCTGTTGGAAGTGGTTGAACTAGGCTCGTTCGTCAAAGTTGCGGAGCAGAGGAACGTTGACCGTTCTGTCATCTCTAAACAGATCAGTCGTCTTGAAGAAGAGCTCGATGTACGACTGTTGAACAGAACCACTCGCTCGTTGTCGCTCACAGCAGCAGGTAACGAGATGGTCAACCAAGCCCATCAATTGCGTGCTTTGCTTAATGACACACAACGTTTGGCACAGAACTACCATTCTGAGCCTAGAGGCCTGTTAAGAATTACGAGCTCTACCATGTTTGGTCGGCAATATGTTCAGCAGGCAATATCAGTGTTTCAGACACAGTATCCGAATGTGGATTTTGAACTGAGACTCGAAGATCGCATCGTTGATATGGTCAAAGAAGGGTTCGATATTGGCTTTCGTATTGGTAAGCCCAAAAACTCTAGCTTAATCAGCCGCAAGATAGCGCGAAGCCGACTCTTGATTGTCGCGTCACCTGAATTCATCGAGAGACATGGGGCAATTGACACTATTGAAAAACTAGAGTCACTGCCTGCCACTATTTATGCCGCACCGGGATTGGTGATCGACAAATTCTCTTACCGTGATGGAGAGGGTAATACACAGCATTTTCAGCTTAACGCGACCTATAAGGTGAATGATGTGGAGATGATTCCTAAGAGTGCTCTAACAGGCAATACTTTAGCGGTTGTTACGGCACAGATGATCACTGATGAAGTATTAAAGGGCGAGTTAGTACCTATCATGACGCATTTGGCATTGGATGATTTTGGTACCTTCTATGCAGTTTATCCTCATCGAGACGCGCCGATAAAAACCAAGCTTTTCATCGACACTTTAAAATCGATAGTCGGGGAAGAACAGCCTGTTTGGGAGCAAGGTATTGCGGGTTTTGATGGGATGTATGGTAATCGCAGAATGAAATCATAAGCCGCTTATCACTGAGGTGATTGCATAACACTCAGATGAATTTGTTACCTAAGCTCAAATTTAGATCTAAAGTTAAAGTGAACTCTATTGTTCTGTATATATTAGATAGTGCATTGGATACTCGAAAAGGGAAGTAAGGACATGAGAAACGTAGTGTATTTAACGATTGGTCAACTATCAGAGCGCAGTGGTGTTGCGCCTTCGGCTCTGCGTTTCTACGAAACCAAAGGACTGATCGCCTCTATCCGCACCAACGGTAACCAACGCCGTTATCAATCAGCGATGCTGAGACGAATTGCCCTTATTCAAGTTGCGCAGTCGATAGGCTTTACTCTTGAAGAGATCACGGAGGAGCTGTCTACCTTACCGATGAATCAGACCGCGACTAAGCGGGATTGGGAACGAGTCGCTAAGAAATGGCAAGGGCAACTCGACAGCAAGATGGCACAAATCCGCTCGTTACAAGAAAACCTGACAGGCTGTATTGGCTGTGGTTGTTTAAGTATGCAGAAGTGCCATTTATTAAACCCAGAAGATATTCTTCATGATCAAGGGCAGGGCGCACAGCGGATCGCTGAGTAGCCTCGATACCGCCTTGATTACCGATTTTGACTCGTTAATAGGTCATCAAACCCAATACACTCAATTTGGTTGTCATCAAGCCACACTTTTAGCTTTGGGTCAGTAAGGAGTTGATATTCTTCTGCACGTTTATGACTGTAACTTGATAGTGACGTGAGTTGCTCACTGGCTGTTATAGAAGGGTGACACATCAACTCAACTACTCCTTTTGGCATGATGGCTTGATAGCTTAGTAGTAAGTCCTGGAGTTTTTCCAATGACACTCCGTCATCGAAAAATCGCATATCGAATGCATCAGGGGTTGGAACTTGGAGATGTTGTTGTCCTTCAATGATGTTATCGATACGACGAACGGGCAACCCGAGTTGATTGGCAAAATGTGTAAAAGCTTCTTTCAAGGGTTTAAACACCCCACCAAAGTGATGGCTGTCGATGTGGTTTATTGTTAATCCAGCATCTAGAGTCGCTTGATACTGTGCCTTAAGCTCTAGTGTCACTTCGTTAGGGCAAACATCGGATTTGTTCATTAGCGTCGTTTTATCCCAAAACAAACCATTATCATCGACCAAGCTTGGAACTAACTCTGGGTCTGATAGCGGTTTTCCGGAAGTCACTGTAAAGTGCAAGCCAACCTCTGGGACTAAATCTTGGTGATAGAGCTCGATAGCATGTTGCGTTCCGGGTTGGTTCATCATGATAGTGGTTGATTTAACTATCCCCGCTTTAAAGCAGTCGACGATGCCATGGTTCACGCTTTCAGTGAGGCCGAAATCATCGGCGTTGAGTATCAATTTCATGATGACCTCTTATTAAAAAATTTGGATTCAATATCTGAATGAGCTCAGCTCTCACGGAGCTCATTAGCTGCTAACAAAGTGCCACACTAAGCGAGTCGATGAGCGAACGCAGGCATGAAGTCTAAGTTCTCGCGAATGGTTTCTAGCAAGGCCTCATCGATGTGCGAACCACTATCGACAATCGGGTTTAAGATCAGAGCTCGTTTTGCTAACGCTACATCACCTGTCATGGCCGCTTTAACGGTCAAGGTTTCAAACTCTTTCATTTGCTGTATCAAGCGCAGCGTGTCGCTATCAAAAGGTTCAACGTTGAGTGGCAAGATTGCGCTGCTAGTGATCACCGAACTCACTTCGACCGCACAGTCATCGGGTAATCCTTGAATCGCGCCATTGTTGCGAGTGTTAACATGCATGATAGAACGTTTGTTATTGTGGATACTGCTCATCAGCTCACAGGCCGCTTCAGAGTAGTAAGCTCCACCTCTTTCTTCTAGCAATTGAGGTTTGGTATCCAGCATCGGATCTTTGTATATCTCTAGCAGTTGTTGTTCGACCTTTGCAACTAGGTCTGCACGATTGGTGCTATTTTCAGAAGCCGCAAACTCTTTGTCTAAGATGTCTCGTGACTGATAGTAGTAACGTAAGTACGCACATGGCACCAAGTTCAGTGAGCGAATAAGCTCGCCGTCCCATTCGAATGGCGGGATGTTTTTTGGCATCATTTGATCGTTGCCACCAAGAAGTTGCTCGATGAGCTCGCCCAGCTTATCTTGACCTTCATGGAGCACTTTCCGAGCCCACACTAGGTGGTTTAATCCGGCAATTTGCATCGTCATATCTTTGCGTTCTGCACCGAGCATTTTTGCGGCTCCGAGTTCCATGTTGACTGGAACGTTACATAGGCCAACGGTCTTAATCGTGGAATGCTTAATCAGTGCTTCCGTTACCATACCTGATGGGTTGGTGAAATTGAGTAACCACGCATTGGGGCATAATTCTTCCATCTCTTTTGCTATCTCGAGTGCAATCGGTATGGTTCGGCAAGCATTAGAGAAGCCTCCTAAGCCATTGGTTTCTTGGCCAATCATGCGATATTTTAATGCGATTCGTTCGTCGCGTAGCCTGGCCTCCATTCTTCCTGCGCGAAACTGTGAGCAGACAAAGTTCGCGCCTTTCAGGGCTGATTTTCGATCCGTGGTGAGGTGAACATTAATCTCACAGCCTGCTTTGTTTATCATTCGCTTAGTGAGAGCCGCGATTATCTCTGCTTTTTCCATACCTTCTTCGATATCGACCAACCACAGATCAGAGATAGGTAATTCGTGATGGCGCTTGAGTAGGCCTTCAACGAGCTCTGGGGTGTAACTTGATCCACCACCAATCACGGTTACTTTGAGTTTTTGATTCTGTTGCATGCTGTTCACCATTTAATGTTGTAGATTACTTGGTTTAATTTATATGATGTTCACATACACCGACAAACCAGTTATGACGACTTATGAATTAGTGAGGTTAATCCATGGGGCTATTCGAAAATCGCCAACAAACGCTGTCACTGCTGCACTCCTTTAGTGTTGCGGCCAAGCATTTAAGTTTTACACGTGCAGCAGATGAGTTGTGTTTGACTCAAGGTGGGGTAAGCCATCGCATCAAAAAATTGGAACAACAACTGAAGTTCAACCTGTTTGTGCGCAAGACAAGAAAACTCGAACTGACACCAGAAGGTCAGCGTGTACTATCCATGTTGAACGTCTCGTTTGAGTCTATTTTTTCTGAACTGATGGACATTCAAACGGGTGAGCTAAGCGGGGAGTTATACATCGCGACATCTCCTTATTTTGCATCATCTTGGCTAATGCCGCGCTTGCCAGAATTCAGACGATTGTATCCAAATCTAAGCATTAAACTGCAAACGAAACAGAACCAATCCGACTTCCAGTTTGAACCGTATGACGTGGCAATTTTCTATAGCGAAGGCCACTATCCCAATCATTACAGCGAGCGGTTGTTTAATGGGGTAAGAACACCGGTGTGCAGCCCTGAATACGCGAATAAGTTTAGTTTGGAAAAGGGTATTAAGTATTTAGATGGTGTTCAATTCATCCATAGTGGAGACATTACAGCTTGGCAGCGCTGGTTGTGTGAAGCTCAGAGTGATGTCGATTGCACGTTGCAGTGTGACTATTACAGCGATAACCGCTTGGCGATGGATGCTGCGATATTATCGATGGGGTTAGCATTAGGGCGGTTAGAGTTCATGAAACCGCAGATTGAACAAGGCTTGCTAGTCGCGCCTTTTATGAGCATTGAATCGGGCAAAGGATATGACTTAGTGTGTCCTAAAGGGATGGAGCAACGAACTAAGTTTCAGGTGTTTACTCAATGGGTTAAGCAACAGTTGTGACCGAATAGCGTGCCTAGACAAACGCATATTATAGGTCTAGTTTAGGGTGTTCTTTCAATAAAAGAAGAGGTTAGTTATGTTCAGCCATGTATTTCTCGGTACTGAAAATATTGAACGCGCAAAGTCTTTCTACGACTCTATTATGACGGTGCTTGGTTATTGCGAAGGCTCTGTGGATCCTAAAGGACGTTGTGTTTACGTCACTCAAACGGGTGTATTGGGTTTAACGAAACCGATTGATGGTCAGCCTGCTACTCATGGTAATGGTATGACTGTGGGTTTTCTAGCGAGCTCACCAGACGCTGTCGATGAATGGCATCGTATCGGAATAGAGAATGGAGGCACAAGCATTGAGAATGGACCGGGTATGAGAGGGACCGATGAGAGGCCACTTTACATGGCTTACCTGCGAGACCCTGATGGAAACAAGATCTGTGCAACTCACTTTATGCCATAGTGGCGTATAATTAGAGAGTATTGATTGTTCAGAGTTAGCTAATGGCAACTCTTGAGCTTTCTCATTATTCGAAGGATTGACTGATTATTGCAAAGGACCTGCTAGATGACACCGAATGAACTGTTTTATGAGAGCTTTGAGCGTTGCCGGATTGACCAAGAATTCTTGGAGAGTTTTCTAGCGGATTTTTGCGAACATAACCCTAGATTTTCGGAGAGATTCGAAAGTATAGGCTTAGAGCAACAAACCAAGATGCTCAAGGCCTCGATCATTCTTATTTATAACTCTTCTGGCCTGCCAAGTGTGCGGAACTCCGTTAAGAGGCTGGGTAAAAGGCATAAAGACTTAGGGTTGGATATTTCAGAGCAAGAACTTAACGAGTGGTTTAATTCTTTGCTTAATACGGTTAAGAAGTATGACCCACTTTATGACGCTCGAGTTGAGCAAGCTTGGGCTGAAACCCTCGCTGCCGGCCTAAATATTATGAAGAAAGAATGCGTGGTTCCAAACTCTGTGAATAACTAGATCGTTGATTCTGTGATTCTCAGTTTTGCTTGTTCGTTATTTAAAGCGGGCAATAGCGTCTGAAAGGATGACATTGTAAGGTAAGCCTAACGATATCAGGCTTACCTCTTATTATTTGACTAAAAATGAGCGGCCCAACCAATCAAGAAACCTTGTGATGCCGTATCGTACTCAAAAGTGCCTTTGTTTTCGTAATCAACCCAAGTCGATTTGTATGCGATGTTTAAATCAGACCAACTGTTTATCTGGTATCGAACTCCAGTCAATAGAGACGAGGTAAAGTCGGTATCACTGCCAAGCCCTGCATCAATAGTTGTGTGAAACTTCCAATCCTTATTGATCTGCGTTATCCATCTCACACCTATTTGATAGTCTATCCAATCTTCATCAAGTGATCGGTCGACACTTAGACTACCGCCTGAACCGTAAAGCTTGGCATCAATGTCGTTATCCCACCAACGAAGTCCAAATAGATAGTCAATCGTGCCAAATTCGTATTGGTAGCGCTTAAAACCTTTTATATCTAAAACACCTTGTCGGATATCAAGATTGCCTTTCAATATCTCTAGGTTGGCATCTAACACCGAGTTTGTTTTTCCACTTAGCTTCATGAAGCTGTAGTCAATGTAATAGCCCCACTGATTGTTATAGATACCCTCTAAACGCACCATAGCGGTCATATCAAGGTGATCCATGATGAATGAAGGATCAACATCGACATCTGCTGACAAGTCACCAATGGTGCTGTCTCCGCGAATATTGAGTGCGAGTGCGTAGATTTCGAAGCTATGCTGCCACTTTTTTGCATCCGCTTGTGCGCTTGCTTCTTGCGCATTTACGGTTGAACTAGCAGCCAGTGCTGATGCGAGTAGGTAACGCCATTTAGCCATGTTGATATCCCTATCTTAGCTGTGAAATAGAACAAATGTGAATGCATATCCCCAGCGTTCACTTTTCACATATGCAACTTGTATATTGCTGATTGTAGACTATGTTTTTTGAAAAGAGCCAAATTCAAAGAGTTAAGACATGAAGCCACAAAGTGTTTTTTTGTACATCGCTGTTTTAGGGTTAACACCGATTGCGTTGTCGTACGGTTATGCCCCCGTTATCTCCCTCGATTATCTTTTCGGAATTGATGCAAGCCCTATCAATGTCACTCATATCTTTCGTGCCGTGATGGGGTTGTACTTAGCATTGGCGTTGTTTTGGATAGCAGGGGCGTTATTAAAGAAATATCGACTGCCAGCACTCTACAGCTTGGTGGTGTTCATGTTGGGTTTGGCTGCAGGTCGTGTCATTAGCTTAGTGTTAGATGGCATGCCTCATTGGCTGCTTTTTGTCTATCTAATATTGGAGCTTGGCTTTGGCTTGGTAGGAATAAAAATGGTTCATAAAGAACAATCTGAAACAGTATAAGGACATTCTATGAAAAGGATCTTCCATCTTCTTATCCTGAGTGTGTTAAGTAGCTTTTCGCTATCGGCATGGTCAGCTCAAGAGCAGCCCAATATTTTTGTTATCTTCACGGATGATATTGGGATATCCAACCTGAGTGCCTATCACAATGGTGTGATGAGTAGCGAAACCCCGAACATCGACAGTATTGCCGAGAAAGGCATGCTACTCACCGATTATTACGCTCAACCCTCTTGTACGGCGGGTCGTTCCGCATTCTTAACAGGGCAGCTACCTGTGCGAACAGGCATGCACTCAGTCGGGTTGCCGGGTGGGCCAGTTGGTTTAAGTGCTGACACCCCAACGCTTCCTGAAATCCTTAAAACCATGGGCTATGTGACGGGGCAATTTGGTAAGAACCACCTTGGTGACCGAGATGAATTCCTACCGACAATGCATGGTTTTGATGAGTATTGGGGTTGGCTATATCACTTGAATGCAATGGAATACACAGAAGATCCAGATTGGCCAAAAGATGGGTCTTTGGATGCCTTTGCACCTCGTAATGTCATTTATGCAAGATCAGACGGTAAAGGTGGTCAAACGATCGAAGACGATGGCGCATTGTCGATCGAGCGTATGCGTACTCTGGATGATGAAGTGAATAAACACGCCATCAACTTCATCGAAAGGGCGGTTGAAGCGGATAAGCCATTTTTCACTTGGTACTGTCCATCACGTGGTCACGTTTGGACGCATCTGTCACCTGAATATGAAGCAATGCTCGGCCAAAACGGTTGGGGACTTCAAGAAGTGGTGATGAAAGATCTTGATGATCATGTTGGTGAAATGATGGCAAAAATGGAAGAACTCGGTATCGCCGACAACACCATCATCATTTTCACTGCCGATAATGGCCCGGAAATCATGACTTGGCCTGATGGCGGTATGACGCCTTATCACGGTGAGAAAGGGACAACTTGGGAAGGTGGTGTAAGAGCGCCTGCACTGGTTAGCTGGCCTGGTAAGATTCCAGCAGGAAGCGTGGGTAATGGTATTTTTGATGGTATGGACTGGTTACCAACTCTCGTTGCGGCAGCTGGTGGGCCGGCGGATCTGAAAGAGAAGATGCTTAAAGGTCACGATGGCTTTAAAGCGCACCTCGATGGCTACAACCAAGTCGATATGTTGACGGAGAAAGGTGAATCGAATCGCAAAGAAATTTACTACTACGAACGTGACAAGTTACAAGCGGTTCGAGTCGGTGATTGGAAGGCGCACTTCGTAGTGCAGAATCATGGCTGGAGTGGCCCTAAAGAAGAGCTTAATGCACCGCTACTGTTTAACTTGCGACGCGACCCTTATGAGCGAGCAGCAGAAGAGTCAGGAATGTACTTGAAGTGGATGGGGCAGAAGATGTGGGCATTCGGCCCAGCACAGGCAGCAGTGCAACAACACCTCGCTACTTTCAAAGAGTGGCCACCTAAAACACCAGAAACTCAGCCCGACAATACCGGTGGCGTGGGCAACTAGTGGAAATAGCATAATAAAAATCCCGCTCTGTATGAGCGGGATTTTTGTTGTAATGCATCTTTGAGTCGGTATTACTTGAGTGTCGTTTTTCTCTCAATAAACTTCACCGGAACCATCAGTTTTACTAGGCTAGTATCTTGTTCTTGAATCTGACTCACTACAATTTTCACTGATTCGCGAGCAAGGCGTTTGAAATCCTGTTTGAACGTCGTGAGCTGGTAGTTCAGCCACTGCGTTTGCGGGATATCATCGAAGCCAATGACTTGCAGATCTTCAGGAATACTCAGGTTGAACTCCAATCGAGCTACGTCCATAACAGCCATCGCTAGGTTATCCGTTGCGCAGAATATCGCTTCTGGCTTTGATGACTCTGAGAACATAGCGCGAATAGTATCTAGTGCATCAAGATAGTCGTAATCGGCCTCGATAACGCGAGCTTGTTTACCTGTTAGATCTTCGAACTCTGAGCAGAAACCGGCTTCACGTTCCCCGTTGGTGTAAGTCGGTACATTACCGGTTAGGTAAACAGCTGATTTTACGCCTACATTATGAAAGTGCTGAGCGGCAACTTGGCCTGCTGCGTAGTTATCGCTTACGACATGGCTACTTTTAGTGCCTTCAACCACACGAGCGTACTGAACAATCGGGATATCGAACTCTTCACACTCTTCATACAGTGACTTGTTGAACGTTGCGGAGGCGGCAATTACACCATCGACACGATATTGGAAGATGTTAGGAATCGAGTGGTTATCGTTGCCATCAACTTGCCAAGGAATCAATACCGCAGAGTACCCCTGTTTTTGTAGCTCAGTAGAGATAAGCTGCAGCGTTTTCATGTGAATCGGATAATCAGCGTCTGGGAAAACTAAGCCAATCAATTTGGATTCATTTGTCGTCAGGCTTCGCGCAAAAGCATTAGGGCGATAGTTGAGTGCTTTTGCTGCTTCAAATACTTTTAGCTTGGTCTTTTCAGATACCGAACTGCCCGGTACAAATACGCGAGATACAGTTGATTGAGAGACGCCTGCTAGTTTAGCGACATCTTTTGAAGTGACAGTTGTTTTTGACGCCGAGGCGTTTTTTGGAGAGTTCATAGACCATGCTTTTTAACCAAGTAACAGCATAGAGAATATCATAGATAGGTACGTATTCAAAAAGTCTATGCGTTAGAGTGGTATGAAAAATAAGGGCTAATTGACGTTATTGGGTATTACACTGGGTATAACCCAAAAGCTCTGCATATATAGAATAGATACAGGCAGAGCTTAATTAGGCATTGATTGAGTTGCGTTTATTTAACGCTTTAATCAGCGATTAAAAGTAGTAACGAATACCGGCAGCAAACTGGTCATCACTGTTTTCGTATTTCACACCATTGTAGGAGTCTTTGCCGTTATCGAATTGATATTCGGTCCACACTAAGAACTTGTTCTTCTTAAAGTGATACTCAAGGCCAGGGATAATCAACTGACGTTCATAGCCGTTCGCATTGTCATCTGTATCCGTTAAGTAGTTAACGTTAAAGGTTGGACGAAGGCCATTTTCAAAGTGGTAGTAAGTGAAGAATTCTGCACCACGGTGATCGTAAAATTCAGATTGGCTGGTGGTTTCCCAGTTTGAACCTTGGCTGTAAGTGAAGCCAACAAACAAGCCGTTATTGGTGTAGTTTACACCCAATAGACCAATGCGTTGTGTATCGCCATCTTTGATGTTTTGAACACCTACTTCAACATTATCAAATTCATTCTGGTGGTAGGCTAAACCAATAGTTAGACCATCCATAATAGTGTATAGCGTTGACGCGCCAATACCATTTTTCAACGTCACAATATCTGATTCAGTCTGGTTGTATCTTTTAGAAACAGACACATCTTCGCGAGTGGTTTGGTAAGTGAAGCCGTATTTCCAGTTGTCGTTGATGTTGTTGCGGTAAGTAATTGAGTTTTCTGCTCGGCCTGTACCAGAAGCGATGCCCCAGTCAGACAGGTTGTAGTAGCCAGAACCACGTGAACCAAATACACGGCCCATATCGGTAAACCAAGCGACATCGTAGAAGGTAGACCACTGCTTAGTACCAGCTGCAATCTTGCCGTACTTATCGTGCTCTACGCCAGCGTATAGAAGTCGGTCATAAATATTGTCGCCGTTAGCACCAGAGTTGTAACCCCATTCGGCATGGCCAAAGCCAGTCCAACCGTTGTCTAAGCCCATTTGACCTTTTAGGCCAAAGCGAGAGCTACCGCTGTTCCATTCGCCATTATGATCGCCGCCCTTATCATGGTAACGAACGTCAAAACGACCATCTAGTGTTAGGCTATCGCCCGCGTCATTGGTAAAAGTGTGTGCAGCAAAAGCTGAACCTGAAGTCAGTGCTGTCAGGATCATTGCAGAAAGAATCGACTTTTTCATTGTAATTCTCTTTATTCGAGCCGTAGAAAGCCACCGTGCTTTCAAGCCCGTTATATTAGTAATGGTTTGGCAGGGTGTGCCCATCCGTGAGGCACAAGTTGATAATCTTGGGTGGAGCTCTTTTTCTTAGGTAGATCTCAGTGTTTTTGATAGATCTACTTGTCTTTGTTTGATCTACTTTTCTTAGTGAGATAAGTAGATTTGTAGCAAGTTGCCGAGGGCGAGAAGGAGCCCTCGGCAGTCATGTCTACCTAGCGTAGGTAAGAACTAGGCAGGCAATAGGGCAGGGTTACAGCGTTGGGTTCATGATAGTAGAAGTGCGTTCGAACACGTCCAGACCTTGCTGTTGTAGCCAGTAAGGAAGGTCGATCAGTACCCAGTTTTCAGATAGCTTGTCGCCGTCACGGTAGTAAACATCAACCACTTGCATGTCTGCGCGAACTTCGCCGCCAGTCATGCCAAGGAAACCACCTGTTGGTGTGTTTGATAGGTTTGGCCAACCGAAGAAACAAGAGAAGTTACCTTCAGCGAAGCGACAAACGTGACCGTTGAACTTCTTGTCTTTCAGGTTGTTACGGAAAGGAAGTTGGTGCTGTTGCTGGTAACGAGGAATCGTGTAAGACGCGCCGATACCACATGGGCCGTACCAAATCATATCTTTTGACCAGCTCTTCGCTAGCACTTCTGGTGGGCAACCCATCGCGCCGCTGTCGTTAAGAGCAGACAGGTCATCAACCATCTTGTTTACAAGAGCAAGTGTTGCAACGCCTTCTTCTGGTGCTGCATCTTCAAACAACAGACCATCGTGATTACGTGGGCCAGGGTAAACGAAGTGCTTACCAGTTGATGGTGGAAGTGGGTAGCAACCTGCTTGGTCCATCATGCCTAGAAGGTCTAGGAACAGGCCTGTCTTAGTGATCTTGCCGTCAACCACACAGTTAAATTCTGCGTAACGAACGTTCATGATCTTGCCAGTAGGGCGCATGCCTAGGTATTCAGCGTCGAATAGACCCATGAAGTGACCCATGCTCATTACCCAAATCTCTTCTGGGTTGATTTCGTTGTTACCGCCGATGAAGATGTCTTGACGACGTTGCATACGCGTCATCGATTTCATCATTGGAGCCCAGAATACGTCAGCTGCCGCTTGAGCGCCTTCTTGCTCACGGAATGGGTAAACACCTCGCCATAAGTAATCTTCAGACGTGTGTGCTTTCAGTACTTCAGCAACGTTCTCATGAGTTGCGTTTTCCATTGCATCAAAGTATTCGCGAACAATGCGTTTAGCTTCTTGATATTTAGACATAATTCATTCTCTTTTTGTTGTCGAGTCAACATTCGGAACAGGACTCGATTTGGATTTTGTTACCGGCTGACTGTTCAGCCGGAATAGTGTTTATTCGTTGTCTTGAAAGACCTTCAGAGCAAGGGAATTAAGCCTTAGCTGTCTCCGCTTTTTTGCTCTTGTCGAAGATGCCGCCTTTCAGTGTTTCTGGTAGAGTCAGCCACAGTAGACCAGCTACAATCCATACGATTGGCGAGCCCCACATTGCTGTAGCAAGGTCGCTGCGCTCTTGAATGAATACCAACACCATTGGTGCCCACATACCGATGATACGACCGCCGTGGAACAGCGCAGCGCCAAAGCTACGAAGGTGAGCTGGGAACAGTTCTGAGAAATAGCCACCCCATACCGCTGAAGCTGATAGGCCGAAGTTGTAGATAAGACCTAGAATAGCCAGCATGTTTAGGCTGCCGATCATCACGTCGCTTGGAGCTACGAAGAATACTGAAGCCATGACACCGGCAAGGATGAAACCAAACGCGTTCACTTTACGGCCGTATTTGTCGGCGATTGCCCCCCATACCCAAGCACCGAATAGAGAACCAAATGCTGAGATAGAGAAGATGATGCCGATAGTCGCACCGTCAAACTGGCGAACTTCTTTTAGGTACGTTGTCACGAAGCCAGAAAAGAATTGGTAACCGTAGAAGTTCAAGCCTGCTAGTAATAGACAAGTGATGGTTAGCTTACGGTAAGGTGCGCTTAGCATCTCTCCCCAAGAGCCTTTCTTAGCTGGTGCGTTTGATGCTTCAGCTGCCGCTTGATCTTCTTCACCGTAGGCGATCACTTTCTTGTCGCTAGGTAGGATGAAAATCATTAGTGCAGCCGCAACTAGAGGAGGAATACCACCCACCCACATTAGGCTCTGCCATGGTGCGTCAATGCTAGAGATAAACGCTGCGTATGCACCCATAGCCATTAGAGCTACCGAGAACATAGAAGAAGCGAATGCCGTCAACTTACCGCGAACCGTTGGTGTGAATAGGCCGATCATTAGGCTTACTGCTACCGTGAAGTAACCACCTAAAGAAATACCGATGATGAAACGCATTGCTGCCCACATAGCGTAGTCAGTAAACATCATGTTGATGATCGTTGCGCCGCCGTTCAGTGCCGTGATGACAATAAGAGTCGATTTCTTACCAAAGTTTGATGCCACCCATGCACAGCTTAGGGCACCAATAAGCGCACCAACCGACTGCCATGTATAGAATTGAGCGGTATCCGCTAAGTTAATGCCATCATACGCATCAACGATATATGGGCGTACGTAGTCAATAATTACAAAGTTATAACAATAGAAAAAGTAGCCCACTAGAATTGCAAGATAAGCGGCTACCCTTTGAATCATAGGAACTTCGCTCATGTGTTTTTTCGTAGTCATGACCGATAAACCTTTATTTTATATAGGATGTTTTTAGTTTTGATTACGGTGTAGTGGTTGTTGGCTGTCACTACACCGTCTTCGTTTCGGGAGAGATAATAGAGTTTTTGTGGTTATTAGATCCGTGATCAAAGTCAATTTTAAAATGAGTGCGTACCCATTTTGTGTATTTTGGTGATCTTGATCCCATTAGATCGCGTTTTTGGCACTTTATGCATGTTTTGAGTGATTATTCATCTATCTTAGTGACAATACTCACACTTACAGGGGGTTTTTGAGGGAAGTTAGCCAATTTTAAGTAATATTGGCTGCGAATAATTTGCGAAATATAATAAACGGAATCTACAAATGGTTACGTACTCAAGTTTTGTGGTGATTGCCCTTTATGTGCTAACTACTTTATTTATCAGCTACTTAGTTAATAAGCGCTATAGCGTTGGTGGCGATTTTTCAACTGGTGGGAAACAATTTGGTTGGTTTACGGCAGGTGTGTCGATTCTTGCAACCTACATCAGTGCGATGACGTTCGTGGGTATGCCTGGCTGGGTTTATAGCTCTGGTATGGAAGCGATGAGCGTTCATTTGAATTACCCAATAGTGATCTTTTTTGCTGTGGTTTTCTTTGTTCCTGTCTTTTACAAGCTTGGCCTGACTTCGATTTATGAATACCTAGAGCACCGCTTCGGCGTTGTCGCTCGTACGATCAACTCCATCGTATTTATTGTGGTTCAGTGCATTTCGGCTGGGGTGATTTTGTATGCCGTAGCCCTTATCTTGGTACAAGTGCTGCCGATTAGTATCTCAGAGGCAATCATCTACATAAGCTTGTTTACTGCTTTGTATACCTACGCCGGTGGTATCTCTACGGTAATATGGACAGATATGTTGCAGTCGGCAGTGCTGATCATCGGTAGCATTGCGATCTTTACCTTATTGCTGATGAAGATTGATGCGGGTGAAGTGTTGTCTCCTGAGCATCTGAATATCATCAATCTCGATTTCGACTTGGGTGTTGATACCACGTTGTGGGCTGGTGTGGTCGCCGTGAGCTTTTTACACCTAAGCGTGTACGGTACTAACCAGTTGATTATTCAAAGAACTCTGGCAACCAAAAATGTTAAGACAGCACAAAAATCGATGCTGCTTTGTGGTTACGGTGCGTTCTTTATCTACCTATTCTTCTCGGTAATGGGCGTTCTACTGAGTGTATTTTACCAAGACCAAAGCTTTGAAAATAGCAACGAAGTGATTCTTGATTTCGTGTTTAATCATACCAATCCAATCATTGTTGGTTTGGTGATTTCCGCACTCTCGGCTGCTGCTATGTCGACACTGGACTCGACCTACAACTCAATGGCAACCGTAGCAACGTTCGATTTCTACAAGCGCTTTTTCCGTAAGAAAGCATCTAACTCACATTATGAATCGGTGGCGAGAAAGATGAGTTTAGTTGCCGCTGCTTCGGTTGTTGTTCCTGCTTTACTGGCCGTTTCTAACGAGTCTGTGCTTAAGACGATTGCTAGCCTGACTTCAATTTTTGTTGGTATTCGTCTTGGCTCTTTCATTCTTGGGCTGTTTTTCAAGAAAGCGAATGAGAAGGGTGTGATTGCCGGCAGCATAGGCAGTGTGGTTGTGGTGTTTATTGCTAAATACAGTGGTATTTCTTGGCCTTGGTTTGCACTGATTGGCACCGTCGTTTTTCTCGTTCTTGGCGTTATCGTGAGCCGCTTCTTTGGTGAGGTCACTCAACAACAGAATGAATTTATCGCTAAGCAAAAGCATTTGTTCGCTAAGCCTACCGCGAGTCACTACGGCTTGTTGGTGTTTGCCGTAGTGACGATTGTTGCTTGCACTGTTATCCCTGACTGGCTTTATGCCGCTCTTTCTTAATTGACCGATTTTTTACTGGTATGTCTATGTTATCGATCTTTGATATCTACAAAATTGGTGTTGGGCCATCGAGCTCTCACACCAACGGCCCAATGATTGCGGGTTTTCATTTTACTCAATTAATCGCCGATAGAATCGCAGAAGTGACTCGTGTTCAGGTCGATCTTTATGGCTCACTATCACTCACTGGAATTGGACACCACACCGATAGAGCGACCATTTTGGGTTTACTGGGTAACAAACCAGATACGATAAAGATCACCAGTGCTAACCAAGCGATGCGTCATGCTATCGACAGTGGTGAACTGCAGTTAAGTGGTAGCCACAACATCGGCTTTAATTACAAAACCGACATGCTATTTCACGAAGACAATCTACCTTTGCATGAAAATGGCATGATGATTACTGCTTTCGACCAAGCTGGAAATGTGATCGTCGATGAAACTTATTATTCGATTGGCGGTGGTTTTATCGCAACCGCTGATGAACTGCAAAATGGCACTCAAACCCAAGCAGTAGAAGTCCCTTTTCCATTCAAAAATGCCGATGAAATGCTGCAACAAGCCGATAATAGTGGAATGAGTTTAGGGGGCATGATTCTAAAAAATGAAGCGGAGTTCGAAGGCTCTGACATTATTTCAGAGAAAGCGGATCAAATCTGGCGAGTAATGAGTCGTTGCATGGAACGCGGCTTTGAAACCGAAGGTATTCTAGATGGTGGTTTGAACGTGACCCGTCGAGCTCCTAATTTACTTAAGAAGCTCGAAGCGAACGCGGCGGTTGAGAACGATCCAATGGAAATCATGGATTGGATTAACTTGTTTGCTTTCGCTGTGAGTGAAGAAAACGCTGCCGGCGGCCAAGTGGTGACATCACCAACTAATGGCGCGGCGGGCGTTATTCCGGCTGTGTTGATGTATTACCATCGCTTCATTAAAGAGTTGGATACCAAGCAGTTAAAAGACTTTTTAGCGGTATCGGGCGCGATTGGTATTTTGTACAAAACCAACGCTTCAATTTCAGGTGCTGAAGTGGGGTGCCAAGGTGAAGTAGGCGTATCATCTTCTATGGCGGCTGCGGGTTTAACTGCATTGCACGGTGGCAGCAACGAGCAGATTTGTATTGCTGCAGAAATTGCAATGGAGCATTCGTTGGGTATGACGTGTGACCCAATTGGTGGCTTGGTACAAGTGCCGTGTATTGAGCGAAATGCAATGGGTGCGATGAAGGCGATTAATGCATCACGTATGGCTCTGAAACGTAATAGCAAATCTTTGATCTCACTTGATAAGGTTATCGCGACCATGTACCAAACAGGTAAAGACATGAATAAGAAGTATCGTGAAACATCGCTAGGTGGTTTAGCTTTGATCCATTTAGCTCACCCTTGTGAATAGCCAAGTTGGTTAAACCAAACAAATAATCACGTTAAGCCCACTGCTTTAGACTTCAGAAATCTCTAGCAGCTGGGCTTTTTGTTTGATGTGTTTTAGGGAGAGACAGCGGACTAGTCTGAAAGCGGCAGCTGATAGCTGTTTTTCAACTCTTTTACAGAGATGTTGGACTGAATCGCACTCACGCCTTTCACTCTTCTAATCGAGCTAATACGCTCAAAGTACTCTTCTAGATCTCTCGCTAACACCTGAATCATGTAATCTGCACCGCCGGCAATGCAGTGACACATTGGAATCCAATCAGTGACGGCAACAAACTCTTCAAACGGCTCTGTGTTTTCAACTTCATGGTTACCCAAGGTCACAAGAGTAAAACCAGCCACATGAAAACCAAGCTTTTTTCGGTTTAGCTGCGCGGTATAGCCATCAATATAGCCCGTCTCTTCCATGCGTTTCCAACGGCGCCAGCATGGGGTTTCGCTGAGGTTCACTTTCTCTGCGAGTTTACTGTTGCTCATGCGTCCGTCTTGTTGGATATGTTCTAAGATGGCGATATCTGTGTCATCCAACACTTCTTTGGTGGATTCTTTCTGTTTCATGGGTATTTTGGAAAAGTCTTGCTCAAATTTGCATTAATATTAGCCTATATAGCAATTTAATTCCTAGTCGAATCTGTAAACTCTCTCCGTATAAATACTTTACTTATTAGGAGTGAGAGGAAATGAGCTCTCAATTAATGCTGGCGTTCTTGCTATTTTCAACATCAATTGCAATTACACCTGGGGCAGGCAATATCGCATTACTTGGGATTTCAAGTCGTTATGGGTTTGCTGCGACTTTACCTTTTATCTCTGGGAACGCTGTTGGCATCATCATCGTACTGGCCGGTTCCAGTGTCGGTTTGGTAAGCCTATTTACCCTTTATCCAGATCTATACAACATTTTGAAATATGCAGGCGCGGCTTATTTGCTGTTCATGGCGTGGTCGATTGCGAACATGCAAATCGAAGAAAGCACTGTCGATAATCGCTCGGGTTTCATGTCTGGCGTATTGGTGCAGGTGTTGAATCCTAAAGGTTGGATTGCTTCATTAACCGTGTTCTCACAGTTCATCACTCCTAATGCAGATTACTTGATTCAAGTGGTGACCATTATCGCGGGCATGGTTATTACTGGTGTACCGTGCATGTTGGTGTGGGCGTATTGTGGCACCATGCTTAAAAAGCTACTGCAATCACCAAAACAGATGATGTTTGTGAACCGCTGTTTGGGTGGCAGCCTCGCTCTTGTTGTTGCTTTCATGCTTTATCAACCGGCATAAAAATTACAAATAAAAAAACCACTCCTAAATCCATAGGAGTGGTGTCTAAATGTCGACTAAATGGTTAACAATAATTAGTAAGTTACTAATAACTCGTAAGTTAACAAGAACGTTTTAAGGAATGTTTGCTTAAAAGATTTAAGCGGTTTCAGCCTCTTTAACCGGAGCTGAGTTACGGATTAGGTAGTCAAATGCGCCTAAGCTTGCTTTCGCACCTTCACCCATCGCAATGATGATCTGTTTGTAAGGTACTGTTGTTACATCGCCTGCTGCAAACACACCTTTCATCGATGTTGCGCCATGAGCGTTAATCTCAATCTCACCGCGTGGTGAAAGCTCAACCTTCGAACCTTTCAACCATTCGCTGTTTGGCATCAGGCCGATTTGAACAAAGATACCTGCTAGCTCGATCTGTTTAAGTTCGTCGGTGTTGCGGTCTTTGTATTCCAGACCTGTTACACGGTTGCCATCACCAATCACTTGCGTTGTTTGCGCCATCTTGATGATTTCGATGTTTGGTGTCGCGTTTGCTTTGTCGATAAGTACTTGGTCAGCGCGTAGTGTGTCTGCAAATTCAAGTACCGTTACGTGTTCAACAATACCCGCTAGGTCTATCGCTGCTTCGATACCTGAGTTACCGCCACCAATAACCGCTGTTTTCTTACCTTTGAACAGTGGTCCGTCACAGTGTGGGCAGTAAGCCACGCCTTTATTGCGGTACTCTTGCTCACCCGGAACGTTCATTTCACGCCAGCGTGCACCTGTACTTGTGATAACAGAGCGAGCACGTAGTGTTGCGCCACTTTCTAATTCAACGTGGATGTAGCCGTCTTTCGTGTCTTCTGCAGCAATGATGTTCGCAGCACGCTGTTCAGTCATTACTTCTACACCGTACTCTTTTACGTGCTCTTCTAGGCTAGCCACTAGCTTAGGGCCGGTTGTCGCTTTCACAGAGATAAAGTTTTCAATCGCCATGGTATCCATTACCTGACCGCCGAATCGGTCAGCAACTACGCCAGTGCGAATGCCTTTACGTGCTGCGTAAATCGCTGCTGAAGAACCCGCAGGGCCGCCACCTACCACCAATACATCAAACGGTGCTTGTTGATTTAGGTTTGCCGCTTTCTTTTCCGCTGCGCCTGAGTCTACTTTATTTAGGATCTCAGCCAGTGACATACGGCCTTGACCGAATAGTTCACCATTAATGAATACACTTGGTACCGCCATAATATCGCGAGACTTCACTTCCTCTTGGAATGCAGCGCCATCAATCATGGTTGTCTTAATCAGAGGGTTAATCGCTGACATCATATTGAATGCCTGAACCACTTCTGGACAGTTTTGGCACGATAGTGAGATGAAAATTTCTACATTAAGCTCTTGATCTAAATCTTTAATTTGCTCGATTACATCAGCTTCAAGCTTGATAGGGTGACCACCACTGTGAAGCAGTGCCAGTACCAGTGACGTGAACTCGTGACCCATTGGTAAACCCGCAAAACCGATCGCAGTGCCTTTCTCTTGGTTCACTACCTGCATGATAGGGCTGCGCGTGCTTGCGCTATCATCGCGAGTTACTTCAATTTTGTCGGTTAAAGACGCGATATCGTTCGCTAGGTCTTGGAGTTTGTTTGCGGTATCGCTGTCATCTAGGCTCAGCACTAACTGAACATTGGTTTTTAAGTTTTCTAGGTATGCTTTTAGCTGCTGCTTCATTGCTTGATCTAACATAATCGTGCCTGCTCTTAAATTCTGTGTCTTGGTATTAACCAATACCTTCTTGCTGAAAAAGGAAAATAAAAAGGGGCGCAAGTCGGCAAATATTGTGATGTTGATGGTTTGAAAAGGGTGGCGCGCAACTGCCCTTTAGGAGGGAGGCCGAAGCGCGCCTGTAGAACCGTTTTATTTGTTCCTTTTAGCTAGGCTTAGATTAAATCTTGCCTACTAGGTCTAGAGATGGAGCTAGAGTCTCTTCACCTTCTTTCCATTTAGCTGGGCAAACTTCACCTGGGTTAGCGGCTACGTATTGTGCTGCTTTAACCTTGCGTAGTAAGTCTTCAGCGTCACGGCCGATACCTTCAGCAGTGATTTCCATTGCTTGGATAACGCCTTCTGGGTCGATTAGGAACGTAGCACGGTCTGCTAGGCCTTGACCTTCACGCATAACGTTGAAGTTGTTTGTGATGTTTCCTGTTTGGTCACCTACCATGAAGTATTCGATAGTGCCGATTTTGTCAGAAGTATCGTGCCATGCTTTGTGAGAGAAGTGCGTGTCAGTTGATACTGAGTAAACTTCTACACCGCGAGATTGAAGCTCTGCGTATTTGTCTTGTAGGTCAACTAGCTCAGTTGGACATACAAACGTGAAGTCTGCTGGGTAGAAGAAGAATACTGCCCACTTGCCTTTAACGTCTTGCTCAGTGATTTCTACGAATTCGCCGTTTTTGAATGCTGTTGCGTTGAATGGTTTGATTTCTGTGTTGATCATGTTTTGACTCTCTTTCTAATTTATAGTGTTTAACGCTATCCCGCGTCGATGGAGATATATTGCATCCGCACCGAAAATTAGTGAAATCGGACATTTCTATAGATTCAATAGGTGATTCCTATCTTTGAAAGAAGAAAGCTATCGACAAAAACTATCAAACGTCGGCAACACCCGATTAGAGCAGCTAAGTTCTTTAGGTCGTTCTCAATATTGGGCCTATCTCTATTAGCGCGAGCGCCTATGTATAGTGTGAGTACCTATGTAGCGTTCCTTGAAGTGGGTTAGGAGCTCATTGGTGTGGTAAATAACAATAAATTATCATTGATATAATTTATGATAATTTTATTTAATCAGCATCTCTCCATATACTCTCTTCATCGAAACGAGATACCGAAGCTAGACTTCGAAAAGCACAGAATAAAAAACGAATTGGAGAAAGTTATGAAAATGAATCACGTAGGCATCATGGTAGGCGACATGGATCAAGCAGTAGAGTTTTACACTAAGGCTCTAGGTTTAAGAATCGTAATGAACAACACTAAAGTGATGGAAGAACGCGAATCAGCAATCGGCCGCATGTGTATCGCTGTATTTGGTGAAGGTTTCAAAGGCTTCAACATTGCTCACCTAGTAACTTCAGACGGTATCGGTGTTGAGCTATTCGAAATGGTTGACCGTGAAGAGCGTCATAACGTCGACTTCTCTCGCCTAGGCATTTTCCACTTCTGTCTACAGCTTCCAAAAGAGCAATTTGATTCAGCTATCAAACGTGTAGAAGAGTTTGGCGGTAAAGTACGTATGGACATTCACCGTTACCACCCAGAAGACGAGCTAAAACAAGCACAAATGGTTTACCTAGAAGACCCGTTTGGCAACCTATTCGAATTCTACTCTCACTCATACGAAGATACGTACGCGACAGATTACGAGTAATCGCGTTACTGCCTTCCATAAGGTAGAAAACCGAACACCCCCAAAGAGGATTGGTAGAGATACCAATCCTTTTTTGTGTTTGGGCTGTATGTGATTGTGCTGGCTCCACTCCCAGAGCTTAGAGTTGAGAGCCAAGATCAATAGCTGAGATAGTCCATCACTTGAATTAACTGTATGCGTATCTCATTGGTGGTCTGACTGTGCCAATAACCCAATGCAAAAGATAACAGAGGAATGCCGAACATTATCATTAGCACTAAAACGAGAAGATATTTAGATGATAATTGCCAACCATTGCGTGTCTTTAGTCCAAGCGCTTGCTTATTTGGACATGCAGCAACACAGCGTAAACAAGCTTGGCACTCATCCGTTCGAATCTGTTTAGCGGTATGAATAATAATATTAGAAGGACATGCGCGAGTGCATTTGCTGCAATTCAGATTATCTTTCTCATTTAAACAATGCTTAGTGTCTCGGCGAATCTTAAATGGGCTAAGCAGACTTGTTATCCCGAGTAGGGCACCATAAGGGCAAAAGTATCGGCAGAAAGCACGTTGTCGCCATGCTGACATCAATAGAATGACGGCTAAAACACCAAGAGTAATCATTCCAGGCTCAACGAATACCCAAGCGGTTTTTACATCAGCGATTTTATGGTAATTGCCATTGAGGTAATAAGTCAGGCTCGCGACAGGCATTCCTACTGAAATAAAGGTGAAGAAAGCCAACAGTAAGTACTTCATCATACGTAATGGCCAGTCGAGCCAAACTGGCGGCAAATACGCTTTCTTGACGAACTTTAAGCGTAATTTATAAAGATATTCCCCAGCGAGACCTAGCGGACAAATCCAACCACAAAAGGCACGCTTACAAACAATCCCAGTCACTAACACAGTCACGAGCATGACAGCACCTGCCGGATGAGTTTGATCCCAAAATCCAATAGAGAAGATAGTCTTAAGTTGAATGGCCGCAGCAATAGGTAAGAAAGCATCCGTAACATCAGGTCGCATGAAGCTTGGAGATATTTGATGAACAAGCAGCCATGTGTGAAGGGTGTACTGGATAGCTACTAGAAATAATGAAAGTGCCATCGCATGTTGGCTGGCTTGACGCAAAACATTTGTCTTAGATGAAGCCGTGATTATGGTCGGTTTAAAGTAAAAAATCGAAGAGATGACAACCACCGCCAATGACAGAGCAATGAGCAGAGGCCAATAGGCTGCACTAAGTACCGCTGTGATGAGAATGCAGGACGTTATTATGCTACCGAGCTTTTTACCGCTAGTGTAGAGAACACAAATGCTATAAATCAATGCAAGCATTAAGGTAAAGGATTCAATAAAAGTCATATAGCCACCGTTTCATTACAGAGTGGTACTATAAATCGCATTTAAGAGCATGTCTGACGATTAATGAGCTAACTTATCTATCTTTGATATGAGTTAATTTTCATCAATATTTCGCCTAACCATTTGGGGTGATTTTTAATAACGTTAGCTGGGTTTATTAATAAATTGAACAGAGTTGATTGATAGCCAACCAGCTTTTTTGGAGTGAAGGAGGAGAATCTTCAAATCAGAATAGGGCACAACTCAATCTGCATTCGAGTGTTCTTTGAACCGTGGTTTATCTGCGTTGAATGATTAATAAATAAGCAGCCTCAACTCTTTGTTAAATCTGACGTTTTGAAGATAAAACCTTTCATGAATATGACGGAAGAAAACGTACTTCATGAAAACATTCTGCACACATACTGGATGGTAGTCTTTGCTGAGCAGTGACTATACTCAGCATTACATGGCGAACCAAAACACAACGAAAACAGAGAAAATGCACAGATTAGCGCACCCAAATTATATGAAAAAACTACATATCATCTTTACCGCTCTTATTCTTATGATATTAGCCGGATGCACCTCAACGTCGGCGGTCGGCAGTTCTAAAACAAAGGAATATGCCAAGTCACATGCTTTGACTGGTAAAGCTTCTTGGTATGGTGATAAGTTCCATGGAAAGCTCACAGCAAGTGGTGAGACGTATAATATGAATGCTTATACGGCAGCGCATAAAACCTTAGCCTTTGGCACTATCGTGAGAGTGACCAATACAGCCAATAACAAGTCTGTCGATGTGAAAATTAATGACCGAGGCCCTTATGTAAAAGGCCGAGTGATCGACCTTTCACACAAAGCATTTGCAAAAATCGGCAACGTTAAGCAAGGCACAGTTCCTGTCAGAATCGAGATTGTTGATGACAGTAATACCTTTAGGTACAAGCACTAACTGCCTCTAAGCCTGCAGTGGTTTGTGAAACTCAAGGATTGGTAGAGATACTGATCCTTTTTTGTTTTTTGGGAAACCTAACGAGATCTAAATTACATTTCGTTACTTACTGAAGTAAATCTGAAATATTACTGACACGGTTCTGAAATTTTTCAAGGCTAGCGTATGGGGTTCTAAAACGAATCCAAATAAGGAAATATCCGTGAAGCTAACACCTGTCGTTGCTGCCGTAATCATGTCTTTCAGTTCAGCAAGTTTTGCTTTTAGCCTGCAACAATCTGCCAATGAAAACAGTGAAGATCTCGTATGGACGGGGCACCTTAGCCCAGACAGCGACACGGTAATGTCTGCGATGCTCGCGGCTCATATCTATGGCGGTACGGCGACAGTGCCTGAGCCTATCAACCCTGAATCGACGTTCATCTTGAATTACTGCAATGCTGAATCTCCACGTGTAGAGAAAGATTACTCTTCATATCGAGTGGGGCTGGTGGATTTCAACCAAGTGACTCAATTAGCACCAACCATCGATCAATCAGCTATTGTGGCTGTGGTCGATCACCATGCGATTGGTGGCTCACCGATTAATACGCCTCAAATTGTTGAGATGGATATTCGAGGTTGGGGTTCAGCTGCAACTATTCTGGCTGACAACGCTGAAAAGCTCGATGTGACATTACCCAAACACCTTGCTTGTGTTGGCTTAGGCGCGATTCTCTCTGATACCGTGGTATTCCAATCAGCAACCACGACAGAGCGCGATCGTGAATACGCAGAGAAACTGGCAAAGGTTGCAGGCATTTCAGATATCGAAGACTTCGGCCAACAGATGTTGATTGCTAAATCCGATCTTAGCCACCTTTCATCTGAAACCATTCTGACGCTGGATTACAAAAACTTTAAATACGGTGGAAAACAGGTGGGTATCGGTGTGGCTGAAACACTAACCGCTCAACAACTGATTGACCGTAAAGACGAGCTTTTGGCAGCAATGAAGGCATACAAAGAAGAGAATGGGCTAGACCATTTGTTCTTCTCAATCACAGACACTAAGAACAAAGAAGCAAACTTACTTTGGGTAGATGAAAGCGACTATCAGGTCATCAAATCCGCTTTCAACGCTGAACCGACAAGCGATATGTTGACTCTGGAGGGGGTCACCTCGCGCAAACGCCAGATTGGCCCTGCGGTACAAAAGGCAATTGAGAGCTTGTAAGTATTAAGAGAGTTTGGGAGAGGGATTGGTAGAGATACCAATCCCTTTTTGTTTTAGGACTGAATTGGATTTGGACATTTGTGAGTTAGCAATGAGAGAGTACGCACAACAATAGGTACTAGAACATCGCTTGGTGAGATGCCTAGTCTTACTGCCGCAGTACAATTCTGTAATGGTCTAATTTCGAAACCTTTTCTATATTGTCGAGCATCGTATCTACTACGTCTCTTGTCGTCCAATGCAAGGTTACTAATGAGTTTTCTATCTTTATGTATCCATGAGGGCGAGGTGAGGGAACATGAATACTTTCTAGCAACGAATCTAATAGATGCACAACAGCCGCCATTGCCTCACTACACTCATCACACTCACTGAGGTTTAAACGCCAGCTATGATAGCTAGCCGTTTCGTATGGTGGTTTTTCTTGCAAGGTGCCAAAGAAAATATAACCTTTGGCTTCTCTCAACTTTGGATAGATATCGAGAATTTCCCAAATAATTTTCTCTCTTGTTTTCATATAAAATGTTATCTCGGCTCTGTTTGATATCTAGTATGGCGTCGTTAACGCCCCTTTATTCCGCATTACGAGGTTAAAGATGAGATATTTCACGACACACACCACAGCACTATCACTTAACTATTTGTATAGTATAAATAAAGTCGACAGGGTAGATAAGCTTAAATGGCAGCTTCAATTGAGATTGTAGTCTTCATTTCTGATAGCGTATTTGGCTTGTGCTCTCAAAAAATTTGAAATCATCGTAATAATTTATAAACGTGGAGTTGCTAATGGATCTTAGTTCATTGAAATCTAACTATGAGTTAGTTTTGAAAGAGCTACACAGTACTGATTTTATCAATGGAGAAGACAGGTATTCAGGGGTATTTCTACCGTATCCATTCGAACAATACGATTCGGCTCAAAAACGAGTTATGTTAGTAGGAAGAGAGACCGCGAAATGGAATACTTTAAACAACAAAAATACTATAAAACGTATCGTTGATAAAAATGCTTCTAATAACATTAGAGCTGTCATTGAAGAAGCTTTTGACCGCTATTCTTGGCACTTGTACGACAAAAAAGGGGGGAATATAAAAACCTCACATCGATCTCACTTTAAGAGATTCTATACAAATTTAGCTAGAAAACTGAATGCTAGTCCTGAAGAGCTTGTGTATGCCAACCTTTATGCATGGGACTACAACGGAGCATCTCCATCTAGGCGTGGGAAAGAAGAGTTCACGGTAATTCAACAGCTATCAGCAGATCTTTTGGCTGAAGCGATCAAGTTTTGCAAACCCGATACCATTGTATTCGCTGTAGGATGCAATCGTAAAAACGACGAGACGATAAAACTCATAATGGATAAACATTTCGGTGGGTACGAAACGAAAGAGCTTGATAGAAAAAAATACTGGCGATTTTCCAGTAATGGCATGGATTGTTACAGGATCTCTCACCCTAGAGCTAGTTCAAAAGAACAACAAAACTACCGAAAGTTGGTTATTGATAGAGTAACTGGCTGATTATCGTTTGATAAAAGTACGGCAATTTCAGTGGCAGCTTTGCCACTGAGCAATTACGTTAACACCTAATGGGGCAAATCCATGTTAGCTCTAGAATAAAAATCCCCTCCTAGCCTCCCCTTAATCAGCATCTGCGATCTATTGTGGGGAGGAACAGAGCGCCGATCGTTACATGTGCAGTTACATATTCCGCGCCAAAGAAGATTCTCCTCCTCGGTCGCAGGCCAAAAGGGGTTGATGAACTAAATTTGAGGGTGTTTAGAGTTAGAAGGTGTTGCCAAATTAGCCCGAAACTGCATTCATCCTCTCGGAATCAATAAGTAATTTCTTCGAAAAGCATTACGCTTACCCAAACAAAAATGGAACGCCTGAGCGTTCCATTTTTCCTATCTGATGACCTTAAACTTGCTCGTTTGGGTGTCCCCACATTCGCTCACTTGCGTAAGGGCCAGAGATGCTTGAAGTCGATTCACCTACACCGTCTAGTGCGCCAGGGGTAAGTGCTTTAGCGAACCAGCACTCTAAAGGTGCAAGTGTTTTTACAGGTGGAAGCACGTTGTGTGCGGTGTTGTAGCGGTTGCCGTAGTGGAACGGTTCGCCCATCACGAAGATAACGTCAGCGTCGAGTTGTTTCTCGGCTTCTTCCATTAATCGAGTCGCGTAGCCTTTGCCTTGGTATTCTGGCAACACCGCTAAAGGTGCAAGCACATAACACTTCAGGTGTGGTGCTGCGTCTATTGTGATTGGGGTATAGCATGCGTGTGCTACGCCTTCATGCACGATAGAAAAGCTGCCGTCGGCAATAAGATCGTCGGCAAATTCTGCGTACAGTTTTGCATGGCGTTCGTCGTAAAGCCCGCCTGCAGCGGCGAAAGCGTCATATTGAATTTCATAAGGGGTTTTCATTTGAAAAATTCCTAACTTAAATTATTTGTTGTTAGCGTTTTCAGGTATCTGATTGCTTTAGATAGCCAACAACGTTTTATTGAGCTTTTAAGCGAGGTACTTATAAATCCAGCAGCAGTAAGTACTTAGCTATGAAGCGTTCTTTAATTTGTTCTAACGGGTAATCACCATCCGAGAACAAGTAATTGAGTGCGATACCATCGATGTCGGCGATCAACATGTGGCTATCGACAATGCTGTTGGCATGGGGAATGTCGCACAGAATGACTTCAAAAGAGTGCACCATCAGTTGGTAGCGTTCATCTAACTGGTCTTTCAATATCAACCTTGTTGAAGGCTGACATTTCACTTGGTAATCCAACTGATAAAACCGTTTTTGTTGTGGGTCGGCCATAGACAAAAAGATGTGTTCGATAAGGTTAATAAACCTCTGTTTCGCCGACATTCCTTCACTAGACTGGTCAACACTTTCGCCAACTTCGCTAATGATCTCCGCCATGCGAACAAACACCTGTCTTAGTAGATCATCTTTGTTTTTGAAATGATGAAAAACTAAACCCTTTGATACTTTCGCCGTTTCACACACTTGTGCGATAGACGTTTTTTCAAAGCCTTGTGTTGCGAATAACTCAATCGCGGCTTGGATTGCTTGCTGCTTTTTGTCCATGGGAATCACTCAATTAATTACAGACCGACTATCCGGTCTGTAATTTATGGGCGAATAATATACAACATTAATGTGCCCTGCAAGATCTTTTAAGATCATTCATAACGTGAGTGCTTGGGGAGCTAAGGGAGGCTGGGAGGGGATGTTCAACTCATGAGGTGAGCGGCGCACTCCGATAAAACAACTGGTGATGCGCCTAAAGGTGGATTAATTTGTTTGCTCTGCTCTCAACCAAAAGTCGGATAGGTCTTCAAACAGGTCATCGTTGTCTAAAATGCTGGTATGGTCTTCATCATAGCCGAGGATTTGTGATGCATGGAGTTGGGCTGGGCGCGACAATTGGCTTGAGAGGTTAATGACACCATCATTACTTTTGGTATTGAACAGCTCGCCCGAGTTATAGCCAAACGAGAGAAAATGTGGCGTGTTGTTGTCATTGTTATCAGAAAATAAATCAGCGATAAACTTACCGTCTGGGTTTAAATCTATCCAAGCAGGCATTACGACAGGGGCGTACTCTATACCTTGCTTGGCTGATGCCACGCCACCGAACGGGGAAGATATAGTGGTGATACTACTAACAAAATCACACAGCTGCCCAATGCTGCACTGACGGAGACTGTTGGTGGCGATAAGCCCGCCCATACTGTGCGCGACCACATGCAATTGTTGAATCTTGTACTGAGTGACGACGGTGTGTATTAGGTTATTCAGGCCCTTTGAGTTCAAAGCCAAAGACAAACCTGAAGGGTAGTTAAATACCCATATTTGATATTTAGATTGGTCGATCTTTTCAATCAGTGGGGCAAAGTCTAATGCGGTGGCGTTAATGCCATGCACAAACAAGATAGGGATTTTATTCGGGTCGTACTCTGATAAAAAATAGACCCCCGCATTATGCTCGAGCAAGAATGTTAGTGGCTGCCACATCCCGAGTTTGGCGTTTTTTCTATCAAAGGGTGGATCCGATAAACTCACGACGGTGCCAATATCGACAAGATCCAGTTCGATTTTCAACAGTGAAGAGAGTGAGCGACCAACAAACGCACTTGGGACTTCATTTTCATTAACTTCTAGGGATACTTCTATGGTGGAATTGTCTTGATGGTTACGAAGGTTAATGACACTGAATGCTTCGTCTGCTTGTAGGGTTAAGTCTTGATTTTTATCTTCAAAGACAAGTAGATAATGGATGTTGTTCGATAGCTGTAAGTCGATGCGGTCACTAGCGATTATTCCGTCGTAACCATCCACTTCGCTTTTATTGATGTCTTTGATTTGCTCAATCACCACGGCCGAATCTGACGCGGGTTGGCTCAAAACGAGTTGGTATTGGTTGGTAATGGAGTTAATTGCGTCTATCTCATGGGATAGGTTTCTAAAGTTACTGCACCCAAACAGTATTGAACTGACTAGCAGTACTACGCCGAACCGTAGCGCTGTACTAAGCCTCAGCACTGAAACGAGTTTTAGCGCTGAAAGCAAGCGTGCAGTTAGTAATTTCCTCACTCTAATTTCATCCTTATACCAACCCGGTTCATCCATAAATCAATAACCTGTGTTTAATAGTAGCAATTAAACAGCGTTTAACCTGACTTGGAGGCGAAACATTGCTGGTTCGGATTACGCAGCTTGATGATGGTATTACTAGGGTCGATGCGGTTGAGTGCGCTATCGCTCAGATTAGCGTGGCTGAAATCGGTACGAAATAGATCCGCACGATACAAATCAACGTCTCTCATTTGTGCGTAGTTCATGTCTGCGTTTCGTAAATCTGCATCGCGGAACGTGGCGTTGTTCAGCTTAGCATGGCTGAAATTGGCGTAGGTGATATCAGCCTCATTCATGTTGGATCCCGATAAATCGGCACCACTAAAGTTGGTACGAATTAGGTTGGCGCAACGAAGGTCAACATTTTGAAGCATTAGATTACTTAGGTCGACATTACGTAATTGTGCACGCTGGCCGCCTTGGTTTTCTAGCCACAGTTTGTGTTGTTCAAGAATAGAATCAAGCTCTTGCTGAGTATAGGTATTCATAATTCACACCACCATTTTCAACAGGGATGCCGTGGCATCCTCTTATTGCGTCTCTTGCTGTCTCTCTTCTTCTATTTGTTGAGAGCTAGCTAATTTTGCTGTGCCATATCTCGCTGTCTGGCCCGATAACACAGTCACCATCAACTCTCATTGATAAGCGAATCTGACAACGTTTAACCACTTCTTGGAAATCGTCTTCTGGCAAGTGTCTTACTGAATCGACCAAAGCTTTACAGTGAGGCGCGGTTTGTTCTTTCAAGGTGTAAAACACCCACTTTCCTTTCTTATCGTGGTTAAGAAGCCCAGCTTTGTAGAGCATTTTTAGGTTACGAGAGACGTTGTATTGAGTTTCACCAATGATGTCCATTGCTTCAGCCACCGCCATGCATTCATCAACATGCAGGAACAACCAGAACAATCGCAGGCGATTGGGTTCTGATAAGGCTTTGAGCGAATCAATGTATTTTTCATCCATCATGGTTTTACCTTTCCAACTGAATAGCGCCACTCTCGATGAGCGGCGCGAAGTTTTATTTATTCTGAGTAACCGATTTTACACAACGTATTGGAAGATAGCGCCACCAATGATGGCTGTCGTTAAGACGATTCCTACAAACGCGATTACGGCTTTTCTTTTTAGAACTGCAGATACTAGCGCGATTTCAGGCAAACTGGCACCTGTACCGCCAATAATTAATGCCAATGCTGCGCCTAAGCCCATTCCTTTAGCAATTAACACGTTAAGCAGAGGAATCGCCATCTCGATACGTAGGTAAAGCGGAATACCAATCAATGAAGCGACCACGATAGATTGGAAGCTGTCACCGCCCACGTATTTCTCTACCAAGTCTGCTGGCAAGTAAGCTGCCGAGAATCCACTGATCGCCGCACCCAATAGTACATAAGGGATGATTCGTTTGAACAAAGCCCAAGCTCCACCCATAGCATTACGCATTCTTGATACTGAAGAAGGAGCCGCGGCACAAGTGTTGCCTGTGTTTTTGTTATTGCTCGAACCTGAGCAGCCTTTGCCTTTGGTGTCTTCAAGCTCAGCACCACGTTTGATTTCGTTTCTCCAAGGTGATTTGGATATCAAGTAACCACCAAGAACCGCGGCGGTAAAGGTCACCAAGAAGTACACCACGGTGATCTTCAATCCGAACGCTGCGTACACCATCGCTAATACGATGAAGTTACACAGTGGCGCCGAGATGATGAAGCTCATCACAGTACCTAATGATGCACCCATCGACGCCATCGCCATGGTCACCGGAACCACAGCTGCGCTACAAAATGGAGTTAACATCCCGAACAATGCGCCCAACAAGGTTCCCCATTTATCGTGTTTGGTCAGCGTCGCTTGGAGCTTATCTTGAGGGATATACTCTCGCATGATGCCAGTCAGAACCGACACAATAGCGATGATAACGACCAGACCTTTGGCCACATAAAAGAACTCATTTAACGCAATAACTAATTTAGCGTCCACAATTGGAATCTCTAGCAAGTGAAAAGAGGTCGAATCATATATACGAATGCACAATTGTGCAAGTGTGTATGTTTAAGTTGATTGAAAATAGACTAGGTTAGGCGTGCTTGTGGTTTATGGTTTTCTTTCTGGATAGTTGTGTCTTTAATTTTTTTAACTTCTAAAAATCAATAGCTTAAATTATTCATGTAAGGCGAGGGATAGAGGGTCAAAGTAAGACAAGTTATTTGAAAAATAATAATGAGACAGTGGGAATGTGTGGGTTATTCGGGCATTACATTCTGTGAATGCGAGGCAAGCACAGAATATAACGTCTAGTATCACCGGGCAGGATCGATACTCGAATACATACTGAGTAGCAGGAATTAGCGTAGGACAGTTGAGCTCTACGCTCGATTTAACTCAGTACGATTTTATTGAGTTGGATGTTTTATTTAGTTGGCATTTCAATGTCACCTGATTGCTCTGCCCAAGCAGCAAAGCCACCTGCGAGGTTTTTAACAGGCTTTAACCCCATCTCCGCGGCCATCTTGGCAGCGTAAAGAGAACGCAAACCGTGGGCACAATAGAACACGTAGGTTTTGTCTTGGTTGAATATTTTATTGTGAACGGGGCATTCTGGATCAATCAAGAATTCCAGCATGCCTCTTGGGCAAGTAAAAGCGCCGGGAATAATGCCAAGCTTGTTTCTTTCTTCGGCTTCTCTCACATCGACAAACACGTAGTCATCAAGTGTGTTTTGCTTGTCGTCGCTGCCGTTGAATAGCGCTATTGCTTCTTCTACCGACATATCTTCAACGACTTGGTAGGCTTCTTCTTTGAGGGCTTTAATGCCTTTGGTAATGGTTTGTGCCATGGTTTTCTCTCTCATTAAATTGGGTGATGGTGATTAAATTAAGTGCATTTTATTAAGTTAGATGACAGTTATTTCGCAACATTGCCCGCCACATTCAGCGCGTCCCATGTTCGTGCAAAAGGAGGAGCGTAGCTGAAATCAAGGTAACCCAATTGTTGGGTCGTCATGCCTGCAGTAATCGCAACGCCTAATGCATTTAGCCGACCTACAGCGCCTTTCTTGCCGACAATTTCTCCACCTAAAAGGCGTTTAGATTCAGGGTCGTAAGCAAGTTTTATCTTGATGTCTTCTTGGCCGGGGTAATAATCTGTTTGGTTCTTGTCTTTAATGACAGAGGTACTGGTTGGCACTGCGTATTGGTTTGCCATCCAATGAGAAATGCCCGTGTTAGCAAGCTCGTAATCAAGTACTTTCAAAGATGATGAACCTAAGAAACCATCGAGGAAGGTCTCTTTGCCTACTAATCTGTCGGCCATCATTCGAGCCTGTTTATTGGCTGTGGTGGCAAGTGGCAAATACACGGGCTGATCGAGCGTTAAGTGATGAACCGTCGCGCAGTCACCTACGGCGTAAATATTAGCTACGGGTGTCGCCCCAAACTTATCGACTAACAAAGCGCCGTTGGGTAGTTTTGGTAGATCAAACAATTCGGTATTGGGTTTGAAGCCAAGTGCCAGAATCACAATGTCGGCTTGAATTGCAGTCGGTCCATTGTGAGTGTCTTGTGTGTTGCTGAGCGTCAGTATGTAGCTGCCGCGTTCCATTCTTTCTATGTGTTCGACTTGGGTATTGGTTAGCAGATTGGTTCCTGTGTCACGAATGGCATCTTCGATGTCGATGATCATCTCTGGACTGAATTGGCGGCTCATGATGTGCGCTTCACGCTCTATTATGGTGACGTCTTTTCCTAAGTCATGTGCCGCATCGAACATCTCTAATCCAATAAAACCTGCGCCAATGATTGCGACGCGAGGTTTATCTTCTGCGAGCATGGCTTGTTTCACGGCAATGCCGTCTTCCATGCTAGTGAGGGTGTAAATGTGCTCGGTGTTATTCGAATCAGCGCTATCAGCACGTCCAGGGTTACTCACACGAAAAGAGGTCGCGAAATCTGGAATTAAAGGGCGCGCACCTGTCGCAATGATTAACTTATCAAACGAGATATCTTGTGACTTGCCTTGCGTGCTGACTGTGATGATTTGCTCGGCCGCATTCACCGCGATCACTTCTGTATTGATGCGAACATCGAGCCCTGAATCGATGGCTTGCTGTGGTGTGCGAGAGATCATGCGATCTGTAGTTTGAAACTTGTCACCAACAAAGTAGGGCAGGCCGCACGCACCAAACGACAGGTAGCTGCGTTTTTCGATCACGATAACGTCATCAGTGGGTTGGTTTCTTTTGTATTTGGCAGCAAAGCTCATACCTGCGGCACTGCCACCTAAAATTACGATCTTCATAGTGGTACATCTTCTTATGAGGGCGCGGTTTCACGCCCTGTGTTTATTTGAATGAATCTGAATAACTTGAGCGATCTGCGTTAAGCAGGAATTTCGCTATTGGTTGTATTCGATGGGGCGTGTGTTTTGTACTGTTCAGCGTTCAATGAACCGTTAGTTTTGGCGGTTAGTACACCAGAGAGCATTGAACCCGAGATGTTAAGAGCGGTACGCGCCATATCAATCAAGGCTTCAATCGAGACCAGTATCGCAACGATAGTGATGTCTAATCCCATGATGGTTAGCACGGCAACGGCTGCGAAGGTTGCGCCGCCGCCGACGCCTGCAATACCGAATGAAGCAATGGCAATCACGGCGATAAGTTGTAGAACAAAGCTCAGGTCAATTGGGATACCCATGACTTGCGCGGCCATGATGGCGAGCATTGCTGGGTAAATTCCGGCACAACCGTTTTGGCCAATACTGGTACCGAATGTTGCCGACATATTGGCTGTTTCTTCGTCTACTCCAAGACGTTGAGTCTGTGTTTCTACGTTTAATGGAATAGCGGCCATGCTTGAGCGAGAACCGAAGCCGAACACCAACACAGGCCAAGTTTTTTTTGCGAATGTCTTCGGAGACAAACCAAACAAACCAACAAGTACGAGGTGAACCACAAACATCACTGCGATTGCTGCGTAGCTTGCGATTACGAATCGACCCATTTCAGAGAGTGCGAACAAATCGTTGTTCATCATGAACTTGGTCATTAAAGCGAACACGCCATAAGGGGTAAGCTTTAGGATTTCTCGAACCATCGATAGAACGACTTCTTTCGCAGCATTGATGAAATCAACAAAGCTTTGTACTTTTTCGGGTTTACGCTTTTTCACCTGCAAGATGCTGAAACCAAGGAACATACCGAATAGAACCGTCGATAACGTTGAGGTTCTTTCTGCACCCGTCAGCATCTCAAAAATATTGGCAGGGATGATAGACAGCACCAAGCTTGTGAAGGTGTTGTTAGACATCAGTTCTTGAGTCGAAAGCAAACTATCACTGCGCGCTTCAATGGCCGTATTCGTGCCCATCGCATGAACTAAGCTGTTCGCATCGATGTTGAATAAGTAGATACTCGCAATACCAATTACCGCAGAGATCGTCACGCTAAAAATCAACACACCGATGACTTTAGGCGCGATTTTCGAGAGGGCGCTAGTGCCTTCCACATTCATGATGGACGCTGTCATAGCAACAAACACCAGCGGTATCACTATCATCTGCAGTAACTTGACGTAACCGTTCCCGAATAGAGAAATAAGATCAGAAAACTGCAGTCCAACTGCGCTATCGGTTCCGAGTGCAACTTGAATAATGCCCCCAAACAAAAGGCCGCCAACCAGTGCGCTAAGCACACGGAAGTTGAAGCTTTTTTTCTGTTTTTTAAAGCGCGATAGCACGACGTAAAAGCCGAGGAAAATGGCACTCAGTGCCAGTAAGGTTAAGCTCATTTTAAGCTCCTATTATTTACAGCTAATTAAAATCACAGGATCGAGGCGCAGAATGTGTGTGAGGTGTTTTTACCAAAGGCGCACAAGGTTTGAAGCGTTGTCCAGTGAAGGAATACCTGTAAGACGAAGCTTGATAAAAAAAGACGGTAAAAAATCTCAATTAATTTTCAAATTAAAAAACGGGCGCTTTTCCGGGTGTGTTTTGCAGCTGTTTTTCAGAATGGCGGGCAATTTCTTCGTCTTTTCAGGCGCAGTGTCGTCTTAGTCTAATGAGCTAAATTTGGTGGCTATGTTTGGTGAATTTTGGCGGTTTATGATGGGATCTATTCGGGTGAGTGTGCCGCGGGATAATCAGGGGTGAAATCAAGAATTGAACGGCTTTGAGCGATGAGTTTTAAATAAAGCGGTGCTATGACGAATTCGCCATAGCACCGCAGTTTATTCTAATCTTGAGGTTCTAAATTAAAGGCTATTTTTATACACCTTGCCGTCTTTCATGATCAGTTTTTGTGTTTCTGTATTAGCTACACATGCCACTCCTTCCAGTGGGTTGCCGTCGATGATTAATAGGTCGGCATACGCACCTTCAACGATCTGACCTAGTTTGCCTTTTTGGTAAGGGTGTTGGTAAGTCGACATTTCAAACAAGCGTCCACAGTTTGATGTCGCCATACGAAGTGCAGTGATGGTATCGAACACTTGTTCAATCGCGCCAAGCTCATTTAATTGAGTCGCATGAACGTTGGTTTCGTCGACACAGTCGGTACCAAAGGCGATGTTTTGGATATCGTATTTCTTAATCAACTCTGCTGACTTGAACATGGCTTTACCCACGCGCTCTGTCTTGCGGTATGTCTCTTCGTTTGGCAGAGGGATCTTACGCTCTGCAATCAATGAAGAGGTAAAGTAAGAAGGAATCACCCAAATACCTTTCTCTTTAATGATCTCCGCAATGTCGTCGTCCATGATAGTCGCATGTTCGAATGACATCACGCCCGCTTCTGCCGCTCGGCGCATCGCATCAGATGTGTGGATGTGCGCAGCGACATAGGTGCCGTAATCGGAAGCGGCATCAACCGCAGCTTTCATTTCTTCAGATGTGAATTGCAATGTATCTAGCGGGTCGAACGTTGAAGATGCGCCACCGCCTGCCATGATCTTGATTTGTGATGCACCCATAAACAGTTGTTCACGTACTGCTTTCAATACTTCTGAACGGCCATCGGCCACTTTCATAGCACCAAGCTTCATCATTGGGGAATCTTCGTGGCCGTTAGCTAAACGCTCTTGCGCTTGGTTCTGGCGGTAATCTGAGTGACCACAGGTTTGCGAGATAGCCGCCATTGAAGGCAGAATACGTGGGCCAGTTGCGTAACCGTTATCGATACTGTTTTTAAGGCCAAGCGTGTTGCCCGCTACATCACGAATGGTGGTAAACCCGCGCATCAGCATCTCTTCTGAAATCTTTGCTGAGCGAATCGCCACTTCTTCACGTGTCATGGTATCAATCACATTGAAAGGTGCAGATAGCGTGATATGAACGTGTGCATCAATCAAACCTGGCATTACTGTGCCACCTCGAGCATCAATGATTTCATCGGCTAGCGTTGGGTCAATCTCGCCAATTTGAGTAATCAAGTTATCTTCGATAAGAAGTGATACGTTCTCGATTAGGTTGTTATCAACACCGTTAAATACGTTCGCGTTAGTGATTAGCTTTTTCATAGTCTGCACCTTTTGGATATGAGTTAGTGTCGCTGATGGAGTCATCATATGGGGAGCGGTAATGGAAGAATGGCCATTTGGTGACACGTAATGACGAGGCTTATCTTTTGGTGCTTTTCTATATTTTGAGAAATTGCTTTAATAGAGGGAAGCGAATTATTGGTGTGATAAATGATCAATCGATAAAAACTAATAATTTCGAATGGAATGGTTGTGGTGTCACCAAATGGTAAGTTTTGGTCCGATTCGAACGCTAAGATGTATTTCAAATCGAGGCTACTTATCAAATCAGAGAGAGACATAATGACTAAATCAGACAAAGTTTACGGATTCAATACACCACAACGTCTATTCGTAGGTTATACGTTAGCTGTGCTGGTGGACTTAGTGGTCCTTAACTTCTTCGATGAGTACTGGGACTTCGTCAACATTGAATCCTTCACTATCTCTTTGATAGCGGCGTTGCTGCTTCAGCTACTATTGAAACTTTCTATTGGTTTAGAACATAAGATTGCTGAGCACTTCAAAAGCAAACCAGGTACAGCACCGAAGGTTTATCGAGCAATCACCACTTACATCATCTTAGTGGGTTCAAAGTTCGTGATGCTAGAAGCAATTAACCTTCTGTTTGGCGAGAAGGTGAGCTTTACTGGCCCTTGGAATGGTGTAGTGGCGTTCTTCGCTGTGGTATTTACGATTCTGATTGCTGAAGTGTTGGTATCGAAAATCTACTTTGCTCTTGATAATAAAGAACAAATCGATAACGAATTAGAAGAGGCAAAAGAAGTAAAAGCATAATTGCTAGTTGATGGCTGCTCGGAGAGCTCTTAATCGACTTTCCAATAAAAAGGGTTGGTATTTATACCAACCCTTTGTTTTTTAGAAAACACAGTTTGTAACTGGATTTAGAACTTAACTTGGTCGTTTACGTTGTAAGCCCTGCCACGACCTTTGTAGTCGTACGTGTTGAATCGTAATTCACTTGATGTGCGCTTTAATCAGAAGTGAGCTTGAAAGAAATCATTTCTAAAAAAGGTATTTTACACCAACTTGTGGCATGAACTCGCCAAGATCTACGTAATCGTCTTTTAGTTTTCGATAGCCAAGAGCTGCTTCAAAAGACCAGTTTTTACTAAATTGGGTATCTGAGATTAAGTAAGTCTCATATAGATGAAGGTTTTGATTATCGCCTTCAGGTTCAGTCACACTGGCTAAAACTCTTAGTGCCCAAGCATCACTCATGTGGATCATGGATCCGAGCTCTACCCCATACCCTTTGAGTGTGTAGCTTTCCTTAAAGATCTGTGGGTCACCCCCTCCAGGGACGAAGGTATCTGTTGTGCCCTTATAGCTTTGTTTAAACGATGTTCTATTTATCTTTACATAAGGTGAGAATGACCCTAGCTCGAAGTAATACCCAAGTCCAAAATCCTGTTTTGTTGTAGAGGAGTACGATGATAAAGAAAGGGTACTGCTCTGAAAGCTTGGCCCATCATATGAGTTATAGCTAATACTGTAATCGGCGAACAGATGATCGTAAAAATTCCAAGAGATACGACTATACCCACCTACACTACCTTCAGACTGGCCGATGACAGAATCAGAAAGTCCATCATCAATACCATATTGAAGTCCACCAGAGACAAACGTGAAATCATTTGCGCTCGCTGATAATGATGTTAACGCTGTAAGTAGGATTATGTATTTTTTCATGCGCAATGTTACCGATTGTTAATAAATTTTCCGCAGTTTAATGATTTTTTTTAACTAATCTGTTCTGCAATCTAATGTTGTGAAAATGGTGATCAAACGTTAATTTTGAAAATCAGTATGGATTATTATGTATTCTTATGGGTGATGTTAATTATCATAAGAAATATTTTTATTACTTTGTGGTTCAACATTAGTTTGCTATTTACTGTTTTCGAAAACTATTTTCCCCCGCAACACCGTCATCAACACCTGCGTTTTGGCGATGCCTCTTGCTGATAAAGTGGTGATGTCTTTATCAAGAATGGCGAAGTCAGCTGACTTACCAACCTCAATCGTTCCCGTTATATCGTCAATTCCTAGGCTTTTAGCTGCGTTGAGGGTGTAAGCGTCGATGGCTGTGTAGATATCGGTTAGGCCTGTTTTTCCCATGATTAGGCTGTTGGCGATACCGACTAAAGGATTTATGTCGTGTACATTCCAGTCACTACTTAACGTGATATTAGCGTCGGTTTTGAGTATTGCGTCGAGGTTCATCATGGCTTTCGTGCGTCTAGCACCTAAGAAGGCCTTAGCCCATTCGTGATCGTGCTGTGCTACGTAGTCTGACCCGACCTGGAAGTCCGCCGAAACATCGAGTTGTTTAAAGCGTGGAACGTCCTCATCATTGATCAATTCAACGTGGGTTAACGTGTATGGCTTTTGCGAACCTTGTTTACGTACGCTCTCGATGGCATCTAAAGATTCACGAACCGCACCGTCGCCAATTGCATGTATGTGTGCACTAAAGCCGATTTTGTCTAGAGCCGTTAACCACTGTTGCATCTGTGCTGGTGGAATGTAGTTCAAGCCATTAGGAGAGTTTGGTAAATAAGTATCTAAATAAGGAGCGAGCGTTTTTGCCGTGCCATTGATGAAGATGCCATCGCTGTACATTTTCACCTGATCGACTAGCAGTAGACGGTTTTTGTCATCGGAATACATCTTCTCAAACACTTCTAATTGAGAGGGCATTGCCATTGATGGGTAAACCCAAGGGCGTAATGACACGCGAGCAGTCAAATCCTGGTTTTGCTCCGCTTCGAGCCAAACATCATACCAACCGCGTTTCCAGTACAGTCGACCGTCACCTATGGTGGTAATGCCGTGTGCTGCCGCTTCTTCAAGTCCGTACATTAAGCCCTGGTAGCTTTGCTCAAACAGTTCGCTTTGGCTGTTCCACGCCATCTCCATAATTTGGTCGCCAGCATTATCCAATAAGATGCCATTGAGCTTGCCGCTGTCTTGGTCTTTTAAATAGGCGCCGCCTTGTGGATCTGACGATTGCGGACTAATTCGGGCAATTTTTAGTGCTTTTGAGTTAACCCACATTGAGTGTGAAGTCTGCTCCATGATCACGACAGGTCGGTCGTGAAAGACACTATCGATGATCTCAAGTGGTGTGTATTCCGAATCGCTGTCGAGTGTAGACTCCAGAGAAAAGCCATAACCCATCAGCCAGCCTCGACCATTGGTTTCGGCATTGATTTTACACGCTTCTAAGTAAGGGATTTGCTCTTCGAGTGTGGCTTCAGAATCCAGTTCGCAATTACCACCTAGTTCAGAGGCGGCTTCAAAAACATGGTTATGATTGTCAATGAAGCCCGGTAGCACAAAGGCATTCTCCAAGTCGATGACATCGGTATTTAGCCCTTTAAAAGTCTGCGCCTGCTCGTGGTCACCAATGAATATGATCTTGCCGTTATGGGTAACGATCGAGTCTGACTCTCGATGCCCGTATATATCGGCATTAGTGAAGATTTGGTCAGCCGCTTGGTCTTGATTGGCTGTGTTGGCTTGTGCAAGAGCTGGTGATACAGCACTTAGACCTGCGATTAAGATGGCCAATGCAGTGTGTGGCAGAGTGAGCTTGTTGTTCATTATTGTGTCTTCCATGTTCCACTGTGTAATAAGTATAGAAAGCGAGTGGTCAGTGGGAAACTCTACATGAATGACAAATAAAAACTGTATTTAATCAATAAGCTGTCGTTTGAATGAGCTTTTGATTACGACTCTTGCCTCAGGCTTTTACGCAGATCTTTTTTGTATTCGTCATAAGAGTTGTAGCCATAGAGTTTCCACGTGTGATCACCTTTAATATTGTGGCTGTAGGTGATTTCTCCGATCCACTGCTGACGTGTTGCATGAATCATATCGCGTATTTTTAATAATAAAGTGTCCATAGTTGCTCTCCTGATTAAGTTCACCTGCAGTATATTTAGCGGAGAAAGTCGGAAGAGTACCGTTAGCGCAATGTCCAATACTTTTCAGTCAAAGTGCTCACTTAAATGGTTTGATGGGTATACTTTCAGTATTAGAGGGTCACAGAGTGTCGTAATGAAAGGTTACTTAGAAAAGGTGCCGCAAAGGATTGGTGCGTCATGGCGCTACAAGAAAATCGTTGAAGGCAGCAAGAGTTATGGTTGGCATCGACATGAAGAATATGAGATAGCGATTCATCGTCACTTCTCGGGGCATAGCTTTGTCGGCCACCACCAAAGCGATGTGTTCCATAACCATATGATTTTGGTTGGTCCCGACTTGCCTCATGCCATTTATTCGGAAGTGAGCAGTGATGACTCACGTGTTTGCGAAACCCATGTAATTTGGTTTCGTAAAGATTGGATTGAGCCGTTGATAGCGTGCTGTCGTGAACTTGAACCGTTACGTACACTACTAGAAGACTCAAAGAAAGGATTGCAGTTTTCCCCTAATACCGCTGAGAGGGCAACACAACTGCTAGATAAGGTGATGGATCAGCCTCCTCATCAACAGCTACTGATTCTATTCTCTCTGTTTGCTTTGCTGATTGATGACCAAGAAGTCGTGCAGCTAATTAACCCAACCTTTAACTCGGTTGAAGAAGACGAGGTCAGCGACAAACTAGACAAGGTCGAAGCTTTTCTGATGAATCATTTTATTCATAATATTTCGGTAAATGACTTAGCTAGCCATTTGTACATTAGTGAGAGCAGCGTAAGGCGTCTGTTTCAAAAGCACTACAACGAGAGCTTCAGTCAGCGGTTGAAGAAAATTAGATTAAATGTGGCGTGTGATTTGCTGCTAAATACATCTCTGCCTGTGAATCTGATTATGGAAAAAGTCGGTTATGACAACCAAGCTAACTTCAATCGCCAGTTCAAATCTTATAAGCAGGTGACTCCGACTCAATATCGTGACGCAATGAAGCGGCTTTAATTCATTCACCAACGAAACGATTTTCATAAATGTCTGAATAATTTAATGTTATATGAACCATGCTAATGGGGTTCACGTATTAACAAGGACGTAAGTTAAGACTCAAATGACTTACTCGTATTACGATTAAAATAAGTCGAGGTTAGGATGAAGAAAATACTTTTGCTGCTGAGTGTGATTTTATTGGGCGGATGCGTTGGCATGCCGGAAACCGTCAAGCCAGTTCAGCAGTTTGAATTAGATAGATATTTAGGGAAATGGTACGAAGTAGCTCGCTTAGACCACTCGTTTGAGCGCGGCTTAAGCAATGTGAGTGCTGAATACAGTCTGCGCGATGATGGCGGCGTGAAAGTGATTAACCGCGGCTATTCGGCTGAAGAGGGCGAATGGAATGAGGCAGAAGGTAAAGCGTATTTTGTTGAAGGTAGCGACCAAGGCTATTTAAAAGTGTCGTTCTTCGGTCCGTTTTATGGTGCCTATGTGGTGTTTGAATTGGAAGAGGAAGGATACCAATACGCGTTCGTTTCTGGGCCAGACACTGATTACTTATGGCTACTAGCAAGAACGCCTGAAGTCGCACCAGAAGTGATGGAGAAGTTTAAAGCGATGTCGAAAGAGCGTGGGTTCAATACCGATGAGCTGATCGTTGTGGAACATACCCAATAAACCGATCGCTGTTATTGGTGAGAGTGATTGATGATTGATAAGGCACAGAGGATGAATTTCTCTGTGCCTTTTTAATTATCTGAGAGTTAGTCTTGCTTACGCACTTGCAATACGCTCAGTACTGATAGAAACAGGAAGAACACAGGATCGCTCCAACCAAAACCAACAAAGATACCTGTGAATGCTGCATACAATGTGATGATGGCGCCAAGCATATTCGTAACAACCAAGCCTTGAATGAGCTTTTTGGCGGACACGCCAGGTTCAATATCTCTAAGCAACCAGCTTATTGCAGCGATACCACCAAGAAATATACTGGTGTGCTGAGAGAGAAAGTAAGCGTACTTGTCATTGATCTCCACACCGTACATGGGCCACATGACTGTTGGTAGGAAAAACAACGCGAAGGCAAACCCTGCGTAAATGATGCCGTGTAGGCTTAAAAACGTTTTATTGTTCATTTTTCATCTCTCTATCTCGTGCTTTTCGCTAATTCTTTATTCATTTCATTAGCCGTTGATTGGGCCTTTGTTAATGGTAGTTAATGGCTGATTGACGTCAAAAATCACGCCGCGAACTTCATCAACGCCCATCTCTTTTAAGCGAGCGGCATGCATGGCTAAGTAAGCCTCAGCGCTGAGTTGATCTTCAAAAAGGTAGACACCACCGCCCAGTTTCTCGGCTTGGTTTTCTGTCCAGATTTTCCAGATCATACCCGGCTCGTTGTTGATGGACTTAGCTAGGTCTACGAGTGCGTTCGACATCTCTTCACCGAAAGGGCCGTTAAATTCAAAATCAACTTGTAGTAGTTTCATGGTGTTTCTCCGTTTAACAAATTTCGTGTAACAAAATCCGCTGAAAAATAGGTGTTTAAGACAAACAAGCCATTCTCGTTTGTTGTTGAGATTTATATTGCCTGTTGAAATAGATATTACCTGTAAAAAACAGACAGAAAAGTTCATAATATTGCCATTAACTGTCAGGATTTTAGACCAATGAGATTAAAGACTACCCTCGACCAATGGCAAACACTCTATGAGATAGACCGTGCTGGTAGTATTCAGGCGGCGGCATTGCAACTGAATAAGAGCCATACCACGCTGATCTATGCGTTGAGAAAACTGGAAGATCAATTGGGCGTGTCTTTGGTTCAAGTTGAAGGACGCAGGGCGGTATTGTCGGAAGACGGCAAAGCCTTATTGCGCAGGGCGAGCAGCATGCTGGAACAAGCGCGAGAACTTGAACTGATCAGTGAGCAGTTAGCAAAGGGAGTCGAATCTGAAATCGTGGTCGCAGTTGATCATTTGTGCTGCCTTGAGCGTCTTTATAAGCCGATGGCTGCGTTTATGGCAGAGAACAACAGTACGTCGATACAAGTGGTAGAAACATCACTGTCGAAGACCACCGAAATGGTCACTCAAGAACGAGCCGATGTTGCCATCATTAATCTACCCATAACCAATTACTCGGCTGAAGCCTTTGGATTTACCAAGATGGAGCCTGTTGTCGCCAGTTCGCACCCTTTGGCTAATGCATCATCCATATCGCTTAATCAGTTGTCGTCGTTACCACAAATAGTGGTCAGGGACTTAGGTTCGGTTGAAAAGCTGGGAGAGAAGAAAGATGTGGGTTGGTTGAAGTCGAGTCAGCGTATTACGGTCGATAATTTTGATCATGCTTTTGGTGCGGTAGAGCAGGGAGTAGGTTATTGCAGACTGCCAAAGCATATTGTGGGAAGCCGAGGCGGTGAGAAGCTAACGGTGTTGAACGTGGAAAATGGCAGTGGTTATCAGGTTCCGCTGCATCTAACGTTACCAAAAGGCGTGAAGACAGGCCCCGCCGCTAAACGTTTTTATGAACTGTTGCTAGCGTCGGCTTCTCAGTAACTTCTGCTCTCGTTTTTGATGTCCGCGTTTTATTTCACCATCAAACTAGAACTAGCGAGGCTGGTTTCCATTCAAGAAAAGTGCAACGCATTCGCGCGTGTAGCTGAGTCTTTCTTCATCAGATTCGCCGCTATCATGGCCGAAGAACGACCAATAGGCTGATTTACCATGAAACATCAGCAGTAACTGACGAGCCGCAATGATCGGTGAGCTTGATGTCGACAGTGTGAGATTACCAGAATCTATCTTCGACTGTAGGTAATCGGCGAGTAACTTGGTGGTTTTTTGAGGGCCGGTTTCTAGATAGATAGAGGCTATTTCTGGGTGCGTGTTGGATTGGCTGACCGCGTTCTGAAAGGTTTGTCGTGACTGTTCATCAAGCAATAAATCCTGAAACTTCACACCAAACTTCACCAATTCATCTTCCAAAGTAGCATTCATATCGAAGGCTGAGTGGCTCAGTTCACGCTCGGCACACTTGGTTTGCATGCAAGTTTCAAAAAGCACGTCTTTGTTTTTAAAGTGAGAGTAGACCGTTTGCTTGGAAACGTTCGCTGCTTTGGCTATCTGATCCATATTGATCTTGAAGCCATGTTCAGAGAAAAGCTTACTTGCTGCGGTTAATATCTGCGATCTCTTCTGTTCACTTTTGATGATTTTCGTCACGTGCTTATCTCTCGCTACCTATTGCTAACTTGTTGTGCGCTAGCATTATGCTTTTTGTGATGGTTTTATCAATCATTAACGATGAAACTTATTTTTAACACAATCAAACTAGACAGTCTAGTTTGATTTGGTTAGTCTAAAAAAAGAACATAATTGAGTACCGCATAGGAACAGTACGTATGTATAAATTGATGAAGGGAAGCGCAGTGACAGTGGCGTTGTCGACTCTTCTTGTTGGGTGTGGTGAAAATACACAAGCCGAGGCAACATCCGACGCAGCGAGTAACACCGGAGCGAATGGTGCTGCATCGACAGTCTTGAAGGTAGAAACGGTCGCCCTAGAACGCTCTCCATCATATGAAGTACAACGTGAATATGTCGGTGTGGTAAAGGCGGGACAGCAAGCGAATTTAGGCTTTGAACTGGCGGGCAAAGTAAATGAGATTCTGGTAGATGTAGGTGACACAGTCACAACGGGTCAGCCGTTGATTCGATTGGATACCCAGCTATTGGAAACCGAGTCTAGCCAGCTGAAAGCACAGGCTGAAGAAGTGAAAGCTCAACTGAGCCTTGTTGCCGCGAACCTAAAACGCCAACGCTCATTGAAAGCGAAAGGCTTCAGTGCCGAAGCGGAGATTGACTCTCTTACTAGTGAGCAACGTGTATTGCAGGCGAACTTGCTGCGCATTGAGGCCTCCGTAAAAGGCAATCAATTGAAGCTGGTGAAATCGACAGTGCTTGCTCCTTACTCTGGTACCATCGCCACCCGTTTTGTCTCTCTCGGAGATGTGGTCAATGTGGGTAACCCAACTCTTACATTGCTCGCTTCTGAAGGTAAAGAGGCCTTCATCGGTATTCCTGCTCACCAAATGCAGAAAGTCACCTCACTCTCTGCGCCTAGTATTCGAGTTGGACGTAACGATTATGCAGTAGAGCTATTGAATCCAGGGGCAATGGTCGACACACAATCTCGAAGTGTCGGTTTGCGCTACCTGTTCCCTGAGCAATCTTCGGTATTGGAAGGGCAACTTGCCTACCTTAAATTTGATGAGCAGATTGATGACTCAGGTTACTGGGTGCCATTAACTGGTTTGATTGATGGTTTACGCGGTGTGTGGAATATCTTTGTCATTGGTGGCGACAACAAAGTTGAGCGCCGCAGCGTTCAGGTGTTGTTTGCCAACAATCAACAAGCGTATGTGAGTGGTGCAATCGAGGATGGCGAACAGGTGATCGCAAGTGGTTTACATCGCTTGGTTCCTGGTCAAATCGTGAAGCCAGTCAGCGTAGCTGAGTAGGTAATAGTATGAAAATTATAGAGACTATTTCCAATACTCGACTGCTCATCTTGATGACAGCGCTGCTGATGGTGAGTGGTATTTCTGCTTTCATGACGCTGCCGCGTGCAGAAGACCCGGTGATCATCAACCGTTACGCCAACATCACAACCAGCTTTCCCGGAGCCAGCGCAGAACGTGTAGAAACGCTAGTCACTGAGGTGATTGAGAATAAGCTTCGTGAGCTGAGTGAAGTTAAACTCGTGAGTTCAACCTCAAGGCCGAGCGTGTCTATTGTCACGTTAGAATTGAATGACACTATCACCGAGCCAGAACCGGTTTGGTCGCAAGCGCGTGACAAACTGTCTGACATCGAATCCATTTTACCTGCGGGTGCCCATTCTCCTGATCTCGACAGTGACCATACCTATGCTTTCACAACCATCGCATCATTGACTTGGTCGGGTGCAGGCGAGCCAGACCGATTGACCCTCGGGCGTTATGCTAAAGAACTGGCTAAGCGGTTACGAACCTTGTCGGGTACTGAATTCGTTGATGAATATGGGATGCCGCAAGAAGAAATTCAGATCAGCTTGCGCACTGCTGATGCCGCAGCTCTAGGGCGTTCGAGTGCCAATATCGCTGAGTCGCTCGAAGGGGCGGATGCAAAGAACTCGGCGGGTGAACTGGTTAGTGCGTATTCTCGCTTTGGTTTAGAAATACAATCTGAACTGGATTCCATTGAACGCATCAAGCAAGTCCCAATTGCCACGGACAGCAATGGTCACATCATTCGCATGGAAGACATCGCATCGGTGAGGCGTGGTGAGAAAACCCCACAAGATCAGATTGCGATTATTGATGGTGAGCCGGGTGTGATTGTCGCGGCGAGAATGCACCCTGATCTCCGAGTCGATAACTGGACGTCGCGAGCGAACGCTCTGATTGAAAAATTTCAACAAGAGCTGCCAAGCAATATCGATGTCACCGTGTTGTTCAATCAGCAGGGCTATACCGAAACTCGCCTAGATGATTTAGGCAAAAGCTTGATGATCGGCTTCGGTTTGATCTTGATTGTATTGTTCGTGACCTTAGGTGTGCGCGCGGCAATATTGGTGGCGATTTCTCTGCCACTCACTTCACTGCTTACGCTGTCGATCATGAAAATGACCGGTGTGCCAATCAACCAAATGTCGGTGACAGGATTAATAGTAGCGCTAGGGATCATGGTCGATAACGCGGTGGTGATGGTTGATACCATTCAGGCTTACCGCTTGAAAGGACAACAACGAGCTGAAGCAACCATGAATGCGTTGAAGCACTTGTGGGTGCCTTTGCTGGGTTCAACATTAACTACGGTATTGGCGTTTGCCCCGATAATTCTGATGCCAGGTGCATCGGGTGAGTTTGTCGGTGGTATCGCGATTACGGTGTCGTTCTCATTGATCGGTTCCTATGTGATTTCGCACACCTTGATTGCAGGTTTAGCGACCAAGCTACTGCCGAAACAACTCAGTGATGTGGATAAGAAAGGCCAACATCACTGGTACATGACGGGCTTAAGAATTCCTGCTTTAACACGTTGGTTCTCGTCTTCTGTCCGTTTTGGTGTGACACATCCCATCATCACTATTGCGTTGGTATTGTTGGTGCCGTTTACTGGCTACTGGAGCATGTCTCAACTTACTGAGCAGTTCTTCCCACCATCAGACAGAGACATGTTTGAGATTCAGGTGTACATGCCACCTCAAGCGAGCATTTATGCGACCAAGAATACCTCGGAAAATATAGACGACATCATCCACCGCTATCCAGAAGTGGAGCGCATTGATTGGCTGGTGGGTGCAAACTTCCCATCTTTCTATTACAACTTGCAGGCAAGGCAAAACAACGCGCCGTACTTCTCGCAAGCCATGGTCAAAACGGAAAACTTTGCTCAAGCGAATGCGTTGATTCCTGAGCTGCAAAAGGTGTTGGATGAAGAGGTACCGGAAGCACAAATCTTGGTACGTAAGCTTAATCAAGGGCCTCCATTTACTGCGCCAGTTGAGCTGCGTGTTTATGGTGAAAACCTCGATACTTTGAAAGCGATTGGTGAAGATGTTCGTCTGATTTTGGCCGGTGTTCCTCATGTCACTCACACAAGGGAAACGCTGCAACCGGGTACGCCAAAGGTGTGGTTGAAGGTCGATGAAGATACGGCAAAACTCAACGGTATTTCACTGAATCAGTTTGCTAGCATGTTGCAAACCACACTGACTGGCCGTGAAAGTGGCTCTGTGATTGAGGGCAGTGAATCGGTACCGATCCGTGTTCGTGTCGCAGATGAAGCGCGTGAAAACTTGGCGCATTTAAGCAATATTCGTTTGCCAATTAGCTCTGAGGTGTACTCAACGGGTATTAACGTATCGACACTGGCCGAACTTGAATTAACCACAAGCCGTGGTGCGATTACCCGCAGAAATGGTCAACGTGTGAATACCATTGAGGGCTACATTGAAGCGGGAGTCTTGCCACAAACCGTGCTCAATGAATTCCAAAAACGCCTAGAAAGCTATCAGATGCCATCGGGTTATACGATTGGTTTTGGTGGTGAATCCGCCGAACGAGATAATTCAGTCAACAGCCTCATCTCGAATGTCGCAGTTGTGGTGGTATTGATGGTGTTGGTGGTGGTGATGTCGTTTAACTCGTTCCGAATGAGTAGCATCATCTTCATGGTGGCGGGATTGGCTGGTGGTCTAGGGTTGCTGTCGGTGTGGATCTTCGGCTATCCGTTCGGTTTTACGGTGATCATTGCGATGCTCGGGATTGCCGGTTTAGCTATCAACGCGGCTATCGTGATTCTGACCGAATTGAAGCTAGACAAGGAAGCTTCTTCTGGGAATGTCGATGCAGTTGTTGAGGCGGTGATGTCGTGTACGCGTCATATCAGTTCGACCACAATTACAACTGTTGGTGGCTTCATGCCATTGATCATTGCTGGTGGTGGTTTCTGGCCTCCGTTCGCGGTCGCGATTGTTGGCGGAACCGTGTTAACCACGCTGATTTCTTTCTACTTTGTGCCTGTGGTTTATCACTTGATGACTAAAAATCAGCGCAAGAAAGTTGTCACAGCAACAGCATAATATCTCTCTTAATGACTATTACTCCTCTCATTTGAGGGGAGTAATACCTGCTTAAAATACTCGTTAAATCGGCTTTCTAGATCGATCTTGGCCATTACTTGTTACTACATCACTGGCATTCTTATCGATAAAAAGCAGTGTGCCATTCGAATACCTAATGGTTTGCTGGTCAAAGCAATATCTTTTCTAAATACCTTTAAAATTACAGGTGAATTCATAAATTTGATGTTCATCACGCTTTGTTTAATTCGCTCTTTCTAATGTACCCAAACATCACTTCGCTTTGTCATTGTTGGTCGCTGATTTTTCAGAACCTTACTCACCCCTTATCACTGTTGGCTTTGTATGTGTAGCACGCCTATGTCGTGCGGCTGAATTCCTCTCTGTTTTCCATGTTTCACTTTCATAACTGGAAGGTTAGTTTCCAAGTTTGTTTGGTGAGCTTTCAATTTCGACTCCTCATAATGCGTCAAATGTAACAATGTATTTCAAAGTGTAACAATTAAGTCATATTTTTTGTGTGGTTTTAACCGTGCGGCAATATTTCGGCTGCGGTGTGCTGTCGTTTTAATTCGGCAGTTTTAACTGTGCTGAGATGGGTTTAATTCAGTTTCGCTTTGAGATGCGTCGTTTCACATGCTCAACACATAAATATTCTAATGACCATGACAACCAGTACTCGGGCGTTCGTTCTGAGGCTGGATAACCATCGAGAAAGTTAATGGAAGCTTCAAGATATAAATGCATTTTATCGAGAGCAAATCTGTCGAGGATTGGTTTGGTGGGAACCGTCCTGATGCTCGAAGGATGTAACTCCGCATTGCTCGACCCAAAAGGTAGCGTTGGCGTTCAGGAAAAGGAGCTGATTATTACGGCTCTGTTGCTGATGCTGATTGTTGTCATCCCTGTGATTCTGATGACCATCTACTTTGCTTACCGATACCGCGAAAGCAATACCACAGAAGAGTATGCACCTGATTGGGCGCATTCAACCAAGATTGAAGTGGTGGTATGGACGATTCCAATCATCATCATTGCGATTCTTGCCACCATCACTTGGCGAACAACACACGAACTGGAGCCCTCCAAGCCTCTGGAAAGTGATGTGCAGCCTATGGTGATTGAAGTGGTCTCTCTGGACTGGAAATGGCTGTTCATCTATCCGGAGCAAAACATTGCGACGGTTAACTATGTTGCGTTTCCGAAAGACGTACCGGTGACGTTTAAGCTGACTTCAGACAACATCATGAACGCGTTCTTTATCCCGCGTCTTGGTTCGCAAATCTACGCGATGCCGGGAATGGTGACCAAGCTGAACTTGATTGCTAACCACGAAGGTGACTTCAAAGGTTTTGCATCGAACTACAGTGGCAAAGGTTTCTCACAGATGAAATTTACCGCATCGGCTATGCCTGATCAGGTGGCATTTCTAAACTGGGTGGAAAAAGTGAAAGCAAGCCCCGACCGTATTGAAGATTGGGAGCAGTTCCGTTCATTGGCAGCGCCGAGTGTGGCTGAACCTGTGACTTTGTTCTCCAGTATCCCACCATTTTTATTCACCGATGTCGTGACCCAGCACCCTGGTTCAATGAACTGTTTGCCGGAAACCCAAGGATAATCGTCATGTTTGGAAGATTAACTCTAGACTCAATTCCCTACCACGAACCCATTATTTTGTTCACGTTAACCATGATCGCTTTAGTGGGTGGTTTAGTGGTGTATGCGGTAACAAAAGCCGGTAAATGGCAATACCTCTGGAATGAATGGTTTACTTCAGTAGACCACAAAAAATTGGGCTTCATGTACATTGCTGTGGCAATGGTGATGTTAGTTCGTGGCTTTGCCGATGCAGTCATGATGCGTAGTCAGCAATTGCTTTCTGCAGCCGGTGAGACAGGCTATTTACCGCCACATCACTACGACCAGATCTTCACAGCTCACGGCGTGATCATGATTTTCTTCGTAGCGATGCCTTTGGTTATCGGTTTGATGAACATCATCGTTCCGCTGCAAATCGGTGCCCGTGATGTTGCATTTCCTTATCTGAATAACTTGAGCTTCTGGCTGTTTGTAGTGGGTATCATCCTAACTAACATGTCACTGGGCTTAGGTGAGTTTGGTCGTACGGGTTGGTTGGCGTACCCGCCGCTTTCTGGTATTGAGGCCAGTCCGGGAGTCGGGGTCGATTATTGGATATGGGCGCTGCAAATATCCGGTGTGGGTACCACGTTAACGGGTGTGAATTTCTTCGCTACTATTTTGCGCATGCGTACTCCGTCTATGCCAATGATGAAGATGCCAGTATTCACGTGGGCATCTCTGTGTGCCAACATCCTGATCATCATCTCTTTCCCTATCCTAACGGTTACCATCGCGTTACTGACTTTGGATAGATACATCGGCACGCACTTCTTCACCAATGATCTTGGTGGCAACGTGATGATGTATGTGAACTTGATTTGGGCATGGGGACACCCTGAGGTGTACATCCTAATTTTGCCTATCTTCGGTGTGTTCTCTGAAGTTACTGCAACCTTCTCACGCAAGAAACTGTTTGGTTATACCTCGTTGGTATGGGCGACAGTGGCTATCACTATTTTGGCGTTTGTGGTTTGGCTGCATCACTTCTTCACCATGGGTTCTGGCGCCAATGTGAATGCCTTCTTCGGCATCGCGACCATGATTATCTCTATCCCAACCGGGGTTAAGATCTTCAACTGGCTATTCACCATGTACAAAGGACGCATCCGTTTTACCACGCCAATGATGTGGACAGTGGGCTTCCTAATTACCTTTACCGTTGGTGGTATGACGGGCGTATTGATGGCGGTACCGGGCGCAGATTTCATTCTGCATAACTCTGTATTCCTGATCGCGCACTTTCACAACGTAATCATTGGTGGCGTTGTTTTCGGTTGTTTTGCTGCGATTGGCTACTGGTTCCCGAAAGCGACCGGTTTCACTCTGAACGAGCTTTGGGGTAAACGCGCATTCTACTGTTGGATCATCGGTTTCTTGATGGCGTTCTTGCCGCTTTATGCTCTGGGCTTTATGGGCATGACGCGTCGTTTGAGCCAAGACATTAACCCTGAGTTCTTCCCTCTACTGGCGGTTGCGGCTGCAGGTACAGGTGTGATTGCGATGGGTGTTGTGTGTCAATTCGTTCAGATCTATGTGAGTGTTCGCGACCGCGATCAGAACCGTGACCTAACGGGTGACCCATGGGGTGGACGTACATTCGAATGGGCAACGTCTTCACCACCGCCGTTCTACAACTTTGCAAAATTGCCTAAGGGCGATGAGATCGATTCGTTCTGGTATCAAAAGCAAAGTGGTGAGTTTGACCCAACTCAGGAAGAAGAATACGAACGTATTCATATGCCGAAGAACACACCGACGGGTATTTATGTGTCTGCTTGGGCGTTGGCATTTGGCTTCGCAATGATCTGGTATATCTGGTGGTTAGCAGCAGCAAGCCTAGTGGGCATCGTGGTGACGTGTATTCAACACAGCTACAACGACGATGTGGATTACTACGTGGAAGTTGAAGAGATCAAAGCGATTGAAGCAGCTCGACGTGCACAGCTTGAAGAAGCGAAGAAACAGTCAGTGAACGACAACTCTGGTCGCGGTAACAGTGACAGTGATAACAACGAAAACAAAGATGATTTGGAGACGACGTATGCAAGCTAATACTCCGTCACACACTTATGATCTTGCACACTCGCATGATCATCACCACGAAGCCGCAGGCAATAAGTTGTTTGGCTTCTGGGTTTACTTGATGAGTGACTGTGTCCTGTTTGCCACGCTTTTCGCGACTTATGCCGTGCTTGAGAGTGGCTCAATTGCTGGGCCGACAGGTAAAGACATCTTTGAACTGCCGTTCGTGTTTGTCGAAACCATGATGCTGCTGTTCAGTAGTATCACCTTTGGTTTTGGCATGATTGCGATGAAGCGCAAAGACGTTCTAGGACTGAAGCGATGGATCAAAGTTACTTTCGTATTGGGCTTAGCCTTTATCTGTATGGAAGTGTATGAGTTCCATCACCTGATTGCAGAAGGCTATGGCCCTCAAGAGAGTGCGTTCCTTTCTGCGTTCTTTACCTTGGTTGGTACACACGGTTTTCACGTAACCTTCGGTCTTATCTGGATGGCAGTGGCGTATCATCAGCTTTCAACCAAAGGCTTGAACGACAACATGTCGATGCGTTTCCAGTGTTTGAGCTTGTTCTGGCACTTCCTAGATATTGTTTGGATTTGTGTATTTACCATCGTGTACTTAATGGGGGTGATGTAATGGAACAGCATCTAGACAGCGGTGCAACGGATTATGTGAAAGGCTTTATTGCGTCACTGATTTTAACCGTTATTCCGTTCTACATTGTGTGGGCGCATGCGTTACCAAGCGCGGAAACTTACGTGATCTTGTTCGGTTGTGCGCTGGTGCAAATCTTTGTGCACTTTAAGTACTTCTTGCACATGGAAGCGAAGTCTTCTGATGGGCGTTGGAACTTGGTGTCGCTGATGTTTACCGCCATTGTTGTATTGATTCTGATCGCTGGCTCGGTATGGATCATCTACAACATGAACGTCAACATGAAGTTGTAGGCTAGGGTATGCTGAAAAGTTATTTGTCTATTACCAAACCGGGCATCATTTTCGGCAACCTGATTTCTGTTGCGGCGGGGTTCTTCCTCGCCGCCAAAACAGAACCAGCCAGTGCGATGTTGTTACTGACGACGTTAGCGGGTGTAGGGCTTGTGATTGCATCAGGTTGTGTGGTGAATAACATCTTTGACCGAGATATCGACCAGAAAATGAAACGTACTCAGAACCGCGAATTGGTTCAGGGCAACATCAACATAGACGTCGCATTTATTTATGCGTTAGTCATGTTGTTGGCTGGCACGGCGTTGCTGTTTCAATTCGTTAATCCGATGTCTGCGGTGGTGGTGTTGCTCGGCTATGTGTTCTACGTTTTTTTCTACACTATGTGGTACAAGCGTAATTCGGTTTACGGCACCTTGGTGGGCAGTATTTCTGGTGCGGTTCCGCCTCTAGTTGGCTACCTTGGCGTAACTAACTACCTGAGCTTAGAAGCCGTTCTGTTGTTCATCATGTTCTGCTTATGGCAGATGCCACATTCGTATGCGATTGCGATGTTTCGCATTCAAGACTACCGCGATGCAGGCATTCCTGTGTTGCCGGTTAAAGAGGGCGTCGACAAAGCACATCAACACATGAAAGCGTATGTAGTCGCGTTTGGCGCGGTTGCTCTGGGGCTATTTTTGCTCGGAGAAGCGGGTTACGAATACCTAGCGGTCTCAGCTGCCGTTTGCTTTATGTGGACTAAAGTGACCTTCCGTAAAGTCGATTGCCTCAACTATATTCAGTGGTCAAAGACTGTCTTCAAGGTCTCTCTGCTGGTAGTGATGAGCATCAGTGGTGTGCTGGGGTTAGAACTGATTCCACTGCCTGTGCTTTTTTGATTTAAGTTTGTCGTTGAATCCTCATGTTCTGAAGTCCGAGGGTTTGACGACCTTTTATCTATCCCGCTTTACGCAATTACCCTGCAAAAATATCGCCAAGCCAATCTTCAAGCTGCTCTCGTTTATCTTGTGGGCCATTGATTATCACTAAGCCGTTTAGTGTCGCGTGATCCCAAGATATGGTGCCAGTTGCTAGCGCATCGAAAACATCTAACTCAGTAATTAACAGTAGCTCTTCTTCAGTAGGCAAAGTATCTCTGCCTGACACATCGACACCCTTTTCAAATTTCACTTGGCTGTAATGACCTTTAATCGCTTCGAATAGGTTGAACTCTATTTTGCTTGGGTAGGACTTGGCAAGCGCAGCCTTGATGGCGAAGAGTCGGAAGTGATCAGGTTTATTGAGATTGTTGAGTTCATCGTCTTGTCTGGCTGTGATGACATTGCCAAACACCTCTAGTGAACCGGGCTCTGTCACTAAACTAAATCCGGTTTCTTGGTGTAAGCCGCAAGCTAATACCAGAGAAGAATTGAGTGAAAGCAAAAGAACAAAACGTTTTAGCATGTGTGAACCTTAAAAGAAGCAGGGCAGTTTCCTTACTCCAACAATGGACCTAGATCGTTGAGTTAAGGTAGCGACTGTACTAACAAATAAACGATAAAGGGACCACAATGGGTCCCTAAGTTATCGACTCGCCATCCTTAGCAGCCTTTGATTATTAACGAACGATGAGCATGATCTCTTCTGGAGTCATTGGCTTATCGAAGTAGCTCATGAATTGACCGAAGCCTTTGATGTCGCCATTCGAGAACTTGAATGCACCAGACTGTAGGTTAGTACCAATCACTTGTTGAGCGTTTGGACCCGCAATCAAGATTTGGTTCAGTACGGCACGAGTGGTATCGATTTGAACGTCTGCACCTTTCACTGCTTCTTCGTGTAACTGAGCAATACCGTTACGGATTTCGATGGTGAATGCTTCGTTCGTATCAGAGAAGTTGTACGTTAGCATCATGTTTACGTCTAACGAGTTTTCTGCGATAAGCGTTGAGGTCATCATGTCGAAGATCTGCTTGCTTGGTAGCGCAGTAAGAACGTCAACAGAAGCGAAGCTGATCATATTAGAGAAGTCACGCTTGCTCTCAAGTTCAGCGGCAGCGTTAAGTGCCCAGTTACGCCAGTTGATGTTCACTTGGTCAGCAGCCCATGCTTTGTAAGCTTGTGCTTTCATTTCGCGAGCTTCTATATCTTGCTTGTTTACCGTGATCGGGTAAGAAAGAATTTCTGCTGCAAATGTGTAATTTTCTGCCTTAATTGCTGCTTGTGCAGTAGTAAGGATGTTGTCACGACCGCCCATGACCTCTACGAAGGCCTTAGCGCGTTGCTCGTAAGCCATTGGCTCTAGCTGCCATGGGTCACCTTCGAAGAAACCGTTGTAACCTACGTAAATCTGACGCACGGCGTGTGCAACAGTGCCGTAGTGCTCACCTAACCACGGGTGCTCTGCAAGGTGCTTCGGAAGTTTAACGACTTCAACTAGCTCGTCTGGCGTCATACCTTTGTTCATGTAACGGATAGTTTGGTCATGCGTGTATTGAATTGCATCACGGTAAGCTGTTAATACGTCAGATACCGCTTCTTTACCTTCAACAGGACGACCGTGAGAGTTAATCATGATCTCAGTGTCGAACTTACGCATTACGTCGATGCCCTTGAACCACATTGATGGGTCACGGAATTTAGTACCACGGATTGTGTGAAGGTTAGGGAAGTTCTCGCCTTGAAGTACTTCAGCCGCGTGCAGGATTTTTTGCTCTGGGAAGTAAACCACTAGCTCATCTTTGGTTTCAGAAGGCACGTTCTCAATGTGCATTTTAACGCCAGCAATTTCGATTTCGATGTGGCTTTGGCTTGGTACAAGCAGGTTTGGTTCAATGAACGAGATAGCACCTTGCATGAAGCGCGGGCCAAGGCCATCGTTTACTGTTCCGTGCTCGCCTTCTTCTACGTGCTTAGCGCCAGTGTAAGAAGTGCGGTGACCAAATAGAGTACCTAGGTTTGAAGACCAGTTAGCCACTGCCGCGGTAAGGCCTTCTTCAGCGATGATTTTTACTTCACCTGATGCCACTTCTTCGTCAGTAACCCATGCACGAACACCAGAGATATGGTCGATGTGGTTGTGAGAGTAGATGATTGCTTTAACAGGCTTGTCTGTGATTTGACGGAACTGCTCTTTAACCGATTGAGCCATTTCAACCGACTCACCTGGATCAACAATGATGATACCGTCAGTGCCTTCAATCATGACCGGTGTATCGAGACCAAAACCGTAACCAAGGTAAATGTTGTCATCTACTTTGATGATTGCTTGGTCCATTTTTCGGCCATGCTTAGTTAGAGTTGGATGAACGTGGTCAGATTCCTCTGTGTAAGCCAGAGAGTTACCAGTTTTAGATACAACTTGGATACGCTCGCCTTTGCCCCAGAACATGTTTGATTTGTGCTCGAATAAAACCTCGCTCTTGTAGCGAGCATCAAGTTCAATATTCTGGTATTGCGCAGCATTTGATGTCTGAAGTTCTTGGCCTATTTTCGATGTCGCTTCTACAACCGGTGTTGCAGATGCAAAGCCAGAAGCAAGTAGAGCGCTCGCGATAGCGACAGGGAGTGCCATTTTTTTGAATGTATTAGTCATGGTAGTGACCTTATATTTGGATACAGGAATTGGATTTCTTGAGCCAAATGATAGAGGTGGGAGAGGTCGTTATCTACGCGCTAATATGATTTCGATATATCGAATTTACGATGTTTAATTTCATGAATAATTGTATTAACGATTTAATTTGATCTAAATCAATTAGTCACGAAAGCTTGGTATAGATACAAAAATGCCCTGAAATTCAGGGCATTTATTTTGAAATTAGTCGCAGGTTCATGAGTGGCAGTTATGCGAGCGAATAACCGTCACATCATTGAGTACTTAGTCGTTTACCAGGAGCTAATCGTTTACTAAGAGCTTAAGCTCTTATCAAGATCTTAAGTATTAATAGGCGGCTAGGTATTACCAAGCACCTAAGTATGACTTGTAAGATTGTAGACGAACCGTTGCTGCACCGATTACATCAATGAAGCCCCAGAACGGGTGTGGCTTCTCAGCAGAGATCCAAGCCGCGCCAGTTGAACCAATTGGGATGTTGAAACCTTCTGGTTCGATGATCTCAAGTACGATAGTACGACCTAAACCATTACCGTTTCTTACCACGTGTTGGCCAACGCTTTGTGGCCCTTGGAATGGTGAAATTGCTGCTTCGCCCGTACCTGTCGTGAAGCTGTGTACTTTTGCTCGGAAAACATGGCCTGGGTAAGCATCAACGAAGAACTCAGCGAAATCACCTTTCTGAACATATCCGTAGGTTTGGTCAGAAACACGCATTTCCAAAAACTTCTTGTTGGTGTTGTAAAGGTGCATGTTGCCCATTACTGAACCTTCGGCAATGTTCACAATAGCGACTTGGCCATCAAACTCTGCACGAATCGTCTTTTTCTCTTGCGCCCAATTTACTTTTTGAAGATCGGCAACTAGTGAATTCAGTTCAGCGTTCATTACACGCAAGTCAGAGTCGTATTTCTCAACATCACGAGCATTGAAGATCTCTGGTGATGTTTCAGCACGCTCAAGATCTCGCGTCATCTGTTTAATTTGCTCTTCTTTCTTAACAATCTCAGATTCGATCTTCGCTTTGTCAGCAGCAGAGTTAATGTCGACGAGTGTGTAAAGCACATCGTTCTCTTTCACCATTTGGTTATGGTCAACATGGATTTCATCAATCTGCTGGCCAAATACTGGTGACATTACCGCGTGTGGCGCTTTTACTGTGGTTGAGTTAGTTAAATCAACCGGTGCCCACAAACGAGAGATAACCGCTAATACCGCAAGAATCGTTACACCGCCAATGGCAGCCCAGGTGTAGTTTTTAAAGTTCTTCTTGAGTGCGCCTGTCGCAAACAGTGACCATACAATTAGGATGTATGGAATCATCATCTCTTTCATTATGCGACCTCTTTTGCTGTAGTGTTTGGTTCTGTTGGAGTCTGTTCTACTGAAGACTGTTTGGTTGCCACTTGTTCTGCTGCAGATGGCTCTGTCGTTGGTTTCTCAGGTGATGTTTGATTGACGACAGTCTCTGTTGTGGAGTCTTGTTTTGGCTGTACACCTCGACGGATAACATCACTCAGTGACTGACCAATATGTTTCCAATTCGCTAACGCGATCACCAAGGCAATAACCCAGAATGTTTTGCTGATGAAAAGCCCGCAAAGTGACAGTGCGAACACGATCTGTACGTGAGCGCTTTTGTGCTCTTTGGCTTTATGAACCCCCAGTTCATGTAATTGCCACATACCGTAAACACCGGCTAATACCACAGCGATTGTCACTGAGAACAAGTAACCAGAGAAGTACTCCATCTGGAAGAAGTTCATCATCATTTCATTGGGGTGGTTGTTGAACTGAGACATGTCGATGTCTTTAGAGTGGATTGTGCCTAATGGTGCAAGAGCCCATGCACCAGCAAACATCACTGCCATAAACAGGCAGAATTTAATCAAGACCATCACAATGGCCCAGATTTTCTGGAAAACGATTTTTATAAAGTTCATATCTCAACCTACATCAATAAGAAGAGAGAATTTGCAGCCTAGGAGTAACCTTTAATGACATCTTAAAAAGTAGATGTCTATTATGTGGGTAGATTGGTGCGCATAATAAACAAAAGTAATAGATGGTATTTAAGTCCAGACAACCGATTCTCGGTACCAAGAAGCGAATATGCTTCCCTACAAACCAATTCTTATTGTTAGTCAGAAACGCAGGTTGAATGACTATGTACTGTTGAACGAAATATTTGACTCGTTCTTTTAGTTATTGTCTTCTTTACGTGTAATACCTCGGTTGTCGAGGGGCTCTTCCATGGCAATGACATAGTGTTGTAAAACATTTGTCAGCATTCTGTTTTGGCTAAGAATTGATTTGTTAGCAGGATAATAGGAAGAGTTTTGAGCGGTATCTACCCAGAATTACGATTTGATAATATCGTAATTACGATGAGTTACTATCACTCTAAATCGGTAGGTTGAATTATTTGCTAGCGCTCAAATTCGGGTTTAAAACATCGCTAGTTAATTTGGTTTGGATCAATGAAATGACTAATAAAAGCATCAATAAGCAATTTGGCGAAATTGATCTTTTTACACACTTCTTACAATAAAGGAGTAATAGAAACGAATGATGGATGACATATAACTGATAATAGGTTTGTGAACACTGGAAAAATACTCTCGACGCTTTGATATCTATATCAATGACGTGCTCAATATTTGGGTGTGCTCACTAGAAAATACGTTTCTGTTTATGGTCGAGTGTTGAATTCGAAATATTGTAGCTTTAATTCCTCAAATGTATATCTCAATGATGCTGAACACAGTGTCATGATAAACGAGACAATATCGTCTTGTTTATGTTCTATTGAATATGTAATCTAACCCAATCAAATACAATGTTGAATTAGGGGGGATACATTGCATTTGAAGAACAAACAGAGAAAGACCTAGCAGATAGCTAGGTCTTGATGTGGTGTACTTAAGAGGGCATTACTAGTAAATAAACGACGAAAGGGTCGAGACCGCTGCTTACAGGAAGCGGTAGTTCGCTTGTAAACCAAAGAAGTGCGCGCTGTTATCATAAGAGCCTTGAACATTGATAACTTGCCCCTTTGAGTAATTAAGCTCAGGCTCATCCAGATCGATGTAATCGTAGTAAGCGCGCAGTTCCCAGTTCTTGTTGAGCGCATAGGTGGCACCCGCGCCAATACGTTTGGTTTCGCCCACAGGAAGATCCATATATTGATGAGTTGCGTCATCCTGAGGAGAAGTCTCGTAGCTGATGCCTGTTTCTAGTCGCAAGGTTGGGGTGATTTGGTAATGAGTACCTATGGCTAGGTTCCACACATCGTCAAAGTTACGATCGACAATTTTTATTGAGCTATCATTGATGTCTAGTGTGAGGTCTTTCCATGTTGATAGGTCATACCAAGTGACACTCCACAGCATGTCCCATTGATCATTGACGGCGTGCACGCCACTAACCTGGATGTTTTGAGGCATGATAAAGTCGAGCCCAACATCACGCTTGGTGTCACTAGCCGAACGTTGAAGATCCCCCTCGCCGTAATGAGAAAGTTCAGAACGGTACATAAAGCCAAAACGGTGCTGTTCGTTCGGTTGGTAAAAGGCGCTGAGAGAGTAGCCAACGGTGAAATCATCCGCGTCTGCTTTGAATAAGTGCTCAGCCCCTATCTCGCCAGAGCCGATAAAAGGATTCAACTTGCCGTTCGCAGTGAGGTATTCCGCATTGACTGAGGCGCCTAATGAAAACTGCTCATTCACTTTGTAAGATATTGACGGCATCAGTTGAACGGTCATGAACTCAACATTTTTTAATAAACGCTGCCCAGAAAAGTTATCACCATAATCGATCCCAGACCCACCTTGAGAAGCTAACGCAATACCAGCGTGAAATTTGTCGTTGATAGGGGTGACAAAGTAGAAGCTCCCTACCGGAGCCCAACCGCCAGCATCAATGTTACTGTCAAAACGCTCTGTTGGGTTTGTGTCTGAATAATTGATGTCTGTGTAGAGCCCGGCCAGGTTGACTGTGAGTTCAGGGTTTTCTAGCTGAGACATCGCGGCAGGGTTCGTCCATGCTGTTAACGCACTTTCAGCTAACGCTGCCGACCCTGCTCCTGCGGTACTTGCGTTGAGAGAACCAAGCTCAGGAAGAAGGTGCGCCGCAGCCAATGCAGGGTTTGAAAGTATCGCGTGACTCGTCATCATCGCAATAGTGATGGCAAGGTAATGTTTTTTCATGGGGGAAACCTATTAAGAAACGAATTACGCGGGATGTTAGTGTCTCAATTTGGGACTTTAAACGAGGGATTCCTATTTCATTCTATCGTTTTTACGATAGCATGGTGCTCATGGTCGCCTAACGAGTAATGATATATGAGCAACGACATCCCCAACTTCAATCTACTTGCCGTGTTTTCTGCAGTGATGGAGCAGGGCAGTTTAAGCAAAGCTGCGGATCAACTCAGTACCAACCAATCGACCATCAGTACCGCGTTAGCCCGTTTAAAAAAAGAGATTGGCCAAGAGCTTTTTGTTCGTAAAGGAAGAGGTGTTGCGCCTACGTCTTATGCCCAAAGCTTATACGAACAGATAAAAGCGCCGATCAATGAACTCAATGGCGTGTTTCAGTCGATGGCTAATTTTGATGAGCAATCTTCTGAGCGTAAGTTTGTGATTTCTGCACCTGAGCACTTACAGTGGGTTCTGCTCAATAGTTTCGCGGCGCTTCCTAATCAAAACTTGTCGCTAGAAGTCTTTGATCAACCAGACAGTGATGAGCGAATTTACGAAGATCTTTTGACTCAAGAGTTTGATGCGATGATCGATATTGTGGTGCCTGAACATCCAAGTATCGTCACTGAAACCTTGTATGATGGGGAGTTTGTGATCGTATGTCGAGCTGATCACCCGCGAATTCAAGGGGAAATCAGTGAAGCTCAGTTCCTGAGTGAAAAACATGCCGTATTAGACAGAACCCGACGTAAAGTTCGCAGTTTGAATCACTACACGTCTTTGGATTTATCCCAGCGTAAAATCGTGTTTCATGGACGCTCGCTGTTCAGTAATATCTTGCTGTGTAGCCAATCCGATTACATTACTGTAGTGCCTTTATCTATGGCGATTCAGTTCCAAGAAAAGTTAAGTTTGCAGTTGTTCAAACCACCCTTTGAATATCAGCCGATATCTCACTACCTGATTTGGTTGAAGAAGCAGAACAGTGACCCTGCTCATAAGTGGTTCAGAGAACAAGTCATCAGTACGTCAGATGCAATGTCGAAGGCGCTTCAAGATAGGCGCTTGCGGTTTTAATTGAGAGTCTAACTCTAAGGGAAGCATTGGCTTCCCTTTTTTGTGTCGATTACCCAAAATGTTAATAACAAAAAATTATTAAAATGAGAATGTTTAATAATTTCCATGATTTGTGTGTGTTCAGTAGTATATCTAGCAACAGAGAAATAGGTGGCCTCAAGGTTAACCTCAACGAACACTACTTAGCTTCATGCGACGAGTTAGCTTCACGCGACGAGGCTGAGATTAAAGTACGAAGGGCGAAATATGAAATTCCTACACACAATGATCCGAGTTACTGATTTAGACAAGTCTATCGAGTTCTACACCAAGGTATTGGGAATGAAAGAACTTGAACGCCACGAAAATAAAGACTACCGCTACACATTGGTTTTTGTTGGCTACGAGCAAGGCGGCACGACTATCGAGCTAACGTTCAACTGGGATACTAATGAGTACGAGATGGGCAGCGCGTTTGGTCATCTGGCATTGGGTGTAGAAGATATTTACGCAGCATGCGACAAGATCAAATCGCTAGGTGGCAACGTTACTCGCGAAGCTGGCCCAGTGAAAGGTGGTTCAACGCACATCGCTTTTATTACTGACCCAGACGGCTACCAAATCGAACTGATTCAACTAGGTTAATCGAGGATATAACAATGGCAAACGCACTATTTCAACCAATTCAACTTGGTAATATCGAGCTTAAAAACCGTATTGTTATGCCACCGATGACGCGTTCTCGTGCAACGCAACCGGGTAATTCAGCAAACGATATGATGGCGGCTTACTACGCTCAACGCGCTTCTGCAGGTTTGATTATCGCTGAAGGCACACAAATTTCACCTATAGGTCAAGGTTACGCTTGGACTCCGGGTATCTATTCTGATGAGCAGATCGCTGGTTGGAAAAAGGTAACAGACGCAGTACATGAAAAAGACGGTGTAATCTTCGCTCAGCTTTGGCACGTAGGCCGCGTTACGCATCCAGATAACATTGGCGGCGAGCAACCTATTTCATCGTCTGCACTGAAAGCAGAAAATGTAAAAGTATTCATCGACAACGGTACTGATGAACCGGGTTTTGTAGACGTTGTTGAACCTCGTGAGATGACCAAAGAAGACATCAAAGAAGTGGTTGAACAGTATCGCCAAGCTGCACTTAATGCGATCGAAGCTGGCTTTGATGGCATTGAACTTCACGCGGCAAATGGTTACTTGATCAACCAATTTATCGATTCTGAAGCAAACAACCGCACCGACGAATATGGCGGTTCAATTGAAAACCGTTTACGTTTCCTAGGCGAAGTGGTTGAAGCTATGGTTGAAGCGATTGGTGCCGACCGTGTTGGTGTACGTCTTGCGCCGTTTACATCATTGAATGGTACGGTTGACGCAACGCCAGTTGAAACCTACACAGCGGCAGCAGCGCTGCTTAACCTATACAAGATTGTTTACCTACACATTGCAGAAGTGGACTGGGACGATGCACCTGAAACGCCAAAAGCGTTTAAAGCAGCAGTTCGTGAAGCTTATGACGGCGTATTGATTTACGCAGGCAAATATGACAGTGAGCGTGGCGAAAAAGCCGTTGCAGAAGGCGTAACAGACATGGTTGGCTTTGGTCGTCCATTCGTTGCTAACCCAGATTTACCTGCTCGTATTCAACATGGTTACCCACTTGCGGCACACGATCCAAACACACTGTTTGGTGGCGCTGAAAAAGGTTTAACGGATTACCCAGAATACGCAGGCTAAAAACAGCTGCCTGAAGCTGAGTATTGAGATAGTATCTTGATCCTGTTGAATGTTTATAAAAAGCAACCTTGCAGAGCCAGGTTGCTTTTTTTGTTATTGGACGAAGTAAAATGATGAACGTGAAAGCGATGCGCGGAGAACTTTACCTTCTATTGGCTACCCTGCTAGCTGGAGTTGGATGGATTGCATCTAAGCTGGTGGTATTAGAAATGCCTGGGCCAGTGTTCATTGGTGTACGATTTGTTGTAGCAAGCCTGATTCTACTTCCGTTTTGTATTCACCACATTCGTAAGCTTTCGCTTAAGCAGATTCTATCTCTTTGCGGCGTAGGCCTGTTGCTGTCTGCCTCATTACAGGTATGGGTATTTGCAGTTTCGGTGACAGAGAGCTTGTCGGAAGGGGCTTTCATCATGAGCTTAGCTATGATCATTGCACCGTTTGTGTCTTGGGTTTTGTTTCGAGTTAAGCCTAACCGTGCGTTTTGGATGTCTTTCCCTATTGCGATTATTGGCATGCTATTGCTGACCTTGGGTAATGGTTGGAATGTGGAACAGAGTCAGATTTACTTCTTGTTAGCTTCGATGCTGCTGTCTGTTCACTTTGTGATGAACAAGCGTGTGATTACCAACATTAAGCCTATTGCGTCAATCTGTGTGCAGCTGTTTGTGGTAGGTATGAGTGGTTTAGCCTTTGCTTCTATGACAGCTCAGCCGGAGTTCGAAATCACCAAAACCTTAGTCTTCTGGTTTATCGTGTCTGCAGTGATCGCGACATCTATTCGTTACTTGCTGCAAACGGTCGGTCAACACTCCGTGAACATGGAAGTAGCAGCATTGATCATGATTCTTGAGCCCGTGTGGACGCTGCTGTTAAGTGTGAGTGTGCTTGGTGAAAGTGTAGAGATGCAGAAGCTGCTCGGTGGGGCGGTGATTATTGCTTCATTGTTTTGCTATATAAAATGGTCGAGACGAAAATAAAACACTCGGCGCGAGGCCGAGTGTTGGCTGTCTTTGAATGCATGCTTAGAAAGCACTAAGCATAGTAAGTAGTGAACGCGGTAAGATCAGATTGCAGCGACTACTTTCTGAAGTAGCTTGAGCATTTGTTGTTGTTCTTCAGCATCTAACTCGTTCATTAACTCTTTGTTTAAACGAACAGGGATCGGAACGAGTTGTTTTTCAAGTGCTTTACCTTTCTCCGTCAAGTAAATCCGGAAAGAACGGCGACTGTTTGGATCCGCTCTGCGTTCGACCAGTTCAAGCTTTTCTAACTTGTCTAATGTACGTGTCGTTGTTGAATTTTCGACTTTGGACTTCGCAGCAATATCACGCTGAGTCACACCTTCTTCTTCCCAAAGACACATCATGGTTGGCCATAACGCAATGGTTAAGCCATGTTCTTTCAATTCCGTGTCGAAATCTTTGGTCGCTTTATTAGCGATCACATTGATCATCCAACCAAAGCTTTTTTGTCTATCAAACTCTTCTGGCATCTGTTGCTACCTAACTTTACTGTGATATTACAACTATTGTCATCGTAACTAATACCGATGCAATTAGCACCAACAACGCTTTCCTATTTGATGAAAAAGCCAATTGACTGCCATTTCTGAAATAATCCGTTGACGCTGAATGGTTTTGCTTTCCTGTAATCATTGCAAGAACCAGCGGTTTTGAGCGCAGTTTGTAGACGGCAATGGCTACCAAGTGCAACACGACAAAGACGACTAACATACGTGCCGCAACACCATGCATCGCACCTGAAACCTCAAATACTGCATCAGAAATAACGAGCTCCGAACCTGGAATCGCATCAAAGAAACCAGCAATAACAAGCCCAGTTATACATTGGAAAAACAGGGTTGTAATCATTCCCATCACCATCCACGCGCCTAACGGGTTATGCCCCGGTTTTGCGTTCGCTTTTCCGCGTAAGTAATTCCAAGCAGATTGCGGAGAGCTAATGAATTGAGAAAAACGGCTGGTATCGCTGCCGATGACTCCCCAAACCAAGCGCCATAAAATCAAACTGAACAGCGCGAGACCTAAATAAATGTGGGGGCCTTGTCCGTTAAATCCGGATGCAGCAAGACCAATAAAGAGCGCGGCTTGAAGCCAGTGATAAAGTCGAGTTGGTAGATCCCAGATTTTCATAATGCTTTTTCCTGCTTGTTAATTTGCTTGATGAGGATAATTTACACAACAATAGTTGCGCATGCAACTATTGTTGTGTAAATTAAATGCGCATCTTCGATAACGATTGAGCAACCAAGTCGTAATTAACTAAAAAACTAACCAATCACTTAACCACTAGGAATAACACTATGAAAAAATTCACTATCGCTTTGATTATGGTACTCCCAACGATTTCTTTACCTATGATCTCTGCAGCCGCACAGGATGTGGTCAATAATCGTCAACACGTTTTCAGTTCTATTGAAGAGGTCAGCAAACAAGTCGATTCAGAATTGAATAACAATGACGTGGATTGGCTGAAAGTGGGCGAGTTAAGTGAAATGTTGGTGGAACATGGTGAAGTCTTGAAGGTGAGTTTTTCGGAAGGTGATACAGGAGGTAAGGCCAAAAAGGAGATTTGGAGTAAGCCTGAGAAATTTAACCAACTGATGTTACAGATGAACCAGGGCTTTGTAGAACTTTATCAGGCGAGTGTTGAACAAGACTTGTCGAGTGCGGAACAAGGGTTAGATTCTGTGAACAATACTTGTAAAGGATGTCACCGTACTTATCGCTCTCGTTGGTAGTTTTCGAGAAGCCTTTAAAAACAAAAGCCTGTGCAAATCGCGACAGGCTTGATGTGATAGTCGTTGGTGAGAACTAAATATTTTCGCCCAAACTAAAGTATGCCAATACTTCATCTTCGCTGTTGTAGGTGAAGTCCATGCGAACATTGATACGCTCTTGACGCATTAAGCGATAGCGTAGTCCGAGGCCAACCATAGTCAAAAGGTCACCATCGTCAAAGCTATGATAAGGGTCTGTTGGGTTCAGCCTTTCACCAAATACTTTGCCCACACCCGTTAAACCCACAACGGCTACGTTGTTCAAGAAGTTAATGGACGAGCCTGAAATCGAGTAACGATACTCCATTTCGAGGTTGGTCATGTGTGAGGCGATGTGATCACCCGCGACAAACCCCCGTTGAACGTTACGACCTTGTCGCCCGTAAGTGCTGTATGCACTGCTAGGGGCATTTTCAGCATCCAGTAGGTAGCGAGTCACCCATCGGCTAGCGATGATGTGATTATCATTCCGCGTTAAACTATAGAAAAATCGGGAGTCGGAAAACAGTGAAGAATAGGTCGCGTCTTCATCGTTTCCTAGCCAAGCACCATGGTTCTCATAGGTCAGTTCGAACAAAAAGCCATGGTACGGATAGTAGTAGTGCTCTCGTTCATCCCATAAAAATGAGAGCTTTGCGCCTGTATCGGCTTCATATTCTTCGCTAAACCCTGTCAACTTCAACAACAATTTGTCGCGAGGTGTGTCCGCTAGATAGCGAGCCGTGGAAAAGTCTAACCCCATACCTAGATAGATATTGTCATACACTTTAAAGTAGAAATCGCCATCGAACGCATACTCTTGATGGTTGGTATCAACAAGGTCGACCAAGGTTATGTTAGTGCTAGAGAACCCCATTTCACCGCTAAATCTTACCGAGTCTCCTTTCAGCAACAGCTCCGCATTACCTTTGATGTAATAACTGTCGTTCTGTGTGTAAGTCAGTGTCGCTGATAGAGTGGAAGCGTTTTTAGTTTCGCCATCGGCGTAGAAGTTATAGATAGGAACCACGGAGATCCCGGTATCTACACTCGGGTCATAAAAAGGGATCGCGATAACACGAAATTGGTCATCGAATTCTGGTTCTTGGGATTCTCGTGTATCAACTTCGAATGCTGAACTAGAGAAACTGGCAACAGAAGAGAAGAGAGCTGTTGTCCAAAAAGAGCGTCGAGTCATGGTTAGAGTTACGTCCAATGTAAGTTGATCGCAGTGCTTTAGAAGCATGCAGGTCAGGAGCATAACACGTCATTGAGACTGATGAATAGCAAGGGTATGGTTGATTATATAAATATACCGTACAGGAATAAGTACAGTTGATAATATGGACAGTAAAAAATGGTGAGCTTCATTCTCACCATTTCGTTACTTTTTCGTCATGAATTACTCGTTAATGGTGACTTTTGTAATCACAATATCTTCGCAAGGTACATCTTCGTGTCCCCAACGAATGGTTGTTGGTGCTACCGCGATTTTGTTTACTACATCCATACCTGCTGAAACCTTACCGAATACCGCGTAACCCCAGCCAGCGTTGGTTGTTGAGGTGTGATCTAGGAAGTCGTTGTCATCAAGGTTGATGAAGAACTGTGCGGTTGCAGAATGTGGTGCGTCAGTACGTGCCATTGCTACAGAGCCAATTACGTTCTTTAGACCGCGGTTTGCTTCATTTACGATAGGCGCACGTGTTGGTTTTTCTGTCATGTCGATAGTGTGACCACCACCTTGAATCATGAAGCCTTCAATAACGCGGTGAAATGTCGTGCCTTCGTAGAAACCGTCTTGGCAGTATTTAAGGAAGTTTTTCGACGTTACTGGTGCTTTTTCAAGGTTCAGTTCAATTTCAATGTCGCCAAAGTTAGTGGTCAGAATGATCATAAAGGTGCCCAATTTTTGAGTGCTAATATTTTGAGTACTACAGAGTAGTGGATGACTTAATAGGGTGCAGTATATGAAAAATCGCGAAGGATGCCAGTTAACTATCAACCCTAAGTCTACGGGTTCTTAAGTTTATTCACAGGGTGTGGTGAGTTTTGAGCGCGCATAAATAAAAAAGCCAGCGATGAAATCACTGGCTTTGATATACCTAAAAAAGGCGAATCATTACTAAAGAGTCAGTAGGTAATTCACTAGTTGATTGTACTCTTCATAGCTTTTGATTTGATCCGGTTTCACGATGTATTTGTTGTTGACCAATACACCTGGAACGCCCGTTAGCGTGCTTGCATCAAACTGTTTATCAAAACGTTTCTGCATAGAGTTAACGGCAAAGCCATTGTAAGCCGCATCAAACTTCTTCGCATCTACGCCGTTATCAATGAAGACTTGACGCAGTTCAGCTTCGTTTTTTGGTGTCTGTTTCATTTCATGAATTTTAGAGAACATTGCCGGAATCATGCTCTCTTCAGCATCAAGTGCAATCATGGTTGCGTACGCTTTTGCCATTGGTACTGCCATATCGTTACCCATGAATGCGACGTGCACTTTTTGGAAGCTTGCCGTTTCCGGTAAGTCTTCTTTTAGGTACTTAATCACCCCTTCAAACTTGTAACAGTGCGGGCAGTAAAAAGAGAAAAATTCGGTAACGACAGGCTTGTCTGCTTTTGCTACATCAAGGATCTTGTAGTGAGTACCTTCTTCAAATTGAGCTGCGTTCACTGAAGCGCTCAAGATCAGAGCAGCAAAAAGGCTAAATAGTTTTTTCATGTGTTATTTCCTAAATTCGGATGTCATTAAGTACAGCAAATGCGCTGTTTTATTGTGGTGGCAAGTATTGCCTATCGGGACAAACGATTAAGAAATAGGGGGGCGGTATGGTGCTTGAGGCGCAACAATCGCTTTATGCGAAGGTTCTTTTTCGATCAAAGCCAGAGACCCAATTTGAGTATCGAAGGATTCCGACACAATCAACGGTGGCATTTTTAGCAAACAGACCGAACCACAGCAGTGGTGCTCAATATTAGGCTGTGCATTTGAATAAGGTGTTGAGATGCTACTTGAGGGCATTGATAGGCTTTGGGATGCCACGACATTGTTACTCGCAATGCTATCCACACTGATGGTGGCCATTAACATAGCGAATAGCATAAAAGCGTGTACCCAAATTTTGCTTATCAACTTTGGCATGAAATCTCGGTCTTTGTATCCGAACAGATGTTGGTATGAATTAAACTTTGCAGCGAGTAAAACAGATCAAGCGCAAAACGAGCAAATGATACATCACTCGTTTGTGTATCTCTAATCAAAACCCAACAAAACTTATCATAGCTCAACTTTTATTAAGCCTGATATTGTTTTAGAAACATCTCTACACTGGAGCTAATGATGACTTGTTTGTGCTGCGTATCTGGAGAAGGTGCATGACCAATGATCTGCGGCCAAAAAGCGAACGACTTAATGAGTGCAATGAATTGAGTTGAAGCAAACAGAGGGTCGAGCTCGACTAAGCGACCATCGGCCTGCGCTGCTTTTATCCAAGTCATCAGCCCACTCTCTGCTTGAGAGTATTTCTCCATTGCTTGGCTCGCGAGTTCCGCATTATGGAAGTACTCAGAGAAAAGCACGCGTGATAAATCGATAAAACCTTCGGATTCCAAAAGTTCTAGCTCTTGATTCGCGATTGATGCGAGCTGTTGCTCCAGAGGCAGCTCAGCTTGATAAGGGAAGTGCGTGGCGGCGAGCGTTTTACTCCAAATACTGTCTAGTATCTCCTCGAGAAGTAGTTCTTTACTGGCAAAGTGGTTGTAGACGGTGCGTTTAGACACTTCTGCTCGGCTTGATATCTTATCCATGCTGGTGGCCTTATAACCGTGCTCAGTAAATTCTGCGATAGCAGCGGCAACGATCGATTCTCGTTTTCTTTGGCTCAGTGTTTTCTTTACAGTCATTTGGATACTACTCAATATGTCGCGGTTAGCATTGCATACGTTAATTTTACACCACGAGGTTTACTTTTAGAACTCCCACGATGGTTTTGGTAATTAGAGTGTTAGCACCTGAATCGCTTTGCAATGCACTGTGGGTATCATAGAATCGAAAGCGTATTCGAATTTTATTGATATCAACGGAAGAGAATAAACAATCAATGAGTAGTATTTTAGAGTGTATTCGTACAGTTGGACGAGGGGAAAGAGGGCGTAAGCCTTTATCGTTCGAACAAGCCTACCGCATCATGGATGAGTATTTAAGCGGACAGGTCGGTGACGACCAGATGGCTATGCTACTGATGTTAATTCGTGTGCAGAACGAAACCAATGAAGAGATTGCTGGCTTTGTTAAAGCGTTTCAATCTCGAGTACCCGATTTAGGGGCAGATATTGATTGGCCGTGTTATGCCGGTAAGCGCAATGAAAGTGCAAGTGGTAAGCCTTGGAACCTGCTGGCGGCTAAGATCCTGTCGGATAACGGCTACAAGGTATTGATGCATGGTTACATGGACAAGCCGAGCGGTAGAACACACGTAGAAAGCCATTTGCAAGATGTCGGTGTGCAACGTGCTGATAACCCTGAACATGCTAAGTCGATCCTTGAGCAAGATGGTATTGCTTATTTGCCGCTGGCTAACTTTGCTCCCGAAGCGCAAACCATGATTGGTTGGAAGCATCGTTATGGGTTGAGAACGCCGATCAATACGGTAGTTCGAGCATTGAACCCTGGTGGTGGCCGTTTAGGTTTACGTGGCAGCTTTCACCCTGGCTTCCCACAGCTTCATGCTGAAGTTGAGCATGTGATTGGCAACAAATCTCATTCGGTTATCTCTTTCAAAGGAATGAACGGTGAGTCGGAATACAACCCTAAAGTGAGTCAAACGGTATGGATGAGCTCTCCTGATAAAGTTGAGTCTTTCTATTGGGAAGAGATGATGAACTCAGATCTACCACTGCCGAGTGAATGTGTGCTCGGGACACCAGCTGAAGAGATGACTTTGATGGCAAACACAGTGGTCGATAGTATGACTGCAATTTTGTTTGCGGAGACGCATGACAAAACTGAGGCCTACCAAAAAGCGGTACACCTATGGCATGAGTATTGCGCACGTTAGTGGAAAGACTATCTAGCTTGTAAGAGAGGGTCAGCGATTGCTGGCCTTTTTTGTATCGGGTGTTGCGGTTAAATGGTCAAACAGAGCCACTATTTTACTCGCATCAGCCGATGCATTTTGTCTTCGAATTGAATCTCGATAACCTGCGATATCTTCATCTTATCAACACGATCGAGCATTTTTGATTGGTAATCACGCTTTTTCATCCACTCTAGCGGCTCTTTAAAGGCATCTTCATTAACGACAAAGGATTGGTCAGTAATTGAATCTTCAAAGATATGCACAACCCAGATACGAGATTGGAAGTCCAATAAATCGCTAAAGTAGTTTTTCAGCTTAGATAGATAAGTTTTAGATGAGAGTGACGAGGTCATAGTGAACCGTATTGGGATAATAGATGTGGCGTAACGGTTGTTTATCTAAATCTATCGCTTGCCGATTAAAGTAGGTAATCATTGTCAAAGTGATTACCTACTCAAGAACTTTCCACAAAATACGGTATTCATGTGTCGTTGACAATGATTGTTGAAATGGTCAATCAAGAGATGAGTGATAAGTCTGCTATTTCATGAACAAGCCGAAGTCGATCTCTTGTTCTCTTTGATATTTCACCAGTTTCACTTTTAGGTCGTGTTTTGCTGCTAAATCAATGGCTAAGCACGACATACGTTTTACTTCATGAACGCAACTTGAAATAAGCGGCTTTTCTTGATTATCGATAGTGGCGATGAGTGTGTTTTCTGTACCGTCGTTACCTGCATAAACATACGCGTACATGTTGTTGTCGTGTTGCATAAACTTCCTAAATCCGGATTTATAATTATTAGTGCGGTGAAGATTACAGGGTTTATCTATTCAGGCTAGTTCGGCTAAGTAAGGTTAAGCAAGCGAAAGTAAGGCTTTGTAAGGGCTCTTTTTTTTCTTTTTTTTGGTGCGAGAAAACGTGCTCAACCCTTTGTTTGTCTCACTTTTTTGCCTTGTTAGGTTTTGCCTATCAATAAAATTGTTGAAATCCATTTAGTAAAATCAAGATTTTAGACAACAATTAACTTAACGAGATAGAAAAATATATGACGCAAAGTATTTAGGGAGAACGCAATGCATTCAATTAAAGTGAAAGATTACATGACGCAGCAGGTTGTGACATTCACTCCTGATATGCCGTTAAGTTTAGCGTTGGACAAAGTGATGCGAAGCCATCACATGGGTGGTCCAGTTATTGATGACAATGAACAAGTGATTGGTTTCCTTTCAGAACAAGATTTATTAGAAAAACTGGTTAAGGTTAGCTATTTCTGCCAAGACACACACATTGTTGGCGACTGCATGTACCAAGAAGTGTTATCCGTATCGCCAGACCTATCTATTATTGAATTGGCGGACATGATGCAGGTGGGAAAACCGAAAGCTTACCCAGTGATCGACAACAGAAAGTTGGTCGGAATTATCACCAGAACAGATGTTTTAAGAGCAATTGGCAAGAACTTAGATGAATGCTTCAAACATCCTGTATAGTGGCGTGTTAAGAACGATTATTTTTCTCAACACCCATAAATGATAAAAGGCGCACTAGCGCCTTTTTCTTCGTAGAGTTTTTGTAGATCTGTTGTTATAGAGATCAAACGACGAAGCTTTGACTTGTGGTGTTCCAGCTTTTGGAGGTTTCATGTCAAACCAAACTGCAAAGTTTGTAGAAGGTTCAACGATGCGCCACATCTTGGTGATGTCGGGGGCTGGCTCTGTTGGCTTGATGGCACTGTTTGTGGTCGATTTACTCGATATGCTGTTTATCAGTATGTTGGGACAAGTCGAATTGGCTGCCGCAGTCGGCTTTGCAGGTACTCTCACTTTCTTCTCTACCTCCGTTTCGATCGGTACCTCTATTGCGATGGGCGCGTTGGTTTCAAAGGCGATAGGCTCTAAAGATAGAGACCACGCACGAAACCTCAGCACCAGTATCATGTTAACCGCGTTTGTGATCAGTTCGACGGTCACCGCTATTATGTTCGCTTACATCCCTGAACTACTCGCTGCGATTGGCGCGAAAGGTTTGGCGGCTGAACGTGCGCAAGCTTATCTTCAGATTTTGTTGCCTAGTGGGCCATTTCTAGCCTTGGCTATGGCTGCGGGTGCCGGCTTAAGAGCGGCAGGTGATGCGAAGCGTTCAATGTGGGCGACCTTGTCTGGCGGCATTGTGAATGCGATCTTGGACCCTCTTTTTATCTTTGGTTTTGGTTGGAATATCGAAGGGGCGGCTATCGCTTCTGTCGTCGCTCGTTTTTCGGTTCTCTTCTTCTCGCTTTATCCCTTAATTCGCAGCCACGAACTGGTGGCACCGCCTTCAATGGTGCAATGGCGTATCAATATTCGCCCAATCTTAGCAATAGCGATTCCCGCAATTATTACTAATACCGCAACACCGATTGGTAATGCGATTGTGACGACCGGTATCGCTCAATACGGTGAAGATTTCGTCGCAGGGTTTGCCGTGATTGGTCGTTTAACGCCAGTGTGTTTTGCTGTGATTTTTGCCTTGTCCGGCGCTGTTGGTCCAATCATTGGCCAGAATTTTGGTGCAGAACGGATGGATAGAGTAAAAGAAACACTCAACAACTCACTGTTGGTGACAACACTTTATACCATCGCTGTTTGTATTCTGTTGTACTTCGTTCAAGGCTATATCATTCAAGGCTTCAGCTTACAGGGGGATGCTGCAATTATTGTCGCGGCCTTCTGTACGTACGTTGCTTTAACTTTCACATTCAATGGCGCACTATTTGTCGCGAACACCTCATTTAATAACTTAGGTAAACCGCTTTATTCAACTGCTTTAAATTTAGGGAAGGCGACGTTAGGAACTTTGCCTTTTGTTTATTTAGGTTCTCAGTGGTATGGGGCGCTAGGCGTATTGTATGGGCAAGCACTGGGCAACATTGTATTTGGCCTACTTGGTATTTTGGTACTTCGTTACCATGTCGCTGAACTTATGGCGGGATCTCAAACCGACCCTGTAGAAGATGATGTATCAATTGTTAGTTTAAATACGCAGCCATTCTGTTCACACGATGCTGTTCTTATTGATGACGTATCGGCAAATCGTGAAGAATGCGCTGAGGTTAAGTTGCAGTAAGATAGTGTAAAAACATCAATGGTTTTTGGTAAAAAATTGAAGAGATTGATATATTCCTCTTGACCTTGGAGCTACCTCCAAGGTTTATACTTTTAAGGAACTTAAGGTTTGGTTGTTCATTGTACTGGCAACAACCTTAAGGCTTTTGAGTATTAAGGAGATACATTATGTGCGCAAAACATGCAGCGTGCCGCTCAACAAAAGTGGACGTTCAACCGCAAGCGACTGGGGCGACCTGCTCTAGTCCAAAAATTACCAGTATTACAGCCGCAGGCTCTTCATCAGCATGTTGTAGCGCTCCGACTGCATCAGCATCAGCAGATGATTGTTGTGGTTCAGACAGTGGAGAAGAAGACCGGCTGCCCTTAACTGAGTCTCTTAACGCCCAATTTTCAAAAAGTTGGTTAGTCTCGGGAATGGACTGTCCAGCTTGTGCTCGAAAAATAGAAAAAGCGGTCAGTAACATCGAAGGTGTTATTCAAGCTAAGGTTCTATTTGCTACCGAAAAACTTGTTGTTAAATTTGACAACGAAAGCCTTGCTGAAACCATCGAACAAGTCTCTATCAAAACTGGCTTCCCATTGACGGAAGTGGGTTCTAAGAAACAAAAACAACAACCAGAGACCTTTTGGCAAGCTTATATCCAACCAAACTGGCAGATTATCGCGATTGCAGTCTCAATGCTGGTCGCTGCCTTGCTTAAAGGGTCATTGCCTCAGTTAAGCGAAGGCTTATTCACCGCCACTTGTTTGCTTGGGCTTTATCCTGTAGCTAAAAAAGCCGTTCAACTTGCTCGTTCAGGTACACCTTTTGCGATAGAAACACTAATGAGTGTGGCTGCCCTTGGCGCCTTGTATCTTGGTGAAACCGCGGAAGCGGCGATGGTTCTTTTGCTGTTTTTGATCGGTGAACGCTTAGAAGCTTTTGCGTCATCAAGAGCAAGAAGTGGCGTTCAAGCGCTAATGGCATTGGTACCAGAAAACGCAACCAAGATTATCAACGGCGAGCGTGTCGAAGTTGCAGTCAGTGAACTTGTTCCTGGTGATGTCATTGAAGTAGCAGCAGGCTCTCGTTTACCAGCTGATGGTCAACTGATTACAGACGCGGCTAGCTTTGATGAAAGTGCGTTAACGGGTGAATCTGTTCCTGTTGAACATATCGAAGGCAATAGCATCATGGCTGGCGCCGTGGTCGTGGACAAAGTAGTTCGTATCACTATCACTTCAAAACAGGGCGAGAACGCGATTGACCGTATTCTTCACCTGATTGAAGAAGCCGAGTCTCGTAAAGCACCACTAGAACGATTCCTCGATAAGTTTAGTCGTTGGTACACACCATTAATGATGGTGGTGGCTTTACTGGTGATCATCACACCACCATTGTTGTTTGCACAGCCATGGGAAACCTGGGTCTATCGTGGCTTAGCGCTATTGTTGATTGCTTGCCCGTGTGCATTAGTTATCTCAACACCTGCAGCGATTACCTCTGGTTTAGCTGCTGCGGCGAAACGTGGCGCACTTATTAAAGGTGGTGCAGCATTGGAGCAGCTTGGCAAAATCCAAACTATTGCTTTCGATAAGACAGGCACCCTGACTGAAGGTAAGCCTCAGGTTACGGACATTCAGCCTTTATCAGGTTGGCAACAAGATGCGATGCTGCGTGTGGTTGGGGCAATTGAAGTCGGGTCTACTCACCCATTGGCGCAGTCACTTGTCGCTAAAGTAAAAGAGCTGAACGTTGAGATTCCAGAATCTCACAATAAGAAAGCGCTGATTGGTAGCGGTGTTGAAGGCGATGTTGATGGTGTTAAATATCAGGTTCTGTCACCGTCTAAAGTAACCATCGATCTTGGTACCGATGTTGTTTCTCAGATAGAAGCATTAGAAGGTGAGGGTAAGACGGTTGTGGTTGCGCTTAAAGATCAAGAAGTATCAACAGAGCACGCGACTCCAATTGGTTTGATTGCTTGGCAAGATACGTTGCGCAGTGACGCTAAAGTTGCGATTGAGCGACTTAATGACCTAGGTATTCAATCTATCATGCTGACGGGTGATAACCCGCGAAGTGCAGCAGCAATCAGTGGCAAGATTGGTATGCAGTACAAAGCAAGCCTGCTTCCAAGCGATAAGGTGTCGTATGTCGAAGAGCTATCGCAACAGTCGCACGTTGCTATGGTTGGTGATGGCATTAATGACGCGCCAGCAATGAAAACCGCGAATGTGGGTATTGCCATGGGCGGAGGTACAGACGTAGCTTTGGAAACCGCGGATTCAGCACTGACTCATAACCGTTTAACTGAGCTGCCAGCGATGATTGAACTGTCGCAAGCAACTATGAACAACATCCGTCAAAACGTCGCTCTTGCGCTTGGTTTGAAAGGCGTATTCTTAGTGACAAGTTTGCTGGGTATTACGGGCTTGTGGGTGGCAGTTTTAGCGGATAGTGGTGCGACAGCTTTGGTAACATTAAACGCTCTGCGCCTGCTTCGTTTCAAGTCTAAAGCAGACTAAGCACAGCTTACTGATATAGATTAGTCTTATTCAAAAACGACTAATATAAAAACGCCTTTAGCGGTAATACGTTAAAGGCGTTTTTTGTCTCGTTAGTATGCAACACAGGCATTCGGATTGCTTATTTTTGTGATACCAATCGGTTTTTTGTGAAACTTGAATTCTTGTTGCGATCATTAGTGTGAGTTGTGTCACTTCATTTTGTAATAAGCTTGGTTAGAGTGTGTTCGTACCCCACGAATTTACTATGAGCTTAAATAAGGGTAAAAAGCCCAATAAGCCAAAAGGAGCGAACTATGTCTCAAGCTGTTTTCCACTTAGGTGTTACTGAAGCAGATCTTAACGGTGCTACTCTCGCGATCATCCCTGGTGATCCTGCTCGTGTGCAAAAAATTGCAGAAGAGATGGAGAACCCTGAATTCCTTGCTAGTCACCGTGAATACACGCTTTACCGCGCAGAGCTAGACGGCAAGCCAGTTGTTGTATGTTCAACTGGTATCGGTGGTCCATCTACTTCTATCGCAGTTGAAGAGCTTGCTCAACTTGGTGTTCGCACTTTCCTACGTGTTGGTACTACTGGTGCTATCCAACCTCACGTAAACGTGGGTGACATGATTGTTTCTACAGGTTCTGTTCGTTTAGACGGCGCTAGCCTGCACTTTGCGCCAATGGAGTTCCCAGCAGTTGCTGACTTCGAAGTTGCAACGGCAATGAAAGCGGCAGTTGAAGAATCAGGCGCAACAGTTCACATGGGCGTAACTGCTTCAAGTGATACGTTCTACCCAGGTCAAGAGCGTTACGACACGTTCTCTGGTCGCGTTGTTAAGCGTTTCCAAGGTTCTATGCAAGAATGGCAAGACATGGGCGTTCTAAACTTCGAGATGGAATCTGCAACATTGCTAACTATGTGTGCAAGCTCTGGTCTGAAAGCAGGTTGTGTGGCTGGTGTGATTATCAACCGTACTCAAAAAGAGACGCCTGATCACGATACACTGAAAGTAACAGAAGCTCGTTCAATCAAAGTGGTTGTAGAAGCTGCTCGTAAAATGCTTTAAGTACGTAACCGTACTTTTAGTCTTAAAGTGCATTAAGTCTTAAATCGACTTCAAATTTTGAAAATGGCCGTATCGAATGATGCGGCCATTTTTTATTTCCTCTTTGAGTAATAGAGAGAAAGTAGACAGCAAAAAGTATCAGAAACAAAAAAGGCGAGTGACTTAATCGCCATCCGCCTTTTGAACATTTGCTTAAGAGAGCTTTGCTCATAGAGTCTACTTGTTTTTAGTACTCTAGATCTTCATTACCGCCAGCGGCTGTAAACCATGCTGTGAGGTGTGTTTTAAGATCTTTTAATTCATCAGGGCCAATCAACGCAAGGCCAAGATCTTCCGCTCGTGTGATGTCATTGTGGCGAAGAGGGCGGAAGCTAACCAACATTGCACGGGCTTGTAGACCACCTAGCAGGTCTCTCAGCGATTCCAGTTTGTATAACGTGTCATCACCATCATCACGCATGCCTTTGGTCTTACATTCGATGATGTGTAGCTTATTGTTCACTACTGATGCAACATCAAGCTCGTTTCGAACTTCACGCTCACCTAATTGACGGTATACCTGAACATTCAAAGAGCGATCTTGAATGGTCGGCATGTCATCTTGGATCTGCTTGACCGTGCTGTGAACCAATGTTTCAAGCCATTCACCGTTTGAGAAGCGGCGCGCGTCTTCATTGGCAAAGGTTAAAATACCATTGTCGTAAGTCGCAATCTTAGCTTCAACCAAATCGCTCAGCAGCATGTTTAGCTCTCGATAGCCTTGTTGCTTCTCAGATAGCCCAACATCAAGTTTCTGTTCCTTACGGCAGGTTGTTGCAAGGTAGTTCAATGTTGCCAGACCTGGGCCTAATTCTAGTGCGTTACTCGCCCAACGCTCACCCAGCTCATAAAGTTTCTGATCAAGTTGCGGAGACAGCTGCACATCGCTGAATTCACCACGAGCACCAAACACCGTTAGGTAGTCGTCGATGGTTATACGGTCTTGCACTTGTGCATCTTCTTTGCCATTCGGGTACAACCAGCACAGCTTGTCACTGTTTGGTTCAACGACGAAGATTGGCCAGTGGTAAGTTCGGAATACTTCATATACAGAGAGGAGGCGGTGACGAAGGCCGCAACTTGCGTTGAGCTTCACTTCTTGACCCCGTGCTTTGAGGTCTTCGGCAAGGGTTTGGATAGATTCTTTAATTACGGATGTATTTACGATGGTCGGAATTTCGAAAAACTCACTCGTAATGTCGCGCTTCTGCAAAACGCTGTCTAAACGTTTGTACATACCGACTTGATTCTTGTCGCCGATAAACACGATGTGAGTGCTGACCGTTCGGTTATCAAGTAATGGGGTGAGCAAGCGGATGGGGTCTTGATCGATAATGCCAACATGAACAGCCATATAAATTTCCTTAATAGCGGCTCGCTCATAAAGGTGAAAGAAAAAACGGGAAGCAGCAAGCCTTATTAATCATATAATGACAAAGCTCATAAAAAACAAGGGCAACCCTTGATAAAAGTTGCCCTAGCTCAATTAGTTACCACTATTGGGTAAAAAGTCTCAACAATCTCATTAAATATCTATCGATTCTTTATTTATCTATAGTTTGAATTGATGTACTAAATCACCTTGCTGATTTGCCAGAATTGTGAGGTTTTGGCTTGCCTCCGCAATAGAAGACATCGCTTGATAACTCTTATCTGCGATGTGGTTGATGTCTTCGATGTTACGTGCGATATCACCAGAAGTTTCACTCTGCTCAGCGGCTGCTTGAGAGATGTGTGTACTCATATGGCTAATCTCTAGAATCAAGGCTTGTATCTCTTCCATAGCACTGTTTGCGCTTGAAGCTTGTTGAACCGACATGTCCATATCGCTCATACAACTTTCTATCACGTTACTTGCTGTCTTCGAGCTTGATTGCAGGTTGCTGATCATGGTCTCGATTTCAGACGTTGATTGAGTGGTCTTCTGCGCTAACACTCGAACTTCATCGGCAACTACTGCAAAACCACGACCTTGTTCACCGGCGCGAGCTGCTTCGATTGCCGCGTTGAGTGCAAGTAGGTTGGTTTGTTCTGCGATGCCACGAATAACGTCAAGGATTGAGCCAATCTGGCTACTCATCTGTTGTAGTTCGCCTACAGCACCCACAGATTCAGTAAGGCGAACCTCGAGCTGGTTAATAGTACTTATGTTGGTGTTCATTATCTGACGACCAGACTCAGAAGCCGATTCTACTTGTTGAACCATAGTTAGTGAGCTTTGCGCACTGTTCGCTACTTCTTGTACAGAATGAGACATCTCCGTCATTGCCGTTGCGACGGTGGCGGTTTGCTCACGTTGGCTGTTCAGTTGAGCCTGCGTTTCTGAAGACGTTTTTTGGTTTACGCTTGCTGTCTTGGTTAGGTCATCTGAAGCATCATTCAGCTTCACAAGGATATTGTGCAGGTTATCCGCCAATGTATTGATGTGACGGCTTACACGGCTGAATTCGTTGTCGTATCGAATATCGATACGCTGAGTCATATCACCTTCAGTTAGACCTTCTAATGTACCGAGGATGCGAGTTAATGGCTCTCTTACGCTATGTGCAATGTGGTAACCAATTGCAGCAGCGAATACGGTGACAACAATGCCAATTGCAATCGCATTGAATAGGCCTTTGTCGTAGATGCTGCTTGCGTCTGCTAATGATGAGTTGAGTTGCTCTTCAGCGGTCACGTTGAATGAGTCCAAAACAGCCATCGCTTGGTCTACTTCAACCGCTAGGTTAGCGATGTTCACATACAGGGCTTGCTTCGCTTGTAGGTAGTTGTTGTGTTTGTCTAACACGCCGCCTTTTTGACCCACGTCTTTGGTGAACTTCTGAACCGATTCATCAAATACACTTTTAAGTGCAGGCAGTTGTGTTGATAGGCCACGATAAGCGTAGTTAAGGTGAGTAACGGCCTTTTTGTTTTGGTTAACAGCTTTCTGAACGAAGGCTACATCAGAACTAGCAAGTGCATCAGAGGTGATAACTTCTGCGTCTTGCAGTTTAATGAAGTAGCTCTTTGCCATCACTTTTACAGAGATGCTTTTTTGGTCGGCAACGTATTCTTTCATTCCTACGGTTAATTCTGAATGTAGACGTTGGAAGTCACGAGATGCTTTTTGTACTTGTTCTTGTGCTTCGAACATTGCAATGTAGTTGTTCATTGCTTCGTCAGCTTCGGCGAAGTAGCGTTCTTCCATCGCTCTCAATTGCGCGATGCGTTCAATGAGTGATGCATTGTTTTGGCTTGCCGCTTCTAAATTACCAAGAACTTCTGAAAACGAGTTTTGTGATGCAGCAAATTCTGTACGCATTGCAGACATGCGTTCAGCGTTTTGTGTGGTTAAGAAATCTTTGAATGACTTATCAGCAGAAAGCAATTGGACACTTGTTTGATTGGAAAGCGCAACAAGTGGTAATGAGGTTTCTGAGACACTCTCAAAATTGCTGTGTATCTGATTCATGCTGTTCATCATGATGGTTATCGTGACTGCGAACATGATGATGATCAGTGCGAAACCAGCGTACATACGCTTGATCACAGATCCCTTCATGGCTTTCTCCCTAAATAAAATGCAGACCTAATGTCAGGTCAATGTAAAACTAACAAAATTATCAGCATTCTATTGAGCTCCGCTTACGCATTTTATGACGCACACGTCAAAAATAGCCCTCAGTTATAACCAACATGCCATTCTTGAGAGCTAAGGCTCGTTTTCTTTGATTTGAACGGTGTTTTTTATTATGCTTTAAAGCAGGTTTATTGTGGTTTGATGCGGCATAGCGCATACTCAAAGCATTAAAAAATAAATGTTTTATCGGAGAGAAACATGGCTGAAGAAACCATTTTTAGTAAGATCATTAATAAAGAAATTCCAGCAGATCTGCTATACCAAGACGATTTGGTAACGGCATTCCGCGATATTAACCCTCGTGCGCCAAGCCACATCCTAATCATTCCAAACAAGCTGATTCCAACAACGAACGATGTTGAAGTAGAAGATGAAGCGATGATGGGGCGTATGTTTACCGTTGCTCGCAAGTTAGCAAAAGAAGAAGGCATCGCAGAAGATGGCTATCGTCTTATCGTGAACTGTAACTCTCACGGCGGCCAAGAGGTTTATCATATACACATGCATTTGGTTGGTGGCCGTCCACTTGGTCCTCTATTAATGAGCTAATGAAAAGCTAACGAGTTAATGAAAGCTAGTGAGCTAGTTTAAACGAGCTTATTAGCGGGTTAACACAAGTAGCTAGTTGGAAAATTTGTAGTTTATATGCCAACTTTAAGTTCTATCTGTTGTCTGAATATCGGCTTTGCTTAGCCAGAGTCCGATTAAGCAAGTATTTACTTGCTTGAGATCCTTTTTTCAGCAGGTTTCGTTTTGATAACGAGACCATTGAAGTTGGCATTTAAACATTTACGGAGACGATAAGTGAAGCAACAGTTTAGATTCGCTTCCATTGCCCTGTTATCGGCGTTGACTGTAGGTTGTGCGAGTATGTCTGCAGGAAGCCTGTTCAGCCATTACAGCGCGCAAAACAAAGCGATCTACCAAGCCGTTAAATCTGGAGATTATTCAGAGGCTCAGCAAGAGCTACCAGATTACGCGGCAGGCGATATTCTTGATAACTTTGAAAGAGGCAGAATTAATCTGCTGGATCAAAAATACCCTGAGAGTAAGTCTTCGTTTGAAGTGGCTGATCAGGCGGTTACTGAGCAGCAACGAAAAGCTGTGATCTCAATCTCAGACAGTGCAACCAGTGTGGGTGCGTTGGCTGTGAATGACAATATTACCGAGTATGTGCCAGCCGATTACGAGTTGGGCTTTCTTCATTTGTATCTCGGTTTAAATTACCTCAAGAAAAATGATTTAGAAGGTGCGGTGATCGAAATGCGTCGCGCCAACCAAGTTCAAGAACAAGCAAAGAAGCAACGTGAAGCTGAGTTAGACAAAGCAGCCAACGATGCGAAGAAGCAGGGTTTGTCTGCCAATGTGGGTAGCATCCTTGCCAATTACCCTGATGCGGGTAAAAAGCTGCAGTCGGTACAGAATGCGTATCTGATGTTCTTGTCTGGTCTGCTTTATGAAGCTTCAAATGATTTGAACAGTGCCTACGTTGATTATCGTCGTGCTTTGGCTGTGATGCCAGATAACCAAGAAATCATTGATAGAACTATGGCAACAGCCGCTCGTTTAGGGATGCGACAAGATTTAGCGACATTAGAAAAACGCTACAAGCAGTCTTCTAAACTTAGTAAAGGTGAAGGGCGCGTAATTGTTCTTCAAGAGCAAAGTGCTGTTCAAGCAATGGACAGTTGGCGATTAGATTTACCTGTTTATGACAGTCGCGATCAGGGGGCAATATACTCTCTTGCGCTGCCCTATTACCCGAGTCAAAACGTAGAGCGTTTTTCTCCGTTGCGAATCAGTGGGCAGCCGCTTCAAGAGCACTTAATCACTGACGTAAATGCCATGGCTCAGAACGATCTATCTGAGCGTATGACGAGCATTGTTATTCGCCAAGCGCTACGTGTCGTCGCCAAAGATCGTATTCGTAAAGAAGCAACCAAAGGCGATGATGTCGGCAATATTCTGTTCAACGTGTGGAACACATTGACAGAGCAACCAGACACTCGCAGCTGGCAATCATTACCAGCAGAGATTAAGAGCAGCACGTTTGTAGCAAACAGCGGTCAATATACGTTGGATGCGGGTGCTAAAACGTACGACTTTGATATTCGAGAAGGGCAGACCACTTTGGTGTGGATTTCTCGACAAGGTAACAACGCAACAATGTGGCATAAACAGCTAGGGAGGCTGTAATGAAAAAGTGGTTAGTGAGCTTAGCAGCGGTTATGGCTCTGGCTGGTTGTGCTGATAATACAGCTGGCGTAAGAGTTGATAGTCTGACTCAGAACGTTTTCTTTGGTGACAAGGTATTGGGCAGCCGCTTACAGGTTGAAGATATCCGCACCGATCTCGTCGACGGTCATACGCGAGGAATCGTTCGCTTAAACAGTAATTATAAAGGCGATCAACATATCCTTTATCGTTTTTACTGGTACGACGATGCCGGGCTTGAGGTCAACCTAAAGCAAGGTCCTTGGAAGCAAGCAATTGTTCGTGGTTTTGAAAGTATTTCGTTGTCGGAAGTGTCGGTAAACCCGAAAGCGACTCAGTTTAGAGTTCAGTTCCGAGAGCAGTAAGTTAGATAAAACGGATCTAATGATTCGTAAATACAAGAGTTTAAGAGTGTGGGGAAACTCCGCTCACTGATAAGTTGAGGAAACAAAATGAAAAAGAGTGTCATTGCGCTACTAGGTTTAGCGGTTATTTTAGGCGGTTGTTCAAACAAGGTAAGCTACGGTGATGCACAAGCAGTAGAAACCACGACAATCGATTTTGGTTCAACTGACCTTCAAACGATTGCGGGTGAAATGGTCGATAGCATGATGGCGTCTGGTTCTGTGTCTTACATTACTCGTGAACAGCGTCCAATCGTGTTTGTTGAGCGCATCAAGAACAAAACAAGTGAGCACATTGATACTGAGTCAATCACTGACACTATCAGTACTAAAATGCTGAACTCTGGTAAGTTCCGTTTCGTTGATATGGACCGTGTAGAGTCTGTTCGTGATCAACTGAACTTCCAAAACAACGATGAGCTTGTAAATCAAAGCTCAGCGATTCAGTTCGGTAAAATGGTTGGCGCTCAGTACATGCTGTACGGTAATCTATCAAGCATCGTTAAGAAAGACGGTAGCGATGAAGACGTATACTACAAAATGACGATGCGTCTAATGGATCTTGAGTCTGGCTTAATTGAGTGGGCTGACGAGACTGAAATCCGTAAGCAACAATCTAAGAGCCTACTAGGCCTTTAATTTCGCTTACTCGCCAACTAAACGTAGCCAGGATTGACAGCGTTTAGCTTGGTCACACGCCAATGCAGTGCATGATGTGCTGTTTATGAAGAGACACTGGCTTTTGGTCAGTGTCTTTTTTGTAGGTAATGAAGACGTTTATGGGGAATGAGCAATGGCAATTTTTTCTTGGTCTGAGGCTAAGCTTCTTGATACTAGTTTGAGTTCGCTTGATGGTTACTTTTCTGAGCCTCCAGTTAGAGCGCAGACATTAACAGGCGGTTTGACCAATCGATGTTGGAAGTTGGTTTCAGCCAATGGCACAGCCTATGTGTGGCGTCCAATCACACCGATCACTAAAGCCTTCTTTATCTCTCGTCATGAAGAGTACCAAGTGTTGTCGGCAATTGAGCGTCTTGGCATCGGGCCAAGCCCAATGGTGGTGAATGAGCAGGGTTTATTGGTTGAGTGGATTGCGGGTGAGACACTTTACGACGATCTAGACCTCGATGACCTGTTGAAAACGCTGCTCTCAGTACATCTGGTTAATACTGCGCGATTACCACTACAACCATTCAGTTTCACGGCGCGAGTAGACCACTATTGGTTGCAGCTTGATGCGATTCATAAGACCGAAGTCTGCACTAAAATTTATCAAGAGTGGCGTGTGGCCCCGAGTATTACTAATGTTGACCTGTCTTTATGCCATTTTGACTTAGGTGGTTATAACCTAGTGAAAAATAGTGATGGGATTAAGATTATTGATTGGGAATACGCTGCGCTAGCAGACCCTAGGCTCGACTTAACCTTGACCATTGCTGTTGCCGGAGTGCCGGTCACTGACGCGGTTGAGAAGTACTGTCAGTTGCGAGGTATTCATGATGTTCAGGCATGGCTCGACGGTGTAGAAGCTTGGTTACCAAGAAGCCAAATGATGGCGATGCTGTGGTATTTACTTGCTCATCAGCTATGGGGAGATGAAAGTTATCTTCGTGAGGCAGAGGCTCTGAGTCACACTTTATGTAGCTAGGATCACGTTTAGGAAGTGAAAAATATAATTTATCAGCTGTGACCTTTAAAACCTTGTTTTTCGTGTTAGATTGATCAAAACGTACCAATATTCAACGGGGGAGGTACAATGATTATCTATCTACATGGCTTCGACTCAACAAGCCCGGGCAATCACGAAAAAATACTGCAGTTGCAATTCATTGATGATGACGTTCGTTTCATTAACTACAGTACTTTGCATCCAAAACACGATATGCAGCACTTGCTAAAGGAAGTGCATAAAGTGATAGAGCAATCCGATGATCCGCATCCAATTATTTGTGGTGTCGGTTTAGGTGGCTTTTGGTCTGAGCGTATTGGTTTCTTATGTGGGATCAAGCAGGTGGTGTTCAATCCTAATCTTCACCCTGAGAACAACATGGTAGGTCGAATTGACCGTCCAGAAGAGTATGAAGATATCGCGACCAAGTGTGTCGAGCAGTACCGAATGAAAAACAAAGGACGCTGTTTAGTGGTGCTTTCTCGTGAAGATGAAATTCACGACAATACCAAAACAGCTGCCGCGCTCGAAGACTACTACGATGTGATTTGGGATGAAAAAGAGAGCCATAAATTCAAAAAAATCTCTCAACACCTTCAGGCAATGAAAGCGTTTAAGAACGCCTGATCACTCCGATTATTTTATAAAAGCAGCACTCATTTAAGTGCTGCTTTTTCACATCTGAATCTTAGATATTGGTATTGATAAAGCAGTTGTATATGTTTTATCGACCAGTTTACGCATTTATAGATAAGTTTGCGCAAACGTTAACTAATTAGCCGCGAATCCTCATTGCGGGTAAGGATTTTTGTTGCGGTCATCTTTTTGCTATATATAATGTTCCTAAGCAAAATATTTTGACAAATATCAAAAAAAATTGAGAGCAAGTGAAAAACTTGCCCATAATTTGCGTTCTATCCCTCAGGTAGGCGCCTTTTTTATCCATGTGAGCAAAGCGATAAACGAATGTTTGTTGTTTGTAATCCCTCTTACTACTCGGTGAGCTGTCGTTATTCATTTTCGCGGTTATCCAATATGTCACAGCCTTATCAACAAGGCCGAGTAGATACATAGAATTTATCGGTTGGAGCAATCGGGCCGAACCCCATTTATTCATTTTGTAGAGGATTGTCATTGTGACAAAAATTATCGTAGTAGGCGGCGGTGCTGGTGGTTTAGAGCTAGCAACTAAGCTAGGCCGAACTTTAGGCCGTAAGAAACGTGCCCAGATCACTCTGGTAGACCGTAAAGCAAGCCACCTATGGAAACCATTACTTCATGAAGTAGCAACTGGCTCACTGGATGAAGGTGTTGATGCACTAAGCTACCGCGCACACGCAAAAAACCATTACTTCGACTTCCAAATGGGCAGCCTGAACGACATCGATCGTGAACGTAAAGTGATTGCACTGAGCGAACTGAAAGATGAGCACGGCGAGCTGTTGATGCCAAGCCGTGAACTTGAATACGATATTCTTGTTATGGCACTAGGTTCAACGTCGAACGACTTCAACACTCCTGGCGTTCGTGATAACTGCATTTTCCTCGATAGCCCAGAACAAGCGCACCGTTTCCGTACTGAAATGAACAACCAGTTCTTAAAACTTCACGCTAAGAACGGTCAAGGTACGGTAGACATCGCGATTGTTGGTGCTGGTGCAACGGGCGTAGAGCTTTCTGCAGAGCTACATAACGCGGTAAAAGAGCTTCGCACTTACGGTTTCGGCGACCTAGATTCCAGCAAGTTGAACGTCAACCTTGTTGAAGCGGGTGAACGTATTCTTCCTGCTCTTCCTCCTCGTATTTCAAGCGCCGCACACTCTGAGCTAACTAAGCTTGGTGTAAACGTTCGTACTAATACTATGGTGACGCAAGCTGATTCTGATGGTCTAACAACCAAAGACGGTGACAAGATCCCTGCTCAAATCATGGTATGGGCAGCAGGTATTAAAGCGCCAGATTTCATGAAAGATATTGGTGGCCTTGAGACTAACCGTATCAACCAATTGGTTGTGAAAAATACGCTGCAAACCACGCTTGACGACAGTATCTTTGCTATCGGTGACTTGGCACAATGTACACAAGCGGATGGTTCATTCGTTCCACCACGTGCACAAGCGGCTCACCAAATGGCAAGTTGTGCATTTAGCAACATCATTGCTAAGTTGAATGGCCGTGACCTGAAAGACTATATCTACAAAGATAAAGGCTCACTGGTTTCACTAAGCCGTTTTTCTACAGTGGGTAGCTTGATGGGTAACCTGACTAAAGGTTCGATGATGGTTGAAGGTCGTATTGCTCGCGTGGTTTACATCTCTTTGTACCGCATGCACCAGATGGCGCTTCACGGCTTGATCAAAACATCACTGATGATGTTGGTTGGTCGTATTAACCGTGTACTTCGTCCAAACTTAAAGCTTCACTAATCAGCTAAGCCTGATAAATAGCTTCATGTTGATAATAAAAAAGAGCTCTTAGGAGCTCTTTTTTGATCGTGTCAGTTAAGTGAGATTTACCCAGTTTAGTGTTATTTGCGCTTATCACTGAGCAGCAACGGTTAAGCCGTTGGCGGTAATACTGAGTAAACGATGCCATCTTTCGGCTTTCCGTTAAAGATAAATCGATTCTTGGCGATGGTTTCTCGCTCTGCACCACACCTCTCTATCAGCTTTTGGCTTGGTAGATTTTCGGTATCACAAACGATCTCCAAGCGCGTTAGCTTAAGCTGAGCAAAGCAGAATTCAAACAAGGCTAGCATCGCTTCTTTGGCAATACCTCTCCTTTGAAATTCGTCACCGACCCAATAACCTAAACTTGCCATATTGAAGGTGTGGTAAAGCTCATTGATCGCCACCATTCCGACCAGCTTATCGGTTTTTTGCTCAAAGATACCAAAACCAAACGCATCGGCTTTTACCCAATTGAGGCGAGTTGCCAGAATGAATTTTTCGGCTTCGACGATAGAAAACTCATCATGACACCAGTCTACCCAAGGTAATAAGCTTGGTGAAGATTTGATCAGTTGAGCAAACTCTTTAGCATCTGAGGGTTCAATGATTTTGAGGCTTAGATTCTGTGTATTGATCTGAAAGTCTGGGCTCATAGGACGCACCAAATTATGTGTAACGGCTAATAAAACGCCCTCATAATGGAGGGCGTATTGAATGCTTAATTCAACTTCAATGCTTTATACCAAGTTCCACTCTCTGTAAGAGTAGTTGAGCTGCTAGTTGAAGACTGATTACATGGCTTATTGAGCGACGCGACGTACTTGAATCACCATGCCAAGAAGCGGGTGGTCTAGGTAGTGAGTCTCTGTACTGCGCATGCGACGTTTTTGGTCCATACGGTAGCTCTTAAGGAACTCCTGCACTTCTACGGTCGGAGATATCTCGGTAAGGTTACCCACCTGAACATTGCTCTCTGCACCACTTACTGGCGAGTCTAGTTCGATTTGCTGTTCTTGTAGAGTCACTTCACGAACGCTTGGCGCTTTCAAATCGAGTGTCGTTTCTGCATATAGGTAGTGCTGCACGTAGATTTGAAGTTTGCCATCTAACTCGTAAAGCGGCTTATCAATCGTCTCTTCTTGGAAGCCATCCGGGTTTGATGCAGTCACAGCGCCTTTCTCAGAACCGTCCGCATTAAACTGTTTAGAGAAGTCTTTACCTGCTTGAATGTGGAAAACAGGTGCTGAACTCTTACCTTGGTCACCTTGACGCCAAGCAGTATGCATCAGAACTTCAAAGCCTGCGTGTTTGCGTAGCTTGTCTTTCTGAGGTGTTAACTTGTATTCCGAGTAAGGAAGCATCTGCACGCCTTTCTTCGCTCGGTATTGGGTATCTTGAAATGAACCAACGCGCTCAAGTGAAATCTTTGGCTGTGTGTTTGGCCAAGATTCATTCACTTTCTCTGCATCAACAGCGCGCTTAAAAATGATCACTTCTATATCAAATTGTCTCTGTGCCAAACTTGGCAGTGAGACGAACAATAGTAGCAGTGGGATCAGTCTTTTCATTTTTACTCCGTCTTCCAGCCGAACTACCGGCTGGATAATTTATATGTGCAAGTGGGTTGGGTCTTATGCTGAAGGCAGCAAGTTTTGTCTGAATTCGCCCAATAAATCACTAACAAATTGAATTCGTTTCCGTCTGTCGACCAATGGTATCGTAAACTTGAACTTTGTTGGTCCTTCCATTGAAAACTTTTGCGGTTGAGATTGCAACAGTTTAACAAGGTAGGCTGGGTTTATGTCAGCATCCGGGTAGAATTCTAAGAATCCCCCCTTATCGTGAGCTTCAATTTTTTTAGCCTTGATAGACGCCGCGGCTAATTTTAGCTCTGAAACTGACAACAAGTTTTTGGTTGCATCAGGCAGAAGGCCGAAGCGATCAATCAGCTCGACTTTCAACTCTGCCAGTTCATCTGTGTTGTTCACACTCGCTATACGTTTGTAGGTTGATAAGCGCGTGTTGATGTCTGGGATGTAGTCATCTGGCAATAGTGCTGGCAGACGCATTTCAATTTCAGTTTGTTCACGCAGTAGGTCATCAAGTGACGGTTCTCGACCTTCTTTCAATGCTTCAACCGCCTGTTCAAGCATTTCCATGTACAAGGTGAAACCAACCGACTGGATTTGGCCACTCTGTTCATCACCTAACAGTTCGCCTGCGCCACGAATCTCTAAGTCATGGGTTGCTAGAGTAAAGCCTGCGCCCAAGTCTTCGAGTGAAGCAATCGCATCTAATCGCTTGATCGCATCTTTGGTCATTGCTTTAGGATGCGGCGTTAACAAGTAAGCATAAGCTTGGTGGTGAGAACGACCCACACGACCACGCAATTGGTGAAGCTGTGCCAAGCCAAGGTTATCGGCTCTGTCCATTAAGATAGTATTGGCCGTTGGTACATCGATACCTGTTTCGATGATGGTTGTACACACCAACAAGTTAAAGCGTTGGTGGTAGAAGTCATTCATGATGCGTTCTAGTTCGCGTTCTCGCATTTGACCGTGTGCGACGGTCACACGCGCCTCTGGAATCAGTTTCTGTAGTGATTCAGCCGTTTTCTCAATCGTATCGACTTGGTTGTGCAGGAAGTAAACCTGACCACCACGCATGATTTCACGCAGTACTGCCTCTCTAACGATCGCGTCATCACTCTCGCGAACAAAGGTCTTAATTGCCAAGCGTCGTGCGGGTGGTGTGGCGATGATCGAAAGGTCGCGCATACCACTCATGGCCATGTTTAATGTCCGTGGTATTGGTGTTGCAGTTAGCGTTAGGATGTCGACATCGGCACGCATTGCTTTCACTTTCTCTTTCTGGCGCACACCGAAGCGGTGTTCTTCATCGACAACCAATAAGCCAAGATCTTTGAATTTAATCTCACTCGAAAGTAGCTTGTGAGTACCAACCAAGATGTCGACCTTACCGTCGGCGACATCTTGCATGATTAACTTCTGCTCTTTAGCTGATTTAAATCGCGATAGCACTTCAACACGAATTGGTAAGTTAGCGAAACGGTCTCGGAAGTTTTCGAAGTGTTGCTGAGCTAGTAGGGTAGTCGGAACCAAAACCGCCACTTGTTTGCTGTTATCCGTACAAACGAATGCCGCGCGCATCGCTACTTCTGTCTTACCAAAACCAACATCACCACATACTAATCGGTCCATGGCTTTTGCTTGGCACATATCAGACATAACGGCATTGATGGCTATTGCTTGATCATCGGTTTCTTCAAATGGGAAGCCTGACTTGAAAGTCGCATATTGGCCACGGTCGAGCACAAATTTGTAGCCAGGTTTTAGCTCACGCTTAGCGTAAACATCAAGTAGCTCTGCTGCAACGTCACGTACTTTCTCTGCGGCGCGTTTACGAGCTTTTTGCCAAGCTTCGCCACCGAGTTTATGTAAAGGTGCGGAGTCTTCTGCGCCGCCAGAGTAACGTCCGATTAAGTTCAAAGAAGCAACAGGTACGTATAACTTGGCATCGTTTTGATACTCAAGGGTTACGTATTCGGTTTTCATACCACCCGCTTCGAGAGTCTGCAGGCCGATGTAGCGACCAATACCATGGTCAATGTGAACAACAGGTTGACCCGGTTTAAGCTCCGCTAAGTGACGAATTACAGTATCGCTGTTTACGCTTTTCTTGTCTTTCTTACGGCGTTGAATAACACGATCACCTAATAGATCGCTTTCACAGATAAGGGCGATGTTTTGTTCTTCGTGGATAAAACCATGTTCAGCGGAACCGAGAATCAGGCTGAACTTGTCTTTGCCGTTAATAGCTGTATCGAGGTTTTCAACTTCGCTAGGACGAACTTTAATGCCACTGAGTAATTCACTCAGGGCTTCACGACGACCTTCTGATTCAACCGAAAAGACTACTTTACCATCGAAGGCTTCAGTGAACTTTCTTAGGTTTGCAAGTGGCTCTTTATTTTGATGCTGAACGCTGAGGTCAGGCAATGACACGACAGGCAAGTTAGTGCGGCCTGCTTTCTCTTCAATCGACTCTAGGCTTAGGTTGACCTGTGGCTTCTGTTTGAAGTGAGCGAACAGCTCGTCTTTCTTCAACCAAAGTTGCTCAGGCGTCAGCAGTGGTCGTAGTGGATCAACACCACGTTGCTCGTATCGGTGAGCGACATCAGCAAGGAAAGAATCAACAGCGGTTTCTACATCACCCAGAACCAAAAGTTGCGCTTCATCGGCAACATAGTCAAAAAGCGTTTCTGTGTGATCGAAGAACAGCGGTTGCCAATACTCAATACCAGCCGGCCATGTGCCTTTAGATACCTGCATATAAACCGATTCTGGTTCGCGGCGGGCATCAAACTGTTGGCGCCAACGAATACGGAAATCTTCAATTGCCGTTTCTGAAGTTGGGAATTCGTGAGCAGGTAACAGGCGGATCTCAGAGATGTCTTCGATAGAACGTTGGTTTTCTGGATCGAAAGTACGAATGGTGTCGATCTCGTCATCGAAAAAATCGATTCGATAAGGGTCTTTGCTGCCCATCGGGAATAGATCAAGAATAGAACCACGGCTTGCGTATTCACCCGGACCAAACACTTGATCAACGTAACGATAGCCAGATTTTTCAAGCTGCAGGCGCAGTTTCTCTAGTGAGTAAAGATCACCAGTTTTCACCATTAGAGTGTGCTGTAGCAAGAAGTCACGTGGTGATTGGCGCTGGAGTAGCGTGCTGATCGGCACGATCGTGATGCCATCTTTTAGCGTCGGCAATGCGTAAAGGCGCGCGATACGATCTGAAATAATCTCTTGATGTGGCGAGAAGCTATCGTAAGGCAGTGTTTCCCAGTCTGGGAATAGTGCAACTTCGCTCGCCGTAAACTGTTCAATTTCAGATTGCAGCTTAAGTGCAACTTGTGGGTCTGGCACTACAAGTACTGTATGGCTGCTGTGTTGCTCCGCGAGTTTGGCAATGGCAAGAGCGAGAGACGAACCTACTAGGTTACCGATGTGCTTTTTGTCACCGGCACCTTTAAGTTTAGGTAGTGTAAATATGGATTTTTTGGTCATGTTAATTTACTTGTTATCTCGGTCTAGAGAGCGTTGACGCAAGAGTTTCTGTTGTTGATGAAGAGCCGCTTTAATGAGCAGATCTTGGTCGGTATCACGAAGATGAGCGTATTTAAATTTGATTTCGAAACCTGAGTCTTTAGCTTCACTAGCAAACACTTCTGCGTAGCAATAAATAGCCGCAGCAGGGTGCTCTAGAAAAAGTTTGGCTTTTACCAAGCGACCCGGTTCGATGTCTGCTTTTGAAAAGCAGGAAAACTGACTCGCACCAAAGGAATAGGTGTGAGTGCGAAATTTCTCATCATCTTGTTGCGATAACATAAAGCTCAACAAGAGGTTTAATTTTGAGTTTTGTGCATCCAATAAACTGGTGACATTCTTCAAGTCGCTGTTTTTCAGTTCAGCACGAGCACTGTCAGCTAATAGATCCAATTGGCTAAATTCACTTGCCACCACAAATGGTGCTGGGATCTCAGATTCGAACTGAATTTGAGAAGGTAAAGTGAAGCCACTATCCATTGGCTCAACATTAGCGGTAAGGCTATGGTGAACGGTGAAAAACTCTTGTTCTGTCATGCGTTAGTTCCTTGAAGTGATCTATTGATTATCGCTATGTGGCGGCAGTAATCAAGGTCAGTTAATTGAAAGTATCAAATAGTTGTTTGAAATTTGGTGTTTTGACAGGGTTCTGTTTTTCAGACCTAACTAATTGAGTTAATTCACTCTATATTTTCAATTACCCCCTACACAGTAACAGCAATACCCGTTACATTAACCCGCATCCCTTTTTGATGGTCCAAAGTATGTTTCATCCTATTTCAATGTTTGTTGGCCTACGTTATTTAAAAGGTCGTTCAGGTGATCGCTTTAGCCGTTTTGTTTCTTACATGTCGACGGCAGGTATCACCATTGGTGTACTGTCTTTGATTACTGTTTTATCGGTAATGAATGGATTCGAAGCGCAATTAAAAGACCGAATTCTCGGCGTTCTTCCTCAAGCTGTGGTTTATGAGCAGGGTGGTAAGACGCTACTCTCTGAACAGGCCCCTAGTTTTGCTAAGCAGATTTCGCTTAATGGCCACGTTGAACCGATTGTTCGCAGTGAAGCGGTGATTCAGAGCCCGGCTCAATTGTCAGCGGGCCTTTTGATTGGCATCCAACCTAACTCTGATGACCCACTTCAAGACCACTTAATCGCGGGTAGACTTTCTTCACTAAAAGCTGGGCAATATCAGCTGTTCCTTGGTCACACACTGGCGAGAAACCTAAAGGTTTCGATGGGCGACAAGGTTCGTCTAATGGTGACCAGCGCAAGCCAATACACACCACTTGGCCGTATTCCTAGCCAACGTAATTTCACCGTTGCTGGTATTTTCAATACGGGTTCTGATATCGATGCTCAATTGATGGTGACCGATATTAAAGATGCTGGGCGTTTGATGCGCTACAAATCAGACACCATTTCAGGCTGGAGACTGTTTTTTGAAGACCCGTTTGAAGTCGCGGAGTTATCGACTCAACCATTACCTGAAGGTTGGTTGTGGAGTGATTGGCGAGACCAACGTGGTGAGTTATTCCAAGCCGTTCGTATGGAAAAAAACATGATGGGCTTAATGCTTGGGCTTATTATCGGAGTTGCTGCTTTCAATATTATTTCCGCGCTTATCATGGTGGTTATGGAGAAGCAGTCTGAAGTTGCGATTCTTAAAACCCAAGGCATGACCGATGGTCAAGTGATGGGGATCTTTATGGTTCAAGGTGCAAGTAGCGGCGTGATTGGCGCGCTATCAGGTGGCGTGTTAGGCGTTGTATTAGCCATGAACTTGAATACTATTTTAGAGGCGATGGGGGTTGCTCTGTTCTCGTTTGGTGGGCAATTGCCAATCATGATTAACCCAATTCAAATCGCCGTTGTTGTGGTTCTGGCTATTGCACTTAGCTTGATTGCCACTGTTTTCCCTTCTTATCGTGCATCGTCTGTGAAACCTGCTGAGGCCCTTCGTTATGAGTAATTTTCTTCAATGTAATGATATCCGTAAAACGTACCGTGAAGGCTCGTTGGATACCGAAGTCCTTAAAGGTGTCAGCTTTGATATTGAGAAAGGGGAACTGGTTTCTATCATTGGTACCTCTGGTTCAGGTAAGAGTACGCTACTGCATATCTTAGGTGCGCTCGATGATGCCTCTGCTGGCAGTGTGAGTTTTCTTGGTCAAGACTTAGCTAAACTTAGCTCGAACAAGCAGGCTAAGCTGCGCAACCAGCACCTTGGTTTTGTGTATCAGTTCCATCACTTACTATCCGACTTTTCTGCACTAGAAAACGTCGCAATGCCATTGCTAATAGGTGGTGAGAAGCCTGCGAAAGCGAAACAAGAAGCACAGTTGCTACTTGATAAAGTGGGGTTAAGTCATCGAGTTGACCACCGACCTTCTGAGCTTTCTGGTGGTGAGAGACAACGTGTGGCGATTGCTCGTGCATTGGTGAATAAGCCAGCTTTGGTGTTGGCGGATGAGCCGACAGGTAACCTTGACCACAATACCGCACTGTCTATTTACGACTTAATGCGTGAACTAAACCGTGAGTACGATACTGCCTTTTTGGTTGTCACTCACGATGGTGAGCTTGCTGGTAAGATGGATCGCCAACTTCATATGCAAGACGGTTTGCTGGTCAACGTAGAAAAAGAGGAGAGCTAAGTGTTTTCTTCTTTATCTCTATTGATAGGCGGCCGCTTTAGCCGTGCTAAGCAGCGAGACAAGATGGTGTCTTTCATCTCATTGTCTTCTACGATCGGTATTGCGGTTGGTGTGGCGGTGATCATTATCGGTCTGTCAGCCATGAATGGTTTTGAGCGTGAGCTTGAATCGCGCGTGCTGTCGGTTATTCCACATGGTGAGTTTGAAGGAGTCAATGAGCCTGTGACTCGCTGGGAGCATGTGATAGAGCAGTCCGAAAAAAATGACAAAGTCGTTGCAGCTGCGCCTTATGTGAAAATCACAGCGCTGGCTGAGAAGGGCAAAGAGCTCAAAGCGATTGAAGTTCGCGGTGTTGACCCACAGCTTGAGCAACAGGTATCGAGTTTATCGAGTTTCATTGATAAACAAGTTTGGACTGATTTTAAAGCAGGACAGCAGCAGATTATCTTGGGCTCTGGTGTGGCCAATGTTCTAGGTGCGCAAGTGGGTGATTACTTGACCTTAATGATCCCAACAGTCAACGGCTCGGTTAAAGTTCAGGCGCCTAAACGGATACGAGTAAAAGTTGCCGGCTTACTGACGCTCAATGGACAAATTGACCATAGCTTAGCGCTTATTCCGATTGGTGATGCTCAAGTTTACGCGAACTTGGGTGAGGCAGTGACAGGTGTCTCTTTGAAAGTGACTGATGTATTGAATGCCAACTCGATTGTTCGCGAGGTCGGAAATCAGCTAGATGTGTATGTTTATCTGCGCAGTTGGCAACAGAAGTTCGGCTTTCTATATCGAGACATTCAACTGGTTCGCACCATCATGTATCTGGTCATGGTACTGGTAATTGGCGTGGCTTGTTTCAACATTGTCTCTACATTGATGATGGCGGTAAAAGATAGAGCTTCAGAGATCGCAATCTTAAGAACCATGGGCGCTTCCGATGGCTTAGTTAAGCGTATCTTTGTTTGGCAGGGCGTGTTCTCTGGCGTATTAGGTAGCTTAGTCGGTAGTGCGATAGGTGTTTTGGTCGCACTCAATTTGACTACTATTATTAAAGGTCTTGAGAAGCTGATCGATCACCAATTCCTGTCAGGTGATATCTACTTTGTCGACTTCTTGCCATCACAGTTGAATATGATGGATGTCGTTGTTGTATCAGGTACTGCAATCGCTTTAAGTTTGCTAGCGACATGGTATCCAGCATCTCGAGCAGCGAAGCTAAATCCCGCTTCTGTGTTGAGCTCCAAATAACAAATCTACTGTTTCGACAGATATAAAAAGGATCCCTTGTGGGATCCTTTTTTATTGAACTCAAACTGTATTATTTAAGACTTTCATTACATGCCTATCATCTAATGGCTTATAACTTGTCTGATTTTTATCGCTATCCGTTAAAAGTGGAGAGCGCGTCAGTATACGTTCAGTATCTTGCTTGTCGTTTCTTCCAGCTTCTTACCACTGAGTAGCGCCATAAGCCGCGAATGCCGAAATAACCAATCATTGCTGAAATCACACCACAAATCATACAACCCAGCAGGAACGGAGGCCCAATGGTGCTCATTTGAGCCAAAATGAAGTCCCAAGACAGTTCAAAATGAAAGGCTTGCGGCGGAACATGCATAACGAATGCACCTACTTTATAAGCAAAGTAGAACAATACCGGCATGGTTACGGGGTTACTTATCCAAACAAGAGCGACAGCCAGAGGTAAGTTAACACCACATACAACGGCTAGGCCTGCAGACATAATCATTTGGCTTGGTAGAGGGACAAACGCCATGAATAACCCAACAGCAAATGCGCCGGCCGCGGAGCGACGATTAAGGCACCATAAGTTGGGGTTGTACAAAACATTGCCAAAAACTTTTAATGCTTTCTGACGCTTGATGAGCTCATGGTCAGGCATAAATCGTTTGATAAACTTTCTTGGCATAGGAGGAAGCTACTCTCTTGTTTAACACTTGGTTCTTGATTTCATTTGCTGCGACAGTTGTGTCTGCCAGCTTCTGGCCTGTGATGCCACATTGGGTTTGGGCACCATTGATGCTGTTGTTACTGCTAGCATCAACAAAGTATAGCGTTTTCCGGAGAGCAAGAGGTTCAGTAACAGCATTGATACTAGTTATCTGCCTAGGGAATGCGATTGAAATACAAACGAGTCGCTTGTTTCAATCAGGGCAGAATACTACCATAAATGCGTCGGTTGTTAGCCTTTTTAGTGAAAATAGCCGCGGTTTTGAAAGCGTAATAGTAGTCAGATCAATTGGCGGTGAAAAATTAATCTTTCCTCAATTGATAAAATTGCGTTTGTTTACTCCTTTTAAGTTAACACTTGGAGATGATGTCTATCTATCTGCGTCCATAAAGCCGGTATGGGGCAAACTCAATGAAGCAGGCTTTGATCTCGAAAAGTACTTGTTTAGTGCTAGCGTGGTTGCCAATGCAACTTACAAAGCAGATACCAAGTATCGCATTCACTCAAGCACCAACTTGCGCTCCCGGTGGTTTGAAACCAGCCTTGAAAGGTTAAGCCCGTTGGCAAATCAAGACCTCATTATAGCTTTGAGTTTTGGATATCGAGACCTTATTCTCCCAGCGCGGTGGGATTTGCTTAAAAGCACTGGCTTGATTCACTTGATGGCTATCTCGGGGCTCCATATCGGTATTGCCTTTGGTATCGGCTATCAGATTGGCAAGATATTCAGGTTAATTTCACCTTCATGTCTTTGGCTACCTACAATATTCGGGCTTGGCTTGGCGTATTTCTACAGTTGGTTTGCCGGATTCACACTACCAACCTTGAGAGCTTTAGTGATGTGTGTTGTCGCCAGTTATTTCTTGTGGCGTGGGCAGAGTATCAGGTTGCTTCTATATGTCGCTTTAAGTCTGTGCGTGGTTCTTCTGATTTGGCCGTTTTCAACTTTGTCGAGCAGTTTTTGGTTGTCTTTTGGTTCATTGGGTGCGGTTCTCTACATCGCGTTCAATAGTAACAACTCTTCTTCACAACCTACCTTTATCGAACGAGTGCTAAAGCTCATCAAAATTCAGTTTTTGCTGACCTTATTAATTGCTCCGTTTTCGATGTTGTTTTTCAAAGGCGTTAGCTTGATCTCGGTCGGCTACAATTTGCTGCTATTGCCTTGGGTGTCAATGGTGACGATACCTTTGCTGTTTTTATCGATGTTTCTGACTTTGGTCACTGAGTCTTTAGTTGGGGGAAGCGAATCAATGGCTCGTTTCTCTACTCAGTTATGGAAACTGGTTGATTTATCGCTTGAACCCTTGGTGTTTAGCTTGCCTTTCTCTGAACGGTTTTGGATTCAGGTGGATGATCACGTAACCGTGTTGCTCGTTTTTCTTATCTTATTCTTCGGTTTTATTGCTCGATACCTCAAACATGGGGCTGCCGCTGTCATCATTTCTGTATTCCTGTTGTGGTGGGAGTTTGGCAAAGTTAAACAGGACCAGTTAACTATTGATGTCTTGGACGTAGGGCATGGCTTGTCTCTCATCCTTGAAAAGAACAACCAGGTCGTTGCTTACGATCTTGGTAATGCGTGGCCAGGAGGTTCGGTTGTCGAATCCTTGTTGGTCCCAACTTTGAATCAGAGGGGGATTTATGAATTAGAAGGCGTGATTGTGAGTCATTTCGATTCTGACCATGCTGGTGGATATCCAGCTCTACTTGAGAGCTACGATCCTAAGTGGATAAGAGCCAGTCAGAATATTAATCAACAAACACAATCGACCACTCAAACTCAGTCTAATATTCAAGCATGCATTGTTGGTGAGGTGTGGAACTGGCAAGGTCTCGTTTTTGAAGTGTTATGGCCTCCCAAGCGAGTGAAGAGGGCATACAACCCACATTCGTGTGTGGTCAAAATCTCGGATCCAAGTGCTGAGTTCTCAATGTTGCTCACAGGTGATATTGAATTGGTAAGTGAGTGGTTACTTGCTCGTGAAGGTGAACAGCTTAGAAGTGATGTTATGTTGGTTCCGCATCATGGTAGTGATTCGTCATCGATTAAGCCGTTTATTGAGGCTGTGTCACCTCAGTTGGTGATAGCTTCTTTAGCTAAAGGCAATCAATGGGGTATGCCAAGCCAGTCTGTTGTAGAACGTTATCGAGAAACCGGAAGTACGTGGCTAGATACGGGTGAAAGTGGACAAATAACCATCACCATCAGTAAGGAAGGTTGGAAATATCATACGATTAGAGAGGAACAAGGCCGGCAGTGGTATAGGCAGATGCTTCGTAAGGGAGTAGAATAGGTAGATTATTGTGAGAAAATTAAGCGATTTTATGTCAACACAAACAGATGAAACTACCTGGGTCACATTTAAACGACTTTGGACTTATATTCGGCTATATAAGGCTGGTCTTGGTGTTGCGGTTATTGCGCTTATTATAAATGCCGTCTCTGATACCTACATGATTTCTTTGCTAAAGCCACTACTTGATGAAGGCTTTGGTAGTGCAGAATCTGATTTTCTACGCACACTCCCTCTTATTATCTTTGCCATGATGTTCATTCGTGGCGTCAGCGGTTTCGTATCTACCTATTGCTTAAGTTGGGTTTCTGGCAATGTGGTGATGGAAATCCGCCGTAAAATATTCAGTCACTTTATGCACATGCCAGTCTCTTTCTTTGATAAAGAGCAGACGGGCGCACTGCTATCTCGTATTACTTATGACTCAGAGCAAGTCTCTGCTGCAACCAGTAGAGCTCTGGTTAGTATTGTCCGTGAAGGTGCCAGCATCATTGGCTTGTTGACGCTGATGTTCTGGAATAGCTGGCAGTTGTCTTTGGTGCTATTTGCTGTTGCTCCTTTTGTTGCTTGGGCGATCAACATTGTATCGAAACGCTTTAGAAAGATTTCTAAGAACATGCAAACCAGCATGGGTCATGTGGCTTCTTCAGCAGAACAAATGCTGAAAGGCCATAAGGTCGTTCTGACTTACGGTGGTCAAGACTTAGAAAGAGGTCGTTTCGATACCGTTAGTAATCAGATGCGCCAACAAAGTATGAAGTTGGTCACGGCTCAAGCGGCGGCGAACCCAATTATTCAGATGATTGCTTCGATCGCGATTGTGGTTGTTCTTTACTTGGCTAGTATCGATTCTATTAAAGCTGAACTAACGGCTGGTACGTTTACGGTTGTGTTCTCGGCTATGTTTGGTTTGCTACGTCCACTGAAAGCGTTGACTAACGTGACATCTGAGTTCCAACGCGGTATGGCGGCGAGTACGACTCTATTTGGTTTGATGGATCTCGACACAGAACAAAACAAAGGTACGTTGAAACCTGAAACCGTAAGCGGTGAAGTTGCAGTAAAAGATGTGACCTTTACTTACGAGGGCGCAGAGAAACCAGCACTCGATAAGGTGAGCTTCAACATACCGAAAGGTAAGACGGTCGCGCTTGTTGGACGCTCTGGATCTGGTAAGAGCACCATTGCCAACCTATTTACTCGTTTCTATGATGTGGACTCAGGCTCTATTGAACTTGATGGACACGACATCCGAGATTATGAGTTAAAAAATCTTCGTGAACATTTTGCTCTTGTTTCTCAAAATGTGCATCTGTTCAACGATACTGTCGCGAATAATATTGCATATGCAGCTGGTGAGGTTTACTCACGCGAACAAATTGAACACGCGGCTAAGCTTGCTCATGCCACTGAATTTATCAAAGGCATGGAAAATGGAATTGATACGGTTGTGGGTGAGAACGGTGCAAGTTTATCTGGTGGCCAAAGACAACGTATCGCTATTGCAAGAGCGTTGTTAAGAGAAGCTCCAGTATTGATTCTTGATGAGGCGACGTCGGCACTGGATACAGAGTCAGAGAGAGCGATTCAATCTGCATTAGAAGAACTGCAGAAAGACAAAACAGTATTAGTTATTGCACACCGACTCTCTACTATCGAACAAGCCGATGAGATTCTAGTGGTTGATGATGGTCATATTGTAGAAAGGGGTGCACATGCTGAGCTAATCGCTCATGATGGTGCCTATGCTCAACTGCATCGAATTCAGTTCAGCGGATAAGATTAGGTCTTTGTCGTGATAGAAAAGATTTGGTTTAACAATCATCCGTTAAAATACCTTCTTTGGCCGCTATTGTGGCCATTGAGTCTGCTGTTCAAAATGATCAGTGGGCGGCGTCGTGATGCTTATCTATCTGGAAAGAAAGAAACCTATCGACCACCTCTACCTGTAATTGTTGTGGGTAACATTACCGCTGGTGGCAATGGTAAAACGCCTGTTGTGATTTGGCTGGTTGAGATGCTTCAAGCCAACGGTTTTAAACCCGGTGTGGTTTCTCGTGGCTACGGTGCTAAAGCGCCTAGTTACCCTCTGGTTTTGGACGAGAACACGCCCGCTGAACATTCGGGTGATGAACCGCGTCTAATTAGAAAGCGAACTGGTGCGCCGGTAGCGGTTGACCCAGTAAGATCAAACGCGGTGAAGGCTTTATTGAATAAAGGCGTGAATGTCATTATTACTGATGACGGCTTGCAGCATTATGCGCTTGAGCGTGATATTGAGTTTTCAGTTATCGACGGTGTAAGGCGTTTTGGTAACGAGAGTCTGATTCCACTAGGCCCGTTGCGAGAGCCTGTATCGCGTTTAGCTGATGTAGATTTCTTGATTAACAATGGCGGAAAGGCACAAGGGCGAGAGTTCTCAATGTCTTTGGCACCGAGTGAAGCCGTTAATCTAAAGACTGGCCAGAAAAAGCCAGTTTCAGAATTACCAAAGCTGGTGGCTTTTGCTGGGATAGGGCACCCACCGCGCTTTTTCAAAACATTAGACGATCTTGATGGAGATGTGGTTTACACACAAGGCTTCGCCGATCATCAGGATTTTGATAAAGATGAACTTCATACCTTAGCAAAGAAAGGTATGAATATGATTATGACAGAAAAAGACGCTGTAAAATGCGAAGAACACGCTCAAGACAACTGGTGGTATCTTCCAGTTTCTGCGCAGTTTGATGAAAATTCGCAACAGCAAATTTTAAAAAGAATAAAAGAGGTTATGGAATACTATGGATCATCGTCTACTTGAGATCGTTGCTTGTCCTGTTTGTAAAGGTAAACTAACTTTTGACAAGGATAAGCAAGAGCTTATTTGCAAAATTGATCGCCTTGCTTACCCTATTAAAGAGGGTATTCCTGTTCTTCTAGAGCCTGAAGCTCGCACCGTTTCTATGGATGAGGGTAAGTAATGTCTTATACGGTTGTTATACCTGCAAGATACCAATCGAGCCGTTTGCCAGGTAAGCCTCTGGCTGACATTGGTGGAAAGCCGATGATTCAATGGGTATACGAACAGTCAATGAAAGCCGGTGCCGATAAAGTTATCATCGCTACCGATGACGCTCGAGTTGAAAAAGCGGCTAAAGCATTTGGCGCGACTGTGTGTATGACATCACCGAATCATGAGTCAGGTACTGAACGTCTAGCTGAAGTGATTGAAGTCATGCATATTCCTGATGATCATATTATCGTGAATGTTCAAGGTGATGAACCACTTATCCCACCTGCGATCATTAATCAGGTTGCGAACAATCTTGCGAACAGTACAGCCCCGATGGCAACGTTAGGTGTGGAAATCACTCATGTTGATGAAGTGTTTAACCCTAACGCAGTTAAAGTCGTAACCGATAAAGACGGTTATGCCTTGTATTTTAGTCGAGCCACGATCCCATGGGATCGTGATGCTTACGCGAACAACGGTACTGCAGCGGAATCGCCTTTGCTTCGTCATATTGGTATCTACGCTTACCGAGCGGGTTTTATCAATACCTACATCAATTGGGAACCAAGTACCCTTGAGCGTATTGAGTGCCTAGAGCAATTGCGAGTGCTTTGGTACGGTGAAAAAATCCACGTCGACGTTGCGGCTGAAGCACCTGCAGCTGGTGTTGATACGCCTGAAGACCTAGAAGCGGTTCGAGCCATTATTGGCTAAGCTTCTTTGAGCTACTACTTCTTTGCTCTACAAGATGTAAAATCATGAGCCTTGCTTATTGCGAGGCTTTTTTATGCCTATAGAAAATGTCTACGTGTCTTATTGAGCTGAGCTGGTGGGTATTGAGTCGGTTGCATTCGCCAATGCATCATCAACTCTGAATTATCTGAGATTTACCTCGCTCGACTTCCAATTTTTCTCTATAATGTGCCGCCTATAAAGTAGTGGCGAATCGCTAGTACAGAATAAAACTTACGACAAAACGTGGAGTAAAAGATGCCTTCTCAAAGCCCAGTGATTACGGTTGATGGACCAAGTGGTGCAGGTAAAGGTACCCTGTGTATGTTGCTAGCAGATAAGCTAGGTTTTCATCTTCTAGACTCAGGCGCGATTTATCGCGTATTGGCTTTAGCAGCAATTCACCACGGTGTGGATACTGAATCAGAAGATGCTTTGGTACCGCTTGCTACACACTTAGATGTGCAGTTTATTGCTGAAGGTGACTTAGTTAAGGTTATTCTAGAAGGTGAAGATGTGTCTGGTGAGCTTCGTAAAGAAGAGACTGGCATGGCGGCTTCAAAAGTTGCCGCTTTACCTCGTGTTCGCGAAGCATTGCTTCGTCGTCAACGCGCATTCAGCGCTGCGCCTGGTTTGGTTGCAGATGGCCGTGACATGGGAACGGTTGTGTTTCTTGAAGCTGAAGCGAAAATATTTTTAGATGCAAGTGCTGAAGAGCGAGCGAGTCGCCGCCTTAAACAGTTGCAACAGAAGGGGTTAGATGTTAAATTTGACGACCTTTTGAGCGAGATCCAAGAGCGAGATGATCGAGATCGTAATCGCCCAGTGGCGCCACTTCGCCCTGCAGAGGATGCTCTAGTGCTTGACTCCACCTCAATGAATATTGAGCAGGTAGTAGAAAAAGCACTACACTATATTGAATCGAAACTGGCTGGGTAATTTCGCCGAGCTAGTACGAACGTTGGTCGCAAGGATGATGACTGGCGAATTTATCAACCCCATGCGGTAGGATACCCATGGACGTTTAATTATTGAAGATTAAATAATGACTGAATCTTTTGCTCAACTCTTTGAAGAGTTTCTATCTGAAACTGAATTCCAACAAGGCAGTATCGTTAAAGGTACTGTAGTAGCTATCGAGAACGGTTTCGTTCTTGTAGATGCTGGTCTTAAGTCTGAATCTGCTATCCCTGCTGAACAATTCAAGAACGCTGCTGGCGAACTTGAAGTTGAAGTTGGTGCTGAAGTAGACGTAGCTCTAGACGCTGTTGAAGATGGTTTCGGTGAAACTCAACTTTCTCGTGAGAAAGCTAAGCGTCACGAAGCTTGGATCGTACTTGAGAAAGCTTGCGAAGAAGCTGAAACTGTTGTTGGTATCATCAACGGTAAAGTTAAAGGCGGTTTCACTGTTGAACTTAACGGTATCCGTGCTTTCCTTCCAGGTTCTCTAGTAGACGTACGTCCTATCCGTGACACTGCTCACCTAGAAAACAAAGAGCTAGAGTTCAAAGTAATCAAGCTAGACCAGAAGCGTAACAACGTTGTTGTTTCTCGTCGTGCTGTTATCGAATCTGAAAACAGTGTTGAGCGTGACGAACTTCTTGAAACTCTACAAGAAGGTACTGAAGTTAAAGGTATCGTTAAGAACCTTACTGACTACGGTGCATTCGTTGACCTTGGCGGTGTTGACGGTCTTCTACATATCACAGATATGGCTTGGAAGCGCGTTAAGCACCCATCAGAGATCGTTAACGTTGGTGACGAAATCCTAGTTAAAGTTCTTAAGTTCGATCGTGAGCGCACTCGTGTTTCACTAGGTCTTAAGCAACTAGGCGAAGATCCATGGGTAGCAATCGCTAAGCGTTACCCAGAAGGTCACAAGCTTTCTGGTCGTGTTACAAACCTAACTGACTACGGCTGCTTCGTTGAAATCGAAGAAGGCGTTGAAGGTCTAGTACACGTTTCTGAAATGGATTGGACTAACAAGAACATCCACCCTTCTAAAGTTGTTAATGTTGGCGACGAAGTTGAGGTTATGGTTCTTGATATCGACGAAGAACGTCGTCGTATCTCTCTAGGTCTGAAACAGTGTAAAGCTAACCCATGGCAGTCATTTGCAGAAATGCAAGCTAAGGGCGACAAAGTTACTGGTAAGATCAAGTCTATCACTGACTTTGGTATCTTCATCGGTCTAGAAGGCGGTATCGACGGTCTAGTACACCTATCTGACATTTCTTGGAACGCTGCAGGCGAAGAAGCTGTACGTGAATACAAGAAAGGCGACGAAATCTCTGCTGTTGTTCTAGCAGTAGATGCAGAGCGTGAGCGTATTTCTCTTGGCGTTAAGCAAATGGAAAACGACCCGTTCAACGCATACGTTGCTGACAACAAGAAAGGTGTTCTTGTAAACGGTACTGTTACTGCAGTTGACGCGAAAGGCGCTACTATCGAGCTAATCGAAGGCGTTGAAGGTTACATCCGCGCTTCTGAAGTTTCTCGCGACCGTATCGAAGATGCATCTCTAATCCTAAGCGTTGGCGACAGCGTTGAAGCGAAGTTCACAGGTGTAGACCGTAAGAACCGCGTAATCAACCTATCTATCAAAGCTAAAGATGAAGCTGATGAGCAAGAAGCAATGGCTTCACTGAACAAGTCTGAAGAAGGCGCGTTCGGTAACGCAATGGCAGACGCATTCAAAGCTGCTAAAGGCGAATAATAGCTTCTCATTAAGAGAATTATAGCTATCTAGCCAAGAAAGGAGCCGTAAGGCTCCTTTTTTTTTGCTTATTTTTCCGATAGGTCTATAATTTCTAAAAAGAAAACCAACGAGGGTAACTATGACTAAGTCTGAATTGATTGAAAGACTGTGCGCTGAGCAAACGCATCTTTCTGCAAAAGAAATTGAAGACGCTGTAAAAGACATTTTAGAGCATATGGCTTCAACACTAGAAAGTGGTGATCGAATCGAAATTCGCGGTTTTGGCAGCTTTTCTCTGCATTATCGTGAGCCTCGTGTTGGACGTAACCCAAAGACTGGTGACAAAGTAGAGTTAGAAGGTAAATACGTTCCTCACTTCAAACCAGGTAAAGAGCTGCGTGAACGAGTAAACTCAGGAATGTAGCCTACTTATCGGAATTAAGAAAAGCGGCATACTATAATGTATGCCGCTTTTTTATGACCATAATATGGTGGTCTGATTAGTAATTTTCCTGCATAATCGTACAGCTAACCAACCAATGAGTGATGAACTATGAAAATTATAAAAATAGTCGCCGTTATCGCACTTTTCCTAATTGCACTGGCTTTAGGCTCTCAAAACCAAACAACTGTGAATTTCAACTATCTGCTAGCGCAAGGTGACTTCCAGCTATCAAGTTTATTAGGTGTTGTATTCGTTTCAGGCTTCGCCCTAGCTTGGTTAGTCTTTGGTAACATGCACATGCGGTCTCAGCTAAAAATTCATCGCTTGAAGAAGCAACTCAATAAGCAATCAAAGCAGGTCACTGCTGATACTAAAGCTTAAAGGCTATATTTGATGTTAGAGTTACTGTTCTTACTTTTGCCCATTGCAGCTGCTTATGGCTGGTATATGGGGAATCGTAATGCTCAGCAAGAAAAACAAAAGCAATCACACCAGATCTCCCGTCAATACGTGACGGGTTTGAATCTATTACTGTCAGATCAATCTGACAAAGCGGTTGATCACTTCATTGAGCTGCTTCAAGTAGACAATGAAACCATCGATACTCACTTGGCTTTGGGTAACTTGTTCCGATCAAGAGGCGAAGTCGACCGCGCTATTCGTATTCACCAAAATCTTATCTCTCGTTCGGGGCTTACCCTCGATCAGAAAAACCTCGCACTGCAACAATTAGCAAAAGACTACATGGTCTCTGGCTTCCTTGATCGCGCCGAAAAAATCTTTGAACAACTTGTAGAAGAACCTGACCATAAAGAGGGGGCTCTGCAGCAGTTGGTTGCTATTTATCAGCAAACTCGAGAGTGGAACAAAGCTATCCATTACGGAAATATCCTCGTTAAGCTTGGTAAGAAGAAAATGAAGATGCGTGCGACAGTGGCGCATTTTTGGTGCGAGCTTGCGATGCTGGAGCAAGCTGATGGTAACCGATCTAAAGCACTTCAGCACTTCAAGAAGGCGCTGTCTGAAGATCCTAAATGTGTACGTGCAAGTATCGCTCTAGGTAAGTTCCATTTAGCGAACGAAGATTACCAAAAGACAATTGATTGCCTTGAATCGGTACTTGAGCAAGATATCGATTTTATTAGTGAGGTGCTGCCAACCCTTGCTGAGTGTTATCAGAAGCTTGGACAAGAAGCTCAATTGGTCGAGTTCCTCAAAGGGTGTATTCAGAAGAAAGCGGGCGTATCCGCTGAATTAATGCTCGCTCAGTTGGTTGCTCACCATGAAGATGTAGGCTCTGCTCAAGAGTTACTGACCAAGCAGCTTGTTAAGAATCCAACCATGAAAGGCTTCTATCGATTAATCGATTATCACCTAGCAGAAGCAGAAGAAGGCCGAGCAAAAGACAGCTTAACCACACTTCAATCTATGGTTGGTGAACAGCTTAAGGTTAAGCCCCATTACCGTTGTCGTCAGTGTGGGTTCTCTACACACTCAATGTATTGGCATTGCCCTTCATGTAAGGGATGGGGGACGATCAAGCCTATTCGTGGGCTTGATGGTGAATAGATTTGTGGTCATTTTAAGACCAAATTATTAATTGCAGCTTTCGGGCTGCATTTTTATGACTGTTATTTATCACCTGCTTTGGTGATTGAAAAGTTTTAGAAAGTTAACTGCGTTAGGAGATGAAATGAACGACCAAAAAATCATTGTAGCCTTGGATTATGACAATCAAGCGGATGCGTTAGCCTTTGTCGATCGTATTGACCCAGCATCTTGTCGCCTAAAAGTCGGCAAAGAGATGTTTACCCTGTTTGGCCCTGAGTTTGTTCGTGAATTACATAAGCGTGGTTTCTCAGTATTCTTAGATCTTAAATTCCACGATATCCCTAACACATGTTCGAAAGCAGTGCGTGCTGCTGCTGAACTTGGCGTATGGATGGTGAACGTACACGCAAGTGGTGGTGAACGTATGATGTCGGCTTCTCGCGAAATCTTAGAACCGTATGGTAAAGATCGTCCGCTGCTTATCGGGGTGACAGTACTAACTAGTATGGAGCAACAGGATCTGGCGGGCATTGGTCTTGATGTTGAGCCTCAGAAGCAGGTAATGCGTCTAGCTACCTTAACGAAGAATGCAGGGTTAGATGGTGTGGTATGTTCAGCGCAAGAAGCATCTTTGTTGAAAGGTAATCTTGGTCAGGAATTTAAGCTGGTGACACCAGGTATCCGTCCAGTGGGTGCTGAAGTCGGTGACCAAAAACGTATCATGACACCGACCAGAGCCATCCAATCGGGCTCCGACTATCTAGTTATTGGTCGCCCAATTACTCAGACTTCAGATCCTGCTGAAGTGTTAAATAATATTAATAATGAATTGTTACATATGAGTAGCAACTAATTATTCTGTTGGTGCATGGTTTTTACTGTTTAATAAATTTAGCAAACGTTTAAATTGTGCACCTTTTAGTGAAAATCACTGAAAATCTCATTTCCATAACTTTCCTTTCTAAAATATATGTTTATCAACATATTATTGTCGTTTCAAACTCAATTAACCTAATAATGTTCTAAATAAACCGACGTATATTGTGGTTTTACAAAGGCTTTTTCCTAGCTTGGCTACAATAATATGAACTGAGTCGATAATTTGTAATGTTAATTAGATGTAAATATATAATTTATCATTATTATAAATTAGAGTTCACGGTAATGTTAACTCATAAAACCAGTGTGTAAGTTAGGAATAAAACCTACAGGATGTGGTTTAAATTTAATTAATTGGTATGGAGTACTTCCAATTGTTAGCTTATATATTGAGACGATTATTGCTCATTGTCCCAACGTTTATAGGGATTACTATATTAATATTCGCGATAACGCGATTCGTTCCGGGAGGACCTGTCGAGAGAATGCTCTCTAAGATGCATTCTGGAAGTGATAGTGCTGCAGTCGGTGTGGCAGGTAATAACTCTTCTCTGTCGGACGATCAAATAGCTGAACTTAATGCGTTCTATGGATTAGATAAACCTATATTAGAATCTTATGTTGATTGGTTATCTAAGATCGTCGTATTAGATTTTGGTGAATCAACCCGCTATTACGAACCTGTTAGTGACATGATTGCGGAACGTTTACCAATTTCGTTGTTTTATGGAGGCATGACATTTTTTATTAGTTATTTTATATCAATCCCGTTAGGTTATTTTAAAGCAATTAAACATGGTTCTGTTTTTGATTCCGCTTCGTCAATATTGATATTTATTGGCTATGCGTTACCCGGTTATGTTGTCGGCGTGTTTTTAATTACCCTGTTTGCATATAACTTAGACTGGTTCCCAATGGGCGGTTTCGTGAGCGATGATTTTGAAGACTATGAAAATTGGGTCGAGCAAGCAAAAGACATCATGTGGCATGCCGTCCTTCCTTTGATTTGTTACCTGATTGGTGATTTCGCAACCCTTACAATGACGATGAAAAACAATCTAATGGAGAATATTTCAGCGGATTATATTCGCACCGCGATTGCTAAAGGCCTACCATTTAAACAAGCAGTGAAGAAGCACGCACTACAAAATAGCCTTATTCCGATTGCGAGTCATTTTGGTAACTCACTGCTGTTTTTTATGTCAGGTTCATTTTTGATTGAAGTGATTTTTAATATTGATGGTATTGGTTTGCTTGGTTACGAATCCATTATTGAACGTGATTATCCGGTTGTGATGGGTATCGTTGCTATTAATGCAGCAATGTTGATGATTGGTAATATTTTGTCTGATTTGTGTGTTGCAGCTGTCGATCCGAGAGTGAGGTTTGGCGCATGATTAAGTTAACCCCACTAACTCAAAAAAAGATCAAACATTTCAAAGAGGTTAAACGTGGTTATTGGTCTTTCGTGATATTGAGTTCACTGCTGGTAATGTCACTTTTCGCAGAGGTGTTGGTCAACAGTAAGGCTTTATTGGTGAGTTATCAAGGCCAGTGGTCTTTTCCTGTCTTCTCAGATGTGAGGCCGGGTACTGACTTTGGTCAAGGTTATTTAAGTGAAGCGGACTACAGGCAGCTACAGCATAACTTTGAACAGGCAAACCAAGGTAACTTTGTCATCATGCCATTTGTGCCGTGGAACCCTTACGAACAGGACTTCTCTGGTGACTTTCCTCCTCTCGCGCCCAGTATTGAAAGTAAGCACTATTTAGGTACCGATTCTATAGGTCGCGATATTCTCGCCCGTTTGGTTTACGGTTTTCGAATTGCGATGGGATTTGCGTTGATGACCATGGCGATTTCATACGCTATCGGCACTGTAGTTGGTTGTTGTATGGGCTTTTTCGGAGGTAAGTTTGATCTCTTTGTTCAACGGCTGATAGAAATTTGGTCGATGGTGCCATTTCTGTACGTGATCATGATTTTAGTTTCGATAACCCAACCGACATTTACGCTTTTTGTGGCCATTAACGTCTTGTTTGGTTGGATGGGGATCACTTGGTATATGCGAACAATGACCTATAAAGAATCCGCTCGTGAGTACGTTATGGCAGCCAGAGCGCTTGGTGCATCGACTGCTCGGATATTGATTAACCATATATTGCCTAACACTATGGTTATGATTGTGACCTTAGCACCATTTACTATTGCAGCGAATATCACTGCACTAACAGCGTTAGACTACTTAGGGCTAGGGTTGATGCCGCCGACACCAAGTTGGGGCGAATTATTACAACAAGGAAAATCTAACTTAGATGCACCATGGATAGTGGTTTCAGTGGTTGCTTCTATTGTTTCAGTATTGGTAATGGTGACCTTTATTGGAGAAGCGATACGCTCGGCATTTGATCCAAAGAAATTCACTCGTTACGTCTAAGCTCAGGACGAGAATTCAAACATTTACAGGAAGTATCCAGTTACAGGATGTAATTATGAATAGAACACTCTCAATTTATATCGCAGCATTGCTCAGTGGTACATCAGGATTAGTTCATGCCTCGACGCTACCGCAAAACCTTGAATGGTTGTCAAACAACAGTGAGCCTTTGTTTGCATCACAAGAAGCGGTGCGCGGCGGGACACTGCGCACCTTTATGGCGAGTTTTCCTCAAACACTGAGAAGTGTTGGCCCTGATGCAAATTCAGGTTTACGGCACTACTTTATGGATGGATCGCCGAAACTGGCTCAGCGCCATCCGAATACCGGAAAGTGGATCCCGCAACTTGCAACTGATTGGGCATTTGATGAGGACAACAGAACTCTCTATTTCAAACTTGACCCTAAAGCGACTTGGTCTGATGGCGAGAAGATCACCGCTGATGACTACTTGTTCATGCTGAAATATTACCGCTCTAAGGATATTGTCGATCCTTGGTATAACGACTTCTTTTCTAACTCTATTCTTAATATTACGAAGATTGATGATTACACCATTGCTGTTGAAACGGCGGTAAAACAGAGCCGAGATGCTCTAATGGTATTGATTAACATGCCAAGCAACGGTTTCCAGCCAAGACCAAAGCATTTCTTTAAAGGTGGTAAGGATGCTAACGGTGATGGGATGGTTGATAACTTTGTGCGCAAATATAACTTTAAGAGTGAGCCAACAGCAGGCCCTTACTATCTCGATAAGGTGAAAAAAGGTAAAAGCGTGACCTTTAAACATGTCGGAGAACAGTGGTGGGGCTATTCAAATCGTTATTATCAAAACCGTTATAACGTGGACAAAGTGCGCATCACGGTAATTCGGGATTTTGATATTGCACTCAAGCACTTCGAGAAAGGCAAACTCGACTATTTCGATCTGGTTCTGCCGGAATACTGGCATGGAAAGTCTGACTCTCAAGGCTTCGAAGATGGATACATTCAAAAATTCTGGGGCTTTAATCAAACTACACAAGGCGCGGGTGGCTTGTGGATGAACACTGCCCAACCGTTACTGGATGATGTCAACCTACGAAAGGGAATTATGCATGCGACCGACTACGATGGCATGATTAAGAATATTATGCGCGGTGACTACACACGCAAGCCCCACGGGCTTGGGTTTGGTCATGGAGAGTACGATAACCCTGACAATAAAGCGCCTAAGTTTGATCCTCAATTGGCCGCTGAGCACTTTGAAAAAGCTGGCTTCGACACCATTGGCCCTGATGGCATACGTGTTAATCAACAAGGTCAAACACTCTCTTTAGCTATTACTTATGGCTACAACGCGTGGACACCAAGAATTGCGTTCCTAAGAGAGCAAGCGAAGTTAGCTGGATTGGACTTCACTCTTAACTTGGTCGATGGTTCCTCGGCATTTAAGTACATCCTAGAGAAAAAACATCAGCTGGCATTTCTAAATATGGGCTCAGGTGAAATCCCATCGTATTGGGAGTATCTTCACTCAGATAACGCTAACAAACCACAAACTAACGCACACACTAATTACAGTAGCCCGGAGTTGGATAAGCTAATCGAGGCTTATGATGCTGAATTTGATCAGCATAAACGTTATCAGTTGTCCTACCAAATTCAGAGTTACGTGACTGAAGCGAACATCATTGTTCCGGGTTACATGGTGCCATATTCACGTGCAGCGCATTGGCGTTGGGTGCAGTACCCTGAGAATCCGATGACTAAGCAAACTGAATCAATCTTTCACCCAATGGATATAGGTAATTTCTGGATTGATGGAGACGTAAAAAAGGAGACGAAAAATGCCATTAAATCGGACAAAACGTATCCTTCTGTCTCATTTGTTGATGATCGTTTTAAGTTGTAAGTAGAGCGTTTTATATGAGTGAAGATAAGAGAAAAGTGGGGATACAACAGGGTGACAACATTCTTGAAGTCAAGGATCTTGAAGTCTCGTTCTCTACTGATAGTGGCGTTGTACAGGTGTTACACGGTGTCAGTTTTAAGGTAAAGCGTGGAACAACTTTAGGTTTAGTCGGGGAGTCTGGTTGCGGTAAAAGTGTTACATCTATGTCGATTATGGGGCTTTTACCTAAACCTTATGGCGAAGTCACTCGTGGGCAGATCTTGTATGAGGGGCGAGATCTGACTCAGCTGGATCCTAAGTCTATGTATGAGATGCGTGGAAACTCTATTTCGATCATCTTTCAAGACCCAATGACAGCTTTAAACCCTGTCCATACAGTCGGTAAGCAGTTAACGGAGGTGCTGGCCTTACATCGCCCTGAGCTGAAAAAATCGGATAGACGACACTATGCATTAGAGATGTTGGAAAAGGTCAAAATACCCATGCCAGAGAAGCGTATTGATGACTATCCGCATAACTTGTCTGGTGGCATGAGACAGCGTGTGATGATTGCAATGGCTCTGGCTTGTAAGCCTGATGTGTTGATATGTGATGAGCCGACAACCGCATTGGATGTGACCGTTCAAGCATCGATCTTAGAACTAATGTATGAACTCCAGCAGGAGACAGGAATGGCAATGCTGTTTATTACTCATGATCTGGGGGTGGTTGCCGAGGTGTGTGATGAGGTTGCAGTTATGTATGGTGGGCGAATCGTAGAGCAAGCAGATGTCTTCGAGTTATTTGACCATCCACAACACCCTTATACCAAGCGATTACTTGGATTGATGCCTAATTTAGAGAGTGCCCCAAAGCAGATGATAGATATTCAGCCTATTGATACATCGGAATTCCCTGAGTTTCGAGGTTAGAGCAATGACAGAAGTACTTAGGATAGAAAACATAACTCAGCATTTCATTTCGGGTAAACGATTGTTCTCAAAAGGGTATGTAATCAAAGCCGTCGACGGAGTGTCTCTTTCTCTTAACCGAGGTGAAACGCTGGGGTTAGTCGGTGAATCCGGTTGTGGAAAAAGTACGTTAGGGCGAACTATCTTAAAACTGTTTGAACCAACGTCAGGACGAATCTTTTTTGAAGGGAAAGACATTACCAAGTTGTCGACAAAAGAGATGCGACCACTGCGTAAAGACATGCAGATTGTGTTTCAAGATCCTATGGAGTCTCTCAATCAGAGACACACCATAGGTATGATTCTGGAAGAGCCCTATATCATTCACAAAGTTGGCAATTCTGCTGAACGTAAGCGATGGGTATTAGAGCTACTCGATAAAGTCGGGCTACCTCGTGAGTCTGTTGAACGTTATCCTCATGAGTTTTCCGGTGGTCAGCGACAGCGAATAGGTATCGCTCGAGCAATAGCCCTTAAACCCAAGTTACTTATTTGTGATGAATCCGTGTCTGCGCTGGACGTATCGGTTCAAGCTCAAATCATTAACTTATTGCTCGGGCTACAAAAGGAGATGAACCTCGCTATTATTTTTATCTCTCATGACTTGTCTGTGGTTAAACAGGTATCAGACGATGTCGCTGTGATGTATTTTGGAAAAATCGTGGAATACGGCTCTGCAATGGAGTTGTATAACAATCCGAAAAATGAATATACACAAAATCTACTATCAGCAATACCAATTACACACCCTAAGAATAGAAAGCGTAATAAGAAGTCTTAGAAAAAATACAAAACTGTACAAAATAATACAAAGAATATTTGTAAGTTAAATGTAAAGTAATTTGGCGACAAGGGTTTGTTGCTAAAAGGCCTATCAATATTTAGTGAAGATATTGAGGTATTCGTTCACCTAAAATTCGATGGGCTATTTAAATAAAGTTCAGTAATTGAACTTACATTCATGGAAGTTAAAAAGTATGCAGAACACAATAAAGTGGAAGGTGAAGCCGATCGCAATATTATTAAGCACGATGTTTACTTTTTCTGTTTATTCAGAAGAAGACACTCGTGTTGATAATATTAGTGATGCAGTTGAATCCACACAAAATGACAGAGGTGCATCTTGTATAACTTGTAATATCAGCGGGTCCGTTACTGCTGGTTATTCTACGAATATATACAATAAAGATGACTATCGTGCTGATAGAAGCTTCTCATGGAATGGCACACTGAAATATAAGCTTTCTGAAAATATGAAAACGTATATATCTTCGGGTGGTTACCGAGCATTAGATGATGAGGTAGGGACATTTGCTACCGATTCTGTAATAGGGCTCAGTTACTCGAAATTATATGAATTCGGTGAAAGTGGAAAAGTAAGTGCAAGTGGGCAGTTTACTATTCCCACATCTGAAGCGTCTCGTAATGACAAATTACAAACCGCATTTAGATTGGCTATTCCCGTTAGCTTCGATCATTGGGGGGTAAGCTTTACGATTAGCCCTCGAGTTAGAAAGAATTTCCATCAGTATGAGACCTACGGCGGTAAATCATTAACAGAGTGGACCTATTCATTGTTTACCGGTGCTAGTTACAGTTGGGAAAAACTAACTATCGGTATTGATGCCTTGGGCGGAAATACGATCAGTTATAAAGGGACAAGGCGTGACTCCGTCGACTACGGTGGCTCTGTTTATGGGGCATATGACTTTGCAGAAAATTGGTCATTTGCACTAACTGCCGCAACGTCAGGTGCATATGCAGATGCAGAGCGAGGCACGTTAGGCAACATCGATCTTTTCGATGCTGACAAAGCTTCTTATACAGCAGAAATAACATTTTCATTCTAGGGAAATTAAAATAATAAAAGGATTCAATATGGACTTTAAAAAGATTGCATTAAGTTCCGCAATTACGGCTATCTTGGCTGGTTGTGGGGCAGATGACCAAGCGTACGAACTGCAAGAGCGTGATGCTCGTGAAGTCGCAGTACAAGACCTCAAAGATGGGCGTTGGTTTTATGTGCCTACAACAGGTGCAGCACCACGATTTGCACTGAACCAGTTTCCGTTTCTTCAAGGGATGGGACGTTATGTTGAGTTGTGTTACACAAAAACAGGTCTAGAAGTTAGAGCTTTCGATAAAAACTATCCAGACTCATCACTACCAAAAGATGAAAATAACTATTGTGCAGAGCAAGGTATTGTCGGTAGTGACGATGTGGTTAATTTTGCACAAGTTCTTGAAATTCCTGGTGAATTCGCTGCATATCGTTGTAAAGAAGATGCGTATGATGATTGTACCAATACCGAAGAGGTTAACGAAGACAAGAGTTTAGATTACCGTAAAAAAACATACTTCACGCCGAAGCCAGAAGAATTAATAGTATCGGAGTTCAACTACGAAGATCTGTATGGTTTAAAAGATGGTATTACGGAGCAGGGAACAGCGAAAGTTGTGTCTTGGGAGTTTGACCCAGAGAACGGTATTCTAAACTTCGAATTAGAGCGTACCTTCCAAGTCGATTTAGATAACCTTTCTGACTACATTAATTTTTCTACTAAATCTGGCCTAGAAGAAGCATTGGTTGATGGTGCATTTAAAGCACGATTCTATTACTCGCTTGTGCATGAGAGTGTTGTTGCGTCTGAAAACTATCAGCCGGTCATGTACCCAGTGGGTGATGAAAACGATATTGGCTTCTTTACTACTCAAACGAAGAAACTAAACCCAATTACAAACAAGTACGATCGTGATGTAGTGTACTTGAATCGTTTCAACCCAGAAAATGGTTCAATTAAATATTATCTAACGGACAACTTCTTTGAAGACAAAAATAAGCTGTTCTTAGATGCAACTATCCAGACTGTTAATAAGATGAACGATGCCTTGGCGTTGTTTGGTAATGATGCAGGTAAGCCAGCGATTGAGATTGTTAACTCGACCTCTCCTGCGGGCGTACACCCGGGCGACTTGCGTTACAACATCATCAACTTAGTCGATGAGCCTTTGGCCAATGGTCTACTTGGTTATGGTCCTTCAGTGTCAAACCCAATGACGGGTGAAATCATAAAAGCGCACGTCAACCAATACTCTGGTGTGGCAAGGACAGGTGTTCCTTATTATTGGGATAATTTGGCGCGTTTCTACAACCGAAATGAGTTGGCGTTAGATGGCTTACCAGCGTTACCGTCAGAAGATGACTCTACACCTGCTGTCGCTGAAGTTGAGTCACGTATTAAGCAATTGTCGACACTGGCGGCGATGTCAAAACTTCCTCAGGTTGATGAAGTGGCGCCGAGTCTTACCAAAGAGGAACTCACCGGTGGTCGCACGCCGACTCAAGCGCCGACGATCTTAACGCAACACTTTGATGATGATATGGATTTCGAAGATGTTGTAGCTGCAGAAGAGAATCGCTTAGCGTTTTGGTCTGAAAACAATGCTTACCCAATTGAAGCTTCATGGGTATCGTCGACGAGTAAAGCTATGCTCGATAACCTGAAGTTTGATGACGAACGTTATTTTGATATTAAGGTTGATGACAGTGGTGTAGAAACGTCGCGAGAGCTGAAGCGTTGGAAGTATCTGCCGAAAGATCTTCAACAAGAAGCAGCTGATGCAATTACGGTAGCGACATATAGCAATACTCTTGTGCATGAATTTGGCCATAATGTTGGTTTACGTCACAATTTCAAAGGCTCTAACGACAAAGCGAACTACTACACATTAGAACAAGCGCATGCTTTAGGCTTAAACAACGTTCCAGCTTACAGCTCCACGATGGATTACGCGCCAAGTATGTTGGACGAAACTCCAACTTGGGGTTTGTATGATATTGCTGCGTTCAAGTTTGGTTATGGACGTAAAGTTGAGACCATTCAAGACTCTTCGTCCGCAATGCCGGTAGCCGTCGCCGATCCAGGTGATGCAGGCAGCGATGAAGAGAAAGCGGCATATCAACAGTATCTCGCTGATTTGCAGTCTCACCAGCAGAGCTTTGCGAGTCGTTTCGGCAATAATGTTAGTAACGACTCACTGATGGTGTGTGCAGAAGTAATGCCACTGACGGGGGACCAGCTAGGTAAGTCACTATACAATTGTGATTTTAGCCGTTTCGATGCTGCTGCTCTAACTGATAACGCAGAAGACTATGCTAAAACTCGTTACGGTGTACTTTACTACCTTGATAATGTTCATAACATTGAACGTAAGGAGTACGGTTTCTGTACCGATGGTAATGTCTCATTGAACAGCGATTGTAACCGTTTTGATGAAGGCACTAGCCTGAACGAAATTGTTGCTTACGAATGGCAAAGTTATTTGGATAGCTACGATCGTCGTAACTTAGCTGAATACAGCGTAAACGGACTATTCTCAACAGATTACTCTAGCTATATTATTCGTCGTTACCGTGAAATGACGTCGATCCGTGACAAGATGGAAGATCTAGAGCGTATTGATGACATTTACACTAACTTAGGCTTCACATCATCTACAGATAAACCAGGCGATTTCTTATTACGACTAGCATCTAACGATACTTACTGTACAACCCCAGGCGCTGAAGCAAACTATTGGTTCTGTGATTATGCAGATGGTGCTAAGAAATCAGCGGCTTACTTCCTTGATGTATTAGCAACACCAGAGCACCAATGTGTTATCGAAAATGCGGATGGCGCGCAAAAGGTGATTTCATTTGGTCAGCTACTGAACAACAACTCTCACATGTTACCTGCTAGCTACGATTTGATTGATGCTAACTGTTTTGATGAGCAGGCTGCGAAGCTTATTGAGGACGCTGATAGTGGCTATACAGCCGTTGCTGAAACTAAGAATGGTCGATTCCTAAATTCGATTGGCAGTTTTGATCCTGATTACCCATGGTCGAATGCCGTATCTGTTCTGGGTAGCTGGCCTGATAAAGCACTAGCAAGCTACTTCTTAGCTCGTCGTTTCTCGACTCGCTATACTGATGAAGTAAGCTTCGCGTCTCTATTGGATCTTCCTGGAGTACAAGAACAATATGAAAACATCATTTCGAATATTATTTCAAATGAAGGTTTGAACACACCGGTAGAACTAGTAGATGCAAAAGGTGCTTCTTATACTAATCTGCGCGGCGTTGAAGTTCAGCTTCACGTAACCGAACAGATGGAATCGTTGTCTCCACTTCCTCGTGGTATTGAACGCTTCTTTGGTATCTCAAGCCGCAACCGTCAACGTATCGGTGACCTCATTCTTGATATGGGCGTTCGCCAAATGCAGTCAAATGACTATACGGTGAAATCACTTGGTAAAGCTCAATTGGATGCATTTACGAAACAACAAGACCGCTATGGCTTGATTGCAGGCGAAAAAGTGGAATTCGTAATTGACGGACAAACTTACGTTGCGACTAAATCTAATAAGCTAGCTTATGAATTTGCGAATCAGTTAGTGAGCTCTGACGGGTACGAGTTGAAAGTATTCCTAGACAACTACGACTCCGCAGGACTGGCAACTATTGCAAATAACATTGATACCGCATGGGGTAGCTTTAGAACAGATATCATACCTTCATTCCACGACGCTGTTTTGTTGCTTGATGCACCGATGGTGAACGCAATGAAAGCGAATATCGATATAGATATCGCGGCTAATGTTTTGAACTTTGCAACGTCATTTAATAACTTCGTCGATGCAGGCATTGCTTCTGGCGATGTTGTGTATGATGCTACGGCTGGTACTGTTCAGTACAAAGACGGTGAGGCTCATACTGTATCAAAAGCTTATGCAGCTTATTCAGATGCAATGATTCTTATCTTTAATAACTACGGTGATTCAATGATGTCTGCGGTGGATAACGTGCATGCTGGTTACGTTGCAGCTCCTGATGCAGATAAGGATCTATGGCTAAAAGACTTGAACTTGATTCAAGCTTACGTGAGTGGTGATATTGCGAGCGTTGCTGGTAAGTACTATGAGTTACTTGACCGCTTACCGAATGCAGAAGATTTCTAATTCTTGAATATTCTGACTAGAAAGAACAAAGGCTCGCGTTTGCGAGCCTTTTTTTACAAAAAGTTAATGGCTTTACACTACAATGCGGCAGTAGGAGCGCCACTATGAAACTTAAAATCGCTGTCGTCTGAAGTGATCAGGTCAGCTTCTACTTGAGCAAAATGTGCAATACGCTCTGAAATATCTTTGCCTGCGATCTGCTCTGCTAACTCAAGGTAATCTTGGTAGTGACGCGCTTCTGAGCGAAGCAGAGACACGTAAAACTTCTCCATGTCTTCTTCCAAGAAAGGAGCTACTTTAGCGAAGCGTTCACAAGAGCGCGCTTCAATGAAGGCACCGATGATAAGCTTATCAACCAATGCATCGGGCTCGTAAGTTTTAACTTGTTTGATCAAGCCTTTAGCGTAACGTCCTGCTTCGATTGGCTGATAGATCACGCCTTTCTTTTCCATCAATTCCATCACTTGATAGAAGTGGTGCAGTTCTTCTTTGATCAGTAGAACCATCTTATCGATAAGGTCAGCGCCGTAGTTACAGCCTTCTTTCGCTGTTATCTGCTTTGATACATTGCTCTTGCCGCGAAGTGACTCTAAATCACCAATGCGGCGGTAAGCAAATTGCTCGTATGGCAAGATCCATTCGTTTAATTGCTTGGCGCTTTCTTTATCTACCGCGTATTTACGGATAAGGAACAACGCGCTTTGAGCCGCCTTAAGTTCACACAGCATGTGGTCACGCAAAATGATGTGTAGGTTTTCGGGCTTTTTGGCTTCATCGATCCATGAATCTGGCGTTTCAGCTTTAAGAAAGGAGTGGATTGGTGCGAGTAGTTCTTGATACATGGTCAGGGAAGGTTTGTTGATAATATGGGGATTTTATCACAGCTCAAGAGATCTCCCTATAAGGAGAAAGGAAATTCAACAGGTACAAAAAAGACCGCCTATTTAATGTAAATAAGTCGGCCTTTAAGTGTTGAGCTAGACGTTTACCACTTCTTTTTCTGACCGAAAAGGGCATCCATATCGTCTTCTCGCTCTTTAGACTCAATCTGCTGTAAATCTTGAGCGTTTTTATCTTGGCGTTTTTGATCGAGATCGTTGAGCATCTGCTGAAGCTTTTCTTTCGCTTGATTAGAGTATGAATCATTTTTGGTTGCCAGCGCATCGATACCTTTACGCAATAATTGAATCGCTGTTCCCGGTTGTCCGCGAGAAATCGAATCGTTTGCACGTTTGATAACATTTTCAATGTTGATACGAATTTGGATCGTTTCTAGACGAGCATTTTCAACGACATAAGCTTGAGTCTCGAAACGGCCTTTATTGTGCTCGTTACGTACCGTATCACGTAGGCGCTTAACTAACTTAAGCATCATGATCGCTTGCTTATCACTACTTGGCACGCGGAAGGCTGTACTCTCGCCACCTTTGTAGTTTTCTTTGAGCTGAGTGATTTGTTGTTTTACGCTTTCAATGCGTTGGGCAAGCTGCTTATTTTTTGGATCGAGTTGATACATGTTTTCTAATGCATCAAGAATTCGATTGTTTAAGCATACAAGAAGATCTTGGCTAAACGGCATGTGATGAGCGTTGCCAATCAGTTCTTCCGTACCGTCAATAATGGTTAGATAACGAGAAGCTTCCTGTTTCTTCGCTGTTTCTACCTTAACTTTATATTGAAGCATGATGTTGTAGCCTAAAACTAACACCAAAAGAACGGCTACTAAGGCGATTATTAAACCAATATTCATATATTTGAGTCTGCTTATTATTTTCTATAGCTAGCTGGAGAGGATACACGATTCCATTGCGTATCGGCACTCGTAAATTGCAATTTCTGATTATCTCTTGTTGAGAGAAATCGGCAATCAAAACTTAACAACTAATGTATGGGAATGAGGGTTGGGTTGCAAAGCGTTAGTGATGTTTTTGTTTGTTAAGCTAGAAAAAATCAATTTTTCTGTCATTTTTGTGCGTGAAGCGTTATAACTATTAATTATATTACACGAGACTAGAATGCTCTCTTTGCAAATAAGTTAGCACAGAAATGAGTAAAGGATTACGAGGTTAGATATGAAGTTACAGCAACTGAAGTACATTGTTGAGGTTGTAAACCATAACCTAAATGTTTCTGCGACAGCGGAGAGTTTATACACATCTCAGCCGGGCATCAGTAAACAAGTTAGATTGCTGGAAGATGAGCTGGGTATTCAGATCTTTGAGCGAAGCGGCAAGCATTTAACACAAGTTACCCAAGCCGGTGAGGATATCATCCGTATCTCTCAAGAAATATTGGCACGTGTTGAGAGTATTAAAGCGGTGGCGGGTGAGCACACTCATCCAGAGATGGGCACATTGAATATTTCAACGACTCATACTCAAGCTCGTTATGCACTACCCGATGTGATTAAAGGTTTCACGGCACGCTATCCAAAAGTATCGCTTCATATGCACCAAGGCACACCAAGCCAAATGTCAGAAGCAGTCGCTAAAGGTACAGCGAATTTTGCGATTGCAACGGAAGCGTTACACCTTTATCAAGATGCGATTATGCTGCCTTGTTACCACTGGAACCGTTCGATCGTTGTGACCAAAGATCACCCTCTAGCACAGAAGCGAAATATAACGATCGAAGATCTTGCGGCTTATTCTCTAGTGACTTACGTATTTGGTTTCACTGGGCGTTCTGAGCTTGATACTGCGTTCAACAAAGTGGGTCTAACACCGCGCGTTGTATTTACCGCGACCGATGCTGACGTAATCAAAACTTATGTTCGTATGGGCATTGGTGTTGGTGTAATCGCAAGTATGGCGATTGACCATGAGCAAGATACTGATTTGGTTGCTATTGATGCGAGCCATCTATTTGGTGCTAGCACCACAAGCATTGGCTTTAGAAAAGGTACCTTCCTACGTTCTTACATGTTTGACTTTATGGAGCGTTTTGCACCGCACTTAACTCGCCCTGTTGTCGAGCAGGCTATTTCTTTGAAATCGAATGAAGAGATTGAAGAGATGTTTAAAGATATCGAGCTACCTGTTCGTTAATCTCCTCGTGCAAACCTGTATTCTTATTCGGCCTGTATCTACAGGCCGTTTTTCTATCTGATTTCGAACTCTCTTTATTGTTCTCTTTTATATCGATCCTTTCCATTTCCGTTTGTTACCCCTACAATCCTCGCACCATAGGGGGAAGCATGCACTCACGATTTAAAACACTCGATTCATTTCTGCTTGAGCACCAGGTTTACTGGCGTTCAGAGCCTTTTCACCTATGCCAAACCCAGCAACAACCTTGGTTTGATGTGAATCGCGCGCTTGTCGATTGGTTGGATAACTTGAGTATCGAGAATATTCAGATTCTGAAAGAGCAACCTCATGTGTTGGTAAAGGAACTTATTGGCTTTCTTCCCGAGTTAGAGGAAGCGAATCAAAGCATTCAGTTCACTACCACCGCTCTTAAAGGGTTAACACTTCCACGAGGTACCGAAGATGGTATTCCGGGAAGAAAGCTACAACAGATTGTTTCGATGGGCGAGGCTTCTCTTGAACATCATCATGGCAAAGAGTGGCTGGAGTGGTGTTCTGGAAAGGGCTTCCTTGGTCGAATCTTATCTCAACAATCTAAGCAAAAAGTGACCAGTTTCGAGTGGCAGCAATCGCTGTGCGAAAGCGGCCAAAAGATTGCAGATGCACAGCGTCTAGAAATGACATTTGTTCAAGGTGATGCGTTTTCCGAAGGTGCAGATGAGGTATTTAATCCTAATCAACACGCTGTCGCACTGCATGCCTGTGGCGACCTTCATGTTGAGTTAGTTAAAAAATCTGTGTCACATGGGTTACCAGCAGTCACTATATCCCCTTGTTGTTATCACCTTATTCGTGAAGAAAACTACCAAGCAATGTCATCAGTGGCAAAAGCCTCGGCTTTAACATTGAGCAAGAGTGATTTACGAATCCCGCTTCAAGAAACGGTTACTGGTGGTGAAAGAGTTAAGCGACATCGTCAGTTAGAGATGAGTTATCGTTTAGGTTTTAGCCAACTGCTTAGAGCTGAGCTAAACATCGATGAATACATCCCAGTGCCGAGCATCAAAAAATCAGAATTATCTGAAGGGTTTGAATCGTTTTGTCATTGGGCTTCTGAAGTGAAAGAGATAACACTTGGTTCGGATATCGATTTTGAATCCTATTTTGCTCAAGGCGAGAAACTTTTCTGGGAAATGGAGAAGTTGAGTTTAGTTCAGCAAGTTTTCAGACGACCATTAGAGATATGGCTAGCTTTGGATCGTGCTCTTTACTTGCAAGAGCAAGGCTATGAGGCAAGCATCGAAGAGTTTTGTGAACGCAGTGTCACGCCTCGAAATCTGTTGATTCATGGTGTTAAGAGCGACCGATAAATCTTTCGAGTACAAGAAAGAGCGTTGATCATCGCTCTCGAGTGTTACTAATACAAAAAAGCCAGTTCGACAAATGTCGGACTGGCTTTTTAATGTGTGTTGTAACTGAACGCTTCAACGAGAAAATTTACGCTCAGTTAGTCATTACATCATTAGTTAAACATTGCGATAGCTTCTGCTGGGTCTACGTATTCTAGGTCAAAGCTCTCTGCAACTTCTTTACAAGTCACTTTACCGTGGATTACGTTTAGACCTTCAAGGAAGCCTTTGTCAGATAGAAGTGCTTCGCGGTAGCCTTTGTTCGCTAGCTTAACAATGTAAGGAAGTGTTGCATTGTTTAGTGCGTAAGTTGAAGTACGAGCAACAGCACCTGGCATATTTGCAACACAGTAGTGAACTACGTCATCAACGATGTAAGTAGGGTCTGCGTGAGTGGTTGCGTGAGATGTCTCGAAACAACCGCCTTGGTCGATTGCAACGTCAACCACTGCTGAGCCTGACTTCATCTTAGCGATGTGCTCTTTTGTAACCAGTTTAGGAGCTGCTGCGCCAGGAATTAGCACTGCACCAATGACTAGGTCTGCTTCTAGAACATGCTTCTCAATCGCGTCTTCAGTAGAATAAACTACTTTTGCACGACCTTGGAACTCTTCATCAAGACGACGAAGTGTATCTACGTTACGGTCAAGAATTGTAACATCAGCGCGAAGGCCAACAGCCATACGTGCTGCGTTAGCACCTACAACACCACCGCCAACAACAACAACTTTTGCTGGCTCAACACCTGGAACGCCACCAAGAAGAAGCCCACAACCACCGTTAGATTTCTCTAATGTTTGTGCACCTGCTTGAATAGACATACGACCAGCTACTTCAGACATTGGTGCTAATAGTGGCAAGCGACCCATATTATCTGTTACAGTCTCATAGGCTACGCAGACAGCTTTGCTCTTGATAAGCTCTTCAGTTTGTGGAAAATCTGGTGCAAGGTGTAAATAGGTAAATAATATTTGCCCTTCGCGAAGCATAGCTCGCTCGACAGCTTGAGGTTCTTTAACCTTTACAATCATCTCTGCTTTCGCGAAAACGTCAGCAGCAGTAGGAAGAATGGATGCGCCTACAGCGATGTAATCATCGTCTGAAAAACCGATACCATTACCGGCATTGGTTTCTACAAAAACTTGGTGGCCGTGTGAGATTAGTTCTCTCACGCTAGCTGGGGTCATACCAACGCGGTATTCGTGGTTCTTGATTTCCTTAGGTACGCCAATGATCATCCTGACTCCTCATTTTATTTTGGTTGTTTTATCTATGTGTAGGGTAATTCTGTCGAATTAATATCTAGTATAGATAGGTTCAGATAAAATTTGATACTGAATATTAAAAAGTTGTAGTATATTTTTTTGCAAGGAAGTAATAAGGTGGAATAAAAAATGGCAGACAATTATAAGAAGCCGTCCAAGGAACTAGATCGTATTGACCGCAACATTCTTAATGAGTTGCAAAAAGACGGTCGTATCTCAAACGTTGAACTCTCAAAACGAGTAGGACTTTCTCCGACTCCGTGTCTTGAACGTGTTCGTCGTTTAGAACGTCAAGGTTACATTACTGGGTACACAGCGTTGCTGAACCCACAGTACCTTGATGCTTCGCTTTTAGTGTTTGTTGAAATTACGTTGAACCGTGGTGCGCCAGATGTGTTCGAACAATTCAACACCGCTGTGCAGAAACTGGATGACATCCAAGAGTGTCATTTAGTGTCGGGTGATTTTGACTATCTTCTAAAAACACGTGTATCTGATATGGGTGCTTACCGTAAGCTACTGGGTGATACGTTACTTCGTCTACCGGGCGTAAACGACACTCGAACTTACGTAGTGATGGAAGAAGTGAAACAAACCAATCAACTTGTGATTAAAACTCGTTAGTCACAATTGGTGAAATGAAAGAAAGCGGACATTTGTTCCGCTTTCTTGCTTTCTGGAATTGGGTTTTTCTGTTTGATATGGTTAAATCAACAGTAGTTTCATAGAAACGAGCGGCTTTGGCCGCTCGAGATGTTTTTATCCCGTTAAATTATTAAGTTGGTTTATGTTCAAGCAGAGCAGTAATAAAGTAGAAACAATCATTAAAACGAGTGAAGAGCCTCAGTCTCCTCGTTTGAATGGTTCTCAACGTCTCAAAGAGTGCAGCCTGATTTTGGGTGTTCTCTTCTCTATTCTACTTGCCGTTGCGTTATTAACTTTTAGTCCTGCAGATCCATCATGGTCGCAAACGGCGTGGGGTGGTGACATTCAGAATGCGGGTGGCTACCTAGGTGCATGGTTAGCGGATACGCTTTTCTTTGTCTTTGGTTCACTGGCTTACCCGCTTCCTATACTAGTGACCGTGGCTGCATGGGTGTTGTTCCGAAAACGCAATGAAGACGAACAAATCGACTTCATGTTGTGGGGCACTCGATTACTTGGCTTAACCGTCCTTATTCTTACAAGCTGTGGTCTTGCGGATATTAACTTTGACGATATCTGGTATTTTTCATCAGGCGGCGTGGTTGGTGACGTGTTAACAAGTCTTGCACTTCCAACGCTTAACGTCCTTGGCAGTACACTGGTTCTTCTTTTCTTATGGGGCGCTGGCTTTACTCTATTAACGGGTATTTCTTGGCTGAGTATCGTTGAATGGTTGGGTGAATGTGCGATTAAGCTGTTTACCTCTGCTGTTAATAAAGCACGTGGTGAAGACCAAGAGTTGCTTGAACCACAATTAAGAGAGTCGGCAGACCGAGATTTAATCGAAGAACGTCATAAGCAGTATCAAGAACCTATTTACCGTGATGTTCCTGCTATAGAAGACAACAAAGAATCAACAGATCAAGATCAGGTTGATCCTGCACTGAGCTTCTCTGCGACCAACGACTCTTCCGATGCTGCGAATGCACTAGACAATACTGCATCGCCGAAGCGTCATTACAATATTCACATGCCAGTCGATGTGCCTGTTAAGCAAGAAGCTTCTGCGCAGGAGCAGCCTCAACTAGTTGAGCAAGAGCAACTAATCCCTGCAGCTTCTGTTTACCAAGCACCAGAAGAGCCTTTAGAAGAAGGTGTCGAACGTTCTAAACAGTTAAACGCGACTATTGAGCAGTTAGAAAACGCGGCTATGTATGAAGATGATCTTGCTGAGCAGGAGCAGGTTGACGCGCATGAATCTCAGATTGTGTATCAGCAATACATGCAGAATGAGCAACCAGCAGTTAATCCGACTGAAACGGTTGCTGAAAGTGCAGAACCAGTAATGGATAGCTCATCAGAAGTAAATAATGAGTTCGATGCAGAAGATGTTCAACCAGAATCTCTATACGCTTCGCCAATGGGTGAAATAGAAGAAACACCACAAGAATTATCATCGTCTTTCGATACAACGGAAGAGCAAAGCTTTGAACCTAATTCAGAGCTAGGCGTTGAACCTATTGATAATGACGAAGACCAACTTGCTTCTTCAGCTTTCGAACAAGAGCCTACGGAAACGACTGAACAGAACCAAGAGCCAGTTGTTGATCTTCCTTGGGAAGAAGTCATAGAAGACGAATCGCAAAACCAAGATAAAGACGTAGAAGCGTTCCAAGATATTGTCTCTGAAGCACAAGCAAACATGGCTGCAGCGCAAAATCCGTTCCTAGTTCAGCAAGATGTTAACTTGCCTAAACCAGCAGAACCATTGCCAACACTTGAGCTGTTGTTCCATCCTGAAAAGCGTGAAACCTTCATTGACCGTGATGCACTTGAAGCGATTGCCCGTCTGGTTGAATCGAAACTTGCGGATTACAAGATCAAAGCAGACGTTGTCGACATCTTCCCTGGTCCCGTGATCACTCGATTTGAGTTGGATTTGGCTCCAGGTGTGAAAGTAAGCCGCATCTCTGGCCTTTCTATGGACTTGGCGCGTTCTCTGTCCGCATTAGCAGTACGTGTGGTTGAAGTTATTCCAGGTAAACCTTATGTGGGCTTAGAACTACCGAACATGAGCCGTCAAACGGTGTTCTTCTCTGATGTAGTTGCTAGCCCTCAGTTCCAAGAGGCTAAATCACCAACGACGGTTGTTCTAGGGCAAGACATCGCAGGTGAAGCGGTTATTGCTGACCTGTCGAAAATGCCTCACGTTCTTGTTGCAGGTACGACTGGTTCTGGTAAGTCGGTGGGTGTGAACGTGATGATTCTGAGTATGCTATATAAAGCATCTCCAGAGGATGTTCGCTTCATCATGATTGACCCGAAAATGCTTGAGTTATCAGTTTATGAGGGTATCCCTCACCTGTTATCTGAAGTAGTTACTGACATGAAAGATGCATCAAATGCTCTTCGTTGGTGTGTCGGCGAAATGGAACGTCGTTATAAGTTAATGTCGGCGTTAGGTGTTCGTAACATCAAAGGCTACAACGATAAGCTTAAGATGGCCGCTGATGCGGGTCACCCAATCCACGATCCATTATGGAAACCGGGTGATAGTATGGACCCAGAAGCGCCATTGCTAGAGAAACTGCCTTACATCGTGGTTATCGTCGATGAATTTGCCGACCTAATCATGGTTGTAGGTAAGAAGGTTGAAGAACTGATCGCACGTTTGGCACAAAAAGCACGTGCAGCGGGTGTTCACTTGATTCTTGCGACTCAACGTCCATCGGTAGATGTTATCACTGGTTTGATTAAAGCCAACATCCCAACGCGTGTTGCCTTTACCGTATCAACCAAAACAGACTCTCGAACCATTCTTGACCAAGGTGGTGCTGAATCGCTACTTGGTATGGGTGATATGCTTTACTTACCGCCGGGCTCAAGCCATACCATTCGTGTTCACGGTGCCTTTGCGTCAGATGATGATGTACACGCGGTGGTGAACAACTGGAAAGCGCGTGGAAAACCAAACTACATTGATGAAATCACCAACGGTGAACAAACCCCTGAAACCTTACTTCCGGGTGAGAAGATGGAAGGCGATGAAGAGGTTGATCCTCTGTTTGATCAAGTGGTTGAACACGTTGTTCATTCACGTCGTGGTTCGGTTTCTGGCGTACAGCGTCGATTCAAGATCGGTTATAACCGCGCAGCACGTATTGTTGAGCAACTTGAAGCTCAAGGTATTGTGAGTGCTCCAGGGCACAACGGTAACCGAGAAGTCTTAGCACCAGCGCCACCAAAAGATTAGTTCCACTAGGAACTCATGCCCATTAAGTCGGTCAAATCGAGAATATGACCGACTTATGTTTTAACAGGATTATTGATGAAAAAAGTATTCGCACTTTTATTTATGAGCTTCTCAGTGTTTGCTTCTCCGAAAGAAGAGCTGAGTAGCCGCTTGGCATTGAACGCAGGCTTTAGCGCTGATTTTAAACAAGTTGTGACCAGCCCTGATGGTGATGTTGTTATGGAAGGTGAGGGCACGGTAGAGATTGCACGCCCAAGCTTGTTCCGCTGGGAAACCACTTTCCCTGATGAAAACTTGTTGGTATCTGATGGTCAAAGCTTGTGGTACTACAGCCCGTTTATTGAGCAAGTGAGCATTTACTGGCAAGAGCAAGCGACATCGCAAACGCCATTTGTCCTACTTACACGTAATCAAGAAAGCGATTGGGATAACTATAATGTGGTGCAAACGGGTAACCAATTTACGCTAACGCCGACGGCTGTAGATTCTAATCAGGGTGATTTCCAAATTAATATCACTGAAAAGGGCATTGTTCAGGGCTTTAATGTGATTGAACAAGATGGTCAGAAAGGTGAGTTTACCTTTAACAATGTTAACTTGGGTAAACCAGCAGCAGACCGCTTTACTTTTGTGGCACCGGAAGGTGTCGAGGTCGACGACCAAAGAAACTGATCTAAATAAGCAGATCGTTTGGTAGTACGTCGATAGGCATTAATGCCATCAACGAATCAAGAGATTGCAATTGAGTAATTACAGCTTAGATTTTGCAGGGGACGAAGATTTTCGTCCCCTTGCTGCTCGTATGAGACCTGAAACTGTCGAACAGTACATCGGTCAGCAGCACATATTAGGTCCAGGTAAACCCCTTCGTAGAGCTCTGGAAGCGGGGCATATCCATTCTATGATTCTGTGGGGGCCTCCTGGCACAGGTAAAACCACGCTCGCAGAAGTGGCTGCAAATTATGCCAATGCAGAAGTGGAACGTGTATCGGCGGTAACTTCGGGCGTAAAAGACATTCGCATTGCGATTGAAAAAGCGCGTGAAAATAAGCAAGCAGGGCGCAGAACGATCCTGTTTGTGGACGAAGTCCATCGCTTTAATAAAAGTCAGCAAGATGCTTTTTTGCCTCATATCGAAGATGGCACTGTTACCTTTATTGGTGCGACGACAGAAAATCCATCCTTTGAACTGAATAATGCTTTGTTGTCACGTGCGCGTGTTTACAAACTGACATCTCTGAATACAGACGACATTTCTCTTGTAATTCGCCAAGCGATTGAAGATAAGCAGCGTGGCCTTGGTGATGTGCCTGCTCACTTTGCTGACAACGTTTTAGATCGCTTAGCAGAGTTAGTGAACGGTGATGCACGTATGTCGCTCAACTATCTTGAGTTGCTGTATGACATGGCAGAAGACAACGATAAGGGCGAGAAAGCGATAACTTTGCAGTTGCTTGCTGAAGTGGCAGGTGAGAAAGTCGCTCGCTTTGATAACAAGGGTGACATTTGGTACGACCTAATCTCTGCGGTTCACAAATCGATTCGTGGTTCGAACCCCGATGCGGCCTTGTACTGGTCTGCACGAATGATTGCCGCGGGTTGTGATCCTCTGTATATCGTAAGGCGTTTACTGGCGATCGCTTCTGAAGATATTGGTAACGCTGACCCAAGGGCAATGCAGGTTGCGATGTCGGCTTGGGATTGCTTCACTCGTATTGGCCCAGCAGAAGGGGAGCGTGCGATTGCTCAAGCTGTTGTTTATTTAGCATGTGCGCCAAAGAGTAATGCCGTTTACACCGCTTGGAAGCAAGCGTTAACCGATGCACATAACCTTCCAGAGTATGAAGTGCCTCATCATTTACGAAATGCACCGACAACTTTGATGAAGGACATGGGCTACGGACAAGAATACCGTTATGCTCATGACGAACCGGGTGCCTACGCGGCTGGCGAAAAGTATTTGCCTCCTGAAATGGGAGAGAAACAATACTATTTCCCAACAAAACGAGGCTTAGAGACCAAAATTGGTGAGAAGCTAGATTATCTGGCGGATTTGGACGCAAAAAGCCCACAAAAACGCTATGAAAAGTAGTCTTTTTTGGATATCGTTACCTAGTCATAAAATTTATATTAAATCGTTAAAAGTTGGTCGAAATAGCACCAGTTTTAGGGGTTTAGCAGTGATTCAGTAGCAAACTACTGAATATTCAAATAACTAAAGCATAGGATTAGCAATGCTGGATTCTAAATTACTTCGAGCTGAGCTGGATGAAACAGCGGCAAAATTAGCACGTCGAGGCTTCGCCCTTGATGTAGAGACAATTCGTGAACTTGAAGAAAAACGTAAGTCCCTTCAGATGAAAACTGAAGAGCTGCAAGCGTTACGTAACTCTCGATCGAAGTCCATTGGTCAAGCGAAAGCAAAAGGCGACCATGAAGAAGCTGAGCGTATCCTTGCAGAAGTAGGCAACTTAGGCGCAGAACTAGACCAAGCTAAAGTAGCATTGGCTGACCTTCAATCTGAGCTTGAAACGATCACAATGTCTATTCCTAACCTTCCTGACGCAGAAGTGCCAGATGGTAAAGATGAAGACGATAACGTAGAAGTTTCTCGTTGGGGTCAACCTAAGACTTACGACTTCGAAGTAAAAGATCACGTTGACCTAGGCGAAATGTCTGGCGGTCTTGATTTTGCTAGCGCAGTTAAAATCTCTGGCTCTCGTTTCATCGTGATGAAAGGCAAATTTGCACGTCTACACCGTGCTATTGCTCAGTTCATGTTGGATCTTCACACTGATGAGCACGGCTACACAGAAATGTACGTACCGTACCTAGTGAACCACGATAGCCTTTACGGTACTGGTCAACTTCCTAAGTTTGGTGAAGACTTGTTCCACACAAGCCCGCTAACTGAGCAAGTAAGTGACGTACCTCTTAAGACTCTATCGCTTATCCCAACTGCAGAAGTACCGGTAACGAACATGGTTCGTGACACGATCACTGATGAAGCTGAACTGCCACTTAAGATGACAGCTCACACACCATGTTTCCGTTCTGAAGCAGGTTCTTACGGTCGTGACACTCGTGGTCTTATCCGTATGCACCAATTCGACAAAGTTGAACTAGTACAAATCACCAAACCAGAAGACTCTATGGCAGCTCTTGAAGAGCTAACAGGTCACGCTGAGAAAGTACTTCAACTTCTAGAGCTTCCTTACCGTAAAGTGATTCTATGTACTGGCGACATGGGCTTCGGTTCTGCGAAAACTTACGACTTAGAAGTATGGGTTCCAGCACAAGAGACTTACCGTGAGATCTCTTCTTGTTCAAACATGTGGGATTTCCAAGCGCGTCGTATGCAAGCTCGTTTCCGTCGTAAAGGTGAGAAGAAACCTGAGCTTGTGCACACACTAAACGGTTCTGGTCTAGCTGTTGGTCGTACTATGGTTGCTATCCTAGAGAACAACCAAGAAGCTGATGGTCGTATTGCGATTCCAGCAGTACTTCAACCATACATGGGCGGCGTAACGCACATCGGTTAAGTAGACTGATTCGGCATTAGATTGCTAATAAAACCCAGCTAGCAGGCTGGGTTTTTTATTGCCTATAGAATAGGGCAATAGTGTGAGATAAATAACTTTGTTACCTGTGCGTAATAGTGTTTTCTTAGTTTTGATGATTATTGCAAATTAATAATGTGGTTATAATATGCTCTTACCGCGGTAGGTATAGATTTTCTCGTTCAAATACTGAGGAGGGCTTATGGCCGTAGGATGGGCTGGTGACGATAGTGTGAGCCAGCAAATTCAAAATACCATTGATGATGAGATCTCTCGAGTAAGAGGTAACATTCGAGGTGGAGAGAGCTTACATTATTGCGATGAATGTGGTGGTGAGATACCAGAACAAAGACGACTTGCGATAAAAGGCGTACGTTTCTGTGTTGAATGCCAATCAATGTTAGAGCATGCAGCACATCGACATTCATTGTTTAATCGTCGAGCAAGTAAAGATAGCCAATTACGTTAAATTGTTAACTATCACCGAAAATAGAGTAAGGCCTTACTTTCACGTAAGGCCTTTTAATTATGAGATTCACCAACAAAGGAAGATAAGAGTAAACTCCGTTAGTTTTACTTAAAGCAGTTATTATCCTGTAATGCACTTTCAATGGCTGAAACAAGCTGCTCGATATGTTCTGGCTTACTAATAAAGGGAGGCATCATATAAATCAATTTACCAAATGGGCGAATCCAAACACCTTGTTCAACAAAGTGAGCTTGGATGGTTTCCATATCGACTGGTGTGTGTGTCTCAACAACGCCAATCGCTCCTAGCCAGCGTACGTCTTTAACCAGCTCATACTCTCGCAGAGGCGGCAGTAATTCAGAAAACAGCTGTTCAATCTGTTGAGTCTGATTTTGCCAATGGCCTTGCTCTATGATGGATAAACTTGCCGCACCGACTGCACAAGCCAATGGGTTACCCATAAAGGTTGGCCCGTGCATAAAACAGCCCGCTTCACCGCCACATACCGTGTCAGCAACTTCTTTGCTCGCAAGCGTAGCTGAAAGCGTCATGTAACCACCAGTCAGAGCTTTGCCGACACACAAAATATCTGGCTGAATATCTGCATGTTCGCAGGCAAACAGTTTACCTGTGCGGCCAAATCCTGTCGCAATCTCATCCAAAATCAGCAATACGTTGAATTCATCGCACAGTAAGCGTACTTGTTTCAGAAATTCAGGGTGGTATATACGCATGCCGCCAGCGCCTTGAACGATCGGCTCTAAGATCACGGCTGCGACTTCTTGATGATGTGCTGCTAGTTTTTCTCGAAAGCTGTCTATGTCCTTAGAGTCCCATTGATCCCAAAAACCTGTTTTCGGTGAATCTGCAAAAATGTGTTCCGGCAGAAAGCCTTTGTAGAGGCTGTGCATCGAATTATCTGGGTCGGTAACCGACATGGCGGCAAAGGTATCACCGTGGTAACCATCTCGCAGCGTTAGGAATTTAGAGCGAGGTTGTCCTTTGGCATGCCAGTATTGCAGAGCCATTTTAAGGCTTACTTCTACGGCGACTGAGCCCGAATCGGCCAAGAAGACATGTTCAAGATTGCTGGGTGCTAGATTGAGAAGCTTTTTGCATAAATCGATGGCAGGTTGGTGGGTGATACCACCAAACATAACGTGTGAAACCTTATCGATTTGGTTATGAGCAGCGGCGTTCAGTTCTGGATGATTGTAGCCGTGAATGGTTGACCACCAAGACGACATGCCATCAATAATTCGTTTTCCGCCTTCTAATTCTAAGTAAACGCCGTCTGCATTGGTGACTGGGTAGCAGGTCAGAGGTGTTAACGTTGATGTGTAGGGATGCCAGATATGCTGGCGATCAAAGGCGAGATCCATAGTAACTCCCATTCTTAATGTGATTAAAAAATAATCAAATGTAAACTTTTGATATTATCAATGTGTTGACAGTCTAAAGCTTGTCGGTAGACTAGCCAAGCATAAATGCAAACTCTAGACACAGAGTTGTAACATCAAAAAAATAAAAAAGGATCGACACGTGGAAGTTCGTCATGACTGGACAGTTGCTGAAGTAACAGCGCTGCTTGAAAAACCGTTTATGGATTTAATGTTTGAAGCTCAAGTCGTTCATAGACAGTACCAAGAGCACAACCACGTGCAGGTGAGTACGCTTTTATCGATAAAGACAGGTGCTTGCCCTGAAGATTGTAAGTACTGCCCTCAAAGTGCTCACTACCGAACGGATGTCGACAAAGAACGCTTAATGGAAGTTGAGCGTGTTTTGGATGCGGCGAAAAAAGCTAAGAATGCGGGATCAACTCGCTTCTGTATGGGCGCGGCATGGAAAAACCCGAAAGAACGCGATATGCCTCACCTAACTGACATGATCAAAGGTGTGAAAGGCATGGGTCTAGAAACCTGTATGACACTGGGCATGTTAACACCGGATCAAGCAGGTGAGCTAGCAGACGCAGGTTTGGACTACTACAACCATAACCTTGATACGTCTCCAGAGTTCTACGGCAGCATTATTACCACTCGTACTTACCAAGATCGTTTAGATACATTATCTCACGTGCGCGATGCCGGAATGAAGATCTGTTCTGGTGGCATCATCGGTATGGGCGAAAGCACCAATGACCGCGCAGGTCTTCTTGTAGAGCTCGCAAACCTTCCAGTACATCCTGAGAGTGTACCAATCAACATGCTTGTAAAAGTGAAAGGCACACCGATGGAAAACGTCGACGATGTTGAGTCTTTCGACTTCATTAAGTTGATTGCGATTGCTCGTATCATGATGCCAATGTCTGCGGTTCGTCTATCTGCAGGTCGTGAGAATATGAACGAACAGATGCAGGCGATGTGCTTCATGGCAGGCGCAAACTCAATTTTCTACGGTTGTAAGCTATTGACGACACCGAATCCAGATGAAGACACGGATATGCAGCTGTTTAAGAAGCTGGGTATCAACAGTCAAGAAGTGGCTCAAAAGCCAGATGAAATTCAAGAAAACGAACTGTTAGATCAAGTGGTGGAGCGCGTTGCAGCTCGTCCAACTAAAGACGACATGTTCTACGATGCCACTGTTTAAAGCTCGCATTAAAGAAGCCCTTGTTCATCGCCGTGAGCAAGGGTTAACACGTCAACTCAAGGTGCTCGAAAACAGCAATGGACCTTTGCTGAATAGCGAAGGTTCTAGTTTCATCAATTTTTCGAGTAATGATTATTTAGGCTTGGCGAACGATCCTGATCTGGTCGATGCATGGCAAACTGGGCTTTCCCAATACGGGGCTGGAAGTGCGGCATCGCCATTGGTTACAGGCTTTAGTCCTGCTCATCGAAACTTAGAGGCTCAGCTGTGTGAGTGGCTCGGTTTCGAACGTGCGATTCTGTTTAGTTCTGGTTTCAGTGCTAATCAAGCCTTGTTGTTTTCTCTGCTCGAAAAAGACGATTCACTATTGCAAGACAAACTTAACCACGCCTCTTTGATGGAAGCGGGGATGCTATGTCCTGCAACAATGAAACGTTTTAAACATAACGACACGCAACATCTCGAGTCGCTACTAAGTCGTTCTCTACAATCCTTGGTTGTGACGGAAGGCGTGTTCAGTATGGATGGCGACCAAGCTCCCCTTAATCAAATATCTAACTTGACCAATCAATACGACAGTTGGCTAGCCGTTGATGATGCCCACGGTATTGGTGTATTGGGTGATAAAGGGGCTGGGAGCTGCAGCATTTCGCAAATAACACCTGATATTTTGGTCGTGACTTTCGGTAAAGCATTTGGCCTTTCTGGTGCTGCGGTTTTGTGTTCGTCAGAGGTGGGTGATTACTTAACTCAGTTTGCTCGTCATCATGTTTATTCGACGGCGATACCACCTTCGCAGGCGGTGGCTTTGTCCCACGCTTGCCAGATGATTCAAATGCAGGATTGGCGTCGTGAGAAGCTAACCGAGTTAGGGGCCATCTATGCAGAGCAGATGAGCGGCATCCAAGGTTTTATTGATACTCAGACTCCGATTAAGCCGTTTGTGATCGGTGAAGCTCAGGCTGCGCTCTCCGTTGCAGAAGAATTAAAGCGCAACCAAATTTGGGTCACTGCAATTAGGCCACCAACGGTTCCGACCGGGACAGCTCGTCTACGTATTACGTTAACCGCCAATCACACTCAAAAGCAGATTCTTCAGTTAACTGGTTCGTTACGTCAAGCAGTGGAAAGAAGTGTTGAATCAAGCTTTGAATCCAATCGCGAAATTAACATCGAAACAAATAATGAGGCTCAGTAAATGTCACAAGAAGCAGTCGTGCATAATTACGTAGGCCAAGATAAGAGTGCGATTGCCGAAGCCTTCGGCAAAGCAGCAACAACCTATGACACACACGCAGAGTTTCAGCGCGATGTTGGTCACCGATTACTGGATAAGTTACCAACTGATCTCTCAGGTTTAAAGGTACTCGATTTAGGTTGCGGTACGGGGTATTTCTCCGAACAGATAGTGAAGCGTGGTGCTGAGGTAGTGTGCGCTGATCTTTCTGTTGGAATGTTAAAAGCGGCGGAACAACGCTGCGGAGCATCGGTCTTTTTATATCAACAAGCTGACGCTGAACAATTACCGTTTGAAGATGGATGTTTTGACATCGTTTTTTCAAGCTTAGCGTTGCAATGGTGTGATGATTTATCGTCGCCTTTAAAAGAGATGAAGCGCGTTACAGCGAGTGGTGGACGTGTAATTTTCTCAACTTTGCTTGATGGGTCACTGTTTGAACTGGAAAAGTCATGGTCCAAAATTGACACACATCAACACGTTAACCATTTTATTACAATCAATCAGGTAAAAATTGCGTTAGCGCAATCTAGCTGTACTGCTCATCAACTAGACTTGCCCACCATCACCGTTTGGTACGACACTGCGTTTGAACTGATGCGCGACCTTAAAGGCATTGGCGCTAATCACGTAAGTGGTCGCTCACAAGGTTTAACAAGTCGCCGTATGTTGCAACTTGTTGAACGGGAATATCGAGAGTTCAAAAACCATAAAGGTTTCTTACCAGCAACATATCAAGTTTGTTTAGGGGTTATTCAATTATGATTGATGCATTATTCATTGCAGGTACGGATACCGAAGTGGGAAAAACTGTGGTTTCAAAAGCGATTCTTCAAGCTTTGGCCGCACAAGATTTATCAACAATTGGCTACAAGCCAGTTGCTGCAGGGTGTGAACAATACTCTGAAGGGTTGCGTAACAGTGATGCTTTACATCTTCAAGAAGCGGCGACGCAAGATATTGCTTACGAAGACGTTAACCCGTACGCGTTGCTACTGCCTTCATCACCTCACATCGCTGCCAAGCATGACGGTGTAGTGATTGATGACGCAGTATTATCTGCAAAGCTAGAACAGCATAAGCAAAACTCTGACATCGTTTTAGTTGAAGGTGCGGGTGGTTGGCGTGTACCGGTTTCAGACGACGAATACTTGTCTAGCTGGGTTAAAAAAGAACAGCTTCCAGTTGTATTGACGGTTGGTATTAAGCTTGGTTGTTTGAGTCACGCTCTGTTAACAGCAGAAGCGATTCGTGCAGATGGTTTAAACCTAGTAGGTTGGGTAGCAAATCGTATCAACCCTGGTACTGAGCACTACGCAGATATTATTGCGATGCTTGAAGATAAGCTAGGTGCGCCAAAGTTAGGTGAAATTCCTTACGTACCAAAAGCGAAGTCTAAGAACATTGGTAAATACATTGATGTGCAGCCTTTACTTGCACTTTAATTATCAGTTTTCTACTAAATAAGAAAAGGGCTGCGATTGCAGCCCTTTTGCTATTTTAAGCCTTTAGACCTTAAGTTAATAAACAATCGGTCTTTTAATAGCAAGCGTGGGATTAATGTTCTTTAGTCAGTCCCATTAGCGCTTGTTGTGTCTCTGTGATTTTTGCCTGTGCCGTTTGCGGTGTTTGGATTCCAATCTGCTTTTTCGCTTCTTCTTCTGTAATCCCTAGGTGACAGCACAGTAAATCGATAGCCATTTGAGTGTTAGTACCTTCAACCATGATCTTTCCCTTTTTGTACATGGACTAGCCAATAAATCATCTGAAGTCACTGTAAACGGATTGTTATATCGACACCATACGACTTAGGTCTAATAGACTAGGTTTAATTCGGATATGGTCTCGTAATCAAATGTTGCAATTTAATGCTTAACCTTGTTTTCTTAATCTAAGACTATATGTATAAGTAAGTATAAGTCTTCAAGGTTGGAATCTATTGCTGTCTGCCTTGTCTATAACAATAAGTTTTATAAAAACAGCTTTCATGCGGAGATAAGTAATGAAGCGAGTAATGTTGTTCCTTGCAACCAACCTAGCGGTTGTATTGGTACTAAGTGTTGTTCTTAATATTGTATACGCAGTCACAGGTATGCAACCCGGTAGCCTCTCTGGCTTATTGGTGATGGCTGCGGTATTTGGTTTCGGCGGCTCATTCATTTCATTAATGATGTCAAAGAAAATGGCGCTACGTTCTGTAGGCGGCATGGTCATTGAAAGCCCGCGTAACGAAACAGAACACTGGTTGATGGAGACGGTAAGCCGTCAATCTCAACAAGTGGGTATTGGTATGCCAACAGTGGCGATCTACGATTCACCTGACATCAACGCATTTGCGACAGGTGCAAAGCGCGATGATTCATTAGTAGCTGTATCGACAGGCTTACTGCACAACATGACACGTGACGAAGCTGAAGCGGTGTTAGCTCATGAAGTTAGCCACATCGCAAATGGCGACATGGTGACAATGACCTTAATGCAAGGTGTTGTGAACACGTTCGTTATCTTCCTATCTCGTTTCATTGCCAACATCGTGGCGTCGAATGACAACGAGGAAGAAGGTGGCAGCAACATGATGGTGTACTTCGGTGTGTCTATGGTGTTGGAACTGGTCTTCGGTTTCCTAGCAAGCTTCATTACGATGTGGTACAGCCGTCATCGTGAATTCCATGCCGATGCAGGTGCTGCACATTTGGTAGGTAAAGAGAAGATGATTGCTGCGCTAGAGCGTCTAAAGGTGAGCCACGAGCCACAACTAGAAGGTTCTATGATGGCGTTTGGTATCAACGGTAAGAAGTCTCTTACAGAGCTTCTAATGAGCCATCCGCCGCTAGATAAACGTATTGCGTCTCTACGTAACATGTAATTTCTAACACAAGCTGCTATCGTTAAGCGGCAATATGTATTCTAAAGGCTTCCTTCGGGAGGCCTTTTTTGTACTTGCTGCTTAAGAAAAGGAACGGGTGTTTGTTTAATACGACTTACAGTACTTGAATGGGAGAGGCTAGTTGGATATGCCAGGTTTGATTGACGGCTGTTGCTTTACTTAGGGCACTGCTGTTCGAGATATTTGTTCTACGCAACAAAAAGGCTTCCACATGGGAAGCCTTCGTATATTCGTTTGTTCGAATCTTACAGTTTGTCAGTCAGCTCGATTGCTTGACCAATGTAGTTCGCTGGTGTCATCTCTTTCAGGCGAACTTTCTCGTCTGCAGGGATTTCAAGACCGTCGATGAATGCACGCATGCCTTCGCCATCTACACGCTTACCGCGAGTTAGCTCTTTTAGCTTCTCGTATGGCTTCTCGATACCGTAGCGACGCATCACTGTTTGTACTGGTTCAGCTAGTACTTCCCAGTTCTTGTCTAGTTCAGCAAGTAGCGCTTCACGGTTAACTTCTAGCTTGCTAATACCTTTCAGAGTTGAAGTGTATGCAATGATTGCGTAGCCAACACCAACACCTAGGTTACGAAGAACCGTAGAGTCAGTTAGGTCACGTTGCCAGCGAGAAACTGGAAGCTTTTGTGCAAGGTGGCTAAATACTGCGTTAGCTAGGCCAAGGTTGCCTTCAGAGTTTTCGAAGTCAATTGGGTTTACTTTATGCGGCATTGTAGAAGAACCGATTTCGCCAGCAATAGTCTTCTGCTTGAAGTGACCAAGAGCGATGTAGCCCCAAACGTCACGGTCGAAGTCTAGAAGAATTGTATTGAAACGAGCAACAGCGTCGAATAGCTCAGCGATGTAATCGTGAGGTTCGATTTGAGTTGTGTACGGGTTCCAAGTTACGCCAAGAGATTCAGTGATGAACTCTTCGCTGAATTGGTGCCATTCAACTTCAGGGTATGCAGAAAGGTGAGCGTTGTAGTTACCTACAGCGCCGTTGATTTTCGCTAGGATCTCAACGCTTTCGATTTGCTTGAATTGACGTTCCATACGGTACGCAACGTTCGCCATCTCTTTACCCATAGTCGAAGGAGAAGCTGGCTGACCGTGTGTACGAGAAAGAAGAGGAATATCACGGTACTCGTTCGCAAGTGCTTTGATAGCATCGATTACGTTACGAATTTCTGGAAGAATCACTGTGTCACGAGCTTCTTTAAGCATAAGCGCGTGAGAGGTGTTGTTGATGTCTTCAGAAGTACATGCAAAGTGAATGAATTCGTTAACTGCGTGAAGCTCAGGAACGCCCGCAACTTTCTCTTTCAAGAAGTACTCAACCGCTTTTACGTCGTGGTTTGTCGTGCGCTCGATCTCTTTGATACGCAGAGCGTCTTCTTCGCTGAAGTTAGCGGCTAGTTCATCAAGAAACTGGTTAGCTTCTGCACTGAACGCTGGTACTTCTTTGATTGCATCAGTTGCTGCAAGCTTTTGTAACCAACGAATTTCAACGATAGAGCGGTACTTTAGTAGTCCAAACTCACTAAAGATGCTGCGTAATGCAATAGTCTTACTTCCGTAACGGCCGTCTACTGGTGAAACAGCAGTCAATGCTGACAGTTCCATGGTGTTCTCCTGAATTGAGTTTTCTAAATTTTGAGAGGTTTATACCAGTAACAATCTCAATTGTCACGCACATTGCGCAATCGTTTGCGTGAGAGTTGTGTTGGTACAAAAAACAAGCTCGCGACGAGGCGCGAGCTAATAAATTACATTCGAGCTAGCAGGATTTGAGCCTGCTCGATCATCTTCTTGCGACCGAAGATAAGGTGGCGGCGTTTACCACCAACCTGGCGCCAAAGAACAGCGCTTCGAATTCCTGACAGAAGGAGTGCACGAACTTTGTGCTGGCTCGATGTCTGTTGAAGTACCGCTGGTGTGCCAGATACCTGAATACGTGGACCAATAGGGCTCACAACATCAAGGTAGATGCTCGCTAGGTTGCTGATCATTTGCTCGTCAAACAGATCAAAGTGTTCAGTTTGGCGTTCTGCAGTTTGAATGCGATCGCCAAGCTGAGACATTGAGTCGTTACGAGAAGATAGCTTACGCTCAAGAGCCATCAAGCTGATGATGTAGCGAGTAATATCGCTACCAGCTGGAGTACTATCGATACCTTTTACTAAGCACTCAAGACCTAGCTTTAGGTTCGCTTCACGTCCAAATACGCCCACAGTGTTCGCCGGGTTGGTATTTAAAATAGCACTGAGTGAAGCTTCGAAGGCATCTTTATCACAATGGCCGTCTTTCGCTACTTGTTGAACCAAAGCCACAGCTTGGCAAATTCCGGCGAAAGCAATCGTACGGTCATAAAGTGTATTAGCCACGTAGTAACTCCTAGTTGTCTTCTATCGTTTGTTGTTCGTTCGATTAGATGCGCTTTTCGATGATACCGCCACCAAGACAAACGTCGTCTAGGTAGAACACTGCCGATTGACCTGGGGTCACAGCAATCTGTGGTTCATCAAAAATAACCTTAATGTTCTCATCATCAATTGGGATGATTGTACAAGGAATATCGGTTTGACGGTAACGTGTTTTTACCGTGCATGTCATAACTTCAGTAATTGGAGTGCGATTTACCCAGTGAAGCTGAGACGCGATCAAACCTTCTGATTTTAGAAGAGGGTGGTCTTTACCTTGTACTGCGATCAGAACATTACGCTTGAGATCTTTTTCACCAACAAACCATGGCTCTTCGTTACCGCCGCCACCTTTAGTGCCGCCAATATGAAGGCCTTTACGCTGACCTAGCGTGTGGTACATCAAACCTTGGTGTTGACCAATAACTTGGCCTTCAGGTGTTTCGATGTTACCCGGTTGTGCCGGTAGGTATTTGCCTAGGAACTCAGTGAACTTACGCTCGCCGATAAAGCAGATGCCTGTTGAATCTTTCTTCTTCGCTGTGATCAAGTCTTGCTCTTCAGCAATACGTCGCACTTCTGGCTTCTCTAATTCACCGACAGGGAATAGGCTGCGTGCCACTTGATCTGAGCTTAGCGTGTATAGGAAATAGCTTTGGTCTTTGTTGCTGTCTAGACCGCGTAGCATTTCTGGTTTTACGCCAGCGTCTAGCTCTTCTTGAGTTGGGAAAGTACGACGAACGTAGTGACCCATCGCAATGTAGTCTGCGTCTAGCACTTCATCCGCAAACTCTAAGAATGCTTTGAATTTGATTTCTTTGTTACAAAGGATATCTGGGTTAGGCGTACGGCCTGCTTTGTACTCTTCAAGGAAGTATTCGAATACGTTGTCCCAGTATTCTGCAGCAAAGTTGATAGTGTGAAGGTGGATACCTAGTTTGTCACATACCGCTTGAGCATCAGCAAGGTCTTCAGCTGCCGTGCAGTATTCTTCGTTATCGTCTTCTTCCCAGTTTTTCATGAAAAGGCCTTCTACCTGATAGCCTTGTTGCTGAAGAAGATACGCCGATACTGACGAATCTACACCGCCGGACATACCGACAATTACTTTCTTTTCGCTGTTTCCAGAGCTGATATCTGACATGTCTAAACACCGTTACTATTACTTGGTCGCAGATTCTAACAGAAAGAGAAACGCCGTGACAGATCCGAGACCGGAATCACAGTTTCATTTGCACAAATAGTGCGCTGACTTTGTTAGAGAATCGCATGAGAGCGAGGTGAGTCGCTAGGATGTCAGAAGTATATGTGGCATAGTCGCTCGAAATCCAAGACCTGAGATAAAAAAATGTCTGAACAAAATGAATTTATGCAAGAAGAAGAGCTGATTGAGATTATCGAGAACCAGCTTGAAGATGGCGAGCCAGTGAAAGTGAAAGAGACGTTGATGCGTTTAATGATGACTGGTACTCCTCGTGAAGAGGCAATTGCGGCTATGGCATGTGCATTGGCAATTGAAGTATTTGACGTTATGAAAAACGGCGCGGAGTTTAATCAGAAACGTTACGCAGAGCATTTGGGCATGCTGCCTGATTTAAGCTTTATGGAAGGCGAATAAAAAAAACCTTCAGCAAACGTTTGCTATAGTTTGAAAGATTGCCGCGTTAAATATAGCGCGGTAGAATCCGCCACCTATTTCCCCTTGACTTAGACTAGCCCTATGAAATTCCCTGGACAACGTAAATCAAAGCACTACTTTCCGGTTCACGCTCGTGATCCTCTAGTGAGCCAAGCTCAAAGCAGTAAAAGAATGTCACGCACTCATATTATCGGTATTGACCAAACATTGGTGGATATTGAAGCAAAGGTGAGTTCTGAACTTATTGAGAAGTATGGTTTGAGCAAGGGACATTCACTGGTTATTGGTGACGCAGCCGCTGAATCTTTATATCAAGAATTAAAAGAACAGTGCCTGATTACTAATGAATACGCTGGTGGCACAATTGGTAACACATTACACAACTATTCAGTGCTAGCGGATGACCGTTCTACTCTACTGGGTGTCATGAGCCAAGATATTAAGATTGGTAGCTACGGTTACCGCTATTTATGTAATACATCAAGCAGAATGGATCTGAACCATTTACAAGGGGTAGATGGTGCAATCGGTCGCTGTTTTGCATTAATTACAGAAGACGGTGAACGTACTTTCGCAATTAGCGAAGGACAAATGAACCAATTAAAACCAGAAAGCATTCCTGAAAAAATCTTCAAAAGTGCTTCTGCTTTAGTTTTAACGGCTTATTTAGTTCGTTGTAAACCAGGTGACCCTATGCCTGAAGCAACAATGAAAGCGATCGAGTACGCGAAGAAATACGATGTGCCAGTAGTTCTTACATTGGGTACTAAGTTCGTTATTCAAGATGATCCAGAATTCTGGAAAGATTTCCTTGAGCAACACGTAACGGTTGTTGCAATGAATGAAGACGAAGCTGAAGCATTAACGGGTGAAAGCGATCCACTGGCTGCATCAGATAAAGCGTTAGAGTGGGTAGATCTTGTTCTATGCACTGCGGGACCTGTTGGTCTATTTATGGCTGGCTATACGGAAGATGCAGCTAAGCGTGAAACGTCACTGCCTTTACTTCCAGGTTCAATTGCTGAGTTCAACCGTTTTGAATTTAGCCGCCCTGCGCATAAAGATTTATGTGAAAACCCAACTAAGGTGTATTCACACATTGCGCCTTACATGGGTGGTCCAGAAAAGATCAAAAACACCAATGGTGCGGGTGATGCTGCTTTATCGGCTTTATTGCATGATATGGCTGCTAATAAGTACCACAAAGAAAATGTGCCAAACTCAAGTAAGCACCAACATTCATTTTTGACGTACTCCTCTTTCTCACAAGTTTGTAAATATTCAAACCGTGCAAGTTACGAAGTGTTAGTTCAGCACTCCCCACGTTTATCACGTGGTCTTCCAGAAAGAGAAGATAGTTTAGAAGAAGCGTACTGGGAAAGATAAGGTACTTTCTTTAATCAGTGCAACTATCAGTTGGTTTCTAATACTGATAGTACAAATATAAAAAAGGCTCCGAAAGGAGCCTTTTTTGTTTCTGAATATATTTAATTCGTAAATAATACTTTGGTCGACTTAAATATTAATTCTATTGCTTAGCGTGTAATTGATTACTCACTAAGTAAGCTAAATGTTTAGATAGCAAACTCTTCTAGAGATTTACCAGCATCTAGCTGTTCTTGGATAGCTGAAGGTGTACGACCTTGACCTGTCCAAGTCTTCTCGTCACCGTTTGCGTCTACATATTTGTATTTCGCTGGGCGAGGAGCGCGTTTCGCTTTTGTTGTTTTAGATTTTGCTTCACCAGAAAGTGCAGCAATAAGATCGGCAACATCAATTCCGTCTTTTGCAATTTGTTCAGCAATAGCAGAAAGTTTAGCTTCTTGCTCGGCTTTAGCAGCACGTTCTTCAGCTTCAGACTCTTGACGCTCTTGTACAACAATAGTCAGCTTGTCTAGTGCTTCTTCAAGTTGCTCAAGAGTTAATTCACGTGAGAACGCACGAAGGCTGCGGATATTTAATAGAGTTTTTGTTAATTCAGACATGATATTTTCCATCAAGGTAAACTAAATAATCTTCCTAATAATAAACAGAGCCTAGGAATAAAACAAATAGTATTTCTTCTATTACATCTTTAAATATAAAAGTGAGATGAATAGTTGAAAATCCAGAGCTGTATTTCTATTGAATTTATAATAATTATTAAGATTATCTTAAAAATTGATATGTGACTGGTGGAGTAGTGAACTTATGTAGACTATTCTCTTATTGATTAGTTCATTAACAAAAAGCTATTTTTCTCGGAATGATATGTTGCATTGTTGCTCTTGATGAGTACAATTGCGGCTACCTGATGCGAAGCTTTGGTTAATCTGTTGTTAAACTCTGGTTTGCACGGTTAATAGTGTTATCGCACGTAGAGGTGCAATTATAAAAAGTAACTTCCGTTGGGGTGATGCCAATGAACGGGAATGAAAGGTGTAATTGCCGAAGTAAATTGTATATCTAAGCAATTTGCTGGGGTTGTGCTCAATAGGTACAACACTGCCATAGTCTTAATTTTAAACTATGGAGCGCTACTGTAGGGTTGGGTGAAGTGTTCACTTCCCTTTCGCTTAGTTCAACATGAGCTTGGTCAGCCGTATCAAGTTTGTCTGCAGTAGATCTCTAGCCAAATAAAAAACTGGTTTTTGAAGATCATGAATTTAATAGATTTTGCAACATCACCTTTATCTTTGCTTCCGCCCCTTGTGGCTTTGAGCCTTGCTATTGTTACCCGCCGTGTATTGGTTTCTTTGGGTGTCGGTATCATCATGGGTGCGATTTTACTTGCTGACTACTCAGTAGGTAACGCAGCGAGCTACGTGTTTACTAAAGCATCTGGTGTTTTCATCGAAGATGGTGGCATTAACACTTGGAACATGAGCATCATTGCATTCCTAATTATTCTTGGAATGACAACTGCACTATTAACACTGTCTGGCGGTACTCGTGCATTCGCTGAGTGGGCTCAGTCTCGCGTTAAGAGCAAACGTGGTTCAAAACTACTTGCTGCTTTCTTAGGTGTATTCATCTTCGTGGATGATTACTTCAACAGCTTAGCGGTAGGTGCTATCTCTCGCCCTGTAACAGACCGTTTCTACGTATCTCGCGCTAAGCTTGCTTATATTCTCGATTCTACCGCTGCTCCAATGTGTGTGATCATGCCAGCTTCTAGCTGGGGTGCATACATCATTACTATTATTGGTGGCATCTTAGTAACACACGGTGTAACTGAATATTCAGCACTGGGTGCTTACGTTCGTCTTATCCCAATGAACTTCTACGCTGTGTTTGCACTACTAATGGTGTTCGCAGTGGCATGGTTCGGTCTAGATGTTGGTAAGATGCGTGAGCATGAGATCGAAGCATCTCAAGGTCGTGGCTTTGAAGGTGACAACGATCAAAAGCAAGCTCACGATCTAAACGAAGAGCTAGACATCGAAGAGAGCGAGAATGGTTCTGTTTCTGACCTAATTATGCCGATCGTTTCGTTAATTGTTGCGACGGTTGCAGCAATGCTTTACACCGGCGGTCAAGCGCTAGCTGCTGATGGTCAAGCGTTTAACCTACTTGGTGCATTCGAAAATACCGATGTTGGCAAGTCTCTTGTTTACGGTGGCATCATCGGTCTACTAGTGGCGCTAGCGACTGTATTTAAACAGAAGCTATCTATGGCAGACATCGCAAGAACAATGTGGATCGGCGCAAGCTCTATGTTTGGCGCTATATTGATTCTTGTATTCGCTTGGACTATCGGTTCTGTAATCGGCGACATGAAAACAGGTTCTTACCTATCGTCTCTAGTAACGGGCAGCATTGATTACCACTGGTTACCAGTTATCCTGTTCCTTCTAGCCGGTATTATGGCTTTCTCGACAGGTACATCTTGGGGTACGTTCGGTATCATGCTACCTATCGCGGGTGATATGGCTGCTGCATCTGACATCGCGCTGATTCTTCCGATGCTAAGTGCGGTTCTAGCGGGTGCTGTATTTGGTGACCACTGTTCTCCAATCTCAGATACAACGATTCTGTCTTCTACAGGTGCTCGTTGTAACCACATCGACCACGTATCAACACAGCTTCCATACGCGTTGTCTGTAGCGTTCGTATCTTGCATTGGTTTCATCACTCTAGGTATGACATCTTCAATTGGCATCGCATTTGGCGCAGCGTCTCTAACGTTTGTTGCTGTATGTTTTGCATTGGCTTACTTCTCTCGCTGCAAAATGGCGACATGCAAAAGCTAAAAATGAAAGTTAATCAGTAAACTATCAGGGAGGCGTCGGCCTCCCTTTTTTGTGCCTGTTAATTTAATTTTAAGTTTCGTGAAAAAAGTTCGAATAAATGGTTGAAAAAGGATCTTACCTTAGTTAGTGTGGAGACAAGACAGCAAACAACCTAAGAGCTGATAAGTATGCGTAAATTAGTAATGAACATTCATCACCATCATCACCCTATCTAGTCTTTCGGGGAGATTTACGTATACCCGGGAGCAAGATTACTCCCGGAGGTTAAGTCAAAAGAATTTAGATTTAAACCCTCGGGATGACAGAGTCTTCCGAGGGTTTTTTAGTTTTAGCGTTTTTAAATAATCAATAAATTCAAATATTTGCACAGGGATACAGCAATGCAGACACAACGCCTAAGAATCGCAATTCAAAAGAAAGGTCGCTTAAGTAAAGAGTGCCAAGACCTACTTAAAAAATGTGGTGTTAAATTTAACATCATGGGTGAGCGCCTAGTGGTTCATTCACTAAATATGCCAATCGACTTGTTATTAGTTCGTGATGACGACATCCCAGGTCTTATCATGGATGGTGTGGTTGACCTTGGTTTTATCGGTGAAAATGAACTAGAAGAAGTTCGTTTAGACCGTGTTGCTCTTAAAGAGCCTTCAGAGTTCCGCACACTACGTCGTTTAGACTTCGGTGGTTGCCGCCTTTCTATCGCTATCAACAAAGACGAAGAATACAACGGCCCACAAGACTTAGCGGGCAAACGTATTGCGACAACCTACCCACAACTACTTAAAGCCTACATGGACGAGCAGGGTGTTGAATTCAGCACTTGTATGCTAACAGGCTCGGTTGAAGTAGCGCCTCGCGCAGGCCTAGCAGACGCTATCGCCGATTTAGTTTCTACAGGTGCGACGCTAGAAGCGAACGGCCTAAAAGAAGCAGAAGCTATCTTCCAATCTAAAGCAACACTGATTCAACGTGTTGGTGAGTTCGACGCTGACAAAACTGCATTGATTGAAAAACTACTGACTCGTATGCAGGGTGTTCAACAAGCGAAAGAGTCGAAGTACATCATGCTTCACGCGCCAACCTCTCAACTAGAGCAAATCAAAGCACTACTGCCTGGTGCTGAAGACCCAACGGTTCTTCCACTATCGACAGACAAAGACAAAGTTGCCGTGCACCTAGTAAGTACAGAGAACTTGTTCTGGGAAACAATGGAACAGCTTAAAGAGTTGGGTGCGAGCTCGATTCTAGTATTACCAATCGAAAAAATGATGGGGTAGTGGCGATGAGAACCGTTGTTTGGCAATCTTTAAGTGAATCACAGCAAGACTCGGTATTAGAGCGTCCAGCTATTACTGAAGGTGCAAACATCACAGCGACTGTTTCTGATGTTATTGCAAAAGTACGAAATGAAGGCGATGCCGCGCTTAAAGAGCTGACTGAAAAGTTTGATGGTGTAACTCCTGAATCCATTCGAGTCAGTTCAAATGAAATCGAAGAGGCGTGCGCTCGTCTAACACCAGAAATGAAGCAAGCGCTTGAGCAAGCTTATAGCAACATTGCTAAGTTCCACGAAGCTCAAAAGCCTCAACCTATCAAAGTTGAGACACAACCGGGCGTTGTGTGTGAGCAAGTGACTCGCGCGATTAATACTGTTGGCCTTTATATTCCTGGTGGCAGTGCGCCACTTCCGTCAACGGTTCTTATGTTAGGTGTACCTGCACAAATCGCAGGTTGTCGTAAGGTGGTGCTTTGTTCACCTCCGCCAATCGCTGATGAAATCTTGTATGTCGCTAAGCTTTGCAAGATCGACGAGGTTTACAACGTTGGTGGTGGTCAAGCGGTTGCAGCAATGGCTTACGGTACCGAGAGTGTGGCTAAAGTCGATAAGATTTTCGGCCCAGGTAATGCCTACGTAACGGAAGCGAAGCGCCAAGTGAGCAATGACTTCCGCGGTGCGGCGATTGATATGCCTGCTGGCCCGTCTGAAGTTTTAGTCATTGCCGATGAAACGGCTGATGCAGACTTCATAGCGGCAGACTTGTTGAGCCAAGCGGAGCACGGTCCTGATTCACAAGTGGTATTGGTAACACCATCTCCAATTGTGGCAGACCAAGTAACCGAAGCGGTACAAAAGCAGTTGAAAGAGCTGTCTCGCGCCACGATCGCTCAGCAAGCATTGGCTTCAAGCCTAATTATCATTGCGGAGTCGATCACTCAAGCGATTGCGATTTCGAACTTCTACGGTCCTGAACACTTGATCGTTCAAACCAAGAACCCACGTGAATTGCTTCCACTGCTCGATAATGCAGGCTCAATCTTCCTTGGTGACTGGTCTCCAGAATCTGCAGGTGATTATGCGTCTGGTACAAACCACGTATTACCGACCTACGGTTATACGAAGACATATTCAAGCCTAGGTTTGGCTGATTTCTCTAAGCGTATGACGGTACAAGAGCTAACAGCCGATGGTTTGAAAGGCCTAGCGCCAACTGTAGTAACGATGGCGGAAGCTGAAGGGTTGGATGCACACAAACGCGCTGTGACTATTCGAGTTGAAAAGTTAAATAAAGCGAAATAAGGGTAGGGCATGGAAAAGTTAGCAAGAAAACAAGTTCAGGCTCTTACACCTTACTTGTCTGCAAGACGCATTGGCGGTACGGGTGATGTATGGCTAAACGCCAACGAATCTCCGTTTGATAACGAGTACAACCTAAACCTGTCTCGTCTTAACCGTTACAGTGAATGTCAGCCTAAAGAGTTGATTGACGCTTACGCACAATATGCAGGTGTGAAACCAGAGCAAACACTGACGACTCGTGGTGCTGATGAAGGTATCGAGTTATTGATTCGTGCTTTCTGTGAGCCGAACGAAGACGCTATTCTTTACTGCCCACCTACTTACGGCATGTACGCAATCAGTGCAGAGACGATCGGTGTTGAGCGAAAAGTTGTGCCTCTAACCGCTGAGTGGCAACTGGATCTTCCTGCGATTGAAGCTCAGCTCGACAATGTAAAAGTAGTCTTTGTTTGTAGCCCAAATAACCCGACCGGTAACTTGGTTGATCGTCAAGACATCATCAAGCTGCTTGAAATGACGCAAGACAAAGCGATTGTGGTGATGGACGAAGCGTATATCGATTTCTGTCCAGAAGCGTCAACCGTTGATTTGCTTGAGCAATATCCACACCTTGCGATTCTGCGCACCTTGTCGAAGGCCTTCGCTCTGGCGGGCTTACGTTGTGGCTTTACGTTGGCGAATAAAGAGCTGATCGATGTACTGTTGAAAGTGATTGCTCCCTATCCAGTGCCAATCCCTGTTGCTGACATTGCCGTTCAAGCACTTTCAGAGCAAGGACTAGCGCGAGCTAAGTTCCAAGTTCTGGACTTAAGCGCCAACCGTGCGTATCTGCAGGCGGGCCTGATGGGAATGCCTGACGTTACGGTATTTGATGGCTGGGGTAACTACCTACTGGTTAAATTCCCGAACGGCGATGAGTTGTTTAAAGCGGCTTGGGACACGGGCATCATCTTGCGTAATTCGCCAATTGAAGATTGTGTTCGTATTAGTATTGGTAACCGCGAAGAGTGCGAAAAGACACTTGGATTTATTCGTAACTTTTATCAGTAACGAAAGGCTTACCAGTAATAACATTGCCAGTTTGAATTGATGAATCACAGCCTGGCAAGTGAAACCAATATTTTGGGTTAGCGTTTGATTTTAGCTAGGCCACCAGATTTAAAATTAAAAGGAAGTTCAAGTGAGTAAACAACAGAAAATACTTTTTATAGACCGTGACGGCACCTTAATTGTTGAGCCGCCAGTTGACTTTCAAGTAGACCGTTTAGACAAGCTAAAATTCGAACCGCTAGTGATTCCTAGCCTACTTGCTTTGCAAGACGCGGGTTACCGCTTAGTAATGGTCACTAACCAAGATGGCCTAGGTACTGATAGCTACCCACAAGAAGATTTCGATGCGCCACACAATATGATGATGGAGTTCTTCGAATCTCAAGGTGTTAAGTTTGATGACGTGCTTATTTGCTCTCACTTTGACGAAGACAACTGCTCTTGCCGTAAGCCTAAGCTAGGTATGGTTAAAGAATACCTGCAGGGCGGTAAAGTGGACTTCCAACACTCTGTTGTGATTGGCGATCGAGTGACTGACCTACAACTAGCTGAGAACATGGCAATTCGCGGTATTCAATATGGCCCGGATGCAGAAACAGAAGGTACGCTTAACTGGCCACAAATCGTTAAAGATCTGACGGTTAACGCTCGCGTTGCTGAAGTGGTTCGTACCACCAAAGAAACGGATATCAAGGTTGCAGTAAACCTTGATGAAACCGGTGGTAATAAGATTGATACAGGTATGGGTTTCTTCGACCACATGCTTGATCAAATCGCGACACACGGTGGTTTCCAAATGAACCTAACTGTGAAAGGCGACCTGCACATTGATGATCACCACACAGTAGAAGACACAGCACTTGCGTTAGGCCAAGCTCTGAAAGATGCGCTAGGTGACAAACGTGGTATTGGCCGTTTTGGTTTTAGCCTGCCAATGGATGAGTGTTTGGCTCAGTGTGCGCTAGACCTTTCTGGTCGCCCATACCTGAAGTTCGATGCTAAATTCAGCCGTGAGCAAGTGGGTGATCTTTCAACGGAAATGGTGGTTCACTTCTTCCGCTCTCTAACCGACACACTGGCTTGTACGCTGCACCTTTCTTCTAATGGCAATAATGATCACCACATCATTGAGAGCCTGTTTAAAGCATTTGGTCGTACTCTTCGCCAAGCAATCAAAGTTGAAGGTAATGAGTTACCAAGCAGCAAAGGCGTCCTGTAAGGCTAACGTTAGCAAGGAAAAAACAATGAAAGATCAAAAAGTCGTCATTATTGATACTGGGTGTGCCAACGTCTCTTCGGTGAAATTTGCCATTGAACGTTTGGGTTACGCAGTTGAGATTTCAAAAGAACCAGAAGTCGTCCTTGCCGCTGATAAGCTTTTCCTACCCGGTGTAGGCACAGCAAGCGAGGCAATGAAGAACCTACAAGAGCGTGACCTTGTTTCTCTTGTGAAGAAAGTAGAGAAGCCTCTGCTGGGTATTTGTTTAGGTATGCAGCTGTTAGGCAAACTGTCTCAAGAGAAAGGCCAAAAGGCTGATGAGCTAGTTGAATGTCTAGGCTTGTGTGATGGTGAAGTGCGTTTACTTGAAACGGGCGATTTACCGCTACCGCACATGGGTTGGAACACAGTAACTTCGACACCTAATCACCCTTTGTTTAAAGACATTGAAGAAGGCGAGTATTTCTACTTCGTTCACAGCTTCGCAATGCCTGTGGGTGACTACACAATCGCACAATGTGATTACGGTAATCCGTTCACAGCGGCGGTGCAAAGTGGTAACTATTATGGTGTTCAGTTCCACCCTGAGCGTTCTTCAAAAGCTGGCTCTAAGCTGATCCAGAATTTCTTGGAATTGTAATAAGGATTAGGCAGCGGCCAACGTTGCCATATAAGGAATGTAAATGATTATTCCCGCATTAGATTTAATTGAAGGCCAAGTAGTTCGCTTATTCCAAGGTGATTACGGGCAAGTAACAGAATACAAAGTAGACCCTGCAGAGCAGTTTAACCTATATCACCAAGCTGGCGCAGGTTGGCTTCACCTTGTTGACTTAACAGGTGCAAAAGACACAACCGCTCGTCAACTTGATCTAATCGCAAAGCTACTTGCTAGTACACCTGCCAATATCCAGATTGGTGGTGGTGTGCGTAATGAACAAGATGTAGTGGATCTGCTAGAAGCTGGCGCACAGCGCGTTGTGGTTGGCTCTACCGCAGTAAAGCAACCGGAGCTGGTGAAAGGTTGGATGGAAAAATACGGCGCTGAAAAAATTGTACTGGCTCTGGACATCAACATTGACGAAAGCGGCACACGTAAAGTGGCGATTTCAGGTTGGCAAGAAGATTCAGGTGTGACGATTGAAGCGCTGATTGAAGACTACCTAACAGTGGATCTTAAACACGTTCTATGTACTGACATTTCACGTGATGGCACGCTAGAAGGATCAAATGTAGAACTTTATGTTGATCTTTGTAAGCAGTATCCGCAAGTGCAATTTCAATCATCGGGTGGCATCGGCAGCCTAGCGGATATCGAAGCTCTAAAAGGCAGCGGTGTTGCTGGTGTGATTGTTGGTCGTGCGTTACTTGATGGCAAGTTTACCGCAGAGGAGGCATTTGCATGTTGGCAAAGCGAATAATTCCTTGTTTGGATGTCCGTGACGGACAAGTGGTTAAGGGCGTTCAGTTTCGTAACCACGAAATTATTGGTGACATCGTTCCGTTAGCACAGCGCTACGCGGAAGAGGGCGCTGATGAGCTAGTATTTTACGATATCACGGCATCAAGTGATGGCCGCGTTGTCGATAAGAGCTGGGTGAAACGTGTAGCGGAAGTGATTGATATCCCTTTCTGTGTTGCTGGTGGTATCAAATCGGCTGAAGATGCAGCGCGCATTCTTGAGTTTGGTGCGGATAAAGTATCAATCAACTCGCCTGCATTGGCTAATCCACAACTGATCACTGACCTTGCTGATAAGTTCGGTGTGCAGTGTATCGTTGTCGGCATCGATTCATACTTCGATAAAGAAACAGGCAAGTATCAGGTTTACCAATTTACGGGTGATGAAGCGCGTACTAAAGCGACCAAATGGGAAACCAAAGATTGGGTGCAGGAAGTACAGAAGCGTGGTGCAGGTGAGATTGTATTAAACATGATGAACCAAGATGGCGTTCGTAATGGTTACGACATCGAGCAGCTCAACATGGTGCGCGAAGTGTGTAATGTGCCATTGATTGCCTCTGGTGGCGCTGGTGCAATGGAACACTTTGCTGAAGCCTATAAGACGACAAACGTGGACGGAGCGCTAGCGGCTTCAGTATTCCACAAGCAAGTCATCAATATTGGTGAACTTAAACAGTATTTAAAACAACAAGATGTAGAGGTGCGACTATGAGTTTTGAAACCGCAAGCTTATCAAAAACAGAAGTAGGCGCATTATCAGAGCGTATTAACTGGGAGAAAGTAGATGGCTTAGTGCCAGCTATTGTTCAGGATTACCAATCGAGTCAAGTGTTAATGATGGGATACATGAACCCAGCAGCACTTGAGAAAACAGGTGAAACAGGTAATGTGACGTTTTTCTCTCGTACTAAAGAGCGCCTTTGGACGAAAGGTGAAACGTCGGGTAACGTATTGCAACTGCAAAACATCGCCTTGGACTGTGACAACGATACCTTACTGGTTAAAGTTAATCCCATTGGTCCAACGTGCCATACAGGTACAACAACGTGTTGGGATGGAGACAAGCAAGAAGAGTCTCAGATGGTGTGGCTTCATCAGCTTGAGCAGCTACTGGCTGCCCGCAAGGACGCAGACCCTGAGTCTTCTTATACTGCCAGTCTATATGCCCGTGGCACCAAGCGTATTTCGCAAAAAGTGGGCGAAGAAGGCGTTGAAGTCGCGCTTGCGGCGACGTCGGGCGATAAGGCGGAATTAGTATGTGAATCAGCTGATTTGATTTACCACCTAATGGTTCTTCTTCAAGACCAAGGCCTATCGATGAACGACGTAGTGAATAAACTAAAAGAGCGTCATAAGTAAGCTCTCTTTAGATTCATCGAACCAGGTAAAAGATAGATAAAAGCCAAAGCCCTGTAAATAAACATGTTTACGGGGCTTTTTAGTTTTCAAGCTTTCTAAGCCTTACGTTACTTCTCTAACCTCTGACTTGTCGTTATTCCGAGGAGCTTAAGCGACATCAGGAATCTTTGTACTTAATTAAACATTCTAATTTTTGACTTACCCACAGCACTTCTTGTACTTCTTACCACTGCCACAGATACACGGGTCATTGCGGCCGATTTTAAAGCTCTCTACTGTCTGGTTTAGGCGAGGGTCGAGCTCAGGCTGTGCTTGGTTTTGCTCTGGGAACTCACCATCGATATAGAACCAAAGGCCATCTTCACGAACGAAACGCGAGCGCTCTTGCATGCAGTATTGTGCGCCGTCTTCATTGAAGTAGGCTTTAAACTCGACAAAACCTTCGTTCTCGTGTGAGCCAGCGGTTGTATCAATGACTTCCAAGCCTGCCCAATCACTGTCGATAGATTCGGCAATACCTTCTCTTTGTTCTTCTGCGTTACAGCTTGGATGGTAAGTCGCAACCACATAATCAACCAAACCAAGTACGTGCGCCGAATAACGTGAGCGCATCAATTGCTCGGGTGTTTCAACTGCACTGTGGTTAAGGTGCGCAGATTCGCAGCACTGTTGGTAAGTATTGTTGCTACCGCATGGGCATAAAGACATAGTCAGATCCTGTAAAAATGGCCTCTATTAAGAGGCCATAAATGAATGCGTGGGAGTTTACCAAGAAACGATCGCTCACCAAAGCTTAGTTTCTATTGAAGTTCTTTTGCGAAGTGCGCTATTTCAGATCTGGAGATAATAGTTCTTGAGCCCAAGTCGTTGCTTCGTCATAAGCTTGACCAAGTTGGGCCTCGCTCAGTTTGAGAAGCTGACGAATACGAGTCGCTTCATCCCAACGAGCTTGTTCATAAGCAACTACCATCGCCAATACTGCACCTAACACGCCTTTACGTTGAATTAAGGCTTGTTTTATCTCTACGTCGATCGGCACTGAATCGAGTACTTGTTTCAATGGTTGGTCAAAGAGTGAGTCCAATAGAGAGAACATACCGGTCAAAAAGGCTTGTCCAGGTTCAACTTTAACATTCATCTTCTCAACCAAGAGTTCACACTGACGTGCGCGTATTACCGCTAAGCCATAGAGAGAGTCCGGCTTATCTTCTTTCGCGGAGGCGATAGCCACAAGTGAAACGAACTTACGGAGCTTTTGTTCGCCAAGGTAAATAAGCGCTTGGCGGAATGAGCGAATCGTCGTCGCTGAGCCACCGGCAGAGTTTACGTAGGTGAGTAGCTTATACGACATGGTCACATCAAGTGTGATTAAGCGTTCTACTTCGCCGAAGTCGATAGGGTCGTGTGCAATCTCTTTTAATAGTTGAACGGTCGTCAGGAATGCAGGGTTGAGCGCACGTGTTTGGATCATCTCAGGCTTGCTAAAGAAGTAACCTTGGAAGTAGGTGAAGCCTGCTTTTTTCGCTTCTTGGTATTCTTCGTACGTTTCCACTTTCTCAGCAAGGAACTTGATATCTAGCCCTTTGAGAGAGTTCATAAACATCGCTGCTTTGGCAATTGGCGTCAAACGGATATCGAACTTGATAATCGAAACGTAGGGTAAGAAGCGCTTCCAAGCTTTACTCGGTACAAAGTCGTCTAACGCAATGGTATAACCTGCGTCAAAGATGGTTTTGATTGCTTCAAGTAATTCGTCTGTCGGTTCGCAGTCTTCAAGAACCTCAACAACAAGGCTTTCTTTGGGGAACAGAGTAGGGACTAAGTTGATTAGGCTTGCATATGGGAAGTTCACGAACCCAAGCTTATTACCCAACGTATTATAGTGGGTCGATAAGAAGTGATCGGAAAGCAAACGGCTAGTAGCGAGCTCCGGCTCTACTTCAGGGAAAGTGTTCTTGGGACCATCCCTGAATAGCAACTCGTAACCTATGGTTTTCTTGCCTGTGTCGAGTATTGGTTGACGCGCTACGTATGAATATTTCAACTTGGTACTGTGTTCGGTTTATTTCTGGTAGAGAGATAATAGCTAATTTACTAGAAATTACCATACACTTTCTAAGAAAGTCTGACCGACAATAATAATCAAACTGAAAGTTTAAGAGTGATGTTAAAAGCTATTGCTAAACGCTCGATTCTGTAGTTCAAAACTTTGCGGAGTGAACACTAGCACCGAGCCCTGCGTATACCAATCGCCAAGTACGATACGGGTTTTAGTGCAATTGTTAGCATTAAAGGTGTGGACGTTTGGACGATGTGTATGGCCGTGGATCATCAGATCGACATTGTTTCGATCCATCACATCTTCGACTTCTTGCTGAGTCACATCCATGATGTCGAGAGACTTGGTCTGCTTGTCATCTTTGATATCCGATTGAACTTTAGATACGATTTTCTTCTTGATGAAAAATGGAATTCGATTGAAGACCCACTGTAACCATGGCTGATGAACTTTTTCTCGAAAGGCGAGATACTTTACATCTTCAGTACATAAGGTATCACCATGCAACACTACTGCTTTTTGCCCGTAGATATCGATCGTCGAAACTTCGTCGAGAAGTTGTACACCCGTTTGTTTAGCAAATTTCTTGCCGACTAAGAAATCGCGGTTTCCTTGAGTGAAGTAACAAGGTACGCCAGTTTTCACTAACTCGATAAACGCTTGGCGAATGGAAGTTGCGAACTCACTCTTATCGTCGTCACCAATCCAGAATTCGAAAAGGTCGCCTAACACGTATAGTGCATCCGCCTCTACGGCCTCGTTCTTCATGAAGGTTAAGAAGCAGTCTGTGATGTCTTGTCGTGATGGTGCAAGGTGCAGGTCTGATATAAAATATGTTTTCATAGGTCTAAAAAAGGGAGCGATTCGCTCCCTATATCCTGATTTATCGGCTCATCTATTATTAATACTAGGGCGTGTTGACCTTTGGCGGTTAAATTTTGTTCGAGATAAAAGCGTTTTAATCGAGGCGAGGGATAGGAAGCCTAGTTATTCTAAGCAAATCTCCCTCAACAAAGAGTAAAACGCTTTTAGCCGAACCCTTTGGGCAGCGTTTGCTGGTTATTTCTACTGCGTTATCGGCTTCTTATGTAGGCTAGCTACACATCAAAGCCTCTGCCTTGTATAAATCCCCAGCAACTCGCTGCAAAAATCAGCTCAAAAGGTCAATACGCCCTAATCGAAAGCAAGTGATTAAGCTTCGATTGTAGTACCAGTGATGATCACTTCTTCTAGAGGTACATCTTGGTGCATACCCATAGAACCAGTGCTAACACCTTTGATCTTGTTTACGATATCCATGCCTTCAACAACTTCTGCGAATACACAGTAGCCCCATCCGTCTAGGCTTTCGCTACGGAAGTTTAGGAAAGAGTTATCGTTAACGTTGATGAAGAACTGAGAGCTCGCTGAATGCGGTTCCATAGTGCGAGCCATTGCTAGTGTACCAACTTTGTTCGCTAGACCGTTGTTTGCTTCGTTCTTGATAGTTGCGCGAGTCGCTTTTTCTTTAAGGCCAGAAGTCATGCCGCCGCCTTGAATCATGAAACCATCGATAACACGGTGGAATAGTGTGTTGTCGTAGAAACCGTCACGGCAATACTGTAGAAAGTTTGCGCTTGTTTCTGGTGCTTTTTCTTCGTTAAGTTGAACTTTGATGTCACCAAAATTTGTGTGAAGGATGATCATGATTGTTACCTTACTGTCTTTTTAATATGAAAGGCGATTCTAGCCTAGTTTGATTGAGTTTCAAAATACGAAATCGTCAATAGATAACAAGGAGTTTAGCTGATTTGATGGTGAAAGGTATTACCTATTAAGGTATGACTTGTTATACTGCGAGCTTATTTTTGATTAATCCATAAAATAGATAGAGATCATGCTGAAGATATATAACACGCTCACAAGACAGAAAGAGGAATTCAAACCAATTACAGCTGGCAAAGTCGGCATGTATGTCTGTGGGGTAACCATATACGATCTCTGTCATATTGGTCATGGTCGTACGTTCGTTTCTTTCGACGTTGTGACTCGTTACCTGCGCTACTTGGGTTACGACCTAACGTTCGTTCGTAATATCACAGATATCGATGACAAAATCATCAAGCGTGCGAACGAAAACGGCGAGTCTTGCGATTCTCTGACTGAGCGTCTAATTGGTGAAATGCACGCTGATTTTGATGCGTTGAACATGAAGCGTCCAGATGTTGAACCTCGTGCAACGGAATTCATCACAGAAATCATCGAGCTTGTTGAAAAGCTGATTGAACGTGGTTTTGCTTACGTAGCAAGCAACGGCGACGTAATGTTCGAAGTTAAGAAGTTTGACGAGTACGGTAAGCTTTCTAAGCAGGACCTAGAGCAACTTCAAGCTGGTGCACGTGTTGATGTTGAATCAGCAAAACGTAGCCCATTAGATTTCGTTCTTTGGAAGATGTCTAAGCCAGGCGAACCTACATGGGAATCACCATGGGGCCCTGGTCGTCCTGGTTGGCACATCGAATGTTCAGCAATGAACTCGTCTATTCTTGGCAACCACTTCGATATCCATGGTGGCGGTTCGGATCTACAGTTTCCACACCATGAGAACGAAATCGCACAATCTTGCTGCGCACACGGCACTCAGTATGTAAATACTTGGATGCACAGTGGTATGGTGATGGTAGATAAAGAGAAGATGTCTAAGTCTCTTGGTAACTTCTTCACTATCCGTGATGTATTGGCGCATTACGATGCTGAAACGGTTCGTTACTTCCTAATGTCTGGTCACTACCGTAGCCAGCTTAACTACAGCGAAGATAACTTGAACCAAGCTCGTGCATCACTAGAGCGTCTATACACGTCACTTCGTGGCCTAGATCTTACAGCAGCACCTGCTGGTGGTGAAGAATATGTGACTCGTTTCTCTACAGCGATGAACGACGACTTCAATACGCCAGAAGCATACTCAGTACTGTTTGAAATGGCTCGTGAAATCAACCGTATTAAGACTGAGAGCATTGAAAAGGCAAGCGGACTTGGTGCACTGATGCGTGAACTTGCGGATATCATTGGTATTCTTCACCAAGAGCCAGAGGCCTTTCTTCAAGGTGATACGGCAGGTAACGACGACGAAGTGGCTGAAATCGAAGCGTTGATCAAACTGCGCAACGACTCTCGCGCTTCTAAGGATTGGGCAAATGCCGACCTTGCACGTGATAAGTTAAACGAGTTAGGCATCGTTCTGGAAGACGGCCCAGAAGGTACGACTTGGCGTCGTAAGTAAATCTTATAAAAAAGGGCTGATTTTCAGCCCTTTTTTCTAGCAAAAATTCTCGAATTTCATCTTTTCTATATTCAACTTTATTAAACAGGAATATTTCTGTGGCTCAGATGTATTTTTATTACTCAGCAATGAATGCGGGTAAATCGACAACGCTTCTTCAATCTTCATTTAATTACCAAGAGCGTGGCATGACGCCAGTGATCTTTACAGCAGCACTCGATGATCGCTACGGTATTGGTAAAGTGAGCTCTCGAATTGGTTTGCAGTCAGAAGCTCAGCTTTTTAAGAATGACACGAATCTTTTTGAAGCGATTCAAGAGCTGAACGAGCAAGAAAAGCGTCACTGTGTGTTGATCGATGAGTGTCAATTCTTGTCGAAGGAACAGGTGTATCAGCTTACGGAAGTAGTTGATAAGCTGCACATCCCGGTGCTTTGTTACGGCCTACGTACCGATTTCTTGGGTGAGTTGTTTGAGGGTAGCCGTTACTTGTTATCTTGGGCAGATAAACTTGTTGAGCTCAAAACGATTTGTCACTGCGGTCGTAAAGCGAACATGGTAATTCGTACTGACGAGCACGGTGTGGCTATTGCCGAAGGTGATCAAGTGGCAATTGGTGGTAACGACAAATACGTCTCTGTATGTCGTCTTCACTACAAAGAAGCGCTAGGTAAATAAGCCGAAGCTATTTGTTATTACTAACGTGAAAGAACGAAAAACGGTGACCAAGTGTCACCGTTTTTGTTTATTGAGCCTGTGTTCTAGCTTTATTCTAAGCTAGGTTTTTTCTCTACTCGAAACCGAGCTTCTTCAATGCTTGATAGGCGTGATCAACGTCGTCGGGGATAGGCATCTCAATCTGAAAGCCTTTATCTGGGTAAGATTTGATTCGCTCATAATCAGCAATCAATGCGCCTAACACCATGTCTAACGGTAACTCTTCGTTAAAGTAATCATCCCAATTTTGCCATCGTGACGTCACCGTTATCTCTGAAGTTTCGTCAGGCCACTGTTTACTGAAGGTGGCGTAGGTACGTTTTTCCATGAAGGGCTTTTGAACTAAGGTCAGCCTTTTCGGGGATAACCCTTGCTTTAACAACAATTCGTGAGTGAATCGTACATTTTCCCCAGTGTTTGTCGCGTGCTTCTCTATGATAATGCCAGACTCAGGTACCCCGCAATCTCGTGCGATAGAAGCGAATGTTTCTGCTTCCGAGCGCTCAAAGCTTCCTTCCGTAAAACGTCCCACACCACCAGAAAAAACGATGTATGGGGCGATCTGCTTGTGATAAAGCTCGGCGGCGTATTCCGCAACGCGAGTATCGTTACTGCATAATACAAAGATGCAGTCTGAAGGCGTTACCTTGTGACCCATAGACATAAAGTTCCAAAGGGTGTCGACAGATCGATGCAGTTTTATGTTGGGATCTTTTTCAGCTATAAATTGTTCAGTCATGAAGTGCGTCCAGTGTGGATTCGAATTTAAATGAATAGCCTAAGTCGAGAATTTTCTTCGAAGAGATTAACTTGTCTGGGGTATCAACAACGGTGGGTAGAGGCTCACTGCTGTTGGCACTTTTCAGTGCTGCGGCATAAAACTCCGCTTTACTAACCGTATTTGGCGTTGTCACGTTAACCACTTCGTTATGCAGGTGGCTAATCGCAAAATCAACCGCGCCTATAGCGTCGTCGAGGTGCAGCATGTTGGCTGGAGCTTGAGTACTGACTTGTTTTAGTTTGCTAGCAAATCTCGACGGGTGCCGGCTTGGGCCAATTAATCCACTAAAGCGAAGAATGGTGTAGTCGATACCTGAATCAATCACGAACTGTTCAGCTTGCAGCATGGTTCGCGCGTTATCGGAAAACGAAGATGCCTGCTCGCTATCTGAGGTTGAAAGCGGAAGTGATGCATCCAGCTCGTTTAACACACCCGGTTTGGTTGGGTATACAGTGGTTGAACTGACCATAATGAGCTTTTTAATGTTGGCCTTTTGACATGCATTGGCGAGTTGCTGCCAGTAGTCGGCATATTCTTGTCCTGCTCCTTTTCTAAAGCCTGGAGGAAAGCTGCCAATCACAATTTCAGTGTTGTTTTCGAGTAACAGCGAATAGAGTCGCCCGATAGTCTGGTCTGGATCTGATGAATCAAAGCTGAATACTTCGCAGGGAATACGTTCACTAGTGATCGTGTCTGCTCCCGCTTGGGTCGTTTTCGTGACCACCACTCGGTTACCATGTCTCTCAAGGTGTTCAGATAAAGGTGCGCCGACCCATCCAGCACCAACAATAAATATAGAAGCCATCTGTTCCTCACAACGACAAGCTAGGGATTTAATAAGCCTAACAAACCTTTGGCCAAAAATGAAAAAACTCCACGGCCGAAGCGAGTGGAGTTTTTACTAGAACAATGGAGATTTATTTAAGTACGCGAAGTAGCTTGTCTGCGCGTTCTGCCATCTCGATACCTTCATCTGTCAGATAACCACCGTCTGGCTGAGTACAAAGGTTTTTTTCGAATAGACGCTTAACAGCGTCTTGAGTTTCTTGAGCAGCCTCTTGATGAACTTTAATTCCAGTAGCAGCGCTACTTACATCAAATTGAAGAAGGAGGTTTAAATCAGCAATATGTTCAGCGTTGTACTTCATAATTAACCTATATATTCATAACGTTCTCTACCTTCACCTTAGTGCGCATTCACGGCTCAGGCAATAGCAAATAAAGAGAATTGATAAGTGATACCAAATTGATTGATTAATCATCGAGCAATGAGTTTATTTTAGTTATATTGGGTGATTTGCACCCACTTAAATCATCAGTGATGTTTATTGCTAAGTGGTTGTAATATATTGTGACTAGAAATAATTTGCATTGAGCGAATATTGTATAAAAAAGGATATGCATAAGTGAGAGCGAACAAAGTAGCATTAACGATCAGTATGCTATTTGCTATTTCGGGTTGTCAAAGTACACCCTCAGAGCAGACAGACGTGAACCAAACCACAAACAACAATAATGAATCTACAATCGAGGTCCGTTCATTTCAGTCTGTCCAAAGCGTTTACTCCGAATGGGAGGCTAAGCTTGAAGACCACGCTCAATTGTCTCTCTATGCACCAGAGAATTACAATGAACTATTAGACGCATGGGATGATGCCGAAAGTATTTATGCGGACTTACTTAAAGACGAAACTCGAATAACCAAGAGTTATTCCATCTTTTCGAGCTTAACTTACGCTGAAGCCTTTGATGAAAAAATCGCGTTGATCAAGTCAAACTATGACTCGATCTTAGTGTTGAAGAAGAAAGCTGACCGAGTGCTCGCTGATTCGATTGTCCAAATGGATTACCTGAAGTTCCTTGGCGCAGATACTCTCTTTACCTCAAGCTACAAGCGTTTGTATTCAGAATACAGCGAGTTGTTCGAATATGTGCTAGTTGATGAGCTTGAAGATGCTCAAGAAGCACAGGTGGAATTTCTTAACAATGCTCGCTTGTTAGAAGTTAAAGTGGCGCATAAGAAATACATCGAACCTTTGAAGGACGAATTAGAGTTCTTGGAAGATGAAGATTTTGATGATGTTGCTCCGCTAACCTTTGCCAAGGCGGCATCTCAAATTGCGTTAGCCGAAAGCCAAGTGAAAGCCAGCCCTCGTGAAAAGTCGATCATTGAAGACGCGGTTCACGCTGCAGAGTTTGAATTGAACCACGTGCGTAGTGTCGTTCATGAAGTTAAAGTGCTGGCGAGCGTAAAAGGTGACAAGTTCGAACAGTCGGTTTTGAATGCAGAGAACCAGCTACTGAGTATTTCAAAAGTCGTCAATGATGAAGATTACCGTGATGTTGGGTTACGTCAGCAATCACAGAAGATTGTAGCGAGTGTTAAAGCGTTAAAAAGCTCAGATATGACAGGGCTATTAAAGTCTGAGATTGAAACTTTGACCGAGCAATTGGCTAAGCTAGAGTCTGAAAACCAAAAGCAAGCGCAGCAATTGTCTGAAGTAACCAAGCATAATGAGTTGCTGGGTGAGCAGATTACGAAGAGTGATGCTCATATAAAAAGTTTAGAAGAGTTAGTTAATAGTTTAAAAAGCATAGATGGCAAAGTGGCCAATGAAAGTGACTCTGATGTGATGTCCCCGGATGTTGAATCTAAACTAGGAGATGCAACCCTAGAACAATCATCAGAAGAAGTGATTGAACCTGCGGTTTAGCATCACTAATTTCTTTATTTGTGATTGAGTTAAAAGCGCCTTAGGGCGCTTTTTTATGTTCTGTTGATCTATGTCAAAATCTAGAAATAAAAGCGCTCAGTGAGTAATTATAGTGTACGTCATTCCATTGGTTTTAACGTAACTTGTTGATATTTATAGGTGTGTTATTTTCTATGCTGATAACTAATCATTCAGCAGAGTTTTCTTTTTACTACTAAAGTCGTATGAATTTGGAATAACTCGGACTATTTGCTTTCAACAAGGCTATGAGAGGTATTTTGAGCCTAAAATAGGTCTTGAATTCAGAAATGAAAGAGAGGATTATCGCGCTCCCGACGACATGTTTCAAAATGTAAATCATCATGAATCTAAACCAATTTGACTCATTATTACCGCCACAAATGGCTGAGCGCGCTGCAGATATTGGCGTAGGTAAAGCAACCAAAGATCCAATCAAATCCTTTCTCCTAGCGATTTCAGCTGGTATACATATCGGCATTGCGTTCGTGTTCTACACTATCGTAACGACTGGTGCTGGTGATTTACCTTGGGGTATTACTCGCCTATTAGGTGGTCTTGCATTTAGCTTAGGCTTAATCCTCGTTGTTGTTACCGGTGGTGAACTATTTACTAGTTCGGTGCTGACTCTGGTTGCTCGCGCAAGTGGCAAGATTACTTGGCGCACGCTTGTTAAGAACTGGGCGACAGTTTATGTAGGTAACTTGATTGGCGCGTTGCTGCTGGTGGCTTGTATGTTGCTGACCAAACAGTACATGTTCGACCATGGACAAGTAGGTTTGAATGCAATGGCGATCTCCCAACATAAGATGCACCACGATTTTATCCAAGCTATCGCACTTGGCATCATGTGTAATGTATTGGTTTGTATCGCGGTATGGATGACGTTTAGTGGACGTACACTGACTGACAAAATTGCGGTAATGATTCTACCTGTTGCGATGTTCGTCTCGGCTGGTTTTGAGCACTGTATTGCGAATATGTTCCAAGTACCTTTAGCTATCGGCATCAAAACATTTGCTCCAGCTGAATTTTGGGCAATGACAGGCGCTAACCCAGCGGACTATGTTGATCTGAATATGATGGACTTTTTGATGAACAACTTGCTGCCCGTTACTATCGGTAACATCATTGGTGGTGGTATTTTTGTTGGCATGTGGTATTGGTTGATTTATCTACGTGATTAACAAAGGTGACTCGTTCAACAAAGATAGCGTGACTAACTTGGTTGATGAGATTAGCTAAAGCTCAGTGGGGACACTGAACTGACTTATGACATTTATAAGACGGTCTGCATTGCAGGCCGTTTTCTATTTGTGGAAAACCGACTTCTTCATTTCTCTAATGATCAGCTAAACGCCCAAATTCGCTACTCACCAAGTGTGTATATGTCTTTGAAATCACCCAAAGATCAAAGGCAATGATCTTTCCTTGGGTCGAAATGGACAAAAAAGGATCTATATTGATTTGGTTATCCACAGTTTCTGTGGATAACCTGTCTCAAATTCAGTGAGTAACCAGATCTAAGTGGGGTAGGGAGGTTATTTTGAAGGCTGTATTTGAGCGAGAACTCGTCCTTCTTTGGTTAGAGATGTCTTCAAAGATAGGTGTAATGCGAGAGCCAAAGAGCAGCTCATCATCACGAAAATCGCTAACATGATCATCAGTTGGTACTTAATCGCGATCATCGGCGAAGCTCCACCTAAGATCTGTCCCGTCATCATCCCTGGCAGCGTGACTAAGCCGGTAGTTGCCATAGAGGCCATAATCGGTGACATGGCTTTCTGTATTGCATTACGTACAAATGGTGCGGCTGCGTAACTCGGTGCTGCTCCTGAGGCGATTGCGGCCTCATATTCTGATTTCTGTGTTTCGAAAGCGCCAAACAAGTTCTGTAATGCCACTATATTGCTGCTTAAGCTATTACCTAATAACATCCCTGCGATTGGGATAAGGTACTGCGCGTTAAAAGCTGGTGTCGGTTTAATGATGAAAAAGCAGATAAACAAGACGATAGGTACACAAGTTACCGCAAGACTAACGGCGACAGGAGCCAAAAGTAGGTTTCTTGGCAGCCTAGATTTTTCAACAATCGAGCTTGCGCCGATGATAATCATCGCAAATAACCACAGTAAATTGACCCACAAACTATTCAAGGTGAACAAGTACTCTAGGTAAAGTCCAACTAGAAATAGCTGAATAACCATACGAATTATGCTGATAGAAGCTTCTTTGCCAAGACCGAGCTTTAACTTGTGATTGATGGTAATAGGCAGTAAGAGAAGTGAGCTGAATGCCAATAGCTGCCACCAGGATATATCAATAACGTCTTGCATAATGCTTCCTTTTAAGTAGGCCTCCATCTTATCTGAAAGTGTCAGATGGTGCATTTCAGCTTCAAAATCGCGATTCAAAAAATACTCAATTATTTAACAAACAAAATACAAAACATTGGTTGTTTGAAGCTTTTTTGGCTACTACTTAGTAGGTAAAAGGTTAAAAATAGTTACATCATGGTTGCATAAGTGTTGGCTTTTAACATTTGTGAAATATACTTAATTCTTCACATTTGTTAATACTTTTTAATAACTCTGTTTAACTGAAAACAAGTTTGGATGACCTCAAAAAAGTATTGATTAGCAAGGGTTATAACGGGAGATTTGATTGAACCCTACTTTGTGTATGGTCTAAAATTTGTTGTTAGATACTCAAGAACTTTAGCCCCTTAGAATGGGCTACTCGAAATTACTAAATACAAAATAGGCAAAATGTATGAGTGATGTTAATAAAATTGAAACTGGCGAAAAACGCTCGTTGGAGTGGAAATCTTTCCTCTTCATCGCGGTGGTTCTCTTTCCAATATTAAGTGTGGCTTTTGTAGGCGGTTACGGCTTCCTAGTTTGGGCACTACAAGTGTTTGTATTCGGACCTCCTGGTGCTCACGGCGGCATGTAATGCCCTCTAGTAACAACATTTTTTAAAATCAATATTTAAGAGAGCTAAACATGAAATCATTTTTAGTTAAATTATGGCGCACAATGACTCGCCCTGCGGTACACATCAGTCTTGGTGTACTAACTATGGGTGGCTTTATCGCCGGTGTTATTTTCTGGGGTGGTTTTAACACTGCTTTAGAACACACTAACACAGAAGAATTCTGTATCAGCTGTCACACCATGCGTGACAACGTATACGTAGAACTACAAGAGACTGTTCACTGGAAAAACACTTCTGGTGTACGTGCTACTTGTCCTGACTGTCACGTTCCACATGAATGGACAGCAAAAATCGCTCGTAAGATGCAAGCATCTAAAGAAGTATTCGCACAAGTATTTGGTGACCTAGATACACCTGAGAAATTCGAAGCTCGTCGTATTGAACTGGCTAAACACGAATGGGACCGTTTTTCTTCGAACAAATCTCTAGAGTGTAAAAACTGCCATAACTACGATTCAATGGATTTCGAAAACATGCGCCCAACAGCGCGTATCCAGATGAAGAACGCGGCAGAGCGTGATCAAAGCTGTGTTGACTGTCACAAAGGTATTGCTCACAACCTTCCATTAGATATGGAATCGGCAAGCGGCATTGTTGGCGAGCTAGAAAATGTTGCAAGTAGCACATCTTATGCTTCAGGTAATGATGTTATTTCAATCCGTCACCTTCCAATGTACACGGATGAAACAGCAACAGTTGAAGCAGGTCTACTAAGCCCTGCAAGTAAAGTTGCAGTTATCGATGAAAAAGGCGACATGATCAAGATTCAAATCGACGGTTGGCGTAAAGCGAAAGGCTTCGGACGTGTAATCCAAGAAGACTTCGGTATGAACATCTCGACTGCAATCTTGACGAAAGAAGTATCTCAAAGTGACGTAATCACTGTTGGTGAGAAGAAAGAAGATGAGCTAACAGGTCTTCCATGGGAAGAAGTTAACCTAGCACTTTGGATGAAGAAAGAGTCTATGGTTGATAACTTCGATCCAATCTGGAACGCAGCTGGTCAAGCGTACCAATCTAACTGTTCAACGTGTCACTCACAGCCAGATGAAGCTCACTTCAGCGCTAACGGTTGGGTAGGCATGCTAGATGGTATGATTGCATTCGTAAACTTCGATACAGATACAGAAGCACTGGTTCTTAAGTATCTACAGAAGCACTCATCAGATTTTTCTGAAGGCCATCACTAATAAGACGTCAATTGGAGTAACACAATGGCAATTACAAGAAGAAGTTTTCTGAAAGGTGTCGCGACTACAAGTGCGGCATCGGTTATCGGTCCAAGCTTATTGGCGTCGGCTTCAGCATCTGCTGCAGAAACAGACGGCGCGTGGAAAGTCTCTGGTTCTCACTGGGGTGCATTCCGAGCTCGTGTTTACGCGGGTAAAGTACAAGAAATTAAACCTCTTGAAATCGATCAGCACCCAACAGAGATGCTGAAAGGTATTAAAGGTATTATCTACAGCCCATCACGTGTGCGTTACCCAATGGTTCGCCTAGATTGGTTGAAGAAGCATAAATACAGCGCAGACACGCGTGGTAACAACCGCTTTATTCGTGTGACTTGGGATGAAGCACTTGACCTTGTTTACCGCGAGCTAGAGCGCGTACAGAAAGATTACGGTCCATGGGCACTTCACACAGGTCAAACTGGTTGGAGACAAACAGGTCAGTTCCATAGCTGTACGAACCACATGCAACGTGCAATGGCACTTCATGGTTACTCTGTGAAGAAAATCGGTGACTACTCAACAGGTGCTGGTCAAACGATCATGCCTTACGTGCTAGGTTCTACTGAAGTTTACGCACAAGGTACATCTTGGGAACTGATCCTAGAAAACAGTGACAACATTGTTCTTTGGGGTAACGATCCTGTTAAAAACCTTCAAGTAGGTTGGACGTGTGAGACTCACGAGTCGTTTGCATACCTAGAACAGCTGAAAGAAAAAGTTGCTAAGAAAGAGATCAACGTTGTTTCTGTTGACCCTGTTAAGAATAAAACAGGTCGTTACCTAGAAAATGAGCAAATGTACATCAACCCACAAACTGATGTGGCGTTCATGCTTGGTGTTGCTCACGTTCTTTACAATGAAGGTCTGTACGACAAGAAGTTCATCGAAACTTACTGTCTAGGTTTTGAAGACTTCATCAAGTACGTTCAAGGTGAAACGAAAGACAAAGTTGAGAAGACTCCTGAATGGGCCTCTGCTATTTGTGGTGCAAGCGCGGACTCTATCCGTGACTTCGCTAAGATGCTAGTCAACGGTCGTACACAAATTCTTGTGGGTTGGAGTATCCAACGTCAAGAGCACGGTGAACAGCCTTACTGGATGTGTGCAGTTATCGCAGCAATGGTTGGCCAAATTGGTCTACCTGGCGGTGGTATCTCTTACGGTCACCACTACTCAGGTATCGGTGTATCTTCAACTGGCTTCGCTGCTCCGGGTTCATTCCCGCTGAACATCGACCAAGGTCAATCACCTAAGTACACCAACACAGACTACAACGGTTACAGCCGCGTAATTCCTGTTGCTCGTTGGGTTGATAGCTTGCTAGAACCTGGTAAGAAGATCAAAGCTAACGGTTCAACGGTTACCCTACCTGACATCAAGATGATGGTATTCAGTGGTAACAACCCGTGGCACCACCACCAAGATCGCAACAAGATGCGTAAAGCATTCAAGAGCCTACAAACTGTAGTGGCTGTTGATTTCGCTTGGACTGCAACTTGTCGTCACTCTGACATCGTGCTACCAGCATGTACTCAGTGGGAACGTAACGATATCGATGGTTACGGCGCATACTCTGGCCGTGGTTTGATCGCGATGCACAAACTAGTGGATCCTCTGTTCCAGTCTAAGACTGACTTTGAGATCATGTCTAGCCTAACCAAGCGTTGGGGTCGTTACGACGATTACACGCGTGGTATGGACGAAATGCAGTGGGTTAAATCTCTGTACGACGAATGTCGCGCAGCAAACGAAGGCAGCTTCGAAATGCCTGAGTTTGCTGAGTTCTGGGAAAAAGGTTTCCTAGACTTCGGTAAAGGTAAGCCATGGACTCGTCACGCTTCATTCCGTGAAGATCCAGAGATCAACGCACTAGGTACACCTTCTGGTTTCATCGAAATCACAAGCCGTACTGTTGGCAACATGGGCTACGAGCACTGTCAAGAACACCCAATGTGGTTCGAGAAATCTGAACGTTCACACGGTGGTCCAGGCTCTGATAAACACCCGTACTGGCTACAATCTTGTCACCCAGACAAGCGTCTTCACTCTCAGATGTGTGAATCTGAAGAGTGGCGTGCGACTTACGCGGTGCAAGGTCGTGAGCCAATCTACATCAACCCAGTTGATGCTAAGAAGAAAGGCATTAAAGACGGTGACGTAGTACGTGTGTTCAACGACCGTGGTCAACTACTAGCAGGTGCTGTTCTAATGGATAGCTACGCTCCTGGTGTTGTACGTATCGAAGAAGGTGCTTGGTACGGTCCGATCAACGAGAAAGTGGGCGCGCTAGATACATACGGCGATCCAAACACATTGACTCAAGACATCGGTACTTCTGAGCTAGCTCAAGCGACGTCAGCAAACACATGTTTGGTAGACTTCGAGAAGTTCCAAGGCAAACTGCCTCCAGTAACTTCATTCGGCGGTCCAATCGAAGTATCTTAAGTTTCGACTTAAGTTCTGAGACTAACGTTTAAATTGAAGCCCCTGTAAGTACTTTTACAGGGGCTTTTTGTATTTTAGCTCTCTAGCTTTGTATTTACTGTAAAGCATCGGTGTAGCGCGTTTAGAAGCGTATTGAGAGGTGAGGGGGGGGTAGAGTGTGTCCTCAAATAAGAGCAGCTGTAAGTGGTGACTCGCTCGATAAAATATCAGTGACCCGTCCTGATATGGGTTGACACTTGATTGACTAAAACGCTCGATGTATTTCATCGGGCGTTTTGTATTTTAGAGCCGTGTGAGGCCTATATTCATTATAGATTTTTACTGATTCAGCGACCATTTTCTTTGCTTCATCTAAATCATTAGGTTTATTCAACAGATACTCCATCTTCAGTATTCCGTTGATCCTCTCTGCCAACGCATTCTGATAACAGTCATAGCCATCAGTCATTGAGCAAAATACACCATACTGTCGATGCAACTCTTGGTATTCAACAGAGCAGTACTGAACACCTCGATCTGAGTGATGGACAAGCTCACCTGTATTCTTCCGCTCTTTCAACGCGTTTAAAAAGGCCTGCTTGACCGTGCGAGCTTTCATATCATCACTTATGTGATAGCCCACGATTTTTCTTGAGTAAGCGTCCGTCACTAAACTGAGATACGTACTACCACGCCGCGTTGCTAGATAAGTAATATCGGCAACCCATAATTGCTCTGGTCCTTCCGGTATTAAGCCTTCTTTGATTCGATTTGGATGGCAGTAAAAGCGATGATTACTGTTTGTGGTTCGATGGTAAGCCCTTCGATTCTGTACTAATAATCGATTCATTCTCAGCAGAGAGAATAAGCGGTCTCGCCCGATTTCAATATCGTTCTGAGCAAGTAAATACTTGATCTTACGAGTCCCTATACGAGGGTGCATCATCCTTTGCTCCTTCACAAAACCGAGTACAGATTCATCTTTCTTTGTCTGATGAATTTCGGCAACACAGCGTTTGTAGAAAGCTTGTCTTGTAATACCTATGAAGTGACAAGCTTTAGTAACGGTCAACTTTCTGACCGTTTTTTCCTTAATAACTCGGCCTTGCGCTTCTTTGAGATTCGGACTCCGAAATCTCGATCCATGACTTTTACAACCGCTTCAAAGAACTCAGCTTTGAGCTGAGTTTCTTCTAATTGCTGCTCGAGTTCTTTGATTCGTTGCTCTGGGGTTTGAGTTGAGGAAGAGTTTGACATAGTCGCTCCTAACGCTCTCGATTGTTCTATTCCTTTAGACCAATCTAGTTGACCATGTTTGCGAAGCCAAACTAAAACGGTAGAGCGACCTTGGATCCCATAACGTTCTTGAGCTTGCTTATAAGTCATTTCGCCTTTTTCAACTTGGCTTACGACTGCCAATTTAAAGGCAAGAGAATAATCTCGTTGAGTACGTCTACTTGTTGTTTTCATGACACTCTCCAATTTCATGTTGGAAATGTGTCAACCATATTTAGGACGGTACACAGAAAGCAAAAAGGCCGATACAAAGTACCAGCCTATTAGAAACCTATGGAGTTAAGCTAAATCTTGAACAAAAACTTGAGCCTTGAATAGAAACTTAAGCCTACAGTTCGAACATGAACCAATAACCGTATGCACAAATCAAAGCGGGCACACTCGAATACAAGGTCGCAACAATCGCTGCTTTCGGTGCCATGGCAATGGCAGGGAATAGTGCGTCACCATCATTTGAAATTGCGTTACCTACCTGAGCCGAAAGTGGTAGTGCGCCTGAAAGGTATAAGCTAGTGACCAATAATTGCGGCCCACAGCCCGGTAGCAAACCCATCAGGACCCCAGCCAGGGGGAGCATGATTCCCCAGCTTGAGAACAGCGTCGCAAAATCGACATTTGCTATCACAGAACCAAATTCAAAAAACAGAAAAGCAACCACAACCCAAGCCGTAACAAAATTCGTATCCTGAGCGGTTTTTTGTAGTGGGTGAGAGCCTACACATTTCTCATCTTCACTTACGGCCGATTTATAGTCTTTAATCTCTCGCGTTAGACCCCATAAAAACATGGAGCTAATCAACAAAATAGCACCAACCCATTCCATTGACATGTCAGGTAAAGCGAACAGTTGATTAACATCGACTTGAAATGATCCAAGCAAGGCAACCGCCGCACCCGGAATAATCAATACAGACCAAAGATAACCCTGTAGATTGATCGCTTTTTTAGAAACCGCTTCTTTGTTTTGAGATTGGGAAGCGCAGCTGTTGCTGGCTTCACTTTTCTCTGCTTGTTTCGGACGTAAAAAGTCGTCTGCGTGGAATAGGTTAATGATTCGGCCTGACGCGGTACCGACGATGACACCCATCGCCATCATAGCGAGGCCTGTTTTTGGTTCGCTGGCGATGAGTAGAAAGGCCGCATCTCCCATAGTGGACACCAATACGGCAACAACAGCACCGAAACCGAGCTTGCCCGAGATGAACTGTGTGGTCACCACTATCGCACCACCACAACCTGGTAGGGCCCCCATTAAGGCTGCAAATACGACTTGGTTAGAACGAGACTGGTGAACAAGTTTGCTGAATACGTTGTCCTTATTAATGTAAAGACTCAGCCAGTGGTAGACCGCTAAGGTTAAAGCGACATAACAAGACACGGCCCAGAAGGCATCTGACAAGGTGGTTACCGTTAATTCTCGTGTGGCAGGAGCGGCTACTAAAGCTGCAAGTGAGATAGGTAAAAGCAGGCGCTTAAATGACAATGAAAACTGAGTTGTTTTCGCAGCGCTACTGCTTGGCAAAAAAGAGATTAGTCGATCCATAGGTGTTACTCAAAATTAGTGGCTTAAGATAAATATATACGAATGATAATAATTATCAATTGCATTTGTTGTTTTTTTATCTATTGTTACTATTGGCTAAACCCACGAAACATGACCAATCTAAAAAAATGAGGTAAAGTATGGTTAATAAAGAGGGGCTCTAAAGGTAGAGTCATAATTGTTAGTGTAATAGGAAGAAACATGATTTTAGTTGTTGGTCACAAAAACCCTGATAGTGACAGTATTTGTAGTGCGTTAGTTGCAACAGAGCTTCTTAAAGCTCGTGGCGAGGAAGCGACACCAATTCGCCAAGGCGAGATCAACCGCGAAACTCAACACATTCTTGAAGTTGCTGGTGCAGAAATGCCAGAGCTTCGTACTTCTGTTGCTGGTGAGAAAATCTGGCTAGTAGACTACTCAGACCTAGCACAAGCACCAGATGATGTTACTGATGCAGAGATCGTAGGTATTGTCGATCACCACCGTCTAGGTGACGTGATGACAGTAAACCCAATGGAAGCTTGGATCTGGCCTGTTGGTTGTACAAACACTGTACTTTTCAACATGTTCAAGATTGAAGGTCACGCTATCTCTCAACAAATCGCTAAACTAATGATGTCTGCAATTCTTTCAGACACAGTTGGTTTCGCATCTCCAACATGTACTCAAAAAGACAAAGACGCAGTTGCTGAGCTTGCTGAAATTGCTGGCGTAACTGACGTTGATGCATTCATCAAAGCACTTCTAATCGCTAAGACAAACATCGAAGGCCTATCTGCTGCACAGCTAGTAGAAAAAGACCTTAAAGGTTACCCATTCAACGGTCGTGATGTTGTTGTTGGTCAAGTTGAACTTGCGACTCTTGAGCAAGTAGACGGCATGATCGAAGCTCTAGAAGCTGATCTTGAAGAGCGTTGTGAGAAAGACGGTCTAGCATTTGCTGCGGTAATGCTAACTGACATCACTACTGCACAAACTCGCCTTCTTTATAAAGGTGAGTGGGCTGAGAAATTGGTTAAGCACGAGAAAGACGGCGTATTGATGATGGAAAATACACTAAGCCGTAAGAAGCAAGGCTGGCCTTGGCTACAAGGTGAGCTTGTTTAATCAAGTCACTTAAATAATAAACGCCTGCTTATTTAGCAGGCGTTTTTCTTTGAAGCAGACTTTCTTCTTCATTGATAATGTTTGCAGTTAAAAACACTCGGCATAAAATAGTTTTAAGAACAAAGTTACTGACTAAAGTGGGAAATTAAGATGACTACACAGCTAGACGATAAAAAAATCGCTGAAATCAACAAGTATACGGGCGAGCAACGCCTGAAATACTGTGTGAAAGAAATCGTAGCAAACCGTGAAGTATGGATCTTAACCGATGAACACGGTTGTGTAATGCTAAACACAGAAGACGAAGATTGTGTTCCAGTATGGCCAAATCAAGAGTTCGCGGAGTCGTGGGCAACGGGTGATTGGTCTGAGTGTAAAGCTGAGTCTATCTCATTAAACAAATGGCACAGTCGCTGGACTAACGGTCTAGAAGACGACGAGCTTGCTATCGTTGTATTCCCGAACGAGCAAGAAGAAGGCGTTATCTTGTTCCCGGATGAGTTCGATTTCGAATTGAAAAAGCAGGCTGCTAAGCGCTAGTTTTTTCTCAATACAGTAACACCGTAAGCCAGCGTTGCCTTTGTTAGGCAGCGCTATCATTTAATTACCCCATCTAAGCTGTTTCTAACGTATTTTCGTTAGTACCCAATCAACTGATACAAAGGCGCTTGCTGTGCGACCTTTGCAGCTTGTTGAAGCACGCCTGTTTTGCTGTATCTCTTCAGTAACTTTCGAACAATAGGTTTTACTTTAGATTTGGTCATTCCAGCTTTCAATTCTGGTTCATACAGTAGTTGGAGTAGTACCACATCTAAGGGGGATAACAAGTCTTCTGGCGTGTGGTCATTGAAAATAGAAGGGTAGGCTTTATCTGAATCATTCGGCAGGCCTAGAACCTGTGTGATCTCTTCTACGATGCATGCGACTAGCTTACCTCGTGACCTAGCCAGATCAACGGGAATCACAATCCCAGCATACACAATCTCACCTTTAGAATTGGTTCGATAACCCGCGGTGCAGATAGCGTTATTTAAATGCTGAGTTGACTTGAGTTTGAGTACCGATTTCGCCTCAGGTACCCACTGATTCTGTCTTGTGTATATCCACTTAACGTTCGCTTCGGACTCTTTACTGACGATTCTTATCGGGTGTTGGGTTACTTCAGATAATTGTTGGACATGAAGCTCTGTGAGCTCTTGATGCAGCTTCTCATCGCCGACACGGTGATCGATCCAAATCTTGATAGGTTGTTTCCATTTGGCGAGTGGTTTATTACCTTGGGAGTATTCGTGTTGAAGTGCCACGTTGTAGAAGGCTGTTTCAACGAACGTCTTGTCTAACCAAGTGAGTGGCGTACTTGCGACACTAAATGAAATAACCGCAAGCAAGAGGGGCAGCGTTGAAGCTTTTGTTAGCATGCGTTACCCCCTAGTGGTGAGTGAAAAAGCGGAAACAGCCTAGTGGTTTGGCGCTTTGGAGAAATGGCTCTCAACCAATCTTTGGGTGATTTGGTGAGTTGGGTTGGTCAGCACTTCATCCGTTTCACCACTCTCAACCACATTACCTTCGTGCATCACGATGATCTTATCGGTGATGTGCTTAACAATACCGAGGTGTTGGGATACGTAAACGAACGATACGCCCATCTCTTCTTGCAGCTCTAAGAACAGGTTGATGATCTGAGAACGCATTGCCATATCCAAACCATTCAACGCTTCATCAGCAACGATGATCGATGGTTGAAGTATCAAGGCACGAGCCAAACAAACCCTCTGTTTCTGGCCTGCAGCGAGCATCTGAGGGTAGAAGTAAGCATGCTCCGGTAAAAGGCCTACGCGCAGCAGTGTGTCTTTCACGCGACGCATACGAGCTTCTGGTGGCATGTTAGTGTTTCGCTTTAATGGACCTTCAAGAATTCGACCTATCTGAATGCGTGGGTTAAGCGAGGTATTCGGATCTTGGAAGATCATTCGAATCAGCTTACACCGAGTCGAGTAGTCCTTGTGTTCTAGCTTTTCGCCGTTGACACGAATCTCGCCCGCAGTCGGCTCCACCATACCTGCTAGCATTCTTGCTAATGTTGATTTCCCAGAACCATTTTGGCCGATAAAACCAATAGTTTGGCCTGCTTCAAGGGAAAAGCTTACCGGCTTTACGGCTTGATGAATCTTTTTACGGAAAAGACCAGAGCGAGTCGTAAAGTCTTTAGACAAATCACTGACTTCTAATAATGCACTCATGATTTCTTTTTCTTCTCCATATTCAGAGGGAAGTGACAGTTAAACTTATGGTTTTTGATTCGCTTAGTATGTGGAATTTCCACACACTGTCTTTGCGCGTATGGGCAGCGAGGCCCTAATCGACAACCGATAGGAAGATGTTGTAGTGGGGGGATAGACCCTGGCAGCGACTGTAGCTTCTCTTTATGTGGAATCCAGTCGTTAAAATCTGGCATCGCTTTCAATAGAGCGACCGTATAAGGGTGCTTTGGTGCATCCAAAAGTTTCTGAGTGTCGGCAGATTCAACGGATTGACCGCAGTACATAACGGTGATGCGTGTTGCCCATTGTGTGATTGTTGTTAAGTCATGGCCGATCAACACAATGGTGGTGTTATGAAGCTGGTTCATTCTACTCAACAAGCGCAATATTTGTGATTGAGTGATCGGGTCTAAATCGTTGGTTGGCTCGTCAGCGATCAACACCTTCGGTTTGGCTGCGATTGCCATCGCGATCATCACTTTTTGGCACTCACCATCGGTCAGTTCATAAGAGTAACTGTCCATTAGACGAGAGTGGTCTTTGATACCGACTTTGTGTAACAACGCTATCGCTTGCTTCTTACGCCACTTAAATCGTTGCCACCAACGACCTTCAAACGCATGGGAAGGGATCGCTTCAATTAGCTGGTTGCCTACTTTTTCAGAAGGGTCAAGACAGGTTGATGGTTCTTGGAATATCATCGCGATATCGCGTGCGATCACTCGGCGTCTTTCTTTCGGCGTCAGTTGCAGTAGGTCGATATTACCTAAGCGCATTCGGTCTGCAGAAACCTTCCAGTTTTCTTTACAGACACCGACGATCGCCTTTGCAACCAAGCTCTTACCTGAGCCTGATTCGCCTACTAAGCCACGAATTTCCCCTTCATTGAGGGTAATACTCATTCGATCTACGGCTTTAACCATCCCTTGAGGGGTCTCAATCTCGATGGTTAGATGTCGAATATCAAGTAACGGCATTATTCGATTCCTGCATTTAGCGCTTGGCGAACACCTTCACCGACGAGGTTAATCACGATAACTGTAAACATAATAGCTAAGCCGGGTAGGGTTACTGTCCATGGCGCAAGGTAAATCAGTTCGACCGAATCACCCAAGATTGAGCCCCATTCCGTACTAGGTGCTTGAGCGCCAAGTCCTAGGAAGCCCAAGGCCGTGATATCAAGAATCGCGACTGATAGAGCCAGCGTAATTTCAAGTGCAACCACAGTCAGAATATTGGGAAGGATTGAATTCCATAGTAGGTAGAAATCGTTCGCACCATCAAGGCGAGAAGCCAGAATATAGTCCTTTTCTACTTCAGCATGCACGGCAATGTATACCGAGCGAATAAAACGCGGGATCAGTGCCAAGCATAACGCAAGCAAGATATTAAACTCACCAAAGCCTAGGAATGCCACGAAGATAATCGCCAACAGAAGAGATGGAATTGACATAACGGTATCAAGCAGGTGGTTTAGTGTGCTGGATAGCAATCCACGAGTCATCCCTGCAAGTACGCCAATCAGACAACCAATGACTGCTGCGATAAAGGTAATCACAACCGCGGCGCCGAAAGTAAGCTGAGAGCCTATGATCAGACGAGAAAGAATGTCTCGCCCTAAGTCATCAGTACCTAGAAAGTATTCAACCGTCCCCGCAGGATCCCAAGACGGAGGGGTTAGAAGGTGGCCGGTTTGTTCTTGAGCATCATGCGGGGCTAGCCATGGTGAAGTAACGGTAACCAGAATAATAAGGACCAAACACCACAAGCCAAACATAGCCAGATTATTGCTACGGAAGCTACGCCAGAACCGCTCGAACTGGGTTGGAATTTGTTCTTCTTGGTAGACGTTATTTGTTAGCATACCATTCCTTCCTTACCAGTGGGTTGATCATCGCGCCCAGTAGATCGGACAAAATGTTTGCGGTCAAAACTAAGGTTGCCACCACAATCACGCCTGCTTGAATAGAAACGTAATCTTGATTCGATAATGCATCCAATAACCAGCGACCAATGCCCGGCCAGTTAAAGATAGACTCAGTAATAATAGCAAGCGTTAACATACTCGATAGTTGAACACCGACCTTAGGAATAATCGGAGGTATCGCGTTTCTTAGCACGTGCTGCGTGATGATCTCTCTCGTAGAAAGACCTTTAATTCGTGCAGCTCGGATGTAGTTTTGCGTCATTACTTCAGCCACTGACGCTCTCATCAATCGAATGACCTGAGTCGTTGGGGCCAGCGCTAAAACAAGACAAGGCAATGCCATGTGCTCGATAACACTTTGTAGTGCATGTGCACGGTAGCGCCCCTCGGCAAAAAAGGCGTCAATCATCGCGAAGCCAGTCACGTGTTCAATCTCGTAAAGTAGGTCGTATCGGCCACCAACTGGGAACATTTCAAAGTGCAGTGAAAACACCATGATCATCAGTAACGCGACCCAAAATATAGGTGCCGAGTAGCCCGCCATAGAGGTAAAGGAGATAGTCGTATCGACAAACTTACCCTGCCTCATGCCTGCTATTGTGCCGAAAGGGATACCGATGAAGAGTGCCAACACAAAGGCAAAGAAGCACAGTTCTAGCGTTGCAGGGAATACAACGACCAACTCATCGATGATAGGCACGCCGTGTTTGCTTAGGCCAAAGTTCAGCGTCGATAATTCAGTGATATAGCTAATCCAACCGGGCCAGAAATCTTGGATAGCCCAAGGCGAAGTTTGGTCGAGTCGAAGCAATGAGAAACCAACCAAAGTCAGAATCGCTAGCGTAATAACGAATAAGTTTACACGTCTTAATGTATACCAAAACATTACTGCACCTCTCTTCTGACTTGATCAAAAGGTTGGGCATTGAAAGGGCTCTGTTTAAAACCGGTTAGCGAACGATCGTGCACGCGGAATTGCACACCATGGGCTAAAGGAATCACAGGAACTTCTTCATTAAGAATGTTTTGGGCTTGTCGGTACAAGTTCACACGGTGCCTTTGTTGATTGATCTCTAATGCTAGGTCGAGAAGGAAATCAAAGTCTGAATTACACCACATCGAGACGTTTAACCCAGCACGTTCAGAGCTACATGAAAGAAGTGGGCGTAAGAAGTTGTCTGGATCACCGGTATTACCTATCCAACCTGTAAGTAACAAGTCTGTTGAAGAAATAGAGGACAGTTGTGTGCGGTCAAATCGGTCGTCGGTATAGAGTTTTAATTCAATACCTATATCTGCTAAGTTTGCTTGGATCAGCTCTGCCGTTTTTCTGGGACTTGGATTGTATGCGCGTGGCTCTAGAGGCACCCACATCGAGAGCTCTAAACCAGGCTCTACACCGGCTTCTTTGAGAAGCGCAATAGCATAGTTTCGGTCGTAGCGCACTTGAACACTGTCTTTTTGGTATGCCCAAGAAGTAGGAGGAAGCAACGTGTAAGCTTTGGTTCCTGTACCGTAATACACAGAATCAAGAATGTTTTGACGGTTGATGGCTAAGTTGAGCGCTTTACGAACTCTAGAGTCACGCAGTGCAGGGTGCTCAGTATTCAGTGCGATGAAAGAGACATTAACCGCTGGTGTGGCAGATATCTTCAGTTCTTCATGTGCCTGAATAATAGGGATCTGACTAGAAATCGGTGAATTCAGTACGTCACACTCACTGCGTAGGAGCTTAGCAAGTGTGCCTGTTCCGCGTTGTGAAGTATCAAACACAACTTGGTCCATTTGTACTTCACCCTTCCAATAGTGCTTGTTCTTTTTCAAGCGAACTAGGTCGTTGATTTGGTATTCATCTAAGTAGAAAGGGCCAGTGCCAACTGGATTGGAATCGATTAGATTTTTCTCATCCGCGGCAATTAGCTTGTTGGCATACTCTTTAGAATGAATGACCGCATAGCTGGTGGCGATATTATTGAGAAATGAATTGTCAGGACGACTTAATTGGAATTTTACGGTTAGATCATCGACCGCTGTAATATCAACAATCAGGTTTTGAAAATCGATGCCAGCAAACCATGGATATAAACCGCCACCCACATAATGGAATGGGTTTGAGCTATCAATGACACGTTCAAAGCTAAACACGACATCCTGTGCATTCATGCTACGAGTTGGTGTGAACCAGTCTGTAGTTTGGAACGCAACATTTGGGCGCAGTTTGAAAGTGTACTCTGTACCTGATTTATCAACAGACCAACTTGTCGCTAAGTTCTGTTTTGGTCGGTAAGTCATTGGATCAAGAGTGAGCAGTGTATCGAAGATTTGAGGGCTCAGCGATTCTGCGGTAATACCACTATCAACCAACTGTGGATTGAAGGTACTAGGGTTACCTTGGCCGCAATAAATGAAGCCTTTTTCACGGATTTGCTCGTGATTCACACTCTCACCACATCCAGCTAGAAAGCTCAGCGTACAGATGCTCAGTGATAGTCTTATTAGTGCTTTCATAAAGAGAAATACTTTTCGAAACGAGGCGTTAGAGGAGCCTCAAGATCCGGACAATTTAACATTTTATTTATTCGGCTCCAAATAATAATCAAGTGTGGACAGCTATTTATCGTTAGCTTGTCCGACAATCGCGTACTTCCTCACCATTCCACGCAATTGGTTGTAGGTTAACCCAAGTAATTCTGCAGCTTGTTTCTGGTTATACTTGCTCTGTTTTAGGGCTTGATTGAGTAGCTTGATGTCTTGTTGCTCTTGCCATGCTTTGTAATCAAGTGGCAAAGAAAACGAACTCTCTGATGAAGTATGGCTGTTGGACTGAGCATTGCCAGTTTCTGGCGTCGAATCTTGTTCTGTTTTCCATGCTGGTTTGAATGGGTTAAACACCAAAGATTCAATAGGATATGGATTCTTACCATGTTGGTAGATCGCGCGCTCAATGACGTTTTTGAGCTCTCGAACATTCCCTGGCCAAGAATAATCCAACAAGGATTCAATGGCCGATGGTGCAAAGCCAACAAACAGCTCAAGCTCTAATTCTCGGCACATCTTAATAGCGTAGTATTCGGCCAGTAGAGTGATATCTTCTTTACGTTCGCGAAGTGGGGGAATGGTAATGACATCAAAGGCGAGTCTATCTAATAGGTCTGCTCTGAATTCGCCCTTTAATGCCATCTCTGGCAAGTCGGCGTTGGTTGCACACACCAGTCTTACATTGGCACTTAGGGCCTTTTGTCCGCCGACACGTTCATATTGCCCGTATTCAATAACCCGCAATAGTTTCTCTTGCACGGCTAGAGGAGTGGTCGCGAGTTCATCCAAAAACAGCGTCCCACCTTCGGCTCTCTCAAAGCGGCCTTGATGACGACCTTTCGAACCAGTAAAGGACCCCGATTCATGGCCAAATAACTCTGAATCAATCAACCCTTCACTGAGTGTTGAGCAGTTCAGTGAGATTAAAGGTTGATCCCAGCGTTTTGAAAGGTAGTGGAGCCTTTGTGCAATCAGCTCTTTACCTGTACCACGTTCTCCAATGATCAGAATAGGTCTCTCTATTGGAGCCAGTTGAGAAACTTTGTCCAAAACAGAGAGAAAGCTAGGTGATTCACCAATAAGATTCTGCTGCATAGCGGGTCCTTGTATTAGCTGAGCGCTGGTGGAGGTCATATAAGGGCTGTAGTGGTGAAAAATACCAATACTTGGTTAAATTCATCATAGCATGGTTCGAGTTAATCGCCATTACATTGTAAGTGACTGATAATTAATGCCTTAAAAGTTGGCACGCTACTTGGATTACTCATGGTAGGTCTAACTACAAACGTAAATTTTTGAGCAAGTGGTTTGAGAGTTGAACAACTATTTAAAGCACATTTGCCATTATTGTAATTAAGGAGCTTCTCATGGGTATTTTTTCTCGCTTTGCAGACATCGTAAATTCAAACATCAGTGCACTTTTAGATAAGGCTGAAGATCCTGAAAAGATGATTCGCCTGATTATCCAAGAAATGGAAGATACGTTGGTCGAGGTTCGTACTAACTCAGCTAAAGCTATCGCAGACAAGAAAGAGCTAGCGCGTAAAGTTGAAGCTATCGAAACTCAGATTTTAGATTGGCAAAATAAAGCGACACTAGCGCTAACTAAACAACGCGAAGACCTGGCGAGAGCAGCGCTAATCGAAAAGCAAAAACTGGAAGACATCATCAAGAGCCTTCACACCGAGCAAACTTTGGTTCATGAAACCATCGAAAAGCTAACCAGTGAGATTGGCAAGCTTGAAACTAAAATTGCAGAAACTCGAGCAAAGCAACAAGCATTGATGATCCGTAACAACGCTGCAAGTAACCGCCGTGATGTTCAAAAGCACCTGCACTCAAGCAAAACCAACGAAGCAATGGCGAAGTTTGAGCAATTCTCGCGTAAAGTGGATGAATTAGAAGCTGAAGCGGACGTTTACGCTAAGACGGGTAACGCAAAATCTTTAGACCAAGAGTTTGCAGAGCTACAAGCTCAAGATGAAATTGAAAAAGAGCTAGCGAAACTGAAGCAACAAGTTGAAAACCGCGATAAATAATTTAGGAGTTGTCTATGTCAACATTTCTAATTGCAGGTCCATTGATTGTCTTTTTAATCTTCGTGGCGCCGCTATGGTTATTCTTACATTACCGCAGCAAGAAGAAATCCAGTAATGGTCTTTCAGAAACGGATCTTCAACGTCTGCATAAGCTTTCTGCTCAAGCGGAATCGATGCAAGACCGAGTGAAAACGCTAGAAAAAATACTGGATGCGGAGTCGCCTAACTGGAGACGAAACTATGAGTAGAGAGTTGTATCGCGACCCAATTAACGGCAAATTGTCTGGTGTGTGTGCGGGCTTAGCTAACTACTTCGGCCTTGAAGTTTGGCTAGTTCGCATCTTGGTTATCTCTGCAGCATTGCTTGGTGGCAGTTTTCTGGTGTTATTAGCTTATTTAGCTTTGACATTTATGCTCGAAAAACAACCGCCTCAGTATGTTGATGAGATGAAAGCTAAGCAAGAGCACACACTCAAGCAAAAACCTTGGGAAAAAGGGCAAACTGCGGAGTCATTATTGGACACTTTAGAGGGTGATTTCCAGAAATTAGAGACCAGTGTCCGCAACATGGAAGCTTATGTGACCTCCGACACTTTTAAAGTCGACCGCGCATTTAAGAACATGTAGCGGTAAACCTAAAAAGATTAGATAACGGTTTAGGAAAATTTATTCCAAGCCGTTATTTTTTTTAATAATTTTGTCTAAATAAATCTTACGATAACTGGTAAGTTACATGTGATTAATCTATGTTATAAAAATATTTATAGATATGGATGATCACCAATGTATAGAGCCTCCCTTGTCCTATTGACAGCCTTAGCAGGGTTGTCTGGGTGTGGTAAGGAGCTACCTCCCGTACCTGAACCTGATTCTAGACCCGCCAAACTCTTCACTGTCTCCGTCGGTAATAATGCCTTTGAACGTAGTTTTCCTGCTACCACAGAAGCGGGTGACAAAGCAGTACTCGCATTCCGTGTTCCTGGGTTACTACAGAGTATCGATGTGACAGCTGGGCAACACGTGTCTAAAGGTGACGCGCTTGCTAGGCTAAACCCCGATGAATATCAATTGCTAGAGAAGCAAGCAAAAGCCAACTTTAAGCTAGCGGACGTTCAATACCAGCGAGCGATTAAGCTGCGCAAAGACCGTGTGGTGTCAGAGCAGGATTTCGATCAAGCAAAAGCAAATCATAATTCAGCACGAGCGGTGCTTAATCAAGCCAATGCGAATCTTCGTTACACCACTTTGGTAGCCCCTTATGATGGCACTATCTCTATTATTCCAGCTGAAAACCATGAGTACATTGCCGCTAAACAAGGCGTCATGAATATTCAAACCAATCAAATTCTTAAAGTCGTTTTCTTATTGCCCGACCAACTTATTACGCGCTTTTCTTCAGGGTTTGAAACCGATTCGACCATGGTATTTGACGCGTTTCCTGAAAATTCCTACGTACTGACGTTCCAAGAGGTTGATACGGAAGCCGACCCTAAAACAGGCTCATATAAAGTCACCATGGTGATGGAAAGACCGACGGATATCGGTATCTTGCCAGGCATGTCTGGTACGGTGAATCTAGTGTCTGCTCAAGCAGCTGCGACCAAAATTCCGACTTCGGCAATGATGACTGATGGTGATGATGTCTCAGTTTGGCGTGTTAACAGCGACGGTATCGTTGAGAAAGTCGCGATTGTGATTGATGAGAAACGTCACATTGTCTCTGGGCTTAATGATGGAGATCGCATCGTAACCTCTGGTGTTAATGGCCTTGAATCCGGCATTAAGGTACGAGAGTGGATCAAGGAAAGGGGGCTATAACATGAGTGCATTTAAATTAGCGACAGGATTGTCATGTTTAGCTTTGTTGACCGCTTGTAGTGACAAGCAGGAAGTAGAAGTCGATAACACTCCACTGGTCAGAGCGATAGAGATTTCGGTTTTAGATTTTAATGACAAGTTGTATTTCCCTGCCGTTGCCAATGCGGCGGAAAAAGCCCACCTGAGTTTTCGTGTGGCTGGTGAGATATTTAGGCTCGATGTCAAAGAAGGCGAGCGAGTTGAAGCTGGAGACATTATAGCTGAGCTTGATCCAACCGATTATCAACTAGATGTAGATAATGCCCAAGCTAGATACACGGTAATTAACAGCCAATATAACCGTTCTAGACCTTTGGTGAAAAAGGGTTTACTCGCGAAATCACAGTTTGATGAAATTGCCGCTCAACGTCAGATCGCATACGCGGAGTTAGAACTGGCGAAATTACGCTTGTCTTTCACGATACTGAAAGCGCCTGTTGATGGGATTATTTCTCGAGTGAGTGTCGATCAATTTGAGAACATTCAAGTAGGTCAGCAAATTGTGAACATTCACAGTGTTGAAGATGTTGAAGTCATTATTCAGCTTCCTGACCAAATTTACGTCAATCAACCAAGTGAAACAATCCTAGAAAATGTGACTGCGTTGGTACGGGTTCCTAGTGGTAATGAATACCCTGCAGGAATTAAAGAGTTCACGACAGAGCCTGATCCGAGTACAGGAACATTTACTGTGACCTTGGCACTACCTATGCCAAAAGATGACCTGATTCTAGATGGAATGGCTGTCGATGTTACCTCACATGGCCGAGATATCGGTTTAGATCTAAAAGCCGGAGTGCTAATCCCAATTGAAGCGGTGTTTAATGCTGATGGTGATGATTTAACGCGTAAGAACTCTTATGTATGGGTACTTAATGACGATAATACCGTCTCGAAACAGCAAGTCGTATTAGGAAAAGCAAATCAGAAAACATTGCAGATCATGAAAGGATTAGAAATGGGGCAGCATGTCGTTGTTGCAGGCGTATCGCGATTGCGAGATGGGATGACAGTGGAAGTATTGTCTCAGGAGACGAATAATGAGTGAAGTAAATAACAAGCCCCAAAATGACGATCAACAGGGTGATGATCAGATCACAGGTGTTGCTGCTTACTTTATACGCAACAAAGTCATTAGCTGGATGTTATCTCTGATCTTTCTTATCGGTGGTGTTTCTGCATTCTTCGGTTTGGGGCGTTTAGAAGATCCTGCCTTTACCATCAAAGATGCAATGGTAGTGACTTCATACCCCGGGGCAACACCTCAGCAGGTGGAAGAGGAAGTGACCTACCCACTAGAGAAAGCGATTCAACAACTGACCTATGTCGACGAAGTGAACTCGATCTCTAGCCGTGGCCTGTCTCAGGTAACGGTAACGATGAAGAATAACTACGGTCCAGATGATCTTCCGCAAATCTGGGATGAACTTCGCCGAAAAGTGAATGATCTTAAGGTTGAACTTCCACCAGGGGTCAATGATCCTCAAGTCATCGATGATTTCGGTGACGTTTACGGTATTTTGCTGGCGGTGACGGGCGATGGTTACAGCTATAAAGAGCTGCTGGATTACATCGATTACCTAAGGCGAGAGTTAGAGCTGGTTGATGGGGTCAGTAAAGTCTCGGTATCCGGCCAACAGCAAGAGCAAGTGTTTATTGAAATATCGATGAAACGGATAAGCTCTCTCGGTCTGTCTCCAAACACGGTATTTAACCTTTTATCGACTCAAAACATTGTATCAAGTGCTGGCGCGGTGAGAATTGGCGATGAATACATTCGAATCCATCCTACGGGCGAGTTCCAGAATGTTGAACAGCTGGGTGATTTGATTCTGACAGAAGGCGGTGCTCAAGGCCTTATTTACCTAAAAGATGTCGCTGATGTAACTCGCGGTTACGTTGAGGTGCCAAGCAATATCATAGGTTATAACGGCAAGCTCGCACTTAACCTTGGTGTCTCTTTTGCACAAGGCGTGAACGTGGTAGCGGTTGGTGAAGCTTTTGACCGAAGACTGGCCGAACTAAAATATCAACAACCCGTCGGTATCGACATCTCTGAGGTTTATAACCAGCCAAAAGAAGTCGACAAATCGGTAAGTGGATTTGTGGTGAGTTTAGGTCAGGCGGTTGCGATCGTAATCGTGGTTCTACTGTTCTTCATGGGTCTACGGTCAGGTCTGTTGATCGGTTTGATACTATTGTTGACCGTTTTCGGTACATTCATTTTCATGCAGTACTTCAAGATTGACCTCCAGCGTATTTCATTAGGTGCATTGGTTATCGCCTTGGGGATGCTGGTGGATAACGCCATTGTGGTGGTGGAAGGGATATTGATCGGCACGCAGAAGGGGCGAACCCGGATGCAGGCCGCTACCGATATCGTAACTCAAACCAAATGGCCTTTGCTTGGTGCTACCGTTATTGCAGTAACCGCATTTGCTCCAATTGGTTTATCTGAAGACTCAACTGGCGAATACTGTGGCACCTTGTTCACGGTTCTACTTATCTCCTTGATGCTGAGTTGGTTTACTGCCATCTCGCTCACGCCGTTCTTTGCTGACATGTTCTTTAAGGGTCAGAAGGTTGACCCAGATAGCGAAGGTAAAGACCCATACAACGGGATGGCTTTTGTTATCTACAAAAACTTCCTTGAGTTCTGTATGAAGCGTGCTTGGCTCACCATGTTTGTCTTGATTATTGGTTTAGGTGCGAGTGTGTACGGTTTTGGCTTCGTTAAACAAGCTTTCTTCCCGTCATCGACAACACCGATGTTCCAAGTTGATGTTTGGATGCCGGAAGGGACCGATATTCGAGCAACCAACACTAAGCTGAAAGTGCTTGAAAGTTGGTTAGCAGAACAGGACGAAGTTGAACACATCACAACGACCGCAGGTAAAGGCTTACAGCGTTTCATGTTGACTTACGCACCAGAGAAAAGTTATAGCGCTTACGGCGAGATAACGGTTCGCGTTAAGAGTTACGAAGTGCTTGAAGGGTTGATGAAGCGTTTCCGTGAACATGTAAATGGACAATTCCCAGAGATCGACTATAAGCTAAAACAGATTGAATTAGGTCCTGGTGGCGGTGCGAAGATTGAAGCTCGTATTGTGGGTTCAGATCCAACGGTGTTACGTTCAATCGCAGCACAAGTGATGGATGTAATGCGTGCCGATAGTGGTGCATTTAACGTTCGTCACGACTGGCGTGAAAGAACTAAGGTTTTAGAGCCTCAGTTCAACGAAAGCCAAGCGCGTCGTTACGGTATCACCAAGTCTGATGTCGATGATTTCCTAGCGATGTCTTTCTCTGGTAAATCAATTGGTGTATACCGTGATGGTACAACGCTGATGCCGATTGTGGCTCGTTTGCCTGAAGATGAGCGTGTCGATATTCGTAACATCGAAGGTATGAAGATCTGGAGCCCTGCGTTAAGTGAATACATCCCGCTGCAACAAGTGACTTTAGGCTACGAGTTGGAATGGGAAGATCCACTGATCATTCGTAAGAACCGTAAGCGCATGCTGACAGTAATGGCGGATCCAGATCTACTGGGCGAAGAAACTGCTTCTACGCTACAGAAGCGTCTACAGCCACAAATTGAAGCGATAGAGATGCCACCTGGTTATTCTCTTGAGTGGGGTGGTGAGTATGAGTCGTCTGCGGATGCGCAGGCATCACTATTCACAACCATGCCTCTTGGCTACTTGTTCATGTTCTTGATCACTGTATTCTTGTTTAATTCGGTGAAAGAGCCTCTGATTGTTTGGTTAACGGTTCCATTGGCGTTGATTGGGGTGACGACCGGCTTGTTAGCCTTAAATACTCCCTTCGGTTTTATGGCCTTGTTGGGCTTCTTGAGCTTATCGGGCATGCTACTCAAAAATGGTATCGTCCTGCTTGATCAAATTGAGATTGAAATGAAATCAGGTAAAGATCCTTATGTCGCAGTTGTCGATGCAGCGTTGAGCCGTGTTCGTCCGGTATGTATGGCGGCGATCACCACGATTCTAGGTATGATCCCTCTGCTACCCGATATCTTCTTCAAACCAATGGCAGTAACCATCATGTTCGGTTTGGGCTTTGCTACTGTACTGACGTTAATCGTGGTACCTGTGCTATATCGTCTATTCCATAAAATTGAAGTAGCTTAACGCTAATTAACCTTTGAAATAATGCCCCTGAATGGGGCATTATTTTTATATACCGATTGATAGAAGAGAACACAAAATGGAAGTAAATACATCGGATAGAACCTGCGCATGGGCACTGAAACACGAACTTGAAAGGGAGTACCACGACGCAGAGTGGGGCGTGCCTGTTTATGATGACCGAGTTCTGTTTGAGTTCATTACTTTAGAAGGCGCTCAGGCGGGTCTAAGCTGGATTACGATTCTTAAAAAGCGCGAAGGCTATCGCGCGGCATTTGATAACTATGACATCGATAAGTTAGCCGCACTCAATGAAGACAACGTGCCACACATCATTGATAACTTCGATGTGGTTAAGCACAAGGGCAAAATTGCGTCAGTATACAACAATGCTCGAGCGACACTTGAACTACAGGAAGAGTTCGGCTCTCTTTCAAATGCTTTATGGCAGTTTGTCGACAACAAGGTGATTGTGAATCAATGGACTGAGATGTCTCAAGTTCCCGCTTCTACCGAGCAATCTAAAGCGATGAGCAAGTTTTTGAAGAAGAGAGGCTTTAAGTTTGTAGGGGAAACAATCTGTTACGCGTTCATGCAAGCAACAGGTATGGTTAATGACCATATCGTAGGTTGTCCACACAAATAAAAGTGTTATTTATCGTCGAAAAATAATTGCTCTAATATAGGAAAATTCACTGGTCATTTATAAACTATTCAATATCATATGCGACCGAATTCAAACCTAGAAGACGATAGTGAAACAACAAAGCTACCAAATTTGTGATGCTCGTTATGATCCCTTGCTTAGGCAGTTTGTGCGTGAAGATGGCCACGTAGAAACTATCGCGCCGATAGAAGGTAAGGTGTTTCTATTCTTACTTGAAAATACTGGTGAGTGCATTGAGCGAGGCCTGATATTTGATAGGTGCTGGGGCGATGTGATTGTCTCAGAGCAAGCGCTCACTAACGTGATATCTAAGATTAGAAAAACGCTGTCACGAGTTACTTGTGGTTGTGCGACTATTCGTACAGTCAGTAAAACGGGTTATTTACTTGAAATCAATGAGTCGATAAAGCCTAGCAAAACTGGAGTTGTATCTTCTCCTTTAGCTACGGGGGGATTTGAATCAAACTCTTCGTCCGCCTCTCAAGAGGTGTTTTCTGTCACTGAAACCTCTACAGATGTTAATACGACAACGGCAATTGATTCCGATTCTAAAACGTCTTCCAACCAAGAACAGAACACAGTTGTACCAGATCCTTCAAATTCAAAAAATAATACGCAACTAGTTAAAGCGGGCTATTTAGTCGCTTTGATTTGTGTCCTTGTAACGGCGTTCAACCTTTTCCAAACCTATTATACGCCTTTGCCTTATTTTATTGATAAAGCCGAGTATCGAGACAGTTACACAGACAATACCAATCACTACTTTTTCCATATTGCGCACAATGAATCTTATTCGTTGCCTGCGATCACTCAAAAGCTTACCGCTGTGATACCCAGTCACTGCAACGTTAATGTTTTTGTGCGTATCTATCCGTCTGTAGACCTACCGGAAAATGATGCGTTATATATGTTGGTTCAAAAGAAGAGTGGGGAAGCTTTGAACTATAGCGCTTCTATTTTCAATATCGTGTCGTCTTTTGACTCGTTTGCTCAGTACATGGAAAAGAGGAGTTACTTTTGCGACTAATTGGCTTACTCATTCTTTTTGCAATCGCCGCTGCGAGCTTCTTGTTAGAGCAAAACGTATTGGCAGGCACTCGATGGCACTGTAAAACAATTAAAACTGATTTCTTATCTCAGGCATTCCAACCTTATCAAGCACTGTATGAGCGCATAAGCCTTACTTTTCAGTCTGATCATACCTTTAGTATTAGAGAGTTTGTGACGATTACCGAGCAGGATGGTAATGAGAGTACGATGGAAAACCTTTATTCCGGCTACTATGGGCTTGATGGAAACAGACTGTCGATGAGTATTCTTGATGTGAGAACCGCAACGCCTTTCCATGATCCTATTATTAATCTGGATTACAGTGAGTATAAAGGGGTGACGATTGACTACGCGTTTGCAGTGAAGGACAAGTCTTTGTATATGTTCAATGAACAACGATCTGAAATATTCAACTGGGCGTGCTTTAACGTTCAGTAGCTTTTTAAAGCCATGCGTCTAATACGCTAAAATTAAAAGGCAGGAGTACCCTGCCTTATTGTATATTGAGTCAAATGTGTCAGCTTAAATCAAAGCGTTGTAGCGTTCCAATCCAGCCTCGAGGTCTGCAATCAAATCATCAACGTCTTCTAAGCCGATATGAACACGAATCAAGGTACCTTTGAAGTTAGGGTTCGCTACTGTTCTTAGGCTATCAAAGCTGCTCGGCTCGTTTGCTAGAATTAAGCTCTCAAAGCCACCCCATGAGTAACCCATACTAAAGTGAGTCATACCATCAAGCAGTGCCGTCGTCGCTTTTGTATTTGAGTTTTTCAGCACGAAAGAGAACAAACCATTACCACCGGTAAAATCTCGTTTAAAGAACTCATGACCAGGGCAAGATTCAAGTGCAGGGTGACGAACGTGGTCAACCTCAGCACGAGTCTCTAACCATTTTGCGACTTTTAAGCTGCTTTCTGCGTGTTGGCGTAGGCGAACATCAAGAGTACGAATGCCGCGTAGGCCGAGGTAAGCGTCATCTGGAGAAACACATTGCCCCATCAGGTAGCTCTGTTCTCTCAGTTGGTCCCAACATTTCTCGTTGGCTACCGCAGTCCCTAGCATCACATCAGAGTGACCAACGATGTATTTTGTCGCAGCTTGAATAGAGATATCAACACCGAAATCAAACGGTGAGAAGTTCACACCTGCCGCCCAAGTATTATCAAGCATAACGATGATGTCATGTTCGTGAGCAATGCGAGCCAGAGTCGGAACATCTTGAACTTCCATCGTTACTGAACCCGGAGATTCGGTAAACAGAACCTTGGTATTTGGTTTGATAAGCTCTTGGATGCCTTCACCAATTGTTGGCTCGTAGTAAGTTGTCTCGACTCCCATCTTTTTCATGATAGTGTCACAGAAGTCACGCGTCGGTTCGTAACAGGTATCGACCATCAGAATATGGTCACCTGTTTCTACAAAAGAGAGGATGGCATTAGAAATTGCTGCCGTACCACAAGGGTATAGCGCGCAACCTGCGCCGCCCTCCACTTCAACCATGGCATCTTGGAAAGCGAAATGAGTGTTGGTTCCACGACGTCCGTAAAAAAGCGTTTTGTTAGCGCGATTAATCGTAGCTTTGCGTTTTTCTTCTACAGAGTTGAATACAACAGTTGAAGCGCGCTGTACTGGTGGGTTAACGACACCATTGGTCCACTTCTTATCACGGCCTGCAGTGATCAGTTTAGTGGTTTTGTTCTCGGACATGCTGTGAATTCCTTATCAATCGGTTATGTCCTATTTAAAACATGCCAATAGCCTTCAAAGCAAGAGTGAAGCGGGAGTTTTTATGCATTTCTTTCTCTTTTTAACCTTTCACGTCGTTTATCGTGAAAGGTTAAAATTAGATAGGCTGCGACAGATGAGTCGCGTAGCCCCATTGATTGGATTAAAGAAGTGGGTTGAACAGATAGAACAACCTTTCAAAGAAGCGGTTGCGCAGGTTTCTCTGTTCCCACTGTTCCAATTCTACTGGGTGCGATGACTCGATGTAAGATTGTTGAAGTTCAGATAGCTGTTGAGTGAAGTGTACATCGTCAACGGCTAGCGTCACTTCGAAGTTAAGCCATAAGCTACGCATGTCGATATTGACCGTTCCAATTAAGCAAAACTCTTCATCAATCACTACTGATTTGGTGTGAAGAAGCCCGCCGTAAAACTCATAAATCTTAACGCCGGCTTCAAGCAACTCCGTATAGAAAGCGCGCGAAGCCCACTTCACCATCAATGAATCGTTGTTATGTGGAATGATCAGTTCTACGTTTACACCACGTTGCGCCGTCATTTTCAGAGTCTCTAATAAATCGGCACTCGGTACAAAGTAGGGGGTTGTGATGCGAACAGAATGGTTTGCCTGATTAATCGCAATGGTCAGAACTTGTAGGATCAAATATTCTGGCATGCCGGGGCCTGATGGTACTACTTGAACAGGATGATGCGTGATTACCTCTTCAACCGGACATTCTGGTAAATCAGGAAGGATTCGTTCACCGGTTTCCACTTCCCAATCCCAACCATGAATGGCCGACAGCACATTTACGGTTGGACCCGTTACGCGAACCATTACGTCAATCCACTGACCAACACCTGAACTCTGCTTGAAGTGAGCAGGATCAACCATATTCATTGAACCGGTATAGGCGATGCTTTCATCAATGACGATGATCTTACGGTGTTGCCTTAGGTCTAGGCGTCGTAAGAAAATACGCCAAGGGCTAACCTCTAAGGCTTGCACAACTTGCACACCGGCATCTTTCATCATTGAACGCCAGTGGCTTTTAAAAAAGCGTGGGCTACCTGCAGAATCCAGCAAGACTTTAACATCTACACCACGTTTCGCCGCTCGAATAAGTGCGGAAGCAACCGAATCGGTTAAGCCTCCAGGGTGCCAAATATAGAAAACCATCTTGATACTGGTCTGGGCGTTTTCTATATCTTCGATAATTGCGTGTAAGATCTCATTGGGAGAAGCTTGCAGTGAAAGCGTGTTTCCACTGAGTGCAGGGATACCCATCCGATTGTTACAAAGCTCATCGATCTTGTGGATCGGGGAGCCGACTTTGCCAGGAAGGTGAAGTTGGCAATCATTTAATTGGCGGAACCAGTCACCAAACGGAGTAAACATGCGATGTGCACGCTCAGCCCTCTTTCTACCAAGGTTTAGCTCTCCAAAAAGGAAGTAACAAGCTACCCCCACAATTGGGATAATGTAGATAACCATCAACCACGCGAGAGAAACGCTCACTGAGCGTCGTTTTAGTACGACACGGAAAGTAACACCGGCTACAAGTACCCAGTACAAAGCGACAGAGGCTAAAGTTAAAAAATGGTAGAGCTTTTCCACATTGAATACTCGAAAAAAGAGACACTTAGATAGTAATGCTATTTTACGGATATGGGAATTTAAGGAATCAACTATTTACAAATTAGAGCTAAAGCTGTAAACAGGTTATAGTTGTTAAGTTTTGGTTAACTTAAGACGAAAACGATTGTTTTGTATGAAAAGGCGGCATTTAACCATAAAAATTTACATTGGTAACGAAATATGTACGGTTCGGGCTTCCAATTTTATTCTTAAACTGGTTTACTTGCCATATAACGAGCGTCAATCAAATCTTTTAGGTGTGTAAATCTTTTTGTACACCTTATCTTTTAAAGACGCCACCCAAAGCAAAACACAACATCACATAACACAAAAGTTTGGAGTACACGTGGCTACTAGTAATACAACCACAACACCCCGCGATACCTGGGGTTCGAAGTTAGGATTCGTAATGGCTGCAGCAGGTTCTGCTGTTGGTCTAGGTAACATTTGGAAATTCCCTTACACAGCAGGTGAAAGTGGCGGCGGTGCATTCGTTGCAATTTATCTGTTTTTTGTAATCTTCATCGGTTTCAGTGTGATGCTGACTGAATTTGCGATTGGCCGTCATACGCAAAAATCGGCAGTAGGTGCATTTAAATCAACGGATCGTCGTTGGACGTTCGCTGGTGTTATCGGCGTAGTCAGTGGTCTACTTATCATGGGTTTCTACCCTGTAGTAGGTGGTTGGTCTATCGCATACATCGGTAAGATTGCTGGTGGTCTGCTAGATGCACCTGAAGCAATCGGTGACAGCTTCGGTGGCTTTATCTCAAACCCAGTTCAACCACTTATGTGGATGGGCCTATACCTATTGCTTAACGTTGTTATCGTTATGAAGGGTATCTCTGGCGGTATCGAGAAAGCGGGTAAGATCCTGATGCCACTTCTTTTCATCATCCTTATCGTGGTATCAATCAAAGGCCTTATGCTTCCGGGCGCGATGGCTGGTCTTGAGTTCTTATTCAGCCCTGACTTCTCTAAAGTAGATAGCGGTGTAATCCTAGCAGCACTAGGTCAAGCATTCTTCTCACTAAGTCTTGGTATGGGTTGTATGTTGACATACGGTTCTTACCTTAAGAAGAAAGAGAACCTAGTTCAAACTACGGCTATGGTTACGGCAATGGATACTGGTGTTGCTATCCTAGCTGGTGTTGCAATGTTCCCTGCAATGTTCGCATTCGGCATGGAGCCAGCAGCTGGTCCTGGTCTAGTATTCGTTGTTGTTCCTCAGCTATTCGCTGAAATGGGCGGCGTAGTTGGTCTTCTATTTGCTCTAATGTTCTTCGTTGGTTTAAGTGTTGCGGCACTGACTTCTTCAGTATCTCTACTTGAAGTTGTGGTTTCTTACCTAATCGATGAGAAAGGCATGAAGCGTGTGACAGCAGTACTGTCTGCAAGTGTAGTAATGGCGATTCTATGTATCTTCGCTTCTCTATCACTTGGTGGATTCGGTCCTACATTGTTCGGTACTGGCGCATTCGATATCTTCGACTTACTAACTGATAAGATCTTCCTAGCCGTTGGCGGTATGTTGGTATGTATCTTCGCTGGTTGGAGACTAAACCGTGCAGACCTAGAGAAAGAAATCACTAACGACGGTGAAGTATCTTTCCCACTATTCGGTCTATGGTACACGCTAGTTAAGTACATCATCCCAGTAGCTATCGCTATCGTAGCGTTCATGGGTATCTCTTCTGGCTTCGACAGCGGTAAAGGTGCAATCATGCTACTAGGTATTGGTATTATTGCTGGCTCTGCGCTTATCTCTAAGAAGCTATAATTCTAAGAAGCCGCAAGCGCAAGTTAAAGTAAGTTACAAAGCGGGAGCCAATGGCTCCCGTTTTTTTATGCCGGACACTTAATTATTGATGGAAAATAAATATCTCCTATTCACTCAAGTTATCCGTTTGCTAGCCGATATATTGAATGTTAAAGCTTTTCTAAGCCGTATTTTATTTAGGTAGGTGTTGTATGAAATTATCGGTGAGAAAGAAACTGTATGCCGGTTTTGGTTCTATATTGGCGGTGCTCGTCACGCTGGTCGGTATTGTGTGGATAGAGGTTATTGGTGCTCATAAAAGTGCTGATGAGATAAGAATGGACGATGTTCCGGGTACTGTTACCTATCTTGTTCTGATAGATGAAGCTGGGGATGTTTATCGAGATGCTTTGGGTGCGATTATTCAAGTTGATAACGCGCTGAACGATTATCGAACCAATAAAAACGAGTTTGCTCAAGCCATTGAAGAGGCAAAGCGTTTAGAGAGTAGAGGCACGGAAGATCATCGCCGTATTCAGCGAATTGAAGACCTGATGGGCCGTTTCACTCAAGAGTTTGAATCGAATCTTGTGCCTAAAATCAGTGATGAATCTGAGCTACTAGCCAACATTCAACAGCTACGTTCTTTGTATGAGAGCAATCTCATCCCAATTGAGAACTTACTGGATCAAGCCTCTGCTAGTGAACGTGCAGATACAGAACAGTCACTACTTATATTAACCGATGCGTTTACCACCATCGAACGCACCATCATGGTGTTGTCTGCTATTGCGATTGTCTTTGGTTGTGTGATTGCGTATGTATTATCTAGTTCTATTACCAATCGTTTGACTCGTGTTGAACAGGTCGCACGACGTGTAGCAAATGGTGACCTAACTGCGGGCGACATTATTGATGATTCTGGTGATGAGTTAGCTGAGCTGGCTAAGTCGATTAACCAGATGCAGAAATCGTTGGTAGACTTATTGGGTTCAATCTCTTCTGTGACTCACCAAGTTCAATCAGTAACTGGCGAGCTATCTTCAATAAGTGAGGACATCGTAACAGGCGCTTCTGCTCAGGCCGATAAAGCGAACCTTATTGCAACAGCTGCAGAAGAGCTAAGCTTGACCATTTCTGAAGTGGCACAACAAGGCACCTCTACCTACGAAGAAGCACGCCGCTCTGAAACCTCTGCAGAAGATGGTCGTAATGTGATCGTTGAAATGGTGGCGAGTATTCAGCAAGTATCGACTCAAATGAGTGATATGTCACTGCAAATGAATACTTTGGGCTCTCACGGTGAGCAGATTGGTAGCGTTATCAAAGTCATCGAAGACATTGCTGAGCAAACTAACCTGTTAGCTCTCAACGCTGCAATTGAAGCAGCTCGTGCGGGCGAGTTTGGCCGTGGTTTCGCGGTGGTTGCCGATGAAGTACGTGCGCTCGCAGAGAGAACGACCAAAGCGACACAAGAAGTGTCTGGCATCATTCAATCTATTCAGTCGGGTACTCAAGAAGCGGTGACTTACACCCAAGATAACTGTCGCTTGGTTGAGATCGGTGTTGAGCAAAGCTCAGGTGCGGTTTCTGCTCTAGAAGCGATTGTAAGCGGCGCAGGCAATGTACAAAGTATGGTTAACTCAATTGCTACCGCAGCAGAAGAGCAGACCGCTGTGACCAAAGAAATTGCTGCAGACATTACCGCGATCAGCGATATCTCTGAGCAATCTTTACAACTGGCAACGCGCAGCTCTGAAAACACTTCAGGTTTGAATGCTAAGGTTGCTGAGCTAGAAGCACTGGTTAGTAAGTTCAAACTTGCTTAGTGCTTAGTCCGTATTCAATCGGAACTAAAAACGATTACCGAAAGTGGACAAATAAAGAGAAGCCCAATGATTCAATGTTAATTGAGTGAGTTGGGCTTTTTCGTAGCTGGAATCTGGGTTCAGACACGGTATACTCCACGTTCTACAATGGAGCTAGCCTTTACATGTTCGATATTCTTCTGAACCACTCTGATTTTTTACTCATCAATAAGCACCCTGGTGTCAGCGTCCACAAAGACGATGGCGATACTATGCTGCTTCAAGAAGTGGCTAAGGCAATCAATGAGCCTAAGCTGTATCTCGTTCATCGCCTCGATAAAATGACCTCAGGTATTCTGCTGCTAGCAAAAAATTCGTCGGCGGCAAGTGAGCTTTCACAGCTATTTGCAAAGCGTGAAGTAGAGAAGTTCTACCTTGCGATTGGCTCTAAGAAGCCAAAGAAAAAGCAGGGATTGATCTCAGGTGATATGGAGCGTTCACGACGCTCTAGCTGGAAATTATTGACTAGCAAAGAAAACCCAGCGATTACCCAGTTTTTATCAGCAACAGCTGAACCCGGCGAGCGTCTACTTTTATGTAAACCCTATACTGGGCGAACTCACCAGATCCGTGTCGCGATGAAGTCGATCGGCTCAGCTATTGTTGGTGACCCAATTTATAATCCATCGAGTGAGGCTGACAGAGGTTATCTGCATGCCTTCGCGATTCGATTTACCTATCAATCACAAGCCTACGAATATGTCTGCGACCCAAGGAGCTTAGACTCTTTAGGAGAGAAGTGGCATCAAGAAACCGTATCTAACGGTTTGGACAGTTGGCTTGAACCTTGGTCATTAACTTGGCCAAAGCTAAACACTAAGTGAGTGAAATAATGGAAGCATCAGCTTTACCTCTGTTTTTTAGTCATATTGAACAGCAATTGAATGAAGTACCGAATGAACTACGTCGTATCTTTCACGGTCGTGGTAAGTTTTGGCCAGGTCTAGAGCAACTGACATGTGATTGGGTTGATGGGCAGCTACTGGTGAATGTATTCAAAGAAGTAGACGATGAGTTCTTGTCATCTCTTAAAGCTGGATTGGTTGATTTGACCAATAAAGACATCTGGCAAGCAAAGCAGGGAACAAGTATTGTTCTGCAACACCGTTATGCCGATGGTGCGCCTTCAGAAGTGCTGTGGGGCGAGCTAAACGACTCTCCAGTCGTGGTTGAACACGGGCTTAAGTACCAACTAGACATTGGCCGTAACCAAAACTTCGGGTTGTTCCTAGACATGCGTAACGGTCGTCAGTGGGTACAAGATAATGCCAAGGGTAAGAATGTTCTTAACTTGTTCGCATACACTTGTGGCTTCTCTGTCGCAGCTATCGCTGGTGGTGCTCGCCAGTGCATGAACGTAGACATGTCACGCGGATCGCTAAACAAAGGCCGTGATAATCACCGTTTGAATGATCACGACATGCGCTCGGTTAACTTCCTTGGTTACGACATTTTTAAGTCGTGGGGGAAAATCAAGAAAGGCGGCCCTTACGAGCTAGTTATCATTGATCCGCCTTCGTTCCAAAAAGGCAGCTTTGCTTTAACTAAAGATTACAAAAAGATCTTACGTCGATTACCTGAGCTTCTAACTGAAGGTGGTGAAGTGATCGCGTGTGTGAACTCACCAGCGGTTTCTCCTAACTTCCTTATTGAGACGATGGCAGAAGAAGCGCCAAACGTTGAGTTTATTGAACGCTTAGACAACCCGCCTGAGTTTGTCGATGTTGACCTTGATTCAAGCCTCAAAGTACTGAGATTTAGAATTAAAACGCCTGCTGACGCTTAATTGAACGTCAGCATTAGAAAAGAAAACGCCACTCATATTGAGTGGCGTTTTTGTATCTTGTTGATGTCGTTAGACCGCTAACTCTCTTGCTGAGTCTTAAGAGTTTGGAACCCAAAATAGATACGCATAAATGTGGTGAGCCAACATGCTGCACCAAAGGTATAGGCGATAACAGCAAAGTGTTGTGGCCAAATACAAAAGGCAATGAAACAGGCGATGGTCTCTGTCCCTTCGGTTAGACCAGACATGTAGTAAAGAGATTTGTGCTTGTACACTGGATTCTCGATGCCTCGTTTGCCCGCCATGACTGCAAACGCCAAAAAGCTACTGCCTGTACCGATAAAAGAGAAGATCAAAAATGCACCGGCAATGGCATTGTGTTCTGGATTGGCAATCACAAAACCAAAAGGGATCAGTGAATAGAAAAGGAAATCTAAACTGATATCGAGAAAGCCGCCCGCATCACTGATATCTTGGATTCGAGCTAAGGCGCCATCAAGTCCATCGCAAACCCGGTTAAGTACAATAAATCCCAACGCCCATTCGTATTGTTGAAATGCCAACGCAGGAAATGCCAAACACCCAACCACAAATCCGAATAACGTGGTTTGATTGGCCGTTATACCAAGTTGGTTCAGTAATTTAGCCGACTGATTTAATGGCCACTTGATGACCTTTATAGAGTACTTATCCAGCATGGTTGCTTCTCCATGGCCAAGAGAGTACTTGAGCCCCTTGAGGCACATCTGCTTCGTCGTGCGTGACCATTAACGTTGGGATATTGGCTTTTGTTAATTGCTCAAACACCCAATCGCGAAATTGTGCTCTGAGCTCTTGGTCCAGCTTACTGAACGGTTCATCAAGTAGAGCCAATTTAGGCTTCGCCAATAACATACGAGTTAAACTGATTCTCGCTCGTTGACCACCAGAAATCTGATCAGGAAAAGATTCTGCTAAGTGTGTCAGTTCAATGTCTTTTAACGCAGCCATCGCTTGCTGTTGACGAGCGGAGCCCTTAATTGAATTAGGCAGAGAGAACGCCAAGTTCTCCCATACCTTGAGGTGTGGAAACAACAAGTCATCTTGAAACAAAATACCGACTTCACGCTGATGTGAAGGCAAGTCGTCCAACTGAATATCGTTTAATACAACGGTGCCAGAATACGAAAACTCTTCACCTAAGTGACCAGCAATCGCATCCAGTAATGTTGACTTTCCGCAGCCACTTGGTCCCATCAAAGCCAGTATTTTGCCAGATTCTAATGTTACGTTTAGCGCTGAAAATAGCGATACACCATCGTTTTTATGGATGGCGAGGTCGTTGAGGTGCAGACTCATTCGTTAGAAAACCCTTAAAAGTAAGACGGCGATATCTGAGTTGAAGTCGGCTGACCAATATCGCTAAAGAGAAAAAGAACAGAGGCAATAAGGCCTGCCAAATGGCGTAAATGGCGGTCACTCTGCGGTCGAAACCACTGGTTAGAGCAACCGCTTCTGTGGTGATTGTGCTAATGCGACCCGCGCCAAGCATTAATGTTGGTAAGTATTGAGCCAAACTCACACTGATCCCAACCGCCCAAGCGAAGGCAATGGCAGGCAACAAGATAGGCAGCTTAATAGAGTACCAACTTTGAAATGGCGATTTCCCCAAGCTGAGTGATGCTTTAATGAGTCCATCGTTGAAGCTTTTCCAAGGCCCGTCTAAAGACAAGTAAACAAATGGAAAGGCGAAGAATACGTGTGCCCAAATCACCCAGAACTCATAAGCGCTGCTGCCGATATAAAGCGTGGTCACTTGCATACCGAACAACACAGAGAGCTGAGGGATCAACATCGGAATCGCGATAATGAAGCCCGGAACTTGCCACTTGTATTTGATTCGGTATTCATGAGCAACTAGCGCGAGTAACAACGCAACGGAAGCGGCAATAAGCCCAATCCATAAGCTTTGCCCGACGGTGCTCATGATGCCATCCCACTCAAACTCCCAAAAACGCATGCTATAGCGACTAGGAAGTAAGTCCGGGAAGCGCCAACGTTGGGCCACACTCCAAATGATCATTAACGGAAACATCGTCATCGAAAGCAAGGCAAGGAAACTAAAGATAGACTTACCTGGTAGAGTAATACCGCTGCGCCCTGAATATTGCCATGATCTAAAGCCTTTCAGAGTTGCCCACTCAATAAGACGAGCTAAAGCAATCATAAGCGAGGCTAAGATAAACAAGATAATTGCGCCTGCGGCAGCTCTTGGTAGCAAGCTAAGATCGGGGTCATTAAACCAATGCCATACTAAGATAGCGAAGGTCGGTGGATTCGTTGGACCAAGAATCAGCGCAATATCAACAACCGATAGACTATAAGCGAGCACAGCCAGCATAGGGAAGCGAAGCTTAGTGAACCACTGGGGGAAAATACATTTCCACCAGATTTGTGAGCGGCTGTAACCTAAAGATGAACTCACCTTTGTAATACGCTCAACGTCGATTTGTTGAAGGATAGATATACTCATCAATAGTAAGAAAGGGATCTCTTTCAGCGCGAGCATGACTATAAGCCCTAGTGCATAAGGGTCTTTGACCAAAAGTGCAAGTTCAGAACTACTTCCTGATGCCCCAAATATATGATGGATTGATCTCGCGCCTAAGCCACTAGGGCCGAATAGAAAAGCAAACCCAATGGCGAAAGCTACGTGTGGAATAGACAACATCGGTGAGAGAGTAAGCTCTATCTTTCTCCAGAAAGGGCGTTGCCATGTTGCTTGTAAAATACAGAACGTTAGAAAACAAGCAAGATAGCTACTGATAAAGGCGGAACATAATGTTAAGCCAATTGAATGCCAAACACCTTCCCATTGAAAGACTTGGCTAAAACCGTTGAGTGTTGGCTCCTCTAAACCTAGGGGCGGGATGAAACTCAGTGACGAAGCCACTACTCCCGCGACCCCAGGAATGGTCGGGATAATGCACACAGCTATAACAACAAAATATAGAGCGCGTAGCATGAAGATTAGTTACCGTATCGCTTAAGCCACTCTTTCTCGAGCGCGTTTTGCCAGCTTGGGTGTGGTTCATCAATCGATTTAAATTGCTGAGTATTCTTAGCGCTACCCGTGAGGTATTTACTGCTTAATACTGAAGGATCGCCCCAAATATTGAGGTCACCTTTGCGCGATTGTGCTTCTGGGCTCAGCAAGAAGTTAATGGTCACTTGAGCGCCAGCATTTGCATTCGCATTCCAAGGGATTGCAAGGAAGTGAATATTAGATAAAGCCCCGCTTTCTAGAGCATAAGCCTTGGTGCTTTCGGCTAAGCGACCACTTGCTTGTGCTGAATAAACAGAGTTTGGGTTGAACGTAATCGCGAGGTCGAGCTGTCCATCATCCAGAAGTTGTATGCTTTCCGATGTGCCTGCAGGGAATTGTTTGCCACCGCGCCATGCCACTTTGTGGAATTTATCTAAGTAAGCCCACAGTGGTGCCGTAACTTCTTGGAAGTTGTCTTCTGAAACCTGCTGAGCCAGTGCTGGATTATTGTTTGTTAGCTCAATCAGTAGAGACTTGATGAAGCTAGTGCCATGAAATTCTGGTGGGCGAGGGTAGCTTAAGCGGTTAGGGAAAGCTTGAGCATAGCTCAACATCTCTGAAAACGATTGTGGGGGATTGTGCAGCGTCTCTTGGTCGTGGATGAACACAAGTTGTCCAACGCCCCAAGGAGCTTCTAGGCCTTCTGTAGGTTCAGAGAAGTCGACATCAATCGGTAAAGATTTATCAACGTACTTCCAATTTGGAAGTGATTCTGTGAATGGTCCAAACAACAACGCGTTGTCTTTCATCGAACGGAAGTTCTCGCCATTGATCCAAACGATATCGACACTGCCTTCTGTGTTCTTACCTGCTGCTTTTTCTGCGAGTAATCGAGTGGTGGTCTCTGCAATATCGGTCACTTTCACGTGTTTTAGCGTGACACCGTAATCACTTTGTAATTTCTTGCCTGCCCATTGTAGGTAGCGATTGATCTCTTGGCTTCCGCCCCAAGCGTGAAAGTAGACAGTTTCTCCTTCTGCCTGCTGTTCTATTTGGTTCCAGCTGTCGGTTGATGTTGCTTCATCAGCATAAATGGTTGCGCTGTATGCAACGGTTGCCATGATTCCTAACGTACTTACTATCTTGTTCATAAACTTTTCCATTTGGTAGTGAACGGGCAAGAGCATTGTATTTTCGAGCTCCCTAGGGCGTGTTGACCTTTCGTGGTTAAATTTTGTTCGAGATAAAAGCGTTTTAATCGCGGCGAGGGGGAAGTAGCCTAGTCATTCTAAGCAAATCTCCCTCAACAAAGAGTAAAACGCTTTTAGCCGAACCCTTCGGGCAGCGTTTGCTGGTCATTTCTACTACGTTATTGGCTTCTCATGTAGGCTAGCTACACATCGACGCCTCTGCCTTGTATAAATACCCAGCAACTCGCTGCAAAAATCAGCTCGAAAGATCAACACGCCCTATAGTTATTCTATCTGTTTCTGAAATAATTTCTAATTCAATAGTAAATTCAATCAATTACTTGAGAAGATGTCGGGAGTTCGCGGTTGAGTTTTGTTCGATATACACCTATCTCGAAAACTCAACAGACTCTAGGCTTTTGCCATCCTAGCAACAGACCGCTGGACCGGTGAATTTATTGCATCTAAATGAGAGATTTTTGAGGTTTATTGGAGGTTGGTACGAAAAGTCGGCGATGAGCGTCAATTTTGACGAAATAGTGAGGGTAAACTGACAATAAAAAAGGAGCCGTGAGGCTCCTTTAATCAATATTTGGTTTCGATGAGGGATCAGTTTACCCAGTCACGAATTGTGTACGTTAGTGTGTGTACATCGTTTTTCAGTATTAGCGTATCGTTTGTTAGCGTTACGTCGCTCCACTCGCTTAGAGTAGCAGAAACCGATTGCTCGATGTCCATCGCAGAGCCGTGACACATTTTCATTGTCATGCCCATTTGCTTGATACGGAATTGACCATCTTTCAGCTCGCCTTGACCGAAGAAGTTGTTACAACCAGCCATGCCGTTTGCAGTCATCTTTTCGCCGATCTCTAGACGAGGAGCTGCTTGATCTTCGCTTTTCGCAATGTCCTTGCCATCGATTTGCGCAAGTTCCCAATTATGGTGCTGTAGATCGGTTGGTGTTACTTGCATCGCGTTGTCACCTGTTGTTGTGCATGCTGCTAGCATCATAGGTAAAGCGGCTACTGCTAGTAATTTTTTTGAACTAAACTTCATATTATAAGGCTCCAAAGGAAAGAACGAAGTTACCGAATAAGTGTAACTTGATGGGTTCAAAGTATAGTTTACAAAACACTATATGTGTCAGTATAAGGTCATAGTTTAGTATGGATTTCATGAGCTAGGCGACAAATTAATCGCTTATTTTTGAGATAGTAAGCGTAATTTTGAATGTGTAAGGAGGCATGGTGGAGCAGTTAGAGTTTTTCCAAGTTCCAAGCCCTTGCGTTGGGGTTTGTTCAAGCGATGACAAAGGCTATTGCAATGGTTGTATGCGCAAAAGAGAAGAGCGTTTTAATTGGATGTCGATGACACCGTCAGAACAATTGCACGTCATCAAGCTGTGTCGTCAGCGTTATAGAAGAAAAATAATGAAGCAAAAAAACTTGGTTGGTAAGTCGATCGACGAAGAGGGAAATACAAGTCCCCAAAGAGATCTGTTTGGCTAAAGAGGAAGCATTAAGATTTATTTAACTCCGAAGTAACTATTACTTTACATAATGGTTGGGGTGTAATATCAAGGTAGGTACCTTTGTACCTGAAGGAGTGTTGTTGGTATGAATAAAAAGAACGTAAAACTCAAAAAAGAGCCAGTCACAGCACTGGACCGAAAACCGATTGGGGCGAAAGATGACCCTGAAGAGAGTCCGCGTGATTGGCATTCGATGTCAGAAGAAGAACGAATGGAAATCCTTTCTCACCTTTCAGACATGCCTTTCCAATAACACCGCTGGTTCTTAAGGGCCTTTCTTAAAGCTCAGCTTTCTTAAACAAACATGTGATTCGCTTTCGTTACACCACGATGGTATGTGCAAAATGTATCATCGGCCTCGGTGGTTTTACTGTGGATCTTAATGTTTGTGATCACTTCTACAGCCCCTGCATCGTAGCAAGCTTGTTCTGCTTTTTTAACGATATCGAGTAGTTGGTTGAGTTCACCTTTCATCGTGGTTTCCATCGCACCGACTTGGAAAGGCACATCGGCAGCTTTCACTACTTCAATGGCTTTATCAACCACTTCGAAGTTATTGCCTTCTTTAACGCGAGGTATCACTTGGAAGGCAACCATTACTTCTTTTTCTCTTTTTAACTCAGACACTTTCTGCTTACTCTAGGATAAGGAATTGTTGCAGATGATAGGTTAATGCGGAGACAAATTCTACAGCGACTATGCTGGTTGGATTACACTCGTTGCCTTACTTGCTACCCCAGTGGTCGCTTACCCAACCACCTATGTGTTCATCAAAATGACTACCACTGAACCTCTGGTTACGTTCAACCGAAGTATCACAATCATCTTGATTATCTATTAGGGTTTGTATGTAGTTTGCCATCGGGTCATTGGAACGTTGACGATCTCGGCGGGTTGCCACTTCCTTAATCAGTTGTAATCGATATGTAGAGCTAGCACGTTTCATTTCAATGACCTCCTGGTTTTAGACACTAATAGAAAAATCTAGTTGCCAGATATAGGGGCGTCAACGTGATTTAAGAGTATTTTTTTTGAGCAACCAAGAATCAATACGTTGGCATCATAATTCACAAAAGTGTCATTTAAGTTGGCATCTTTAGGGAGGTTCTTGGGTGTGAGTTTGTATTTTGTTGCATATAAAAAAGCCCAGTACAAACTGAGCTGATTATTTTATTTCTGGTTACTTAAAGCTACTTCTGGTTACTTTGAGCTATTGGGTTTGCTTTTAAATTGCTTAATACTCTTCTTTTTGGCTGTTCGTCGATTGGCCATTTTGTCTTTAGGCGGACGCTTGCGAGCTGTTGTTTCAGATGCCGGTTTGTCTGTAACAGGAAAACCTTCTAATGGTTGTAGCACTAGCAGCTTATTGGTCAGGCTGCGAATCGCATTAAGGTAGTCAGTTTCGCTGTGGCTAACTAGCGAGATCGCGCAGCCAGTACTTCCTGCTCTTGCTGTACGGCCAACACGGTGTACGTAAGTTGCTGAGTGAGATGGCAATTCAAAGTTAATCACGACAGGTAACTGATCAATATGGATGCCTCTAGCCATGACGTCGGTCGCGATAAGCACACGAGTCTCACCTTTTTTGAAACTTTCTAATGCTTGCTCTCGTTCTTCTTGGCTCTTATTTCCATGTAACGCACTCACACTGATTTTGGCTTTGTTCAATCGTTTAGTTAATGCGTCTGCATTGTCTTTAGCGCCAATAAAAACCAACACCTGTGGCCATTGATTTTGATTAAGTAAGGCAATCAATGCTTGAGCTTTACTGCCTTTGTTCACTAGATACAGGGTTTCTTCAATGGTTTCGACAACGCTGTTTTCTTGATGAGTCGTGATCTTCTCTGGGTTCGATAAAAGCGTTTCAGCCTGATTGACCAATTCTGGAGGAAGTGTCGCTGAGAATAGTAGTGATTGGCGCTTGCTAGGCAGTGCTGCGGTGATCGCTTGAATATCTGGCCAAAAGCCCATGTCGATCAGACGATCAGCTTCATCAAGAACTAGTGCTAGACATTGAGCTACTTCCAGTTCACCACTTTTGATTAACGCAAGTAGGCGGCCTGGTGTTGCGATAGCTAATTGTGGCTTGATGGATAATCGTTGCTGTTGATCATCGGTATTCACGCCGCCCGTTAAAGTTACGAGTTTGATATCAAGCGCTGTCGCGACAGGCTCTAAAGATTTCGTCACTTGAGATGCGAGTTCACGCGTTGGGACAATGATCAGTGCTTGCAGTTCATTTACATCATGATTGATGTTGTTCAGCAGTGGTAAGCCGAAGGCCAATGTTTTACCGCTACCCGTTTGAGCTAATGCAAGTACGTCTTTCCCCGTAATAATTGTAGGAATTACTGCTTGTTGTATCTCTGTCGGCTTATTGAATTGAGGTGGGAGCGCGGAGACGGTTTTAGCATTAAGGGTTAGGTTATCAAATGACATAAATGAACCAAGTATCAAAAGGGAGGTGGAGTCTAACAGGGCTGTAAATGTTAGAGAATCAGTTTTGTACGTTACACGATAAACACATTCATTATACGCGTTATTTTGTGACGATCTCTATGCGAGTTAATTAAACGTTTATCATATTGTAATGCTATCGAATGGACGTACAATGTCCGTCCTAAAAATGTTCATGAAAAGAGATCGAAATGAGTTGGGACAGTATCTGGCTGTTTATTGTTATCGTGTTTTTTATTGCCATTATACCGGGCCCTAATGCTTTGTTGGTATTAAGCACGGCCTTAACTCAAAGAAAGCTGTTCGCATTTGTGAACGTGTTAGGCGTTTCATGTGGTTTCTTTTTTCACGCTTTTATCTCGGCAAATGGAATAAGCCTGTTACTGTCGAACACTCCAATGGCCTTTGAAGGGCTAAAATGGGCTGGGGTTTTGTGTCTTGTCTGGCTTGGATACAACCATTTCCGTGCAGCACTGCGCGCTCAAGAGGGCGTACTTTCTGTGGTAAGTGCATCGGGAAGTAAGCTTTATAGCCAATTTTTCAAAGGGCTCCTCACGAATCTACTGAATCCTAAAATCGTCTTGTTTTATCTTTCTATATTTCCTCAATTTGTTTCAACAGATGCGATTGTGACAGACAGTCTCATGCTTGGTGGAATTCAGGCGATGGTCGTTTCGATGTGGTTCTTGGTTGTGATCTTAATGGCGGATACGTTTAAGCGCTTATTGGTTCAAAAGCGTACCTCGCAAATGATGAATATTGTATGTGGCGTGTTATTTGTCGGCTTCAGTATTCAGTTGGCGTTGTTTCAGCTTTAGGGTAATCACACGAAGAGTTGGGTCTTTACCTATCTAGCTCAGTTCCATTTCTGACTCAGATCTCATTTTTTGTTGAATGCCAAGCAATTCTTATTTCTCTGTATAAATCTCTAAAGCATTAGCTCGGGAAGTCGATATAATGACCAGATATCAATTTGGTGAATGTGTAATTTGAAACCCAATTGAAACTAATGTCTATTGCTTGACCGAATAACAGAGACAGGGAGTCAATATGCGTGAAGATTCATTCACCCAGAAACGCAAATATTACCGCTTAAAGTACCCTCAAAAGGCACGTCCGGTGATGCGAGTTAAGGATGAGCTTTTTCATGTCAGCGAAGTTTCTGAAAAGGGTGTGCGCTTGATGATGCGTAACATCATTCCGGTTTATCGTGGCTTTTCAATGGCCGGCACCTTGAGGTTGCATGACAACAGCAGTATTGATATTAGTGGCGCAGTGCTGAGACAAGAGGGCGACGAAGTGATCGTTCAGTTATCACAAGGCCCAAGTTTCAAAGATATGGTGTCTGAACAAAGGCACATTAGGCAAAAATATCCGGTATTTTTTGCAAGCCTTAGGGTGGCATAAAGAGCTTCTAACGTTAGATGCTTAAGCCCAAATAGATTATTTTGAGTAGAGATTAAAAAGCCCAGCGATCTCATAGGTGCTGGGCTTTGTTATATCTATCAAATTAGATAAAGGGACAAATTAAAGAGCTTAGTTACTCTATAGCTCGTCTACTGTTGCCCAAACCGCCGCTAGCATGTCGTGACCAAACGCGACACTACGCTCCGGCGACCAGCCATAAAGTTCGTCAGCATGGCTGATGTGATCTTTAAATGGCATCTCGACCGTGTAAGCCAAACACTTGAATTGCTCACCGATCCAGTTTGTGCCAACGGTCATATTCGCTTTGCCTGGCTCGTCTTTGTCGTAACCAAACTCATCTTGGAACTCTGGCGTGATCGTCAGTAGTGCTTGCTTGAAGTGGTTTTCTAGCTTCGCGATGCGTTCGTTGTATGAAGGCGTGCCTTCGCTACCTGCTACAAAGTTATATGGAATCGCTTCGTCGCCGTGAATGTCTAAACACATATCAACGCCCGTTTCTAACATGCGCTCTCGCACAAGAAATACTTCTGGGCTGCGCTCCATCGACGGGGATTGCCATTCGCGGTTCAGGTTTACGCCAATTGCGTTGGTACGCAGGTGACCACGGATACTGCCATCTGGGTTCATGTTTGGTACAACGCGGAAAACAACGCTGTCTAGAAGAGAGCGACCCACTGTGTCTGTCTCATCAAGCAGGCGTTGAAGCAGGCCTTCGATTAACCATTCAGCCATTGTCTCGCCAGGGTGTTGGCGGCCAATAACCCAAATGTTTTTCTTCTCTTCACTTGGTTCACCAATAGTTAGCAAAGTGATGTCGTTGTTGTCTAGCGTGTGACCGAGTGTTTCAAGCTTACAAGCAGGGTGCGTCTGTGCGCTGTGCAGAAGGTCTTGGTGACGATCGTACGAGTAAGGTGCGAAGTACGCGAAGTACATTGAATCGTGCTCTGGAATGATATCAAAGCTTAGTGTGTCGCCATCGAACTGAGATGGGATACGGAACCACTCTTCGCGGTCATACGATGCAACCACATCGTAATCTTTCCAGCCTTCAGGGTAAGCAGACGTTGCCAATTGGCCGATTTCAAAGTGGTGAGCTTGTTGAGCTTCACTTTCCAAACGGAAGTGGAACCACTGAGAGATTTGAGTCTGGTTGTCTGCAGGGATGGTCAGTTGAATGTTTTGTGGTGAATCTGCTGAAACGACGTGAATGTTGCCGCTTTCGAAATTGCTGAAAATTTTCATTGTAGTTTTTATCTCGTAGTTGAGTTGCCGTAAGACTAGCACACTTTTTTTCGAGCAAACCACTAACTAAATCGTAATGAGATGTTATTTCAACTATCTACTTTTTAGTTATCTATTTTGAACAACCCACTTTCCAATTATCGACGCTGGCAAGTTGTACACCCACGACAGGCAGAACGTGTGTGGCGATCTAACTTGCTACGTTGAACCTTACAGTAAGCGTTTTTCAATGCTCTTCGTCCAGAAAACCAATCATCAGGTTTCGCAAGGATCAGATAACCATTAAAGCGCTTCACAAGTTCGACTCTATTTTGATCGATGAACTTGCTATCAAACCCAATTTCAAAGTAATTGAGCGCTTGTTCGATTGAGGTGAAGCTCGCCATTTTTTTCTGGAATTCTGTTTGGTTCATGGTGAGTTGGTTTATGAACTGGTGGCAACTATTGTACCGAGTTCATGTTTTGTTTTATTGATTTTAGTTATGACTTACCTAGGTTTGAATCGGAGCCTTTCTTAACTTGAAGTGATCTTTTTAACTCTTTGAGGGTTATAGATAAAGTATTAACAAACAGTGACAGGAAAGAATCAATGAATCGAATAAATCCAAAGAAACTACTTCGCAGCAAATGGACAGCCGTTAGCCCAGTGAAGAAAGAAAAACACTTTATTGTCACAGAGGTCGAGTGTGAAGAAGGGGAGGTCACTCGTTGTTTGATAGAAGCGGTGATGACCAAAAGAGAGGAAGACATTAACTGGCGGGATCTAACCGACAAGGAGTATTGGCTTCCTGGGTGGAAATAAGGATATGAAGTAGAGGGGCAGTCGCTCGCCCCTACGTATTCTAATTACCTGTCGTCGCACGCTCTTGCCAGTATTTTAGGCCTTCTAACACGCCCGCAGCATGTGTTGCGCTGCTGGTATATACATTGTCTCTGTCGGATAGGTGAGCAACCTCAGGGTAATGGTTAGCCACCAATATCGAGTTTACGCCTTCAATTGTGAGCATTGAGGTGTCGTTGGCAGAGTCACCGGCGACACACACTTCTTCTACACTTAAATTATGCTGTTTGAGCAGGTGATGAATAGCTGTTGCCTTATTGACGCCCTTTGGTGTGATGTCCAAGTACCAATCGTGAGAGTAGGTCAGGTGTACATCCACCCCGTGCGACTCCAAGCTTGATTCGATCAATTCATGTTGAGGCTCAGATAGCTTCCCTTCAAAAGTCATCTTGTAATCACCTTGATGGTTTTCAAAGCGTTCACCCATAAAGTCGAGTGGTGCGAGTGCTGTCTCGACTTTGGATTTGTTCCACGACGCTTCTAACTGGTTGCGCCAAACATGATCGGGCTTTTGGGAGTGAACGTGATGAATTCTCGTGCCCACATCACTGATAATACTGTGTGGTTTCGGGTAGTTATCTGATGCCAAACCCACTCGAATAGAAGGTAGAGTTCTCCCTGTTGCGATGATAAAACGGATATCAGGTTGCTCGGTTAGGTAGTCAAATAACTGATTCACCCCATGAGAAGAGCCTCCATCCAGCGTCCCGTCAAAGTCACACACCAGCATTTTTATCATTCGAATTCCTTGTCTTTTTCTCTAATTCATCGTGGGAAAATGTCCAATTCTTCCATAAATAATGGCTTAGCTATGAGGACTCTACAAGTTGTCTTTCGGTTTGGATAATCGACGTTTAATAGTTTGCAGCAAGTATCACAGTTGATGTGATGTTTTAAGATTCTTGGTTGAAAAGGTCTATTTTATCTCGCTGACTTTAGCCAGTTCACCTATGGATTTTATGTAGATGCCGAGTGTGGGCCTTATCCCTGTCGCAGAGTGGATGACCAACTTTGAAACGCCATTAAACCTTAACAAATGGTTTGTATTCAAATTATTTGTGCACGAACTATTTGATGCCATTCTTGGTCTATTTGGCGTATTAATTACTCAAATGTAAAATAAATATTCAATAATCTATCAGTAAGTAATACATAATATCGCTATCGTTCTTCTTGGTTGATTGTCTTTTGTTTTCAGTATCTTGGGTGTTTGTTGTTTTGTTTTTAATCGTTGTTTTTTCTAGGGGATTAGTAGTTTTGTGAATGAGTTACAGTACGATACCCCTTGATTTACACTGCTTGATTACTTAGAGTGCTAATCGTTTTTTGAGTTTAAATAACCGTTTTAAGTTTAAATAACTATAAGTTTAGATAACTAACAAAGGATTAGATTACATGGATCCCATACTGGAAGTTAAGGGACTGTACAAGGTGTTTGGTGAAGACACCGACCGTGCTTTTACGATGATTAATCAAGGTGCGGACAAAGACAAAGTTTTTGAAGAAACAGGTCTAACGATCGGCGTTAACGATGTTTCTCTTAGTATTCAAGAAGGCGAGATTTTCGTAATAATGGGACTGTCAGGATCTGGCAAATCAACCCTAGTTCGCCTTCTTAACCGCTTGATTGAACCTACCAAAGGTAATGTGCTTCTACGAGGCAAAGACATTGCCCACATCTCAGAAGATGAACTCCGCGAAGTTCGCCGCAACAACATCTCCATGGTTTTCCAAAATTTCGCATTGATGCCCCACATGACTGTGATAGAAAACGCAGCGTTTGGCCTTGAGCTTGCGGGTGTTGAAATGGAAACGCGAAAACAGTCGGCATTTGAAGCGTTAGAGCGTGTAGGTCTTGGCGCATATTCAGAGTCTTACCCAGATGAATTATCTGGTGGTATGAAGCAGCGTGTGGGTTTAGCTCGTGCTCTAGCATGTGACCCAGATATCCTCTTAATGGATGAAGCGTTCTCTGCACTTGATCCTTTGATTCGTACTGAGATGCAAGATGAACTTATTCGTCTGCAAAATGATGATAAACGAACCATTGTTTTCATCTCTCATGATTTGGATGAAGCGATGAGAATCGGTGACCGTATTGCCATCATGCAAAATGGCGAAGTGGTTCAAGTTGGTACCCCTGACGACATTCTTAATAACCCAGCTAACGATTATGTCGAAGCTTTCTTTCGCGGTGTAAACGTAGCAAGCGTGCTTACTGTGAAGGACATTGCTCGCAAGAAACCTGCTGCGGTATTTAAGAAATCTGAGCACGATGGCCCAGCCTCTGCTTTGCAAATCTTAATGGATAACGACCGTGAATACGGCATCGTTGTTGAGAAGAGCAGTCACTACTCAGGCATCGTTTCTATCGATTCCCTTCGCAAAGCCCACAAAGAGAATAAATCCTTAGTTAGTGCTCAGCTAAGTGATGGCTTAACTCTGAATCCAGATTTACCAATCAATGATGTGCTTGGCCTTGTTGGCGGTGTGCCTTATTCCGTTCCTGTTGTGGACGAGCAAGGCAATTACTTTGGCGTTGTGACTAAGTCACGACTGCTACAAACATTAGATAAGGGATAGATCATGTCGTCTGAACAAACAAATAATGACCCATGGTCTCAATCTGCTCCAGCAGCTCAACCTGCAAGTGATCCTTGGGGGCAAGCCGCAGATACCTCACCATCAGCAGATTGGTTAAGCAGTGAAACAGTTGAAGTTACTCCTTTTGATCCACTTAACCCTTTTGCTGAAGCCGTACTACCAGTTGATACTTGGGTTGAGTCTGGACTTAATTGGTTGGTTGAGCACGGACGCCCACTGTTTCAGGCTATTCGTGTACCGATCGATTTCATCCTAAGTTCATTTGAAACGGCGTTGGTGTCTACACCTGCACCATTCATGTTGCTGATCTTGTTTTTAGTCGCATGGCAGTTTTCAAACTTGAAGCTTGGTGTGGCTACGGCCGTATCTTTGACATTCATTGGTTTGATTGGCGCTTGGTCTGAAGCGATGACCACGTTGTCACTGGTCATGACATCGGTGTTCTTCTGTCTGTTGATTGGCTTACCCATGGGGATATGGCTTGCCCGAAGTAACACGGCGGCTAAATTCGTGCGCCCAATTTTGGATGCCATGCAAACCACACCAGCCTTCGTTTATCTCGTACCCATCGTAATGCTGTTTGGCATAGGAAACGTACCGGGTGTTGTTGTGACCATCATATTCGCGCTGCCGCCAGTGGTACGTTTAACCATCTTAGGTATTCAGCAAGTACCGGAAGAACTGATCGAAGCGGGTCACTCATTCGGCGCAAGCAAAAAACAGATGCTTTATCGAATTCAACTGCCACTAGCACTGCCAACCATCATGGCAGGCGTTAACCAAACACTGATGTTGTCGCTATCTATGGTGGTTATTGCATCAATGATCGCTGTAGGTGGTTTGGGCCAAATGGTACTGAGAGGTATCGGCCGTTTAGATATGGGATTGGCCGCAGTCGGTGGTCTTGGCATCGTTATTCTCGCGATCTTATTGGATCGCATCACTCAAGTGTTGGGTGTAAATGCAGGCAATACAAAATTACGCTGGTACCGCATGGGGCCTGTTTCCCTTGTACTTAATGCTTTAAATCGCGGTAACAAATCAGAACTTCAATTAAGGAAAAACACCAATGAATAATTCATGGAAGAGCAAACTTGCAGTGAGCATCGTTTCTACACTGGCAGTATCAACGAACGTGTGGGCAGCAAGCCTACCGGGTGAAGGCGTATCTGTTCAGCCTGTTCAATCGTCTGTAGCGGAAGAGACATTTCAAACATTGATCGTGAACCGTGCTCTAGAAGAACTTGGCTATGACGTGAAATCAACTCAAGAAGTAGACTACAACGTAGGTTACACCTCAATTGCAAAAGGTGACGCAACGTTCCTAACGGTAGGTTGGTTCCCGCTTCATGCAGACAAATACACAATGGCGGGTGGTGATGAAAAATTCTACCGCGAAGGCCAATATGTAAGTGGTGCCGCTCAAGGGTACCTAATTGATAAGAAGACCGCAGAAAAGTATAACATCACCAACATTGGTCAATTAACTGATCCAAAAATCGCGAAGCTGTTTGATGCGGATGGTGATGGCAAAGCAGACCTAACGGGCTGTAACCCAGGTTGGGGTTGTGAGATGGTTATCGAACACCAACTTTCAGCATTCAAACTGGACGACACGGTGACTCACAATCAAGGTAACTACGCTGCAATCATTGCAGACACAATTTCTCGTTACCAAAAGGGTGAATCAATCCTTTACTACACGTGGACACCTTACTGGGTAAGTGGCGTATTGGTTTCAAACGAAGATGTAGTTTGGCTAGAAGTACCTTTTTCAGCTCTCCCAGGCGAGCGTTCGAACGTGGATACGACGTTATCAAACGGCAAAAATTACGGCTTCGAAATGAACTCAATGCGTATTATTGCGAACAAAGAGTTTGCTAAGAACAACCCATCAGCAGCGAAGCTTTTCGAAATCATCAAACTTAACATCAATGATGTAAGTGCTCAGAACATGATGATGAGTAAAGGTAAGAATAGCTCTGCAGATATTGAAGCGCATGTAAACGGTTGGATCAAAGCGAACCAAAGCACGTTTGATGGTTGGATTTCTGAAGCGAAGAAAGCAGCACTGTAACTCTGCTCTGTATTTGTTTTGTCTTACCAGACATTTCGATTTGAAATGATGGGCGTTTTAGTGATTGTGTAGAGTCACTGAATCACCTTCAAATGCAGTGAGAAGTCGACAAGCGTGAACATTAAAAAGCCAGCAGTCCAATTTGGATTGTTGGCTTTTTGTTTTCTGTTTCGACTCTGAGCTTCTAGTTTTTAATTATAGCTTCTAGCGTTCGCCTTGAACTTCGAAGTCGTCGCTTACTAGGCGAGCATAGCCATCGGCTTGTAGCTCCCAGTGTTCACGGTGTACAACACCAAATGCTTTGTTCATTGTCCAGCTAGCGGTAAGGATGTATCCGCCTTCTGGGTGTTCTTCCCATTTTACGTCAGTGTAATCAACGTCTTTGAAACCTTGGTCCATGATACCTTGCCAGAATGCTTGAATCGCTTCACGACCTTCAAAAGTACCAAATGGACGAGCTTCCATTACGCAGTTCTCTGTATATTGATCTGCACAACCTTTCGCATCTTGGCTGTTGAATGCTTTTTGCCATGCGTTAATGCCTTGCTTACACGCTTCTAATACTTGATTGTTTGACATTGTTTTCTCCATAACAGTCTTCTTCTAAACACTGTGTTTTTGATTGGGTTATCTCGATAAGTTGAATGTAGTTTAGTCTTGGTAATTGATTTGAAAAACAGAGATAATAGAAAATACTGTTTGTAAAAAGAGAACAATAAGATGAGTAAGCTAAAACAGATGTCGATTTTCGCTCATATCGTAGAGCAAGGCTCAGTATCGGCCGCGGCTGAAAAACTAGAGTTGTCTAAATCTGTTGTCAGTCAGCATCTAAAGATTTTGGAGCAAGAGCTCGGTGCTTCTCTCCTTAAACGGACAACGCGAAGACAAACCTTGACCAGTATGGGAGAGCGGTTCTATCTAAGTTGTAAGGATATTAACGTGATCGCCGAATCGGCATGGGATATGGCGAAATCTGAGTTGGAAGAGCCTCAGGGGCGGATTCGCATCACGGCTCCGAATGCGTTGATGGACTTGTTGGTTGCGCCTGTTATTGCGGATCTGATGAAACAGTACCCAAAGCTAAAGCCGGAATTGATCAGTGATGATCAACACTTAGATTTCATGGAGCACGATATTGATCTTGCGGTACGAGTCGGCAGTTCACGTGACAGCAACCTAAAGCAGAAACGGTTAGGTGAGTTTAAAGATGTATTATGTGGAGTCAAAAGCATGCGAGAGCGTGAGCTTGATTCTATCCCTTATATTGCTAACTCATGGCAAGGAAAACAGGTGACTCATTGCTTTAGTTCTCAAAGTAAACAAGACTTTGTCTACCAACAACAAGCTAGCTGTACTACCAACTCATTTCATAGCTGTCTTGCCTTAATCAAATCAGGCGTTGGCATTGGTGTGATCCCAGACTTCTACCTTTCTCAGTTACCGAATGAGGTTGTCGATGTGCTGCCAAGCTTTGAATTACCAACCAACACCGTTTATGCGCTGAACCCATTCACTTCCAACACGCCTATCGCCATTCAACTTTGTGTTCAAGCATTAGAAGAGAAGCTTAAACAGGATTTCATCAAAAGCTGATCATGTGATGTTGCCGCGTTGTGTGAGAGTAATAAAGGCGGTAACAAAGCGTAAAAACTTCGAGTTATATAGACGCCTTATTAGATGGCATGTTTGATATAAGAATGGTACATGGTACATGGCACATGGCACATATTTATTTATTTGTAGTATAATAACTCATGAGCGTGATATTCATTCAACTTGTCGTACAAATATTGTCCTATAGTAGTTTCCGTTATTTCGGTAACACCCTACAAACTATGGAATAAATAATATACGTGAAATATATCATGGAGACTTGTATGATTTTTAACCATTGCAAATTTAAGTTTTGCAAACCACTGTCGTGCTCAATTCTTTTGGCGATGGCTTCTTGTGGTGCATCGGCTGAAACATTGAACATTCAATCAGCATCAGACTGGGGAGGAGCTCATAACTCTTACCCGGCATCAAATACGATTGATGGCAACACAGACTGGTCATCGCGTTGGGCGGCTCAAAATGCCCCTGTTAATTTAGTGCTAGACCTAGGTTCTGTACAAAATGTTCAAGACGTCGCGATAGCTTGGGGTAAAGGAGGAGAGCAAACTTATAAGTTCGAGATCAGAGCATTAGCAAATGAAAGCTCAAGTAACTGGGACAAGGTTTACTATGGATACAGCAGTGGCAGCACGTCAGGTTTTGAAACCTATGACGTAACGGATGTTCAAGCTCGCTGGATTCGTATCAAGGTATTTGAAAACAGCGCTGAAAGTGTTTGGACAAACATTACTGAAGTCGAAATCAGTGGTAATGACAGCCCTGACTACGGTCTTGATCCAAATCTACCGCCGTCAGGCAACTTTGACTTACTCGACTGGTATGTCAGTATCCCTGTTGATGAAGGAGATGGTTACGCAACTTCTATTAAAGAGAACGCGCTAGATGCTGGTTATGAAGATCAGTTCTTCTATACAGGCAGTGATGGCGGCTTGGTGTTCTATACACCTGTTGAAGGTGTGACCACATCGAGTGGAACTAAGTATGTGCGTACTGAACTGCGAGAAATGCTGCGTCGTGGTGACACTTCTTACTCTACCTCTGGTAAAGACAATAACTGGGCATTCTCGTCTATTCCATCGAGTGAACAGGCTGATTTTGGTGGCATTGACGGCACGTTGAATGCGACGTTGGCCATCAACCATGTGACGACTACGACCTCAAACACAGAGCAAGTTGGTCGAATCGTGATTGGTCAGATCCACGCTGAGAAAAACGAACCGATTCGCCTGTACTACCATAAATTGCCAGGGAACGACAAAGGCGCGATCTACTTTGCTCATGAAACCTCTAAATCGACTGGAGGCGATGAAACTTGGCATAACTTGTTAGGTAACATGGTGACTTCTGACGGTGACTTGAATAACACCAGCAACCCAAGTGATGGCATTGCGTTAGATGAAACCTTCTCGTACTCCATTGTCGTCGAAGGTGACAAGTTGATCACGACGATTAGCCAGAATGGTTCAGAGCTAGCGGCAAAAGAAGTGAATATGAGTAACAGCGGTTATGACGATGCTGATAACTACATGTATTTTAAAGCAGGTATCTACTTACAAGATAACTCAAGTGCTGACAGTGATTATGCGCAAGTGACTTTCTACCAGTTAGATAACAATCACAACTAGGCTTTGTTTAGCCAGTAACGAAACTTGTGAATACTTAACGTGGAGGTGGCCATTCGGTCATCTCCTTTTTATCTTTCCACCTCTCATTTCTAATATATCGCGTTCCTTTCATGGTGTGCATATTGGCAAAAAATCCAACCCTTACTTATATTTACCTAGAGTGTCTAGTTGCTTATTAACATCAAAGGGGACGTCTTTGCCTGAACGCTTTACCAAGTCATGTCACGAATGCGGGCTGGTTAGTCAGTTTGAAGACTTGTCTACGGGCAGCGAAGCGTCTTGTCCAAGATGCTCCCATACCTTGTCGAGTGTTGGGCAACACAAAGAGCAGGGCGTGATCGCTTATGCGTTGGCGAGCCTGATTACGTTAATCATGAGCCTTACTTTCCCGTACATGCCATTTAGTGTTCAAGGAATTAGCCAACAGATTACCTTGTATCAAGCTGTCGACATGATGTCGACGTTACAGGATCTTTTGGACCAACTTCTTCAATTCCTTCTTCTGAGCCTTAATTACAATAATAGAGGCTAAGTATATTATGCTTAACCTCTCTATTTTGCGAAGCTCTTGTTTTATTCGAGAAAGTCACGTTATTCAGATGGCAAATTCTGCTTCAACTCTAGAAGCATTTGATAAGCGCTTTCTCCAGACATCTCATATGGGTTGAATTGGTTGGATGTCGAAAACTGTAAATTCACCAATTCGGTCAAGCTTGATTGAGGGATATCACCCATAGACCAGTCACCAAATTGCCTACAGTCTATCTCTTTGAAATACAGGACCATCACCTTTTTATGGCGCTTGTCATTCAGGATGTGGTTATAAGTATGGTTTACGGCGCTTCTCGATCCTTCGATGCATTGGAGGAAATATTTGTCATTGTGACTAAGAAGGCCAGTTAAATGGCTTTGTTTATTGCGGTCGTGTGAAATCTGGAGAATATCGTTCAAAGCTTCAGAATCACAACTTTCACAAAGTGTACTGACATAAATTAACCGAGTTAGGAACATAGCGACCACTTGGATTATTTGTTCGAAGGTACTAACAAATATAAGCCAAGCTCGTAGGATTGCTAATTATTGATTATTTTGTCATTTGCGTTTTTTTGGGAGGGGGATTAACAAGCATGCGAGAAACGAGTTCAGGCTTGTTCTTTATTGCGGGTAATACTTGGTTACCATCGTCAATAGCTGAACATCTTTGCCTGCTTGTTATTGGATTACGCGTTTGTTTATATTTCTTGGTTTGACACTGAGATTGACTCAACATTAGAAGATGCGTCGAATCTAACATTGACCAAAACGGTTTCGCGTTCAAAGGTCACATCATCAAAATCTGTCGCGGCGATTTTAAACCCATTTTTCGCAAACAAGCTTGTTACGACCGTGCGTTGTTTCTGTTCCATAGCGTGCGTTAGTAGTTCGTCCATCGTCATCTCCATTAGGCAACAGTGTGTATAAAGTAACCATACAGCTCTGTCTTTATGAGATCAATTGCTTAATCGATAGCTTGCGCTGATATGAGTAGATGAATGATTGAGCCATTCAAATTGCTGATACCTGCGTGCTTATATTTGGATGAATTCTATGTAAGTTAGCGCTTTGTGTGATAGGGCTTCAGCAAACTCTAAGCAGGCGGCTCTCGTGTTCAAAATGAATTGAAATAACTGGTTACAAAGTACAGATGAAACGTGCTGGTTAATGGGAGCGTTCATTATGAGTAGCGGAAAGAATCAATTGGTGAATACCTTCTGTACAGTGCAAATGAGCACCTAGGATTTAAACAGAGCAATTCATATTTTGAATGTTTTGTTGGTGTTGTTATAAGGGTTATTAATTTCATATCCTTGCTTTTTATATTCTCTTGATTTATAAAATAAGTATTCACCGATAACTTCATGATTATATTAGTTTTTACTAACCTTTAATAACATGGAGAAAGGCGATGAATAAGAACCCAACACGCAATAGGTTAGCGAATTTATTGAGGCTGCGTAGAGCATACAAGGCATCTGACTTTCTCGTGAGCTCTGATGAACTTCGAGTGAAGAAGGATGTTTACAGCTTACGTAAAATCAAACAGCTAGAAATTCGCCAATTGGGCATCAAAGAAAACGCAATCAACGTCATTTCATTGGCCTTGATGCTATCTGCAGCAACTTGGGCGTTCGTACCTCAGTTTGGGTTAACTATGCTCGCTCTGACCTTTGTTTTGGCTTTTGTTTCGTGGCGAAAATACGAGCTTCGTGCAGAGTTTAAAGGATCAGACGAAACTGGTGATCACTGGGTATCTGTAGCTCGAGGCTGCACTCGTGAAGAGTTCAAAATCTTAAAAAGTGTCGAAGTGAATTTGCGAGAACAAGTTGTAAGCTAAGTGCGACCTCGCAGTTAGCATGGTTCAACCTTAAACAAGGCTCGTCATTATTGGCGAGCTTTTTAATTTCAGAAAAACATCGATAGAAAATTACTTTGAGAGACTAACGCTTATGTGTGTAATCATGAGCAGAGTGAAGCTTAAGTCACGGCATTTATGATGTTCTTTGTGGCTTTAGATGTAGGGGGCAGATGAAATGAATGCACGAGTCAGTGAGGGGGCTTTTAAAAGGCTTATCCAGTTAGTTGGCTATGTTTTGATTATCGTGTTGAGCAATAGCCGATTCTCTAATGCTCAAAGCATCGAGTTTCCTAGTTGTGCGCAGAGTGAGGTTTTGAATACAGAGATTCACCTTTATGTTGATGAATCTGTATTAGCCGAATATTCCAAAGCATTTATAGCTTCTAAAATAGCGACATGGGAAAGCTATTCGAATCTGGTGTTGAAGAACTCTTGTATTCCAATGACGAGAAAGGTAACTAAAGTGACTTATACGTCAGCAATCGATAACCTTTGGTTTCAAGACTTGGGTGCTGCAGAGAGGTTATTGAAACTATCGATTGAAGAGCCTATACCGGAAGCTACGCAAGAGGGAGTTCCGATTTTTAAAGGAATTGTATTTTCTAATTATAATTTTAGTTTTGAATCCGGTTACTGTGGTGTCTCATCTTCAGTATCCAATTTTTTCTCTTTAGCGATAAACTGCCCTGATTACCTAATGGAGCATGAAATTGGCCATTTAAGTGGTGCTAATCACGACTACAAAACGTTGTTGAAAGACTTTGATAGTATTGAAAGTTACCTTTCTGGTACGTATCCAAGAGCTCTTCAATACTCTTTCGGCGCTATTTGTGCTGATAGAGGAACCGTGATGTCTTATGAGCGAGATGTTATCCCGGCTTATTCCAGCCCGGACATCAAAGTGGACGGCATAAAGTGCGGGGATAGTAAACACCACAATAATGCGAAAGTGCTTAGAGAGTTCGCACAAGCTTATTTAACCCCATGATTGCCTTGTTGCTAGCCTGTTGTTTTATTGAATGTTATAACCGTTCAATTCAAAGTGTTTGTCCTGTGATCTTTAAATTTGGAACGAGCGTATTTCTCCCAGTTTATTAAGGAAGAGTATGCCCAATGTTATCTAAAGAGAACGAATCAAGAATTATTGAAATGGCGTGGGAAGATCGAACGCCGTTTGAAGCAATAGAACTGCAATTTGGTTTGAATGAATCGCAAGTGATTCGTTTTATGCGTAGCCATATGAAGCTAGGTAGCTTCAAATTGTGGCGCGCTCGTGTCGCAGGTCGTGCGACAAAGCATGTAAAACTTCGTAGCTCTGAAGTGTCGAGAGGTTATTGTCCAACACAATATAAGCGGCAGTAGGTTTTCTATTAACCATTTACCTCTTACGGTGGCTATCGATCTAAATAGGGAGATTGAGGTTGAACCTTATTGCTTGGCATTTTAGGTCCAAATGTGGACTCTAACACTGAGTTGAAAGATACTCATCACAACACGTTCGTGTGCACTAATTTTGTGAATCAAGCTACGTAAAACCGTTAGTGTGTGCGATATCATTATTAAAGCTTGAGTGAATTGAGTAGAGGCGAATGGAATATTTATTGGTTCTTTTTCACGTTGCGTTGATTTGGATGCTGGCGGTTGCAACGCCTGGCGCGAATGTGCTGTTGACGATCAATACAGCGCTGCACTACAACCGCAAGCTAGCAAAATACTCTGCTTTTGGAGTCAGTACGTCCATATTATTATGGTCACTGTTCGGAAGCACCGGCTTAGTTATTCTGTTCTCCCATTTCCCGGCACTGTTTAGCGTTATGAAGCTCGTTGGTGGCAGTTATTTATTGTATTTAGGTGTGCGCCAGATCCTTTCAACACGAAAAGCTAAGCAGCTAGATGGAGGCTTGAATACTTGCCAAGTGATGTTGCCTTCGAATAGAAAAGTCTTTATGTCTGCATTCATCACTAGCATCTTAAACCCTAAAACGGGTTTCTTTGTAGTGAGTTTGTTTAGTGTCTCTATGCCTGAAGATATTACCATCCCGATGGTCATCGCCATTATGCTCACTATGTCCGGTATTACTTTATGCTGGCATATGTTTCTGGCGACAGCGTTTTCACATCGAGCTGCAAAAAGTGTTTATGCACGTATCTCAAGTGTCATGGATTATGTGACAGGCGGCTTGTTTACTTTGTTTGGCATTAAAGTCATGGCGTCTTAATAGTTTTAGGCTGTGTTTATTTCGTTACATAAGAAGGCGTTCTGATGTTTAAGCTAGAAACTGACAGGTTGGTTTTGCGAGACATTACACTTGAGGATCAAAGTGCGTTTGTTGCTATGTCACAGGACGCCAAGTATCAGCGCTTCTATGACGAGAGTGATTGCGAGCCTAGTAAATACTATCAACTCACCCAATTGTTTGTTGAGCAGGCTTTGGAAGTTCCGCGACAGTCCTATCAATTAGCTGTTGAAAGTAAAGAGTCAGAGAAGTTCATCGGAACCGTGTGTTTAAGCCTTGAAGGCAACCAGCAAGCTTCAATGGGCTGTGCTTTTGCGAGAGAAACTCAGGGGAAAGGGCTCCCCATAGAAGCGGCCAAAGCTCTGGCTGATTTTGGTTTTTCAGAGCTTGGCATTCATCGAATTCATGCAGAAACCATTGGTGAGAATCTAGCGGCGATAAGACTGTGTAAGTCACTTGGAATGAGACAAGAAGCTTGCTTTAAAGAGCACCGATTCTTCAAAAATATGTGGTGGGATACCGTTGTATTAGCGATGCTTCGCTCAGAGTGGGAGCGAAGTTGAAATGAGAAGTGACATGCAGAATCAAACTAGAGGTCTCGACAAAGACGGGTTCATCGAAAACCTATACTCATCTGAGAATATCGCTCCCGAATTCCAAGATGCCGTGAATGCTGTTATTGATTCGTTGTTAAGCGACCTTCCGAATCAAATTGATGGTATCTACCTATACGGAAGTGTGCCGAGAGGAACGGCGGTTGTCGGTCGCTCGGATTTGGATGTTTCTATCGTACTAAATACGCCTATTGGTCAAAAAGAGAAGCGAGTATTTAAGCACCTTTCTGACTGCATTCCTAAAGCATATCCCCAAGTCAGTAAGCTTGATATCGATCCCGGCTGCCTTTCAGAAGTGCTGCAGCCACAAGAAAAATTCCATTGGCAGTTTTGGCTCAAGCACTGTTGCTGCTGTATTTGGGGGAATGATTTATCTACAGAGTTTCCGCTATATAAGCCCAGTATTGAAATAGCTCAAGCTCTCAATGGCGACTTGTCTACTTTTCTTGAGCAAATGAGCTCGTCCTTTAAAACAATGACCGATGCGGGTGTCGCTAAGGTGATTGGCAAGAAGTTAGTTCGGGCGGCGTATTATTTCGTGGCTGAGAAAGACGGAAGTTGGTACACCAACTTGAGCCAGTGTACTGCTGTAGCCAAGCGTTATTATCCAAAACAAAGTGACGATATTGAATTAGCACATCAATACGCTCTTGGAAACTTGATATCTAAAACAGAAGCTTTTGAATTGTATGAAAGGCTGAGTAAAGAGCTTGTTGTAAGTTAAGCATTAACACAAACTAGAAAACAAACTTAGCAGCCGTTGTAACGGTTTAAGGAAAAACTGATGGATGTACATGAGTGTGTTTCTTTTATCTTGCTGAACGAATCACAAGTATTGTTAGAAAAGCGTAGTGAGTCTAAAGAAACGGATCCTAGTTTAATTACCATACCTGGCGGCCATATTGAGCACGGTGAAAATCAGGTGCAGGCGTTGTTTCGTGAACTTGATGAAGAGCTTAATGTTACTCCAACTGAATACTCGTTCTTATGTTCACTTTACCATCCTACGAAAGAGCTGCAGTTGATCCATTACTTTATCGTGAGCGACTGGAAAGGAGATATCACAGCTCAAGAGGCTGACAGTGTAGAGTGGTATTCGTTAAATATAGCTCCTGTTGGTATCGCTGCCGATGGTGTTGCTTTAAAAGAAGCAGGGCGGGTGGGGAAATATCTTTAGTTCGTGTTCGAACATATGTTTTGGACACTTTTGAGGGCTCAAAAACGGTGAAACCCCGATGTTGGTAGCATCGGGGTTTCGAATTTCTAGATTTCTCGACTGGTAAGATCGATTATCTTTTCTATGCAGAAGGCTGGATTAATCCAATCTTATTCCTTGGTAGGGAATTAGATGCGGATGAAGTCCATGTGCTCAACTTTAGGCTTGAACGCGTGACGTTGAACGTCTTGCGGCTTAACCTTAACTTCTGCGCCGTCAATCACTAGAGTGATTGCTTCGTAGAATTCAGGCTTATCCATTTGGTTGATCACGTCAGCGTGAACAAGTTCGATAGCTACAGCTGCTGCTTCGCCACCGTAGATTACAGCTGGGAATTTACCAGCGTGACGTAGGCGGCGGCTCGCACCTTTACCTAGTTCAGTACGTACTACTGCTTCAAATTTCATAGTTTTACTCTCAAATTAGTAAAAATTAACTTCACACCTCAATGCGACCTTGAGTGTGTGGTAATGCTTAGGCACAAACGAGTTCATGCTTAAGCGAGCGCGGATACTAACATCACATTCCAATATGAGCAAGTCAGAAGCCCATCTCAAAGTGAATTTCCTTCGATATTTGGTTCGTTTGGAGATAAAACGCTCGCTAATGCTTGTTGAGCCCATTTTACTCCCTTTTACATCGTCATTCTTATCTATTTATATCGCTGTTAAATCATTAAGTTAATGAACGGAAAATGAATGCTTAGCTAAGGCTTGGTTAAGGCTTGGTTCGTTAATCTTAGTGTTAATTAAACAGCAGAATAAATAGGTGAAAATATGGAACCGGTAAGCATTGTCGTAATTACGCTAAACGAAGAGAAACGCATTAGCCGTTTAATGGAAGAGTTGAGCGTGCAAACGCACCAAGAGTTTGAAGTGATTGTTGTCGATTCGAACAGTGAAGATAACACAAGAGAAGTGGCGCAAGCTTATGAAAACGCGTTGCCAAAATTAACTGTTCATCATATGGAAAATCGTGGTGTGAGCCTTGGTAGAAACACAGGTGCTGCATTGGCGCAGTACAACAGAATTCTATTCTTAGATGCTGATGTGAGCTTGCCTCGAAACTTCCTTGCGAAAGCGCTTTACGAGCTAGAAGAGAAGAAGCTTGAAGTTGCGGGTGTGTACATGAGTTCGAAAGGCCTGCCGCTTGTGCACAAGTTTGGTTACGGGCTATTTAATGCAGGCTTGTTTACTACTCAATTCTTTTTCCCGACAGCGATTGGCGCATGTATTTTCTCGACTAAGCGAGTGCATGATGAGATCGGCGGTTTCGATGAAGAGATCGTACTGTGTGAAGACTGTGACTACGTAAAACGTGCGAGCAAAACATGGCGATTTAGATTCCTAAATATGACCTTTGGTTTTGACCCACGTCGCTTAGACCAAGATGGCGTTGTGAATACAGGCTCAACTTACCTTAAAGCCAATGTAAGACGTTTTTTTAAAGGCGAAATGCGTAACAACGAGATGAACTACAAGTTCGGTCATTACAAAGAACAGTAAGCATTGAGGTTGTTATGTTTGATGGACTAGGGCTGTTTCTGGGAGCATTGGGTGATGCTCTCATTGGCCCAAACCTATTTGTACCGGGAGAGCCCTTTTATATCACGGCGGGCTTTCAACTGTATTCGGGTGCATGGATGGCTTTGGTGATGGTGATGCTAGGTGGCTTGCTTGGTGATCAACTCAGTTATTTTATAGGCTATAAATACGGTGCCAAAGCGCAACGAAGGCTCATTAAGTTTCGTCCTAAAACCAAAAGATTGATTGCGCGTTGTCGTTATCTGGTTGCTCGAAAAAGCACATACATCATTATTTTTGCTCGCCTATTAGGGCCAATCGCTTGGGTCGTGCCATTCATAGCTGGCTCGCATCGTGTACCGTGGCGTAATTTCAGTTTATTGGCCTTTATAGGCTTGGTTCTTGGTGGTGGGCAGTTTATTGCTTGGGGCATGCTACTGGCGCATGGCGTTGAGAACTTTCCGTGGCTTAATAACCTTAAGATATTTATCTCTGAGCATAATAGTTTGATCGTTGGAGTATTCGCGGTATTGGTCTTCACCGTTATTGGTTATCGAATGAAGTGGCGACGCTTAGTTCTTAAGTCGAGTGCGTTACTGTTGGCATGGGTATTGTTTGCGAATTACGCTCATTTTTTCTGGAAAGCAGATGATTTTCAAAATCAGCAAGAGACGGCTCAAATTGACAAAATCGACTGGAATTCGGTTATCTACAAAGCGTTCCCCGGCAAATCTTCATTCTACTCGGCACAAGCGATCAACGTAATTTATGTTGGAGCAACCCCAAGAGACTTGATGAAGCAATTAGGTTGGATAGAGAATAAAACCTTCTCTCGAAATGAGATTGAATGGGCTGGTTATCTCGCACTGCTTAGAGACAAAACACCACCAGTGTCTGATTTATATTGGAGAGAAAAACCACAAGATATGGCGTTTCAACTACCGGGTAACTTGATGAAGCGCAGCCATATTCGCTGGTGGCGTGCTGGTGTTGATATTAAAACTAACCAGCCTCAGTGGTTAGGTGCAATTAGCTATGATGACGGCCTTAAAGTCACTCCTTACTCCGGTATTGTGACCGTACTTCATAACATTGACCCTAATGTGGATGAAGAGCGAGATAGCCTAGAATTGCAAATTCGGCAGAACCTTCCGCAAGTATCGATAGAGCATCACCCCTTAGCTCGAGTTGAGGTTCTAAACGATGATCATGATTACTTTACCGATGGTAATATATTAGTGATTGGAGGATGAACCCCATTTAGCTAGCATCGCTCAGATACTCAATTTGAGCGAGCCACTGCTGTGCTGAACGATCAAGTTTGCCGCCGACCAGAGTTGTTAATATAGGTTTTGCTTGGGCGTACTGACTTAATTCGAAATGAGCTATCGCTTTTAACAGCTTCCACCTTGGATTATTGGGCTGTTGTTCGATTTGTTGATCTAAAAGCGCGATAGCTTTATCCCATTCTTGCTCGCTGTAACTCAGTTGAATTTTGGTCTCTAGTTGAGTGTCGGTCGGTAACAAATTAAGCAGCTGAAGAGCTTGCTCACGTTGACGTGATTTAAGAAGAGCATGAAGCTTCAGCTTGTTAAATTTGTTTTGATACTGCGCTGAAGGATGACGCTCATCCAGTGTTTGATAGGCGCTTGCAGGTGCTCCTTTGGTCAACTGGAGTTGCGCCAAGAGTATTCTTTGTGGCTCAGTCAGTTGGTTTAACTCCCTCACTACTGAAAGTGCAGCAATTGCGCGAGCGGGCTGTTTAAAGTAAAGGCTAGATTGCGCTAAGCGCGACCAAAACTTCACTTCATTAGGGTAAAGATGAGTAACATTGATCAATATTTCTCGTTCTTTCTCATACGCATCCAAACGTTGATAGCTTGCTAATAAAAGCTGGTAGCGCTGCTTTGTTGCATTTAGTTCAATCGCCGTTTTTATGGCCTCTATACTCGCTGGCCACTTCCCGATCTGATAAGCGCTGTGTGCCGCTAGGGTATAAACCTCAGCTTGCAATGTAGAAGGGAGCTTCGATTGCTCTGCACTTGATAGTGATACGCGGGTCAATCTCCATTCATTAAAACGAGATAGGGCGTCTAAATGGCGGCCATTCTGGTAATTCAGCTGAACCGCAAGGCGCAGTAACTGTTCTTGATTGGCTCTGTTTTCGGTTAACTCTAACAGTTCATTGGTTCTGTCTAGCGCGCATTGGAGTTCTTCAAGCTTCAAACACGCTTGCAAATAAATGCTTTTTGTGAGTTCTAATGTCTCTTTGTTGTCACCCAGATGGTTGTGATGAAAACGTTCAAACGCTCGGATATCAATATCATCACGTTCTAGAAATTGGCTTAGCTGTTGGTAACGTTCAAAGGTTTGAATCTCGACCTGAGCGCAAGTAGCAGCGCTCGCTAGCATAGCCAGAAGTAGCGTAACTATTCTCATCCTTTAATCTTCCAAATTGTAGTTTACAGTGACTTGTTGCCATTGCTCGCCCGATTGGGGCGGCACAAATTTCCAGCGCATGACGGAACGTAGCGAAGAACGCAAGAACACCCCGGGAGGTGACTCTTCTACAACCTTATGTTGCACAGCCTCACCTTGCTGGTTGATCAGCAATGAAAAGGTAATATGTCCTTCAATGTCATTACGTTTCGCTTTGGCCGGGTATTTGGGCGGAATTTGGTAAGTCGGCTTTGCCATTACGACTTGAGAGTGGAACTGACTCCCTTGTTGTAAACCTTCGCCCGAAAATGAAAAATCAAAGTTGAGATGAACATCTAACTCATCGCTTGGTTTAAAGGTAACCTCCGGCAGGATCACTAAGCTCTCCATATCGGGTATCTCAAAGTTAACTAAGGCAGGGCGACTCGGCGCAGAATTGGGGGCGCTGGTTGCAACGATAGGCTTTATCGTTTCTGGCTCTTGTGGCTTTTTCTGAGAAGTAATGGTTTGAACGTATATCGGATAGGCAGAGCTATCTCGCTTCAACGTTGGCGTTGAAACAAGCAGGTGAAGCACCAAAACCAAGATTAGATTGATGCCCACAGCCAATCCCAGAATTCTGAGCTGCTTGGGTTTACTGGTCTTGGGTAGCGATAGCAACATTGGTAAGCCCTGATAAACGTAGTGTATCGATAACCGAAATAAGAGTGCCGGTGTCTAAAGAGCGGTCGGCATTGACGATGGCATTAGTAGTCTGTTTTTCAGTGATATGAGCCTTAACTTGGAATTGAAGTTGACTAAGGTTTAAGGTCTGCCCGTTAAACCAGATGTTTTTGTCACGATCGACACTCACAGTTAGAGTTTCCGATTGTGGTGTGAGAGTCGAACTGGATGCGCTAGGCCGATCAACGCTTAAGGTCGACTCTTTTTGAAAGTTGGCCGATAAGATGAAAAAGATCAGAAGGATAAACACCACGTCAATCAATGGTGTTAGGTCAACTTGAGGTGAATCTTCTCTGTCAGTGAAGGGTTTAATTTTCATCGATTTTCCATTGTTTGATACAGAGTTCTAATAGCTTTTGTTGTTGTCGTTTTAGGTTATAGGCTAAGTACATGCCAGATATGGCGGCGAGTAAGCCAGCCAGAGTGGTCAACATGGCTTGGCTGATACCACTAGAAACGGCGTTCAATACATCTTCATTGTTTAGCTGTTCAAAACACTCCATCATGCCATCGACTGTACCCAGTAAACCAAGCATGGGAAGAATGCGAACACAGAGCCTGATTTCGTTTAACCCTAGATTCAGGTGCTGATTAATTTGGCTAATCCAACCTTGTTGAAGGTGCTTTATCTCAATGGTGGTGATGCTTGAGTATTGACTACTCACGCGGTGAATTTGCGAGGCTAAGTCCAGCTGCTTCAGACTGTTAAAACGAAAATAGCACTGGACGATTAGCCCCCACATGACCAAAGACACCAAACCAATAGCCCACATAATGGGGTGGTCCATAGGTAAGCGTGCATTTAAGATTTGTTCTAGCATTACGCTTGTTTACCGTGTCGGATGTCTACGACTAAGCTGGTTACTTGATGCTCCAAAATCTCCGATAGCTGTTGTGCTTGTGTCTTAACTAGGCAGTGCAAAATTAGTAGGGGAATGGCGACAAGCAACCCTAATTTTGTGGTCAGTAACGCTTCTGCAATACCACCTGAAAGCAGTTCACCATCAGTAACACCTTGCGAAGTGATGACACTAAATGTTTCGATCATCCCACCAACGGTACCTAAAAGCCCCATTAATGGTGCTATTGCTGCCAAAACTGCCAATGTCCCGATGCCTTTGTTTAACCATGGCATCTCTCGGCTAATGTTGGCGTCAACAACATCCTCCATTTGTTGGTCTGTAGTACATCCCTTAAGTTGAAGAAGTACACGACCTAACATGTTCTGTTCGGATAGTTCGCTGAGCTTTAAGGCTTGGTGCTTCACTGCTTTTTTCTCTATGGTTACGCTGAATAAGCGTGCTAAACCGATAGAAAAACCGATCACAGCAAGAAGAGCGATGAGTAAGCCAATAATGCCGGCAGGCAAGTAAGCTTCATACCATTTAGGTTGTTTGGCGTTAGTTACGAACCCAAAACCAAAGGCCGGATCGATCAACCATCTCTCGTTGCTATGAGCTAATTGAGGTTGTGGGAAGAGCTGAATCCACAGTTGACGAGCACCATCAAAACTAAGCCAACCATAGCCTTCAGCGAACTGGCTAAATGCCCCAACTTGTTGAATTGAAGCTTGTTTGATCTCGCCATTTGGCAGCAATACCTCGCCCACGAGCTCTCTTGGTTCACTCGATGCCGAGATTTGTTGAATCATCGCTATCCAGAGTTGATGGATGGTTGCGATACTGAAGTCATTTTCATCGACGGGTTGTGGTTCTTTCACTTTTGCCCAAGTTGCTAAAGGCCGATTGTTTGAGAGGAAATTTCTCTGTTGAGCGGAAGTGAGATTAATGACCTCAACAATGTCAGCTTTAGCCGCTTTCACCTGTTTCTGTTTATCCTGCAGCTTTTGCTGTAACTGAAGAATTTGTTCCTCTAATTGAGCATTGCGATTGTTGAGTGCTTGCAGTTTAGTTTGCTGTACGGCGACTTGCGCATTAGTTTCAGTGAGTTGTTCTTTCTTGCGAACCTTAAGCTCTTGGTAGCGCTGAATATCGGCTTGGCTAGCTTTCTCAACACGTTCAAAAATGGATTGCAGTGAATCACTGTTTACTGGTTGCACAGAATTTTCACTTGCCGAAACAGGTGTATGAGCCGGTTCTTCTGAAGCATGGGATTGGCTAGCGTTGAATATTGTCGCTAGGCTGACCATCAACATCACGCTGCAATGGGATCTCCAATGGCTGTTATTCATCATGGAAGTGCTGCTGTTAGCTCTTAGATTTTTCATGATTATTGCGCCTTTGGAAGTGTGAGCAGCGGGTAAGTATTGCCGCTATTCAGTGCAGTGATAGCTTGGATGACCTGTTCGGTTTGTTCGCTTGAAAGTGTTGCCCACAACTGTTGTTTCGGACGCCACACTCCAGCCAGTGATGCATCAAGTGATAGGTAGTAGTAACCCAAACGTCCAACCCTTAAATACTGAACTTCTTGATCAGCTGTTAACCTGCCAAACCAAGTTTTTACTTCAGTGCCGAATTGGATTTCCGTTTGATAGGCAATCAAGATTCGTTCGAGCTTTTCAGCATCGCTCAGTTGAGGATCGATCAAGTTGTTGTTTAATTGGTTGATTCGTTTTAGTCGCGCTTGTTTATCGAAAGGGAGGTCTGACAATACAAGTTCTCTCAATGTCTCAGTCATTTGCTCTAGTAGTGGGTATAAGTTGACCTTAGTTTGTCGGATGTTATCCATCTCAACATCTAGCCCATCAATCACGTTCTGTAGTTGAATCAGTTGATTAGTAAGTTGCTCTTGATAGCGGCTTTGTAACCTTATTTCATGATCTAGGGCTCTTGCTGTTTCACGTCGTAACTGAATTTGGTCGTCGATCGATTCAATACGCTTTTGTATAGAAGATGATGACTCAATATGGCGTACCTGTTCTTTGATTTTCTGGTTAGTGATTGATTCTGCAAATGCGTTATTTTGCAGACATAATGAGCATATCGCTAAAAGTGTAAAACGGAATTGAATCATCAGTATGAGCGCTTTTTTGGATTGGTGATATTCGGTTGGGCAATTAAAAATGATGTGGAATGATAATTGTTTTTATTTATATGTGAAGTTTATTTTTCATGCCACATATGATTATTTATATTAAGATTTTGATTTATAAGTAATTTAATTATTATTGTCGATTGTTTTGTCTTTGCTTATCATCGTATTGCGTAATATTTCACCGTTTTTATTTTATCGATTGCGTTAACAAAAATGTATTTTATCTCAAATTGTTTTGTTAATGATTTGTGACAGTGGAATTCAATGTCGACATATTATTCCAAATGATATTTGTTCTCATTTATCCTTGCAGCTAAAGGGTTCTATAAGATTTGGGTATAGTTTATAACATTAGTGAATGTTACATTTTTATTACTTAAAAGGAGATGTTGGTAGATTACCCTACAGTTATTGGTGGTAGGTGAGGGATTTACTTGTTGAATGTCTTATTGTTAGCATTAATGATAATTATTATCACCTAGACCTTTTAACATGCACCCTTTTAATAAAACTCTTCTTGCAGCGACTATTGCGTCGCTCTGTTCTGTGTCTAGCGTTTACGCAGAAACAGAAAAACCATCTGAGGCTGAAGCCAAACTTACAGTAAATGTCACCGACACGAGAGACGATGAGCTGTCAACGAAGCAAACCCTAGATGCAGATGACATCAAAGACACACCTTCTTCAAACGGAAACTTGACCGACTACCTAAAAGACAACCCGAATGTACGATTTGCTGGTGGTGATTTAGATGGTCTGCAAGGAGGCGAAATTAAGCCAAGCTCGATATCTATTAATGGTGCAGACCCTGAGCAAACAGCGTACCTTCTTGACGGGATTAGCATTAATAATGACATTGATCCAACGGGGCAAGTTTTTGATGGCTCTATGGCGGTGAACCCAAATAAGAGTTCAGAGCAAGCTTACTACTTTGATGCTAACCTTCTGGGCGGTATCACTACGTATACAAGTGACGTTCCTGCGAAGTTTGGTGGCTTTACTGGCGGTGCTGTTAATGCTGAAGCGCGCCAGTATAGTGGCGAAAACCGTGTGAAGTTACGGTATCGTGGCACACAATCGGATTGGGCTTCAGTTCATATAGATGACAATGTTAAGGCAGCAACGGAAGCTACAGAGCCGACAGGTTCTGAGGCAACTTATCAACCGGAATACAAAAAGAATTTCTTTAGCGTAATGGCAGAGCAAGCTATTACTGACAACATTGGTATGGTGCTTGGTTTTAGTCGAAGAGATTCAGACATCAAGCAGACTCGTTTACTCAATCCGACAGGGAAACGAGATGTTGAGGAGCATACCCGTCGTTCTGATAACTTTCTCGCTAATTTTAATTGGGTTCCTGACACAAATCGCTCGCTAGAGTTCGGTCTGCGTTTGTCTGACTACAGCGAAGGCAAATACTATGCAACGAATACAGAAGGTGATGTTGCAGATACCCACCTTGCTTATGGTTCTACTATTAAGTGGACTCAAAGATTAGGTTCTGGTTTATTTTCTGCAACAGCAGCGTACGACAAGTTTAAAGATGATCGCGACTCTTCTTCGAATGAAGCTAACGTTTATATTGAGTTTGATCCGTCATTCGAATATTACGAAGGCGGATATGGTGACAGTGACATGACGCAGCAAAACATCAATCTGATGCTAACGTATGACTTTGATCGTGTTGAATTTGGTTCAACGTCTCATATGTTCTCTATGGGTGCAGACTATCGTAAAACAGATTACGAGTTTAATCGTGATAGCGATGTGACGGTTAACACGACTATGACTTGGGGTGGAGCTGAGTTCGGAAAAACTGTGGACATCTTAAATGCGGGAAGTGTAGACACTGATCATCAAAATTACACAGCCTATTTCGAAGACCAAATTCAAATTGGTAATCTAACACTAAGACCTGGTATTCGTGTCGATCGAGATGATTTCCTCGAAAACACTAATGTTGCGTATCGTTTCGCTTCGTCATTGCAAGTCGCTCGTGACACAAACGTAAGCTTTGGCATGAACCGCTATTATGGCCGCTCTTTCGGCTCCATGAAACTAGCGGGTGAAATATTGGAGCTAAATAACGATACCACCCGTGATTTCGCATCAATTGAAAATTTGAAAACACCTCATTCTGATGAAATCTCATTAGGAATTACTCAAAACGTATCGAACTTTGTCCTTTCTGCTCACTATGTAGGTCGTAAATACGAGGACAGAATTAAAGTCAAGGAGATAGGAGGCGTCGTTACTTACAGAAATTCAGAAAGTTACAACGTCGATGTTTATACCATTCAGGCATCAAACATTAAACCATGGGTGTTAGGCCCAACATACTGGACAACAACACTTGCGGCTGATTGGACGACAACGGATGCCTCTAACTTAGGCACTGGGTATAACGACAGTGAACTTATTTACCTTGATGGAAAACTGATGACCCGTGCAGAAGCGCAGGAACAAGTAAATAGCAACGGTGAAGAGTGGGTAGTGCGTCTTGGCCTTGATATGGCAGTACCTAACTACAACATCACGTGGTCAAACAAAGTTTACATCAAAGCACCAGTAAAAGACGCTGAATATTCAACAGATGCGACTGATGGTAAAGAGATGTATTACACCTATGACCATGGTACGCATACTCAGTGGGATACACGTATTCGCTACCAACCTAGTTTCTATGGTACTCACTCTGCTTACATACAGGTTGATGTTCTGAATGTTCTAGATGATGTACGCCAAAAAGGTATTTTCAGCTCAGCTAGTAACGCAACTTACTCCCCAGGTCGTGAGTTCTGGCTTGAGCTAGGCTACGAATTCTAATCTCATTTCTTCTATTTTGATTAAGGGTAACCAGTGGGCTTTGGCTGCTGGTTGCCTTGTCTTTTTTGGTGAATTATGTCTTACCCATCCCCTTTGTCTCTTAAAGACAAATCTTTCCTTTCACAAGTATGGTCGCTAGCACACCCATACTGGCGCAGCGACGAGAAGCGTATCGCTTGGCTGCTTTTAGGGCTTGTTGTCGGATTAAACTATTTAATTGTTGAAGTAGCGGTTCTTTACAGCAACTGGAACCGCGATTTCTTCAATCTAATGCAAAATGAAGAGTGGAATAACTTCTGGAATATGCTCGGTCAGTTTGTGTTGATCATGATGGTCTACACAGTGATTGATTTGGCAGAGGAATATCTGAGAAGGACGCTTCGTATCCGCTGGCGCCGTTGGCTTACCCATATTTTTTTAAAGAAGTGGTTGGGTGGTAAACGTTTGTACCGTCATCAACTTAGTTATCCTGCTAGTGATAACCCAGATCAACGTATCTCGCAGGATGTGAAAGATTTCTGCGATAAGACACTATTTATGGGGCTAGGTTTGCTTCGTACTGTCACCAGTTTATTTTCATTTGTGGTGATTCTTTGGAACCTATCAGGCAGCCTTACTTTCGAGTTTGCGGGCAGTGAATGGGTGATTCCGGGTTACATGGTATGGGTGGCCATCGTCTACTCGGTGATTGGTACATGGCTCACGCATAAAATTGCTAAACGCTTAGTGCCATTGAACTTTGAGCAAGAGAAAAGTGAAGCCGACTTCCGTTTCCATTTAATGCGTGTACGTGAGCATGCCGAGTCTATAGCACTGCAGCGCGGAGAATCAGCAGAAAACCATCGAATACAAAGTCTCTTCGGCAAGGTTTGGGATAACTGGCAGCAACTCACAGGTATGAAGTTAAAGTACGGTGCATTTACCAGCGGCTATAACGAAGTCGCTCGTATTTTCCCATACTTGGTGGCATCGCCACGATTAATGAGTGGCGCGTTGCAGCTTGGCGACATGATGCAAACTGCGACCGGTTTTTATCGTGTTCAAGAAGCCTTCAGCTGGTTCGTCGATTCTTATGAGTCACTTGCTGATTGGCGTGCCGTGACTGACCGTTTGATCACGTTTCACACACAGTTAGAGGCGTTGCCTGCAGCGAATGTTATGCCGCGTTCGAACCAACCTGAGTGGCGCGATCTCAATTTGTATTCACCGGAACAGCAGCCACTACTTGCAGAACAAAGCGGAAACATCTCTCAAAGTATTACCATCAAAGGCGTATCTGGTGGAGGTAAGAGTACCTTCATTCGTTCTTTGGCAGGGTTGTGGCCCTATCAAAGTGGTGAAGTCAGTATGCCAGATGACCGCGAGTGTATGTTCATTCCTCAGAAGCCGTATTTGCCGAATGCGAGTTTACGCGACATCTTGTTGTATCCAAACGGTGAATCTATATCTGATTCCGACTTAGTGGGCGCATTAACGCTTGCTGGAGTGAGTAAGTTTGGTGACAAGCTAGATTTCAAGAGTAACTGGCAGCAGAGTGTGTCGGGTGGTGAGCTGCAAAAAATCATGTTGGCTCGTAGCTTGGTTCAAAAGCCGCAATGGTTGTTCTTAGATGAAGCAATGTCGGCATTGGATCCTGAGAGCTACCGCTCGATCAGAGAGATCATGGCGCAACAACTTCCAGATACGCATGTTGTGGAGGTTTCACACCGAGAAACACATGAAGAAGAACAAAACCAGATCATTTTATGTACTCAAACACAGTCATTTAAATATTCATGAAAATTAACAAAATACTGATCTTGGCAGGCGCTGTACTTTTAAGTGCTTGTCAGGTAACAACTCCTACAAATAGTGAAGATACGTCTTTAGATTTAGCTCAGACCTTAAGCTTTGATAGTAGTGTCGAAGTCGGCAAGCTTGATAATGGTCTCAGCTATTACATCGCTGAAAATACGAATCCAGAATCGCGAGTTTACGTTCGTTTGGTTGTTAATGCGGGTTCAATGAACGAGGACGATGATCAACGAGGTGTTGCTCATATCGTTGAACACATGGCGTTCAATGGTACACAGAATTACCCAGGAAACGAGGTGATCAAAGTGCTAGAGCAAGCTGGTATGAAGTTTGGTGTCGACATCAATGCGTTTACCGACTTTGAAAATACCGTTTATACCTTGAACTTGCCAAGTAATGATCCTGAGACGCTTGAGCTAGTCATGGACATTCTTTCCGATTGGGCAAGTAACGTGACCATGCTGAAGGGCGACCTTGATGCAGAGCGTGGCATTGTACTTGAAGAGTGGCGTGCTCGTTTAGGGCCAATGTTACGACTGGGTGATAAGAAAAGTGCAATCGAAATGACAGGTTCACGTTATGTCATTCGAGACCCTATTGGTGATCCACAGACAATTCAAAATGTATCCAAGTACCGTGTCGCTGATTTTTATAATAAGTGGTATCGCCCTGATAACATGTCTGTCGTGGTGGTTGGCGATGTACAAACAGAGCAGGTTAAACAGCTGATCACCCAGAAAATGGGAGATGCAAATGCACCTGAATCAGAACTTGAGAAGATCGATTACAGCATTCCTCTCGTGGATGGTTGGCGTAGTGAAGTTGTCTCTGAAGAGGGTTACTCATCACCTTCGGTTGAAGTGAGCTTTTTCTCAACATTTGAGACCGATCTTAGTTACGCACGTTATCAACAAGATCTTGCGCATCAAATTGCCACACGCTTACTCAATGTGCGTTTGCAGCGTTGGGAGCAAGATGAAGACAATGTGGTCAACGCCGCTAACTTCTATTCATCTAACGTTGGCAGAGAAACAACACAAGCTGTGTTTTCGCTGCAATTAGTTGAGGGTGAGTATCAGCATGCAACGGAAGGATTATTCCAATTTGTTGCTCAATTGGCGCAGCATGGCTTTTCAGAGGCTGAAGTGAACGGTGAAGTTAGCCGCTTGCAAGGGGTAATCGATCGTGGTCAAGATAAGAAAAATTACAGTATTGATCTCGCCGGCGATTTGATGGTTGCCGCGGCAAGTGGCCAGATTTTGGTGAGTAAGGATCAAGCTTATGAGCTGAATAAGTATTTCTTAGAACGTATTACGTTAGAGCAGGTGAACGAGGCGTTTCTCAACATTGTTGAACCAAAATCTCGCTTGATTTTGTTAACTCAACCAACTGAAGAGCGTAAGCCAAAACTTGCGCCCGATTGGGTTGAGAGTCAATGGCAAATGAGCATGAGTACAGAGCAGAAGACTTGGAGCATTGATGGCAACAAAGCGGTACTGCCTGTGGTTGATCCAAAACCGGGCACGCTCAAGCAAGAGAAAAAATGGGCAGAGCACCGTATTACGGAATATCGACTAAGCAATGGCAGCAAACTTGTCTACCGCTATAGCGACAGTAACCCGGGGCAAGTGCACTTTAAGGCGCTCACTGAAGGTGGACTTCGCTCTATTCCGCAGAGTGATTATCAAGCGCTGAGAACCGCTGTAAGTCTTGTCGATGACACCGGTGTTGGTAAGGTGTCTCAGGCTGATATTCAGACTATTTTTCGAGGTAACCCAGTAGTCATGTCGACATTGGTTGGCGACTATCAACAGGGTTTTTCAGGTTGGGCAAAAACCGACAGCTTTGAAAAGATGCTTAAGCTATTTCATTTGAAACTGGCATCGAGTCCTGTCTCTTCCAAGTCTTTGAAAGAGTATCAAGTTGAAATGGACCAGCGTTTAAACGGTAGTCAATTCGACAGTGCAGATCGCTTTGTTCGTAAAGTATCTGAGCTCCGTTTCCCAGGCGTTACAACCGTGTATAGCGATAATGGTGAGCAAGCTCCAAGTTACACAACGGAACAATTGAGTGAGCTTTATCAAACGTACATAGCAGGCAAAACCGACTACACCTATTTTATTGTCGGGGATATCTCTGCGAATCAGCTTGAGCAACTCGCTGCGCGCTACTTGTCTTCAATTGAAGTAAAAGAGCCAAGCCGGTCTTCCTACGATCTGAAAGCCTTTTCACCTAAGGTGCGCTATAGCGCGGATGATTCGAAAGAGCCAAGAGCTGAAGTCGAGATTTATTTAACTCAAGACTCTCAATGGCGACCAGATAACGCGTATTACTTGGAGTTAAGTGGTGAGTTAGTTCAAGAACAGTTACGACTAAAACTTCGTGAACAAGCGTCAGGCGTATATGGGGTAGCAAGTTGGTTCTGGCAAGACGTACATAGTCCACAAGCTGAAGGACGTATTATGTTTACCTGTGCGCCAGAGCGAGTTGATGAGCTGATCTCGCTGACACATTCGGTATTGAACTCTGTTGCTAAACAAGGCGCTGATGAGCAAGTATTAGCGAACAAATTAGTGCAACGCGATGACCAGATAGACCGCTACTTGCGCTCCGATTTGGGCATGTTGAATGCAATGGAGCAGTCATACTTACTTACGGACACCCCGCGTTTGATTCAAGCTCAACGCAGAGCGAATAGTGAGGCAACAAAATTAAAAGTGGATGCCATTATGAGTCAATTCCTTATTGAGGCCGAGCGCTTTGAAGCAGTTCTTAAGCCACAGGCGTTATCTCTAACTCAGTAATTAATATAAGCCACGGACTTACGCCTAGAGCATTTTCGAACAGAGGATTACTTGCGAAAATGAAAAGCCGTTTACCGTGGCTTTGCTATGGGAAATAGTATGAAGAAACAGATTATGGTGAGCTTGTTGTGGATGTTGGCTTTTAATGTCTCTGCAGGTTTAGAGTTGACTGATACTTACCAAGATTGGGAGCATTACGAGTCAAAAAGTTCTGATACTGGTGAGGCGGTTATACTTGGTGTATCGAGTGTTAAAAGCAAAGGTGGCGTTGAAACTGTCGCATTACGCTGCACAACGGAAGGCGTTAACTTATTGTTCTTTAATGGTCTATTGAGAGAGGAGTTGGGCTATCCGGCGAAAGCGGTATTAAATGATGGTACAACATTTGCGATGGATGTTTGGATTAAAGGAAAGACCAATTGGGCGACCGTGCCAGTCGAACTGCTAGAATCGTTTTACGCCGCAGAGTCATTGGAAGTAGAGCTTCAAGGCGATGCTCCAAAAGCAGAAGCAGTAACGATATCCCTGAAAGGTTTTAAAACAATGTATCAGACGTTATTGCCAAGCTGCAAATAGGACGGCGTTAAAGACATTGAATTGAGATAAGCATACCAAGATGATTGATATGCTTATCTACATCTACTTATGTTTAGCTTTGAGACAGTTGCAATACGAGCGTTGCTTTCAGCCCTCCCATAGAGCTATTTTCAAGTGTGAGCTGTCCGCGATAGCTATGCGCCATCTCATTAACGATATTGAGTCCTAAACCAGTACCCGGTGTGGTTTCATCTAAGCGGACGCCGCGTTTGACTACTTGGCTCATTTTCTCTTCTGGAATACCTGGACCGTCATCTTCAATGATCAATTTTATTTGACCTTCATTAACTTTATTCGAGTGAACACGAATAATGCTGGTCGCCCATTTGTAACTATTCTCGAGTAGGTTGCCGACCATTTCATCGAGATCGGTTTTTTCGACCGCCACTTCAATCTCAGAGTCTAGCTCGTTAATCATGGTTACCTCGTTGGCAGCATAGACTTTATCAAATGCCATAGAGATAGCTTCAACACGCTCACAAGGTGAGGCCTTCACTGAAAGAATGTTCATTGCACCAGCCATGCGCGCACGGCCAAGGTGATAGTCGATTTGGTTCTGAATCTGATAAATGGGTTGTTGTAGCAGTGCTTTGTCCTCATCTGGAAGTCGCTCTATCTCATTTTTCAGAACGGAAAGCGGTGTTTTCAACGCGTGAGATAGGTTTCCAGCGTGGTTGCGAGCTCGCTCCAATAACTCTTGATAGTGGAAGAGTAGGGCATTGAGATCAGAGACTAATGGAGAAACCTCTTTCGGATAGTTATCGCTTAACCCTTGTTGTTCGCCATTCCTCAACATCACCAGTTCACGCTGCATCTTACTGAGCGGTAATAGCGACCAACTGACTTGAATCCCAATCAACATAAGGACACCAACAAACAACAGCATGAGAATCAACCAAACTTGACCAGTCAGTTCAGTCAGTGTGGATTCTATCGGATCTTCATCAATACCAATGGTGATCGTGACAGGGTCGCTCAATTCTGGCAGATAGATATCTTGCTCGATGTAGATCAGTTTTTCTTTCTCGGGCCCTTTGACGGATGTGTGAATCGGTGAACGCTTAATGGTGAGGTCTTTGTCCCATAGGGAACGAGAACGAATGATTTGATCTTGGGTAGCGGCACGCCAATAAATACCACTGTAGGGTTGGTTGAACCTAGGATCAGACAGGCGTTCTGCCATGATTAGGTTACCACTGTCATTGGTTTCGATATTGGCTGTCAGCTCGTCCATGGTCAGGGAAAGCTGCTGCTTCATGTCATCGACTAAGTAGTCGTTTACCAGCTTTGGTATCCCGACACCTGCCGCCAATATCATCGCACCTAGCCAAAAAGCCGCGGCGAGGAGCAAACGGCTTTTTAAACTAATGTTTTTAAGAGTTCGTTTCTTTAGATTCATGCATTTCCAGCCTGCCTTTGCCCATCGTTATTTGATTGTATTTCGATGATCAGTACAGGCTGTCCACTTAATGGGTGAGTGTGCTTGGTGGATGATTGCTATTAATTTTTCGTTTAATTAAATAGAGTGCTATTCAGCATTCAGTTGGTAGCCAAGGCCACGCACGGTTTTGATGATCTTAGGTGCGATTTTCTTACGAATACGACCAATAAATACCTCAACCGTGTTTGAGTCTCGGTCGAAGTCTTGTTTGTAGATGTGCTCAACTAGCTCGGTGCGTGAGATAACCTTATTTTGGTTATGCATGAAGTACGCGACAACCTTATATTCCAGTGCCGTTAGGCTTACTGCTTGGCCTTGCCACAATACTTTAGAGCTGCGAGTGTCTAGGCTTAGGTCACCGATTTGAAGTATAGGTGCTGCACTGCCGGACGCTCGGCGTAGTTGAGCACGAATACGCGCAATCAACTCGACCATTTCAAATGGCTTAGTTAGGTAATCATCTGCGCCGGCATTTAAACCCTCGACACGCTGGGTAAGCGTATCTCGAGCACTTAAGATAATCACAGGCGTATTAATGTTTTCGTCTCGAATGCCTTTTAATACGGTTAGGCCATCAAGTTTAGGTAGTCCTAAATCGAGAACAATCGCGTCCCACTCTTCTGAGGTTGCACGATAGAGTGCGTCAATACCATCTTGAGAAAGTTCTGGAACCCAATCGGCTCCCTCAAGTGTTTCAATAATCTGTTGGCCCAAACGAGGTTCGTCTTCAACGACTAAAATTTTCATAATTGTTCTTCTTAATTTTTGTAATGACTGTTCGTTGTGCTTAACTATTTGCCGTGCTCAGTTAGTCACCGTGCTTAATAGCGTTTTTAAAGTTGCGGCCTTCAATTTTTAGCATTTCTAACGTTTCGGCGTTGTATTCAACTTTGATGATGTTGTTTTGGTAGTTAATTTTTAGTTCATACACCCAAATATCATCATCTTCTTCTAGTTCGACCTTAATGATTCGGCCATGAAGATCGTTCTCAACGGCCGCATACATTTCAGAGAAAGGGCGGATATAACCTTCTCGAACCGCTTCATAGACTTCATCTTGATCTTCTTCAAATTCGATACGAGTTCCTGCTTTGTGAACGTCTTGTACTAGGTCGTGACCATTATGATGTGAGTCAGCCCATGCGCCAGCAGAAACAAATAAGCCTAAGCTTATAGAAAACAAAGAAATCATAGCTTTACTAAACATAGCGAATCCTAGAGAAGGTTGATAGCGTTCAGTATAAAAAAGTAATTCTGAACAGAAAGTGAACCTGATTAATAATGAGAATTTGATACCGAAAAACTTAACGCTTAATAGTAACGCCTTAGAACAGAAGGCTAAACTCTGAGTGTTAAGATCGTAAGATCTAGCGTTGTTGGAGTTCGTCTTCGAATATCTTATCTCTCATTTTCCAAAAGCGTCCTACTTTACGTGCAATCACGAATTGAGGTGGGCGGAATCTATGTTGGTGAGCAACCACTTTCGACGGTGAGGCCTCTTCAAAAGGACGATGTCTGTCTGCAAGGTGAGGGCGAACAAACTGGCCTTTGAAGTTTTGCTTCTGTTTCTTGGTGGTTAATGACCAAAACTCATGGACTTGCGCTTGGTTTTCACCACGGTAAGTGACTTTAAGTTGTGATTTACCTTTGTCGTCCTTAAGCACGTTGAGGTCCATTTCTAAACACTCAAATACCAAGGCATCTTTTAGATTCAGTGCTTCTTTTAGCTTTTTGTCTGGGTCTACTAAGGTTGCATCGCACTCATGGCAAATACGCGCGGCAATGTCGTTATCGGCGCCACATTCACCGCAATATTTTGCACGAAAACGATAATTACAGTGTTCACGTTCGCCTGTGTCTTCATCGGTAAAGTAGCCTTGGCATTTACGACCAAAGTGTTCAAGCAGGAAACCATTGCTGTCTAATTTCCCCCAAAAGTTATTATTGAAGCCGCAAGCTGGGCAGGGGATTGTGATGGTTTCACTGTCTGAATCGGGTTTTGGATCGCCCACTTCAGGTTGATAAAGGTCGTAACTGTTACCTGCATAGTCGAGTACCAAACACTCTTTTTTCCCTGGAGATAGGCGTAAGCCGCGGCCAACGATTTGTTGATATAAACTGATGGATTCGGTCGGGCGTAAAATAGCGATTAAATCGACGTGCGGCGCATCAAAACCTGTGGTTAATACCGATACGTTGACCAAGAACTTGATTTTACGCTCTTTGAAATCACTGATGATTTGGTCACGTTCGAGTGTTGGTGTGTCGCCGATCACAATTGAAGCTTCCCCTTCTGGCAATAAGCCGAGGATCTCTTGCGCGTGTCTAACGGTCGCAGCGAACACCATGATGCCGAGTTTGTCTTGGGCTAGATGAATGATTTGGTCGACAATTTGTGGAGTCGCTCGCTTCGATTGCTCTATCACCATGTCGAGTTCGGCCTCTTTGTAGCGACCTGTGCTAGCAGGCTTTAACTGCGAAAAGTCGTAGCTCAAAACGGGTGCATCGATCATGCGTGCAGGCGTTAAGAAGCCTTCGTCGAGCAGGTAACGAATCGGCAGCTCAAAAATACAGTCGCGGAAGAAGCGTGGCTCATCTGAACGCACTTGCCCGCGAGTGTGATATTGATAAATCCAGCCCATCCCAAGACGATATGGGGTAGCCGTTAATCCAAGCACCTTGATACCAGAATTATTCTCTCGCAAGTGAGTGATTACTTTTTGATAGCTACTGGTCTTTTCATCGGGAACACGATGGCATTCGTCGATAACCAACAGTGAAAATTGGTTAGAGAATGAGTCGAGGTTTCGAACAACGGATTGCACCGAAGCAAACACCACTTGTTGGTCTGTCTCTTTACGGCCTAAACCCGCCGAGAAAATCGATCCTTTTAGTCCGTAACCTTCATATTTTTCATGGTTCTGTTCAACCAACTCTTTTACGTGAGCAAGTACCAATACACGACCTTTCGCAAGCCTTGCCAGCTCTGCAATCACAAGGCTTTTTCCTGCACCTGTCGGAAGCACGAGAACAGCCGGAGTTTGGTGTTTTCTGAAGTAATGAATCACTGATTTTACGGAATCAGCTTGGTACGGGCGGAGTGTATACATATCGCGTCTTGTAAGAAGGAAAACAAATAGTGTGAAATAGCTCAACTAATCGAGCAAAGGTGACTATAATACCCGACTTAGATTAGTTGAGGTATTCATGCGTTTAGATAAATTTCTGTGCGATGCATTAGGCGTCACTCGAAGAGAAGCAACACACTTATTAAAATCCAAAGCAGTGACAGTTAATGATGTCATTCAAAAAAGCGGTTCACTCAAGGTTACAGAAGAGTGCGTTGTGGAATGGCAAGGTAATGAACTGCATGTTCATGGCCCACGTTACATCATGCTTTATAAGCCAGAAGGCTTTGTTTGTTCGCATGAAGATGGCGCAAATCGTATCGCGTTTGAATTACTTGATGAAATCAAAATGGACAAGCTGCACTTTGCTGGTCGTTTAGATATTGATACAACAGGTCTTGTGTTGATTACCGACGACGGTAAGTGGTCTCACCGTATCACATCTCCAAAGCACAAGTGTGAGAAGACGTACCGTGTGTGGTTGGTTGAACCTGTTGAAGACGATTACGTTGAAAAATTCAAAGAGGGCATCCAGCTTAAGAGCGAAGATGGCTTAACACTTCCTGCGCACCTAGAAGTTCGTGCTGAGCGTGAAGTGCTGCTAACGATTCACGAAGGCAAATACCACCAAGTTAAACGCATGTTTGCAGCACTTGGTAACAAGGTAGAAGCACTGCACCGTGAACGTATTGGCGAAATTGAGATGGACGAATCTTTAGAGTTAGGTGAATACCGTTACCTAACGCAAGAAGAAGTCGACTCTATCTGGAAGTAATCCCTACCTATTGATGTAGCCGAGCAAGGATAGCGTCGGCTGATTATTTTGACTGGTACTAGGACAGTTTCAGCCATTATTACTATGTGTGTATTCATGTATCACTGTGTATGCTCGTGCGCACATAGAACCTAGTACTTAGTCGGAGAGTTATGCAAACATCTACCCAACAAACACCAAGCTCACAACCACAAACTCCTCAGTTAGGTTGGATGCTATTTTTGGTTTTGGGTGCGATTGGTGCACTGACACCACTCGCCATCGATATGTACCTGCCTGCAATGCCAACGATCGCTAAAGATCTAGGTGTGACAGCGGGCGAAGTACAAATCACACTCACAGCGTACACCGCAGGTTTTGCACTCGGTCAGTTGTTACATGGCCCGTTAGCCGACAGTTATGGTCGTAAGCCCGTTTTATTAATTGGGGTGTTTTTGTTTGCGATCGCGTCTGTGGTAAGTGCGACTACTCATGGTATTGAAGCGCTAACGTTAGTTCGTACTGCTCAAGGTTTTGCAGGTGCGGCAGCAGCGGTAATAATCCAAGCCGTTGTGCGTGATATGTTCGACCGTGAAGATTTCGCAAGAACCATGTCGTTCGTTACCTTGGTGATGACGGTTGCGCCATTAATCGCCCCTATGATTGGTGGTTACCTAGCATTGTGGTTCGGTTGGCGTTCAATTTTTTGGGTGTTGGCTATTTTTGCGGTGATTGTGATTATTGCGGTGATAATTAAAATTCCTGAGACACTGCCTGTCGAAAATCGTCAACCATTGCGCTTTAAAACGACGATTCGTAATTACGCCCGTTTATGTAAAAACTCGACCGCTATGGGCCTGATTTTCTCTGGTGCATTCTCGTTTTCTGGGATGTTTGCATTCTTAACCGCAGGCTCTTTTGTCTACATTGATGTTTATGGTGTACGTCCTGACCTATTTGGTTACCTGTTTGGCTTGAACATTGTCGCGATGATTCTGATGACGACAATCAATGGCCGAATCGTTAAGAAGGTCGGTTCTCATACAATGTTGAGAGCTGCGCTAGTCATTCAATTACTGGCTGGTGTGGGTCTGCTTATCGGATGGGTATTGGATCTCGGACTATGGGGTATTGTGCCGTTTGTGATGCTGTTTATCGGCACCATTTCTACTATCGGCAGTAACTCTATGGGCCTATTGCTAAGTGGTTATCCAAACATGGCAGGCACAGCTTCTTCGCTTGCAGGCACATTAAGATTTGGTACTGGTTCTGTCGTTGGTGCGATCGTTGCGATGATGCCAAGTGACAGTGCTGGGTCTATGGCTATAGTAATGGCTGCGTGTGCAGTAATGTCAGCATTACTATATTGGACATTAGGAAAGAAGGCATAATGTCAAAATACTATATTGAAATTCAGAAGTTAGTGAACGATGCGTTAGGTGAGCTATATGCTCTACATAAGTCTGGCAAGGCCATTGACGCACCTATCGCGAACAACCTTTACCTTGTTCGCTGGGTAACAAAGGCGATTAAATCTCAAGCTTATGATCGCGTGATTGTACCTGACTTGGTTCGCTGGCAGAAACAGGGGCGTTCAAAAGGTAACAACTCTGATTTAACTTTTACCTTTAAACGTATTTCATCGTTTTACGGACGTTTTTTCCCTGAAGGCGAAGAGCCTAAAGCGCTAAAAGACAGTGATGTTGAAGCGTTCATGGACAAAATGTACGAGATGGGCTGGAGCGTATCGAGTGAAGACGAGCTAACGACTGGCGGTAAGATTCAATTCTTTACTGATGGTGAGCACTCTTTTGCTTTGTGTGGTAAACAGTGTGACGACTCTTTTGACGGTGAGTTGATGGTTAAGCCGATGAACTGGTTTGTTCGTGGTAACCATGCAGAGTTCATCCAAGCGGCGATGGAAGCGGGTTTCATGCTTCACAAAGTAACGGACTATAAGTCTGCGGTGAAGTATCACGGTGAATATATTGTTTACCCTGCGAACCAAGGCAACCAGCTGGCTGAGATCCCAATTAGCGTTATTGGCTAACGGATAGATACGAGATGCGAGATGAGTGATACCAAGAGCCACTTACTCGCATCTTTTTTATCTTTCTTATCTCAGATCTTGAATAACGTATCCGCTTTTAATCTCTTCGCATCTCGACATTCGAGTCCCGCATCTGCTTTTAGTCTTTTCGCATCTCGACACTCGAATCTCGCATCTGCTCTTTAGCTTGCTTCTCAATTGCCTTCACCATGCCTTTAAAAATAAACAGGTGAGCAGGCATCATCGCAAACCAGTACACTAACCCTAGAAAGCCCTTGGGATGCCACCAAGCCGAAATGTTCAGCTCGCGAGAAGCACCGTGGTCAGAGACGGTAATCTCTAGTCTTCCCAAACCGGGGCCTTTCATTCCAAAGAGTAAAGATAAAAACTTGTTTTCTTCACAACGAATGACTTTCCATGAATCGATTTTGTCACCGACTTTTAGGTTGGGTCCTTCTGGCATTTGACGAACCGGTACACCACCACCGAAAAGAACATCCAACCATTCACGTGTGCGCCATAAAGCGTTTGCGAAGAAGTAACCTTGCTGTGGGCTTCCGATTTGCTGAGCCACGTGCCAAAGCGACTCTAATGATGCGTTTGAAGTGATACTTGCACCTGTTTTCTTCGGATAGTAACCGTATCCCGCTTGCCAGCGCTTAAAGGCGGTTTTGTCAAAGCCCCACACATTACTTTTTACGAAGTTACCTTCAGCGTGTATGGCTTGTTCAACCATATTTTCAAACGAAACAAGCTTCTGAGGGTACTTTTCTTTGATGGTGGTCGAATTGGCGATGAAGTCGTGCTTTAAGCCTGCAAGCAGTGCTCTGCCTACGTTGGACGGCACGGAAGTCACCACGCCTAACCAATATGAAGCAATCTTTGGTGTCAGTAGCGATGTCGCCCACAGCCTGAGTGGACGATCGGCGGTTTTGGCTATATGAGCAAATTGGTTTCGATAAGAGACAATATCCGGTCCACCAACTTCGAAGATTTGGCTTTCATTTGGTGTGTCTTGCGCGAGCTTCAGTAGATAGTGGTTCAGGTTCTGCAATGCAATTGGGTTCGCTTTAGAATCAACCCACTTTGGCGCAATCATGATGGGTAAGTTGTACACGAAGTCTCGCATGATCTCGAACGCCGCAGAGCCAGGGCCAATGATAACGCCAGCTTGAAGTTCGGTTACAGGTACTGGTCCTTTACGAAGCAGTTCACCGGTTTTCTTCCTTGCTTGAAGATGCTCTGAATCGCCAGTTTGAGGTTGAAGGGAGCTAAGGTAGATGACGTGTTGATTCATTGAACCAAGAGCCGAAACAAAATTGCGTGCTAAATTCAGCTCATAATCAATAAAGTCGTGGCCTTCTGCCATACCATGGACGAGGAAGAAGATAAGATCAAAATCGGGGACCAATGCTTGTGTCGCGGCTTGATCAGCGAGATCAAGGTACTCAAGTGATAAGTTTTCGTGTGGCTCGGTTCGCGCCTTTAAATAGTCGATATGCCTTGCTGCTGCCGTGACTTGATAACCTTGCTTAAGCAGGAGAGGGAGGAGTTGTGAACCAACATATCCAGAAGCGCCTAAAACCAGTACTTTCTTCATTGTTACTCCATGCATTGCGTATCAAATCATCCTTTACTCATACTACGCTAACTTTTCTACAAAACCAATTGAGCCATGAGTAATGAAAAAGCCAATAGAAAGAATCTATTGGCTTAAGTTTATAGGCAGCATCCAATCGCTTCGATTGGTATCAATTAGCTCTGCTGCTGCGCTTTAGGGCTAAGGTTATTTCCCTTGTATTCGCCAGTCAGCGTTTTTAGGAATGCTTTGATGGCATCCACTTCATCATCAGTCATTTCAACACCAACTTGATACTTACCCATATCGAAAATCGCCTTGTCTAAAGTTTCTGCCTGTCCATCGTGGAAGTAGGGCGCAGTCAATTCGATGTTTCTGAGTGTCGGGACTTTAAACTTGTGTCTGTCCGTTTCGTTGCCTGTTACGTTGAAACGTCCCATATCTTCGGGTGTGATCTCAGAACCACGGTCAGAGAAGTAATCCGCTTTTAGCCCCATTGCCTCAAAGGTCTCGCCACCCATGGCCTCACCTGCATGACATGTACCACAGCTATACTTTTTGAAAAGCATCAAGCCATATTTTTCATGGCTATCTATCGCATCGACGTTACCCGTTAAATATTGGTCAAAACGGCTGTTGGGTGTCGTCAATGTCTTTTCAAATTCAGCGATAGCGTGAGTTATGGTGTAGCCGCTGATTTCACCTTCGTAGGTCTTGTCGAACATAGCCACTAATTCTTGATCGTTGCTGAGCTTGTCGACTATCTGATCCCAGCCTTCAGAACCCATTTCAATCGGGTTGAATGGAGGGCCGCCCGCTTGGTCTTGGAGATCGTTTGCTCGACCGTCCCAAAATTGGAGTTTGTTGTACACCGAGTTGAAGACGGTTGGTGCATTGATTCCACCCACTTGACCATGAATACCGACCGAGCCAACTAGATTGTCTACTCCACCCGTATCAAGGCCATGACACGATGCACAAGATACGGTGTCATCTCCAGATAGGCGGGTATCGTGATACAAGGCTTTACCTAACTTAGCTCTGTCTTCATTAACGTCGAAGCTAGAATAGATAGGCTGCAAAGCGAGCTTTTTTCCTTCGTCATGCACCGGTGAGTTGGCGTGAAGATCGGCGCGTGTTTGGCGAATCCATTTAAGAAGCGTGTGTTTCTCTTCTTTCGATATTCCTGCAGACCAGTGCATCGATTGGTAGATCTTTGGAGGCATTGAGTCGTCATAAAGCACTTTCTCGATACGAGCTAATGCCACTTCAGATATCGGTTCTTGACCTTGTACACCGTTGAACAGCTGAGTGATTTCAAAGTGTCTCATACCGGATTGAAGGTCCTTATCCATCAGATTCTTGGCGACCGGCCAATCGGCATAAAAAGGCATCTCACTATCACCAGTATGACAATAACTGCACCCCTTATCTGTTAGGACTTTCATCGCTTGATAATCAAGAGATGATTTATCGAGTGATGAGAATTGCGCCAAGTTTTGTTCTGCTAGCTTTTGATCATTTTTGCCGACCAAATACACTGAGCCTAAATAAGCCGCAATGCCTAAACCAACTAAACCTAATATTATTTTTTTATTATTCATCTTTTAACTCCCTAGTGAACTGGCTAGGAAGTTATTGAATTTAAGCGACTTTATGAAATGACAAAAAGGAATCAATATTAATCGAATAACTAGATGGAGAAGAATTTAACGGAATAAAGCCATTCAATTCATATGGTTATTTTCATTTGTTAAAAATGACAACAAATACAAAGAGATGCCGATCGTCACCAACTTTGATTTCAATCAATTTACCAGTCCATAGCATCAAATGTGTTTTTTGATATGTGCACCTCTATTAATAATGCTGACTTGATGAATTCAGCTTTGAGTGAGAGAGCGGCTGCGTGAATGTGCGTTGGTACATTCGATTAGCAAGTTTATAAAGTGGTTAGGAACAAGATCACGTTACTGTCGTTTGGCTAATTTATTTTGAGCATTTGAACAAGTGAACGATGTACAAATTAGGATGCTATGCGGGAATTCATGTTCACAACGTTATTTATGTATGGTTAAAAACCGAACATTGATATAATGATGAGATATTTTTCTATATTCATCAATGCGTTCCGTTTAGGTATCTCTATGTTGCTCTCTTCTATTATTTATCACACACGAGGTGATTTTGTTCGTAGGCTTATTGCGATTGCTCTGCCTATCACCTTGCAGAGCATTATGTTTTCAAGCCGAGGCCTAGTAGATGTGTTGATGTTGGGTCAGCTTGGAGAAGCAGATATTGCGGCGGTGGGTGTTGCAAGCCGAGCGATGTTTGTGACGACCATTATGCTGGTGGGTGTGACCACAGGTGGTGCTCTACTTACGGCTCAATATTGGGGCGCGGGTGATAGGCAAGGAGTGAGAGAAAGTACCGCGCTAACATGGCTGGTATCGACTCTCTTTGCATTGTTGACCATTGTTTTCTTTATCTCTTTCCCTGCGCAAATTATGGGAGTGACGACCGACTCTAAAGAAGTTATAAGTTTGGGCGTTGAATACATCGTTATCACCTCATTCAGCATGTTAGCTGTATCGTGTGTTAGCAGTATGGCTGTGGGCCTAAGAGCGATGCATAAACCTGGGCTAAGTACCTTCTTCAGCGGTATCGGCATTCTGTCTAATGTGTTTTTAAACTGGGTTCTGATCTTCGGTAATTTAGGCTTTCCTGCTCTTGGAATTAAAGGGGCGGCGATTGCAACAGTGTTGAGTGGCGCGATAGAAGTCGCGACTTTGTTTGGTTATCTCTATTTCTCTAAGCATTTACTCGCTTTCAAGTTCTGCGATATTAAAGCGGCAGCTTCGATCGAAAAGGTGGTTCGCTTTTTGAAGTTGTCTCTCCCGACAACGTTCAACTTTTTAGCATGGGCGGGTGGCTTGTTTGCTTACCATGCAATCATGGGGCAATCGGGTGTTCAAGGTCTGGCTGCGCTTTCAGTAATGACGCCGGTAGAGTCTATCTCATTGAGTTTATTGATCGGTATGTCAAACGCCGCCGCTGTTTTGGTGGGTAACCAGCTTGGCGCGAAAAACAATGAAGCGGTTTACTATCAAGCGTTGGGCTTGACGATTCTGTGTTTCTTAACCAGTATCGTAGTGGCCGTTTTTCTCTACTTCGTCCAAACACCAATACTTAATGCCTTTAGTGCACTGACGGAAGAAACCAGAGCCCTCTCAGAGAAGTTCATTCTGATTCTCAGCGTTGGTATTATTATTCGCTCGGTACCGTTGACAGTGATCGTTGGCGTATTAAGAGCTGGTGGTGATGTGAAGTTCTGCCTCTATCAAGATTTGATTGCTCAGTGGGTCATAGGTATCCCATTAGCAGCCATTGCCGCTATCTATTTTAAATCTCCACCTGAGTGGGTATATCTACTTTTCCTTACGGAAGAAGTGCTCAAGTGGGGCGGCTCGCTTTATCGTATGAAAACAAGAAAATGGATTAAAAACTTGATAGGAAGTTGAAGTAGGGCGCATCAATCGCATCACTTTATCTTTGGCGTGTGATCTATCTTTCAAAATACTTCCTCCTAACAGGGAATTAGTGTAGATTCTCATTCCAAATTCTAACTAATGTGAGCTGTTTAATGTTAAAGCTGTCAGACCTATGTAAAGGCTATGTCGATGGGGGGGAGTTTCACCCTGTTTTACAAGGTGCTGAATTAACATTGAACCAAGGTGATCAGGTAGCATTAATGGGAGAAAGCGGTTCAGGTAAAAGTACTTTACTGAACCTTATCGCGGGCTTAGACCTACCTGATTCCGGTGAAATCGCTTTCCCTCACTTCAATATGCACGACTCTAAGGAGCGTGATCGTACTGCTTATCGTAGAAACAACATTGGCCATATTTTTCAGCAGTTCAATTTACTACCGACGCTTAATATTGCCGATAACATCCGTTTTTGCCGCCAATTGAAAGGCCTACCTGAAGACAAGGGGCTCTGGAGACAAATACTTTCTGCTTTAGACCTTATGCCTTTACTTGGTCGTTATCCAGAAGAAGCGTCTGGTGGTCAGCAACAGCGTGCAGCGATTGCTCGCGCGTTGTACATGGAACCAAAAATCTTATTGGCAGATGAACCGACAGGTAGTCTAGATGAGCGTAATGCCGAAGCGGTAATGCGTTTGCTTACGTCTCTGGCTCGCCAATTAGAATGCACTTTGTTGTTGGTGACACACAGTGAAAAAGTAGCACTGCATATGGATGGCCGTATCCGCTTACAAGGAGGGCAGCTGCATGTTATGGCCCGTAGTTAAGGCACTACTCGGTCACTATCGACGTTACCCACTTCAGATTATGTTGGTATGGCTTGGTTTAACCCTTGGCGTATCCCTTTTGGTTGGTGTTACCGCAATCAATCAACATGCTAAGCAAAGCTATGCGCATGGCGAAAAACTCTTTTCGAACCCTCTCCCTTATCGCATTCGACCAAAACACAACGCCAATAAAATACCACAAGGTTTTTATATCCAGCTTCGCCGTGAAGGCTTTCAACAGTGCTCTCCCTTTGACCACCATCGTATCACTGATGAAAATGGCGCGAACTTCATGCTCATAGGCATAGACCCTGTTTCAATGCTTCAGCTACAGCCGGGAGTTGCGTTAAAAGATCTCACTACTTTAAACCTTATGAAACCGCCTTATCCAATTCTGGTCAGTGATGATCTCGCTGAACACATGGAATGGAAAAACGGTGATTACATCCCTTTGATGGATGGCTCTGAGCTTGGCCCTGTGGTTGTCGACCAAAATAACCTGATTAATGGGACAAGGCTGATTGCGGATATCTCCTTGCTTCGAATGCTTAAACGCAGTGCAGGTCTGTCAGTGATAGCTTGTTCAGACATGCCTACAGAGAAGTTTGAACATCTTAAAAATATGCTGCCCAACGGGCTAACGATCACTCGCAGTTCTAAAGCGGAACTAGAGTCGCTGACCAGTGCTTTCCACTTGAACCTTAAAGCGATGGGTATGCTGTCATTTGTGGTTGGCTTGTTTATTTTCTATCAGGCGATGTCGTTGTCCTTTATTCAGCGCCAACCGTTAGTCGGAATATTAAGACAAACAGGCGTATCTGGTTGGCAACTGGCTAAAGCGCTTTGCTTAGAGCTTTTGCTATTGGTTTTATTGAGCTGGATCTGCGGTAATGTATTCGGTGTCATGCTGGCCAACCAATTGTTACCTGCAGTCTCTTCAAGCTTAGGCGACTTATATGACGCCAATGTTGGGCTAACTATCGACTGGAATTGGCGATGGAGCGGCTATAGTTTGTTGATGACGTTACTTGGTGCGTTCCTCGCTTGTGCTTGGCCACTGGTTCGTTTACTTAGATCACAACCTATTCGTTTGACTTCTCGCTTATCTTTGATGCGTTTCGCGGGTACTGAGTTTACTTGGCAAGCATTGATTGGCTGTGGCTTCTTAGTTGCAGCTGTTGCTGTGTATCAAGCGCCTCAGACTCAAGAAACGGGTTTTGCGATTATCGCGCTGATGCTCATTAGTGTGGCTCTCTTTACACCGTTTTTGATGTGGAAGTTATTTAATAGCCTATCTTATTCATTACGCTGGGTTCGTGCTCGCTGGTTCTTTGCTGATGCTGCGTCAAGCATGAGTTACCGAGGCGTGGCAACGATGGCCTTCATGTTGGCATTAACAGCCAATATTGGTGTAGAAACTATGGTAGGTAGTTTTAGAGATACCACCGATAAATGGTTAACACAGCGTTTGGCAGCAGACCTCTATATATACCCAACTAACAATGCCGCAGCTCGAATGAGTAACTGGTTATCAGAGCAACCTGAAGTGGACTCTGTGTGGTGGCGTTGGGAAAAAGACGTTGCGTCTCCAGTTGGCAGTATTCAGGTGGTCAGCACTGGTCCTTCCGAAGGTGAACTAGAAGCACTGACGATAAAATTAGGTATTCCGAACTACTGGTATCACTTACATCACTCAAAAGGTGTGTTGATCAGTGAATCGATGTCTCTCAAGCTGGGAATTCGTCCAGGCGACTACATTGATCTCTATGATAGTCTCGGCTCTGGTTGGCAGGTTGTCGGCGTTTATTACGATTATGGAAACCCTTACCATCAAGTCATGATGTCGCATCGAAACTGGCTATATGGGTTTGCAGGGCGAGGCAATGTAGGCCTTGGTGTAATACTCAAAGATGATGTCAATTCAATAGGGCTTCGAAGCCGCTTAGAAAGCGTATTTAGGCTGGGCTCAGAACGTATTTTTGATAACAACAACATTCATAGCCAAGCGATGCGAGTGTTTGATAGGACGTTCGCGATAGCAGATACATTAGGCAACATTACCTTAGTCATTGCCGTCTTCGGTATTTTCTTTGCAACCGTCGCTGGCGAAGTCTCTCGACAAAGACATATTTCCTTACAGCGCTGTTTAGGTGTGTCAGCTAAAGAACTGATTCTGACAGGTAGCTTACAGTTATTTGTGTTCGGGCTTATTTCCTCTTTAATTGCCATTCCGCTCGGATTAGCGTTAGCGAGCTTGATTGTTGACATCGTTATTAAGCAGTCTTTTGGCTGGTCACTCGAGTTACAAGTGATTCCTTGGGATTATATACAGACATTTGCATGGGCCATGGCAGCATTGATGTTAGCTGGTGCTTTGCCAGTGATGAGAATGATTCGGAATACTCCGATGAAATCATTGAGGGATGCGATTTAATATGTATCAACGTAATAGTTCAAGAAAACTCAGACATCGATTGCTCTCCTCTCTATTATTGATAGGTTTTTTTGGCACAATTTTAGGTGTATGGGCGTATTACTCTTACTTTGTTGATGTGGGTGAGAAGGGGGTTAATGAGGTTAACTCAGTGCTTGTCAGCGAACACTTTAATGTGTTTGAGCCTGTGTTACCGGATCGTACTGTATCATTGCCACGTGATTTTCAGTTCCACCCTGAGTTTCAGCATGAATGGTGGCACTACTTTGCTTCTCTCAAAGGGGACGATGGCAAAAAGTACTCTGTCCAGTGGAGCTTCTTTCGCATAGCAACTGACGAACGGGAAACTCCGGGCTGGCAAAGTCCGCAGGTCTATATTTCAAATGTAGTAATCTCTTCTGATTCTAAGGTTTGGAAAGAGCAACGTTTAGCTCGTGGCGGCATTGGCCAAGCTGGAATGACCAATCGCCCATTCAGGCTTTGGATTGATAATTGGAGCTGGCGTGCACTCGGCAACACACCATTTCCAGGCCGCCTACAAGTGCAAACGGATACGTTTGGATTCGAACTCGACACCATTGCAAAAGGGCCATATGTGCTCAACGGTGATAATGGCTATCAGAAAAAGCACGACTTATTACCTGTCGCGTCTTATAACTTCAGCGCTCCGTTTTTATCCCTAAATGGTGTGTTGAACCTAGACGGAGTTACCAAAGAAGTAGAAGGAACTGCGTGGGTACATAAAGAGTGGGGCAGTGGCTTACTTGGAGTGGGCCAGCAAGGTTGGGATTGGTTTGTATTTAACCTCGATGACGGTACTGCACTGAGCATTAGCCGTTATCGTCACAACCAACAACTGCCTTACGTGTTTGGCACATTAGCAACGCGCTCAGGCAAAGTTTACCAATTAACAGAATCCGATATTTCTATTCAACCGTTGCAAAATACAACGCTGATGAATGGAAGACGGATGCCTCTGCAGTGGATCATTAACGTGCCTAAGCACGATATCAACCTCACGACGCGGATTATACGTAGGGATATGTGGCTTCCTTTTGTCATACCATATTGGGAAGGGCCAATTATGGCGAGCGGGAGCCATGAAGCGACTGGCTTTATGCAACTAACCGGCTACTAAAAACACCTAAGGCTATCATTTGATAGCCTTTTTTTATGTTTTCTACTTTTATTCACCCCAATGAATTGTGCATACAGGTTCGATGATCTCATCTATACTTAATTCATGGTGCATAACAACATTATGGAATATACGACGTATTGTTTAGTATTTGTAGGAAAAACCGAAGTTAAACATCCGAAGAAGTGATTATCTATCAATTAAACTTGGATATAAACTCGTGGTTATTCTTTGTTATTCGTTTATTTAAATAATAAATATAAGGGCGAAATCATGACCGACGTCATCCGTGACTTCTTTAAAATGGAATCTGCTGGCGGCATCATCCTAGTCATCGCTGCGGCGATCGCAATGTTTGTAGCAAACTCACCACTGAACGAAATGTACCAAGGTGTACTGCATAGTTACGTTCTTGGTATGTCTGTGTCTCACTGGATTAACGATGGCTTAATGGCTGTCTTCTTCCTTCTAATCGGCTTAGAAGTTAAGCGTGAACTTTTAGAAGGCGCATTAAAGTCTAAAGAGACAGCAATCTTCCCTGCCATCGCAGCTGTGGGTGGTATGCTAGCTCCTGCACTAATTTACGTGCTATTCAACTCAAGTAACCCTGAAGCGCTTCAAGGTTGGGCTATCCCAGCAGCAACAGATATCGCATTCGCATTGGGTATCATGGCACTTCTTGGTAACCGTGTACCAGTGAGCTTGAAAGTGTTCCTGTTGGCTCTAGCAATTATCGATGACTTAGGTGTTGTTGTTATCATTGCATTGTTCTACTCAGGCGACCTATCAACGCTTGCACTAACGGTTGGCTTTATCGCGACTGGTGTATTGTTCATGCTAAACAACAAGCATGTCACCAAGCTAAGTGTTTACCTCATTGTTGGTGCAATTCTGTGGTTCGCAGTATTGAAGTCTGGTGTTCACGCAACACTAGCAGGTGTAGTAATTGGTTTTGCTATCCCACTGAAAGGTAATAAAGGGGAGCACTCTCCGCTGAAACACCTAGAGCATGCTCTGCACCCATACGTAGCTTTTGCAATTTTGCCAATCTTCGCATTTGCGAACGCAGGTATCTCACTGGAAGGAATTTCAATTTCAAACCTTACAGGCATGCTACCGCTTGGTATTGCAATGGGTCTATTGGTTGGTAAGCCACTGGGTATCTTCCTATTCAGCTGGGGTGCTGTGAAAACAGGTGTAGCTAAACTTCCTGAAGGTGTGAATTTCATGAACATCTTCGCAGTGTCTGTGCTGTGTGGTATTGGCTTTACTATGTCTATCTTTATTTCATCACTGGCATTTGGTCCAACGAACGCAGATTTTGATACGCTCGCTCGACTAGGTATCCTAATGGGATCAACGACTGCAGCAATTCTGGGCTACTTCCTGCTAAGTATTTCTTTACCGAAAACTAAGCAACAAGAAGTAAAACTATAGTCGGTAGTAGTAGGCTCGCTAAATCAAAAAGGGAGCCTACTCACTGAGTAACAAGTCAATTTCTGAGTAGCAAGAAGAGTCACAGAGTCATTCCCGAGACTCAGTGGTTACAAAGAACAAAAAGCCGTGATGGGCAACCCTATCACGGCTTTATTGATCTTGTAGCTAAGCAGTCTTTTGTAAGATAACCCACTTTACACTTTCAATGACAATGTCACGCTATTTTTCTAGTGTGGTAAAAATGGTCCATTCTTCTACGATCTGCTCACTTAATCCAACTACAGTCGCTGTTACCTTACGGTTCAGTGCGTGTGAAGTAGGGTCATCACCATCGTTTTCTAATCGTTCTTCACCGTAGCCGACAATTCTCACACGCTCTGGTTCTATACCATTCGACAGTAACTCCTCTTGAACATTGTTTGCTCGTTTTTTTGAAAGGTCTAAGTTGTACTCGTTGGAACCAACTTTACTCGCATAGCCTTGTATTTCAATCGACGCACTTTTGTAGGTTTCAAGAAACTCTGCCATTGTGCTGATCTGGTCTGAGAAGATTGGGTTCACTTCAAATGAGTCATGAGCAAAGAGTATTTTTAGCTGTCTGACTTCTTCCGCACGAATCGTTTCTCCACAACCATCATTGTCAACTTGTGATGTTTCAGGTGTACCTGGGCAGATATCACGAGCGTTTACTACACCATCTCTATCATCGTCTTGCAGGTCTGCAATCTGCTCAGCTTCAGGTGTCTCGATATAGGCCTCTTCCTGCTGGCTCGAACAGGCAAATAAAGTAATCGTTAACACGGGAAGTAATAAGTAAGGTATTTTCATCATTAATACTCCACGGGCGTAGTCCACTCTTCTGGAATGTCGACCAGTAGAGCATTCAATAAAGAACCTGTAGCGTTCATCACACGGTACTTAGCGTACTGCTCTGAATAGTGGGCATCTAGGTAATCTTTACGGGCTTCAAATAGTTCGTTCTCGGTGTTGAGTAAGTCAAGCAGAGTACGTTTGCCTATTCGGTATTGTTTTTCATATGCGATAACAGTTTCTGAAGCTGAATCAACATGATCGGATAAAAAGTTCTTTTGTTGTAGCGTTAGATCCAATGCACTCCATGAGAGGCGAAGACCTTCTTCTACTTGGCGATAAGCTCGATCTCTCAGATCTTTTGCTTTGTTCAATTGGTAAGCCGCAGCTTCTGAGTTAGCACTGTCTGTTCCGCCGTTGTACAAGTTATATCGCATGCGTAGCATCGCGAGGGTCTCTTGACTTGAGCCTTTATCGCCACCTGCATCATCACGCCACGACTGAGAGGCCTCAATAGAGAAGGTAGGGTAGTTCACGCCCTTTGATTGTTTGTATTGGAAGTGGGCTGAATCGACATCTGCGTTTGCTACTTTGATGACGGGGTGCTGGTCTAATGCATCAACAATGGCGTCGGTTAATGACAAAGGAATTCTCGAAATATCGGCTCTTGGGTAGATTAGGCCTAGTGGTTCTTGGCCAACCACTCGTCTAAATTGGGTATGTGTATCGATCAAATTATTCTGTGCGGCCAATAAGTTACCATGAGCTTTTGCAATCCTAGCTTCTACTTGTGATACATCCGCTGTCGAACCTATACCGGAATTAGCTCGTTTCTTAATGTCTTTATAGATTTTTTTGTGTATTGAAAGGTTACTTTCTGACAGTGCTAGCACTTCAGTGGCTTTCACTGCATCTAAATAAATTTGTGTCACCTCCAGAGCTTTATCTTCGGCATCCGCTATCAATTGCAAACGAACCGACTCAGCCTCTGCGGCTGTACGATCAATATCGTATAGAGTCGCTGAACCATCCCACAGCAATTGAGTGAGGGAAATCGTCGCTTCCTTTCTTGTTAGATCGGTATCGGGACCGTTGTTTGGTGCAGGGTTTATACCTTCGTAACCAATACCAGCATCAAGGTCGATACTGGGCTTGTATGCGCCTCCAGAGGCATCATTACGTTTTTTCACACTCACATATTCGTTAAAGATGCTTTTTATTTCTGGATTCGTTGCCAAAGTAATAGCAACAGATTGTTCCAGAGTTTGAGCGGCGAGTGGTGTTGCGGCAACTAAGCAGCAAAATATGGATAATTTAAACAATTTCAAAGTAGCTCTCCTTCTACTTTCAATGTCTCATCCGTTTCCCAACCTACGTTTATCGCTGAATTGAGAGAAGGGTATTAAACGAAGCTTAGGACATTTGCAAAAAAATGCGAAGTTTGTTGTTTTTTTTTGAATGTAAGTCGCTATTGCTATTGACTAATTTAAAAAGTGCCATATTCCTACGCCGTTAGTGAGTTGATTATCAATAGGGGCGCTACTAAATTTATTGTAGGAAATAGCCACCGCGCAGAGTGGGATTGGATCCGCGTTTGGTGTGTTCTGGGTAGAAGTGGGAATATGGATATGGGAAATATCAACCTAAATATACTAGGCCTTGCTAGCGGGAGTATAGTGCTTGACGCGCAAGGCCAAGTTAGACGTTTGTCTCCGGGTGAACAACCGGCCGCTAGCGACGTAATTATCAGTTTTGATACTAGTGAAGAGAGTGTGCCAAGTGTTTCTGCACGTTTTGTAGATAACCAGGGCCAACAAAATGTGCTAGCTACTGATGATGCGATCGCTCAAGTTCAGCGTGCTATTGAAGAAGGATTTGATCCAACGGAACTAGGAGATGAGTTTGATACTGCTGCTGGTGAGGACGGCTCGAGTTTGACCAACAGCGGTAGGATTGAACGGACTGGGGCTGAAACTCAAGCTGCCACGAATTTTGAAACTGAAGGGTTTGAGTCTCAAGGATTGTCAGAAACTCAAAGTATTGCTCTTTTTGATATCATCGCTTTTGCGCTTATTTCAGGTGAAACTAACGTTATTGAGTTTGAGCAGGATGAACCAATTGTGACAGGCGGCGCTTTAACCAGCGATGATCCAGATGTTACCTTTATTGTTAAAGAGGTCGCTGGAGATAATGATCTCGGTACCTTTGTTGTAAACGAAGATGGTACATGGACCTTCGTGGCTAACAGTCCTTATGATGAGCTTGCCGATGGCGAGCAAATTCAAGACACGACGACAGTACAAACCTCAGATGGAGACGAACAAGTCATCACAGTAACGATAATTGGGACTGATGATGCGGCTGTAGCCACTGATGACTCAGGCAGTGTGACCGAGGACATTGATGTAGATGACGTCACTAATCAATTGGTGACGTCTGGTCAGATTGTGATTACAGATGTAGACAGCGACACTCCCACCTTTTTAGCTGACGGTGAGTTTAACCTCGTAGGTTCAACAAACGACTCACAGCTAGGCATATTAAGCATCGCTCCCGACGGTGCTTGGACTTACGTAGTTAACAACGATGATGTTCAGTACTTGGATGACGATGAGTTCGTTACCGAGGTTTACACTGTTACTGCGATTGACGGAACCACAAGTGAAGTGACCATCACCATCAACGGTGCTGATGATCCGTCTGAGATCACCGTTGGAGAGGGTGACTCAGACATGGGGGAGGTGACGGAAGATGTCGATGTGGATCCGGAAAGCAATGACTTGATGACATCAGGAACGTTGACGATCACTGATGTTGACGCCAATGATGTTGCGGCCTTTGAACCCAACGGGACGTTTAATCCAGAAGGCTCAACCAATGATACCGCGTTGGGTATGTTGACCATAACAGACGATGGCGAATGGACTTACGTTGTCGATAACGATGATGTGCAATATCTCGATGACGATGAGTTTATCACCGAGGTGTATACCGTTACCGCAATTGATGGAACCATGAGCGAAGTGACCATCACCATCAACGGTGCTGATGATCCGTCTGAGATCACCGTTGGAGAGGGTGACTCAGACATGGGTGAGGTGACGGAAGATGTCGATGTTGATCCTGAAAGCAATGACTTGATGGCGACAGGAACATTGACGATCACAGATGTTGACGCCAATGATGTTGCAGCCTTCGAGCCTAACGGGACGTTTAATCCAGAAGGCTCAACCAATGATACCGCGTTGGGTATGTTGACCATAACCGATGATGGCGAATGGACGTACGTTGTCGACAATGATGATGTGCAATATCTCGATGACGATGAGTTCGTTACCGAGGTGTATACAGTCACTGCGATTGACGGAACTACAAGTGAAGTGACCATCACCATCAACGGTGCTGATGATCCGTCTGAGATCACCGTTGGAGAGGGTGACTCAGACATGGGGGAGGTGACGGAAGATGTCGATGTGGATCCGGAAAGCAATGACTTGATGACATCAGGAACGTTGACGATCACAGATGTTGACGCCAATGATGTTGCGGCCTTTGAACCCAACGGAACGTTTAATCCAGAAGGCTCAACTAATGATACCGCGTTGGGTATGTTGACCATAACAGACGATGGCGAATGGACTTACGTTGTCGATAACGATGATGTGCAATATCTCGATGACGATGATTTTGTCACCGAGGTGTATACCGTTACCGCAATTGATGGAACCACGAGCGAAGTGACCATCACCATCAACGGTGCTGATGATCCGTCTGAGATCACTGTCGGTGAAGGTGACTCAGACATGGGTGAGGTGACGGAAGATGTCGATGTTGATCCTGAAAGCAATGACTTGATGGCGACGGGAACACTGACGATCACAGATGTTGACGCCAATGATGTTGCAGCCTTCGAGCCTAACGGAACGTTTAATCCAGAAGGCTCAACCAATGATACCGCGTTGGGTATGTTGACCATAACAGACGATGGCGAATGGACTTACGTTGTCGATAACGATGATGTGCAATATCTCGATGACGATGAGTTTGTCACCGAGGTGTATACCGTTACTGCAATTGATGGAACCACGAGTGAAGTGACCATCACCATCAACGGTGCTGATGACCCGTCTGAGATCACCGTTGGAGAGGGTGACTCAGACATGGGAGAGGTGACGGAAGATGTCGATGTTGATCCTGATACCAACGAACTTTCAGCATCAGGTACTTTAACGATTACTGATGTCGACACGAGTGACATGCCCGCCTTTAAACCTAATGGTGTGTTTACCCCTATTGGGTCTACTTATGCACTTGCTCTGGGTATGTTAACGATTACTCCGGAGGGGGCATGGAGCTATGCCGTTGATAACGATGCGGTTCAATACTTGAATGATGATGACGTGGTTATTGAGCGATATGTCGTAACCGCTATCGATGGTGTTGAGCATGTTATCGAGATAACAATCAATGGTGTCAACGATGTGCCTGAAGCGACTAGCTTTACGGTCGTCAATGATGAGGACGCGGTCATACCAATCCTTTTCGATTCTGAAGATGGTGGTATGCCTGATTACATCTCAGATATAGAAGATGACCATGATGACATTCCACTTAATATTAGGATAGAAAGCTTGCCAACCAACGGCAGCCTTTTGTATACCGATGAAAATGGCGTCACGAGAGAAATCGTTCAGTCTGATGTTGATAACGGTGTGTTGTTTGTTCCGAACAATATCAGTTTTGTTGCTGGGCCTGGAGAAATGTTTGAAATGGGCTTTAGTGGCGACCCTGATGATATGCCAGACCTCGTTGATGGTTTCTATAATTGGGGTGTAGCGGTATCACCAACCGAAAGACTGATCACCCTAGCTAATGGTAATACCATAACTATCTCTGTCGAAGATAATAACGACAAGCCGCTGCAACAATATCAAGGCGAGCAACCTCATGTTGGCTATGGTATTGGTGATAGTGATGGTCAGGGTATGAACATGCAAGAAACCTTGGTTATCGACTTCACCAATAACCCACTTGAAGTCGTCCAATTTGGTCTCGATGGTATGGGTGGGTCGTTCAATACCAATAGCAGTGTGTATGTTGAGGTACTTTACATATTTGCTGACGGGACAACCCACACAGAGCAGTATCAAAAAGATGAGGGTGATACTGGCCATGATCAGATTCTTTACGAGTTCACCTATTCTTCGCCAAGTAATCCGATCGTTGGAATGGAGCTTTCTTCTTCGGGTGGTAACTGGGAGTTACGTTACGTGCAAGGTAATGAAGTTGTCACAGATGACCCGCAGTTTGATTATGTCGCAGTTGATTCAAATGGAGCTGAAAGTAGTGTTGAAACAGTCACTGTTGATATTGAAGAGCCGCAACAATATAACGTGATCAGTGCTGCAAGCAACGAACCTCTATTTGCTGGTTCTGGCAATGATTTGCTTATTGGAGATAGCGATGACAACATTTTTACTTGGTTAGATTCCGCGCTCGATAACGGGACAGATATTATTAAGGACTTTGAGCTTTATACAGGTGGCTCTGGTGACCTGATAGATCTCAATGACCTACTTGAGGATCCACAAGATGAAACTCAATTGGCTGAGTTGCTCGATGCGATTGAAGTATCGATTGATGGTGAGGATATCGCTTTGTCTATTCCAATCAATGGTGGCGGAGATATTCAAACCATTGTGGTCGAGGGAATTGCAACAGAAATGGGGGCCTCGGTTGACCTTGGTAGTGATTTAGCGGTGTTAGGTGAACTTATCAAAAACGATGCTGCTTAAATATGACTGTAGGAGTTTGGAAGAAATTCGAGTAACAGAAACAAACGGAAGTTGTAGAAATAAGGGCATATAGCTTAAAGAAAGCTTCCAGTTAGGAGGCTTTCTTTTTTGTGCTGGACCAAATGTGTTGCGAGAAAACTGACGCAAAAAAAAAGCCCAAACCAACACGGTTTGGGCGGATACAAGTATAGGAGTTAATAAGGAAAATGCAGTAATTAAGAAAGCAGTGAGAAGAACAAGTTTGACGGCCTGTTAAACTTCTAAATACGCTGTTTTCTACTCAATTTATGACTCTCCATTTCTAATTCAGTTCCAAGAAAATTCAATAATTTTTTCTTTTTTTGTAAACACACATCGATTCAATCGTTTAGTGCTGAGTTTTATTAACTGGTACGACCAATTTGTGAAAATGTGATGTTGCTTGCTTGTTAAATAAATGTACTGGGCGTATATTTCAAACAGTTGTTTAATACGAGTGATTGAAATGGCACCAAGAAGTACAACCAAAGACAAAATCTTAGATGTGGCTGAAGGCTTATTTGCTGAGCACGGTTTTAATGACACCTCTTTACGCACGATTACAAGTAAAGCGAATGTCAACTTAGCTTCAGTGAACTATCACTTTGGCGATAAGAAGACTCTGGTTCGTGCGGTACTCAATCGTTACTTAGAAGCATTTATGCCAGCACTGCAAGATGCATTAGTGAACTTAAACTTGAACGAAACGTATTCTATGAGTGACGTGTTTGAGTCTTTGAGACAGCCACTAAGAGCACTTAATGATGTTAGGCCAAATGGTACAAGCCGATTCATGTTACTTATCGGCAGGGGTTATACGGATGTGCAAGGGCATCTACGTTGGTTCATTACCACTCGTTATAGCGAAGTACTTTCTTTGTTTACGACGTCAGTAATGAAGGCAAATCCGAACCTCACTCAAGAACAGTTATTTTGGCGATTACACTTCACCCTAGGGACTTGTGTATTCACCATGGCATCGAGTCAAGCTCTGGTAGAAATTGCAGAGAATGACTATGACAGAAAGATTGATGCTAAGGCAGTGGTCGATATTCTTATTCCATATCTTGCCGCTGGCATGTCAGCAGAAGAATAAAACAATAAAAAGCGAACCATTCACAACCAATATAGTGAACAAAAGGATCTGAACTATGAGCTCTCTAAGACAAAAATGGGTAAGTGACCCAGCTTTTAAACTCTTTAAAAAAGTACTACCACCACTATCTAGCACTGAGAAAGAAGCGATGGAAGCGGGTAGCGTGTGGTGGGACGGAGAGCTGTTTTCTGGTAAACCAGATTTCACTAAGCTTCACCAATACCCAAAACCTCAGCTGACAGCAGAAGAGCAATCGTTCATGGATAATGAACTTGAAACTTTGCTTGCTATGCTTGATGACCACCAAATTGTAAAAGAAGATCGAGACCTTCCTGAAGAGGTATGGACCTTCTTACGTAAAGAGCGTTTCTTTTCGCTAATTATTGCAAAAGAGTATGGCGGTCGTGAATTCTCAGCACATGCAAACTCAACCATCGTAACTAAGATTGCGACTCGTAGTATCAGTACTGCGGTTTCGGTAATGGTTCCAAACTCTCTAGGTCCTGGTGAGCTATTGTCTCACTACGGTACTCAAGATCAAAAAGACTACTGGCTACCTCGTCTTGCTGACGGTACCGATATCCCATGTTTCGCACTAACAGGCCCTGAAGCAGGCTCTGATGCGGGCGGTATCCCTGACGTCGGCACTGTGTGCATGGGGATGCATGAAGGTAAAGAGACACTAGGCATCAAGCTTAACTGGAACAAACGCTACATTACGCTAGCACCAGTTGCGACGGTACTTGGTTTGGCTTTCAAACTGCACGATCCAGAAAAACTGCTTGGTGATAAAGAAGATATCGGTATCACGTGTGCGCTAATTCCGGCTGATCATGAAGGTGTTGTGATTGGTGAGCGTCATGATCCACTTGGTCTTGCATTCATGAATGGTCCAACACGCGGTCACGATGTGTTTATCCCAATGGAATGGCTAATCGGTGGCGCAGATTACGCAGGTAAAGGCTGGCGTATGCTGGTGGAATGTCTGTCTGCAGGTCGTGGTATCTCATTACCAGCACTTGGCACAGCGATGGGTCACCTAACGGCAAAAACAACCGGTGCGTACGCTTATGTTCGTAAGCAGTTTGGTATGTCGATTGGTAAGTTTGAAGGTGTTGCAGAGAGCCTAGGCCGTATTGGTGGCTTAACGTATCTACTGGAAGCAACTCGTACATTGACAACTACTTCTCTCGACATGAAAGAGAAGCCGGGTATCGTGACCGCTATCGCTAAATATCACATGACAGAGATGGCACGTACTATTCTAAATGACTCAATGGATATCCACTCGGGTCGTGCAATCCAAGATGGTCCTATGAACTACTTGGCAGCGCCTTATCTAGGTATCCCTGTTGCTATTACAGTAGAAGGTGCAAACATCCTGACTCGTAACCTGATGATCTTTGGTCAAGGTGCGACACGTTGTCACCCATACGTACTGAGCGAAATGGAAGCGGCAGCAAACCCAGATGAGAAGCAAGGTGCGAAAGACTTTGATAACTTGTTATTCAAGCACATTTCACACGCGACTAAAAACACGTTCGGTGCTTTTGGTGCGGCACTAACTGGCTCTAAGTTCATTAAAGCCGACATGAGCGGTCCAACTAAACCTTATTACCAAGACCTGACTCGCTTGAGTCGTGCACTTGCAGTAAGTGCGGATTTTGCAATGCTTACACTAGGTGGTGAACTGAAACGTAAAGAGCTTATCTCTGCACGTTTAGGTGATGGTCTAAGCTACCTATACATGGCATCTGCAGCACTTAAGAAGTATGAAGACGAAGGTCGTCAACAAGCTGACCTAGACTACGTACACTACGCGGTTCAACACTGTTTCCATAATGCGGCTAAATCGCTACAAGAAGCGTACCGTAATTTCCCGAACAAGATGGTTGGTAAAGTATTAAAAGGTTTGGTTTTCCCGGTAGGTAACCACTTTGAAAAACCAAGCGACAACCTAACGGTGCAACTAGCTGAAAGCTTGATGACTCCGGGTGCACACCGTGAACGTCTGACTCATCTTTGCTACATCGGTAAAGAAGAAGAGGATAGTGTTGGTCTGATGGAGAACGCGTTCAATGCGATGTACAGCATTAAGCCTCTTGAGCGTAAGATCTTCAAAGCGGTGAAAGAGGGTAAAGTGGCTCGTAAAGGCTTACTACAAGATAAACTTGCTCAAGCACTAGCGGCAGACGTTCTTACTCAAGACGAAGTTGACCAAATCATTGCAGCAGACAAACTACGCTACGCAGCGATTCAAGTTGACCACTTCAGTCACGACTTTAGTGAAACTTTGACGCGAAAAGAGTTAAAACCTAAGCTAAATAGCGTTGCTTAGATAAAGAAATGACAAAAGGCACCTAATAAGGTGCCTTTTTTGTTTTTGTCGTAGAAGTCGCAATAGACGCGTTAACAAATGGTGACTTAGTCAGCAAATATTCGCTGAGTGCTCCAACCACTTGCATTTTCACCACATTTTTACAGAAATTAGATGCCATTTGCGTACGAAACTTTTATCCTTAACCTGATTTTTTAAGGAAGTTGAATATGATCATCAAACCTCGAATTCGCGGATTCATCTGTACTACAACACATCCAGTCGGTTGTGAAGCTAATGTAAAAGAACAAATTGCTTACACAAAAGCTCAAGGCCCAATCGCAAACGCACCTAAACGTGTACTAGTTGTTGGCTCTTCAAGTGGCTACGGCTTGTCTTCACGTATTGCGGCTGCATTTGGTGGCGGCGCTTCAACTATCGGTGTTTTCTTCGAGAAAGCCGGTACTGAGAAAAAGCCGGGCACAGCTGGTTTCTACAACTCAGCAGCGTTCGATAAGCTAGCTAAAGAAGAAGGCCTGTATTCAAAAAGCCTTAACGGCGATGCTTTCTCTAACGAAGCGAAACAGAAAACAATTGATCTGATCAAAGAAGATCTAGGTCAAATCGATATGGTTGTGTACTCACTGGCGTCTCCAGTGCGTAAAATGCCAGAGACAGGCGAAGTGATTCGTTCAGCTCTAAAACCTATCGGCGAAACGTACACATCAACTGCTGTTGATACAAACAAAGACATGATCATCGAAGCAAGTGTTGAACCTGCATCTGAAGAAGAGATCAAAGACACTGTTACTGTAATGGGCGGTGAAGATTGGGAACTTTGGATCAATGCTCTATCTGAAGCGGGTGTTTTAGCTGATGGTTGTAAGACTGTTGCTTACAGCTACATCGGTACTGAACTAACGTGGCCAATCTACTGGGATGGCGCGCTAGGTAAAGCTAAGATGGATCTAGACCGTGCAGCGTCAGCGCTTAACGAGAAACTAGGCCAAACTGGCGGCACTGCAAACGTTGCTGTTCTTAAGTCTGTTGTAACTCAAGCAAGTTCTGCAATCCCTGTTATGCCTCTTTACATCGCAATGGTGTTTAAGAAGATGCGTGAAGAAGGTATTCACGAAGGTTGTATGGAACAGATCTTCCGTATGTTCAGCCAACGTCTATACAAAGAAGACGGCAGCGCTCCAGAAGTAGATGAAGTGAACCGTCTACGCCTAGATGATCTTGAGCTTCGTGAAGACATCCAAGATCACTGTCGTAACCTATGGCCTCAAATCACAACTGAGAACCTGAAAGAACTGACTGACTACGTAGAGTACAAAGAAGAGTTCTTGAAGCTATTCGGTTTCGGTGTTGAAGGTGTTGATTACGAAGCTGAGGTTAACCCAGCTGTTGAGTTTGATGTAGCTGACATCTAATTCAAACAATCGAATCAAAACGAATAGGCGCTCATTGAGCGCCTATTTTTTTGTCTGTTGTTTGAGTGAAGAAATTAAGGGCAAATACGGGTACCGAGATACGAAGAGAGTTAAGAGCAGAAGCGAGGGAGAAAGTTGAACTCTTTAGAACGGCCATAAAAAATGCACTAACCCAAATTGAATTAGTGCATTCGAAATATCTAAGCTGGGCTGCTTTTAATGCAGCAGATGCTAGCTAATGATGATGATGAAGGTACCGGCTAAGGTCATCAAGATGTTTGCTATTGCGTAAGTGCCCGCGTAACCCAGAGCTGGAATGGTTGAGCGAGCGTGGTCATTTACGATGTCCATTGCCGGAGCGCAGGTTCGCGCACCAATGATCGCACCAAACAGCAGCGCTCGGTTCATCTTCAACACATAAGCACCAACCAAGTAAGCAAAGAATACTGGCAGCACACTGACCACCAGAGCGATACCTATTACCTGTGGGCCGACTTGAGTTAAATGCTCAAATATCTTACCACCGGCGCTTAAGCCGATACCGACCATGAAGAACATCAAACCGAGGTCTTTGACCATGTTCAACGCCCCCTGAGGTACGTAACCGAAAGTAGGGTGGTTCGCTCGTAAGAAGCCAAGCATGATGCCTGATAGAAGAAGGCCAACCGCGTTACCTAGTCCAAACGACACCTGACCGAATGTCATGGTGATCAAACCAAACAAAATACCCAGGATGAAGAAGCTACAGAAAGCCATCAAATCGGCCATTTGGCTATGGATCGAGATGAAGCCGATTTTCTCTGCTAGGCCGTGGACACGGCTCTTTTCGCCACTCACCTGAAGTACGTCACCTTTAGAAAGCACGATGTTTAAGTCCATCGGCATTTCAATCTGAGCTCTTACTACGCGGTTTAGGAAACAACCATATTCAGACAGGTTTAAGTCTGATAGGCGTTTACCTGCGATACTGTCACTTTTAACGACGATCTCTTCTTCCACGATACGTAGATCGAGAAGATTACGGTCGAAAACCTCTTTACCGTTGCGGAAGCTTGGGTCAAGGCGAGCGTGGCTGTCAGGGAAACCAACCAATGCGATTTCATCACCTTCTTGCAGAATTGCGTCACCATCTGGGTGGGCAAGAATACCATTTCGACGAATACGTTCGATGTAACAGCCTGTTTGGCGATAGATACCCAATTCACGCAGGTTCTTACCGTCAGTCCAAGAGATAAGCTCCGGCCCCACACGATAAGCACGAATGATAGGAAGATAAACCTTACGTTGACCAGAAGCACCTAGACCGCGTTCCTGAGCGATTTGTTCAGCCGAGTCGTGCAGGTTAACTTTCTGCAGCTTTGGAATCAGGCGAGCGAACATGATCATGCTGATCAAGCCAACCAAGTAAGCCATCGCGTAACCTACCGATAGGTTCTCGATAATCAGGCTTAAATCCATGTTTCTTGGCACTTCAGCAAGCCCTGAGTTGAGTGCGTCCTGAGCACCTACCAAGATTGGTGTCGCAGTCAGTGCACCCGCCATCATGCCGGCAGAAAGTCCGAAACCAAGGCCTAAGTACTCGCTACAGAAGTAAGTAAGCGCAATAGCGGTAGAGAGCACCACTAAACTTAAAATAAGGTAGTGTTTGCCATCTCGGAAAAAGATACCGAAGAAGTTTGGACCCGCTTCAATGCCAACACAATAGATGAACAGCATAAAGCCAATGGTGAGGGCATCTGCGTTAAAAGAAAAACCAAGATGTCCCATAACGAGGGAAGTAATCAGAACACCGATTGAATTGCCGAGTTGGAGACTACCGAAACGAATTTTACCAATGGCTAATCCAATCGATAAAACAACAAAGATGAGGAGAATGGGGTTTTGTTCTAACAGAAAAACAACGTCGATATTCACAGTGGTCGCTCAATAATTGGCGTGAAACACAGGGTAAGTTTGAGAGGTGAATTGTATCTAAATATAAATAAATTATAAGCGATATTTTGCTATTTTACTTGATTTTGACCTTATTCTTATTCCGTACGAAAACTGGTCATAAAAAAGCCCACTACAGTGAGCGGGCTTCATATAAATCGTACAGTCTAACGCTAAAATTGGTCAGCTGTTTAAGGCTATAGCCTTGGCTCTCTTAAGAGAAACCTTAGCTTAGTCGAAAAGACCTAGGTTTTCTTTTGCGTATGCTTCAAATTCAGTGCAGCCGCCGATGTGGTCTTGATCGATGAAGATTTGTGGAACTGTGTCTACTGGCTTACCAACAGTCTTCTCTAAGTCAGCTTTGCTGATGCCTTCAGCGTGGATGTCAACGTAACGGTAGTTGAAGTCATCACGTTTAGCTTTAAGAGTTTCAGCATGCTCTTTTGCACGAACACAGAATGGGCAAGCAGGGCGACCAAAAATAACTACAAACATTTAATTTCTCCTAAATACGGGATGAGGCTCGTTAACTCATTTATGTTAACTATTCTTTTATGAATGCCACTCAAAATTTCTTAAAACCAACTATGCCTCAATGCTATGGGGAAATAAAGATGGAATTGCCTCTTAATACGATAGGTTTTGCCTATCAGAGCAAATAATGGTCACAAAAAGGATCCGTGATGATTTCTAATGGGTATCTAAGTTGAGTACCCATAATTTAAGAGTGTGAATTACCCCTAAGAATAGGACTTTAATCCATCTTTAATGCGACAAGTTGCAGCTCGTCAAAAAACGTACTCATAGAACGAGGCATCTTAATACTGATGCGCGGGAAAGAAGCGAAATTGAAAAGAGGCGGCGTGGCACAAACGTTTGGACAGTGACTATGCTGGGTATTCTTTATTAACCTTATGTCATTTCAGCATGCTTTACCCTCGCTACGAAACCTGCCAGTTACAAAGGCAAAAAAACGAGTTACAAAGTCTACATTCCAAAAACCAAGAGTTCGCAGTTTTGTTTGGTCATAGGCGCAGGAGGCACCATGTTTCAATTTATGACATCTACAAAGATCATCTTTGGTGATGGAGCACTTTCCGCTTCATTGTCTCTCTTTAACCAATACGGCTACAGCGTGCTATTGGTGACTGGCAACACATTAGAGCGCACTTCAATTGTTACTGATTATCTAGATGCTCAGGGTATGCGCTATCAACACATCGCAGTTTCCGGCGAACCCAATATTAAAATGGTCGAAGAAGCGGCGATATCTGCACGAAGGTTTAAGCCCGATATGGTTGTTGCTATGGGAGGAGGTAGTGCGATCGACATGGGGAAAGCGCTAGCTGCTGTTTTACCTAACCAAGGCAACTTATACGATTATGTCGAAGTCGTCGGACGTAATGTTCCTCTTAAAACCAAACCGCTTCCATTCATCGCAATTCCTACCACGGCCAGTACTGGCGCAGAGGTGACTAAAAACGCGGTGCTTAAATCAGGGCAAGACCAAGTTAAGATCAGCCTTAGAAGCCCAGACATGCTGGCTGATGTAGCGATTGTCGACCCGACATTAACTCATGGTACCAACCTGTATTTGTCGGGCAGGGGCGCGATGGACGCTTTCACTCACCTGATGGAGGCCTATGTGTGCGGTGACCCAAACCCATTGACGGATATGATCTGCGAAGAAGGGTTACGTAAGTTAAGTGGCTCTGTAGTACAAGCATGTGTTTATGATGAGCCTCAAGCACGCTCAGATCTGGCGTTTGCTTCTATGTTGGGTGGTATGGCTATTACCAATGCCAAGCTAGGTGCTGCACACGGATTAGCTTCTGCATTGGGTGGTAAGATATCGGCGCCCCACAGTGTGATTACCGCGCGCTTAGCACCGTTCGTGATGCTGGAAAACATTGCTGTTGCAAGAGAAGGGCAAAGGGCCGACATTTTAGAGCGTTACCAACGAATTGCTCAGATAGTGACGGTCAACTCCGAGGCGAAAGAAGAAGAGACGATAGCTTGGTTATCTGAAGTCCTGGATACGTTAAAGCTTCCAAGCTTACTGGAATTTGGCGTCTGCGAAGCGCAATTTGAAGAGGTGTCTTCAGATGCGCTTAAATCGGTCGCGATAAAAGGAAATCCTTTACCATTGAATCAGGAGAGGTTAATACATATCTTGCAGCAGGTTTGTGGGAAGTGCCGTTGTGAAGGGGAACATCACAAAGCCGCTTCAAGAAAACAGGCAGATCAAGTTGTTCAAGGATCTCATGTTTATCAAGAGCCTACAACAGAGTCGAGTTTTACCATTATCAATTCTTATGCGTCTGAGAACAGTGTGGTAGAGAAAGGCAACAGTTGGACTATTTAATGGCCTTCGATCTGTTTGCTGTATAAATCATTTAAAACAGACAAACAAAAACGGAGCACTAGGCTCCGTTTTTTAATAGCTATCTTTTTGTGTGTATCCAAGGGGCACTTTGTTCGTACCTTAGATGATCAGAACTGAGAGTACTTCTCGTAACGTGAATCACGAAGTGACTCTTTAACGCGCTTTAGGTTCTCTCTGAAACCAGAACCGCGACGCAGTGTAAAGCCAGTCGCTAGCACATCGATAACCGTCATTTGAACAACGCGGCTTGCCATTGGCATATAAACGTCTGTGTCTTCCGGTACATCCAATGAGATAGACAGCGAACTTGCTTTATCTAGTGGAGAGTCTTTTGCTGTGATAGCGATAACCGTTGCACCGTTTTCACGTGCTAGGTTTGCAATCTCTACTTGGCTTTTGGTGCGCCCAGTGTGAGAGATAAGGACAATAACGTCGTTATCACTGCAGTTAATGCAGCTCATTCGTTGCATCACGATGTCTTCGAAACAAGTGATTGGGATATTAAAACGAATGAACTTGTTTTGAGCATCTTTGGCCACAGCAGAAGAGGCGCCCAATCCGAAGAACGAAATGCGTTTTGCTTGAGTCAACAAGTCAACTGCACGGTTGACTTGCATCGCGTCTAGACTGTTTTTAGCAACGTCTAGACATGCCATAGTCGATTCGAAAATCTTATGCGTATAAGCATCTGGACCATCATCTTCTTCAACATTACGGTTCACATAAGGTGTACCGTTCGCCAAGCTTTGAGCTAGGTGAAGTTTGAAGTCAGGGAAGCCCTTTGTGTCTAAACGACGACAGAAGCGGTTAACTGTAGGCTCACTTACGTCAGCCATCTTAGCTAAGGTAGCAATGCTAGAATGGATTGCAGTTTGAGGGGAAGCCATGATTACTTCGGCTACCTTACGCTCAGACTTGCTGAAATTTTCCAGGTTTTTTTGTATTTTTTCTAATGTATTCATAGTGTTCACAAGGGTATAGAGAACAACTTGCCAGTTAATATCTTTTACCAGGGGGTATGGCTGAAACAAATATCAATAATCACAAAACCAAACTTAAATTCGGTATCGTAAATACTAATGCTTCAAATAGATATCAAGCTAACTAGCACCATAGAGTTAGTATAAACCCAACATACTATTTACTAATACAAAAACACGGCATGAATGCCTAAGAATATGACAAACCTCAACAAAATTTTAGAAAACTACAGAATTGGAAGAGGGTTTGAGCAAAAAGAATGCAAAATGAGTATGAACTGACAGCTTAGTTACATCAAAAAGAAAGAAATTTTCAAATTGATGCAACTAAAATTGAATGACTATGCGTTGATTTGCGTAACCAGTTTGCTGATTTTGCTCATCAAGTTTGGTGCTAGTTTAGAGATCTCACGCTGTTCTTCAAGCACTGAAGAAAGAATCTCATTGCCTGTTAGTGGGTTTGCTAACACGACGCGGAAAACGATGATTGGCTGATGTGCCCATGCCTCAGGGTTTAAGCGAGTACGCGACACGAAAGACTTTCCTGTTTCACGCTGCTTCTTCTGAATAAACTTAGTAAGCTCATTGAGTAACTCATTCAGTTCGACACGATGTTCAGGCTCAGCTTTAAGCAGTGCAGCTTTAACTGATTCAGGCACATATCGATAAGTCAGTAGGCAAAGCTCTGGCTCTGAAACAAGTTCAAAGTCGCTTTGCTCTTTAATCAGGTCGGCAAAATAGCGCGCTTTATTTATGCTTTGGTCGATCAGCAGTTCATAACCTGGGCGGCTAATGATGTGCATAGCAGCGTAAACCAGCATTGCCATACCTGAACGTGACCCTTCCAGTGTGTGGCTACCTAAGTCTTTAGATCCTTTACGCAGGATGTATTGGGCGTGATGCTCAATCGCTGTCATTGCATCTGGCTTCTTGAACAAAACCATGCCCGCGCCCATAGGGATATAAAGCTGCTTATGCGCATCAATCGTGACTGAATCTGCCAGCTCAATACCATCTAGCAGATGACGATGATTATTCGACATCAAGGTTGCACCACCCCAAGCTGCATCAACATGGAAATGACAATCTGATTCGGCACAAACCTCAGCAATGTCTCTTAGCGGGTCAATATTACCTGTTTCAGTTGTACCTGCGACACCGATAACGGCGAAAGGCTTAATCTTGTTCTGCTTGAGTTGCTCGATCTTCAGTCGTAGGTCGTCAGTACAAATGCGATTGTCGTTATCTGTTTTAACCGATACTAGGCCTTCTTGACCAATACCAAGGACATCTGCGGCTTTTTTCAGAGAGTAGTGACCACGTTCAGAGACTAAGATGGCTAGCCCTTCATAGTTGTAGTGCTTCATGGCTTTAAATAAGCCTTCTTTTTCCACACCCTTGAACGAACCTTGTGCTTTTAGTGCATTGTTACGTGCAACCCAAAGCGCAGTAATGTTCGCGATGGTACCGCCAGAACAAAACGCACCTAAAGAGTGGTTTGCACTGTGCATCCAACGTGAATAAAACTGGTCACTATCTTGATAAATCAGGCGATGTAACATACCCAGAACTTGACGTTCTAGGGGAGTGAAAGCTTTTGATGTCTCGATTTTTACTAGATTCTGATTCAACGCAATCATGATTTTAGAAAGCGGCATCAGGAAGTACGGCAGCGCAGAGGTCATGTGGCCAATGAAACTTGGCGAAGACGTATGAACCGAATGAGATACAAGAGAATCGAGGAGATGCTCAGTATGTTCAGAAACAAACTCAGGCTGCTCGGGGATATGAGCATTTGAAAAATCTTTCTCAATTTCACGCAGCGGCTTTTCTTCAGCCACGATATGTTCACGTAAGAATTGATTCAGGTTTCGTGAAAGTTTGTCTTCAATTTGAGTGAGTGTAGAATCTGGGCCTTCCGGTACCGTGAAGATACGTAAAAGACTGTCGAAGCTAACATCTGCTGTTTTTTGTTCCGTAACCATAGCAAGCGAGTTATTTTTTTTTATATTGACGCGAGCGGGACAATCTAAACGAAAACGGGAACAATGTCCCGTCTTAATTATGAAATCCAACTTCTCATAAAAGCGCATTAAACCAAGGGTTATTTACACTTAATCGCTTCAAGTTTACTAATTGACTGGTTGTAACGCTGCAGCGCTGTGTCGATTTGCTTAGGGTGGCTAAGCAGCTCTGCAAATGCAGAACGTAACTCGTAGTTTTGAGCGTGAGGCGTTGATTGGCGGTCGTCAAATGTGGTTTTCGCGATTTTACCAAGCTCATCATCACGTGTTGATAACGTTTTAATGTCGTGTTGCTCAAGTTGCAGCCAAGCTTCCACCGGTTGTTCAGTTGCTACTTTACTTGAATCATTCACAAGGTAGTAGTTTACCGCAGCACGGTTAAGCTCAAAGTGGTGCTTACGGCCTTCTAGGAACCACTCACTTACTTCTGTTAGCTCTGGATATTGTTCTGAGGTTAATGCAGCAAGGTCGGCATACCAATTCAAAGATGCATCGATGTACGCATCATATTTTTTTGCTTGGCACTGGTTTGTCTCAGACATTGAATCTGCTGCAAAAGAGAAAGTAGAAGTTGAAGCTAGCAGTAATGCGACGCAAAGGCGTTTCATAGTGGTTCCTTTTGTAAGTTTATTCTTTTTATAACTTTGTCGTTACAGGTTACCGTGATCGTTATTCGTTGAGCAATGACACTTAGTGTCTTTTTATTTAGGTAACTGTATCGGTGTCTTGGGCATTGGTATTCGAGTTGCATTCTAATCTAAAACAAATGCTATTCCTGCGATCTAGTTAGCAAGAGATACAAAGAACAACATCAATATCGGAACAAGCAAGCTTAGGATAAAGCCACTGACGATAGCGATAGGCACACAACGAACGCCGCCTGTTGTTTGAATGACAGGTAAAGTGAAGTCCATAGCAGTAGCGCCTGCATAACCAATAGACGTGCATGGGTAGCTACGAATGAGCACTGGAATCAGGACTAAGGCGACGAGCTCTCTAAGTAGCTCAAGCATGAATGATGCTCCGCCGTAGACTGGACCGAATGCATCGCCCATTAGGATTCCAGCCAGAGAGTACCAACCAAAACCAGAAGACATAGCTAACGCTTTAAATAGGGGAATATCCAATAAGTAAGCTGCGATAACGCCACCCAACATTGAGGTGATGATAATCGTGATTGCGATAACCATGCCATGCTTGTTGAGCAAGATCTGTCGAAGTGTTAATCCACTATTGCGCAGCTGAATACCAATAAAGAACAGAAGAACAAACAGAATCCATTCGCTTGCGGTATCAACCCAATCAAGGCCAATAGGCAGCACTAAGCCAGCGATTAGCCCCGAACCCACCACTAAGATGAGTTTGGCAGATTCCATCGCCATAGAAGAGAGGGGAAGCTTCTTCTTGCTGCTGTCGGTTTTGAGTGGCAGTAGCTTATCAATAACGGGCAGTGCCATTAGGTTACAAACGCTCAAACAGACAAAGAAAGTGACGGTATAAAGAAGGATTGTCTGTAGGTTACTGCCTAGGTTGTCAAGGGCGGCTAAGCTTAGTCCCATTAACGCCAGAATCACGTAGATCAACCGTGATGTTGAGCGGTTGATAAATTCTAATGTCTGAGCGTTTGAAATTGCAAAAAGATACCCCACGACGAGTGGTGCAAATATAAAGATCATCCCTGTAAACATGCTTTCCTCATTGCATTTACTTCATATTACATTTAGTTGTAATTTAACAGTGACTTAGAAGCCGCTACTATTGATCACGTCGCTTAGCTTTGCATTAAAATCATGTTTGCTCAAGTTGCTTAACTTATAAAGTACCTCTGCACCGGTGACGTTAAGTTCAACTTCGTGATCATCGATGTTCTCGTCCTTGTTTCTGAACATCAGCAGGTGGTTAGCGATTCGAGCTATATCCAGGTAAGACACTTCACGCTGTTCGTGGTTATTGATGGTATTACTGCACACATCAATAAAGTCACTGTCGAAACCCCAACGGTTAAGCACTAATTTACTGGTAGCAGAACATTGGCCTTGGAAGATTTGTAAAGCGATGTCGTGATCTAGGTAATTGCCGTTTTCGAGGTAGAGGTGGTATTCGCTAACCAAACAGAACAAACCAATGTCAGCCAGCAATCCAACAAGCAGTGATTTTTCATGTTCAAGGTAACGGTATTCAAGAGGGGAAAGTTCTTTGAAGCCGTTGGTCACCAGTACCATAGTGGCGCCTAGCTCTTTTGATACAGATGCGCTCTGAACCAATAATTTATTACACTCTTTGCTGAGGTTCACCGAGTGTTTAAGTTGCTCGATAGCTTGAGCGGTCACGATGTCACGTACTCTTAATATGCCAAGCCGTGATACAGCCGTCACAATATCGACACAGGTAATGTTGCGTCTGTTAAATACGACAGAGTTAGCCACACGAATGACGATAGCTGTTAGGCCTGGATCTTCGAGTAAGCACTCGGCAACTTCAGCAATCCCGGTTGATTCAAGGGTACAAAGCGTTTGAATCTTCAGTACAACGTTAGGGATAGGAGGAAGTGTTATTTTTCCCGCTGAGATAGAATGTCCAACAAGTTGGGCAAACTCTGATTCCAGACCCTTTAAGAGAAGAGCCTTATTTTGTGGTAGCCAGAAAAACGATAAATGATTCATATAAAAAGTAAAAACAGGTCTGTCCTGCTATTTTACAAGCCACGATGCTGCGAGGCAATACTCACCCGTCTACATAACCTTTAATAATTTGAACCGGTGTATCACTAGGTGTCCAAATTTAAGCATAGTTTGATAGTTTACTGTGATGTCAATCATGAAAAACCGGAATACTCAATTGATTGATGTGAACTAAGTCCAGACTTATTTTTCTTTTCGAAGTATCATTTATTGAAAGGTGGAAAGGTAACCATAATATTCACCTAAACAATAAAAAAATAGATTATAAATTTTTCGCATAACAAGCTGCTTGTCTGGTGATCAACCTAATCGGGGTAATTTGATTAAGGATCAACGGATATGACCGAGACAGCATTTATTAATTACGTGAATCAATTTGGTGAGCATCAAAAACGTTCTATGTTTGGAGGTATTGGCCTCTTTCAAAATGATGCTATGTTCGCTTTATTGAGTGAAGGTTGTTTATTCATTAGAGGTGGAAAGTCATTAGATAAGAAACTGACGGATCTTGATTGTGAAAAGTATCGTCATGTAAAAAAACAGACAACAGCAACCGTAAACTATTACGACATTACGGATCTGTTTACGTGTGAACATCCTGAATTGGATTGTATTATTCGTACTTCAATCGATAATTCAATTCAGCAGCGTAGCTTCAAGAAATCATCAGCTAGCCGTAGATTAAGAGATCTACCAAATATGCAGCTCACATTAGAGCGTATGGTTAAAAAGGCGGGTGTGGATGATGTTTCAATGTTTATGCAGTTGGGCGCGCCTGAAGTGTTTAATAAGGTTCGCGAAGCGTACGGAAACGATGTTGACCTAAAACTACTTTGGAAATTTGCGGGTGCAATTGACGGTATTCACTGGAAACTATTGCAAGAGCCACGCAAGCAGCAATTACTAAAGAGCTGCCACTAAAGAAGTTTGCCTTATATGCTTAAGATTACTGTTAATAAATAAAAACCGAGGAATGTCCTCGGTTTTTTTGTTTTTGTCTTAGTCGGATTTCTTAAAAGATTAAGTATCAAAAGACTAAGTGCTCATGAGAGCTGGCTCGCTAAGTCTTAGAACTTGAAACGAGTAGTGAACATTAGCTGGTCACCGTAGAAGTCGTTGATGCGAGCTTCAGCACCGATAGAGAATAGCTCTGTAGAGTGGAAACGTGCGTAAACAGAACCTGTCCAATCATCGTTGTCATCGATAGAAACGTAACCACCTTTACCACCAACTTCTAGTTGTGGACCAAGCCATTGACGAACACCAACGTTGATTTCCATACCGATATCAGTAGAGCTTGAATTTTCAGGCTGAACGATACGAGCTAGCATTTCACCTGTTAGATCAGCCCAGTTGTTGATTGGAGCGTGAAAACCAAGACCTACAGCTGAGTCGTAATCACCTTCAAATTCTGAATCGATACGTGCTACAGCGTGAGCGTTCGGGTGAATTGACTTACTGAACGCACCACCAAATGTTACTGGGCTAGCACCGATACGTGCTTCGAAGTAATCGTAGCTGAAGTTGCTCATTACTTGTGGTTGTTCATCGACAGCTAGCGCTTGACTAGAAGCCAATAGCATAGCGGTAGTAAGTAGTATTTTGCGCATAACGACCGTAAACCTTTATTAGTGTTAATTCCTTTGGTTTGAGAAAAATCAGGCAAACCATAAACATTGAGACAGTTTAATCTAACTTACGGAAAAGTAATCCATTAAAATGTAAATCCTTACTCATTTAGTTAAAAAACAAGCAAATTAAGGAGCAGTCTGTAACGGAGATCTCATGTTTTACGCCGATTAAGAAAAATAGACGAGCAAATTATCCAAAATTTATATGTATTCGATCAGTTCTTATATCGGGTACCATTTTTCTCTCTGGCTATTAAACGCTACTTATCGTTAACGCTATTCACCAAAGCTTGTCCGCTTATCTGCCATTGAGGTAAGGATGCGCTCTGTATCTAAAATCGAAGTCCAATTCAGTAGTTGTTTGTCGTTGGCAATCACGTAGTCAGTCAGCTGCTGAGTAATGGTGTTCCTGAGCTGATCGCCTTGCCAAGGTTTGGAGATATAAAAGTCGAGAGCCGCGTTGTTAATTGCGATTACCGTATCTTCTAAGCCAGCTTGTCCTGTGAGCAGGAGCTTGCGTGTTGGCTTAGTCGAGTCTTGCTGATTCAGTTCGATTAGAAAATCGATGCCGGTTTTTTCTGGCATGATGTGGTCGCACAAGATCAAAGCGAGCTTGATACCATCGTGTCCCATTTCTTTAATGACTTGCTTAGCTTCATCGACCGATTCAGCACCTTCAACGATAAAGTTTTCTTCAAATACAGCTAAATCTTGAAGCACACTGTTGAGAACTTCAGGTTCATCATCGACACATAAAATTAGGTACTTATTCATGAGGTGCTCCTTCTTGTTTGAATGGCAGCCACACCTGCATGTGAGTATGGCTGCCTACCTCAGACTCCACCAAGATAAATCCTTGATGAGCTGAAACGATTTGCTGAGAAATAGATAACCCAATCCCTAAACCAAAGTTACCTTCTTTTTTGGTCGTGAAATTAGGGTTGAAAATAGAATGAATGTCTTCCTTCGCGATTCCAATGCCGGTGTCTGATATCTGCACTACTAGAAACGTTTGATTGTCTTTAGTCTGTTGTGAAGTAGTGATAGAAACCTTGCCCCGTTCTGGAATTGCATCGAGGGCATTAGAAAGAAGGTTGGTCCAGACTTGTTGCAAAGCGAGTGATTGGCAGAGCAAAGGTGGCAAGTTGGTGTCGTAGTGCTTTTCAAGCTGATGATGCTTCAAGCGGTTTTCAAAGATCACCAACGTATCTTCGATACCTTCGTGAATATCTGTGTAATGGCGAAGCTCATCATCTTCTCGTGCATAGCTTTTTAGGCTTTTGACCATATCGGCAATCCGTTTGCTACAAACTTGAATGGAGCGGATAGAGTTTCCTACGTAGTGGTAATGTTCTAAATCATTCAGCAGTTCTTTACCTGCGACAGGGGACTCTTTGAGGGTTTCTAAAACCGTAGAGTCTTGACTGAGATTTAGCCTCACCACTTTTTTGGCTAGAGCACGTTCATCGATAGTTGATGTAAGGTGTTTTACTAATTGTCTCTCCTGAGAAGTGGAGAGCGGTTTGGCCAATTTTGAACACGCTAATACCTCTGTTCCCTTATTGGAGTGAGGAACGGATAGTTGCTCTAGTATCTGATCTAGATGATCTGACAGCGTTTCAATACTTCTCATAATTGCTGCTATGGGGTTATTAAGTTCATGTGCAACACCAGCGACAAGCTGCCCAAGCATGGCCATTTTCTCTTTTTCAATTAATTGTTGGTGGGCTGACTCCAATGATTCGAGCGTTTGTTGAAGCTTGATTTTGTTGGTGATGCTACGTTGCAAGCGGCGATTGAAATGACGGAGCAATAGGTTAGTAAACAAAGGCAGCAAGGTATTATTGGAATGCATCACTTGAGCAAAACTCTCTTTATCAAGCTTAATGACTCGAGTTGGGGTCAGAGTTATCCCAGTAGAGAACGAAGGCTCGCCCGTCACAAATGACATTCCACCAACGATGTTGCCTTTAGAGTGACGCACCACTTCTCGCTGCTGGCCCAATTCATCTTTCTTATAGAGGGCGACTTCACCCTCAATGATCAACCATAAAAAGCGATTGTCTTCACCTTCAACCGTTAACAAGTGCTCTGGGGAGTACTCACGAATTGCTTTGGTTTTATCACCTTTAGAGAAGACCTCTTGCAAGGCATTGAAGACACGTTCCGCGAGCGCATTGTCTGAAAGCTGGTGGTAATCGTGAATAAAGCCAGATTGAAAAGATTGAATCTTTTGCTCTATGTGGGCTCTTAGTAGGCGGTGTTGATCTAACGCATCACTGTAGGACAGTAGGTTTTCAGCATCGTACTGGATAACGAAAGAGGTCAGTTCCTTTTGTGCTGACTTGAAAAGAACCTGATCTTGAACCGGTTTGGTTAAGCAGTGATTAAGCCTGCCTTCGTTTACCGCAGTTAGAATGGATTGAATATCTGACGATGCACTGACGAGTATGGTTCTCGCCGTATTACTATGAGGTAATTGTTCGAGTTCAATAAGAAACTGCACACCATTAAACTGAGAGTGATGGTGAGTGATCACCAAAGCAACAGTTTGATGATTGTCGTGGATGTCTTCCAATGCGTGGTGCGCATCTTCAATGTTCTCGGCAGTGTAGATATCGAACACACAAGATAACGGAGCTAATTCCGTACGTATTCGTTCGATGCTAACTGGATTATTGTCCAAACAGATAACAGCGTATTGATTCACAGTTTGCCCTTAGTAGTCGCAACGCTTCTAGCCTAGCAAGAACAGCTGATTAAGGATGAGAGCTAGCCGTTAATTTGCTGAGTGATTTGGAGTATCGAGCAATAGACTGATTTAACTCAATGTTTCTTGTTTGCGACTGATGGGTTAGACTGAAAAAAAACAAACACATGTAGAAAGAGAACTCATGGAACAGTTAAGAAAAATTGGCGCAATTGGCGGCGCAATCTCATTGGCTCTTTGCTGGCCTTTAGCCGTTGGGCAAATTGGACAAAATGCGATTACTGATGGCGTTGCAAAACTTAACAATTCGAGCATTCAAGCTGAGATCGTTGAGTACGATAGGGGTTACCTTTCTTCTAATGTAACCACTCGCATCACTGTGACGGATGAAAATCTAAAAGAACAACTTGCGATTGATGGCTTACCAAGTGAGTTTGTTATTAATAGTGCGGTTAGCCATGGCTTGGTTAGCCTTAACGCTGTCTCGACATTAGACAATGCAGACATTCTGCCACTGACCTTAACGACGAGCACAGAGCTGAATGGTAATACGGATTTCGACTTCGAGCTAAGCCAATTCAATCATCAAGGCACTGATGAGAATGGCACCTCGGTGTCTATCACTAAATCGAACCTGACTGGTCACGCGACTGTGTTAGGTCAAGTGGACTACCAACTTTCAATTCCTTCTGTTCAAATCGATTTTGAAACGGGTGAAGAGGTAACACTGTCTAACCTGAAAGGTGTTGGTTCAGGCCAACAAGCCAAAGGTTACTGGTTAGGCACTCAGAATTTCACGATTGATAGTTTCTTGGTTTCAGATTCTGCAATGCAGCCATTCATGACCATTGAAAATTCTAAGTACGATTTTGATTCGCACCTAGATGAAGCGACTAAGCGCCTGCGCAGCAATCTTAAACTGGATATCGCAAATATCGAGACCAGTGAAGGTCAGTTGAACAACTTAAACGTTGATTTTGAAATATCGAAATTAGATAGCGAATCATTCGAGAAAATCTTTGAGATTTACCAATCCAATCCAGTACTGACCCAAGAAGACGTCGCAGAGATCATTCCATTTATCGATATTCTGTTTGCTAAGGGTTTCGATCTTTCAATGAACAATATGTCGCTAGAGCTAGGTAAGGGCCAGTTTGAATCTAAATGGTTGGTGAGCGTACCGGAAGGGACAGAAAACATCAGCAGTAATCCTTCGATGATCATGCCAGCGCTTACTGGTAGCCTTCACTCGAGCTTTTCAAATGAGCTTGTTGAAGAATACCCATTCATCCGTGAAGGTATCGATGAATTGCTTGTGATGGAAATGATCAAAGAAACAGAAAGTGGTTATGAAATCAGTGCTGACTTAGAAAATGGAAACCTAGTGTTCGAAAATGGACAAGAAATTCCGTTAATCGCTCTACTTATGCCAGTTTTTGTTCAATAAACTGAGCTGACCTGGATACTGATAGAGTGATTTAGCAGGTTAAGCTTAAACATTTTATACGGTACAAAACAAAAGAGGTCTTAAGACCTCTTTTGTTGTTTTTATGTTGGGTAAAACATGGTATTACTTGCATAGTTATTATTTAGCAGGAGCAATCATCCCCATGGAACTTACATTAGATAACGTATTCAACTTCAGTGCAGGTCCAGCCGCACTGCCTAAACCTGTAATGAAACAAGCGCAAGCAGACTTTATTGATTGGAATGGTTTAGGGACTTCCGTGATGGAAATCAGCCATCGCAGCAAGGAATTTATTCAAGTTGCAGACGAGTCCGAGCAGGACTTACGTGATCTTCTGAACATCCCAGACAATTACAAAGTTCTTTTCTGTCAGGGGGGCGCTCGTGCTCAATTCGCTGCTGTTCCTCTAAACCTTTTAGGTGACGCGACGAAAGCGACTTACATCGATGCAGGTTACTGGGCGGAAAGTGCGGTAACTGAAGCAAGCAAGTACTGTGAGATCGATGTATTCAACGCGAAGACGTCAATTGATGGCAAAGCGGCTGTTGTTCCCGCTAAAGATTGGAAAATCGACCCAGAAGCTGCGTATGTACATTTCTGTCCAAACGAAACCATCGATGGTATTGAAATCAGCGAGCTTCCTCAAACTGATAAGCCAATCGTGGCGGACATGTCATCTAATATTCTGTCTCGTAAGATTGATGTGTCTCAGTATGGTGTTATCTACGCTGGCGCTCAGAAGAACATTGGCCCGGCTGGTATCTGCATCGCTATCGTGCGTGATGATTTGCTAGATCTTGCAAATGACGTATTGCCAAGCATTCTTAATTACAAAGTGCTTGCTGAAAAAGACTCAATGTTCAACACGCCACCAACTTACGCTTGGTACTTGTCTGGCCTTGTTTTCAAATGGCTGAAAGCTCAAGGTGGTGTTGAAGCGATGGAGTTGGTGAACAAAGAGAAAGCAGCGTTGCTTTACAATGCTATCGATAGCTCAGCTTTCTACAAAAACGATGTTCACACTGCAAACCGTTCAAGAATGAACGTACCGTTCCAACTTGCGAAACCTGAGCTAGATGGCAAGTTCTTAGAGTTGGCTGACGCTGCGGGTCTGAAATCACTAAAAGGCCATAGAGCCGTAGGTGGAATGAGAGCTTCACTTTACAACGCAATGTCTTTGGAAGGCGTTCAAGCGTTGGTTAGTTTCATGAAAGATTTCGAAGAGAAGTACGCTTAATCTGGTCACACGAGATTGAACCATTCAAAGAGGAGCTATTAGCTCCTCTTTTTCTTTTTTAGCCCCTCAACCATTTCTCAGCAACACTAACTATTTTCTTTTGCTGTTTAAACGAAATTGCTGCGGCGTGACGTTAAAATATGCTCTAAACGTCTTGATGTACGATGAGTCGTTTTGATAGCCAACTAGGTCAGCAATTCGTTGAATCGAGAGTTCTTCATCAAGCAAAGATAATGAATAAATCAGTCGTATTTGTTGTCGCCACAGCTGAAATGACGTGTTGAATTCTTTTGAGAATAATCGCGATAATGTTCGTTCCGATGCTCCGACTTTTTCTCCCCACTCTTTGAGTGACAAGTCTAAATTTGGCTCATCAGTGAGGGCTTCAAATATCAACTTCAAACGCCTGTCTTGTGGCAATAACAGCTGAAATGTTTGTACGTTGTCTTTCATTATTTGGTCGTGCAATACGGACAGTAGGCGAGACACTTCTTCATCGCTCACCAAGCCCTCACACTGTCTTCGAATTTCTTGTAATAGCTCATTTAGAAAGGGAGTAAGTGTGATGGTTCGAACTTCGGGCTCATACTCCTTTCCAAAGGCTGGGTTAAGGTAAATACCAACAAACGTGGTATGGCTCAATGCGATAGACTCATGTGAAATACCGGCAGGTACAAACAAAGCCGATGTGTGCGGCACAAGGTGTTGATAGTGTTCTGTTTGAGTCTGTAGCAAACCTTTGAGTGGAAAGATCACTTGATGCCATGTGTGCTGGTGCATCGCATCGATGTAACCTTTCGGCATGTCGATAGTCTTAACGAGCGCGGGCGAATTTGGATTAGCGACCATCATCCTATTGGAGGTGACAACTCCGGTACGAGAATCGATTTGGCGGGTTAGCATGGTTAAGTGTCCTTATGTCCCTACTCTGACGGGGCGACCCTAGGCTATCATGCTCGGCAAAGAGCGTGAAGTTGAGTCGCAGTGTCGTTTTATTTCACGCAGTTCAACAAGTATGTTTTCAGTAAGAAAGTCTCCAGTAAGAAGGAAGGGATATGAAGAAGTTAGGCGTAGTAAATAGTGTATTGGTAGGAAAAATTGCCGCCTTCGCACACGGAGCAAAAAGTGCTATTGATAAGCAAGTTTTATCAGAGCGCCAATACGCGACAGAGCTTGGTTTTACCAACGATGAACAAGGTGACCCGCGTTTCCATGGCGGCATTCAGAAAGCTCTTCATATCTACCCAAGCGAGCACTATTCAGTTTGGCAGAAAGAGTTAGGTGACAAAGGTATCTTTCAATCTTCAGGTGCATTTGGTGAGAACCTAAGCTCAAGTGGCATCACGGAACAATCTATTTGTTTGAAAGATAAGGTTCGTATCGGCTCAACATTATTGGAAGTCTCACAAGGGCGTATGCCTTGTTGGAAACTCAATGTGAGATTCGAGCAGAACGATATGGCGAGGAGACTGCAAGACACACTTCGAACAGGCTGGTACTTCCGCGTATTGGAAGAGGGCGATATTGGCGCAGGTGACGAGATTATTCTGTGTGAAAGACCGTATCCAGATTGGTCGCTCGCTCGTATCATGGGGGCTGTTTTCACAGGTAGTTTAGATAAAGAAGAGCTAAGCCAGATGGCTGAACTGCCATTGGTCGAATCATGGGGAGCACTTGTTGCACGTCGCCTTGAAACAGGAAAAGTTGAAGACTGGGAAATGCGCTTGGTTGGGCCTACTGCGGTATAAAGCCAGTAGTGAAATTAAGAAAGCCCGTTAATTGAACATAGCGGGCTTTTTAATAGTGACCAACTTTCACTTTCAGTGTAGCTATAACCAGAAACTCTTCAAAGGCATTTCAGCATCAAAGTGATGAGCAATCTGCGCTTGGAGTAGCTCAGCAGTCGCAATCGCGTCAGTTAGTGCATGATGCGGTGTGTAGTCGGGTAGGTGGTATCGACGACGACTTTGGCCAAGTCTTACTGAGGCTGGCTTCTTACCTTTGAGCTTGTTCCACAGGCCACCGGCCAGTTTGTTCTGAATTTGAGATTCAATCTCGAGCGTGTCGAGGACTGGAAATTCGATCCCTTCACCTAATCTCACTTTCAATGCATTATCCAAGAAGTCCCGTTCGATACGGCGATAGTGAACCACTGGGATATGTCCCGCCATCGCTTCTAATATCTCATCTAACACTTCGCTAAGATCTGGTGCATCAATGATGTCGTTGTGAGTGATGCCATGAATTACCACAGAATCTTCTTCCAACTTCTGCTTTGGCCGCAGTGTCCAGTGCCTGGCTTGTCGCAAGTAAATACGATTGAGCGTAAACGGGACAAGGCCAATGGTGATGATGCCATCTTTGTTTGGGTTTAAGCCTGTTGTCTCAAAGTCGACCGCTAAGAACATCACTTCTGAAATTGGCGTATCAGGCGCGGGAAGAGGCTGGCTATAAAAGTGCTTTAAGCGCTCATCTCTCGCTCTTTCTAGCTTCTGAGCAAACTTAAATGGCCAATCGACCGCAGGTGATCTGAATAGTTTGTTCATAGGCCCTACTTAAACTTATTGCTGGCTTGATAACGGAACTTAAGGAAGTTTTGCGCATTACTTAATATTTGGAATGCATCCTTAAGGTTACGTCGCTCGAAGTCAGATAGGTTCTCTGGTTCGATGTTGTTATCAGGCTCGACATTATTATCAACATCGTGTGCTTGGTGGCGAATACGAACCAGAGAGATAAACTCCATCGCATCTTTCAAGTCTTGAGCTCGACCTTTTGGCAGAATACCTGCGTCGATAATGTCATCCAAACGTTCGAATGAGTTCTTAGAACGAGAGCCCACTGCCAATGAATGAACACGAATCAAGTCTGCTAATGGTGCAGTACCACGGCGCTTAAGGTTGATGGAGTTGTTATGACGGCCATCTTTCTCCATTACGAAGTCTTTAAAGAAACCAAGTGGCGGCGTACGGTTGAGTGCGTTACGTGCAAGACAGGCTAAGAAGCGGTTGTTTTTACGTGCGCGTCGAACGATAAAGCTGTTTAATTGCTCAGCCCACTTCAGACGGCCATAAACGCCATCAAGGTCGAAGAAGATTGAAGCATTCAACAGTGCTTTCGGGTTTGGATCATCAATCCAATCGGCAAAGCACTCTTCCCATTCTCTACGAGTCATGCGCCATGTTGGGTTAGTCGCCATGATGTCACCCGTACAGTACACATAGCCACACTGGTCTAAGCCGTCACAAATGAATTTTGAGAGCTCTTCAAAGTACTTGCCGTGCTTTTTCTCATCGTAGGTATCATCAAGAATAATTGCGTTATCTTGGTCAGTAACGAGCAGTTGCTCGTCACGACCCATAGAACCGAGTGCGAGGAAACAATAAGGGATAGGAGCCTTGCCCAACTTCTCTTCACCAAGTTCGATAATACGTTGCTTAAAGCTACGGCCAATTACCGACATTGCGGTACCAACCATATGGGCGTTGGCATCTTCGTTGACTAAGCGCACAAAGCTGTCTTTCACTTGCTCAGAAAGCACTTTCAGATCTTCAATACTCTGTTGTTGGAAGATACTACTTACAAGTAACAGCGAGTTTTGAGATTCGTAACGAACAATATCAGTCGCTTCGATTATGCCAATAGGTTTCTTATCTTTTAGTACTGGCAAATGATGTACGTTGTAGCGAAGCATGGTCATCATGGCTTCGTATACGTAGGCATTGTGGTCGAGTGAGATAACCTCTGGCGTCATCACGCTGGACACTTCATCCGATGGGTCTAGACCTTCGGCGAGTACACGCGTACATAAATCTCGGTCGGTGATGATACCAATCACTGGTGTTGAGTCATCTTCATCATCTTCGACGATATCTGGGTCGATGATCAGCAAAGAGGATACATTATCTTGGGCCATCATGGTTGCGGCTTGTTGAATAGTGCGCGTTTTTTCGATCATTGGCGCTTCGCTAGTCAGCAGCGTTTTGACTTTTGATGTCGTTAGGTCGTTAGCGTCGTTGCTATCTGAGTTGGCTTGGCGCAGTCGCGCGTTATCTTCTACTTCTACGAAATCGGCAAAGGAGTCGTAGTTGTCGTAGAGTTCTTGGAAGATAGGCTCAGGAATGCAGTAGAGCAGGGTATCTTCAGTCGCTTTAACAGGGAAACGCACCTTGTTGTTGGTCAGTAGGCCCATTTGACCAAATAAGTGGCCTTCATCAAGGCGGTTATAGAGTTCACCTTTACGACGGTAGACTTCTACTTCGCCACTTCGAACGATGTATAAGTCATGAATTTGATCACCAAAGTGAATGATGGGGGTATCTTGGCGGTAATAAGAAATTTCCACACTACTGGTCACTTTCGCCAACATCTCCTCTGGGAGTTCTGTGAAAGGGGGGTATTGTGCCAGAAAGTTTTGAATCTCTAATAACTCAGCATCCATAATGATCATCCATTAGTTTGTATGATTTCATGGTACAACATTTGATAATAATTTGCCGTCACAAATCAATCTGTGAGCTAAAACCTTTTTAAAGTCTTATGGATAGACTAACCTTTCAATTAATGGAGTGACAGTTAAAGGATGATAGGAATGTCGAAGTGGAAGCTTAGTTTTGTATCTACAGTTTTTGTGTTTTCTCCAAGTTTGTGGGCAGACACTAACGCCGTGGATATTCTTGATTATGACCATATATATGCGACCGCGCATTCGGGCAGTTTAAATGAAGATGCAGGCAGTAATAACAATGCCTCGTCGTATGGACTAGGCGTTAGTTACGCGATGACGGATGATTGGTTGTTGCTGGGAGACTACAGCGCACGCTTTATTCACCCTGATGAAAGCACGACTCGAATTGATACCTTAATGGCAGGGGCTGGTTACCGTTATAGCATTAAGAAAGACTTGGATATTGTGGCTTCTTACTTGTTGGGTGTTACCAAAGGTGAGGTTGAGCTTAACGGTAGTAATGAAACCTTAGAATCGGACACTGAATTTGTCCAAGGGGTAAAAGCAGAGCTTAACTATGGCTTTGCGAAACGTTGGATTGCCAATGGCAGCGTACAAGTGAATCGAAGTGATTTGTTCGACGAAGAGATTTACCACCTAGGTTTACGTTATCTGGTGACCAACAAATTTGCGATTGGTGGCTCCTACCAACACCGAGATGGCGAGGGCAGCACGGGTGTGAGTGAAAGAACGAATGAGTTAGGTGTTGAGTTCTTCCTAGAGTACTAACTTACAAAACATTTAAACTGAAAGTAGAGATACAAAAAAGCCAGCTTAATCGCTGGCTTTTGCATATCTACTGTCTGCAAGAGCAGACTTGGTATTGTTACGATTACAGAACCGCAGCGATACCTTTACATAGAGGACCCATGTTTGACTTAGTCATGCCCGCTACGCTGATGCGGCCAGAGCCAACAATGTAGATTGCGAATTCGTCTTTTAGGCGGTTTACTTGCTCTTTGCTCAAACCAGAGAAAGAGAACATGCCGTTTTGGCGCTCGATGAACGTGAAGTCTGCATCAACACCTTCTGATTTCAGTGTTGCAACGAATAGCTCACGCATTTCTTGGATACGGTCACGCATCTCAGCTACTTCCGCTTCCCATTCCGCTCGTAGACCAGCATCGCCAAGGATGTGAGTCACGACTGCACTACCGTGCGCTGGTGGGTTAGAGTAGATAGAGCGGATTATGCTCTTAACTTGAGAGAATGCTGTTGTTGCTACGTCTGCAGATTCAGCAACCAAAGTGAATGCACCAACACGCTCGTTGTATAGACCAAAGTTCTTAGAGAACGAGCTCGCGACTAGAATCTCTTTGTTGTACTTAGCGAAAGTACGAAGGCCAGCAGCATCTTCTTCAACGCCTTTTGCAAAACCTTGGTAAGCAAAGTCGAATAGTGGAAGAAGCTTCTTCTCAGCAACGAGCTTAGCCAGTACTTCCCACTCTTCAGCTGTTGGGTCGATACCTGTTGGGTTGTGACAGCAGCCGTGAAGAAGAACGATATCACCTTCAGATGCTTTCTCTAGGTCAGCAACCATGCCAGCGAAGTCTTTGTCTTTTGTTTCAGCGTTGTAGTAGCTGTATTGAGCTGTTTCGATACCAGCAGCAGCGAAAACACCGTTGTGGTTAGCCCAAGTTGGGTTGCTGATCCAGATCTTCACATCGCCCAGTTGGCGCTTGATGAATTCACCTGCAACACGTAGAGCACCAGTACCACCAGGAGCTTGTGCTGTTTTAGCGCGTTGAGACGTTACGATTTCAGCGTCTGAACCGAAAAGAAGTTTCTGAACCGCTAGACCGTATTCAGCTGTGCCTTCAATCGTTAGGTAAGATTTGGTTTTTTCGTTTTCAAGAAGTGCAGCTTCTGCTTTCTTTACTGTTTTAAGTACAGGCGTTTGACCATCTTCATTTTTGTAGATGCCAACACCAAGGTTGATTTTCTCTGCGCGAGAGTCTTTTTTAAACTCTTCAGTAAGGCCGAGGATAGGATCGGCGGGAGCAGCTAACACTTTTTCAAACATAATCTTCATCCATGTCAATTGAGAGGGGATAGTATCTAAGGGTAGTTATACCTGTATGGAATTTTTAAGACAATACGAAGTGAACAGAAAGGACAAAAAAAATCCATTTCAATCAGATTTATTGATTAAAGAGGGTATTTGATAACAAAACACCCTACGGATTAACCTATAGGGTGCAAGAAGTTAGTGATTTTTGAATAGATTAAGCAGGTTGAGCAATAAAGCTTTCACGCTCAAGTTCACTGGGCACATTTTTGCCATCTTTGTAGAGCGCGGCAATTGAAACGAACTCCTGTTCGACGGCCAGAAAAGCTTGGACAACTTGCGGATCAAAATGCGTTCCATTGCCCTCTAAGATGATCTGTTTAGCTTGTTCGTGACTAAAGGCTGGCTTGTAAACGCGTTTCGATATTAGCGCATCATAAACATCGGCTAGTGCCATTAAACGGCCAGATAGAGGAATATCCTCACCAGACAGCTGATTTGGGTAACCGCTGCCATTCCATTTTTCGTGATGAGTGAGAGATATCTCTTTTGCGACTCTCAAGAAAGAGCTACTTCCCAGCTGCTTTTCTGCAATAGATAAAGCTTCAGCGCCAATTGCAGGGTGACCTTTCATTATCTCAAACTCTTCGTCCGTCAATTTGCCCGGCTTCAATAGCACACTGTCAGGTACACCCACTTTGCCTACATCATGCAGTGGGGCTGACTTATAAAGCAGCTCGATATAGTTGGGTGTTAACAAGGTCGCGTGAGCTTTCGATTTACTGAGTTCTTGAGCGAGAACCTTAACGTACTCTTGAGTTCTTAGGATATGTGCGCCAGTTTCATTGTCTCTCGATTCGGCAAGTGCCGATAAGCTTACGATTGCTACGTCTCGAGTGGTTTTCACTTCGTTTTGTGCGGTTTCCAGGCTATCAAGCATGGTATTGGTCATAGATGCCATTGAGCCAAGCTCGTTGTAGCCAAAAATAGGCAGGCGAACACCTTGCTCTCCATTGGTCACCTTGTTCAATGCACACTCTTGGTTAATTAGAATGCGTTTAATTAGCTTGCTCCAGAGCGTCATGATGGTTATCGCGTAACCACCCAATACCACAGCCAAATAGATAAACTCCTTGATCACGCTGATCTTGCCGGTGCCGTCCAATAAGCGGTCAGGGTTGTGCTCTAGCCAAAAGATGTCTTTGACGGCAATCATCGTCAACATTGTAGTCAGTGTTACCAGAAGCACGATGACCAAACCAATCATTTGCTTAACCAGCGAACTCCTTTCACCAACCAGTTGGAAGTCAAATTGTCCAGTCGTCTCCATTTTATCCATTTGACTGAGCTTCGCATTCAATTGGAGAATAGTTCCAGTAAAGAAGCCGAATAGACTCATGCCAAACAGCACTTTCAAATTGCTATCTATCGTGAATTCATAGCTTAAGTTGTAATAGAGCGCGAAAGGGATACTTGCAGCAAAAAATAGCAGGGTATCTAGCTGGGCGAATCGGCCTTGTTTGACTAAGGTGTGCTGCGCGAATAGGTAACGACGCGCGAGCCACAATAAGATAAACACAATACTGACTTGTGTGAAAATCTCTAAGGTCGTTAAGCTCTCGAGCATAGGGCACACCCGACTGCCATAGGTGCCGAACAGCACGCCAGCGATGAAGTATAATTTAGTCGTTAGCGATTGATTGTAATTTGAAATATCCATCGATAAGCCTTTATTCTCGTTCTTATTAGATTTACGCATTCATTGATTCACAATTTTAGAGTTACGAATGATTAACATAACTGACGTGAATAAGACCGGAAATTCTATCTATAGCTTTCGTGGATTGATACAAGAAACTGATTTGTGTTAGAGATTTGTTAGCTAGGTGAGGGTTATTACAGCATTTTTATGAAGACACTTGAATAGCCTCGGTCGAGGTTCGAGGCTATTCAGTCTGTGTACTGGGTTAGACTCACGAGCGATTGAGCTCGCTATCTACTTTAACCAATTACTTTTTCAGATTGATTTCAGCTTCGATTGAGCCCGTTTCAATCTCAGGGTGAGACGCTAGCTTGTCTGCAGCCCATTGGTTGATGTGTTTCAGAATAGCAGACACCGCGTGTTTTTCTGTTGGCGCTTGATCTTGATCGACATCGATTTTTTGCTTTGGATGTGATCCTGTCGCATCTTCAGCAATATGGAGCCAATCTGGGTGCCAGTAATATGGTTGGCCGCTCGGTGTTGTCCAACTGTGAACACCGTTTGACTCTCCTTTATAACTTAATTGGTCTGCTTCTATTTTTTTCATTGTTATCTCGCATGTTTTGGGGTTACATCAAATTATTGAGGTAGAAAGCCAACTTAGCTCCTACCTTGGGTACAAACTTAGCAAAGCTTACAAAGTTATCTGTGAACTAATTCACACTATTGTGGAAATTAGGTGCGATCATATGGATAGCAGCAATAGTTGGTGGCGTAAGTGATAAAATCACCGGCTCACAGAATTTCTCTAGGTAGTACAATTAGATGGCGCGTTATGAAGAGCTTGCAAAGGATATTCGAACTCAGATAGCCAACAATACGTGGCGTTCCGGAGAGAAGATCCCGTCGGTACGCATGAGTTGTCGTAATTACAACGTCAGCAATAGTACTGTCTTACAAGCTTACCAGTTGCTAGAAAGCGAAGGGTGGATCATTGCTAAACCTCAGTCGGGTTACTTTGTTGCACCAAGACTGGACGGCGTTGATTATGAACAGCCGCTTGTTCGTGAAAAAAAAGCCATTAATGACCGCTTATTTGATTTCTTGAAATCGAGTTCAGCCGAGGGTGTTATTCCTTTTGGCTCAGCATTTCCAGATCCCGATCTTTTCCCATTACCTACCTTGACTCGAAATCTGGCCAGCGCCGGTAGAAAGATGACTGGCGCCAGTGTGATCAATAATCTGCCACCGGGCAGTGAAACCTTAAGACGACAAATTGCACAGCGCTATCTGCAGCAAGGCATTACGGTTAATCACCAAGACATCGTGATTACGTCAGGAGCGATGGAAGCGCTTAACTTGAGCCTGCAAACGGTCACTAAATCGGGTGATAACGTAGTGATAGAGTCTCCTGCATTTTATGGTGCTCTACAGGCCGTAGAGAGGCTAGGCCTTAATCCTATCGAAGTCGATGTTTGTCCAATCAATGGATTGAACATTGAGCAGTTTGAAAGCGTACTACAAAACCAAGATGTAAAAGCGTGTTGGTTGATGACGACTTTTCAAAACCCGACAGGGACAAGTTTGTCGGAAGAGGCGAAGCGCCGTGTGGTAGAGATCGCAGCACAACACGAAACCTACATTATTGAAGATGACGTATATGGCGACCTCTACTTTGAAGGGCATAAACCCAAGCCACTAAAAGCCTTCGATAAGACCGATTCTGTTCTGCTTTGTGGTTCGTACTCAAAAAGTCTGTGTCCGGGTTATCGGGTCGGTTGGGTTGTGAACACCCGTTTCAATGATGCCATTCAAAAGCTTCAGCTTCTTTCTACACTGTCGAGTAGCGCGCCTGTGCAACTTGGCGTCGCCCATTTCTTAACACATGAAAGCTACGACAATCACCTTCGCAAATTGCGTAAAAACCTTCTAGTGAGAAAAGAGCGGTTCATTGAGGTCATCAAGCAGTACTTCCCGCATGCAGTAGAAATTGAAGAACCGGCTGGTGGCTACTTCATCTGGATTCGTTTTTCTGCGAAATTCGACAGCCAACAACTTTATCAACTAGCTATCGAGCAAGGTATTAGTGTCGCATCTGGTGATCTGTTCAGTGAACAGGGCAGAGTGGATAACACGATACGATTGAACTTCTCTTATGAACTCACAGAAGAGAAAGAACAAGCACTCATTTTGCTTGGTAAGCTGGCACATCAACTCACGCACTCGTAAAACCTTAAGTCCCTCATAAAAAGGGCAATCATTTCAACTGTACGGGCTGTTTCTAGCGTAACTGTACGCCTACTTGACCAGAGAGTTGTGATTCAATAACGGTAGACCAAATATTGGAGATATCGTTATGTTGAAAATGACTATGGGAAATGAAGTTAAGTTGATTATCGTCGCGATTGTGTGTGCGCTTCTGCTTATTATCGGCCATGTATTATTGGCAAAAGCCTTTGCTGATATGGCGTGGGCGGAATATACAACTGCCGCTATCCCGTTTGTCATGATGGCAATCTGCGGTTTCGCCATCAAATATGCTAAAGACCAAGATGTAGACTAAATCGATTATCCAATCGAACTGTTTTAAGCCCTGCCAGAATTTGGCAGGGCTTTGTCGTTTTAAATGACCTGAACTTTTGAATAATCGCATTAAATCATAAGTTATGAAGGCCATCTCATACTTTAATACCACAGGCTTTGTAAGTCCGTGTAAGCGCGAAATGGTGATTATTTGGAATATGTATCACCTTTAGTCAAAAACTTGGCTTATGGGTTGTACTGGGAAATAACCAGAGCTTACCTTTTCTTGGTATGTATTCACGTCAATTATTGGTCGCTATGCAATAAAAGTGGTTAAAGTAAAGGCTTACAGTACCTTACAGGTTTAAATTTCCCACTTATTACAATTGGTTATGACTAATTGAGAGGCGGGACTATGAGATTGAAATATAAAAAAACAAACCTGTGCATGTTGGCTTTGTTGGCCACCAATGCTTCAGCAAGCGAACTCCATGTTGATTTGAATCGACTAAGCAATTTTTCGGAAGTCGGCACTAATAAGTTGTCTATTACCAGTGAATTTATCGGCTATGAGCTTGATGAGGGAAAGTATCGTTACGCAAGAGATGTTGACTTAAACGGCCTAGATTGGGCTTTTCTTTACGGAGATCATCAAAGAAAAGATAAGCCAAATAGTACCTTAATTGGAGATGTGAAGGTTATTGGTGACTTAAAACAAGTCGCTAATTCAGAGACTAGAAATGCAGTTGGCAATCGTTACTACTGGCAAGACGGCGACTCAACGGATTATAACCAAGAGCTGGCTTTTTCAGGTTTGCTTGTTGGTTCTAGTGGTTTCTCTTTTGACGTTCAGCCGAGTAAAGAAGGGCGGTTTTCTGTAGATCTTTATACACATAATTGGCTGTCCTCTGCTGATGTGACCGCATGTATTAAAAAGCAATGCATCACAATTAAAAATGACATTTCCTTTCACATGACCAGTGTTAAAAATACGATTATTTTCGAATCTCAATCGCCAGATGACATCGTGGAAATCTCATATTCACGCCAATATAGGCAGTTTGATTTTGAATCGAGACAAGGCTATCACGCTATTGAGGCTATCCAGTTGAGAGAGGTCGAGTAATATGAAAAGAATCATTCTAGCATCAGCAATTGTAGCGAGCTTTTCGGCTCACTCAGGTCTTGGAAAAATGGATCGTTCGGTCACTCAACACAAAACGTTCGCTCTACAAACTCAATTCGATTTTGCCTGTCATATGAATGCGGGCTCTGCGACCTTAATTGACCCTTACTGGGTGATAACGGCAAATCATGTATCTGGTTCTAAAAGTGAAGGGTATGAGAATGCAGTAACTTGTTCGTCTTATGAAAAAGATGAGAACGGTAAGTACAATGTTATTCATACATCACGTGCGACTACTGACCCTAATGGTGAGTGGGGGGAGTATGAATTTACTGATGGCATTTACGATTTTGCTCTGGTGCGCTTAGATACGCCAATCACAGGTATTAAGCCCGCGAAGTTACCAGAGAAAGGGATGTTCGATCATTCAGAGGTTTATGAAGTAAATAGCGTTGGCTTTGGTAACTACAACGGCCGTAATGGTGGGAAGAAATTTGTTAAGTACAATGACACAGACAAGAAATGGTTAGCCGAATATAAATATGACCCGGTGATCATGCCTCAAAGTAACTTGCAGTGGCTGATCATCCATGGTGACTCAGGTTCAGGCATTACGATTGAACGGGAAGGTGAGTTTTACATTATTGGGGAGATAGGCCTTCAATATTATGGCGAGCTTGGTTGGCAAGATACCTTTGATGATGTTTTGGGGAGATTAGACTCCTTAAACAAGGACATGAGAGAGCATGGGTTTAGTTACACTAAGCCAGTCAATTTTGGTGACGTAAGATGGACGCCAACGACCCAGAACAGTATCGAAGATCTTCACGCCTTTTACAGCTACTGGACAGCCGGAAGTATGGATTTTAATGGTACTTATTGGACGAAGGATGGCGGCATTTACAATACGGCTTATGCGCAAGAAGGTGAAACGTATACTTTTGAAACTGTTATCCCTGCAAACCCAAAAGCACCCGCATTTGATGTGTTTGTAAATGGTCGTCAGGTTGCTCATAACATTAAGGCGGATAAGGATAGCTTATTCTTTAAGGTGAATGCTTTTGAGCAAAAGGGTGAACAGATGGTGATTGAATTTAAGCCGCTAGAACAGACGGGCGAGAAGATACTTTTAGACCACTTTTTGGTTCGTACTGTTGAGTAGACTGAGCTGTTAAGCTTGCATCAATAGGTGCTTATGAACATGCCCTTATAAATAGACGGGTATAAAAAAACCTCCGCAAATGCGGAGGTTTTTATTTGTTTCGAACTTTTAATATCGAATAGGTATTCGAATTAGAAGTTTGCAGAGCGTGGCGTACGTGGGAATGGAATCACGTCACGAACGTTACCCATACCTGTTACGTAAGATACTAGACGCTCGAAACCAAGACCGAAGCCTGCGTGTGGCACTGTGCCGTATTTACGTAGGTCGCGGTACCAGCTCATGTGCTCAGGGTCGATACCCATAGCAATCATACGCTCGTCTAGAATATCTAGACGCTCTTCACGTTGTGCACCACCGATGATTTCACCGATGCCTGGTGCAAGTACGTCCATCGCTGCAACTGTTTTGCCGTCGTCGTTTAAGCGCATGTAGAAAGCTTTGATGTCTTTCGGGTAGTTCTTAACGATAACAGGAGCTTTGAAGTGCTCTTCAGCTAGGTAACGCTCATGCTCAGAAGACATGTCGATGCCCCACTCAACGTCAAACTCAAATTTCTTACCAGAGTCTAGTAGGATTTGAATTGCGTCAGTGTAGTCAACTTGTGCGAAGTCTGCGTCAACGAATTGCTCTAGACGAGTAATTGCTTGCTTGTCGATACGAGAAGCGAAGAACTCAAGATCGTCACGGCGCTCTTCAAGAACAGCTGCGAAAACGTACTTAAGCATGTCTTCAGCTAGTTTTGCTACATCTTCAAGATCTGCGAACGCAACTTCCGGCTCAACCATCCAGAATTCAGCTAGGTGGCGGCTTGTGTTTGAGTTTTCAGCACGGAACGTAGGACCAAACGTGTAAACTTTGCTTAGTGCACAAGCGTAAGCTTCAGCATTAAGTTGGCCAGATACTGTTAGGAACGTCTCTTTGCCGAAGAAATCTTCATTGAAATCTACGTCGCCTTTTTCAGTGCGTGGTAGGTTTTCCATGTCTAGCGTAGAAACACGGAACATTTCACCAGCGCCTTCTGCATCAGATGCAGTGATAAGCGGAGCAGAAGTCCAGAAGAAGCCTTGCTCGTGGTAGAAACGGTGAATAGCTTGAGATAGGCAGTTACGTACACGTGCTACTGCGCCGATCACGTTTGTACGTGGGCGTAGGTGAGCAACTTCACGAAGGTATTCGATAGAGTGACGTGTCTTAGCCATTGGGTAAGTGTCAGCATCTTCAACCCAACCAACAACTTTAACGTCAGTTGCTGCTAGCTCGAAGTCTTGACCTTTCGCAGGAGACTCAACAATCTTACCCGTTACTTCAACAGAGCAGCCAGTTGTTAGCTTTAATACTTCGTTTTCGTAATTATTAAGATTATTAGGAACCACGGCCTGAATCGGGTCGAAACAAGAGCCGTCATAAATGGCAAGGAAAGAGATTCCAGCTTTGGAATCACGACGTGAACGGATCCAGCCGCGAACAGTTACTTCACTGTCTACCGCTAGCTTGCCGCCAAGTACGTCTGTTACAGGCGCGTAAGTCATGTTGATTTCATTCTCCATTGAGGGACAAATTCAACTCAAAATCTCTGGCATTACTGCAAATAAACATACATTTGCACAATAATTAGCCGAAACATTAAGTTGTATAAACTTTTTAAATCGATTGAACATATTACCTGTCATACCGACAGCTTCAACCTTTATTCTTGCTTGGTGAAAGAAATATTGTGTCTACTGACGATAAATACGTTTGAGGGTGTGTTTTTTGTTCGATCTTAGCGGTGTGCCTTACCTTTCTGGCTAACTGCGAGCCGTTGAACGAACTGGGTATAATCGAAACCTTTGTTTTCAATAATTGGAGTGTGATTGCGTAGAAACTCGCTCTATATTGACGCGGATTCAGTCATATTGGACTAGAACACCTTCTTCATTTCCCACTAAAGCAACTAGAGGAATTTAATATCTACGTGTTAATTACGCCGCCTTAACCCCTGCATTCTCTCTACACCCGCACTTTTCGAGCGCTCGCTCATTCATGAAAAACAGTCGATCAAATTATGTCTGAACAAGGCAGGACTGGCTGTACAAGTAAAAGAGAATTACATGCTTAATTATTTAAAAAAACACTGGTTATCAAACGTTAAAGGAGATTCATTATCTGGGATTGTGGTTGCACTCGCATTGATCCCTGAAGCCATCGCATTTTCAATAATTGCAGGTGTTGACCCTAAAGTAGGGCTCTATGCTTCGTTTTGTATCTGTGTCGTGACCGCTTTGGTTGGTAGTCGCCCAGGAATGATTTCCGGAGCAACAGGCGCCATGGCGCTGTTAATGGTCACCTTAGTGAGAGAGCACGGATTAGAGTACTTGCTTGCTGCTTCATTTCTTGCAGGCGTTATTCAAATCGCGGCGGGGTATCTCAAGCTCGGCAACCTGATGAACTTCGTTTCCAAATCGGTGATTACTGGATTTGTTAACGCGCTCGCCATACTGATCTTCATGGCCCAGCTTCCTGAATTGGTCAATGTCCCTTCGAGCGTTTACGTATTAGTCGCTTTGGGATTGGCGATCATTTATCTGCTTCCCTATTTTCCCAAGTTTGGCCGTGCAATACCCTCCCCATTAGTCGCTATTGTTGTTCTGACAATCATTAGTTTGTTGTTCGGATTAGATGTGAGAACGATTGGCGATATGGGGAAGCTTCCTGATTCACTGCCTGTGTTTTTGATTCCCAATATTCCATTCACGTTCGAAACGCTTGCAACCATCCTTCCATATTCGATTGCTCTATCTCTGGTTGGCTTATTGGAATCCTTGATGACAGCGACCATCGTCGATGATCTGACAGATACTGAAAGTAATAAAAACAATGAGTGTAAGGGGCAGGGCGTTGCAAACATCGTTGCCTCACTATTTGGTGGCATGGCGGGATGTGCGATGATTGGTCAGTCGATCATTAACATCAAATCAGGCGGTTTAACTCGGTTATCCAGCCTGATCGCCGGAGTCGTTTTGTTATTAATGGTGGTGTTTGTTTCTGACTGGTTGAAGCTGATACCGATGGCGGCTTTAGTATCTGTGATGATCATGGTTTCTATCGGCACATTCTCATGGCGTTCTATTGTTGAGCTTAAAGACCACACTCTGCCAACCAATGTAACCATGCTAGCAACCGTGGCGGTGGTGGTGTTTACTCATAACTTAGCGATAGGTGTTGCGGTTGGCGTGGTGTTATCGGCTCTGTTTTATGCACATGCCAGCAAATCCATGGTGTTTATATCCGATGAAGTCGTGACGAACGAACTGCATACCATCCACCGAGTAAAAGGCCATGTCTTCTTTGCTTCGTCAGATGCGTTTGTCGACCTATTTGATTATGACAATGCGACCTCTTTAGTGACGATCGATATTTCGTATGCGTCATTCTTAGATAATACATCGGTTGAGGCGCTTGATAAGGTGGTATTCAAGTTCCGTAAGAAAGGGGCTTATGTTGAAGTGTCGGGAATGGATACCGTGAGCGCGAATCTCATATTCAAACACGCGATGTATCATAAGCATAAAGACTTAACCGCGGTTTCCATTACACACTAATCATTGTTTAAGGTTCTTTGAAAGCCTCACTAGACATTGCTAGGAAGATAAAGCGCTCATTGTTGAGCGCTTTTTTGTTGTAAACGATCTATGAGTTCTTCTTTGTATTCGACAAAGTAAACTGATTAATCAGCGATTCAAGATGATCAGAAAGCTCTTCTAAGTCATTACTGATGTCACGGGTTTCAGCCGCAGATTGAGATGTGTTATTAGCGTGAGAAGTGATAGTTTCGACTTTCTGTTGAACATCTTGAGTCGCCAGCGTGGTGGATTGCGTTTGCTGCTGAATGTTTTGTGCATGTGCTAACACTTGCTTCATTTCTTCCACAACACCATTCATTTCAATAGACAGAGCGTCGATATCCGTTGAGCTTTGATGTGCTTGTTCGCAAACTCGATCGGCAGAAGTCAGCGACTCTTCACTGCCTTGTTGGAATTGATGAATGATTGACTCAATACTACCTGTTGCTTCTGCCGTTCGTGAGGCAAGATGGCGAACTTCATCAGCAACTACCGCAAACCCACGGCCTTGTTCTCCCGCACGAGCCGCTTCAATAGCTGCATTTAATGCAAGAAGGTTGGTTTGGTCGGCAATACCTCGAATTACGCTCAATATTGAAGAGACCTCTCCAGTCTGCTCGTTGAGTGTCAGTATTTTGTATTTCACCTCTTCTATGCTGGTGACGAGGTTTTTTATCTCACCGCTTGCCTCATGTGCTTGGTTAGCACTCTTACAAGCCACGTCGGCAGTGTGATTGATGAGTTCTGAAGCGGTGAAAGTGGCTTGTTCTACATTGACTTGTTGCGCCTGTATCCCTTCGACATTGTGTTGCACTTCGGCGGTTTCGCTTTGCTGGTCGCTGGCGGCTTGCTCGGTAATTTGCGCGACGCTAGTCAGTTGGTTAGCGGAAGCATTCAACTTGTGCGAGGTACTTTGTACTTTTTCTAAGCTGTCAGACACAGTCCCCATGAACGAGTTGATGGAGTTAGCTAGCGTACCTATCTCATCCTTACTTTGTTCGGGCAGGCGAGTGGATAGGTTTTTATCGCTGCTGACTTGGGTCATAAAGCGAGAAGTGTGTTGCAGCGGACGAACAATAATCTTACGAATTAATCCCATCGTAAGAACAAATCCGGCAAAGGAGATCACCGCCATAATACCAATAGCGGCCATTGTTTGAGTGTTGATCAACGAGTTGACGTGGTTAAGGTTATATTCGAGACGTATTGCGCCGAGAACTTCACCTTCTGGCGCCATATGACACGCGACACAATTGGTACCTCGGTAATCCTCACTCGACTTCATTGGCAGAGCAATAACCAAACCTTTGCCCCAACTAGCAGAAAAAGGTTCGATAACGGTTTCGCCTGCTAGCGCTCGCTTATCAATATCGTCAATCGGTGTTTGGTTGTCATTACCTGGTCCATATAACTTGCTGACAGCGTCGGCGCGCAAAACACGAACGTCTTCAATGCCTTCTTGAGCGAGCGCTTTCTGACGAAGGGTCTCTTTCTGTGCCATGGTGCCAGTCAGCATCATCATATTAAGGCTATCGAAGTAGTTACTTGCTTTGTCGTGTAGTTGTTCACTCAACACGGAATTAACAAGTTGTTTTTGCTGCGAGTATTGGAAATAAGTCGATATTGCTAGCAAAAAAGTGAACACGATGGCGAGGGCCACTAGGATTTTAAAAGTAATTGTTGAGCGCATAAGGTCGTTTTTATTATTTATAATGACGCGCATACTGTACGTGTATGAGCCCCTACTACCTATGGGGTATAGTGAATTGTGTGACCACACTCCGGTTATGGTTATGTTTCTGTGATGTAGCGAGTTTGTGTTGTATCTGATATTGAAATGGAACGCGCTTCATGCTCGTCACTGTTTTTTGGAATTTAGTTCTGTTAGTGAAGTACAGCATCGGGCTGAAAGTTGGTTGAGAAGTAGAACAGCCTTGGTTGTTAATTAGGTAAATGTATTTGTCAGCTTATCTTCTATCAATAAAGACTATTGTTTTAGACCACTTAGTGGTTAATTTGTATCCAAATGGCTATTTTGTTCAATTTAATAGCAAAAATTGTGGTTATAGCGTTGTGTTTCGAGGCTCATTCGATAAGATGAAAAGACCTCTATGATAGAGGTAGGGCAGCAACGGATACGCTGCTTCAAATACTATGGAATGTGAATCAATTATTGGACACATACATGAAATTCAAGATTACATCGCCGATTATTGAACCTACGGAAGGTTCACCACATCAGTTAACGCTTACTCACGCTTCTCGTTTTACCTCTTTTAAGACAAGCTCCCCTTTGAACGCCCTGTTCGACAACGTCTCTGCACGCTTCTTTACCGCTTATCGCTCCTATTGTTATTCGTTTTATAACTTTATTTCTATCTGAATCCCTTTGTCATCTGCTTGATGAACGAAGACTCACACCTATAAAAACTAAACAAATAAGTTAAAAATAATGAATATTAAAATGATGGGTAGCTCCCTAATTATCGCTGGTACCGCCCTCGGTGCTGGTATGCTTGCGATCCCAATGGTATTAGCTCAATTCGGATTGCTTTACGGCACACTGCTGATGGTACTGATTTGTTTCGGTACCACTTACGCAGCATTACTACTTCTAGAAGCGACCATCAAAGCGGGTGGCGGTCTAGGGTTAAACTCTATTGCTCGAAAAACCTTGGGCAAACAAGGCCAGTTGCTTACTAACGGCCTGCTTTACGCGTTATTGATTTGCCTTTTAATGGCTTACATTTTGGGCGCGGGCGACTTGCTGAGTAAGTTACTGTCTAACTTTGGCATTGATCTCACTGCTACTACGAGCCAAATCGTGTTTACCTTACTCGCAGGCGCTGTGGTCGCAAGTGGTACTGGTGTCATTGATAAGCTCAACCGAGCTCTATTCTTTGTGATGCTAGCAAGCTTATTTGCAACTATGGCGTTCTTGGCGCCGAGTATGACTCAAGAGAACTTGCTGCAGGTAACCAGTCATGACCATATTGATTTAATCAAAACCAGTGCAATCTTGTTTACAAGCTTCGGCTTTATGGTTGTGATTCCAACCTTGGTTTCTTACAACCACGAAGCAACAGACAAGCAATTGCGTAACATGGTGATCGTCGGTTCTCTGATCCCATTAGTGTGTTACTTGTGTTGGTTGTTTGCGGTAGTGGGTAACTTGAGTGAAGAGCAATTCAGAAGCTTTAAGAATGTCTCAGACTTGATGGCGGCGTTTGAAGCTCAATCTCCTTGGGTGGGTAACGTTCTGTCTACCTTCACTGGCTTGGCGTTGTTGACCTCTTTCTTTGGTGTTGCAATGGCGTTGTTCAACCAGAACAAAGACATGTTTAACCAAAATACGGCAGTAACGTACTGCATTAGCTTCATCTTGCCGTTGGCGGGCTCATTACTTGCTGCAGACAAGTTCCTACAAGTGTTGAACTACGCAGGCATCATCTTGGTGTTCCTAGCTGTGTTTGTTCCTCTAGTGATGGTTCATAAGCAGCGCTTTATGAAAGTGGCACAAGACCGATACAGCGCCGAAGGTGGTCGACCTATGATGCTTTTCTCATTGTTGTTTGGTTGCTTCTTGCTTATCTCGCAAGTTATCTAATGAAATAATTTGGTCGGCTGAATAAATCAGTCACCAAGCTTGAGATCCAAAAGCTTTAGATACAAAAAAGGAACGCATCGGCGTTCCTTTTTTATTATCTGCTCGTTACCAAGCAAACTGAGTTAGAGGTTGGCTTGTTAGCTAATACGAACTAGCAAACAACCTTAACAGCCAGACCACCTTGAGAAGTCTCACGGTACTTAGCGTTCATGTCTTTACCTGTTTCTAGCATTGTTTCGATAACTTTATCTAGAGAAACAGTAGGAGCAGAAGAACGACGAAGTGCCATACGAGTCGAGTTGATTGCTTTTACTGCAGCAATACCGTTACGCTCAATACATGGTACTTGTACTTGGCCTGCAACTGGGTCACACGTTAGACCTAGGTTATGCTCCATGCCGATTTCTGCAGCCATACATACTTGCTCAGGGCTACCACCCATAAGCTCAGCAAGACCAGCCGCCGCCATAGAACATGCCACACCAACTTCACCCTGACAGCCCACTTCAGCACCAGAGATAGAAGCATTACGCTTGTAAAGGCCACCGATTGCGCCAGAAGCTGCGAAGTAACGGATGTAGTCTTTCTCTGTCACTGTCTGAATGAACTTATCGTAGTAAGCTAATACAGCAGGGATGATGCCACATGCGCCGTTTGTTGGTGCCGTTACTACACGACCGCCAGCTGCGTTTTCTTCGTTTACTGCGAAAGCAAACATGTTTACCCAGTCAACAACCGTCATTGGATCATTGGTTGTTTTTTCTGAAGTCATTAGCTGTTGGCGAAGTGCTGCAGCACGACGAGGTACACGCAGTGGACCAGGCAGGATACCTTCAGTATTCATACCGCGATCCATACACTCACGCATCGTTTTCCAGATGTTAGCGAAGTAAGTGCGAGACTCTTCGTCTGAGTGGAAAGCTGCTTGGTTTTTCATAACCAGTGTACTGATAGAAAGACCGCTTTCTTTACACTGATTAACCAGCTCTTCAGCTGTTGTGAATTCGTAAGGTGCTTTGATTGGGTTTTCTTCTTCTTTGCCGAAGTTTTCTTCGTCAACGATGAAACCGCCACCAATTGAGTAGTACGTTTTTGAGTATGCTACTTCGTCGTCAACCCAAGCGTGAATGCTCATGCCATTCTCGTGTAGAGAAAGGTTGCTAGTATGGAAGTTCATACCACCATCGCGTGGGAACGATACTGTATGACAGTGCATGCCAACAGGAAGGCGTTCAGTTTCTTCTACGCGAGCGATGAAGCCAGCAATAGAATCGATATCAACACGCTCAGGAGTATTGCCAGCAAGACCCATGATGATTGCGATATCTGTGTGGTGACCTTTCCCTGTCAGTGATAATGATCCATATACGTCCACGGTGATTTTAGTGATGTCGCGCAATTTTCCCATTGAACGTAGGTCATCAATAAATTCTTTACCCGCTTTCATTGGTCCAACTGTGTGTGAGCTCGATGGACCAACACCGATTTTATAGATATCAAATACACTAATCATAGCGATTACCTCAAAAAGAGAGCCTCCCAAGGGGAGTAGGGAGGCTCATTTATTATCATTATATTTTGTGTCTAATCTCGCGATATAAGATGGATGTCATCTTATAAAAAGGGCTTGAGATTAAAGAGCGCCGTAGATTACAGAACTAATAGCCGCTAGACCACATAAAGCTGTAAAGATTTGTACAGGCGCTGAAGTTTTGTACTTAGCCATTGCTGGTACTTTGTTCATTGCGAATACAGGCATTAGGAACAGGATAGCTGCAATCATTGGAGCACCCATTGTTTCAATCATGCCTAGGATGCTTGGGTTAACTACCGCAACAATCCAAGTTGTAACAACGATGAACGCTAGAGATGCTTTTTCAATCTTAGAGATTGAAGAACCAGAGCGAGACTTGATTAGACCAACAAGACCTTCGTGAGCACCTAGGAAGTGACCGAAGTAGCTTGAAGTAATCGCTGCGAACGCTACTAGAGGACCCATGTAAGAGATAAGTGGAGACTCGTGAACGTTAGCTAGGTAAGAAAGAACAGAGATGTTCTGTGCTTGTGCTGTTGCTAGTTGCTCTGGAGATAATGAAAGCACTACAGAGAATACGAAGAACATTACAAAACCCATCAGCATCATTGCTGCGCCGCCAGTGATTTGGTCAGTTTTCTTAACTGCGTCTTCACCGTATACACGACGTTGCTCTTTAGAGAACTGTGAGATGATTGGGCTGTGGTTGAAAGAGAACACAATGATTGGAATAGCAAGCCAGATAATAGATGGCATAGTTGACCATTCTGGGCTTACGTCCATCATTGAAGTGTTCCAATCAGGAACTAGGTAGAAAGATAGCGCTAGTAGGATGAATACTAGTGGGTAAACCATCGCTGAAGTTGCTTTAAGCATCAGTTCTTTACCGAATACAACACCTGCTGTCATAGCAAGGATAAGTGCACCAGAAAGAAGAGGACGTGGAATAGATTCCATACCCATTTGGTTTACTAGGAAAGAGTCAACTGTGTTTGTGATACCAACACCGTAGATAAGAACGATAGGGTAGATAGCGAAGAAGTAAGCAAAAGTAATAATGTTTGCGCCAGTCTTACCGAAGTGCTCTTCAACTGTGTCTGTGATATCCGCTTCAGGGTTTTTAGCAGACAGTACGAAACGAGCTAGAGATTTGTGTGCGAACCAAGTCATTGGTGCCGCGATTAAAGCTAGGATAACTAATGGCCAAAAACCACCCGCACCAGCTTTGATTGGAAGAAATAGTACGCCAGCACCAACTGCTGTACCGAATAGTGATAAACACCAGGTAAAATCTTTATAGTTAAACTTGCTTGAATCTTTAACGGCATTTGCCGAAGAAGTTGTTGTGTTCATGTTAAATTACTCATTTTTTGGGAACAGGAAATAAGTCGGGGCTAATTTTGCAGAATTTTCTTCGGCAAAAAATAGATCTAAATCATGTAATGAAACGGCGTGTCACATGATATGCGAAAAACGGATTTTTGATCACGAAAATAGCGTGCCACAGGTGATTTATGCTCATGCTTGGCATTAGTTTTATTTATGCGAAAGGATGGGTTGTATAGATTTATACCAGGGAAACGTTTGCGTAAAATTGCATTAATAAATCTGTTCCATAGAAACTCTGGGTTTTGTTAACAGAGATTAAACAAAACGTAGTTGCTATGTAATTTGTTGCACTACATGCTGCTGCAGTGATTGGATAATTTGCGCCGTAACCCCCCATATTAGGTGCTCTTGGAAGGGCATCGCAAAAACACGATGCTTAATTTGTTTAAAGTTAACAGTGTGGCTGTGCAGTTTTGCTTGGTCCAAAACATAGGTAGCAGGAACCTCAAAAATGGAAGCGACTTCGTTCTGATCAATGATGGGTTTATAGTCAGGATCTACTAATGCGACAATCGGTGTAACAGAAAATTTACTAATAGTACTCAAGGCAGGTAATTGCCCAACAATTTTAACCTGATCCGATCGAATTCCTACCTCTTCATGAAGCTCCCTAAGTGCAGTGAATTGCATAGACGGGTCAGAGAGTTCGTGTTTACCTCCAGGAAAGCTGACTTGGCCAGGGTGATGCTTTAAGTGAGCGGCTCTTTTAGTAAAAATTACATGTAAACCATCTTCTCTTTCAACTAAACCTACCACCACAGCCGCTTTACGTAATTGTTCGCCACTGATATGCGAAACTCGTTCTACTGACTCTGGGTGATAGCCAACGGTAGGGTTAAGTTGGAATTGTTGAAGGAAGTTTTCTTTATTCATATCAAGCCAATATATTGATTATTATGATTTTAAGTATAGACACAACTCTGGGTTGATTTCCAATATTGAGTCTTTCTTCATTGAGTCGCCCTCTCATCGTTATGAATAGGCATCATGAGAGTCTGTTTATCGATGACCCTCTTTAAAATGGTTAATTTTGCTATATTCAATATGTTCATATAGACGAGTAATCGTTATCCACGTCATGAAATTGGGTGATGAAGCGTATACTTTGTGTTTAAGAATTTGATAACAATGACTTAGTGAACCATTCTAAAAAGAAATAGAGCAAAAGGTATGAGATGAAAGGAATCATATTCACTGAATTTTTGGAGCTTGTTGAAGACAAGTTTGGGCTAGAACTTTTGGAAGAAGTTTTAGAAATGTCAGAAGATGAAGGGATCTACACATCTGTAGGTAGTTACGATCATAAGGCTCTGGTTAAGCTTATTATCAACTTAAGCAAAAAAACGGACATTGATGCCACCATGTTACAGCGCGTGTTCGGGCAATCAGTGTTTAAGAATCTATTGGCCTCTTTACCCAACAAAGCCAGTCTTACCCACAGCAATACTACCTTTCAATTTATTCAGCACGTTGAGCGATACATCCACGTTGAAGTGAAAAAGCTCTACCCAGATGCTGAGCCACCTGAGTTTAGTTTTATCACCACGACGGAAGCTGAATTGGTTTTCGATTATAAAAGCGCACGATGCATGTCGCATGTTTGTTTAGGACTGATTGAAGGGTGTGCTGAATACCACGGAGAATCTATTGAGGTGGAAATGACGCCTCAGAATGATGACCAAAGCGTGGTTAGATTTAATCTCAAAGTAGAAAAGTAATATGGAACTCGCATCGGCCCTAGAAAAGAAACTAAAGCGCCAAATAGCGGCTAGGAAAGCGGCTGAAGCATTATTGGAGCAAAAAAGCCTTGAGCTGTTTGAAGCCAACCAACAGCTTGAACTTGCGCTGCGTCAGCTAGAAAAGCGTTCCAACGCAAATATACGTCGTATTGAGTTTCAGGAGCAAATTGACAATCTATTGATAGACTTTGGCCGCGCGTTTCTTCGGAATGATCTGGATGATGTGATGCTGTCAGAGCTGACCACTAACGTGACTAACAGTTACCTTATTGAAACGAGCCGCTTGATATTACCTTCAAAACTGCTCCCACAACTTCAAACTTACGATTATGGTGACGCATCTATCGGTGATTTCGACCAAGAAATCGAGGAAACTCAATGGAAAGGAGAGCTGTTAACGGTCCCTCTTGAAGTCGAGAAGGTTATTGTTGGGGTACTCATCGTTAAAGCAAACCTATCCGACCAAGATGTTGAATTTATCGAGAGCCAGCTGTTATTGGTAACGGACCTTATCTGCAGTGCAATCACTCATCAGTTAGCCATTAACCGAAACATTGAGTCCCGTAAGAGAGCGGAGGAGTCAGAACGAGCCACGCGCGATTTTGTGGCGATGATTAATCACGAACTAAGGACCCCACTTAATGGCTTACTCGGTAGTGCAGAGTTGATCAGTGACACACAACTGAGCAGCTCTCAACGTGAGATAGTGAATAACCTTAGCCAATCTGGAGAGTTCCTTAGAACCATTATTAATGACCTACTGGATTACAGTAAAATAAATGCTGGTATGTTGGAGCTTATCCCGAAAAAATTTGCGCTCTATGATTTAAGGAACACGATTGAAAGTATCTTCGTCAATCGTGCGAGAGAGAAGCAGCTTGAGTTTAACATTTGTGTCGCGCCTAACGTCCCTTCTTATTTTATTGGTGACTTAGAACGTATCACTCAACTGTTTGTAAACTTAATCGGTAATGCGATTAAGTTTACTGAAGAGGGGCATGTGAATGTCGATATCGAATGGGAGAAAGACCATTTCGTTTTCTCTGTCGAAGATACCGGCGTAGGGATTGCTAAGTCCGCTCATAAAACACTGTTCGAACCTTTTACACAAGCTGATAATTCAAGTAGTCGAAACTACGAAGGCACAGGGCTAGGTTTAGCTATATGTCGTAAGTTGGTTGCGTTGATGAATGGAGACATTGGAGTGACTAGTGTTGTCGATTCCGGAACTACATTTACCATCTCAGTACCTCTTCAAATTGTTGATGTACCGGCAGAGAGCGATAGTATAGCTAAAGGGTTTGAATCTGAGATCGAATTGTCATTGCTTAAAGTGTTGGTGGTGGATGATATAAAGATGAACCAGATCATCATCCAACAAATGCTACGTAAATTCGAGATAGAACCAGCCATCGCTAGCAATGGCGTTGAAGGGGTAGAATTCGCGTCAAACACGGAGTATGACATTGTGTTTATGGATTGCAGAATGCCGCTTATGGATGGCTTTGAAGCAACCGAGAGGCTAAGAGAGAAAGGTTATTCTAAATCTATCGTAGCGCTGACGGCTGGTACTACGTTAGAGGAGCGCGAACGTTGTATTCGTTGTGGAATGAATGACATTCTAAGTAAGCCTTACACGGCTAATGACCTAAAAGAGATCCTCAAAAAGTGGGCTGTTATTCCTGCTAGTGCGACTTAGGAAAGCATTGACCGTCAGTGGTAGTTTATGAGTCTAGAAAATTAAAAAGCCGAAGTGATCATCTCGATGACTTCGGCTTTCTTTATTCTGTTCGCTTATTGCAATATTGTCAGTAAATTACGCTAGCAGTTAAATAGCGTCGGTTTAGCAGCCTTCTAGAACGGGAAGGATGCGACTCAGCTTATCCAGTGTTTCTTGGTATTCAGCAGCACAATCACTATCAAATACCACACCACCGCCAGCCCAAGCATAAAGCGAGTTGTTCTCTGCGACTAATGTACGAATGGTAATGCTAGTGTCCATTCTGCCATTTCGGCTGATGTAGCCAATACTGCCGCAGTATGCTGAACGGCGATGTGGTTCTAACTCTTCAATGATCTGCATAGCACGAACTTTTGGTGCACCAGTAATCGAACCTCCGGGGAAACAAGCTCGTAATAGGTCAGTTGCTGAATATTGATCATCCAGGTCTGCTCGTATGGTGCTTACTAAGTGGTGCACGGCAGGGAAGCTTTCAATATCGAACAACTTTGGTACATGAACTGTGCCCGGTGTTGCCACTCGGCCAATGTCATTACGAAGTAGATCGACGATCATCAAATTCTCCGCCTGATCTTTATCGGCGCTTGCTAGGTCTTGCGCATTGGCATCATCAATTACGTGGTCATCAGAACGAGGACGAGTTCCTTTGATTGGTTTGGTTTCAATCACGTTGTCTTTAAGTTCTAAGAAACGTTCTGGCGAAACACTGATGATTGCGCAGTCGGCCAAGCGTATGAATCCAGAAAAGGGCGCTGAGTTGTACTGCTCTAATTTTTCATAGGCCAGCCATTCGCTACCTTGGTATTTGGCATTGAAGCGCTGTGCCAAGTTAATCTGATAGCAGTCACCCGATAACAGATACTCTTGAACACTATCGAACTTGGTCGCGTAGCTCTGTTCGCTCATGTTCGATTGCCACGGTGTGGTTAGGCGAAATTCTTCTGTTTGAGATTTATCTTTCTGTTCAGATAACCAGTTCCAGTGAGCCTCGATGTTCTGTCCAACCACACACGCTTTCTTGAGCTTGTGATCAACCACGATTGCCCACTCATACAAACCAACTGCCATTTCGGGCGCTTCAATATCCCGTTTTGCGAGTGAAGGGAGTGCCTCGACTCTACGCCCTAAATCATAACTAAAGTAGCCCAATGCGCCACCAACGAATGGCAATTCAGGATGGTCTTTGATTGCAGGTAGTAATTGCTGCTGATATTGGTCGAGTAGTTCGAAAGGATCAGACTCTGAAACCTCGCACGTCTCGTTAACATTAACGGTCGTTTTTACACCGATTGTCTCGAAGATGGCGATGGGTTGAGCAACTAAAATATCGTATCGACTATCAACGTGGCTTTCTGAAGCAGAGCGTAATAGCATTGCCCACGGCAGGTTTTCGATATGGGAAAACAGCTGTTTAGCTAAAGTTGATTGATATTCAAGCGGCTTGATTTGGATAGAGCGAAATTCGTTGTTATTCATTTGTTTAATTTGTGACAAAGAGTTCGATCACTGCATGGCGTGTGAGAGGAAGCAAGAGTATCATAAATTGAAAATAAAATGGGTTCTTGATTAGAACGGAGTAATCCAAGTGGTTTAGTTTAAAGCTATGCAAGCGATTGCTAAAGCAACTAAATACAGCTCAACACAATAAAAAGCTAAACCCACTAATTCGATTTGGCATATATAGCCAAGCTGTGAACCCACATGGAACCAGAACAATAAAGAGGCATGCAATGACGGTTATTCGTAAGCAAGATGTGATCAGCAGTGTCGCTGACGCACTTCAGTACATTTCTTATTATCACCCTTTAGACTTTGTCCAAGCCCTAGAAAAAGCGTACGAGAAAGAAGAGAGCCAAGCAGCAAAAGATGCGATCGCTCAGATTCTTATTAACTCGCGTATGTCTGCGGAAGGCCATCGTCCAATTTGTCAGGATACGGGTATTGTTACTTGTTTCGTGAACATCGGTATGGATGTTAGGTGGGAAACGGATCAGACAGTACAACAAATGGTTGATGAAGGTGTTCGTCAAGCTTACAACAACCCAGATAACCCATTGCGTGCATCTGTCCTAATGGACCCTGCAGGTAAGCGTATTAATACAAAAGACAACACACCAGCGGTTGTCCACATTAATATGGTTCCAGGCGACAAAGTTGAAATTCAAATCGCGGCGAAGGGCGGCGGTTCTGAGAACAAAACGAAGATGGTTATGCTGAACCCTTCTGATGATATTGCAGAGTGGGTAGAGAAGACGCTCCCAACAATGGGTGCGGGCTGGTGTCCACCGGGTATGCTAGGTATAGGCATCGGCGGTACGGCTGAGAAAGCAGCAGTGCTGGCAAAAGAATCTCTGATGGAACACATCGATATTCAAGAGCTTATTGAGAAAGGCCCTGAGAACGCAGAAGAAGAGCTTCGTCTTGATATCTTCAACCGTGTAAACAAGCTAGGTATTGGTGCGCAAGGTCTAGGTGGCCTAACAACGGTTGTTGACGTAAAAATCAAAACAGCACCAACACACGCAGCTTCTAAGCCAGTATGTTTAATCCCAAACTGTGCAGCGACACGCCACGTTCACTTCACGCTAGACGGCAGCGGCCCAGCAGAGCTAACGCCACCTAAGTTAGAAGAATGGCCAGACATCACTTGGGAAGCGGGCGCTAATACACGTCGTGTGAACCTTGATGAAGTGACTAAAGAAGACGTACAAGAGTGGAAGACCGGCGAAACGGTTCTTCTGTCAGGTAAGATCTTAACCGGTCGTGATGCTGCTCATAAACGTATTCAAGGCATGCTAGAAAGCGGCGAAGGCTTACCAGCGGGCGTTGATTTCAAAGGCAAGTTCATTTACTACGTAGGTCCTGTGGATGCAGTAGGTGACGAAGCGGTGGGTCCTGCGGGTCCAACAACGTCAACACGTATGGATAAGTTTACTGACATGATGCTGAACGAAACTGGCATTATGGGCATGATCGGTAAAGCGGAACGTGGCCCTGCAACGGTTGAATCAATCAAAGAGCACAAAGCGGTTTACTTGATGGCGGTAGGCGGTGCTGCTTATTTAGTCGCGAAAGCAATTAAAAAAGCACGCGTTGTTGCGTTTGAAGACTTAGGTATGGAAGCCATTTACGAGTTTGAAGTTGAAGATATGCCAGTAACGGTAGCGGTTGACTCAAACGGCGTGAACGCACACCAGATCGGCCCTGACACGTGGAAAGTGAAAATTGCTGAAGCTGAAAAAGCGTAATTAACCGAAGCAAAAAAATTGTAATTGATGCTAACTTCTGCGTTTGAATTGCGATTTTTGACAGAAAGTTAAAGACAAAAGTGCAGCATTATCTGCACTTTTGTCATATTATCAATGATATAGTGATAAACACATAGTTTGATATAAGAACATAGGAGAGAGGAATGCCTCGTTTTATTCAGATCCTACAGATTATCTTGGCAGTGGTGATTGGTGCTTTTGTTGGTTACGATCTGATCTTGAAAGGGATTAGTATCTTTGATAATAAATACGTGACGATTACTTGTGCGCTTTGGCTAATTGCAGAGATTGCCCTGTTTGTTATCTACAAGTTGATTGAAGACGATTAAAAGTCGGGTACCGTATAAAAATTCTAAAGCCCCTGATTATGAATGTAGTCAGGGGCTTTTATTCATCTAGCATTAAGAATGTGTATTGCATACTTACCACTAGTTAGCAAAAGAACAAGCAAAAGCATACAAACTATCCCGACAGGGAAAGAACATAGGCTACCTCTCTATTATCATAATCAGCTAGCCTAATTATCATGGAGTCGTTCAAATGAAACACCTAACTCAAGAAATGAGTGACTTTATAAGCAGAGGAACGGATTCTCATATTCGAGTAGCGGTCACGGGGCTTTCTCGTGCGGGTAAGACAGCATTCATTACTTCGCTGGTCAATCAGCTTCTTCATACGTCTACCCATAAAAATCTACCACTGCTTGCATCGGCCAGAGATGGAAGAATTATTGGTGCAAAACGGATCCCTCAACACAACATGATGATTCCACGTTTCTCATATGATGAAGCGATGGAGTCGTTAAATGCACAGCCACCAGAATGGCCTGTGCCAACGCGTGATGTCAGTGAGATTCGTCTAGCCATCAAATATAAGCCAGCGAAGGGCGCAAAAAAACTACTGAGTAAAAACAGCACCCTTTATCTCGATATTGTTGATTACCCGGGTGAATGGCTGCTTGATTTACCCTTACTGGATATGGATTTTGAAACCTGGAGTCAGTCTCAATTCGCTGCGTTGAAAGGTGATAGAGAAACCTACTCGCAAGAGTGGAACGTAATGCGTGGTGATATCGACTTGCTAGCAGAAGCGGACGAAAAGAAACTGGTTACCATTGCTGAGAGTTACACTCAATACCTTCATACTTGTAAAAGTAACGGACTGCACTGGGTACAACCGGGTCGATTCGTATTGCCGGGTGAGTTAGAAGGCGCACCTGTGTTGCAGTTTTTCCCCTGCGCAGCACCAGAAGGTAAATCCTCAAAAACAAGTAACTATGCGGTGCTGAAAGCGCGTTATGAAGAGTACCAACAGAAAGTTGTTAAAGCGTTCTACAAGAATCATTTCTCAACCTTCGACAGACAAATTGTGTTGGTGGATTGCTTGCAGCCACTCAATGCGGGTTATGACTCTTTCATGGACATGCGTGGTGCACTTGAACAGTTATTGAAGAGCTTTAAATACGGACGAAGCAATATCTTAAGACGACTGTTTGCACCGAAGATCGACAAGATCTTGTTTGCAGCCACCAAGGCCGACCACGTGACACCGGATCAACATCCAAATCTGGTGTCACTGTTGCAACAGATGGTGCATCCAGCTTGGCAACAGGCGGCGTTTGAACACATTGATATGAGTTGTATGAGTATCGCGTCTATTCAAGCGACTAGCGCAGGTTATATCTCGTCAGGTTCAGACAATGTCCCAGCACTGCAAGGTGTAACTTTGGATAATGTCCCTCAAACCATGTATCCGGGAGAGGTGCCGCGTAAGTTACCCAATAAACAGTATTGGGAAACCAACCAGTTTGATTTCACGAGCTTTAGGCCGATGGAACAACATTCCGATGAGCCTTGCCAACATCTAAGAGTCGACAAGGTTTTAGAGTATCTCATTGGCGACAAGTTAAAGTAATTGAGGCAATCAAAATGAGTGAATTAAAAACGAAACAGGTCTTTGATGAACCATTGAAGACCTCATTTGATGAGCAAGATCATAATGAAACCAGCCCGGATTTAGGCGCTCAACAGCTCTTCACAGAACAAGAAAAATTTGTACCCGTCGCACCGCAAGTGGAAACCGATCTTGATGGTGAAGCTGAGCTGCAATTGGAACAAGTGATTCGACCGAGTAAAAAGAAGAAGTGGTTTGGAACTGGCTTGTTAGTTGCCTTTTCTGGCCTAGTTGGATGGCAAGCCATTGATTCGGTCATCACTGCGATTCAAACTGCCGATTGGCTTGCGTTAGGTTGGGCCGGCTTTATTGCTGCGATTGCGTCATTGGGTTTAGGCGCAATAGGCAAAGAGCTGTGGAAACTGCGCTCTCTGAAAGATCACTTCAGTGTGCAAGAACAGAGTGAAGAGCTACTACAGAGCCAAAGTGTCGGCAAGGGTAAAGCGTTCTGTGAAAACATCGCAAAGCAGGGCGGCATTATTGCTGAGTCACCTTCGTACGATAAATGGCGAAACAGCATCAACCCAGCACACAGCGATGCAGAAGTGTTGGATATGTACGATGCTCTGGTTGTCGCCCAACAAGACAAAGTGGCGACTCAAATTGTGACTAAGTTTTCAACCGAATCGGCTGCTTTGGTGGCTGTGAGCCCGTTAGCTGCTGCGGATATGTTGCTGGTGGCGTGGCGTAATTTCACCATGATAGATAAGCTTGCTGATGTGTATGGCATTGAGCTTGGCTACTGGTCTCGCATTAAGCTGTTTAAACTGGTGTTAATCAATATGGCAGCAGCGGGTGCCAGCGAACTCGCGATTGATGCAAGTATGGACCTTGTCTCGATGGACTTAGCTGGTAAAGTCTCAGCTCGAGCAGGCCAGGGGCTAGGTGTCGGTATCCTCACTGCGAGACTCGGTTTAAAAGCCATGACATTGCTGCGCCCTTTGCCTTGGCACAACGAGCGCAAAGTAAAACTGGCAGACCTCCGTAAAGCAGTCCTTTCTGAAATAAAGCGTATTACTCTCAAATAAAGCATAGGAAGCTCAATAGTTTGAGAAGAAGAGTAAACATATGTTTACTCTTCTTCTTGACTGAACTCAGACCTTAATCCACACTACTGTCAACTTATCCTGACACCTATAATAGGACTATTTGTGCGTCTTGAAGTATTGTGTGAAGACAGACTCGGCTTAACGCGTGAGTTGCTCGATATCTTGGCCTCAAAAAGCATTGATTTAAGAGGAATCGAAATTGATGTTAAAGGCATTATTTACCTAAACTGCCCTGATATCGATTTTGACGCTTTTAGTGAACTTATGGCTGAAATTCGCCGAATTTCAGGTGTAAAGGATGTACGTAAGATCCAATTTATGCCAAGCGAAAGGCATAACACAGAGCTGATTGCTCTGCTGGCAAACCTACCTGACCCTGTGATAGCGATTGACCTTAAAGGCTCCGTCGATATGGCAAACCACGCTGCATTGAACCTCTTCAACAAGCAAGAAGACGAAGTCATCGGTGAACCGCTAGCGACGTTCGTCCCTAGCTTTAACTTTGCTCGTTGGATCGAAGGTGAAGTAACACGCCACCGTGAAGTTGTTGTGTTGGATGGCTTGGACTTCTCTATTGAAATCCTACCGATCTACCTTGGTGGTGATGTGAATGAAGCGGTATTGGCAAGCGCAGTAATGACGATTCGTTCTTGTAACCAAGAGATGAATACGCCAGACGCAATCCCTGAACAGAACAACTTAGGTTTTGAACACTTTGTTGGTGTTTCTAATCGCCATAAAGCGTTAATCAGCCAAGCTAAGAAACTGGCGATGCTGGATCAGCCTTTGCTGATTGAGGGTGATACAGGTACAGGTAAAGAGATGTTGGCGAAAGCGTGTCATAACCGCTCGAACCGCTCATCTTTCCCATTCTTGATTCTGAGCTGTGCATCGATGCCTGATGACGTAGCGGAAACCGAGCTGTTTGGTCACGCCCCGGGTTCATTCAACCATGAGCAAGGACATAAAGGTATTTTCGAGCAAGCGAATGGCGGTACCGTATTCTTAGATGAAATTGGCGAAATGAGCCCGCATCTACAAATCAAACTGCTGCGTTTCTTGCAAGATGGTTCATTCCGTCGTGTTGGTGAAGAAGAAGAGATGCACGCTGATGTTCGTATTATTGCATCAACGCGTCATCGTCTTTCTGAATTAGCAGACTCGGGTTCGTTCCGTGAAGATTTGTTCTATCGCTTGAATGTACTGACTTTGTCTATTCCAGCATTGCGTGAACGATCTAACGACGTAGCGCCGCTGTTGGAACTGTTCGTTGCGAAATACGCGCAACAGTTAGGCATGTTAAAACCAAAACTGACTCAAGAGTTAATTGACCAGCTTGGTAATTACCAATGGCCGGGCAACATTCGTCAGTTAGATAACATGGTTCTACGTGCACTAACAGAGTTAGATTCAGACACGCTAACGGTTGAGCAATTCCACTTACCACAGCTTGAAACCATGACAGCAGGAATGGCGAATCTAAGCTTAGATGGTTCTCTGGATGAGATCATGAAAGACTATGAATCTCAGATTTTAGAGAAGCTTTACCAGTCGTTCCCATCAAGCCGTAAGCTTGCAAAACGTTTGAATGTTTCTCACACCTCAATTGCCAACAAACTGCGCGATTACGGTATTAGAAAGAACTGATCGAATAAGAACAAGATTATGGAAGATTTGAGCACACCAGAACGCATTTATAAGCGCGATGGAAACCTGATTCTACGCACCGCTGAGATAGACGATGCGAACATGATCAGCGAGTACTTTCAAACTAACCGAGAGTACCTTAAGCCTTGGGAACCGATTCGCGAAGATGAGTTTTTTGATAGAACAGGCTGGGCGCAGCGCCTAATTAAGCTCAATGAGCTTCATAAAATGGGACTCGGCTACTACTGTTTATTGATTAATGCAGACTCTAACGAAATGTTAGGGACAATCTCGTTCAGTAATTTGTCCCGTTTCCCGTTCTACGCGTGTAACGTTGGTTACTCACTCGCAGAGCGCGCTCAGGGCCACGGTTACATGCGCAGAGGTTTGAGCATGGCGAAGGACTACATGTTTGATGTGCAGAACATGCACCGCTTAATGGCGGGCTATATGCCTCACAATGAGCGAAGTGCTGGCGTGTTGGAACATCTTGGTTTTGTTCGCGAAGGTTTTGCCAAAGACTACCTACAGATTAACGGTAAATGGGAAGACCATATACTGACCGCGTTAGTTAACCCAAACTGGGAAGACAAACGTAATGTTTAAATAAATAGTATTTAAGCGCATAAGTTAACAGCGAATTTAAAGGCAGCGAATATCAAGCGATAATACATCGCCGCTGTATCAAAAAAGAACATATGGGCATGGTAGATCCATCAGCCTGAGAAGATATTTGAGGAATTTTGATGTCATACACAACTTTGGACGAATACCAAAGAAAATGGATTTTTACTCACCAGTCAATGCCACTGCCAGCTGAGGACTTGGAAAAGATCAAACCAATGACACAGGCGAGAGCATCTCAGTTCTGGAAAGAGAACGTGAGCCCTCAAAGCCCAGATGCAGAAAGACTGAGCTCGCAAGACTGGCCAAGTAAAGCATCGAACTGGAATGAAGAGATCAGCTGGATGGCGCATTGGGAGGCGGATGAGCCAGAAATGCCAGAAGAGATTCTTAACTTTATTGATTGGCAAGATGACGTAACTGTTTATTTTTGTTACGAAAAATACAATGTTCTTGAAACCAAATGGGCGATTTTTAAGAAGCATTGGAAGAACTTTTTGTTCTACGATGATGGCCCGATTCTACTAGGTCGCCGTCGTTCAGAAGCACTTTGGTTTGCTACAAATGGCACGGTGAAAATCGGTAACCGAGCATAAGCTGAAATCGAGTTTTAAGCGGTAGAAAAGCGAGCATAGTGCTCGCTTTTTTTATTTTAGTTGGGCGTAACGTTTACTCATTTTGTTTTCGTACATTTGATCATCCGTTAGTCGAATTAACTCTTCGATAGGTGGAATATTTGACGAGTAAATAAGTGAACCATGGCTAAAAGTTGCATGGCAATCTATACCCAGTTTTTGGGAGTGTTTGTTAAAGTCGGATTGCACTCGGCTTATTATCTTATTTAGAGAGTCTTCGGTGATGTCTCTACACAATAAGATAAACTCATCTCCTCCAAGTCTTCCACAAATATCAGCCTCACGAGTGTTACGTTGAAGTGAATGAGAGAAAGACTTTATATATTGGTCGCCAATATTATGTCCGAAGTTATCATTAACATACTTGAGCCCGTCGATATCAAAATAAACAGTTCCGATACTGACACCACTTTCTATAGTGCTATCGATGAATCTTGGTGACTCATTTAATATAGCTCTGCGATTAAATACTTGAGTCAATTCGTCGTGATTAGACGTGTACTTCAACTTACGTACTTGTTCCGCAGTATGTACTTCTCTTTCCAATAGCGCACGAATACTCTCCATTAAATTTATCTGTATTGGTTTATAAGAGGTCTCTTTAGTATCTAGCGCACAAAGTGTCGCAAACATGCTGCCGTCCGACTGGAAGATAGGCAAGCCAAGATAAGAGACATAGCCCATCTGGGTGAGTTCGGGATTGTCGCTCCACTCTTCTTTACCAGAAGCATTTTTCACATAAAGCATGGCCTTGGTTTCCATCACTTTCTTACAGTACAAATTGATGTCTCTAGGGATGATTTTACCGGGGTTTGCTTTAACACCTGGTGAAGAAGACATCGCAATGTTTTGGAATCCAACTTCTGATGTAAGAATAAGTCCAACGGCAGGGGCATTAAGCACTTCTGCTATGTTATTGAGCATACTTTTCCATAAAGAGAGGTCCATTTCTTTCACTAGATCATTGATGGCATATTTAGAGCTGGATTGATAGATATTGGTAAATGGCATGAATGATCACCTTTTTGGAATGTCATACCGTTGACTGTAATGTCAATTTTCTGCCTTTGCAATCTGAAATAATGTATTTCCTTTCGTTTGTATTTTTAATAAGACAAAGGCATAGCCCATAGGAGGTGTGTTTATAAAAACCATATAAAAAACACTTCGACCATATTTATTTTTTAATAAAAATAAGTGAATCCTATCTGTTTAAATAATGTACTTATAAAGCGATTTTCGATATGCAAATCACAAATTCACTATGGTTTAACCGGAAAGTATTGAACCAATAGGGAGTGTCTCTATATTGGGAAGTGTAGCCTTAGTGGAGGTGAAGTATTATGATTTGGGATACTCTCGAACGTGTAAATAAACTTCGCAAGGAAGCAATGGAGGATCCAGAATTCTTGGATTCAGCAAAAATGCATGAGGAATGGCTTTTGAGCGAAACTCATAATCAACCGAATAAAGGAGCCAAAGAAAAGAAACCGAAAAAACTGTCTGATATCTATGAGAATACAGACTTTACTATCAACCCAACCGGAACGAAACATTAACAATGAGTAACTGTGACACGGCTGAGGCTCCTAACCCGAAAGCTAAGTATCAACGACACACACCAGCCTTTAGCCACCAATAAAAAAGCCACTTTCAACGAATCGAAAGTGGCTTTTTCTTTTCTAGTCAGTGCTCCAATTTAATGAGTCTAAAACTAGCTATTAATCAGGCTTAATCCGCTTGGTAGTGCATCGCCAAACACGCGCTTAGATTCGCTCTCGGACAGCTCAGTTACTTCGCTAACCAGCGTTAACCAAGACTCTGGCACCTTACTTTGTTTAAGCTTCTCAATCACTTGATTGCGATAGTCATCAGAGATATCAAATTGACGGTCACCGGTTTTACGACAAATCATCACCGCTGCAAAGGCGATCATCTGTTCTTTATGCCAGTTCTGTTCAAGTAGCTTCGGTAACCACTGCTCAGCTTGTTCTCTAGGAATCACACTGTGTTGGCTACCATACAAAGGTGTTCTTGAAGCCAATCGACCTAGCGCCCACCAGTGAGCTTGTTCAAATTGGTTATGGTTAATCGCTTTGCTCAAGAACCAACTTGCCAACAATACTTTGTCTTCCACCTCTAGTTGCTCAAGTGACGCGGCTAAACGCACCATAGCTTCATAACCGTTGTCTTGCGCATCTTTAGCTGTTTTAGGGTTCTTCATAGCCCCTGGGTGAAGGTACTTAGCGATGTCAGCTAAGATGCTCTCTTGCTGCTCTTGGTTTAAACCTCCTGCCACGCGACGCCAGAATACCCACCAGTCTGTCCAACCTTGATGGTTCTTGAACTGAATGTTCTGTTGGTAAAGCCCCCAAATCTGCTCAATACGCCATGAGTCAGTTGGGTCGCCAAAGCCTGGGCGTAGCGAGTAACCAGCCAAACGTAGCCAGTTCTTCTCGTGTGCTTCTGAGCGGCGACGACGCTTACGACCTAATGAGAAGGTATCAAACAGGTGACGAAGGGTCGTGAAGTCCCATTCGTCACGTTTACCTAGTCGTTTCTCAAGGTCTTTAGATAGTGTTTTGATCTCTTTCGATTCAGCGCTCTTCTTGTTGCCGCTGTACAGGCGCGAAATCAATTCCTTACACTCATCCAATCTTGGATGAAGTTTAGAGTCGTCGGATTCATCGCCTTGCTTGTTTCTGACTTCGAACTCAAGCAACCAACGCTTAGTGTCATCTTCCGTACTCACACACTCCATTTTCAATGTGCCGACTTCGGTTAATTGACAAGCGAGCAATACTTCAACGCGCTCCTTTTGGTTGGCTTGAAGCTCTGCTGTACCTGAACCTTCCAGCGTTGAGATGTAAGGCGGAAGAGGGGAGAACAAGTCGGCATCCACATTGACCATCACACCGTTTTGAATAGCGGTATCGTGAGCTATTTGATCGTGTGTTGAAGTCAGCAGGTTAAAACGAACCGGCTCGCCTAGCGTTAGCGAGAAACGACGGCTGTTCAAACGGATTTCTTGGCCTTCTTCGGTACCTTTGGCAAGCAAACAAAGCGCTTTACCCATCTTATTCTTCTCTTGCAGATGCAAGAAGTAAGAACGAGCAGCACCGCCACCGATTTTTAGTTGTGCACCACGGCGTGCTTTACCAAAAGCAACCGCACCAAGGGCAACAGACCAATCCGGGTGAGGGTTATCTAATACTGTGATTGGAGCGCCGTTCCAGTTACCTAGGAGCTGAGTAATTCGCTCTGTTACCAGTTCACTGTTGAACACACCACCGTTAAGCAGCACACCGACAGGGATAGCAGGCTTGGTGTCATCGAATTGAACAGCATCTGAATTTTCTAGCGCAGCCTTAGACACTTGTTGATGTGTGGTAAGGAATTCTGCAACGTGTTTACTGACCGCAGGATCGGCAACGTAAGGCAGGCCGAATTCAACCACGGCGCTGCGACGTTTGTCTGGTGTTTCCGTAAATTCTGAAAGCGGGAAGAAGCCTTCCAATGCGATTTGATGAACTTCTTGTTTGGTTAAACCAATACTCTTAGTGCCACCTAATAGCTTCGAACCGCTACCCAGCATAGTGATCTTCACGTCATCGGGTGCATTGGCAGAAAGCAGGCTCTCTTTTGCAGCGCGAGTTTGTTGAATCAGTTTGGTTAGGCTAGAGGCATTCAGCTTCTTATTTTGGTTGAAGCGCTGCTCGGCTAGGTGAGCGAGGGCTAAATCGAGGTTATCACCACCGAGCATCAAGTGTTCGCCGACACCGATACGGTCGAGTGCTAGCTCGCTATGACCTTGTTTGTCCGCAGCGAATTTGGCTTCAATTAAGCTCAAGTCGGTAGTACCACCGCCGACATCACACACTAAGATCAATGGGATCTGTTGAAGTTCTTCCGCCGCCGTTTGTTGGTGACGCGCATACCAGTCATAACAAACCGCTTGTGGCTCTTCGAGTAATAGAATCTTACCTAAGCCAGCAAGTTCTGCGGCTTCAAGTGTCAGCTTACGAGCTGTCTCATCGAATGATGCAGGAACAGTAACCACAACATCTTGATCTTCAAGTTTGTTGCTTGGGTTACGGTAGTTCCATGCTTGGCGAATGTGATTCAGGTAGCTCGCACTCGCGACAACCGGCGATACTTTATCGACATCAGCTGCGCCTGCCCAAGGGAGAATATCGGAGTTACGGTCAACCGCTTGGTGCGATAACCAACTCTTCGCACTTGATACTTGGCGGCCTTCAACCTTAGCGCCCAATTCACGCGCCCATTCACCGACGATAACATTTTTGATATCGCCTTCAACTGGGCTTGGTTCCCACGGCATCGTCAGGTCAGAAGGGGAGATTTGACCTTGTGCTGGGTGGTAACGAAATGATGGAAGTAGAGGCTTGCGAACCACTTCACCGGGGCCGATGAGTTGGTCAATATCGAAAAGAGAAACGGGAGCATGTTGTAGGTCGTCGTTGATTTCACAGTAAGCGACAACCGTATTCGTTGTGCCTAAGTCAATGCCGACTAAAAAACGAGGAGTTGCCATACAAAACCTTATTCTTCCAGAGTGATGACCAGTTTGTTTATAGATTTGGTCTTATTGTTGTTATTCGTATATGTCGTTCCTGAGAAACAGGTAGGACTGGGTTGGAACGGTATTGATAAAATAACGGCACCCGCTAAGGTGCCGTTGATTCATTATGCTTCTTCGTTTGAGTCGTTGTTCGAATCTTCACGAACGTCGAACTCAACGTGCCATTTCTGACCGTTGTCAGTGGCAATTGCTTCTAGGTATAGAGTACCAAGCTCAGTAACGCGAGAAGCCAAAGTAACCGGAACCACTTCACCTTCGCGACGGCCTTCAGAAACAGGCAGTGTCACTTGGATTTCAGGAAGCTCGTCTAGCTCTTCTGGCGCCCAGTGATCAAGGTGCGTACCGGCTTCATCTTCACGACGAGTTGTTGAACCGAAGAATTGGAAGTGAACAGGCTGCCCAATCACTAGACCGAACTCTTGGCTAGGTACTTGAACGCTTGAACCTTCTTCCATACCAAACGGTGCAACACATAGTGCTTCCATTGGAGGAGCCATACCTGGGATTGCTGGCATTGCGCTCTCGATTCCTACGTAGTAAGAAGATGCAATACCGCCACGGATACGAACGCCTTGACCACGACGCACTGCGCCGTAGTAAGAAGCACCACTTGCAACCGCAAGATCTAGATCTAAGCCTGAAAGTTGTTTCGCAAATTCAGCGTCAGCATTGATCAACCACTCGTTGATTGTGTCTGAAAGACGATCAGCAAGTAGGCTAGATTTTAGAACACCACCGTTGAACAAGATTGCTGTTGGCTTGATGAAATCAGCCGCTGGCGCTTCTGTACCAGGCATACCGGGCATGTTTGCAAACGGGTTGAAATCTTGTTGAGCAGTTTCACTATTTCCAGAAAGCGCGTTCGCTTGCTTAGAAAGGAATGCAGCAATGTGACGAGTGATACCTGCGTCTTGAGCGTAAGGCAGACCCATTTGAGTCAGTGCGCCACGTGTCTTTTGTACTGGGTGCTCTGTCACAGCCACTTTAGGGAAGAAGCCATCAACCAATGTCTGTTGTACTTCTTGCTGAGTCAGTTCTGTTTTCAGCGTCGCGCCAAGCAGTTTAGAACCACGGCTAGGTACTACGATTGGTACAGATTGCAGTTCAGCATCGTTTAACAGTGCTTCTTTTGCATCACGACAAGCATGTGTCATCGCTTGAACTTGCCAAGGTGCTAGTTCTTTGCCGTCTTGCGCCAGTTTCATCTTCAAGCGGTAAGCCAACGCCAAATCCATGTTGTCGCCGCCCAGTAGGATATGTTCACCTACTGCGATACGGTTTAGGCTTAGGTTGCCGTCGTCTTGAGTTACTTCAACTAACGAAAGGTCGGTAGTACCACCACCGATATCAACAACAAGCACGATGTCGCCAACGTCTACTTCGTCACGCCATTTGTCGTCGCTGTTATCGATCCAGCTGTACAACGCTGCTTGAGGCTCTTCTAAAAGCGTAAGGTGAGTGAAACCAACATTACGCGCAGCTTCTGCTGTTAGGTCACGAGCAGCAGGATCAAACGAAGCCGGAACCGTGATCGTAACATCTTGGTCTGCCAGTTTTTGTTCTGGATTAGCGTGGTTCCATGCGTCTTTAAGGTGCTCAAGGTACAGCTCAGTCGTTTTAAGAGGAGATACCTTTTCCACTTCTTCTGGGCTACCTGCAGGGAGGAATGCATCGCGACGGTTTACACCACCATGGCATAGCCAAGATTTAGCACTTGCTACCAAACGGATAGGGGTTTTAGAACCAAGGTTACGCGCAATTGCACCAACTAGAGCTTTAGGCTCAGAAGACCAAGGAAGAACGCGAGAGCCCGCATTCATTTCGTGTTCGTGAGGCTGGTATAGGAACGAGCCAAGTTGGCTGCGAGTTTCTACTGTACCTGGTGCCGTCAGTTGAGGGATTGGCATCACCTCAACACGAGCGTCTTCATTGGTTGTGTCGATGAAAGACAAAACGCAGTGTGTGGTACCTAAATCGATACCAACACTGAACTTAGGTGCCTGATGTTGCTCTTGAGAAGATAGTTCTTGTGAATGCTCTTGAGCTGAATGACTTTGGTGTTCCATTATAGCTCCACCTCTGCTGGGGCAATCACAGATGCATCGTAGTTCTCAGCAAGCTTTGGCAGGTTCATATCAGTTGCTTTCCAACCTTTGTGAACCAGTGTACCGTTGAATGGTGCATTGCCCGTTACGTTGCCTGTTAGGCGAATTTCTTGTGGGTTGAAGCCTTCTGCGACAGTGATACGAGTTTCTTCATCTTCGTTGCGGATGTGAGAAAGCGTAACGTAATCTGCTAATACTTTTTGGCCGCCAGTGTGAATAACACGTGCCGCTGCGCCCACTTCTTCATCAGAAAATGACGTTAGGTCTTCTTTTAGGAAGTCGATTAAGCGTGCTTCTTGCTGCATGATAGACAGTAATTGCATTGCTGAATCAGTCGGTGCGGTTGCTAGCTTAGATTCAACTTCTACTACTTTTTCGATAACACGTTCAACTTCGACAACTTTCTCTACTTCGACAATTTTCTCAACTGGCTTTTCAACTTCAACGATCTTTTCTACTGGTTTTTCTACGATTTTCTCAACCACTTTGGATTTACGAGAAACAGCAATTAGCAGTAGTAAAACGCTTGATGCAGTTAGGCCTGCGTGAAGCATATCAAACGTTTGTGGAATTAGGTTCAAATCAACGATCATAGTGATTTCTCTTTAAAATTGATTTAACGGTATATTCGTCGGTTTAAAGGAATATACAGATTGGAAAGAAACTCAGTGGCACGAAGCCGAAATGGTCACTTTCAAGCTATAAATATGGATGGATACTAGCATATTCAAGGCCTAAGAGTGGTATTTAATGTTTTTAATCAAGTGGGTTTTTGGCGTGTTAGCTTGAAATTTAGTCGAGATTCGTTCGATTATTGGCCGTCGATGTAAGGGTTCGGTAAACAATGCCTATTTTATGTCATTTTTAAAACCAAACTTAAATGGAGCATGATTCCCTTCCGTTATATACTTTTAACTCATCAGAGCCTATTTGGAAGCCACATGCCTCACACCACCGACCCACTAACAGGGTTGAAGAGACGAACTCTCCCATTGGTCGTATTTTCGGTCAGTTTTTTGATTACTGTGTTGTGTTTTATATTAGTCGCACTCAACCAAAACCGCGCGCTAAATATGAACCTGGATAGCTTTGCTACCCATCAGACACTGAGCTTGGAAGCGTTTATCGGCAATGATGTGGCTTATATCGGCTCTGGGGCTAATTTTTTCTATTCTAACGAACCTGAAAACTGGGATAAATTTGATCGTTTTGCTCAGCAAACTATAAACGGCTCAAAAAGCTTAATCGGCTTGCAGTGGATGCAAAAAGTGCCAGCAGACGAGATTGCCGAACACACTGCTAAGATGAAAGAAAAATACCCATCTTACCAACTGTTCACTATTCCAAAACACGAAGCAAAGTCCTTTGGTTACATTTTAGATGGCGAGCCAGCGTTCATTGCTAGTGACCTCTACCCCAATACTGAAGCTAACGACAGCGTTCTGGGTTTCTACTCCTCTCGTGAGCGATTCAAGCGTATCTTAGAAAACATCAAACAGACGCGTAAAGCCAACATTTCAGACAAAGTTCGCTTGCTTCAAGACGGCTTAGACCAAAGTACTCCAAAGACAGGTATGCTGGTTTATCATCCAGTGTTTGAAGGTGAAAGCGACAATCTACTTGGCGTTGTCATTGGTGTGGTTCGCACGACTTATTACTTTGAAAACCTACTCGCTTCTGCTGTGGGTGACATGGATGTCTACATTCGTGTTACCGATACGGGTTTCGAAGCAGAAGATTCCCCAATCCTGTTTGAAACCAAGGGTTATGAGGCCGTTTCTGGCCACCACATAACAAAGACGATTGAATTGACTAACCGAGACTGGAAGATCGATTACAAGATAGATTCCTGCATCTCTTTTTATGGTTATTTGGTATTAACCGGAATTGCTTTGGTGGGGACAACCATCTCTTTGTTGTTGGCGTATATCGTTAACATGCAAATCCGAGAGAAAGAGCGTTTGTATCAAATGTTGGATAAAAGAACAGCAGAACTGCGTTTTCTAGCCAACCATGACAGCCTGACCGAGGTTTATAACCGACGTGCTTTCAATAAGATGTTAGATAAAGCGATACAGCGCAATGAACCCTTTAGTCTTATTGGATTTGATGTCGATAAGTTCAAAGGTATTAACGACCAATTCGGCCATCCTGCGGGAGACGCCTTACTCGTCCATGTCATCAAGCTGATTTCAGTGAGCTTGAAAGAGGGTGATAACCTGTTTCGTTTAGGTGGAGACGAGTTCTGTATCATTTCAAGTATTACAAACCATGAAGCGCTAGACCGATACTTACAATGTATTTTAAGCACAGTCAGTCACTCTCATTGTGAGCATAAAGGTCGACAGCTAAGTTGTACTTTGAGCATTGGTGCTGCCATTCATGCTAACGAAAATACGGAAGAGATTCTGCAAAAAACAGACAGTATGCTCTATCAAAGTAAGTCGAATGGCCGAAATCGAGTGACAATTGCAGGCTAAATGAGCACTTGATACAACTAGGGTCGAGTTCTGTATTGGGCTCATGTACAATTTCACGAAATTTTTGACGAGAGAATTAGGCGACGTATGAATCACAATCGAGTGGTGTGTTTCGATTTGGAAATGTGCTGTTGGAGCGAAGACGGTGTGGGTACAACAGGGGAGATCATTGAAGTTGGTCTTGCTGAGATTGATCTAGCATCCGGAACTATCGTGAAGCGAGCACAATACTACGTTAAGCCAGAGAAAGACGAAGTCTCTCTATTCTGTGCCGAGTTAACGGGCATTACACCTCGTAAAATCGAAAAGCAGGGTCGTCCGCTAGAATCAGTCATCAAATCGATGATCAAGAATTTTGGTGGTCCAAACAAGATCTATGCTGCGTGGGGACGTGATGACCTGATTTTACACAAAGAGTGTCAAGAGAAAGGCATTGAACCTCCGTTTAGCGAGTTCATCAATATTGCAACGCTTTATCGAGTTCAGAATCGATTGAAAGACAAACGCATTGGTCACCGCGCCGCTCAAGAAGCGAAAAATATTGAGTGGGAAGGGCGTCAACACTCGGGTTATGTTGATGCTTACAACTTGGCAAAGCTTGCACTAACGATGTTGTAGTTGTTTGCAATAAACGGGTGCTTGGTAAAACTTGAAACCCGCCTGATTCTTGTGAGTTATTCAAATTAAGAGCCACCTACTTATTAGGTGGCTTTTTTGTGTCTGGAATTCAGGAGGAACCTCGATCAAAAAACTCATTTCAACGAGTGGTTTATCAATAGTGAATGGCTACATCGCTTATTTTACGAATTAAGAATATCCGTTTGAAATTTAGCTTTTTAATTAATATTAAATCGCAGGTTGCAGCCTTGATTGGGCAGGGGTAGATGATAGCGTTAGCTCACCCAAAACAAGGAGAATAGGATGAACAACATTATTAAATATGGATTGGCACTGGGGGCGCTAAGCGTGAGTGCGTTGGTTTCGGCACAACCCGTTGTATTGATAAACACTTTTTCAGTCGAGCCAGCCCATGAAGCCGCGACTTTAGCGTATTGGGAAAGCGCAAGAGGCGTATTAGAGAAGCAACCTGGATATCTTTCGACCAAATTGCACCGCTCTTTAAGCTCTGATGCGACATATCGCTTCATCAATGTTGCTGAATGGGAAAGCAAGAAGCAATTCCATGATGCGATACAAGTGATGAGAAAAGAGCTACCACCTTTAAAAATTGAAGGGGTTTCTGCTGACCCTAACTTGTATGAAATTGTTCGCGACTAATTAGGAAACCACATAATGAAAACCACTCTAGGAACCTTTTTAGCTATTTTTAGCTTTCTATCTTCCGCCATTCTATTTTCTAGTTATAGCCATGCTGCGGCATACGGTGTGTCAGTAGCTTGGAAAACTGATGATGCTCAAGCGGTATTTGAGGCAATGCCTCATCAACAAAAAGCATTTGCGAACTTAGTTGATGCGGGTTTGGTCCACGATATGTTCGTATCAGAAAGCTTTATCGGAGATAAAAAATTTCCGATCATCAAGTTTGTGATTGAAGCGGATAGTGAACAGCACGTTCGAGAGTTAATTGGTAACTTACCGTTCCAATTTAAAGAGCTTGTCGAGGTGACTGAAATCAGAGACATCGGTAATAAGTGGTTAAACACTGACGTTGCTTTCAAAAATTACGCAGTGGAACTTGCTTGGAAAGAGCCTGAGAATCAATTCATTGTCGATGAGATTATCAGCCAAGATTTGCAAATGGTTGTCGACTGGAGTGCTCAAGGCGTGATTACTTCTGCTTACTTAAAACATCAAGAAATAGCACAAGAGCAGCCAAATCAAAAAGCAATGATCAGACCAATCTACTCAATGGCAATACTCGCTAAAAACGAAGAACAAGCACGCGAAGTTGCCAATCAGTTAAATGCAGTAAAGTTAGGCTTTGCTGAAGTCATGGTCAGTGAACTGGGCTTTAAGCTAGAGCTATAGAAAATGACAACGATAGAAGATGAAAGTTATAGAAAAACAGAGTTATCGATATCATTTGATGTAACTTCCGTTTCTCTAGGCCTTGTTAGCTGTTTTTAAGAGCTAGGCTTTGTATTTAGGTGAGTGAGTCTGCATGACTGACTCACCTTATTACTATTTTATCTTGTTACTTGCTGAGCTTATATTGGGCTTAATTATTGGCTAAACTAATCACCAATTTTCTATGTGTGGTTTGACATTAGCTCGACCAAACAAACACCTTTTGATGACCTTTTATTTATGAACACCTCGCCGAAATGAACGCCAGTAGCCCTGAAAAAATCATCTTAGACGCTTCGGGTATCGAGATGATTGATAACACACTCTTTGATTCTAATTTAAACAAGCAGGTCGCCTTGTCTCCCTCAGAAGCTTTGATTCTTGAGTTCTTAGTGAAGAACAGCCCCAAAGCTGTTGGTCGAGATTTTTTACTTGAGCATTGTTGGCCGGGCAGAGTGGTTACGGGCAGTTCGCTTAACGTCGCAGTGAAGAACATTCGCACAGCATTAAGTTCATTTGAGTGTGATTGCAAAATCCTAACAGTGCAAAAGGAAGGGTACAGTTTTAGCAGACCTCAACAGCTTGGTGGATACTTATCAGCACCTATTTCGGCTATTCAAGTTGAAGAATCTCGATATGAAGAACCTCAAGTTGAAAACCTTACCGAGACCTCTGCTTCAAAGCTCTCGAGTACTGAATGTGTCGACAATCAAGATGAGTCTGTCTTGGCTAAGCAACCGGGGTCATGCAAACAACGTCAGGTACTGTACTTTATCGCTCGTCACCAATCTCGTATCGCCGGAATTTTAGTCAGCGCGTTTCTTCTCGTGCTGTTCTATCAGTTTGCGTTTTTTATGGATAAGACTAACTATCGCGGCGTAGCTGTTTATCACGATAGTTTAAATTTTGATCAAGCGCTCTTAACTGAGCTAAATACCGTGTCAGAACTCGGTGTTGATTCGCTTTACCTACATCGCATTGGAGTTGGGTGTCAGAATATTCAAGCCGTTGCTTTGATAAACGGGCGTTGGAAAGAGATTAGCCACCAGTTTAAATCACTCTCTTGTGATGACGACAATGACGATGAGCGAGGATAAGCAGTATGAATCGTCAGTTTTGGGTCCCCATCTTATTAACGATTTTTGTGATTCTAAATGTCGGCTTAATTTCTGGGCTCGCAACCAAAAGTACTTATAAATTTACCGCAGAATACCCGATGATAGGCTGGGAGAAAATCTCACTTCGATTGGAAAATGGTCGAGTTAAAATGCAGTACATTGGCTACGATATGGATGGAAATATCGCTCAAACCAAGCAAATGTTTGGTGTGTTTTTACGCTGGGGGAATCACTACTACCTTTATCAATTGGACCAAGAGCAGGCCCAAGATAAACAGACATTCAATATCAAGCACTTATACATTCAGCAAACCCAAGGCAAGCGCAGTGTACTGGTATCGAATCAGCGCGGTCTTTATGTGACTAAAAAGGGCGCGCCATTAGAGCTTAAAGGCATCATGCATGGCGATCGATTACGCTGATGCTGAGGCTTTAAGTGAACAGAGAACCTTTGGTTAGCTTTTTCCGAGGACGTTAAGTTTGGTCTTAATAAAATCACTGTGGTCGACGTATAGCAATTCTGCTGTTTTACGGATCACTGAGTCTTCGATAGGGTCAATTTCCCCGTCTGCATGCGCCACTTCCCACATCGCTTTGATTAAGTCGATTCGCACTGGTTGAGATAGGTCTCTAAGTTGCGATGTAAAGTCATACAGCGATACTGATTGCTCTACTTTCGGTTCTGCTTGCTCTAGCAGCACTTTTGCTTGTTCTTCATCTAAATCCAGTAAGCGTTGAAGAAGCTGTAGCTTAGCGATTCTTTCTGATTCATTGATCTGATGGTCAGCTCCTGCAACTTCACACAACAAACTCGCGATGGCGATATTAGGTGATGTGCCTTGGTTTTTACTTAGGTCCTGGCCTTCAATCAATTGTTTAAACATTGATGTTAGAGAATTGAACATAACGAGCTCCAGTTAAAATTTGTATCGGGTTCCGTAACGCGGATAGTTATAACTATTGGGCCTACAGAGTGTGATCGCAAGCGCCTTTACTAAAAACTGACATTACGGATACGCGAGCAATAAGGAGCACTTTATCAATCTGGTTCAGGGAAACGGGTAATTTTACCGTCGCCACTGAGTGTCGTGATCGATTGCGGTTTCCCTTTGGCGTCTAGCCTCAATTCACCAATCGCACTGCGGTTTGAAAGGCGATAAAAGGTTTGATTGTCGGGGCTGCGTTTTTCTATTCTTAGGCGTTTTCGCTTTGTGAAATAGTTAAGAACCGAGCGTGGGCTATACAGCAGCCGGTCCCACACATCGCAGAACTTAAGCAGCGGTGCAGGGAACTGATTTTTAATACCACTACAGGTAATCTGGTAGATATTCGGACTGTTTCGGCGATATCTAAGCTTTATATCGTAAGCAAACGAATAGTGAACATCACCAGAAAGTACCACGAAGTTGGTTGGTGTTTTGGTATGGGTAAAGATACTAATAAGCGTATTGGCACTGCCTGGGTGTGCCATCCAGTTTTCAGCATCAATCACCAATGGCTTACCTATTGTCGTTGCCATCTTTTGCAGCGTTTCAATAAACTTCACACCAAACATAGGTGCAGCAGAAACAATCACTACTTTCTCTTGGTGCAGCAATTGATGTTGAAACTCTATCAGGGCTTCCCAGTCCATTAAACCTGAAGGTTTATTCATGCGAGACTCTGAACGCCAACGACGGGTTCGAGTATCCAACACAATGACCTTGGGTGAAGTATCTATCGTGTAATGCCACTCTTCAAAGCGGCTCAGCATCTCAATGAAGGCTTGATGCTTGTCTGGCTCTATTTGGCTAATAGAGTGAGTAGTCGCGACATCACCAGTTTCACTGTTTGTTTGTGTAAGATTGTTCGTTTGTTCAACATTATGCGTTTGTTTAACATTATGGGTTTGTTTAGCAACGCACGGTTGATCGACAAAAAGCTGTTTTGCTTGCTTGATGAACGCTTCGTTAAAGCTTTCCGGTTTGTTACCCCAGCCTTGGCACATCCAGTAGGCGGCAAGGCCATTACCAATAACTTGAGTGGCGAACTGGTTTTGGTCGACAGCGTATTCCCAGCCCACTGTAAGGTTCCAGTCATCAGTGACATCATGATCATCGAAGATCATGTACGTTGGAATGTGAGCAAACAGGCGCTGAACTTGCGGTAGACCAGCAATGAAATCATTGATGATGACACTTTCATCGCGCCACTGTTGCTGTTCCGTCGGTGTTAATTGGCGTCCACCTTGAGTGAAGTTGTTCTCAACCAAACGCTCTCGATTTACGCATTGCCACAGTGTCGGAGACCAAACTAGAAAATACATCGCAATGAATTCAGACAGTGTGACTAAGTGGTTTTCACAATCGGTAGAGCTAAAAATCGGTACTCTGCGATTCGGAAAGAACTTATCGAGCATCGATTCTGAAGTCGAGTGGTGTGGTAAGTATTGATGACGCTGATATAAGTGATACTCACTGCTATACAGAGCGTCACTGCTGTTGATTTGCTTAATTTGTGAATCTGTCGGTAGGCTCTCACCAACAAGACCAAGCAGTTGAATCACTTGCTGAATAGCATCAAGCGTTGGGCCTGCTACATGGTCAGCGTAGATTTGATCGCCGCTCATCATCAGCATGTCGGGTCTTTCTTCGACAGCTTGATCAGCAACCTTGTTATCTGCCGCGACTAGGCTGTCTTTACTTGGATGATGGGGGTTACGGCAAGAGCCATGCAGAATGTAGTCAGCCGATGTCGAAATCTTAAATTCAACACGAGATTTACCGTTGTAAACAAGATGAGGAGCCAGTGTCACCAGCGAGCCTGACTCTGTGTGAATATCATATTCAAGTGGCGTATTGGTTGGAAACTCGCCTTGCAAGCGTATCAGCGTCACCCACGCATGTGTACCGACTTGAATCGAATCATGCTCTTCAAGCGATGAGGTATAAAACGGTTGACCTAGTTTTACGTTCGCATGCTCAGTCTCGTGAGTTAGACCAGCTTCGCTAAGATCTTTTTCACGGATATACAGTTCAGCTCTGCCTGTGAGAGGTGAACTGGTGGCTAACCAAAGTACCACTTCTGTAGCGGTGGTTTTTCTTAAAATGGGTCCGGCGAGTAACAGGGGAAGAGATGATGTCGTAGAGGGTTTCAATACGGTACCTAAAATCGTTGGTGGCTAATCGTCGTGGAGTTCTTGTGTTTCTGGCTTGTTAGTTTGAGCCTTACAGGTTTCAAGCTCTGGTGCTTCAAGTTCTGCTATGTCAGGCTCTGTTGTTCTTTGCTCTGCCATCTCTGCTTCAGAGCCTGTCATTTCCTGTCCAGTTTCTTCAAACTCTGGCATTTCAGACTCTGTTGCTTCTAGAACTTCGATAACTTCCGAGCTAGAAAGTTCATGACCCATTAGAAATATTGCCAATAACGCGTCGGCTTTAGTTTTAGTATCGGAGGGATCGTCTAACACTTGTTCAAGCTTTTCTCGGATCATCGCAATTTCGTGCTCAACAAAGCCACGGCCTTCGTCGTCCCCTTGGTTTTCTTCGGGGGCATTATCGAACTCCATAAACAGCAACTCACCGTCTAACTTTGTGTTAACCAGTCGCTCTGGCAACCATTCTTCACCCATAACGATATCTGGGTCGGAATCACTGGGTAAGTGGTCTATAATGTTTTGTAATTCTGAGACTTTCACAATACTTTCATTTAACCGAGAATATTCTACATTGTAACGGTCAATGCCGAGCAAACCTAAAAATAGTTAGCCGTCATGGTTAATAAATGTCTATTCAGTAACACAATATTTATTACAAAGAGTAATTACATAAGAATGAAGCTCAAATATTTACCGACTTTCACTTCTTCAGGAGTGGCTTTACTAGGTAGCGCTTTCCTAAGTACTAGTGTCTGGGCCGCTGAAGAGCAAGAGTGGGGCATCGCTGCAATGTTCCGTACTGCGAGCATCCCTTATGACACGTCTGGTGGTGACCAATCGGTTAGCTCATTCGTACCGATGCTGTTTTTCAAGAACGACTATGTATTCATTGATGGTACCGAAATGGGGGCATACCTCTATCAAACCGACGATGAAAAGTGGTCCTTCAACGCTATTTCTCGTATGCGCTTTATTGATATTCCCGCTTCTGAACAGAACGCAATTGAAGGCGATACCGCCGATTTTGGTGCTCAGTTAACGTATCAACTGGACGAACAATGGGCCGTCGAAACAGAGTTCATGAGCGACAGTGAGTACAACTTCCACGGCAACTTACGTGCGAAAGCTAAGTATGAAACCGGTGATTGGGAGTTTTCCCCAAGTGCGACACTGCGTTACAAAAGTGCGGACTTCAACAGTGAGTACTATTCAGCATCCGATGAAACCATTGGTGCCGGTGTTGATCTGAATGTGGGTGTAGAAGCGCGTTACCATGTGATTTCAAATTTATACTTATTGGGTTCAACCAGTGTGACTCGATTAGATGATAACGCTTACGATTCATCGATTGTTGAAGACCGTTATCAAGGCGAGCTATACCTTGGCTTTGGCTTCTTTAACGATAAAGAGAAAGCGCCGAAACCTAAGTTGAGCAATGCGCCATACTTACGTGTTGCACATGGTTGGGCGACGCCATCCAATATTGGCGACATCATGAAGTTCAACTCAGAGAAAGACGAATACAACAACCAGTTGACCTCTTTCTTCTATGGACACCCGTTAACCGATGAGATTTTTGGCTTCCCATTGGATATCTATTTGACTCCAGGTATCGCGCATCATTGGAGTTCAGACGTTCAATCAAGCAGCACCGAATACATTATCGCAATCAAAGCGTACTACACCTTTGATTGGCCAACCCAGTGGCGTGTTGGTGTGGCAGAAGGTATGTCTTATATCGATTCGATTACGTATATCGAAGGCTCTGAGATGGAGCGTAAAGGTTACACAGCAAGCCACCTGTTGAACTATTTAGACTTCTCATTCGATGTGAACGTGGGTGATTTGATTGGTAAGAGTGACCTGAACAATTTATGGTTCGGTTATTCATTGCACCACCGTTCTGCGATCTTCGAAAATGCGTCCCAGTTTGGACGAATCAAAGGCGGCAGTAACTACAACACGGTTTACTTCCAGTATGAGTTCTAAGCGCAGCGTTTAACTGTGGTTGTTACGGTTTTCAGCGGTAGCTTTTAGCCGTAGCTTACTAAGCACAACTTACATTTGACCTGGCCTTCATAACCCCAGTTAGAGCTAGTGTGATTAATCAGCCTGATAGCAAAAGGTTTTCCCTTTGCTGTCAGGCTTTTTTGTTTGAGACTTGTGATATAATCGCGCGAGTTTAATAAGTACAAGAATAGGACACGCTTTGACTTCGTCTCCGGAAAAAGCAGACAACAAGAATGCAGCACAGCCTAGTTCTCAAGAGAACCAAGCGAAATCTCACAAACCTGCATCGAACCGAACTGCTAAACAATCAAAAGCTAAATCTGCTGATCATTCAGTGACAGCTAATACAAAAACATCTCAGAATAGCCCAGCCTCTCTTCGTAAAGCGCTCAACGAATGTATGATGCGCGATCGCTTCCGTTTGAGTAAGCGAATTGCTGGTGCAAGCAAAATTAAGAACGAACAATCTAAGCACGCGGTCTTTGATGAGATTGCATTAGACATTGCTAAGTCGATGATGACAGCAACTCAGCGTGCAGCACAGAAACCAACGATTGAATACCCAGAAATTCTCCCTGTTAGCCAAAAGCGCGACGACATCGCGAAAGCCATCGCTGAAAACCAAGTGGTTATCGTGGCAGGTGAAACGGGTTCGGGTAAAACCACTCAGTTACCAAAAATCTGTTCTGAGCTTGGCCGAGGCCGCTTTGGCTTAATTGGTCACACTCAGCCTCGTCGTCTTGCTGCACGTTCGGTTGCGAACCGTATTGCTGAAGAGATGGAAACGCAACTGGGTGAGTTTGTTGGTTATAAGGTTCGATTCAACGATCAAATCTCTGACAACACCCAGATCAAATTGATGACCGACGGTATTCTACTGGCGGAGATTCAACACGACCGTTTCTTAAGCCAGTACGACACTATCATCATCGATGAAGCGCACGAACGTAGCCTGAACATCGATTTCATCATGGGTTATCTGAAAGAGTTGCTGCCAAAGCGTCCTGATCTAAAAGTGATCATCACGTCCGCAACCATCGATCCAGAGCGCTTCTCTAAGCACTTCAATAATGCTCCAATCATTGAAGTGTCTGGTCGTACTTACCCAGTAGACACGCGTTACCGCCCGTTAGGTGGTGATGAGAGCGATTCAGACCGCGACCAAATCGAAGGTATCTTTGAAGCGGTTGATGAACTGTGTGATGAAGGACTTGGCGATATCTTGATCTTCATGAACGGTGAGCGAGAGATTCGTGATACTGCAGATGCATTAAGTAAACGTAACCTTCGTGATACTGAAATTGTTCCGCTTTACGCACGTCTATCGGCGGGCGAGCAAAACCGTATCTTCCAGTCTCATACTGGCCGACGCATTGTTCTGGCAACCAACGTGGCAGAAACCTCGTTAACCGTTCCGGGCATCAAGTATGTCATCGACCCAGGTACGGCGCGTATTAGCCGTTACAGCTACCGCACAAAAGTACAACGCCTACCAATTGAACCAGTATCTCAAGCGAGTGCTAACCAGCGTAAAGGTCGTTGTGGTCGTGTTGCGGAAGGTATCTGTATTCGCCTGTACTCAGAGGAAGATTTCGAATCACGCCCAGAGTTTACTGACCCAGAGATTCTTCGTACTAACCTAGCATCCGTTATCCTTCAGATGACAGCGTTGGGCCTAGGTGACATTCAAGCATTCCCATTTGTTGAAGCGCCCGATAAGCGCAACATTCAAGATGGTGTAAGGCTGCTTGAAGAGCTTGGTGCAATCGCGACAGTCGAACCGTCTGCGAATAAAAACAAGAACCATGGCGATGACAAGAAGAAGCTAACGGCGATTGGTCGTAAGTTGGCAAAACTGCCTATCGATCCGCGTTTAGCGCGTATGGTGATTGAAGCGCCAAGCAACCGATGCCTGCACGAAGTGATGGTAATTGCGTCTGCATTGTCAATTCAAGATCCGCGTGAGCGCCCATCAGACAAACAGCAATCGTCTGACGACAAGCACAAGCGCTTCTTCGATAAAGAATCTGATTTCATCACGTTTGTGAACCTATGGGATTACATCAAGCAGCAACAAAAATCGCTGTCGAGTAACCAGTTCCGCAAACAGTGTAAGCAAGATTACCTGAACTATTTACGTATTCGTGAATGGCAAGATGTGTACTTCCAAATTCACCAAGCGATGCGTGAATTGGATACCAAGCTGAATACTGAACCGGGTAGCTACGATGGCATTCACATGTCTTTGCTATCAGGCCTGCTTTCGCACATCGGTATGAAAGACCAAGAGAAGAACGAATATCAAGGTGCTCGTAACGCGCGCTTCCATATCTTCCCTGCGTCGGGCTTATTTAAGAAACAACCTAAGTGGATCATGTCGGCTGAGCTGGTGGAAACCTCAAAACTATGGGGTCGTGTTATCGCGAAGATTCAACCTGAATGGATTGAACCACTAGCGAAACATCTGATTAAACGCAGCTACAGCGAACCACATTGGTCGAAGAAGCAAGCAGCGGTAATGGCACACGAAAAAGTGATGCTTTACGGAATCCCAATTGTTCCTAAGCGCCTTGTGAACTACGGTGCGATTGACGCAACTGTCAGTCGTGAGTTGTTTGTACGCAGCGCATTGGTTGAAGGTGAGTGGGAAACCAAGCACACCTTCTTCAAGCAGAACCGTAAGCTACTGCAAGAAGTGGAAGAGCTAGAGCATAAGTCTCGTCGTCGTGACATCTTAATCGATGATGATGAGCTGTTCGATTTTTATGACCAGCGTGTGGGTGAAGAGGCGGTTTCAGGCCGTCACTTTGATACATGGTGGAAGAAAACCAGTCAGAAAACGCCTGAACTGCTGAACTTTGAAAAGTCGATGCTATTCAGAGGTGATGCTAGCCATGTTACTGACTTGGATTACCCTAACTTCTGGCACCAAAATGGTATCAAGCTAAAACTGAGCTACCAATTTGAGCCGGGCGACGACAACGATGGTGTAACGGTACACATTCCGCTGCCTATCTTGAACCAGATTGACCAGAACGGTTTTGATTGGCAGATCCCAGGCCTGCGTCAGGAATTGGTGATTAGCTTAATCAAGTCGTTACCTAAAACGCTACGCCGTAACTTTGTGCCTGCGCCAAACTACGCCGATGCCTTCTTGGCTCGTGTTACACCACTTGAAGCACCGTTACTGGATTCTCTTGAGAAAGAGCTACGCCGAATGACAGGTGTGGAAGTGGTACGTGATGATTGGAAGTTAGACCAGATTCCAGAACACTTGAAGGTAACATTCCGTGCAGTGGATCATCGCAAGCGCAAGCTTAAAGAACAAAAAGACCTGCATGAACTGAAAGAGAGCCTGAAAGACAAAGTTCAAGAAACGCTTTCTAAAGTGGCAGACGATGATATCGAACAGCAGAATCTGCACACGTGGAGCTTTGGTGAGTTACCAAAAGTCTACCAACAGAAGCGTGGCGGCTATGATGTTAAAGCCTTCCCTGCGCTGGTGGATACCAAAGACAGCGTAGAGATCAAGCTGTTCGAAACTGAACAAGAGCAGATCTCGGCAATGAAATCGGGTCAGCGTCGTTTAATCTTGTTGAACGTGCCATCACCGATCAAATACTTGCACTCAAACTTGCCGAACAAATCGAAACTTGGCTTGTACTTCAACCCATACGGACAGGTACTGGATCTTATCGATGACTGTATCGCTTGTGGTATTGATAAGCTGATTGAAGAGAAGGGCGGTCTAGTCTGGGAGCCAGAGCAGTTTGAAGCATTGAAAGAGCACGTACGTGCAGAGTTAGGTGATACGGTTGTTGAGATTGCTCAGCAGGTAGAAACCATCTTAACCACGGCATTTAGCATCAGTAAGAAGCTCAAAGGGCGTGTGGACCTTTCTATGGCATTTGCGCTTTCAGACATCAAAGCTCAGGTAGAAGGTTTGATTTTTAAGGGGTTTGCCACAGAATGTGGGTGGAAACGCTTGCCGGATATTCTACGCTATATGAAGGCGATAGAACGTCGCATGGAGAAACTGCCTATTGACCCGAACAAAGATCGCTTGCACATGATCAAAGTTGAGTCAGTAGTGAATGATTACAAAGAGCTGCTGAATAAAATTCCAAAAGGGATCGCGGTTCCAGAAAATGTAAAAGAGGTGCGTTGGATGATAGAAGAGCTTCGTGTAAGCTTCTTCGCACAGCAGCTCGGTACGCCTTACCCAGTATCAGATAAGCGTGTTAAAAACGCAATTGATGCTTGCTAAAGGAATAAAGCTAGACGCAATGGCAAGGTTTGGGTATAAATCTTGCTTATTGCATTACTAATTGAATAGTTATTACATACAGGGCGACTTGGTGGCAATTTATTACCACTCAAGGCCTGCCACTAGGACGAAAAAGGTCGAATATGAAAAAAACGTTATTGGCACTAGCACTGCTAGGTGCATCTTCAACAGCAATGGCTGATTCTTGGTTGTACGGCGGCGTAATGGGTGGTCAAAATTCATTAGGTAATGAAGAAGAAACGGCGATGGGTATCCACGTGGGTACAGGCATCCTGCCACTAATCGGTATTGAAGCGGGTTACTGGGATCTAGGTTCTTTCGACAGCGTTAAGTACGGCAACCGTGACCTTACAAACCTAGATGCAAGCACTGCTTACCTAGCGATCAAACCAAGCATCGATTTCGGTCCTCTTCACGTTTACGCGAAGGCTGGTATTCACTCTTACGATCTTAAAGCTGATGGCTTCAAGCAATCAAGTGAAGATGTAATGTACGGTGTAGGCGCAGAATACTTCATCTTTGGTCCACTATCTGTAGGCGCTAGCTACCAAAACTTTAAAATGAAAGATGACGACTCAGGCGTATTCACGCTAAACGCAACTATCCACCTACTGTAATTACTTATAGTTAGTGATGGACTTATAGTCAGTGACGGACTTACAGTCAGTAATGGACTTATAGTCGGTCACGGATATGCGTTAAAGAGTTCGTAAGAATTCATAAAAAATGCCAGCTTAATAGCTGGCATTTTTGTATCTGTTGTCCCGTGTAATCGCCACTCTGTTTTCTTTTAACAGATGGTGGCGGACGGCTACTTCTTACTGTTCAGAATCTGTTGGATACGCGGGTTCAGTGCTTTGCCATGTTGGCTTTCGTACTCTTCGCGTTTCAAATCGTTCAAGTTCTTCACTGAGTTAGCGGCAAGAAGGAATTGCGGTAATTCTGTTTCAAGCATGCCTTTCTCATCTAAACGCTTCGCTTCCAAGTAGTACTTCTTGAATAGGCCATCAAGCTTGTTCTCCGCGGTGCGCTTCAAGTCATACAGCTTGTTCTGAATAAGCCATTTTTCAATCTTGTTCACGGCGGTGCGAGACAAAACGCGAATACGGCTGTCTAGCAGCTCTTCTTCGGTCAAAGAATCTTTTAAGATCCAAAGCTCACCCATTTGCGGCGGCCAGCTGTTGCCAAGCTGAATACGCTCATGGCAGTGCATTAGCACACGGTTCAGACCGTCTGAATCAACAGAGTTGGCAAATTCGATGAACTTACCACTTGGCTCACTACCGTACTGATACTCCCACTGTGTCTCGTATACACTTAAGAAAGAGCCAAACACGTGAATACACCAATCAGTTAACTCCAATTCTGCAGGGTCTTGGTCAACAACCGGCACTTGTTGAGAGGCACCAGAATCCGCACCTTGCGCTGCTGTTGCTTTTACATTGGTACTTTGTGCTTCAATCACTTCAGGTACGAGTGGAGCTTTAGGCTGAACGTCCGGAGCTGGCTCAGAAGGTTGGCTTTTTGCCTTTTTGAATGAGCTGCTGCCTGAAGCGTTCAGATGGGCTAAGCTTTTGTCGATACCCATTTCCTTGAGCTTGTCCTGCATTTCCTGAATATTGAGAGGTCTTCTGCTGTTGTTGTCTTTCATTTTGCTTCTCGTTAACTAGCCAGTACTGCAGCTTGGATTCAATCCGAGATAGTGGCATTAATTCATTGGCTTTGGCTTTATACCAGAGGACAAATTTCTTCCATACTAAACTATGGTCACCGGCAAGGCCGGAGAATTTAAACGCGCGTTCTGCCCATGATGGTATCTCTTCTTCGTTGAGATCATGAGTAGAAACGGTGTTGCTGTTCATTGAGCCTCGACCTTGAGGGCGAGGGGCATGCTGCATGCTTTGCATTGGTGCCGGAGCTGGCTGAAACTTAGGTGCAGGTGCAGGTGCAGGTGCAGGTGCAGTAGAGTAGACCGGAATACTATTCGCTGGTTGAGCCTCTACGTGAACCGCCGCTTGCTCTTGCTCAATGAGCATTTTGAAAACGTGAATCTCTTTTTGATCTCGATAATCTACTTTTACCTTATCGAGAAAACCTTGGTCGACTAAACACTTAAGGCAGTCGGCTAAACCAAACGTAGAGAGAGCACAAAGCTGGCCTGCAGTTTGTAGGCACACATTGGTGTAGCCGAATTCATCCGCACCGTCTGCAAGCATCAATAAAACAAGCTTTTCTGCTGGGCTAGAAGTATTCACTTGCCAAGCTAAATAAGAATATTTGGCGCTCAATATCGTGTTCTCAAAAAAGGTAGGTCGTTGACTCTATTGTAAGTCACCGCTTACGGAATTTATAGCAACTTAACAGAAAACAACATTAGTGAGACAAATATTAACCATAAGGAGAGGTGTGACCCAGAAAGGTGGCGTAAGCCGACAATTTTTTAGTAGTAAGCAGCAACCATTGCTATGTTGAAATGAGTCTTATTGCTTAATGATTGCTAATAAAATAGTAGTCAAAGCAAATGCAAAAATTAGCACTAAACGTTTAAGGGGTTGTTTAATCCTAGGAAGGTCACGACAGAAGGAGACTGTATGCCAACCAGTGTGGAATTCACCATGATGCCGGAAAATGGTACCTCGTTTACCAAGACAGAGTGGAAATTGAAGAAAGATGAGATTAAAAAGCGCAAGCCAGAAGTTTTAAAGCATATCGATAAATCGACTCACATGTCTCAAGGCTTTCGCTTGGTCAACAACAAAGCTTATCAGCAGGCATTGGCTGAACTAAAAGCGAGCCTACAAGGACAATCCTTTCGCAACACCGAGCAAGGTAAAGTTGCACAGCTAATGTATTCGATTCTAACCGACGACAACGCCTTCAAAACTTACCTCAGCGAAGAGATGCAGGGTAACGTAGTCAGTTCAACCAATGGCACCTCGAAGATCATGTCGAAGGGTGCAAGCTTTAAAGCCAAAAACCAACTCGCTAATGCTCACTTAAAGCGCAAGCAATTATTTATGATGTATCGCGACATCATTCAGGCACAAGAAGAACTGAAAGAGTTTTCCAAGCACGTAGTCTCACTTTTTAAAGGCAAACTCTCCGTTCCGCCAGGTGCTTATGGCGGTATTAAAAGCTTCAATGGCGCTCTGGATAAGATCACTAACCGAAACCCGTTAGATGATATTGGCGATCTCAAAGATTGCGCCCGAATGACCATAGAGTTCGAAAGCGTGCGCGCGATGTCTGCGGCAAAAGTATTCATATCCAGAACCAAAGAGTTCAAAGATCTTCAGCACTATCAGTCAGCATTGAAAGATCGTTATGGCCTCGGCTCAAAGCTATCAGGGCTAAGCGAGTTCAACAGAAAGGCTCAAGGTTCGGGTTACAAGGACATCAAGTTCTTTCTGAAGATGAAGAACGGCATCATCGGAGAGTTACAGCTCAACATCTCAGGCATGTTGGTTGCCAAAGAGAAAGAACACGTCATTTATGACATTTTGCGTGATGCCAAAGAGGGAGCCAAGACCTTCACCATCGTTAACAAAGACGTGTTGGATAAAGTGAAGCACCATATGAACGAAGACTGGTTCCAGTTCATCGATACGCGCATTCCAAGCGTGAAGCCGCAACTAATGATAGTAAGGCAGATGTTGAGCCGTTTGAATGGCAGTAGCGTGTCGTCGTTAACTGTCAGTGAAACTGAGACAGAAGCGTTGAAGACCATAAGCTTAGCCCTGTACGCTCAGGGTGAAAATGGTAAAGCCCTGTTGTAACAGAATTAGTAACGAGCACTAGTAACAAGCGTTAGTAATAAGAATTGGTGAGTGTCGGACTGTTCGATTCAATTCATCAGTGCTCATAAATCTGTATGAAGCCTTTCAAGCCAGCGATTTGGATAGTCGCTGGCTTTTTAATGTCACTAACTTAGCTATTGATGATTTACCTACTTATTCAAAAAATATATTAAATTTATAAAACATCTTGATATGATCAATATTTGATCTATTATGACGATAAGTCAAAAATGACGAAGCGTCACAAAATGGTTAACTACATGAATTTACTATTCGTGTTAATATTGGACAGGAGTGTTTTAAATACTGGCTAAGCTTAGATAATGGCTAAGCTCATATACGGACTGAGAAATTATGTTTGGCTTTGGTTGTAAAGGCGATAAACAAGGTATCTTTGGTTGCAAAGGCGTGTTGTCTAAAAAGCAGCAGTCTATTGCAGACCGAGAAGTAGAGTTGATGTTGTTGGCGAAAGATCTGGTTCGAGAACAAGGGTTCGGAAACCTAACGATGGACAAGCTAACGGCAGCGAGCTCTTATTCTAAAGGGACAATCTACAATCACTTTTGCAGCAAAGAAGACGTCGTTTTAGCGTTATGTATTCATTCTCTTAAAACAGAAGCAATGATGTTTGCTCGCTCTGGAGAGTTTGAAGGCAACACACGTGAAAAGATCGTCGCACTGCACGTTGCTTACCGAATCTATGCTCGCATGGAGCCGGTACTATCAACCTGTGCGATCATGGCTAAAAGCCCGTGGGTACTAGAGAAAGCGTCTAGTGCGCGCGTCGCCGAGATGAATGAACTGGAAGAGCTGGTGATTGAACAAGCCGACTCTATGGTTAACCAAGCGGTAGAAGCAGGTGACCTAAAGTTCTCTTCTGGTGTGGGTTCAGATGCCATCGTTTTTGCTAACTGGTCAATCGCGTTTGGTTCAAATGCCTTGTCACAGAACGCATCAAACAGTCATTGTATTAAGCGGTTACAAGACCCGTATTCAGTATTACACAACGCGAACATGATTCTAGACGGCCTCAATTGGCAGCCCCTTTCTAGCGACTGGGATTACCGCAAAACTTGGCGTCGTGTAGAACAAGAACTGTTCAGTGAAGAGATCGCTTACTTAGAGTCTGTAGGTCGATAGCTTCCGTTAAGCCCACACATGTGGGTTTATTAATAACCATTTTTGACGATTCGTCACAAACTTGAGATTGACCGACTGTGGTTGCTGTTTTCTTGAGTGTTTGACTAAGCATTGTGTTTTTTGTCAGCTTCGGCTGGCTTTTTATGACACAAATATGACGAATCGTCACAAATGGAGACTGTGATGAAACATGACAGCCAGAAGCCCACGTTCGATCAGCAAAACCGAGATAACCCTAATGCCGATAGCGCAAACACAGATCTAAACAGTTGGCACTCAATACCTACCAAGCGTTCGTTTATCGTTCTGCTGGTGGTGTTTTCAATCATCATTCTCTCTGCATTAGGGGCCAAGAACCTCTACTTTAGAGGGGACTACAACATCTTCTTTGAAGGTACCAACAAACAGTTGATGGCGTTCGATGAAATCCAAACCACCTTTGCAAAAACCGACAACCTTGCGATTGTTGTCGCCCCTGAAGATGGCAATGTCTTCACCCCAGAAACTCTCACATTAATTCAAAACCTCACGGTTGATGCGTGGCAGATCCCGTATTCAAGCCGTGTGGATTCTCTTGCTAATTATCAGCACACCGAAGCCATTGAAGATGACCTCTTGGTAGAAGACCTGCTGTATGAAGAGTACGAGCACACACCAGAGCGCATCGCTAAAGTTAAACAGATAGCCCTCAACGAACCGTTGCTTAAGAATGCCTTGGTGTCGGCCTCTGGCGATGTGACGATTGTTAACGTGACCGTGCAACTGCCTGAAGTGGATAAGACCGCGGAAGTGCAAGAGGTGATCGCGGCGATCAATGCCATGATCGGCAAGTATCAAGATCAATATCCGAATGTGGAATTCCATAAAGCGGGCATCATCGCCATGAACAACGCATTTATGACTTCGGCTCAAGAAGACAGTTCAACGCTGGTGCCGTTAATGCTATTGGTAGTGTTGGTGTTCCTGACCTTTATGCTGCGCTCGTTCTTTAGTGTGGTGGCCACGCTTATTGTGATCATCTCTTCAATTGTTGCCACCATGGGTTTATCCGGTTGGGCAGGGATGTTCCTCAGCACAGCAACCGTGAATGTGCCTACCTTGGTTTTAACTTTGGCGGTGGCCGATTGTGTTCACGTGATTGTGACCATGAGACAAGCCATGCAACGCGGGATGGAGAAAGCACAAGCCATTCAATACAGCATCAAGCTCAATGCGATGCCGATTCTGATCACCTCAGTGACCACCGCAATTGGTTTCTTGATGATGAACATGTCGGACTCTCCAGTATTACGAGACTTCGGTAACTTGTCGGCATTAGGTGTACTCATCGCGTGTTTCCTATCTGTGACTATGCTGCCTGCATTGCTAAAACTGCTGCCAATTAAGCGCTTGTCAGTAAATCCAACGGCGGAAGATAAAGTGACCTTTATGGATAAGCTCGGTGATTTTGTCGTTGCGAACCGTAAAGCACTGCTGCCTATTTCAACCCTTGTGATTGTTGGCGCTGCGGCGTTAATTCCACTGAACAAAGTGAATGATGAATCGGTGAAGTATTTCGATACCTCAAGCGAATTCAGACAAGCGGCTGATTTCATGGAAGAGACCGTAAGCGGCATGACCACCCTTAGCATCGCGGTCAAAACCAATGAGTCTCAAGCGATTGCTGATCCTGTGTTCTTACAAGCGATTGGCGACTTTACTGAGTGGCTACGTGTTCAACCAGAAACCGACCATGTGGCCACGCTATCTGATGTTTACATGCGTTTGAATAAGAACATGCATGGCGATGACGATAGCTACTACCAATTGCCACTAAACCGTGAACTTGCTGCGCAATACCTGCTTCTTTATGAGATGTCTCTGCCGTATGGCTTGGACTTGAACAACCAGATCAACGTCGATAAGTCATCGATAAAAATGGTACTCACCGTCGACAACCTCGGCAGCGTTGAGCTAGTGGAACTCGAAGAACGCATCTACTCATGGTTTGCAGCCAATGCACCTCAGTATGAAGTAGTCGCGTCGAGCCCATCACTGATGTTTGCTCACATTGGCGAAACCAACATGGCGAGTATGTTATCGACTCTGCCTATCACCTTAGTACTTATCTCGGGCTTGATGATCTTTGCGTTGCGCTCAGTTCGCTTGGGTATGATCAGCCTAGTGCCAAACATTGCACCTGCGATCATTGGTTTTGGTTTATGGGCGCTTATCTCAGGTGAAATTAACCTTGGTTTGTCAGTGGTGGTGACGCTCACTTTGGGTATCGTAGTTGATGATGCGGTGCACTTCTTAAGCAAATACCAGCGCGCAAGAATAGAAGGTAAATCGGCGGAAGAAGCGGTTCGATACGCCTTCCACACCGTTGGCCGTGCATTGTGGATTACCACTGTCGTGTTAGTGGCTGGTTTCTCAGTACTGGCGATGTCGAGCTTCAGACTCAACTCCGACATGGGCTTACTCAGCGCGATTGTGATTTTCATTGCGCTGGTGGTCGACTTCATCTTGCTACCAAGCCTACTGATGATCTTCGACAAACAGACTCACTATTCAGATAAACCTCAGCACGAATCAAAGCCAGAAACCAAGCCACAGTCTAGCCCAACAGCCGAACTGACTACATGGACCAAATAAGGAATCGTCAGCCTGCTGCGGTGGGCTGACTCAAGGAGATATTTATGAAAAGCGTTAAACAATCATTCGTTACTACATTACTTACTGTTAGCTCATTAAGCGTCGGCACGTTAACAATAGGCACATTCGCGGCTTTCCCAGCATTAGCAGACCCTGCGAAAGGCTTAGAAATTGCCGAGCAACGTAAAGCGGTCGATGTCGGGTGGGGCGATTCTGTTGCGACCATGGAAATGCTACTTCGCAACAAACAGGGCGAAAGCAGCACACGATTAATGCGATTGAAATCTTTGGAAGTTGATGACGATGGCGATAAAGGCTTAACCATTTTTGATGAGCCGCGCGATGTAAAAGGCACGGCTTTTCTAAACCATTCGCATATCACTAAATCGGATGACCAGTGGCTGTATCTGCCAGCATTGAAACGTGTGAAACGCATCTCTTCACGCAACAAATCGGGGCCGTTTATGGGCAGTGAATTTGCGTATGAAGACTTAAGCTCGTTTGAACTAGAAAAGTACACCTTCAACTACATTGAAGACGCGAAATTAGAAGGCGTAGACACCTTTGTTTTAGAGCAAGTACCGACCGACAAAAACTCAGGCTACACCATGCAAAAAGTATGGCTAGATCAACAATACTACCGCCCCGTTCAAGTGGAGTTTTACGACCGCAAAGGCGCATTGCTGAAAACTCTGTCGTTCCAAGACTACAAACAATACCTGAACCAATACTGGCGCGCGCACACCATGTCGATGCAAAACCACCAAACGGGTAAAAGTACGGTATTAACCACGACAGATTTGGCGTTCCAGACCGGTCTTAAAGACAAGGACTTTCAAAAAAACACACTGAAACGAGCTAAGTAAGGCAAGAATATGAAAAGGATTGTGTTAACAGGAACCCAGTTATCCTTAACCTTAGCAGCGACATTTGGGTTTATGCAGGTGTCGCTGCCTTGTGTGGCAGCAGGCTTTAGCTCTGAGTTCGTAGAACAAGTCACCCCAGAGCTCGCAGGGCAGGTTAACCTTGAACACAGGCAGTTCTTTAGTGACGGCTTGCAAGGGCAAGATAAAGGACAAAGCTCACTGGTGTTGCAGCCAGAGTTTTACTGGGAGCAACAAGAGGGCAACGGCAGTTTTACCTTTACGCCGTTTTATCGCCTAGACAGTGAAGACGATGAGCGAACCCATGGGGACATTCGTGAAGCTCTGTATCTGACTTATTGGGATGATTATGAACTGCGCGCCGGTGTTGGCAAAGTGTTCTGGGGCGTGACCGAATCAGCGCACTTGGTGGACGTTGTAAACCAAACCGATGCCATTGAATCGGTCGATGGTGAATCCAAGCTAGGTCAGCCGATGGTGCATTTCACCTCTATCAAAGACTGGGGAACCATCGATGCCATGTTACTGCCGTATTTTCGTGAACGTACCTTTGCAGGGGAAGACGGACGCTTAAGGCCAACAGTGCCCGTGTCAGACGATGCGCTTTACGAATCTTCGAGAGAAGAAAAGCACGTCGATGTAGCACTGCGCTATAGCCAAATGTACGGCGATTGGGATGTCGGTTTAAGCTACTTAGGCGGCACTAATCGCGACCCTTATTACCGTGTTGAAGGCAATCAGCTCAAGCCGTATTACGCGCAGATGCAGCTCTTTGGGCTTGATGTACAAGGCATTATTGGCGATTGGTTGTGGAAGCTGGAAAGCATTTATCGCGACAGTTACGACAACCACACAGGCGTCGCGACAGGCTTTGAATACACATGGGTTGGCGCGCTTGAATCGTATTGGGATATCGGCTTCATTGCTGAATACCTGTATGACAGCCGAGGCAATAACGCTCAAACCATCGGTCAAAACGATGTGTTCCTTGGAGCGCGTTTCGCCTTGAACGATGAAGATGGTACAGAGGTACTTACAGGTATCACTCAAGACTTAGACAACAGTGATGTCTACAGTGCAAAACTCGAAGCCTCAAGCCGTATCAATAACAACCTCAAGTGGCGACTGAATGCTTGGTTGTTTGAGAATGAAACCCCGGAGGATTTGTTGTTCTTTGCTCGCAAGGACGATTTTGTTGAGGTGGCGTTGGAATATTACTTTTAGTATTTATAAAAAGTTAGCATTTATAACAAGTTAATGGCGGTTTTGTGGGGCGTTCTTGTTAAGGGGCGTCTCAAATTTAAGATGAGCCATATTTAGAATGTTCAAAGTCGCCTTTTTATAAAATAGAGCAAACAATCGAATAGACCCACAGGTAAGATGGTTATATTTTTCGAATATCTATAACCTCCGAATATGCATGTAAAGCGTGTTGGCGGTATCGGCCCTAAGGGAATTATGAATTCATTTAATTGGGATACAAACTTTGAAACAGGTATTGGTGTTGTAGACGAACAACATCAATACCTTGTTGGTTTTATCAACCACTACGGAAACCTGTTGTCGGAGAATACAATTTCTATCGATGACATGAGCGCCGCTTTGCTTGACCTCACACGCTATGCCGAATTTCATTTTAAAGAAGAAGAATCTTTGATGAGAGAGCGCGGCGTTTATGACTTACACATTGAAGAGCACATCAAAGTGCATCGTGTGTTTATGCAAGACATCTACAGCATGCAAGCCTTCATCTTGGAAGAAGATCAGGCGTCAGCACGTCAGTTGTTGGACTTCCTCATCCATTGGCTTGCTTATCACATCCTTGGTATCGACCAAAACATGGCGCGACAAGTGGCCGCAATAGAAGAGGGCGCAACACCTCGACAAGCCTTTGAAGCAGAAGAAAAGCAGCAAGATTCTTCGACCATCCCTTTACTGGCCGCGCTTAAAGGCTTATTTGAACAAGTCTCTGAACGAAACAAACAGTTGTTACGCTTCAACCAGTTACTCGAAGACAAAGTCGAGGAACGCACCGCAGAATTGAAACGAGCGAACAAGAAACTTGAAGAGCTGTCGTTAACAGACTCACTCACTAATTTGCCTAACCGTCGGTGTGCTTTTAAACAGTTAGCAGTGCATTGGCAAGATTCAAAAGAACTTGGCGTACCTTTGGTGTGCATTATGATTGATGCAGACCACTTCAAACGCATTAATGACACCAGTGGACATGATGCAGGCGATTTGGTACTAAAAACCCTCTCGCGCGAACTGAAAAACACGTTTCGTAATGATGATATTGTGTGTCGATTAGGGGGCGATGAATTCTTGGTTATTTGCCCAGACACCGACCTTAAAGGGGGCATGCACATCGCAGAAACGACTCGACAGAAAGTGTCTGAATTAGAGGTCGAAACCGGCAACCAAGCTTGGATTGGTAGCATCAGTGTCGGTGTGGCTGAAATGACCCAAGAATTCGAAACCATGAATGAATTGATTAAAGCGGCTGACGAGTCCGTTTATTTAGCGAAAAACGCAGGGAAGAACAGCGTTTGTTCTATTCAAATCTAGCGTTTAGGTCACTTCCAAATTAAGAAGTGGAACCTGTAATTGTTCCACTTCTTCCTACTCCTCATTAATATCCTGTTAAATTTGCCGTGTTTTTAGTCAATAACTTGTTCTTTTAGCGATTCAATTTGGCATTGGTAGCGTGTTTGATTACTATGTGTAGCTATCTAAAAAAACTAATCATCCGATACGGACACTACCAACTGGTAGATGAGGAAATGATGCAACATCTAGAAGAGATCATTGCTAATGCAACGACTGCTATTGATACAGCAGATTCGTTAGTCGCACTTGATGAAGTGCGAGTTCAGTATTTAGGTAAGAAGGGTGAACTAACTCTTCAACTACAAAGCCTAGGTAAACTTCCACCTGAAGAGCGTCGCACTGCTGGTCAAGAGATCAACAAAGCGAAAGGTGCTGTTCAACAAGCGATCGCAGCTCGCAAAGACGCACTACAACGTGCAGAGCTTGAAGCGAAACTAGCTGAAGAAACTATCGATGTGAGCCTACCTGGTCGTCGCATTGAGAACGGTGGTCTTCACCCAGTTACACGCACAGTTGAGCGTATCGAACAGTTCTTTGGTGAGCTTGGCTTTAGCACTGAGTCTGGCCCTGAGATCGAAGATGCATTCCACAACTTTGATGCACTAAACATCGCAGACGATCACCCAGCTCGTACTGATCACGATACTTTCTTCTTCAACCCTGATCTAATGCTACGTACGCACACTTCTGGTGTTCAAATCCGTACGATGGAAAACGGCAAACCGCCATTCCGCTTCATTGCTCCGGGTCGTGTTTACCGTAACGACTACGATCAAACTCACACGCCAATGTTCCACCAAGTGGAAGGTATGTTAGTTGATGAGAACGTAAACTTCGCACAACTTAAAGGCATTCTTAACGATTTCCTTTGTAACTTCTTTGAAGAAGAAGTTGAAGTGCGTTTCCGTCCTTCATTCTTCCCGTTCACAGAGCCTTCAGCTGAAGTTGACGTGAAACGTAAAGATGGCAAATGGCTAGAAGTTCTAGGCTGTGGCATGGTTCACCCTAACGTACTTCGCTCTGTTGGCATCGACCCTGAGAAATACTCTGGTTTTGCATTCGGTATGGGTGTAGAGCGTCTAACGATGCTTCGTTACGGCGTAAATGACCTTCGTGCGTTCTTCGAGAACGACCTTCGTTTCCTTAAACAATTCAAGTAATCCGGGGCAGTCAAAACTATGAAATTCAGTGAATCTTGGCTACGCGAGTGGGTTAAACCTGCAATTAACAGCGAAGAGCTAGCTCACCAAATCACTATGGCTGGTTTGGAAGTTGACGATGTAGAACCTGTTGCTGGTGAATTCACCGGCGTTAAAGTAGGTAAAGTGGTTGAGTGCGGTCAGCACCCAGACGCAGACAAACTACAAGTTACAAAAATTGATATCGGCGAAGAAGAACTTTTAGACATCGTATGTGGTGCATCTAACTGTCGTCTTGGCCTAACTGTAGCAGTAGCAACAGTTGGCGCAGTACTTCCTGGTGACTTCAAAATCAAGAAAGCAAAACTACGTGGCGTTCCATCGCACGGCATGCTTTGTTCTTTCTCTGAGCTAGGTATCGACGTAGAGTCTGACGGCATCCTTGAGCTGCCAGAAGGTACAACGCTAGGTATGGACGTACGTGAGCTTCTAGAGCTTAACGACGTAACTATCGACGTAGACCTAACAGCAAACCGCGCAGACTGCTTCAGCATCCGTGGTCTTGCTCGTGAAGTTGGCGTACTAAACCGCGCAGACGTTACAGAGCCAACAGTTGAAGCTGTCGCAACAAGCATTGAAGACACAGTATCTGTTGAAATTAAAGCAACTGATGCTTGTCCACGTTACCTTGGCCGTGTGGTTAAGAACGTAAACGTGAAAGCGGAATCCCCAATCTGGATGCAAGAAAAACTGCGTCGTTGTGGTATCCGTTCAATCGACCCAGTTGTAGACATCACAAACTACGTGATGCTAGAGCAAGGCCAACCAATGCACGCATTTGATCTAGCTAAGATCGAAGGCGGTATCGTGGTTCGTCTAGCAGAGCAGGGCGAAAAGCTAACACTTCTAGATGGCAACGAAGCTGAACTAAACAGCAACACGCTTGTTATCGCTGACCACAACAAAGCACTAGCAATCGCTGGTATCTTTGGCGGTCAAGATTCAGGTGTTACTACTGAAACAACAGACGTACTTCTTGAAGCTGCATTCTTCGCACCGGATCACATCCGTGGTCGCGCACGTGCTTACGGCCTTCACACTGATTCTTCTCTACGTTTTGAACGTGGTGTTGATTCAACACTTCAAGCAGCTGCAATGGAGCGTGCAACACAGCTTCTAGTTGAAATCTGTGGTGGTGAAGTTGCGCCAGTAAACGGCAGCGAATCTGAAGCTGATCTTCCTAAAGCAAACGTAGTTGCTCTACGTCGCGCTAAGCTAGACAGCCTACTAGGTCACGAAATCCCATCTACAGACGTAGTGGAAATTCTTACTCGCCTAGGTTGTGAAGTAGAAACGACTGATGCTGGTTGGACGGCAACGTCTCCATCTTGGCGTTTTGATATCGCAATCGAGCAAGACCTAATTGAAGAAGTAGGTCGTATCTACGGTTACGATAACATTCCAAACCAAGCGCCTAAAGCGGCACTTAAAATGAATGACCACAAAGAAGCTGACCAACCGCTTAAGCGCGTTCGTGACCTTCTCGTAGACCGTGGCTACCACGAAGCAATCACATACAGCTTCGTAGAACCAGAACAGCAAAAACTTGTTGTACCTGGCGTTGAGCCGCTAATTCTGCCATTCCCAATCTCTGCGGACATGTCAGCAATGCGTCTTGGCCTAATCCAAGGTCTTCTAAACACAGTTGTTCACAACCAGAAGCGTCAACAGTCTCGCGTTCGTCTATTCGAATCAGGCCTACGTTTCATCCCTGAAGCCACTGCTGAAAACGGCATGCGCCAAGAAATGATGCTTGCGGGCGTTATCTCTGGTACTCGTGGCGAAGAGCACTGGGACATTGCAACTAACACTGTAGATTTCTTCGATCTTAAAGGTGACCTAGAAGCTGTTCTTGAGCTTTCTGCAAACGAAATCGCATACAGCTTCAAAGCAGCTAAGCACCCAGCACTTCACCCAGGTCAAACTGCGGCTATCGTAGTAGACGGCAAAGAAGTGGGTATCATTGGTACTGTTCACCCAGAACTAGAGCGTAAGTTTGGTCTTAACGGCCGCACTATCGTATTCGAAATCGAATGGGCAGCTATCAACACTCGCGTGCTTCCAGAAGCAGTAGCAGTATCTAAGTTCCCTGCAAACCGTCGTGATATCGCGGTTGTTGTTGACGAAGCAGTAGCTTCTGGCGACATCGTAGAAGCGTGTATCGCAGCTGGTGGCGAATTCCTAACAGGCGCTAAACTGTTCGACGTATACGTTGGTCAAGGCGTTGAAGAAGGCAAGAAGAGCCTAGCTATCGCACTTAGCCTACAGTCTGTAGAGCGCACACTTGAAGATGCAGACATCGCTGGTTCAGTAGATGCTATCGTAGCTTCAATCTCAGAGAAATTCGGCGCAGCACTTCGCGACTAATCTCTTCTAATAGATAGAAAACCAAAGGCCTCGCATTGCGAGGCCTTTTTTCGGCTTAAAGAATAGTGTTAGAGCTTGGATTTGTGATTTTATAAGCACCTTATTAAGCAATAGGCGTTATTTTCTGAACACTATATTGTTATTTTGATAACAGGCTCTTTACCATGTGTGCTCGTACAAGTACAGAGGGATAGAGCTGGGTGGAATATATGCCCGTATGCTAACGTATTGTTTTTATTGAAAGCAAAAACGCTCCCAATTAAATGGGGTACTGGTGGAACGCTATATTATAAGTTTAAAATTAGCTCACTAAATGATACGATCACGAGTTCGTTTTCTTATGAGCTTTTTAAATGCCTGTTCAGAACTCAAGCCAAGAGCCATCTTCGTTTACACATTTCGTATTTTTCGGTTATCTTTGCATCATATTTATGTGTATTAAAGATGTAACTTCTGTTGTTATCAGTTATCCACCAGTTGGTGGTACTGGTAACATATTCCTTTCCTTTTTATGGGAAAAGCTTGACTTTAAGAGTGTCTTTTTTTGGTTGTATGCTATATCAGCAGTGCTCGGCGTTGTTAACGTTATTCCCCTAATTCGTAAAAAGTTACCTAACCTTCTTTGCCTACAATACAGTGTGAGTAAGCTAAGCAGCCCTGCATGCACTTCAGCACTCCACTTTATAGTCATTATTGTCACTATTTATTTCTCTGTTACTTCATCAGCTATCGATAAGTGGCTTACTGAAGATAAATTAATTACTGGGAATGTAGCTATCGTATTTTCTTGGGTTGTTTCTCTACTTTGTTTATCAATTATCATTTTTGTATTGAACCAGAAGTCAATAGGAAAAAAGCGCACTCAAGATGAGGATGGACGGCAAGAGTCTTATGAAATAAAGGTTAAAGCTCTTGAAGATATCATTCGATTTGCACCGCCGAATGGTTTTGCGAAGGTACTTTCGGAGTATGTTGATGTTGCTGATGACTTCGGTAAAGAAATAAATAAGCAGCACAATCAAGCAAAAATTTTAGATGCATGTAGCTTCGCGTATAAGCATTTTCTTGATGTTCCAGGAAAACCACCATCGTTTGTATTTAAAGGCTTTGAGGCCATTAAGCCTTATACTAACAACGCTGTTAATCTAAAAAATGAGATGAAAGAAGCGATCGACTCTTTAAAAAAACAGACGGATGAAAATGCAAAGTATATTCGAGCTATACTTATCGCTTATGCAAGGTTAGCGGCTCACTTTGAGGGTGTGACACCATCTGAGAGAGATAAAGATATCTATCGAGCTACGTTGATGCTGAAATATGATGCTAAGGACTTGCGGTTAGGCGATAAGGATAACATTAAGTATGTCCCAGCTATTCTAACTAAAACGAATTTGGATAAGTTTTTAACTCTTCATAAAGAACACAGCGTTAAAGCCTATAGTGGGAAAATGAATATTACGCAGAAAGCTAATAATAAATTTGTCCCTATAGATTTTAAACCTGATGATGAAATTTCTACGACATATATGCCTTTTTTCTTAGGTGAAGAGCGTGCTAATTACAACTGTATAGGAGCTCCCCGTGTACTAGGTACATGTGAAAGCCAGTTTATTAATAACGTAATCAATGAGATAGAAGGTTGGCGAGGAAGTGATAAAAGCCCTATAGAGATTGTTGATGAAGCAAAGGAGTATTTTTCGAAACAGAACAAACCTTTTTCTTTGATGTCCTTTCCTCTAATGCATAGTCGGTATGATGTTGAGCATAAAAGTGCCCAGTACATTCTAGGCGTAGTAACTATTTCAAGAGATAAGAAAGCTATGATGATGGAAGAGGAATCTAAGCTTGAGCAATTCGAGCATATAACTACGCCATTGAACTTTGCTTTGTGTAAGATAGTTCATTTTGATGCATTACATAGGTATCACATTAATCTTTTACAAGAGATATTGGACTCTGTTAGTATTGGTTCTTCAGATGTAGGCAGTAGCTCTACGCAACAAGATAGTGCTTAAGGTAGGTTGTTATGGGTGAGTTTCTAGAAAGTACAAATGAGTTCTTTGAAGATTTCCGTAGCTTTGATGCTGTTGATGAGCAAGTTGCTGACTTATTGGAATCATCAGATTACTCTGATGAAGAAGATGAGTAAGAAAAATTCCTAGGAAAGGAGTGCATACAGCACTCCTTTTTTTATATTAAAGGGACAGTATAGAACGGCTCCATTAGTATCATTATTCCAAGTAGTGTGTAACTACCCTTCAATGCCATTAGACTTCTTAATAAACTCCACCAGTTGAGGAACCCTCCTATTCAAATCATGTATTGCTAGGTCAGCTTCGTAGTTTCTCACATAGTAATTAGCAACTTTAACTTTACTTGCTGTTGGTGCAGAGGGCTTATTATTTTGAGACGCCTTCTTATGCTTAAACTCTAGCAAGTTAGCCCACTTTCCTTTCGCAAGTAGAGATACAGCGGTTTGTGGATGAACTGCTTTTACTGTGTCTTCTACTTGATCATCATTTAAGTAGTTTTCTACTTCTCTTCCATCTGTAACCCAAGCGAACCCTGGCCCTTTATCAAACTCATCACGTAAGCGCTTTTTCGTTGCGTTAATGTGAGCGCGTGAACTTGCCTTGTCGCTATCTATCATGATGACGCTATTGCGGTTTAGTTTTCTCAAAGAGATTAGCTCTTTCTCATGCTCTTCAAGTTCTTCAGGGTCATTCCCCGTTAGGTGACTAGCAAGACGGCCGCCGTAGAACATGATGGAATAGTGAATGCCTTCAACTAAGGACTCATCCTTAGCTTTTATCCAGTAGTTCAAGTAAGTTCTATCAGATGGGCCCTCAACCCAAATTACACAGTTAGCTTGTAGAATATCTGAACCTTTGTAGCCTAGCTCAGCACATAGCTCTGAACGCTCTCGAGTATTAGATACAGTGTTAACTTTTGATACTCCATCCTCCATATGAACATGGAAAATTTGAGCTTCAGTTGCATCAAGTAAGTGTGCCGAGTGGGTAGTAATGAAGTATTGGTTGTTAGTGCTAGTGTTTAGATAGTTGATTAGCTTCCTTTGCAGAATAGGGTGTAAGTGCAACTCAGGTTCTTCGATACAAACAATAGTGTTTTCTAATAATGTTGAAGCGGCAGCTAGAATAATGACTTCGTGAATGCCTGTACCTAGTGAGTCTAGTGGGAGGGTTTTGCCATCCATATGAATAATGATCATTGAACGGTCGTGTGGAATTTCAATAGTCGCTGTTTCGTTCTCAAGAACCGAACGGAGAAAGCGATTTATTTTGGCAAATTTCTCTTTGTCTTGTTGTGCTGTAAGGATTGGACGTTCCAGTTTGGCTAAACGTTCAATGATACCTTCTCCACTATATCCGCTAGTTTGTGAACCAGAGTCACCAACTTTTCTAATTGCAGGAATGAGTTCAGGTCGGGCTTCAATGGTTGGTATCCAGTTTACTAATTCGCCCAAAACAGCCCTACAGTTACTTGTGTCATTGTCATAATAACCCCCTGTTAGGTGATTACTTAATGGCTTCCAAGAGGTAAATGGCTTGTTTGATAATTGTCCTATTAGTGCAATATCAGGTTTATTAATTGTAATCTGCCTCGGGTCTACATTAGTAGTAAGCCAAGTTAGGTTGTTTGATTGTGTAAAAAATTCACTTAGGTAAACCCATTTTAGATGAGACTGGACTGTACTATCTTTTTTCCGAATGTTATTTCCGATGAGCTTTTCAATATCTTCAGGTCGTAACGCAAAAGATATGGAGAACCCTTGGTTATTTTTCTGAGGTGTGTCTAATTCACCAAAGTTAACCTTGCTTTCTCGAAAGATGGAAGAGTGTTCACAAATAAGTCGCATAACATTTGACTTACCAGAGTTGTTCGCACCGATGAGAAAGTTAATTTTTTGAAGAGGGGCAATTACAGCTTCATCACCGCCAAAACTGCGGTAGCCCGAGAATGAAAATCCAGACAGTATCACTCGGTAAGTCCTATAGTTCATGTAGTTATCTATAGCGTGATGATACTACTATTTGGTATGTATGTGCTCTTATTTATGCAATCTATCACTTAATAATAATATTCAACCACTTTATTTGATCATGAGCGTGTGACTCCATAAACTTGCCGTAAACACGCTCTAGCATCATTGTGCTTGTGTGGCCCATTTGTTCTGCAATGAAAGAAAGGTTTGCGCCTTTGGTAATAAGCCAACAAGCGTAAGTATGACGAGGTTGATAAGAACAGCGGTGTTGAATGCCAGCTCGTTGGAATACACTATGGGGTCAGGCCTTGTCTTTTGCCAATTATTGTTTTTGTCTAAATCTTTATTGACCCGTCTACAACTTCACACTTTATAGTGACTACATTGATTGAGAGGGGCGCTTTCTGTGTTCCCTCCAAAGTAAGTAGAGAGACACTATGAAACGTTTAATTCTAAGCATCACATTCTTTGTAATCATGGCGCTTGGTAGCTTTAATGCCATGGCTCATGCTTCAACTGTTAACTACGGTATTGCGATATCTCACGATGGTGAACAAATTGCGTATGGCAAAAGTGGGAGTGGGGATACGGCGCTGATCTTCATTCACGGTTGGAGCTTAGACAGCAGGCTTTGGCAAAACCAAGTGAGTGAGTTTTCAAAGCTGTACCAAGTGATCACCATGGACTTGGCAGGTCACGGTAACTCATCGTTTAATCGCGAAGAGTACACCATGGTTGTGTTCGCTGAAGATATCGAAGCCGTCATCGAAAAAGAACAACTCGAATCCGTCATCTTAATCGGTCATTCAATGGCAGGTGGTGTGATTGCAGAAGCCGCTAAACTGATGCCGAAAAGAGTGAAGGGCATTATTGGTGTCGATACATCGCAAAACGTCGCACTAGCGGTTTCACAAAGCGACCTAGATGCAATGACCAAACCCTTTGAAGCAGACTTCCAAGCGGGCATTACTATGTTCGTGAAAGACTCACTACCAAATGACGTAGACGCAGATTTACTTTACTGGGTAACGCAAGACATGGCATCAGCGCCACCAGCTATCGCGATAAACCAGTTCCGCCACTATCTAGGCCAATACGTAACAGGCGAAGCACACCGCGTGTATGAGAACGTGAACGTGCCAGTAATATTGGTCAACGCTCGCCTATGGCCAACCGATTCAGAAGCGAACAAGAAACACATCAAGGATTACAGCATTTACCACATTGAAGACTCAGGCCACTTCCCAATGCTAGAGCAACCTGAGCAGTTCAACACAACGTTGATGAAAGCGGTTAAGTCAGTGAAGTAGGGTGCTGTCGTTGTTAAAATATGGATGTAATCATCCTATAGATAAAACAAAGGCCTCGTGTGTACTAGGCCTTTGTTTTCTGAGTCAAATCGATGGAATCTGTCACTCTGTGATAGTCCATTATTTTTTGTCTTGAGAGTCTTTATATTTTTTTGCAATCCACTCATGCAAGTGAAGTCCCGTTTGACGCTTTAAGAATACAGTGATGCCAGCTAAAATTAACAGTCCGATTATTGTGCCCATAATTATCTCCAAAATTAGTTATCGTTCGTCATTTAAAAGTGAATCAATACATGTCGGTATTATGATTAATCCATTGATTTCATTATTTTATCTATATTAAGTCCACCAAGTTCCTCTAGGTTATTCTTGATCTCTTCATCTATCGATAACTGACGTTCAACTTGCTTTACTTCCTTCTCAAGAAACTTTTCAACTTCTTGAGATACGTTGAACATCAATCCCTGTTCACGCGCTGCTTTTCTAGCTCTTTTAAGACGAACATCTAAGTCTGATGAAATTTTAATGTTCAGTGATACTTTGGATTGTTTTTTCTGTAATGACATATCGTTTCTCAACTTTATCTAAAAAATACTATAAACTTTTCTACCTTTTTAGCAAGAAATTTCGAGGTTGGCGGATTCAGGATCGAACAAGAAATACATCAAGGATTACAGTATTTACTACATTGAAGACTCCGGGCATTTCCCAATGCTAGAGCAACCTGAGCAGTTCAACACAACGTTGATGAAAGCGGTGAAGTCAGTGAAGTAGGGTGGTTGTAATCACCCTATAGATAAAACGAAGGCCTCGCGTGCGTGAGGCCTTGTTAGACTCGTTCAACACAACACTGATCAAAGTGATTAAGAATTTTTGTATTCGCAATAGCTAAGCTTTTTTGAAAGCGACTCTAGGCTAAATTTTGCCAATGTGTCTTTAAAAGGCGAATTATGTAAGCCAGTAGTGAGGATGTCTCGCTCTTCTGCTGAAAGCAAATTAGCATGCCTGAATAATACGTAATCTAATGCTATGTGCAGGTACAATGTTGAGAAGTCAGGTTGAAGCAAATCATCATTGTTATTCAATTGCCCGACAAGCGTTTTAACGCTTCTTTGAATTCCTTCCTTTCCTCTAATCGTTAGCACGTTTTGCTCAGCTTCGAAGCGGCTTAGTGCTGCGCAGCGAAATGCCACCTCCATCAGCGTTTTACTCAGTCCCAATAACGACATGCGTTGAGTGTCGCTAGCCTTGGTCGCTGCTAGTTTTTCAGTTGGGTAAGCTTGCATGAGAAATTCGCAGATCGTTAAGCTCTCGGTGAGTGTAACCTCATCACTGGTTTCTAGAACCGGAATGGTACTGAATGGATTGATTGTGACCAATGTGTTTGGCGTTTGCCACGGGTCGATCCATTCAAGAACTATTGGAGCATCACACAGATAGGCCGTGGCTAACACTGCTCTGGAGAATGGAGAGGTGTCGTTTAAATACAGTTTCATGAGCGATTCCTTTGCTAAGAATTTATTTGAGCAGTGTTTAATATCTGTTGTTTGGTTGATGTAAACGCAATGCAGAGTACCGACAAAATGAGTGCACTCGCGCTGATCATAAATAAGAGGTTATAACTGGTGAGTTGCGGGGCGTAATGAGCCATAACGAAGCCGACTATTCCTTGCGATATCGCAAAAGCCATTGTCATTGCTCCCCAAGATTTCGTATGGAGCTGTGTCCCAACGATCTCTAAGGTATAAGTTGAGACCAGTGTTACGGTGCCAGGCGTAAACATACCGACCAACAAAGATGAAGTAAAAAGTGCTGTTTCACTGGTGCTTAATAGCGGAAGAGCAACCCCCACAGCTTTACAAATAAACGCAGCGAATAGTGCTTTTTTAAGTCCAAATTTATCACCTAGTATACCGGTTACTATTGGCCCAATTGCTGCCCCTATGCCAAAGACAGCCCAATAAAAACCGCCACTCGAAAAACTCATTTCTAGCTCTCGAACAATGTAATCGACCCAAAAGAGAGTGTGGGGTAAATAACCGATGGCGCTAAAGCTATAGGCTACAAGTACGCAGCTAATGCTGATGCGCTCATTCTTAGATAAGGCATTAAACGTCGATGGGCTTTTATCGCAATGGTTTGGCTTAACCTTAAGAGACCATGTGTTCCACGTCAGGACGGTTGCGAGGAAAGCGATTGCACCCATACCTAACCATGCACTTTCAACACTTTGGTAGATTAGCAAAGGTATTATGGTTCCTGAAATCATGGCACCTAGACCAATGCCTGAAAATACGACGCCACTGATTCTTGCTTTCATCTCTTGAGGGTGAAGGCTGGTGATCACGGGTGGTGCGAGTACCATAAGTACGGCTCCCGATACACCCGCAATGGTTCTAAGCGTTAAAAACCATTCAAAGGGCGCAGACTTTAAAGCACAACCAAGATAACTAAAGCTACTTAACAACAGAGAGGCGCGTATGAGTGTGCCTGTTGAATAATACCTTTGTAAAAAGCTCGAAGCAGGAGCCCCGAAGATATAGCCAATCAGTGTCGCAGCCCCAAGTATGGAGGCATCTTCGCTTGAGAACCACCCACTTTGAATGAGCACTGGCATTAAAGCTATATAAGCAAATCGCCCAATGCCGTTTCCAACTAATGTTGCTGCGAGCCCTGCGAAGGTGTTGCGGTTCAATAGTTTTACGTGCTGCATGTCACGTACCCTTAATATGTGTCTGTAACATTACGCTAACATTTAAAGCTGAGCTTTCTCAACTGAGTTTTTGCTCTACTTTGTAGGGTTTGATGACAGGTCAGATTCTTTGTAAGTGTTAGATTGGTCACTTACATTTCAAGCTCTTGCTGGGAATGGGAATGGTAATAGGAAAGGGGAGGAACTGAATCCGGATCGTGACAAGTGTGGCTCTATATTCAGCGAAAAATAATAATCTCACATTAATTTCTCAAATAAATAAAAACCCTCTGAATACTTACCAATCTCAAGAAATAACATTCTAAAAATGATCGTGTAACAACTCTTTAACTGATTGTATTGTCGCTGTGTTCTCTGTCTTAGTTGCATATCGTTACCAAGCTCAGAACATACCATTATTTTTGAGGATCTGAATATGAACGGAAAACTTATAGCGGCTTTATTCATGCGTGACCCTATTCAAGATTTTCTTTTAGAATCGGCGGCTTAAATGACTCTTTGGCTAAGGCTTATAACATCGCGGAGCTCATTCACGATGTTGGTTATCATCGCTATCGCGTCAGTGATAGCGAATACGGGCTGGCGAGTCGTTATGAATAACTTCGCTGTCGACACTGTTGGTATGAGTGGGGCTGACGTGGGTGTATTGCAGAGCGTTAGAGAGATCCCAGGCTTGCTCTCATTTACCGTTTTGTTTCTGTTGTTCATCGCGTCAGAACAAAGAGTCGCGGTATTGTCGGTTGCGACATTAGGGCTAGGCGTTGCGGTAACTGGCTATTTGCCTTCGATTTATGGCTTCTATTTCAGCACGACGATTATGTCTATCGGTTTCCATTATCTAGAAGCGGTGAACAAATCACTCTCAACACAATTGTTAGCGGCTGAGAACTTTAGTGAATCAATAGGAAAGATTCGCTCTGCCGCCTCGTTTTTCTCGATGGTGACTTTTCTAGGCATTATGGTTGCGAGCTATCTGTTTGATGTTTCAGATAAGGCCATTTTCTTTACTTGTGGAGCAATATGTTTCTGGCTAGCGGTCTATTTGGTCACGTTCCAAGATACTTACACAGAGGTTAAGCAACACACCAAACTTATTGTACGACGCGAGTACACAACCTATTACATTTTGACCTTTTTAAGTGGGGCAAGAAGACAGATCTTTGTGGCATTTGCTGGCTTACTGATGGTGAGCAAGTTTCAATATACCATCGCGATGATGGCCGCACTGTTCATGGTCTCCAGCTTAGCTGCGACGCTTGCTCTTCCTTATGTTGGGAGATTTATCGATAGAGTAGGAGAGAGGCAAGCTTTGATCATTGAGTATGCCGCGTTAGTGTTGGTGTTCCTATCTTACGCATTCGTGGATGATCATTATGCGGCCGCGGGGCTGTATGTTATCGACAGTATTATTTTTAGTTTTGCGATAGCTTTAAACACGTACTTTAAAAAGACAATTAGGGAAGATGAAGTGGCTTCAACGGCGAGTTTGTCGTTCACCATCAATCATATTGCAGCGGTGTTCCTACCATTTTTGTTGGGAATTATCTGGATGTCTGGTTATCAATGGGTATTTGTTACAGGAGCAGTGATTGCTTTGATTAGCCTGTTGGTATCGCTGACCATGGGAACTACGCTGCACCAGCGGATTAATGGGTTTGATAAGCGACAGAAACGGGTTTGATAAGTTACAGGAACAATAGCGACTCTCATCAAGAACTACAGCATTTTACATCGAAGGCTCAGGTTATTTGCCAATGCTAGAGCAATCAGAGCAGTTCAACACAACGCAGATGGAAGCGGTTAAGTCGGTGTCTAAAATTAACAGTGCAGGTGATGTTTAGGAGGCGTGGAAATAGTGAGACCAATACCATTGGCTTAGGTATCTCATGAACTGATTGGCTTTAAGCAAAAATATAAGTCAGTACAATTGAAAATTAATTGTACTGACTAATGACGATAAGAAATAGAGCCTAGATTGACAACCCACCAGCTCCTGCAGTCGCAATTCCTATCCACATTTGTGATTTCGCTAAGACTCTTAATTCATCACCATGAATGGATTTAAACGTTTCATGCGCTACTTGGCCATTTTCAGCATCTATAATGTCGCCTATGAGCTCAAAACCTTGATCAATGAGTTGTTCGTTTTCCGTTGTAAATGAAGGGCTATGTACATCTAAATGAACTAATATTTTATCTTTTTTATAAAATTGAAATGAAGCCATATTTACATCCTAATTGGTCATTAAATGTTCAAGATCATGGTAATTTATGGGATGGTTAACATCAATTGATTTTATAAATAAAAGTGTGTCCGAATATTTAGAGCTTCTTATCTACTTGGCTGATTATAAATAGGGTAGAGCGCAAGGAGATCGCGCGTATTTCTCACAAAATTGGAGAATAACGAGTTATTAAATTCAATAACTGTTCAGTCGATAGTTTCATGACTTAAAAAGGATATATGAATAGAAAGGGCCACTTCCCAATGCTAGATCAAATAGATCAGTTAAATACAAAGTTGATGAAAGCGGTTAAGTCGGTGAAATCGGGTGGTTATCAACGTTCGGGAGATAAAACGAAGGCCTCGCGTATGCGAGGCCTTTTTGTGTTCCGGCCAAAACCTAATAATGGCGAGGGTCGAACATTCGATAACTCTTATTTAAAGGAACTCTTATTTAAAGGTTAACGAAAACTCGGGATAATCGCTGGGATTCCTGGTAGAAGGCCAACCAATGCCATCACACCACTTAGTACAATAAACATAGCTCCAGGTAACACCCAACGGTTCATTTTACTCAGTTCACTGCTACGTTCTTTACAACCGACTAAGCCTAAGTTATCTAACAGCATGGTGAGAGCCCAACCAAATGCAGGGTTAACGAGCGCTGAAGAAAACACAACAATTGCTGCTGATTGGGTGGTTTTCCCTTCACGTGTCATTTCCATTCCAGCTTCTAGCAATGGCACAAATACGCCAACAATTAACGCGACACAAAGTACAGGCTGCCATATAGCTAAATCCATCGGGTAGCCCCAAACAGCGGCGATAATACAGAACAGAGCCGTGAGCAATGCGCCAGCAGGAATAGGGCGTTTAGCAATTGCTGCAGGGACGATATAAGTACCCCATGAAGACGTAAAGTTAGTACCGCCAAGTAGAGAACCGAACGTTTGACGAATTGATGCCGTGGTCATGGTGTCATCAATGTTCATGTGTACTTTTTCGGTACGTTCTGGATAGCTGATCTTTTGGAATACTTGATGGCCTAAGAAATCTGGTGACCACATAGCCACAGCTAAAATAGCAAACGGCAATACCACCATGAAGTGTTCAATCGTTGGTAGGCCTAGCATCCAACCTGTATCTTCTCCCCACCAATACATAGGGTTCATGTTAGGCAAGCCTGGTTCAGTGTGGAAAGCAAATGGGGCACCCATGGCAAATGCAATCGTACCACCTAGCAAGCAGCTAAGAGGGACAGCTAGCCAACGCTTACGGAAATGTTCCAATAACGCGTACAAAATAATGGTGCAAAAGATCACGACAAAAGCGATATGACTCATACCGATTCCTTCAGCCCAAGCGAAGAGTTTTTTCACTTGAGAAGCGGTTCCAACAAAGCCAAGGTAAAGTAATAAACCGCCACACACACCTTTACTGGTGAGGTTGGCCAACATGCTGCCACCTTTACTGATGGCTAAAATTAGGCCAAAAGCACCAATCAACAAGCCAAAGGCCATAGGGTGTCCGCCGGCTGCAACGACAATCGGAATTAAAGGGATGAGTGGGCCGTGTGTACCTGCGAGGTTCGCGGTCGGCAATAAAAAGCCAGAGAAAAGAATGATGAAAACAGAGGCGATGAGTAGTTCATAACGAACGTTTTCTAAAATGAAGCCTTCATCTAGCCCTAGAGCCCCGGCAAATGTTGCTGCAATGGCACCCACCATAACAACTTTACCGATGGTAGCCGCCATCGCTGGGATAGTATCTTCTATCTCAAATCGATAATCTTTAAACGGCAAATTAGGACGCCAGCGTTTAGGCGCCATGATTTGTAATTCATGCTCTAAATATTGTTCGCGGGAATCAAATTCCGATCTTGGTTTGTGTTGTTGTTCATAAGTGAGTTCATCCTCATTGGCTTGAGGCTTATCTGCTTGTATATGTACGGACTCTAAAGTACTGCTCATGTTGATTCCTTTCGTTCACACTCTAAGGTGTGTTATTCCAACAAACGTTATTGACTCACGGCACGAAGATTTAGCTGAGTTGCTATAAAGTTTCTGCCACGAAGAACTCGATGACTGTATTTTATATATGAGCAGATTTATTATTAATAAGTGAAATTAACTCACTATCAAATACGAATAACAAATCAACCTATAATTTAAAAAATTATGATAATTCAGTAGTTAGTACCTTATACCAAACCAAAAAAAACAAATAGTCTCAGTTAGTTAGACATTAGTCGTAGAGTTAGGCGACTAGTATGCGACCCTGTAGGGAATAGGCATTTATTCAGAAATAATTAAGTAATGTTCGACAATAAATGGCTTGATTTTAAAACCCCGAGAAAATCTATCGACTCATGTTTAGTTGCATGCTTGACTGAGTTCTTGGTGTGATTTGATAGTGAACATCTGCTCCAGTTTTATGCCGGATATATTGGGGCGATAAACAGTGTCAGGCCTTGCCTTTTGCCACTAAATCTCTACTACGTTCTGCCCCTGATAGTGATAGAATCTCCGCATCATAATTATCGAGAAACTAGGTATTTATAAACAATGTTTATCCATCACGTTAACGGCATCGACTGGCTGGTGATTACAGCTTTTGAAGAACTGAAAACTATGTTTATCAAAGATGCTGGTCCCATCCCATCTTACTTCTCTACCGCCAGTGAATTGAGCCTGATTGATCAAGCCAAGCGCAGCTATGGATTTTTGCCTACACTCCGCGGTGTGGTCACCGATACCGGCACGTATCAAAGTAAAGATCTGGAAGAAGATTTGAACCCACAGCTTGCGTGTATAGTTGAAGGGCGTGGTCGGGTGTTTATCTATCACGGCGACTATGTGGCTTTTGTGGATGACGAGCAAACCTTCATTACCCGAATGGACTGAAAATGATTCAGTAACTTGAAATGGGCAAATCAGTATCACGGCTACAGGATTTTACCCAAAGATTTGAAAGAACTAATGAATTAAAGGATTAGTACAATGGCAAAAACGATCTCATTGGTACTTGGTAGTGGTGGCGCTAGAGGCTTAGTTCATGTTGGCGTTATCCGTTGGCTGATTGAACATGGCTATCAGATAAAATCCATCTCTGGCTGTTCAATTGGCGCACTTATCGGTGGTGTTTACGCGGCAGGTAAGTTAGATGAATTTGAAGAGTGGGTCACCAGTATCGATCAATCGGATATGGCTATGATGTTGGACTTTTCATGGCAATCGAGTGGCATGTTTAAGGGGGACAAGATCATCGACACACTGCGTGGATTAATCGGCGAGATTTCAATTGAAGATCTGCCTATCCCTTATACCGCAGTTGCCGCTAACGTCGCCGATGAAAAAGAGGTTTGGCTGCAATCAGGTTCTCTGTTTGATGCCATTCGCGCCTCTATCTCTTTGCCACTATTCTTCACACCTCATGTCATCAATGGAGAAGAGCTGATTGATGGCGGAGTACTTAATCCCGTTCCGATTGCGCCTACCTTCAGTGATAAGACAGACTTTACGCTGGCTGTGAACTTAGGTGGTGAGCCTGAAACGGTTAAACAGGAAACGACATCGGTTTCCCTACCTACAAAAGAGAGTAACCTGCATGAGAAGGTTGTTCATTTTATCGATAATCTAGGTAGCAGTGTAAAAAGCAAAATGAGTTTTAACTTTGCAGCTTACGACATTGCCAACCAAGCGTTTGATGCGATGCAATCGACTATTGCTCGCCAGAAATTGGCCGCTTATCCTGCCGACATTACGCTTGAGATCCCACGCAATGCCTGCGGCACCTTAGAGTTTGATCGCTCACAAGAGATGATAGATAGAGGCTACCATTTGGCACAGGCTAAACTCGGCAACAGGCTTTAAGATGAGAGACAGAAAAGACATGTTGAAATTGTTGCGCCAGATGAAAAAGTGGAAACTTGCGTCGCTTAGCTTGATCATTCTCGTTACCACTTTCTTTATCTATCATCAGTTCGGTAACAGCATGTCCCGTGCCGATGAGGCAAAATTTCTAATCGGGCAACTTAATACTGTCTTGGATGCTGCTGAGCAATATTCTCATGATAATGGTTCTTTGCCCCCAATTACTTCCGATACTGACACTAAATTCGGCTACTTAAATATCAATCACTTAATCGAGAATCCGGGCATATCAACATGGCAAGGGCCCTACCTCGCTTTTGACGATACATGGATTGGTGGTGATCAGTATATTGACCACCCAGACTACATAGCAACGCAATTACTGCTTAAGGAAAAGGGGAGTCAGTGGGTACGAGGAAGCTCAGAAACCGGCTGTAATGCGTCGTCACCAGTATGCTCTCTTGCGGCTTGTATTTGGTTGGTGCCAACAAAAGTCGCACGAGATATTAATCAGATTGTGGACGGAGATACGAGTATAGAAAGCTCGGATGCGACAGGAAAAATACGTTACGACAACACTTTTGGTGGCGCTCTTGTATGTATGATTGGAGATGATTACCCAATGCCTTCGACACAGCCAAATTAAGTCGTTTCTTATTAATTACTGGCCGCTTCGTTTTTTTTTTTACTTGACCTGGACTCGATAGACGTAATATTGGTAAAGCGAGTTGTTCTGTAGATAAAATTAAGGCCTCGCGTGTGCGAGGCCTTTTGATTTTCTGGTAATAACAATAAACTAATCTTTAATAAATTATTGGGCAGAAGGGTTCTAGTCCATACAAATTAGAGCCGTTATTATCCTTACCAGATATCTTCAATTAAAGAGTCTTTGAGCTGCTCTGCTGCTGCAATGTTTTCTTTCGACATGTACTGCTTAACGTCAATTATCTCTTTTTCTGCATCCGAGTTTCCGTATTCCTGCGCGACTTCAAACCATGCTAGCGCTTTAACAAAATCGCTCCATGTTCCGTGACCATTGCGGTAAGCGTAACCAACGGAATACTGACCATAATCGTTGCCCTGCATAGCAGCGCTAGTGTAATACTCTAATGCTTTTTTTGCGTCTGTAGTTTTGAAACCACACGGTTTTTTGTATCGAGTAGAAGAGTAAATATCACCCATCTTTACATAAGAAAGTGTATGTTCATCTTCTTCAATGGCGTTGCTAAACAATTGCATCGCTTTAGAACAACTCTTTTCAACGCCTTGTCCATTTAGGTAAGAAATACCCAAGTTGTACATGGCACTTGCATCACCTAAGTTTGCTGATTGCTCAAACCAATAAGCCGATTTAGTGAAGTCCTGAGCGACGCCTTGACCCTCATCGTATGAAAACGCGAGTTGATACATAGCGTCAGAATAACCTGCTTGCGCGGAAGCGAGGTAATAGTCATTGCCTTTTTTAAGATCGACAGGTGTACCTTCACCATCAAAATACATTACGCCTAATGAATAGAGCACATAGGGGTCTTTGCTCGGTTCCGCTTTATGGTACCAAGCCAGTGCCTTTTCGTACTGTTCGTCGTAGTAATACTTATCTGCCAAGGTAATGATGGCTTTCACCTCACCAGATTCCGCGAGTTGATTCATGTACTCATAACCGCGCTCTACGTTCTCTTCATACATTGAATCTTCAATCAAAAGGTTAGCAGCCTGCATCACCAATTCATTATCGCTAGAATTTTCTGCCGTCTTTAATAGAGTGAGCTCTTCGCCTTCAAAAACTTCAATCTCAAGATCATATGCAAAAGCATTGGCTGATAGCAGCAGTGACAGTGACGTTAAAAAGGTACAACTTTGTTTCATCATTTAAGCCATTTATTATATTAGTTAAGTTTCACATGAATATAACAAGGTAGCTTTGAAAATAAAGGGTTTTTACAAATGTAGACCTCTGGATTTACTACAATGAGACCTAGGGCATTTCCGGATGCTAGAGCAGCTAGAATAGTTAAACCAACCTCTGATCAAAGTGATTAAGCCAGTGAAGTAGTGGGCCGATTTCTTTCAGTGCAATTCATGCTCCAGAGAGCTTTAAACCCAAACAGCTGCGCCCCACATTTACCTCACTGGCAGCTTAGTCTTTGTTTTTACCTGACCGAAGGCGAAGCTAGATTCAATAGAAGCAATATTGGGCAGGCGGGTTAATTGTTTACGGATAAACTGCTCGTAGCTTTTGAGCGATTCACTGACCACATGCAGCAAATAGTCGTGATTGCCTGTCATTAGAAAGCACTCTAACACTTCATCGATGGCTTCAATGTGCTGCTCAAAGTCTCGCATGTTTTCTTCAGTCGGCTTTTCAAGTTTTACCAACACAAATACATTCACGGGTAACCCACATGCCTCTTGGTCGACACTAGCGTGATAGCCTCGAATGATCCCTTGTTTCTCTAATGCTCGAACTCGGCGTAAACAAGGGGAGGGAGAAAGCGCTACGCGGTCGGCTAACTCTTGATTGGTCAGCCGTGCGTTGCTTTGCAGTTCAGCCAGTATTTTTTTGTCGATCTCATCCATTGGCATATACCATCAATATTGAAGTTCATTTGGCAATATTATTGCTCAAAGTGTATGCCTTACTTCGCAAATAGCAATTTTTAACATCTGCGCAAAACTAAAATTAAAGGAGGAACAACAAGCATGGAATGACTTAGGAACTATGAATACTTCAACTCAACTTAGCCCACTGCGTAAAACCACCAAACACGAACAAGCAGAAGCTCTTGCCATTGAGCAGGCAAAACACTTTGGTATCGACCCAAATAGTGATTACGGCGTCACGCTGATTGAACTGGCGACGACCCTGTACAAAGCTAATACCAAGACACACGATCTTTGGGCATTGACGGTTGATGGCTTATCAGATCTCGACAAGAGTGACCGGATCGCTTGGTTTAACGCTAAACGTTTTTTGTCATTCCAGATCGCTAAGATCCTCGATAACCTGCAAAACCCAATGCGCGCCACTTACCAATCTATTGCTACCAATAATGGCAATTTTGCTTCAAAAGGTGCGTATCCTATCTTCGATAATGTTGCTGCTATCTTCTCGGCAAGCCCAGTGATTACGCGCACCGCGACCTATTTGTTTGCGTGTACTGAATGGATTGAAGACGCGTTCAACGGTAAAGAGCCGCTGCACGATATCTATTCTCGACTTCTCAACCCAACATCGATTTCACTGGCGAACCATATGGTTGACATTGAGGCGGGCTCCAGAGCTAACGAGTACCTCGCATGGAACTTTAACTCCGGTATGGCGGCTATTGATGGGTTGTTGAGTCATTTGCTCGGGCATGAAGACATTGTCTTGGCCTCACGCAATATCTACGGCGGTTCTTATCAGCTGTTGGAAGATTGGTTTGGCAAGCCGTCGAATCTAAATGTTGCGGTAGAGTGGGTCGATGGTTACTCAGGAGATGAGTTTGCGGCTCGCCTTGATGAGGTTGCTGAAAAATACGCAGATCGCCTCGCCGCGGGTAAGAAGATCTATGTTTATCTAGAGTCACCGTGTAACCCGCACGGGTACGTGTTAGATGTCGCCAACATCAGTAAAGCTGGTCACCTTCGAGGTTGGGACGTAATTGTCGACTCAACAGTGGGTACACCATTGTTGCACCCAGTACTAAAACGCGATGATGTGATGGAAAGACCAGATTATGTCATTCACTCCTACACCAAGGAACTAGCGGGTTCAGGTACCACAACCGCTGGTGTCGTGATTGGGCGAAACGAGACCATGTTTGTTCCTAAAGGGGAGGACGTCACCTTCACCAAACCTAACGGCGATGAGGTTACCATTCCATGGAACGAAACGCTGTTTTGGAATGTGTATTACATCAAAGGCGCATTCTTAGATGCAGACAAAGCGTTTGAAGTGCTTAACGGCATGAAAACCTATGAGATGCGCGTGGTGCAGAAAACCATTAACACGCTGACTCTGGCGAAGATTTTTGATGCTCACCCTGACATCAACGTATCGTGTCCTGCTTTGCCAGATAGCGATAACTATGAACATTGTCAGAACAACATGTATTTGGGGGTGCCAGCGGCATTATTTACTATCGATATGGAAGGTAACGGTGATCGTGCGCCAATCAATCGTGATGGGTTCAAACAGTTCTTCGATATGCTTGAGCCAGCAATCGGCATGCAAGTGAGCCTGGGGCAAACTAATACGGTGGCGCTGTGTCCGGCACTGACCACCCACTCAGAACTTAGCGATGAGGCACTCAATGAAGCAGGGATCAAACCGACGACAATGCGTATCTCTATCGGTTTGGAAGATCCTCGAATGTTCATCGCCCATATTATCGAGGCAGCCAAATTGTCCATTGACCGTAAACACGCCGATTTCTCATCGAGCTTCCCTAGTGGTGACAGTATCGATGAAATCTATATGCAAACCTATATGGACGTACACCAGAGGTTTGTGAAGAGTTTGCCAAAGTTCAGTCAGCTCACTCAATAACTTTCGTCAATAAGCCAGTCAGTGAAGTAGGGAGCTGTAATCGTTAGAGAATAGCTGCACCGCTAGATAGAAAACTAAGGCCTCGCATGTGCGAGGCCTTTTGGGTTTAGGAGAGTGGCAATAAATCTGTTTCGAATAAATTTTTGAAGACTACGGTTATCGAATTTTGAATCCTTGTTTCTCCATTTACTTACTATTTCGGCTGGTGGCCAGTCTTCTTCGCAAGCTCTTGCATAGCTTCAGCAAACGTTGTTGTCCCGCCTTTCGGTTTAACCTGTACCACTTTATATCCTAGTTCTTCCAGTGCTTGGCGCTCTGCTAAAACCGCTTTATCGTCTGGTTGACTACCTTGTACAGGCTGATGAATGTAGCACCCTTCTAGTTGACCATCTTCGACCAGTTGGTGGTGTTTCAGTGCATTGATATCAAAATTCATAGTCAGTCTTTTCGTTTTAAATGGAGAGTCTCTGTGGCAAAGGCCTCAGATATCTATAATTTTATTGTTTGTACCATACGGCATTTTAACTACAAGAATCTAGTGCAAATACAGTTACCCAATTGCAGTAAGCCGGCCTCTATACTAAAGCCTCATAGAATTACGACGGCATTGGGTCGGAGTCATCCCGAATCTTTTGCGAAAAATTTTGCATAGATAGCTGGTGTCCTTTACACCGATCTCATCCGCAAGTTGTATCAAGCTATGATTAGAATGGACCAATCGCCAATGCACGTGCTGTAGGCGTAATTCTTGCCAATATTGATGAACAGATACATCAAACTGTTGTTGAAAAAGGCGGTCTAGTTGTCGGCGGCTGAGGCCAATAAACGTTCCTATCTGATCTACCGTGGTATCTAGTGCTAAATGTTCCTGCATTAATGAGGTTGCGCGGTCGACGTGTCGATTTTGGTAATTGCCATGCTGTGAGGATTTTAAACGGTGGTGATTACTGCGGCTCTCATCAACAAGCATATCGGCTAACCCTTTTTCAGCTTTGATTTGACCGACATGGTTTTGCAAAATAGCGACGAGAAGATCGATAGTCGCGCTACCCCCCGTGCAACTGATGAGTTTTTTGTCGAAGTGATAAAGCTGCTCATCACGCACAACCACTTTGGGATAAGTCGCTTTAAATTCATGATGATGCCTCCAGTGAACCACGACCTGATGTTGGTTTAACAACCCTAGCTCTGCAAGTGTAAAACAAGCGTTATCGATGCTAATAATGTTGATACCAGCCGATACCACCTTTCTAAAAAAAGTTCGATAAAGATCGGCCTGTTGTTGTGACTCATGAGCACTTCGACTGCCAAATAAGACAACGTAATCAACGTCCTTCAATTCGATAGTATCAGGGGTAAGGTCCACCATAATGGGGATGTTACTGCTAGAAGTGACCAACCCTTGAGTGTGGGACATTATCTGCCAAGAGCAATAGCGTTGCTGGCTGAGATCTGCGTCATCTGCCGAAAAGCGCAGTTTGTCTAGAAACGCGCCGAAGGGGAATATGTTGAAATTATTCAACGGTATTAATAAAAACCGGACGCCTTTGGGTTGGCTCATAGGAATGGCTCTTGATGTCTAAATGGTAATATTTTACGTCCATATATTACCGTTATCAATTTGATTTTCGAAGGATACTAGCGACAGATTAAGTTGTCTTTTTATAGGTTAGTTATGACGTTTGAAGTGTGGTGCGTGTTTATTTTGTCTGCTTTGGGTCTAGCATGTATCCCTGGTCCCAACTCTTTATTGGCACTCAGCCATGGTGCTCAATTTGGTTATAAGAAAACAATGTGGACGATCTATGGCGGGATTTGTGGTTTCTTCTTATTGATCACGATTGCCATGTTTGGGCTTGGAACAATATTAGAGGCTGAGCCGAAGCTGATGATTGTTCTGCAATGGCTGGGCGCTTTGTATCTCGGATACCTCGGTCTGACGTTGTTTTCTGCTCCCTCTGTTAGCGTTGAAGATACAACTGAAAAGGTCACATTGTTACCACGCGAGTTATTCAAACAAGGGTACTTTGCCGCGCTGTCTAACCCGAAAGTCTTACTATTTTTTACCGCGTTCTTGGCTCAATTTATTAACCCTGATAAAGCCTTTCTACCTCAGTTTGTTGTCATCACCTTGAGCTTTCTTTGTATTGAGTTTGCTGTCGAGTTCGCGGTGGCTAGAGTTGCAGATAAGGTCAAAGTGTTGTTATTAACGAATGGTCGTATGTTTAATCGATGCTGCGGCACTCTTTTCTTACTGCTAGGCATAATGGCATTAGTGAAAAGTCTCCCTCAATAAGAAGACCTGTCGATTTATTCCTCGCCGTGAGTTACGCAGAGCATCATAGTCCCCAAATGAGGTCGGTTTACGAGGTGCCAGCCACTTGTGGGGATGGGGCGATAGCCCTGTGTATTTAGCTTTCTAGATCTCTAACTTTCTAGCTTTTTCATTTTCAAGATTACGCCGAGCTAAATCATGCATTTGCTTTATTGTCATCAGCGCCAACCAGATGATCTCTTCTACTGATTTCTGACCAGTTGTTGAAGTTGGGTGGTTCACATCGGTTTTGTCAGTCAGTGTCGGCAGCTCATGAACCCGGTTATCACGGATGGTGTTGATCAACGCATCCATAGCATCATGTATTAGCGTCTCCACTTGTTGTGAACCTTGGTATTGCGTGCCTTTTCTTATAAGCGGAATGAGCAAGCAGAGGTAATGGCTTAGCAAGCGGTAGTGGCTCAACATATCTTCGTAGTAGTGAGGGTCGGCGCGAGTGTGTTTTGGCTCTTGCTGCATCTCATTGTAAATCAGCTCAAGGTCGCTTTCTGCGGTTAGCATGGCGGCACGTTGCTTGGTGAGTTCAATATGGTCATGTTGTTCTGCATCGACTTGAAGTTGTTCATAGCAATACACGAACAAGCTTTTTGAACTGCTCAAGGCTTTTAACGCTTGATTGTGGATCTCTTTACCTCGCCATTGAGGCCATAGCAAACCATAGCCCAGTAGGACTATCGCGCCGCCAATGACGTTATCGATCAAACGTGGCGCGGCAAAATCGAGCCCTTGATGTGCCATGGTTTGGTAGACCAAAATCAATAGTGCGGTAATACAACCAATGGCCAGTGAGTAGTGGCGCATAATATTAAGCATGGCGATGGGTAAGAGTATGACTATCAGAGCAAACATCGCGTTCGCAGACACACCGATATGAATGATAGAAGTCGCGAATAACACACCGGCGGCAGTGCCTAAGCAGCGTTTCCAAGTCTTACTGCGTGTGGCTAAAAAGCTAGGTTGTATCACCATCAACATTGAGATAAGCACCCAGTCAGGGCGAATTAATTCATAGTATTCTGCGATGCCTGCGCCAAGGGAAAACATTAAACCGACACGGGTAACGTGGCGCCAAATAGGGTTGTCTCGTTTTGGTAGGCGAAAAGACAATTCGAACGGTTGTACTTCAAAAGAACGCTCATACGCGGGTTCATTCAGCTCGATACGACGTGAGATGTGTTTTACGGCGAATGCCCAATAACGGAAGCGAGGTTGATCTTCCAGCTTCACCGCTTCAATCAAATCATCGGCTTCTTGTTCCAACGAACTTAAATGTTGTATGTCTTCATTGGTGTTGTGCAGAAGTTGCTTGGCTTTATGTTTTAATCTTTGCTGGCAATGTTGGCTCCAAACTAACAGTAAGTCACGCTTGTGCTTATTGGATTGAAATTGGTTTAACAGATCTGGATTGCTTGTATGGCTGCTTATTACTACTTCAAACGTATCGATAGCGAGGAATAGTGCTTCTCGAAGCTTATTTGCATCGTCATGTTTAGAGCGGAATGACTCAGACTGAAGAGCCTGTTGGAACAACTCGATTAGTTGATACTTGATGCGTCTTTTTAACGCTTCATTTTCTCCACCTAACAAGAACTCTTGGCGATATTGAATGTAGTCTGCCAATGCCTCGTAAATTGCTGCTAAGCACACACGTAACGCATAGTGCTTCCACAGGGCAAACCATAGCCAACTAAACAGTGCGAAAGTAAGAGGCCCAAGTATCAGCATAGGGTACAAGCTGAGCGCTGTGTTGGAGTTATGAAGTGATAAAGTGACAATAGCAATCAAGAGGCTAGACATGCCTAGTCTCCCCCAGAATGGGCCATTGACTGCAGCGCTGGCCAGTAGGGCACCCAATAGACCAAAGGTTACCCATAAAGGCAGCCCGCTAATAAGTAGCAGATAACTGACAGCTTGAGTTAACCCCCAAGCGGTAGCCGTAATAGCAAAACGTGTCCAACGTTTTGGGCCCGCAGAATCAAGGCCACTAATTAGAGCGGCTGGCATTGTCATTAGCGCAGTCATCGCGAGAGCCGTTTGATTGAACAACACGCCTAAACCAAGAAACAACACTATGGCGCTGGTGGCACGAAGCCCAAGATTGACCGAAGGGGAGTACCAGATTTTACGTAGAATGGCAGGGGAGAACGTCATAAAACCTCTTTACTTGCTGTGTCTTATTCAGTGTAACGCCAAACTTCATTGTTGTGCTTGTTTCAATCACAAGTTGATAAATTGAAGCGCAGTACATCTATGGCTGGGGTTTTCTCCATATTGAGCTAGCGGTCAATCATCAGATTACCTGCTGGTCAGGATTATTGTCGTCACTGCGAGGTGTCATCGATTAAAGAGCTTCTATTCGGTGTATCTGAGGTAATATCTCATCTAGGTATGTATTGTTGATAGAAATAAGGCCTCGCGTTGAGGAGGCCTTTTATTAATCATTAATTACATAGCTAGTGTCGCAATATTAATGTGCGTGTCGTTCCGTTTGTTGTGGTATTAGCGACAATATTTAGTTTACCGTCAGCGCCATAAAAGATGAACTCAGGCACAGTGGTGTAAGTACTGCTATTTATCGTTATATCCGGAAGGGTAATCGTTTCTGATAGATTCAAGTGGTTTGATGTCAATACCATCACCTGGTTGCTTTCCCCCTCAAGGGCGTAGGCAATTTTGGTACTATCGTGTGATTCATCGAGTGTTTTAATTGTAGAAGACTGCTCTGGTAACGTGATCTTTCCTGCGTAAGTCATATCAAGTCCGACGTTACTTGATGCATTCAACCTTACTCCACATTGTGTGTAGATAAATGTACCAGCATGGTTGAACCAGAAATTATCACAGAAACTGTAGTCACCATGGTAAGGAGAATCGATAGGGTCTGCTGGATTCCCTGGATCGGAAATGTCCGTTTTAGCGACATCTTCAGGGCTGATATTGGTATCCAAACTGTAAAATGCTTGGCTATTAGGGCTGATTTTTAGCAAGGTTTTTTCGTAGTATCTCCAGTCACTTCTCGATACAACAGAGCCAGTTGCAAGGTCAATGACTTGTAGATCAACCCACTGATCCGTTTTGGGTAATGTCCAGACGTGATTACCATCGGTGGTTAAATCAAAAATATCATGAGAGTTATATATATTCGTTACTTGGGTATCTTGGGGAGAGGAAGCATTGTATGCCAATGTGGTTATCATCGCATCGTGGCCAACAACAAAGCGATTAGTCCCATTTTTATTGTCGACAGTGATGGCTGATGGTGAGCGATATAGCTCAATCTCATAGGCTTTAGTATCATTTAAACTGTAAAAATAGATCGCGTTCTTTGGGCTATCTGATACAACAGCTATTACATTTAATGCATCAGAATAAGTAGCATCAACTGTATTGTGTACTGGTGCGTTATCAAAGTCGATTGCAGAGATATTTGGTGTTGTTGGTGAACCGTCACCAGGGTTTGGATTTGGTAAAGTGTTGCTAATTATGTAGTTGACTGGAATGGCTAATGGGCTGCCATCAATCGGATAGTTGCAGTTAGAGTCGTAACATACATTAACATCGATAGTTGCGCTAAATGAACCAACACCAACGACTGCTGGTGTTTCGAGGGTCATACTCAGAGCAACATTAGAGTGACTAATAAAAGGGGTTACTGATGTGACGAATCGGTTATTGGCAGATGCCTCTAGATAGAGGTTGTGTAAATTAGAGCCAGAGAGATTGATAGCATCAGTTACATTTTGAGACACGTTGAGATCGGTCAAATCTGCGTTAGTTTCAATTTTAGGAGCCGCTAGGTCCATTTTATGATCAAGAGTTACGTTATTAGTCAGAGTGATTGCAATTGGTGACCCCGAATAGTGTTGATTACAATATTCATCGTAACAAATAGCGAACTGAGCTGTTGTGGACTTAGTGCCGTTGCCTATCTCATAGCCATCTTTAAAAAATATGCTGACGTTACCCGTGGCATTGTCGTTAATATGATACTCAACGCGAGATATTAAATTTCCGGTGTCACTCATTATTCCATAGTAGAGGTTGTCCCCTGCGTTATATTTGACGCTGAAAGGGATATCAACATAGCTTTGTTCAAATGCGCCAGACTCAACTTGATAACTTGTTTTTGCCACGCTGACAGCATTTGATGGCGAAGAACTATCACTACCTCCACAACCAGAAAGAGCCAGTGCATATAGAATCGGTGTTGTCTGATAAAATCGTTTATACATCATATAATTAAACTCAATTTATAGTATTTAAAGTATTGATGAATATAATCATACATACGCAATGGAATGCAATGCACCTATTGATGGTTTATGTCGCATTTCAAACATAATCTATAAGGCTTAGGTTACACTTTCGAGCGTTCACCAATAAATATTGCCGCTGTCGATTCTGAATAATGGCTCTCAAGTCAATTGTGATTCTCTATACTCTGATCAGATCAAAACCATAAAAAAACCTGCCATGTTCGGCAGGTTTTTTTGTTGGATTACGAGTGCAGTTCTAAAGGTAGATAGCTTGGTATTCGATAGAGCTAGAAGAGAGCGAGATCTTACTTAATCCAATCTTTTCACAACGATTATATTCGTTGATAGCGTGGTCAAATCCATAGGCTGTTGAAGGCGCCATATATTGGGTTATTCCTTGTTGTGTGGTCATTATACCATCATGGCCGTGACCGCAAATAACGTCGCGCACGTGATATTTGCGAAGAACCTCCATTACATTGGTATCGTTTTCCAAACGGATGGCTTTCATCCACTCAGAGCCGACTGGAATGACAGGATGGTGGACGACAACGATTGGCGCGTGGGCTTTCCTTAGCTGTTGTTTCAGCTGAGCCATGCCGCGGTTATTAATACGCCCTGAACCGAGTGGATGCTTGCTATCAAGTGGCTTGAAGCTCGAGTCGAGAAACACAAACTCTCGCTCACATATGGTGGCTTTATCGGTGACATAAATCGTCGAGCCTTTTAGCTCTTTGCGCATCAAGGAAGAGTCATCATGGTTGCCCGCAATCGCGTGAACAGACTTATCGCTAATGTGTTGTCTAATGAACGCCTCTAATCGAATGTAGTCGCCTAGTTTGGGGTTACAACAAATGTCACCCGTTAGGAGAATGGTCTTGCATTCTGTGTCTGTGTTGACGTATTCCAGTGCTCTACGCAGGTTCTCAAAGCTGGATTCATCGGAAAGGTGACAATCACTTATTTGGTATACGGTAGTCATTGGTGTTATCCGGTTATTCCATACATATAATTAAAGGTGCTAGAAAAATGCCTGCTAAATCAGCAGGCATTTATTGGTGTTAGTTTGCTTTTGATGCGGCGTGGTGTTCAATCATGAAGGCAATGGCTTCATCGCTTAAACAAGATTTACTGACGTATTGGCGCTGTTTACCGATATGAAGGATAAAGCCGAGATCGGTCTGTTCAAGTTGGTCGATATCACTCCACGCGATAGTGTTGGTCGCTTTGTGGTTTTTGTAACTGACTCCGCTAGCATCACCTTGAAAAACTATTTTGCTGCCAGCGCCAGAGCTGATTCTTTGTCGCCATAACCACCAGGTTCGTTTGCAATACACGCTGAATGCTTCAATCACACTTAAAACAATAAAGAACCAGCCAACGTAACCGTTAGGTAATAGCTCAAACTCCAGTAGAACCACACCAAAAATAAGAAACAGTATTCCTTTTAAGTAGGCTTTTGGAAATTGAGTCGGAAGGCTAGTTTGATCATAACACTCCGCGAAAAACGTCTTGTCGAGTTTGTATTCTGTAGTGAAACCGGGTTCTTTAGACATGTGAGGCTACTTTAATGTTTCTTGTTAATGGGTTTTCTTTGAATGGGTATTTCATGCCGCAATCTCGCAACTTTTGTATTGTATCGCTTCTCGGTGCTTTTCTTTAACGGTTTTAGCTCTGTTTTGTAAATCAATAATACTGGCGAGAGGTATTTACGCTACCAGTCATGCCATCACGTGAATACGGCTAGCGAGCATATATGTAGTTGAAATAAAAACGCCCCGCAGGTGCGAGGCATTTTTGAGGCAAGGGTACAACCAAATCGGGCGAGTAAATGAGTTTGCTTAGAAGAATTTCTTAATCGCTTTTTCAGCACATGCAACATCTAAATGACCACCTGGAGCGCCGCCAACACCAATCGCCCCAATCATGGCATTGTTCAGTTGTACTGGAACACCGCCAGCCAAGAACAGCAAGTTGTCGTCCATATTTTGTAGTGGTTGCATGATTGGCTTATCAGCGATGAGCTTCATCAAGTTACCAGACGGCTGCTTCATGCTTGCCACTGTGAACGCTTTTTTGCGGGAGCTATCAAGCGTGTGTATACCTGCGCCATCTGAGCGAAGTTGTGCAATCACATTCCCTGATAAACCGACGACCGTTGCAGACACCTTGTAACCATCAGCCTCGCATTGGCTAACCGCTTCATGAGCAAGCTTGAATGCCGCTTCTGATGAGATCTGTGTGAAAGAGACCGTTTGTGTTTCTGCCGCCAATACGTTGTTAGAAAGGCTAAGGAAACCAAGAGTTGCCGCTAGTACAGTTAGTTTTGTCATTTTCATGTTTACTCCATTAAGACATTTTTCAGATACTGGATTTCGATGAGTGCAGGTCTGATATCGACAAGCCACTCTTAATCAACAGGTTCATACTAACGAACGCAGGATTACCACTGGCTTTCTAGAACATTACAAAGTTGCAATGTTGGTTATATTCGAGACAGGATGTTGATAAAGTGTGTTTAAGGCACGGTGAAGAGATAAATGGACGTTAATGAAAATACTGTTGATCGAAGATGACAATCATATCGCACGATTTTTAGTGAATGGTTTTCAGCAAGAAGGGATAACGGTGACACACTCAGCAGATGGTGTTGATGGATTGCATGAGGCCATAACCGAAGAATACGATGTGATTATTCTCGATATCATGTTGCCAAATAAAGATGGATTTGAAGTGCTTGCGGAACTTCGAGGGCAGGGCTATGCGATACCCGTCATCATACTAAGCGCCAAGCACTCTGTAGAGGAGCGGGTACAAGGGTTGCAATCCGGTGCAGACGATTACTTGGTGAAGCCTTTTGCGTTTCCCGAGTTGCTTGCGCGTTGCCAAACTTTGGCTCGTAGGGGAAAACAGCCGTCACCTCAAGCCTTAGAGCTGCATTATGGTCCCCTTAACCTAGATCTTCTTAAACACACGCTACAAAGAGAGCAGCAGACGATCACTATCAATCAGCGTGAGTTTATGTTGATGAAGCTACTACTCGAAAACCCAGAATCTGTGATGTCGAAAACAGCGATTCTTGAGCATGTTTGGGGGCATCAGTTTGACCCGCAAACCAACGTGGTCGATGTGCTGGTGTGCCGCCTTCGCAGCAAAGTGGATAAAGGCTTCTCCAAACCATTGATTCACACACTTCGAGGTGTTGGCTATGTCCTCAAGTCGGAATATTGAACAGGCGATTGCTAAAACCCAGAGATATTTGTTGTTTCGCTTTATGGCAACGTTACTACTCTGCTTGTTGCTGGTCGAATTGATTGTCGGGGCTATTTTCTTTTTCGATCTCTATCAAACTGAGAGGAAGATCCTTACGTCGATGTCGACTGAGTATCAGCGTATTCTGACCTATGATTCTAGCGAGCGATTGATTCATGTTTTAGAGGCTAACCCTCATCGGTTACTCGAAAACAACATTGCGGCGTATAAGCTTGAGAAGGGCGTTTCATCTGAGGGAACATTCATTGCGGGAACTCAAAACCTATCAACAGAACAGCCTCTTTCCAGCTATCAAATTGATGACCACCGATCGTGGTTAGAGAGTTTTATCTTGAGTCCCTATATGTCGTTACCTATTGAGGGGGAACAGTATGATTTCTGGTTGGTGTTGGATAACCGATCGAGAGACTATATCGCTTATAATCAATGGCTAATGACCTTGTATGCGTTGCTTGCACTTGTGGCGGTGACCGCGGTATTTACTCGTAGCATCATTCAGAGTGCTATGTCGCCGTTGGTTACCTTTGGCGACCTACTCGATAAGCTGAAAAAAGGGCAATTGGAGTTTACTAGCACTGACACTAAGAAAGAAACTGAACCTGAAATACCGCAAGGGCTTAACGTCATCAGTTCTAGCGTTCACACTGCCGTTGCCAAGCTTCAACATGTAACGACAACCTTGAACACGACCGTCGATGCAATTGCTCATGATATTCGAACCCCTTTATCTCGCATTACTTTGGCGTCCCAAACAGCATTGCTCAACAATGCAGACCAACAAGAGATGAAAGACGCATTGGCAGACTGTTCTGAACACGCGATGCAAGCAAGCAATATGCTAACCGCCTTGATGAAGCTGAACGACGAGCTGACTGGAAAGCGTATACCGCAAAAGGTAGAGACTCAGGTATCAGATGTGATTGCTAATGTGGTGAGCTGGTATGAAGATGTCGCAGAAGATAAACAAATCGAGCTGGTGGTTGAAGGTGAGGGTGACCTTGTTGTTCAGTCAGACCCTGATAAGTTGACTCAGGTGTTGGTTAACCTTGTTGATAACGCGATTAAGTACACGGAGCCTGAAGGAAGAGTGACGGTTAAGGCTGAGCGAAGTGTAGAGGGTAAGGTTGCGATAAGCATCCAAGATACTGGTGTTGGCATTGACCAGAAGTATCAGGACTTGATTTTTGAACGGCTTTACCGAGTCGATAGTAGCCGAAGTAACGTTGAGGGGTATGGCCTCGGGTTATCTCTAGCGCTTGCCATGGTCGAGAATTTAGAAGGGACGTTAGTCGTGAAATCTGAGTTGGGTGTAGGGAGTACTTTTACTCTTTCGTTGTAACAACGATTGGATGTCGTCACTTCTGCTTTTGTAATCTCAGCTCTGCATAGCAAAAATGCCCCGCACTAGTGGGGCATTTTTGTTTCTGGAAGAAGGATTCCTCTCCATGAACAGGTGTGGGAAGTTCAGTAATTTACGCTAAACATATCGGCTGGTTGTTGCTTCTTAATTATCTAACCAGTAAATCTTATTTTTCACCTGATAGTGATTGGCATATGCCAATAACTAGGAGTATGCTGAACTCCTGATCATCAATAACAGGAAGTTACTATGTTATACGCAGTGCCTTGTCGCGACCTTCATGTCGGCAATCACTTTGCCCGTTCCCCACAGATCGCGATTGTCGATGAGCAACGACAAATAAAGCAGATTGTCCCTCTGGTTGATTCGGACTCGTCCTGCAATAAAAAGAAGCAATGGCTCTCTGTCCTCCGTTCTTACGATGTGAAATCTGTAGTTGTCCGTCACATAGGTAAGAAGATGCTGGCGCACTTGTTCAATAACGATATTCGAGTCTTAGCATCGACAGGTAAGGAAGAAATCGGGAATTTAAATTTTAGTAATCTGCGAGAAGTGACCGTTCTCGATTATGGCAGAGAGCCGCGAAATAGCGGGTGTAGTCATAGAACGTGCGGCGAGAAAGGAGACAAGAACGAAACGTCGATTCTCACGGCACAGTCGAACAGGTTCAGTGTTATTCGAGGTGTCCGTAAATGACGTTCTTATTCACGCTACTGGGTTTTGTTGGAATCGTCTTTCTGATGGCGATAGGTGTGATTTTTTCACGTAAGCCAATCAAAGGCAGTTGTGGAGGGCTCGCGCAGTTAGACATTGAGCGCGAATGCAACTGCAAGGATGTGTGCGAAGGGCAAAGCCGAAAGCTGTATCAGATTACTGAGCCATCAAATTAAGGCGCTTTCGGAGTCTCTCGACAAGTAACGTTAAAGCTTCGGACTATGAGCCTTGAATCACCAGCGCGTGGCCGTTGACGATGCACTTAGCGACTTTGGCTCGCGCACGTTTAATGATGTTGCCGAACGTTTGGCGAGACACCTGCATCTGTTCAGCTGCTTCAAGTTGGCTCAGGCCTTCTTGGTCAGCCAAGCGTAAGGCTTCGAGCTCTTCTAATAGCAGTTCTTCTTTATCAAGCTCGTCCATAGGAACGCCGTTAGGCTTAAAACAAGAGTAAGCCGCATGGGTACATAACTGGCGATGTTTTTTTGGTCGAGCCATATCAATCTCTAGGAATCTAAGGGTAAAAAAGGAATAAGGATAAGTATGAAAGTTTTCATTCCTCACAACCATCGGCGTTGCCAAGTATGCAGCCAAGGTTTATTCACGGACAGCCCCATATGTTTTGAAGCTGTTGGCGACCGCGAGACTTTAGTCAAGTACGACGTTATAGCCAAGATTGTACCAACAGATAAAGCCGAGGGCTACGATGGCATAATGCAGGGCGGGATTGTCACCACGTTACATGACAGCGCGATGCTGCATTGCTTGTTTCAAAACAGCATTAATGCGATGACGGTGAGTTTAACGTCTCGCTTTCACCACTCAATCGCGATTGGTCAAGAGCTAGAAGTTCGTGCCCGATGGGTCAAAAGTAGACGCAATATTCACTTCTTAGAGAGCCAAATTACTCAGAACGGAAAGCTGTGTTCGTCGGCACAAAGCCAGTTTATGTCATCCCACTAGCTATCGAACGAGGTTTCGCATGCCGTTAGTTTGTTGAGCCCATTCTTTGCACAATAAATAGGGTTCTCTATAGTTAAAGTTATAACTATTAAAACTAGGGCAGTATTGAATTTATCATAAACTCTCTCCACCTCTGAGCACACTAATGTGTGTTTTTTAGGCGAGCCTTCGCACTCGATTTAATTCATCGCTGCCTTTTCTGGGGGCTGCTGATGCACAAATTCTTCAAATCGACAATTCGATACTGTGTCACTTCAATCGTTTTATTTTTTCTGTTACTCAGCTCATTTGCTTTGGCTTCTCCACTTAAAGTCGGTGTGTACCCGTGTCCGCCTTTTGTGATTAGTTCGATGGAGAATGAATGGAATGGCTTGAGTGTTGAGCTCTGGGAACAGATCGCCAAAGAGATGGACGTTGAGTACACGATAGAGACTCACCGCTTAGCGGACTTACTCAATGCGATTGAAACCGAGCAAATCGACGTCGGTGTGTCTTGCATTTCGATCACGCCGGAGCGAGAGTTGTTTGCTGACTTTTCTCATTCGTTTTACGAAACTCACCTCGCCATTGCAGTTAAAAAACAGGGTTATCTCCAAACTTTACATGCCATTTTCTTCAATCCCGCACTGTGGTTGATCATTGGTGCCGTCATCTTTATTTCTGGCGTGATAGGGGCGTTTTTTTATCTATTGGAGCATGGCGAGAATCAAAAGCTCTATTCGATGAAAAGCCGAACGGGACGTTTGTTGGAAAGCTTTATCATGGGGTTGCTTTTTATTACACGAGGCCCATTTAATTACTTTGAGTTTAAGAGCTTAACTGGACGAATTGCCACGGTGTTCATTGGTGTGTTTAGTATGCTTTTCATCGCCAGTATTACCGCTGTATTAGCCAGCAAATTGACTCTCAGCCAAGGCTCTTCCCATATTGAAGGTGTGAATGATCTTGCGAATGTGGAAGTAGGGGCAAAAGTAGCCACGACGTCTTCTTTGATGCTCACAAACTTCGGTATTAGGCACAAGACTTATATCGATATGCCAAGGCTTCTAGCGGCTTTAGAGGAGGGGGAAGTAGAAGCGATTGTCGCCGATGATGTGGTGCTCAAATATATGATCGGTAATGGCAGAATAAGCGGTCAATTTGAAGACTTGGAGGTGTTACCGTATCAGCTAGAAAAGCAGAATTATGGTTTCATCATCACTGAAAATAATTCGTACGAAGAAGAGATTAACCGTGCACTATTGAAGATTCGTGAGTCGCGGAGGTGGCGTAAAATCTTGGTTGATTACTTCGCAGATCAGTAATTGAAATTAGAAGCTTATTCAAAAGTGCTTGGACTTTCGCCGTTACAGTTGCTCTGAACCAGAAGCTTTGTTCTTTTTGAAGTATTTGAACGCTGCCCAAACGGCATAAGCCGCTACACCCACAATCAAAGCTGAGCGAAGGAGAATAGGCGCATCGTGCTCAAGTTGACGAACATGAGGAACAATACTGGCAAACAACCGACTGGTAAAAAGCAGCCCCATTACTAACATAACAACCTTATTCATGTGACCTGCCATTTAGTGGATTCATTGCACAGAACGAGTTATGGGCGGTTACAGGGTACACACGCTAGACAACTATTCTGTTCGAAATAAAATCATGCGCTTCTCAAACGTAACCGTCAACGCGATATCGACGTTAAGCCAGTAAGCTAAAGTTTCGTTTTTGGAAGAGGTTTGTTCTGTTAGACGCAGCTAGAACGCGGGACAGGTAAGGGCGTTAAGAGATCTAAAATTTTTACGTCAATGTATTGGTTTATTACTAACGTAGCCAAAGCTGTGCGCTGAGTATCGGTAAAGTTATTATCTTTGAAATTTACAACTGATTTAGAATTATCAACTTCAAAGATAATATTGCTTAACGAGATCAGATTATTCGGTTCTTATTTTGTCGAATATATCTTTTCGACCACAGACAAATCCATGCAAAAGTTAAGGCCATGTTCAAGGCAGGTATACTTAATACCAACTTCGCCCGTGTTGAAATCAACGGATTTTGCGACATCTTCTTGAAAGTTATCAATGACTAACTGTAATAAGCAATCCTTGTCTAATACATTCATAAGTTTCCTTAAATATAATATGGCTGCAGATGCATATTAAAGGATAGGTTCCGAACATTATCAAGGAAAGCGAAAGAATATTTTATCGTGTAAACCTCGTGCCTTTATAACCCCAACTCATAATAAATCCTGAACACCTACCATGTTGTACTTTGTATTTCTTCTATCTTAAAAACCTTCAATTATTAGCAAAATACAAACCAACTATTGTGAAGGTATGAAGAACTTTTTTCGGTGCCCCTGAAAGGGTGATTGGCAGGAGTATGTGAGAATTGAGGGTTTGCTTACAAAGGAATGTTTTTATTTTAACGATATATTAGGTCTTAATTATATAAGTATATTAGTTTTTGGTTATAAAGTTTAAATACCGAGGAGTTATTGGATAAATACTCTATAACCTTAATTATTGCAATGTTTATTGCTCCCGCTTTTCCTCTAATAAGCTAGTCTTATTTGATGTTGATATGAAACTGGCTGCATTTGTGTGGTTAGCGCCTCCTTGGATTGGTTTAGTCAAACTGTTTGGTAGATTTGATGACTATTTTGATTGCTTAAAAATCTCGTTGAATCAATGACTAATGGTTGGTTGTTGAACGAGATAGGAATCAAGTGTCTTCCTTTCAAGTACGGTGTGGCATGGAAGACCCACACAACAAGTCGATTGTTATCTAGTTAAAATAGGAAAATGTTATGGCAGAGCAAGAGTATGATTACCCGGAATCGTACAACCTAATTTCAGTGACAGACCCTTCCAGTAAAATCAAGTATGCGAGCCCCCATTTTAATGAAGTAGCAGGCTATAAAGAAGGAGAGCTTGTAGGTGAGTATCACAATGTAGTTCGTCATAGTGATATGCCTAAAGCCGCATTTAAAGATCTATGGGGTCATATTCAGTCAGGAAGTAACTGGATGGGTATGGTGAAAAACCAACGGAAAGGTGGTGGCTATTATTGGGTTGATGCTTTTGCTTCTCCGCTAAAAGAAGATAACGAGATTGTTGAGTACCAGTCTGTTCGGTTTAAGCCAAAAAGAGAATATGTTGAACGAGCAAAAAAAGCGTATGGAATTTTAAATAGAGGCAAAACACCATTCAAGCTCGTGTTACCGAAAACAAGACTTTGGCAACGCCAGACTTTCATTTCAATATTGCTAACCGGGCTCGTTTATGCGCTTCACTTTAATCAATTCGTAACTGTACCGCAAAGTTTGTTGTTACTCTTTATGGGTGGTTCGATGTCAATTTATATACTTACGCGTCGTTTGGAAAATATTTGCAAAATAGCAAAAGATGAGTTCAACAACCCTTTAATGGAATATGTTTATTTTGGTAAGGTGGATGATCTCTCCGAAATTGCGTTGGGAATGAAGGTTCGGAAACAATATGCAAAAGCGTTATTAGGCAGAATTAGAATTTCGGTGAGTGATTCATGTGAAATGACCCTAAAGCAGGCGAATAAAACCGCTGAATCGAACGCAACGGTGTCCGAAAACCTTGAAAATCAAAAATCAGAAATCGATATGGCAGCTACCGCTATCAACGAAATGCAGGCGGCTTCAAGTGAAATTTCTCAGAATGCACAAGGAACTCTTGATTCTACTTTTAGCACTCAACAAGAGCTCTTATCTTGTCAAGATGAGCTAAATCAAGTCGAAGAGAATTTCGTTGAGCTAACCAATGAATTAGACAACATTTCGACAATATCACTCTCTGTAGAGAGGGAGACGCAACAAATAAGCTCCGTCATCGAGATGATCAACGCGATTGCTGACCAAACCAATCTGTTAGCACTTAATGCTGCGATAGAAGCTGCACGAGCTGGTGATTCTGGAAGGGGGTTCTCGGTTGTGGCAGATGAAGTAAGAGTGCTTGCTCAAAAAACACAACAAGCAACGACAGAGATTCAAGCGGTTATTGAAAAGCTATGCACGGGTAGTGGCCAATCAGTAACGGCCGTTAACAACGGTACTGAAAAAGCGAAACGTACTCAAACAACGATTCAATCGACTCTAGAAAGCCTCGCATTATTGAGTGAAAAGGTTCAAGGGGTGGTTGATAGGAATAACCAAATCGCGGTCGCCATTGAAGAGCAAGTTAATGTCTCAGAAGAGATTAATCAGAATATTCTTTCCATACACAGTAAAGCTGAAGCTTCTCACGATCTCATGGAAGACAGTAAAAAGCAGTATGAACAAAGTGTACTTAGCTTGAATGAGCTAAGAAAAGGAGTAGCTCGATTTTAAACTCAATCGAGCAAGTGGCTTGCTGGTTCTGACTCGGCATTCTTCAAGTCTAGAGTTTGTAGTTAGAGTTGCTTTTTGAAGATGGTCATTTAAATGAATAACTATAGCCATAAACAGCTAAAGGGGGAGACGATCTAGATGATGAGAGATTTGTTTTTCTTCGATTATTATTCTGATTTATGATCGCATGCAATCTAGGGGGGACAAATGTCCTCCTTTTTGTTTCTGTCGGCGCAATAAGATAGGTGCTACTAAAAAAACAAATAATAAAGGACATCCCTATGGACCTATTCACCCTACTTGATATCAACAACACTCTAGTCAACATCCCAATAGGGGGTGGCTATGCAATGAGCTGGATTGAAGCATTTGGCACTGTATTTGGCCTGTTGTGTATCTGGTTTGCAAGCCAAGAGAAAACCATTAACTACCTGTTCGGATTACTGAATGTCACCTTATTTGCGGTTATCTTTTTCCAAATTCAGTTATACGGACTGTTACTTCTTCAATTGTTTTTCTTCTGTGCCAACATTTACGGCTGGTACGCGTGGACACGCCCTAATGAGCAAGGCGAAACATTAGAAGTCCGCTGGCTGAGCCAAAATAAGCTCGTGGCAACGGCTGCAGCATGCGCAGTTTCGATTGCACTGCTTACTATGTACATCGACCCATTCTTCTTTGCGCTAGCAAACATCGCGGTTGATAGCCTGAATCTATTTGGTGCAGATTTAGCGGAACCAGTGCTTGAACCTGATGCGTTCCCATTCTGGGATGCGACCATGACCATTTTATCGATTGTTGCTCAAGTTCTAATGACACGTAAGTATGTTGAAAACTGGATACTTTGGATTGTGATTAACATTATCAGTGTTGGTATTTATGCGACGCAGGGCGTTTATGCAATGTCTGTTCAATACGCTATTTTGATGTTTATTGCGGCGAACGGTACTCGTGAGTGGGCACGCACAGCTAAACGAAACAGTGATAAATCATTAACTCAAGCAACGGCTTCTTAGGAGTTAAGATGGTAAAGCAGCCTCATATTGGCGTTGATGAAACGCAAATTGCTCCGCTGGTCATTGTTTGTGGTGAGCCAGATAGAGCGAATCGCATCGCGAACTTGCTTGAACATGCTGAACTGGTTTCTGAAAACCGTGAATATCGAATCTTCACTGGTATCTATCAAGGTAAAGCGATATCGGTTTGTAGTACGGGCATTGGTGCGCCTTCAATGATTATTGCGGTTGAAGAGCTTAAGCTTTGTGGCGTAACTCATATCGTCCGAGTAGGGTCAGCAGGTGCGATGCAGTCTCACATCGGACTTGGTGAACTGATTGTCGCAGAGGGCGCGGTTCGTGATGAGGGAGGTTCTGCTGCTTACGTTAAACCGTCGTATCCGGCTTATGCGAGTTTCACTCTGCTTAAAGAGTTAGATAGATTCTTGCAGCAACAATCAACTTCTTATTATTTAGGAACGGTGCGCTCACACGACAGTTTTTATACGGATGACGAACAGACGATCTGTCAGTACTGGAACCGTAAAGGAGTTCTAGGTGCAGACATGGAAACATCGGCACTGTTTACTGTTGGGCGCTTGAGAGGGGTTAAAGTCGCTTCCATCCTGAACAATGTTGTTCTGTACGAACAAGATGTAAAAGACGGTGTTGGGCAATATGTCGATGAAGCAAAAGTGATGATGGAAGGTGAACGACTTGCGTCGTTAGCGGCGTTAGAAGCCTTGATTGCTCAATAAAAGCCTGAACAAACTAACGATAAAAGCGATGGGTGACCGTCGCTTTTTTTATTGTTCTCTCCTTTGGTTTAAGCCGCTACAATCGCTAGCAACATCAACAACAGCTCATACCATGAGAGACAGTTAGTATGAAGATCGCACCATACTCAAGCGGACGTTTTAAAAATTACCTAGAACACAAAAGCTCAGATTTTAAAGCTCTCATCTACCAACACCAAGTTAGCTCGCGTTATTTTAATAAGAATGATGAAATCTTGCGCCAAGGTGAACAACTTCAGCATCTCTATGTTGTGCCTGCTGGGAAAGTCTCCATGAGCATCTCTGCGGCTAATGGGCGACGCTTTCAATTAGGAGAGGTGAATTGCGACTATCATATCTTTGGCGAGATGGAGTTCTTCACTCAAACGCCTTGCCAATGGAATGTCGTGGCAGATGAACACATGCAGGTTGATGTTATTTGTATCCAGAAACTATCAGAAGCGCTACATGAAAATCCGGAGATGGTGTTCTTTTTCGCCTCAGCACTGGCTGAAGATTACCAAGATTCGATGGGCATTTACACCAATCGCCTTTTACACTCAATTACCTACAACATTGCCTACGATTTGTTGGTGCAAAGCCAGACCAATACCGTGTTAGGCGGCTTCGATAAAGTGAATCAAGAAGCTGAACGTTTTGGCACATCGAGCAGGGTGTACCGAAGGGCAGTCAAAGACTTACTCGATAAAGGCTTCATCAAGAAAGGGAACCAAGGGTTGGAAATTATCGACCAGCAAGCACTGCAAGCCTTTATTGATTCGTATGAGTAAGAAAAAAGTGATGTAAGCTGAAGAGAAGTTCGTGTGAGATCAGAACTGTGATTATTCTTTCTTCAGAGTTGGAATTATCACTCATTTTTCGAGTGGCTGAATAATAAAACAGGGCTCGAATAGTAAACTTAACTATTGCCTTGTAGTTACCCTTATTTTATGGGTACTTGCTTTAATCTCCATGTGAACGACATTCAGAATCACCTCTAAGAAGAAGGACTACTCGAACACTGTCGTGTCATGAACCCTCCCAATAATCTCACCAATAACCAGAAAATGATGAGAGTAAAAAAGGCGATTTGGGTAGCGATTGATATTAACTATAAAAATTTCCCCCTAAAACCAAAAATGCCACTACAAATCTGCAGTGGCATTAGAACGATAACAAACTATCACTTTGCTCAAACTATAACTCTAACAGTTTGGCCAATTCACGCTCTTCGAGAAGCTCTTCAATGCGTTGACGAGTCTTAGGCGTTTCGGCTTGTGCTTTAGTTGACTTACCTACTTTTTTGCTTCGGCTCGTTTTTGCTTTTTCTTTAGTCGTCATCGTAACCTTCCTTGTATTTTTGTATTACAGGTTACACGTCTCTTTCAGTGCTTTGCCTGCTTTAAATGCTGGCGTTTTTGACGCTGCAATCTGAATCTCTTCTCCGGTACGCGGGTTGCGACCCGTTCGAGCGGCGCGCGAGTTAACTTTAAAACTGCCAAATCCAAGGATTGATACATCATCACCGTTAGCAAGCGTAGTTGAGATACCTTCAACCAACGCATTTAGTGCCGTGCCTGCTTGGTCTTTAGAGATGTCTGCAGAAGTCGCAATGTGTTCAATTAATTGAGATTTGTTCATAATCTATATTCCTTATTGAGTACGGCTGGCGTCTACCTTTAGCACCTAGCTTATGCGATCTTATCAGTGACAACAGGCAGAATGTCAGTGGTTGGGTAGAGCTTTGTAAAGTAACCAACAGAATTGACTATAAAAGCATCTGTTGGCTGAATCAATGCAATTCATTGATTATTATTGATTTATAGACATGCTACCCAAATTAATCTGAGAAAGGAGCTTTCGGGTTACTCTCTTGATTCATAAGCCTAATCGAAGTTGATGCCCATAAGGTCCAAAAATCAGAGGATAAAAACAAAGAAGCCCAGCTAAATCGCCGGGCTTCATATTGTGGGTCAGAACTATTTGGTGATAAAGATCTGTTCTGTTTCTAGCGAAGTCATAGAGCGAACTTGGCGCCAGATGTAGTAGAAAATACCTAACATCATCAACATGCTTGGGATAGCAATTGCTGGGTAGCTGTAAAGTGTTAGCTTACCCAATTCTTCATTAAAGGCTGCGGTGCCTGCTGGGCTAGTCACAATCCAAGTCGCTAGGAAATAGTTCATCGCAGAAGAAAATGCGAACGTACTTGCAAAAAGGTAGTTTGATTTCATTAGGCAACGATCAAACTCTACTTGGTTACCAAACTGTCTTAAACGCTCTTCGATTAGAGATATGTTTAGCAGTGCGGGAGTGAAGATAACTTTTTGGATAAACGGGTAGCGAGTGAAGGTAGACCCAAGAACCGCTAAACCAATTAGGCCGGGTATTAATGCTTCTTTTAGTGCTAACCAACGCGTGTCTAGTTCGAAGAAACCGATACCGCCGGTTAATAGTACGCTGATAAAGCCAAGTGCTGCGATGAAATTGAACTTCTTGTTTCGGATTAACTCCATACCACCGTAAGCAATAGGGAAGGCAAGGGCGACAAGTAGTGCTAAGCCAGTGCCGAGGTGCTCTTCTCCGCTGAACTTCATTAGGATGAATGACGGAAGAAGGACGTTAAATACGACTTCAAAAAGAGGACTCGATTTTTTGTTTTCAGTGTTACTCATAATCTCTAAATACATTGTGTTATGGATTTATTCTCAGGGATTGTTGTTTACCTCGCCTGAGATGTAAAGCCTAAAGGGGTCATGCTATGTAACGACATGTGACACCGACGACATCTTTTGAGGTGTTGTGCACCTAATGCGTCCTAATAAATACGTTATGCGCGACGCTTTTTAAAGGCGTACCAACCTGCCGTTAGAAGAGTTTTGACCACGACTCCGAGTGCGCTAAGTTTTGGATCTGTGTCTTTCCCTGCGGCAATTCGCCACATTTGGTGTTCATACCAAACCAACCCGACCATTGCTATTCTATCCAGTGCTGGTTTACCTGTTGTAGGTACGTCCAATGGCATTCCGTGGCCTGGATCTGCCATTAACTTATTCGGGAAGTCTGGGTCTACTGCCATTGTTCGAGCAATGCCAACGAAGTCTGTGGCTGATGTCTGCAAAGCGTCGTTCATTGCTGGTGCTGTTCTAAAGCCACCCGTCACTACCAGAGGTGTGCTAACTAGCTCTCTTACCTTGACCATATAATCTAAGAAATACGCTTCTCGTTTTGCTGTGCTGGCTTTTACGGGGGCGTTTTTGTTCTTAGAACCCATCATCGACGGGCTCTCGTAAGTCCCTCCGGATATCTCAATAAGATCGATACCCTCACGGCTCAGTGCTTGAACCACTTGCATCGATTCTTCTTCGGTAAAGCCACCCTTCATAAAATCTGCGCTGTTAAGCTTGATACCGACAGGGAAACTTTCTCCAACTTCTGTACGAATCGCGCGGTACAGCTCGATCACAAAGCGAAGCCTGTTCTCGAGTGAGCCTCCCCATTTATCGTCACGTTGGTTGTGTCTTGAAGATAAAAACTGGCTGACAAGGTAACCATGAGCACCGTGTATTTGCACTCCAGTAAAGCCGGATTGCTTTGCTAGTTTGGCGCTTAAGGTAAACTTGTTAATGATGTCATGGATTTCAGAATCGGTTAGCGTTCGCGGTGTATTGAAGCCTTTTTCTAATCCACGTTCTAAGCTAATGGCCGATGGAGCAACAGGCTTGTCACATAAGAATTTCGGGACCTGTTTTCCTGGGTGGTTGAGCTGCATCCAGATCTGCGAGCCATTTTGTTTGCCCGCACTTGCCCAAGCTTCAAATTGAGCAAGGTCACTGTGTTTATCCAGAACCACGTTGTTGGGCTCACCGAGAGCGTTTCTATCAACCATTACGTTTCCTGTGATGGACAAACCAATGCCGCCTTGCGCCCAGCGTTGATATAAGGTCGCCAGCCCAGGTTTAGGGTTATGCTGTTTGTCGCCAAGTTGCTCACTCATGGCCGATTTGAATAGGCGATTCTTAATCACTTGGCCATTGATTAGGGTGAAAGGTTCATTGAGGGTAATAGAGTTCATGCGGTTTTGGCTGCTATGGGCTTTTTTTTATGAGGGATCTAGTATGACCTATTTGATCGTTCGTTCCGAGCAATTCGGCTTTGTTGAACCCTGTTCTGCCTTTGTTTGGGACTTTATAGGCATTTAGAATGACGGGGTATTCTCCGCTTAAGCTCTCGCCTTAATAGGAAGGGGAGAGCTTAGAGGGAGTCAGAAAGAGATGATAAAACCATTACTTGTCGAAGAGTAGATTGAAGCTTAGCGGAACCTTATCGGAAAGCGCTAATCCGCCTACTGTTGCCGATAGTTTGTTTAGATTATCGGTCGAAATACCAAAATCCGCACCATTGACGATGATGGTCGATGTTGAATTCACCACGACAAAATCGTCAGAGGGTACGACCATGACTGGGAAGTCGATAGTTTTGGTTACACCATGCAGAGTAACTTCTGCTGCTATCGTCGTATTTTGGGGTTCACCCGTTAACAGCGAAGGCTCAACGGATCCTGAGATCTTCACTTCGGGGAAGGTCATTGATTCGAAGTAGAGCTCGTTTAGCCTTTGATCACGAATAGCCACGCCAGTGCTAATACTCTTTAAGTCCAATACTATCGAAAATTGTCCATCTTCGGTAAGCCCGCCGGACGAAGGCTTGATGGAAGCGGGTTCAACGACGAACTGCTTCTTAATGGTTGCGAATGTGACATTCGACAGCTTCGGATCTAATGTGTAGCCGCTTTCTGCAAAAGACTGCGCTGATATGACGGTGCAAAGAAGCCCGATTGTTGTAAGTAGTTTTTTCATAAGTTGTCACCACATAATGGATTCACAGGTTTACGTTCTTGAGGATTGATAGAAGCTTAGTTCAGCATTCGTCAAATTACTGCATGCAAAGAAGGTCACCGTCAGGTTATTGGAATGGTACCGGGATAAGAGCGCTTGCGTATGTATGCTGAAGATGAAAATTTGAAAGATTCGCTCCTTGATAATAGGAAGGCAAATTAGTCTGTAATATATGAAGCAATAGGCGTGGCACTTACCAATCACATGATACTGAAGAATTAATATGGACTCTTAGCGTATGATGTTCGACCTTTTGGTTTGATCTGGATCTATCTTTCGGCTCACATATACCTTAAATACAATAGGTTAGGGCATTTTATAATTTATTTTAATGTGTAAAATATATCAGCTTGCTTGCAGCGTGGGAACGGTCCTGTTTTCTGCGCTATTTATACAAAAATTATAGGTTTCCTATGTTAAAGAAACTCTCACTTAAGAATAAGCTGGCGATTTCTGCCAGTCTGGCCATCATCCTGGGGGGGATTTTGGTTGAAGCACTTTCATTTCGTGCTTCATTGCAGCGCTTGGATACAGAAGTTGAACAGCGTTTAGAAGGTGCATCGGCTTCATACAATCAATACGTATCGGATTGGATCTTATCCAAAGAGCGTGCGCTCACGTCCCTGTCTCAAGAGTCCCAAAAAGAGAGCTTGGTTACTCACCTGAAACAGGTTCGCGATTCTGGCTCTTTTGATAATGTCTTCTTAGCGTATCCTGATGGCTCACAAGAGAATGCCAATGGGGTAGTGTTACCCCCGGGTAATGATGATCCTCGTTTGTGGGGCTGGTATACCAATGCGGTCGCCAATCCAAGTAAGGTTTTCATGGACAACCCTACGGTTGCAGCGGCAACGGGAGCGAATGTAGTGTCACTGGGCACTGCAATGCAACTGCATGGCCTGCAGGTAGTATTGGGCGCGGATGTTGAAATCACCGACATTCTAAATAGCCTTGAGAAAGTAATTCTTCCTGGTGAAGGTTACATGTTTATCGCGACCAACAAGGGCACGGTTTACACGCACGCAGACACTAAGCTACTGAACAAAGATATCAGCTCACTTGGTTTGAACTTTTCAGATGTGCAAAAGGCGTTGGTAAGCGGTAAGGACATCTCTATTGAGTTGAAAGGTACCGACTATGTGCTGTATGCGCGCGCCATTGATGGAACCAGCCTGATTACGATCAGCGTGGTGAATCACGACTCTTTAGTGGCGCCACTCTTTGACGCTGTTATCGGTCAAGTGCTGGTGACATTGCTAGTGGTTGTGGTTTGTACGGTACTATTTAACTTACTTTGTACTATTCTATTCCGTCCACTAAATCATGTGTCTCAAGCGCTGGCGCAAATTGCGAACGGCAGTGGTGACTTAACTCAACGCATTCATGTTGATAATCAAGATGAAGTTGGCGAGCTTGCTCAGAATTTCAATACGTTCGTTGGTAGCTTGCAGCAGCTAATCGGTCATATCCGTAGCCAATCGGAGCAGTTGAATAGCCAATCTGAACAGAGTGCACAACGTGCAAACCTTTCGGTGAATGAACTTAACCATCAGCAGCAAGAAATCACTATGGTGGCAACGGCTGTAACGGAAATGGCGAGCGCAACTCAAGAGATTGCATCGCATGCAGAGCAAACAGCAAAAGCTGCACAAGACTCAGCGACAAGCACTAATAGCGGTCATGCTCTGGTTGTCGACACTAAAGGCTCAATTAATAACTTGGCCAATGAAGTGAACGAAGCGGGCAACGTGATTAGCGAACTTAACAAACACGCTCAAGAGATCTCGACCGTATTGGCGACAATCCAAGGCATTGCAGAGCAAACTAACTTGCTTGCTTTGAATGCGGCGATTGAAGCGGCTCGTGCAGGTGAACAAGGTCGCGGCTTTGCAGTAGTCGCTGACGAAGTACGTGTGCTTTCTCAACGCACTCACTCTTCAACGGAAGAGATCAAATCAACGATTGATATTCTACAGCGCACAACGACCCAAGCGGTTGAGCTTATGGAGAGCAGTTCTAAACTTGCAATACACTCAGTAGAAGATGCAGACAGAGCTTCGCACGCGCTTGAGGAGATCAATACCGCGGTTGCTTTGATCAGTGACATGGCGACTCAAATCGCGACTGCCGCTGAAGAGCAAACGCACGTGACGGGTGAAATTACCCAGAACATTACGACCATTAAAGATGTCACTGACCACCTAGTTGTGGGCGCTCAGGACAGCTTAACTGAGTCGAATGAACTTAAGAGCCAAGCCGCTGGTTTAAGTGACAAAGTGGCCACTTTTAAGCTTGCTTAATTGTCTCACTCTCTGATGCCTGATCAGTGAGTGAACAGTAAGCGATAAGCCAAAGCGACGTAGATTACGTCGCTTTTTTTGTGTCTGAAGAACGTACTTTTGTTAGCTCGCTTCTGAAAACTCTCTAAGTGCGCTCATTGCTTCGTCTGCTTTGTCTTTTTGAACGAAGATATGGTCATGGTAATAGCCGGCAATCACGTTGGCACTGATGCCGTACGAGCCAAGTTTAGTCGCAAAGGCCGCTGTTAGCCCTACGGCTTCTAGGCTAGAGTGTACCGACAAAGTAATTAGGCTAAATACACCGTCGAAATTTAACTGCGCTTGAGTCGCCACTTCCTCTGTTAGTACTAAAGTTAACCCTTCTTTTTCTCGAAAGGTCGCCATCGGATTGAGGTGGGAATAGTCGGTTAGTCCTCCCTCTACCGTACAAAAAACATAATCACCTTCAATGAGCTCAGGTGACATGGACTTTAACAGAATGTCTAAATCGGTAATGGCGGTCATGTTCTATTTCCTTATTGGATGAGCAGATCTGTTTCGATGATGTCATCACGATAGAATTTAGGCTCTGATAAGTAAAATTAATAATACTTATTCTGCATCAGTAGAGTTAATGATGAAGTGTTACTTTGCTAATGAGCGAGACCTGCCTTGTGATTGCCTAGCCGGATTACCAGCTCATAGACTGTTCCATATCATCAGATAGATGGTCAATAAAGGCTCTTAGTAGTGGTGTCACTTGTTTTCGTGTCCCATAGATTGCATGAACGCCAAGTATTTTTGGATGCCATTCTGGGAGTAATTGAACCAACAAGCCCTCATTCATTAATTGTTCCACTGAAGGGAAAGGCAACAAGCCGATACCGTTGCCTTTGAGTGTCGCAGAGAGCAGAACCTCAGAGGTATTAGCACTGATATTTCCTTTGATTGGTACCGACTCAAGGCCATTTGGGCCGTTAAATGTCCACGCTGTTTTGCCAAAGTAACTGAATGACAGGCAGTTATGGTGGGCGAGATCCTGTGCGTTGTTGGGTGTTCCTTTGTGTTTTAGGTAATTCGGCGCAGCACATATCACCGAACGACACTCGCCAATCTGTTTCGCTACGATATTAGGCGCAAGTTCGTTGGTAATGCGAATTGCTAAGTCGATGCGAGATTCAACCAAGTTTACGGTTTGATCAGTTGAAACGATATCAATCGAGACCTCAGGCCATCTCGCGATAAAACGTGTAATTGCGTCCATCAGAAAGCTATCGACAATGGAGTAGCTGGCAGTAATGCGTAACTGGCCTTTGAGGCTCTCTCGGCTATGATTTCTGATACTGTCTAGTGAGCCCTCGAGCGCGAGTAACTCTCGCGCGACTTCCAGTGTCTCTTTACCTGCGCTGGTCAAACTCAAGCTTCTGGTCGTTCGATGGAGCAAGCGAGTATCCATCCAAGTTTCTAGCTCTCCTAAATAGCGTGTTACCTTGGTTCGGGAGAGATCAAGGTGCTCTGCTGCTGCACTTAAGCTGCCACGTTCAACGATGGTGACAAATACGTTCATCGCCTCAAGTTTATCCATGGTTCTTGTTACCTAAATGATTTTTAGCCTATTGGTCTGTCGTAAACAGTATAAGTTCGAAAATAACATATGTCCGGAAATTGAAATAGTGAAAGCCGATTTGATGTCTATTTTGTCTAAATCTAAACAAATAAGATGTTTCCACATTCAGTGAGTTGGCAGGAAGTCAGCTCTCAGCAAAGGAATCAAGTTATGAAAAAGTTACCTCAGCCCTTTTTAACAAGAACAGCTCTTTTAGGTACGATTAGCCTAGGAAGCATGCTAGTGGCGTCGAACGTTGTTTTTGCAGCAGAGCTTAATATCACTCATTACAATCCGGGAAAAAACGCAATATTTCCCGCAAGTTCAGTGCTTGTTTCAGGGGAAAAAGAGGTGGTTCTATTCGATGCACAGTTTAGTGTTGCGGACGGAAAAAAGCTGGTAGATAAAATCAAAGAGACAGGTAAAGAATTGTCGATGGTATACATCAGTAGTGGCGACCCTGATTTCTACTTTGGATTAGAGCCCATTCTTGAAGCGTTTCCAAACGTTGACATTGTCGCGAGCAAAGCGGTCGTCGAACATATCGAACGTACCAAAGATGCGAAGCTAGAATACTGGGGCCCAATTTTAGAAGACAATGCTCCCTCGAAAGTGATTGTTCCAACGGTAATGAATGACACCAAGTTGAGCATCGAAGGAGAAACCATTGAGGTGAGAGAGATAAATACTCATCAAGCTTACCTGTGGGTTCCATCGGAAAAGACCGTCTTCGGTGGCGTGTCTGTCTATAGTGGTGTGCATGTATGGATGGCAGATACGGCATCGAAATCGATTCGTGATCAATGGACCCAATCGTTAGAGCGTATCAAAGCACTTGAGCCTGAGGTTGTGATTCCAGGTCATTATCTGGGTGAAATGCCAACTGGTATAAAAGGGGTACAGTTCACCATCGATTACGTCGCAGATATTGAAAAGACACTCGAAAGTAAAAGTAACCCAACCTCAGTCGATATCAGTGATTACATGAAGGCAGCCTACCCGCAACTCAACGCTACGGAAGGCGATTTAGAGTTGGGTGCTAAGGTGCTGAGTGGCGAGATGGAATGGCACTAAGCCGATTATCTCGACTACGTCTCAGAAAACCCTGAAGTTTGTATGCTAGATTTATTAGTGATACACAACTGGAGATATCGATGATCTGGCTTTCGGTGAAAGTACTACAGATTGGACTTGTCTACGGATACAGGAAGTATCAACAAACAAAAAGAGCTCCAGTGTAGGAGCTCTTTTCTTTTGTTTTTCGAATAGCCTCATCTTATGTTGAGTAGTAAGGAAATAAAAACCGGTTCTGTCCGGTTTAATAACGAATAGCTAAATGAATCTCCTTAATATCACTTCACCGATAAGCGAAAGTATGTTGAAAATTGAACCCATTACACCTCACATTGGCGCTCGTATTCATGGATTAAACCTAGCGGATTGCAGTGAAAGCGAACTTGATGATGTGTACAAGGCACTTGTTACTTATCAAGTCATTTTCCTCGATGAGCAAAGCCTTTCACCTGAACAACACTTGGTGCTTGCAAAGCGTTTTGGAGAGCTTGAACCCGCTCATCCTTTCTTCCCACGTGTAGAACAAGTACCGCAAGTCAGTGTGATAGAAACCACTCGAGGCAATGCGCCAATGGAGAGTTATTGGCATACCGATTTAACCTGGCGCAAATTGCCATCGAAAGCCTCTCTATTACATGCTCAATACATACCGGATGTCGGTGGCGACACGATTTGGTGTTCGATGATCGCAGTGTTCGATTCATTAGATGAAAGCATGAAAGATAAGCTAAGAGGCTTATCGGCAACGCATTCATTAGTCGCGTTTGAAGGTATTGAATCGGATCAAATCGAGTTAGATTGGCATAAGTCACTGCTGAAAACCGCGCAAGAAAATCCGCCAGTGGTACATCCCTTAGTACAAGTTCATCCAGAAACGGGCAAAGAGACGTTATACATCAACGAGCAATTTACCCGTTATATTAATGAACTCAAACGTGAAGAGAGTGATTCACTACTTAGCCAGCTGTTTGAAATTGCACGACGACCAGAATATCAAGTGCGTTTCAAATGGAACAAGGGCTCAATGGCGATATGGGACAACAGGGTAACTCAGCATTACGCCGTGATTGATTACGGTGACACTCCACGGAAAATGCATCGAGTAACGGTGACCTGACGGCAAGCTTAAAAAGTGACCAAAGGTACATCATGCATGCTGATCTCTTGAACCAAGCTCTCGTACTTAAATTTAAGTGTCAGCAGGGTACATTAGTAATCTAAGGTTAATAATAAAAACAAATGTGTTGGTACATATTTGATTGAAACCTCACTGCTAGGAGCTGATGTGTAATATAATTGACGCTAAATCATAAGAATAAAAACCAAACTATAAAATTACTAAACGTTAGGGCTTAGAGAACAAAGTATTTCGTATGAACGCGATTCGTAAGGTTTATCAGTACGCCGAACCAAATCTAACCTTAGTAGGGTGGATGGGCTTTGTCGGCTTCCCAATTTACTACATTGTGTGGGAATTTTTGTTTCCGCAACCTTATGAAAACTTGGCGCTTCGCCTGTTTTGCTCTGTATTGTTCTTTGGCATTATATTTCGCAACCGTGTTCCATTTGAATGGCGAAAATACCTTCCTGCTTATTATCAAGTCACAGTAACCATCTGTTTGCCCGGATTCTTTTTCTACATGCTGCTAATGAACAACTGGTCCAACGTTTGGGTTATGTCATTCATGTCGGCTATTTTCCTCCATATTTTATTAGTGCACGTGACGAGAGTGATGTTTGCACAAACCTTTGCCGCTATCGGGATTGCAACCTTGTGCGCTTGGATTTCACAAGGCTACTACTTAGAACTCACAATGGACTGGACGCATGTGCCAATCTTTTTGTTTATCTACTTATTCGGCAACTTGTTCTACTTCCGTAATCAGGTGGAACATGAAAACAAGGTGTCATTGGCGAAGTCTTTTGGTGCTGGTATCGCCCACGAGATGAGAAACCCCTTAAGTGGTTTATTAACGTCTATTGATGTTATGCAGTCCATCTTACCGAACCCTAAAAGTGGGGTTCAAAAAGGGCAATATGCTTTAAGCAATGAAGAAGTGATACAGCTGCGTGAAGTGAGCGACGAAGCTATGGAGATCATTCATTCCGGTAACGAAACGATTGATCTGTTACTGACTTCAATTGATGAAAACCGAGTATCTCGCTCAACGTTTAAGAAGCATTCAGCGCAAGCTGTGATTGAGGATGCAATAGGTAGCTTCAATTACAAGCGCTCAGCTGATAAGTCAGCAATCTCCTTGGATGTACAGAATAACTTTGAGTTTTTGGGCAGCGATACCTTGCTGAAATACGTCATGTATAACCTCTTCAAGAATGCTTTCCATCATCGCAGCCCTGAAGATTTTCATATTCATGTCACTATGTGCAGTGATGAAGTGACTAACCAAATTATGGTGACCGATAACGGTTCTGGAATTTCAAACGATATCATTCGTCGTATTTTCCAAGATTTTTACACCACAGGCCAGTCGGGCAATTACGGCTTAGGTTTGCCATTTTGTAAGAAGGTAATGCGCTCGTTTGGTGGTGAGATTAAATGTCAGTCTGAAGTGGATCAATGGACACAGTTCACTATGACGTTCCCATCTTTGGTCTCCAATTCGGTGCAGGAAATCAAGAGTGAACTGACCAAACTTAAGACGGTGTTGATGGTGAGTGATCAGAAAGTGCTTACCAGCAAAATGACTGAAATATCTCGCTCTATGGGCTTTGACCTCGTTATTTTGGATGTTGCATCCGCGCTTAAAAATAAAGAATACCAATTCGAGTTCGACTTGATTTTCGTTGATATGGAGAGCTTGGATTTAAGAGCAAGCTGCCTTGATAGGATTGAATCGTTACTTTCGTTCACTGAAGCGCGAATCATTTACCTGTATGAGCGACATCCTATCAAGCGTGTCCGTAACATCTCTTTTGAGCCTATTTGGGTGGAAACACAAGTCTGGCTACTGAATACCAAAGCGACCATCGACCGTTTACTGTTTGATTCCAACTATGTGATGCCATCGGTTTCTGTACAATCACTAGAGGTCAGCAATAAACGGACGATTATGGTGGTTGATGATAACGAATCTCTACGCCGATTTACCGCAATGTTATTGGAAAAACAGGGCTTTGATGTTGTGCAGAAAGAAGATGGACAGCAAGCCCTAGAGGCATTAGATACCGATGATATCGACTTGATCCTAATGGATATCGAAATGCCAATTATGGATGGTGTTGAAGCTTCTCGTCGTATTCGAAGCGCCGATAAAAAATACTCGTCGGTGCCGATCATCGCTCACACGGGTGACAGCTCTCCCGTCACTTTGGAGAAAATGGAATCGTCAGGCATGTCGGACTTTATTGTGAAACCGGCGGACAAAAATCGACTGTTCGATAAAATTGCTCACTGGATTTAGCTTAAGTAATAGCTTAAAGCTCACAGGCTTTTGGTAGACATAGATTTAAGAAAGAGCTCAGCGAATTGCTGGGCTCTTTTTGTCGCGCGACATGATAGCGTCCATTCAGTCCTGCCGTTTGTGTTGGTTATTGCAGACCTTTTAGAAAAAGTTTCTCGTAAAAAGCTTCTAACAATAAAGGCTATAACAAGGTTACACGAACTCTAATTCCGGGTGATTGTACGCTTCATAACAAACCGTGAGCACATGGTCAATATCTCTTGGTGTCATGTCTGCATTCACTGAAAAGCGAATGATGTTTTTGTTCTTGCCAGTTGCAGGGCGGCAGAAAACGGCACCGAACACATCTCGTTCTTCTAGGAAGTCACGCACACGTTCAGTATTTGTCTCATTGCCGCACTCCAACGCCACAATTTGAGACTCGCTACGGATATTAAAGCCAATTCGCTTTAGACCCGCAACAAGCGATTTTGCCCGCTTGAACAGGGTTTCTCGTTTGTCTTCTGCACCTTTGATTATCTCTAAAGTTTTCTCTAAACGAACCACTTCCTGTGGTAACACTGTCGAGCTAAAGATCGCAGGGTACGCGACGAAAGGTAAGGTTTCTGAAAGTTGTTTCGGACCAAGGATTGCGCCTGCCCGATAAGCAAAGGTCTTTGCCAAGCTGACGGTGATGAAGTCCACTTTGTTAGTAAGCCCCAGAGCTTGAACCAAGCCGGCACCATTTTCCCCGTGTGTCCCCAATGAATGCGATTCATCAACGACCAATGCGCAATCAAACTCTTGCGCCATTTCGCAGATGTCGTGCAGTGGGGCAATCGTGCCAATCGTACTGTAAACCGAGTCGACAACGATGACTCCCGAGCCGTGACGTTCTAACTGTTTACGTAGGTGGCTCATATTATTGTGCATAAACGGGTGGGCAACAGCGCCTGCAGCGCGAATGCCTTCCCATAGCGACATATGTGCAAGAAAGTCGATGTATACAGGTGTACCTGGTGGGCAAATGGTTTGAAGCAGTCCAATATTGGCCGCCCAGCCAGACTGAGAAAGCAAACAGCTTTCCATTCCAACATAGCTCGCAAGCTCGGTTTCAAACGCGGGCTTAGACTGCTCATCTTGTAAAAAAATGGCAGACATCACCACGTTGTCATCGTGCTCACAGATCGCTGATTGATGGGCTTTTTGGATCTGCGTATTGTGTGACAGTGCTAGGTAATCATTGCTCTGCATCACAACGGATTTTTGCTGAGGTCGTTTACCCAAGACTAAGTGCTTTTTGCTTTCGTTTTGGGTAATTAGATCTTGAATATAGAAGTTCAAGCGTTCTTCAATAAAGGAAGGTAGTGGTTTTGTTGCTGATTTATCACTCATAATAGTTCTCTTCAAATACAGGAAAACGCCAGCGCTGACGGCTGTATATTGACGATAAAAAGTGATGTGTCATTAGCCAAGTTGCATATTTTTGTAGGTGCTTGCAAACTCAGCATTTAAGGATTTTGAGGCGAGTGATTTTCCTTACGGTTCGGGATTTCAACCTAAGCCATATAGGAATAATAGCCTGCTTTTTAATGGCAAAAGGCTCTTAAAATTGGGCTATCAAAAGGCTTTCAAAAAAGCTGGTTTTGAAAGGTTACGGTGTGTTAGCTGTGAATGTTGATAAGTTCTAATAAGGCGTCTAATTGTTGCTTGGCTTCACCTTCCAGCGAGTATCCAATATTGATGCGTAAGTAGTTACTGTATAGATCGAGAGTGCTGAATAGGTGCCCGAGCCTGATATCAAGGCGCTTCTCGGTAACAGCTTGAGCAAAGGTTGGTTGATTCAGGCTTGGTATTTGCAGCCAAAGTACCATGCCACCTTGCGGGTTACTTATCTTCACGTCTTGAGGAAGGTGTTGGGCTAAATAACTAAGGTATTGCTGGCGCAACGAAAGGATTTGAGTACATCTTCTTCTAACGTGCTTTGCGTATTGGCCAGATTCGATAAAGTCAGCAACAGCGAGTTGAGTCGGTAAGGCAACGCCATAGCTCGCGGCAGAAAACTGTGCCTTGTATTCATTAATATACCTTCCCGGTAAGCACCAACCTAAACGGTAGCTCGGTGATAGGCTTTTCGATACAGAACCGCACCACAGTACATAGCCGCCTTTGTCATAGTATTTCGCTGGTAGTGGTGTGTGTGATGAGTAAGAGAGTTCTAGATACACATCATCCTCAATGATTGGCACTTGGTAATCATTAGCTAACTCAGCCAGTTTTTGTTTTTGGTTGGCAGACATATTGATCCCTTGGGGGTTCATATGAGAGGTACAAAAGATCGCGGCATCGACTCGTTTGTTCTTCAAATGAGTTTCCAGTTGTTGTAAGTCGACACCATCATCGAGAGATGGGATCTCGATGATTTTACGTGACATCTTTCCGAGCAACTCCAGAATGCCGTTAAAACAAGGTGAGCTAATCGCAATGGTGTCGCCTTCTTTGGTACACGATTCAAGTGCAGCCTTAATTGCCGACATGCAACCTGCCGTGATCACCATTTCTTCAGGTGAAAAGTGCACATCGAGCTTGGCAAAGTGAGTAGATAATGCCTGTCGTAACATCGGCTCACCTTGTGTATCTGGGTATTGGTTGAGCCTGCTTCCCATCCGTTTAATAGCGCGTCGAAAACTGCGTTCCAGCTCAACGACCGACTGTTCATCATTGGTGGTGCTCGAAACCCCCAAAGGCCCGTTGATTAAGTTGTGAGTCGATGACGTTTGCTTAACGCTCGATACCTTACTTTCAAACCGTGCCCACTCAGGTGTTGAGTGAGCCGGCTTGTGAGGTGAAACAAAATAGCCCGCTTGTGGCCGAGAATGAATCCAGCCTTGCGATTCCAGCTCTTGGTAGCAGCTTACAACGGTCGACATGCTGACGGCTTGTTGCTTAGCCAATTGACGGAGCGAAGGCATGCGCCCACCTTCAGGTCTTTTCCCCGTTTCTATTTCATTGATGAACTGATTCGCTAGCTTTCTGTAAATGCTCATGGTCACGACCGAAATTAACTGTACTGGTTTTTATTGTAAAAATTGTATCTGTACCGGTTTTGTTGTTCAAGGGATACTCATTAAAAACAAAGGAGGGGGACAATATGAAAAGAAATGATTTGTTGTTAGCAGTATTCGTGATGGCAATTTGGGGGTTCAATTTCTCGATGATCAAAATGGGTGTGACCAATGTTCATCCATTGTTGGCAACCGCCGCGCGTTTCTCTCTCGCGGTGATTCCTGTGATATTTTTTGTGGTAAGACCGAATGTCTTGTGGCGCTATTTAGTGAGTTATGGTTTTGTGTTTGGTGTGGGTATCTGGGGCATGGCTTCGTGGTCAATCACAGCAGGGCTCTCTTCTGGGCTTTCATCGGTATTACTGTCAACCAACGTATTAATCGGCATGGCGGTTGGCGTATGGGTGTTCAAGGAGAGTGCTTCTGTTCGTAAATTAATGGGTGCGATGTTAGCCATGTGTGCTTTAGCGGTATTGGTATCTGCGGCAACAGGTAATGTCACCGTCAACGGTGTGATATTGATTATGATTGCGGCATGTAGTTGGACGCTGATGGGGGTAATTGTTAAAGCTTCAAAAACCACTCAGGCTTTTGCGTTTAACGTGTGGGGGATGTTGTTTGCGCCTGTTCCGCTGGTGTTGTTTGCTGTGATGTTACACGGGGATCAAATCATCTGGCAGGGGATTGAACAATGGGATTGGAACACAACGATTGCGGTGCTATTTCAGGCTTACCCAACCACGCTATTTGGTTATTGGGTATGGAATAAATTGTTAATCCAGTACCCACTCAGTACAACGGCACCATTGACCTTACTAGTGCCAATCTTCGCCTTAATCAGCGGCTATTTCATGTATGACGAAGTGTTATCTATAGCTCAAGTCGTCGCTTCAGTGCTGTTTCTTGTCGGGATCGGTTTGATTGTTAAACCTGCGAGTACGGAGCGTACTGATAGGACCGCTAAATTCGTGAAACAGTAAGTACGCAATGCTGTCTGAACAATGGGCACTGTTAAGGCATACCTAAACTAAATTTACTGGTGCTTTGAGTTTTGGGTGGAAAATACCTTTGGCGCCCATGTCGACAATAGCATAGTCGTTGACTCCTTCACTCACTCGGCTATGCGACTGACTGATCTTTAGAGTTTTGAACATTAACTCCTCAAGCTTGGTGTTATATTCTTTAAATTCGTCTTCGGTTAGCCTAAGTTTGGTCGTAATAAAGTAAGCTTGTTTGTCATTTGCATCGATATATTGCACGGCCTGTTTTAGAGCATCTATGACTTGGTTTTTGAACATGACGCTAAATCGCGCTTGTTCAGAGAAAGCTATATTGGCAGGTACTATGACATGGAATTTTAAGCCTAATAACATTGTTATTAGATTTAACTGTTCAAGTTTCCTTAGGTAGATATGCAGTGATGGTTCGTTTAAGTCAAAACTGGCCATTAACTGCTGGGCGTCTGCTCCTTCATTTACAATCTCTTGGAAAATCGTAAATAACGCGGGCTCTATGCAGAAGGCAGCGTCTTGCTCACCCGTAAATAGTGACACCGAGGCCAATGCTTCTTCTGCTTCTGTGATAATAGCTGATAGAGGAAGCTGAATTAATTTACATATCTTTTGTAACTTCAAAATAGAGAGTGATTGATGGCCGTTCAGTAATCGTTTAATGCCTATTTCGGAGATTCCTGAGAACTCTGAAACTTCTTTATAAGAGATACCAGCCTTTTTTAAATGGCGTTTGATTGCTGTACAAATTTCGTCGTCAAGTGCATCCATTACTCTATACCATCACTATTTAATACACTCAAAGTAGCACAAAGTGTGACTTTTATAATTCCCTTTGAAATATAAGCGATCATTTTTGATACTTCCTTTCAGTGGCAGGGGCTATTTGAGAGGTTAAAGATGGATTTAGGATTAAAGAATATCAATGTTGTTGTCACTGGAGGATCTAGTGGAATTGGAGCAAAAATAGTTGAAGGCTTTGCCAATGAAGGGGCGAATGTTTGGTTCTGTGGACGTTCTCAACATCGGATAGATAAGCTGCTTATACAACTCGGAAAGGTGGCTAAACAAGTTGTCGGCAAAGTCGTTAATGTTCACGATTTGACGCAAATGAAAACTTGGGTTGGGTCTATTCCTAATATCGATATCTTCGTTCCCAATGTAAGCACGCTTTCTGATGAGTGGGAGGATGTTCTACTGAAAGATATTGACACCACGCAGCAGGCCATCACGTTAGTCTTACCTAAGTTACTTGAATCGCGTTGTGCTGCAATAACTTATATTGGCTCAAAAGCGAGTGGCTATACTGTTTGTGACGCTAATGCTTATGGGGCGGGTAAGGCTGCTTTAGCCCATTACATGAAATCCTTGTCTTTGACTTACGTTCCTAAGTTGAGGGTTAATACCGTTTCCCCTGGAGACACATATATTGCTGATGGTTTGTGGGGGCGGTGTAAGTGCGAAGAACCGGACACCTTCCAGAAAGTTGTCGATAGAAATCCAATGGGTCGCTTGGCAACCCCTAAAGAAGTAGCCGATGTTGTCACTTTTATTTCAAGCCCTGTTGCGAGTTTTGTCTCGGGAGCTAACTGGTATGTTGATGGGGCAGCAACGACCCATGTCCAATATTAGCTATGTCGGTATAAACTATTCATGCCGATTCGAATTAAATTCTGAAATGATACAAATCTCATATTTAATACTGATTATTTACTAACCTCTGTTGAGTTCGATATCAAATCAAGTAGCTGATTTCATTGAGTATCGGAGAAAAGTCTCAAAATTTATTATTTATATCGTTAAAGTTTTTAATTCTTACTTATCGTCTTATTTTGGAGTTTAACTCTGATTGGTGGCTTGGGAATAGATGTTTTTTAGCTATATATGTAAATTTACAAGCGCGTTATCTTTCTGATTTGAAAGAATAATTAAATAGTTGAGATAAAAAAGTTGGCGAAAATCAGAAGCTTGGCATACACTTTCCTTGTAAACGGCCTTATCTTATTGATTGGATAGGGTAAATGCTTTGGCGCTACTGGCGATGGTAGCAATGTATAACATAGCTTTGAGGAAAGTTTTATGGCACTCACGAAGGCCGATTTGGCTGAGAACCTGTTTGAGACACTCGGATACAGCAAGCGGGATGCCAAGGAAACGGTTGAAGTGTTTTTCGAAGAAGTTCGTAAGGCACTTGAAAATGGCGAACAGGTAAAACTGTCTGGTTTTGGTAACTTTGATCTTCGCGAGAAAAACGAGCGACCTGGTCGTAACCCGAAAACTGGTGAAGACATTCCAATTTCTGCTCGACGTGTTGTTACTTTTAGACCGGGACAAAAATTAAAGGCCCGTGTCGAGAATATTAAAATCGAGAAGTAGCCAAGCAATAGACCACGCCTAGCGTGGTCTTTTTGTTTTTAGTCTGGCAATTATTGTTGTTTCTCTCTTTCAGTCTTTCAGTCTTTTATCATCTCGCATCTCGCATCTCGCATCTCGCATCTCGCATCTCGCATCTCAGATCTTATAGTCTATCTCGTCTCCACATATCCCCAATCAGTCTTCATATATTACCCATACATTTAAAATGGACAGCTAATTAGTATCTATTCAGATTATGTTATTTGTTTTTTAAATGTGTTCAGTGGAATTGAACAGAGGTTAAATCTAATTGAATTTAAATCACCCGAGTGATTTGCTGTAATGCGCTCAATAAACAGCCAGTTAATCTATTTTGTTGATCTAAATCTAAGGAGAAGCTTTGCGTAAGTCCGCTTTAGCTTTGATGTTACTCTTTTTATCGACTGTCGCCTCGGCAGCGGAGTACCAGCAACTTGCCAATATGTGCATTGCTTGTCATGGCAGTAACAACGATACCTCGTTTCCCTCTATCCCAAACCTTAAATGGCAAAACCAAGTCTACCTTACTGAGCAACTGTCTGACTTTAAAAGTGGCAAGCGTGAGGACAAAACGATGTCCAAAGTCGCGCAACTATTGTCAGAAGAAGACATCAAGAAGTTAGCCAATTACTTTTACCAACTGAATAACACAGGGTCACCGCAATGAGTTTAGATAGAAGACAGTTCCTTAAAGCCGCGCTTTCAGCAACCGCAGTATCTGCATTGCCAGTATCGTGGGTATTTGCCGCGAATCGCCCTGAAGGTTTAGCTGCACTGGATATCAATGCATTAACGTGGGCAAAAGCAGAAGATCTACCGGATTACTACACCGTTTTAAATACCAACCCTTTGAATGCGTATCCGCCAGAAAGTATGCTTGCGCCTGCTGTGACACCTGCAGATGTTCCTTTTGTTCGTTGGAATGGCTTGATGCCAGACTTTACGGAGATGAACCCTGATACTTGGACCTTCGAAGTGAAAGGTGAATCCGTAAAACAGAGCAAAACCTATACGATAGCCGAGCTAAAATCTAAGTTTAAGCACCATACCCAGAGCTTGGTGCTTGAGTGTGGCGGTAACAGCCGTAACAATTTTTATCCAAGCACCAAAGGTAATCAATGGAACAACGCTGGTGTCTATTGCTCACAGTGGACCGGTGTGTTGTTGAGCGATGTGCTTAAAGACTGTGGCATCAAAGATGATGCAGTTTATGTCGGTAATCATGGCTTTGATAAACATTTGAGTGGTAAAGGTGAGGCGATTTCACGAGGCGTTCCTATTGCAGCTGCGATGAACGATAACGCATTGATTGCATGGGAGATGAATGGTGAGCCGATCCCTTATCTCCATGGTTATCCGCTACGAACTGTATTTGGTGGCCGACCGGCTTCTGTTTCTCAGAAATGTACAACAGGTATCAGTATCCGTAACAAGATCCATGATGGTCATAAGATGGCGGCTCCTGCTTATCAAGTACCTAAGAACCCAATTGCCCCGGGTGAGAAAGTGGACAACAAAGATTTCCGAATCATAGAAGAAATGATTGTGAAATCGCTGATTACTTCTCCTAAAAGCGGGACAGAGTTTGCTCTCGGTAAGAAGATCAAAGTTAGTGGCCATGCATGGGCAGGGTTAAGAACCGTTGAGAAGCTGCAAGTGAGTTACGACTACGGTACTACTTGGCACGATGCAAAGTTGAATAAGCCAGTAAACAAGGGCGCATGGCAACAATGGGAAGCGGACCTAGACTTTCCTATGACTGGTTATTATGAGATATGGGCGAAGGCGACCGACAGTGAAGGTGATAGTCAACCTGTGGTGCAACCGCAGTGGAACCCCAAAGGTTACCTGTTTAATGGTTGCCACCGTATCGCAGTAAGAGTGTCGTGATGCCTTCTATTTCTAATAAGCCTATTGATGGCAGTTCTAAACTTACTAATTTGATTGATGGCTACTCATTTCACGCAGACTCAAGCCCGGTCAGTAAGCGCAGTTACCGTAAAGGTATAATGAGAGCGGCATTGGTGTGCAGCTTGTTAACATCGATGCTTGTTCATGCTGGAGATATTCCAGAGAACCCGAAAGAGTACTATGGTGTAGATAAAGTATCGGGTCTGATTATGGCACCCGGTTGGGAGACAGTGAAAGGGCAATGTAATGCCTGTCATACCAGCTTAATCGTTGCTCAGAACAGTGGTAACAGAGAGCAATGGCGCGAAACCATTCAATGGATGGTAGACACTCAAGGTCTGTGGGATCTGTCTGATACTTGGGATCCGGTACTGGATTACCTAAGTACCTATTATCAGGACAAAGGCATCGACATGAATAAGTATCGTCGTAAGCCTATTGATAGCGCATTGGTGCCACCTATGCCAGGAGAGGGCCAATGATCATCAATCAATTAAAGCGAACTTCTTTTGTTCGCGGAGTTGTTACGATAGCCGCTGCTGCAGTGATTTTGTCGTTGTCGGCGTGCACCGACGAACAACCGAACACTGAAAACAAAGTTGCCTCACGCGTCGAATCATTAGGTATAGAGTCAGAACCATCGGTAAAGCTCAATTCGGAAGCTAAAACCGAGGTTGAAAGTCTTGTTGATAACAAGGCCGCTGCAAAGGATTACATGCCTAGCTTAGATTCTGGTGAAAAGTTGGTTCAGAACCTATGTAGCCAGTGTCATGGCGATAAAATCATTCCTTTCGTACAATCTTATCCAAACATCAAAGGTCAGAAAGCTGGGTATATACTTAAGCAGCTCCGTGATTTTAAAAGCGATGAACGACAAGATTTGTACATGCAGTCGGTGGTCAAACATCTTTCGGATGAAGACTTACAAGACGTAGCCGCATTCTATGGCACGTTGAAGCCATTGGATTTATACAACCGCACTAAAGAGTATTATCACCAGTAGATGGGACTCTCTCGAGGCTTTAGTTAAGTTGCTTTCTACGAGGTTTGATAAGCAAAATAGTAGATAAAAGAAAGGGCTGCGATTATGCAGCCCTTTGTTGTTTTTGTTTATGATAAGCACTCAGCCAGTGGTTAAGCCGCTTTAATGTGCGTTGTAATGTATGGTTGCCATGCTTGTTGGTAAAGCTCTAAAGATTGGCGTCTTAGGCTATTGATTTGTGCCGCTTCGATATCGTTAATTGGGCGATGTTCTGCAATTGCGTGACGCTCAATACCTTGGATGATTTCATACAGCTCGTGCTCAGGGCCACTTTTCACATCAGCAATTGCTCTTAGGTGAAGTTGAACCTCAGCAATAATGTTGGTTTTAGGCAAACGAACCAACAAGTTGAGGTCACGATAGCCAGAATCAGCTGGAGACTTAAACTTGTTTTTTAGCTTAACAACGTCTGCTTCACGGCTTAGTGCTTCGTAGACTTCAACCAAGCTCTCTACATCGTTCGCGATAATAGTTGCACGGGCTAGGTCAGTAATTCGTGTGACATCACCATCAAGCTCAAGGGCGATTTTTTCTTCTGCACGAGCTTGAGATTTAACGCCTGCAAATAGCGCTTCAGAATTAGTGAGTAGGGCAGTACTTTTACAGATAGTCTCTAGTTCAGCTTGGCCTTGATGCGCTTTGCTGTACAGAATGTCGAAGTCGGTATAAGGCTGAGTCGGACGTGAGTCGAATGCTTTTATGCCATACAAGCCGCTTAGGCTATGGCGGAATACATTTGATGAAACTTGGTTTTGCGATGACGCTGTGCGCGATTGATCAGTTGAACTTGTTGAAACAGGTGCTGCTGCGAATGCAGGCGCTCGGCTCAATACTAAAAGCATTAGGGCCGTCGTACGGAGAAATACACTCATTCAAACTCCAAAATACAAGGTTACAAAAAACGGGTAGCTAAAAGGGGTAACCAGTAACGCATAAGAGTAAAAACAGCTTAACTAAACTCACTACATATTAAATGGGGCTAGCTAAGACAGAAACCAACTCTAACGTTTAATATTGCTTTAAAATGTGAACATATAGACAAATAATCCAAGCGTTGGTTCCGCAATTTTCAGAACTTTGAACTTAGCCAGTTTCCGATTTTATCGAAACCAATTTGGCACTTTAAACCAAGCTAAGGTTGCTCTTGCCTGTCTATACTGTACCCTTGCATTATGACTGTTTAACATGAACGAAAGATGAATAATCCTGAATTTTGGCACAATAAATGGGCAGCCAACCAAATTGGTTTCCACCTTGAAGATGTAAACCCACTTCTGATTGAATTTTGGGAAAAGACTGAGCCTAGCTACGAGAAGAGTGTATTTGTTCCACTCTGTGGCAAAAGTGAAGATCTGATTTGGCTAGCGTCAAAACATGAAGACGTTCAAGGTGTTGAACTCAGCCAGATCGCCGTACGCGCTTTTTTTTCTGAACACTTCTACACGCCGACAGTGACTCAAATCAGTGGTCAGCACGAGCTTTACCAATTCGATGAGCTGAGTGTTTATACCGGAGATTATTTCACTGCGCCAATTCAGCCTGTCGACACTATTTATGACCGTGCTTCTTTGGTTGCTTTGCCTGAAGAGATGCGGGTTCAGTATGTAGAGCGTTTGAAACAACTGCTGAAACCGGGCGGTAAGGTCCTTCTGGTGACTCTGGATTACGACCAAAGCGAGATGGCGGGGCCTCCGTTTAGCGTACCTAAACTAGAGATCGATCAGTTGTTCTCTGGATACAAAATCACATTGTTAAATCAAGATATTGCAGACGATGAACATCCGAAGATTGCTAAGAAAGGCTTATCTCGATTCAGTGAGGACGTGTATTTGATTGAGTCAGATACATAAGTTCAGTTTGCTTCGTTAAGCCAACAGGTAACACCAACAAAAAGACGGGCTCGGTAGCCCGTCTTTCTTATTATTCAGATTTGAACTCGTGATTGCTTTGAATTGAATTGCTGGTTAGTAAATCATTTTTACTTTCGAAGCGCTTTCGATGGCATCTTCGATTGCTGTCTCTGTGCTATTGCGACGAGTTAACGCCACACCAAGACGACGACGGCCGTCAATGTCTGGCTTACCAAACAGACGAACTTGCGTTTGTGGTGCCTCTAATGCTTCTGTAAGGCCTTCAAAACGGATGTTAGTTGATGTGCCTTGACCAAGGATTACTGCAGAAGCACAAGGGCCATAGTGAGTAATTGATTTGATTGGCATCCCCGTAAATGCGCGAACGTGCAGTGCGAATTCCGATGAGTCTTGAGACATTAATGTCACTAATCCAGTATCGTGTGGGCGAGGGGATACTTCGTTGAAGATAACGTGATCGCCTTTAACAAAAAGTTCGACACCAAAGATACCGTGACCACCTAATGCATTAACCACTTGTTCAGCTGTGTATTGCGCCGCTTTAAGTGCATTGTCTGACATTACTTGTGGTTGCCATGATTCGCGGTAATCACCGTCTTCTTGGCGGTGACCGATAGGTGCGCAGAAGTGTACGCCATCAACAGCGCGAACGGTCAGAAGGGTGATCTCGTAATCGAAATCAATAAAGCCTTCAACGATCACGCGACCTGCGCCAGTGCGCCCGCCTTCTTGCGCGTAATCCCAAGACTTCTGAATGTCTTCTTCTGTCTTGATGACACTTTGGCCTTTACCAGAAGAACTCATTACTGGCTTAACAACGCAAGGCATACCCACGAATTCAACAGCAGCAGCAAAGTCTTCAAAGGTATCTGCAAAGCGGTAAGGTGAAGTGCTCAGTTTCAACTCTTCTGCGGCTAGGCGACGAATACCTTCGCGGTTCATCGTTAGCTTGGTCGCGTTCGCAGTTGGAACGACATTTAAGCCTTGTGCTTCTAGCTCCACTAGCTTGCTGGTGGCAATAGCTTCAATTTCAGGAACCACATAATCTGGTTTTTCTAGTTCGATGATTGCTTGAAGTGCATCGCCGTCTAACATGTCTAATACATGGCTACGATGCGCTACTTGCATCGCTGGCGCGTCTGCATAACGGTCACAAGCAATAACTTCCAAGCCTAAACGTTGGCACTCGATAGCAACTTCTTTGCCGAGTTCACCTGAACCTAATAGAAGTACACGAGTAGCATTTTCACGAGTAGCAGTACCAAACATAGAAATTCCTTCCGATCTTTTGAACGATTGATTGAAAACGGGGTGATCATACTTATTTCAATGACAAAAGCAAACGTTTGCGCGAGTTGTTGCGTTAATTACAGGCATAAAAAAAGCAGCCCTGTTAAATAGAGCTGCTTATTTAAACTTTTGTTAACCAGATGTACTTAGATTGCTAAGTAAGTCACTGGAATGTCGGGATTAATCGCTTCTAATGTAGATTGCGTATCCGCCAGATGACTGATGCTACCTTCGCCGATTTCAACCAAAGCAGCACTTTCAATTTCTTCGAAATTGAAGCCAGCCAGTTTCAGTTGAATCAAGGCTACTTGTAGAGGAGGCAGGCTCGGATTGAACGCCGCATTTTCTGCGTAAGCACCGGTGAAAACCTCACCTGACGTAAGCTGTAGTGAAACACCACTTAGGTTTTTGGTGTAAGGAGCGTGGCTGCGGTTTAGTGCTGCTAGCGCTTCTACAACAATAGGTGTTGTTTCTTCTGTCGTGTATTTATGATCAAGCTTAGTCATTAGGCCAGTTGTCACACCTAAATCAGCAGGGCCGAACGAGTCTGGCAGGTATTCTTGTAGTGACATCTCATCACGTTGCGGAAGCTGAACTTTAAGCTCTTTTGCTGTGGTCAGTTCATTCATAAACTGGCGACAGTGACCACAAGGGCTGAAATTGATTGTGATATCTGAGATGCCTTGTTCGCCTTTCATCCAAGCGTGGCTGATTGCAGATTGCTCAGCGTGAACGGTTTGACCAAGTTGAGCACCAGCGATTTCAAGGTTTGCACCAAAATACAGAGTTCCAGACAAACCACGTACGATTGCACCAACATAAAAGTCAGATAACGGAGCGTAAGAATACGCTGCGGCAAAAGGAAGTAGCGCAATACGTAGCTCGTCATCCGCTAAACCACTTGCTTGCAGTAGGCTGGCAAATTGCTCTGGAGACAATGTCGCGTCAAAGTTGTCTGCTAATACGATGTCACTCAAAAGTGCTTTGATTACTGTTGGAGCACTTTCCAGCGCCAGGGTAATACGACTGTTCATGTTGAATCCTTAATTGACCTTAGGCTTTAAGTTTATGCAATGTTCAGGAATTTTCTGTGATAAAGATCACTATTGAATTGTTGTTGTTACATTGGTTTGCATAATTAGAGTGAGGTCACACTTGAAATCGATTGCAAGAGCTATTTCCACAGCTGATATCTCACTTACTGCCCGTAATAGAGCGTGATTTGACTGCTATTACTGAGTAAATGCGATAAAAAAGCCCAAGCCAACCCTGAGATAATCAGAGTTCTGCTTGGGCTACTTGTCATGCTTTAAACCGTTAGCCAAATTTATTAGGTAACCAATGAACGAGCAGCGTTTAAACTGTAATAAAAATGGTTAAGAGTAGAACCAAACTACAAGCGAAAATACACTCGGCGCGATAATTGAGGTAATAACGCCACAGAGCACAAGCGCTAGAGAACTGAATGCAGCATCTTCTTGGTTCTTTTCAGCACATGTCGCAGTACCTAAAGCGTGAGATACGGTACCCATGGTTAAACCACGTGCAATAGGGCTCTTAATACCAATGAGGTTATAGATCGGGTAAGCGAAAGTGGCTCCAAATAGGCCAACAATCAATACCAGTATTGCCGCAATTGCTGCTTCACCACCCAAATGGCTCGACACTTCCATAGCAATGGGGGTGGTGACTGACTTACCTAACAAACTCGCAATCAAGCTTAAGTCCGCTTTAAAAGCCACAGCGATTAATGCGGTTGTTGTCATCGACATTACACTGCCTAGCGTGCAAGCAAAGGTAATGATGCGCCAGTTGGCTCTGATTTGAGGTAGCTGTTCATAAAGCGGGTAAGCAAGTGCAACAACCGCAGGCTGAAGCATGTAGGTAATCCAGGTGTTGTCAGCATAGTAAGTCTCAAACGGCACTTTAAAGAACGTGAGAATCGGAATGATGATACCAATGCTGATAAGCAGGGGATTACACAGTGGTGAGTTCACTTTCTGACTTACCCAACGAGCAAACAGAAACACCACGATAGTTAATAGAATCCACATGATTATTTACCTCTCGCCAGCAAGCGGTCTAAGAACCATGATAAAGATACCAATACGATGAGCGTGCCACCCACCGCGCTCGCCATAATAGGCAATGCATTCGCGATGAGCATTTCGAAATGATCCATCAACCCAACACTGATCGGAACAAACAGTAAGATCATTAGGCGGATAATCAAGCTTGCACCGGGTTGTACCCAATGCGAAGGCACAATACCAATCACCATGGCGGCAAATAGAATCAACATGCCAAAAATACTGCCTGGGATTGAGGTATCCAAAAAGTGCTGTAACGCGTTGCCTGCTGTAAGCGCACCTATGATTAAGGTGAAGGAGATTAAGCAGTAAACCAGTTGGATCAATCTTTCTTTCAAAGTGTTACTTCTCTTGATAATGGAATTAGCTAGCTAACTTTTCTACGTACTGATAAACCGCCTTCAAGATAGCCATTTTCTTCTCGTCGCTTTCATGTTCGTGCGCGAGGTTTTCGAGGTTAAGCATGTACTCTTCTAAACGGCTCTCATAAAATTCACGACAATGGTTCGCCCATTTCAATTGTTCAGCTTCGTCGAGAGTCCATGGGAAGTTACGTGCACGGTAACGGAACAGTAACGGTTTAATACGTTCGTCACCAAAGGTGATATCCAAAGCTGCCAAGTTGTTCGGGTCAGTTTCGCGAATGATGTTCATCGCTGTTTTATCAGCAGGTGAAAAGAAACCGTCGTAAAGGTGTGTATCAACATCATCACTTTTCTCGTACTCACGCTCTTGTGAATACAAACCGATCAGCTTCTCACGGATCTCTGGATGTTCACGTAATAGAGCTAAGTTCTTCAAGCATTGCTGGCGATCGATACCGATGGTTTCGGCGTTTTCAGCCGTCAGCGTTTTGGCTGGAGCAAGAATAGGGCACTTGTTGAGTTGTACCAGTTTGATTGGTACCGGTAGCTCATCTTCACCTAGTTCACTGCGTTTGGTGTAGAGTCTGTCTCTTAGCTCGTCGGTATTTAGCTCAAGCAGCGGGCTAGGGTCTTTCGCTAAGTCCACTACGATAACGGCGTTTTGATTGGTCGGGTGCCACGCCATAGGAACAATCCAGCTTGTGTAATTGCAATCTCGACCAAACATACCCGAAACGTGCATCAAAGGTGTCATGTTTACGATATCAACTAGGTCATTCAGCTTACGCTTATGACGCATGTTGTAAAGGTAATCGAACATCTTAGGCTGTGCAGCTTTCAGCTTCTTCGCTAACTCGATGGTCGCAATAACATCGGCCATCGCATCGTGCGCGTTTTCGTGTTCAATGCCGTTTGCCACAGAGAGATGTTCCAGTTTGAAGCTTGGATAACCTTCTTCATTTTCTGGCCACACAATACCGTCTGGGCGAAGTGCGTGTACGGCGCGCATGACATCTAACAGATCCCAACGCGAATTACCGTTCTGCCAGCTCCATGCGTATGGATCGATGAAGTTACGGTAACAGGTGTATCGCGTTACTTCGTCATCGAATCGAATACTGTTGTAGCCAAGGCTTGTGGTGTTTGGTTTCGCTAACTCAGCGTGGATCTTAGCGATAAACTCTGGTTCAGGAAGGCCTTGTGAAGCCGCTTTTTGAGGTGTGATACGGGTGATCAATGCTGCTTCAGGAGCAGGAAGGTAATCAGCAGGAGGTTGGCAATAGATAACCAGAGGTTCTCCAATAACATTGAAATCTTGGTCGGTACGAACACCCGCAAATTGACTTGGACGATCTTTCGCTGGACTAACGCCCCAAGTTTCGTAATCGAAAAAGAAGTAGGTCGACTGATTATCTGAACTCATTGAATTTCCTGAACAGCAAGCGGGGCCCGTTTACTGTGGCTGAAGGTTAGTTTTGTTCAGTATCTGATAGTATGCGGTACGCGTGCAACCCAGATCACAAATAAATTGCCGTAAAACGGTGGTTTACTATTCAATCGAGTCGATAGGCGTGCTTTAAAATCCAATTGTGACTATTTCTTAGTAACGATTCTTCCTTTTACCTCTATACCTAGGTCTTCATGAATTGGGTTTGAAGGTACCGCGAACGACCTTGTTTACGGTTTACTCTAGCGACGATGGTTAGAGGTGCACTCGTTTTTCTTGGACAGGTGTAAGCTATCGTACGAGTGTTTAAATCGCTGCATCTGCCTGTGTGGGGCTCTGCCCACGCAGGTGTCCATCTTCAATATAATTCTCTTAGCTTTAATTAATTTTTGGGGATTTATGAGTGTAGAAATCAACTTAATTGGTGAGTTGTACTTGTCTCATTTTTAATAATTTATAGACACCTTGTTTTAATTAGATAATACAAGGCGCGATAATATTTCATTTTTATTACAATTTAAAAATGATACTGGTTTGTTTCACTTTTGAGACTATATTGCAATACGATGATCTATATAACAATTAACCTTAATTAAATGAGTGTTTATTGTCCTTCTTTATTTTTGGTTATTTTAATTGAGTTATTTTTCATGGAAATCAATGACGCACAAAAATAAAGGAATTAAATGTAAAACCAGTTTTATATATATTTGTTTGAATTGTTAAAATACCACGGTTTTTGCTAGTGTTATTTATGTCAATTTTCGTGATCTTATTCTCACTGCGCCTCATTTTTTTTATAAATTAGTGTCAATGTATATATTTTATAAATAGGATTAGGGTTACTTAATTGTTAACTCTGATTAACTATTAGGTAACCCTAATAATAAAGCCGATTTTATATAAAGGATAAAAGAAATGAACAAAGTTTTTAAGGTTGTTGCTGTCTCTGCACTTTCTATCTCTTCAGCGAACGCTTTCGCTGTGAGTGACACTTTTGATGCAACACTAGAAGTAAAACAAGCAATTACAATGACAAAAACGAGCGATTTGGACTTCGGTATCATCACTTCAGATAACACAACAGATGTTGTTATCGCTCAGGGTGATGCAGGAGCTGCGGCATTTACGCTTTCTGGAGAGTCTGGTGATGCGGTAACAGTAAGTATTTCTGATACTGACTTACTTAACGGCGCAAATACAATTGGGGCTGAATTTGACTTTAATAGTGCTATCACTCTGACGGGTGGTAGTGCGGATCTTAAAATTGGTGGTACAGCAAAAACGTCAACAGCAACTTTAGTTGCTGGTACTTATACTGCAAACGTTGCAGTCGATGTTACTTACCAGTAATTGATAGATATAAAACAAGTCTAATAATAGCGACTGCTATTTATCAGTCGCTTTTACTATGAAACTATTTTTAAAACATTCCCTTTGTACTGCCATCATGGTTTTTTCTTTTTCATTATATGCATTAGAAATTATTCCAGAAAATATGGAAGTAAAGTTTCCAGGTATATATATATCTGGATCGGGTCAAAACGCCGATGCTAATCCGACTAATAGTCAGATCCATGTGGTGCGTTTTTATGTTGAAGGCGAACCAGGTAAAAAGATCGTGGTTTCTCTGCCTTCTAAGCAGTACCTCAACCATTCTCGTAAATCTAAACGTCTTCGTATTAAAAAATTCTATTTTGGCTGCGGCTTATCAAAGCGAGGCCGAGCCAAAATAAAAGGCAATGGAAGAAGCAAATTACTGTGCATTGGTGCGAGAGTAAAAATCGGCGCTAATCATCCTGCTGGCGTTTATACCGGCACTATCCCTTTTGAGGTTAATTATAAATGAAGTTGTTTATCTCATGCGTTCTCGGCTTACTTTTCACGGCACAAGCCTATGCTCAACTCCTAATCGCTCCCACTCGTTTTGTTTTAGACGCAGATACCTCCGTTACGGAGAAAATCGTCGTGGAGAATAATTCAGATCAACCGATTCGATTGGAGATCAAACCTATCTATCGACCAGTCAAAGCTAATGGGCTGGTTCGTACCGACACCAATATTGCAGAGTCTGAAAACATTGCTAATTGGATTAAAGTCTCACCACCGATTATTCGTGAACTGAAACCCAATCAAAGACGCACAGTCCGCTTACGTATGAACGCCTTGCCAGCCGACATGCCTGATGGCGAATACAGAGCTTACTTATGGTTTTCACCGATAGCAAAAGCCGCAGAGTTATCAGACATTGCGTTGTCTTCGAGTAAAACCAACAGCGACGGTTCAGCTTTTCAACTCAACTTTCATATCAACAGCTATATACCGGTTTACGTTCAGAAAGGCGAGCAGGTACAAGATGTGAAGTTTCAATGCGATAGCCAAAACCTCAAGATCACTAACGATGGTAACTTTCAATTTACTGCGAAATTGAATGTCGACGAACATAGCGAAAAAGTGGTGTTACTTCGTAATGCGGAATTAACCAAGCCTTTCCCAAAAGGGTCAAAGATCTCACTGGTTCAGAACGAACAGCCTTTATACGAATGTGTTCTGTAGCGCTCGTTTCATTGTCGAAAATCGTTTAAAAGCCAGTGTTCAACGGTATGGTTTGGCGATTTTTTTTGCTTGTCTCACTGCTTCCTTTTAGTGCGTATTCACAATCAAAAACTGAAAGTGAGGTGAGTGAACTTTATCCAGCCCATGTTGAAGTTCGAGTCGGGAAAGTGGGGGATAGTTTTTATCGTGTCATGATGGATGACTACGAAGAGCCTTTTATTTCAATATCCAATGCCGCTTTTTATCTACTCGAAATGAATGGTCAGTGTGACAAAAGCGGATATTGTGAGCTGTACTTGCCCCAAGATGTGGGAAGAGAATCCCCTCCGTATATTGTTGATACCGAACAAGCCATCTGCTATCGCGATGACGACAATATCCAATCGATCAAATATCAAGTTATTGATTCAGAAACTTTCATTCACTGGTACAGTTTACAAGCTTGTATCCCAGCTAAAGTGCGTTGGGATATTGATGATTATCGGCTCACCGTTTCTCCAGAATTCAGCTCATTGACTGAACTGGAGGCGGCCATTACTAAGATGAAAAATGAATCACGCAAGAAAGCCGAGGCTCTCAAGCGAGCTGAAAATACACCAGCTTTCGAACCTGTTGCCGCTGTAGGTTTGGCGACTCGGCTAGCGACTTCGGTTTATCAAGACAGTGAAACAGGCGGTGATGTTTACGCCATCTCCGACACTATATTAAGCACTGAAAACTCTTTGTCTCGCTTGTCGATTGATTCACGAGAAGATAACCCCATCGTTTATTACAACATTGCGGTAGAAGCACATGACGGTGAAGGCTCTCTAGAAGTAGGCCATGTGTTACTGGATGGTAGCGTTTTTACCGTGAATCAAACCCTCGAAGACGGGCTCTATTACACCAATCGAAAGCGACAGACAGAGTTTGGCAACCTTCAACTCGAACGAACTACTCAACCAAATATCAGCATCGATGTCTTGGTCAATGGTATTTATCAAACCACTTATCGCTCAGATGAGTTTGGACGCTTCGTAGTCGAAGAAGACAACATATCCCCTGGTGACACCATCAAGTTTCGCTACTACTTATCAAAAGGTGTCTGGCAGGAAGAAGAGATCACCGTCGCCGGTTTAGAAGATGCATTTCTGCCGAGCAACGAGTGGGGCGTGCAAGTGGTGGGCAATGAAGGTGCAGACCGAGCTGGCGCAGTGTCTCTTGAATATGGGATCGCAGATTACTTCACCGTGGGAAGTGCCTTTATGAGGCAACATGGAAAAGACCTGATGGGCTTTCAAGGGCGATACTTACCCGCGCACTGGTTTGCTGGTCATATTGGTTGGTTGCCGGAGTTCAATCGCTTTCCTATGGAGTTTGATATCTTGATCAACGGCGATCAGTCGGCATCGATTGAGCTTAATAAAACCGATGAATTGGATCTAGAGTCAATGGAGTACGATGTTTTCAAATACAACTTATCGCTAGCAAACCTAACAGCCTTTTTGACCGTGAGAGATGACGACGACGAGTTAAGCGTTGAACCTAAACTGAATTCTAAAGTGGCTCGTAATTTGTTTGTCTCATATGCCGGTGATTATCGATACACTAAAGCTTCTCATCAAGATGATTACCTTCACACAATTGGTTTGGCCAAAAGTGGATTTTCGGATACATCGTGGAATATTTCTGGAACCGTTGATGGCGCTGGTCACCATGAACGAACAGAGTTATCACTAAGGAATGCTTGTAAAGAGTGCCTGCTAGATCCTCTGGATGTTTTTCAAGAACTCACGACTAACGTATCCGCCCGTTATCAGAAACAAGAGGTTTCGTTTTCCGCCTCTTTGGAAGCTCGTGTGAACCCTTACTTACTCTTTAAGTTGGAAGGAACTGAAGATCGATATGGTGTCGAGATGACGACTGAATTCGGTGCTAAAACATACTTTGATGAAAGCATTGGCGAGTTTGTTGAGTGGAATCGATACAACCATTCTAAGCTGACGGGCATTGTTTACGACCACCACAAACAACCCATACCTGGCGTAAGCGTACAAATATTGGATCAACGTGCGGTCAGTGATGAAAAAGGCCGATTTGAATTCTCAAGTGTTCCAGCGCGAGATAATTTGCCTATCTATATTGATGAGGGAGCACTTGACCTTAACCTTACACCGATTCAAAACCCTGTGTTTGTAAATACCAAACAGGTAGGACTGACCCACGCGCATATCGAAATGGTAGTGTCGTTTGGCGTTGATGGCACGGTAGAAGGTGATCTAGAAAATAACGCTTACCTGCATTTTAAACATATACAGAAAGGCACTGAGTATTCGAGTGAGGTTGAGAGCGATGGCTTTTACATGGTAGAGGGGCTCATCGCGGGCAAATACATTGTGACTTTAGAAATGGGAGATAAGCGATATGTGCAAGGTGCCGATTTGGACGGAGATTTCTGGGTAAGTGACCTCACATTCAATCTCATCGATTTCCATAAGGTGTATTAGCCCAGATTACTTTGATTAGTCTGACGGAGGCGAGAGTATCAACTGGACTTTCTGTTTCATGGTTAACTCTCGGTTCTTCAGATCTTTGAATATGGCCTTCCATTCTTGAAAGGTGACCACTATCGGATTAAAACTGTTTACCGGTTTAGTGACGCCGTAACGTACTGGTTCAACTTCTGGCTCGAACGTACCGAATAACTTATCCCAAATAATCAGAACGCCAGCGTAGTTTTTATCGATGTATTGCGGGTTTTTACCGTGATGTACACGATGGTGCGACGGGGTGTTAAAGATGTATTCAAGCGGCCCCAAGCTTCGTATCCATTGTGTATGAACAAAGAACTGCAAACCTAGATTAAGAAGTACGACAAAGATGACCCATTTAGGGTCGAAACCTATGATAACTAACGGTAACCAGAACAGCCACATTCCCGCAATGGGGTACATTAAACTCTGACGAAACGCCGTGCTAAAGTTCATGCGTTCTGAGCTGTGGTGCGCGACATGTGCTGCCCACATCCAGCGAACGCGGTGGCTTGCTCTATGGAACCAGTAATAGAAAAAGTCTTGTAGAACCATCAATACAACAAAACTCAGTACACCCATGTTGATGTCCATTAACCGCCAACCGAACAGCCAAAGATACAGCTGCACGACCAATAACCCGGTGAGTAAATCGGAGAGTTGATGCATTCCAGCGAGCGTGAAGTTACACATCACTTCTGAAAGTTTATAGCTGGAGTTATCAGGCAGTCGACCTTGTCTCTGACCAATAAAATACTCTGCTAACATGCACACCACGAACAAGGGCGCTAATACCAGCAGTAGCCATTCTGGGTGATTGATTAATGCGTCGATATTCATGTGTTGGTCCTTGTTGATCCATAGTTTTCTATGGAATGTGAATTCGTTATTAACTTTGTATCTGCTATGAATTACTGCTTGGCTTATGGCTTATGGCTTATGGCTTATGGCTTATGGCTTATGGTTCGTACCTTACCAACGAGCAAAGTGATCTTCTGTTAGGCCAAGAACACCATCAAGTTGGTGTATTACGTTTTCGTTGTCTTCAATCGAGCCCGAAAAGTGACCAATAAACTGGCGAAAGTTACTTTTTAGTAGCCATAAATTCAGCTTTTCACTGCGGTGATTAAGGGGCGTAAAGGTCAGGTTAATACGTCCATCTTGTGATGTTATCTGCCAAGGTAAATTCGTACTTTGGCGACTGAACGTAAACTGCACTGGGTTTAGCAAGTGTCTGGTTCCATTCACCCACAATACGTTTTCGCAGCCTCCAGTTTCGTTAACGCCCGCAGCGAGGTTCAGTCCGATATCAGTTCCGTTGGATTGAGTGTTGATGCTTGCCCAGCGCCAACTGGTTTCGCGCCTCATGTAACCCGCTGAAAAGTCATATCCGGCACGAGCTTGTGTGAGGTTTAACGATGTTCCTTTGATTTGGACTTCGCCGCTGATGTGTAAAGCATTGTGCTTTTGGGTGTAAGTCCAACCTGAATAACCCGTTGGGCTGCACATCGCTATGGGTAAGCTATTGGTCTCAGGCACTAAAGTGAAATTTGCCTTGATGAGTTTGGTATTTAAACAAACCCGCCATTGTCCGCCTTCAATATCAAAGTTAATGCTTTGGCCTGCAATGTTTGTTGTGCCTTCAAATGGCGAAGCGGTAACTTTCTTGTCAAATCCCAGTGGCCTCAACCATGATGATTCTTCTAGGTGGTTATGTTTGATGTCGTACACATAACAAAACGCCGAACTTAAATAGCGAATATCCGCGATGGCTACGCCAATAATGTGCGTATCGGTGGTAATGCTGACAAATTGGAATTGTTTGTAATGAAAGTGCTTCTGCCAAGGGTTTGCTTTTGCATCCATCGAGTTCAGGTAGTTAAAGCTCTCAATGTTCAGATGCTTTGGGATGCCATCGAAATGCCCAATGGTTGGCTGACCATTAGAATCAATCAAATTGTGTGGGGCAGGGTTGGTTTTTATCATGGCGGTGATTCACATAAATTTAACAACTGAAGCCATTGTGCGATGAGTTAAGCTAGATTGGGAGGTCATATCCGGACAATAGTTAGGCTCTAATCACGATTTTGCCACTATGGATGGTTTATGCTACTTGGCGAATGTTGAGCACTGAGCAACGATTCTTGAGTCGATAATTGAGTGACAACTACGTTCGGAAAAGGAGAGACGATTGGAGATCATCGCGGAGTACAAGCCGACCGGACATCGGCATCAGTTGGGTACATTAGATATAGCGCTGCTGCTGAATACCTTAGATCAACGAGGTATCGATATTGAAAGGCTGCTCAATGATGTAGGTTTAGCCAATATGGACTGGCGAGATCCGAATGGAAAACTGACATACGCAGATAAGCTTGCGTTGTTTAGCGCGGCTAATCAGAGCTTTCCCCACGATGGCTTAGGGCTTTGGTTGGGAGAACATGCAAGTCTGAGCCACTTTGGTGTGTTGGGTTATGCGCTGTCGACCAGCCAGAATGTGGGAGAGGCCATCAAGTCGGGCTTTAAATATCTGCAACTGAACGGACCTATCTTTTCGGTTAAATTGTTTCTAGATTCCGATCAAGCGGTGATTCAGATTGAGAATGCCTTGGAAGTGGGCGATCTGCTTCCTTTCTGTAGTGAGTACTTCTTGAGTTCAATTGTCTCTCTGTTCAAAGAACTGACTGGCCATGATCTAGCTATTCACATATTGACTTTGCCTTATGTTCGTCCCAATTACGCCAAGCTTTATGATAACCGTTTCCGGTGCCCGGTAATTTTTGAACAAAACTATTGTGAACTGCGTATTGATGCATCGGTTTTGTCACAAACCTTATTTACTCATGATGCCGCGACACTGAAACGCTATCTTGCGTCTTGCCAGTCGATAGTGGAGACGTTGGACTCTGAACATCTGCTAACTAACCAGATTAAAACGATCTTTTATCAAACAGCAGGCAGTTTTCCGAATATTGAACAACTCGCGGATGAGTTTGGTTGCAGTTCTCGTACGCTCAGACGAGAACTGGTCACTCATGATTCCAGTTACCAAGTATTGCTTACCGAAGTTAGAGTGGAATTAGCCAAAGAATTGTTGCTCGGCACAACCATGAGCATTGACGATATCGGTGAAAGGCTCGGTTATAGCGACCCTGCAAACTTCAGAAGGGCGTTTAAAGGTTGGCTCAATAAAACGCCCGCGCAGTTTCGTGATGGTTTAAGTTAAAGCGTCACTTACTAAAAAACTGTTCCCTGAAATCGGTTACTTGCTGTAGGTAGTAACTGTCCCAATCTTGTTGAGTCCAAGTGGCATTACTTGAGGATCGCTGAGAATCCAAAGTCGCTTTGAGCTGATCCAGTTGCTCATGATAAGTCATCACGGTTTGTTGCTGTTGTGCGACTTGTCGTTCTCTTGCGGCAATGTTGTTGGCTTGCGTTTCGTCTAAGTAGGTCTCTTGAAGGTCGGCTTTGACTGATACAACCTCTGCAGGGCTATAACTGGAGGGTATCAAAGAGACTGCTAATTCGTATTTTTGAAGCTGTGTTTCCGTATTTAATGTCGCTGTATTGTTTTGCCATTCATTGAGTAAACCTTGATAGTTGGCCAAAAACTGGCTCGCTTCGTTCTCTTTAAGAGTGTTTGCGTCGATCGTAAAATCTAGATGCGCAAACTGGTCTGCGAATAGCTGGTGGGCCAATTCCCCCCAGACTTGCTGTGCAGACTGCTTGAATAGAGCAACACGACCTTCAAGAGTCTCTATGGATTCAAGAGGGATAGTGCTTTGGGCTAATTGCCAGTCGACTGAAAGCTGCGGATAGTCGCTCAGTAACTCAAACCATATGCTCGGCAATTCTGATTTCAATCGTGCGAGTTGCTCAGTGCAGTCATCGCGTTGTTGGCAAAGCGCCCAGAATCCATCGAGTTCATTGAATAGAGATTTTCCTGCAAGTTCGCTTAAGTTTTCAGCATACGTTTTCCCGCCCCGCGATTCAGCTTGGGATTGATTGCTCTGCGATGCTGAGTTTTCCGACCTGCCGGTTTTAGTTAGTGGGGAATTGTCGTCATCAGTCGTTTTAGAAACGTGCTGTTTTTCTTCTGTATGCTGAACCGAAGATTGCAGTGTTTCAATGGGTTTTGATGACCATGAATAGCTGACAATGCTCGTCACAGCGACGAGCATTAGGATTAATATAACTCGATGCATTATCTGTTCACCGCGTTACTTGATCACAGCACTAACAGGGAAGTGATCTGAAAGGTTGTAGTGCTTCCATAATTCACTGCTGGTCGAGCGAGGCACATCAACGCGGTTATTGTTGTAAGCTCTCTGTGCGTACTCCGAACTCACCACCACGTAATCGAGATATTCAACGTTTTCCCCGCCAGACATTGGTTCTCCAGCAAAGTTATTGATGCGAGGATCAAAAGTTGAAGCGGTATAACCTGAATACTCGGGCTCAGTGGCCTGTAGGTTAGCGAACATCTGTTGGTAGTCGCCAGGGAACTTAAGCTTGTTCACGTTGAAATCACCGCTGTAAATCACCGTTTCTGAGGTTGGTATTTCCAGTGATTGAGCGAGTTCACGCATCTGTCTAAATTGACGCTGACGATAATCACGCGCCGTGTCCGTGTCGAACGAGGCGGTGTGCGTACCAAACACATGGTAAGCCTGACCATTTTTGATGACCTCAGCGTAATTCACGCCTTTATCAGCAAAACAATCTGTGCCCGTACAATCAGGGAACACGTATTGCGCTTCGTTGACGATAGGGTAGCGGCTCACAATGATCACGCCGCCGTCATAGATGTTGATACCATCCTTATCGAGCATTTTAGTTTGGTATGGGTACTCTTTTGCCAGTTCACGCAGGAACTCATCTCGTCCGTTGGCAAACACTTCTTGAAGCGCTAACACGTCGTAGCCCTTAACGTATTGAGGGATGAGATCATAACGATCACCGATATGCGAAGCGATAGCCGGTAGAGCCCAAATATTGTAGGTCATCACTTTCAGTATATTGGCGTCTGGTTCGGGTTGCTCATCTACTTTTTGTGGGGTGATGGTGTAGTAAATATCATCGTAGCGCGCCGTAGGATCGGCTTTAAGTGCTAGCTCTGCATTGATCCCGAACGCGTCGGTTGTGCTGCGATGAATATTACGATCATCATGCAGTGTTAGGTTGACGTCTGCAGCACTCAGACCATGTTGCAGTGTCGAGTTATACCAATGCCCTTTCATGGTTTGGTTGAGCGTGACGCTTTCTCCAATGGAGTTCGATACCACAGTGTCAAACTCATAGGTCTTCCCAGATTTCACACCAGTCCAGCGATTGAAACTGATCAACTTCTTCGTTTCCCACGGGCCAATTTTCTCAACATGTTGTTGCCACTCATCGCCAAGTTGAAGTAGATCGGTGCCGGTATGGTTGGCTTGAATCGTCATCACTTGGTTAGTGTTGTTGGTCAGATACACATCGGTATCTGCAATAGCAGTGGTTGAAATGAATGAAGCTGATGCAAGTAATGCACTCAGGCAAGTCCATTGAGTTTTCATTTTCACGTTATCCTTACTGATTGGTTTAAAGAATAACGTAGTAAAGAGTTATGACATTGGAGTTATAACTCTATCAGAATTATCCAAATATTAGATATATGCCATGGTTTTATAAATTTGATTACTCATTGAAAATTAACATATTGCTTTGTCGGAATGATAAGTGATACGCGCGCACGTTAACAAACAGAGGAACGATTTGGATTTGAGGGTAAGTCACCAGTGGTGTGTTTTCGTGGAAATCAGAGGTCGGGAAACAACCAGATGTGGATACTGTGAATCACGATAAGGGATAACGCTAACAGCCTTGCTCTATCAGTATAAATTTTGCCATTGTTCAGTAAACAGATTCCTCAAAAACAGGTATGATAGTGTCGTTTTTAATCCTGAACTGGGAAAGTCATGGCAAAGTTAACACTCCAAGAGCAGATGCTTAAAGCTGGCTTGGTAAATGAGAAAAAATTAAAGAAGGCGAAGAAAGGCTCTAAAAAGTCTCGCGTTCAGTCTCGTGAAGCAAAAGCGGCAGCTGAAGAAACTAAACTGGCGCAGCAAGCGAAAGACAAAGAACTAAACCAACAGTTGAAAGAACAGCAGTTGAGCAAAGAAATTAAAGCTCAAGTGAAGCAACTGATTGAGATGAACAAGCTTGAACAGAAGAACGGTGAGATCAAATACAACTTCACCGACGGTACGCTAGTTAAATACCTTTACGTAGAAGAGCTGACTCAAAAGCAACTAAGTAAAGGCATTCTAAGTATTGCTCGTCAAGGCGAGAGCTATGTTGTTATCCCAACATCAGTAGCAAACAAGATTGCAATGCGTGATGAAGAATCTATTGTTGATACGCAAGCGGGTAGCACAGACGAAGTAGACGAAGATGATCCGTACAAAGACTTTGTGATCCCAGATGATCTAATGTGGTAATCCTCGACTAAACCACTATTTAATTCGTCAATTACTTGTTGCGTTGAAGAAGTATTAAAAAGCCCCGATGTGTCTTACATCGGGGCTTTTTCAATGTTGGCAACTGCATAGAATTATTTACGGGTTCATCTGAACCAGTCATGTCTCTATGTTCGAGAAATAATTGATTGCGAGTGTCTCAATTACGACCGCTTTACTGGTAGGTTACCGACTAAGGCTTTGGCCTGCTAATCGGCAACAATGTCTGCGATGTCGAAAGTTGAGTCTTGTTGGCTATGTTTAAGTTGATGATATTCTAGCTGATATTGCTCATAGCCATCAAAATAGCAGTCGCCGATTTCATTGCGTGGGCAAATTTGTACATCGTCTCTTGCGACCAGTTCAGTTGAACAAGATGGGCAGTGTTTCATAGATCCTCCTGATGGATTCCCAGTGTATAACCGGCCCCATTAACTCAAACTTTTGTTTCGTTGTGATGTCATTTTTAAGTCAGTGTGGAATGATTCAAGAGCCTGATGTTTTAGGCGTAATTGAGTGAGTCTGGTGAACCGAAGATAAAGAAATTAAGAACAATTCAGTTAAGAAAAATCAAGCCCAAAGCGAGTGCGGTGGGCTTGGAAGAATCACGGTTGTTACAGCTATCGTTTGCTAGCTTAGTGGCTTATCGTTGTGCTGGGTTTATCGTTAGTTCAGCATCTTCAAACCCCAGTTGCGAAAGGGTTTCAGAATCAAAGTCAGTAACTACCTGAATATCGCCTGCATAATAAATTTTATGATTGTTCAGTGCGGTCATCACATCGAATGAGCCTACAGAGTGCTGTTCACCGATATCGATCAGGCCTGAATATTGAGACTCAGCACTGAATTGGCCAGTTACGTGTGTGTAGAAGGGACGTACACTTGCTCCCGCGGCATATTGCATGCTGCTTAAGCCATTCGCGTTAATCGCCCAGCTCCAATCCCACCATTTCATCTCACCTGGAATATAACGGTGATCCCATTGATAGCGTATGTTCGCTTGTTCTTCGCTATTAGTCCCCATGGTGAAGGTGTGTGAGATTGTTGGTCGGTTTGTTGGGTGTGAACTTAGTGCATTACCGCTATAGCGTAAGAAGCCGGTGAAACTGACGTCGTAACTCATGTTTGCTTTGATGCGGTACGGGTAAGAGATACTTGAGCGATAAAACTCGACTCTAAAGGGCAAAACAGAATTAGCCGGTACGGTGATGATCGCTTGTAGCTCTGTAGGTTCTGAGCGAGAACCATTGTTGGTATCAGAGAAACGTTGGTCTTGCTCAAGCACCACTGTTACATCTGTTTTCCCAACCTGAGGCCAAGTAAAGTTCTCTTTGAGCATTACTGAGTCTGAGAGGTCAAAGCGGTTGGTTTTGCGCCACTGGGTGGATTGCTCAAAATGAAGGTCAACGATGATCTGCTTCGGTTCGTCGCTGTCATTAATAGCGTAAGCCGACACTGTATTAATCAGAGCTTGTTCTGGTTCGCTAACCTCGCCATGCGAGAATGCCATGCTATCAAGCGAGTAAGAGAAGTTATCGACTGTGATTGTTGTCTTTTCGTTACAGCGTTCGCCAGAACATGCTCCGTCGCTGTTGCCCTTTATCTCCCAACCATCGTTAAGCTGTTTAATTCCCATGTCTTGGCCTACGTAGCGTCCGTTGTCACCGCCAACCCAAGCGTAACCCAGGTTGTGTGCTAAGTAACTCAATGGGCGAATAAAGCTAGCATTGTCGCTGACTAACGCTCGTTGAACCTTAACGTTGCCGTGCTCTTCAATGGCTTGCGCTTGATAGTAAGGCAAACCTGCGTCTGGGTGGTTGGGATAGCACCATGTGTCGTCGCTGTCTTGGCCTTGTTTAATGAGGCCGTGATAGCCTGAGCCCATGATTACCCAGTCGTCTTGAAGGCCTGCTATATCCCAAACGTTCATGCGAGAGATAAGCGCTGTTTTGTGTTCTTGTGCTTCGGTATGAGTAAGTGGGCGATAGTCCGAGCGACAAACATCTTCCCCAAGCTTGTCTAAGACAATTTGGTCTGAGTATATTTTTGAATGAGCCGTCAAAGGTAGTACCGATAGGGCGGTGCTAAATAGAATGGTTTTACTGACGTTAAGCATGAATAAATTCCTAGGTGCCAATATTTGGCTATTGTTTTTGGATTCGATTTATATGTGTTGTTATGAGTATTGTTTAAAGCCGAGGGTCTCTAGCGGGGTGTACTCTGTCATATAAAACAAAGCCAAAAGAACTGAAATGAATTGAAAATAAATACTTATAAATATCAGAGGGTTGTGCTGATCATCTTGTTGTTTGATAAAGACTTATCTTGATTGATTTTAATTAGTATCAACCATCCAAATAATGGGTGGTTAATTGTTGAACGTTTGTATTACTGTAACTTCGTTTTCTAGGATATGGGCTTGGAAAATTAGGCCTGCGAGATTGAATAGAAATATATATTGCTGATTGGATGGTAAGTAAGAACGTGAGCCAGAATAAGAAATGATGCTGTGATAGGGAGGATCAAAAAATGCAGCAAACAACCTTTCGATTATTGCTGCATTTTTTTGTTTGTATCGATTGAGTTAACTTAATTGAACGTGATTAAGCATCCCCAGGCTTTTCCCGTTTGCTGTTCCAACCCATAAAGTTGTAGATGTTGTAACGAGCAAACCCGATTTGTTCGTGCAAAGCAAAGTTTGTTACCGCAAAGTTGTACCACAGAGGTAGCCATGAGATTTGAGCCGCCATGTAATCAGCTCTAACCGGAATCACGTCCAACCCGAAGTGGTTGAAATAGAGTTCACTACGGCGAATGTGCAGGCCAGATGAAACCAGCACAATGTTGTCGAATTTATGATGCTTCATCAGGTCGCTGGTCAGTTGTGCATTTTTCCACGTATTCACGCTGTTCGGTTCTTGAATGATGTCGGCCATTGGAACACCAAGCCTAAGCAGTTGATGTTCATAAACTTCAGCCTCTGTAACGCCGTTATTCTGAGCGTCACCACCACTGATGATCACTTTGCATGTGGTTTGCGCTTTTGCGCAATCTTTATATTGGCTTGCGGTTTCACTGATTCGGCCATAAGAGAAAAAAGCGGGTTCGAATTCTTGCGTACTTTTAATTAGCTGCGTTCCTGCACCCAGAAGAACAATGGCGTTATTGTCAGACCATTGGATATCAGGCTTATTTTCATAATGCGCTTGTAGGTCGTCTAATAAATAACGAGGGATCAAACCTGAACCAATCAACACAAACGACGATATAAGAACAAGAGATATAAAATTAGAAGTTGTTCGCCATTGAAGTAAACGTGTAATGCCAACGAATAGCAGAAGAAGTAAAAGTATAATAAAGCTCATGAGGATCCCGTTATCGAACTGGTGCCAAGGTGGTGTAGCATGTTGAAGCGTTGCATCATATATCAATCATGATGATTCTTCATAGCTAACTCATTGTATTATTGAACAAATTCACGATTTCTTGCGATTAAATACGATAACTAATAAGAGCATGAGTAAAAGCGCTTTATTATTGTTCAATAACCCCTAATAAAATACAGGTATATAAACGAGGGAATTATTTAAACCCTATTTCGTGTTATTTAAATCACTTACTTTTTCTTGCCATAAATCGCTACCCCATCATTTTATCGACTTAAACTTTCAAAGTAATTCTGAACAAACTTAATAAACATTTGATGCTTTTTAGCTGGGTAAATGACTTGCGGATAGAACAGATAAATACTGTTGCCTTGTTGTAGGCACTCGTCAGATAATACTCGCTCTAATTCTCCACGTTCAACTTCTTTATCAACGTAATAACTCGCGATTCGAATGATGCCACTACCGGTCATAGCCTGCTGTTTAAGCAAGTGGTTGTCATTGCTTGAGAGCCAGCCTGACACATCGATATTCGCAGATTTTAAAGGTCACTCTGTTTGATGCAGTGTGGCTAAACATTGGTGGCTATTTAACTCATGTGCGCTGGTGGGGCGTCCAAACTGATCTAGGTAACCGGGCGTCGCGACTAAATCATGTTGATAGGTAATCAATCGTTTCGCGATCATGTTGTCTGGTGGGGTGTTAGTGGCGCGAAAGGCGATATCGATATCATCTTGGTTAAGATTGAAGTTGGTGTAGCTGCTGTTTATCTCGAAGCGAACTTCTGGGTATTGCTCTCTAAATTGTTGGCAGATATCAAATAGAAAGACCTCGGTAAACATCTTTGGTGCTGTCAGCCGTAATGTACCTTTAACGATGTCGTGTTGCTCTGAAACACTGCGTTCAAGCTGCAATACTTGAGAGCGAATGGTTAAGCCTTGTTGTAAGGCACGTTCGCCTTCTTGGGTTAATCGAACGCTGCGCGTAGTTCTTACAAGAAGAGGGCACTGTAAGTCGCTCTCTAGTCGTTTAATTTGCTCTGATAGATAGCTCTTAGATATGCCGAGTTTCTCTGCTGCCTTGGTAAAGTTAAGTTGCTGAGCAAGTTCTACAAATAGGATCAGTCGTTCTATTCTCTTGTGCTCGTTCATGTGCGTTTTCCTTCAAAACTGGCTAACTCTATTGTTCGTCATATCAAACAATTAATTCGCAACTAGCATATTCTGTTTTCTAAAAAGAACAATATGATAGAGGCATATTTATGGACAGAAAATCTTCTAAGTGAGAATCGATATGACGAACAGCGTTGAAGCTACAAACAAAACGAATGATAAAAAGGGTATTCCGCTATCGAGCTATCTACGGAATGTTGGGCAAGTCGCCTACGGATGCATGGGACTTGGTGGTGGCTGGAACGACAATCCAGTAGTGGCAGCGGATATAGCGCAAACGCGTAACGTAATCGACACAGCATTAGAGTCAGGAATCAATTTGTTCGACCATGCTGACATTTATACGTTCAGCAAAGCAGAGCAAGCCTTTGGTCGAGCGTTACAGCAAGCCCCTGAATTGCGTGATCAGATGTTCATTCAATCTAAATGTGGGATTCGTTTTGAAGCTGAGGGCAACGTTGGCCGTTATGATTTCTCAGCAGATTGGGTAGGTCAATCGGTAGAGGGCATCCTGAATCGCTTGAATACTGAAAAGCTCGACGTGTTGCTCTTGCATCGCCCTGATCCGCTGATGGAACTCGATGAGTTGGCAAGAACGCTTGAAAATCTGAAAGCTCAGGGCCAGGTCGATTTCTTCGGTGTGTCTAACATGAACAGTCACCAAATTCAGTACCTACAGTCGGCTCTTGGTCAGCCAATTGTCGCGAATCAAATTGAAATGAGTTTGGCAAAGCTTGATTGGCTTAATGATGGCGTAATGATTAACTCGCAAGACCATCACCAATCTGATTTTGCTTCAGGCACGCTCGAACATTGCCAAATGAATAACATCTAACTGCAAGCTTGGAGTTGTTTGGCACAAGGGCGGTTTGCTGAGCAAGGTTTGTATTCTGAACACGAGAACGTGAGAAAGACGGCACGCTACGTAGCTCAGTTAGCGAATCAATATGGCGTAGAAAGTGAAGCGATTGTGTTGGCGTTTTTACTTCGTCATCCAGCTGGTATTCAGCCTGTCATCGGCACTACGAATCTAGACCGAATCAAGGCATCTGCGGTTGCGACTCAGATTAATCTCACTCGTGAAGAGTGGTACAAGTTATACGTGTACTCACGTGGTCAGGCGTTGCCATAAGGGATGAACATGTTGAATCAAAAAATAGTACAGCAACTTGTGTACAGTGCACTCGACATTGCAGGGCACAACGACCAAGCGATTGCGGTGAGTGTGTGTGATACACATGGCGAACTGCTTGCGTTTTCTCGAATGGACAACGTCAGCGTACAGGCAGGTTTGTTAGCTCAAAACAAAGCCTATACCTCGGCACGAGACAGACAACCGAGTGGCAATTTAGGTGCTTGGGCAAGAGAAACGGGCAAAGACTTGAGTTATTGGACGGACTCGAGAATTACTGGCTTCAAAGGTGGGGTTCCAATTATCCAGAAAGGGCATGTGATAGGTGCACTTGGTATCAGCGGATTAAGCGAAGATGACGATGAAGCATTAGCAGAGAAAGTCATTCAACTTGTGCTCTAAGCGCTGTTGCTTGTGAAGTTACTTAAGATAGAAACAACAGATAATAAAAAACCGATGCATGTGCATCGGTTTTTTGTTTAACGGGAGTCAAGTTATTGAATCAATCGAATCCACTAAGCGTTCGCTTGTTCCAGGTCTTGTTGCTTGTCTTTCTTACCTAATAGGCGGCTTGTGATTGTACCGGCGGTCATTGCACCTGATACGTTAAGCGCGGTACGAGCCATATCGATGAGAGGCTCGATAGAGATAAGCAGTGCTGCAATCGTTACTGGAAGGCCCATCGCTGGCAGTACGATAAGTGCTGCGAATGTTGCACCGCCACCCACACCCGCGATACCGAATGAGCTCACCGTGATAATTGCAATTAGAGACAGAATGAAGTTGATGTCCATTGGGTTGATTCCAACCGTAGGTGCAACCATTACTGCTAGCATTGCAGGGTAGATACCCGCACAACCATTTTGGCCAATTGTTGCACCGAAAGATGCAGATAGGTTAGCGATTGCTGGTGGCACGTTTAGTTTGGTAATTTGCGCTTCAACGTTCAATGGAATTGTCGCTGCAGAACTACGTGAAGTGAAAGCGAACGTTAGAACTGGCCAGATCTTTTGGAAGTATTCTTTAGGGTTTACGCCAACAAAAGAAACCAACACACCGTGAACCACGAACATCAGTAGAATCGCAACGTAAGATGCAACGATGAACCCCAGTAGGCTTAGAATGTCAGAAGCACTTGATGTTGCGACTACTTTCGCCATTAACGCTGCGATGCCGTATGGCGTTAGTGCCATGATCATCTTCACTAAGCGCATTACGATAGATTGAGCCGCTTCAACGAAGGTGCGAATTGGTGATTCTAGTTCCTCTTTCTCAGCCATCACTTTACGAGCAGCAATACCCGTTAGTACACCAAAGATAACCACAGCGATGATAGACGTAGAGCGAGCGCCTGTTAGGTCTGCAAATGGGTTAGTCGGAATGAAGCTAACCAGCATTTGTGGAATCGTTAAGTCTGAAACGCTGCCGATGCGGCTTTCAAGTGTTGCGATACGCGCTGTTTCGCGAGCACCTTCTGTTAAGCCTTCAGCAGATAGACCGAATGCCTGAGTCACTACAATACCAACAATTGCAGAAATCGCTGTGGTTGCTAGCAATACAGAGATTGTGATACCAGAGATTTTGCCTAGTGAACCGCCTTTTTCAAGCTTCACAACGGCTGCAATCATTGAAACCAATACCAATGGCATGATCACCATTTTCAGTAGACCAACGTAACCACGACCGACAATATTTACCCAGTCTAGTGTCTCTTTGATAACAGGATTACCTTCGCCAAATAGCAGCTGAAGACCAAGACCAAAAGCACTACCGAAAACTAAACCCAATAGAACTAAGCGCGACAACGTGTTTTCTTTTTTCTGCTGTCCGTAGAGAAAGAAGAGGATACCAGTGAATACCGCTAAGGCAGCGATAGCTGAAAATGACATTTGTTTTCCTTATGAATTTCTTTAAATCGATAGGGCGCTTAGATATATGGGCGCAAATACTGTTAGCTACAGTAGCGACCTGTAACAAAACGTAAAATAAGGAAAAGTAATTAAATAGAACAATAGGTAATATCCCCTCAATAGGATGGGTGGATATTCAACATTGTGATGAATAGGTGAGCTTTTTAGCGATATTTTGCCAATAAATTGAGCATGTCACTTGACGAGTAAATTTCAATATTTTGGAAATTATTTTCAAATAATCGGAACAACATTGCCTTGGCTACGTCTTTCGATTGAATAGGGCGTAGGTTTTTGAATTTCCCAAACATAAAAGGCGATAGCAGAGGAAACAGGCTTTGTAGCAGTTTTTCGTCGGCTCTTGGTTCTTCTCGCTCACCAACCAATGGCCCAGGACGTGCAATGAACAGTTGCTTAAAACCGATACGTTTTAAGTTTTGTTCCATTTGTCCTTTGCATTTTAGGTAATGAGAATAAGATCTGGGTGATGCTCCATAGCTTGAAACCACAGCAAGTCTTTCTACTCCAATAAACTTCATCGACTGTGCCACTTGGCTGACTAATTCAACATCGATTTTACGCAATGCTTCTTTAGAACCGGCTTTTTTCTTGGTCGTACCTAGACAGATGACCCCGAGGTTGGGTGTTGCTTTGGTGTCATCCCAGCTTGTTACTTGCAGGTCACTGTGAATGAGCGTGTGGAGTTTATTGCAGTTAAACTGTGAATCTAGCGCTCTTCGGGATAAAGCATAGATATGGTCGACGGCTGGCTCATCGATGAGTAGCTTCATCACATGATGACCAATTAGCCCTGTTGCACCAGCCACCACAACCGATGTTTTGTCTCCAGAAATGCTCATTCGAATCCCTTATTCATTCCACAAGTGCTTGTTTAATATAAACAGTGTTTGAATTTTAAGCGAATGAAAGTTTGTTAAACGAGTGGTCGGTAGTGTGCGGGGAGTCAGCGATTTATGGAAAAAGAGATGATTTAACTTGGCCTGCAATATAAATGCGGTGTGATACATAAGTAAGGTATTAAACATAACAAAGCCCGCTGGGCGACGGGCTTGTTATTTACTTTGTTGCTTACTAGGTAAAGGAGAGTGGGATTTTCCTTACCTTCTTGCTGGTTTTCTTACCTGATTTATTTGGTTTTCTTTTGCTTGAATTCGGAATCATTACACCTCCTAAATCACTTTTCTGAGCTTTGTTGCTTTCAACCGGTTGTGTTGCTTGGTGTTGCATTTTGTAGCTAACAGTGTGGGTGTTCACTGTATGGATACTTATCAATGGAGAGATCAACAAGTACTTTAAATAAAGCATAAACGGTGCCAAAACATAAGTTATTGATTTTTAACTTTGGTGGTGTTCGATACGAAACCCTGTTGTCTTTTTTTGATTCTCAATTTGAGAAAAAGAGCTCTTGAACTGATTAAATTAAGAACACTCTCTGCGATTTCGGTTGATTAGGCATAGATACAGCATTGCTTAACACGTAAACTGAGTCGTAATTCACATAGACCAAGGACGTGCTATGAACCTCAAGCTTGATACTCTTGCTCCCACTCAGATTTATCACCTAATGACGCAAACCGTTGTCCCTCGTCCTATCGCGTGGGCATTAACGGAATCCGCTGATCAAGAATACAACCTAGCACCTTTCTCTTATTTCACGCCGGTTTCCAGTAATCCGCCACTATTGATGTTATCGGTCGGGAAGAAGCCGTCTGGCGAAATCAAAGATACTACTCGTAACGCCATTGAAACGGGTAAGCTGGTGATTCACATTGCTTCTTCAAATTCTGCAGAAACAATGACAGCAACAGCAGCGACTCTCGATCATGGTGATTCTGAAGTAACCGCGAATAATATTGAGCTGGTTGAATTTGAAGGCTTTTCTTTACCGAGAGTGAAAGAGTGCACGGTCGCTTTTGGCTGTTCATTGTACGAAGTAAAAGAAGTCGGAGAGGTGCCACAAAGTCTCATCTTTGCTCAAGTTGAAACCGTGTACATTTCCGAAGATGTGATCGATAAAGAGAGTGAGCGCTTGAAGATTGATGCACTAGCACTGGATCCTTTATCTCGACTTGGTGGGGGGGAATACGCGACGCTTTCCAATGTGTTTTCTGTCGCTCGCCCTAAATAACCATTCCTAAATTAATGTCCCCAGAATAAGCGTTTTTTAAACTATGTTAGATACCCAATACTCGCAGTACATCCAACACCGCATTGACCAAAAAACCAAGCCACTCGGTGCGCTTGGCTTATTAGAAAAAGTCGCTCATCAACTGGCATTGATTCAGAGCCAAGGTAAAGAAGCTGCGGTAGCGCACATCGAACTGAATAAGCCACGTATTATCATATTTGCGGGTGACCATGGCATAGCAGATGAGGGCGTGAGTATTGCTCCAAGTGCTGTTACACAACAAATGGTGTGGAACTTCTTAAGCGGTGGCGCGGCGATTAACTGTTTTTGCGCAGTGAATGATATTGATATTACGGTAGTCGACACGGGGATATTATTGCCTGTGGAGTCAGACAGTGACATGTTGATTTGTCAGCGTTTAGGAACACGAACCAATAACTTTGCCAACGAAGCCGCAATGAGTTTGGAAACCGTCGAACGTGGGATCGGATTGGGCAAAGAGCTGGTATCCAGAACCATTTCGAATGGCACCAATATCGTCATGTTTGGTGAAATGGGTATTGGCAATACCAGCAGTGCGTCAGCGATCTTAAGTGCATTAGGGAATCGTGCTGCTGTGGAGTGTGTTGGCCTAGGAACAGGCATCAACAATGATCAACTTACGCGAAAAGTGGCTGTAGTTGAGCAAGGTGTTTCGCGTTGTAAAGGCTTAGATGCGAAAGAGGTACTAGCACAAGTCGGTGGCTTTGAAATTGTTCAAATGGTTGGTGGTTTCCTTGGAGCTTACCAGAATAGAACGCCGGTATTGGTCGATGGCTTTATTGTGTCGGTTGCTGCGTATGCCGCGACTTTAATCGAGCCGAACTGTCGTGATTATATGATCTTTGCACATCGCTCTGAAGAGTCGGGACACAGAATCTTGTTAGAGCTACTGGACGCAGAGCCACTGCTCGATCTTGGCTTGAGATTGGGCGAGGGCACGGGGGCTGCGCTAGCCATGCCCATCATTCGAGCGGCTGCAGAGTTTTACAATAACATGGCGAGCTTCGAGAGCGCTGGAGTCACTGTTTAATGAATGATGCACCAGAACGATCATTGAAAGATCGAGTCACTTATCAATGGGAGTTGTTTGCGTTGGCGATGGGATTCTTTTCTCGGTTGCCAATGCCAAAGAACACGCCTTATTCATCAGAGAGAATGAACCGTTCGGGTCGTTATTTTTCAGCTGTTGGTTTGTTACTTGGTGTTCTTTGTGGCGGCGTATTCTTGTTGCTCGATGCCATACTGCCGAGTGCAGTTGCTATCTTTTTAATGATGAGTTTCAGCTTAATGCTCACCGGTGCTTTCCATGAAGATGGGCTGACCGATATGGCGGATGGCATTGGTGGTGGCATGACGCTCGAACGTCGCTTGACCATCATGAAAGACAGTCGTATCGGTACTTATGGCGCGTCTGCACTGGTTATGGCTTTGCTAGGCAAGTGGGTGCTATTGAATGAACTGGTGAATATGACTGGATTATTTATGGTCATCGTGACGAGTTACACCTTTAGCCGAGCGATTGCGGCATCCCTTATTTACGACATGCCTTATGTCAGCGACTTGGACACAAGTAAGAGTAAGCCTCTAGCCAGTAAACAAACCAAGGGTGAACTTGTCTTCCTTATGTTGGTTGGCCTATTACCAAGTTTGTGGTTTGGGTTGGCGTTTACGTGTGTATTAGCTGTGATTGCTTACCTGTTTAGAGTGAGCTTCAAAAAGTGGCTAATCGCACGCATTGGTGGCTTTACTGGTGACTGTTTGGGGGCAGCTCAACAGTTGATGGAGTTGCTGACTTACCTTGTACTCATTACTTCCTTTTACAATCACTTTCTATGACGGCTTTCTATGTTAAACACGAATCAAACAAGTCAACGAAAAAGCCATCTGGTGTTAGGCGGGGCTCGTTCTGGAAAGTCGAGTTTTGCAGAGCAACAAGCATTATGTGCGCTTGAAGGATGTTCAAATGGACGCCTCAACTATATTGCGACGGCCACTTATTTGGACGACGAAATGCGAGAACGCATCGCCCATCATAAAGATCGTCGCGGTAAACAGTGGATTGAGCATGAAGTGCCTGTCGAATTAGCTACGAAACTGCAGTCGTTTAATCAAGATGATGTAGTACTGATTGACTGCCTGACACTCTGGCTGAACAACATCATCTTTGAACTGGGCGATGACGCAACCAATGAACAGGTTGAAGCCGTGGTTAAAGCATTCGTTAAAAGCGTAGAGCAAAGCCCGGCGCAAATTATCATGGTGTCTAACGAAGTCGGTTTAGGCGTAGTGCCACTGGGTAAAGTGTCGCGCTTATTTGTGGACAATGCGGGTCGCATGAATCAAGCGTTAGCTCGTGTTGTCGAACGAGTCACGCTGGTTGCTGCGGGATTGCCATTATGCTTAAAACCGACGAATCACCCAATTGATATTCAAGGCTAGGGTACGTAAATGATAAACGGAACAACCAAAAACATCTATTTGTTGCGACATGGCAAAGTCGAAGGAAAAGCAGCGCTGAACGGTGTATCCGATGTGTTGGTCAAACCAAACGATCAGCAGCAGATTTGTGAAGCATTGGTTCAAAGTGAGTTCTCTTTTGATCGCGTTGTTACTTCGCCATTAAGACGATGCAGCGACCTAGCGAGTCTGTATTCACAACGCATGTCTGTGCCTTTATCTGTTACTTCCGAGTTTCAAGAAATGAACTTTGGTGAAGTAGATGGAGTTGTATTTGATGAGCTCAAAGATAAGTGGGCGATGCTAGAAACTTTCTGGCAAGATCCTGCAAGCCATCAGCTAACTGGTGCAGAAAGTTTACAGGGCTTCCACGACAGAGTAACTCAAGCTTGGTCGCAACTTTTGAATGAACCAAGTGACAATCTATTACTGGTTACCCATGGTGGTGTGATTCGTATATTGTTAGCGCACTGCCTTGATATTGAATGGAAAAATCCAAGTTTGTACTCGAAGTTATCGATAGAAAACGCGTCGATAACTCATATTCAAATCACTCATTTTGCACAGAGCTTTATCAGCGTGAAAGCGATAGGGCTCCCCGTTCTCTGAGTGAAAGAGACACACAGTCTTAAGAATTAACAATCTATTAAAAGTATTAAATCTACTTAATATATAAAAAGCATAAAGCGGCGTTTACAGCCGTTATACCTGATTGGTATTACTACCTACGTGAAAGGAATTTAGTCATGACAACACCGAGTTGGGATCTAAGCATTGCTTATCGCGATCTTAATGATGCAAAAATCGAACAGGACATTGAACTCATTCAACAGTGTATTGGGCTGTTGAACCAACACGTTGAAAAGCGCCACATCATTCTAGCGATGCAAAACGCGATTCAAACTTCAGAAGCGGCTGGTACGTTACTGAGCACAATTAATACTTTTGCTAACTGTCACGCATCGGTCGACGCGACCCACACAGAAGCAAAGGCACTGCTTGGACGTGTAGCTAAGCTGAACTCTGAAATGTCTCAAGCCTTTAGTCCATACGAAGACACTTTGATTCACGCTGAATCAGAGTTTATTGATGCAGTTTTAGAACATGAGAGCGCAGATGTAGCAGGTCAACGCTTTGCGATTGAGAGCTCACGTAAATTAGCCAGCAGCCGACTCAGTGTGGCAGAAGAGCAGTTGTTAGCTGCGATGAAAGTTGATGGCCGTGACGGGTGGGGACGTTTGTACGACAACTTAACCGGTTCTTTGAAACTATCACTAAAGCTGGAAGGTGAAGACGAAGTTTTAGGTTTTTCACAAGCGGCGAGTCTGTTGTACGGCAGTGAATTCGATAAACAAGAGCCTGCATGGCGCGCGGTTCAAGGTGCTATGAAAACGCATCAAGAGTCATTTGCTTCGATTCTAAATGCACTGGCGGGTTGGCGACTGACAGAAAACAAAAAGCGCTCGAAAATTAGCGACGTGCATTTCCTTGATCCAAGTTTACATGGCAGTCGCATCCTACCTGAAACGCTAGACACCATGATGTCTGTTGCGAAAGCGAATCGTGAAGTCGGCCAGAAAGCCGGTTTATTGATGGCCAGAGTTCACGGCTTAGATGAAATGAAGCCTTGGAACCATTTAGCAGCGATGCCACCACTCGGTGATAGCGAATCTAAGGTTTACCCATTTGATGAAGCGATCGAAGTGATCAAAACCGCTTTTGCTGAAGTGAATCCAGAGATGGCTGATTTTGTCGCTTTGATGGTTGAGAATGGCTGGATTGATGCCGCACCAGCAGCCAACAAACGCTTAGGTGCGTACTGCACTAAGTTTGCCGCGACACGTACACCGCTTGTGTTTATGACTTGGAGTGGTAGCCGCTCAGACTTAATGACCTTGGCGCACGAGCTGGGTCACGCGTTCCACAATTGGGTAATGAAAGACATGCCGTTGTGTCAAACTCGCTACCCAATGACGCTCGCAGAAACCGCTTCAATCTTTGCTGAAAACATCGTTCGTGACCACTTATTAAAACAAGCACAAACACGTAATGAAAAGCTTGAAATGCTTTGGGAAGAGCTTTCTTCTTCTTTGGCATTAATGGTGAACATTCCGGTGCGCTTTGAGTTTGAGAAAGCATTCTACGAGCAGCGTGAAAAAGGCGAGCTAACGGCTCAGCAGCTGTGTGGTTTAATGGAAACCACTTGGAAAGAGTGGTACGGCGATGCAATGACAGAAGCCGACCCGTATTTCTGGGCGAGTAAGCTGCACTTCAGCATCTCTCAAGTGAGCTTCTATAACTACCCATACCTGTTTGGTTACCTATTCAGTAAAGGTGTTTACGCTCAACGTGACGCAAAAGGCGAGCAATTCTACGGCGATTACGTTTCGTTGCTTCGTGATACTGGCAGTATGATGGCAGAAGAAGTCGTTCAAAAGCACTTAGGAATGGACCTAACTCAAGCAGATTTTTGGCAACAAAGCATCGACATGGTCAAAGTTCAAATCGATGAATTTGAAAGATTGCTCGATCAGGAAGATTAATTGATCTCAATCTGTTCATGGCAGGTAAGAGCTGTGTTAGCTTACGTGGCTCTTATCTTGCTGAAATAACCTGAAGTAACCAAAAGTTGCTTTAAATAGAGAAAGTTATTTGGAACAGATGTCGGTTAGCAAAGTCAGTAGGTAATATAAAAATATATGGGTAGTATTTGTGAGTGATAACGGAGTTTCTATTGATAAGTGCGATCCTAGCAACACAATTTCTATGTACAATTTATTAACATACGGCCGTGCAATTAAGGAGTAGCGCATGACGAAGACCCTCTTTCGCCAATCATTTCTTTTTGACAGCCTAGATCTTGAGCAAGAAGTGGTTGCAGGACAGACCGTACTGAGTAACGGTGTTCAAATTAAGCTTCATCAACGCGGTGTATTGGAAGTGATTCCCGCGGAGTATAATTCTGAAACCAAGAACATCATCTTTTCAACAGGTGTTCATGGCGACGAAACCTCACCAATGGAGCTGATTGATAAGCTCATTGAGGATATTGAAACAGGCTTCCAAGTTGTGACAGCAAGATGTTTATTCATCATTGCTCACCCAGAAGCAACCAACGCACATACTCGTTTTCTTGATGTGAATATGAACCGTCTGTTTGATGATAAACAGTACGAGAGCAATCGAGAAGTGGATATCGCGAAGAACCTTAAGTACTTGGTTACTGAGTTTTACAAGGAAACGGTACCTGCCACTCGTTGGCACTTAGATCTGCACTGCGCGATTCGTTTGTCTAAGCACTACTCTTTCGCCGTAAGCCCTAAGGTTCGCCACGAAGTTCGCAGTAAAGCTTTGTTCGATTTCATTAACAGTGCTCACGTTGAAGCTGTGTTGTTATCGAATGCGCCAACGAGCACCTTCAGCTGGTACAGCGCTGAAAACTTTGAAGCGCAAGCACTGACAATGGAGTTAGGGCAGGTAGCAAGAATTGGTGAGAACCAGCTTGATAAGCTTACTGCTTTCGATTTGGCGATGCGAAATCTGATTGCTGAAATAGAACCAGAGCATTTACCAAAGAAAACCATCACTTATCGCGTAAGCCGAACCATTGTTCGTTTACATGATGATTTCGATTTCATGTTCTCAGATTCTGTAGAGAACTTTACCGCGTTCAAGCACGGTGAAGTATTCGGTCATGATGGTGACAAACCCCTGATGGCAAAGAATGAAAACGAAGCGGTGGTATTCCCAAATCGCAATGTTGCGATTGGCCAACGAGCTGCCTTGATGGTGTGCGAAGTTGAAACACGATTCGACCACGGTCAGCTTGTGTACGATTAATACTGAGTCGAGTTTAAGCGACTAAAACAACCGCTCAACTGGTTGAAATATCAAGGTTCACATTACGGTGTGAGCCTTGAGTTTATTTAGGGATACAGGTAAGGTTACGCGAACAATTTCAAAGTAGCTTGATATGGATTTCCAACAACTTCTTCACCAAAAACAGCGTAAATGGACGCGATCCATTTATCTGATGGCGGCACTGCTTGTCGCGCTGAGTGCAATTTACCTAATGGTTGGCGATCTCTTCATTTCCCCTCTGGGCACCTTGTCCACGTTAGAACAAAAACTACTGATTGATTTACGCTTACCTCGACTCTTAGCTGCTATTGCTATCGGGGCAGGTTTGGCTGTATCTGGCGCAAGCTTACAAGTCTTATTAGGCAACGTATTAGCAGAGCCGGGTGTGCTCGGTATTTCCGGTGGCGCGAGCTTGGCGATGGTGATCGTGCTGTTCTTCTTACCGTTTGCTCCCACACCTGAACTCTTCATGGTCGCTGCCGTTCTAGGGTCACTCTGTTTCACTGTGATTCTGGTGAGTATGGTAAAAACGATGCGACTCACAACGGCTAAATTACTACTGGTGGGGGTCGCGTTAGGTATTCTTTCTGGTGCGATGGTGACTTGGGCTTTCTACTTCAGTGATGACCTCAGCCTTCGCTTATTGATGTACTGGTTGATGGGCAGTTTAGGTGGCGTGACTTGGTATCAGCACTCGCTCACGTTAGTAATGATCCCCGTTATTATCTGGTTGTGTTTGCAAGGCAGCAAACTAGACAAACTGATGATAGGCGAAACGCATGCCGCACAACTGGGTGTGAACGTTCCTAAGTTACGTTGGCGCTTAATCTTCGCAGTATCCATTTTGGTAGGCTGTGCCGTAGCATTAGGCGGCGTAATCAGCTTTGTTGGCTTGGTTGTGCCACACTTGTTGCGTTTAGCGATTGGCACCGACAACCGATACCTTCTTCCTTTGTCTGCGGTTGCAGGTGCCGCGCTGCTCGTGTTTGCAGATATTTGTGCAAGAACCTTGTTAGATTCAGCAGAATTACCATTGGGTGTGATGACCACAAGTATCGGTGCGCCTATCTTCATTTGGATGTTAATTAAAAATCATGATTCAAATTAAGAGCCTGAGCGTTGGCGCTCGTTTATTACCGTTATCATTTGAACTCGAGCAGGGGCAAGTGACTCATGTTATTGGGCCAAATGGCAGCGGTAAAAGTACCTTACTCGAAGCGATATCTGGTATTGGTGATGGCTACAACGGTGATATAAAGATTGATGGGCAGGACTTGTCGGAACTGTCCCTACAAGATTTATCACTGCATCGCGCTTACTTGTGTCAAAGCTCAAGACCTGCTTTCAACTTGGAAGTGTTCCAATACTTGGCGTTGTCACTACCAAGCTCCTCACATGGTCTTGATGCTGAAATTAACTCGGCTTTGGACGAAATAAGCCTGATGTTAGACATTACAGACAAGCTTCATCGTTCCATTCAAACTTTGTCTGGTGGAGAATGGCAACGCGTGCGTTTGGCGGGCATGTGCCTGCAAGTTTGGCCAACGCTTAATCCATATGCGAAGTTGTTGATTCTCGATGAACCAGCAGCGCCATTGGATATTGCTCAAGAAGCCTTACTCTACAAGCTCATTGAACGAGTGGCAGAGAAGGGCATTGCGGTGATCATGGCAAACCACGATTTGAATCGTACTCTAAGACACGCCGACCAAGTGTTGCTGCTTGATAAGGGCGTTTTACAAGCTTCTGGTGCTGCAGCACAAGTACTGACTCCAGAGCAACTTGAGTCTGTGTTTAACACGCAAGTGAAAAGTGTCTCAGTGGATGATCAAACTTACCTTATATTTGAGTAAGTGGATCGTGGGTCAACAAATCGTTAAGAGTTATTAGGTGTTCTAACATAAGGAGTTTGTGTGTTTCGATACATTCAACGACGCAGAATTAAAAAGGTGATTAAGCTTCTTTCAGCCAAGATGGTAAAGAGCTATGGAAGCCGTGATTTTTTCTCTATCGGACAAGTAGAAACCAGCTCTAAAGACCTGAGTAAGCGCCAACAACACATCGCTTTGGCTCTGTTTGCTGATCCACAAGCTCTCAACGCTGAACTGGCGACCGATATTCAATTGCTACGAAAAGATGTGTCTAATGACTTCTTCGCTGGCGAGGACTATAACGCACGCGATATTCTGAATCTTCTAGGAGGTAGTGGTTGGAAGGGCGGCCGCATGGACGATGATATGTCGCATCGTATGGGCATGAATAGCCGTTACTAAAACCATATTACTTATTTTTTCTCTTACTGTTCTCGTTAAAATCGTTATTTTGACTAGAAACTCCTTGTCAAAAATTCTCCACTCTTTAAACCTCACCGATTAAATAAGCCTAAAATCCAATTAACAACCAGTAGCTGATTCATTTCTTTTCTGGGTAAACCTCATGTTTTTCAGATATATAAGCCGCCCTCAGCCTTGTGTCACCTTTGTTGAGTATCAATTAGGTTTATTGACTAAATAATCTAAACTTCATCAACCATTCTCAAGTTGAACAATATGCACTCACTTTATTAATGTTCGAGCCAAGTAACAATTATTGAAGTGTGGTTGTCGGTTCATGCAACAAAGTCAAATCAGCCAGCAGGACAAGACAAGTAGCCTGCGGCTTGGCAAATAAAGTCTTTAATTTGGAATGGTTATGAGAATAAAAATCGAGAAAACGGCTCTAGCAATCGCTTTGTCTACAGTCTGTGGTGGTGCGATGGCACACGGTTTTGTGTCACTAAATGATGATGGCAACATTATAAGCCGAGTTGCTTTGTGTCACTTAGAAGACTCAGAGGGGCAGGCGAAGAACATGGATTGTGGCAACATACAGTATGAGCCTCAAAGTGTGGAAGGCTTTGATGGCTTCCCTGACAATGGACCACCTGATGGTTACATCGCCAGTGCTGAAATAGCAATGGCGAGAAACCTAGATGAGCAAACTTCCGAGCGCTGGCAGAAACGCTCAATCGAAGCGGGCACTCAAGAGTTTGAGTGGACATTTAAGGCTAACCACGTAGCCGCTGGTTTTAAATATTACATTACGAAAGAAGGTTGGGACCAAAACTCACCATTGGAGCGTGCTTCGTTTGACCTTACACCTTTCTGTGAAGTTGATGGTAATGGAGAGACAACACAAGACACGGCTACTCACACTTGTAACGTGCCGGAGCGAGAAGGCTATCACGTGATTTTGGCGGTTTGGGATGTTGGCGATACAGACAAAGCTTTCTATAACGCAATTGATGTTGTGTTTGATGGCGATGACTCTCAATTACCGGGTTGGGAAAAAGCAGGCCAGATAACTCCGACCATGAATTTGAAAGAGGGTGATGCGGTATACACACGTGTGTTTGATGGATCTGGTGAAAACCCATCATTGAGTACTCGAGTCGAGATTGCGAGCAGTGAGTCCGGACAACCAAAGAACTGGTCAAAGGCATTAGCGACCAAAGTTAACCAAGAGCATGACGATATTAAGTCTGGCGTATGGAGCGAAAACGGGTTCGATCCTATTTATGGCGTTAACCCTATATACGTCAATAAAGACAGTGGTATCCAACGAGTCGAGATAGGCTACGATGTTGAGGTGCCTGAACCAGATACATCACTGACTGTTGAAGGGTTAGAGCCTGAATACATCATTGGAGATGAAGCGACGGTTCTCGATCTTACATTGATTGCAGAAGGTGACGCTCAAGCTGAACTTACGGTCTATAACCATGGACGTGAGTCTCTAGCGCATTGGAGTGGCCAAGTTGAAGATGAAACCTCTGAATCGGTCACGCTACCGTTGTCTAAATCTGAAACTGGTCACCATATGTTAGTGGTGAGTGTTAAAAACAGCGAAGGTAAGTTGGTCGGTCAGCAAACCCTCAATTTCCACTTGGTTGAAGCTGGCACTCCGCCACCAGAACATGATTATGTTTACCCAGAAGGTTTTGGAAGTTACGTGGATGGAGATATCGTCCTATTCGAAGGAGAGGGTGTCTATCAATGTTACGGCCCTTGGGCGGCAGAATGTAACAACGAAGCTTACTTGCCGGGTGTCGCTGCCGATCCAAATTGGGTTGAACAGCAATGGAAAAAGCTGGACTAGCATTCCACTTACTCATCTGATTTGATTCCCTTTTGAATAGGGAAACACAAAGCGGCTTACTTGTTAAGCCGCTTTTTTATTCACTTTGAATGTTATGTCTCCAATCAAGACAGAATACTGAAATCCAATAATTCGAAGCAACATCATCTATCGACAACGCATTTCTTTGAGTTGTGTGACTCTGATTCCTATCAATATAAAACTCGCTACCATTGATAAAATTGGCGTATATATTTTCGTTGTTCTTTAAACAAAAACGATAAACCCATGAACTGCAACTTTGGTTGATAAATAACCTGTTGGTGTGGTGTGTAGGGCAAAATAAAAGAGAGTGGGAAAGTGACAACAATAAATAACAACATTCTAAAAATAGCAGTAGGTATGGCTATGCTATCGAGTGTGCCGTCAGTGGCAAATGCTCATGGTTGGTCTGAATTTCCAAGTGCACGTCAGAACACGTGTTACGAGCAAGGTGGGATTTGGTCGGGCACACCACCGAACGCAGCATGTGCTCAAGCGAAAGATATTTCTGGCTCGTACCCGTTTGTTCAACGTAACGAATACGCAAAAAACATTCAGGATTTCAACAACATCAACGCAGTGAAAGCAGCGATTCCTGATGGCACGCTATGTTACGCCAACGATTCGCAAAAGCGCGGTATGGGTGCGCCTCATACTGGCTGGACGCGTACCGAGCTAAGTACAGGCACGTTTGAATATGTATTCAACGCGACTGCACCACACAACCCTTCATTTTGGGAGTTCTACCTAACGAAACCAAATGCAGACTTGAGCAAAGGCCTAGCGTGGGGTGACTTAGATCTTATCCAAAAAGTGGGCAATGTTCCTGTAAGCGGTGGCAAATATCGTATCAACGTGACGATTCCATCTGACCGTTCTGGCGACGCGATCCTATATGTACGTTGGCAACGTAACGATGCAGCTGGCGAAGGCTTCTACAACTGTTCAGACATCACCATTACTGGTGGTACAACTCCTCCGCCAGACCCTACACCACAACCTGATCTAGTACGTGGCGACTTGTTTGTGTCTGATCAGTTTGGTACGCCGGAAATTGGTGACACAGTTAAGTACGACATCATCAACAAGTATGGTGAAATCGCACGTAGCTTCGACATCGTGATTGATGCGAGCAACGTGAACGATTGGGCTCGTCTGCTAGCTTCTGAAATCAACGGTTGGCATGAAGAATTTAAAGATGGCGCGGTCTTTATCGGCGACTGGCATGCTGAAATGCAGCACTACATGTACTTCCAAAACGACCCTTCACGTAACTTCTTTAACTCAAAAGATGGCCGTGCTTCTGGTCAGTTAACGTTGATTGACGGTGGTGATGGCGGTGTTGAGCCGCTAAAAGGCGAGATCTACGAATTAGTGAAGAGTGACAACGTCGTTAATGCTGGCGACAAAGTTGTGATTGCAACAAGTGAAGCCGCTAACCTTACGCAAACACAAGGTTCTGCAGTAAGCATCCAAAACAATGGTACGGCTTCAATTGTGGTTGATACTACAGCGATCACAGTGAACGAAACATTGTCTTTCATTGCTAGCTCTATTGAAAGTGAGAGTGTTGAAACCTTCACATTCGAAGTGATTGCTGAAGACGGTGGTGTAACACCTGACCCAGATCCAACGCCGGATCCAGATCCGACTCCGGACCCAGACACTGGCACATGGGATTCATCTAAGGTTTACCTTGGTGGTGAAGTTGTGACTTACTCTAACCAGTCCTGGAAAGCGCAGTGGTGGATTCAGGGTGGTGAAAACCCGAAAGCGACTTACGAAAACGACAAGTGGGGCGTTTGGCGTCCAGCTAACTAACCTCTACTAATAGCGACCTTGATGGTTTCATCTAGGTTGAATTGATGATTGTGTAAATGGCGCTACAGTAATGTAGCGTCGTTTTTTATGGATGTGTTTATTCTCTCGTGGCACGAAATGGTAAAACTCAGTTGGAACGATTGATTAGAATTATTTCAAACGCGACAAGTGCATAGGAAAAACACGAGTCACTTTATCTTATTTGAATGGATGCTTATTTAACTCGAAAGAGGACTAATAATGTACGAACTAACACTGATTCTTAGTTTAATGGTGGGCGGCGCACCAAGTACGGCTGAAATGGAAGTGAACACGCAATTCACGAGCCTTGAAGAATGTAACCAAGAAGGTGCAGCTCTGGCTAAGAAGTTAAACACTACCGATTTAAAAGTCATGCAAGTTCAATGTGAGCGTGATTAACCCCAAGACATAATCAAGAACTGGGCACAAAAATTTGTGCCCACGTTACATCATCTATGAATATATCATTAGCGCACTTTAGCCTTCCTGAATTTAATCTCTTAGCATCAACCATTAATGCTTGATTCAAAGTCATTGGCTCGCCTTGTTGATGCTCATATTTACTAAATTGTTAAATTGAAACAATTTTATCTAACCTATTGTTAAATATTTACTATTTGTTAGTGTGTCTAGGTGCACATTGAGGATGTGCATCACAATTAGTGAAGAATAATAGTAGGAGTTGCGATGAGTATTATAGTAAGACGGTCTGAACCGTCAGATGCAAAGGGAATCAAAGAAGTTTACGAATGCACTAATGCTTATACCGGTACGCTGCAACTCCCAAATCCGTCTCTTGAAAGCTGGCAGAAACGAATCTCCAATATACCTGATAACGTATACTCCTATGTTGCGTTAATTGATGGGGAGATTGTCGGCAATTTAGGAATGGAAGTGTGTGTAAACCCAAGAAGGCGTCATGTTGCTTCATTTGGTATGGGTGTTAAAGACGATGTATTAGGCAAAGGTGTCGGTAGTCAGCTACTCGCGACCGCGATCGACTTGTGTGATAACTGGATTAACATCAAACGACTGGAGCTTACGGTATATACCGATAACGAAAGAGCGATCAGCCTATATAAGAAGTTTGGTTTTGTCATTGAAGGGGAGTCTGCTGGGTTTGCCTTTAGAAATGGCGAATACGTGGCGGCTTATCACATGGCTCGACTGGTATAGCGCTCGGCTTCTAACACACGGCTACAATTAACACAGCCAGAGTTCTCTAATAGATAATAAAACGCCACGTTACAAGAACGTGGCGTTTTCTATTTCAGTCAACTGATGCTTTAAAGCGCTTCAGTTATAATCTTGCTTAAGCTGTTAGAGGCTCAAGGTTTGCTGGGCGGTAATGTACAGATTTTAATACTTTACCTTGGCGAACTGTTTTACCTTCAGATACGAAATCTTCCGCACACTTAGCGATGATGTATTCGCCTTTTTGAACGGCCATCAGTTTGATGTTCTGCTCAGCATAGAAAGCTTCAGTTTCTGCGTATTCTGTTTCGTTACGACATACTTTGCTCATGTTGCTTGAGTGCACTTCATCCCAGCAAGGTAGGAAATCGATTGAGCGGTTTTTAGAAACATTCAATAGTAGGTCGATCAGGTAACTGATTGCTAGGTTGTCTTCTACCTTAGCCTGACCAAGGTGAACCAAACGTCCCATCAAAACATAAACGCTGTCTACAATAGCGTCCGCTTGTTCGATTTTAGAGTCAGCTTCTGCAAGTTCTGTCAGTTCTTCGATCGCTAGAGAGGTGTGTAGCGTATCGCCTTTTTCGTCCATTGTTTCAGGAGCAGCAACAGGCAGATCAAAAGTACTGCGGAACTCTTCAATATCGCGGTAAAGGTGATCGTAGATTTCTTGGCTTAGTTGAGAAAGGTTCATTTTCCTATCCATTCTGTTTCGTTAATGGATCATTTTACCAAAGCTAGGAATAGGGTGCTAACGCAAAGTCGACTTTTATTCATTGGATCAATGAGGTATTTTGCATACAAACCAATTGATTATTATGTTTATTTACACTTTACTCTTCTTAATATAGCAAATGTTAATGTTGTCATTAACTTCGGCAGCAGTGGGACCCTATTTATGAACCAAGCAAGTGAAAGTGAAATTGTTATACGCCGCTTGTATCAAATCACCAATGATTATCGAAAGGGTTTCGATATTCAGATTGTTCAGCTGCTTATCATGGGGCTTGAACGCTTCAACCTAGATATTGGTATCTTATCTAAAGTCGATGGCAACACTTATGTCGTCGAACACTGCGTTACGCCTGAAGGGGTTGAACTCAACAGTGGCGATACCTTCGATTATCGGTCGACTTATTGCGAAATTACTTGTAATTCTATTGGCCCTATATGCATTGAACATTGTGGTAAACACGATAAGTATGCGACTCATCCTGCCTATCAGTCTTTTGGTTTAGAGTCGTACATTGGTATTCCTATCTTCGTTAATGATGAGCTTTATGGCACCTTAAACTTTTCAAGTCCAGCTCCTTATCATCGTGAGTTCAAAGAGTTTGATATCGATGTGATGAGATTAATGGCTTCATGGATCGAAGTGGAACTGGTTAGAAGACAACAAGAACGAAAACTCAAAGAATTGAATGAGAAGTTGGAATACCAAGCTCTGTACGACCCTTTAACACACTTACCGAATAGACGTTGTTTGTTTAAAACGTTGAATGCAGAAGTGGAGCAGTTAAAAGGGTCTTTAGGAAAGGGAACCTTGGCAGTTGTCGATATCGACTTTTTTAAACAGGTCAACGACATTTATGGGCATCAAATGGGTGATGTTGTATTAAAGAAAGTGGCGAGCGTGCTGAGCAATAATATTCAAGAGGGGGAATTTGTGGCGCGTTTTGGTGGTGAAGAGTTCATTCTTTGGTATCCAAATAAAACGCCAAGTTGTGTTGAAGATAAGTTCATAACTCTTCTGCAAGAGACGAAGAAAATCACGCTTGATAGAAAGCCAGTTACCATATCAATCGGTGCGTGTCATTTTGAGTTGAGCACAGGGGATAGTAAAGGGGAAAGGATGTCAGCGTTAGATAAGCTAATCAAAGTTGCTGATGAATGTATGTATATTGCGAAACAAAATGGACGAGATCAGTTCATTTCTCGTCCATATCATCAAGAGCGCTCGGGAATATGAGCCATCATGGTAGCTATTAGCTGAACAGGTAAGGGAACAGTTTACGACGTTCTTCTGGCGTTAACGACTCAACTCTCGCGATGTTGGTATCAGGAATCGCTTCAGGGTTAGGATAATGCTTTAGCACCTTTTCCATGCTCGCTTCACGAATCAAATGATAAACAGGATACGGTGAGCGGTTAGTGAGGTTTTCATCGTCTTCAGGATCCGCACCACCAAAGCAATAGTCAGGGTGGAAGGTAGCCACTTGGTAAACACCTTCCCAATCTTCTTGCTTGATCAATGCTTCAATCCAATCAATGAACATGTTGTAGTCGAAGAAATCTTGCAGCATGTTAGGCACAACGACCAAAGTCGTCTCTAATTCCACGACTGGCGTGTTATCTAACTTTACGAAATGCGCCATGATGTCTTCCAGTAACGCTTCTTCCGTATTCGCTTCACTCACAAAGATCTTAATCTGCTTATTACGTTGAGGCTTTGCTGCAAATGGGCACAGGTTTAGGCCAATAACGACATCGTCTAACCATTGTTTTACTTGGTCATGGATGGTTTGAAGATCTGTGTTTTGAGTGTTCGACATAACAGGTTCCGAAATGAAATTTTGCGTAGGATATCAGAACGGACGTTAATCAAAAGCAATAATTGAGTTACAAACTCAGTCGTATCTATGCTTGTGCGAGTTTGGATGCCGATACTTGAAGCTGCTTCAACTGGTAGACCCAAGCAAATATAGCAACATAGAAGATTGAGCCACCCGCAATTACGCCATTCCAACCGAATAGTTGCCAGCAATACAAGAGTAGGAAACCACCTAAGCTCCCGCCTATGTAGTAGTGGACTAAGTAAAGTGCAGTTGCTGTCGCTTTGGCGCTTGGTGCTTTTTGACTTACCCAAGAATAGGCAAGGGTGTGGGCGAAGAATGCCCCGCCACTAATCAATAACAAGCCTGCTAACATGAATGGTACTTTATCGACCGCAGAAACTAGCATTCCTACCAAGCTTATACACACGCCTAAAAGAATTCCGTTTAATGGATCGAAACGTAGCGTCCATTTGTTAGATAGCTTAGAGCTGACGGTACCCGCCAGATAGCACAGGAATATAAGTGACGCTAAACCAACAGGCACTGAGTGAGGTTCGGATACTAACCTAAAGCCCATTACCGAATACAGGTTAACGAACAGTGCGAAGTTAGCGCCGCCGATCAACATCGCGAGCCACAAGGTACGGTTTCTTAAGTGCATCACTACCGAGCGGTTATGATGAAAGAACAGCCCTTTCTGCGGTTTGAAGTTTTGTTGGTCAGGCAGGCTATACGCAATATAGAGCGCACCAAGCAAAGAGCCGACAACAAAAAACAAAACCGTCGCATGCCAGTCGAAATAGTCCGTAATCAAGCCACCTAATACACGCCCAAAGATGCCTCCTAACGAGTTAGCCGCAATATAACCTCCAATCGCGACTGCGAACGCTTTCGGTGACAACTCTTCCACCATGTAGGCAACCGCCACACCTGCAAACGCAGCGACAGCGATTCCCATGAATGCTCTAGCAATAACGAGCTGCAGTAAGGTAGTCGTGAACACCATGCTTAACCCTATTAATGGGATAGCAAATAAGCTGAATAGAATGATGGGTTTTCGACCGAAGGTTTCAGAAGCGATTGCCCAAGGCACCAAGCTGATAGAAAGTCCAAGTGTCGTCGCGGCAAATAGCCAGTTGATTTGGGTTTCTGATACTTGGAAGTACTCCGCCATGTGCGGCAAGATTGGCTGAAAGAGATAAAGGTTACAGAAAATGATGAATGAACCAATCGCCAATGACTGGGTGATTTGTTTGTATTGAGGACTGCCTTTATCAAACATTGATGTTGTGCCTGCGCGAGTTGGTAAGCTATTTGTGAACAAGTTATCAGCACAAGTGTGATTAAAGAAATATATTAAAAATATCACACCTATATATTAAATATATCGACATGCTTGAATCAAAACCACTTCGACATTTTTTGGCAGTTGCTCAGTTTGGTAATTTTACTCAGGCTGCCAAAGCGTTGCATATCGCACAACCTGCATTGAGTATCTCCATTAAAAAACTCGAACAGACACTCGAGTTGATTCTATTCCGTCGAGGAGACAAATCCGTCACCTTAACAGAAGAGGGCAAGGTGCTGTTTGAGCATGCCAAGAGAATAGCCCAGCAGTTTGATGATGCTCAGCTTGCGATGAACGAGTTAAAGGGTTTAGAAAAAGGCGAAGTGCGATTAGGCGCGCCAAGCATGATGGGCAGTTATTTTTTCCCTCAAGTAGTGATGGCATTTAAAAGCCAATACCCAAACCTAAAGTTGACTTTGATAGATGCCGGAACCGCTTCTATTCGTGAGATGTTGTTAAACGGTGAGCTTGATATCGGCGTGATTAACCATGAAAACGTACCTGATGACCTAGAAACCGACCATTTGCTCAGTTCTGAAATGTTAGCCGTTGTCGGTAAAGAACACCCATTGGCGTCACAATCATCTATCACCTTTGAAGAGTTTTTTGAGCAAGAGCTGATCATGTTTAAATCAGGGTATTTCCATCGTGATTTCATCGATGCGACCTGCAAAAAATACGATTTAGATATGACCATCGCGTTCGAGACTAATTTACTACCGATGATTTTATCTATCGTAAAGCGAGAGTTCGCTATTACAGCACTACTTAGCTTAGTGACAGAGTATGAGGAAGACGTGGTAGGTGTGCCATTTCAAGACCCGGTAAAACTTAATCTATCTTTGGCGTGGCGAAAAGAAGGTTATTTGTCTAAGGCTGACCGAACCTTTATCGACTTCGTTAAACAATATGTGTGATTAGTAACATATTAACTGGGCAAATAATTGGGAGTAATATCACATCTTTCATCCAGCTATGCGACGTGTATCACCAAAATTAGCGAGGGTATTAACGGTTTTAATTTACATGGTATGCGTGCCTGTTAAATAATACTAGTACTTTTTAGGTAGGTGGTGAGGGGCTATGAAATGTGCATGTAAGGAACAAACGTTAATACGAATTCGTAGAACGTTTCTGGACCGAGTGTTAGGAATTAAAGGAAGATATAAGTGTAGTAAGTGCGATACCGCCTTTAAAATAAAGGCTTAGTGTATTGGCATGAGAGTATTGAACCCGTTTGAAAATTATTTGTTGATTATATTATTCTGTGGAAAATGTGTGTCCTACAATATGGTTAACGAGCGGTGGCTAGGAGATATTAACTGTCTTTAAGTTAATGGTAATCCAAGCTCCATGAAATGTAAGTGCAAAGAACGAAGGCTCATCAGAGTCAGAAGAACATCGGTCGACAAAGTCCTTGGTATAACACAGAAATACAGGTGCGCTACTTGCAGTGGCTTCCTGAAGGTTAAAGGGTAGTGGCGACAGAGGTATATCGTTCTATAGACATAAAACAAAGCCCGAGCGTCTGAAGCAAGACACTCGGGCTTTGTTATAAAGAGGAATACTAGCTCAAAACGCGTTAGGTATTCTTTGAGTTATACATCTTATCGAAGTTCTTCTGATTCCAGCCGACCATCACTTGATCGCCGATTTTAAGCACGGGGATAGAACGAGCACCCATTGCTTGCAATTCTTTACGGCCACGCTGCATCTTTGCATTTGTCAGACGGTAAACAATTTTCTTAGAGTCTAAATATCTTTGGGCATCTTTACAGTGAGGGCATTTGTCTGCGACGTACAATACAACACGTTTCATTATTTCATTCTCTTGGTGAATCTCGCTAAAGTGTAACGAATCCTAGGTGATTAGAAAAGTGTGATCAGTTACACTATGCGGCTCAATTTTCGACGTCGCTACGTTTTGTCGTGACGCAACTTGTACGGTCTTTTTGCATGCATCCTTCATTACGCTATATTCAAGGCTACCCTAAGCACATTCTTGATCCTGTTACTCAACTTGTTGAGTCGGGCAAATTAGTGCCGTGGTTTGAAGCTCGCTATCCAAAGAATCATGAAATAAAAAGCGAGAAAGCCCTGTTTGACTATGCGATTGAGATTAAAAATCGCTACATGAAAAAAACACCACCGATCAGCAAAGTGATTTACGACGGCAAGATTCATCTAATAAACAATGCGTTAGGTCTTCATTCTTACGTCGCGAAGAATCACGGTGGAAAGATCAAGTCAAAAAATGAGATTCGTATCGCCAGTGTTTTTAAAAATGCACCAGAACCTTTGCTAAGAATGCTGGTGGTACACGAACTGGCACATATCAAAGAGAAAGAGCACGACAAAGCTTTTTACCAACTATGCTGTCACATGGAACCGGAATACCATCAACTTGAGCTGGATGCCCGTTTATTCATGATGTATTTAGATTTAAAGAAGTAGCCCAATGAGCCAATCACAAAACAGAACTACGCTAAGCCTGTCAAAAAACAGCACCTCATCAGCAAAGGTAAAAGACAACCAAGCTGAGCAAAGAGGTAGTAAGAACAGCAATAGCAAGCCAAGCAGCGAGAAGCGTATTTCTACAAAAAACACATCAGAAAAAAGCCGCAAGAATAGTGTAGCTAAAGGCGCTGGCAACAACAAAGCAAAGCGACCTTTTGCAAAAGATAGCAAAGCTAAACAGGGTACGAATAAAGGGTCATCGAATAAGGGCTCGTTCAATAAAACTGTATTTAACAAAAACGCAGCCCAGAAAAGACGTTCGGCAGAAAAGCCTCAAGGTGGATTACACCCAAGAAACCAACACACAGGTCGCTATGACTTTGAGTTATTGGTTGCAGCCTTACCTGAACTAAAAGAACATCTGATAAAGAACCCAGTGGGAGAAGACACCATTAACTTCTCAGAACCATTGGCCGTTAAGCTACTTAACAAAGCTTTGTTGGCACATCACTATGGCGTTAAGCATTGGGATATTCCCGCTGGTTACTTATGCCCGCCAATTCCTGGCCGTGCAGACTACATTCACAGAGTGGCAGATATCCTTAATAGTGATGGCCAAGGCGAACCTTATAATCATGCCTCTGTGAAAGCGTTAGATATTGGTGTCGGTGCAAACTGTATTTACCCAATTATTGGTGCGACAGAGTATAAATGGCGCTTTACGGGGACTGATGTTGATTCAGTCTCCATCAAAACAGCGAACTTCATTGCAGAAAGTAACGCTAATCTAAAAGGAAAGATCCGAGCTCGCCTACAAGCGGACTCAGAATCTATCTTTAAGGGCGTGATTAAGGATAATGAACGTTACGATGTCACTATTTGTAATCCTCCATTCCACAGTTCTCTTGAAGAAGCGGAAAAGGGTTCACAACGTAAACTGGATAATCTAGCGGCAAACCGTGCTAAGAAAGCGGGTCAGTCATTCAAGCCAGAAAAGAACAAGAAGCCAGCCAAGCAAAATAAATCAACTAAGCAGGATAAACCAACGTTAAACTTTGGTGGTCAAAAAGCCGAGCTTTGGTGCCCTGGTGGTGAAGCTGCATTCATTATGAAGATGGCGAGAGAGAGCCAACTTTTTGCTACTCAAGTATTGTGGTTTACGACATTGATCTCTAAGAAAGACAACGTCGATATGGTTCGCTCAGAACTGGGTAAGCTACGAGCTAAACAAGTGAAAGTGGTAGAGATGTCGCAAGGACAGAAGGTAAGTCGCTTTATCGCATGGACCTTTATGGACGACGAACAAAGACAAGAGTGGATTTCGCTTAAATAGCGATTGTACCTAGTTAAGATATTGAGATGAAATTACCAACGGGCTTGTTGTTAACGCAATAAGCCCGTTTTTTGTGTTTTGCTTATGTGTTAAGCAGAGAGTAACTCGTCTAACTTACTCTGATATTTTGCTTCGAGAGCGCGGTTACCCGCTTTGTTTTCAAGATCAACCAATATTTGAAGTGATGGAATTTGATAGCCATAGCGCTGGTGGAATTTGAATAAACGAAGTCGAGCATCGTTGTAATCGGCTTCACTTACTTCAATTTTAGAGAGCTGTAATATCGACTTTACTCGATTCGGGTCGTGGTCAATGGCTCGAGTGAAGTAGTACTTGGCTTGGTCTGTATTCCCTGCTTTGAACGCGCAAAAAGCGGCGTTCTCATAACTTGCAGACACTAAGTAGTAGTAGGGTTGGTCGATGGCACGGTTGAAGTATTTATCGGCTTGTTCATATTCGCCCTGTTTACACAAGAATGTACCGTAGTTGTTCAGTACATTGCCGTTTCTTGAATCGAGACTGAGTGCTTTGCGGTAAGTCATTCTTGCTTCGTCTATTTCGCCAACCTGTTCGTAATAATGTGCCATTGAAAGCCGAGCACGGTAGTAAGTAGGTGCATGTTTGATGGCTAGCTCTAGGTTTTCGCGGGCTCTCACCATATTGCCTTGCCCCATATAGCCTAAACCTAACTCAATTCGAGATTCAGACATCGCAATAGGATCACTTTCAATCTTTGGTGGGCCTTCGGTGACAGATACGCAACCAGCCAACGAAACAGAGGCGAGTAGTACGACGCTTGATAGCGAAATGGGGGATGATAACGAAACGGGGTTTGAGAATAACAGCTTGGCAGGCATGTGAAGCTCCTTATGAACACCAACCCATCATATGAAATCAAACCCATTGAAGTGGTAAATCTATTATGGAATGCGACCCATACACCATAAAAAAACCGCGTCAAATTCGTCGTTTTATCAACAACCTATTGGACACGGCTTTATGTGTTTTTGAATCGGAAGAAAGAACTTAATCGTCTTTGGTAAAGTTATCTTCGCTAAAATGATCCAGATCGTAAGGCGTTTGTTGGTAAACGCAGTAGTTTAGCCAGTTTGAGAACAGTAAGTGCCCATGGCTACGCCAGCTTGCGACAGGCTTGTTGTCTGGGTTGTTGTTCGGGTAGTAGTTGATTGGTATCACAGGCTCCATACCTTCACCTAAATCACGAATGTATTCATTGTGAAGTGTATGGGAGTCGTATTCAGGGTGACCCGTTACAAACACGTTTCGCTTATCTTTGGTCGCCGCTAGATATACACCCGCAACATCAGAAGTCGCAAGAACATCAAGGTCAGTATGCTCAGCTAAGTACTCCTGAGAGAAGTCTGCATAGCGAGAGTGCGGAGCTAAGAACGTATCGTCGAAGCCACGTAAAATTGGGTGGTATGGATTATGTATTTCGTGATTATAAACACCAGATAGCTTCTCTTTACGAGTGCGTTTTGGTAAATCATACAGTAATTTTAAACCAGCCTGAGCCGCCCAACATACATACAAGGTTGAGGTTACATGCTTGTTTGCCCATTCCATGATGGTCTTAAGGTGGTCCCAGTAGATCACATCTTCAAATTGAACCAAGCCAAGTGGTGCACCAGTGATGATCAATCCATCAAAGTTTCTTCCTTTAACCATTTCAAATTGGCGGTAGAAGTTATCAAGGTGTTCAGTCGGTGTGTTTTTACTTGGTCGGTCATCAATGCGTAGCAGCTCTACATCCACTTGCAACGGGCTGTTCGAGAGTAGGCGTAAAAATTGAGTTTCAGTTTCAATCTTCTTTGGCATTAGGTTGAGGATCAAGACTCGAAGTGGACGAATTTCCTGTGTCGATGCTCTTGATAGCGGCATAACGAAGATGTTTTCTTCACGAAGAACATCGGATGCTGGCAATTGGTCTGGAATGCGAATAGGCACAGCTTTCTCCCTAAGCTAGATATGTAGACGTCTATACATCTAAATCTATAGTAGTTTGATACGCTTGTCGATATGCAAAATGGCTAGATGTAAATTATTTGTGTTTTCTATCAGAAGCAATTGATCGGCTTCAAGGGGCATCTCATTATGTTGAACCGCTAACCGAGCAAGTGTTAAGTGCTTGGTTCTGTTATGTCGAACGAATCAGTTAACAGAGCAAGCAGTTAGCATTTAAGATAAACTCATGTTTTTGAATCAGCCTGTAAAGTGACAGATGAAGTTAATACTCATTCGAGGGCTGCCTGGTTCGGGCAAGTCAACAAAAGCAAAAAGTTACGATGCAATGCATGTCGAAGCTGATATGTATTATGTGGATGAGCAAGGTGAGTACCATTTTGATCCTAGACTCCTGCAACAAGCTCATGAATGGTGTCAGAACACGGCTGAAAACGGCTTAAAGCAAGGGCTTGATGTTGTTGTATCGAATACCTTCATCAAGCAATGGGAAATGAAGGCTTATCGTCAACTTGCACTTAAATACAACGCTGACTTGGTGATTGAAGTTTGCCGAGAGAACTATGGCACTATTCACAATATTGAACCTTCAGTGATCAAGCGAATGGCGAAAGATTGGCAAGAATAGCCTCAAGCTTGATTGGCTGAATGGCAAATAACATAAAATTAATAGAACAACACCAAGGTAACGATTGAAATGGCAAAGCGCTCTGTTGTGGTCGACATGACCTCTTATGGTATCTACTCTACATGGGATTCAAAATCTAAAGACCTCCCAAAAATCCAAGAGTTCACCACCATCGTTGATGCTGAAATCGACGTGGAATTTGGCTATATCCTGAATATCAAAAAAGCCAAAGGTGAGAAGATCCGTTACTGCATTTATCACCCGAACATCACCACAGACAAAGGTGAAGTGCTCGAACCGTTCGATGGCGAAGAGTATGTAGGCAACAACGATTGGGATTTCTACTTAGGCGACACTATCTGGGCTCCAGTCTCGAATAAACTCGGTAAATGGCGTATGACGGTTGAGTTAAAGGGTAACATCATCGCAGACAAGACATTCGACTTAGTAGCAAAAGACGAAGGCCAGTTTTGGAAGCGCAGAGGGTTCTAGCCCCGAACTTCTAGACAAATCTAAACAACAAAAAGCCGAGTCTAATATGGACTCGGCTTTTTGACATTAGCTAGGTGATATTCTTCATCTAGCTTAGAAGTAAGATTATTGTGTTACGTAAGCCACAACAAACTCAGTGATAGCAACCATGTCTTTCACTGCGATGTACTCTTCAGTGGTGTGAACTTTCGCCATACCTGTAGATAGGTTAACGGTTGTTAGACCTTTCGCATTGAAGTTGTTTGCATCACTACCGCCACCGGTGCGTTTGGTGTTTGCCGTTACGCCAAGCTTTTCAAACGCTGATTTGATCGAAAGAATATGCGGGTGATCGTCTGCAATAACGAATGCATCGTAAGCTCGAGTTGATTCGATTTCTACTTCAGCCCCGAATTGCTTTGCGCTCTCTTCAAACGTTGAAATCATATGTTCAACTTGCGCTGTTAGCTTTTCGCCGTTTAGGGAACGAGCTTCCGCAACCACTTTAAGCTCTGGCATTACGATGTTAGTCGCTTGACCGCCTTCAATAATACCAACGTTTGCTGTTGTTTCTTCATCGATACGAAGCAGGTTCATCTTGGTGATAGCGTCTGCTGCCACTTGAATCGCGCTGATGCCTTCTTCTGGTGCTAGACCAGCATGAGCAGGGCGACCTTTGATCTTAGCAACGATTTTCTGTTGGCCAGGTGCTGCATTTACAATAGTGCCGATCGGACCGCCCGTATCTAGTACAATAGCGTGCTCAGATTGAATGTAAGACATATCGAAGTTCAAAGAACCAAATAGACCGCCTTCTTCAAATACTGTGAATGCGATTTCAATGGTTTTGTGTGCTTGACCTTCAGCTTGAATGCAGCGTACCGCTTCCATGATTGCTGCAATACCAGACTTATCGTCACCGCCTAGAATTGTGCTGCCTTTAGAGCGGATGATACCGTCTTCGATGATTGGCTCAATGCCGATGCCTGGCGTTACAGTGTCCATGTGACAGCTGAACACTGTGCTACCAGGAAGAGTACCATCTAGACGAGCGTAGATGTTGAAACCGTTAGACACTTCTTCAGGAACCGCCAGTTTGTGAACTTCAAAACCCAGTTCACCGAGTTGCTCAGCCAACGCTTCAGCAATCGCTTTTTCGTTACGAGATTCACTATCAATTTTCACTAGATCGCAAAAATGTTCTACAAGACGTTGTTTATTAATTTGGGTCATTGTTATTTCTCATTATGCTTCCGCTTGTTCTAAAGAAGCCGCGGAGGTAGGAACAGGAAAATCAATATAACGCCATTTTGCAGTATGATTGTCTGCGTTAAATCAAGAAAGTCATCTGATTATTCTATTTAATGAGAAAAACACTACTCAGATCTACCAGTGCGCAGGATTTTAATCTGTATATCTGTCGGGTATAATGTTTAACCGCTTTTAAAAAATGTCGATGAAATTAGAATGCAATCAATAATGGCACAGATAAATGAATAGAAACAATGTGTTAGGTTCATTCCTTCTCGTCGTTCTGATGAGTGTTGTGCTTGGGCTGTATTTACTCTATCCAACTTATGACGACGATTTAAAACATATCCGCCCTGAAAACCCGAGTGCGTATAGCCCAGAGAAAGCATTATCACTTACTCAGTATGGCTCTGCACTGATTGATATTCTGGATGTGTCCCGTGGTGATCCTACTTTAGCCTCCCAGCAACTAGAGACTTTACAAACCAAGTTTCCAGAACAAGATAAAGCCATCTATCGTGCCTACGAGTTGATGATTTTGTCGAACCTCGCGCAACACAAACTGGATACCGAAGCCGTTTCGGAATACGTTAGACAGATTAAGACGCTGGCACAACAAGAACATATGGGGTGGTTAAAGGCTCAATCTCTAGTTGAATTGGCGATTGAACATATCAGTAAGGGTGAGCTAGCAGAATCTGAAATCCAAATTCGAGCAGCGATAGATATAGCTGAATCAATCCACTATGAAGAGTTGTTGATTAAGGCCTATAACACCGCCGGTGTCATCAACAATATCCGCAATGATTTTCCTGAAGCTCAATACTTTTTCCATAAAGGTTTAGACCTTGGCAAGAAGTACCCGCAACACATCTACAACAGTAAGTTGGTGTCAAACATGGCACTGCTTTATATCTATCTGGAAGACTGGCCTAAAGCGCTCAAGTTGATTAAAAGAGCCAAAAAACTCTATTACAAGAGTGGGCTACTCGAAGCTTCTACCATCGGTGTGCTGCATGTGAATGAGTCTTTTGCTTATTTGCGCGGTGGTGATTTGGTCAAAGGCCGAGAAGCGTATCAAAGTGCAGCCAAACTCAATGGCGATAACGTGAGTGAGCGATACAAAATCATTTTGTTAAAAGCAGAAAGTGACGTGTTGTTGGCGGAAAAGAACTTTGAGTCAGCACGAAAAGTGGCAAACCTGTGTCTTACCTATCCGGGAGTGGACAAATACACACTTCAATTGGGGCAGTGTTACTTGAATAGAGCCTTGGCAAATATCGGCTTGAACCGAGACAATTTCGTTTTTGCCGATCTTAAGCGATCATCTGCAATGTTCGATGTTGTGGGTACACGCAGCTGGAAAGTCCTCGGTTTAAGGACACTTGCTGAATATTACGATTCGAGAGGTGATAGCGAGAACGCACTTCACTATTTTAAGCTTTACTACAAAGGCAACAAAGCGCTGCTATTTGATAAACGCCAGAGTGATATCTTTTTGTTAGAGCAAGATTTTGCGACCGCATCATTAGCTCAAGAAAATGAACTGCTTAATGCCGAAAAAGAGCTTGGCGAGTTGACGTTAGATAAGCAGCAGCTACGAAATCGAATCGTTGTCGCGTTGGGTATCATGGTGATGATAAGTGCCGCGTTACTTTTGATAAGGTTGCGCTCGATCCAGAAAACCAATAAAGAGTTACTCCAGCAATCAACAAGATGCGAACTGACAGGCTTATACAATAGGCGTTACTTGGAACAACGGTTAACTCAGCAGATGCCACATCATTTGTCGCCGTTCGGCTATACGCTCGCTATTCTTGATCTAGACCGCTTCAAACAAGTGAATGACACTTATGGGCATGATATTGGTGACCAAGTGCTAGTGGAAGTTGCTAAGCGTTTAGAGAAAATCTTATCAACAAATGATGTAGTGGCGAGATGGGGTGGGGAAGAGTTCGTTTTATTGCTAGCTGGAAACCAAGCCCCTGATAAAGAGCTCGAGCGGATAAGACAAGCGATCGCTGACCAACCGATAGAGACACATTCTGGCCCATTAGAATTAACCACATCGATTGGTGCGACAGCTAACCTAACGGAACAACAGTTAAATAGTCGCACCTATAAGAAGTACTTGAAATCAGCAGATGATGCTTTGTATCAAGCTAAGCAATCTGGGCGTAATAAAGTCGTTATCGTTTGAGTGCCCAAGTGTGGTTTATCCCCGGTATTCAAAAACCCTGAACTTCAATAACTAAGCGAATAAGAGTGCTTATCTGAAATAATACAGCTATCTACTCTTATTCGCTTAATTCAAACAATGTTTGGCTTGGTGATTTATTTAGCGACACCTTGAAGCATTTCAACCAATTCACCTTCCGTCGCTGGTTCACTAGCGAGCTCAATCACCGCTGAAGCGCCGCCTTTTAACATATAGGCTTGGGTTCCGCAGTGGTCATAGTGGAACCATTTACCATTTACACATACGTCGGTATAACATCTTGGGTCTTGTTTGAGTTCCATAGCAACTTCCTTATTAACATTTGCCTAACGTTTTTTAGCCTAGTTGATCACAAATTAAGGTAAATTGATCTAAATCAATCTAGAGTGTAATTGATGTTTTGATTATCAAATAGGAGATGTGTGTCTAGCGAAGGAGCGACTTCTCAGTGATTACAGCGATCAAAGGTCATGATTTTGATTGGTAACTCTCGCTCTTTTACTTGCCAGGTGATGCTTTTCTACATACGCTAGCCATTCTCTTAATCCCTATACAGACGTGATTGTGTTGGAAAATGACTAATATCTTTATCGTTGTAATTGTTCTGGTTGTGTTCTTCTACTTTATTCAAAAGTATGTTGTGAAGCATGATGACACCAAAGATCATGCTTATCAGAAGAAAGGGGCGCTGATGTCTGCGCAACAGGCGACATTCTATAACGCGCTTAAATCTGCAGTGGGTAACCACGGGGAAGTGTTTGCTAAAGTCAGTATGTCGAACGTTCTTGTTCCGGCTAAGACGAACAACAAGAAGAATTGGTTTATCGCTAACAACAAGATCTCACGTAGCTATTTCGACTTTGTTGTTTGTGATCCGAGAACGCTAGAACCTCGCGTTATTATCGAACTTGATAACGGCAAAGAGCTCACTAAAGGGAAAGTCGACCGCGAAAAGCTACTTATTCACGTGTGTAAGTCAGCAGGTTTACCTCTGATTGGTGCATCTATTAAACACAGCTATCAAGTGAGTCGTTTGAAGAGGTTGCTGGCAGCGCACATTGATTTAATCGAGCCATCAAAAGAAGTGCGCTTCTGTAAGAAGTGTGGCAGCCCGATGATCATCAAACTGGCGAGTCAGGGGGATTATAAAGGGAGACGTTTCTTTACTTGTAGCCGCCAGCCAAACTGTACCTATACCGAAAACTACAACGTTGTATTCGATGTAGATGAGGAATAACACAAAATAGGGCATATCTTTGAGTGTGATGTAACTCAACTTTATTTACGTTTCACGTCTAAAAATTCAACGTATTGATGCGAATAAGAGCAAACGGTTGATTCAAGTGTAATTTCTACTTGCGCCGCAATAAATCAGTCGTTACTATCTTCCTCGTTCTAAAGGAATGCGTCCGTAGCTCAGTTGGTTAGAGTACCGCCTTGACATGGCGGGGGTCGGTGATTCGAGTTCACTCGGACGCACCATTCCTTCTTTAGTTTTTATTGCATAACTATTGAGTTTGTCACAATGGTAGTAATAAGAAATTAGAACACCGCCCGCTTAGCTCAGTTGGTTAGAGTACTTGCATGACATGCAAGGTGTCACTGGTTCGAGTCCAGTAGCGGGCACCAAATTCGTTCTTTATGAACAAGCAAAAAAGCCCACCTAGTGTGGGCTTTTTTGTGTCTAAAACTCCTCTCATAATTCCTATACAATCTTCTAGTTCTTATAAGCCCCTGAATGTCTTGCCAGCCGGCGTTGTAGCCTTAATGAGGCTTCGTGTGTCTCTGCAATCTGGGGTGAGTGTAGTCACTATCATTAGCGTTTCTCCTATTCATCTACATCGTTTGTATGAGGTTAACCGAAAGCTAAGTCGCCCCAGAACGACTAGACAGGTATAAACGTAAATAACCCGTAGCGATCAGTAAATGATGAGTAAGGCGACAAATACTCTTAAGTTATTTTTATCAATTAAATCGAAACAATAAAAGGTTATAGGTACCGTTGAGTTTTCATTGGTGAGCTATAGAATAAACAAAATATAACGACGTCAATTATATTTATTATCTATGGTTTATTTCGGAACTATATCAAGATGTATGGCTTTATTAGTATCAATCCCGAAGTTGGCTAATGTACCAGAACGTGATTACCAGATTTTAAGAGAGCGTTATTGAGCTAAATCAGCAACAAATGTTTGTTTATATTGAGTGCTGGTTTGTAGCTCCTTTTTAATCCACTGATTAAACAAGCTAAAGTCAGAATGTATTTGCCAGAAAAGTGATGCAATAACTCGTTTACCAAAAAAGTCAGGGTGATCGGTAATAACCTTAAGTTTATGTTCTTTGATATTACCTTCAATAAGAAACCCTGGTAGAAAGGCGATGCCTTTTTGAGCTTTACATAAATCGATGATGGTCCCTAAATCATCCAGTCGCCATAGGTTATATGCTGCGATGTTAGACAAGTTAAGCAGCTCTTCACAACCGTCCATTAATAGCACTCGCTGTGACGGTGCTTGAGACTTTAAGGTGACTAAGTCTTCATGAGCCACCCACCAGCAGTTAACGTGGAATAGCTCCTCGATGTTGAAGTCGTAATTGGTCTTGTGGTACGGATTACCCAACGCTAGGTCTATCTTCCCTTCGTTTATATAGTTACCTAATACGAAGCTGGGCTTCGTCACTACAAGTAAGTCAACATTCGGGAATGCTTCCGAGAATGCTAGTAGTGTCTTCTTTACGTTTTTATTGAACACCAATGGATCGATACCCACACGGTAAACTATCTGGTCGGATATATTCATCTGCTGGGCAACGGTGATTAATTCCCGATATTTTGATACCACGGGTAAAGATAATTGGAATAGGCGTTCCCCTTTCTCTGTTAACCAGACTTTAGAGTGCTCTCTATTAAATACGTTGAAACCTAAGTCTGACTCAAGATTTTGAACAGCTGTGCTAACTGTTGATTGTGATTTTCCAAGCTTGCGTGCAGCAGAGCTAAATGAACCTTCTTCAACTACTGCTATGAACGAAACAATATTTTCGAAATGTAGTTTCATGATTCTACTAACCTTTGACACAAAGAAATTATATTTATTATTGTTTGTTGATTCGAAGAACAATAGCGTGATGATACTTGTATTTCAACAGGTTTTATAATGAATAATAAAGCATAATAAATTATCAATTGGGTTATATCTAAAGGTTATATAAGTCGTATATAACAGAAAAGATTGAGCTACATCTTACTTTTTCAAGTTTATAAATTTAAATTAATATAGATTTCTGACAGTGATTTTAACTGTAACTCTTTGTTGAATATAGATTTGTTGTCTTTTTGTCTAATTTCACTATTTTTATTTTGATCAATTTTCGCTCTACCTATTGATAAAGTCGATAGGGGGTATTTTCCCCAGAGTGGGTGGGCTAATTATAATGGCGACGAATTTTCAACAGCCTTATAGGAACAAATAATGATTACTAAGCTATACGTGAAAACAAGCATGTTTTTATCACAATTCAAGAACGATGAGCGCGGTGTAACTGCGATTGAATATGGTCTTATTGCTGTTGCAATGGCTGTGTTAGTAACTACAGCAGTAGGCGCTGATGGCTTTATTGGCAAGCTAGAAGGTGCTTTTGAAGATGTAGCTACGGCTATTGATACAGCTAGCAGCTAACATCAAGCCTTATTGGCTAATGTAGAAGATATCGAAAGATATTTATGCCAGACCTATGTTTACATTGGTCTGGCTTGGTTAATTTACCGTGTGAAATAAGATTTGTTCCAACCAAACGTTAGGTGGTATTTCTAATTTTTAGTCATGAATTGTATTTAGTGACTTTGGCAATATTGAGTATATATGTGTCGGCTACTGATTTTCTATATCGTAAGATACAAAATTATGCCTTGTTTGCACTACTCATCTTGCAGTGTTTCATATCCCCATTAGATATCCAAATTATGAGTTTCTTACTGATGCTAGGTGGAGGACTTATTCTTTATAAGCTGATTTGGATTGGAGCGGGTGATATTAAATACGTCGTTATTTTGTCACTTACCATTCCTGTTAATGACTTATTATTGGCGTATATTCTGACGGCTTTTGCTGGTGGTATTTTAGCGCTTACTTATCTAATAAGTAAAAAATTAATAAGAGGAAATGCCCATAACCAAGAGGGTATTCCATATGGAATAGCAATTAGCATTGGATTTTACCTAGTAATTTTAACTCAATCTACGCCACATATATGAACCTCCAAAAAATGAGCACATTATGAGATCCCGACTGGTATTACTTGTGGCCATTGCTGCCTTAATCGTGGGTGCACTAGGCGTTATCGACCTGTTCAAGAGTGAGCCGCAACCGAAAGTAGCGGCTGAAACGGTCGTTGAAAAAAATGAAGAACATGTTGCCGTTTGGATGACCACCAAAGCCTACGAAAAAGGGCGTGCAATCGATGCACAAGGTGTCGTCAAACAACAGCTTCCTTTAAGTGAAGCTTTAACACTGGGTGTTAGAGAAGACGCTCAAATCAGCTTTGATCCTTCCACTTTGTTAAATCGCGACCTTAACGCCAGTGAGGTGGTACTGCCTGAATATCAAGTAACACCAGGTCAGCCTGGATATGTTGATCTGTTAATAACAGAAGGCATGACGTTATACCCACTTAAAGTCAGTGACAAAAACCTGATCAACGATTACATACGACCGGGCTCCTACATCGATATCCTCACAGTGAGTTCTCCTAATGCCAACTTGGCTGGAAATATCGATAAGCCGAAACGCTTTCGAGGGATGAAGGCCTCGATGTTTCTTAAAAATGTCAAAGTTCTCAACATCGGCAATGACGAAACTGGCGATAGTTCAATTACCGCTCGAGCGCCGAGCAAAGAGGACGGTCTGACTACTGTGGTCATCGAAGTTAAGCCTGATGAATTACCAAAACTCGCGCTAGCACAACGCACAATGCACATTGAAATTTATCGAAGCCAAACCTATACGCAACCTGAGGTCGCGGAGGTACGCAACATTATCGATAACTATACCGGCATTGCTGAACTACGTGGTAATGAGAATAACTCTAGAGAGGCTTTGTAATGATGCTCCATCATCGAATCAAGCAAGCACTGCATGTGTCCATCTTAGCAGCGTTGATTGGCTTACTTTCTATAACAAACACTTTTGCTGCCGATCGTTCCATCACGCTCAACGATGGTCAACACATCAAATTCAAAAGCCCGATTGGTCAAGTGTTTATTAATAACCCTGATATCGTTGACTACAAAGTGATCAACGACAACACTTTGGTCGTTTTCGCCAATAGCATTGGGCAATCACGTCTGATTGTCTATGGAATTGACGATGAGGTGTTGCTGTCTGACCGCATTATTGTTGATTTGGATCTGACGGATATTAGACGCCAACTTAAATTTCATTTCCCTGACGCGAAAGTCAAGGTTGAGTCTGTAGGAGAGCAAGTCGCCGTCAGTGGTCTTGTTGATTCCGAAGCGACTCGCGACGACATCTATCGTTTGGTAGCGACTCTATTGGGACGAGAAAAAACCGAGAAATGGGACAAAACTCAGAAGCTAGAGTTTAAGTCTGACAGCTCAAATTATGAAGAACCCGAAAGCATGGTGTTTGCCCGCAATATGACGTGGGAAGGGATCATCGAACGTATTGAAGTTGCAACCACCCAACAGGTGAACGTCAAAATATCAGTTGCTCAGGTAACAGAATCGTTTGGACAAACCGTTGGTGTTGATTGGAGTTCAGTGGGCTCAAGTGTTGGTGAGTTTGTATTCGACCAGTTTGATGCTGCAAACCTAAGCACATTAATCACAGCGTTAGGCAATGACCAGATTGCGGAGGTACTGGCTGAGCCTAACTTGACCGTGTTATCCGGTGAGTCGGCAAGCTTTCTCGTTGGTGGTGAGGTGCCGGTTATTGTCTCTACCAGCAGCAACGTCAACATTTCATTCAAAGAGTTTGGCATCAAACTCGACCTTACTGCAAAAGTGCTTAGCCAAGACAAGATTCGAATGCAGCTAGCACCTGAAGTGAGCGAAGTTGAAGGTTATGTTGAAGCGGCAGGCATCAAAGTTCCTCAACTGGCTTCGCGACGTGCGATGACGACCGTTGAGCTAGCCGATGGCGATAGCTTCGTCCTTGGTGGATTGATGAGCAGTGCTGATCTGGAAAAAATGCAAAAAATCCCTTTTGTTGGCGACATCCCTGTACTTGGTGCCGCATTCAGAAAAGCCACTACTGAGAGAAAGCGAACCGAGTTGATCATCGTTGCCACGGTGAATCTTGTTGAGCCGATCAAGCCGAAAGACATTCAACTGCCTTACATCAAGAAGACCTCTACATTAGCGCGCTGGCTTAACGTCGAATGGGATGGCAAGTCGGTGACGTCTTCTGATGCCACGATTCGCCTGTTGTCGCAAGGAGGGTTTATCCAATGAAGAAATTATTACTGATGGCGTTATTTACCGCATCACTTTTCGGCTGCGCCTCTGAGCAATACTTTGTCGGACAGGGTTCTGAAGCTTTGGTGTACAAAGAGCACCACAGTTTTGAGTTTGCGATGAAAAACCGTTCTGAAACGACTAAACAGATTACAGCCTTGATTCAAGATATTGAGTCGATGGACAAAGAAGCGACCTATGTTGTGGATTACAAATCATCTCGCAGCAAACAGATGTTGCAGGCGATCTTCGAACAATATCCTTCACACCTTATTGCACCACAAAGAGTGACGTATCGATACGCTCAATTGTTGCCTAGCGATCTAAATATTCAGGTGACGTTAACGCGTTTGAAGACTCAAGAGTGCAAGCCAGCACAAATTCACGCTCGGTTGAGACAACAAGATTGTTTTGTTGAATCGATGCGTTTGAAGCAAGTGGCTTACAAGTCTCGATTGGTAGGAGAGCAATAATGTTTGACCTAACGAAAGCATTAACAACCAAGGCCAAGCCAGTTCAGACCGGAACGACAGGGGTTGCCGGATGTACTCTGTTCTATCAATCTCAAGAGTGTTTAGACCTTGTGCAAGAAGTCTTTCGATTTGAAGGATGGAATGATCCTGCTTGTGTCAAAGCCAAAGCAGGTTTGACTAAGCTGACAGAGCAACAAAGCAGCCACATTGTGATTCTAGAGCTAAATGAATCAACCAATGTGGTTGAAGATGCGAAATCCTTCGCTAGCAAACTGCCCACACACAAAGGGGTAGTGGTGATTGGCAAAGAGGACGCTATTTCTACGCTGCGTTCGCTTAAAGACATGGGTTTTTACTATGTTTTCTGGCCGGTCAATAAGCAGGAGTTTGCAGACTTCTTAACTCACGTGAGCAAGAACCTAAAGACTTTCTCTGGCGTGAGCCAAAAACGCAAAGCAAAGCGAGTTGCGATTGTCGGCTCAAAAGGTGGCGTAGGTACATCGTTTCTTGCCACAGAGGTCAGTTCACTGCTATCGACACAAGGTTCAGACACGATTCTCGTCGACCATCAATATGCAGATACCAATATTGATGTGTTGCTCGGGCTAAAAGACTTTAAACCGCGAACCATTGATGAGTTCACTGCACCATTGCATGAAATGGATGAAGAAGGGGCGTTGAGCTATCTATTTAACGCACGTAAAAACTTACGTCTGTTGGCTATCGATGGCGACATGAGCCAAAACGATGTTTTGAATTACAACCAAACGTTGTGTGAGTTATTGGCGCGAAACACAAACTTCATCATTGAAGATTTTTCTGGTGGTGTGGATTTCAAAGTTGAACCTCAACTCTTGGTAGAAAACTTCGATGTGGTTGTGTTGGTGTTGGATGCGTCAGTGTCGTCCGTTAGAAGTGCGAAGCGACTGTTTGAAAAGATCTCTAGCTTGCAGCTTACGTTATCCTCTCGTACACGCGTGATTACAGTGGTGAATTACCACCGCCCGGAAAATGCTTACGTTTTACAAAAGCCCGACCTGACCAAGTATTTGGGCGCCAATGTCGATCTAGAAGTGGATTACTGCAAAGCGTTAGCGCACATCATTATTGATGGTAAACGCGGGCACAAGCATGACCGCCATATTAGTCGTTCAATGGAGCAACTGGTGAAGCTGATTAATGGTCAACCTATGGATCAGAAGGGCATGAATTCTTGGCTGAAAAAGGTGCGTGCTAAATGAGTTCTAATAAAGACTTATACCTCGCGTTTCGCGGTCAGATATTTGAAGCCCTAGACGCAGAAGCGGTTCAGAAAATGAGTCGCCGAGACCTCGAATCTCAGATACAGGCAGCGGTAGATCTGTTGGCGAACAGTTACCAAAGACCGATCACTTCGATGATGAAGTCAGGATTGGTGAAAAGCCTTATCGATGAACTGTTTGGTTTGGGGCCTTTACAACCGTTAGTTGAAGACCAGTCTATCTCCGACATCATGGTGAACGGGCCAAACAACATCTTTTTCGAACGACACGGCAAGGTCAAAAAGTCCGAAGTTTCGTTTGTGAATGAAGAGCAGCTGCTCGCTATTGCCAAGCGTATCGCATCACGCGTCGGGAGACGTGTCGATGAACTCTCTCCAACTGTCGACGCTCGATTGGAAGATGGCAGCCGTGTGAATATCGTGATTCCTCCAATTTCTTTAGATGGCACATCGATTTCTATTCGTAAGTTTAGAGAGCAGAACATCGCTTTTGAAGACCTGATTGGCTTTGGGTCTATGTCTCCAGACATGGCGCGAGTGCTGATGATAGCTTCGCGCTGTCGTATCAATGTACTGATCTCTGGCGGTACTGGCTCAGGTAAAACCACGTTGCTCAACGCTTTGTCTCAATACATCGCTGAAGATGAACGTATCGTCACGATTGAAGATGCGGCTGAGCTGCGTCTCCAGCAACCCAACTTAGTTCGACTGGAAACACGTACTTCAAGTGTTGAGCAAACTGGAGCAGTAACGCAGCGAGAGTTGGTGATCAATGCGCTGCGTATGCGTCCAGACCGAATTATTCTGGGTGAGTGTCGTGGCTCTGAAGCGTTTGAAATGCTGCAAGCCATGAACACTGGGCACGACGGCTCAATGTCGACATTGCACGCCAATACACCGCGCGACGCGATTGCTCGTGTTGAATCTATGGTGATGATGGCGAACTTGAATCAACCTCTAGATGCGATTCGTAGAACGATCGTCAGTGCCGTTCAGATGATTGTACAAGTTAACAGGCTGCGTGATGGATCTCGTAAGATCACGAGCATCTCTGAAATTGTTGGCTTGGAAGGCGAGAGCGTAGTGATGGAAGAGATCTATCGCTTTCGTTATGACGACGCTGATTACGGAGAAAACGTTAAAGGCGAATTTGTTACTGACGGCATCATGCAACGTTCTGAGCTAGTAAAAAAAGCGCAATTCTTTGGGCTCTATGACGAGCTTATCGCATCGTTTAAGGGGGCATAACATGCTTTGGGTTTCATTAATCCTGTTTGCCTTTGTGCTGCTTTTGATCCGAGATTCAAAAGTCAAAAACGTTCACCAATTCTTCAATATTGAAGAAGCGGAAGCGGAAAACTTTAACGCTATCAATGTGAAGTCATTGGTGCGTAAGCAGGGATGGCAAAAATTCAAAGAGTCCATTTCACCAACATTGATGGTGTTAGGGCCGCGTTCGACGTTATACATCGCATTATATATTACGGGCAGCCTGATTACATCTTGGTACATCGTTACGGATCTACTCTCCATCACCAACTCTTGGTTGGTGCTTGGTTCCTCTTTGATGTTTACCTTCTTCGGCTATCGTTTTCTGGTCACAAGAAGACGACGAGATTTTGAGAACACGTTTCCTGATGCGCTGAATATTCTGATGAGTGCGGTTACTGCGGGTGACAGCTTAATGCAAGCCATCAGTTATGTGGGCGATGTGATGCACAACCCGATAGGCCGTGAGTTCAAGCTAATGGGAGAGCGACTTAAGTTAGGGGAGTCTCCAGAAGTGGTGCTTCAACGTTCATGCAAAAATTACCCGTACCCAGAGTTTCTATTCTTTACCGTGACGATCAGGGCGAATATCGCAAGAGGTGGCCAACTAAAGGGCGTGTTAGCTCGTCTGATTAGGGTTTTGGTTGACTCTCGAACACTCGAAAAAAAGAAGATGGCTATGACTTCGGAAGCTCGAATTTCCGCCAAAATCGTTGCAGCCATTCCTCTGATTTTTATGATTATTCTCAATTACGTTAATCCCGCGAATGTGGATTTTGTTCTCTATGACCCAGAGGGAAGAATCATATTGTTTTATGTGCTTGGCAGTGAGCTTTTTGGCTTGTTCATTGTTTGGTTATTAGTAAGAGGAGTACGTGCATGATGTTACTGGCTTCCCTTATTGTGCTGTTTTTCTCGTTATTGTTTTTGATTGTCGATTCGATTCGTAAAGAGCAACGACACAAAAAAGTTGCACTCTACATTGGAGACGATGCTGTTCGTGCACCTTCTCGCGTAAACCGCTTTTTTGTTCGTTTTGGTAAAGAACATCGACACGAGCTCGAGCAAAAGATGATTGAGGCCGGCTATTACAACACTGAGTGGGCGAAATTCTATTTCCCAGTCAAGTTATTGGTATTAGCGTTGATTTCAGGGTTGGTGTTATTAGGGGATATGACATCAACCAACAAGCTGCTCGTCGTTATTTTCTCGCTGATTGCTGTCATCGTCGTGCCTGATACTTTACTGCAAATGCGACGCAAGATGTTGATTAGCCGAACCTCAGCTCAATTGCCGTATTTGCTCGACATGATGTCGGTATGTGTTCAAACCGGTATGACGATTGAAGCGGCGCTGGTTTATTTGGGCAAAGAGTTAGCGGAATTTGATTCCGACCTTTGTTACCAGATTAAGCGTACCTCCGACTCTGCGAAAATACACGGTCTAGAAAAGGCACTCAATGACTTGAGTGAACGTATTCCTACGCCACCCGTTAGAAGCTTTGTATTGACCATCATTCAAAACTTGCAATACGGGACATCTGTGGCGCATGTGTTAAGTGATCTCGCAGAAGATATGCGAAAAGTGCAAATTCTTACGGTCGAGGAAAAGGTGGGTAAGCTTTCTGCGAAGATGAGTGTGCCTTTGATCCTCTTCATCATGTTCCCGATCGTTATCCTGATTCTCGCGCCGAGCATCATGCAAATGACATTGAGCATCTAAGGGAGAATTACTAATGATTGGAAAACGTATCGGTTTTATCTTGTTAACGCTGAGTGTATTGGCGGGTTGTCAATCGGCACCGTCACCACAAGACCTGCAGCTTGCCGACGTCACGAGCATGAAAAAAGTGAAGAACTATGATGGTTTGATTAGTTATTACAAATCTCAGCTAGAGCAAGGCTCCGAAGACCCAGAAGTTAAAGAGAAATTGGCATGGGCTTATTTCTACAAAGGGGATATTGAATCGGCTGACTTTTATGTCCAACACTTGCAAAAACAGGGGTTCGAAAATCCCAACTTGTACCAATTAGAAGGCCAAGTGTTTGATGCAAAAAATGACATTGGGAGTGCTATTACTGCTTACTTAGCTTCTATCGAGGCAGGAAACAGAACCGGTCAAATTCACGTCTTGCTCGGCGTGTCTTACACCAAAGCTGGGAAATACGACGAAGCACAGAAAGAGCTCAACCAAGCTCGTTTACGCGGTTATGACGATGTCGTTGTTAAGAACAATATCGCAATGATTCAAATGGCCAATGGTGAATATCAACAAGCGATTCAAACATTAGCCCCGGTGTTAAAAGCAGATCCTGCGAATAAAACCGTTAAAGCGAATCTGGCTATTGCTCTGATGAAAACCCAGCAAATCGATTCGGCAAAAAAGTTGCTCAAAGGCGATTTCTCAGCAGAAGAGATCCAGAGCATCGCTGCTGAATTAACTCAATTGGGAGTTAATGATGAAGCGTCTTAGCAAGCAGAAAGGCGTGACGGCGATTGAGTTTGTGTTAGGTGCGCTTGTTCTGTTTTTTGCCACCTTTGCGATCTTCGAATCGAGTTACCAAATCTACGTTGTGAACATGACCGAGTATTCGCTGAGAGAAACCATCAGGAATACCAAAATCTATGAAGGTAAAGGGATCAACGAGCAATACGAGAATAAGTTTAGGACGTTAATTGAAGACGATGACAACCTATGGAGCTTCTTAATTGATAGTTCACGGTTTTCTATCGCAGGTCAGTACTTCAAAAACTATGACGATTTTATCGCTAACAGGGGGCACTCAGATCAAGGCTTGAACTTCAATTACGACTTAGCCGAGATCACCGTGACCTACCGTTATACCCCAGTCATTAAATTGGCCGGTGCCGCAGATAGAAATATTTCACGCACCATGGTTTTGAACCTAGAACACGAGGGGTGGGCAGATGATGCTCCGTAATCAAGGTATGTTTTCGAAACGTCGCCAACAAGGTTCTTACACCATTGAATTAGTTTTCATCCTTGTGGCTTTGTGGGGCGTTTACCTGTTTGCTGCAGATCTGAGTTATCAGTTGCTCGTGCGCGCCAAACTAGACCGATCCAGCTTTGCTTTGGTGAATGTCATTAAAGAACGCACTCGTTACTTTGATGCCGACGTACTAGCAGGACAAAACCTACCCGTAACCAATGCAGAGTTAGAAGAGATGGCGAAAGTGGCAAGTCGAATGCTCAATACACCAGTAGACAATGTGGCCATCAGGATAGAGTCATTGACCAATAAAACGAATGTCGCTGAATTCTCAACCAGCAAGTATCGAAGCTTAAATTGCCAAACCGATTCGATTCTCGAACATGCGGATTTAGCACCTGTAGAGAAGGGGGTTGTGTATCCATTATACCGAATCAGTCTTTGTGAAGAGGAAAGCTCTTGGTTCAAGCCTTTCTTCAACGGTGGCACGAGCTCCACGGTTAAGATTGGCTCATCTTCAATAATGCCTGGGAGATAACGAAATGAACATGCAGCACGATCGTCATATCAATCGCCAGCATATCAGCCTCCAAAGACAACAAGGGGTTGCCGCGGTGTGGATGGGCTTATTGCTTGTTCCAATCATGGGCATGACCTTTTGGGCAGTGGAAGGCACTCGTTATGTTCAAGAGACCAGTCGATTACGAGATTCAGCAGAGGCTGCGGCCATAGCAGTGACTATTGAAGATCAACCGGATCAGGCTCGCGGGCTTGCGACTAAATATGTAGAAAACTATGTTCGTGATATTAAATCAACCAACCTTTCTGCAGACCGTTTCCACCAAGCAGAAGACGAGGGGGCAGGGGTTCTTGAGTACATCCAATACACGGTGAATGCCAAGACAACGCACGACTCTTGGTTTGCGAGCAGCTTTATTCCGTCTTTTGATGAGCAGCAAGATCTCGCGGGGCGTTCATTGGCTCGAAAGTACCCGGTCTACCTGGGTGATAACAACATCGACATTGTGTTTGTGTCGGACTTTTCCGGTTCAATGAATGACAGATGGGGTTCAAGTCGACACATAAAAATCGACGATCTGAAAACGGCCATCGATGAAATATCCAGCAAAATCCTTTGCACATCGATTGAACAAGAGAATGTCGATGGAGAATTGAAAGACGTGTGTGATGAACCGGGCGAAGATACCACCGGAGATAAACTGCTCAACCGAGTTGGCTTTGTCCCTTTTAACGTTCGAACGAGGGAAATCGTCTCGGGTAATAAAGCTAACGCGACAAGTCAATTGAGCTACAAAGATAACTATAAAACCAACGTATCACCTTATTCCTACAATGATGTTAACTGGGATTACTGGCGTACGTACTCTCAAAATGACGTAATTAGATGTGCAGACCGACAGTCACGTTGCTCAAATCCAAAGGCTGACAATCAAAAGTACGCCAAACGTATTAAGGATGTGATTTATCAAGATAGTTACCGAGTTGCTGACGTATACAACTATGTGGATTTATCGACATCAGTGTCGACGATGTTTACGGATAAGTCGGGGTTACAGCCCGATTTCTATGGTGTGAGTGGAACAGAGCTATTTAATGCACATGGCTCTTCCAATTCATCACAGTTTTCCAACATTCGCCTATCTAACAAGCTTTCAGACTTGAATCCGATTAATTCGATGTGGGCAGACGGTGGAACGGCGGCCTTTCAAGGCATATTGAGAGGATCGCAAATCTTGCACGACGGTGACCCGAACAGCGCTGATCAAGAAGAACAACAAGCCTACAACAAGAAAATCAAGATGCTGCTCATTTTAAGTGATGGGCAAGAAAGCCCTGATAACGGCATCCTCAGAGGGTTAGTCGACAGAGGCATGTGTGACAAAGCAAGAGAAGAGATACCGGGCTTATACATAGGTGTTATTGGTATCGATTTTCGAGCTTCCCAACAAAGTGGTTTTCAAGACTGCGTAGAAGACCCAAATGAAGACATCATCGATGTATCTAACCTAGATGAATTGATTGAAAAGATAGAAGAACTCATCCGTAAAGGCTCAAAAACAAGCGGAATCACTAAGTTGTATTAGAGGAAAATATGAAAAAGTTAATGATCAGTTCAATCGTCCTATCGACATTGCAACTTAGTTTTATCGTTCATGCGGAAGAAGGTGTCAGCGTTTATTGCGACACCGCATTCAGTGAATATCAACATAGTGTAAGAGTCGATGATGTCGTCGGCATTGCACAGCATAGACAAGGCTTTCTACAAATAGAGCAGTCGTCTGACAACAGCGAGCTCAAACAAGCGTTAGCAGGCCAATCCAATCTGGGCATGAATCAATCAGGCTGTAAGACTTGGATCAGTAACCAAGAACGCAAAGGCTTGTTGGCTCGCCTCCATTTTGGTTTTGACCAACACAACTTAACGCCGATGGGCAGTAAAGCATTGAGTCAGCTCGCAGGTGAGTTAAAGACTAACGGCAGTTCAATTACTGTAGATGGCCACACCGACAGTACGGGCGCAGAAGGTTATAACCAAGCGCTAGGGCTACAAAGAGCGCTGACTACGTCGGATGGCTTGATTGCCGATGGTGTTGAGAAAAACCGCTTTGTTATTCGTTCATTTGGTGAAAGTAAGCCTATTGCTTCCAATGCAACTGCAGAGGGGAGAGCGAAGAATAGACGTTCGGAAATTTGGGCTTCTTCGAACGATGCCGCTGAATTAGAAAATTAGGATGTAGGGCTTGGTTGTTGCTGAGTGGTAGGTAATAACCGCCCTAGATCATCGCTCTCGGGATTTTTGTTACAACGTTTACTAATGAATATTCGACTAAGTTTAACTATCTGATACTAAAGAAATATTAATGCTTTTTGATAAGTTCTCTTCTGAAGGGATGCAAAGAAATATCGATGTCGATACTTGGGTATCTATATTAGATAACATACGAGACATAATGGACGCATCGAATGCGGGCATCATCATGATCTCTGATTTGAGTTGTTCAGGTTCTGAGAGTGTATGGAGCTCCTCAAACATATCGTGCAACCAACATAAGAGCAAAATTAGCCTCTTTTGTGAGTATGTGCATAACGAAAATCGCACGGTCTATTTGAGTGGTCACGCTGGTGGTGATTCCGTTTCTGCGAATGGTAAGGATGCTTATAAATCGTTTTGTGGCGTCCCGGTTAGAGATATCGATGGTGAAGTGTTTGCGGTGCTCTTGGTGTTTGATTTAAGCCCAACAGCGTATACCGAAAGCCAAGTTAGCTTGATTGAAAACATATCGACTCTATTGCGTTCTGAAATTCTCTTAAAAGAAGAGAGCCGTATTTTATACAAAAACAGTCATTTTGATATCATGACGACGCTGCTTAATCGAAGGGGCTTTTTCCATGAATTCAACAAAGCAAACATAAGTGATGGCGAGATCGTTTGTTTGTATTTCGACTTGGATAATTTGAAGTACATTAACGATTCGTATGGCCACTTCAAAGGCGATGATTATATATCTGGTTTTGCGTCATGCATTAAAAACAATTCAACGTATAACAGTATATCGGCTAGGATTGGTGGTGATGAATTCATTGTCGTCATTCATTCAGAAGAGCCGGGGTATGCTTTTGAGTTGATCAATAAAATTCGTGCTGAATTTCATGATTTCATTAAAAGTTTTCATTGTGATGATGAGGTGCCACTCGGTTTTTCATATGGTTGTGGTATCGCTGACTCTCGGAACTTCAATATCATTAATTTAATAAAGTCGTCCGATGAAAACATGTACCTCAATAAAAAAAATAAGATTTAGCCGTTTGTGACAGACGTAAAAAAGCCCACTGAATGTGGGCTTTGATGTAGATGTTGTACCGTCTTCTTAACTAAGCTCGAATGATCATTTGCTCGCGTTCAGGACCTACCGATACCATTACAATTGGCACGCCCATCAACTCTTCGATACGAGTTACGTAATCTTGTGCTGCTTGAGGAAGGCTCTCAAACGTGCGGCAACCCGTGATGTCTTCACCCCAACCTGCCATATCTTCATAAACAGGTTTTAGCTCGGCAGTTTGCGGCCAAATTGGGTTCTCTGTATGTTCACCTGAGTAAGCCGTACAGATCTTAAGTTCAGATAAACCAGACAAGCAATCAATCTTAGTCAGTGCGATCTCAGTCGCGGCTTGCAGGTCAACACCGTTGCGAGTTGCTACTGCGTCGAAGTAACCCATATCACGTGGACGACCTGTTGTTGCACCGTATTCGTTAGAGCTTTCGCGGAAGCTGTCTTGCTCTTCCATTGCCGTAACAAGCGTGCCAGTACCCACTGATGAGCTGAATGACTTAGCAACGGCAATAACGCGCTCAGGACGAAGGGCTGGTAAGCCACTACCGATACCTGCGTAAGCTGCAGTTACATTAGAAGAGGTCGTCCATGGGTATTCACCGTAGACAAGGTCACGACCTGCACCTAATTGAGCTTCAAATAGTAAGTTTGCGTCTTGTGATTGAAGTGCTTTAAGCGGTTCAGTCACGTTGCAAATGAACGGACGCCAAGCTTTGGTCACTTCAAGTAGCCACTCTGTCATTTCAGAAGCGGTTTGAGTGAAGTCACATTGAGGGTATAGCGCTTTGAGCTGAGGCATCTTCCAATCAAGCAGGAACTGAATGCGCTGCTCTAAAATCTCAGGTTGATTCAACCAACCCACAAGAATGCCTTTCTTCATTACACGGTCGCCGTACGCTGGCGCAATACCTTGACGTGTTGAACCGTAAGCACCATCGCCTAAACGTTCTTCTTCAAGCGTATCTTCAAGGGCGTGTAAAGGTAGACACAGTGTCGCACGGTCTGAAATCGCCATTTTCACTTTGATGCCAGCCGCTTGTACTTCTGCAATCTCTTCAGTTAGCGCAGCAGGGCTGATCACCATGCCAGGGCCAAGAACCGCCGCACAATCAGGATTAAAAATACCACTAGGGAGTTGGTGCAGTTTGAATGTACCGAAGTCATTTACCACAGTATGACCTGCATTGTTTCCGCCTTGAAAGCGAATGCTAGCAGAAGCTTGGTCTGCTAAAAAATCAACGATACGGCCTTTGCCTTCGTCGCCCCAGTTTGCGCCTACAACAACAATAGATGGCATAATTTTTCTCCTGACTGATTGAGAAATCATGTTAGTCCTGCAAAAAGAATAAGAGAAATTAATTATCTTTATTATCTTGATAAGGATTCCATATGTCCTTAAGGTCTTAACCTACAAGCAAGATTCCCTATCACGTTCGTCCCTCACTGTAGGGAATGACGGAAGGGGCATTCTTCATTTTTAGGGAATGATATAAGTGACACGAGAGAGAGGACATGATGCTCGATATTAATTTGTTGAAGACGTTTGTGACGCTTGCGGAGTACAAGCATTTTGGGAAAGCGGCAAATGCGCTTCATATGACACAGCCCAATGTGAGTTTGCACCTGAAACAATTAGAGCAACAAACACGTATAAAGTTGATAGAGAGAAGCCCATTTCAATTGACTCAAGCGGGTGAGCGGCTATTGGAAACAAGCCAAAGAACGCTACTCGAACTGCAGATTTGTCAGGCCGATCTCAATGCCATCAACGACCTTAAAATAGGGACGTTAACCATTGCTGTGAGTGACATCATTTCTCGATTCTTGTTGATTCGTCCGTTCCAGAAGTTCAAAGCGCAGTATCCCGGTATTGACCTTACGCTATTGAATACCACCTCATCTCAGGCATCGAGTTTAGTTAAAAATGCTCAAGCGGATATTGGTTTTGTTATCGCCAAAGAACAGCACAACGAGTCACTCTATTTCACTAAGCTGCAAGAGCTTTCTTGGTGTGCGCTTGGCGATGGCTTAGATTTCCAAGACTCTAATCGTTCGACAGAAAGTGAACTAAAAGATGAAGGAGCAGAAGCGGAATTGACTTTGATTCTACTGGGGCATGATACGAGAACACGTGACTTCATCGATGAAGGTTTACCAAGTTTGAATCTACCTAATCACAGGGTAATGGAAGTAGGGAGTGTTGACGCTCAAATCGACTGGGCAGAAGCGGGATTTGGGGTTGCCATCATTCCTGAGTTTGCGATGTCCACCAAGCAGCACTTGAATTCGAAAGTGACACCATTAACCAACTTCTCGAGCACTAGCCTTGGTTACATCGTGAGGCAGAGTCAAGTGTTGTCGAAAGCGACCAAGCAGTTGTTAGGCTGGGTCAATGATGAGATTACTCTGTTGCAAAACAAATAATTCCATCTCTCAATTAGATCTATCTAGGCCCGCCGCGTGTGGGCTTTTTTGTGTCGGTAAAGTACCGTTCTTGCTCAGAGCAGTAGGCTATAGAGATAACTTAAAGCTCTCATCATCCATTCCTTCTGTAAATCAGAGCCTCAAAACTCATCGTTGACAAAGTTTGATTATCAAACTAAATTTCAATGAATTACTTTGATGATCAAATTACTTGTTAATCAAAATTATCTTAATAAGAAAGATCGTCTAACTACTAACACAATCTAAGGACGCCATTTTGAGTTTTCCAACACGTCATCAACACAACTTCTCTTCACACAATCAACAAGGTGAAAAACGCACTTTCTACGTTCTCTTGTTAACCGTCATCACCATGGTTGTCGAGATTATTGCAGGTACTATTTACGGTTCTATGGCGTTACTTGCTGATGGTTGGCACATGGGAACGCATGCTGCAGCGTTTGGTATCACCTTGTTCGCCTACCGTTATGCGAAGAAGCATGCTGACAGTGAACGTTTCTCTTTCGGTACGGGCAAAGTCAGCGTATTAGGCGGGTACACCAGCGCGATTGCATTGGGTATTGTGGCGTTGTTGATGCTGGTGGAGTCAGTACATCGCTTGTTCAACCCACAGGCTATTCAGTTTAATGAAGCGATTATTGTTGCGTGTATTGGTTTGACAGTGAATGTCGTGAGTATGTTTTTGCTAGGGGACCATCATCATGACCACGGACATGATCATGGACACGAACACTCTCATTTTGAACATAAGGGACACAACCACAATCATCAACATGATGGGCATCAAGAACACACCGAGCACAAAGGGCACCATCACGATCACAACTTGCGTGCGGCCTACATGCACGTCTTGGCCGATACATTGACTTCTCTGTTGGCGATTGTTGCTCTGCTATTTGGTAAGTTTTACGGTTGGAACTGGTTGGATGCCGCAATGGGTATGGTTGGTGCGGTTGTGATTGCCAAATGGACAATGAACCTCATGAAACAGACAAGTCCAATCTTACTCGATCAGAATATTGACGATGAGTACCGTAACGGCATAACTGAAGCTTTAGCTCCTTATGCAGCCGTAACCGACTTACATATGTGGAAGGTGAGTGGGCATCACTACTCAGCGGCGATTACTCTTGAATCAAACAGCGACAGAAGCGTCTCTGAATATAAACAAATGCTCGCCAAGTTTGATAAGATTAATCATCTTACTCTTGAAGTACATTCAAATGACCATGCGAAATATAGAACAGCTTAACCAAATACTGACTGAGTTCTACGATAAAATGTCTTCGTGGGAGCAGTCTGTTGTCAAAGAGACGGGTTACTCCCTGGCTCAAGTACACACCATTGAAGTACTTGGTATGCATGGCGCGTTAAGAATGAAAGAGCTCGCTGAAAAGTTGGGTATCACCACGGGTACACTTACCGTTCAAATCGAAAAGTTGGTTAAAGCAGAATTGATTGAACGCCATCAACACCCAACCGACCGCCGAGCAATTGTGGTTGCTTTAACTAATGAAGGCCAAAAAATCCACGTTCATCATAACCAACTCCACTTGAATTTGGTTAATGAGTTGACGCAAGACATCGAAGAAGACGAGAAAGTGGTGTTATTGAAGAGCCTAACCAAGATGGTAAAAGCGTTTTAGTTAAGTTCGCACCCTAACTTATTAGCGGCAAAGCGATTGATTAAGAAATCCAAAAATGGACCTGACTCGAATTAAGTCGGTCCATTTTTCTCGCCGTTTACGCTCGACAGTACAATCACCAATCGATGGATTCACAGTTTAAAAAAACAAGTCAAAATCTCCAATATTGCGCTTCGCTCTTGCTCCTTTTATGAGCCAAAAAAACGTCATTTCTAACCCTTCAGTCAATAATAGTCCAAAGTGTTTTAATTCAAAGTCTTATATAGCGGGGTGTTCAGGCCTTCACGCTCCGTCAAATAGCTGTCTCTCACTTTTATCATTCAACTAATGTACATGTATTCAATTTGTGTTATTGATGCATTTATCTTTAGTGAGAAGAATCATTCTCTGTTTGAATACCATTGAGAATGTCACTGCTGGTGGACTAAACAGTCGCTAGGTTTAGTGCTCATTACTGATACAAAAACCATAACCATAACAATAACCAGGTCGCACGAGTTGTATTCCATGCTTCGATGCGATCAATTAGATACTCATAGTTAATTTAGTAAAGACGAGCCACGTATATGAATATAAAGAAAAAGCTCTATTCGTTGGGGATGTTCTCCATCTTCGGCATGATTTCACTGTTGTTTACCACATCGCAATTTGCAGACACCACCGCTCAAATGAGCGAAGCCAAACAAATCACCAAAGAACTTGAAGTGCGACTACTCAATCTTCGCCGTAACGAGAAAGATTTCCTATTACGTAGTGATATGAAGTACCTCGCCAAGTTCGACGTAAACTACAATAAATTCTTAGCGTCTGAATCTGAGCTTAATGCGGTGCTCAGTGATTTAGGTTTAGCGAACAGTACACACCTACGTGAAGACATCGAAACCTACCACACAAGCTTTGTTAACTTAGTAAAAGCGAGTGAAGTCTATGGGTTTGCGCGAGACAAAGGCTTGCTAGGCGAGTTTCATGTTTTGCTCGATAGCATTAGCGCGACAGCCAGTGCTGAACAAAAAATCGAGCTTTACCTGTTTAATGACTTAATTGAGAAGGGGAAGTTTGACCCGAGTGTTCTTTCTATAACTTCGAATATGAGTAGCTCAGCTGCTTTGATAGATGCTGCTCGTCAAGTGGTTGAACAGAAGCGAGTGATTGGCTTGAAGCACAACGAAGGTCTGCTAGGCGAAGCCCGTTCTGGTTCACACGCTATCGAAACTCAGTTTAAAGAGTTTTCCGCTGTATTAGACCAAGAAACCCAACAAGAGATGGACAAACTATCGCTGATCAACAACATCCTTTGCGTCACGCTACTCGTGTCGATCATTCTGTTCAGTTGGTTAATTGTCCGTTCTATTATCGGCAAGATTGAGTCACTGCTTTCGGTGATTCGCAACATCGTTGATTCTAACGACGTGTCTATTCGTTCGCACCTTGATGGCAAAGACGAACTCGGCACTTTAGGCCAATACTTCAACCAATTGCTTGATCAGCTAGAAGGCTTGATCGCGGCATCTCAATCTAAGTCACAGCAACTGACACAAAGCACGTCGAACATGCATGACGAGCTAGAGTCAGTAATCAAACAGTTTGAAGTGCAAGCTAACCATACCTCAACCATGACAACCTCAGTGCAAGAGATGGTACTCACCATTGGCGAAATTTCTGAAAGCACATCGGTTGCTGCAGAAGGTGTTCATCAAGCGAAAGTGAATGCAGACAAGGGCCGAGAGGTGGTTGTCGCGACCATCGATAATATTACCCAGTTGTCTGAGCGCCTTTCAAGCAGCCAAGATTCGATTAGCTCACTGAACCATCATGTTGATCAAATTGGCGATGCGGTAAACATCATCCAAGGTATTGCAGAACAAACCAACCTATTGGCACTGAACGCTGCAATTGAAGCTGCACGTGCAGGTGAACAAGGCCGCGGCTTTGCCGTGGTTGCTGACGAAGTACGTGCATTGGCAAGCCGCACGCATCAATCAACGACTGAAATCACAAGTGTTGTTACGGCAATTCAGAGCCAAATGAACGCTTCGATGACAGAGATTGGAGAGTGTAACCAACAAGGCCAATTAACACTAAAAGATTCAGAAGAACTTGATGCAAGCCTGCAGCTTATCCTAAGCGATATGGAAAGCATTCAAGGCAACTCTGAACGTATTGCTTCTGCAATTGAAGAGCAGGGCGCAGTGATGGCGCAAGTGAGTGATTCAATCACAGAGCTGAACACCATCTCGAACGACAATAACGCATCAGCTCAACACTGTTTGATTGAAGTCGATAAAGTCGCAGAGCAAGCAAGTGACATGGACAAAGCAGTCGCGCAGTTTAAGACATCTTAGAAGCAACCTAGTTGCGTTAAAGAGTACGGCCAAACAACTTAATAGAAAGGCGCGGGTTATCTGCGCCTTTTTTGTATCTGATGGATAGGCAATTCCATGGACAGATAGAAATAAGAATAAGGCATTCCAAAATAGACTTAAGTATCTGTGAAATATAACTAAAATAATGACAGACTATCGAATGAAAGAACGTATTGGCGCGTTTCTGGCAAATGTTTAAATCTATAGGAAGAGAAACAACATGCACTATGACGTATTCAACGGAGACGCAGATGGCATAATCGCGTTGTTACAACTGCGATTAAGTGAACCAAGAGAGAGTGTGCTCATTACTGGTGTAAAGCGTGATATTAAGTTGGTCTCTCAAGTTGTTACTCAAATTACGGAACCGGATAAACAAGGTGACGTTTCATCCGTTACCGTTTTAGATGTGTCGATGGAGAAAAACCTACCTGCATTGAACTCACTGCTAGATGCCAACATCAATGTATTTTATTGCGATCATCATCGAACAGGGGATGTACCTGACTCTAGCCATTTGGACACCCTTATTGATACCACGCCCGAGAGTTGCACAAGCTTGCTGATCAACCAGAAGCTGAATGGTGCGTATGTGGCTTGGGCAATCGCGGCTGCCTTTGGTGATAACCTAAAAATGGTAGCCTCACAGCTAGCGAATGAAAGTGGATTCGATGAATCTCAAACAGAGTTTTTAGAAGAGCTAGGTACCTTGGTGAACTACAATGGTTACGGTTCGTCACTGTGTGATTTGCATTTCACACCTACTGAGCTCTACCAAATCCTTTATCAATACCCGAATCCGTTTGATCTTTGGGATGATAAAGACTCTGTGTTTTACCAGTTGCGCGCTGCTTATCAAAATGATCGCGAGCAGTTATCAAACCTTGCTCCTGTTTATGAAAGTCAAGTCGCCCGTGTGTTTGAACTGCCAGGAGACACTTGGGCAAGACGAATCAGTGGCGTATTTGGTAATGAAATCGTTAATCAAGACCCAAATCGAGCGCAAGCAGTATTAACGAAAAACCAAGATGGTGAGTCTTACACGGTGAGTTTGCGGGCACCATTATCAAACAGAACGGGTGCGGACGAAATTTGCTCAAATTTTGTAACTGGTGGAGGAAGAAAAGCAGCAGCTGGAATTAATCAACTCAATGAACTTGATAAGGTGAATTTTATTTCACTATTGAATGAATATTATTCACCTGGTGCTGAGGGTTAACTGAAGGGTTTTCGAGGTATACATCCAACATTCCACAAATTCTTACTCCGATATTCCGTTTTACGTGTGTATCGCTAGCACATGTATGATGGCTATCTCCAGACTGTTTTAGTGATATCACTCGCAATGGTACCTGGTCTGAGGTCAGTAATTTCGGCATGTTTGGGGCGATTTTTGCCGAATTAGAGTTCGTTTTTTCCTATTGGTTATTTTTTATGTTTTTGGTTAATTATCTTAGTGAATTAAGATTGATTAAATATTTGCTCAGTCAATGTATTTGGATGAAAATAACAGATTTTAGCATTCTAATTTGAATGAAAAGTCAAAATCATATTGATTCTGATATTCAATCTGTGACTTAAAATCACAAGTTAAATCAAAGGTCATCTTTTCCTATAAATTCCATTACTTCTCTATAAATATTCATGATTAAAATGAATTGGTTCGGTTGTGATTGGCACAGCTGTTAAGTAAGGAAGTGGGACTAATGTTAAAACGTAAAGCTCTACAATTAGCAGTATCGGTCGGCATGGCGGCTATGTCTGGCGCTGTTTATGCGAATGGTTCAGATATGACGAATCCAGATTCAGGCGTCGTGGTTGGCTATTGGCATAACTGGTGTGACGGTGGCGGCTACCAAGGTGGTAATGCGCCATGTGTGACACTGGATGAAGTGAACCCAATGTACAACATCGTGAATGTGTCATTCATGAAAGTGTACGATGTGGCTGATGGTCGAATCCCAACTTTTAAACTGGACCCAACGATTGGGCTTTCAGAAGAACAATTTATAGACCAAATCTCAGAACTCAACAAGCAAGGTCGCTCTGTACTGATAGCGCTGGGTGGTGCAGATGCACACGTCGAGCTAGAAACCGGTGATGAAAGAGCCTTTGCTGATGAGATCATTCGTCTTACGGAACGTTATGGTTTTGACGGTCTAGATATCGACCTCGAGCAAGCGGCCGTCACCGCTGCAAATAACCAAACCGTGATTCCAGATGCGCTTAAGCTAGTGAAAGACCACTACCGCGCAGAAGGTAAAAACTTCCTTATTACCATGGCGCCAGAATTCCCGTACCTAACGACGGGTGGTAAGTATGTTCCTTACATCGATAACTTGGAAGGTTACTACGATTGGATCAACCCGCAGTTTTATAACCAAGGTGGCGACGGCATCTGGGTTGACGGCGTGGGCTGGATTGCGCAAAACAACGATGAACTAAAAGAAGAATTCATTTACTACATCTCTGACTCTCTAATTAATGGTACTCGTGGTTTCCACAAGATCCCGCACGACAAACTTGTGTTTGGTATCCCTTCGAGTATTGACGCAGCGGCAACCGGTTTTGTGAAAGAGCCGCAAGATCTGTACGACGCATTTGATAGCTTAACGGCACAGGGACAGCCTTTACGCGGCGTAATGACTTGGTCTATCAACTGGGATATGGGCACTAACAAAGCGGGTCAAGCATACAACGAACAATTCATTAAAGACTACGGTCCATTTGTTCACGGCCAAGTGACACCGCCACCGGTTGAAGGTGAGCCTGTATTGAAAGGTGTTGAGAATACGCGTGTTCTTCATGGCACTGCATTTGATCCAATGGAAGGCGTAACAGCAACAGATAAAGAAGATGGTGATTTAACGTCATCGATCGATGTTGAAGGTTATGTCGAAACCAGTGTTGTTGGAACTTATGTACTGACTTACCGTGTAAAAGACAGTGACAACAATGAGACAACCAAGGCAAGAACGGTAGAAGTTTACAGCCAAAAACCTGTTTTCGATGGCGTGTCGGATACAACGGTAGTGCTTGGCAACCCATTCGACCCAATGGCGGGTGTTACAGCAAATGATGCTGAAGACGGTGACCTAACAAGTTCAATTACACACACTGGCAGTGTCGATGTGAATGAAATAGGTAACTACACGCTAGTTTACCGAGTAACAGATAGTGCAAATCAAACCGTGACTGCTGAACGTAAAGTGTCTGTGACTGACGGTTCAAACTGCGCAGCAGCATGGGATGCTAATACCGTTTATGTCGAAGGTGACCAAGTATCGCATGATGGAGCAACGTGGGTTGCGGGTTGGTACACTCGTGGTGAAGAGCCGGGTACGACAGGTGAATGGGGCGTTTGGAAGAAAGCGTCAGACAGTTCATGTGGTGGCAACCCTGATCCAGGTGGTGACGTAGAGCTAAGCGTATCTGGACTGCAGTCGGAATACATTCTAGACAATGGCGATGTACGTATCCAGTTCACATTGGCGTCAAATGAAGCGCTTGATGTAACAGCAAAGGTGGTTAATAGCGCGGGTACTGTGGTTGAACAGACCAACGTCAACCTAACTGATAGCCGCACGGTAACTATGGACCTGTATGATGTTGCAGAAGGTCAGTACAAGCTTGAAGTGGTTGGAACTGCAACAGATGGCGAAGTGGTGATGGTGGATAACTCGTTCTCAGTAAAAGAAGAGGGCGGAACAACACCTCCTCCGGGTAACTACCCTCCGTATGCAGCCGGTACTAACTATGAAGCAGGCGATATCGTGGTAGGTGCTGATAATGGTTTGTACGAATGTAAACCTTGGCCTTACACGGCATGGTGTGCAAGTGCATCGTATGCGCCAGGCGATAGTCAATACTGGCAAGATGCGTGGATTAAGCTTTAATCTTATAAAGCAAATGAGCTACGAAACGTAGTTCTAAAGTGAATGAAAGGAGAGGCTATATGCCTCTCTTTTTTATTGATAGAACAGAACGACTATTCATCTAAGCTCAACCGATATTACTTACGCTGTGCAAAGACGTCAGTTAATTTTGCTTAAGATCAAAATAAGAGTGATTATCAATTGTATTACTTGGTGTGTAATAGCACTATTCGACTTCTGAATTTTCAAATTTGTGAATATTTAAATAATGAATCTTGCTCAAGTCGACCTCAACCTATTAGTCATCCTCAAACACCTTCTCGAAGAAAAGCATGTCTCAAACACAGCCTTAGCGTTGGACATGAGCCAACCTACGGTCAGTCGCTCGCTTCAAAAACTACGTACCGTGTTTAACGATGATCTGTTAGTAAGGGCGGCTTATGGCTATGAGCTCACACCAAAAGCAGAAGCCATTAAGCAAGATCTAAACTCAGTGCTTACTCGTTTAGAGAAGTTAGTTCATGGTGATGTTTTTGAACCAGAAACGAGTGATAGCACTGTACGTTTCTTCGGTTTGGTGCCACAGGTTTCGCATCTGTTGCCTAAAGTGGTCGCAGAGATCCGCAAACAAGCACCAAATATGGTCGTTGATATCGATTCTATTCCTAAGCGTCATTTCGAGCCATTGCTGTCCGGTGACGCACACTTTGTGTTATCGACTCATGAGCCGCTAAGCTCAGAGCAAAACCTGTATCGAATGTTCGTGATTAGCCGTGATTATCGTCTGTTAATGAGCAAGGACCATCCGTTGGCTGATAAAGAGATTACGGTCGATGACTTGTTGAATAGCCAGCTTGGGCAGATTTCACTCCAAGGTGATAAGAAGCTTTCGATTGAAAATAGATTCAAAGATCTCGGTTTGATCGATAAGCAGCGTCAGCTGTCGATTCCGATTCAATTGTCTAATTTCAATATTGCTGCAGATATTGCAGAGACGACAGACATCATTTTCCATCTACCGACGCCTTTTGCATCGCAAGCCGCCAAACAAAGGAACTTGGTCTGTAAAAGGGTACCTAAGGCAATAAGAAGTGCATCGGAAGATGTGCATTTGTATTGGCATAAACGTTTCCATAACGACCCAATGTGTCGTTGGGTGCGCGAATTGTTCAAAGAGTTGTACACCTAATGTATTGGGGGTGTGAATGTAAATGTGAGTTGCTCAAGAGAATGAATATAGATTGGTTCCTTATGTGAAAGTTGAATAGCGAGAATCAATTTTTGGTATGAAACTTTCGTTGATTAGAGTGGTAATTGGCTATTTAATGCAAACCATTATCATTACCAATCACATATAAGAATTAATATCATGTCTGAGAGAGCCCTTTTTATTCGTAAGCCTTTATCGATCGCAGTCGCTGTTATTTGTACTTCACTTTCGCCAAACCTATTAGCGCAAGAGGAAGTTAAGGATACGGATGAGCAAATGGTAGTTACGGCTACTCGTACTGAGATGGCGTTAAAACAAGCACCAGCGTCTATGTCTGTTATCACCGCTCAAGATATTGAAGATAGCCCTGGTATCACCTTGGCAGACATCGTTGCTGAATCAACGAGTGTTGAGTCTGACTTTGATAGCACACGAGCAGGGCGTCAAATGATCTCTATTCGTGGTATGGATTCTGACTACACCCTTATCATGGTAAATGGTCGTCGTTTAAGTTCGGCAAGTGCCATCATACGTGGTAACGACTTCGACCTTTCTACTATCCCTACTGAGTCAATCGAACGTGTTGAAATCATCCGTGGCCCAATGTCTGCACTTTACGGCTCGGATGGTATGGGCGGCACAATTAACATCATCACCAAGGCTCCAGTCAATGAGTGGAGCTCGACATTGAGTATGGATACGTCATCACCAATGGATGGCAATGGCGGGCAGGAGCAGTCTGTAGGTCTAACGACCTCTGGTGCTTTGATTGAAGATGAGCTGTTTGCTCGTTTCTCTATTAACCAAACCAGTCGTGATGCATGGCAGCCATACTCAGGTATTCACTCTTCAGGTCACGACAGAGAGGACGTTACGGCACTAGAAGGCCGTGATACGTTGAGCCTATTAGGCACATTGACTTGGCATGCAACAGATAATCAAACTTTAGATTTAGATTTTGGTTACAGCGACGACCAACGTGATGGTTTGGCTGAATATGCCACAGGTGCAAACCCAATTGATAGTAAGGTTGTGCGTAACAGCCAAGCGATAACACACAGCGGCTTTTGGAGTTGGGGTGACACACAAGTTCGCTACTCGCGTGAAAATGTAACTGACAGTGATGCGGCTGATTTAGGCAATAACTACAGCAGTGATGTTGAAGAGTTGACCCAAATTGTTGAAGCTTCAGCAACGACTTATCTAGGTGATAGTCACACCGTCACGTTTGGTATGGATTACCAGTTAAGTGAGCTCACAAACAGAGAAAACCTAGCTAACGGGACATCAGAGGCTTACCAAGGTGCATTGTTTATTCAAGATCAATGGCTAATGACGGACCAACTAACTGCCACAATCGGCGGTCGCCTAGATAAACACGAACTATACGGAGAAGAGTTTAGCCCTCGTGTGTATTTAGTTCACCAAACAACGAATGACTTAATCATCAAAGGTGGTGTGGGTAAAGCATTTAAAGCGCCAACATTAACCCAAAATCAAGCTGATTACACAGTTAACAGCTGTAAAGGCGTATGCGATTTACATGGTAATGAAGATCTTAAACCAGAAACCAGTTTGAACTATGAGATTGCTGCGATTTACAGTCAGCCTCGTTGGAATGTTGAAGGCGCGTTGTTCCGCAATGAAATCAATGACCTAATTGAGCGTGATGAAACTTACTGTGAGAATGGCGGAATGTTTGAATCGGGCAAAGGGTGTGCGGATAGTTCAAGCTCAACTGGCTATGTAAATGGTAAGCGTACTTACACAAACGTGTCAGAGGCTGTAGTTCAGGGTGCAGAACTAACAGGTCAATTCCAGATCACGGACGAATGGGGTCTTTCTGGTAACTACACCTTCCTAGACACCGAAGATAAATCAACGGGTGAAGAGCTGCTAGAGCGCTATAAGCATTCAGGTTTAGTAAAACTTAGTTGGAACCCAACGTACGATCTGAATACCTTTATTAGTGCACGTTACCGTGGTGAACGTAATATCGAGACGGATCTAACACAAGACGCGTACACAACGTTGAACATCGGTACGGTTTACAACGTGAATGATTCGGTTCGACTACGAGCGGGTATCACAAACTTGACTGACGAAGCTGTGTCTCAAGAGCTTGAAAATATGGGTTATGTTGAAGAACCACGTACTTACTACGTAGGCATGACGGCTGACTTCTAATCAATCTGAAGTCGTTTCGATAAGTTAATCCCCATAAAGCAAAGAACCCACATGACGTAACGTCGTGTGGGTTCTTTTGATCTAGGCGCTATCTATTGAGAGCGAACGCTGTATGAGAAGCAGGCTAGCTTTTTACACACGTAATGAGCGCGTTGCCTGAAAGCGTATCCCATGGTAAAAGCTTGTCATAGTCATGTTCGAATATATGAACCTCAAAGTAGGGCTTCAATATCTCAATCAACTCTTTAAATGAGAACGCCACCATAGTGTGTTCATCATTCCATACCTGAGTCTCACCTGCCGTAGCCTTCTCGATACTGAGCTTCAACGCCTGCTTGTCGCCTTCACCTGAATAATACCAGCCTGAGCGGAAGGTAAAATCATCCTGTTCTTGGTTAGTGGTGTGTCGAACAAACAGATCATTACTGATCTTATCTTTGTCTACCACATTGAAGCAGAACACACCGCCTTGTTTTAGCGCTTTATGAACGCTGGCAATGCACTCTTTTAACTTCTCGATGCCATCGTTGTAGTGGATCGAATACAAAAAACAAGTGATGAGGTCGAACGGTTCAGATACTTCGAAATTACTCATATTCTGTACAGAAAAGTTCGCTTCAGGGCAGCGTATTTGAGCAATATCTAGCATGGGTTGGTTCAGATCAAGCCCGTTACTTTGATAGCCATAATCAATAAAGTGACGAACGTGTGGACCAGTGCCACATCCAAGGTCTAGGTGAGTTTTTCCTTCATTTCCAAAAATCTGATGTAGTCTACGAACGCAGTGGCTTTGCGCTTGGTAGTCAATATCAACACACATTAAATCATAGTAACCGGATAGGTCGGTATAGAGCGCGTTGGCGGACATGTTTGCCTGCAGCATTTGCTGAAAAAATTGGGGTGGCGCATAGTAAACTAGAACTTGAAAATAACAAGAAAATCTTAATTAACTTTGTCTATTTATACTATCTTGATTCATCGAACTATAGTGAGAGCCCGAAGTGTGGTGAGCTAGGTGATTAGGTGGGTTCTACGCAAGCGCCTACAGGGTTTAATGACACTCTGTCCTTACCGTTTGCTTTTGCTTGATAAAGCGCTTCATCCGTTACTCTGATGAGTGTGTTGAGTGAGCGAGTGGTACGAACGACACAGCTGTCGGTAATACCAATACTGACGCTTGTTTTGAATTTTTTCCGGTTAAAACCGATGAATTGATGGTTTCGAAATTCTTCACAGATACGTTCACCTACAACTCTTGCCTGAGACTCTGCAGTAGACAGTGCGGTTACGTGGCATGCAAGAGATCTTGGGAAGAACACGATAAACTCTTCGCCACCCCAACGGCCAACAACACCATTTAGTGCTTTGACGTGTTTCTTGATGACAATTGCGAGTGTCCGAATAACAGTGTCACCCACACTATGTCCAAACTGGTCGTTCACGTTTTTGAAGTCATCAATATCGAGTAGCAAGCAGGACATATCAGCGTGATTATTGGTTGGCTTTTTTAGCCAATCGTAAACCGCCTGACGAGTTAATACCTGTGTAAGATCATCATGAAGCGCGCGATGAATGAGCTCTTTTTCTAGTGCGACCTTACTAGTGACATCTTCGACCACCACTTGAATCGCTTTTTCACCTTCCCAAAAGATGATGTTGTCATAAATATTGAAGTATTTTTTACTTCCATCAAGGCAATGGTTTTCGACCACGGAACTAAAACTCGGCGTGTGACCGGCCATAATGCTCTGGCTACGCTTTAGCGCGCTGACTCGATTATCAGGTGGGATGATTGAGATAACAGTGTCCATAGCCAGCACTTGCTCTATCGAATCAGCTCCCTGCATTTCGACCCAAGCTTGATTTACCATTAACGGTTTGAAGTTTTGATGAATGAGCACTCCTTGTTTCGAGCTTTCCAGTAGAGTGCGGTACATTTGGTCTTTTTCTTGGTGTTTACGTTCTGATGCAATCACAGATGTGATATCGATGATCATGACACGAAGAGCAGGGCGCTCATTAAACTTAATGACGTGCGCAAGGCTGAATAAGGATAGAGTACGCCCATTAATAGGCACGTCTTTATAGAGTTTGCCCTTCTGAAGCTGACCTTTAATTGCTGTGAGGTAGCGTTCACGAAGAGCGCCATGGTAACTCTCTGGTACCATGGAATAAACGAAATCGACATTCTTCAATAGTGAAGTTCGGTTATCGTAACCAAACAGGATCGCGATATTATCGTCGACATCAATGACCTGGTGATCCTGAAGGGTAATGTAGCCCTGGACAGAATCGAAGTTCTGGCAAGGTAAGGCTGTCGTTAAGTCTAGTTGGATATTCATATCGGTCTGATCAATTAAACTCTTACCGTAAAATGGTGCTTTGCATGGACTTGGGTATTTCACTGAAAGGCGTGATAAATGCAGCGAGACTCTGAATGCAAAGTATGATATTCATCATGTAACGACACTAGCGTAATTTTACTGAATGGAAAACGGATTAAAATTTTATTAAGGATAATTAAAGCGTTATGAAAATAAAAATTGATGATTTGTCAGGCGGAGAGGTTATTCGGCTATTAGAAGAGCACTTAGCGGACATGTATGCGACGTCGCCACCAGAAAGCGTGCATGCACTCGATCTTGATGCTTTGAAATCACCAGAGATTACTTTTTTCAGTGCATGGAAAGACAGTCAATTATTGGGTTGTGTGGCTATAAAAGAGCTGGATGCCCAACACGCAGAGCTTAAGTCTATGCGAACCTCTCAGTTTGCTCGCAATACAGGAGTGGCGAGCAAACTCTTGCAGCATGTTTTAGACACGGCTTCTTCGCGCCAATATCAAAGAATCAGCTTGGAAACAGGTTCTGAGGAATACTTCAAGCCTGCGCGTAATTTGTACGAGAAGTTTGGCTTTGGCTATTGTGAGCCTTTTGCAGACTATGAATTGGACCCTCACAGTCAGTTTATGAGTATTGAGTTGCGTTAAGAGACGAACCTTGTATGGCGGTTTACTTTACTGGATTTTCTCTTGGGTTGTCTTTGTTCCTTGCTATTGGTTCATAAAATGTCTTTATCTTAAATAAGTAGGCGTAATTTTTTCCGTCGCTAATTTATCGCCCCACAGCGGCTCCAATACTCTTTGTCATCAGAGCCGATATCGTGCTGAATCTCTCTATATGCATCTTTGTGTTTATGGTTTTGCGTTTTCTAACCTACACTTGATATTACGGAGTGGCCAATTTAGCTAGGGATTACAAGGTGATATCAAAGAATAACAATATTTACCTTTATGGAGCTGTGGTGGGACTATTGTTTGCCCCTGTCACGACAGCAGACCTTAATGTAAACAACGATCCTGGTCAGCCACATTCAGAACTTAGATATTATAGTGATTGGCCTGAACTAAAGAGTCGTATTGTCAAAGAGCAATACATTGAAGATCGAGTTGCGGATTTAGTACAACGGATGACACTTGGTGAAAAAGTCGGCCAGATGATCATGCCTGAGTATCGTCAAGTAACACCACAAGAAGCCAAGCAATACAAAATCGGTTCAGTGTTAAATGGCGGTGGTGGTTGGCCTAATGAAAACAAAACCGCTACCGCTCGTGATTGGGCACTTCAATCCGACCAATATTGGTTAGCGCTAGACGAAGCCTATGCAGGGCGTGGGTTCCGAATTCCATTTATGTGGGCAACGGATGCAGTCCACGGACACAACAATGTATTTGGCGCGACACTCTTCCCCCATAATATCGGCCTTGGCGCAGCGAATAACCCTGAACTTATCCAAAGAATTGGTGAAGTCACCGCCACAGAAGTCGCCGCAACCGGAATCGACCTAACGTTTGCTCCCACTGTTGCTGTTCCTAGAGATTACCGCTGGGGGCGAGTCTACGAGGGCTACTCCGAATCACCGGAAATTACTTCTCAGTATGCCGAGGCAATTGTTGTTGGGTTGCAAGGCGATCAAAAACAACTCCGTTCAGAATCCAAAGTCATCGCAACGGTAAAGCACTGGCTTGGTGATGGCGGGACAGAAAGAGGGGTGGATCGAGGTGTAAATCGCTCAAGTGAAGAAAACTTACGTAACATTCATGCGATGGGATACTTTTCGGCGATAGAAGCAGGCGCTCAAGTTGTCATGACTTCATTTAACTCTTGGAGTGAGCCGACGTTGGGCTCGCAAAATCAAAGTGGTAAACCTACAGATACCGAAAGCCAAGCTCTGTTAATCTCAAACGGATCCAATCAGAACCAAGCAAAATCGCACAAAGGTAAGCTTCATGGTAGCCGTTATCTGGTCACTGAAGTACTGAAAGATAAAATGGGCTTTGACGGCATTGTCGTTACCGATTGGAATGGTCACGGTGAAGTAAAAGGGTGTACTAATTCTGATTGTCCTCAAGCGGTTAATGCCGGGAATGACCTCTTCATGGTCACGGATAATCGTGATTGGAAAGGTTTCTATCGCAATGTGATAAAGCAAGTTCGTTCGGGTGTCATACCTATGTCGCGAATTGACGATGCGGTGACGCGTATTTTGCGAGTAAAGATGCGCGCTGGATTGTGGGAGAAACCCCGTCCTTCATATCGTTTATATGCAGCAGACCAAACCTTGGTAGGCGCTAAGTCGCACCGAGAGGTTGCACGCCAAGCTGTGAGAGAGTCTTTAGTCTTGCTGAAAAATGATAATAATGTGTTGCCCTTAAACTCAAGTAATCAAAGCTATTTGGTGGTGGGTAGCGCTGCAAATGATTTGCAAAAGCAGACCGGAGGTTGGACGCTGACATGGCAAGGAAACGAAAACAAGCGTCGCGATTTTCCTCATGGTATGACTGTGCTAGAAGCCATCACTCATCAAGTGGGTGAAAAAAGGGTGTTTACAGAGGTAAGTGAAGCTCCAATGGATGCGGTCGCGATTGTCGTTATTGGTGAAGACCCGTACGCAGAAATGTTTGGCGATATTAAATCACATCAAACGCTTGCTTACTCTGAGCTCAAAACTAGTTACAAAGAAGACTTGGAATTACTGACGAATCTTAAGAGCCTTGGTTATGAGGTGGTGACGGTATTCTTTTCAGGCCGCCCACTTTACGTTAACCCTGAACTTAACCAGTCGGATGCCTTTGTTGCTGCTTGGTTGCCCGGCACTGAAGGCCAGGGTATCACGGATGTATTGTTCAATCTTAATGGAGCAGACTTCAGTGGCAAGCTCTCTTACTCATGGCCGTCGACCAAGTGTATGACGAACTTCAATCGACCTGCACCTCATATTCCCAATTATCAGGCTCCTGTTACCGAAAATTCCGAAAGTGAGGCTGCTCCTTTGTTTAGTTATGGGTTTGGGTTGAACTACCAAAGCTCAGTAGAACAAATGGTTGCAGGGGAGTTTCCCTTAGATGATAGAGAGCGCGGATGTGGTGTCGCAAAACAGAAAGCGACACCCGAACACAACTTAGAAATCTATAGCCGACTAGCGACCGACAAATTTGTACCTAAAATCAGCGGTCAGGTGACGAGTTGGAAAGGCACCTTTGTCTCTCGCTCCAAGGCGTTAGAAATTGGCAGTGCAACAACGACGCCAATAAATTATAAGCACCAACAAGATGCATTGGCCGTGTCGTTTGGTGAACAGCTTCCAATGCAGTTCTACCTGCAAACCCCCGATAAAAAAGGTGTCGACCTTCGTCATTACTTAGTGGCAGACGCAACACTTCAATTTGATATATCAGTCCGAGGTTCAGTACCTGAGTCTCTAAGGTTGGCATCTCATTGTGTTTACCCGTGTGGCGCGATGGCATCGATTAAAGAGCCTTTACAAAAGGCGCTGATCAACTCCGAGGAACAATGGACTCGAATTAAAGTCCCCCTTAAATGTTTAGCGAAAAGTGGGGTGGATTTTTCAAATATGAATACGCCATTTTTACTCTATTCAGATGAGCCATTTGAGTTTGATATTGGTGAAATACGCTTCGTTCCTCGGAAAGTAGATGAAGCAAAAGATAGCCTGAAGTGTGGCATATTTAAGCGGATACAATAAATCCGATTCGCTACAGTCTAACCATAACCGCTCTTATTTTGAGCGGTTTTTATTGTTGGTACATTGATAGCAATCTACATTAGCGCAATCTATAGATAGTCACAGGTGTGGCTATTTAGTCTGCTTGTGATAATGCGATGAAATTAGTTTATTTTCACAAGCTTATAAAAGGGAATTGTACGAGCGATTTTGGTAGATTATGGGTATTACCGACTTCCAGTGAGCAGCAATGAAGATTCTTCACACGTCCGATTGGCACCTTGGCCAAAACTTCTACAACAAAAGCCGTAAGAATGAACATGAACGTTTCTTACAATGGTTACTTGAGCAAGTTACTGAACATGACATCGATGCGATTATCGTTGCTGGTGACATTTTCGATACCAGTACGCCACCAAGTTACGCGCGTGAGATGTATAACAAGTTTGTTGTCGATTCGAATAAGATCGGTTGCCAATTGGTGTTATTGGGCGGCAATCATGATTCCGTGTCTGTGCTTAAAGAGACACAACAGCTGCTCAAATACATGGGCGCAGACGTGATTCCTAATACCAATGAAGAGCATGAGACTCAGGTTGTCGAGCTTAAAGGCAAAAGTGGTGATGTAGAAGCGCTGGTGTGCGCTATTCCGTTTATTCGCCCTCGCGATGTGTTGACCAGTCAAGCCGGTGTATCTGGCGTTGAGCGTCAAAAACAGCTTGGCGATGCAATCAAACAGCATTATCAAAGTGTTTATGATGCAGCAGTCGCAAAACGTGCGACGTTTGAAAACAGCGAGCACATGCCGATTATCGCTACTGGTCATTTAACAGCGATGGGGGTTCAACAATCGGATTCGGTGCGTGATATCTACGTTGGTAACCTAGATGGCTTTGCTGCGGATGGTTTCCCAGATGCTGACTACATTGCTCTTGGCCATATTCACCGCCCACAAGTGGTGGCAAAGCGTGAATACATTCGTTATTCCGGTTCTCCAATCCCACTTAGCTTTGATGAGCTTAAATCTCAGAAGCAGGTTTGCGTGGTTGAGTTTATTGAAGGCGAACGAACCATTTCTCAATTAGCCGTGCCAACTTTCCAGCCGTTAGCCGAAATTAAAGGCGACTTGAGCGAGATAGAGTCTCAACTGAATCAATACATTGGGTTGGATGGTGAACAAAGCGTGTGGTTGTCGATAGAGGTGCAGGCTCAAGATTACCTATCTGATCTACAAGAACGTATGCGTGCATTGACTGAAGGCCTGAATGTGGAAGTGCTGCAACTTCGCCGTGCAAGAGAGCGTCGCAACCAAGCGTTGGAGCAAGAATCAGCAGAAACTCTGTCTGAACTGAGCCCGATGGATGTGTTTACTAAGCGTTTAGCCTTAGAAGAGTTCGAAACTGAGTCTGAAAAAGCCCGTTTAGAGCGAATGACGGTTAAGTTTAAGCAAGTCATGGTCGAAGTGTCTGAAAGCGCTCAACCGTCAAACAAGGTAGAAGAGTAACGAGTATGAAGATTTTAAGCCTAGAATTTGAAAACCTAAACTCTTTGAAAGGGCGTTGGAAGCTCGATTTTACTCAATCGCCGTTCGCAGAAAACGGTCTGTTTGCAATCACGGGTCCAACGGGGGCGGGTAAGACCACCATTCTGGATGCGATTTGTTTAGCGCTATTCCACCGCACGCCACGTTTGAAAAGCATAGCTAAAGGCAATAACGAGCTGATGACTCGCGGTACAGGTGAGTGTTTCGCTGAGCTTGAATTTGAAGTGCAGGGCAAAACTTACCGTTCTAACTTCCACCAAAAGCGAGCGCGCGGCAAGCACGATGGTGCACTGCAAACACCAACATGTGAATTTGCTGATGCAGATACCGACAAAGTCTTAGAGACCATGCTAACCAAGAAGACTAAGTTGGTAGAGCAGGTGACGGGGTTGGATTTCTCTCGTTTCACTAAATCGATCATGTTGTCTCAAGGCGAATTTGCTGCCTTCTTAAATGCTAACGCGAATGATCGTGCCGAATTGTTGGAAGAACTTACTGGTACTGAAGTCTATAGCCTGATTTCAGAACGTATTTACGATCACTTTAAATCGAGTGAAGAGTCGCTTAATCACCTGAAAGCAAAAGCTGAGGGTGTGAGTTTACTGTCCGATGAGCAGATTCAAGAGCTGACAACAGAGCGTGACACATTAGAAACTGAACAGAAACGTTTAGCTGAACAATTAAAAGAGTGGCAAGCTCATCTTAGCTGGTGGAAAGACGTGACCAAAGCGCAGCATACTATTGCGACCAGTGAACACGACTTAAAAACAGCGCAGAGTGATTTAGAGCAAAACCAACTTTCCTTGACGCGTTTGGCAAACAGCGAACCTGCTGAGAAATTGCGACCGTTGCACAAAGACCTAAAACGCTGCGAGCATGAGCTCAATCTCACGCAAATTAACCTAGATAACAGTACTAAGTTGCTGGCAGTGCGCGAGGCCGAGAAGTTAGACGCCCACACTAAGCTGACTCAAAGTAGCGAAGCGGTTGAAAAAGTGAAAGCCGAGCAACAGGATCAAGAAAAGATCATTGAGCAAGTCCGCCCACTCGACAACCAAATATCGGTACTTAAAGACAAGAAAGCCTCTGCGGTTAACGCCGTAAATACGCTGAGCGAACAACACGCACAGCAGCGTAATAACCAGCTTGTATTAGTGCAAAAGATTGACGAATTGAAACAGCAAGAAAAGCTGAGTGCTGACTATCTAGAAGCTCATCAGACGGACCAACACCTCGAAAAACACCTAGGTCAGTGGCAAGCCAAAGTTGAGCAAGTGCGTACGTTAGAATCTCAGCATTCGCAACAACTCAACCTAGCGAAGCAAACCTATACGGCGCTAGAAGCTCAGCAAGCTATGATTAAAAATGCACAGCAAACCAAAGCATCGCAAGATCAAGCTTTAGCTGAATTGGTGCTGGCCGAGAATAATACCAAGCAGCAATGGGAAGCATTACAGGCGTACACCAGTGAAACATCATTAATTGCTCAAAAAGAGTTGTTGGAGCTTTGGAATCGCAACACCCACTCGTTGTTTCAAATCAATCGTGGCTTTTTAAACGCACAGCAACAGCTCGGTGTTAAGACACAAGCCCATCAAACTAACGTTCAGCAGGCTGACAAGCTATCGAAAGAGCGTGAAGTACTGGTAGAGCGATACAAAGATAAAGAGACATCACTTGAGCGCTTAACCTTGTTAATCGCGCAAGAGGGAGAGTTAGCTAAGTACCGTGCGAAGTTGGAATCTGGCTCTGAATGTCCGCTGTGTGGTTCTACTGAACATACGATTGAGCAGTCGCAAGATATTGCGAACTTGATTGCTCAGCAAGAGCGAGAAAAACATGAGTTAGCGATTATCAAAAAAGACGGTCAAGAGCATCGCCAACAGTTGGATTCTCTTGCTCCTATGATTACAGCACTAAGTGATGATATTCAACGTGCACAAGCGGATATTCAGCAAGCGCAACTTAATTGGCAATCTGTAATAGGTAAGCTTCAACAGAGTTTGTCTGACTTTCCAGCTGTGACGCTGGAGTTAACACCGCTTTCTGTGTCTGACCTTGGGAATGAAACGACGGTGACGGCCTTTGTTGAACAATGCGAGCTTCATTTAAATCAAACCCAGCATCAGCTAAAAGTCTTAGTAGATGCAAAAAACAGCTATGCCGAGGCGGAGAAACAACGTTTATCTGTGAGTGTCATGGCTGATAAAGCGCAAGCTAATCTTGTGTTAGCGGAGGAGCGTCTCAACGACCTCAATAAGCAAAACCAAGCTGCGAATGAACAAGCAGGTCAAACCGCGCAAGCCAAAGAGCAACAATGGCACTCGCTCAAAGAGAGTATTGTTGAAACCTCTATCGAAGCTCCTGAACTCGACCACATTGACGCTTGGTTTGCTGAAAAACTGCAAGCCTCAAACACATGGCTTCAAACCAAACAGCAACAGGCTGAGCTAGAGAAGCGTTTGATTACCCAATGTGCTGAGCAAAAAACACTGGATGACAAACTCAGCAGTGTGCAAAAAGAGCTGGATGCGTTAAGCAAAGAAAGTGAATTGTTAACAGCGGAGTTGGCTCGTATTGGTGGTGAAAGAGCGCAGTTGTTTGGTGAGCAAGACATTCAAGTCGCAAGCCAAGCAATGAAGCAAAAGGTAGCAGATGCAGTCACGGCATTGGACGCGCTTCAGCTGGTTCTAAATCGCTGTGAACTGGAGCATCGAACCGAAAAAACGAAACATACAGGTTTTTCTGATGAGTTAACCGCCAAGCAAAAAAGCCACACGCAAGCAACTAATGTTTGGGTTGAAGCTTTGCAAGCGAGCCCATTTGAAGAGGAAGTTGATTTTGAAGCGGCACTGCTCGATGAAGAGGTGCACACTCAATTACAAAACCTTAAGAAGTCCCTAGACGAAGCAATTGTCGGTGCACAAGCAAGGCTGAATACGGCAAAAGCAGCGCAAGTAGAGCTACAAAACCTCGAAAATGCGCAAACATGGCAAGAACAAGATCAACAGCTAGTGGAGCAGGCGACAGCTGAGTGCCAAGATGCTCAACAAAGCCATGCAAGTAAAATTGGCGCAATTTCTGCCAACCTTGAAACTGATCGTCAGAACCGAAGTAACCAGCAGGATTTATTTAAGCAGATCTCTGAACAACAAGTCGAGTTTGATGATATTTCTCGTTTGAACTCGCTGATTGGCTCTAAGAATGGCGATAAGTTCCGTAAATTTGCCCAAGGCTTAACACTGGAAAACTTAGTGTACCTGGCAAACAAGCAATTACAGCGTTTGCATGGTCGCTATGAATTAAAACGCAAAGCCGACGATGGCTTAGAGCTTCAGGTACTCGATACCTGGCAGGGCGATGTAATGCGCGATACCAAAACTCTGTCTGGTGGTGAAAGCTTCTTGGTGAGTTTGGCGTTGGCACTCGCGTTATCTGATCTTGTTAGTTATAAAACCAGTATTGATTCTCTGTTCCTGGATGAAGGTTTCGGCACGCTAGACAGCGATACATTGGATATCGCACTTAATGCGTTGGATAACCTGAATGCATCAGGCAAGATGATAGGTGTAATTAGTCACGTTGAAGCACTGAAAGAGCGTGTGCCAGTTCAACTAAAAGTAACGAAACACTCTGGCCTTGGTGTCAGTGAGATGGAGAAGCAGTACAAAGTTTTTGCGTGATTTCCATGTGATTGGTGCTTGATATTGGAAGCATAGCCAGCTGAACTGAAATGGATTCAGTTGTGGTAAAAGCAGATCCCCGACTCAGTCGTTCCTCCTTCTCGAGGATGACGGAGTCGGGCATGTACAAGAAACCACATCTACCGACTAAGATGTGTCCCGTTTGCAACAAACCTTTCTCGTGGCGTAAAAAGTGGCAGTGCTGCTGGGATGAAGTCATTTATTGCTCTGAACGGTGTCGTCGTCATAAATCTAAGCCTTCACAAATGCCTTCTACATAGAATCCGACTTTCGTAACCCCAAATTGAAGTATTCCTTTCGTTTCTGTTTCATTTAACAAGTCTTTAATCACTTATCCCTTCATTTCTTAAGTTTATATTTCTATCTGTAAGATAAGTGATGTATAAAGGCGGCATGAAGATACCTAAAAGAATACAGCCTTTAGTTGACGATGGTTTAGTCGACGAGGTGACAAGCCAACTCATGAGTGGCAAAGAAGCATCGGTGTACATTGTACGCTGCGGCGATACGATCCGCTGTGCCAAGGTATATAAGGAGATAAGCCAACGCAGCTTCAAAAAAGCGACTGCGTATCGTGAAGGCCGAAAAGTCCGAAATAGCCGCCGTGCTCGAGCGATGGAAAAAGGCTCTGGCTTTGGTCGTGAGCAACAAGAAAAAGTTTGGCAAAGTGCTGAAGTGGATGCTTTATACAAATTGGCAGAAGCGGGCGTTCGTGTGCCAGTGCCTTATGGTTGCTTTGATGGCGTGCTGCTTATGGAACTGGTCACTGATGACGAAGGTTACGTTGCGCCACGTTTGAACGATGTGGTGATGTCAGCAGAGCAAGCGATCGAAGATCACGCCGTGATGATGACTTATGTAGTTAAAATGTTGTGTGTTGGTTTGATCCATGGTGACTTGTCTGAGTTTAACGTATTGGTTGATGAGTACGGCCCGGTGATTATCGATTTACCTCAAGCGGTTGATGCTTCGGCGAACAACAATGCCGAGTGGATGCTGGCTCGTGACATCAATAACATTCGTGACTATTACGCTCAGTTTGCTCCTGAATTGGCGAAAACCGAGTATGCCAAGGAAATGTGGGCGCTTTACGAGAAAGGCGACTTAAAGCCAGACAGCAAGCTGACGGGCGAGTTTACTGAAACTGACGATTTGGCCGATATCGAAGCCATTATGCAAGAGATAGACGCAGCGAGAATTGAAGAACAGCATCGACGCGAGCGAGCTAAAGAAGAAAAAGAAGGTGTCGACGATAGCAAGTTCAATTGGGCTGAGTAATCGTGATAAACAGCTTTTTATATTTAGTTAAATAGCAGTTATAGATGTTTTAAAATAGATGCTTTCCTTATAAAAATAACCCAACAGAGCCGCAATTTTGTTGGGTTTTCTATTTCCTCCTACTGATATTAACTACCAACTCAACTGCTCACCATCGTATGCGTAAAAGTGCCCGCTATTGTCTGGTGTGGAAGTGCGAATGATGTCAACCAACTGATGTGCGACATAGCTAGATTCAAACAACTTTCCTTGCGGGACGTTGCCCTGAAAGGGCTTCGACAGAGCCGTATCGGTTGTGCCTGGGTGAAGCGCTATCACGGTACCTTTCTTTATGGAGCGCTGCCATTCAATCGACATGGTTTTGATGAACATGTTGAGGGCAGCTTTTGATGAACGGTAGCTATACCATCCACCTAATCTGTTATCTGAAATACTACCAACCTTCGCGGAAACCACCGCAAACTTTGGATTGTCGCTCATTTTAAGAACCGGCGTGAAGTGCTTTGCCAATAATAGGCTGGGGAGGGTATTCACGGATATGTTTTTGAGGAAAAACTCAGGGTCGATGGATGACAGGTTCTTTTCTGGTCCAAATTCTGCTGTATGTAACATCCCAACGCAGTTAATCAGCCAATCGAGTTGATCAAATTGGGAGCGCAATTCAACGATATCGGACTCTTGAGTCACGTCAACTTTGTGCCAGTTCAAGCGTTTGTCATCAAGCTCCGGCTTCTTTGAATGGTAAGTCGCTGCAACATGAATATCGAGAAAATCAAAGCGAGACAGCTCAGAGAGTAGGTGCTTAACCACAGCGAGACCAATGCCGCCACTGCCACCGATAACCAATATGTGTAATCTGAGTTGCTCCACCATTATAAGTTCTCCAAATTTATCAGTCGTTGTTCTGCGGTATCGAGTATCGCTTGCTGCTCTTGTTCATCCATGTTGTCCCAAGAACGATAAAGCATACCCATGCGAGGGTTCCGGTTTAAGGCGTCGCGGTGTTTGTTCATAAAGCGCCAATACAAACTGTTAAACGGGCATGAGGACTGACCACTGCGCTCTTTAATTTTATAATGACAGCCTTTGCAGTAGTCACTCATGCGATTAATGTACGAACCGCTGGCAGAGTATGGTTTGGTTCCTACGATCCCGCCATCCGCAAACAGTGCCATACCTCGCGTATTTGGCATTTCAACCCATTCAATCGCATCAACGTAAATGCCGAGGTACCAGCTGTCGACTTGGTCTGGCGCAATACCTGTGATTAAGCAGAAGTTACCCGTCACCATGAGCCTTTGAATATGGTGGGCATAAGCATACTCTAGCGACTGATCAATCGCGTGCTTCATGCAATTCATCTTTGTTTGGCCATCCCAAAAGTAATGTGGCAATGCTCGGTCTGCTGAGTAGTGGTTCTTGGTAGCGTAAGCCGGCATGTTCGCCCAATACACCGCGCGTATGTATTCACGCCAACCCAATATCTGACGAATGAACCCTTCGACCTGTGCAATATCAATAGTGGGTGCACCTTGTTTAGAAGCAGCGCGATAAGCAGAAAGAGCTGCATCAATAACTTCGCTAGGGCTAAGAAGCTTGCTGTTTAACGAGAACGAGAGTCGGCTGTGATACAAGCTCCACTTTGAGTCGTGTTCCACTGTCATTGCGTCTTGAAAGTGACCAAACAGCGGTAAACAAACTTGGCAGAAGTGAGCGAGCAAAGACAAACTTTGTGCCCGATTCACAGGCCAAAGTAGCTGGTTACCAACTTGTCCTATGGTTACTACTTGATGTCGTTCAATGCGCTCTATGATGGATGAGATATCGTTGGCAAACATCAAGGGTTGTGGCAGGTTTTCGATGTCCTGTTTCTTGAGTTTTTTACGGTTGTTCGCATCATAGTTCCATTTACCGCCAACGGGCTTTCCGTCGTCTAAGAGAATGTCGAAGCGTTTTCTCATTCGGCGGTAGAAATGTTCCATCATGATATGTTTGTTTTTCGGAAACTGTTCTTCGATTTCGGCAAAAGGAAACATGAAGTGTTCGGAGTCGTAGCACCCTTTGACGGTATTAGGTAGTTTGAGTTTGTTGAGTTGTTCTAATAGGCGATATTCGTCTGGTCTTTGGTATTCAAATTTCTCGGCGTTAAACTCGTTTGTGTAGTGCTGAAGAATAGCATCGAGATCTTTAAATTGTGCCGTCTCATCCAAGGTTAAATGCAACACTTGGTGCCCACGTTGTGTTAGCTCTTCAGCGAAATAACCCATAGCAGAAAAGAACGCCGCCACTTTTTGGATGTGTGAGGCAACATAGTCGGTTTCCTGCTTAAGTTCGGCGATAATGTAGATCACTTCATCACTGACATGATCGAACCAAGAGTGCTCAATATTGAGCTGGTCACCTAAAATTAGGCGTACAGTTTTGTATTTCATATTACGTCCTGATATCGGGTTGACGCTGAAGCTTTATCGTTCCGGTGCCATTTGTTGATAAAGGCGTGCTCTGGGTCATACATTTCTGTCTGCTTAACAAGATCGAAATGACGGGATTTAGATTGTGATTGATTGGCTGCATTTTGTTTGTTGGCGCTTTGCGCAGCCTGTGAATTTAAAGCTCCGGCGATATAAGCCCAATTACCCCAATTCGACGCGACATCGTAATCAATGAGTTGGCTTTCGAAGTAGGCGGCACCGTGGCGCCAATCAATACCAAGCTCATGAATCAAACAGCTCGCGACCAGCTGTCTGCCTCTGTTAGACATATAACCCGTTGCGTTAAGCTGGCGCATGCAGGCGTCGACAATGGGGTAGTTGGTGTTGCCGCTTTTCCATCTAGCGAAGCTTGATCCCGCATTGGTATCGAGCAGTTGTTCGTTCGACAGATCATTAGAAGCTCGACCAAACAGCGATGTTCCGAGCGTTAAACACTTCCAATAGAAATATTCACGCCACAACAACTCAAAGTAAATCCAGTAGGTAGAATCGTTCGCCCCACGATGCGCTTCGAATTGCTTTAAGTGGCGGTAAATGGTTTTTGGCGATACACACCCTAATGCTAGCCATGGCGAAAACTTAGTTGAGTTCTCGATGCCATCTAATGCGTTTCGCGTCTGTTTGTAGGTTCCCGCATTGTCACGTGAAAAGTAGTTTTCTAAGTGGATTAGCCCTGCCGTTTCACCGCCTGCATAGTAGCCTGTTTTTGAGTCGTTTAACTCAGGTAACGGCTCTCTATAAGACTCTGTAGCGGTTTGTGGCGCTGGTGGAAGGTAAGTTATTACACTCTCTTCTGTCTTAATCTCTATAGGTTCAACTTGAAGACGGAACTTAGTGAACGAACGAGGCAGCTTGGTAAGTTCGAAGGGGAACGCATCACTCTCAAACAAAGTAGTGTGGTGCTGCTGAGAGATGAGTAAATCAGGACACTGCGTTAGCGTATCCTCTATTAACTGTCGCTCGTCATGGGCACAATGCGAACTGACAAAAATGTGTGTCACGTGCTGAGTTTTGATGATTTGAACTAAGTTCTCATTAGTATTTTGGTCTAACACAAAAAGGCGTTGTCCAAGACGCGCCAAACTCAAGGCTAAATCATCTATAGCTTGCTTAATGAAAAGGTGACGATGCGATCCATTGTATTGTTCTTGTGAGAGTCGAACTGAATAAGTAGAAAGCTTTGGTTCAATGGCGACGCATAGTAGCTCATCGACGAGTTGCGACGCCCGATGAAGTAGTATGTTGTCGTTGATTCTTAAGTCATTTGTAAAAAGATAGAGACCAATCTTTTTCATGCTTACACTCGTGAATTGTTAATTATTAAACGCTTACGAGTTGATACGCTAACAAGATCACAAAAGATGTAGGGAAATAGGTAGTGCCTGAGCCAGGGGAAAAGGAAGGCTTACAAGAGGGTATTCAGCCAACCGGATTATGCCAACCAATAATACCGATAAAGGTTGGCAATGCTGAACGTTTTAAGCGTTTAACAGAAAGGTGCTATTCCATCGGAACCACCAAGATATCAATCGGAGAGGCATCGATGATCTGTTTAGAATGGGAAATGAGCTTATGCCAAAAATCATGGTGATGGCCGCACATCAATAGGTCAACGTTATTTTCTGAGATAGTATTCTTGAGCTTATCGTTCAAATCGCCCGTTCCCACAAAAATATGTTTAATAGGCTGCTTAGCGTAAGCCTCAAACTCTTTCAAATGTTTAACGGCATCTTTATTAATGGGTAAGTCTCCATCATTTTCTTGAATATCAACGAGTTCTGGGTAAATCTCTCCATGCGTACCATCGATATAAACAAATGAAATGTCAGCCTCCAGCTTATCAGCGAAGAAGGTCGCTCTATCAATGAGAATCTTGGTGTCGTCAGACAGCTCGAGTGCGACCAGAATATGTCGGTAATCCATAATTTAAGCCTCTTATTGTGAGTTATGTAACAAGCATAGTTTTTGTTGGCGCAAATGATATCGAAGAGATCTCATATCGCGTAAAATCATCATTCAATGTTCTTCTAAGTACTATCGTATTTATATCACTTTGATTGATAAGAAATTTACAAAAGGTTGATATAGTGGTCGAAGCGCTAGCTTATGCTGTTAGATAGGCTTGATAGTTTAATGCGCCAACAATGAAGAGGCATCAATGACAGCACTACTCACCATTCCCACTCGAACATTAGGTTTCGACTACGATATTGAGATCCGAGATTGGTCACAAAAGCTCGTCGGCTTTCACGTGTTTGAAGATGGTAGGCGACCTCTTGATGGGGGGATTGGGCTGAGCCTCAACCTTGTTGAGCAGTTCGATGTGAATGGTCGTTGGTTAGATTCATTGCCTGCGCGTTATCGTGAAATCACCGATGACTTTCCAGAGTACCAATACCAGATGCTCTGGCTTGCAGCGAATACCTATGAAGCAGCACAATTGCTTGAATTAAGGCCTGTTATTCTGGCTTTGATCTGCATGAAATACAGTGTCGATAACAAGAAAGCATTGGAACTGAGTCGTTTAGGGCAAAAGAAAATCTTAGCTAAACTCGGCTTAGATGGTAGTAAAGCGACGCTCAAGTTTATCGACAAGTTAGAGCTGCATTACAACGTCGGTGATGAGCTTGACCACATTGTTCGAATTCTGGAACCGCTGCAAAGGCGTGTACTGAAATTTAAACATTATTCTAAAGTGGGTTACACGGCGCTGCGTTTGGATCAGGTTCACCCGTTTCTAACTGGTAGTCGATTAGGCATTGCGATGGTTGAAGAGGGCAGGCTCAATGCGCCTTCAAAAATGGCCATGTTCCAAGATACGATACTATTGGGTCAAGATTTGGAGATGGACGATCCATTGCGCGCTATCACGAGTCAAAATTCCTTTGCTATGTTTGAGCAACTTCATGACCGCTGGACGGAGCAACGCCAATTACGTCGCTTAGAGGGTAACCGTCCAATGGATAAAGACATCCCTTATCCAGTTCCTTTGCTAGGTAATGACAACATTCATCCTCTCACTGATTATTACGATCTTGAACACGAAGGCATAGAACAGAAGCACTGTATTGGTGTCTATCACAACCGAATCATGAGCGATCGTTATGTGGTGTTCCGCATGTTTAAACCTCAGCGTTTAACCATAGGTTTGCGCCGTGTGCCAAGTAAAGCATTTCCTTTTGAAATTGACCAAATCTGCGGAAAACGAAATGCACCGCCATCAGAATCTGCTCGCCAAGTGATTCATGATTGGCTAGAAGAAAGTAAGCATAACTACATGAAGTAAAGGAATTACTCATATGTACCAACAAGGCGATCTATGCCCTCACTGTGGTCTGATTATTGTAATGCCTACGGATCGACAAGGTGAATGTCTAGGATGCGGCGAAGAGATCAATCAAGACCCAGCAGACGATTACGAAGAAGAATAGCTTTACGTACGCCTTAGGTTGAATAAGGCCAAAATACGCTCTCTCAAAGGATCGAAAAATGCAGAAAGTTATTTTTAGAAATTGTGATAAAAGCTCGCCTTATTGGAGTAGCTTAGAAGACTTGTTTCAAAGAAAATGGTCGGACTTCAAGTTTAAAGACACCTATAAAGACAGTGTACAACTCCCTCCTGTCATCGTAGTGCTTCGCGATAATGTGGTCATCGGTGGCTTGGCGTATTCCTATTTTCAAGAACCTCACCAAGTTCGGGATGTGGTGTGGATCAACGCTGTGTTTGTCGATCCAAAATGGCGTGGACAAGGTATTGCTAGTGAACTGATCAAGAGAGCTGTCAAACAAATGCCAGACTATTATCAGTCCCAGTCCTCGAAAGGCTTAACTTCTAAGTTGTACGCCTACACTAACATTACGCCGCTATATCTTTCGCTCGATTGGTCAATCGTTGATATAGAGTCCGACCCCGACCACCACGTAGTAAGCATTTCCTATTAGAATCTGTAAAGCGCAGCTGCTAGCTATCACATGAGTAATAGCACAAGGTTAAAAAGGCTTTGTGCTGTTCTAAGTACCAGTATTCGCAGCTTATTTCCTCCAATGTGTTAGTTCGCAGTTGAATGCTTCCACTTAGCTCAAACTCCATTGTGTTTTGGTTTACTTGCTTCAATTTTGCATCAGTAAAATTCAAATCCCGTGTCGAGAACTTAGCAAGTGCCTTGTATATCGCCTCTTTGGCTGAGAAGAGCAGCGTGATGGCTTGTTCTTTGGTTAACCCAACACTCATAGCTAAATCGACTTCTTGTCCCGCCACAATCATGTTTTCAATCTCTCTACAAACATCGCTCGAAATGGGTTTTTGCACATCGATACCAAGGTTTTCTCGGTCTGGGTGATAGGAGGGGGCGACTGCAACGCATGCCAAACTTTCGCAGTGTGAAATGGAGCCAATAGCGCCATAAGGGAATTTAGGACTCCGATCGATGTTCGACTCAAGAGTGCAATATTCAAACCCTAACTCGTTAAGCCTGTTCGCTACTAAATAGCGGCCAACAAAATACTCAGCTTTTCTCTTATTAATAGAGTGAGCGATGACCTCAGGGCAATAAATATTAGTTTGTTCGAACATGACGTCACAAAAGCGTGTTTGGTCAAACTGTGTAACGTTGATGTCGATACCTTCGCGCTGCGAAGTTCCAATATTCACAGCGGTGTTGGCCTCTCCACAAGGCAATAACGTTGACTCAGCACGAAGGGTTAGTCTGTTACTCAGAAGGTCGAAATCTTTAGAGAGTACGCGAAAAGTTTTATTCATCATTAGGTTAACCATTTTGCAACAAGGTGAATAATTGCTGCAAAGCCTTCATTTTTCATATTGAAGCCTCTAACCCTTTAAATTATAGGGAAAAATTTAGTATGCCATATAGTTTAATCTAAATGAAAATCGTTTGCATTTGATTTTTTGTAAGTGTATAAAAGCGTGTCTGTTAATGATTTTATGAATATGCTCTTATTTCATTAATTTTTTAGTGAATGATGTGTTTTAAGGTTGAAGGTATGCTCGAAGCAAAGGGACTCGGTTTTAGCGTAGGGGATAAGCAGTTGCTCAAGACACTCAATGTGTCGTTTGAGCAAGGAAAAATCTACGCTTTGGTTGGGCATAACGGCTCGGGAAAATCGACCTTATTAAAGTTGTTAGCGAAGCAACAGCGCGCGACTTCTGGTGATATTTACCTGAAAGATAAAGCAATCACTAAATGGCCTGATAAGGGCTTCGCACAGCAAATTGCTTACTTGCCTCAACATTTACCTGCAACCGACAGTTTATCCGGAAAAGATCTCGTGAACTTTGGTCGCTACCCTTGGCATGGCTTATTGGGTCGACTTTCAAGTAGAGATAAGCAGTTTGTTGAAGAGGCGATGCAACTTACCGACACAGCGCAATACGCTGATCGTTTGGTTGATACTTTATCGGGTGGTGAACGCCAACGTGTGTGGCTTGCGATGTTGTTGGCTCAACGTACGAAATACCTTTTGCTGGATGAGCCTTTAGCCGCGCTCGATATTGGCCATCAGATTGAAATGCTGACATTGATTAAGCGATTGAGTGAAACATTGGGAATTGGGGTGATCATTGTTATTCACGACATCAACATGGCTGCGCGTTTTTGTGACCACATTATTGCCCTTCATAGCGGTGAGCTATTAGTCGAAGGCGAGGTTGATGAGGTATTCAAAGAGTCGATATTGAAAGATATCTATGGTGTGCCTATGCACATTACTCAACACTCTGCAGGTTACCCAGTCGCGATGCCTGGTGATTTGGAGCCAGCATGATGTTTAACTGTTATCTTAAACGTAACTTATGTTGCTCGGGCACTAGCCGCTTATTAATATCAAGTATTACTCTATCTAGTTTATTGGCGGTCTCTCTGCTTTCACTGGCTAACCAAATCTCACCGGCCAATCAAGAAACGGCGGCGACCAGTGAGAGTGCTGAACCTCGCTTGGTTTCGATTGATTGGACTCACACTGAAACCTTGTTAGCACTTGGCGTAACCCCTGTCGCAGTCGCGCAAATACCCGATTACAACTCGTGGGTGAAGTCACCTGAAATTCCTCAAGCCGTTGCTGATGTTGGCTTGCGAACGCAGCCAAACCTTGAACGTATCCATGAGCTTAAACCAGACAAGATTTTACTCTCTCCAATGTTTTCAACGTTAGAGGCTCAACTCAGCAAGATTGCGCCAGTTACGACGATTGGCTTATACCGAAGTGGTGACGTGGACTGGTCTGCGTTAGAGGTTGCCACTCGGAAGTTAGCTGAAGTATCTGAAAAAGAATCCCAAGCAGAAGATCTGATTCGCGAAGCTAACGACGAAATGGAGCTTCTAGGATCACAATTACCAAACGATGCTCCTGCTATGTTAATGGTCCAATTCATGGACACAAACCACGTTCGTGTATTTGGAGACAACAGCCTCTATAAAGCCTCGATCAACAAGATTGGCCTACGATCAGCGTGGAAAGGGCAAACCAATGCCTGGGGATACAGCTTGGTTGGCATTGATCAATTGATCGGTGTCGATGGGCAAATCGTGATTATTTCTCCGATGCCTGCGGGCACCGAAGAGAGCCTTAAAACAAATCAGTTTTGGCAATACATAGTGAAAGAGTCATGTTATTCCGCATTACAAGTTCCAGCGGTGTGGAGCTTCGGCGCTATACCTTCTGCAACACGCTTTGCAAGGTTCATTGTTTCTGAGTTGAACCAAGGAGACGCGTTATGAGAATTCTCTCGTTTGGTGTTTTAACACTGTTGATGCTTTCTACATTAGCGCTAATTGGCCAACACTTATCTGTACCTCAGTTCGGACTGAGCCGACTTTCTAGTTTGTGGAGCGCTGATTTCACTTCTCCAGAGTCAGTGAAACTGCATTTGGCTTGGTGGCCAAGGTTATTCACCACACTGTTATGTGGCGCAGCGTTGGCAGTCGCGGGCGTTTTGATGCAACAAGTGCTCAGAAACCCGCTTGCCTCGCCGTCTACATTGGGTGTTGCCAGCGGTTCAAGCTTTGCACTCATGTTGGCGACGCTTTATGCCCCTTGGCTTTTAGAGTGGTCTTATTCGCTGGTGGCGCTTGTTGGTGGCGTTAGCACTATTGGTTTAGTGTTTGCACTGTCGTGGCGACGTGCTTTGTCTCCAACCGTAGTGATCGTGTCAGGCTTGGTCGTGAACCTCTATTTTGGCGCTGTAAGCACTGTCTTGTTAATGATGAACCAAGACAAACTGAGTGGCTTAATGATTTGGGGCGCAGGGTCATTAGTCCAGAGTGGATGGGAAGATGTTCAGTATCTAGCCCCACGTTTAGTTATTGCAACTCTTATGGCGTTTCTGTTTGTAAAACCACTGAGCTTGCTTCAGTTATCAGAAGAGGGAGCCAAAAGCCTCGGTGTTTCGTTAGCTAAATTAAGAATTGCTTGTCTCGGACTAGCAGTATTGCTGACGGCTTGGGTCGTGAGTGCTGTGGGTGTTATCGGTTTCGTTGGTTTAGCTGCCCCTGCGTTAGCACGCTTGATGGGGGTACATCGTCTAGTTCCTAAACTATTGGTATCAATGGTGTTGGGTGGCTTGTTATTGAGTCTCACCGACTTACTTATCCAACAGCTACCGGGCATCATGTCGATGTTTGTCCCGACAGGTGCAGCAACGGCAGCGTTGGGCGCGCCTCTGTTGTTGTGGTTGCTGCCTAAGCTATCAATGAAAAGCCAATCTCAAACACAAACCGTGCTCACGCGTCATAAGGAAGTGGCTTCACGATTAAACAAACACTCAGTTGTTCTCGCTAGCTTGTTTATTGTTCTGTCACTCGTCGTATTCAGCTTATTTTCGGTACAAACAGAAGGTTGGCGTTGGTTATTTCAAACTCAAGACTGGGCAATGCTCGAATGGCGCTTACCTAGGTTAGCCGCTGCGGCATTGGCGGGTGGAATGTTGGCGGTAGCGGGCACGATCGTACAGCGTTTGAGTGGTAACCCAATGGCGAGCCCTGAAGTTATCGGTATCAGTTCTGGCACAGCATTAGGTTTGATCATCGCGATATTTGCAGGGCTTGGCAGCAGCGTTGTTGGGCTCTATATCGGTGGTTTTATTGGTGCAGTATGTACTTTAGGCATCATTGTACTACTCAATCAAAAGTCAGGCTTCCAACCAGAAAGGGTGTTACTGACGGGCGTTGCGATTACGGCCTTGATGAATGCGGTCCAGAGTTTTGTATTGGCGGGAGGAGACCCAAGAAGTTACCAAGTTTTGGCTTGGTTGGCAGGTTCAACGTATTACGTCACTGAGGCAACACTCATTCCGTTACTGATATCTTCGATTGTATTTATCTCGCTAGGTTTTCTCTGTGCACGATGGTTGGATGTGTTGCCTTTAGGGCAGGCGAGTGCGCAATCTTTAGGCATTAATGTACCAAGATCTCGAGTTCTATTGCTGCTCTTGGTGGCATGTTTAACCGTGAGTGCAACTCTGGTGGTTGGGCCGTTAAGCTTTATCGGTTTGATGGCTCCTCACATGGCGAGGCTGTTTGGTTATAGCCGTGCTAAAGAGCACCTGATCTGTTCTTCGTTAATTGGTATGGCACTGATGTTGTTCTCGGATTGGCTTGGTAGACAGTGGCTTTACCCACAAGAGATCCCGGCAGGCTTGGTGGCTTCGATTATCGGTGGCATGTACTTGATGTGGGGCTTAAGAAGGCTATAGCTTAGTCACTTGTCGTTACTTAAAGCGACTACTGAACGCTTGTTAACAGGTGTCTGTTGAAAAAACTGGCCCAGCACTAAACAACAAGATTATCGAGTTCGGTTTATACGGGATTATCTTTCTTTTTGTTGATAATGATAATCACAATAACAATCAATTATATGGTGTGTATGAAATGGGTTTGATCCTATTGCTGGCTGAAAAACAGAAAAAATCACTTTCCTTCGTGATCTTGTTGAGTATTGCGAGTGCGTTCTTGAGCGTGGGCGTGATCGCGTTTATTCAGCACAAATTACTTGAAAGCAATGGGCCACTTTCCAATACCTTGGTTCAGTTTACCTTGTTACTGATTGGCTTGTTGGTGACAGCAACTGTTGCTCAAGTCGCACTTCATAAACTGGGCCACAAGTTCGTTTATTACAAACGCTGTGAATTGGTTTCTCAACTATTGAATACTGATATTGAACAGGTCGAAAAAGTAGGAAGTGCAGGGGTACTTGCCTCGCTCAATACTGACATTCGCAACATTACTATTGCATTCGTACATTTACCTGAGTTGATCTACGGCTTGGTACTAACGGTTGTGGCTTTAGTCTACTTGGCCTTTCTATCTATGCCTCTGTTTGGGGTTAGCGTTTTAATGCTGTCTTTAACCGGTGTCATTGGCTATCTGCTTGTTACGCGCATCACTAAACACGTTAAACAGGTTCGCGAGTACGACGACAAGTTGTATCACGATTACCAATCCTTAATTGATGGCCGTAAGGAACTGTCTTTAAACCCATTTAGGGCCAAGCGTTACTTTGATGAGACGTTTTCAGTCAATGCTGAAGGTTACAGGAATGAAGTGACACAAGCCGATATCCTAAATGGTTTTGCCGCCAACATGGCGAACACCGTAGTATTGGCTCTGATTGGTTTGAACTTCTACCTTGCGACAGGCTTAGGCTGGGCAACGTTGGAAGTCGCCTCTACATTTGCATTGGTCGTGTTGTTTATGAGAACCCCGTTGATGTCTGCAGTCGGTTCAATTCCAACCTTGATTACTGCCAACATTTCAATGAAGAAGTTGTCGTCGTTAGAGTTGAGTACTGATCGAAGCCTGAATCCGAAATCGGCAAAAACTAAAGTATTCAATTCACTAGAACTCGTGGGGGCTAGCTATCGCTATCGCTCAGATTCAGATGGTGACTCGTTTGGCGTCGGCCCGATTAATTTCAAGATCGAACGTGGCGAACACATCTTCATTATTGGCGGTAATGGCAGTGGTAAATCGACCTTTGCGCGTTTGCTTACTGGACTCTACCGACCGCATTCTGGCCAAGTTTATGTCGATGGCAATGAAGTGACTCAAGCGCATTGGCAAGATTATCGCCATCAGTTTTCGGCAGTGTTCAGTGATTTTCATCTATTCCATCAAATTGTTGATGGCGAAGGTCAAGACATCGATAGCAAAGATGTTGACGAATGGATGGTTCGTCTTGAAATGGCACACAAGGTTGACCACCAGCAAGGCAAGTTAAGTGACGTTCGCTACTCACAAGGTCAACGAAAACGACTGGCGCTGATGATGTCAGTACTCGAAAAACGCGGCTGTATTCTGCTTGATGAATGGGCCGCTGATCAGGACCCACGTTTCAGAAAACTGTTTTACCGTCAGTTATTGCCACTGCTTAAACAACGGGGCGTGACTGTAATCGCGATTACTCATGATGACGCTTATTTTGATGCCGCTGACCGTATTTTCAAAATGGATACCGGCAATCTTATTGAGTTGAGTAAAGGGAATTTAGCTCAAGCACACCAAGCACTAGAGAGTGTTGTGGCTTGAGTTTTTAAGAGCCAAGTTAGGCTCAAAAACATAATAAAACAAAGTTAGTTGAGGAAAGAATGAGTATTGATAGCCCAAATACAGAATTTACCGTTGTGATAAACGCACAAGAACAATACAGCATATGGCCAACGTATCACTTAGTGCCAAATGGTTGGACTGAGGTTGGTGTAAAAGGCAACAAAGAGCACTGTCTTGAGCATATCCGTGAAGTTTGGACCGATATGCGTCCGAAAAGTTTACGTGACGCGATAGCCGCCCTAGAAAACTAAACCCATTTAACTCTTAGCCAATACCTGTACTTTTCGCCTGTCGTGGGCGAAGAGCGGGTCTCTGCAACCAAATTTCATGTTTAGGTAATAAAATGTCAGTGGATGATGAACAAATTTTGGATTCCGTAACCCCTTGGAATCCGCTCTCATACTCTCAACAGCGTTTGTGGTTATTTCAGCAATTACAACCGATGAGCCTGGCGTATAACCTAGGTGGCTTACTTTGGTTTGAAGGCGAAGATGTTACCGTTGAAAAACTTCAACACTCACTAAATGAAATGGTGTCGGTATTTCCTTCGTTACGCAGTCAGTTTTCTGAAGTTGAGGGAAAAGCGGCTCAACGAGTGATGCCTTTTAGTCCTGTTGAATATGATTATATCGATATGCAAGGTGACTCAAATACGGTTGAGTTTATCAATCAAGATGCTCGCCAACGTTGGCAAAAGCCGTTCAATCTAGTGGAAGGCGACCTCGCACGATGTTGCATCTATCAAGTTACTGAACATCGCTTTGCGGTGTTGCTTGCTACTCATCACATTGTAACTGACGCCTGGTCGTTTCAGATCACGATTAAGATGCTAGTGAACTCTGTCGCGGGTAAAACCTACCAGGTGAAAGAGGTTCAAAGCTACCTAAATTACGCGGTAGAACAGGCCAGTGCAGAAAAGTCAGAGTTTTATGATCAGCAAAAATCTTCATGGATACAGAATCAGTTTATTGGTGAAGAACCGTTGTCGTTATCGAACCTCAATGACCAATCTCAAGATGCCTACGGTGCGAGACATGAGCTTGTTCACTTATCGAGTGATATCGATGATTCGATCAAGAGACTAGGTAGTGAGTTAGGCGTGACCAAGTTTGAGGTGTTAGCATCTGCCATGATGCTTACACTACGCCAGTACTCTTCCAATGTTCATCCTTCGATTTGTGTTCCTGCGTTAAACCGAAATGCTAAGAACCGTAGAACGGTCGGCTTTTATGTTAACAGTGCCGTGATGGGCTATCGCATTGATGCAGAGATGACTCTGTCCCAGCTCGTTGACAAGACCCATGCGTCGATGAAAGCGTCTTTGGCATTTGAAAGCACGCCGTTAGAGACATTAGTGGGTGATTTACCGCTACCTACAACCGCTTTAAACTTCAGAAATCACGGCGATAAATTATCGATTAATACAAATGGAGTATCTGCGGAATTTGAAGAGTTTCCAGTATTAGAGACACCGTTTGAGTTAGTGTTGGATGTCATCAATAAAGGCAACGTACCGCTGCGCTTTGTCTATGCAAAAGAAAAGTTCACACGTCCGTTTATAACTAAATTCATCGAAAGCTTTAAGGTTAATTTGGCGAGTATCATTCATTCGCCAAACGCTGCGGTGGCGTCCGTTAATGCAATTTCGAGCAAGGACATGAGGTTGATTGACCAACATGGTTCAGGTGACTATTCATGGCAATATCGTCCATTCACTGACTTGGTGACTGAGCAAGCAGTTAAGTGCCCGAACAGTATTGCGTTGAAACACCAAAACGAGTCGATGAGTTACCTAGAGCTGGAGACTCGTTCGAATCAATTGGCGAATTCGATTTTATCTCAAGGTGCAACATCAAAATCGCCAATCGGTGTGATGATGGAGCGTGGCGTTGATATGATCGTCTCTATGATCGCTGTTCTGAAAGCTGGCGCGCCATTCCTACCTTTAGATCCTGACTACCCAACAGAACGATTAAGCTACATGTTGGAAGACAGTGGCGCAGAGTTGCTCCTTACACATCCTAAATCTAATGATAGATGCAAAGATGTATTGGATGGTAGTGACGGTGTCACTCAATTCTGTATTGAAAATACTGAGCTTGCAGGCTTATCGTCAGATAATTCTTTTAAGCGTCCGTTGGCTGAGGAACTGGCCTATATCATCTATACCTCTGGTTCAACGGGAAAGCCAAAAGGCGTCACTATATCGCATGAAGGTTTAAGCATGCACGTTCAGACCATCGGCCAGCGTTATGGCATGAGCGAAGAGGACGTAGAATTACATTTCGCTTCCATCAGCTTTGATGGTGCCGTTGAGCGTTGGACTGTGCCATTAGCGTTTGGTTCGCGACTCGTGATTCGGGACCAAGAGCTATGGACTGCGGAACAAACCTGCGATGTATTGCAGCAAGAAAAAGTCACTATTGCGTGTTTCCCTCCTAGCTATGTTGGTCCGCTACTCGATTGGGTTGAAGCGACGAAACCAGAACTAGCATTGCGTTCCATCACTTTAGGTGGCGAAGCTTTCACCCGCGAGACCTTTGAGCGTATTCAAGAGGTATTAGCGCCACCACGAATTATTAATGGTTACGGCCCGACTGAAACGGTCATCACTCCGATGATTTGGGAAGCCTATGCACAAGATACAATGGAGAGTGCGTATGCTCCGATTGGAACGCCAGTGGGTGATAGGAAGTTGTATGTACTCGATGCGGAGCTAAGCCAAGTACCGTTCGGTTGCAGTGGCGAGCTGTATATCGGCTCTGAGTCAGGCTTGGCTGAAGGTTATCTGAAACAACCCAACCTAACGGCTGAACGCTTCCTGCCAGATCCATACTCAAACAATGGCGAGAGAATGTATCGGACGGGCGATTTAGTTCAGTGGCGTGAAGATGGCATCATGGAGTATTTAGGCCGTGTTGACCAACAGGTTAAAATTCGTGGATTCCGTGTCGAGCTAGGGGAAATTGAATCCCAACTTCAAGCGCTTTCCGGAGCTGAATTTTGTGCCGTTGTTGATCATGACTCGCCAACAGGTAAAAAGCTTGTCGGCTATGTTCAGCTAAGCAAAGCTGAGCAAAACAAGAACCAGTCAAACAATACGCTATCGCAAGATGCTGGTGGTAATGATGAAGCGCAATGGCTTGAGCAGTTAGGACGAACTCTACCTGATTACATGGTACCCGCTTGTATTGTCGTCCAAGACAAGTTACCGCTAACACCGGCAGGTAAGGTCGATCGAAAACAACTGCTTGCTCCAGATTGGACAGAGATTCACAGCGATCAAGGTTCGCTTGTGGACAACCAACAGGTGATGCTTGCAGAGATATGGCGCGAATTACTAAAGGTTAAGAGTGTAGGGGCGAATAGCCAGTTCTTTGCGTTAGGTGGTGATTCGATTATGGCGCTTCAGTTGGTCGGAAAGTTGCGCCAACAGGGTTTCATGTTATCACCTAAACAAGTCTTCGATTTCCCAAAATTACAAGATATGGCGGAGAACTTAGAAGAAGCACAACTTGTCATAGCTGAGCAAGGGAAACTTCGAGGTGAAGTGGCGCTGTTGCCGATTCAGCAAAGATACATCAAACACTTTGAGTTGAGCCGTTGTAACCAATATATCCAGTTTAAATGGGACTACCCGGTCGATGTTGAGCGATTGACGCATGCCATAAATCGTCTGGTTGAACATCACGACGCGTTGAGATTGCAATTCAATCACTCATTATCTGCCGATTCTTCATTTGAAATGACTGCAAATTATCGAGACGATGCTGAGTTTGCGATTCACGTGTTTGATGAGGTTATAGATGTTGAACAAGTTCAAGCGAGTATAGACTTAATCAATGGTGTTATTGGCGCGGTTGGAATACGTAGCTTGAACAAACCAGATGCACGAGAAGAGTTTGATCAGCGTAGTGAAGTGCTCATTGCCGTTCACCATCTTGTCGTCGATGCACTGTCATGGCCATTGATTATTGAAGACCTCGCTAAGCTTTACGGCACTGATCTGATGCCTAGCAGCAAGGTGGCTTCTAGCACGCTCTCATTATCTCAACACTCACTTCCTCACAAAACGCATCATCAAGGAAACTGGGTCAACGCTTTAAATACGTTGTCGATATCAGACGACCAGCAAGCGTACTGGGCCGAACAACAGAAAGATCTGCTTTACCCGCAAAGTCGCGGCAAACCTATTTCTACGCACTGGCATACGCCGTTATCAAAAATTGAAGCTCTTACTAAAGCGGGTTTTGGTTTTGCTCGTCTTACACAAGAACAAATAGTGTTCCTAGTGGGTGCTTTAACGGTAAGTACGCTAAATCAAGGCAAAGCGTTAACCATTCACCGTGAATCTCATGGACGTTTTACCGATGATACTGGGCTTGATCTGAGCCGAACCGTGGGCTGGTACACCTCGTTGTACCCGCAAGCCATTCCAGCGTTTGATTCGTTTGAAGAGTGGGTTAAATCCTTAAAAGACAGTTTTGATACCGACCACCTTGGTGGTGTGACATTCCACGCAGGCGTCATGCAAAACCTGTGGCCTCATGTCGGCGATATGGACGTGTTGTTCAACTATCTTGGCAGCGCGGCTCAACAGTTGAATGATGCTATAGAGGTGACAAATGTAGGCTTATGGAGAGATGACTCCAACTCAGCTGATGCTGCGATTGTGATTAACGCATCAGTGAACAATGAACAACTATTGTGGGATGTTGAGTTAGATAGCTACTGTTTTAATGAATCCGAAGTTGAGGTGTTACACGCGGCATTTAACAGCAGTATTGCACGTTTACATGATCTGTTTATTGAAGCGGATTCAGTATTAACGAAAGCCGATGCACCATTGGTTCATTTGTCTCAACGCCAGCTAAATCAGCTTTGCGACGGTGTGAGTTCTGCCGGTTCTTTACCCAACACGATTCTGCCGCTATCAACTTTACAACAAGGCTTGTATTTTCATGCGAAGCTATCTGATAGCGACAGCACTTACGTCAATCAAATCACTTTACCTTTCAACAATGTTGATCTGCTAAAGATGATAGAAGCTTGGCAAGGAGTGATGCAAAGGCACCAAATGCTTCGTTCAACGCTGTTCTCATTTGATGGCAATGCTTATCTAGCTGAGTGGCCTGAACTTAGATTGGATTATCAGGTGTTGGATGTTCGTAAGCGCAGCCAATTTGAGCTTGGTGAATACAAGAAACAAGCTGTCGAGCGAGGTTTTGAGCTAGAACAGGTAGTAGATCGTTCAAAAGTAAAACCTTTGTGGCGTGTTGATTTCATTCAAACACACGACCACCAAGTGCAGTGTATTTTTACTATTCACCATATTTTAATGGATGGTTGGAGTACGGGTGTTCTACTCAGCGATTTGTTCGCCTTGTACCAAGGTCGTTCTATTGCACCAGTCAAAGGTGAATTTTCTGATTATCTTGCTTGGATACAAAATCAAGACAATCAGCAGTCTAATGACTATTGGCAGCGTTACCTTCAAGACATGGAGTCGCCAACACGTTTGGCTGAATCCTTTGGACAATCAAATTCTGAGATGCCTGATTCCAAGGTGTCTAGTTTCCATAGATACAATGATGATTATTCACAAGAGATCATAAGTGAATGGCTGCCTAAACTGAACCAAGTAGGGGTTACGCTCAACACGTTAACCCAAGCCGCATGGCTACTTACGTTGCATCGCTTCACTGGGCAGCAAACACCTGTATTTGGTAATACAGTGGCGGGTCGTCCGACAGAGCTTGCTCATAGCGATTCTATGGTTGGTTTGTTTATCAATACATTGCCAATTGCACATCGAGTCGATCTTTCTAAGCCTGTTTCTGAATGGCTGCTGGATATTCAAGCCTCATCGAGTGACCAGCGTGAATTTAGCTACTCGTCTTTGTCCGATATCCAAGCACAGACGGGGTGGTCAGGAGAAAACCTATTTGACACCTTGGTCGTCTTTGAAAATTACCCGTTAGATGAATCGCTTTTGAATCGTAACGGCAGTGATGAGTTCAGTATTGGCGAGCCTGACAGCTATGAATTTACCCACTACCCATTAACTTTGGCGATTTTGCCGAGTGAATCGCTTCGTATTGTTTTTGCCTACGACGAAAGTAAGTTCACACCTCAACAAATTGAAACACTACGCTCGACTAATCGACATTATTTGACTCAGCTAGTTGAACATCTAGCCGAAGATTTAGGCCGATTACCTGACTTAGCCGAGAACCAGTTGAATGAACTTGGCTTATTTGAGCGTCAACCAGAACCGTGGATGTTTGAACCGTTTACAGATTTAGTTGCAAAGCAGGTTTTGTTACGCCCCAACAGTGAAGCAATAGTCTCTAACGTTGCTGCTGAGAGTGGTCAAAAGAGAAAAGCGTTAACGTACCAACAAGTGGTTGAGCAGAGCGATGCTGTCGCTTCAAGATTGATTGCTGAAGGCATTGAACGTGAGGACATCGTTGGTGTGTTGTTTGAGCGTGATTGTAATATGTTGGTTGCAATGATGGGTGTTATGAAAGCTGGCGCCGCATTCTTGCCGTTAGATCCGGCGTATCCCCAAGAACGCTTAAACTTCATGGTTCAAGACAGTGGGGCGTGTGCATTAGTTCATGATGATCTGAGTGAGCAATTAGCCAATGATATCGCGAACCAAGCTAAAACCATTGGTTACGACTCACTTGATTTAACAACAAGACTTGTTGATAAGCCTGCCATCTTGCCAGACCAACTGGCATATATGATTTATACGTCCGGTTCTACCGGTAAGCCGAAAGGGGTCTGTGTATCACAGCAAGGCTTGAGCATGCATGTTCAAACCATAGGTCAGCGATATGGCATGACGACGAACGATGTTGAGTTGCACTTTGCGTCAATCAGTTTTGATGGAGCGATTGAACGTTGGACTGTGCCATTAGCGTTCGGCTCTCGTTTGATCATTCGAGACCAATCGTTATGGAGCGCTCAACAAACCTGTGATGTATTGGAGCGAGAGCAGGTAACCATTGCGTGTTTTCCTCCGAGTTATGTGCTGCCGTTATTAGAGTGGATAGAAGGCAGCACTCTAGCACTTTCTGTGCGTTCATGGACGTTAGGTGGTGAAGCCTTCACTCGTGATACCTACTTCAAACTGCAACATGTCTTAAAGCCGAAACGAATCATCAATGGTTATGGTCCGACTGAAACGGTTGTGACTCCGATGATTTGGGAGGCGTATCCGGATACCGAACTAGAAAGTGCTTATGCGCCTATCGGAAAAGCGGTTGGAAACCGAACTTTATATGTGTTGGATACAGCGCTTAATCGTGTACCAGCAGGAGTAGCAGGAGAGCTTTATATTGGCGAAGAAGTCGGGCTCGCTAGGGGTTACTTTGAACGTCCTGATTTAACATCAGAGCGTTTTATTCCGGATCCATTCGCAAGCAATGGTGAGCGAATGTACCGAACCGGTGACGTAGTTAAATGGCGTTCAGACGGTGTGATGGAATACCTAGGGCGTAGCGATGAACAAGTTAAGATTCGTGGGTTCAGGGTCGAACTTGGTGAAATCGAATCTCGACTACAAAAGATCACAGGTTCAGAGCAATGTGCGGTAATAGCTTGCGACAGCCCTTCAGGTAAACAGCTGGTGGCCTATATTCAAAGCGATAACGTATTGTCCACCGAAGACGCTTTAAAAGATCTTAGTCAGGATCTTCCAGATTACATGGTGCCTAGCCAAGTCGTCAAAATGGACAAGATTCCGTTAACCCCGGCAAGTAAAGTTGATAAAAAACGCTTACCGCTACCCAATTGGCAAGAGGCTTCAAGCTCAGAATATATAGCGCCGAATGGTGTGATGGAATTAGCTTTAGCGAATCAATGGCAAGCGCTGTTTGATAAAAAAGAGATAAGTCGTGAGGATGATTTCTTTGCCTTAGGTGGTCAGTCGTTACTGGCAACCCAACTTGTCGGAAGGTTGAATCAACAAGCCAACATTAGGCTGTCATTACAGGCAGTGTTCGATACGCCTGTGCTTAAAGAACTGGCTGCTCAATGTACGTTTACCTGTGTTAAAAATGATACAGAAGTTGCCTTTTTGGAGCGGGCTTCAAGGTTACCGCACATGCCAGCATCCGCTGTACAGAAGCGACTTTGGTTCGTTCAACAGCTGTTGCCGACCAGTGCCGCTTATCACATGCCTTTAGGACTTAAATTTACGGGCGATGTGAATATTGCTGCGCTTGAGAGTGCAATTAATGTATTGGTTGCCCGTCATGAGATCTTGAGAACCAACTTTACTCAAGTTGAAGGTGAACTCATGCAGTCTATTCATGCTGAGCGTGAAATCTGCGTTGGTATTCACCAGTACTCGGAGTCCGATGAACAAAGACTCTCTGTGTATAAAGAACTCATCGCTAAGCCGTTTGATTTCTCAGAAGGCCCATTGATTCGATTTGATTGGATTACTGTGGCATCAGAGCAGTTAGCTACCGTTAACCATGCAGTTAGCACTGAGCATGTAGCTAACGTTGAACATGCTGCTAACGTTGAACATGTAGCCAAAGGAAAACAAGCAGAGCTGCTAATTGTCGTACACCATATTATCTCCGATGGTATCTCCATGCAGTTATTGCTAAAAGAACTGGCTGTCTGTTACCAATCGATGATGTCTGGTTATACGGAAGAGGGCGCAGCATCAACTTTCGAGCCTGAAGCTACCAATGACGTTCAATATGTAGACTATGCGAATTGGCAGAAGCAGTGGCTTGAATCTGAAGAAGCGAGTGACCAAAAAGCGTGGTGGTTGGATGCTTTGAAATTCGATATAGACCCTCTAGTACTGCACAGTGAAGTGCCAAGAGAGCAGACCGAAACTGAGGGAAACCGACTTCACTTCGAACTTAGTAGTGAGCAAGTTTCAAATATCACCCAATTGGCAGCGAAACATAACACCACCTCTTTCAATGTAATGCTGACGATGTGGCATCTATTGATGCACAAGTATTCAGGCCAAGAGCAAGTGCGTGTTGGTGTGCCGGTTGCTGGGCGAACACAACCCAAAACACAGGCGATGCAAGGGTGTTTCATCAATAGCTTGGTGATTCCGGCTCAATTTAATGGTGAGCAATCCTTCGCTGAGTTATTGCATCAGGTGAAATCTTTCACTGAGCAAGCTTTGGACAGGCAAGACTTCCCATTTGAAATGTTGGTCGAATCACTCGGCATTACTGGTAACTTGCAATACCACCCTGTATTCCAAACCAGTTTCAATTTCCAACGCTTTGATGAAGCAGAGCTCTTTGATTGGCAGGGCCTTGATGTTGAACCGTTTGATCCTGGTGTGGTCAATGCTCAACTTGAGATAGGCATGGACATTCAACAGATGTCCGAGAGCAAATGGCTTGGTTTTGTCAGTTATGTGTCACCAGTATTCACACAAGACTTTGCGCAGTCGTTGCTTAATCATTGGTTGTTACTTCTAGATAAAGTTGCGTCCAATAACGATACGTTAATCAGCCAACTCCATTTGATAGACGAGACGGCAGAGCAACAAAACCAAGTATTCAATGACACGTCCCTTGATTGGGGTGACTTCGTGACGCCGTCACAACAAATGCAACTTCAGGTAAAGAAAACGCCTAATGCGATAGCGCTATCGATGCAAGGTCAAACTCTCACGTATCAAGAGTTTGATGTGCGTGTTAATCAACTAGCGAACTGGTTACGTGATAAAGGAGTGAAGTCAGAAACCCGTGTTGGCTTAGGGCTTGAGCGTTCGTTTGATTTAGTCATTGGTCTGCATGCTATCACGCGTGCGGGTGGTGCTTACGTGCCATTGGATCCGAGTTATCCCACTGAACGGATTCAATACATCCTACAGTCGGCTAACATTGATTTGCTGCTTACCGATTCTAACTCTGTACACTTGTGGCCTGAGAGCGACGCTTGCGAGTACGTTGACTTAACTCAGCTAGATTTATCGAAACAATCTTCATTGCCTCCACTGGTGCATTGGCAACCTGAACAGGCTCTGTATGTGATCTTTACGTCAGGATCTACGGGCCTGCCTAAAGGAGTGGTGAATACTCAAGCTGCATTACAGAACAGATTGAATTGGATGCAGCAAGAATACGCACTGAATGAATCGGATTGTGTGTTACAGAAAACACCTTTCAGTTTTGATGTATCTGTGTGGGAGTTCTTCTGGCCACTAATGACAGGATCACGTCTTGCAATTGCCCCGCCTGAATCTCATCGTCAGCCAAATGTGCTATCCGAAGTGATTCAACAAGAGCAGGTGACGACACTTCACTTTGTGCCATCGATGCTGAATGCATTCGCGGTGGAAACCAATATCTCAGATTGTGTTTCCCTCAAACGCATCATCTGCAGTGGAGAAGCATTGCCTGCCGACCTTGTTGAACAAGTTCTCAGCCATGCCCCCGTTGACCTGCATAACCTTTATGGACCAACGGAAGCCGCCATCGATGTAACGTATTGGCCTTGTGAGCTGCCAGTAGCCAAACGTATCCCCATAGGTTACGCAATAAGTAATACTCAACTTCATGTACTTGATAACAACTGGAACCCAGTACCAATTGGTGTGCCAGGTGAACTGTACTTAGCCGGTGTTGGACTAGCGCGTGAGTATCTAGCTCGCCCCGATCTGACTGCAGACCGATTCGTACCGAATCCATTTGGAGAGCCTGGCAGTCGAATGTATCGCACAGGTGATCAGGTGGTTCAACTGGCCGATGGTCGATTGGAATACCTAGGCCGCCTAGATAACCAAGTGAAAATTCGCGGTTTAAGAATTGAGCTAGAAGAAATTGAGAATGTAATCAATCAACTTGAATGGGTTGAAGAGTCGGCGGTTATTGCATTTAAACATCAGACTGGTGACCAATTGGTTGGCTACGTTGTTGATGCGAATTGGAGCGAAGACAAACAAGCGTTGGTGAAACAGCATTTATCGGAACATTTACCCGATTACATGGTTCCATCAATACTGATTGGTCTTAGTGAGATGCCACTTTCTCCGAATGGAAAACGAGACAGAAAGGCACTGCCTGCACCTGAATGGCAGTCAATAAAGTACCGCGCGCCAGAAACGGAATTGGAACGTTGGTTCGCCACTAATTGGGAAGAGGTTTTAGAGATCCCTCAAGTGGGCTTGGATGACAACTTCTTTGCGTTAGGTGGTCATTCATTGTTGGCGACTCGCGTGGTAGCAAAGGCACATCAAGAACTTGGTTTGGAAGTCTCGCTTAAAGACTTTTTCGACGCCAATAGTCTGCAAGCATTAACGGACAGCTTGCAAGCGCAGTATCAAACACAAAACGAACATGAACAAGACGAATTCGATGCCATGGCAGCATTGATGGACGAACTGGAGCTGCTATGAGCCACTTAAAAGATAAGAGTCATATACAAACAAAGAATCACTCCAAAATGACGACTCGACCTAAAGCCCCTAGCCAAGGAAAAATAGACAAACATGCGTTAGCAAAACGTTTTTTACAACTGGGCAAGCCGGAACAAATAAAGTTTATCGAGCTGCTTAGTAACAAAGGCTTAGATTTTGAAAAGCTACCGATTGTATCGGTCGGTAGTGAACAGCAAGTGGAGTTGTCTCCGGCACAACAGCGCTTGTGGGATATCTATTGCTTGGACAAGGGTAACAGCGCCTATCATATGTCCGGTACGTTCCATGTAAATGGAGAGTTGGATATTGAGCGCTTAACGGCATTCGTTAACCAAGTGTTGGAGCGCCATGATGTGTTACGAACGCGCTTTATTACTAATGCTACAGGGCAGGTTATTCAGTTTGTTGATAAGGCTGCAGCGATGTATCCGGTCAGTATCGATGCTCAAAGCTGGAGCCAAGAGCAAGTACAAGAGGCGCAGAAAGAATTTATCGCGAAGGCCTTTGAACTTGAGACTGAGTTGCCCATTCGAATGCAGTGCCTACAGCTTGGTGAGGGCTCATGGAAGCTACAGCTTGTCATGCATCATATTGTATCTGATGGTTGGTCTATAGGTGTGTTCTTGAATGAGCTTATAGCCCTTTATCAACAAGGTAAGTTACCTGAATTACCTGTTCAATATCGTGATTACTCTCATTGGCAAAGTGCTTTGTTGGAGGCGGGGAAAGGCCAACAACACATTGAGTTTTGGAAGCGTGAACTTGAGAACACGGATTCAAGCCTACTGTTCCCTTGGAATAGTGAAGTTACCCCAAATCAAAGACGTATAGCCGATTCCATTAGCTATGAATTAAGCGAGTCGCAGTCTCAAAAACTCAAACAGATTGCACGCCAATTGTCGGTGACAACTTCAAGTCTCTGGTTGGGTGTTTGGCAAGCCGCATTAGCGAAGGTAACGCATCACTCAGATATTTCCGTTGGTGTACCAATGGCGAATCGCACGCGTCATGAAGTCTCTAATCTAATTGGATTTTTTGTGAATACCATGGTGATTCAGCAATCCGTAACGCCAAGCAGTCGGTTATCTGATGTTATTGAAGGGGCTCATCACAAAGTGCTTGAGGCGCAAGAACATCAATTGTTGCCGTTTGATCAACTGGTCAATGCTCTGATGAATGAACAAAAGACCAGTGAGAAAAAGGTTCTTGAGCGAAAAGCTGGGCAAACGCCCTTGTTTCAAGTGCTATTCAATCATCAAAACTCATTAGCTGATGATATTCAGTTAGACAACCACCTTACTCTGTCGGCAGAGGAACAAAGTGGTCAATTTGCGTTATTCGATATTGCATTGGATGTGCGTGAGACTGAGCGAAAAACCGGTGTGGTGTTGACCTATTCGAAGGATCGAATTGATTCAGACACGATGGTTGAGCTGAACGCTGCACTTGAAAGTTTGATCGGCGAGTTAGAAATTACGGCGGGCAAAAATCTAGCTCAAATTAGTCATTTAACACCACACGATGCTTCAGTGTTAGAGAAGCTTTCGCAACCAGAAGGTGACTGGGCGTTCCAGTCGATCGTTGAATTAATTGCTGAACAAGCACATGTACAACCTGATGCCATCGCATTGAAACATCAAGATCTTGAGTTGAGTTATCAACAATTGGAATCGGCGTCATCTCTATTAGCGTCCCGAATCATTGCTCAAGGCGTGCAGCGCGATCAAGCTATCGGTGTGCTGTTTGAAAGAGGAGTGGACATGATTGTCGCTATGGTTGCGGTAATGAAAGCGGGTGGGGCATTTCTGCCACTTGATCCTGACTATCCAACTGAGCGTTTGGCATACATGATTCAGGATTCTAAGGCAGGGTTTGTGGTTACCCAGCAAGGTTTAGAGTCACGTTGGCAGAACATTCAATCTGAGTTTGATATTTTATTACCTCAAGTAAGCTCTTTCGTTTATTGCCCGTCAGACTTAACTCAATCTTTAGACACGCGAGAATATGAACAAGCAGAATTAGAGCCGAAGATACTTCCGGAACAACTGGCATACATTATTTACACGTCAGGCTCTACTGGTAAGCCTAAAGGCGTGGCGATCAATCACATAGGTTTGTCGATGCACGTTCAAACCATTGGTCAGCAGTACGGCATGACGCCAGAGGATGTTGAGCTTCACTTCGCTTCGATTAGCTTTGATGGTGCCGTTGAGCGTTGGACTGTACCGCTAGCGTTTGGCAGTAAGCTTGTTATTCGAGATCAAGAGTTGTGGAGTGTCGAGAAAACCTGCGAAGTGCTGTGTGATGACAATATCACCATCGCCTGTTTCCCTCCGAGTTATGTCGGACCATTACTTGACTGGATTGAATACAAAGAGCCGTCACTCAACGTTCGTTCTTGGACGCTTGGTGGCGAAGCCTTCACCGCGGAAACCTATCAGCGCTTGCAACAGATCGTGAAACCTCCTCGTATTGTCAATGGCTATGGCCCAACAGAAACTGTGGTCACCCCTATGATTTGGCGTGCGTATCCGCAAGACAAATTAAACAGCGCCTATGCGCCGATTGGGCAACCTGTTGGTGAGCGTCGTTTATACGTTTTAGATGCGCAGCTCAACAAAGTGGCGTTTGGGAAAGTCGGGGAGCTGTACATTGGTGGAGAAGTTGGCCTTGCCCGTGGTTACTTGGAACAGCCTGACTTAACTGCTGAGCGTTTCATACCCGATCCGTTTACGACTACAGGTAATGGCAATAACGAATCAATGGGCGAACGAATGTATCGCACTGGGGATCTGGTTCGTTGGAATAACGATGGTGTGATGGAATACATAGGCCGTGTCGACCAACAGGTTAAGATCCGAGGATTCCGTGTCGAGTTGGGTGAAATTGAAAGTCGTCTGCAATCTATCTCTAAAGTTGAACACTGTGTGGTCGTCATCAAAGAGATCGGCCAGCAAAAACAGTTGTTTGGTTACTTACAGAGTAGTGAACCTGAGCGTTTTGAACTTGATGGTATTCTCGAAGCGCTTTCAAGAGAATTACCTGATTATATGGTACCAAGCCAATTGATGGTGTTGGATAAGCTACCATTAACCCCTGCCGGAAAAGTCGACAGAGCGTCACTTCCAGCTATGGATGGAAAAGCCCAATCTGTCGCGACACTTGTGTTACCAAAAACCGAGCAAGAAATGTTACTTGTGGATATATGGCAACAACTCTTAGGCACAGCTCAAGTGAGCTGCTCGGATAATTTCTTTGCATTGGGTGGTGATTCGATTCTTTGCTTACAAATGGTGAGCAAAGTACGCGTTGCAGGTTACAACCTGACACCACAACAAGTATTTGAAGCAAAAACGTTAACCGACCTAGCCGAAGCGTTGGATATTCATAAAGCCGCGAAAGAACGCGTGTTAACCGAAGAGGCGTTTGGGTTAATGCCAATACAAGCTCACTTCTTTGCTCAAGCGTTTCCTGAGCCCGATCATTGGAACCAGCATATTTGTGTCGAGCTTAAACAAGAGATGAATACTGACCATTTGGAGTTAGCGATTCAAGCCTTGGTAAAACAGCACCCAAGCTTGAGATTGGCATTCAATCAACAGCACGGTCATTGGAAACAACGGTATCAACCTTATCAGGAACGTGAGTACCTATGGCGCACCTCGGTGGATTCTGAAGAAGCGTTTTCAGCGTTTGCGCAAGAGATACAGCAAAGTATGGATATTGCTTCTGGCAGGCTAATTCAAGCTGGTTATGCAGAACTCTCGGAATCACCGAATCGGTTGATGATAGCGATTCATCACTTAGCTGTGGATGGTGTGTCCTGGCGAATTCTATTAGATGACCTCTGGAAAGCGTATCAACAGCAAGTTGCAGGGCAAGTTATCGAACTGGTGCCAAATTCGAGTGCAATGGATGAAACTGTTCAGAAGATTGAGCAGTGGTCGTCAAGCGAGCAAGGTAAGTTGATGCAATACACTTGGCATGAACTGGCGGAGAACTCGTCTAATTTACTCGAAAATCGACCAGATATCGCTCCGGCGCTTTATCAAGATAAACAGGCCTATAAAACCGAACTTTCAAGCGAACTCAGTCAAACGTTGTTACGTGTTTCAAACACCAGTCATGGAGATACACAGAGTGTGCTGATTACTGCTCTAGTGTTAGCACTAGCGAGTGAAGATCAAACAGATGTACCTCTTTATCTAGAGGGGCATGGCCGAGAATCTTCTGTATTTTCGAACGTCGACCTTTCACGAATGGTGGGGTGGACAACGAGTTTGTATCCAATGATTGGGCATTTTCAACCTGATATTCTCGGTGTGCTTAGCCAAACGCGGGAGTATCTAGAAAGCGTTAAACAAGACGGTGGTATCGGTTATGGTTTGAAGTATCTAAACCAAAACGACAATGATACATATCGTGCAAGCGCGACCTTTAACTATCTTGGCCAATATACAAGCGATGGCTTCGTCCACTGGTGTGCGCCTATTGAAGATGGGAGCTTGCCTCAATCCGGGTTAAATCAGATGCTGACACCGCTTGTAGTCAACGCACAAGTTGTGTCTGGCCAACTGAGTTTGTCATGGGAGTTCGCAACGACGCATTATTCTTTGGCTGACATTGAGCAGATCGCAACTCGATATGTTGCGAGTTTAACGGCTATTATCGCGGCAATGAATGAGGAAGCGCAAACCGCACAGACCAATGAATGCTCACCTAACCTGCGACTGATTGAAAAACTCAACAGTACTGCTGACGAGAATGAACCTGTTTTCTGCATCCACCCTGTAACAGGGCGCGTGACCGGTTACCAAAGGCTTGCACAGGCTCTTGAAGGTGAAAGAAGTGTGTTCGGAATCAAGTCGAAGAGCTTCATTTCAGATGATGTTTTTGATACGTCGTTCGCTGATATGGCGGAAACCTATTATCAAACAATCAAGCAGGTACAGCCATGTGGACCATACCGGTTAGTTGGCTGGTCGTTAGGCGGGGCACTTGCTCAAGAAATCGTAAATCGTCTAGAGAAAAATGACGATGATGTTGCGTTCGTTGGTTTACTCGATTGTTATGTGCCAGGCACCGAAATCTCGGAAGATCAGTGGGACTCTCCCACCTCAAAAACCAAGCTCATAGAGCACATTTCATTACTATTAGGCTCCATTACCGAAGAGCAAGGAAAACGGTGTGTGCAGTTGCTCGATTCCGTGGTGCCATCAAGGTGGCCAGAAGTGTTTAATACATGGTTATCGGAAAATCAGTTCGATAGATACATGGCAGATAACGCGAAACAAATGCTCTATAGCTGGGCTGTTGAACAACACATGCGTGCACTGTGTCGTGGGTATCAATTACCAAACATAAAAACCCAGTTGCATTGTTGGTGGGCTGGGCAGCCAAATGGGCGCTCAGAGCTGTTATCAAAAGGGTTGAATAAGCATAACGACCTCCAACATTCCGCCGTTGTAGACACGGATCATTTAGGGATCGTACAGAATAATACAGTAATCAAAGACTTATACAGACATTTGTATTGTGAATAATTTTATAAATATCTATTGCTGAGATGTTTTATTTTGAAAATTACGTGGTACACTTCGTTAAATTATTAATCGCAATGATAACTATTATCGTTGTTGTTTGTGTTTTTATTGCAATTGGTTCATAGCCGTATTGAAGGAGAAATATATGAATCGGCACTTTATGCGTACCCCAACAGCCCTTGCGGTCGCTTTAGTTATATCGTCAGGAATGGTTCAGGCCAACGAAGATGAAACCGTTGTTGTTATTGGGCAACAGCTTGAAGATAGCTCTGTAGGGCCTGATTTTAGTTATGTTGGGTTGAGTAGTCGTACGGCAACCAAAACAGATGTAGCGATAGGTGAGACACCTCGTGCTATCTCGATTGTGACTCGTGAGCAGATGGACGATAGAGCGTCGATAAGTATTGCCGATGCACTGCAGTACACACCAAGTATCCAAGCCAACTACTTTGGTGAAGATAACAAGCAAGACTGGTTTGTTATCCGTGGCTTTAAGCAAGCAAATAGCGGCTTGTATCAAGACGGAACGCGTTTGTACTCATCGGGCTTTTACAGCTGGCAGATCGACCCGTTTGGACTGGAGCGAGTAGAAATCTTACGTGGTCCAGGTTCTGCATTGTACGGCCAAACTCCACCAGGTGGCGTGATCAACGTAGTGAGCAAACGTCCGCAGTTTGATGGTGGTTCTGGTCAGTTTGCTATTGAATACGGTACTGACGATCGCAAGCAAATCAGTTTAGATGTGAACACTGAAGTCAATGACAAAATGGCGTTTCGCCTGCAAGCACTTGGTCGTAAAAATGGTAGTCGTGTCGATGGTGTAGAAGCTGAACGCATTTTTATCGCACCTTCTCTGGCTTACAAATTCACAGACGACACCAAAATTACGCTATTAACTAGCTACCAAAAAGATGATTCAGATCCGTATCTGCAATTCTTACCGATGGAAGGGACGTTAACATCGAACCCAAACGGAAAAATCAGTGATAGCACTGCAGTAGGCAATACAGATTGGGAAACGTTTGAGCGTGAACAACTGTCGATAGGTTATGAATTTGAACACCATTTCAATGACAGTACTTACTTCATGCAGAACACGCGTTACAGCAAGATGGACATTAACCTTCGTCAAATGTACTCGCTTGGCTATGCAAAAGATTATGGTTTGGGTGTATATGACCCAACAGATAGTAAAATCCTGCGTGGGGCATCGACGGAAGAAGGCACGTCTGACGCATTCAACATCGATAACCGTGTTGTACATACTTTCAAAACTGGTGTTGTAGAACATACTTTGCTAGCCGGCATTGATTACCAAAGTATCGATATCGACAGCAAGGATTATGCTGCTGACCCATTTGTTGCTGACGGCAATAGCTCTATTAGTGTCCCTGTACCTGGAGTGGGTTTAGTCCCAATTGCAAACCCGTTGTTTGATGTGTTTAATCCATCGTATAGCAACAACGTTACTCTGCTTGATTCAAACTTTAGTGTTGTTGATGAATCTGATCGCCAAACTACCAAGACCAAAAACAATCAGCTAGGCCTGTATCTTCAAGACCAAATGATGATTGCTGATAAGTGGGCAGTCCAAATTGGTGTCCGTTACGATGATTCTCAAAACAAGACTCATAACACCACGACAGGTGCTAAAACTAAGGTTGATAACGAGGAGTGGACAACTAATTTCGGTGTTGCTTATCTAATGGATAGCGGCTTCACACCTTATGCAAGTTACGCACAATCATTTAATCCGATTATTCAACTGGATCAAAATGGTGACCCAGCGAAGCCAGAACGAGGCGAGCAATACGAGGTGGGTTTGAAATACCAACCACGTAGTTTTGATGGTTACTTCAACATTGCCGCATTCGAAGTGTCGAAAGAAAACTTAGCGCGTCAAGTTGCCGGTCAACTCACTCAAATCGGTGAAGTTCGTAACCGTGGCGTCGAGTTGGAAGCGGTGGCAAACGTTACCGAAGAGCTGACTTTAATTGGTAACGTATCGTTTATCGATTCAGAAATTATTGAAGATGCAAACAGCAGTCATGTGGGTAATACACCATCGCAAATTGCTGACCAACTGGCTTCAGCTTGGGCAAACTATCGTTTCTTGAGTGGTCCGTTGGATGGCCTAACAGTGGGTGCAGGTGCGCGTTACGTTGGTGATTCTTACGCCGACAATACAGAAACTAATGTTGTTCCTTCATACACACTGTTTGATGCAACTGTCAGCTACCGTATTGAAGACTACAAGTTCCAAGTCGCTGCAAAAAACCTAGCAGACAAAGAGTACGTGGCAACGTGTGATTTCTACTGCTTCTACGGTGACCGCCGTAACGTAATTGCGAGCGTAACCTATGACTGGTAACCACCAGCCTCTGAACACTCTGCCCGATGGGCAGAGTGTTTCTTTAAGTGAGGCACAAGACAGTTACTGCGTTGAAGTCAGTTCCGGTGTGGTTGAAGTTGTGCGTGAAACAAACCAGTTTTGGCGTTTAACCCAAATGACAGCGTTAAATACGGAGCAACTTTCTGCGTTTGCCATTCTATTTTCTGCTAACCCCGAGATTCGAACAATTGAACTCGGACAGTATAAAAGTGAAGTGTTGGATTCTTTGTGCTTTGAAACTGCCGAAGGCTTAAAGGTGCTATGGCGTGAAGCTGTTATGCAAGTACCTGAACTGTGGTTAAAGAAGCGGCACCAAACACTTTACCCCCACAAGCAAGTTCTCGATGCGGCAGGTTATCATCCCGCGAGGCCAAAGCCCTTATTGGGTGAATTGTATCGTCGTTATATTCCTGAACTTAACGCCGTTCTCACTCTAGAGGGCTTAGATGTCGACAAGCACTTAACCTTCTTCAATAAGTGGCAAAACAGTCACAGAGTTGCGAATTTCTGGGAGCAAACGGGCTCACTGGAAGAGCACAGAACGTATCTAGAAGAGTCGATTAAAAACAATAAAAATCAGCTTCTTATTGTGTGTTTAGACAATCAGCCTTTCGCCTACATCGAAGTGTATTGGACCAAAGAAGATCGAATCGCACCGTATTACGCTGCAGGTGATTATGACCGTGGAATCCATATGCTGGTAGGGGAAGAGTCTCACCGAGGCGCTCATAAAGTTGCGGCTTGGTTACCTTCTGTTTGTCATTTCATTTATTTATCCGATCCCCGAACTGAAAAGATTGTCAGTGAGCCACGAGCCGATAATGACAAGATGATCGGATATCTACAAAAATACGGTTTTGCCAAAGTTAAAGAATTTGAATTTCCGCATAAGCGTGCGGCTTTGATGTGTCAGTTGAAAGACAGCTTCTTCAGCAACGAGTTTTAGCGTTAAATAGTCAGTGCTGAAAAAGGGAGTCGGAATAGGGTGCTTTGTACCCAAAAATTATCATGAGGTTATACATGACGAAACAAATTAAGGAATATGATGTTCTCGGAGTAGGCTTTGGTCCTGCTAATTTATCGATAGCTATAGCACTAGAAGAGCAAGCTAAAGATAAAGGCTTAAGTTATTGCTTCTTGGAGCAAAAATCTCATTTTGAATGGCACGGTGGTATGTTGCTTGATGGAACAAGAATGCAAATATCGTGTTTGAAAGATCTAGTGACATTGCGTAACCCAACGAGCCCTTACTCATTCGTTAACTATTTGCACACCAAAGACAGGCTTAACGCTTTCATTAACCTAGGCAGTATGAATCCTTCTCGTCTCGAATTTAATGACTATCTAACGTGGGTCGCAAATCAATTCTCAGAACGAGTGAATTACGGCCAACGAGTCATTGATATCGAAGCAATGGAAGAGGATGGTCACACTTCTAAAGTGAAGGTCACGTCTACCGACATTCACGGTAATAAAACGGTTCGAATTGCCAAGAACCTTATTGTTGGTATGGGCGGTATGCCAAAGCTACCGAAACAGTTCGAAGGTCATGATAACGAACAAATTATTCACTCTTCGAAGTATAAGGCGTGGCGTGAAACCTTTAAGTCAAACTCGGAGCCTAAAATCGCAATCGTGGGCGCAGGGCAGAGTGCTGCCGAAATATTCGTTGATCTGACGAACCGTTACTCAGACGGTGAAGTTCATATGGTTAACCGCCGCTTTGCGTTGCACCCAGCCGATGATAGCCCGTTTGTAAACGAGGTGTTTGACCCTGAATTTACAGACCACATGTATGAAAGCACGCAAGAACAACGTGACCACATTCTTTCCCGCTTTAGCGCGACCAACTATTCCGTTGTGGATACAGAAGAACTCAACGCGATTTATGAGCTCCTTTATTTGCAGAAAGTAACGGGTGAAGGTAAACATGAACATCTACGTTGCCATGATATCCAAGAAGTAGCAGTGAAAGACGACAAAGTTGCATTACGCCTGAATGATACAATAAACAAGACGCAGGCATGGAATGAATACGATGCGATCATTCTTGCTACTGGTTATCGATACGATGAGTTCAACCAAATGCTTAGCTCAATTGAACCCTTGATTGATAGTAAATCGGTAGGGCGTTCATATCAGTTAGACATGAAGCCAAGTTGCGAGGTAAAGATCTTCCTGCAAGGGTGTTGTGAATCGTCACACGGTCTGAGTGATACGCTGCTTTCTGTGTTGGCAGTTCGTTCTCAAGAGATTGTAGAAGCGCTTCTTGAAACCGACGAGTTAACTCTAGAGAAAGCCTAAGTTTTAGTATGTGAATAGTGCCTAGATCGTCCTTAAATCAAACAACTAGCTGTTGATTAGACCTATCAATACGATTTATTGCAGCAGTTGTTGAGCACAAAGCCTATATTGACTAGAATGACGCACTTTTTTTATTTACGTACATACAGGTAATGAACATGAGCGATACTAATTCAAGACCAGCTTTACCAGATCATCTTGCAGGTAACCCACGCAGCCCACACCACGTGGCTGAGTGTTTCGAATACCCAATTGGCATTCGTCTAAATGGTAAAGAGCGTACTGATGTTGAAGAATACTGCATCAGCGAAGGCTGGGTTAAGATCCCTTCTCCAAAAGCGCTAGATCGTTTTGGCCAGCCAATGCTTATTACTCTAAAAGGCACTGTAGAAGCTTTTTACATCGAAGCATAATCACTTCGTGTAACTCGATCATATCGAGTCACCAAGCGTTATTACCTAAAAGGGTCTAGAGCAATCTAGGCCCTTTTTGTTTGTATCACGATTTACAACGTAATCCTTTCAATAAGACAAAATTCTCCCTTATAGCTTTCAAAAAAACGCCGTTTTCATTATGCATTTGCAAGAATATTAAAATAGTCACTGGGTGTATTATGTTCGAACACGCACTTTTGTTTAAATATTACTCGATAAACCTTCGAATAAATAAATGCGTATAGTTGAAAATATGAAGCGTAGTCTAATTAAATGAAACTAATTTGCTGTATTTAAAGTAATTTATTGTTAATGGCTATCTCTGTCACAGAAAATAATCCTGAAGCACATACAATCCCTCCTGTTTTCGAATGAGCGTAAGTTTTTTCGTTCGAGCATTTTGTTCTTCCTTCGCCCAATAATATGAGGTTCCTATGTTTGGAATATTCAAACCTATGGCGCATATCGATCGCTTGTCATCAGATAAGATCGATAGCACCTACACACGACTGCGATGGCAGCTGTTTCTCGGCATCTTCGTTGGCTATGCGGGTTACTACCTAGTCCGTAAAAACTTTAGTTTGGCGATGCCTTATCTCATTGAACAAGGTTTTAGTCGCGGTGAGCTAGGGGTTGCATTAGCCGCAGTGTCAATTGCTTACGGTTTATCTAAGTTTTTAATGGGAAGCGTGTCGGACCGCTCTAACCCACGTTATTTCCTCAGTGGCGGCTTGTTAATGTCGGCACTGGTGATGTTCTGCTTTGGTTTCATGCCATGGGCAACAGGCAGCATTACTGCGATGTTTATCCTTCTATTCTTGAATGGTTGGTTCCAAGGTATGGGCTGGCCGGCTTGTGGACGAACCATGGTGCACTGGTGGTCACGTAAAGAGCGTGGCGAGATAGTGTCAGTATGGAATGTTGCTCACAACGTGGGCGGTGGATTAATTGGCCCGATGTTCTTATTGGGTCTATGGGCTTTCAATGACGATTGGCGAACCGCTTTTTACGTTCCTGCATTTTTTGCCACTCTCGTTGCTATTTTTGTTTGGTTCACAGTAAGAGATACGCCTCAGTCTTGTGGTCTACCTCCAATTGAAGAACACAAAAATGACTACCCAGATGATTACGACAAGTCTCACGAAACTGAGATGACAGCAAAAGAGATCTTCTTTAAGTATATCTTTAATAACAAGCTGTTGTGGTCAATCGCTATCGCAAACGCGTTCGTTTACCTGATTCGTTATGGTGTACTTGATTGGGCTCCTGTTTATCTAAAAGAAGCGAAAGACTTCTCTGTAGATAAATCATCTTGGGCTTACTTCTTATACGAGTGGGCAGGTATTCCGGGCACGCTATTGTGTGGTTGGATCTCAGATAAGTTATTCAAAGGTCGCCGCGCTCCAGCTGGTATTTTGTTCATGGTACTGGTTACCGTCGCAGTACTGGTTTACTGGTTTAACCCGGCAGGTAACCCAACGGTTGATATGTTGGCTCTAATTGCGATTGGTTTCTTAATTTACGGCCCTGTAATGCTAATCGGCCTTTACGCACTTGAGCTTGCTCCTAAGAAAGCTGCGGGCACAGCGGCTGGCCTAACCGGTCTATTCGGTTACTTAGGTGGTGCAGTTGCAGCAAACGCAGTACTTGGCTTCATGGTTGACCATTATGGATGGGATGGCGGTTTCACCATCTTGGTTGGCGCTTGTGTCGCTTCAATCATCTGTTTGGTATACGCATTTATTGGTGAGCGTAAGCACCATAAAGAGAAAAGCCTCGAACGTGAAAAAGAAGCGCTAGCTCAATAGTGTATTCACAAAACCACACCGACGAATAAACGACAGAGGCAGGTATATCCTGCTTCTGTTTTATCAAGGGAAACAATAATGAAAACAACGCCACTGTCTCTGACCTTATTAGCACTAAGCTTATCTGCACAAGCGTTCGCTGAGCCTTTAGTGATTGCTCATCGCGGCGCTTCTGGTTATTTACCTGAACACACATTACCCGCCAAAGCGCTCGCTTATGCGATGAACCCCGATTACATCGAACAAGATGTCGTGATGACCAAAGACGACCAATTGGTGGTTTTACATGATCACTATCTAGATCGAGTAACCGATGTCGCTGACCGCTTTCCAACACGCGCTCGTGCAGACGGTCGCTTCTACGCAATTGATTTTACGCTTGCAGAGATCAAATCCCTGAAAGTGACCGAAGGCTTTAACCTAGATGAACAAGGTAACAGAGTGGCAGGGTACCCAACGCGCTTCCCAATGTGGCAGTCTGATTTCCGTGTCGCTACCTTTGCAGAAGAAATCGAACTGATCCAAGGGTTAAATAAGACCTTAGGTTATGACGTAGGTATCTATCCTGAAATTAAAGCACCCTGGTTCCATCGCCATGAAGGCAAAGACATATCTAAAGCGGTACTAGCCACATTACAGCAATATGGTTACCTATCGAAAGATGACAAAGTGTATTTACAGTGTTTCGATGCTAATGAACTTCAGCGCATAAATGATGAACTCATGCCGGCGATGGAGATGGATCTTAAGCTCGTTCAGTTGATGGCCTATACAGACTGGAACGAAACCATGACTTACAAGGGCGATAAAGCAACGCCATACAGTTATGACTGGATGTTTGAAGCGGGTGGTATGGAAAAAGTTGCGACTTATGCAGAAGGAATAGGCCCTTGGAAGCCAATGTTGGTGGACGATGCATCGACCAAAGAGAACATCATCATTAAACCATTAATGAAATCTGCCAAAGATTCAGGCTTAGATGTTCACCCATACACATTCCGCGCTGATCCAGGCCGAATTCCAGGTTATGTCGATAACTTCGATGGCATGTTGGATGTGTTTTATAACCAAGTGAAAGTCGACGGGGTGTTTACCGATTTCCCAGACAAAGCGGTCGACTTTTTAAACCGTTAATTGGTTAATCCACAATAAAATACAAAGAGTTAAAAGCACTGCCTGAAGGTGTTTTTAGCTCTTTTTTTGATCTAACAATCCTGCATTAAATCTACACTCTTAGCACACACTTTAATCGTTACTTGGTTTACACCGTTTACACTCCTTGATAGGTTACGCGCAATGCAGTCAGGTGCTCAATATGTAGCGCTTCTGGCTGAAACGAATATTGAAAATGGACACATGATGGAAGAAAGAAGCAAAGCTTATCTCGATAGCTACCTCAACACATTACCAGCGGACGTTGCTTCGCAATACACCTCTTTTAGTTCCGACTATTACTGTGCTGACGAATACAACGCCAACCTATGTGCCCAGTTAATTCTCAAAGGTGAAAAACAGGCATCTTGCAGCCTTGAATATTGGTACAGCCATGAAGGAGAAGTTATGCCTGTCGTGGGACATTTGCAAGTCGTCACCGATTGGGGTGGCAAACCAGTTTGCATTGTCGAGGTAATCTCGGTGTCGCTGTGCAAATACAACGAAGTGACCGCTGAGTTTGCTGCCGCAGAAGGCGAGGGTGATAAAACACTAGAATGGTGGAGAGATGCGCACTGGAACTTCTTCTCACGTGAATGTGAAGAGCTCAAAATTGCGCCAACTGAAGACATGTTACTCGTACTTGAGCGCTTCAAAGTGGTTTATCAATAGTGAAGCCACCTTGAGTGTCATATTGAATCTCGAGACATGGCACGTTAGCCTTCATCTGACCAACGCCAGGTAACCAATAATCACAAGGAGAGTGATGTGAAAATAGCAATATTGGATGACTATCAGAACGTCGTTAAAGACCTCGATTGCTTCAACAAGCTCGCACAACACGATGTCACTGTATTTACCGAGACTTATTCAGAGCAACAACTCGCCGTTAAGTTGATCTCGTTTGAAGCCATAGTGCTCATTCGTGAAAGAACAGAGATCACTGAATCTTTGTTATCGCAGCTCCCGAACCTCAAACTGATCAGCCAAACAGGTAAAGTCAGTCATCATGTTGATCCGCAAATGTGCGAACGGTTCGGTGTTACTGTGCTAGAAGGCCGAGGTTCGCCAGTTGCACCTTCTGAGCTGTGTTGGGCGTTGATCATGGCGGCGTCTCGTCATATTCCGATTTACGCAGCAAGCCTCAAGCAGAATGAGTGGCAAGATTCTGGTTCGTTAGGGCTAGGTCGAACTTTGAAGGGCTTGAAGCTTGGTATTTGGGGTTACGGAAAAATCGGACGCTGCATCGCACAATATGCAAAAGCATTTGGGATGGCTGTAGTCGTGTGGGGCAGCCAATCGTCACGAGATCAAGCACAAGCAGACGGATTTGAAGCTGCACCGACCAAACAATCGTTTTTCGGTAGTGTTGATGTGCTTTCTTTGCATCTACGCTTGAATGACGTAACTCGAGGGTGTGTTACCGCTGAGGATTTGACCTTAATGAAGCCTGACTCATTATTTGTGAATATCAGTCGAGCAGAGTTGGTTGAGCAAGGCGCTTTATACCAAGAACTGAGTCTGGTACCAACTAAGCGAGCGGCTGTTGATGTGTTTGATACAGAGCCTGCCACCACTGCCATTGAACCACTATTATCCTTATTAAATGTCACTGCGACGCCACATTTAGGCTATGTTGAACAAAATAGCTACGAACTCTACTTCGATATTGCTTTCGACAACATTCTGTCCTATCAAAGGGATGGCATGTAGAGATAGAATCTGCCCCAAGTTACAAAAAGGTAGAGAAGTATGAGCTTAAAAATCAGAGCAGTCGCGATAGATGATGCGCAAGGCATTATTGATGTATTGAATCCAATCATCATCGAAGCGCGTTATACGATCTTGGATCAGACTTTTACTGTGAATGAAGAAAAGGCATTTATTGAGTCGTTCCCTGAGCGCGGTGTGTTTAGTGTTGCCGTCAACGAAACGACAAACCAGCTACTTGGTTTTCAGAATGTAGAACCATTTGCTAGTTACACCAAAGCATTTGATCATGTTGGTATTATTGGTACTTATGTTGATGCTAATAGCCGTGGACAGGGCGTTGCAAAACAGTTGTTTGATTACACATTCAAAGCGGCAGAAGCCAAAGGTTATGAAAAGCTGTTCGCCTATGTACGAGCAGACAACGAGCGTGCTTTAGCGGTTTATCTTAAGCAAGGTTTTGAAATCGTCGGAACGGCTAAGAAACACGGTAAGATTGGCGATCAGTACTTTGACGAAATCCTTATCGAGAAATTTTTATAGGATCACTTAAACGCTAGGTAACTCATCGTATGCAGGAGGCAAGATGAAAAAGCTAATCGAATTAACAGAAATAGTCTTATTCGACTGGGGCAACACGCTGATGGTTGATTTCCCAGACGCACAAGGGAAGATGTGTGACTGGGAAACCGTACAAGAAGTGAGTGGTGCTCGTGCATTATTAGCGGAATTGTCGAAAACTCATCAAGTTTATGTTGCCACCAACGCTGGCGACTCCAGTAAAGAGGACATCATTCGAGCCTTTGAGCGTGTTGGCCTGTCTCACTATATTTTGGGTTACTTTTGTAAGGCGAGCATTGGCTTTTCTAAGTTCGAGTCAGGGTTCTATCCTGCCATCATTTCCAAACTCGGTGTTGCACCACAAGATATCACCATGGTAGGTGACACCTTAGAGAAAGACATTTACCCAGCACTTGAAGCGGGTTTGCAAGCGGTGTGGTTGAACGCGGAAGGAGTTGAGCTCAAGTCACAGCATCCGAGTATCATTCAAATTCAATCTTTAAGTGAACTGTTGAAAAAACACAATTAACTCTCTGATATTAAGCCCAGATCAAGCGCTTTCCTGTTTTGAAACAAACCTCCCATCTCTTTGTTGTTTAATCCTCTAAGCTAACTCTGGTTTCCACTATGAGGGTTAGGTTATGAGTATCGAACGTCACGGAATATCAGTTGGAATTGAGCGTGTTAACGGTGAAACCATCGTTGTGTTTAAAGCGAAAGGCAAACTCACACACGATGACTATCAAGCAATGATGCCAATTCTAAGTACCACGCTAGAAGAACTCGATTCATCTAAACTCAAGATGCTGGTCGACATCTCTACCTTAACGGGGTGGGAGTTACGAGCTGCTTGGGATGATTTCAAACTAGGATTAGAGCTCAATTCAAAGATAGACAAAATCGCGATTTATGGTGACAAAAGCTGGCAAGAGTTCGCTTCTAAAGTAGGGAACTGGTTTGTGTCTGGTGAGGTTAAGTCATTCGAAGACCATGACTCTGCGCTTAAGTGGTTGGTCGACTGATACTCTTTTTCGGACAACTACTGGGCAATCAGTAAACAACGCCAATGACAGTTGACGAGTATCGTCTCGTAGGCTGTCATTTTTCGTTTTGGTTATGATATTTCCTATTTGATTCAATAGAGTATATTCATTTCTGCGTGTAACATACTTAGGCTTTGTTTGGTCTTGAGCAATAGAGCGATCAGACTCAGTAAAAACGAGAACTAAAACAGAAATAAGGTCTAACGACATGAATAAGGTAATTGATAAGCTCGCTTGGATATTCATTAAAGATGGCAAACTGTTGATGGTGAGATCAAAAGGCAAAGAACTGTTCTACTTACCCGGTGGTAAGCGTGAAGCTGGGGAAAGTGATGAACAAGCACTGCTTCGCGAAATCAAAGAAGAGATCTCAGTAAATTTAGTGCCGGATTCAATCAAATACGTTGAGACGTTCACTGGCCAAGCTGATGGTAAAGCGGAAGGCGTATCGGTGCAATTGACTTGCTACATTGCTGATTATACTGGAGAACTGTCTCCGGATGCTGAAATCGAAGAACTTAAGTTTGTTAATGGTAACGACAGAGCGGTATGCTCATTGGCAGCACTGGTTGCACTTGATTGGTTAGAAGCGAACCAGTATTTGGCCTAAGGTTTTAGCTGCTATAAGCTAATACTGAAGAGTGATCTTCAAAAGCTCATCGCTTACGAATAGCTTGAAGGGCGACTGTCTTTCATCAATAGGTCGAGTTTCCTTTGAGCTTTCTTCGTGTCTTGCAAGTCCACCACTTCAATCATTTCACATTCATCTCGTACCATCTCATTAATTAGGCTTGGATAGTGTCGGCAATCTTCTGGTCGATCTAAGTAAATGCTACATGTGTACTTGGCTTGAGCCTTGGTATCTTTGGTCGGAACCAGCTCTAGAAAAGGGCATCGAGTTAAACGCTCGCCAGTTTCTGGGTCAAACCATATCTCGCTTCCGCGAACATATTCAAAGATGTCTGGGTTGAACAACTCCCACAAATCGATCTCTTCTTGAGTCGCGGCAAGGTCACCATCTCCGTATTTGATACAGCATTTTCCACATTGATTACAATCTTTCATTATCGACTTCATAAGTTGGTGAGCTTTTACCATTTTACCACTGTTGGGCATGGCACGTTGACTTTGTTGTTCATGGTTAAGTCGTTACGGGACGGGAACTTGGAATTGCCGCGACTAAAATCCATTTATCTATGCACCACCACTCCAATCGAGCCTGTAAATGGTGATACAATTTGTCCCTCTCACGTTATTCAAACAAAGGCGTCAAAATGAGAACCGTATATACCACCGAAGGCAACATCAACGCAAAGAAACAAAAAGAGGCTTACCCAAAGCTCGCTTTATGTGACAAGTGCGTTGGTGATTATGTGGTTATCGAACAAGGTGAACGAACGTACAAACCTTGTGCTAAATGTGGTGCCGACGATTAATGCGCCTTGATAAATACCTATGTAAAAGCACTGACCTAACCAAGTCTGAAGCGATTGAACGCATACAAAATGGTGAGGTCAACGTTAATAGCGAAACAGTCACCAATGAATCGACCCAGGTTCATGAAAGCAATACGATCTTGTTAAATGACACTCCGCTTCTGCTGCGTGAATTTCGATACCTCTTAATGAACAAGCCAGCGGGTACTATCTGCTCCAATATCGACGAAGTTTATCCTTCATTGTTCAACTACATCGAGATAGAAAAAGCATCAGAACTGCACATCGCAGGGCGCTTGGATGCTGACACAACAGGCTTAGTTTTGATTACCGATGATGGGCGCTGGTCATTCAATATCACGCTACCGACTAAGTCATGTAAAAAGGTATACCACGTGACATTGTCACGAGATATCAAAGACGATGTCGCTGACAAGTTCAAAGCGGGCATTCTGTTGCAAGGCGAGCAAAAACCGACGCGTCCGGCTGAGCTTGAAGTGATTACCTGTAAAGAAGTGCTGTTGACCATTACAGAAGGTAAGTTTCACCAAGTAAAACGAATGTTTGCAGCGGTAGGTAACCGAGTTGTTGGCCTTCACCGTGAACAGATTGGTGATGTTCGTTTAGATGTTGAAGCAGGTCAGTGGCGTTATTTAACCAAAGCCGAAGTTGACTCATTTCAGCAAGGCTCTGAATAAACGTTTTAACCGCTTAATGCGTTAAGCCTATTATTACCAGAACATCAACACGATGAGGATGCAGGATGGAAAACCTAAAAGTCACAGAAATTAAGTCTTTCGTACCCGCGAAAGACTTCGATTTATCTAAGCGTTTTTACCAATCAATTGGCTTTGTAGTGATGTCTGAATTTCACGACATCGCCTATCTACGACACGGCAGTTGTGCATTCCTTCTACAAAATTTTTATGAACCTGCGCACTGTCACAATTACATGATGCACTTGCTGGTTGAAGACGTAAAAAGTTGGTATCAACACATCCAAAACTCTAATGTAGTGTCGGAATTTGAAGTTACCGTTTCCGAGGTAGTTGAGCAGCCTTGGGGAATGCTTGAGTTTTGTATCACTGACCCAAGTGGTGTGCTATGGCGTGTGGCTGAAAACATCAGGCCACGCTAATTCATCCAACTTGCATTCAAGCCAGTGAGAACTTCAAATTATCCATCTGTTTCTTTATTTATGCCAACATAAGGCAATGATCAAATAGGTTCAAACATGGATATAAAGGCTAAAATGCACAGCCAAGACGTTTACTATTGTGACGACGTTGATTTGGTTGCTGAGCAAACTCAATGCTTAGAAGTGCTATACGATTTTAATCACACTCGTCCGAGCGAAGGTGATAAACGACAACAGATCATGAAGCAGCTGTTCGCCGAAGTCGGTGAGGGCTGCTACATCGAACCACCGTTACATGCCAACTGGGGGCGTCACACGCACCTAGGCAACAACGTATACGTGAACTTCAACCTCACTCTTGTTGACGACACAGACGTATTCATCGGCGATAACGTGATGATTGCACCTAACGTGACCATTGCCACTGGCACGCATCCCATCAGCCCGGAACTCAGGCTAAAAGCAGCGCAGTTCAATGTTCCTGTTCGCATCGGCAACAACGTATGGCTTGGTGCACACACGGTTGTACTTCCTGGCGTCACCATCGGTGAAAACTCAGTAATAGGTGCGGGCAGCATCGTCACCAAAGACATCACAGCCAATGTCGTCGCAGTCGGTAACCCATGCCGTGTGGTACGTGAAATCAACGAACGCGACCGAGAGTATTACCACAAAGATCGCCGTATTCCTGATGAACTTAAGTAAGCTATCTTGACCAGATTCTTAATGTGGGAGTTTGGTCATACTAGACAGAAAGATTCTCTATTTCCTACATAGCTGAAATTAGCTGTGACATAAGCCATTGTTATGCAATGGCTTGGTTGCATATTGCTTGTCCATCTTAGAAACTAGACAGAACTAGTCAGTATTTAAGTGCAGAATTTTTCTGTCTAATAGCTGTTATACCCTTTAAAGGAAGCTATATGCGGAAAAATTTTGACATCGGGAAAGTGGTGGAAATTAAGCTTGAAAATGGTCTTTATTGTTATGCGATGGTTATAGGTGAACCATTAGTTGCATTTTCGGAACATTTCTTTGAAGAACCACAATCTGATTTTGATGCAATGTTTGATGATTCGACCTTTTGTATATGGGTTATGAAAAATGCTCTAGGAGGATATGGCTGGGTGAAGGTAGGTCAAATAAATCACCATCCAATGCTTAATCAGACGCATAAGTTTTATAAGTTCGATCTCATTTCAAAGAAGTTTTCTATTTATTCTGACGGTATTGAAACTCCCGCCACGAGGGAAGAATGCCTTGAACTTGAATGTGCGGCTGTGTGGGGAAAAAGTCATGTAGAAGATCGACTTTTAGCAAAAAGCCAGGGAGAACAGTGCGTTTGGACAACATCTTTGTCTGCCGCGACACGGGTATAACAAACGACTATGGCGTCAATGATTAATTTTTGGCTATGTTTTCATCCCACATGGCGCCATCTCTGAGCATAGAGTTAAGTGTCACAACCATCTTTCGTACGCATGCGATTATTGCGACTTTTTTAGGTTTCCCAGCAGCTAAAAGTCGAGCATAAGTCGCTTTGAATATGGGGTTACATTGCATGGCTGACATCATCGCCATGTATAAAACGGTTCGTACTTGCGCTCGACCGCCTTGGATTACGCGCTTACCTTTGTAGCGACCACTTTCACGTGTTATTGGAGCGACACCAATCAGTGATGCTGCTTGTTTATTCGTGATGTAACCAAGTTCAGGTACGTTGCTAATTATTGATGCAGCGGCAATGTTTCCTATTCCTGGGACGCTTTGCAATATTGTGTTTTTAGCTTGGTATTCAGGGCTATCTTCAATGAGTTTAACGAGCTTTTCTTCTAACTTGGTGATTTGATTTTTTATCGTGGTTAGCATTGGTTTGATAGTCGGATGGAGAGAGTCGGGAAGTATCTGGATTCGGTTTTTTTCCATGGTTTGCATGGATAACAACTGGTTTCGGCGAATGACTAAGTCACTCATTAGGCGTATGTTTTTTGGCTTTATGACAGTAAGAGCTGGTTTGATTGCTTCTCCATAGTGAGCGATCAATTCTGCATCTAAACGATCATTTTTGGCTCTGCGGCCAATAGCACCAGCGAATCGTTTTATGTGGACAGGGTTTGCTCTGACAATAGGTAATTGAGCCTCTGCACATGCAAGAACAAAAGGCATTTCTAATCGGCCTGTAGCTTCAATAACGATTCGTTCAGGACTGTGACTCTTAATCGTTTTGAGTGCTTTTTTGATGCCTTTATCATTGTTCTCTACTGAGAAAAATAGGTCTAGTGGCCTAATGTGGATGTCTAATTGTGTTTTGCCGGTATCAACTCCAACGTTGATGCTTTGATTGATTTTGGTATTCATAATAAGCTAACTCATGCTTGCGTAATGCGGGTTCGAGACCCAGTCGACTATTCGAGGTTTATGCTTGAAGTCCTATGTAGCGTTCATGTTTGTTATCGGTCTCTCGATAGAGGAGCCAGCGTTTAAACGAACTACTACATAGAAAGCTTTAGTTGCAGCTAAAGCCTGGGTCTCACATTACCCGATTGGAGTGCTTATTATCCATACAAACTGTTCAAGAGTGATTCGCAACGCGTGGCATTTTTACTATGCGTTAGGTTTAGTGGTTAAGGTGGTATGCAGGAGCTTCGGTATTACGTTGCTCACATATATGGTCTCCCCCAGTTTTGCAAGCCAGCAGTATGATTAAAAGCGCAGGTTAACTTCCATATATACGGCCTGTTTAACGGCTATTGCCTTGGCCAAGATGAGGAAGTCGAACACGAAGTCCTAATCACCTTATCGACTTTATAAGCCAGTGTGAGCATAAGGTTTTCAACGTGTAGGATTTGTCCTGTTATTCATCTTACTACGTACTTTGCAAAGGGTTGGTGATTGTTACTAGCTTTGAGTGGGTTGGTACTCTTCATTTTTAGTTGTAACAGCCCACGCTATTCGCATGAGCTTGTTTGCTAAAGCAACAGCGGCTCTGTTTGGTCCTCGTCGTTCTTGGAGTTCAAGCATCCACTTACTGAGATTATCGGATTTAAATTTGGCGCGCCTCAACGCTGCTCTTGCTCCATGAACGAGTAGGGAGCGGATATACGTGTTGCCTCTTTTGGTTATTCCTAGAAGAATGACTTTGTCGCCGCTGGTATCTTGCCTTGGTACAAGCCCCATTGCGGCGGAGGCATCTCTACCGGTTTTGAACTGTTGTCCAGAGCCTAGCCATACCGCAACGGCTTGGCTAGTGAGTGGCCCAAAGCCTGGAATCGACATGAGTCGCTTTGCGTTTTCGAACTGCTTGATGGTTTGGTTAAGTTTATCGTCGAACCATTTTACTTGTTCGTCGATGTATAAATATCGTTCGTACTGATGGGATAGCAACTCTCTTAATATACAAGACAGTTTGTTTTCGTCGTTCTCGAGTATTTCGGGTATGGCCTTTCTGAAGGCTGCGGCTCCTTTGGGCATAATGATGCCGTATTCAGAGATAAGGCCACGCACTTGATTAACGATACGAGTTCTTTCAGTGACGAGCAGACGTCTCATTCGAATAAGAGATTGGATGTCTTGTTGCTCGACGGACTTATGAGGCACAGGGTGAGGTCTTTTGTAGAGAGCGACTTCGGTAATGGCTTCAGCATCGTTATAGTCGTTTTTCTGTTTACGCCTTTGAGTTTTCACATGCTGCGGTGCGTAGAGTATGACTTCGTGGCCGAACTGAGAGAATTCACGAGCCCAGTAGTGTGCGCCGGAGCAAGCTTCCATGGCGATAGTACAGGTTTCTTTATTGGCGATGTAGCTAAGTAGTTTACTTCGTTGAAGTTTTTTACGGCAAAGGTTCTTCCCTTTATGACTAATTTCAAAAAGAAAGAAGATATTTTTTGCTAAATCGATGCCGATGATTTTATGCTGAGTCATGGTCTTCTCCTTTTACTTCGGACCTGAACACTCCAAGCATGGCTTACCGTCATGTGAAGTGGTAGGGGGAGACCATCTCATCACCTTAACAGGGCTACATGGATTCCCCCGGCTGTCAAACATCCGCTAAACTTATGTTGATTGGTTTTGGACTGCCGCTCTACATTCGGCCTACTTATCGACGATTCGCATACGTCGTGGCCCTGATGACTTTGCGCGACTGCGGTGCCTTATTCGTTAGATGACATCTAGTGTGTCCGCCGCATTAACAGGCTCTCCGCAAGTGGTCTTAACCTATCTCCATCATTAGCGTCTGCAATGACCCGGTGGGTTTAACTCTTTATGTTGCTTAGGTTTTTACTTAAGCAGCATAGTTTTCATATTCGGTTTGATTGTGTAAAAGCGACCATATAATTCGTGCGTTCTTCGCGGTAAGTGCCACTATCGCTCGGTTCATTCCTCTCCGCTCTAGAACGCCTCGACACCACTGACTTAACTTATCTTGCTTGTCGCCAAGGTTGGCAATCACGGTCCGTGCCCCGTGAACTAATAGTGTTCGTAAGTATTTGTCGCCGTGTTTAGTTATCCGGCCTAAGCGAGGTTTCCCTCCTGTGGAATATTGCTTTGGTACTAAGCCGAGCCAAGCAGAGAAATCGCGACTTTTATCAAATTGAGAGCCATTACCTATCGAAGCGAGTATCGCTGTTGCAGTTTGCGGCCCGATACCTCGAACCGTCATCACTCGTTGAACATTAGCGCTGACCTTAGCAAAAGAATCGAAGACTTGTTCAGTATCGGTGATAAGTTGATTGAGTTCGTCAAGGTGGTGATAAGCATCGCCAATCACCGTTCTTGCGAGGTGTGGCAGTTCATTTTCTGCATCTTCGAGCATTAAGGGAACCTGTTTCATCAATGAAGAGCGACCAACAGGAATGATTAATCCGAATTCAGAAAGCAGGGCACGCATGCGATTCATAAGCGCGGTGCGTTCACGAACCCAATGCTCTCTCATTCTATGTACCGATAGGATGGCTTGTTGCTCGGGGGATTTTACGGGTACAAAGCGAGTTGATGGACGCTGAACAGCTTCGCAGATAGCGACTGCATCATTAAGGTCGTTCTTCCCTTTAGTTCGATAAGGAACCACGTATTTAACGGCCATGATACGGGCGTCATGCCCCAGTTTATTGAGTGTTCTTGCCCAATAATGTGCACCACCACACGCTTCGACGCCTATACGCATGAGTGGCATATTTGCTATTGTAGTCAGTAGTTTAGAGCGGGTTACTGACTTATGAAGTATGACCTTACCATTTTGGTCTACAGCATGAAGACTAAAGTGGTTTTTAGCTAGGTCGATACCGCAGAAATAAGAATAATCAGACATGGTGCCTCCGATGCATTTAAGTACCACATAAGTGTGGCAGATCCTCGGTAGGGGGAATCCATGTCATTCGTTAGCTATCAAGTTGAATGGTTCGGAATAATATGAAAATTATATTAAATCATTCGTCAAATCACGAATCGAATGAATATCTGAGAGCTCTTTGGGCGAAATTTAGAACGGTATATGGCAAGTGTGCTTGGCAATTTATGCCGCACAAGCATGGACAGTCAAAAACTGTACATTTTGGTTTTATGGATATTGGGTTAGATAGTACCTTTGAAGTATCGATAAACTATGAAAGAAAGGGTGTAATCAAGTCTATAAACCTTGAGAGCTCTCTTCCGAGAGAGCAATTAGATTTGGTGAGTACACTGTGCTCAGGTTTAAGTCAATCTAGTAACAAGGAACCCTTTATCATCTCAACTGTTTTAGACTCTCGATTGCCTTCTTTTGCTCCTGTTGTCGGAAACGGCTATCGAATATTTCATCGAGATTCAGGTGAAAGTGTATTGGAAGTCCAAGTGTTAGCATTTGATCATCACGATGCAGTACATATCGCAGCCTGTAAATTGCAAAATATATGCGATTTATTAGCAGTGTTTACAAATAGCTTCGTAAAGTTAACCCAATTTATGTGCTCTAAGAGTTTCACGGAAGTGACTGAAAATTTGTTATTTTCAGGTGACTTAGATTGGGTCGATGACCACCCAATTGAAAATAAACTTACAACACTTGCTAGTTATCAAAAGTCAGCATTAGATCTCTTACTACAAGGGAAAGTGAAAAATCAGTTTATCAATGGTGCTGCACATTTTAATAATGCAGCCTTTTTACTTAAGGACTATTCATTAGCACAAGGTGCTTTGACCGATACAGCAACTGTTTTGTATGTATCTGCGTTAGAATCATGTGCGATGACTCGAGACGTAGTGAAAGAGTCATGCTCTTCATGTGGTCAAGTTAAATATTCAATACGACGGCGTGTTTTAGATTTAGTTGGCGAATTTTTGCCAAGCCATTTGGTTCGATTTATCGATGGTTATTATGCTTCTCGCTCGAAGTTTTTACATGAAGGGATTAAGTCTTCAAATAATAATTATTTTGGTACTTCAATACCTCAACTTTCACTTAGCTCAGATTCTGGTTGTAAAGTTGCTACCACGGTCTTGCCTATTAACCTCAGAGATTATGTTTCATACATTTTCAGAGGTACAGCAATGAGTGAGGTGGCGTATGATAGCTAACAAGTTGCTTAAGAGTGACGGCTAACCTCTGGCATTTTTGGTTCGGTTGAGTGTAGTGATTACGGTGGCTTTGTTTGAGTTTCGTGGTGTGAGCCGCACCTTAGCAAGGCGTTATGTTTAATCATTGAAGGTGATAAATTGGATATAGTTGATACTCTTATACTTGCTTTAGTTACTGGGGTTGCGGGATTTTTTGGTTCCTATGCAAACACAAGAGCAAAAAACCTTGCAACAAAAGCTGACTTCGATAATTTGAAAGATCAATTAAGCCAAAATACAACTGTAGTTGAGAGTATAAAGAGTCAGTTTTCAAATAAGTCTTGGGTCTCACAACAGGTATGGGTAAAAAAACAAGAAGCCTATGAAGATATCTTGCAGAACCTATTGCATATTCAAAAGTACGTAAATCATCAGTGGGATGACTATCAAGATTACGAGTACGTAAACTATCTTTATCACATTTCAATTGAGAGTGAATTTGAACCTGAAGAAGTTGATAAAGCTACGAAATACTACGAAGAATGTAATAAGAGATTGCAGTTCAATAGAGAAAATAAGATTGATGAAAGGTTGAAGACTAGTTCTATAAATGCTGTTAATCATATTTTCAATCTAATTTCTTCTAAAGCAATGTACTTAGATCCTGAAGTGGAAAAAGTAATTTCAGGGCTAAAGTTTGTTGTATTTTATGATTCTAGCGAAGCCGATGATAAAGCAAGTCATTATAGGGCTGTAAGTAAAGTAATGACGGAAACTTTGGAAAAAGTTCAGGATATTGCTCGACAGGAGCTGAGAATAACATAACAAATTGCTTAAGTCTGATTCGTAAACGCGTGCCGAACTCGCTTCGCTCAGACATGGCACACGTTTACTCACAGCTTAGCAAGGCGTTAGGTCTAAGGAGAGACTATGACAATATCATCAGGAATAGCTTTATTTGTTGCAATGGCTCTATCTGCGGCAATTCCCGGACCAAGTGTCCTTGCCGTGGTATCTAGGTCTATAGCATATGGTTCGGTACAAGGGCTACTGGTTGTTGTTGGAGTATTGGTTGCTGATTATATTTTCATATTTTTAGCGATATCAGGTCTATCTCTAGTTGCAAGCTTGATGGGTGAGTTTGCCAGCCTAATTAAATACGTGGGAGTGGCTTACCTTTTATGGTTGGCTTATATTACTTGGACTTCAGAAGTCGTAGATTTAGGTGCTAAAGAAACAAAAGCAAGTATAAAATCATCGAGCTTAATCACGGGGATGATCATGACTCTATCTAACCCGAAAGCAATTTTGTTTTATATGGGGTTCTTCCCAGCTTTTGTTGATTTAACCGCTCTAACTGTAATCGACGTCGTCAGCATACTGCTTCTGTCTACGATATCCGTGGGCGGCATTTTAGCAGCTTATGCATGTGCTGCTTCAAAAGCTAGCTTCATGTTTAAGGGGCACATTGCTAGAAAGCGATTAAACAAACTTTCAGGTGGCTTCTTAGCTACTTGTGGTGTCATGTTGGCGGCAAAGACCTAACAAGAGACTATGGCGTCAATAGTTAATTTTTGGCGCTATCCTTATCCCACATAACACCATCTCTTAGCATCGAATTTAAGATCACAACCATCTTTCTCATGCAGGCAACTATAGCTAGTTTTTTGGGTTTTCCTGCCGCAAGTAATCGTTCATAAGTCGCCTTAAAAACAGTGTTACATTGGATGGCAGACATCATTGCCATGCATAAAACTGTGCGAACTTGAGCACGACCACCTTGGATCATCCGCTTGCCTTTGAGACGTCCACTTTCTCTGGTTATTGGAGCGACGCCTATAAGAGAAGAGGCTTGTTTATTGGTGATAAAACCGAGTTCAGGAACATTACTGATGATTGAGGCTGATGCTATTTTCCCTATCCCTGGCATGCTTTGTAGTATCTCATTTTTAGCTTGGTATTCAGGGCAGGTATCGATGAGTTTTGATATCTTTTCTTCAACTTTGGCGATTTGATTTTTGAGGGCAGTTAAGATTGGTTTAATTGAGGATGCTAGGCTCTGAGGTAAAATCTGTTGTCGGTTTTTCTCCATCGTTTGCATTGACAGTAACTGATTACGTCTTGGAACTAAGTCACTCATTAGTCGTATGTTTTCGCTCTTTAGTTGTGTCAGTTTAGGTTGTATAGCTTCACCAAAGTGGGCAATAAGAGCGGCATCTAGACGGTCATTTTTAGCTCGACGCCCAATAGTCCCTGCAAATCTTTTAACGTGCAATGGGTTCGCAATAACATAGGGTAACTTCGCTTTATCACAGGCGAATATGAAAGGCATTTCCAGTCGGCCCGTAGCTTCGATGACAACGCGTCTAGGTCTATGTACCGATAGGATGGCTTGTTGCTCGGGGGATTTTACGGGTACAAAGCGAGTTGATGGACGCTGAACAGCTTCGCAGATAGCGACTGCATCATTAAGGTCGTTCTTCCCTTTAGTTCGATAAGGAACCACGTATTTAACGGCCATGATACGGCCGTCATGCCCCAGTTTATTGAGTGTTCTTGCCCAATAATGTGCACCACCACACGCTTCGACGCCTATACGCATGAGTGGCATATTTGCTATTGTAGTCAGTAGTTTAGAGCGGGTTACTGACTTATGAAGTATGACCTTACCATTTTGGTCTACGGCATGAAGACTGAAGTGGTTTTTAGCTAGGTCGATACCGCAGAAATAAGAATAATCAGACATGGTGCCTCCGATGCATTTAAGTACCACACAAGTGTGGTAGATCCTCGGTAGGGGGAATCCATGTCATTCGTTATGTGAAGGAGGGAGTATGGAAATAGCAACATATGAAAAAGGCGGTTACTTTCTAGAAGATGGAGAACTGCTTAATAAAGAAAACCCTGACACTTTTTGGCTTCCTAGCCGTGATGCTCGATCTTCGATTAAGTCAGGAGCGATTGTTAAGCTCATCTTTAATATGCTTGAATCTGAAACCGAGGACGAGGTTTCCATTGAAAGAATGTGGGTAGAAGTTAAATCATTAGATAATGGTTTATATATAGGAACGTTAGATAATGACCCATATGGGAAAGTAAGCCTCAAATGCGGAGATGATGTCGTATTTGGTCCTGAGCATATTATTGATATCTACGAAGAGTAAACACAAAACAAGCAATTTAAACAGACTGTCAACGCGTGGCATTTTCAACTCGGTTTAGCTTTAGTTATTTTGGTGGTGAATTTGAGTGTATTAGTAGAGTTGTCAGCTACTTAATTGGGCGATAGCACACAGATTGAGATTTTCATACAAGGAAGGTTTATATGTCTGATAATGGAACAGAGCTACACTGCAGTAAGTGCAATCAAAAGACAATGCATCGAAGATTAAGTCGTTCAGAGATTGAAGTCCAAAAAGCCGAAAAAAGCAATTCAAAGAATAGAATCCTTCATTTTGTGTTTAGCGTCTTACTCAATTAAAACAGCTCTAAATCAAACATCTCTTACTTCAAGTGTACTGTTTGTGATTCAGAATACACAGATAATGAAAGCATGCCTCATGGCTGGAGTTAAACTCATCGTTATACTTTGTGCTAATAAATCGCTTTAACTGGGACCCCTAACGCTTGGTCACTTTCAGTCAAGTCGGTTTCAGGGTTTTGGGGACAAATTTTAAGTTGAGTAGTATCAAGTTATCGCCAGTTAGCAAGGCGTTATGCCTCTTGGGAGAAGTACATGTCAGTTCCAGAACATTCTGAGTTGTTTGAGTATGCCAAAGGGCTTATTTCGCTGATAGCTTTTCGCGCGTAATCCCTAACACTAACCAAACCGCACTCGATGTCTATCTTGAAATCGCGAAACAAACGCCAGCGTGGGTTTCATTCTTAATGGCAATGAGAAATCGCATCGTATCAATGTTTGGCTTAAAGCACTTAGGTCGACTTCAGGATGCTATGTCAGCGGAAAATGTAGCAAATATTAGCGTAGGTGAGAGAGTCGGTATTTTCACATTACACAGTAATAGTGATACTGAAATTGTTTTAGAGGACAGTGACAAACACCTTGATGTAAGAGTATCGTTTTTGCTGGATGTTGTTGGCGATAAAACCATCGTGCACGCAACCACGGTAGTTCATGTACATAACACGTTTGGTAAAGTGTACATGTTTTTTGTTGCTCCAGTTCACAAGCTCATTGTCCCTAGTTCTTTGAAAAGGTTGGGGCTGGCATAACAAGGTGTTCAAGACACAACGTTTTAGCTAAGGTGTAAGCGTGGATCACACTCCAATTGAGTGTTCATAATAAGAAGTAATAAGGATCTATAGATGGAATTAAAATATCGTTCAGCTGATTTTGAAGACTTGGAAAGTCTTGTTGCTTTGCTTTCAAATGACCCACTTGGAAGTAAAAGAGAAGATGCATCTCTTCCGTTGAACAGTGCGTATCTTGAAGCGTTCGAAGCAATTGTACGAGACCCAAACAACGAATTGCTTGTTGTTGAGCAGGAAAGCTCTCTCGTCGGGATGCTTCAAATTACCTTTATTCCTTACCTGACTCATATTGGTAGTTGGCGCGGTCTTATCGAAGGTGTTCGAATCCATAGTGACTATCGTGGACAAGGTTTCGGGGAGCAAATGTTCGCACATGCTATCGAACTTGCAAAAAGTAAGGGATGTACAATCGTTGAGTTAACAAGTGACAAGCAGCGCACAGATACCATCAGGTTTTATGAAAAAATTGGATTCAAAGCAACACATGAAGGGTTTAAACTCGCGTTGTAGGCCGTTTGTTACAATCTGCTTAAGAGTAATTCCCCACGCTTGTCATTTGGGTTGGGGTTATTGTTCACGGCCATTCAAATTGAGTGCCGTAGTAGCGTGGCTCACCTGAATTGGCCGTTAGTTTTCATGGAGGAAATATTGTGGAAATTTGGAAGTTATTGTTCTTTATACCAGCGTGTTTTGCTCTCAACATGACTCCCGGTCCAAACAACCTATTGTCTATGAATAATGCTCGTTGTTATGGTTTCAAGTCAGCTTTCATTGCTGGCCTGGGTCGAATAGCTGCATTCTCTGTAATGATTGCGTTGGCTGCTTCAGGCTTAGCCGTCATTCTCTATGCTTCTGAAACTCTATTTCTAACGATTAAAATTGTGGGTGCAGCTTATTTGTTGTGGATTGCCTTTAATCTTTGGCGTTCGGAAGCAAGTCCTGTCTCTGAACTAGAAAACACCCGAAACCGACTAGGTTTAGCCAAACAAGAATTTTTGTTAGCAGCTGGTAATCCAAAGGCTATCTTAATCTTTACTGCCTTTCTGCCACAGTTTGTCGATGTTTCGGCTAGCGTAAATGAGCAGTTCTTCGCTTTAGGAGCCACGTTCCTTATTTTAGAAATGGGCGCAATCTCGATTTATGCAACATTCGGACTGTATTTGAGGCAGTGGTTCTCGAAACCGAAAATGGCCAAGCGCTTCAATAGAAGCTGCGCAACCTTTTTGGCTATGTCTGGAGCAAGCTTGTTACTAAGTCGCCAGCAGTAAAACTAATGATCCACCTCTAGTATTAATAGTTTGTTTAGGTTCACGTTGCTTTTCTCAACTATTCGGTAGAGTGACAATTCAATTTGGGGAGGTTTTGTAATGGGAACTATAATCGGTTTTGTGATTCTAGCTGCTATCGATTGGTATCTTGTCCGTAGAACAGGTCTCCATATTCATCAATGGATCTCTAAAAAGTATGCCGCGTATCTGTCGGAGAAGGGAAACAAAAAATAGCCTTTCTTATCAATTTATTGGTATTAAAAGCGTTATCTGCTATTCATTTTACACACATTGCAAAGATTGGAGGATTCATGAAAGGTAAAGGAAAGTGCCTATGTGGCTCGGTTGAGTTGGAAGTAGAGTACGCCAGTAATGAACTGGGGGCTTGTCATTGTAATATGTGTAGAAATTGGTCTGGTGGGCCGATGCTAGTCATTGATTGCGCTGACTCAGTCAAAATATTAGGTGAATCAAATGTAGTGAGATATAAGTCGTCTGATTGGGCTGAGAGGGGGTTCTGCGGTAAATGTGGTACTCACTTGTTTTACTTTTTGGTACCAAATAATCAGTATCACCTTCCTGTCGGTTTATTGATGCCTGGGGGTGACTACAAGTTAACTCATCAGATATTCATCGATGAAAAACCTGAATACTACGAATTTAAAAATGAAACACAAAATATGACTGGTGCTGAAGTATTTGCCCACTTTGAAAGTGGAGAGTAAATATGAAGCCAGACTTTTCTAAATTAGCGACAACCGATTACGGAAATATTTTAAGTAACGACCATTTTATTAACTTTAACATTAGTCCTCTTTGGCAGGGCATGCCGCGAATTGTTGGAGAAGCTTTTACTGTTCAGTTAACTTCTGGTGATAATTTGATGCTTCATTCTGCAATATACGAAGCTCCCGAGGGTTCCATCATTGTCGTGGATGGCGTTGATAGCGAATATGCAGTAGCCGGCGGTAATGTATGCGCAGTCGCTAAAAATAGAGGTATCAAAGGCTTTATTATTGATGGTGTTATTCGAGATTTGAATGAAATTTCAAATATGAAGTTTCCAGTTTTTGCGAAAGGTGTTCATCCAGTGCCGGGAAAGAAAGAGATCTATTCTGAATTGGGAGCGCCAATCTGTTGCGGGGGAGTAAAGGTCTCTTCTGGGGATATCATTGTTGCCGATGTAGAAGGTATTGTCGTTATTCCTCAATCAAGCAAAGATGAAGTGTTCTTAAAGGCTTCAAAGAAAGCAAATGAAGAAGCCTCATTAACGCTCGCTGAGTGGGAAACGAGTCATAGAGCTAAAATAGCCCAAGCAGTAATTTCTGCGAAACAAAAATTTGAAAATACTTCTAGTTGATTCGTAATGCGCGGCATTTACGCCCATTGGCAGGCGTTAGACAGTAACGAATCAATTCATCCATGGAGAAGACAATGATCGTAAGGACTGCGACGAAAGAAGACTCAAGTGTCTTGTTAGAGTTTATAGAACAAAAAGCTGATTTTGACAGAAGTATGAAAGGGTTTAGCGGTGAAATCTCGACAACTATAGAGAAAATCGAACGCACACTATTTGGAGATTACGCATTTGCCCACGCTTTAATATTGGAATGGAATAGTGAGCCTCTTGGCTTCGCACTGTATCACTATCGATATTCATCTTTCAGTGGAGAGCCATCAATCTGGCTTGACGACCTATTGGTTACAGGGAACCAAAGATCAAAAGGGTATGGCCGTGAACTTATGTTGGCTTTAAAGTCACAAGCAGAGTCATCATCCGCCTCTCACATCTCATGGACGGCAAGTCCACACAATAAGAAAGCGCATGATTTCTACAAAAGGTTGGGCGCAGAGGTTGAGCGAATGGATGGTCAAAGACCTTATTTCCGTTGGGCAATGTAAGATTCGTGATCATATGAAAAGGGAACTGTGAAGATAACAACGCTGGTTGATAACTCTCGACTGGATAATAGGAAAGATTTGACCGTTGAGTGCGGGCTATCACTGCATATTGAACCGAATCGCTAAAGATCTTGTTACTGGCTCAGTTATTAATTCCAACTCGTATGGATGGAAACGTTGCTTTAAATGAAGTGTGATGTACTAGCTTAGAAGTAAAGTTAGGGCTTCATATATACAAAGTTCAGGGAAAGAATGAAAGTATTAATTGCAGGGGCTAGTGGATATATTGGCCGTCATGTTACATCGCTATTCGCAAAAAGTGGCTTTGAAGTTTTTACATACGGTAGAGACAAAATGGTCACACCTCTTACGGTCGGGTTGATAGAAAATAGAGCCGATTTTGAAGACTACTTTGATGTGGTTGTGAATTGCGCGCGTCCACATTGGTCACGATTCTCAGCAGATGAAATTGTCGATGTGGAGCAGAAGTTGCTCGCTGAATTAGACCTACTTGCTGTTAAAGGCGCGACAAAGATACATACATCGGGTGTCTGGCTCTTCGGCAACGCCTCTAGCGATGACTTGAGGCAATTTAGGTTGAAGCCGTTGGATGCCGTTAAGTTAGACGTAGAAACAATACATAGCGCTGCTCGAAACCGATGGCACATAGTCTACTGTCCTAGTTTGGTTTATGGCGGTAATGATTGTCAGTTAAAACGAATTATCGATTCTTTGCCTAACCAAACGATTCAAGTAGCGATTCCGTCTATAGGCTTTAACCAATATGTTCATGTCTATGACATTGCGCGGTTCTACTTACGTTTGGCGCAAGGCCGAATCTTAGAAAAGCAGCATTTTATTGCAGAGACTCAAGGTTATAGTCCTGAAGAGTTCGCTCAACTCTTATTGACCGCTAAAGCTATAACAAAAGTGAGAAAGATCCGTTGGGAAGAGTTTGAGTCAGAAAATGGTTCTATGGCCGTAGGGATTGAAAAACTGAATCTAAAACTACCAATTAGCTCTTCGTTTGAGTCTACCGAGTTGGTTGGGGAATACATAAAACAGAGTATCTAAATAAAACAAAGTATCTAAACGTGATTCACAACACTTGGTATTTAACTCGGTTTGGCATTAGTGGTAAGTTTGAAAGCAGCCTCAGCATTGTTAGTGATTTAGTTGTACGTTATATGATTTGGAAACAAAGAGACCTAGTTTATGAAATATACTCCAATTAAAGATGAGATTACGTTCGATGATTTCGCAAAGTTAGATATTCGTGTCGGGTTAATTGTAGAGGTTTCTGAAGTCACTAAGTCAGATAAGCTAATGAAACTCACCGTCGACTTTGGTGATCATCAGCGTTCAATCTTGGCTGGCATAAAACAAGAGCGTGAAAACCCCAAAGAAATCGAAGGTAAGCAAGCTTTGTTTGTCGTGAATTTACCTGAAAGAAAAATGGCAGGTGAAGTATCTCAAGGTATGCTGTTTGATATTGGTTATGAAGACAAACTGACGCCTTGCTTAGCTTGTCCTGAAACCGAAATGCCTAATGGTGCTAGAGCTGGGTAATGTGCATATGAACGTGAACAGCAAGCTATGAGGCATAACGTGTATCGTAACGTAAAGGGTTATAACGAAGACATGTATAACGTCTATTTTGAAGTTGGGTCTTCATTCTTAAGGAGTTTTGAGTGAGTCAGGAAGTAAGAGTGGGTGTGGCTGCGGTTATTCTGCGTGAAGGGCGTGTGCTACTTGGAGAACGGATTGGTTCTCACGGGGCTCATACTTGGGCAACGCCGGGCGGACACCTTGAATGGGGTGAAAGCATTGAGGAGTGCGCCAAACGCGAGACACTCGAAGAGACTGGCTTAGTTATTAGTGCAATTGAGAAGCTCTCTTTTACCAATGATATTTTTGAGAAAGAGAACAAGCATTATATAACGCTGTTTGTTGTTACTTCTGACGCTATAGGCGAACCACAGGTGACAGAGCCTGATAAATGCAAGCAATGGAAATGGTTTAAGCTAGATGAGCTACCAGAGCGATTGTTTCTTCCACTGACAAATTTGCTGAGCGATCCGGTCATTCTTGGGAAGTTAGCATAGTCGAACAGGTTCTTAGTTTGGGGTTAAGGGAATACAGGGAATAATCACATGGAATTAAAGTGTCACTGTGGAAACGTAAGTTTAAACCTGAACTCCCTTCCAGAAGAGGTCGGGGATTGCAATTGTTCTATCTGTCGTCGTTATGCTGCCGCTTGGGCGTATTTTTCTCCAGAGCAAGTTCAAATCAACTCGATCGCAAAAACTGAGTTTTATTGCTGGGGTGATAAAGAAGTCGAGTTTCATCGCTGCAAGTCATGTGGATGTTTGACGCACTATATAACTACAGAGAGATGCTCTGCAGATATATTGGCCGTGAACATGAGAATGGCCGAAAATGTAGTGCTTGAAAGCATTCCTATTCGTAAGATCAATGGCTCAGCGAACTAAGTAAACTAACGAGGTGCTTTCACTGCGCCTTGAGGTCTTTAGATGGTAGATTTGGTGATATTAAGGAGGTGTTCGATGTTCAATTGTCCAAATTGTGGAGCGCCGGTTTCTGTTAAAGAGAAATCGAAGTTGCATCCTTCCAAGCCCATGACATGTAAACAATGCGCTCAAGTATTGAAGCCCTTTACTGTTTATTACTATTCACACTTTTTTGTTGCCCCTTTCTCGTTTTCGATTTCAACGAATTATGCTGGATTTAGCACCTTAGGTGCCGTGGCACTTAGTTTTACATTGGTTTACGTGCTGTTAGTGTGTCAGCCAATAAAGAAAGTAGTGTAATAGCCCCTCGCCAAAAAAGAAGATGCTTAGCCTTTGGTATTTTGGATCTAAGTCTGAGTTTATGTATCAAGATTTATGGTTCTAGGTTGGTGTTTTGTTTCCCATGACATAATACAGCGTAAGTTTTTACTGAAGGGGGCTGTATGAGTGATTCTCATTTTAAAAAAGATGGCACAGCGCAAGGCGTGGCAAAACAGCGTTTGATTGAAACATTAGCTAAGCCCGATAAACGTTTAATAAACGATCCTTACGCTGAACGGTTTGTTTTAGGGGCGAGTTTGATCAAGCTGATGGGCCATAAGCTTAGCGTTTGGATAACTCAAAAGTTCTCACCAGGCTTCCATGAACACCTAATCTCTCGTACACGCTTCATCGATGACCTCGTTGAAAAAAGTGTTGCTAGTGGAACAGATCAATACGTTATTTTAGGTGCTGGGTATGACTTGAGAGCTCATCGCCTTGAACTGCCATCTTCATTGCAGGTTTTTGAAGTGGACCAGCCCGAAGTCCAAGTTCGAAAGCGTTCCAAACTTCCTAAAGATTTGCCTAACGCGAGCAATGTTACCTATGTCGGTGTTGATTTTAACTGCCAGTCACTCACCGAACAGCTTTTGTCGGCGGGGTTCGATCAATCGAAGCGTACGATTATCACCCTAGAAGGTGTGTCGCAATATATAAGCAAAGACGCGATAGCTTTGACCATTAAAGAGCTGTCGGAGCTTACTGAGTCTGTTGGTTCTACTTTCTTTATGTCTTATGTCGATGAACGGCTACAGACAGACCCTAAGGCCTGCTTTGGTAAAGGGTACCCAAAGGCGGCTTGGCGAGCTGAAACCATTAAAAAGTTATCAGCAAAAGTGGGTGAACCTTGGGTATCGTTCTTCAACGCTGAAGAGATCAAAACGTTGTTGGCTGACAATGGCTTTTTATTAACGGAGAATAAGACCTTGGCCGACCTAAATGACGAATTTTTTACGCCGTTAGGTAGAGCCATTCCTGAACATCATATTTTCAAGCTAGAACACTTTGTCGTGGCAGAATCCAATATAACGGTAACTTAAGTGAACGAATCGATAGAAGCCAGATGACAAACCAGCAATAAAAGAATGAGACCGGAAAGTGATGACATTACGAGTAGTACCAGAGCTTTATTGTTTCGATATTAACGTGAGCAAATCCTTCTTTGTCGATGTGTTAGGGTTTGAAGTGAAATACGAACGTCCTGATGAGGAGTTCGCTTATCTAACGCTTGATGGTGTTGATGTAATGCTTGAAGGGATTGAGGGGAAAAGTCGAAAATGGCTTTCAGGTGATCTGGAGTTACCTTTAGGACGAGGCATTAATTTTCAATGGGACGTTATCGATATCGAGCGACTTTATCAGAGAGTTAACGAAAGTGCCCCCGATTCAATCTACTTAGCGCTAGAGTCAAAGTCTTATCAATGTGGGGACTCTATCGCGACTCAGAAGCAATTCATTGTTCAAACCCCAGACGGTTATCTCTTTAGGTTCTGCCAAGATATTCGTTAGATATAAGCCGTTAATCCAAAGATAGGAAGCCAATGAAATACCAATTAGATATAGAGCCTTCTGATGACGACATAAATGAAGTCAGAGGTGGATTAATCAAGTACAACACTCCGTTTTTGGAAGGGATCCCCAAGTCTCAAGTTGCGTACTATGCGATGGAAGAAGGTAACAAAGTCGGTGGTATTGTCGCTGACCTTTGGGGAAACTGGTTACTGATTAAATTCCTTTGGGTTGATGATTCGATGAGAGGAAAGCAAGTTGGCAGTGAGCTACTTGAACGTATTGAAGAGTATGCGCAGTCACTAGGATGTACGTCGTCACTGGTCGATACATTAAGTTTCCAAGCAAAGCCTTTCTATGAGAAACGAGGGTATGAATGCCAGATGGTGTTAGAAAATTACCCTGTAGATTCCTCGCTATCGTTTCTCACCAAGTCGCTCGTCAAAACGTAGTGAGTGAATGACTTATTAAGCGCGTATGTACAAGGAGAGTAGAGTGGTAAAGGTTCGGGAGATGGCAATTTCAGACTACGACTCGGTGATCGCGTTGTGGTGCCAGACAGAAGGCATGAGTATTCGCGATGCTGATTCTAATGAAAGTATTGCGAGCTATTTAGATCGCAACCCCGGTCTGAGTTTTGTGGCTGAGAGTCACAACGAGATTATTGGCGCTGTGTTAGTTGGAACGGATGGACGTCGGGGTTATTTGCAGCACTTAGCTGTCTCGGCTAATTTCAGAGGGCAAAAGTTAGGTTGTAAGCTTGTCGCTGAGGCGGTCAACGCACTTGCTGAGTTAGGTATCCCGAAGACCCACTTGTTTGTCTATAACGATAACATCAACGCTCAACAGTTTTACGAAAAGTTGGGCTGGTTTCCTCGAGATGAAGTTCGAATGTACTCGTTTAATAGCTCGGATAATAGTAACGTTTAACCTTATAGATTCGCGCTGGCGTAGCTTGAATTTGTCACAGGTTCACGCGCGCCTACCCAATATCAAAACAATTCTGGGGTAATTAGAAATGTTGTTCTCTAATCTGTCTAAACCATTGGTTCATGGCCCTGAGTTATGTTCTGAACTGCTCAATTTCTTAAGCGAGCATAAGAGTGATTTCGAAGAAAAGTTAATTCCAGATCTGTCATACATCGATGATATGGCACATGTTGTGAACGGTATTAAAATCAAAGACGTTCTGCACATCAATGCGAATCAATACCGACTTCAATACTCGTGTGATTGGGAGTTGTTTCTAGGTTGTTCGGATAGGAACGAAACCGGTGTAGAGAATGGAAGTGTTCTATTCACACTCGAGGACGATAACGTTATTAATATCAACTTCCCAAACTACGGTTCTCGAGACACTAGCGATGAGCTTTAGTCGATTTTTGTGTGTGTTATACAAAAGGAAGAACAATGATAACTATTGAAAGGCTTGAAGGTTCTCATGTCGCGTTAGTTCAGGCCATCCAACTAGCGGATGAACAGGTTAAGTTCGCTGGCACAGCGGCGGAGTTTTTAATAGACGGTAGTGAAACTACGCACTTGCACGTGATTAAGTTTGATAATGGTGTAGTGGGTTTCTTTAAGTTAGATATCGCTTATGCAGATCATTATGAATTTTGCCCTCAAGGAAGCCTTGGATTAAGAGCATTTGCGCTTGATAAAAACCAGCAAGGTAAGGGGTTGGGAACAGGGGCGGTGAAGGCGTTGTTTCCTTATTTAAAAGCCAATTACGCAGCGTATGATTCTATTTACTTAACCGTGAATTGCAAAAATCCCGTAGCATTTCACTGTTATAAGAAAGGTGGCTTCGAAGATACTAATGAACAGTATTTAGGTGGAGCAGCAGGCCCGCAATTTATCATGCGTGGTCGAATTGCTTAGTGATATTAAACCGATTAATTGTTGCGAGAAACTCCTGTAAGGTTTTATGCAGATTGAGATTCTTAAACGACACGAAAAGGAAATTTGATGAAAGTTCAATATCTTGAAATTGTTACCCCAGAAGTAGACGTCGTTTGTGCTACATACGCTCAGATCTATAACGTGAAGTTCAGTGATGCTGATGTGAACCTTGGTGGGGCGCGCACTGCAAAGCTATCTAATGGTGGGGTGATAGGTATTCGAGCACCGCTTCGTGAAACTGAAGAACCTGTTGTTCGTCATTACACGCTGGTTGAGGATATTCAGTCTGCGGTGAACTCAGCCGAAAAACTAGGCGCCGAAGTAGCGGTGCCGCCAATGGAGTTACCACGTCATGGGATGTGTGCGATTGTTATTCAAGGTGGCGTTGAACTCGGATTCTGGCAGTTGTAGGTGATGTCTAACCTTTAGATAGTGAACAACGAGATACTACGATTTATGAACGACACCTAGTGTCTTTACCGGCTTCATGGCATCATTCCCCTCAGCTAAAATCCCAACAAGGTATGTTATGAAACAGAATATTGTCCACATTGCATTAGTGGTAAAAGACTACGATGAAGCGCTTGATTTCTATGTAAACAAGCTTCAGTTTGATCTCATCGAAGACACGTATCTACCAGAAGAAGATAAGCGTTGGGTTGTTGTTGCTCCACCAAACTCAACTGGTGTGAGCCTGCTACTTGCTAGAGCCTCCAAGCCAGAGCAACTTGATTTTATCGGTAACCAAGCTGGTGGGCGCGTATTTTTATTCTTAAACACCGATGATTTCTGGCGTGACTACGAACGTATGACGTCTTTGGGCATTAACTTTGTCCGAGAGCCTAAAGAGCAAGACTATGGTACCGTCGCTGTTTTTGAAGACCTCTATGGTAACTTGTGGGATCTGCTTCAGTTAAACCCTGAGCATCCAATGGCTAACAGGTAGATAAACTAAGCTCAAAGCCTTAATTTGAGCGATACGGATTTGTAGGAACGACATGGAAGTCAGAAGGTATCAACCCAAGTATTCAGCAGCTTTGCAGGCAATCTATTTAGAATCCAGACAGAACACCTTTCATTGGGCTGATGCCAACGCCTTTAAGTTATCTGATTTTGACCAAGACACCGAAGGTGAGCAAATATGGATGGCTGTTTCTGGCGAAAAGGTTTTAGGTTTTGTTTCCGTTTGGGAAGCTGAGAGCTTCATCCATCACCTATATATTTGTCCGAAAGCGCTACGTTCTGGTGCGGGTTCGGCTTTACTTAATACCTGCAAACAACATTACTCAGTTCTGACTTTGAAGTGTTTGACTGCCAATGAAAACGCCATCGGCTTTTATCGCTCGCAAGGCTTTGTTATCTCGTCCACAGAAGGTGAGGGATTAGAGCGTTATCACTTAATGACCTACCAAGCTTAGTACTAATAACCATAGCAATCACAAGCGCTGCAATTACAACAAGGGTCATCAAGTTGGGAGTTTAAACCGAGAATATGGAAATAAAACAGATTTCAGCGACGGAGGTGCTTGCTGTTCGGCATCAAGTGCTTTGGCCTGATAAACCGATGTCATTTTGTAGGATACCCGATGATGATCAAGCAACGCACTACGGTGCGTTTGTTGGTGAAATGTTGGTTTGTGTCGCGTCTATCTATATTCAAGGCCATGAAGCGAGGTTGAGAAAGTTTGCCACGTTGCCTGAATTCCAAGGGCAGGGAATCGGTTCAAATGTAATTGAGCATTCCATCTCTAATCTCAAAGATTTAAACATCCGATATTTTTGGTGTGATGCACGTACAACGGCTTTAGGTTTTTATCAAAAATTTGGGATGGCTGCAGAAGGCTCTGAGTTTGAAAAGTCGGGTGTTAGGTATTACAAAATGTCGGTTCATTGGGTGTAACGAGCTAATGTGGCTCTGTTAACCCTCTGCCAATCTAAGTCATCAACTTAAGTTAAGGGAGTTCATCGTGGAAGAAATCAAAGGCATTCTGCAATTCATGGTCGAAATCGAAAAATTAAAGGATGTTCATCGACAAACAAAGCCTGTTGGACTGGAGCGATATGAAAACTCGGCGGAGCACAGTTGGCACGTCTGTTTAAGCGCGCTTATGTTGAAAGACTATGCCAACGAAGAAATTGATATTACGCGAGTGATGAAGATGCTTCTGATTCATGACCTAGGGGAAATTGACGCAGGCGACACCATCATTTATGCCAGTGAGACCGAAGAAAACAAACTCAAAGAGAGAAACTGCGTTGAGCGTTTACTGAAATCATTGCCTAGCCATTTAAGAGCAGAGTATTTAGAATTGTGGCTTGAATTCGAAGCGGGTGAGTCACCGGAAGCCAGGTTTGGTAAGGCGATCGATAGAGTGCCACCTTTGCTTCATAACATTCATGGTGGTGGCCACAGCTGGGAGAAGCACAACATATCTAAAGATAAAGTCATGACCTTTAATGGCGAGCGTATTTCTAAGGGCAGTAAGGCGCTATGGAGTGAACTTGAGGTGCAGCTCGAAACGGCAGCAAAACAAGGGTTACTGAAGTAGGTTAGAATGCACCTTGGGCTACAAGTGTCTCTTACTGACTTAATCAAATTATCGCCGCTCGCTTTCTAGAATGTGACATTCTCTTCAAAATATCGCGATACTGTTTATTTATACAGCTGTGGTGTGTATTCTCTATTTCCGACATAAGGAGTAGATAAATGACCATTAAATTTGAAGAAAAAGTCCCTAGCCCAAGCGAGTTTTGTGAGATGCGAGTTAAAGCCAAACTGTCACCTAAATCACTTAAGGCCGCCAAGATTGCATTGCCTAATAGTTTGTATGGCATTTCCATTCGAGATGGAGATAAGCTCATCGCAATGGGACGCGTTGTCGGTGATGGTGCATGTAACTTCGAGATTGTCGATGTAGCGGTAGACCTTGTATATCAAGGGCAGGGCTTAGGAAGAAAAGTAATGGAATACATCGAGCGTTACCTTTCTTCTGTTGCGCTAGAAGGTTCGTATGTTTCAATGATTGCAGACGAGCCAGCGTTTTACGAGAAGTTGGGTTATAAGCTTGTCTCACCTGTTTGCCAAGGAATGACAAAGAAATTCCAACCCAATATTGCGTAAATTAATAAGTGAGTAATAACGTATGAGTATCAAAGTGCAGTGGAATCGTGAGTGTCAGTTTAAAGTCACAACAGAAGGCGGGTTCAGCTTTGATATCGATGCCACTAGCAATACCGCTCCGTGTCCAACTGAAGTGTTACTGTCAGCGCTTGGCGGGTGCAGTGCGACAGATGTCGTTTTACTGTTGCAGGAAAAAGGATTCGAAGTCGAGGCTTTAGAAAACTCGGTGACACATACGTTAACCGACGACGAACCTCGTTTATACAAAACGGCGAATTTACATTTTACTGTGAAGGCGAAGGGTGTGTCAGAAAGCGATGTCCTTTCAGCCGCTAAAGAAGCCGTTGCCAAGCACTGTCATGTTTGTTTGATGCTTCAACCTACAATCGAGATCACTTGTTCTGTTGAAGTTGTAGCTTAACGCTGACTCACCGAGGCTTATCAATTAGATTAACCGTAACAGCAATAGATTCATGACACATGGTATTACTACCGTGTGTCTGCTCCTTTCAATTTAACCTTCTGATAAAAAATCCTTGTTAAATAATAAGTTAGAGTCTCCTACGATTACTTGTTACCATGTAGTTAGCTTTATAAATGTTAGTTAGAATATATGAATGATTGATAATAAATACATTAAGCACCCATACCATTGTGAAACCTGTCATTCATTGACTCCACACGTACCTGCCAGCCGTTCAGATTCTGAAACAAAAGCGGAAGCTGAATCAGAAGCGAGGCAGTGGAAGATTGGAATCTTGATAGAATATTTGATGACGTTATTTTTTAAGGATGACAAGCACGCTTCAAGTTTCTTCATTGATCAGGAAGCACAATACCAATGCGAGAAGTGCGGCACTAAGTCGTGGCATTGATAAGTATTAAGCTTGCCTTAAGAGCGTGTTTTTGCGATTCAAACCTGTTAGTAATCAGATTCTTAGATTACAGTAACCTGACTATGTGAGTGTTCAGGCGTTTAGAGGTTTAAATGGAATATGTAGAACTTGAGCCACGCGAAATCCCAATGGCATTGTTACTTGAAGCTGATCCATCAGAAGACAGTATTGAGTCATACCTGGATGAGTCATGGTGCTACGCTGCCAAGCAAGACAATCAAGTTCTTGGTGTCTGCCTTGTTAAGCTCATTGGTGAAAATGTCGCGGAAATTTTCAATGTGTCAGTAAGTCCTGCACATCAACAGCGAGGTATCGGCTCAAAAGTGTTGGCCTTCGCATTGAAGCAGCTCGCCCAACATGACGTTAAGCGCGTTGAGTTAGGGACGGGCACCTTTGGTTATCAACTTACTTACTATCAACGAGCAGGCTTTCGAGTCGATTCAGTCATCAAGAATCATTTCATCGATCATTATCCAGAACCGATCTTCGAAAATGGCATTCAACATCAAGACATGTTGAGGCTTTATATCGAACTCTAAGAACGTCTATACATAAGTTCTAGCATTAAAAATGACGAGTCTGAAAAGATTCAAATAGCGGTTCCTTATTGTTATGGAGGACAAAGGAAGTGATATACCCAAAGGCTTTAAACATCGGTGACAAAATTGGATTTTTCTCACCGTCTTCTCCTGCGACTGTGTTCGCTCCCAATAGGTTTGCTCGTGCTAAAGATTATCTGGAAGCGAAAGGCTTCACCTTGGTCGAAGGTTCATTAACGGGGAAGTCTGACTGTTATCGTTCTGGTTCTATTCAAGCAAGAGCCGAAGAATTAAACCAACTGATTCGTGATCCTGAAGTTCGCTGCATCATGTCGACGATTGGTGGCAATAACAGTAACTCGCTACTGCCGTATATTGATTACGAGGCGCTAAGAAAGGATCCGAAGATCATCATCGGATACTCAGACGTCACCGCATTGTTATTGGCGATTTATGCCAAAACGGGTTTAGTGACTTTCTATGGCCCGGCACTGGTCGCATCATTTGGTGAATTCCCGCCGTTAGTCGACGAAACCTTCCAATCATTTAGTGACTTCTTATGTCCAAACGCGAGCCAACATCAATACACTATGCCCAAGGTGTGGACGGACATCAAACACGACTGGGAGACACAAAACTCAGCCAAACCCGTCTATGAAAACGAATGGCATTTCATTGGTAATGGCAAGGTAAGTGGCCGCGTGATTGGCGGTAATCTGAGCACGATGGCTGGGATATGGGGTAGCCAATACATGCCGGAAATTCGAGATGGCGATATTCTCTTATTTGAAGACTCATTAAAAGGTATTGAGGCGGTTGAGCGTTCATTTGCTCACTTATTAGCATGTGGCATATTCGATAAGGTGGGCGCGATAGTACTCGGAAAGCACGAGTTGTTTGATAACAAAGGGACAGGGCGTACGCCACTCGACGTGCTTCTTGAAGTTCTAAATGAAAAAGACGTTTCGATACTGTATGGATTTGACGGTTGTCACACACATCCAATGCTCGTGACACCGATTGGTGTTCAAGGTGTGATTGATTTTGATGAGCATACGTTTGAGCTACACGGGCCTTGGGTCTCTAACTCTTAATATCTCAAAGTATTAGAACGCTGGGTACAAGTAATTGCATGATAATAAGACGCATTAGAAAGGTGATCCTCTCGGCAAACTGAGATTTGAAACAAGTCTATACTGAGGAAGGTTACGCCACGACGTTAAGATGGCGCGATAAACGTATGTTTAATTAGGTTAAACCTCAGAGGTAACAATGAAAAAACTACTACCCCTATGCGCCATCTTGCTTTCGGCATCCTTTTCAGTCGCCGCTTCTGACGGTTTGATAAAGTACCAAAGTAATTATTCAGTGAAAGAGACAGCCGACCGCTTTGAAGAGATAGCGAAAAGTAAAGGCCTGACATTGTTTGCGAGAATTGACCATCAGAAAAACGCGAGTAACGTTGACCTCGAACTCAGACCAACCGAGGTTATTATTTTCGGTAATCCAAAAGTAGGTACACCATTAATGCAATGTGCTCAAGAGGTCGCGATTGATTTGCCGCAGAAGGTGTTGGTCAGTGAAGACGCGAACAAGAAAGTGTGGCTGTCTTACAACGATCCTAATTACTTGCTAAACCGTCACGCGATTAACGGTTGTGATGAAGTGATTAAGAAAATCTCAGGCGTTCTAAGCAAACTGTCCGAAGCTACGATTGCAAAAAAGTAACCAAGTAAATGTAAAGCGCGAGTGCTGTTATGAAGTTTTTTGAAAAGATGATGGTGATGAGTGAAGATAGCTGGGCTCGTCACTCGAATCCACTCAGTGTATATACTCGCGTTCCTTGCTTATCTTTGCTCTCTCTAGCTATTTGGTCGAGAGAATACATTGGTTTCTACTCTATATTCCTCATCGGCTTCGCTTTATTCTGGATTTGGTTTAACCCAAGAGCGTTTGGTGTGCCAAAAAGCACAAGAAACTGGGCATCCAAAGCGGTATTTGGTGAGCGGATATACTTAGACAAATCACTGCTCGATATCCCACAACATCATTTAAAGGCGGTTCGTGTGATTAGCACGTCGATGGCACCGGGCTTGCCAATCTTGTTTTATGGTTTGTACCTCAATGACTTGTGGCTTATCGCGTTCGGCAACTTCTGGATCTTGGTACTTAAGCTGTGGTTCTTAGACCGAATGGTGTGGCTGTTTGATAGTATGAAAGCGTCGAACGCTCAGTTTAAGGCTTGGGAATATTAACCAACTACGTATCCAATACGTAACTCAAAATGATTGTAATAGGGGACAGCAGCTATTACTCGCTGCTGTCCGACTGTGTTCATTGACCGCCAAGATTAGTCTTTGAATTAAGTTCTAAGGTAAGGCGACCACTTCATATTCGTGAATCTTCACGCTGTTGTTTTCATCAACAGAAACTAACCAAGTTTCGTTCACCACAAGATCCACGGCTTGACCTTTCATTGGTGAGTCTGGGTATGTGTCTGCTTTAAGTCTTACATGCAGGCTCACTTGATATTGCGAACCCAATGGCTTGACCTCTAATTGTTCAATTTCATGAGAACAGATAGTCGGAGGTTCGATCTAATTTCACTCCTAGAGCATGTTGACAATCTATTCGCAATATATAAAAGTGATCGTATGAAAATGAATTTAGCGCAACTTAACCAACGAATTATCATCATTCCATAGGAATGGTGGGAGTGTTAATGCGCTTTGTTTATCGAACCCACCCGTTAAGGTGGGTTTTTTGTATCTGTCTTATGGGTTTTATCTGAATAGAGAGGAAGTCATATGAAAAAGATCGCGGTGTTTGGCAAGCCTGGGAGTGGAAAGTCCACAATTAGCAAAGTGTTAGCACTAGCTACAGGTATAGAGCTTCACCAATTAGACTCCATCGTTTACAAGGCGAATGGCGAGTTCGTTGATAGTGCTGAGTTTGCACAAGCACACGAAAGCATACTGAGTTCTGACAGTTGGATCATCGATGGCTTTGGCCCGCTAGACTCGTTTAACAAGCGTTTAGACGCGGCAGATACTTTGGTTTATATCGATCTTCCATATCCGGTGAGTTACTGGTTTGTGACCAAACGTATGTTGAAAGGTTTGTTTGTGAAACCAGAAGGCTGGCCTGAAGGCAGCTCAGTTGTGAAAGGGACAATACAAAGTTACAAAACACTAAAACTGTGCCCCAAATTTTGGAATGAAGACTTCAGATCACGCTTAGAATTACGAGCCAAAGATAAAGAGGTACACATCATCACAAGCGTAACTGAGCTAAACAACTTTGTACGCCAACACGTTGGTTAATAAGTAGAAAACCGAGATCACACGTGAGCATTTCGATTTGCGAAGAACTTTATAAAATGTATCGATTTAGTTCAACGTGTGGCATATTTGCCATGCGTTGAATTTTTGTGATTGGTAAAGGCTATAGATATTATGTATGGAAGTGAACAAACAAGAGCGTTCTGTTGTAACTGCAAAGAACTGACACTGCATAAGTACACTATGTTCAGTAACCAAGCCGAAAAAGCGCCAAAAGATGAAAAGAAGTCAGGGTTACTTGGAATGATTTTATCGTCGCTAGCTTCAAGCGGCGGAACCGGTGATTATAAATGTATAAAGTGTGGAACCAATTTGCGAACACCAGACAATCTAGATTGAGTTTGGCTTATACAAATAAAAACGGGAAGACCTCAATGATCTTCCCGTTAGGTATTGCTTAACTCATCGTGCTATTGGTAGTTTGAGTAAGAAGCCTTATGCACAACACTTCTTGTATTTCTTACCGCTACCGCAAGAACACGGGTCGTTACGGTTAGGGGTCTTTTCAAACGTCATCGTTTTTGGCTTGTTTAGTAGAGTATCAAGCTCGATGGTGTTCTCTTCTTTGTCTGCGTCGACTGTAATGGTAACGAAGATAGTATTTTCAGCGGCTAGTGCTTCAACTTCTGCTTTGCGCGCTTCAGTTTGAACCATTACTGCGATTGGAGATTCTTCAGTACCCGCTTTTACATCGCGGTTTACGTTGTAGCCAGCAAGAACGTGGTTCTGTCTTGTTTCGATACGGCCTTTGAAAAATAGTTTCGACATTGGGTACTCATTAAAAATGTTGAATGGCGCTATTTTTAACGGCGATAGCGCAATGGAGCGGGGATTATACGCATATATTGCGATTGATAAAGCAGTGATGTGAGTAAAGGCTGTTTGGTTTTTGTTTGTTAGTAAAGGTTCGTTCTTTAGCTTTGTTCTGATTAAACAAATTATGAAATTCGAGACAATAAGATTTCCCACAATAGGCTTTTGAATGATAAATTTAAATCATTAATTGAAACAAAGAGATAGTGTATGAAGTTAGATGCCATCCTGTGGGATTACGATGGAACCTTAGTCAATTCCGTTCCCAAAAATATCGCGATAACCAAAGACATTATCTCTGTGGTTGCTCCACACTTGTCAGGTGATAATTTACCCAAATACTTGTTGAGTGAAGCGCTTTATCATGAAGCCAACCATGGCGCTAAAAACTGGCAAGCCTTATATGTCGATTATTACGGCTTATCTCATGACGAAATGTTGATCGCTGGTGGAATGTGGGCAGAGCATCAAGAGAAAAACCAAACCGCCGTTGCCTTGTTTGACGGCATGGAAACGGTGGTCAATCAGTTTGCTCATCTTCCTCATGGTATCTGCTCTCAAAACTCTCAATTGAATATTCGCGCCGTGCTCGACAGTTATGGTATTGGCGGTTTGTTTAAATCGGTAGTGGGTTATGACGACGTCTCGAACGGCAACCAAAAACCGCATCCATTTGGTGGCGTGAAATGTGTCGAGAACATATTTGGCCCCAATAAGGCTAACGAGCTGTGTTTGATGTATATCGGTGACCATGAAGCAGACACACAGTTTGCGCGAAATATTGAAGCGGCATTAGGTAAGAACGCGAAAGTGATTGCTGTAGCCGCAGGTTATAGCCGATCCGAGCCTGAAAATTGGCAAACTAAGCCCGACTACATCGCTAATAGTGTCGATGATCTTTTAACGATCATTGGGAAATACGCTTAATCGATGGTGTGGCTGTGATTCAGTGTAACTGAACTAATTTAAGGAAGAGTGATGATACCAAAAGACGTGGTATTAGGTTTTTGGGATGCGATGCGTACCAATGACTTTGCGAAAGCGGCCGAATGGCTAGCGGAAGATTTTCAAGGTTATTGGCCTCAGTCGTCTGAATTGACGGTAGGGCGTGATAACTTCACAGCAATCAACTCTGAATACCCTGCGAATGGGATCTGGAGGTTTGAGCTTAATTCTATTGTTTACGAGGGTGATACTGTCGTAACCGATGTATTAGTGACAGATAGCGTATTAAACGATCGCGTGATTACCGTTCACACGGTTGTTGATGGTCTGATCCAAAAGCAAACTGAGTTTTGGCCAGATGGCTTTGCTGCACAAGCGTGGTGTTCAAAGTGGGTTCAGATAGCGAACCCTGAATCACTCAAGTAGCAAGGTCAAATGCAAGAACACCAAATACAAGAACACGAAGCTTACAATAGAGTATGTGCATAATAACAATGAGTTAAATAAAAAGTCAGCGAGTTAGGAGATTTCATGAACAAGGTCGTAATCGTTACAGGCGGAAGCCGAGGCATTGGTGCCGCTACATCGAAGCTATTAGCAAAACAAGGCTATGCGGTGTGCGTCAACTTCATACACAATGAATCAAGAGCTGATGAACTGGTGAATGAGATTCGTGATCAAGGCGGTACTGCTATCTGTGTGCGTGCCGATGTGTCGGTAGAATCGGACGTAAAATCCCTGTTCGAAATTGCCCGTCACAAGCTTGGGCCTATTACCCACTTGGTGAATAACGCTGGCATCTTGTTTACTCAATCAGCACTAGAAGACATCGAGATTGATCGCTTTGAAAAGGTGATGAAATCAAATGTTTCAAGCTGCTTCTTATGCAGTAAAGCTTTTATCAAACAAGCTGATGGTGCTGGGTCGATTGTGAATGTATCGTCTGCCGCTTCACGTACCGGAGCGCCATTTGAATACGTTGATTATGCGGCTTCGAAAGGCGCGATGGATTCACTGACCAAAGGCTTATCTCTTGAACTGGCTGCACGTAATATTCGCGTTAACGGTGTAAGGCCGGGTTGTATTTACACTGAGATGCACGCAGATGGCGGAGAGCCAGATAGAGTCGATAGATTAGCGTCGCAATTGCCACTACAACGAGGCGGCACACCAGAAGAGGTGGCTAACTCGATTGCTTGGTTACTGTCAGATGAGGCTTCTTATGTGACTGGCTCATTTATCGATATTGCGGGTGGTCGATAAGACACGTTGGCATTTACACTAAAATAAACTTCTTAAAACATTAAACACGCAACAAAAGTACCTAACTAAAAGAACGAAACTAAGAGTACAAACATGAAAAACTATTTTGAGAGTCCATTTGTTGGCAAATCACTCAAAGAACAAGTGACCAACCCAAACATTATTGTCGGTGAACATAGCTACTATTCAGGTTATTACCACAACCACAGCTTTGATGATTGTGCGCGATATCTTTTACCTGATAGAACAGACATCGATAAGTTAATCATCGGCAGTTATTGCTCGATTGGCTCTGGCGCCGTGTTTATGATGGCGGGCAACCAAGGCCACCAAAACCAATGGGTGAGTACCTTCCCGTTTTTTTATCAAGAGGATGAGAAGTTTGAAGGTGCGATAGATGGCTTCGAACGCTCTGGTGATACCGTGATTGGTAACGATGTGTGGATTGGCACAGAGGCCATGATCATGAGCGGTGTTAAGGTCGGTGATGGGGCTATCATTGCAAGTCGAGCGGTTGTGACTAAAGACGTTGCACCATACTCGATTGTCGGTTCAAACCCAGCTCGTCACATCCGTTATCGTTTCAATGAATCAGAAATCGCTCAGTTGCTAGAAATGAAATGGTGGGAGTGGAGCGAAGAACAAATCAAAGGCGCGATGTCGTTGATGTGTTCTTCTGATATCGATGGGCTTTACCAATACTGGAAAGTACTCAAGTAACCGCTGTTCCGTGAGCACTTTATCCTATCGTTACTACGTCATTTTATCGTTACCACTTTAGTTTATCGTGTCAGTCCAGCGTAATGAATTAGATACCAGCTCCGACTTGGAAATAGAGGGCGGTATCTTCTTCACTGAACGCAATATCAATCCCTGAAATCAGACCATAGCGCCTTGCGATAAGATAACGGAAACCCAAACCATAAGCAGCGTGAGAGCTTTGATCAAACATGTCTTTATCGCTGTTACCCGCATAGCCAATCCCCGTAAACACGGCGGTTGACCAACGTGGTGTCCATTGTTTGCTTACTTGAACTTCCGCTGCGACGGTGTGTTCACCTTGATAACGATTACGTGCGATACCTCTCAGCTCAATGTCTGGGTAATATTGAGGAGAAAGCACTCGTTCATTGGTCGACAATGATTTGTATTGTCCTCGCAATGCCAAGTTCCACTCCTTGTTTAACTCCCAGTAATTAAGCCCTTCTAAGTTAAACGTTTGATAAGTGTAATCACTGCCGATCGTGTCACCAAACCAAAGGTATTCCGCGACATAGTTGTAACCTTGCGTCGGATTTAAAAAACTGTTCTTACTGTCGTATTCGGCGATTAAACCTAAACCGGAAGAGGTCGGTGATGTGTTGCCGATGTTGTTCAAGATCTCTTGCGCTTTAGGATGATTATTAAGTGAAAGGGTGGGTGCGAAGAATTGTTGAGAAAATCCCAATAACCATTGGGTATCCGGCACTCTAAACTGGAGCTTCTGAATCCCGCCCATCCCCTTTAGCCCAAGCTCCACACCTTCGTTTGGATCGAGTGGAGACAACGCGTTAGAAGAGCTTTGTCGATAGAAGGTCATGTTGATATCACCATAACCTAAGCCACCAAGGTAGCGTATGGAATCTTCCTTCCAACTTCTCTTGTGACCAACAAACGCCATCCAAGTGCCGTTCTCTGTCGCAAAGCCCCCAACTGCAGTGATAGCCGGGGTGAGAAGTTGCGCGCCGCCATCGATGGATTTTTCAGCGAGCTCTTTACGCGTGTTTTTTTGCTCTTCAGATTCGTGCATGAAGATACCTGTGAAGCCACCACCGTATCCTACCGCAGGCTCTGTAATTAGAATTGGAACAGGAAGAAAACCGTAGGCATTTTCTGCGAGGTATTCTCCCATATCCAAGTGACCATCGATTTGGTCTATAAAACTCACCGCACCTGCTGTTGTAGAGACAAGCACGAGAGCGCTTGCGGCTAGGGGTTTTAAGTTCATAACGTTCCGTATTATTTACTATCCATTAAATTGAGTGTAATCAATCAAATAGATAGCGCAATAGAACGAGGTGCATTAACCGAGATATATGTACAAAAGGCGAATCGTACAGCGTTTACTACTGGATTGTTTCTATGTACGTCAGAATATCAAGAGCATCTTGTTTTGTTATAACACCCTGCCACGCAGGCATGCCTTGTTCTACATCTCCCTCTAAAATGTCATCTGCCAAAGAGCTTGGACTGGTAAAAAAGCCGCTCAGTTTATTAGCTATGTTCGCTGGCTTGTGTGGTAATGAAGCGGCTGTAGGGCCATCACCGTGCCCCTTGTCGCCATGACAAACCTGACAAAGTTGCCGATATTTTGCTTTGCCATTGGCGAAGTGGCTCGCATCAATTTCTGAGGCAGCACTTGCATTAAACGTCAACATTGAAGCGACCAACCCCAAGAAAGCTAACACGTGTAAATGGTTCATGTATTTCATTGTTTTATTCTCGATTATTATTTAACAATGAAAGAATAAGCAGGTGTGAGTAAAAGAAACGTGAATGAGAATGCCTGTTTAAACCTAATTCAAAAGTCGTTTTGGTTACGGGCGATCATCAATGTGACTTAGGTAAATGATTGATTATATGCATATTGCATAGTATGGCGTGTCGCATTAGCGTGGTGGATGAAATGGAGGGGATTATGATTAGTTGCAACGATTACGATTATATTGAGATTGTGTGTATGCACCGATACCCAATCAAGTTAACGCTGAAGTCTGGCGAGCAGATTGACTGTGTCGGGTTAGATACCCAGCGCAATGATAGCCGTGAAGAGTGCATTAAAGTTAGCATTCAAGGCGAACAACAACTAATCGTATTAACTCAAATAGCGACATTAGATGTTTGTGTCGACAACCCTCACTTTCAGCATGTCTCATTTAAAAAGTCTTAGGTTGGTAAATGAATAACACGATTGAGCAACGCTATTGCACGGCATGCCGAGAAGAAACACAGCATGTTGTTATATTGGTGCGCAAGAAAAGTGCATTTGCAGATAAGCCTAATCAAAAGCGAAGCGAGTTCTGGGCCGGCGTGATAAAAGGTTGGTTCCTTGGACCGTTTATCGCTTCAATGGATGAGTTTTCGCGCCATCTTGTCTGTGAAAAGTGTGGTCATAAAGAGATCCACGACTAGAATCGATTTGGCTTAACAGTTGACGCTTTAAAATGGCTTAGGAAATAGAAGAGTGAAAGAACAAGAATTAGAAGCGGTAAAAGCGTATGGTTTTGCGGTAAGAACTAACAATAACGATGAAGTTGACCCAGCTAAGGCAAAAATCGGGCAACTGTGGCAAGGCTTTTTCGAACAAGCGTTTCCTAAACTGACACCAGACTCAAAGGTATACGGCGTTTACACCAACTACGAGTCGGATTTTACGGGTGACTTTGATGTGATTGCTTGTACCAATGTGCTCACTGACACCACCATTGCCCAACTGATCGAAACAAAGATTGAAGCCGGAAAATACCTTACGTTCTCTGCAGAAGGCGAATTGCCACAAGCGGTGATCGATCTATGGGGTGAAGTGTGGGCGTATTTCAATACTGCGGATTGCCCACATGTTAGAACTTACACGACTGACTTTGAATTCTACAAAGGCGAAACTGAAGTCGAGATTTCCATTGCGATTAACTAGCCAACCTTAACAATAGGTTGAGAAAAGCCAATAGGTAAACCTATTGGCTTGTAGTCTTTTATTTGGTTCTGTTTAACGATTTAAATGGTTTGGTTCCGTTCATCATATTAATAGCTTCAGGGCCGGTGTGTTTTACAAGAGTTCCGTAAGCTTCATGGTGAATCATACCTATGTTCTTACAAACAATCTCTTCGCCATCACTATCTGATAGACAGTTTTCGTAATCAATACCATTAAGAGTGATCGAATTTATTGTATTGGTGTAAGAAAAATCGTTTCCGTAGAACCAAACTTCGCCATCAGTTCTGTCTCCACCAATACTTGTGTACTTGTTAAGATAACCGGGACTGGAAGTTCCTAATCGGTAATTATCATTATAGTTACTGACTAATTCTACATATTCGGCTTTATAATGGTTTTCACTTGAGTTTTCCCAAGTGACGTTACCATTTTTAGTCTCACGATTGTGCCAAGTACCATGCATATTAGAAATACCATCGGACTCAGTGTTTTCCCATGTCGAAATGGTAGTGTTTACATAAGTATTTTCGACTAACTTATCACTCCAAATATATTCATTCCAACACTGATTTATATTACATAACGCTTCCTCTTCTGGAGTGCGTGGTTGTTCATAAAAATCAGGGTCGTAGTGTGGGTTCTTAATCTCGCCTTCCTGCTCTGTTCTGATTTGTGTAGAAACAGTAGTAATTTTTTCACTCCAATGGCCAGGTTCAGCAACAACAACACTATCTTTAACAGTATCAAATTCCTTACTATGATAGTGATACTCGCCAAGCATATAATAGTCGGACTTCTTGAATACCTCACCACCAACAAATTGACCTTGGTTGTTTATAACCGTTTGGCCGTTAATTTGAATCTCACCGGCAACATCTAATATTGCATCACCTTGAGCGAAAGAAGTCGCAGGCAATAATAAAATTAGAGAAGTTAGAGTTTTTAAATTCATTTTCTTACCTATTTAGTAGATGTAATTCGGAAGTGACCATCAACGATTAGTTTTTCACCCGTTTTGAGATCAAGATTTTCGTTATTCTCTAAAACTAGAACCAAATTTGATTCTTCTGAGATATTCATTTGCCTGTAGCCTAGAAACCAAATTGATGATTGCTTTAGTTGTTCTTGGGTAATAACCCCCTCGGTTGGCAGCGGGTTTGGTCTTGTAGGGATGATTACATCAATAGGGTCGATAACAATGTCGCACGACTGGTCTATGTGACATTCGTCAACAGGAGTACCGATATCAATTGGGTCTGCTTCAAAGCCTGGGTCTATAGGCTCAATGACGACATCTATGGGCTCAATTATTAAGTCACCATTGTTATCTCTTAGATACCTTTCAAGTTTCTGGCGAAGGTCTATTACGATCGGGGGGTGAATAGGGTCAATAGAAATATCGCAATTCGTACCATCTTCTTCACAAGGTGTAATTGGTGAGTTACCTTGTGATAAATATTCTAAATAACTATACAAACTTAGATTTTCTAGATCTTCTGGAAGATCGATTAAGTTATCTAAAAATATTGATTGTAAATATTCTGTCACTTGCAAGTTGTTTTGTGCATAAGCCAATATATCAATAGCCGCTTGCTGAGTTTCTTGTATTGAACCACTTTTTAATTTATCGGCGTAAACCTGGGCTGCATCTTCATTTTCAGGCTTTATGATCGAATTGATAAAGTTAGAGAGTTCTGCTGGCGTTGAAGGAGCTATGTCTTGAATTGGTTCAACTAGAGCGGGTTTTGAAGAGTCGTCACTACCACACCCGAAGAGTGCTAAAGCAACGTAAGCAATACCAAAGGTTCTTAGTTTAGCCATTATACACCTGATCACTTAACACTACTTCCTTAGTGAGAAGTTGAATATCGATTATATGCGTCAAACACTTTCCGTATGGTTGATTGTATTTCAGTATTTTTAAGGAATGGCGTTCTAATGTCAATGTAATTTGGAAAATATATTATGTAAATCAATTATAAGTAAATGATGAGGAATACTTGTTGGGGGGGAGGGGAGCTAGCTTATGCAGCTTATATAAGAACAAGGAGTTGCATTATTTATGCTGCCCCATAAAGTTAAATGTTACCCAAAAAGACAATCTTGCTTGGTTTCATTCCATAAAGGGTATTGCTTCATGACTTGGGTGTAGAGCTTGCTATCAAGGTGCGTTCTTAACCAACGTCCTACGTTTTGATATTCAGATTTCACAAACCACTTCTTCTCGACTCTTACAAACTGGCTGACAAACGGCATGACCGCGAAGTCGGCCAAGCTTGGGGTTTCCCCAAATAAGTAGGGCTGATTTGTGAGTCGCGCTTCTAATTGACTAATGAACACTTCGCAAGCGTGTCGACGCAGCTCTACATCGATGTTCCGGTAGCGAACAGACGCACGATACTTTTCTAAGTGACCAATAAAGTCATCATCGTTGGTTCTAATGATCTGTTGGATTTGTTCGTTAAGTGTTGGATTGCTGGAGCGCAGAAGATCTTGAGGATCATTTTGTTGAAGTGCCCAGTTCATCACTTCTATGCTTTGTTCAATGATTTGTCCATTGGGTAAAACCAAAACAGGAACCGTGCCTTTTGGCGAACTGGCCAATAGTTCACTAGGCTTGTCTTTGGTAACGATTTCTCGAAGCAACACTTTTTGCTTTGATAGTGCGATGCCCATTCGCCCACGCATTGCGTAAGGGCAACGGCGTAAAGAATAAAGGATAGGTAGGTCGGATTCTTTCGGCATTATTGAGGTCATTTAGTTTGAAAAGTGTTGTACGGTGGTAAAGAGATCGTGATGTGGGTAGAATACGCGGCTTAAAAATTATAAGTAAGTGAGCGACTTCAAAAATGAGCAGAAAAATTGAGTTATTAGCCCCAGGTGGCGATGTAGAAGCGATAAAAGCCGCCATCGTAGCGGGTGCTAATGCAGTTTATTGTGGTTTAGACACATTCAACGCTCGTAACAGAGCTTCTAACCTATCGTTAGACGAATTGAATGGTGTGATTCGCCTTGCTCATGAATACGGCTGTGAAGTGTTTCTGACTCTTAACGTTGTGCTACTGGAGCATGAGACTAAGAGCATCACTAAATTGCTGAACCAACTTGTGAATACCAAAGTAGATGGCATCATTGTTCAAGACCTTGGTTTATTCAACCTAGTTAAGAAGCATTTCCCGTCGCTAGACGTTCACGCGTCGACTCAGTTAACCACGCACAATGAAGGCCAGATTAAGTTCTTGTCTAAAATTGGCGCGACACGCGTTAACTTGTCTCGCGAGTTGAACTTACCTGAAATCAAGATGCTGACGGAAGTGGCACACGATCACGATGTGCTAACCGAAGTGTTCGTACACGGCGCTCTGTGTATTGCATTCTCTGGTCAATGTTACTCAAGCTCTGTAAGTGTGGGTAACTCAGGTAACCGTGGTCGTTGTAGCCAAGCGTGTCGTGATGAATACGAAATCACCAACGCGGGTAATAAGTTCCCACTGAACCTGAAAGATAACTCAGCTTACTACGACCTGCCTGAATTGGTTGACGCTAAAGTAGATTCACTAAAAGTAGAAGGCCGTATTAAAGGCGCACACTACGTATACACAGTGGTTGATACGTGGCGTAAACAGATCGATAGCTTTGTAGAAAGTGGTTTGTTGATCGAAGACGACTCGAACCTGCACAAAGTATTCAACCGTGATTTCACCAACTCTTTCCTAAAGGGCAACCTGACGAAAGACATGTTCATTGATAACCCACGCGATAACAGCATGAACTACGCTGTTGAAAAAGCGACGGAGCAGAACAATGAAATCTCTGTGGTACAGATTCAAGAAGTGACCAACGAACTTCATCAAGCAAAAGACGTTCTTGGTAACGAAATGCGCGAGAAGATCGAGTTCCTTGATATTCGCAAGACACCAGTAACATTGTCGTTCAACGCAAAAATGGGCCAACCATTTACAGTGACAGTGAACACGCCAAAAGAGAACTTTACCCTTCAATCTAAATCGCAATTGAAAGCGGTTGAAGAGAAGGCGATCACTCAAGAGCTGCTTGAGAAGCGATTCAAAAACGTGAAGAGTGCAGTTCACACGTTAGAAAGCCATGATTTCAGTGAACTGGACGCGGGTTTGTTGATTCCTCTAAAAGAGGTTTCAGATATTAAAGATGAGATCGACTTCATTCTGAACGGTTCTGTGGAAGTGATTAAGCACGTTGAAGTACCAGCACTGCCTCAACACCCTAAAGTGAACGAAAAGCCGACCATGTCGATGCTTATCGCTGATGTGGAAGACATAAACCTGTGTGACGTGACTGACGCGGATGTTTATTTCAAACTGCCTGAAAGCTTCAAGAAGCGCTGTAACAAGTACATCGACATCTTGGCTGCAAACCCACGTTTGATCCCATGGTTCCCCGCGGTATTGATCGGTAAAGATTACGATGAAGCGGTTCGTATTCTCGAAGAAATTAAGCCTGCTCGCATCGTCACAAACAACACGGGTATCGCGTACAAAGCTTACGAGATGGGTATTGAGTGGGTTGCAGGCCCATTCATGAACACCACGAACTCTCACGCACTGGTTACGCTGAAAGAAGAGCTAAACTGTGCGGGTGCGTTCATTTCAAACGAGATCAACAAAGGTCAGATTCGTCACATTCGCCGTCCAGAGAACTTCAAACTGTTCTACAGCATTTACCACCCAATCTTGATGATGACTAGCCGTCAGTGTTTCTTCCAAAGAACGGTAGGTTGTAACAAGCCAAGCATCGAAGCGGGTTGTATGTTGAAGTGTGAGAAAGCGACCACGATTACCAACGTGAAAGGCATCTCTTTTGCGGTTGATAAACAGAAGGGTGGCTACCCAAGCATTTACAACCACGAGCAATTCCTAAACCATGACGCTGTAACGGATTTCTCAGGCTTGTTCGACGAGTTCTTCATTGACCTAACCAACATCGGTGCAGGTTCGAAAGAAGTGAAAGACAAAGTTGAGCTTATCAAGCATTTCGAAGCGCTACTTAACGGTGTTGAAGGTTCACAACAGAACCTAGAACAGATGGTTGAGATTCGTACTAATGCTCAATACGTTCAAGGCCTATAGGGTTCAAGGTCTATAGCCCCCAAGGTCTACAGGGTTCAAGGTATATCGTTTCCAAGATCGAGAGTGTTTAAGTTTTATAAGACTTAAGCGCTTATAAGCACTCTGAACCAATAAACAAAAAGCCACTCAATCGAGTGGCTTTTTAATATCTGAGACTTTCTGAGTCAACAAACAGTCTATTCCGTTACTGCTTCTTGTTTGAAGCATGGGCTTTTTAGCGTGTTCATGCGTTCGATTTCACTGGTCAGGCGCAGTGACAGCAGAGCTTTCTGGTTAGATGCAAAGTCGAACATCACGATAGTCGCGGTACCCACAGTGGTTACCTTTTGCTGTGCTTTACTGACGATCGCGTATTCCATGGTGAAGCGGTCGTCTTGAATGTCAGTAACTCGTGAGCCCACCATCAAAGTGTCAGGGTAGGTGACAGGTCGAAAATATTTACAATAAGTGTCGCCAAGAACAGGGCCAACTTTGGTGATTGCCATCTCTTCCATTAGCTCTACGTGCTTGAAGAAATCTAGGCGAGCGGTTTCGAAATAGCGAAAATACACAGCGTTGTTGACGTGATTGAGTGCGTCCATTTCTCCCCAAGCGACTGGGATTTCTGTTACTACCGGGTAGTCAGATAATAGTGCTTCCATGCGAACTCTCTTATTGTTATTGATCCTATATTGGAATAAAAACCCTACCGCCAAATTAACAAAACTGCAACACGTGTAATTCAAGTTTTTGAAGCCTGAAATCACACAGTGTCAATCACTTAGTTACACATTCACGCAATGCCTAGGCATTAAGGTGTTTGAATTGCAGCTCAACTAAGCGTTGGTACAATTCGCAGCTATTAATGAGAGACTGGTGGTCGCCGATGTCTACCAACTGTCCTTTATCGAGCACTGCAATCTGGTCGGCGTGTTTAATTGTTGATAATCGATGGGCAATAATGATCGTTGTTCTGCCACGCATTAACTCTTCCAATGCTTGTTGTACGTGATGCTCACTTTCGCTGTCTAGCGCACTGGTTGCCTCATCCAATAACAGAATATTGGGGTCTTTCAAGATGGCACGTGCGATGGCAATGCGCTGTCGTTGTCCGCCCGAAAGCCTTACGCCACGTTCCCCAAGAAAGCTGTTATAGCCTTCAGGTAAGTTCTGAATGAACTCGTGCGCGTGCGCTTTCTTCGCCGCTTCGATAACTTGTTCGTCGGTCGCATCTGGATTGCCGTATCGAATGTTATGGAACACATCGTTACTGAACAGAGCAGGTTGTTGTGGGACTAATGCCATCTGCTTTCTTAATTCATTAGGATCAAACTGATTCAGCTCAACACCGCCTAAGGTCACTTTACCCGCTTGTGGGTCATAGAAACGTTGCAGTAGTTCGAACAGGGTAGTTTTACCTGCACCAGAAGGGCCAACCAGAGCCAACACTTTGCCCTCATGGGCAGTTAAAGTGAGGTTGCTCGTTGCGGGCTGGTCCGGTCTTGATGGGTAACAGAAAGTCACATCATTAAACGCGACTTCTGGCGTCACGTTACCCAGTGACGTTGGGTTTTCTACGGGCGCAACAATGTGGCTTTCAACTTGCAAAATCTCAATTAATCGCTCGGTTGCACCTGCCGCGCGTTGCAGTTCGCCCATCACTTCTGAAATAGTACCTAATGAAGAAGCAACCATGATTGCGTAGAACACAAACGCCGCTAAATCACCCGCCGACATCGTGCCATTGATGACATCACTGCCGCCTACCCAAAGCATGCCTGCAATCGCACTGAATACAATTACGATAACGCCAGAGATAAGAATCGCGCGCTGTTTTACACGCTGACGCCCAATCTCGTAGGCCTTTTCAACTTCAACCGCGAATGACGCTTTCTCTTGCTCTTCTCGGCTGTAGCTTTGAACCGTTTTAATATGCTCAATTGCTTCACCTGCATAGGAACCCACATCAGACATCGAATCTTGGCTTTGACGAGAGAGGGCCCTCACACGACGCCCGTACACAAGAATCGGAATTAAGATAAACGGCACCGAAGCCAATACGATCAGCGTTAGCTTAATGTTGGTCGCAAACAGCATGATGATTGCACCAAGACACATCAACGCGCTGCGCATCGCCATCGAGAACGATGAACCAATGATACTTTGCAATAGCGTCGTGTCTGTGGTGATGCGCGACATGATGTCACCACTGCCATTAGTTTCAAAGTAACTCGGGTGCAGTGTGACAACATGATTGAAAACCGATAAGCGAATGTCTGCACTCACACGCTCCCCAACAGAAGAAACCAAATAGAAGCGGAAGAAAGTACCAATCGAGATCAATACGACCACGACCATGATGAACTGAATTGCGCTGCCTAAATCTGAGAGTGATTGTTGGCTAAAACCTTGGTCGATCAGAAGACGAATACCGTGTCCGACTGAAAGGGTTAAGCTCGCTGTGAAGATCAACGCGATCAACGCAGCAATTACACGCCCTTTATAAGGCTGAATGAATTTACTGAGCTCGAACAGAATACTGAGGCTTTTCTTCTCAGGTTTGGGTTCTGGCGCTTGTTGAGTCGATCGTTGAGTCTGTCGCTGGTTTGAGTCGAGCGTAGAAGAGACATCGTTTTGCATATGACTGCCTTAATGTGTTGTCGCTTTAAAAATAGATGGCTTGTTGCTTGTAGTGCGTGTTGTTCAATGGGAAGCACTTGTTGAGAATAGAATCCATTAAAGCATTTATTACAGACGGACGCTCCTATGGAAGCTCAATTTCCCAAATCTCATTAAGGCAAAGTAACTCATACGAGATTAGATAAAAGGAAAATTAGTCATTCTGATCTTCGTAATTTGAAAGTGAATTGGATTATTTAACCCTTATTTTTATGCAAGTAAATCGACGGTAATAGGGAAGTATGTTCATAGTTATCTCTGTACGTGTTGATTTATAAATCAATGGTGAAACGTTTGCCTTTTATCTAGAAACGTGCTTTATCAATGACTTGTGCTTTATAGATATTAGACCAGTCATTGAGTCTGTTTTTTGTGCAATACTTGTTACAAAAATCCAACAAATTAATTTTTTATACATTTTTCTTGCATAAAAGTTCAGTTTAAATAGAATAACCAACAAATGACAATTAATGCAGTATTGTGGCATGAGTATTCAAGTAAAGAGCATCAACAAATCATACGGTGATACCCAAGTTCTTCACGACATCAGTTTCGACTGTGAGAGTGGTGAAACCTTGGTATTGCTTGGCCCAAGCGGCGCGGGCAAGAGTTCATTACTGCGTGTATTGAACCTGCTAGAAATCGCGGACAACGGCGAACTGGACATTGCGAATGAGCAATTCGATTTTTCAAGCCAAATCCAAGAGAAGCAGGGGCTTAAGCTTCGTCGTAAAGTCGGCATGGTGTTCCAGCAATACAACTTATGGCCACACATGACGGTGATGGAAAACTTGATTGAAGCACCAACCAAAGTTGCCGGTTTGGATAAGCAGGAAGCGATTAAGCAAGCTCAAGAAGTACTAAAGACACTTCAACTTGCCGATAAAGCAGACGCTTGGCCACTTCAACTGTCTGGCGGTCAACAACAGCGTGTTGCGATTGCACGAGCGCTGATGATGAAACCGGATGTGTTGTTGTTTGATGAACCAACAGCAGCGCTTGATCCTGAAATTACCAACCAAGTCGTGAGCATTATTAAAGAATTGAGCGGTACGGGCATTACCCAAGTGGTGGTGACGCACGAAGTCGATTTCGCGAAGAAGATTGCTAGCCACGTTCTGTACCTAGAGAAAGGGTACATCGTTGAACACGGCACCAGCGATTCATTCGTTAATCCGCAAACGCCTGAGTTTGCCGAGTATTTGACTCACTAGATTTAGCTAAACATAACATCGATCAAAACAATCAAATTATAAGAATGGCCACAAGCCGCAATTACATAGTATTCGGAGTAACAAAATGAAAAAGATTCTACTAGCTTCACTTATCGGCCTTGCTTCTTTTAACGCAGCAGCTAAAGAAGAAATCAAATTCGCAATGGAAGCGACTTATGCACCATTCGAATACATGGACGAGAACAACCAAATCCAAGGTTTTGACGTAGACCTAGCAAACGCACTTTGTGAAGAGATGAAGGCAACGTGTACTTTCCATAACCAAGCGTTCGATAGCTTGATTCCTGCTCTTAAATTCAAACGTTACGATGCCGCTATCTCAGCAATGGACATCACGGAAGCGCGTCTTCAACAAGTTAACTTCTCTGATGCTTACTACGATAACTCGGCAGCATTCATCTCTATTGAAGGCAAAGTGGCAGACCAAACAGCACTTGAAGGCAAGCGAATCGGTGTTCAAAACGGTTCTACTCACCAAAGCTACCTACTTGAGCAACTGCCAGGTGTGACAGCTGTTCCTTATTCAAGCTACCAAGATGCATTTATCGACATGAAAAACGGTCGTATCGATTCTGTATTTGGTGACACAGCAGTAGTAGCAGAATGGTTCAAGAAAGAAGACAACCTAACGTACGTTGGCGAGCAAGTAACAAACCAAGAATACTTCGGTAACGGTTTCGGCATCGCAGTAAACAAGAGCAACCCAGAGCTAGTTGCACAGCTGAATACAGCGCTTGCAGCAGTGAAAGCGAACGGCGAATACGACAAGATCTTCAACAAGTACTTCGGTAAGTAATTTATGGAATTAACGGGTTACTCTTTAGGGCTCGTCGAAGCAAGCTGGATGACTGTTCAGCTTGCGTTCGTAAGCCTATTGGTTGGATTGGTTCTAGCAGTTTTGTTTGCAAGTGGTGAGATGTCTCGTCGTATTGCAATCAAATGGCCAACGACTGCATTTGTGACGATTGTTCGTGGTTTACCAGAAATTCTGGTCGTGCTGTTTATCTACTTTGGTTCGACACAAGTTCTGTTCATGATCACTGGCGACTTCATTGAAGTGAGCCCGTTTTTATCTGGTGTTGTTGCACTGTCACTTATCTTTGCTTCTTATGCTTCGCAAACGTTGCGTGGTGCTTTGAAAGCAGTAAGCAAAGGGCAGAGAGAAGCAGCAAGCGCGCTTGGTATTTCTCAGTCACATGCATTCTTTCGTATCGTGTTACCTCAAGCGGTAAGACACGCGCTACCAGGTTTAACCAACCAGTGGTTAGTGTTATTGAAGGACACTGCATTAGTATCGCTGATTGGCGTAACGGATTTGCTGAAACAAGCACAACTAACATCAGCGGCAACGCACGAAGCATTCACTTGGTACGCGACAGCAGCAGCAATCTACTTGGTTATCACTTTAATCACACAAAGATTAGTAAAAGTGATTGATGGTAAGTTCTCTATTCAAGGTTTGGGTAACAAAGGGGCAATGGCATGAATCAACAATACCTCTCTCAAATGCTTGAAGGTTTAGCGACCAGTCTTCAACTCACCGGCGCTTCATTGCTGGTTGGTTGTATCTTGTCACTGCTGATGACGGTAACGCTAATCCTAAGAATACCTGCGATTCACTGGTTAACGCGCGGCATCATCACGCTGTTCACTGGCACACCATTGTTGGTTCAAATTTTCTTGGTGTATTACGGGCCGGGTCAGTTCGATTGGATCCGTGAAAGTTTCATGTGGACTTGGTTAAGCCAACCTTGGTTCTGTGCAATGTTAGCATTGGCTTTGAACACTGCAGCATACAGCACGCTACTGTTCAGAGGTGCATTCAACGCGATTCCAGCAGGGCAGTGGGAAGCATGTCGCGCACTAGGTATGGACAAAATCGCAACGCTTAGAGTGTTGCTTCCATACGCACTACGTCGCGCCGTTCCAGCTTACTCGAACGAAGTGATTCTTGTATTCAAAGGCACGTCACTGGCTAGCACTATTACCATCATGGATTTGATGGGCTACGCGCAGCGTATCAATGGCCAAACGTACGACACGCTTACAGTGTTTGGTATCGCTGGCGCATTCTACCTAGCGGTAAACGGCATTTTAACGCTGATCTTCCGCCAAGTAGAAAAGAAAGCCCTCGCATTCGAAGCGGCGTAAGCTAGCCACTCATAAGCTTAATTAACGTATAAAGCCTGCCTTTATGTTCGCATAGATGGCAGGCTTTTTTGTGTTTTCTGCATGTGCAGAGGTACTGTTTTTATATCCAGCAGTGCGAGCTTTTACGAAATTAATACTATATGGGAATATTCTGCCCTTTGTCATTCAATGAGCTTATTTATGTATTAAGTCACTGAAATACAGCGATTAATTGTGCTAGAGTTCAGTCCATATGAAACTAGACAGAAAAATCCCGTATTTAAATGCAGAATTATTCGGTTTAATAGCTGTTATGTGTTTCCTTTAGATTTGGATGTGACTCGCACAATGTCCCAGAATTGTAGTTCTTAGATTATTTGTCTATAAGCTTGACGTAACTGTCTTAAATTGAGGGGCGAGCATGACCGAATCACAAAAGAAATGGTTGAAGCGCTGGGAAGAAAAGCGAAGAAAAGGGTTTATCCACTACATTATGATTCAAACCTTAATGATTGGTGGCGGGCTATTTACTGGTAAGTTAATAGGTGTTGCACTCTTTACTAACCAAAATCAGTGGGGAGAGTTCTTTTCTAGCATTCCAATAACTTCAGCAATGATTTTGGCTGTTTGTATTCCGCTCAATAGCCTTGCGTGGTTTGTGAGTGATAAGCGATATCAAAGCCTAACTCATCAACAAAACAACACATAACAAGAGACTATGGCGTCAATAGTTAATTTTTGACGCTATCTTTATCCCACATTGCGCCGTCTCTTAGCATTGAATTGAGTGTCACAACCATCTTTCTCATGCAGGCAACTATCGCTACTTTTTTAGGCTTTCCTGCCGCAAGTAATCGTTCATAAGTAGCCTTAAATACAGGGTTGCATTGGATAGCCGACATCATTGCCATGTACATGACTGTTCTAACTTGAGGTCGACCTCCTTTTATCATCCGTTTGCCTTTGAAGCGTCCGCTCTCTCTTGTTATAGGTGCGACGCCAATGAGAGAAGAGGCTTGCTTGTTAGTGATAAAACCGAGTTCGGGTACATTGCTAATTAGGGAGGCGGCTAGGATCTTTCCTACGCCAGGCATGCTTTGAAGGATGGTGTTCTTAGCTTGATATTCAGGGCAGCTCTCAATCAGCTTTTCTATCTTTGCCTCTACTTTTTCAAGCTGATTTTTTAGAGCGGTTAGAATCAGAGTAATAGTCGATGAGATGTTCTTGGGTAATATTTGTAGCCGGTTTCTTTCCATGGTTTGCATGGTGAGTAGTTGGTTCCGCCTCGTGACTAAGTCACTCATAAGGCGTATGTTTTCGCTTTTTAGCTTGGTAAGTTCGGGCTGAACTCGTTCGGCATAATGTGCGATGAGCGCGGCATCTAAACGGTCGTTCTTAGCTCGTTGACCAATGGCTTCAGCAAACCTTTTAATACGTAGTGGATTGGCAACGACATAAGGCAATTTGGCTTTATCACAGGCGAGTATGAAGGGCATTTCTAATCGACCTGTAGCCTCGATGACGACGCGTTGAGGCTTGTGTTTCTTAGGCATCACTGATGCCTTTATCGGTGTTTGGTACAGTGAAGTAAATGTCGAGTGGACGGACATAGATGTCTAATTGTGACTTACCAGTATCAACGCCAACATTAATGTTTTGAAGTGTGTTTGTATTCATAATAAGCTAACTCTTGCTTGCAAATGCGGGCTCGAGACCCAGAAGACTATTCGAGTATGGTGCTTGGAGTTCTATCTGACGTTCGTACTTGTTACCGGTCTCTCAATCGAGGAGCCATCGTTTAATCGAACTACCAGATAGAAGAACTTTAGTTGCAGCTAAAGTCTGGGCCTCACCTTACCCTATTGGAGTGCTTATTATCCATACAAGGCGTTTGAGGCAGATTCCCAACGCTCGGCATTCTCAGTTTAAGTTGAGTAGTGTGTTTATGGTGCAACGGTTTAGGTACGGTGATCGCGTTGCTCACTATTTAACGCGGCTACATGGATTCCCCCCAGGTTGTCAAACATCCGCTAAACTTATGTTGATTGGTTTTGGACTGCCGCTCTACATTCGGCCTACTTATCGACGATTCGCATACGTCGTGGCCCTGATGACTTTGCGCGACTGCGGTGCCTTATTCGTTAGATGACATCTAGTGTGTCCGCCGCATTAACAGGCTCTCCGCAAGTGGTCTTAACCTATCTCCATCATTAGCGTCTGCAATGACCCGGTGGGTTTAACTCTTTATGCTGCTTAGGTTTTTACTTAAGCAGCATAGTTTTCGTATTCGGTTTGATTGTGTAAAAGCGACCATATAATTCGTGCGTTCTTCGCGGCAAGTGCCACTATTGCTCGGTTCATTCCTCTGCGCTCCAGGACGCCTCGACACCACTGACTTAACTTATCTTGCTTGTCGCCAAGGTTGGCAATCACGGTCCTTGCTCCGTGAACTAATAGTGTTCGTAAGTATTTGTCGCCGTGTTTAGTTATCCGGCCTAAGCGAGGTTTCCCTCCTGTCGAATATTGCTTTGGTACTAAGCCTAGCCAAGCAGAGAAATCGCGACTTTTATCAAATTGAGAACCATTACCTATCGAAGCGAGTATCGCAGTAGCGGTTTGCGGTCCAATGCCACGAACCTTCATCACTCGTTGAACATTAGCGCTGACCTTAGCAAAAGAATCGAAGACTTGTTCAGTATCTGCGATACGTTGATTCAATTCTCCAAGGTGTTGGTAAGCATCGGCAATTACTGTTCTTGCGAGGTGTGGCAGTTCATTTTCTGCATCTTCGAGCATTAAGGGAACCTGTTTCATCAATGAAGAGCGACCAACAGGAATGATTAATCCGAATTCAGAAAGCAGGGCACGCATGCGATTCATAAGCGCGGTGCGTTCACGAACCCAATGCTCTCTCATTCTATGTACCGATAGGATGGCTTGTTGCTCGGGGGATTTTACGGGTACAAAGCGAGTTGATGGACGCTGAACAGCTTCGCATATGGCAACAGCATCATTAAGGTCATTCTTTCCCTTAGTTCGATAAGGAACTACGTATTTAACGGCCATAATACGGGCGTCATGCCCCAGTTTATTGAGTGTTCTTGCCCAATAATGTGCACCACCACACGCTTCGACGCCTATACGCATGAGTGGCATATTTGCTATTGTAGTCAGTAGTTTAGAGCGGGTTACTGACTTATGAAGTATGACCTTACCATTTTGGTCTACGGCATGAAGACTGAAGTGGTTTTTAGCTAGGTCGATACCGCAGAAATAAGAATAATCAGACATGGTGCCTCCGATGCATTTAAGTACCACATAAGTGTGGCAGATCCTCGGTAGGGGGAATCCATGTCATTCGTTATGCACTTTGGAGGTCAAATGGATTTATCCTCAAATTTCAGGATGTTGGCGCTGTACAATCAGCGAATGAATAAGCAATTACTTAATGTTTGCAGTACGCTGACTTATGAGCAGCTGCATCAGAATACTAATTCGTTTTTCCCGACAATTATGGCTCACTGGAATCATATCTTGTTCGGTGACTTAATTATGCTTCAGCGTCTTGTAGCAAATGAGTTGGTATCCGTTGAACCTACAGTTCTGGATCGGTTGCCCGTTTCTAAATTAGTTTCTGATACTTTTGCTTCGAATCTGGATGAACTCTATGAATTACGGGAACTTGTAGACTCAATCTACATTGAAATCACTAATCAGTTTAGTGCCGGTAGTTGTAACCAAGTAGTCAGATATACGACAACCAAAGGGCAGGTAATTGACCGAACTGTTGGTGAGTTTTTCCAACATATTTTTAATCACCAAACGCACCATAGAGGTCAGCTAAGCTGTTTGTTAAGTCAGCTTGGATTAGGCTATGGCTGTACAGATCTGCCTATGATTGTGCCTGAGGGAGCTCGTACATAACAAATAATTCAATAGTGGTCGGCATCACAACATTGTATCTATGCGTAGAGTTCAGCAGTTACGGTGTAATGGATAGACATTGTGTTACTCACTATTTTAGCGGCTCAAGGAGGAAAAATGGTTCAAGGATACAGAATCAGCACGGATAAAAATCACCTCGACTTTGATGTGATCTACGGATTTATCTCAGAAAGCTACTGGGCGTCAGGAATACCAAAGCATACCCTAGAAAAAGCTATTTCAAATTCCTTTTGTTTTGGTGTCTATGATAGCTATGATTCTCAAGTAGGTTTTGCTCGCTTGATAACAGACAAAGCCACGTTTGCTTACCTTGCTGATGTATTCATAGTAGAGAATCACCAAGGAAAGGGGCTGAGTAAGTGGCTTGTTGAAAGCATCGTGTCTCACGCTGATCTCCAAGGTTTAAGGCGTGTGGTATTAGCAACAAGAGATGCTCATGGCTTGTACGCACAATACGGTTTCCAACCGATTGAAAACCCAGAGATATTAATGCAAATATGGCATCCAGATGTTTACCGTGAATCATAGGTATGACTAAAATCTACGTCGTATGTGGCTTTATTGGGTCGGGGAAAACGACTTACTCCAAAGCGTTTGCATAAATGCATAGGGCTTTTCGTTTCTCTATTGATGAGTGGATGATTCCTTTGTATGGCGAACATATGGAGCGTTAAGTGATGATCGCCGCTTGGCTACACTGCAAGGGTTATTCAAGGACTCTGCAATGCAGCTCTGTTCGTTGGGTGTTCCTTGGTTTTTGACTTTGGCTTTTGGCGTAAGAATGTAGAAGTGTCAGACATTACAGAGACATGGTTCTATTAAAGCATGTCGTATCAAGGTATTGGATCCGAATGTTGAGCGATGGCCGGTTGTAGGGATACGGACGGCTTAAAGCTGGCCTTGAAAACTGCTAACGAACAGATAACGCAAAAGTGATTTACAAGGCTTGGCATTTTTCGTTTAAAGTTGGACTACTGTTTAAGGCGGTATGCTTTAAGTTAGCTGCACTTTAATATCTCAACAAGTGAATCGGAGGTTGAGTGGACAAAGCAATCAAAACACATTTCGACGGGTATCCTGATGATGTTCGAGATCGACTTGAAGAGTTGCGCTCGTTGATCTTTGAGCTTTCCTCAGATTTGGATTTAGGTGAGATCGAAGAGTCTCTGAAATGGGGCGAGCCGAGTTACAGCGTTAAGACGGGCAGCCCAATTCGAATCGACTGGAAATTGAAATCTCCAAACAACTATTATTTATTCTTTAACTGTCAAACGAAGTTAATAGACACATTCAGAGAATTGCACGATGGTACATTGGCATTTCAAGGTAACAGGGCAATCGTCTTGAACCTAACTGAACCACTTCCAAAGGCACCAATCAAGCAGTGCTTGGAGCTAGCTTTAACTTATCAACAACGAAAACATCTACCGCTTCTTGGTGCGTAATTTTTACGTGCTGTCAGCGACTAAACTGAATATGGCTAGAATTTGAAAGGTATGCCTGCCAACGATTTACAAGGCTTGGCACTTTTCGTTTAATGTTAGGTTAGCGTTTAACGCCTTATGGTTAAGGTTAGTGTCGTTGCACGGACCGTAAAGTGGTATGTGGGCAGGGAAAGTTATGAATCAACAAGAAGCCTTTATAGGGTTTGCGGTTTATGGGGTTATCAGTAGTTTAATCGGATTTTTTACGTTTTTTATTATCAAAGATGCAAAGTACAAACAAACATTGTGGACTTTGCAGTCGGTTATTTTTGGTATCTTTTTGATTGGCTTTATCTATTGGTCTGGTGGTAATGGGCGAGAATTGTTGCTCTGGATTCCGCTTGTTACTTTAATGTCTATTTACAATATCCATTCTCTGAAATTTTGTAGTTCTTGTGGAAAAATTAACGTAAGAAAAAGCGGATTATCATCCATTAAATCATGTCGTGAATGTAGTAATGCTTTATAGTAAAGCTAAGAAATATCAGACGTTTGTTCATTTTAGTTTCAGCCTTAAAAGGAAGTTGTATGAATTTAGATAAAGCTAAAAAGCGCATCGCAAAGCAGGTTAAAAAAGGCGACAACGGATATCCGAAAATTACGCTAGCGTATTACGGAGCGACCAAAGACCTCGCTACAGAAGTCTCGGTTCAATTTATGTTGGGTGAAGGCGATGGTATTCAAGAAGAGCGTTTTTCTTGTGAAACCGAAATTAGAGATAATGAGTTAGTTCAAACGACGTTACTCAAGATAATCGAGCGAGCAAATGTTAACTCAGTGATTGAAGTTGAAGGCGTGGCTGTTCTTTAGTTTACTTTGGCCTAGAAACAAAATGAACGCGAAAAGTTATCTGTATAATCCACATTTTGATCGAAGTAGGCAGGACACATGGCGATCTCGTTTGAAACTCAAAGACTAAAAGTAGAAGAAGTTGCCGGTGAACTTAGCGTTTCAGAACGCTTGACTCTGCTTCAGCGAGTACCTGAAATTTTAACCCCGTCAGTAGTTGAAAACCTTCCACCTTACTTTCACGACATTGTGTCAGATGAGCTGGCTGAAATTTGGCTAAACCGAATGTTGTCGGAGAGCCGCTTACTTCAAATTAAAGCCAACGATAATGAACTGATTGGTTTCTTGTTCGTTTACGTGGAAGACGAAACTGATGCTCATATTGGCTATTTGCTTGCAGAGGCTTTCTGGGGCAAGGGCTTAGCGAGTGAACTACTACAGCACTTCATCACAGAAGTCGCTAAAGCGGAGTCATGGTCAACGCTGATTGGCGGTGTCGATCGCTCAAATATTGCCTCTGCGAACTTACTTAAAAAGTTAGGTTTTGTTGAGCAAAGCTCTGACGAAAGTGCCGTGGTTTTCTATGAATATAGGCTTTCTAGTCCTAATTATTAATTCTTCATTCCTAACCCTAACCCAACCCATACCTGCGTTTGACATGTATTCCCAATGCTGAATATCACCAGTTTGATTAAATGTTAGTATTTATGGCCCAATATTTGGGCAAAATAGTCGCGCAGTCCACTACTTAGTACAGCGTTATTCGTGAGAACAAGAAGGTCATATGGAAAATATTAGAAAAGCTCAAGCGTCTGATTTGGTGTCAATCCAAGAGCTAGCGAGAGAGACAATCAATGCTTGTTACCGTTCGTTTTTGGGTGATGAAGGCGTTGATTGGTTCATCAACAGTGGTGAGTCTGATAAAGAAGTTGAGAAACAACTCTCAAATTGTGTCGTGCTCGAATCAAATAATCAGATTCAAGGTTATTGTGCGTTTGAAAATGACTTCGTACACATCCTAATGGTTTCCCCGAGCATTCAACGTTCAGGGTTTGGTGCGACTCTTCTTAAGTATGTTGAGAATGAGATGGGCACATTGGGTCACGAACATTATCGTCTTGAAACATTTAAAGGTAATGAACAAGCGATTCAGTTTTATCTGAAAAATGGTTGGTCGATAGATAGGGAAGAAACCGACGAAGCGTTTGGATTTGTTAGGGTTTATTTGAGTAAAAATGCCTAACAAAACGTCACCTATTACTCATAATTTATCAAGGAAGAAACGTTATGAAATTAGCTCAGTTAAATATCGCTCTGGCAAGGTATCCGTTAGATGCGCCAGAAATCAAAGAATTTGTCGATAATTTAGAGTTGGTTAATGGGATTGCAGAAAACAGTGCAGGGTTTGTTTGGCGTCTGAAAGATGAACCTGGTGACGCCACCAACATCCAAGCTTTCGATGATCCTAATATGATTGTGAACATGTCGGTGTGGGACTCTGTGGATTCGTTAAAGAACTTCATATTCCGCACCCATCACCGTGATTTCATGCGCCGAAAGGGGGAGTGGTTTCATCGTTTACCAGAAGATACCTATGTTCTTTGGTGGATTGAAGAAGGCCATACTCCCACACTCGAAGAAGCGATAGAGCGACTTGAACACCTCAGAGAAACCGGTGATACGCCTTATGCGTTCACGTTTAAAACCAATTTTACAGCGTCAGAAGCGCCAAAATAGCGTTTGTTCAACCAACGTTATGTTCTATTGAAACTAAAATAGGGGCATTTGTGATGAGTGAGAGCTGTTGATATTGGATGCTTCATCGACCACTTGATGGTATTCAACCCAAACCTTGTTGCTCCTAGGGAACTCTCGTTTCAAAACCTTCTTAACGTGTTTTCGAGTGCTTGCTACATCGCCGGTAAATGTATGATTGTGATAACCCGTTTCGACGATCTGAAACTGTGCATGATCAAGGCAATAAAGCACAAAGCCTCGGTCTTTTTTGTACGTTTTAAAGTTTACGGCTTCTTTAGGTTGTAAGCTCTTAAGTTGCTTTTCGACTAACGTTAGTACTTGGGATATATGAATCATGTGTCGCTCACTCTTGTAGTGAATGAGGTAAGGTTATCAAACAGATAAGCTCTGGAAATATCAAAAAATACTGAACATGCGTTTAGTTAAGGCGTAGAGATTCGCGAAAGGAGGGCATTTAGTCGTAACTCAGAACATGTGATCTGTTCTAGGCTAAGCTGAGGCTGTGAAATAATCTCGAAAAACAAACAAAATGGCGCTGAGTCCAAACAATATTACGATGTAACCAGCAATAATGACTTTTTCATGTGATACGGCGTAATGTGAATAGTTGTCGACACGGACTATTTTGTTGTCATCGACTGCTTGTACGAAGTGGGCTGAGTAGTTTTTTGGTAAAGGTTCTATAGAGATCTTACCTATAGTAAAAATCACAATCAGTAAACGCCCAACTCGATAAGCTAATTGACTGCCTCCAATTAACAGTATGTGTGCAAGTGCTTCTGCCATTACCAATTTCCCTCATTATTATGAATATCCATAATATCTCGACCCGAAAATTAATTTGTTGATTAGGTTCAAGTAACCATATGACAAAGTTTTCAAGGTGATTTCTAACACTTGGCTAAAAAGTGGCACTGAGTACAGAAGAATCTAGAATCTGGCTATCGTGTGAAAATTAAAGTAAATGGTTTGGTTGTTATTGTTTGCTTTGTCTAAGCTTTACTTTAAAGGTTCGGTGTTATTTCATCCAAGTCGATTTCGGTGATGTAAGGCAAATAATTCAAGTCGACAGCCGACGCATGAAATTTGTAACGCTAAAGCTCTGGATATTTGGTTCAGATTTGCGTTGTTAAATTGCTTAACTGTGCGTTAGCCACTTTAACTGATCACAGAGGATCTAATTATGAAATCAATTGTATTTGAAGCGCAAAGACCTCTTAAAGAAAGCTATGTCGAAAAACCAAGCTTGGCTATGGTCACGGACCACGCTAAAACTTCAGGGGAATATGCCTCTGAACCATTCCATTCAATCGTTGAACCTATGGACGGTTGCGGTGTTTCAGTGCCCGTAGGTGTTCATGCTGCAGTTGGAGGTAAGCATGACGCTCCTACGCCCGGAGATATACTATGTGCTGCATTAGCAGCTTGCCAAGATTCCTCTATTCGTATGGTTGCCAACTTGATGGGGATTGAACTGGTCGAATTAGAGGTCAACGTGACAGCTACTGCAGATGTTCGAGGGGCCCTGATGATGAATAGATTGGTCCCGGTAGGCTTTCAAAATATGACCTGTGAAGTGAAAATGAAGGTAAAAGAAGGGACGGATTCAAAACAGTTAGAACGCCTCCAAACCGCGGCTAAGGCATGTTGCGTTGTTCAGCAAACACTCAAATCGCCCCCTCCAGTTAAAACGACATTTATTCTCTAAAGCCGGAGAGTTTTGTGAATAAAGAAGTACGATAAGCAGTGTGAGATGTAATAAGGCACCACTGCGTAAAACGATGCCTTACAACGGACTATTTTCTGGCTCCTACGGGTATCATGATGTGTACGTATGGAGTTCCTTTCCACATAACATATGGGCCTCCAAGGCTTGGATCCGTAGGTAATGAATCCAATAGTGTAACATCAGGGGTAATGATCATTAGGTGCGGGCCTTCTACGACCCAGTCATTATCATCGGTTGGCCCCTTAGCGTACGGGTCTATATTACTAGCCCCCTCATCACCAGCGAGCATGTAAGATATCCCGATGGCTTTCGCTTGGAATGGTTCTTTGTTCATCCAGGCTTTCGCCCAATCCATCCATGGGCCATCCATACACATAGGTGCTTTTCCCGTGAGTTGGGGTGGGGTTGGGAAGCATGTGTAGTTACTCGTTCCTTCTTGCAGGACATTTTGATCCCAGTCTAAAACAGTAACAGTGTCACGTAATGTAGGAGGCGCGGCACTAAGCGCATCTTCTAATAGAGATTGCGATTTTTCGGCAGTATATCCGCTAAAACTATAAGTGATAGTGAGTGCAAATACTGTCATAAGTCTAGTGTTCAGTTTCATAGAAATGATCCTCTAGCTATGAGCAAATGTTTAAAACATCTCATCAAGTATAGTTTAATTATGTAACTCGCCCCCTGAGCACACAACCATACCCAAATCGTGGCTGACGTATTATTGAGTCTAATTGAGGTTCAATTACTTGTATCCCTTATCAATTGTGAGGAACCTTTGACCTCTTTATCGTTACAATTAATAAAAGATGAAACCAAGCAAAAGATACCAAAAAATCACGTTTCACCATGTCGGAATCCCAACAAGTAACTCCCTTCCAGGGGATACTCATGTTGCCGCATTGAAGATGCATGCGACTGGATATTTTGAAACACCTTACGCAATGGAGTGGATGAACTTTGATGAAGACAGTTCACTACCTGAAGTGATAAAGACGCAGCCACATATTGGTTATGTTGTAGAGAGTTTGAAAGACGCCATTCGGGGGAGGGATGTTATTTTGGGGCCTACAAGCCCGGTACAGGGAGTGACTGTTGCGTTTGTATTGGAAGGTCGAGACCTCATTGAATTCTTAGAATTTGATAAAGCTGAACATGAAGTTTGGCCACACCCAAACAAGTTTATGTTGGAATTGATAGAGGAAGATCGTTAGCAATAACTTTCTATCGAACAGAAGGTTTCTCATAAACATATGATCACGGGTGTTATAGAACATTCAATAGGAACGAATATAGAAAAATACCGCCTTGGATATCGGCGGTATTTATTATTGAGCTTATCGCTTTGATGAGTAGCGTATAGCTTTCCTAGTGAACAGAAGCTAACTCGACGCTTTGTGATTCACTAGCGACTTTCCAATCACCACCTAGGGCTTTATAAACAGCAATCGTAGTACTAGCAGTTTGAAGCTTGGCGGCCACTTGTCGATCTTGCATTACTTTTTGTTGTCTTTGTGCATCTAACACCGATAAGTAATCAACTAGACCCGCTTTATAGAGCGATTTTGCTTTGCTCACCGCGTGATCGACGGCAAGAGTGGCTTCATCGATGCGCTTTTGATTCTCTTGGCTACGACCATAGGCAAACAAGCTAGAGTCTACCTCTGCGAATGCACTGTCTACCGAATGCTGGTAGTTAAGCGCTGCTGAACGGAACCTTGCTTCATTCATCTCGACCATGGCTTCACCTCGGCCACCATCGAATACATTCCAACTGATACCTGCAGATGCCGCCCAACCGAATGAGTCGCTGCTGAACAAGTCATCAAAACTTCCTGCGGTGATGCCTGGCGTACCAGTTAGAAAAAACTTTGGATAGCGATTGGCGATGCTTGCGCCGAGTTCTTCATTGATTGCAGCCATTTCACGCTCTGCAATTCGGATGTCTGGGCGTTGCTCTAACAACTCAGAAGGTAAGCCCGTCGGAATAACATCGTTCATTCGCGGTAAGATAAATTGTTCCGTTAAGCGTTGGTTTACCTTCGTAAGTGATTCGCCTAACAACACTGCCATACGCTGCTTATGGACTTGTTCTGCTATTTCAAGTTGAGGAACAATAGACTCAGTCGCCGAAAGCATCGCTTTGGCTTGGGCAAGATCTAACTCAGAGCCGTAGCCACTACGTACCACTTTGGTGACCAATTCTAAGGTCTGCTTTTGGTCAGTAATGTTCTCTAGTGCTATGGCTTTTCGTTCTTGAGCGCCTCGGTATTGCAAGTAGTTGTGAATGACATCGGCAGTGATCAAGGTGCTTAAACCCGATTGGAATATCTCGGCTTGTTCAACGCGAATCGTCGCCGCGTTAGATTGCTTATCGATACGCCCAAACAGATCCATTTCCCATGCAATACTTGCACCTAAGAACCCACCATCGTGTTGGGCTTCAAGTAACGACATGCCCGTTGCTGATTCAACCGCATCAGAGGCACCAAATACCGGGCCGAGTAGGGAGTCGTTCTCACTCAGTTGGTAGTTGTAATAACCGCCACCGACATTGATTGTCGGAACTTTAAATGACTCCACAACGCTCTTATATGAGTTCGCCATGTTAATTCGTTCGGCGGCTAGTTTAAGCGGGATGTTCTGGTTTTGAACATCAACCACTAATTGATTGAGCGTTGGGTCATTGAACTGCGTCCACCAATGAATTTGTTGTTCGTTTTGGTTCCCCCCGTCTTGGCTGTATAGAAATGTCTCAGCCATTGTCGTTTGTGGTTCTTCGTAATCTGGGCCAACGGCACAGCCGGTCAGCAACAAGGCGAGAGCAATAGGAGCCATTTTAAACTTTGTGAATGGATACATGCTTATTGCTCCTTGTTGAATGAGGTTTGAGTACCGTTATTTGCAGATTGAGGCGTTGCATCGAGCACAACCACAGCATCTTTAATGGCTTCTGAAACTGACTTTTTCTCTTCAGTTCGATAGAAAAGCTTATACAGTGCTGGCATTACAAACAGGGACAGCACGGTTGCCGCAGCCAATCCACCGATAATGGTTGCTGCCATTTGGTCAAACAGAAGATCACTGAGCAGCGGGATCATGCCAAGTGCTGTGGTGAGTGCGCCCATTGAAATCGCCATAGTACGGTTTACGGTCGCTTCTTTGATTGCATCAGACAGTGAGCGCCCGTTTTTGCGTTCTAGCTCAATTTGGTCCATCAACACGATGCCGTTCTTGATGATCATACCTGTCAGCGTTACTGCGCCAATCAATGCCATGAAGCCGAATGGTTTATCCAACAGCAATAAGCTGAATGTCGCCCCCGTCGCCGCAAGCGGTAGGGTGGTGAAGATAATCACTGGCTGTTTGAAGCCGTTAAACATCGCGACTAGGATAATCACCATCAACAGCATCGCTTTAGGCAGTTGTTTAAGAATATCGCTGACGGCTTTGTGCTCGTCGTAATATTCGCCGCCCCATTCTAAGTGATACCCATCTGGAAGGTGGATGGACTCAATTTGCTCTTTAACGGAGTTTCTTACTGCTGCTGGTGTCGTGTAGCGACCAACGCCAGCTTGCGCAGTGATGGTTTTTACTCGGTCACGACGCCAAATCATGGTTTCTTCACTGGTAAGCTCAAACCCATCGATGACTTGGCCTAGTGGAACGCTGTGAATGCCTAATAAAGAACGAACAGGCAGCGTTTCTAGCGATTGAATCGAGCTCTCTGTACCACGTAGTTGAATAGTGACCAACTCATCGTTTAAGTTCATACGACCAAGTGGCATGCCTTCTGATGCACGTTTCATCGCGAATGCGATATCCGCACGGTTAATACCGGCAAGGCGCATCTTGTCTTGATTAATAACCGGTTCTAGTACTTTGCTCTTTTGACGCCAATCGTCACGCACGTATTTGGTGTCTGGGTGTAGAGCAAAGATAGCTTTCGCTTGCTCTGATAAGCCGTGAAGCACCTCGATGTCAGGACCCGAGAAACGCGCTTCAACACTGAACTTATCCGCAGTCGCCAGTTTTAAGCTTCTAAAGCGAGGATCGGCATTCGGAAACTCTTCCATTAACCATTTGTCACCACGCGCAATCAACGGGCTGAGTGATGGAAAATCGGTAGCGTTAATCAAGATCTGACCGTAAGCAGGGTCAAACGGTTCTGGCTCAATAGTCACTGAGAAGCGTGGAGCACCAGCGCCAACGTATGTTGAAATGCTTTCGACTTCAGGCTGCTCTAACAACCATTGTTCGATACGCTTCATGTCTTCTGAGGTTTGTTCAACCTTGGCGCCATTTGGTAGCCAGTAATCTAGGAATAGGATGGGTCTGTCGGCTTGTGGAATAAAGTTAACCGCAATGCTCGGGATAGCCAATGCTGTTACCAATATCAGCGGAATAAGCCCCGTCATTGCTTTGAGTGGGTTATCTACCGTCCAGTTTACGCTCTTACGGTATAAGCTTACTTTTGTGCTGTCAGCTTGTTTGCTTGGCTTGATGAAGAACCAACACATCAAGGCCGTGAAGGTCATTGCGACTAGCCAAGACAGTAACAGTGACGACGCGATGATAAGGAATACTGAGCTTGCGAACTCAGCCGCATCCGTTTTTGAGAAGATAACAGGGCTTGCACCCATGATAGCGATAACCGTCGCGCCAAAGAGTGGTGTTGCTGTCTCTTTGACAGAATCAATTGCGGCTTTGGTCCGGTCGATGCCTTTGTTTATTTTCACAATCATCATATCGGTGATGACAATGGCGTTATCAACCAACATGCCGAGCGCAAGAATGAACGTACCTAGCGAAACTCGGTGTAAATCAATAGAAGCGATGTTCATGTAGATAAGCGTTAGCAAGATCGTCAGCAGTAAGCTTGACCCAACAATGGTTGCGCTTTTTAGGCCCATGAATATAGACAGGACGACGAATACAATCGCGACACTTTCCAGCAAGTTGCTTACGAAATTGTCGATAGATTTTTGAACCTCTTCGGGCTGGTTTGCAACCGTCGCGATATCAACGCCTAATGGCAAAGTCGCTTGGAAATCGCTGACGATCTGATTGATTTCATCACCAAGCGATACCACGTTGACACCGGTGACTGGGCTCATTGCCAATGTGACTGCAGGTACGCCGTTGTAGCGGTTTTCTGTCATCATTGGCTCTTGATAGCCCATTGTGACGTTAGCGATGTCGCCTAAACGGATTAAGCTGGTTCCTAATTCACTTACGCCACCTTTGATCATTAGGTTTTTGATGTCGTCTAACGAACCAAATTCACTCGACTGTTGAACGCGAATACGTTCAGAGCCTGCTGAAAATTTGCCCGCATCAAACGTCATGTTCTGGCTATTAAGCTGTGACCAAACTTGTGTGATAGATAGGCCGTATTGTGCCAATCTTTCATCTGGGATGTCGATGTGAACAACACGTGGCTGAACACCGTGTAATTCGATCTTCTTAATGCCATCGACAGTTTTGATTCGACGTTGTAACTCTTCTGCGTAACGTCTTAGTTCAGCTGGCGAAGCATCCTTACTGTGGATAGAGAAAAGCATGCCGTAGACTTCAGAAAATTCGTCTTGTACGACACTGATCTGCGCCGTCGAAGGCAGTAACAACTTCATGTCAGACACTTTACGACGCAACAAGTCCCACTCTTGTGGCAGTGCTTTTGAATTGAGAGACTCTTTAAGGTCAACAAATACCATTGAGATGCCCGGACGAGACAGCGAACGCAGCCGGTTCAATGACCCCATCTCTTGCAGTTTAGTCTCAACGGTATCCGTAACTTGTTGCTCCACTTCTTCGGCAGAAGCGCCGGGGTAGAGTGTTACGACAACCGCCGTTTTGATGGTGAAACTTGGATCTTCGAGTTTGCCAAGATCAAAGTAAGAAAACAGGCCTGCGATGACACTCAATGCAGTGAAAAACAGGATGAAGGTGCGTTGTTTTATCGCGAAATCAGCTAGATTCATCATGATTTACCTACAGGCTCTTAACTTTAATGTCGGAGAAGTGTTGGCCTTCCGTGACGTACTGCGCACCGCTTACTACGACGAAATCGCCATCGTTGAGCGCAGATTCAACACACACGGTATTTTTAGACATCGAAACCACATCCACAGTCACGCCATGAGCTTGCTCATTTTGAATGGTGAATACTTGTTCAATGCCCGATTGATTCACGATCGTTGAATACGGTAAGCAGAAATTGTTGGTTGGTTCGCCAAGCTGAGTCATGAGTGTGACAGCCTTACCTGGCAATATAGATTTATCGGCTGACTCTACATGGTAAGTAACCGCATAAGTCTGTTTAATAGGGTGAGGTGATGTTGCAATCTCAGCGGCATAACCGATCAGCTTTTCTTCTGAGCCGTACCAGTTAATAACAGCGGTTTGCTTCGGTTTGAATTCATGAATCAAGTTTTCCGGGACTTGGATTTTAACTTCAAGTTGTTCGGGGTTGTGGATGGTGAAAACCGATATGCCCGGCAGGACTTGTTCGAATTGATCGAAATTCGATGACGCTACTACGCCGTCGAATGGCGCAAGCAGTTGTGTATAGCGAATCGAATCTTTTGCGCGACGTATGTTCTGTTCAACCACTTTAACCGCCGCTTCACTTCTTTCATAACCACTGATTGCACGATCCAGATTAACATCGGCAATCGCGTTGTCAGCAATGGCTTGCTTCACGCGAGCGAGCTCGGCTTTAGCCAATTTATGCGCAGACTTTGCTTCAAGAGAGCGGGCTTGTAACTCTTCCAGCGCTACTTGGTAATCGTGTGGGTCAAGTTGTGCTAATGGTTGCCCCTTCTTAACAGAATCACCCACTGAGACCATCATGTTTTGAATGGTGCCAGGCACACGAAACGCAACGCCAGCCGTTTCTGATGATTGCAATTTGCCCGTAAAGGATTTTTCAATCTGATGAGAAAGAGGCTCAAGTTGGATAACTTGAATCGGTCGCGTTTGTTTTTGAGGTATTGTCGCCTCAGAGTCATTACAGCCAAAGAGAGAGGATAGGCTTAGTGCGAGTACTGTATATTTAAGGAGAGGTGTGTCTTTAAGACTCGGTGTATGTTTAAGAATAGGTAAATGCTTAAACATGGGGGTCTGTTGAAAGATAGACGAATATTGAGAAATAGGCTTCATGGATTACTCCTGTCAGTTTATGGAGCAATTCTATCTTTCAGTTTTGTTTAGATAATCTAGTCTATTCGCGAAACACTGTCATGATATTCGTTACAATAATTAAAGATTTGGAAGTTCTTGTAATAAAAAATCAATCAAAAGTTGAGCGGGATGACTCAGCGCTTTGCGTTGTGGGTAGAGTAGCCACGCTTCTTCGTTTTGAAGGTTTGCATCAGGGAACAGGTTGATCAAGGTTCCGTCTTTGAGCTGCTGTCGTACCAAAAGTTCAGGCAGCAATGCGATACCTCTGTGACGGGTCGCTCCACCGACTACGAAGCCGATACTGTCACTGACCACGGAAGGCTCGACCTTGATGATGTGGTCTTTGATGTCCCATTGCTTGTCGATGTCACCACTTGGCCATCGAAAGCAAACAAACGGGTAGTTGGTAATTTCTCTTATGCTTGAAGGAGTGCCTTCTTTCTTTAGAAACTCAGGACTGGCTACAAAAACACGCTGTAAAACCATGACTTTACGTGCCACTACGTTCGCGTCACTCAACGTACCACCATGCATCGCGAGATCTAACCCTTGTCGGTACATATCAACAAAACCGTTGCTGATAGTACGAATATCAAGTTCGATCTTTGGGTACATATCTTGGAATTTAAACAGAGTCGATTGGATGATGTCGCTGGTTTCTGGCAACAGGCCAATCTTAACTTGTCCGTGTGCAACCTCTGATAGGTTGGAGGCGATATGGTTCGCTTTGTCGAGTGCACTTAACGCATTGAGCAGCTCTTTATAATAAAGCTCACCAGATTTAGTTAACGAAAGGCTGCGAGTGGTTCTAAAGAACAATTGAATGCCGAGAGCCTTTTCAAGGTCGTTAATTCTGCGACTAACGTTAGCGCGGGGAAGGTCAAGTGCATTGGCAGCGGCAGTAAAACTACCCAGTTCGACAACGGTGGTAAACAGCTTAAGATCTTCGATTTTCATAACAACGGCATTTAATCGTTTTTAGAACAGTATGTTGGCATCGTATACCAATTGAATTTTAAAATCGAAACGTTCTTAACTTTGATTTGTCTGAGGCAGTAAAAAAAGCCAGCCGATAAATTATTATCAATGCTGGCTTTGTGTTCACCTTGGACTAGGTAGTCTTATTCTTTAACCTTAGACCATACAGGTTTAACGACCCCGACCGTCGACCATTACAATGATTGTTTTAGAAATGATGCTGAGGTCAGCGACAATCCAAGATTTAACAGAACATAGACTTAATGCATAACTGTGGTCAAAGCCCACTTTACGACGTACATCATCAATACAGGTATCATAACCTTGATTCACTTGTGCAAGCCCTGTAATACCAGGCATTACGCCGTATGTACGGTCAGCAAAGTAAGGGATTTCATTCTCTAGTTTGGTGTAAAAAGTAGGGCGTTCAGGACGAGGACCAATTAGAGACATTTCACCTTTTAATACATTGATCAGTTGAGGGAGCTCATCAAGACGGGTCTTTCTTAAAAAACGACCAACAGGTGTGATTCGAGGGTCATTTTCGGTAGCCCAAACTGCACCAGACCGAGTTTCTGCATCTTCGTACATACTACGGAACTTCATGATTTCAAAGATTTCCATTTTCTCTGGCGTAGATTTACCTACACGCAGTTGACGGTAGAAAATCGGACCACGAGAAGTGAGTACAATCGCCATTGCAATCAATGGAAATATTGGCGCTAGTAAAATCAAAGCAATCAGTGAGCTTAAGAAATCGAAAGTACGTTTAGCACGTGAGACTTTGTATTGGTATAGGTTGTGGTTAGATAGCTGTTCAATGTTAATCATAATAAGTCCTTAATGATTCGCTCGTGTCCAAGGTGAGTCTTCTAGCCCGATCAGATAACGGATACCACCGATAAAGTTGGCATAATGACCAACAATCAAATATGAGATTAATGAAATAGGTTTATTGAGTAAGCGCTTGGGTAGTAAGCAGCCAATAACAGCAATGGTGTAGACGGCAGTTTGTGTCCACAGCAAGACTTCAAACAACAGATAATCGCTGAGAAGAATTGAACATATCAAACATACGATCATCAAGTAGGGAGTGAGCAGGCGAAGTCCTTTCCCTGAGAAGAACGCAAACGCGATACCTTTGAATTTTGGGCTGAACAAGCCAAATAATCGAATCGCTTGCTGCATGTTGCCAGCAGAGATACGAAGCCTTCTTTTGAAATCAGTTTTTAAGTTAGACTCTTCTAACTCTAATGCGACCATTTGGGTTTCGTATTCCGCGATGTAGCCTTGTTTGACGATTTGCATCGGTAAGATGAAATCATCGTTAATGGTATTTAGTGGAAGTAATTCGAATAAATGTGTTCTAAATAAGTAGAACGCGCCATGAGAACCTAGGCTCGAACCAAAGGAAGCCTCACACTCTTTTACTGCGGTTTGATACTTCCAATAGGCGTTTTCACCTTCATTGCTGGTTGGGCAGAGTTGGTAGGTTGCGTTTACTACACCCACGTTGTCACTTTCGAAGTGAGCACTAGCGATAAGTAATGAATCCAATGAAATCAACGCTGAAACGTCACTAAGAGCTGTGATTTCGCTCGTGATGTTTGTCACTTCATCATTGATTACCGCCACTTTACCTCGATTCTCCTTATGGTCATGGATCTCAAAGTGGATGTCACTGCACATCGCTTCTTGAATCGCCATCTGCGCGGTTTCGACTGTTTGGTCGGTACATCCATCACATGCAATGATGACTTGTAACTTTTTCTTTGGATAATCTAACGCAGCAAGATTACGTATTTTGTCAGCTATCCATTGTTCTTCATTAAATGCAGGAACTAGGATGGTTATTGAGGGAAGCGTACAGTCTTGCTTTTCATCTTTGTAACAACGAGAGCTTTCGGAAACTTGGCGAGCGGGGTGGTTTTTCGCATACCAACGTAGCAAGACCGGATAAGCCACGTGATGGTAAATAATCAACATCCCAGAGAAAACACAGAGTACAGCAAGTAACCAATCAATCATGCGTACACTCCTTTTGAGATATTGTTGTAAGACGCGACCATGTTGATAATGTCGAAGTTGTCGAGCACATAGCGTCGAGGGTTTACGTGATGTTTGATATGGTGAGTATTTGACAGTGCTTCGGCTAGTTCAGCAACATTGCCGCTTTTCACGAGCGTACCACTGGTTGGGCATAAGGTTTCATCGACTGCACCAACATTCATCGCGACGGTTGGAATGTTGCATGCTTGAGCCTCGAGAGTTGAAAGCGGTAGACCTTCATGTCGAGAGGGCAGGCAAAAGACGTCCAGTGCGCTGTAGAAAGTCGCCATGTCTTCAACTAAACCGAGAAACAGAACACGGTGATTGAGCTTTAATTTATCTGTTAACTGCTCGAATTGTTCGCGTTTAGAGCCGTCACCCGCAAATGCCACAATGGTATTAGACGGTAGCAGTTCAAGCGCTTTAATAAGCTGATCTTGGCCTTTTACGTGCTCTAGTCGACCCGCACAGCCGATAACGTGCTTATCGAGAGGGAGATTAAGTTTTACTCTTGATGCTGTTTTTGGGGCTGGTTTGAACTTGTCACAATCAACCCCGTTCTTTATGGTGATTATGTTGCTGTATGAGAAAGCGGTACGTAGTTGATTGTATACACGGGTAGCATCCGCAACTAAGGTTGGCTGAGTCGCCTTTAACGCGAGTGCTTGCAAGCGACGACGTTTACTGTTGTTTAGGTGCCATGCGTCGTGTTCGGTATGAATTCGAGTTGGGACTCCCGTTATGCGAGCGGCATACCCGGCATAAAGTAGTGGCCCAATATGGTGGGTGTGTACTACGTCAGGCTGAATCCCTTTGAATGCTCTAATTAGCTTGATGATGATATTGAATTGCACACCAGGTGCTTTATCGAGAAATACAATTTGGTTTTGATAAGGTTTTAGCTTAGGCCAATTTTCAATAGACGCTTGTTTTGTCCCTTCTAAGCTAACAATCAAAACTTGGTCGCTGGGGTTAGCCAGGCGAAGTAAATCCAAAGTGAGTGTCTCAAGACCTCCAGGTGCAAGGTGCTGAACAACGTGTATGATCTTTTTGCCATGCTTTGTTAACTGCTTATTCATAACTTGCTTCCTGCCATAGTTATTTTTATTTAGCCTTTCTTATCGTTTGCTTTTAAATCGCATTGTTAAAAATGGCTTCTATACAATTAGATAGCAGGAGTTGTGCCAATAAAATATTTGCTATTTTTCAATGTGTTAGGTGTTTTTATGAGGTGGGGCTTTTAAATTCTCAAATTGGGAATCAAAACAAAACCCAACACGGTTAGGTTTTAGACACGCGGTTAGAGAACAAAATATTGAGTCGGAGATGAGCTACTCAAATAGAAAAACGCCAACAAGATGCTGGCGTGAGGAAGGTTACTGTTGGGTGGCTAACTCATCTTTGGAATGACAGTTATGACAGGTACCCCTAAGATCTCTTCGACTTCGTCTCTACGTTTAATTGAAGAATCGAACAGCTCAAACACGACTGCCAACCCGATGCCTAAACCGATACCTGCAATCAAACCGGCCACGATAAATATAAAAGTAGGCATGTTGGATTTCATACTGGGCGTGAAGGGTAAATCGATAATTTTCACACGCTTGTTTTGCTCGAATACACCAAGTGAGCCTGTTAGCTGTGCCATTTCGTAGCGTTCAGTCAGTTCATCATATAATTGACGTTTTATATTCGCGTCTCGTTGAAGGCGATACATCTCTTTGGCATTTTCCCCAAAGTTATTGGCTTTGTTTTCAAGTTCAAAGATCATTGTCCGCAAGCTTTTGGTCTCTTCACTTAAAGACTCAAAGCGAGATCGCACTAATTGTAAGCTGTGCAGTTGTGTTACTAAAAGAGGCTGTGTATCTGAAAGGTTGTTCAAGGTTGTACTACTGGCAATATCCCACAACTGATCACTATTCATTGTCGGCTGTTTAAGTGCTAACAGGGTTTTTCTCTCATTCTCGAGTCTATCCAGCTCACGAACTTTCGCTTGCACGGCACTGTGCTGATTGGTGTACTTAGCTTGAAGTAAGGTTAGGTCACTTCGTATATCGATAATTTGGTCTTCCAATCTACCGATAACGGGGTTTGTTTTAGAGAGTTGCTGGTCTATTGAGCCTAGGCTTTTCTTAACGCCAGACAACTCAGCTTCCTTTTCTGCGAGAGTTTGTTTTAGAGAGGCCAACCGGTTCAAGCTTTGACTCTGTACTTCTGGTGTCGATTGTACGTTTTCGTTCATGTATAAGGCTAACGCTTCTTCCGAAGCTTCCAGTTCCGCAAGACGTTTGTCTATATGGATTTTCAAAAAGCTACTTGAATCTTCAATTGATGAACGCTCGGGAGCTAGCAACTGCTCAATGAAATGTTCACTGACCGAGCGTAGCGTCTGTTCCATGCCAGTTGGTGTGTTGGACGTTAAGCTAATTTTTAGAAAGTCTTTACCAAGTTGGGTTACCGATAAACGTTGTGACAAATCGGTAATGATTTGTTGTTTTTCCATATCAGACATTTCAGGGGTCGTCAGTTGCAACTCTTCAGCCACTGAATAAAGAACATGGCGACTATGGAGCAGTGTTCTAAGCGCATTTAGGCGATCTTTTAACATGGTCGAAACCGCGATGTCTTCTAAGAATGGATTCATCTTTGCGGTTTCTTGGATCAGCATACTAGTGTGAGCATCGTATTTTGTTGGCGCTAATTTGCTCACACCAAAACCTAAGAATGGCAAAATGAGGATTGGCATAACGATAACGTAGCGTTGACGCCACATTGCATTCAAAATGAACAATAATCGTAACTTCAAATTACTCATAATAGCTCCAACATCCAATGTACGAAGTTGCCGCGTTTCTGCCAGCTATCGTTCTCGACGACGGACACTGGCGAGCTTTCTAGATGACGAACTTTATTGAGCGCTTCAATCATCTGTTCTGCGCTTTCTACTGATGTTACGTGGTTTTTATATGGAACCATTGCAGGAAAAGGTGTGGTAACGATAGGTGTACTTACTGCAAGATATTCCATTAACTTTAATGGACTGCATGCGCGTATCTGTTCGTTATCAATAAATGGCAACAGGCTCACATCCCAATGCTGCGAGTAGCTAGGCAATGTGTGGTGTGGTTTCGGACCTAAATAGTGGACATTATCGAATGTAGGCAGCATTAGGTTGTTCAGTTCGTTTGGTCCGATAAACACAAAGTCCCATTCAGGCATCTCTGCTGTGACTTTTGCAATCATGTCGTAATCTAGCCACTTAGAAAGGCTGCCATAGAAACCCGCGATTGGACGGTGGTTGCTAGGTAGATCTTTGGCTCTAGGTACTGGTGTCGAAAACAAGTTAACGTCGACACCATGAGGCAGCAGGTGTGTTTTACATTTGGGGAATTTATTCATTAAATTCTGACTGGCCGCGAAAATCAGATTCGCTTTATCAATAAGCTCTGACTCATGCTGTACGACAGTTTGATGGTCAACACCCGCCAAGGCGCTAAAGTCATCACCGCAGTAATAAACCACAGATGATTCGCCTAACTGCCCACACAAATCAACAGCGGTCGGTAGGGAAGTCCACAGGATAGGAGCATTAAGATTAAGTTCAGCAATAATCGGTTTTAGTTGGCGTAACATCATTTGTTGGGCCAGCTTTCTCGACAACTTAGAAGAAGGGGCCGGTATGGTCTTTAAGTTAACGATAGTAATGTTGCCGTGACCATCAGAGTCAAGCATGTTTTGAGTAACAGCTTTTGTTTTTCCAAACAACTTATTGAACGCTCGTGTTGCATCTTTAGCGGAAAATTTCGGCTGTCTTAGGCCAATAGAGTTGACCCATAAGACTTTATGCTGCTTAGCAAGGTGACGAACTAAGTGTTGAGTCGATGAAGGTAGACCACCAAAGTCCTCACCAAATACGATTAAATCACGCATGATGGCCTCCTTGGCAAATTTCAGTATCGTCCTGGCTCCCAGGTTGAATTTCACCTACAACGTGAGCTGGGTTGCCTGCGGCTATCGAAAAAGGGGGAAGGGATTTGGTTACTACACTACCTGCTGCAACTACGGTGCCCTCACCGATAGTAACGCCACCTTTAACCGTTACATTAGTTCCTAACCAAACATCTCTCTCTAGAACTATGCTTCCTATTTGTTCTGGGGCGTCACCTTCGCCTTGAGCGCGACGCTTTGCGTCTAGCGGGTGACCAGAATAACCAAATAGAAATGCGCCGCCCGCGATACGGACATTATCTGACAGAACGACCTTATGGCCTACCGCAATGGTTGATTGCCAACCTACATCTACATTATTACCAATGCTTAATATTGGCTGGCAACCATCCTCTGTTGGTTGAGTGCACCCAGAGAAGGTTGTTTGACCTGAGATGCGGCAGTCGTTACCAATACTTATTTTTAGTGGACCACTCACAAAAGGAAGGCCGCCATAAAGATAAAGTCTTTTACCACATTGATTGAGGCGGCCTTTGAAAGCTGGCGTCCAATAAGTGAAACGTACGAATCCCGAGATAATGCCAGTCACGACTTTGTGGAGGTGGTATAGGCACTTGTTAAAAACCTGGGGGCTAGGGAATTCCATTGTGCGAATGTTTTTCAAAAAGAAAAATACGCTCCGAATATGAGAATTAGGATGAAATTTAAGCCAGTGTTTGAATTGATGCGCGGATACTAACGTCATAATGAGAATCTCCATTTCTTTCCATAATGGATACCTTCATTTTACATGCCATATAATTAACGTATAAATTTCAGTTGGTTATAAATACCTGTCTACTCTTTTTCATTATGACATTCAGATTGAGAGACATGAGAAACACACACGGTGAGTGCCGCCAATATATAAATTGGCCAATTGAAGCCTTGGGTTAAAAATGTTCCAGATACGATGGTACCAATAAGGCCAGCATAAACAGCATAAGCAGCAGAGTAGAGTGCGGGTGATACAGATTCTGAATCACGATTGATACGTGCCAAGGTTTGGCGAGCTGTTATCAACAACGAAGTGATTAAGATGATGAAGACGATTAAACCGAGGAAGCCGGTTTCGGCTAACACGCCAAACCAGGTACTATGAACGGCGTGATTTAAACCATCCCAGTGTGGACTATAGAAAAAGTAATTAGAGTAGAAGTTATTTAGGCCTACACCGGTTAGTGGATTATCAACGGCCATTTTAAATGCTGCTTCCCAAGCGTAGAGACGCCCCATGGCTGACGCATCTATCCCCGCCTCACTTGCCCCGCCAGATGCTCTATCTGATATTCCAGCAACGAAATATAAAATGATACCAGCGATGGCACCGAATGATATGAGTAGGACTTTGGAGCGGACTAACTTAAAGGCAAATATGCCTAGAACCGCAATAGAACCCAACAATCCACCACGGCTTTGTGTTGCGATAACGGCATAAAGCAAGATGAAACACGCGATAACACAGAGGATCCGCTTAAAAACGGTTACTCCGGATGTACTTGCTTGGCTAATAGCAAAAGCGAGTGGGAACATGAGTACGAGAGCGAGGTCATTCGGGTCTCCGAGCATAGAGCCAAAGTCTCGGCCGATGGTGACACGAGTTCCTTCAACTAATCCTACGCCATTGATTGAGTTCGAAATAGCGATAACACCAATTAATGTGCCTGATCCAATAATGATCATAGACGTTTTTGCTAATTTGTCGGCACTGTTTACCAACCAAGCAATCGCTAAAGTCATGATCATTATCTTCCAATAAATCCCTTTAAACTCCGCGATAGCAACACCTCGGTTTGAAGCAAACACCAAACCAATAGTGACTAAAACCCAAAACAACGCTAACCATGACAGTGACCGGTGCCAATAGGTGTGAAGTTCTTTACTGATAAAGGCGTGCCAAAGTAGAGCCGATAGCGCTCCAAGCGAAAGTAACAAAGGGATTTTAATTGGGTAGAGCTGAGGAATCGCTTCGTGAATACGGAAAAATGAGAAAACGACGAAAAGGATGACCAACCAAAACGTTTTATTGATGACAAATAGTATACCCAAAGGCGCAAATGCGAGGACAATTACAACTAATGGATGGGGAGCGACCATCCAAACCCCTCCGACCAATAAGCAGACAGATATAACACCGATGATAGATGGGGTTTTAATTCCCGAGAAAGTCATCTCTTCTCCTTGTTGGGGCGCCAAGCCGCTTGGTTGTCAAAGTGTCAAAATTGAAGGCTACTTGAGAACTAGCAATGGTTGTGCCGAGTTTTTTTCTTGTTCAATACCATTAATATAGAAATTACGAATGAACGCAGTTTGTACTGGATACCGCGAAATAACATTGCGGGTAAAACAGAGATAATTGCTGTTAATGCAGCAAAGAGTAAACATCCCCAAAGACTATTAAGATTGAAGGCTAGCAATAGACACAACACTAACGTACCTATGTTCATCATGAAGACTTGAGGTAGATAAGGAAGAGGTGCCTGCTGCTGACTGAATATATACACACACACTGCTTTGGTTGCTTGAGCGGCGACCAAAGCAAACACAATCCCCCAAACACCATATTGACCCAGCGTCCACATTAACAATAGACCAAGCACCGATGAACCCGTGCTAATCCAAAGTTGCAGCTTGGTTTTCTTTTTATAAAGAATTCCGATATTGAGCAACTCAGCCACTTCTTTAAACCACGCAAAGAGCAGAGTGCCGATAACAAGTTGTGCAGACAGCAAGTAAGCATCGGGTAGGGCGAGCAGGATAAAAGCTTTTGCTGCAAAAGCGATGGATACCGTTAGTGCCGTGATATAAATGATACCAAGCTGTGTGATTTCTGAGGTTTTAGCGTAGCCTTGCTCGGTCATGACCTTAAATCTTTTGGGCATCCACCACATACCGAATGGTTGAACAAGAATGCACATAGCAAATGAAAACTTTATCGCAATAGCATATTGCCCTAACGTATTTAAGTCGGTGGAGTAAGCAACAAAAAACCGTTCCGCGCCGTTTAATGAAAAGCCAACTAAGGCGGTGAGCATTAAAGGCCCACCGTAACTGAGGTACGATATAAGCTTTTTTCTGTTCGGCAAGGTTACCGAAAATCGGTTGATGAAGAGTAGCGCAATCGCCTGTACTGTGTAAGTTGCTGCGCCACAGGCCAATATCAGTTCAACACTTGGTTGATTAAACAACACCGTGAGAATGAGACCGATCTGTAATACGGTAGCACCGACACTGATGATTAAAAAGGTGATCGCTTTGTCTTGCATGCGGAGCCACGCCGTTGAAAGCCCTAGTATTCCCTCTAAAGACGCGCAAACGAGCAATAAGTTAAGTTCTGTTGTGCTAACAAGTTCGAAACTGACGGGGTTTAGCCAGTTGATGAAAAGGAAAAGGCTAGTTGCAATAAGAAATGAAACCAAACAAGTTACTGTGAATATCTGACTGGCTTTCTGAAACTGTTTACCGCGGGATTGCTCTTCACCGACGAAACGATACAAAGCTTCATGCAATGCAAACGTAATAACAATCCCGGTAACAGCGCCGATAGAAGCCAGCAAGTCTAAACGACCGATTTGAGCTGGCACTAGGTAGTTTGCCATTATGGGTAACATGATTAATGCGACCCCTTTATTGACCACTAGACCTAAGCCGTAAGTCAGAATATTCGCTAAGGGAGAGCGATGTTTGGCTTGTTCGGTTTGAGTCATGAGGCATCTCCCAACTCGGATACGTCATTTAGGTATTGTTTATTATGAGGTATCTCGATTTTGGGCGTGGTCATTAGTAGAGAGGCACAAACCTCGAGGTAGCAATGTTTTGCTCGATACTGGGATGCGATGGTAAGGCTACCTTCGGATAAGGTATCTCGTAAAGCTCGGTTTTTTGTAAGAGTGCGAAGTACATGATGCAGTGACTTCGAATCTTTCGGATTGTACTTAAGGCAATCAATACCATGTTGTAACGCAAGGTCCCAGTAAGCCCCATCTTCTGGAATTACAACACACAAACCTGCTGCTAGGCTTTCTAGAACAGATAACCCGAACGGCTCGTTAATGCTTGTCGAAACAAAGATACCAGACTGAGCTCTAATCTCATCTAGATTGGCAGGTGCATGATAAAGATGAATATTATCGGTAGGATTAGGCAACTGACTAACCCCCAAGTTGGTATTTTTAGGTTGAATATAGCAAATACGTGTTTTCCATGGCGCGTCCATATTTTCAACTACATCCACTAAGGTTTCTAACCCCTTCCACTTAAGCAGAGATGCGGCCCAAAATACGTCTGTTGAGTGATGTCGTGTAAGGGTTGGCCAGCGGGAATCCGACAACCCATTTACAAAGGACTTGAAACGCGTGCTTGTTAGCGCATCGCTGGACTTCGATTGGGCATTTGTCGAATTGTTTTGGCGACTATAGTAGCGAGTCAACGCGCTCGAAATAGATAAAAAAGTACTCTCTAAATAGTAGACTTTCTGTGCCGACGTTAAACAGTAACCAATAGAGCGAGACGGAGCTACAGGTCCATGAATTAACTGAATCACGGGTTTATGCACAATCATATTGAGTACATACAGCGCCATATCGATACCTGGACCTGAAGCCCCTATAAAGTAACTGACTTTAGGTATACGAATTAATGTGACCATGAGTAAAAAGGCTAAACAAACCTGAGCAAACCAATACCGATAACCTTGAGGCTGAGTTAGGAATGCCCAGCTAGGAAGCGGAATGATTTTTATATCTAATTGTTTTTTTAATGGAGCCCACGAGTCCAAATCTGAAGTGAGAACCGTAAAGGTGAGACTCTGAGGAATCGACTCAACATTTTGAGAGTCTTCTTTTATCTCATTGGCTGCAATCAACATTTCTGCTGTCGCAATTTTTGAACCTCCAGCATAGGGAATAGGATCATATACGAGTCCGTGAACCTGATTAATACTGTGTATACTCATAATTCTGCTCCCATTCAACTATTGACGAAAAGCCCAGCGAAGGACTGGCTTTAGGCTACAAGCCAATGGCATCGAACTCGGTTTATTAGATATCTCTTCATAAAGTCGCTGGAATCGTTGAGTGTTTGTAGACACCGTCAGGTGAGTCGAACAATATTGATAAAAACGACTCCCCAGCTCTTTCTGGAGTTCTGGGTGTTCGATAAGTTGAGCCATATAGAAAGCAATATCATTGATAGGATTCTCAGCGGTAAATAAAAGTCCCGTTTCATTATGTTCGACGAATTCCGGGATTCCCCCAACAAAGGGAGCAATAACGGGTAATTTCGCTAACCCCGCTTCTGCGAGAACAAGGCCAAAAGCTTCATATCTTGCTCCGCTCACGAAAGCATCAGCACCTCCGCTCAACCAGTCTGCTACATTATGTTGCTCACCAACTAAATGAACGCGTTGCTGCATACCTAAATTAGAAATGAGGGTTTTAAGGTTTTCCCGTTCTTCACCATCCCCAATCACTACTAGGTGACAATCATGATTTTGATTGGTTTGCTTAAGAGCCTGAATAATTAAATCAACGCCCTTACGAATGATAAGTGAACCAACGGTAATAAATACAAAGCTAGAGGGAGGGATACCTAGCTCTTCACGGATGTTTTTAGGTTTGAGCTTGTATTGAGTGACACCATTATGAATTACGGACAATTGGTTTGCTGGGTATCCATCATCCAACAACCCGTTGCACACGTCATAACTAACGCCAATGATGCGAGGTGACAAATGAAGCCCAAGAGTAAAGCGATCCCTTAATTGATAATCACTGTGCAACTGTGTAACCAAAGGGACTCTACATAACTTGGCTGCTAAGCACATCCACTGGCAAGGCGCTGCACTATTAACATGAATCAAATCAATATTGTGTCGTTTGATAAGCCTTATGGCCTTTGTTAGTTGTTTGAACCAACTGACTACGCTGAATTGTGGGATGCGCCAACCGAGCAGTAGATTAAAGGGCGTGTAGTAAGAAGTATCTCTAGCAGCGGAGAAGTGCTCCACGAGTGGGCCGCAGTTGCTCCAAATAATGGGTGTATAGCGGCTTCTGTCTAACGTTTCGATTAGATTGATTAAACATGCTTCGCTACCACGAATCCAATTGTCACCATAATGAACATATAGAATGTTTTTCATACTAGCCTCACACGTTTATTCTCTATTTTGCTCGTTTTGTTTTGCCAATAAAGAATGTACAAAACGACGTTAAAGGTAACATTGCAAGTGTGATGCCATTGGTTTTATATGACTAAGTAGCTGTTATTTATATGGTTATTCTATTTTATTAGGTAGGGGGAAGTGTATTTATCAATTTGAGAATCAGATTGAAGGTAGGATGACGAGTCAAAATCTAGTGGATTATCATCAAAATGATTGCGCAGCTCACCTGAATTCGCTGTCCTTCCTATAAAGCTATAAAGCTATAAAGCTATAAAGCTATAAAGCTATAAAGCTATAAAGCTATAAAGCGTAATACGTCAATAATTTTGGGATAACGGCTTGCGGGGAGTAATGATCAATAATGGATCTCTTAGCGCTGTTACTGATGCTCACTTGTTGTGAATGAGAGAGATTTAACCACTCATCAACGCAATCACGTAAATCAGAAGTGGATTGTGCGAGATAGCTGTTTTCTCTATGACTTATCAGTTCAGGCAAATTACCAACTGCGGTAGCGATAACCGGGATGCCACGAACCATTGCTTCGAGCGCTGCCATCGGCAACCCTTCAAACCTTGAGGGGATGATTAACACATCAATTTGTGGCCATACAAGAGCCATATCGTTTTGATGACCGTGGAAGTGACAGTTTTCAGGGCTTGTTTCTGCAACTTTTGAACGCTCAGGACCGTCACCAAATAAATCAAATTGATGTTGGGGAAAGTAGGTGGCTAATTCGACAAAACGATCGGCGGCTTTTTCATGACTTAAACGTCCAACGAAGCCAAAGCGGAAATGGCTCACTGGATGGGTCGTATCGGAGCGTGATAGTACTGAAGCGCTAGGTACGTTAACGAAATTGTTGAGCAATACTGATCGGGTCGGGAGTTTTTGTCGGATCTTATCACTTACAACCAAAGATCGATCCGACACCCAGCAGGTGTAGCGATCAATAAAGTCATAAAGCCAAACACGGCCTGAAGGTGTCTCACCTGCGTGATAAGTCGAGAGTTGTTTTAGAGCAGGTGAACGTTTGTTTATCAATTTTGCACATTTACTGATAATACTGGCCTTGTAGCCGTGAGCATGAATCAATTGAGGCATGTGTTGATTAGCTGCTGATCGCAACTGGGCAACGGCATTACTCTTAGTTTGACTGAGATCTGCCAGGTAAGAGTATGGAAGGTTCTCTTTTGCGAGCCTTGCGACGATTGATGATTCAGGCTCGTACTGTGTGAGTAAAATGACACGCGTATTGCAGTTATGGTTTGTTAGGCCTTTAGCTAACTCTATAACGTGCGTTTCAATTCCACCGAAAGTTTGGCTGTCTAGAAACAGCCAAATTTCATGTGGTTTGGGGTGGGGCTTAGGCTTGATTGTACTCATCTTCTGATTCCCAAGCCTGTTTCTTACGATAGACGGTAGAAGGGCTCAGTTCCAACAGTACAGCTGCGTTTAGCACGTTCCCATCACAATGATTAATGGCGTGCTGAATGGCTTCTCTTTCAATTTGCCACATTGGACGAATTGCACCGGTGCTGGTGGTGAATGAGGGTGTCATTGGATCCTGTTCACTTGTTGCAGCAGGTGGTTCGAGTTCTTCTGGTGTTATTGGTGGCAGTTTAGATTCAGTGCCTTTTATAGCTTCCGTTCTCGTTGGTTCTGATGCGCGAATCGGTGTCACCGATTTTGAAGTGGTTGTCACTTCCACTTTGTTGATCGGAGCAGGTAACATATCTTTGGTTACGCTCGTTTCATTATTTAGTACTACGATGTTGCGGATGATGTTCTGCAATTGACGAACGTTCCCTGGCCATGGGTAGCGCTTGAGCAGGTTTTGTGTTTCTTTGTCTATTGATTTGAATTTCTTTTTGTCTTGTTTAGCGTACAGCTTCAAAAAGTGATTAGCCAGTGTGACAATGTCACTTCCTCGTTCTCGTAACGGCGGCATTTCAATAGGCACAACATGCACACGGTAGTAGAGGTCTTCTCTAAATCGACCTTCTTCAACTTCAACCAGTGGGTCTCTGTTCGTTGCACAGATAATTCTAACATCTACTTTGACTTCGCGATTACCACCTAACGGTGTGAAGGTACCCGTTTGCAAAAACCTCAGGAGCTTCTTCTGCATCTCCAGTTCCATTTCGCAAAGTTCGTCGAGAAATAGGGTGCCCCCATGTGCTTGCATTGCTGCACCTTTACGGTCAGTAGTCGCGCCTGTAAATGCACCTTTCACGTGACCGAAGATTTCACTTTCCATAAGGTCTCGTGGGATAGCTCCGCAATTGATCGCAACAAATGGTTTTCCACCTCGTTGACTCTCTTGGTGAATAGCTTCGGCGCAGACCTCTTTACCTGTACCACTTTCACCATTAACAAACACACTCGCAGTTGTTTGTGCGACAGAGTCAATAATCTTGTATACGGTCTGCATAGGGAGGCAAGAGCCAATAAAGTCATGAAAGCGTTCACGGTCAAACTTGCTTTGAATATTGTCCACGAGGTTCTCAAGCTTTGCTCTACGCAGATGCAAACGGACAGAGGTTTTAAGTCGATCAGCTTGAATCGGTTTTTCTAAGAAGTCTTCGGCACCGCGTTGTATGAGATCGACAGCGATGTTTACTGAACCATGTGCAGTCGCAATGACAACAGCGGTGGGGATCTCATTCTCGCTAATCCAGTCTAATACTTCTTCACCCGGCATATCCGGTAACTTTAAATCGAGGATGACGAGTTGTGGAGTATGCCTTTCAATGAAGGTTTTTGCTTCAGCGCCAGTCTCGACATGGAAGATGTCATAGGGCTCATCTTTGACATACTGCTTATAGAGCACGGCAAGTGAGGTGGAGTCTTCAACCAACAATACTTTAGGGCGCATTGTAAAAATCCTTTTTGAAACTTTATCCTAACTAATCAATAGCATGGAGGTAAAAATGCATCAATACTCATTGTATTTATTTGTTACCTGCCGCATGCAACCATAATAAAACTCACTTGATGTCTTTATTTTGCTTCTTGGGTAATTTGTAGTGTAGCGCTACCTCGATACTGAACGTCTAAATCATGCCAGTACAAAGCGTTTTGGAGCCTAACTAAACCCTTGGTTCTTTCTATCTATAAGTGCTTGAATTGAGCGGTTGCTTAACGCAAGTAAATCATCAACTTGGCTAAATGCAGCATCGCATTGGCTCTCTATGCACAGCCTTTCGAGTTTACGGGATAGATCTGACAACGGTCGATTACCTAACGCGAGTGCTGTACTTCCCAAGGTGTGCAATTCGAACTCAAGTGCTTCAGTGTCTTGGTTAATTGCGGATTGCTTAATTACAGCAATACGTCTTTGCGACTCTTGTACATAGTGATCAATTAAAATCGGTATGACCTCAACACTGGTGTCGATAATCATCTGCTTCAATATGCTTTCATCAACTAAAGTTGTTTCAAATTGCTTGCTGTTGTGCGGTGTACTCACAATTACAGGAGTGTCTGAGGGTAAGGCTGAATTCGTCACACTAAATCCTTTTATTGTCTCTTGATGAGAGTACGTTAGCCCGATGCTAATATTTATAAACAATTCTTTAACTTTATTACTTAGTTTTAGTCATTTTTTAGAATAATTTCAACTGCTTGCCTTAAAAATACAGTGCGTAATTTTCTGTTTGGCTACTGAGAAGTATATGGTGATTTGATTGTAACTTACTGATTTAATATTGCTTTCGTTGTTTTTCTGTGTGTTTTGATGCGCAGAAGGGAGAAATAAAAAACCGTTGTGGTTAGGTACCACAACGGTTTTGGGGGCGTATCTAGATAACTTTTGCTAGCTCGTAAATTACGTTAAGTGCAAAGCTGCTTTTGGCTATGATGCCTTGTCAATTTTTAGCTTTGGGTCGTCGCTAACTTCTTCCTCCTCACTATTTTCAGAGAAGATATCAGCGACGGCACTACGCTCAAGTTCACCTTTCAGGTTACCTTCTTCGTCTACAACTGGAAGTGAGTAGTCACAAGACATGGTGTCTGGTAGCACTTCTTCAATCACGGCATCAGGTAAAATGGCAGGAACCTCTTCGTATATCTCTTCGCTGAAGTCATGCACCGATGCATCTTCAACAGCGTCTTGCAGGCTCTCTTGAGTCACTAAGCCCTGATAGCCATCATCGGTTACGTGATAAGCGTAATCATTTTTCAGCATCTTCATTTGTGCCAAAGCACCTTCAATCGTTTCTGAGGTGATTCGATAGAGAGGAGGCTGCATAACGGTTTCAACGGTCAATGCACGAGCGCGGTTTACATCTTTAACGAAGGCTTCTACGTAGTCATCTGCAGGGTTAAGTAGAATCTCATGTGGTGTGCCTTGTTGTACTAACTCACCGTCTTTCAAAATAGCGATTCGATCGCCTAGGCGGAGTGCTTCGTCCAGATCGTGAGTGATGAAAACAATCGTCTTATGAAGCTTCTCTTGAAGCTCGATAAGCTGATCTTGCATTTCACTCCGGATCAAAGGGTCAAGCGCCGAAAACGCTTCATCCATTAACAATATTTCGGCGTTAGTACACAGGGCGCGAGAAAGGCCAACACGTTGTTGCTGACCTCCTGAAAGTTGGGCAGGGTATTGCTTTCCGTAACCTTTCAAACCCACCGTTTCTAACCATTCGTTGGCTTTCGCTAAACGGTCTTCTTTTTTGATGCCTTGTACTTCCAACCCGTATGCAACGTTTTCTACTACAGTGCGATGAGGCATTAAGCCAAAGCGTTGAAATACCATTGACATTTTATGACGACGGAATTCTTCCAACTGTTTGGTGTTGAGGCTCATCACATCAATGCCTTCGACCATGATTTTACCTTGAGTCGGGTCAATCAAACGGTTGAAATGTCGAATCAAGGTCGATTTACCAGAGCCCGAAAGCCCCATGATAACGAAGATTTCGCCACGGTTGATTTCAAGGTTAATCTCTTTCAAACCAACGGTATGCCCAGTATCAGCGAGAATGTCATCTTTGTGTTCACCGTTCTGAACTCGGTTCATCACAGATAAAGGCTTTGGTCCAAACACTTTGTAGAGACCACTAATTTCAATCAATGGTTTAGTCATGCTTGAATCCTCCTAGATGTGCATTCGTTCTTTTCGCGTAAGCTTGTGAAGCGCGGTCAAAAAGAATTGCAAGGGCAACGATGGCGAAACCATTCATCAAGCCTAACGTGAAGTATTGGTTTGTGATGGATTTAAGAACCGGTTGTCCTAAGCCTTTAACACCGATCATTGACGCGATAACAACCATAGACAGAGCCATCATTATGGTTTGATTGATACCTGCCATGATTGTCGGCATTGCGAGAGGAAGTTGAACACCCCATAAGCGTTGCTTTTTGCTCGCACCAAATGCGGTAGCGGCTTCAAGGACTTCTTTGTCGACTAAGCGTATACCTAGGTTGGTTAAACGAATTACAGGTGGGATAGCGTAGATAACCACGGCAATTAGCCCTGGAATTTTACCGATGCCGAGTAGCATTACCACAGGGATTAAGTAAACGAACGCTGGCATGGTTTGCATGATATCGAGCATCGGTGTAACGATAGATTGAGCTCGATTTGAGCGAGCCATGGCAATGCCAATCGGAATGCCTAACAATATTGAAACCAAGGTACACACAGTGATGATACTGAGCGTTCGCATGGTGTCTTCCCACATGCCAAAGTAACCAATGAGAAGCAACGAAACCACGCAACCCAAAGCCAGTTTCCAAGAACGGCTCGCGGCATAAACAAGGCTTGTACACACAGCAAGGACGATAATCCAAGGTGTTGAAATAAGGAGCTTTTCAAACCAGACAAGGAATGAAAGAAGAGGGTCAAAGAGAGATTCAATCATTTCACCGTATTCACGGGAAAATTCACGGTATGCGCCATCTAGCGTCTTTTTTATGGTTCGTAAATCAGCTCGTTCCATTTCTGGAAAGCTTGATAACCAATTGCTGTCAGCCATTTTATATCCTTATAGTTCGGAGCCACGTTTTCATGCGATGGGATGACCGCGAATGAAAAAGGGCTCCGAATCATGAATAACATCAAGTATAGCGACGTTATTTCTATTCTATTGTTGAAGCGTAAGTAACGGTTAAGCTTTAGTATTTATTAAACTTAAGCACTTGTTACAGAAAATGCTTTGAAAGTCTGTTGGTTACAACTGTGCTTCAACTTTCTTAGCCACTTCTTGAGAAACCCATGGGTGCCAAACTTCAGGGAATTCACTCAAGAAATGCAGGCTTGCTTCTTCGCCATCTGCTTGATTGTCTTCCATCCATGCAAGCAGGGAGTTCATTTTATCGTTGGTGAAACCGCGCTTAGTGAAGTAGTCGTACGCTTCAGGTGCACGTGACGCAAAACTTTCAGTGGTAATGGTGTGGACAGGTGAAGGCGGGTACATGGTTGCTTTAGGGGAATCACAGTCTTCCTTAGTGGTACAGTTCAAAAACTCTTGTTCGTTAACGCCACTACCAAAGTCAACTTTGACCATATCGTATTTACCTAACACCGCGGTTGGTGCCCAGTAATAACCAAACCAAGCTTCTTCACGTTCGTAAGCTTTCGCGATAGATCCAGATAAACCGGCACTCGATCCAGGGTCTACAATGGTAAAACCGCTGTCTTCTAGCTTAAGTGCTTCAAACAAGTTACCGGCGCTGATTTGACAGTTCCAACCTGCTGGGCAGCTGTAGAATGCGGATGTATCTGGGTCTTCAGGGTGTTTAAACATACTTGCGTTTTTACGCACGCCTTCGATGGTCGCCATCTCTGGGTATTGCTTCACTAGGTAAGCTGGTACCCAAAAGCCTTCTTCACCACCGTTAACAAGTGCTTTACCCGCGTAGCGAAGACGCTTTTCTTGTACACCTTTGTCGAGAGCGTCTTTTAGGCTATTACTCCAAAGTTCTGGAGCAACATCAGGTTGGCCTTTTTCTATCATTGAAGTACCGGTTGGCATAGTGTCGCCTGGGATAAGTTCGGCATCACATCCATAACCATGTTCTAAGATGAATTGGTCAATATTGGCGATTAAAGTTGCAGAGTTCCAGTTCATATCTGCGATTGTTACGCTGCCACATTCTCCTGCGTTAGCGTTACCACTGGCTGCTGCAACTAACAAAAATAGGGAGCTTAACTTGTATTTCATATTGAGGTTCCTTTCTCTTTAATAATACAACTGAGCTAATCAAGGTAAGTTGACTATCTAAATTGCTCTTTGGCGATCCTTTCCGTTGAATTTAAACCATTTGAGCAAAGGGGAGGATGAGTCTAAATAACAGTAAATAAGGTGTTACACAGAGTCATCAGATAACATTGTCAAACTATTACAAATTCGTCAAAAATCACCTCTATTTATAATCTTAGGGAATAATCTTGCGAATTCCACCTTTGGTTCGATTTACAATCTGCTTTATTAGACTGAGTCACATAACGTGATTGTTTTGCGTTCTATTTGTTCCTAAAAGTCACTAAACCCTACAATTTGCATGTAAAATGCATTGAATAGTAATGAACGTCGTAGGTTTGAGCTTTATCTCCTTAATGCAAGAGGCTCTAGTCATCTAGGTTGCGGGGGTAAACAGGGAAGCAAAAAAGGAGATTGAAGTAGGCAGTAAGCAGCGATGCCTTGGTTAATTAAAACCACGCTCTTTACGCTTTTCTATTGCACTCATAGATTCTTTAGCAAGAGCCACTAGCTCATCGACTTTAGAAAACGCTAACTCAGATTGTTTGTCTGAGCACAGCTTTTCGACTTTTCTCGCTAAAACAGATAAGCGACGGTTCCCTAGTGCGAGCGAAGAGCTGCCCAAGGTGTGAGTCTCAAACTCTAGGTTAGACACGTCTTGTTCCTGAACGGCTTTTTGAATCAGTTTGATACGGCTTTCAGACTCCACAATATAGTGCTCGATCAACATTGGCATTACTTCGGCACATGTATCTTCAACCATTTGTTCGAGAATTTGTTCATCAACAAGGTCAGCAGGTACTTGAATTTCCACCATTGGCTGGTTGGCTATTTGATTTACTTTATCGCCCATAGCACTGATGTTCTCTATCGCTTCTGATTCGTCACGGGTATCTCTTGCTTGTATGACTGAAGTTGTAGGTTCGCAACTTTGAGTTGTTTTTACTGTATGAGGTTTCTGCTCAATAGCATGTTCCTGCTTGGTAACAAGGTGAAGGTGCAACATATCAGCGATCTGTGACATTCTCATGGGTTTTGCAAGGTAGTCATCCATACCTTGGTTTAAAAACTGCTCTCTATCACCGGCAAGTGCGTGTGCAGTCAGCGCAACGATTGGCACAGACGCTTTTTGAGTGTTAGGTAAGTTTCTGATTTCGGAACATGCTTGTAGGCCATCTTTTTCTGGCATAGAGATATCCATAAAGATGAAGTCATAGTCATTGTTTTTTACCATTTCGACAGCTTGATTCCCATCGTTCGCGATATCAATAGTCATCCCAGCATTTTTAAACATATTAACGATAACGAGTTGATTCGCTTTGTTATCTTCGGCCACTAGAATACGGCTGCTTAAAATTTTAGGGTTTAATGCCACCGAAGAAGAACCAGAACGACTGTCTTCCCCAGAATTTGATGCCTTTTCCAACATTACCGAAAAGGTAAAGGTACTGCCTACACCTTCCTCGCTGCTTGCTGATATGTTGCCATCCATAAGTTTTGCTAGGTGTTTACAAATGGCGAGGCCGAGCCCTGAACCGTCACGACGTCTTGAATATCCTTGATCCACCATGGTGAACTCTTCAAATAGGTAGCTCATTGCGTTAGATTCAATGCCGATCCCAGAATCGGCAACTTGGCATGTAATTTCTACCTTATTATCTTCGGTTTCATTAGTCTCAACATTAACGATGACACTGCCTTCGGAAGTAAACTTGATCGCATTACCAATCAAATTCAATAAGATTTGTTGAAAGCGGTGAACGTCGCCGACCACCATCACGGGTTGGTCTGGTTGATAAGGAGTAACAAGCTGGATATTTTTCGCGTTGGCACTCGGCTCAAAGCTGTCAATGGTGCTATGGATACACTCTTGAAGAGAAAAGGTTTTTTGTTCAAGAATGAGCGTATTGGCTTCCATGCGAGAGAAGTCCAATATGTCATTAATGATAGATAAGAGTAGTTCGCCCGATGTTGAAGCTGTATTAACTAAATGGCTCTGATCCTTTGTTAATTTCGTCTCTTTAAGTAACGATAAAATGCCAAGAACACCGTTCATAGGGGTTCGAATCTCATGAGACATAGAGGCCAAAAATCGACTTTTAGACTCAGACGCTTGCTCGGCTTGTTCTCTCGCTTGTTTAATGTCCGTGTAGTTTTTAGACAACGAGGTAGACATGTCATTAAATGCGTTGACTACATCACCAAGTTCATCGTCACTTTTTATTTTCAGCTGAAAACCTGGCCCTTGCGTTCTCACTTTTTTTACCGCAAACGAAAGCTGATACAAATGTTTGGTTAGATAAGTACCTAAAATGAAGGAGCAGAAGGCAACAAGAATGACCTCTATCAAGGCAATTGAACTGATGGTTTTCTTAGCATCTGTAAGCATCGAATTGATCGAAGAGGTTGTGAACCCAATTGAAATTGAGCCGTACTTTAGTCCATCACTTTCAATTGGGTAATACGTATCGAATATTCCATCATCTACGTTGGATAAGTTCGTATCAACCTGAATTTCTTTATTGAAATAGTCTGTAGCCCCAGCGCTACTCAGCAAGACTTCATTACGCTCTACTTTGACATAGACGATATCTTCGATCGTCATGATCTCCTTTACGATATCATCTAATGTTGCGATATCAGTGGATAGCACTGCGTCTTTGGTTGCACGGGCAAACAGTTGAGAAGTTGCCTGCGCACGTTTTATAAGCTGCTGTTCATTAGAATCCGACAGGAATGACATTGCACTTATGACAAGAGCCATGAGCATCACTATCTCTATCGAAGCTATCCCAATGATTGTTTTTGTTCTAAAAGTCATCAGCGTATCCTTACCGTAGTGCTTTTCCCAAGCCTACATACCTATTGATCCTTGTTTACTGTCATGGGCATGGTGTCTTTCTGTTTAATGTTTAATGCACGAACATCATCCCAGTCGACATTGACCGCTGTTTCAAAAGCTTTAATTCTTAATGGTGAAAGTAACGTTTTGCCTTCTTCGGTCTGGGCTAATTGAACAAAAGAGGCTTGGACTTTTTGTACAACCTCCGAGTCGACTCTCGGATGGTTCGCGATAGCATGAGGTGTAAAACCTTTGGAGGTGTAAATAGGAGTAAGCTGATCTCTAACTTCTGGATCTAATGCGTTGAAGGTTCGGATGATACCACCTCCAGATGGATAGAACCCCTTGGCCACAGAAAGGTACACTGAATCATGTGAAGAGACATAGTTAGGTTCAAAATGAATGTTTCTTTGTTTCAGGCCAGCTTGTGTTAGCAACGTTGCCGCAAACGCAGCAGGAGCGGGGAAGGCAAGGGTAGTATTGTCTAACTGATCCAAGCTTGTAATACCGCTATCTTTACGCACGACCATTATACCTTTTAGGCGTTTGTCTTTGGCTTTGGCCATCGCACTATAGCCAACACTGTTATTAAAAGTAACGAAGTGGAAAGGATTCATATACGCAAAATCATAGTCACCGCTAGCAAGACGCTGCTCAAACATAGGGATATCTTTCGCGGTTTCAAAGATGATTGTGTGACCCGATTCTTGACTTATTTTCGCGAGTATTGGGGTCCATTGCTGCGCGAGTCTACTTGCAGATTGTTGAGGGACAATACCGAATGTGAAGGTATCTGCATAAGTTAATGTCGGTAGCAAAGCCAAGATTAATAACGTTAGATTTTTCATAGATTCCCTTCCTTCTCTTAGAGACATCGTAATTTTGTAGTGAAACTTATAGAGGTAAATTGAGAAACTCATTTCTAGATATCGAACTTTTAATTTTCTCCTGTAGTGAGCGAGGAAGGAGCTTCAGTTTATTTACTTGGCGTATCAATTCATTAGCGAAACTTGGGGTGTGTTTCATATTCATCACACATCCAAGAAGAAAGATATTTTGTGCATCAAGTAACTTTTTTGCTTGAGTTAAGTTGTGCGTCGAAGTTTCTCCATAGGCGACAACAAGTAACGTGCAATCACAAGCACTCGCTACCGATTGGGCGGGTATATTGCCTTTATTAATATTCAATAGAGGTGAGGTGTCGACAACCACTCGATCATATGTGTCTAACCATTGGCTTACGACTCTGGTCAGCGTTTCTGGATCTTTGTAGGCCAGTTGAGTGGATGTGACTTGAGGGGCAGGAACCCCCATAAAAAGGCGATGAGACTCAACATGTTCAATGAGTCTTCCTTGTTGCTTTTCTTCCAGCATATGTAAATCTTTGAATGCCGGGTTGAATAAATTGAGATCCACATACAGGGTAGAATGCCCAGCTAGCATAAAGCGTTCCGCGAGAGCAGTTGCAATTGATGTTACACCGTCACCCGCATCGCAAGCCGTAATACACAAAGAGCGCTTGCTATTAAGTTCAGAGGCTAAGTAGAGTTGCTCTACTTCTGCTTGTATTGCTGAAATAGCCATCACAAAGCTCCTATTAAGACGATCGTTGTTGTTAGACGTAGTATGTCTTCTAGACCTACACGAGCTTTTTCCATAAAGCTCTCACGGCGATCTGGGATGTAGATTGTGTCACCAGCGCGCAGTACTGGTAGGTTGTAAATGTTGGCCGTTTTACTGAACTCGACTAAATCAAATGTTCGCGCCTGACCCTGACAACAAGACATGTTAACGATAGTTATTTTTTCAACATACGCATTCTCAGTAGGGCCAGCAGCTTCGGCTAAGATATCTAAAATAGTCATGTTATCGTTGAATACGTAACGTCCTGGGTTATTGACCGCACCAAGCACTCTCACGGTGGACTCTTTTGAGCGATCTAACCAATTTTTGTCTTTCTCTGGAATGTAGATGGTGTCGCCAGTTGTTACATTCGGCAGTAGTGATTCATCACCTGTTTCAAAATATAGAGATAGGTTTAACTTGCTCACTTGGGCGTAGGTTTTGTCACGGTGCGTTACCCGAATGTTGTGAATATCGGCATCCTTAGTAGGGCCGTCGGCAGCAGACAATATATCTAAGAAGTGCATTTCTTTGGTGAAGCGGTAACGGCCCGGAGAGTTCACTTGTCCAAAGATATAAATTGAAGCATCTGAGCTTTGACGAACCCACTGCGATTTATTGTCTGATGGGTCTTGGGGTAAATCGTGAACACGAACGATTGACCCAGCACGAATTGCGGGAAGTTGATCTCTTGGTGCACCATTTTTAATAAACTCATCAAGGTCAAAGACGACTAATTTTCGACGTGTTACCACTTCAATTTTTGTGGTGTCTGCGCGAAGTGTTGGCCCGCCTACATGAGATAGCAGTCCCATAAAGTCCATCTCGTCAGACCATTCGATACGCCCTGGGCGAACGACTTCACCAATGACATTAACGGCTCGGTCTGGTGATATTTTTAACCAAGATTTTTCGTTCATATCTGTTTTTTCAGGTACAAAAATCGCATCACCTGGAAGAATTGACGGAGGACCTGACTTTGAGATCCCCTCAGTGTAAGCGGCTAGATCGAATCTCAATACGCGCCCGTTTGCTTTGATAACACGTATTTGTCGAGATTCAGCGAAACGAGTAGGGCCTCCGGCATTGGCAAGAATGTCCATAAACGTTGCGCCTTTCTTACCTTCAAAAGCACCAGGCTCCGCCACTTCGCCCATCACATACACAGTATTCGAACCCGACTTAATTTCTTCTTCTTGCTTAGGAACAAATATCGTTGAACCCGGACGCAACACAGGTAGCATGCTTTCATCCCCCGAATCTAAGTAACGCTTAAGGTTAAATAGAGTCGGTGTATTGTTTGAGATAACGCGGATCTGTTCAACACCAGCATAACGTGTCACGCCACCAGAGCGCATAAGCACGTCAACAAGATCGGTATTTTCTTTATAGGTAAAAGATCCAGGTGCGTTTACCTCACCGAATACTTTTATAGAGTTTCGAGAGTCTGCACTATCACCAGAGTTGGCTAGTTTCGCTGCATCAAACTCTTGTTCAATGTTACCCACCAAAGGTGAAGCAGGAACGAATATCGCATCAAGAGACTGTAGAGTGGGTAGGTTTCCCTCATCACCGGAATCTAGAAAACGTTTGTAATTAAATTCATTTTTTTCAGAGCCACGTTTTAAGATAAATTTGTCTAACTGGGCTCCTGAGCGTAAACCACCGGCAGCGTAAAGTGCCATTTGTACGCTTGAACCTAGCGGTAGAGTGTATTCTCCTGGTTGTTCCACATAACCTTGCACCGAAATAATGATTTGCTGTTCTTTGACATAAACCGTTGCGTTGGATAAATCTTTGTATGCCGTAGACAGAGCTTCCAAAACGACTTTTTCCAATTGTTTACCGTTGTATCCAGCAACAAATACAGTTCCCACCTCCGGAAGGGTAATTCGTCCACGTTTATCGACTTGGAAACCTATATTCAATGTACTCTCACCGGGTACGTTAACTTGAATAAGATCACCAACTTGAACCGCACCTTTAAATTCGTCTGCGCTCTTAGAGGCACTAGTAAACAGAGACAGGGACACCGTCATGAGTAGCAACATTATAGTTTTCATAACGCTCCTCCCATTGTGGCTGCGTTTTTAGGCGATATTATTTCGATACTTACTCTTCGGTTTGTTAATCGTGTTCCGTCTGATTCATCTTCGAAAAGAGGGACGGTCTCACCGACAGATACTGCTTTAATTCTTTGTGGGCTAAGCCCGAAAATAGTTAAGTAACGCTCAACTTGTTTTGCACGCCCAAGCGCCAGTTTATCGTTGTATTCCTCTGACCCAGACGCATCAGCATGCCCAGTAACGATAAGATCTAGCGATTTATGATCTTTCAGTAGAGTTGTCGCTTCAGCCAAGTGTCCCATGTATTTTGGGTTAACTTCGGTCGAGTCATGAGCGAATTGATTATCGACGTTAAGTAGGTCGTACAGTTGTTCAATGACCGAAAGCTGCATTCTAAATTGGTTGGCATTTTTAGGTGGTTCACAGCGAGCTTGTGAAGTGACGTAGTCCAATTGAACTTCAAGTTCATTAAGACGCTTTCTTTGGATGACTAAGTCGTTGGCTGCATCAAGAAGAAGACCTCCTTGCAGTTCGCGAGCAATACGATTTTGCTTTTCAATAGCCTGGACTACCGCTGCGGGGAAGCACCAACGTGCACCTTCTTGGATTAATGCATCTAAATGAAGTTTTGCGAGTTGCCAATCAAAACGTAAACCGTGTTCAGGACCAAGTGGCTCATCAGGCATCACAGGAGAGAAGTCGGAATTCAAATAATTGATTGAATCATAACTTTCAGCGAGTCCTCCTGTTCCTGATTCTGGGTAGCTAGTACAACCCAGAACCAGAGCAGACAGAGAAAGGGCTATGTAGTTTTTGAGTATTTTCATGCCAACGTCCTTTGTTTTTTATTTTTATAATTATTATTTTTTGTTACTTCTAGCTTAGTGGATCATCATGAATTAGTAGGACTTTTTGAGTTTACTGGTATAGCGTGACCTATTCGTAATAGGTTCATAATTTCAAGTGGCTGCCCAGTTACATTCTCAAGTCGCATGTTTCGTTCACGCTCAGTCAAGCGCTTAAACATATAGACTATTGCGCCGACACCGGATGAATCCAAAAACTCTACTTGACTGAAATCAACTTCAATTTCTTGGTGGCCATCGTTAGAAATAACATCATCGATGTCTGTTTGTGCATCGCGACTGCCTGCTGCATCCAAATCACCAAAGATAGAAAGCGTCAGTGTCGTTGTGTTCAAATCAATCTTACGTAGTTCCATAGCGATATCTCCTTTTAAGTATGTATGAACAATTGCACTGAATGTGCCAACTATTATATTGTTATTTTTCAATGAGTTATTTTTATTGCAAATTTTTATCTCAAATTGAGAAAAGACGTTTCTCAATTTGAGAACTAAAAACGGCGGGACATATGAGAGCTACAACTCATCAATTCTGTGAATAAAAGAAAGCGTTAGATAAGGTTGATGCGTTGATCGCATCTTCTAGCAAAGATTGTCTAACTGCGTACTAGAGCGCTTAGGATTAAAGGAGTTATCAATACGGAGCAGATGATGAGATTAACCAAACTAGCTTTAGCCACTCTATGGGCGTGTTCGCTTCCATCTCATTCATCGTATCTCCCACCCGACCATTTGGTGCTTGCAAACTCCTACCAGCAAGGCATAGATGTTTCTGAATATTGGAAGAGTGAAAAACTCGATGGAATAAGGGCTCTATGGGACGGTGAACATCTTTATACTCGTAATGGCAATCGAATTTACTCACCGAAGTGGTTTACCGAAAACTTGCCTAAAGTACATCTCGAAGGCGAACTGTGGGCAGGAAGAGGCAAGTTCCATATCGTCCAATCTACCGTTCTTGACCATACGCCTAGTGACACAGCATGGCGCCAAATAGATTTCATGCTGTTTGATATGCCTGGTGCTGCAGGCGATTATCAAAAGCGCTATTACAACATTATGCATTGGGTAAATGTCATTGGAGAACCTCATGTCAGCTACATAGAACATGTGCCTATTCACAATGAAGAAGCACTGTTCCATCAACTCGATAACATCGATGAGAGTAACGGCGAAGGTTTGATGCTTAGGAAGATCACCAGTCGTTATCAAGCGGGCAGAAGTAATGACCTGTTAAAGCTGAAAAGGCATCACGATGCCGAAGCCACGGTTATTGGCTATAAAGGCGGAACAGGGAAGTATAAAGGGATGATGGGTTCGATTTTGGTTCACACGGAGGAGGGGGTGGAGTTTTATATTGGCAGTGGGTTCAGTGACCAGATGAGACTCACACCACCTGAGATCGGCAGTCGTATTACCTTTCGTTACAATGGCTTTACTCAAAACGGAAAACCCAAGTTTGCGCGCTTTGTTCGAGAGAAGAGTGAATATTGAGAAAGATACGATCTACCTGACCAGTAAACGAAAAAGAGCTCTGAAAATCAGAGCTCTTTTGGTATTCGATATCAGATACACTGACTTAGCGAGTACGAATCTAGCGAGAACTAAATTCTAATTGAACGTCGTCGTCCTGCTTATGCATCCAGTGCAAGCGCATACCCAACATAATGGCTGCAGATGTTAGACCGACAATGAAACCAATCCAGAAACCGTGCGCGCCCATAGGTTCAACAATCCAATCTTTCATACCTAAGATGTAGCCGATAGGAAGACCAAGCAACCAATAAGCAACGAAGGTAATATTGAAGATCGAACGCATGTCTTTGTAGCCACGCAGAGCACCTGCTGCAATAACTTGGATTGCATCAGTACATTGGTAAACCGCTGCGAACAATAGCAATTGCATTGCAACAGTAATTACCGCGGTGTTCTCTGTGTAAAGTAATGATACCTGCTCTCTGAACACTACAGTTAAGGCTGCTGTCATTAATGCTGTAGCTAAACCAACAATGATACCCACGTGCGTTGCGATCTTTGCGCCTTCTGTGTTGTTTTCACCTAACTTATGGCCAACACGAATACTCACTGCTGCACCAATACTCATTGGAATCATGAAAACCAGCGAAGAGAAGTTGATCGCAACTTGGTGTGCGGCAACAATCAATGAGCCGAGTGGCGCAACCAACAAAGAAACCACCGCGAATAAAGTTACCTCAAAGAAGATAGCTGCCGCGACTGGGAAACCAAGTCTAAACAGTCGAATTTGAGCTTTAAGTTGAGGTTTATGGAACGTACCGAAGATGTTGATTTTCGCTAAACGCTTTGAGGTTAAAACGTAAGCGAACAGCAGTGCAAACATAACCCAATATACAATAGCTGTTGCAACGCCACAGCCGACCCCGCCTAGTGCAGGAGCACCAAGTTTTCCGTATACGAACATCCAGTTAAGTGGGATGTTTAATAGCAAACCAATAAAACCAATCACCATTGCAGGCTTAGTTAAAGACATACCGTCTGTAAAGCTTCTCAATGTCTGGAACAACAAAAATGCGGGTACAGCGAACATCACGGCATTCATATAGCCGATAGTCTTTTCTGCCATGAGTTGTTCAATGTCCATCCACTCCAATATCAACTGTGTCTGAAAAAGAACGCCAATGATTGGAAGGGAGATGACGAGTGCTAAAAACGCGCCTTGTTGTATCTCAAATGGAATTTTTACTTGTCGACCAGAACCATTCAGTTGTGCAACAACAGGAACCAACGCCATCAATAGACCTACACCAAATAAGATTGATGGTAGCCAGATACTTGCAGCAATCGAAACCGCTGCCATATCGATAGCACTTACGCCACCGGCCATGACGGTATCAACAAAACCCATACCAGTTTGTGCAACGGATGCGATCAGTACTGGGGTCGCAAGTTTGATTAGATTCGAGGATTCTTCTTTGTAACGATGCACAAACAACTCCAAATAAGTGGGGAAAATTAGAATAATAGTGTAGGAAGGGACATTCTGAAGGAATCAGAGACAATGATCTTAAGCTTCCACTGGACGAATCATAAAGAAATGTCACAATAACTGCTATGAAAAACTGTTATTAGGGCGTATTGATCTTTCGAGCTGATTTTTGCAGCGAGTTGCTGGGAATTTATACAAGACAGAGGCGTCGATGTGTAGCTAGCCTACATGAGAAGCCGATAACGCAGTAAAAATGACCAGCAAACGCTGCCCGAAGGGTTCGGCTAAAAGCGTTTTACTCTTTGTTGAGGGAGATTTACTTAGAATGACTAGGCTACTTCCCCCTCGCCGCGATTAAAACGCTTTTATCTCGAACAAAATTTAACCGCGAAAGGTCAACACGCCCTAGAATGCTAAATAGGAATCTTATGTTTACAGGTATCGTTCAAGGCATGGCAACACTGGTTGCTATAAACAAAAAAGAGTTGTTTCAAACTCATACCATTGAGCTAAGCGACGAAATGGTTGAGGGATTAGCAATTGGTGCTTCAGTAGCTCATAACGGTTGTTGCTTAACGGTAACGGAAATTTCAGGTAACCAGATTGCTTTTGATTTAATGCAAGCGACATTGCGCTTGACGAACTTAGGCCAACTGAATGTTGGTGACAAAGTGAATGTCGAACGTGCAGCCAAGTTTGGTGATGAAATCGGCGGACATAGTATGTCAGGCCACATTACTCTGATGGCTAACCTCGTTGATGTGATTAAGACTGAGAATAACCGTACACTTTGGTTCGAACTACCAGAAGAATCGATGAAGTACGTGTTGAGCAAGGGTTACATCGGCGTTGATGGTTGTTCATTGACGATTGGCGAAGTGGAAGAGAACCGTTTCTCTGTTCACCTAATTCCAGAAACGCTGAATCGCACTCTGTTTGGCGGCCGTGAAGTCGGCGACCAAGTGAACATTGAGTTTGACCCTCAAACACAGGCGATTGTTGATACTGTAGAGCGTGTATTAGCAAACCAAAAGTAGCAGTGACGGTTTACACATAGCACTTGCCAAAAAAAGAAGCTAAGTAAAAGTCAAAGATCTTAAAAAGAGCACTTAGGTGCTCTTTTTGTATTTTAGCAGGCTAGCCTAAAAATTTAGGAGTGTAGCGCTAACTCCACAAGAGAGTAGGTGTTAGAAGACTTGTTCGTCGTCGGCATCAATCGAAAGATTAATTCTGTCTCTCACTTCATCTACCTGCATATCGAGGTGAATGGCATTGCAACACGCAGGGCAATCGTCATAAAAATCTTGGCTTCCATTAGAAGCATCGAGCGTTATGCTGATTGCATGCCCACAGTGGGGGCAGGAGACATGTTTCTCTGTGTATTTATGCATGGCGAACTCTCCTCACTGTAACTTGTACCAATCGCAGTAGCTTGTATAGATCGCAGTAAACAGTTATATCGATCGTAGTAAATAACTGTGATTGGTATTAAACGGCCTGTATCTTCTGAATACATGCTTCAGTTTGTGCTAAATATTCTCCGCCAAATTGATTGCAGTGGTTAAGAAGATGGTACAAGTTGTAAATGTCTTTCCGTTCAGTATAGCCAACGTCGAGTGGATTGACGCTTTGGTAACCTTCATAAAACTCTTTTGGAAACCCTTCAAACAATTCCGTTAACGCCAAATCGCATTCATGATCGCCCCAGTAACAAGCAGGGTCGTAACATATAGGCCCAAAGGCTGAATTTGCGACATTACCATTCCAAAGATCACCATGAAGCAGAGAAGGGCGAGGATTGTGGCCAGCAAGGCGCATATTCACCACATCAACGATGTCATCTATATCACCAAATTCGATGCCTTTCTCTTTTAGTAATTGGAGTTGGAAGCCAATGCGTTGCTCAGAGAAAAAACGACCCCATTTCTTATGCCAAGGGTTAGGTTGAAGTGTGCTGCCGATATAGTTGTCTTGGTCACAACCGAACTCTTTTTGCTCGCCCCATTGATGAAGTTGCGCAAGTTGTACTCCGAAATCGAAGCTATTATTACCCGTCTCAAGTGGTTTGGTTGGCAAGTAATTGAGAATAATGAACGAACACTCTTTGGTTTTGCCAATAAGCACTAATTCGGGAACGTAAACAGTGGAGGTTTCTCTTAACAAACGTAAGTTCTCGGCTTCAATTTCAAACTTAGGTAAAAATTCTCGCTGATTCACTTTAACAAAGTAACGTTCATTACCATCACTGATCATATAGCAATCGTTAATGTCACCACCAGAAAGCTTGATACGTTCAGTAATCTGGAAGTTAAATAGAAGAGTATCTGAAAGTTGTTGAGAAATGGCCTGCCACATAGGAAATCCTCAAAGACTGAAAGTTAGGAATACTGTTTGTTTAATAGCAATAGTTTAGGATAAATCTGAGCAATTTATAGACGCACTCGTCAATGTTCTTCGCTCTTCTTCTGCTTATGTAGAATCAATTGGCCGAATTGTGAACTTGAACTGATTCAAGCTCTTTGAAATACAAACACAAATTGGACATATGGTGTGGTGAAATAGTTTGGAACTGGTCTCACAATCAAAACGGTTTTGATCGTCACAAACTGGAAAAGTAGTTTGAGCTTGTTATTGTCTACCCATCAATTTTAATGAGCTTTTAGAGACAGTTGAAAGCGCTATTGTTAACTGGCGCAATACTTTATTTCAAATTCTGTCTTACACTTTGTTAGCCATGTATTTACTTGAGCCTTAACTAAGTGGCTATACAACGCAGACCTATATTGATTTAAATTTAAGCTGAAATACTAACTAGGATCATTTTAATGCGCTTTTGGACAATAAAGTGATGACAAATAGCGTCATTTACATAGTATTAGGCAAATACGTATTAATCTGCTCTAGAGCTTAAAACGGAGAATTATTGTGGTTGTAGAAACCGATGGCTATTTGGCTTTGATCGAGCACCTATCATTTAATCTTGATGTGTTTACCAATAGTAATGGTGATACTGGAAACGAAAGTGTCGAAGATATTGTTACCGACATGATTTCAACGAACATCATGGCTATTTTCGAGCAAAACCCAGAATTGCATTCGAGCGTTCGTTTTCAGCTTTTAAAAGAAGCAGATGCCGTAGTAGCGGACCTTGGTGAAGTATTAGCGGGTGTTTGGGCTAAGAAAGCGACGAACGAACAAATTGTATTCCTCGATGAATACATCGCGTTAGTGAAGAACCTGTTTGATACTGCTGTTGCTAAGTACGACTAACGGTTTGTTTTTCCTTTTATTGCCGTAATTAGCCAGTATAAATAACAACGGGCGTTAAAGTCGCATCTTGACTAGAGTTATCTGACTCAGCGGTTTATCTTTCGAACCGCTATAAACGCCTAAAGTGCCAAAACTTGGAGGCCCAATAAGGGTTATCTAGCCTCGATATAATCACACCTTTCGACGTAGATGCATGTAGGAATTGATTATTTCCTAAGTAAACACCCACGTGTCGTACAGTCATCGATGTCTTAAAAAACACCAAATCGCCACTTGTTGCCTGTTCATACGCAATCTCTTTTCCCTTTTGACTCTGATCTTTTGTGGTTCTTGGTAGTGCTTGTTGGGTAGCATTTTGGACTGCAATTTGTACAAAAGCGGAGCAATCTACACCGCGGAATGAGCTTCCACCGAAATGGTATGGCACGCCTTTCCACTGCTCATAGACACTCATATAAGCATTTGTAGTCAATTGTTCTGACTTTGATAAAGGTTTCTGTGCAGTCTGACCAAGCTGAGAAGGAGAAGGGGACGAGCTACATGCAGCTAATGTTGCGAAAGTTATTGTAACTGCAAGCATTTTTCTGAATTTCATATGTAACTCTTCTGAAAAGAAATTGAAATAAAAACGTCATCAAGGACTTCTAGTATACGGACTAACTTAAGGATATCTCTTTTCGTAGTCAAACTGGATTTCACATGCCCGACACAAACTTATCAATAAAGCCCTCACGTTATACATTGTCACTCATTCAAACCGTTACCGCTGTATTTATTTCTATTCTTTTACTCGTTAGTTTTTTATCAATGGTTAGTATTCGCGGAGTTGAGCAGGTTGGGGGACATTTTGACTCACTATCAGAACAAGCATTACCCCTTGCTCTTCACAACGCCGAGTTAACGCAAAGCGTATTAGAACAAGTGAAACTACTCACTTACAGCACCCAATCTACCGACTTAGATACACTGAATGCCACAAGGGGCTCAATTGACCAACTCGAAACAGAGAGTAATACCACGCTAGAGGAACTCCTTTTTATCTCCCAATCTTTTCCTGAAGCGATCTCTTTAGAGCAACAACAAAACCTTATCGATGACATGGCGCAGCTGCAATCCATGACCAACACGGTACTGCTAGCGCAAATTGAGATTCAAAGTAAGCAAAATCTCATCGACAGTAAAATGGGCGAGTTCCGTTATGGCGTTGGGTCTATCGGACCAGAAATGAATCGAATTAGCTCGTTTTTGGTTGAAGACAACCCGGAAGCGAGTGATGCTGCAAATCGATTTACGTCCAGTGCGTCTGCGATGGCGAACACATTTTTAATGTTGATGATGCAATCTGACATTGATAAAGCACACGATGAATATCGTCAACTGAGGAATCGAATTGCGGGCCTTAACTTGGCTTACAGTGACTTTGCTGATTGGCACCCAGACATCGCCGAATTCGCAAGTTTGACGGCACCTTATGAAATGGTGAAAGAGGGCTTTACAGAAGAAGGGGTAATCAAGCAAATCCTATCGAAACTCGAACTGGTTAAACAGCAAGAGCAGAACTTAACGCAAGTGATTACCTTAGCGAATACCGTTATTAGTACACTGAATCAGTTGTCTTCTACTGCTTCCCAACTGATTGATGAAAGCGAGCTCGTTGTAAATCAAACCATCATCAATATTGATCGTGTGTTGTTTATTAGCGGGCTGGTGATTGCCGTAATCATTGCGATCTCATGGTTCGTATTACGTCGTTGGATGAATAAAGGGCTTAAAAACATTACACAACAATTAAGTTCACTTGCCGATCACGACTTCTCCAAACAAAGTGAACTGTTGGGACCTCTGGAACTACAAGTTATCACTTCAAAACTCAATACAGTGGTAGATTCAACCGCTGACTCGGTTCGTTTGGTAACGCGTAACTGTGAGACGCTTTATCAAACAGCTGAAGTGAGTCATGACGCCGCAGAGCAAACAAATTCTAGCTTGAACGAGCAAAATGAATCTCTTCAGAATATGATCGCGACTATTACTGAGCTTGAAGCATCCATTGGTGAGATTGCCCGTATCTCTAACGCATCGAACGACGATGCACAGATGGCAGAAGATGAGTCAGTAAATGGAAGTCAGGTAGTTGGTCTTAATCAGCAACGATTACAAGCGCTTGAGCAATCTCTTAGCATGAACGAAGAGTCGATGGCTGATTTGGATGGTCGAGTTAAACAGATTCGCGAAATGGTCGACATGATCAGTGGTATCGCTGAAAACACAAACCTATTAGCATTGAACGCTGCCATAGAGGCTGCGCGAGCAGGTGAGCAAGGGCGAGGCTTTGCAGTCGTTGCCGATGAAGTACGTAAATTGGCGAGTGGCACATCTCAGCAAACGACCAATATTCGTAACATGATGAACGAGTTAGTAGCGGCAGCTGACCGCTCACGTGCTTCTGTAACGGAATCGCGAAGCGAAATGGCGAATGCGCTGGACACCAGCGGAGATGTAAAACAGGCCTTCGAGAAGATAGAGTTCGCGGTTAGCCAGATCAAAGGGCGTGTTGAACAAATCATGGTGGCTACTGAGCAGCAAGCACGAGCGACTGTCGATGTAACGCATTCAATCACTCGTGTATCTGAGCAAGGCGAGAATACTAAGCTGCAACTTGAATCTATGATCGAAAGTTCTGAACAAGTAGGTGAGATAGCTGGGCATCAACAGGCTATGCTGCACAAATATGTGCTGAGGTAAATGCGCTAAGTTGGCATAACTTACGATTAAAACTAATCTCGATAGAGAAACGCCCTTAAATTCCGACATGAATCTAAGGGCGTTTTTGTCTAGATATAGGTTTGAGTTCAATATCAGCTTGAGCCACAAACGAGTTTGAATCTAGTCTTTTGTTGTCGGGAATTGTGTAAACGGCTGACGCAACATCAAGTCCAACCGTTGCTCTTTACCATCTTGAATCTCGGGAACACCAATATGAACCTTATCGTGGCCAAGTTTAGGTTGAGCGCGGTAAGTCTTAAACCAGATGTCCCACACCGATAGAAAGAAACCAAAGTTTGAGTGGGTTTCTTTAACAATGATCGAGTGATGAACGCGATGCATGTCTGGTGTCACTATCACTTTTCTTAATCGCTTATCAATCCATAACGGAAGACGTGCATTACTGTGGTTAAACATCGCACTGGCATTAAGAACAATTTCAAATATCACGACCGCAATGACAGGGACACCAAGCGCGATCACCAAACTCACTTTAATCAGCATCGAAAGGATCACCTCAATAGGGTGAAAGCGCGTTCCGGTAGTGACATCGATATCTAGATCTGCATGGTGAACTCGATGTAACTTCCATAACCAAGGCACACGGTGAAAAACCAAGTGTTGTAAGTAAATGGCGAAATCTAAGAGTAATACGCAGATTAGAACAGTGAGCTCTATAGGGAGTGACAGGGTATTAAACACACCCCATTGATTTTGTTGTGCGATAACTGCCGCTTGGAATGCCGCGATAGGAATTAGAGTGGCTAATAGAAAGCTATTCAAAGCAACTAGAGCAAAGTTGTTTCCCCAACGAAACCATTTGCTTTGAGTCAGTGCTTTACGTGGAAAGCGGTATTCCCAAAGCGCACACAATCCAAAAACGACAATAAAACAAACAAGGCGAAGCTGTGATGGGTCTTGCATGGGAATTCCTTCTATCATTCTAGGGACACTGTAAGTACAATCGTGTCACTTTTCTAGATTTATCGTTATTGTCCATGAGAATCCACGCTTTTCACCGTTTATATCAACACCGTTTGTCTCTTTCTACCAAGCCGTTTAACGCGCGCGGGTGTAAAGTGGTTCGATGTGAGTTCTGTAAAATCAAACAAGACAGCTGTATCTGTGAACATCAACCAGACGTAAATACGAACGTCGCGACTATGTTGATCTTATCGGACAACGAAATACTTAAGCCAAGTAATACAGGGCGTTTAATCCTTGATACCGTTAAAGAGAGCTACGCCTATCTTTGGCACCGCACTGAGCCGAATCAAGAGATGCTTGATGTCCTGAAAGACGATAAATATCAACCTGTCGTGGTTTTTCCTGAAGACTATACCGATGACAAATCGCGCGTGGTTGCTGACCTCGGTGAAATGCGAGATTCGGACAAGACGTTGCTGCTGATCTTCATTGATGGCAGTTGGCGAGAGGCGCGTCGGATTTTTCGTCGTTCAGAGTATCTGCAAGATCTTCCAGTGCTATCTATTGAACCCGAATCCGTTTCACAATACATGATGCGCAAGTCGGATAACGAACAACACCTATCGACTGCCGAAGTCGCGAGCTTAGTTCTAAAACAAGCTGGGGAAGAACAGGGCGCTCTAACTTTACAGCTGTGGTTTGAGACATTTCGCGAAAGCTACATGCTAAGTAAGACGCGTTATAAGTCGGATCCGTCCCAACCGAGCCTGAATGCTTTCATCAAACACAATAAAAGTGAGACTTCACTCTAACCTTTAACCACTTTGTGCTGACTTGTTGTTCAAACAGACTCGATCACGAGATAAGTTTGTTATCTATCACGGTTTGTAGGGGGAGTGTTATGGATAATGTCCCTTAGTTGTTTAATTTAAAAAATATATTTGCCCGAATTTAGGGAAGAATTGGAGAGATTTAATGTATTACGGCTTCGATGTTGGCGGCACAAAAATTGAATTTGGTGCGTTCAATGACAAACTTGAACGAGTAGCAACAGAACGCGTACCAACGCCGACTGAAGATTATCAACTGCTGCTTGATACGATTGCCGATTTGGTAAAGAAGTACGACAGCGAATTTTCTTGCGAAGGTAAAATTGGTCTTGGTCTTCCTGGTATGGAAGATGCTGACGACGGCACAATGCTGGTTGTTAACGTGCCAGCTTCGACGGGGAAACCACTACGTAAAGACCTAGAAGCACTTATTGGTCGTAGTGTGAAGATTGAGAATGATGCGAACTGTTTTGCGCTTTCTGAAGCGTGGGATGACGAGCTTAAAGATGAACCATCAGTAACTGGCCTAATCCTAGGTACTGGCTTCGGTGGTGGTTTAATATACGAAGGAAAAGTGTTCTCTGGTCGTAACCACGTTGCAGGTGAATTGGGCCACATGCGCCTTCCTCTTGATGCTTGGTTCCACCTTGGCGATAACGCGCCGCTACTAGGTTGTGGTTGTGGCAAGAAAGGTTGTCTGGATAGCTACCTGTCAGGTCGTGGCTTTGAGTTGATTTACGAGCACTATTTCGGTGAGAAGAAGAAAGCGATTGAGATCATTCAAGCGTACAACGAAGGTGAAGCGAAAGCCGCTGAACACGTTGATCGTTTTATGGAGCTATTAGCTATCTGTTTCGCGAACCTATTTACCGGTCTTGACCCACACGTAGTTGCATTGGGCGGCGGCCTTTCAAACTTCGAACTTATCTACGAAGAGATGCCAAAGCGTGTGCCTAAATACCTGCTTTCTGTAGCTAAGTGTCCAAAGATCATCAAAGCGAAGCACGGTGATTCAGGCGGTGTTCGTGGCGCTGCATTCCTTAACATCAAGTAATCTCTACTTAACGTTGAGCTAGTTAAAACGCATATATAAAAATGCCGCAATCTCAAAAGAGGTTGCGGCATTTTTTATTTTTCAGTGCTCTCGTTTCTTTAACTCTCAACGAAAAGCTAGAAGCTAAATATCAAGAAAAAGAGCCCAAGACTTACTTCTTCTTTTTACCAACACCAAGGTTGTCTTTTTGCTTCAACGTAAGCTTAGTAAAGCCAAGCTTACGGAAGTAGTTGTCTTGGTAGTTGCGAACCGCTTTAGTATCAGAAATCAACTCAAGCTGTTGCTCAGTTTTAAGATACTCAGAGATGTCGATACCTTCCGCTGCAGCTACAGCTTCTTGGATCGTGCGGTGTTCTTGTTTTGAAAACAGTAACTCTTTGTCTTCATCTTTGTAAGTGTACAGAATGGTACGAGCCATGGTGCTCTCCAATAGAATTATTACTTTGCGCGCACTCTACATAAAAAGCGTACGTGGCTCAAGGTAATGGTAAGAAACCTTAAGATTATCGGTGTAAACGTTTAGCGTTATTTAAGCTTTTGCTTTTTAGGGACTAGACAGGTTGTCTTTTACGAAACTAACAGAAAGCCCCTTAACATCGAAAGCTCGATAGAAGGGGCTGGTCTATGTCTTGGCAAGGAGCTTCTAAGTCAACCAAAGAACGGCTTAGTCAATTTAGGTCTCATTGAACCTTCAATCAAACACGGCCTTGCAGTGGAATGATCGTTACTGTCTCGCCAACTTTTACGGTATCAACCGCTGGAGAGATTTCGATTAAGCAGTTCGCTTCGCTCATTGAACGTAGAATACCTGAACCTTGCTTACCGGTTGTTTTCACTTCAAGTACGCCGGATTCGTTCATTGAGAACACACCGCGGCTGAACTCAGTACGACCTTGACGAGATCGTAATTGCTCAGTCGCTACCGCATTCGCTTTTACTGGTGTCCAGTTTGTTTGACCTTGCAGCTTGCGGATCGCTGGCTCTACAAAGTTGATGAATGACACCATGACTGCTACTGGGTTGCCCGGCAAACCAAAGAAAGGTTTGTTTTCAATTTTACCGTAAGCTAATGGGCGACCTGGACGCATGTTGATACGCCAGAAGTTAATTTCACCCAGCTTATCCAACGCAAGCTTAATGTAATCCGCGTCACCAACAGATACGCCACCAGAAGTCAGGACCATATCGGTTTCAAGCGATGCTGAATGCAGTACATCCATCATCTTCTGCTCATCATCTTCAATGATGCCATAATCAACAATGTCACAACCCAGCTTTTGAAGCATACCGATGATAGTAAAACGGTTTGAATCGTAGATAGAATTAGGTTTCTGCTCGCTACCTGGTGCTTGAACTTCATCACCTGTCGAGAATACGCCAACTTTCACTTTACGTAGAACAGGGCAGGTACCGAAACCCAGTGATGCCATCATGCCTATTTCTGGCGCTTCAATTCGCGTACCATGAGTAAAGACAGGTTGGCCGATTTCTAAATCTTCACCCGCCATACGGACATTTTGTCCTACCGAGATTTTCGCGTCAGGGAAGCTAACAGTGTCGCCTTCTTGGAAGGCTTGCTCTCGCATCACAACAACATCAACACCTTCCGGCATTGGCGCACCTGTCATGATCTTAACCGCTTCACCTTGTTGAACTGTCTTGTCGTAGCTGTGTCCTGCCATAACTTCAGCAACAACGTGGTAGCTATCCAGATCTAAATCTTCACTACGAATAGCGTAGCCGTCCATTGCAGAGTTCGTGTTCTGAGGTACATTGATTGGTGAAATAACATCTTCCGCCAATACGCGACCATACCCTTGTTCTAGGGCAACAGATTCCGTCAGCTCAAGTGCATCAATGCTATCAACAATCTTTTGCTGACCTTGAGTCACGGTAAGACCAGCAGGGGAGAAAGAGTCGCAACATACAACTGGTGTATTATCTTTTGACGATGAGCACGCCGCTGCTTTGCTTGTTTTCGATACAGGATCAAATGACTGAGCGTATTCAATGATGAAATCACGAATTGCTTCTAAGTCACTGATCGCCATTTGTGGTAGGTCAGATTCGACTTTGCTGTCTGCAGCGATAGCAATGATGTTGTCATCGTTTGGATAAAGCCAAGGTTTACCCACTTCATCACGGTGAAGCTCGATTTTTGGGAAAGCGATGTTCTTGCAGCCTTCAACCAAAATTAAATCAAGCGTGCTCGTATCGAAGCGCGTTAGTAGGTAATCAAAATCCGCTTCTGCTTCCGGTGTTTCTGTCATCATGACATTGCGGTTGCGAGAACTGATCAACGTTTGGTTCGCGCCTGCTTTGCGTAAGCGATAGCTGTCTTTGCCCGGCTTATCGACATCAAAATCGTGGTGAGCATGTTTAAGAACGCCAACTTTTAAACCTGCGTCGGTTAACAAAGGTAACAAGGCTTCAAGTACAGTTGTTTTACCTGTGCCGCTGTAGGCAGCAAAACCTAATAACGGCAAGTTAGGGCGTTGTTTTGAATCTTTCATTATTGAAGCGTTCCGAATTGGGTGAGTTCTTCTGGTGTATTAAGGTTTACAAAGCAGTTCGGAGCATCGCTGAAATCAACGTACTCCGTGACGCACTCTTTGTAGAGCAAGATTATCTTGCGATCGCCACGTTCTAAAAAGGCTTCTAGCTTTGGAAGAACACGCTTGTGGAATAGGGTAAACACGGGTTGTTTAAATTCACCATCGTGAGCCACAAGAATGTCACTGTCTTCTTTTACTGCCGCACAAAAGCGTTCTACGAGATCATCACTGATTTGTGGGCTGTCACACGGGACAAAACCGACCCAATCTGTGGTCGCGTTTTTAAGACCAGCATGAATACCGCCCAATGGACCTGGATAATCAGGGAAGGAATCGGAAACAACCGGAGCGAATGCTTGGTAACTCTCTAAGTTACGGTTGGCATTGATGGTGATGCTGACATCTTGTTGTGACAGCTTGTCTATAACGTATTGAATAAGCGGGGAACCGTTGAGCTCAACAAGTCCTTTATCTCTTCCGCCCATACGGCTGGCTTGTCCGCCAGCCAAAATAACCCAACTAGTTTGCGTTGGAAGCAGCATAAATATTCTCTTGTGCTTTGTTCTTTTTAATTACTTGCAGAAGCGGTGACTCGGTCAGGGTGTTGTCTTTGATCCACCATTGCTTCTTACACAAATCGGTTAACGCGTTGGTTTGGTGGCTTGTAATGACTAAACTCGCGCCTCTCTGAAGAAGATCTTCGGCCATAATCACCAATCTTTCAATAGATTCTTTGTCTAAAGAAGCACTTGGTTCATCCATAAGCAAGATTGAAGGCTTAAGAATCCAAGCTCGTGCCATTGCTACGCGTTGGCGTTCACCACCAGACAACACCGAAATGTGTTCATCTGCTAGGGTTTCTAAACCTACCATCCTCAACGCATTAATTATTTGAGCTCGCTTATCTTTTTGGCTCTCTTTGTTAAAGCGAATCCCATAAGCGACATTTTGGTACACAGAACCATCAAATAGGTAAGGTGTCTGATGCAGATAGATGATGTCTTTGAACTTGAGTCGAGGAAATAGTTTCTGCTGCCAGCTCTGAATTGGAGACTGAATACGGCCAGAGCTTGGCTGAATTAATCCAGACAAGATTTTAAGTAGGGTCGTTTTACCAACACCATTGTCTCCTTTGAGATAAATGGCATCGTTGGGACCGATCGACAGTTCGGGAATGTGGAACAAAACACGCTCTTTGTAGCGCATTGAAATTTGCTGCGTTGTTATTTTTATACTCATGACAGCGTTCCTAAGTTCGTAAATAGCCTTTTCCTCTCACACTCGAAAGGAAAAAGTTAAGGGCTAATGCCAATGCTAATAACACCATACCGAGGGCGACACCTTGAGCGAATGCGCCTTTGTGGCTTTCCATAGCGATAGCTGTTGGGATGTTTCTTGTCATCCCCATAATGTTGCCACCAACCATCATTGAACAACCTACCTCAGTAACGATACGAGAGAAGGCAGCGATAGTCGCAGCTAAAAGAGGGAAGCGTGTTTCCCAAATCAAGGTACACGCTACACGTGTTGTTGATACGCCAAGCGTGCGCGCAGTTTCTACCGCACGACGGTCACTAGCCTGCAGAGCACCGTGCATCATAGCAACTAGGATTGGAAAACAGATCAGCATCTGACCGAGAATCATCGCCTTTTGAGTGAACAGCAATTGCCAATCACCTAGCGGGCCAGAGCGAGAAAGCATCATGTACATCAACAAACCAATAACCACAGTAGGGATCGCTTGCAGGGTGTTGATCACCGAAAGCAGAGCCCATTTGCCGGGGAACTCGGTATAAGCCAATAAGAAAGCCATAAGGATTGCAGGAACAATCACTAATGAGATGGCGGACAAAGATACGCTGAAGGAAACCGCGACGATTTGCCACAATTCGTGGTCAAAACTCACTAGTAGATTCATTGCATCAATCGTTGTTTGCCATAGGGTCATGAAGTATCTCGTGTGAATCGATAATAGGTTTTTATCGGTAATAACTGATGTTAATCATAGCTGACACACTAGGTTTAAGTATTTATTGGCCAGCTATTGTTTTTAAGCGTGAATGCTTTTAAAGCAAGACGGTTTTTAAAACGAAATTGCTTAGGTGCCTCATTAACTGTTTAATAAAGCGTAGCGCTAATTGATTAATGTTGAACCTTTAGCGCTACTTTTTACTTAAAGAAAACGACTCTTCACTTACAACAAACTATTCTGCGCTTGCAACAAACAGTTGTTTACCGTGCAGTTTGAAGTCGTTAATCAGTTTCTGGCCTTTAGGGTTAACCAACCAATCACTGAATACTTTCGCTGCTTGGTAGTTAATGCTTGGGTAACGCTCAGGGTTAACAAGAATCACTTGGTAAGGGTTAAATAAGTTTTTGTCACCTTGGAAAAGGATTTTTAGGTCCAGTTTATTTTGGTAAGCCAGCCAAGTACCACGGTCTGTCATGGTGTAACCTTGCATCTCCGACGCCATGTTCAGAGTAGGGCCCATGCCTTGACCAACGCTGCGGTAACCGCCAAAGTTAGGCTCCATCTTAGTTTGAGCCCAGATACCCATTTCTTTCTTATGTGTACCTGAATCATCACCACGAGATACAAACGTCACGTTATTCGTCGCGATCGCTTTAAACACATCAGCTACAGCTTTTTGAGATTCAACTTTCGCAGGGTCACTTTCAGGACCAACGATAACAAAATCGTTGTACATCAGCTTACGAGGAAGTACGCCGTAGCCTTTTTCAACAAAGTTAGCTTCAGCTTTTGGAGCGTGGGTCATCACCAAATCCACATCACCGTTTTCGCCCATGCGAAGTGATTTACCTGTGCCTGCTGCTAAAACATCAACCTTGATACCGGAATCCTTTTCGAACTCAGGCAATAAGTAGTCCAGTAGACCAGAGTGATAAGTACTTGTCGTTGTCGCCAACTTGATATGAGTGATGTCTTCCGCGCTGCTAGCCGTGTAACTGACGATAGATAGAGCTGCAATAGTTAGGGGAATTGCTTTCATTATTATTATGTCCATTCTGTTATAAATGAATGACATGCCTTCAGTTCTAAAGGGCTCAAAAAAAGGCATGTGCATAAGACGCTAATTATTGTAATTAGAAATCTACACCTTATAAGCAATCTTAATGCCAATAAATCATGCATCAGATCTCATTAAATTGCTGTTATTTCGGACAAAACTGCGTCATTTACCTCGTTAAAATGAAACAAAACATGAGCTAGGACAAAATGTCGCACATTGTCCCTGTTGAACAAAAGGTTAATTGGTACACTCTGTCCCAACTTTCCCTAACGGCTGCTCATTATGTCTTTACCTAGTTCAAACGCCTCTAACCTCAATCCAAACACTTTGACCCAATATCAGGCGTTTTCTGTCCTAGTGGTCGATGATGAAATTGGTATGCAGGCAATTTTAAAGAAAGCACTAGGGAAGTTCTTTGGCAAGGTATCCAGTGCGGGGTCGGTAGAAGAGGCTGAAACGCTGCGCTCGAACGAACATTTTGATCTGATTGTTCTTGATATCAACCTACCAGGACGTTCTGGCATTGAGTGGGAAGAGGCGTTTAATGACAATGACAAACGCGCCGATGTGATTTTCATGACGGGTTATGCTGATCTAGAGATGACCATATCTGCACTTAAGCTTGGTGCGTCAGATTTTATTCTTAAGCCATTCAACCTCGAACAGATGATACAAGCGGTTCTGCGTTGTATGGATAAGCGACTCGACCAAAGAATGCAGTACGCGTTAAAGCGTGATGTTAGTCGTCATATCAAGACCGAATTGATCGGCAATTCAGACAAGACCAAACAGCTTAAACTGTTGATCAGTCAATTTGCACCATCAAGAGCATCGGTGTTAATAGAAGGTGAGTCAGGTACGGGTAAAGAGTTGGTTGCGCGTGGTGTACATGAAGCCAGCAAACGCACCGGACCATTTGTACCAATCAACTGTGGTGCGATAGCTCCGGAGCTTCTCGAAAGTGAATTGTTTGGACACACCTCTGGCGCATTTACTGGTGCGAAGAAAAACCGTGAGGGTCTGTTCAGAGTCGCAAGTGGTGGCACCTTGTTCCTTGATGAAATAGGTGAAATGCCACTGCCAATGCAAGCTGCGTTGTTACGTGTGTTAGAACAAAGAACGATTCGTCCAGTCGGTAGCGAGAAGGAAATTGCCGTTGATGTACGCGTGGTGGCAGCAACCAACAGAAATCTTCAGGAAGAGGTTGATAAAGGGCACTTTCGCCGCGATCTGTTCTACCGACTCAATGTACTTAAGATTGATGTTGTGCCACTAAGAGAACGCCCATCAGACTTGATTGAGCTTGTTCCATATTTCACTCGTCTATTGTCGAATGAACTTGGCATGCCCGTTCCCAATTGGGCACATGAAGATATCTTGGCGATGAATGAATACGAATGGCCGGGGAATATACGTGAACTTAAAAACTTAGTCGAACGATGCATTCTTTTAGACAAGCCACCAGCACACTATTGGCGCGAGATTAATGGCGATCCGGTACCTGCAAGCATTTCAGTGACAGTGTCACATGGTGCGGAAATACCAAACTTAAATAATGCAGACGCTGCCGAGGGTTACCCAAACACTTGGACACTGAAAGAAGTAGAGAAATCTCACATAGAACAACTTGTGAGCTTCCATGACGGCAATAAATCAGCGGCTGCGAGAGATCTTGGCGTCGCTCGTAAAACCCTAGAGCGTAAATATAAAGATTGGAACACAGAAGGCTCTGAATATGCCGATTAGACGCCATTGGTGGTCAAAGTGGGCGTTCCGGTTCAAAACCATGGTTCGCTATCGCTTACTATTCCTAACATCTGCTCCGATCATTCTTACGTTGTGTGCGCTTGTGGCTATCACACTGTATTGGTCTGTTCATTACACGTGGCAGGGGGCACTGATTGATGTTGATGAGCGCTTAGACGTGGCAGAGAACAGTATTCACTTGATTCAAAATCAGCAGGCATACAACGTTCGTGCGTTTGCTGAGTCTTATAATTTCCGCGTCAAACTCGGGAGTGATATTTCTAAAAAGGATCTCACGCGTTGGGTTTCTGAAAACAAATCTCGCTATGAGCTCGACTTTCTGCGCTGGCGCAGTGTCGAAAGTATGGCAAAGAAACTCGAATATCTAAATTTGACTCACAAGTCTTCGTTTTTCAGCGTCTTAAGCCGTAGCGAACTCAATCATCTCGATCGGGATCTTGCTAAAAAAGCGGAAGTTCCGATGCTTAATGGCCAAGAAGTTGAGACCCGCGGATTGGTAAGTCGAACCGTCGTATCCGTAAAAGATGGCAATGATAATGTAATTGGTTTTCTTGATGGTGGGATTTTGCTTAATAACAGCACGCAACTTGTCGACCAAATCAGCAATCTTATCTATCCCCAAAGAGAAGACTTTAATCGTCATGTCGGTACCGTCACTGTCTTCCTTGATGATCTTCGTGTGAGCACCAACGTTCCTTTAAGCAGTGAAGACAGTGTAGGGCGGGCCATTGGTACGCGCGTTTCTCATGAGGTTCACTCAAAAGTCCTGAACGAAGGCAAAGAGTGGCTAGATCGAGCGTATGTTTACGATGCTTGGTACATCACGGCTTACCAACCGATCCACGACCAGTTTAATAACGTAATAGGCATGCTGTATACCGGCTATCTAATATGGCCGCTCATTGAAACTTACCTGACTAACCTTGGCGAAATCAGCATTATCATTGTGTTGCTGTTGCTTGCTTCTGGGTTGATCGTTCACCGTGGTGCTCGGGATCTTTTCGACCCAATTGAAAGAATTCATAAAGTGGTGAAGCTCGTGCAATTGGGTAAGGACAAACGTATCGGTACGTTAGGCTTGGATGACCAACACGAGCTTACTCTGCTCGCCAAACAGTTCGACAAGATGCTAGATCTGCTGCACGAACGTAATCAAGAGATTCAACAAGCGGCGTTAGAACTCGAGTGTAAAGTTCACTCTCGTACCGCCAGTTTGAAAGAGAAAACTGAAGAACTGGAACTGCATATCAAGCTTCTCAATCAAGCCCGAGATAAGCTGGTGGTTAATGAAAAGCTAGCAGCACTCGGTGAACTCACGGCAGGCATTGCTCATGAGATCAATAACCCAACGGCAGTTATTCTTGGCAATGTTGAACTGATGAAGTTTGAACTCGGTGATGAAGTGGGCCGTGTCGATGAAGAGGTCCACGCTATCATGGAACAGATTGACCGAATTCGAAATATTACCCGAAGCCTACTTCAATACAGCCGACATGGCGGCGTACAAGACGAAATCACGTGGCAGCATATCAATCCAATTGTGGACGAAAGTATTACGCTCGTAAAAACTGGCGCGAAGAAGAAAGGCATTGTGTATGTCTCGCAATTGAATGCTAGAACCTCCGTAGAAGTGAACCGAAACCAATTGCTGCAGATTCTGGTTAACCTACAAATGAATGCGATTCATGCAATGGATGGACAGGGCACGTTAACGATTTCAAGTGAAGACTGGGTTGAAAATGGCGTGTCTCATGGGGCTATTGTTCATGTCCAAGATGAAGGCTGTGGCATCAAGGAAGAGCAGTTAAAGCGCATCTTCTCACCATTTTATACCACCAAACGCGACGGCACTGGCTTAGGCTTATCAGTATCTCAGAGTATTCTGAGTCAAATTGGCGGCGAGATACGCGTAGAATCTAAAGTGGGTAAAGGAAGCCGTTTTAGTATTTACCTTCAACAAAAAGCGACACCTCAATTATTGGTGTCGAATCTCTAAGTTAATTTTACCGGCTGTCACTCGACAGTTGCACTAAGTGCTTGGCTGTTATTTGAGTTTTCAGCCCAAGCACGAAAATCCCGCACTACTAATCTATCGCAAGCGAGATCTCAACCTCTGCTGATTTGACGAGCACCTCTTTTTGCTTATGTAACACAGTGTATATCTTTCGATCTTGATGCATATCATCTGAACTGTACGAAATTTTGATACCTTGGCCGAAAATCCATAATCAAAACAAATAATAAAGTCAGTCAGCTATGAAATTAAGTAACCTATCTATCAAATCAAAACTCGTCTCCATCGTCATTCTATCGGTTGTTCTCTTGGTAATGGCGTCCACTTTTAATCTAATGCAACAGCGCGCTAGCTCCTTGGAAGAGCGGCAAGATAAACTCAGTGCTCAAGTCGAAACAGCAGTAAGCTTAGCTCAACACTATTATGACCAACGAAATATCCTTGGCGAAGAGACAGCAAAGAAACAAGCACTTCAAGTCATTGAGACGCTTCGCTATGACAGCACCAACTATTTTTGGATCTTAAACCAACAACTCAACATTATTAGTCATCCCCTTAAGCCAGAACTCAATGGCAAGAATGCGGGTAACTTAAGAGACGGTGCGGGCAAGTACCACTGGCGTGAGATGGTGACCATCTCTCAAACTGCACAACAGAAAGGCTTTCTTGACTACCAATGGAAGAGCCCGAATGGAGAGTTAAAAGATAAGATATCGTACGTACAACTTTTTCCTGAATGGAATTGGGTGCTAGGTTCTGGAATATTGGTCGCTGATATTCAAGATGCATTCTACGCGTTGGCGATTAAAGAAGGAATGGTTGCGGTTGTGTTGTCTGGCCTACTGTTTGCAATGGGCTACGCGATATCCAATAACATCCTTGTACCTCTTAATAAGCTTATCGATAACACCCATAAGATTGCCGATGGCGACCTTCGTGTACGTATGAACATGACGCGCAAAGATGAGCTGGGTGATATGAGCCAACAGATCGACACCATGCTTGATAAGCTGCAAAGTACACTACGTACCGCTAATGAATCTGCGGATCTATCGAGCAATATGGCAAGTCACATTGCTCAAGCGAGTGAAGAGGCGGCGACCAGTGTCAACTCGCAACATGCTCAGCTTGAATTATTGTCTACTGCGATGACAGAAATGAGCGCCACTATTTCAGATGTCGCGGTCAACGCAGAGAGCACGGCGGCAAGTACCAATAAAGTCGTCGATCATGCCAACCAAAACGATGACAACATGCAGGTCACTTCTAAAACTATCTCTCAAGTTTCAGAGAACATCTCTACGGCTAACGAATTGGTAAGAGACCTACAATCCGGCGTAAGCGAGATAAGTCAAGTTGTCAGCGTCATTCGTGATGTGTCAGAACAAACGAACTTATTAGCGCTTAACGCAGCAATAGAGGCCGCACGTGCAGGAGAGCAAGGAAGAGGGTTCGCGGTTGTCGCGGATGAAGTCCGTAATCTTGCTAGCCGCACTCAAAATTCAACGAACGAAGTTCAATCCACAATTGAAAAACTGACTCAACAAGCGGAACGCACCTTCAAAGCAATGCAAAGCAGCAATGAGAAGGTTGACCACAGTGTTGTCGCATCTAACGAGACTCGCCAACAACTTGATGTGATTGTGAATGAGCTTCACAACGCCAATGACATGGTCGCACAAATCGCAGCGGCTTCAGAACAGCAAAGTACGGTAGCAACTGAAATGAGTGAAAGTGTCACTGGGATTCACCTAGCTGCAAATGAAGTACTTCAGGCCTCACAATCGCTAGCAGAAGACAGCCAGAAAATGGCCAACACAACAGAGCACCTTACTGAACAGTTGAAATACTTTAAGGTATAAATCTAGCAGCCCTTACTCTTAGCGCAGACAAATCGAATAAAAAAACACCTCCGCACTCGAGATAAGTCCGGAGGTGTTTTCGTTTATTGGTATCTCGGGGATTAATCCAATCTCCGAACGTTAACCTTAAACCAGCTTCAATTAATGCGCTGCCACTGAAATCTTCGGTGGGTTGATGTTGTGCTTTTTGAACTCTTTCATCACACGCAAGGTAATGTCTGTTTCAAACAACTTTTCATAAGCTGTATCGACGACGTAAGCCTTACAAGTTAACTGTATCGCCAGGTAGTTATCCGTAATCGTCTGTTTAACCAGAACCGTAACAGGCTTAGGCAAGTGGATGTAGCGGCTTGAAGACGCAGCTTCTTGAATCAAATCACGGGCTAGGGTGATGTCTTCATCCATTCCTACGTAAAACGGAATCACGACCTGCATATCCAATGCACCATAGTTACCGCTCGTCGTCACTTCATTTAAGAACTTGTTGTTCGGGATGGTAATGATGTCGTCATTCAAAGTTCTCATACGCACAGAACGCAAACCAATAGTGATAATGTCCCCGTAGTTACCTTCGAACGTGACGCGGTCACCAACTTGGAAAGGTCTATCGATCATCACGGTGATACCTGCGATGAATGACGCTGCCAAGTCTTTAAGCGCAAAGCCAACGGATACAGCGAGGGTACCACCAATCAAAGCCAGAATTTGGTCGTTGATTCTAAAACTCATCATGAACACGATAAGACCGGTGCTCACGTAAATAAAGAACTGAGTAAACGACTGCAGTTTCTGTAGCAACATTCGATATTGCACAAACTGACTACCAAAACTGGTCACCATTGAGTTGATGAACTTGAGCAATAACCACATTGCAGCAATAACAATCATGGAGAAGAACACGCCGCTCCACCGCACAAGGCTAGCTATCTTTGAGATGTTTTCTACATTGGCTAACTCTTCCGTCGCAAAGGTCGGGAAGCTGACAGCACTTGCCAAGCCAACAAATAGTAGGATAAATAACTTCTTCATTTTACTTCACCAGTAGATGTTGACGGTCGAGAACGTTCGTAATATGGCGGAACCAGTGCTCAGAAATCCGAGCCTTTTCTTCATGCCAACCAATATAACCACGGCTTTCAAAGTAACGCAGAATACCCGTTATTTCTGCCGTGCTCAGTTGTGTACATTCAGATAAAACTTCCGGAGATGCGATTTCCAATTGCACGATAGAGCGCAATACAGCCAACATCGGTTTCGGCATATTCTCCAGTTCCTGCGCTTCCGGAACATGGAACAAACGCACCACGGCTTGATCTGTCTCTTTATTTCGGTTCAAAGAGAGTCGGAAGAAACGCAACGCAACGGTAGGGTTACCATCAGAGTAGTGCCACAAGATTCGATAGAAGCCTTGGCGTGCACGTTCTTCTTCACTCATATCATCTTGGTCCCATTGCTTAGGAACCACTAAGCCATCGAACGACAACGGCTTTTCAAGCTCCTTGTTAATACGGCTATTCAAAAGCTCACCAACTTGTTTTTCTGTCCAACGTGGAAGGAAACACACCAAGTCAAACAACAGGCGTTCGCCACGCGCTCTATCAACAAACCGCCAGCTCGATTTGGCAATCGATATCACGACACGGTGGTTCTTTTTAGAGCGACGCAGAAGGTTGGTTAAACGAATCAAATCAGACAAGCCACCGACCATTGGTTTCACCAGTCGTTGTGCGTTATCAATCGCAATCAGATACGTCGTATTGCTCTTACGCAAATGCGCCAAGATCTGAATCTCAGTGGCTTCTTCTTCCAAACCAATACTAACGGCAAGATGCGCTAAAAGTTCTTGGTAACCGGCATAAGGACAGCTCACATAAACGGGCTCTGCGTTAGAGACTTTGTGCAATAAAGTATAAAGCAGCGTCGTCGCGCCAACACCACGTTCGCCTGACACAATACAGATAGCAGGGCTGTCCGACATCAAGTAGCGAGACAGTTGCTTAATTTCGTCACCCGCATAATCAATTAGCGTGCTGTCGATATTACCCGGCAGAATGTATTCATAGGTTTGATCGCCTTTGATTCGAACCAAGTTTTGCTGATTTTTATTAAGATCAGACTGCTTAGCCACTTCGATTCTAAACAGATACGCCAAGGCTTGGCTAAACAGCGTGTAATTGGATAGCAATGCCATGATACGGTGTTGGAAGTTGTACACACTCAACCATACGATGCCAATTGCTGTCGCGAGTATATTCAGTAGGAAGGTATCTTTGCGGTTCACCGCCCAATTCACCCATACCGGACGATCGGAGATGTGTTGCAGAGTATCAAAGACTTTCGCTCGCCATAATCTGAGTACCGAAATGGTAACCAGTACAAACCAGAAAAACAGAGCGCTGTAGATCCAACTATAGATAGTGCCTTTGCCTAACGTAATACTCGAAATTTGCAGAGTCACACCCGCAACAATGAAGCTCCATACATAACGGCGAATAGTCGATAGACGAAGCGCGATCACTTCTTTATTAGATGTACGACCCAAGCGGTAGGCCAGTTCAAGAATAAAGCTGATGGCAATCGAACCACCTAGAATCCACCACGTGAAGATCTCGAGGAAAATCAGATGCTGTAGACTAGGGATACTCGAAAGTACCCTGAGTGAAAGGGTAATCGCAATGAGCCAAGCAATCGCACGATCAGCGCGACTGATATACCAGATTACCCTTACTAAGAAAGGAGGGTTCGTTTTCGCTTCAAGAAAATTAATTCTAAACAACTCGATCAAACGGGTGCTGTTAGCAAGCCACCACACTAAACCAAAGTAGATGAATAGCACTTTTAACGATGCACCAATCACTGGCACCGGCGAAATGAAGATGTCTTTAACAAGCGCTTTAAAGCTACGAATTTGGAAGTAAACAAGATACTCAATATTGAGCTTGGTTAATTCCCACTCTTGCTTAAATTGGGTAACACCATAAGGGCCAAAACCGGTTAAGCGCTCTTTGTTTGCAGAGTTTGTCTGTTCTAACAGGTCCTGCTTACTCACGTTCAAGCTATTCAAAGTGACGTAACTGGTTTGAACGGCAAACCATTGATCGGCGTCGTTGTTATCTCGGTAAGCTTTTATCTGTTGCTCGAAGGTTTTGATCTCTTGCTTTTGGACTCGCAGAACTTCGGCAAGTAAAATGTTGACCTGACGTCTATCCGACGCTTCCATAAAGAGAGGGTCGGGTAACGAATCAATTCGCTCATCAAGGGCAACAGCAGAATCGGATACCTGCGGCTGAGATTGTAAGTCATATTCCAAGTTGGCATGACTAGGCCAAGAGAGAATGGCCAAAGTGAGGATTAAGAAGCGCGATAGTGAACGCATAAAAGTCTCTTAGAATTATGAGGTTAGGATTACTATAGTTAGTTAATCTGACTTTGTGAAATCCAATCCGGTATCGGGGGCGAGTACTTTATTCCTGTTTCGACCGATTTTGTCATGAAATTGTCAGGGATTAGGCTAGTCTTGCCTATGTCCGCTGTTGCTTTGGTCAGGTTAGTTTCACCACGACCAATCAGCATGCGATATATTCAATGGTTGGCATGATTTAGGGCGTTATATGCCGCCAATTACAGGGTATTGTTCGATATTTTGTTTTTCTTGAAAATCGACGGATTTTAGGCAGCAAATTGAAAATCAAAAGTGTGAGTTAGCTCAAACTATGATTTGGCTGGGTTATCACTCACTTAATAGCGGGTAAATGCAATCAATACTTGCAGTTAAAGCCCTGAACAAGTAACGTTGCGACGTTTTTCACATTAAGAAGGTAATGGCATTGATCTCCACAGCAAATATCACCCAACAATTCGGCGCTAAGCCACTTTTCGAAAATATTTCAGTTAAGTTCGGCGAAGGCAACCGCTACGGTTTAATCGGCGCGAATGGCTGTGGTAAATCGACGTTCATGAAGATCCTATCTGGTGAACTAGAGCCGACTTCTGGCAACGTAAGCTACGATCCAAACGAGCGCGTTGCTAAGCTAAACCAAGACCAATTTGCTTACGAAGAATTCACGGTAATCGACACGGTTATCATGGGCCACAAAGAGCTTTGGGCTATTAAGCAAGAACGTGACCGTATTTACTCTTTGCCAGAAATGAGCGAAGAAGACGGCATGAAAGTGGCTGACCTTGAAGTTCAGTTCGCTGAAATGGACGGTTACATGGCAGAAGCGAAAGCGGGTGAGCTTCTTCTTGCTGTAGGTATTGAAGAGTCTATGCACTTCGGTCTAATGAGCGAAGTAGCACCAGGTTGGAAACTTCGTGTTCTATTGTCTCAAGTACTGTTTGCAGACCCGCATATCATGCTTCTTGACGAACCAACGAACAACCTGGATATGGACACGATCAAGTGGTTGGAAGATACGCTAAACCAACGTAACTGCACAATGATCATCATTTCGCACGACCGTCACTTCCTAAACTCTGTTTGTACACACATGGCTGACCTTGATTACGGCGAACTTCGTCTATTCCCAGGTAACTACGATGAGTACATGACGGCTGCGACTCAAGCTCGTGAACGTCTACTGTCTGACAACGCTAAGAAGAAAGCACAAATTGCTGAACTTCAAACGTTCGTATCTCGTTTCTCTGCTAACGCATCTAAAGCGAAGCAAGCAACATCTCGTGCTAAGCAAATCGATAAGATCCAACTAGACGAAGTTAAAGCGTCTAGCCGTCAAAACCCATTCATCCGTTTCGAACAGTCTAAAGAGCTATTCCGTAACGCACTTGTGGTTGAAAACCTATCTCAAGGTTTTGAGGAAGATCTTTACAACAAGTTCGATGCCATCTTCGAAGTAGGTGAGCGTGTTGCTATCATTGGTGAGAATGGTGTGGGTAAAACAACCCTGCTTAACACACTAGCGGGCGCTCTTGAGCCTCGCACTGGTGAATACAAGTGGTCTGAAAACTCAAACATCGGTTACTACGCTCAAGATCACGCACACGATTTCGAGACAGACATGAACCTGTTTGATTGGATGAGCCAATGGCGCCAAGAAGGCGAGGACGAGCAGGTAGTTCGTGGCTTCCTAGGTCGTATGCTATTTGGTCAAGACGACATTAAGAAATCTGTAAAGGTTATCTCTGGTGGTGAGCAAGGTCGTATGCTTCTTGGTAAGATCATGATGCATAAACCAAACATCCTGCTAATGGATGAACCAACAAACCACATGGATATGGAATCTATCGAAGCGCTTAACTTGGCTCTTGAGAACTACAAAGGCACATTGTTCTTCGTATCTCACGACCGTGTATTCGTAGACTCGCTTGCAACTCGTATCCTAGAAATCAAAGATGGCAAGATCAACGATTTCCGCGGTACTTACGCTGAGTTCTTGAAAGCACGTGGCTAATGCCGTGTAGCGACAGTTAATACGTAATAACACGTTAGTACGTATCAAAAAATCAGAAAGGCCTCCATCTAATCAATAAGATGGAGGCCTTTTGTTTTTCCTGTCGGTAATAGATTAAGGCGAACAGCGCACTAATACTTAAACTGCGCCACAATCTTTTCAAGTTTCACACTCACGCTCGAGACTTGTTCACTACAACGCACCGAGCCAGAAACCACAGTATAGGTGTCACTCGCAAGATGAGCGATATCAGTAATGTTTCGGTCAATCTCAACTGAAACCATCGATTGCTCTTCAGAAGCGGTTGAAATCTGACTGTTTAAGTCGAACATCTCACCAACTTGGAAGTGTATTCCTTCAATCGCGTTCACCACGTCTTTGGTTTGACTTTTCACAAGCTCAGTTTGTTCTAAGCTCGCTGACATCTTAGCAACGGTTTTATCAATCCCTGTGGTTAAACCATGAATCGTCGATTCTATTTGATGGGTTGAGTCGTTAGTCATTAACGATAGCTCTCTGACTTCCGACGCAACCACAGCGAACCCTCGTCCATGGTCGCCAGCACGTGCCGCTTCGATCGCTGCATTAAGTGCCAGTAGGTTAGTCTGCTCAGCAATACCTTGAATAGTAGTCACCACTTGATTGATTTCACGGCTCTGCTCTTCAAGCTGAACAATTAGAGCTTGCGACTCTGCAATGTTTTCTACCAAGACATGAATACTATCGTTGGTTGACTGTGTCTTTTGCAGCGCTTGATGGGCGTTCTCTTTTATCTTCTCGGCATTGGTTGCCGCATTTTCGATGTTCGCCGTCACTTCATTACTCGTCATGACTAATTCATTGACTGCCGTCGCTACCGATTCAGATTGCTGCTTTTGTTTCTCGGCATTGCTCATGCTTTTAATTGCCGCTTCTTCAGAGCTGCATGAGCTGTCGGTCAACACAGTCATCACGCCAGACAGCTCTTTAATATTGCCATGCAGTTTATTGATGAAGGTATCGAAGGAGTGCGCCAACTGAGCAAGTTCATCATTGCCTTTTGCGTTCATACGCACGGTTAAGTCGCCATCTCCATTCGCAATCGACTCCATCATCACGTTTATCGCTTTGATTCGCGCAAGTATGTTGCGACCGATGAATACCAACAACAAAGAGAGCAGAGCAACGATAGCCGCACCAAAAAGATGCAGCATATTTTTGGTGTGTGTACTTGCCGCTGTAATCGCTTGGCTTATCTGACTTTGTACTTCGTCAATTGCTTCTTCCGTTTGATGAACATTGCTACGCAAGGCGCCTCTAAGCCCCAATTCTGACGACAACCCTAAATTGCTATTAGCAATCAGTAGAGTTTCAACCGCGGCCTTATATTCGGAATACGCTTGCTCTATTGAAATCGATGTTTGGGAGTAGGGTTCAAACTCAACAAGAGCACTAATTAATGCCGCATATGTTTGGCTATTAATATGTGCAAGATAATGAAAGTCTTTTTCGATCAGTTCTAGCAGCGCAAGTTCCAGTGCCAAACTAGATTCTGATTCGATTGCTGATTTCAGTGCCGTTCTTTTTCCATCGAGTACCGCCACAAACCCCAAAGGTGCGGTTGTGCGTTCGATGTCGTTAACTTGATTGACGATCTGGTGGAACTGTTTCTGGTACTGATGAAGGGTATCGGAGATCTTAGTCATTTGCTCGGACAGATGAAGATTGTGCGAAGCTAGTGTTTGATTCAAAGTTACCAGCCTCTGATTCAATGTGTCGGCGGTTTTGTCGAAACGCTCTGCGTATTTTTGATCGTGACGGGATAAGAAATCTTTCTCATGCCGTCTCAGAGTTAACAAATCGACCGAGCTTCTAAGGTTTTCGGTCGCAGAACGCTCTAGCGATTCCAATTTCTCTAAGCTGAACTGCTCGTAGATCGCATATATCAAAACAGACACAAACAGGGTGAGGTTGATTAAAATAAACTTACTACGAATAGAAAGAGACAGCACACGTTGCTGAGGTTCCAGTGGATTGTTCATGGTTAACTCCCTTTAGCCGATGACGTTTTATATCCATCAATGTTTAATAGTTATTAGATATATTTAAATGATGAATATGTAACTAATAGCTTATGAGGTTATTAAAGCAAGGTTCACTGGTAGCAATACAGGCTGATTATCGTTGATTTGCGTTTACTCAGCTATTTGAGGTGACTCTTTTTCAATACGAAATGAAAAAGCCCTCATTAACATTAATGTCGGCAATCTTTAAGACCGCAGGCATCTCATTTAATGAAGGCTTTTGAGTTGTTTTGGTTAGTTTGCTTATTGTTTAACTAACACTTATCAGTGACTTTATCGATCAGTTTTTTGCTCATCTAAAAAGTCGGTGTGCTCTAACCAAAGCGCATTAATGATTCCAAATGCACTCGCTAGTAATACGCCTAACACCCAACATAAATACCACATAGGTTATCCTCCTATTTCATCTTTAATTAATACAGAGACGAGCTGTTATCGTGAATGTATTGACTGTCTATTCGGCCAAACATTTTGTAGTAACACCATGTTGTGTAACCTAAAATAATTGGCACTACGATAACTGCGACAACAGAGATAATACTCAGTGTTAACTGGCTCGATGTTCCGTCCCACAGCGTTAAACTGTGTGAAGGGATCAAGCTAGACGGCATGATCATCGGGAACAAAGCAACGCCTGCAGTTAGGACAATACACGCCAGCGATAAGCTTGATGATACGAAGGCGAACCCAGCACGATTAAGTCGCGTCATCAATGCACAACCCAGCATGCCGATGATACCAAGGGCAGGAATTACCCATAGTAGTGGGTGGGTTTCGTAGTTATGTAGCAGCAAGTCATCAAATTTCACGACATGTTTCAGCAACGGGTTAGAAACCGCATCAGTTACGATAGGGCTTGTAATGAGATAGCCCGGTAACGTGTAAGCAAATAAGCCGCCAGCCGCAAATAGTCCTGCGGTCACAAATGCCATACATGTGATAATTCTTTGTGCACGTAGCTTTAGATCACCTGTCGTTTTCATTTGTAAGAACGCAGCACCTTGAGTGATGACCATTGCTAAGCTCACTAAACCACAAAGGATTGGGAAGGGAGTTAATAGATCCCAGAAACCACCGTGGTATGTCATCATTAACAGTTCGTTAAATTCGAACGGAACACCGATCAATAAATTACCGAAGCCAACACCAAAGATAATCGGAGGAATAGAACCGCTTACTATCAATGCGGTATCACAAGCCTTTTTCCATTTTGGATTATCTATCTTAGCTCGATACTCCATACCTAGCGGTCTTAACCATAATGTCGCTAGAACCAATATCATTGCTAGATAAAACCCGGAAAACGCTGCCGCATAAACGGCTGGCCATATCGCTAGGATTGCACCACCTGCGGTCACCAACCATACTTGATTTCCGTCCCAGTGGGGCGCAATTGAATTAATCATTACTCGGCGATCGACTTCGGATTTCCCTAACACCGGCAGTAACGCAGCAACACCCATGTCGAAGCCGTCGGTAATAATAAAACCGATCAACAACACCCCAATAATTGCCCATGTGAACAGGCGAAGATTTTCATAATCAAACATCTGAATTCCTTAATGAAGATCAATAGATTTGTCTAGCTAGTTCGTTGTTTGATTGTTCATGATGGTAACGACCCGTTTTCAAAGCACTTGGTCCAAGTTTTGCGAATTTAACCATCAAGAACATTTCGACAATCAGGAAGAACGTATAAAGCACGTAAACTAACCCGATAGAGATCCACAAACTCGAAGCGGGTAAGTTAGAAGCCGCCATGTTTACTGGAAGGATTTCACCGATAGCCCAGGGTTGACGACCATACTCAGCCACAAACCAACCCGCTTCACATGCAATCCAAGGCAGTGGAATCGCACATACTGTCGCTTTCAGTAACCAACGACTGGTACCGATTTTACGACGGCAAATTTGGACAAAAGAAAGACCGATTATTGCGAATATCAATACGCCGCACACGACCATAAGTCGGAAGCTCCAGAACAGTGGGGCAACCGTTGGGATAGTATCTTTAGCCGCCTGTTTGATCTGTTGCTCTGTCGCGTCTACAACGGTGTCGCTGTATTTCTTGACTAACAGTCCATAGCCCAAATCGTGCTTAACCGTTTCAAACTCATCGATATTTTGCTGTGATTTGTCACCAGAACGGAGTTTCTCTAACAATCCATACGCTAGGATACCGTTTCGAACACGCTCTTCATTTTTTGCGAGGAGATCATGAATACCGATTACTGGTGTATCCAGAGAACGCGTTGCGATAATACCCATCACGTATGGGATCTTAATTGCGTAGTCCGTCTCCATTGTTTCTTGATTAGGGAAACCAAACAAAGTGAATGAGGCTGGAGCCTCCTCTGTGTGCCATTCTGCTTCGATAGCGGCTAGTTTCACTTGTTGCACATCACCAAGTTCATAACCAGATTCATCGCCAAGCATCACGGTAGAAACGATGGCTGCCATGCCAAATGCACTCGCTACTGCAAATGAACGACGAGCAAATGGTAAGTCTCGTCCCTTCAACATGTAGTAAGCACTGATCCCCATAATAAACAACGCACCCGTTGTGTAACCAGCCGCAACCGTATGAACAAACTTCACTTGGGTTACAGGGTTAAAGATAACTTCGATAAAATCAGTCATCTCCATACGCATAGTTTGAAAGTTAAACTCTGCGCCAACCGGGTTTTGCATCCAGCCATTGGCCATTAAGATCCATAAACCGGAGAAGTTTGAACCTAAGGCAGTCAACCACGTTACAGACAAGTGTTGACGCTTTGAAAGCTTGTCCCAGCCAAAGAAGAACATCCCGACGAGGGTCGACTCTAAGAAAAACGCAACAAGCGCTTCAATAGCGAGTGGGGCACCAAATATGTCGCCCACATAATGAGAGTAATAAGCCCAGTTAGTACCAAACTGGAATTCCATCGTTAAACCAGTAGCAACACCGATGGCGAAGTTGATACCGAATAATTTACCCCAAAACTTGGTCATGTCCTTGTAGATAGTTTTGTTGGTCATTACATACAATGATTCCATCACGGCGAGTAAAACCGAGAGACCAATGGTTAGGGGAACAAAAATAAAATGATAGAGAGCGGTACTTGCGAATTGAAACCGCGACAGATCGACGACATCTGTAAGCATAGAAACTCCTTCCCGCCACCAATGTGACGGGTGAGATTAGAGATTATAAGATGGTAATTAGAGATAACTAATTAGAAGTGATTTACTCAATTCAAAATGCGTTGATCGCCTTTGAATTGAGGTGTTGATATTTAAATTAAGCTTGAAGAATTCAGTTACCAGCGAAGAGCTTTCGTTTGTTTGTTTGCAAAGCGTTTACGTAGCCAGTAATCCACGCTCACGTAACGACCACCGCCGTAAACCAACAGTACAAGTAGCATGACAAAGTAAGTTCCGGCGAATTCCATGCCGTTATTCAGCATTACTGGGTCACCCAGTTCAGTAATGTAGTTATAGCGGCCTGGGAAGTTCACAGATAACCACTCGATAAAACCATTTAGACGAATGGTTGATTCCATACCACCAGTAGCAATAGCGTCCCAACCGTGTTTCCAGTGAACCATCGCACTTGCAACACTCATCATGAAAATCATAGGAATAGAAATCACACGAGTGAAAAGACCTAATGCGATACAAATACACCCTAGTACTTCCGTTGCAGCTGCAAGAAACGCCAATAACTCAGGGAAGGGAAGGTTAAGCCCACCATCTGCGGTTGAAGCACCAAACCAAGCAACCGTACCAGCGAACCCCAAGACTTTTGAGCGGGCACCGACGAAAATCACTGGAATCAGATACAAACGAACGGAAAGAAGGACTAGGTAATCGAATTTTTTACATTTTTCGAAGATTGAATCGAACCAATTGAGTGCTGACTTAATCATTATTTTTCTCCTAAAGAGTGAACACAAAGCAATTCAACTGCTGTGAAGTGTTCAACCCAATTAATAAACTCAAATCTTGCCAACTGTTGAGCTATATTTTCTTTAATATTGGCGAGAGTTTGATTTGGTTGTAGCTGAATCATTTGAATGATCGCCACATCTATTTCTCTTAGTTTTAATGTGTTTACGCGTTGGCTTGAATCTCGATAAATCGCGTAATAAATGGGGTGACGCCTTTGTGTTAAAAACGTCAGCGACTCACCATGGACAAGGAAAGGCACCTGCACGAGCTTCATTGTCTCATTCAGTAACACGTGCAATTTCTGATGATCTTCCTCCCCGAGAAGCTCATCATCCCGACCCAAACGCGACGCTTGTTTTGTTGAGTCGATTTCAACGCCGAACGCGCACCATTCGTATTCCAAGACCGCTAATTGATCGGAAGTCAGCTCGTAACCCGCAATTAAACTAGAGCTGTCTATTGGCTGAGTTCGACGCTGAATAAAACTGACAAACTCGGTCGCAATATGATGAAACTCCGGCTCTGATGCGTAATGCACAACGACAAATTCATCAACCAACATCAATAATTGGTCTTGGTCGACTTGCTGACAAAACAACGGGAAGGTGTTGTTCAACACACTGAACACGTTATCTCTAATAAACTCGCTGTAACGACACAGTGAGTTGTCTTCTAGAGGTGAGCGTATTAAGGCGGTCAAGGCCTCTGTTTGCGTCATCATCATGCTTGGCGGGTTATGCATACACCAACTCCTGATTTGAAGGTCGATGAACAACACCGGAGTCCAACACTTGACTGTGTATAGTTCGCAACTCCTCAGTGAGTACAACCAAAGGCGGTACGTTGTTGTCTCTCTCTAGCAATAACGGTTTACTGCCATGAAGAGAGAAGGTATACCTCGCCAAGTCAATCACAGCTTGCTGCACCTCCATACCATGGGTATCAAGTAGCGAGCTGTTACTTTCAACCGATTTGTCACTCTCCACTAAATGCCCTGCAATGTGGTAATAACGAATGGCTTCACTTGGCAACGTTTTAAGCATCTCAACCGCATCAAAGTGATGGTTTTGGCTATTAACGTAGAGATTGTTTATGTCGACCAACAACTCGCAGCCACTGCGACTTGCTATTTCACTGATAAACTCACCCTCAGGCATCTCGTCTCCGTAATCGTGGTAATAGGAGATGTTCTCCATCACTAGAGGACGTTGAATGATGTCTTGGACTTGCATGATCCTGTCAGCCAAGTAGCCAAGGTTTTCAGCTCGACGTGGCACGGGTAACAGTTCATAGAGATACCCTTGGCTATCGCGAGAAAAGCTCAAGTGTTCGCTATACACTTCGATATTCAAATCATCGAGAAACTGACCAACTTGACGTACAAACTTGGTATTAAGAGGCTGACAATCTCCAATGGATAAGCTTAAACCGTGTGCGATCAAAGGGTATTGCTTCGCTATATCCTGTAGTTGTTCGCGCTTAAGTCCGCCTATGCTCATCCAGTTTTCAGGAGCCAACTCCAAAAAATCAATATCAGGGTGCTTAGGGGAGCAAGCGAGCAATTCAATATGCTCACTTCGCAACCCAATGCCTTTGTCTGTATTTTGAATGGTTCGCACGTTAGGGATTAACTCTCTATTTTTTGAAGTTCGGTTGTTTAGTGCTCTATTACTTGATGAATGAACATCACTCGATGACGAGCCTTTGGCTTTATAGGTTTCTACTGGCCACATACACCACCAGTTACCTTGCTATTCACCAAGATCATGCGTTCTTTACTTGGTGATGTGCCTTCGCCAGTTAAACCACATTTACCATCACGAGCACGTACTAAACGGTCTTGTGGGTTGGTAGTGAGCTCTGCTTTTTCAAAGCGCTTCTCAGTACCACACTTACCTGCGGCACATTTACCACCATGGCCAGACGATGCTTTTGCTTCAACAGGAGCTTCTGCTGGAGCATCGGCAAAGGCCATTGCAGAATGAAGACTTATCGCTGAGGTAAGAGCGATTGATAACGCGATTTTATTGTTCATTTTCTTTATCCTTTACAGCAGACATAGGGAAGCTCGCAAGGTCGCGGCCAGACATGATTGGGCCATCGTAGTATTCACGCACAATCTTCACTGATTCAGACTTAAGCTTGAGTCCTAAACCCATCCAGTGGTTAAGCACCAACATTTTCGGATTGATCTCCTGGGCAATTTTGCCAATAACCGAAGGTTTCGCGTGCATGAATGAAGAGACACCATCGGCTTGTTCATGAATCGCCATTGGCATCATCATGATGTCAGCGCCACGAGCGAAGTCTAAGAAAGCAGGGTTGCTACCGTTTTGGTCTGCTGAAATCACCATCACGCCTTCTTCACTTTCTATTCGATAAGCGAGACAAGGCACATCACCATGAGGAATACCCAGAGCAGTGATCTTCAAACCATCTTTTTCGTAAACGACGGTTGGCACTGTGGATTGGTAGTCAACATCGGTAAGATTGACTGGGAATAAGCCATCGGTTCCATCGTATAAGCCAGCAAGGTAAGCATACGCACCATCTTCTGGGTCGAAATTGGCTTTGAAGTAGTTGCTTAAGCTAGGGAATGCAGAACCTGCTGTTGGACCAGAAATTTCAAGTGGTCTATCTCGGTCGAAGAAATAACCACCTTTAAGAAGTGCAGGTAGATCATTTACATGGTCTGTGTGGAAGTGAGTGATACCCATAAAGTCAAGATCTTCAAGCTTAGCTCCGGCCTGACCAAAGCGAAGGTATACACCGCCACCTGCATCGATCATGACTCGAGATTCTCCTTTCCACCAAACAATCTCTCCAGAAGATGCACGCAAGTCATCAGAGATTGGGCCGCCGGATCCGAGTATCTGTAATGTGAAATCCGTATCAACGGGTTTAACTTCGATAGCGTAACTGTTAGCCGCTAGCGTCAATCCGAGTGCTAACGCTAGCGCTTTTAAAGGCTGTTTCATATTGTCATCCAATTCTTTGTTTCTTATCTGTTTTTCTTTGAAGTGAGCATTCAAAGAAGTGAAACCTAAAACAAGCAGCACGATAAGTGCGTGCTTCGTTCTGTTCACGGAGCACAAGATAAAGAATTGTTAACGTTCGGTATATCCAGTAATTATGAAACCAACGTTAATGAAAACTTAACGAATGTATTAAGCGCGTCCTATTGCTGAATTAATGTTCAGCAAAGAGCTATAAGGTGAACTGGCTATTAAAGCCGTACGAATAGAATTATGTAAAAAGGGCGGAGATTACTTAAGGAGGCAAGTGGTATAGGGGAAACAAAAGAAAAGGTGCAAGCCAGAGCCTACACCTTATCCCAGTTCATCAGAAAATAGGGGGGAGACAACTTACGCTGATTGTTCACCTTTTACATCAAAATCGATCTTGTCTGCGCCCGTGAAGACTTGGAAGCGTAGACCTTTAGCTCGAGCAATCGTGGTGATACCGAACTTCTGCGCCAAATCTAAGCCCATTTGGGTCACGCCAGAACGTGATAGAAGAACAGGAATACCCATCTGCGCTACTTTGATTACCATTTCAGAGGTAAGGCGGCCTGTGGTGTAGAAGATCTTGTCTGCGCCATCTTCTTTGTTAAGCCACATCTCACCCGCAAGGGTATCAACGGCATTGTGACGACCTACATCTTCCACAAACGACAACACTTGGTCATCTTTGCACACCGCACAGCCGTGAACCGCACCCGCTTTCTTGTAGGTGTCGTTATAATGAGTTAGGGCTTCTAGAGCCGTATAGATTTCAGATTGCTTAATCTTGGTTTGAGGCACTTGGTAATCTTCCAACTGCTTCATCACGTTGCCATACATGGTGCCTTGACCACATCCAGACGTGACCGTTTTCTTCTTCAATGCTTGCTCGAGTTGGCTTGTGTCTTCTTTGGTGATAACAGCTGCAGAGCTCGTTTCCCAATCAATAATGATAGATTCAACAGCTTCTGGATCAGACAGGAAGCTTTGGTTTTTCAAATAACCTAAGACTAACGCTTCCGGGCGTGAACCCAATGTCATCAGAGTTACGATCTCTTTCCAGTTCAGCATTACCGTAAGAGGGCGCTCACAAGCGATTTGTTTTGTTAGCTTCTCACCATATTCATCAAACACTTCAACTTCGATGGTCTGAAGTGGGTTTTCACTGGTTTTTATTATGTTTGGTTTTACCACAGTCACGTCCTACTTAATGAGATAGCGATTTTATGAAATGGGCGTTAACAAGAGCAGCATAGCTCTCATTACTAAATGCGCTAGTTTGTATGTGTCGTTATCGCTCACGTTTCAATTATTAAACATGCGACAGCACGGCGAAGAGCGTTTGCAAATCTTATTCCAAAATAACGGGGATTCGTTGAAACATGAAGTATTAGATTAAAATAGCGCAAAATATGAGAGTTCACCGAGACTAGCTGTCTGAAATCAGCGCTATCGACTAACGTTATACAAGTAGCTTACGACAAAAGTAATAGAAACGCCGTAGGGCTCAACCTGTATTGGCGTGTTTATTGCTTTGTAGAGGGGATATGATTGTGCGAAGTACAAAATGTCCTACGTGTAATCAGAATAAAGAAAATCAATTGGGTGCAGTATGTCTGAGATAAAAGAATTCCAAGAACACTATGAAAAAACAGAATCAGCTTGGCCAATAGGTGTCCAAAGAATAGAGAAAGAGATCAAAACCGGCATTTGGGCAACGACTCAATGGGAACTCGTCGGTTTTGAATTGTCACCTGAAAATGAAACCCCAGACGTATGTTTGCTCCAGTTACACAAAGACGAACGTACCGATTACCGCTTCAATCTAAGCTCTCAGCAACCTAAGCTTTTCTTAGTTATGGATAATGTTGACTCTGGTAAACCTGTTATCCAATTGCTGACAGCATCACAAACGGTCGCTGGCCAGTACATGGATGGAGACAACCAAGTATTGTCTTACGACATGCCTTTACCTATACAAGCATGGATGGAAGCCTTTATAGGCCGTCACGGTGAGTTATTAGAAGCAAGACGTAAGAAACGCAAAGGGGCAGGTCGTTCTAATGGCAACTAACTTTTTTAGCCGTTGGTCTCAGCGAAAGCTCGATGAATCGACTGATAAAGCACTTGAAGTGGAACAAACACTTGAGGAAACACCTGTTGTTTCTTCTGATCCTGCTTCTCAAGCGCACGCATCTACTGAACAGCTAGCACCAAATGACCCAACTTCTATCGAGCCAACTGAAGCTTTAGAAGACACTGCTGACACTAGAGAGTCGGCATCAGAGGCTACTGAAGAGCTGTCTATGGCTCAATTATTGGTATCAGAAGCATCAGAAAGCGTAAAAAAAGCCGCATTACGTAAATTATTTCTCTCAGAAGAGTTTAACGTACGTGATGGCTTAGACGATTACGATGACGATTACAGTAATCTTAAGTCACTTTCTGAAGGTGTCGCTGAAAGCTTACGTGATTGGGTAAAAGAGAAGGCAGAAGAAGAAACGTCAAGCGAACAAGAACAAGTTACTGAAAATAAAGAAGAAGATTCAGTTAACAACGCTGAAGAAGCGGAATCAGATCTTGTTGAAAGTGACGAAATTGCGGGGCAACAAAAAGAACTGTATAAAAACACAGTATCGGATAATTTCGACACCGGCGCTATCGAAAATGATCCAAAAGAGGTGGGACAAAATATACCACACAAAGAATAGGTACATTTTGACTAAACACTCAATGAACCGCTTGCGACAAAATGTCCCAAGCGGTTTTTTTATTATCAATATCGATTTAAATTTAATCTAATCCATTGAAAATATTGAATTATTAAATTGGCACGGCATTTGCTAAAACTAGTCCATTATCGACTTTTTTGTAGATAACTCGCGTAAACTTGACGAGTGAATGAATAGTCAACGAGACCATAAGTTGTTAACTGATTACTCAGCAAGTTCTCCAACGCTAACTACAATGAAGATTGAACAGATTATCCATATCCAAAAATGGAACTGAGCAATGCTTAAACAATTATTAGAACAAGCAACTTCAAATAACGCAAAGGCGAGGCTGTATGCGTTTGAGAATACCGTTGAGTTAACAAACCTAATTCCACCGACAGTCAGTTATGAAAGTGGTGGTAATACGCTAATTATTGGTCCAACTGCGATCATCGAAAGTGCTGCGGCTCAATTGCCTCAGTTAACAAGCCTGACACTACTTTCAACAGACGGTGCGAAAACGACCAATGCTGAGTCAGAGCTTTACTATGCAAACGCTGTTCAGGTTTCTGGATTCCTTGGTACGTTCGAAGTTCTAATCGAAAACAAAGGTCTAACCAATAACCTTGCAAAAGTAGCAATCAATCATGACTGTTTTGATGTGGTTCTGGATTTATGTCTGAATAGCTGCATGACAGAAGAAGTGCCTGTTCCTGGTTATTACCCGGTAGGGCGCGGCTATCCAAAACTGGCTGAAGCGTTAGAAGAAATTCCTACGTTAATGGGCACGTTTGATAAGCCTAAGTTCTTCCGTTTGGACACAGACCTATGTGCACACAGTTCTCGTGGTGTTAAAGGTTGTGAGCGTTGTGTTGATGCTTGTCCTGCTGGCGCACTCTCAAGTGAAGGCTCTGATAAGACGGGTCACAAGATTGAGATCAACCCTTACCTATGCCAAGGCGTGGGTACTTGTGCAACGAGCTGTCCTACTGAAGCCATTACCTATGCACTTCCAAACCCTGACGATACTCAAAAGTTCATTGAACGTACGCTAGCTAACTACGAGCAAGCGGGCGGTTTGGATCCAATCGTACTTATCTGTAGCTCACGTCATGAAACCTACAATGTGATGGCGATCAAAGCACTACCGGATAACGTGATTCCGATTGTTGTCGAAGAGCTGCCATCGATTGGTATCGATACTTGGTTTGCAGCATTGGTTAATGGTGCGACTCAGGTTCTGTTTGCAGCGTCTCGCTTTATGCCAGAAACCATCATTCGTGTTCTGAATAATGAAGTAGGGATCGCTCAAGAGCTACTAGACCAAATCGGTATTCCGAAAGAAACCATCGACATTCTGTACTTAGAATCTCTACGTGAAGGTCCTCCAACTCTATGTGTTGACTCGTTCGACCTTGCACTTGGCGATCTTCAAGGCAATAAGCGTCAACGTCTATTCACTGCACTTGATGCGATGTCTTCGTCTCGTATTCCAGTTGAGAACATTGTTGAGCTTCCTTCTAATGCGCCATACGGCACGGTTTCGTGTGAAAGCAAAGATTGTACTTTGTGTATGAGTTGTGTGGCTGTGTGTCCAACACGTGCTCTGCATACCGATGGTGCTTCTCCATCACTTAAGTTTGTCGAACAAGACTGTATTCAATGTGGTCTGTGTGAAAAGGCATGTCCTGAGAATGTTCTCACTCTGACACCTCGTATGAATTGGGTGAAAGAAGAACGTCAACAAGCGGTTGTGATTCATGAAGAGAAAGCCGCGGAATGTTTACGTTGTCATAAGCCATTCGCACCACAGTCTATGATTGACATGTTACAGAATAAGTTACGTGGTCACTCTCATTTCTCAGATGAGACAGCAATTAATCGTATTGCGATGTGTGAAGACTGTCGTGTGGTGGACATGTTCGATTCAATGGCTCAAGACCCATTGAAACAATTGAAATACTAGGAGTTGGCCTTGGATACTCATTTAGAACAAGAACAGACACTAAGAACTGAAATCTATCTGGTTCTTTCTGCATTGTTTCGTAGCGCACCTTCTGAAGAGGTGATCAACTTTCTAAAGACGCTAGACATTGAAGCATCAGAAAGCGCAATGCAGAAAGCTTGGATTGCCATTCAACAAGCGGCAACAGAATCAAACCGCGAAGCACTAGAAGATGAATATCAAGACTTGTTCATCGGCATTGGTCGCGGAGAGGTCGTTCCATTTGGTTCTTGGCATCGCACGGGCGCCATGATGGAAAAACCATTGGCTGACATTCGTCATGATTTAGAGCTTCTAGGCATTGAGCGTGATGATCAAGTGAAAGAGCCAGAAGATCACATCGCGGCACTTTGTGAAGTGATGGCGATGCTAACGGCTGAGGAAGAAGCACTGCAACAAGCGGTATTCAATAAACACCTTGGCCCTTGGTTCAACTCTTTCACGCGCCAGCTTGCAGGGGCAGAAAGCGCGAACTTCTACAAATCGGCCGCTCAGCTTTGTGAAGCATTCTTAACGTTAGAACAAGTGCGTTTTAGCGTGAATACAAAAAGCAGTAAGCACAAATTAAAGATTGATGTGAAAAACGTCACTGATTACGAGTAATCGAGCAGTACGCGATTATATCGATAGAGGGGCATTAAGCCTCCAAAAAAAGATCTACCGTAAGGTAAGGAAGCAATGATGAAAGATAATAAAGATAATAAAGATATAAATACAAGCCGTAGGGATCTACTCAAAGGCTTGACGACTGCAGCCGTTGCTGGTGCCGTTGTCGCTGGTACAACTAAAGTGGCAACCGCTTCAGAAACTGTTGAAATTTCGAAAGAAGACGTGAAGAAGACTGGCTATCGTGAAACGCAACACATTCGCGATTACTACGACACACTTTAGGAGATAACGGATGAAACTTGTCAAACGCTCCGATAGTGTGAGCAAAGAAACCAATCAGCTAGGTGTGTCTCGACGTGCCTTCATGAAAAATACTTCATTAGCTGCTGGTGGCGCAGTCGTAGGCGCAAGTCTATTTGCACCAGGCATGATGAAGAAAGCACAGGCTAAATCAGTCGATCCAGAAGCGAAAACAGAAGTAAAACGTACTATCTGTTCTCACTGTTCTGTGGGCTGTGGTATTTACGCTGAAGTTCAAAACGGTGTTTGGACAGGTCAAGAGCCTGCATTTGATCACCCATTTAACGCTGGTGGACACTGTGCGAAAGGTGCAGCACTTCGTGAGCACGGCCACGGTGAACGTCGTCTTAAATACCCAATGAAATTGGAAGGCGGTAAGTGGAAGAAGCTTTCTTGGGAACAAGCGATTGAAGAGATCGGTAACAAAGCGCTAGAACTTCGTAAAGAGTCTGGCCCTGATTCAGTTTACTTCCTAGGTAGTGCGAAACACAGTAACGAGCAAGCTTACGCATTCCGTAAGATGGCATCGCTTTGGGGCACGAACAACGTTGACCACCAAGCGCGTATTTGTCACTCAACCACAGTAGCCGGTGTTGCAAACACTTGGGGTTACGGTGCAATGACAAACTCGTTCAATGACATGCACAACTGTAAATCGATGCTGTTCATTGGTTCAAACCCTGCAGAAGCTCACCCAGTAGCGATGCAACACATCTTGATCGCGAAAGAGAAGAACAACTGTAAGATCGTTGTTGCGGATCCTCGTCGTACGCGTACTGCTGCGAAATCAGATCACTACGTTTCTCTTCGTCCAGGTTCTGACGTTGCGTTTATCTGGGGTGTGTTATGGCACGTCTTTGCAAACCAATGGGAAGACAAAGAGTTCATAAAACAACGTGTATTCGGCATGGACGAGATCCGTGAAGAAGTTGCGAAATGGAACCCAGCAGAAGTTGAACGTGTAACTGGTGTTAGTGAAAAAGACGTATACCACACAGCGAAACTACTTTCTGAGAACCGTCCGGGTTGTATCGTTTGGTGTATGGGTGGTACTCAACACACGACTGGTAACAACAACACGCGCGCTTACTGTGTACTTGAGCTTGCACTAGGTAACATCGGTAAATCAGGCGGCGGTGCAAACATCTTCCGTGGTCACGATAACGTACAGGGCGCAACTGACCTTGGCGTACTTTCTGACACACTTCCCGGCTACTACGGCTTGTCTGAAGGTTCTTGGCGTCACTGGTCAAAAGTTTGGGATATCGACTTTGACTGGGTGAAAGGCCGTTTCGACGACAACGCATACGGTGGTCAAAAACCAATGAACAGTGCAGGTATTCCTGTATCTCGTTGGGTTGATGGCGTACTTGAAGACAAAGACAAGATTCGTCAGCGCGAAAACATCCGTGCCATGTTCTACTGGGGTCACGCGGTGAACTCTCAGACTCGTGGTCCAGAGATGAAGAAGGCGATGCAGAAGCTGGATATGATGGTTATTGTTGACCCATACCCAACGGTTGCAGCGGTAATGAACGATCGTACCGACGGCGTTTACCTGCTACCAGCAACGACTCAATTTGAAACCTACGGCAGTGTAACGGCTTCAAACCGTTCTCTACAATGGCGTGACAAAGTCGTTGAGCCTCTGTTCGAATCTAAGCCTGACCACGAAATCATGTACCTGCTTTCTAAGAAGCTTGGTTTCTCTGATCAGCTGTTCAAAAACATTCGAGTTGAGAACAACCAACCTCTGATTGAAGACATTACACGTGAATTCAACAAAGGTATGTGGACGATTGGTTACACAGGCCAAAGCCCTGAGCGCCTGAAAGAGCACCAACAGAACTGGCATACGTTCCACAAAACGTCTCTAGAAGCAGAAGGCGGCCCAGCAAATGGCGAGACTTACGGTCTACCTTGGCCATGTTGGGGCACCCCAGAGATGAAACACCCTGGTACACACATCCTTTACGATACGTCTAAGACGGTTGCTGAAGGTGGTGGTAACTTCCGTACTCGTTTCGGTGTTGAGTTTGAAGGTCAAAGCCTACTTGCTGAAGACAGCTACTCGAAAGGCAGCGAAATTAAAGACGGTTACCCAGAGTTCAGTGACAAACTACTTAAACAACTGGGTTGGTGGGATGATCTAACTGCAGAAGAGAAAGCGTCTGCTGAAGGCAAAAACTGGAAGACTGACGTTTCAGGTGGTATCCAACGTGTGGCCATTAAACACGGTTGTATCCCATTTGGTAATGCGAAAGCACGTGCAATTGTTTGGACATTCCCAGACCGTGTACCACTGCACCGTGAGCCGCTTTACACGCCACGTCGCGACCTAGTTGCTGATTACCCAACGTGGGACGACAAAGAAGCGATCTTCCGTGTTCCTACGCTTTACAAGTCGATTCAAGAGCAAGACAAATCTGGTGAATACCCGATTATTCTGACTTCTGGTCGTCTGGTTGAGTACGAAGGTGGTGGTGAAGAGACACGTTCAAACCCATGGCTAGCGGAACTTCAGCAAGAGATGTTTGTTGAAGTGAACCCTAAAGACGCAAACGACATCGGCTTTAAAGACGGTGATGATGTTTGGGTTGAAGGTGCTGAGAAAGGCCGCATCAAGGTGAAAGCGATGGTAACACGTCGTGTTAAACCTGGTTTGGCGTTCATCCCATTCCACTTCGGTGGTAAGTTCCAAGGTGAAGATTTGCGTTCTAAGTACCCAGAAGGCACTGATCCTTACGTTATTGGTGAAGCTGCTAACACAGCAACCACTTATGGTTACGACCCTGTCACGTTGATGCAGGAAACGAAAGTAACCCTTTGTAATATTCGTAAAGCGTAAGGAGTCTTAAAATGGCTAGAATGAAATTTCTTTGTGACACCAAGCGTTGTATCGAATGTAACGGTTGTGTGACTGCATGTAAGAATGAAAATGATGATGCTCTGGAATGGGGTATTCAACGTCGTCGCGTTGTGACATTGAACGATGGCGAACCGGGTGAAAACTCAATCTCAGTAGCGTGTATGCACTGTACTGATGCACCGTGTATGGCAGTTTGTCCTGCAGACTGTTTTGAACACACAGAAGACGGTATCGTGCTTCACAACAAAGATCTTTGTATCGGTTGTGGTTACTGTTTGTTTGCTTGTCCGTTTGGCGCACCTCAATTCCCTAAACAGGAAGCGTTTGGTGAGCGCGGTAAGATGGACAAATGTACCTTCTGTGCTGGCGGCCCTGAAACAGAACCAGGTTCTGTAGAAGAACGTCAGAAGTACGGTGCGAACCGTATTGCTGAAGGTAAACTTCCAATGTGTGCTTCACTATGTTCTACCAAAGCACTGCTTGCGGGCGACGCAGAGAAAGTTTCTGATGTTTTCCGTCAACGTGTTGTTGAACGTGGTGCGAAAGGCGCGGGCTGGACAGACGGTAATGACCTGTCTTACGACGCAACTAAGAGCTAAGTAGGAGAGACATATGCTTACAATGTTTAAGCGTCTCTTCCTTGTTGTGCTGCCAATGTTGGCAGCACTAACAATGCTTTCTCCTATGAGTCATGCATCTGAGACGAACTCATCACAAACTCAAGCAAGCTCAGCTGAAAGAGAAGTGGTTCAACTTGCTGGTGCGGATTACTGGCGACAAGTTAGAGATGGACAATCAGGTTACACCACATCTCAGTCTCCTGAGCATGGCGTACTCATCAGTACTCCAGGTCAAACTTGGTACATCTTAAAAGAGAAGTGGATGTCACCAGCTGGTGCTGTGGCTATCTTTGGCAGTATTGCTTTTGTCACTCTGATGTACGTAGTGATTGGTCCATTGATGCTCAGTGCACCAAGAACAGGCCGTAAGATCAAACGTTGGTCTCGACTGGATCGTGCATTGCACTGGAGCATGGCGTTTACCTTCCTGACACTGGCGTTCAGTGGTTTGATGCTGGTTTATGGTAAACACTTCTTGAAGCCATACATCCCAACGGATCTATGGGGCTTCATCGTTCTACTGGCTAAGCAATACCATAACTACATCGGCCCAATTTTCTATGTGCTGTTGATGGCTGTTCTTATCAAGTGGTGGCGCAAGTCGATCTTTAAGAAAGTGGATATCCAGTGGTTCTTGAAACTTGGCGGTATGGTAGGGAAGCATAAAGGTTCTCACCCGTCTGCAGAGTTCTCAAATGCCGGTGAAAAAGCGCTGTTCTGGCTACTTATCGTTATGGGTAGTGTCGCTGCAATCAGTGGTTTGGTATTGGACTTCCCAATCTTTGGTCAAACTCGCCGTGATATGGAGCTTTCAAACTTAGTTCATATGTTGGCGGCTCTGATCCTTATCTGTGGTTTCGTGTTCCACATCTATATCGGCCTGTTCGGTATGGAAGGCGCACTAGAAGGCATGGTAACGGGTGAAGTTGATGAAACCTGGGCGAAAGAGCACCATGACCTTTGGTACAACGAAGTGATGGAAGAAGAGAAAAACGGTGTTGAACAAAACGCTAATGTCGCAACAGAGAAGAGTGAAGGGGTGAATAAGAATGAACAAACCTCATAAAGGTATTTGGGTTGCTTACATCCTAAGCTGTTTCACACCATTTACTTGTCTTATCTCTGGTGTGATTGCAATTATCTACGCGGGCTATCGTTTGGATAAAGGCGAAGACGGCGAAGTCGTTGATACGCATTACTATGGCTTAATCCGCTCGTTCTTCTTGAACCTAACCTTCTTTGTGGTTCTTATCGTAACGGTAGCAACCTCAAACGGCGTGTTAATCGGCGTGAACGATTACTGGTATCAAAACCATATTATCGATGATATTGCTTACTACATTCCATATGTAGGTATGTTATTCGGTGGGGTTGCGATTGTGGTTTGGTTTATCCGTATGTATCAAGGTATGCAGCGTTTAAGTCAAAATCTACCGCAAAACCCGTCTACAGGACCAAACCTGTAACGCCAGTGCGTTAGCTAAAGCTCGAAAGCAAAGCCCAGTGATTATTTCACTGGGCTTTTTGTTTTTAGGTCTCCGGCTAGAGACATAGCCGTCAGTTGCGTTCGATCTCTATATCCAGACCCACTCATTGATCGCCTCAATATGGTGCAACTCCCTTATTTGGTGCAGTTGGCGTTGTTATTTTTCCGATATTTAAGGTCCATAAAAGTGCACCTAAATATTTAGTCTATAATAATCAGCAGCTTAAAAATAAAATCTGTTGCACGAAAATTACCCTTCACACTTGGAACACATCTTGCGTTCACTGTTGAGTCTTTAATTAATTACAACATTGGATCGCACGATATCAGTGCAAATCAGATAAAGCGAAGGAGAATGCTTTAATGAGTGAAACGGTGACTCAAGTTCATAGTGCAGTACAAACCCTTACCCAAAGTTCAGATACTTTATTCCTACTACTCGGCGCAATCATGGTCTTCTTGATGCACGCTGGCTTTGCTTTTCTCGAAGTCGGTACTGTAAGAAAGAAGAACCAAGTCAACGCGCTGGTTAAGATCCTTTCCGACTTTGGTGTCTCCGCCATCGCTTATTTCTTTATCGGTTATTGGGTGGCTTACGGCGCGCACTTTTTTGCCGACGCTGAAACGCTCTCACAAGGTAATGGATACGAGCTGGTTAAGTTCTTCTTTCTAATGACCTTTGCCGCAGCAATTCCTGCGATTGTTTCTGGTGGTATCGCAGAACGTGCACGTTTCTATCCAATTTTGATCGCGACACTGTTTATCGTTGGTTTCATCTACCCATTTTTTGAAGGCATCATTTGGAACGGTAACTTTGGCTTCCAAGATTGGCTAGAAGGCCAATTTGGTTACGGATTCCATGACTTTGCGGGCTCTGTTGTCGTTCACGGCGTTGGCGGTTGGATTGCATTGGTTGCAGTTTACTTCCTCGGCATGCGTAAAGGCCGTATCCGAGCTGGCAAACACACTAACTTCGCACCATCGAACATTCCTTTCTTAGCGCTTGGTTCGTGGATCTTATGTGTTGGTTGGTTTGGCTTCAACGTGATGTCTGCACAAGCTATCAATGGCATCAGCGGCCTAGTTGCGATGAATTCATTAATGGCAATGGTCGGCGGTATTCTAGCGGCTTTAGTCGCAGGTAAAAATGACCCAGGCTTTATCCATAATGGTCCTTTGGCTGGTCTAGTAGCCATTTGTGCAGGTTCAGACTTAATGCACCCATTAGGCGCGTTAGTGACTGGCGGCGTGGCAGGCGCATTGTTTGTTTACCTGTTCACGTACATGCAAAACAAAACACGGATTGATGATGTATTAGGTGTGTGGCCTCTACACGGCGTATGTGGCGCTTGGGGTGGCATTGCAGCTGGTATCTTCGGTCAACAGGCTTTCTGGGGCCTAGGCGGCGTGAGCTTTGCTTCTCAGGTAGTTGGTACTTTGGCGGGTATCACCGTGGCTCTAGTTGGCGCACTCATTGTTTATGGTGTATTGAGCAAAATGACTGGCTTGCGTTTAAGCGAAGAAGACGAATTTAATGGTGCAGACCTTTCAATCCATAAGATCTCTTCTATCAATGAAGATTAGCACTGGGCACTGCCATTAGTTTTAAGCTCTTCGGTACACATCAGTTAAACCAATACTAGGCGGCTTCGGCCGCTTTTTTGTGTTTATTGAAATCAGTCGGAGAGTTTTATTGAAAAGTTAAGTAAACGACTAGCGAGTTATGTCACAAATAGCCAATGAATTCAGTTGCCTAAGACTATGGTCTAATCCCTAAAACTATTGTTGGAATTTGAACAGTGCTAAGCTGTTACAAAGTGACATATTGAAAAGGACGTTGTATGCATTTCCCATATCGAAATATCGTAATTCTTACTGGCGCTGGCATCTCTGCGGAGTCGGGGATACAAACATTCCGAGCACAAGACGGGCTATGGGAAAACCATAAAATCGAAGATGTCGCGACGCCTGAAGGGTTCGTAAAAGATCCAGACCTAGTGCAAGCTTTCTACAACAAACGTCGTCACGGCTTACAAAGCGAAAGTATCTTACCTAATGCGGCTCACAAAGCCCTAGGGGAGCTTGAAGACAAACTTGATGGCAACGTTACTATCATCACGCAAAACATCGACAACCTGCACGAGAGAGGCGGTAGCAACAACATTATTCACATGCATGGCGAACTTTTGAAAGCACGTTGCAGTGAATCCAATCAAGTTATCGAGCATAAAGGTGACATCGAAACAGGTGAACTTTGTCACTGCTGCCAAATCCCTGCTCAAATGCGTCCACATATTGTTTGGTTTGGTGAAATGCCATTGAGAATGGGTGACATCTATTCAGCACTCGAAGAAGCCGATCTGTTTATCTCAATCGGTACATCTGGTGTGGTGTATCCAGCAGCTGGCTTTGTACATGATGCGAAAATGCATGGCGCGCACACGATAGAAATCAACCTTGAACCGAGTGCTGTAGAGAGTGAATTTGAAGAGAAACGCTACGGTAAAGCGAGTATCGAAGTACCAAAACTGGTGAGTGAGCTGTTGTCGGTTGAGAGAGGCTCTTTAACCGCTTAATCAACACTGTCACTGTTGAATGAATATAAAACGGAAGCAAACGCATGTCTGACTACAAATGAGAGCTCAGAGAAGTGTTTGCTTTTTTATTAACCTGACGGTTTGAAATCTTACCGTGAGCCGATTAAACGTCAGCGGCGACTGAGCGTCGAGCTTCCTTCATCGCATACATGGCTTTATCTGATTCTTCCAACGCTCGTTGAAAGTTCTCTTGGTTCGTCATTTCAATACCGTAAGAAAAAGAGATGTTTTCACCGTGAAGCAGGTTACTGACTTGGCTCACGAACTCACCACCACGACCCAATTGCGCAGTCGCGACAAACTCATCACCACCAACACGAAACACCATCTCATCTTCTAAAACCGCTTGGCTAAGTGCTTGAGAGAAGCGAACTATCATCAAATCACCAACTTTATGGCCTTTACAGTCATTCACCTTTTTTAAACCATCTAAATCGAAATAGATGAGCTCAAATTCTTTCAGTCTTATCGCATCAAACTTCTTACGATTATATAAGCCTGTTAGCTCATCTTGCTTGCTTTGATCTTTCAGTTGAGTGGTAAGTTCGGTAATACCGTAGGCGATAAGCAGAAAGGCGATCTGCAATAAGCCATCTTCGAGGAAAGTATCGAGCAATTCGTTTCTGTCTGCCCATTCATCGAGGTGTTTCAGCTCTGTGGTCACATCATAGAATAGGTTGAAAATAAGCAGCAATGCGCCATAACGAAGGATCTTATGCGGACGAATAGCGTGACGGGCAACATAGTAGATATAAATAGTAATCACGAGAGTGTTCGTTTCGAAAAACAGGTCGTAATTAGACTCTATGTGGATGAATGAGCTCAATCCTAGCATCAAGAATGACGCCACGAGCATCAGAGTCACAACTAATAAGATGGGGTTCGCTGGCATGTTAAATCGCACTTTATACTGTTTATATCTAATGTTATATAAAGTGTAGATAAAAATAAAGCGGCTTACGCCGCTTTAGTAACTAATCAGTAACAAACTTAGTTGTTTACTTTTAGTTTTTGGAAGTACTCGTCATAAATGACGCTCGCTTCGCCAACTTCATCTTGCCAAACGCCGTTATCCATCACTGATTGTGGTGGGAAAACGTTCTTGTCTTCAGCAAATTCTTTTGGAAGAAGAGGGTAAGCGGTTTTCACCGGAGTCGGGTAGCCGATCTCTAGAGCAATTTTAGCTGCGTTCTCTGGGCGAAGAAGGAAGTCGATCATTTTATGAGCCGCTTCGATGTTCTTTGCACCTGAAGGAATAGCTAGGCTATCCATCCAGAAGATAGCGCCTTTCTCTGGCCAGATGATATCAATCGTTGCGCCTTCTTGGCGTGCCATGTAAGCAGAACCATTCCAAAGCATACCAAGAGACACTTCACCTGCAAGGTAAGGGTTCGCTGGGAAATCTGAGTTAAATACCAATACGTTTGGCATTAGCTTACGAAGTTCTTCGTAGGCTTCTTTGATCTCTTCAGGGTTAGTTGTGTTTGGAGAGTAACCCAACTTAGATAATGCGATATGGAAAACCTCACGAGAGTCGTCCATCATCATCAGCTGACCTTCCCACTGTGTATCCCACAGGTCGCCCCAGTTTTTCACTGAAGATTTGTCTAGCATATCTGAGTTGATACCAATGCCCGTTGCACCCCAAATGTATGGGATAGAGTAGTTATTGCTTGGGTCAAATGGCTTATCTAAGTAGTTTGGATCCAAATCAGCAAAGTGGCTTAGCTTGGTTTTATCAAGCTCTTGAAGCATGCCTTCTTTACGCATCTTAGAAACGAAGTAAGTAGAAGGAACAACTAGGTCATAACCCGTACCTTGAGTTTTTAACTTAGCGTACATGCTTTCGTTAGACTCATAAGTAGAGTAATAAACTTTAATGCCCGTCTCTTTTGTGAAGTCTTCTAGCACTTCATTTGGAATATATTCAGACCAGTTGTAAAAATACAATTCTTGGTCAGCTGCGAAAGAGGGTGTAGAAAGTAAAGTAGCAGCACACAATGCGCCGGTATACAGTGTTTTTTTCATTACTGTTCCGTTCATTTGTTTGATTTGGAGCTGGGTAGTGACCCAAAGTAAAAGGATTTCGAAAAATCGCGCTATATTATAGCAGTGAAAAAATAAAATAGGCAGCCTAAGCTGCCTATTCATTGATATTCTTCTTTTTAACTTGTTGATTATCTACATCGTCTTGTTAAGTAAACCTGCGACTTACTCGCGATTAAATAATAAGCTAAGTTACTGGCCTGCTTTAAGTTTCATGAAGTAATCTTCATACTTCACTGTCTTATCACCAACCGCGGCTTGCCATTCAACACGGTCAAGATCTTCTTGCGATGGGAACAGCGCTGGGCTGTCTTTAAACTTCTCGTTAGACGCTTTAACTGCAGTTAGGTAGCCTGTGTCACGAGAAATTTGCTCAGCGATTTCAGGGCGAAGTAGGAAGTCGATCATCTTATGAGCCGCTTCTACGTTTGTTGCGCCAGAGCTGATTGCAAAGTTATCAACCCAACCGATGCCGCCTTCTTTAGGGAACACCAGTTTAATTGGTAAACCTTCGTTTTGAGCCGCTGCTGCAGAACCGTTCCAAAGCATTCCAAGACCGACTTCACCAGACATGTATGGCGCGCCTGGGTTGTCTGAGTTAAATACTAGAACGTTAGGCATTAGCTTTTGTAGCTCAGCGTACGCTTCGTCGATCTCTTTCTCATTAGTTGTGTTACCTGAGTAACCTAACTTACGTAGAGCAATGTGGAACACTTCACGGGTGTCATCCATCATCATTAGTTGACCTTCGAGCTCAGGCTTCCATAAATCAGCCCAGCTTTGAAAATCTTCTGGATCGTACATGTCTGTATTCACAGCAAGACCAGTGATCGCAACAACGTGTGGAATAGAGTAGTCGTTGTTTGGATCGTATGGCTTATCCAAGTAGTTTGTATCCAGATTTTTGAAGTTGTTCAACTTCGTTTTGTCGATCTTTTGTAACATACCTTCGTCGCGCATCTTAGATACGAAGTAAGTCGACGGCACAACTAGGTCATAACCTTTGTTGTGTGTTTTTAGCTTTGCGTACAAGGTTTCGTTAGACTCGTAAGTCGAGTAAATCACCTTGATGCCAGTTTCATCGGTGAACTTTTCTAGGATCTCACTGTTGATGTAAGGTCCCCAGTTCATGAATACCAATTCTTTGTTATCTTTCGCAAAAGACGGTGCAGATAACATTGAAAGCGCACATGCACTACCAGCTAATAGAGTAGCCCATTTTTTCATTGACGTTAGCTCCAAACTAAACGTTGCCCTCAGGCAGTAGATAGAAAAACAGAATGGCGATTTACCATTCTGTTTATGATTAACACTTTTTGTAGAACATGAAGTTTCTCAACTTCTTATCAAGTCAGCCTCGTTAAAGAGTAGGAGGCTTACTTAATTTTCTCTCTCGCTAACAACTGAGAAATAATCACCAATATTAGCGACACCACTAACATCACTGTTGCTAGGGCGTTGACCTCTGGAGAGATACCTACTTTAACCATAGAGTAAATCTTCAGTGGCAAGATTTCATACGTAGGGCCAGTTACGAAAGAACTGATGATCACATCATCTAAAGAGAGTGTGAAGCTCAATAACCAACCCGCAGCAACCGCTGGCTTAGCAAGAGGCAGGATGATCTGCTTTAGAATCGTCCATTCACTTGCACCTAAGTCTTTTGCTGCTTCTAGCATTTTTACATCAAAGCCATTCAAGCGACTGTAAACCGTAACAACAACAAACGGCAGACAGAAGGTAATGTGCGCTGCAAGTAGGGTAAAGAACCCCAGTTGCACACCCATTACTAAGAACAGTGCAAGAAGCGAAATCGCCATTACGATATCAGGTGACATCATTACGATGAACAGCATGCCATTGACTGCGCCTTTACCTTTGAATTGGTAACGGAATAGGGCTACTGCTGTCAGGCTTCCGACAATCGTTGCGGCTGTTGCTGAGAACACCGCTACGTTGATCGAGTGCCACGCAGCCTGCATTAGGCTGTCGTTGTTAATTAGCGCGTCATACCACTTAGTGGTAAAGCCACCCCATTTCATACCAAACTTATTGGCATTAAACGAGTTAGCTATCAATACGATAATAGGTAGATATAGGAAGGCGTATACCAGCGCCATAAAGCTGAACTTAACTGTGCGACCCATTAGTCTAGCTCCACTTTCTTGTTCAATAGCTTACCTGCTCGGTAGTAGGCATACAGCATCACAGCCATTGCCATGGTCAGTGCGATACTCGTCGCTGCGCCAAACGGCCAGTCTCGAGCGTTGAGCACCTGGCTCTTAATCACGTTACCAATCAATAGGTTTTTAGCTCCACCTAATAGGTCAGAGATGTAGAACATGCCTAACGCAGGCAGTAGCACCAACAAGCAGCCGCCGATAATACCTGGCATTGTTAGTGGCAGTACGACTTTCAATAGCGTTTGCAGTTTGTTCGCACCTAAATCTTTAGCCGCTTCTAAGTACGTATCGTCCAGTTTTTCAATCGCTGAATACAGCGGAAGAATCATGAACGGAAGTAGGATGTATACCAAACCGATCATTACAGCGGTTTCTGAGTACATGATACGTAGCGGTTTATCGATGATATCTAGCGCTAACAAACTTTTGTTCAAGACACCTTGCGTACCCAGTACAATTTTCAATCCGTACGTACGAATCAAAGAGTTAGTCCAAAATGGAACAATCACTAGGAACAACATGATTGGACGCCACTTCGCAGGCATTTTTGCCACGATATAAGCGAACGGGTAACCAATAATTAAACAAAGTAGGGTTGCGACAATTGCCATATAGAAAGAGTGCATCAACACTTTAAAATACAGCGGGTCAGCCAAACGCACGTAGTTATCGAGAGTAAAGGTCATCTCGATCAAGTTCGCTTCATCACGAGTTAAGAAGCTAGTACCGATGATCATGATGTTTGGAATCATCACGAACAGCACTAACCAACCTGTGATTAAAGCAACAATTGCGTTTTGTAAATTAAACTTCTTGCTCATCTTCTAATACCACTTCCCAGCTCTCAACCCAAGTTACTGCAACTTTTTGGCCCAGTGAGTGATCAACATCAGGGTCATCTTCGTTGAAGAATTCGCTAACCATGACACGCATACCAGATTCAAGTTCTACGACTGAATCTAATGTCATGCCTTTATAGGTTCGCTCGACAATATGGCCAACAATACCGCGCTGCTCAGACTCTTTAATTTCTTCGATACGAAGATCTTCAGGGCGAAGCAATACTTGCAGTTTTTGACCCGGTGTTACGTCTTTATCGTGATAGATAATGGACTCTTCACCTTCGATTGTCGCAACAATGCGTTTTTCATCTTGACGAGATTTCGCTGTCGCTTCGAATACGTTAATTTCACCAATGAAGCGCGCAACGAATAGGTTCTTAGGCTCTTCGTAGATCTCTCTTGGTGTGCCATCTTGTTCAATCACGCCATCACGCATAACAATAATGCGGTCAGACATAGACAGCGCTTCTTCTTGGTCATGCGTTACAAAAATGAACGTGATACCAAGTTGGCGTTGTAATTGTTTCAGCTCGATTTGCATCTGTTTACGTAACTTGTAATCAAGAGCAGATAGAGATTCATCCAATAGAAGAACTTTTGGCTTATTAACGACAGCACGAGCGATTGCGATACGTTGCTGTTGGCCGCCAGATAGCTGGTGTGGTTTTCGTTGTGCCATTTGTTCTAGGCGCACCATTTTTAAAGCATCCATTACACGAGGTTCAATCTCGCTGTTTGGAACTTTCTGCATGCGTAAGCCAAATGCCACATTGTCGAAAACGGTCATATGTGGGAATAGGGCATAGCTTTGGAATACAGTGTTTACATGCCTTTGTTCAGCAGGAACTTGGGTTACGTTTTGTTCAGCTAATAGTATTTGACCACTATCTGCCGTTTCAAAACCCGCAATCATTCTTAGTACGGTTGTTTTACCACAACCTGATGGGCCTAAAATCGTGAGAAACTCACCATGATTTACGTTTAAATCCAGATTGCCGATGACTTCCTTACCATCGAAACTTTTACTGATGCCAGTTAGCTGTACTACTGGCTTTCCTACTGATTTTTTAGCGTTCAACGTCTGTTTTTCTCCACCTTGGTTCTATTTGAGACCTGTTGCTATACACCTTTAAGGCGCGCATCATAATCACCAAAAACGTGAATTCAAAGCATTTTTTACCTTTCGAAGATAAAAAATTTCGCAGGTAAAAGTAAACATCCTTTACCATACTGTTATTTACTGGGTTTACACCCCGACAAGTGTCTAATTATTAACCATTAAGACGCAAAAGCAAGCCTTGTTACAGATTCATATTTTAGTTTGTATCCGACATATGAGTATAATGAAGGTAATTTTTTATCAATAAGTTAGGTCGCTTAGTTTAATTGGCGCACCTAGGTATCAATATGAACAACGACATCGAAAAAGATTTTAATTTGGGCGGTAGTATCAACCGTGCACTTTCTGGCGATTATGAGCTCAAAGCAACGGCTGTATTCCAAGAAGCTTGGAAACATACGATAAGTCACTTTCTTTCGTTCTCCCCTGCGATTATTGCTTTGATGTTCGTGCAACTGGCTATCTTTTATATCGCACTTAAACTGCAGCTTGGTGATCCCGCGGTTATCTTGGATGCGGTTATCGACCCAGAGTCATTTACGCCACAAATCGTTGAATCGATTTTTATTGCGAACTTTAGCTATGAGGTGATCAGCGCGCCGATCTATGCCGGTATTTGTTTAATGGCAATGAGTCACGCTGCTGGTCTACAAACTAAAGTTCGTCACATCGGAAAAGGTTTGCAGTTTACTGTTCCCGTTATTCTAGTGACTTTGTTTAGCCTAATGCTTCAAGGCATCGCAGGGATGATTCTGCCATTCTTGTCTATCTACTTCTCACTTGCGTTCAGCCATTCGATTCTGCTGATTTGTGATAAGAAAGTGCCGCCAATGCAATCGCTACTCCTTTCATTAAGAGCGGTAAACAAAAAGATCTTCGTAGTCGCGTCTATCTACCTAATGGTTATGTTGATGTTCATCGTGGCTGCGATGATGTATGGCATTGGCTTAATCTTTGTTCTTCCATTCTTCTTCCACGTGAAAGGTATCCTTTACCGTGAGATGTTTGGCATCAAGTTAAAACTGATTGCTTCAGATCGTCCAAAGGGCGATGACGATAACAACGACAGCAATAACAAAAACCCACAGGTGTTCGATGCATAAAAACACACAGGCAGGCGCAAGCAAATCACTTGCGCTTAAAGTGACTGCACTGGCTCTTGTTGGCTCTATTTCACTGGTTGGTCCTTATATTTACCAAGAAGAACGACGACGTACGACAGAGCAGAGCGCAAATTCAACTGATCAATTTGGCGACTTGACGGTTGCTTCGAGCACACCGAACTTCGCGGCTATCGAAGATGTCAACGAGAAAAAGGAGACGTTCTTTTCGTTTCTACGTCCAAGCATCAATATTGAAAACAAACGTATCACCAAAGAGCGCGCGTTTTTAACTAAGCTCTCTGAGTCTGGTTTAAGCCATATTGATTCTGAAGACGCGTCTTATGCGAAAAGGTTAGGGAAGTTGTATAGCTTACCTGTGCCCAGTGAAGGTTTGGATCAAGCATGGCTAATAGAGATGCTTAACCGCGTCAATGTACTGCCAGAAGCGCTCGTACTGACACAAGCAGCGAATGAGTCAGCGTGGGGAACATCGCGTTTCGCCACCAAAGCGAACAACTATTTCGGACACTGGTGTTACACCAAAGGTTGTGGGCTTGTTCCGCTACAACGTAACGAAGGCAGTTCGCATGAAGTCGCAACATTCTCTTCAAGCCAAGAATCAGTACACCGTTATTTCATGAACCTTAATCGCAACCGCGCTTACGCCGATTTAAGAGCGATTCGTGCAAAACTTGCTGCGCAAGGTGACGATCTTTTAACAACCGAAACTGCGACAGATCTCACTAATGGCTTATTAAAATATTCTGAGCGAGGTTCAGAGTATGTGACTGATTTACAAGCTATGATCCGTCACAACAAGGTATACTGGAAAAAGTAACTCGATCAGATAGTCATTTGGTGAGCTTAAACGGTAAGTTTGACCATATAACATCACAAAAAGAGCAGCTCATTGGCTGCTCTTTCTATTTATAAACGCTCAACTTCAACAAGATTATAATAATGAAAAAGACAGCACTCGCTTTATTAGCCTCATTAAGCCTTGGGGTTTCTCTTCCAGCTTCTGCACAAGAATACATGTTCACGTATTCTAAACTTTATACCCAGCTGAAAAACAACACCAAAGAAGGGCACGATGACGTCAAAGTTGCGGTCTTCTTTGTGGACCAACAAGCTCAAACAACCTGTCACATCAGCAAAGCGTGGATGGAAAAAGAAGAGCACTACGAAGAGCTAAAAGTCTCTTCCGCGAATGAACTGCTTCTGCCGGTAGATCAAAACCTGCGTTCAGCTAACCCTCTTATTTTTGTACAAACACAAGAACAAGAGTGTGCGTACTCTTTGGTCGTTATGACGCAAGCTCCTTTAGTTGGAACTGTTGAAGTTGCACAGATAGAAAGCCTATTACCACAGATGCAGGCGATGCTTGAAGACGTCAGCGGCATGTTCTCTGGCTGGTTCACGCCAGATATCCAAGGGTTAACGCTGGAGTTCGCTAATAAGCTTGAAGGCAACATCGAGCTTTCAAACGGCAAGCAAATACCAATCAAAAAAGGGCGAGCGAAATTCACCTTAGCGGAGTTGAATGGAACTGACAGCATCACGCTGCCAGAATCAACAGTTCGCGTATTGCCGTACATTCCCGCGCAATAATTTTTAGCAGAATCATTCCCCTAAGCTTTCATTACATACTTTAAAGCGGCCTAATCGAATAAGAGCAGGCTGCTTTTCTTTATCTGCGATATAAACCGAGATCTTGCTAAGACACGTTTCTCTATCCGCAGAGAGAGCTTATCGCACAATAAAAGCAGAATCTTTCTAATACTCCGCTTGTTTATCCTACCGTTACTATTTCAACATGAAATAAAAATCCGTATAATCCACGCCCTAAAACAGTCCCACTAGCAATCTACAGTCGGTAATACGACGGTGTGAGAGTCGCAATGAACCAAAACGATAATAGAAAAGAAACACTTGAATTCAACAAACTTCAGAAACGTCTGAGAAGAAATGTTGGAAATGCCATCATCGACTACAACATGATCGAAGAGAATGATGTGGTAATGGCATGTATTAGTGGCGGTAAAGATTCATTTGCGATGCTAGATATTTTGCTACGTTTGCGTGAAGCAGCACCAATCAAATTTGATGTTGTTGCTGTAAACCTAGACCAAAAACAACCTGGGTTCCCTGAGCACATTCTTCCTGAATACTTTGAAACGCTGAATATTCCTTACTACATCGTAGATAAAGACACGTACTCAGTGGTTAAAGAGAAAGTGCCAGAAGGCAAAACAACGTGTGGTCTATGTTCTCGCCTTCGTCGTGGTACTTTGTACTCATTCGCAGAGAAGATTGGCGCAACTAAGATCGCACTTGGTCACCACCTAGACGACATCGTTGAGACCATGTTCCTTAACATGTTCCACGGCGCTCGTCTTAAGGCTATGCCACCTAAGCTTCGTTCAGATGATGGTCGTAACGTTGTTATTCGTCCACTGACTTACTGCCGTGAAACGGACCTAATCAAATACGCTGAGCACAAAGAGTTCCCAATCATTCCTTGTAACCTATGTGGGTCACAAGAGAATCTACAGCGTCAGAACATTAAAGCGATGCTAATTGATTGGGATAAGAAAACGCCTGGTCGAGTTGAGAAGATCTTCAAGTCAATTCAGAACGTAAGCCCAAGTCAGCTAGCTGACCGCGAGCTGTTTGACTTCGTGAACCTTCCTCTAGACCGTAGTGAAGACCGCAAAGCATACGAATTCGAAGAAGCTGAAATCTCATCTTCAAACATTGATGAGTCAATGTTCATCGACGTGACGAACGTATAAAAGAACAATCGTTGTAGAGCGATATACGCATTCACAACAGACAAACAAAAACGCCTCAAGCAATCCTTGAGGCGTTTTTTTATGAGTTGAACTTACAGTAAAGCTCGTCTACTTAAACGCATTAACCTTTCGAAAGGTTAGGGTCTAATGGACTCACGTAACCAGACGGTTTAAGAGCCAACACATCACAGTTAATCTTGTCTATAACATGTTCCGCTGTATTACCAATAAACACAGCAGACAAGCCAGTACGACCCGTTGTTCCTAGGATCACCATCGCTGCGTTATTTTCAGAAGCTACTCGAGGAATAACATCTTCGGGTAAGCCTTGCTCAACCACAGTTTGCTCTTCACACATACCGTGCTTCTGGCGTAATGCTTTCATTGCCGTTAAGTGATGACCACGAACGGCGTCGGTATAAGACGTTGGATCAAACTCTGGCAGCTCAATGGTGATATTCGCAGGTGTCACCGGGTAAGCATTCACCAAGAACGGTTCAGCGTCCAGACGACCAGTGATCTCTAGTAACCTGTCGACCATCGTATCATTGAGCTCTAAATGAGCTTCTGTTTCGGAGCCTACGTGAACTGAAGCAAAAATCTTTGCTTGATCTGGCCAGAAATCATTTTTGACAAGTAGAACTGGGCTAGGGCACTTTCTTAAAAGATGCCAATCGGTTGGAGTGAAGATGACGGATTCCAAAGTATCGTGCTTACGCGTACCTTTAATCAAGATATCGTGCTCACCACTGTAAACCTCTGCGATGATCGCTTCATACGGACGGTTATGCCAGACCACTTGTACATTAAATTCAATAGAATCATCTAGGTAAGGTTCTGCGACTTTATTCATCCAAATTTCGCGTTGATGAATTACGCCTTTGCGCATTGCATCTCTCTCATCGATAGAGAGCATAGATGTCATTTCATACGAGAAGTCGTATATCGACAAAAAGAAAGTGATGTGGCTTGTTGAGGTGCTTTTCTTAGCAAGTTGGATAGCACGAACTAGAGCTGGTTGCTCGTCGTGGTTAATGTCTGCGACAACTAAAATTTTGTTATAGATACTCATAACTAAGCCTACTTTTTAGACCGAACATATAAATAATGTAGCGTAGTTATGGAGAGATTAAGAGAAATATAAGAGGTTTTTAGAGAGAAACATGATGTAGCTCATTATTGAACTACATCATTGATATCTAAACTATTCTTTTGAAACGCCAGCAAGTTCCATCAACGCATCGTGATCTTCGATAGTGATATATTTGCCTTTAACGCTCAAGATGTCAGCTTTTTGGAAACGGCCTAAAAGACGGCTGATTGTTTCAACAGTCAAACCAAGGTAGTTACCAATATCGCCGCGAGTCATCGTTAGGCGGAACTCACGCGGGCTGAAGCCACGTTGAGAGAAGCGAGTAGAAAGGTTGTAAAGGAATGCAGCAAGGCGCTCTTCCGCATTCTTCTTAGAAAGAAGCAGAATCATTTCTTGGTCACCTTTAATCTCGTTACTCATCAGGCGCATAATTTGCTGACGCAATTTAGGCATTTTTCCTGATAGGTCATCGAGAATCTCATATGGGATTTCACATACCATAGAAGTTTCTAGTGCTTGTGCGAAACTAGGGTGTAGGTCACCAGTAATCGCATCGAAGCCAACAAGATCGCCCGCTAGATGGAATGCAGTAATCTGCTCATCACCTTGCTCAGTAATCGTGTAGCTCTTGATCGTTCCAGAGCGAATAGCATATAGAGATTTAAGCTCGTCACCAGCTTTAAATAACTCTTGGCCTTTTTGAATAGGCTTCTTTCTCTCAATGATCTGATCAAGTTGGTCAAGCTCAGATTCATTCAAAGTAAACGGGATACAAAGCTGGCTAATACTACAATCCTGACAATGGATTGCACAGCCACCAGATTGGACACGTTTCGTTACAGGCTTTTCAGAAATCATAACAATCTTTCACTATTTGATATACGTCAATATTTTAGCATCCCTTTATCCAGTTGGGTAGTAAAAAAACCGGATTTAAAGAATGGCTATACGGTATAAATAATGAGCTGCAGCGCCATATATCCAGTGTAGAAACCGTAAATCAGGATTAAAATTGCGCCGAGTTGACGGAATAAGTCAGCTTGTTGCAATTTCTTGAGGAAATTAGCGCCCATACCAACCGTCAGCATCGCTGGAAGCGTCCCTAAACCGAAGGCAAGCATGATGCCCGCTCCGTTGTACCAACTTCCCGATACCGCAGCCCACGTTAGCATTGAGTAAACAAGACCACATGGAAGCCAACCCCAGATAAAACCAAAAGGCAGGGCGTGGCTTGGGTGTTTGAGCGGAAGAAAAGACTTACCGATTGGAGAGATATAACGCCAAAGCTTCTGGCCTACTTTTTCAAAGAACAACAAGCCGAACCACCATTTGCCAATGTATAAGCCTAAGATGATCATAAAGACAGCAGCAAACAGACGAAGCCAACCGAGCAAAGCATTAAAATCGCTGAGCTGGCCAATCGAAGAGATTGCTCCACCTATCACGCCACCAATCACGGCATAGCTTAATAAGCGTCCAAGGTTATAAAGGAGAGGGATAACAGGGGAAGGTTTGGCATTACCAATCGAAAGAAGCGACGCAATACCACCACACATTCCCATGCAGTGGCCCGCGCCGATCAATCCAACAACAAAAGCTCCGATCCAATCAGGCGTCATTATTCTTTTTATCTAAGTTAGGTTGGCTTTCGTTGTTAGCTTTCTCATTCTTGACAGGTTTGCTATCAGAATGGTTGTGAGCCTTTTCGTCTTCATCAAACAGAATGTTATGGCCTTGTCGCTCAAGGTCTTCAAACTGTTCACTCTTAACGGCCCATAGAAAGATACCGACAGCGATACATACAAGTACGATCGCGATTGGAATGAGTATGTATAAACTTTCCATTATTTACCTTGCTCTTTTAAAAGCCTTAACGAGTTAGACACAACAATAATAGAGCTAGCAGACATGCCTACAACGGCAATGTAAGGAGCAACCAAACCGGCCACGGCCAATGGTAGAATAAGCAGGTTATACCCCAACGACCACGCCAAGTTTTCGCGGATTATCTTACGCGTTTTTAGCGCCAAAGTACGCGACTTAAGTAATCTATCGAGCTTATCACCCAGTAACACCATATCTGCAGAGGCTTTTGCTACATCTGTACCACCACCCATCGCAACAGAAAGGTGAGCCCCCGCAAGAATAGGCGCATCGTTAATGCCATCGCCGACCATCATGGTAATGTCTTTTTCATCACGAGAGTTAAGGTAAGCAAGCTTATCCTCTGGCTTAGCATTCGCAACGATGTCGGTAATACCGATTTCTTCAGCAACAGGCTTCGCGTTTATCAAGGAGTCACCCGTCAGCAGGGTAGTTTTGATACCCGCTTCTTTAAATTGCTTAATGAACTCGATACTTTCTTTACGAATCGGATCTTCATAAGTAAATGTCGCGATATGGCGGCCAGCCAATGACAGGTAGATACCATTACTTTCGGAAGGTTGAGATTCACCAAGAATGAACTCACTGCTACCGATCGCTACTTCTTGACCATTCCACTCACCGGTAATACCCGAGCCAATCACGTTATTAACAGATTCTACTTCGATATCATCAGAAACATAGGTCTTAAACGCTTTAGCAATAGGGTGGTTCGCGTGTTGTTCCAGGCTTGCGGCAACTTGTAAACATGTCTCTTTATCAAGGTCTGAAAAGGTGTCTATTTGGCTGATACGAATATCACCCTCAGTCAATGTACCCGTCTTATCGATGATTAAGTGGTTTACTTTACACAAGGTTTCAAATACATGTCCTTTACGCAGCAAGATACCGAAGTTGCCCATACGAGAAGTAGAACAGGTAATCGCCGTCGGTGTCGCGAGTGACAGAGCGCAAGGACAGGTTGCTACCAATACCGAAAGCATGATCCAAAACGCGTCTTCTGGGCGAGTTTGGTGCCAGTAGAACCAAGTACCAAACGAGATAACCAGAATAACAGCAACAAAGTATCGAGCAACCACATCCGCAATCTCTGCGATGCGAGGCTTAGACAGTTGCGCTTCATCTTGTAGGCGTACGATATTGGAAATCACTGAATCTGCTTTAGACGTCATCACTTCCAATTCAAACGATTCATCACCATTCAATGTACCAGCAAAGACGGTATCGCCTTCATTCTTAACCACATGAATCGATTCACCAGTCAGCATGGACTCATCAATGTGGACTCGGCCAGACAGTACTTTGCCATCCGCAGGAATGTGTTCACCCGGTAGTACGAGGATCTGATCGCCTACTTTTAAGGTTTTAACTGGAACTTGTTCACCGTCTAATTTTGTCGCCATTGCAGGGACGAGCTTAAGCAGGTTACCACTTGCTGCCGCCGCTTTACGACGAGCGCGCATTTCAAGAAAACGACCAAGCAACAGGAAGAAGGTGAACATCGAAATCGATTCAAAGAACACTTCGCCTTTTTCTGTCACGGTCGCAACCAAGCTCGCCACGTAGGCAAACAGCAAAGCAATCGAAACAGGTACATCCATACCTAACGTTCGACCTTTGATGCTTCGCCATGCATTTATATAGAAAGGTAATGCAGAGTAGAGCAGAACCGGTGTCGCGAAGATTAAACTCACCCAACGGAAGTAGCTTTTGAATTCCGGCTCTAGGTTACCAAAGACTTCAAGATATAGAGCCACTGCAAGCATCATGACTTGCATAGTCGCTAGGCCAGCGACACCAAGGCGATACAAGTAGTTCTTCATTGAGCGGTGGTAGGCCGCTTCTTGTTGGTCGGCCTCGAAAGGCGCCGCTTTGTAGCCTAGGGTATGGATTGCCGATAACAACTCACTCAGTTTAACTTGTGTGTTGTCCCAGCTAAGTAGGGCGCGGTTGGTGGTGGTATTGACACGAATACTGCCCACCCCTTGTTTTGAAGAGACTTGTTTCTCAATTAGCCATGCACAAGCAGCGCAAGAAACACCTTCTAGTGACAATGTCACCTCAGAGGTATTTTCGGAGTTGCGAACGAATTCTAATTGAACATCTTCATTGTCGTAATGACTGAGTGCCAGCAGTTGCTCTGGCACTAAATCAGCTTTTTCAGCAGGAGCGGTACGATATTGGTAGTAAGAAACCAAACCGCTGTCAACGATTGTCTGGGCTACGGTTTCGCAACCCGGACAACACATCTTACGAGTCGATCCTAAGATCTCTACTTTAAAATCCGTTTCCGCTGGTACATCTTCACCGCAGTGATAACAGGATTCACACATAAGCTCTAGTTCGTTAGTTGAGTAGGAGTTTCAATAGGGAAGTTCATACGACCTTGCACTAACCATTCTTCGTCATGTGGCGTCAACTCAATGAACCATGGACCTTGCATTTCGTGGTCTAAAGTCAATGTGTAGTTGCCTTTTGCATCTGCGGTAAGTAACTGAGTGAAATCACGGTCAGGTAGCGTTCTATGAACGAACATCGCGCTAATAGCAGGGAAATGATCAAGTTTACCTTTGTCTAAAGTAATGATAACCGAGTTACCTTTCTCGTTAACTAAAGCTGATAAGCCTAATTCTTTAGCGATGTTAACTTTTGAAATATCGACATTAATGCCTTTTCCTTTTTTATAGTAATCCTCAGTCACTAGGTCTACAGAGTTCTGTGTAAACACAATAACCGTCATGATGGTCCAAATAACTACTGTCGCTGGCAACGCGATTAAGAACCACGGCCAAAACTGTTTATACCAAGGCTTTACCATAAAAAATATCTCAAAAAAGAATAAAAAGAAGGGGTTATAAAATAAAGGAAAGACAGCCTCTTAGAAAGAGGCTGTTATTGAAATGTTACTTATTATCTGAGTTGCTTAAGCTCCACACGTAAGATGAAACTAGCTGTACTTTGTCTTCGCCTAGAATGTCTTTCCAAGCAGGCATTACGCCAGAACGTCCGTACATAACTGTTTCAGTTACATCTGCGCGAGAATCGCCAAACAACCAATCGCGGTCAGTTAGGTCAGGAGCGCCAACAGCAGGGTTACCCTTACCATCCGTACCGTGACACGCAGCACACACTACGAAACGAGCTTTACCAGCTTCTGCTTCACGTGCGTTTACGCTACGACCAGAAAGGCTAAGCGTGTAGCTAACTACTTCTTTTACGCCTTCTTCGCCAAGCGCGTCTTTCCAACCAGGCATTTGACCAACACGACCGTGCATAACTGTTGTTACGATAGCCTCAGGCTCACCGCCATATAGCCATGCATCGTCAGTTAGGTTAGGGAAACCTTTCTGACCACGTGCATCAGAGCCGTGACACTGAGAACAGTTTTGCAAGAACAGACGTTGACCCACTTTGATTGCATCAGCATCTGATGCAATGTCAGGGATTGAACGTAAACCGTTTTCGTCGTGAGCTAGTTTTCTGAATGCTTCACCGAAGTAGGTGTCTGCATCATCAAGCTCTTTCGCGTACGCATCTAACTGTTTGTTTGCTTGAGCAGCAGCAATTGCTGAACGAGACTCTTCAATGCTACGAACTTCTTGATTTGAACTTGTCCAACCTAACAGGCCTTTAAAGTTTCCTAGGCCAGGGTATAGAGCAAGGTAAACCGCAGCAAAAACAATTGTACTGATGAAAAGGTATGTCCACCATTTTGGTAGTGGGTTGTTAAGCTCACGAATACCATCGTATTCATGGCCCATATCATGACCTTCTTCTACGCCTGTTTTGTCTTTAAAACACCAACGAAGTAAGACAGCACAACCAATTAGGGTACCAATCGTAATCGCACTAACCCAGATACTCCAGAATGTACTCATTACTTTGTCACTCCTTCATTTTTAGAACTTGTTGCTGGCTCGTCGTCAGCAAACACTAGGTTCGCGTCTTCGTCGAAACGTGATTTACGGTTTTTGCCGTATGCCCACCAAACGATACCGATGAAGCAAGCAAAAACAGTCACAGTCCAAACACTTTGAAATGTAATAATGTCCATAATTATTCCTTATTTCATTGCGTGGCCAAGCGATTGAAGGTAAGCGATGATTGCATCCATCTCTGTTTTTCCTTCAACATCTTGTTTAGCGTTAGCAATTTGTTCGTCTGTGTAAGGAACACCAAATTGATTACGGAAGAGTTCAAGCTTCTGTTGAGTCAATTTGCCATCAAGTACATTCTCAGCAAGCCATGGGAAACCAGGCATGTTTGATTCAGGAACAAGTTCACGAGGGTCGATAAGGTGAACACGGTGCCACTCATCAGAGTAACGATCACCAACACGCGCTAGATCAGGACCAGTACGCTTAGAACCCCATAGGAATGGATGTTCCCAAACGCTTTCGCCAGCTACAGAGTAGTGACCGTAACGTTCAGTCTCAGAGCGGAAAGGACGAATCATTTGGCTGTGACATACGTTACAACCTTCACGAATGTAGATATCACGACCTTCCATTTCTAGAGCAGAGTAAACACGTAGGTTTTCTACGGGTTCAGTTGTCTGCTTTTGGAAAATAAGAGGGGTAATTTCTACTAAAGCACCAAAACTGATAGCAATAACGATCAAGATCGCTAGTAGGCCTACGTTCTTCTCTACCAACTCATGGCGATTATTTGAATTTGAGCTCATTCTAAATCTCCTTAAGCCGGTTGAGGGATAGCTTTAAGGCTATCTTTAGGTGCAGAAACAGTTTTGTACGTGTTGTATGCCATTAAGAACATACCAGATAGGAAGATGAAACCACCTAAGAAACGTACAAAGTAGAACGGGTAAGAAGCTTCTACAGATTCAACGAAACTGTAAGTCAATGTACCGTCAGAGTTAACTGCACGCCACATCAGACCTTGCATCACACCAGAGATCCACATTGCAACAATGTAGAAAACCGTACCAATCGTTGCCAACCAGAAGTGAACATTGATTAGAGATACAGAATACATACGCTCTTGACCAAATAGTTTAGGAACTAAGTGGTAAACCGAACCGATAGAAACCATTGCAACCCAACCTAACGCACCAGAGTGAACGTGACCGATAGTCCAGTCCGTGTAGTGAGATAGTGCGTTAACCGTTTTGATTGCCATCATTGGGCCTTCGAAAGTCGACATGCCGTAGAATGATAGAGAAACGATTAGGAAACGTAGGATTGGGTCGTAGCGAAGCTTATGCCACGCACCAGATAGAGTCATAATACCGTTGATCATGCCACCCCAAGATGGAGCAAACAGAACCAAAGACATAACCATACCTAGAGATTGAGTCCAGTCAGGAAGTGCAGTGTAGTGTAGGTGGTGAGGACCAGCCCAGATATACAGAGACACGAGAGCCCAGAAGTGAACAATCGACAAACGGTAAGAATAAACAGGGCGACCAGCTTGTTTAGGAACGAAGTAGTACATCATACCTAGGAAACCAGCTGTCAATAGGAAGCCTACCGCATTGTGTCCGTACCACCATTGCACCATTGCATCAATCGCTCCGGAATAAATCGAGTACGATTTAAACGCAGATACAGGAACAGCTAGGCTGTTAACGATGTGCAACACGGCAACCGTGATGATGAAGGCTCCGAAGAACCAGTTTGCTACATAAATGTGCGATGTCTTACGTTTAATCATGGTTCCGAAGAACACGACCGCATAAGCTACCCACACAAGAGTAATAGCAATATCGATTGGCCATTCAAGTTCTGCGTATTCTTTACCAGAGGTTAAACCTAACGGTAAAGTAATTGCAGCGGACAGGATAATCGCTTGCCAACCCCAAAAGGTAAAGGCTACGAGAGGGCCACCAAAGAGACGCGTCTGACAGGTACGTTGTACAACATAATATGATGTTGCAAACAGCGCACTTGTACCGAACGCAAAAATAACCGCATTAGTATGCAGGGGACGTAAACGACTGTACGTCAACCACGGCGTATCAAAGTTTAGCTGTGGCCAAACTAATTGAGCGGCAATCAAAACACCAACGCCCATACCGACAATACCCCACAAAATTGTAACTAGGGTAAATTGACGGACGACCGTATAGTTGTAGTTTTGTTCAAGCTGCTTTTCTTGGCTCATTTGCATGCTTCCAATTTCTTATTTACTACACTTTACTTCCAACACGACTCACGTCGTAATGCCACCCAAATTAGAAAAGGAAATTCAGCCTATTCAGGGCTTTATTTCCACTTGCTGATTTTAAAAAAAAGTGGCATTTTCAACGCGACACTATACTTGAATTAACAAATCAATGACAGAGTAGTAACCTTACGCTTGGTCTGGAATTGGATTTTTATTTAAAAACTTTGAACTTTGTAACAAGGAGTAAAGATTATAATGGCGGCACAAAAGCTAACAAAAGGCAGGCTTGTTCAAATTATCGTCATGTTGATTATTTTAATAGCTGCATTTACTTGGAGAACAGTAACATACGATAATAACGAAACAGTAAGCTGTATAGTTTCAAAACCGTGTGAATTTGGTATTGATAATAATAATGTTTCGATTTCGGGCAATAGTCAGGGGTATTCAATTGAAACATCTAAAACTGGCAAATTTATCATTAACTATGATGGAAGCGGAGTTTTAGAATCGAAAGGGGCTTCATCTTGGCTTTTACAAACCAATGATAAGACTTCCTCAATAACGGTTACATTTCCACAACAGGTCATGACGTATACAGTAAGTCTCTCAAAAGAATAAAACTCAAAACTGAGCAACACCTCGCTCTTTGATAGAAATATTGACTAAACCAGTGAAACCTTGCGCATTAAAGTGTTATAAAGACAACATTAATAAAGTTTCCAGAACTCTATGAAATTTCTATCAAAAGTCTCTTATTCTCTAGATGATAAAATCGCCGTAGATGAACTGCTTCTTGGGGTAGAAAACCCCGAGGATATCGCTTGTCTCATTTGCTACTGCACAGAAGAGTACTCGACACTCGCTGTGCAGAGATATTTCGTAGATGCTCTCCCTAATATTCCAATACATGGATGCACGACATGCCATGGGATCATGACTGAAACTGGATTCCATTCAGGGCCTGTGATCGGTGTACTCATCATTTATGATTCAGGTATCAACGCTTACGGCACGGGCATCGAGCACTTCGGTGACTCCATAGACGCCAGCACCTTCAGCGCGATCGATAAAGCACTCAAGAACGCCAACCGAGAAGGTGAAATTCCCGATCTTATTTTGCTTCATTCCACTCCTGGTAATGAAGAGAAAGTGATGGCGGCTATCGATAAGAAATTCGGTACTGAAGTTCCAATTATCGGTGGTAGTGCTGCAGACAATCAGGTTTCTGGAAATTGGAGTCTCTTTACCGAAGAGTCACTCTCAATTAATGGCGTCTCATTAACCGTCTTTTTCTCCTCTCAGTCTATCTATTCATCATTCAGTGCAGGGCACACGCCTACGCGATACTCAGGAACCGTGACCAAAGTAAGAAATAGAATCTTGCTTGAGATAGACCACAGGCCAGCCGCCACGGTTTACAATGAGTGGACTAATTTCCATTTAGGTGGCAGTGACGACGGCTATATCTTTGAAAAGTCATCTGTCTATCCACTAGGCAGAAAAGTCGGTACATCTTACAACTATCCGTATTTCAAACTATCTCACTCAATTCGCGAAACGGAGTGCAACGGTATCGAGCTCTTTACGGATATCAGTGAAGGCGACACCATTTATTTGATGCAAGGTTCCAAACAACAATTGATCAGCCGCGCCGCGAACATCATTCACTCCTCGTACTACAACGATATGGATCTTGAAGAGAAATTAGGGGCGATCAATATATTTTGTGCCGGTCCAATGTTGAATCTAAAACAAGATATGGAGGAGGTTTGTGAGCAAATAAATCAAGCACTTAACGGGCTTCCTTACATATGTCCATTCACGTTTGGTGAGCAAGGTAGGCTATCTGGCGGTGAGAATGCACACGGGAATTTAATGGTATCGTCTGCAACGTTTTATAGGTTGAGAAAGTAATGGGGTCTGAAGGTCAAGAAGCGCTACAAGAAGCTCGTATTGAACTGCAAAAACTAAAAGCCCGTGAGCGAAAACTGGCTGAAGAGAACAGGGTGATCTTATCAACCATCTCAGCGATCAGTAAGGCGAGTAATATATCTGAGATATTCTCCAGCCTTGAGTTCGTACTTAAAAAGTACATTAAATTTGATGACTTTATAGTGGTATCAAGGGTAGGGAACGAAGGTAGCTTCAAAACCTTGCTAACCAATAACAAAGTCTTCGAACAGATGAATTGGAGCGATTGTGGCAAACTATCGCGAGTCATCAATGGTGAATGTGCCATCCTTTTCGAACCCAAATCTCTTGGGGAATTTAACTCTCTGCATCCCATTGTTCTCGACCAAATCAATTCAGTGCTGATTACTGGGATAGATAGTGGTCTAACACAGTCCGTTATCATTTTTATCCACTCAAATACTAAGCACTTTAGTATTGAAACCAAAGCCACACTAAACCGTTTCCGCCCGCTAATAGAGCGTGCTGTTTTCGATATTGAGAACAAAGAAAAGCTTGAAGCGACAGTTAGAGAACGTACTGCAGAACTAGTCACAGCAAGAAAAGACGCAGAAAGAGCTAACAAGGCCAAGTCTGAATTCCTCGCGATGATGAGTCACGAGTTGAGAACACCACTGAATGCTATCATTGGCTTAATCGACACACTAAAATCCACGTCACTCAACGAAGAACAACAGTCTATAGTTCTTAATATGAGCACGTCATCAGAGCTTCTATTGGCAATTATTAGTGACGTGTTGGACTTTTCTAAGATTGAATCTGGATGTTTCTCGCTAGCACCTCAATGGAGCAATGTAAGAGACACTGTAACTTTTGTATTGTCTGAACAAAAGAAGACAGCAGACGAAAAAGGTTTGTCGCTAACAGTAACAAGCGATATCCCTGAAGGCGAACTTCATTACATAGATCCAAGTCGCCTGGCACAAATCCTATTTAATCTGATTGGCAACGCGATTAAGTTCACTGAGCGTGGGCATGTCCACGTTTCTATCAAGTACCAGCAGAGCTCTTTCTATATAACGGTAGAAGACACCGGTATTGGCATTAGCTCGCAACAACTTTCGTCGCTATTCAGTCCATTTGTACAAGCTGATAGCACAATCACACGCAGATTTGGTGGCACTGGTTTAGGTTTGGCAATCACCAAAAGACTAGTTGAGCTGATGCGTGGACGTATATCGGTAGAGAGTGAGCCAGGAAAAGGTTCAAAATTCGAAGTACAGTTGCCAGTTCTTACCAGAGTTAAGAACAATCTGGCCAATAATGAAGACAATAAATGTTCACCCGAGTTAAGAAGCCGTTATTCGGTGTTAGTTGTCGAAGACAATCCGACGAATCAAATGGTCATTAAGTTAATCCTGACGCGACAAGGCCACAAAGTTTTCATCGCCAGCAACGGTGAAGAAGCAATTGGCTTTGTTGAAAAAGCCATTGACTCGATAGACATTATTTTAATGGATATGTCGATGCCTGTGATGGATGGACTAACCACAACCAAGCACATGAGAGATGCCAACATCAAAATACCAATCGTCGCACTAACAGCACACACATCAGTAGAAGACAAATGTTCGTGCTTAGACGTCGGTATGAATGATTTCGTGACCAAACCAGTAAGAACCAAAGAGATCACAGAAGCAATTGATCGATTAATGCTTGAAGTCTAATAAACGTATTCTTAATCGAAGATTAGGAAATATGTTTATTAGGTATTTTATGGTAAATAGTCTTACTGTTAAATAGAACGTCGATTCGGTAGATAAATAAGAGGCAGGGCGTCACACAAAGCGTTCTGCCTTATAAACACAGAAACCAATTTAACATAACGTACATAATGCGCAGTCATTATATGTAAAATCTGAGAGCTTTTCGAGTCTTATCCCTGGCAGATTTCACGTACAGAACCACTTAATTCATTCGCTCAACCATTTTATGGGTTTGACTACACGTTGATTCAAACTAACTCGCGCCACCTTGATTACATCAGCTAAACACTCTTACTGGCTCTTCGCCTAGCACCTGTTTAAATTAGCTCTTAGATGCTATCCATTCATTTCATTATTTAACTTTCAATTTCTGCTAACTTACAACCGATGGCTTCACCGCGTTGTGTGTAAATTTTGAAAGTAATCCTATTGTTGTGCTTTTAGTTCCCGGTTCATCTTCCAATTGCAACTGATAAAGCATTCAAAAACTCCAACACATTACTGAAACCTAATCTGACTTGCTGATTACTGATGTGGACTCTTTTAAGTTGAGCTAGCTTCAAGCTCTATCAATTAACGTTGCTCTCGTTATTTAAGATTCCATGAGCGTGTCTTTGATACTCAAACGACATTATTAAAAAGCTGCATTGCATTCAATGTATGTCCGTAGTTAATCGCACTGGCTGTAAATAAAAAATAAGTGACAACGCAACGCACGTGTCGATATTTCATCGCAAACCGCCTACGTTGGAGCTCGCTACAAGTTTTAATCCCTTTGAATAACAGATATTAACCCATTTGAATAAAGCCTTGCTCTTCAAAGCAGGATTTACTACCGGTTAAAGCCCCTGTTGTCTCGACTTAACAAACCAAAACGTTACGTTGTATCTTATCTAACATAGTCCTAGAAATCTTAAGGTCCGATATATGGCAAAATAAACCACTTAAACAGGCCACTATTTTGTGTTTAAATTTTGATCTATCAAACACTTATAATTAAAAATAAGGTGATTAAGCAATCAAATGCTGTGCACTCGGAGTGGCATTACCAATTAAAGTGTTAACATCAGAACATGTTGTGAACTAGGTGTTTGATATGTTACCTAAACTTTATAAGTTCAGATCGCTCCACGATAGAAATATACAGTCTATATCTGAGTGCTCGTTATGGTTTGATTACGCTAAAACCTTTAATAACCCTTTTGAATTCAACAGCCTGTGCGACACAAACCTTCAAAATAATTTCAAGATCATGTGTTTCTCTCAATCAAGCGACCATCCAATACTATGGTCGCAGTATGGTGACAACTTTAAAGGTATGTGTATCGAGTACGACCTTAACCGTTATAACGGCGAGGTAAATCTCAACTGCTTTAAAGTCCAGTATGAAGACAAACCTAGTATGTTCAACTCGGCATCGCTAAGTGGGTTGCAAACATCAAGGCTGGGAGCTGAGATGTTCACAGTTAAGCATTCTAATTGGCGTTATGAAAAGGAATACCGCTGGGTATTGCCTGATGACGAGATGATTGGCAATAAGCTGCACCTTAATAGAGAATGCCTTAGCTCGGTGATTCTCTCAGAGCACGCTCCTGCCGACAGAAAGTTGAAAGTTCTGATGACTTGTCAGCGCCTTGGAATACCCGTTAAGCACGCAATTGCCAAGCAAGAGTCATTTACATTCGAAGTGGTCAGTTAGGCGGAGTCTAACCCTACTGTTTATTGTTAAAGCCAGCATTCAAATAAAGTTACAGCGCAACAAAAAAGAGAGCCACATTAATGCGGCTCACTTTTTATTACATGTTCACCGTCAGCTTTCCCGGTACGCTAGCCTTCATTTGTTGAATTGTCGCGATTGACATTTGAACTGTAGAAAACCAATAAGGTCGATGTTTAGCGTTAAACAGTTTGCTATTATTTAACGCTTCGAAAATAGAAAACTTTCTACCTTGAGCCAGAGCCGCACCATAAAGCGTTCGCTCAAGTACAGGTACATCATCCACTTCTTCAAGAAGTGCCCTCTTGATAAATTGATTACTTGGGCTCCAATCAATGAATTCGACGAGCTTTTTAAGTAGTTTAAGTTCTAACTGCTCTACCATAGACTCAAGAAACTGGGGATTTGGGATAACTTCAGCACAAGCATAATATTCGTCATGCTTGTCACTTGCTTCACGGTAACCAAGCATCGTTTTTACCAATGCGTCTTCAAACGTTGAAGAAAAGTGGTTATAAATCAAGAACAAAGGCATAATTCTCAAAACACCAAGTAAAATTCCTACGTTAGGATCATTGACAGGTGTTTCTTGAAGTCGAATTCGTGTTGCATTGGAAGTCGCCACTAAATGTTGCCAAACCTTAGGCGTGATATGTTTAATATTTGCATCATTCCACTTAATCAGCTTCTGGCTCATTAGCAATGGAAACAATAAACGGCAATTTTCAATACCTATCTGCTGTGCCGCAACCTTAGGGTCAAGAATAATCTTGGACTTTTTACCGTATTTCTTAGAAAACTCTGGATTGGAAACAAACTCGATTAAATTTGAGCTCAACATTCGATTCGTTTCTAAAACCTGATACAACTTAGAAAAGCTTAAAGATGGCGAATACGCAACACTAGCGAATTGATTGTAATCTGGTAGTTCTGGGAACAAAGAGCTTATTAAGGTACCTTCAAGCTTCTCAAGCATTAGGGCCGAGGCAGCATTGCTAACATCGTCTATCACGTATCGTAAGGTTTGCTGCTTCGCGTTGACTTTCTCACGATGAGCATTGATTCTATCTTGTTCACAGCGTAATAAAATACGTTGGTTGTGGGATATGCGGTCAGCTTCATCAAATATAACACTATCACAATACCTATTTTCTAAACTTAGTAACGTGTCTACTGTAGATTGTACAAGCTTATATTCTGGTGAGATTAACCATCGATTAAAGCGAGCTTCAACATTGATTGAGACTTTCCTTGAGGTCTCAATCACTTCAGGGGTATAACTTTTATTTGCTAACAACAACCGTGACTTTCCTTTGCGGTAAATACTCTTGTGTGGGCATATCCTGCCTTCATAACAAAACTAATATTAATAGAAATTAGAGATTGGTTCACGGAATTGTTTCAATGCAATGAATATAATTTAGTTATAGTGCATTACTTATGGCTAATGAGTGATATGTAGTCGGATATACTTTTCTGGAAAACGGTATTTGAAGTTTTTCTTCTTCGGTAAGTGTTTTTTCGCCTGCTTGCAAACTTTACTATCACCAGACGTTCTCACCTTTTTGATTCTTGCGTAACCTTTAGAGTGCTTCATCTCAATCATCAGGTCACAATAGCCATCGAAAATAACATCACCCTTGTTGAGCCCTTTCATAATGGTGACTTTTATTTTTTTGGCTACAGGATTAACCAATGCATCGTCAGCAAAAGCGCCTGGGGATAAAAAACACAATAGGAATACTAGATATCGCATACTGCTCTCTCGTTGTTGAACGTGAGAACAGTATGCGTAGATTTAAGAGAAATGAAGAATTAACTTAGTATGACGATTGACCAGCTAACACGTAACTCTCAACGATTACGCTTTCTTTGAACCTTTTGACTTGAAACCATTATGTGGGAACACGTTGCGAATACGTTGCTGTACGTTTTTAGGCACATCTTTAGTGAACTTGAGATTATAACCAGAGCGTTTTGCATACACTTTTAACTCACCTTTAAAGGCGTTGTTATGACAAATTTCTTGAAGGTTATGCTTAAAGCTCGGTGGAAGATGACCTTTAACTTGTTCGATCGTCCCATCACTAAATTTGATTTTTAATACTGGTCGGTCAATAGCGACTAACCAAAAAACCAACACTGCACCGATTAAGATTACGTACATCATAATGTCACCACTACTGTTGATGTTTATTTATCGTCAGAAAGAAGCTTGCTTAGATCTTCTTTAAGGCTGGTCACCGTCTTGCTGGCCTGTTCACTACGAGACGCTTCGCTAACCAAATACTCGATGGCATCAGATAGCGTACAGCCAAGCTCATTCGCTCGTTGAGATAACTTTTCCCATACACGGTAATCAAGATCGATTGATTTCTTCTTTGTGTGAACTTGTTCAGCATTGAAATGGCGTTTTCGTTTAGCTCGGATCGCTTGTTTAAGCTTGTTATCAAGCTCAGGAGACATGTTATTGGATATCCACTCAAGAACGCCTGTGGGTTGATGTTCGAGCTTCAACAAAGCTTGTACCGCAACGTCAGCTTCACTTGAATCAATGTGACGGGTGATCGACTCACCTTCTTTCCATTTTTTGACCAAATAGTTCCATTTCCAACCACATTCCAAGTTTTCAAGTTGCTGATATTTCATGTCTAATCTCGAAAGTTAATTCTAGTGACAGCGTAACCCAAAATAGGCTATTTAACAATTATTGTCTTGAAAGAATAGACCAAGATCATACTTATATTAGCTTAGTGATTAGTAACTACAACATAGAGCTACAAGCGGGATCGGTTTTTCTATATACTCCCTACCTCATTATCATAATCAGAAACTTAAATGACTCAAGTAGATTGGCGACATGTGACGCCTCAGTACGACGAATATAGCGCTCAATTAGAGCAATTCCCTGACATCTCGCCTTTCCCGTTTTCAGATATCCAACATAGATTCAAAGATGCGTTAACCCGCTTTGTCCGTTTGTCTAACCTTTCGCGTGTTTTACTTGTAAACGCTCCGGACAATTCGATCTATCGTCAAATGATTGTTGAATCACTAGTCAATACTTTGAATGATCACACTCTACCGGTTATAAAAACTGAGTCTTTAAATGCTGCCTCTTTGTTTGACCAAGTTCAATCGAAAGACGGTAAAGTTATTGCGAAAAAACCAGGCCTACTGGCTAGAGCGAACAACGGCTACCTGATCGTTTCAGCGAACTTGATCTTGGCAAACCCAGGAAGCTGGTTATTGCTTAAATCTGCACTACTTGGTGAAGCCGTAGAACCTATTAGCAGCAACCCTGAGCACTTAAATCAATCGCCAACGTTACCTCTTACTTACAACATTAAATTGATTGTAGTTGGAGACAGGGCTCAATTAGGTGACCTTGATTATCTAGATAGCGATATTCAAACCGGGTTTTGCTTATTTAGCGAAATTGAACAGGATATCAAGCTCTCTGAAGAAACTTTGACTCAATATCTTGGTTACCTTAAGTGGCTTCAGCAACGCTATCAACTGCCAACCATCACGCAACAAGCCTTGACGGGAATTCTTACTGCTGGAGCTAGAGAGACCGAAGACCAAAGCTATATTCCATTATGCCCTATTTGGCACAATGCGTTATTGAACGAAGCTCTGATTGAAGCCGACAATGGTGAGATTGATATTCACCATATCCAACAAGCTCAACAGCATAAATACAACCGTGAGTCGTATCTACCAGAACGCGCTCTTGACGATATTCGAGATGGTCAAGTCATAATCGAAACTGAGGGTGAACAAGTTGGTCAAGTTAATGGCCTGACTGTGATCGACGTCCCAGGGCACCCTGTCTCTTATGGTGAACCAGCAAGGATTTCCTGCGTTATTCACTTTGGCGATGGGGATATTGCCGATGTCGAGCGCAAAGCCGAGCTAGGTGGTAATCTTCATGCTAAAGGTATGATGATCATGCAAGCATTTGTGAGCAGCGCGCTAAACCTTGAGGATCCTTTGCCATACGCAGCTTCCGTGGTATTTGAGCAGTCGTATTGCGAAGTAGACGGCGATAGTGCTTCTCTTGCAGAGCTTTGCTCTTTGGTGAGTGCTTTGTCTGAATACCCAATTAATCAACAAATTGCAGTTACTGGTGCAGTAGACCAATTTGGTCGTGTACAAGCGGTTGGCGGACTAAACGAGAAAATCGAAGGCTTCTACCACGTATGTAAGCACAACGGCCTAACTGGCGAACAAGGTGTGATCCTTCCTAGATCGAATTTGAGACACCTCGCACTGAAACCTGACCTTATCGATAGCATTAAGAATGAAGAATTCCATATTTGGTCTGTGTCTAATGTAGACGAAGCAATTCCTCTCATTATGAACAAGCCATTTAGAGACGATGAACAAGAAAGCGTTCTGAGCAAAATTGCAGAACGTATTGAAAATTTTGAAAGACATGAGCACCCTATTGGAATCGTTGGACGCATTAAAAACTGGTTCGTCTAGTACTGATCGGACTTGTTTAGCGTACACGTGTTCACTAATATGCACCTATCAAAAATCGGAGTAATTGATAATGCAAAACAAACGTGATTCTTACACTCGCGAAGAGCTTCTAGCATCAAGCCAAGGCGAACTATGGCCACAAGGCCCTCAACTACCAGCACCGAACATGTTAATGATGGATCGCATCACTAAAATGTCAGAAACTGAAGGTGATTACGGTAAAGGTTTAGTTCTTGCTGAGCTGGATATTACTCCTGACCTATGGTTTTTCGATTGCCACTTCCCAGGTGACCCTGTAATGCCTGGTTGCCTAGGCCTTGACGCAATGTGGCAACTTGTTGGCTTCTACCTTGGTTGGGTTGGCGGCGAAGGTAAAGGCCGTGCTTTAGGTGTTGGCGAAGTGAAATTCACAGGTCAAATCCTTCCTACTGCGAAAAAAGTAACTTACGAGATCCACATGAAGCGTGTTGTTAACCGCCGCCTAGTCATGGGCCTTGCAGATGGTCGCGTACTTGTTGATGGCAAAGAGATCTATGTCGCTAAAGATCTGAAAGTTGGCCTTTTCCAAGATACGTCAGCATTTTAATCTATTAATTAGATTTTAAATAAAGCAGCTAGTAGCTGCTTTATTTTCACCCCAACAACTTTAGTTATAGTGCATTAAGTGAATGCTGATTAAATTTGAAATAGGTTAAGTCCACCAGCGATACGTCTATCATAATGGAACTATTGCTTCATGCTGCTACATAGGCTCTTGGCGCCTTTCAGAAATGAACAAGGCTCCATAAGTTGTAATTAACAAAAATGGAGCCCTGATTTTAATTCTTCGTACCCTATCTACTTATAGAGACCTGATTGCTTATCATCTTTGGCATCTCGCCAACCACCTAACCAATAAGACCGAGAATCCATTTGGCTATATGGGCAAGCTTCTTGCGACCTACCGTTTAAACCAGCCTTGTAACCTTGAGATTGTGCTCGTTCTAGTCGATCACGCTTTTGTCTCTTCATAGTGCAGTCCTCATACGGGTGTTCCATTTACTAACATACAATGATTACAACTTAACGGAGCTTTTGTGACTCCAATTTTAAGAATCGATCAGTTTTCAACTTTTCTCAAGGTGAAAAAAAGCCCGAATTCAGAATTGTGAACTCGGGCTCAAGAGATACAATTATTTAAATTTTCTGCGGAACCCTAATAGACCAAGTATAGTCAAAGTTAACCAACCGAGACCAGCGCCTTGGCGATCAACTTTTTCTGTGTCCATACTACGAGTCTGAATATCAGCTTGGGTTGCACCTGCAATAGGCACAAGCTTAACTGCTACAACCTCTTCTACTGCGTTAGACGCTGCGCCACCGCAGTATGAGTTATGTGCAGTTGTATCATACGCTTGAGGCTGTCCTCCTACTGTACATTTGATAGCAGTAGCGGAAATAACACCAGCATCGTTGATGTCTGAAGCATCTATAATACGGAAATGATTGTTAGCATCAGAGTAATCTTGTCCATCTAGGTTTGCACCGTTTGTTAGATCATCTAGCCACCACGCTTTGTTCTCAAATAGTGCAATTCTTGATGTATCAGTGCCGGTCGCTTGATACGGGTAAATAAAACCACGATGACGGCGCTCACTCCCATCAACTTCACGAGTTGTTTCTGCGTCAACTTGTCCTACGAACTCATTGAAATTATTAACAGATTTTGCTTCACCGCCTGCGCCAGTAAAGAAAATAGAGCTTTGCAAATTAAAATTGGCTGTAGGTGTCTGACCGTTTTCACCAATCTTTTCTACAACAAATACTTTATTTGCAGCCGAACCACTTTCAGGAACATATCCATTTCGCTTCGCGTAACCTATGGCCAACAAGTTTTTGTTTATATCGGTCACTACAGAGTTACTGTATCTAGCATCATCATTCGATGAGCCAGAATTAACCTCTGCTCCAGACACTTGTTTTGTAACCCAAGTCGCTCTTGAAAGGTCTAAAGAGTCACTAATGAATATACTAGCGTTCATATCCTGTAAGTCGCCACTACCATTAGCGGTGTTATAACCAACACCATAAATCAAAGAATCTTTTATTGTTAGAGCTCTCATACTGCCCTGAGCCAAATACTGCCCTTCTTGTGCAGCACCACCTCTAATCCAATCCAACTCTTTTGTCGTGGTACCATCCCAAATAGCTGCTTTAGAACTAAATACAGCACCATCATCATTAGTTTGATTGGTAGAAATACTACCGAAATTATATGTAGTATTTCCTTCTGTCAGACTACCCCATGCCCTAGTCTCTGAGCCGTTATCTGAAGGAGGAGTTGTAGTTGTAATCGCTGTATTACGAAGATCATTTCCGTTAGATTTGATACCTAAGGGCTTAGCATTTTCATCTAAAGAGTTTATGACTGTATTAGTAACATCAAACTCAGCTCCGTCTTCAATAAAAGCTTGTGCATTTAGGTAACTCAGGTCGTTTCTCTCTTTGCTCCAGGTAGACCAGCGACTAGAAGCCCAACTTTCACAAGTTGAGTACTTAAGTTCTCGATAACAATAGTTCTCAAAGTCATCATATTCTTGGATGTACCCAAATGAAGCATCCATCGCAAATGGAACTTCTTCACGATAACTAACGCCTTCAACGGTGTTACGAGTTTCACCAGCAAGTTTAAATGTATCGTCCGCACAGTTAGTTGCATTAGAATCAAAGCAACCTAGAGGTAGCTCATCATCAGGTAGTGCTGGCAATTCTGCGTTAACGTTTACAGCTTTACCAGGTTGAATAGCTACACCAAAAATCTCAGACGCACCTGTAATCGAAGGGGTAACTTCAACTACCTTGTAAAGCGCAGCGTTGGTATTAGTTGCAGCAAACACTAATGCTGCAACTGTTGTTAATTTAAATTTAGTACAAGTCATTATTACTTCTTAACTTTCCTGTTGTAGTGCCTCAAGCTCTTCCCAGCGCTCAAAAGCAACTTCAAGCTCCTGCTCTGCTGCAGATAGCCTATCTAATACTGGTTGTGTCTGCTCTACAGATTTTGAAAAGAAGCTTGGATCGTTGACTTCTTCCTGAAGAGTTTCAATTTGAGTTTCCAATTCTTCTAAACGCATTGGTAGCGCTTCTAGTTCTCGTTGTAGCTTATACGATAACTTCTTAGGTTTAGCCTTAACTGGCGTAGTTTTGGGAGTTTCCTCAACTACTTTCTCAGGCTTTGATGGCTTTTCAACCTGTCGGTACTCTAATGCCTGCTTTCTTTGCTGCTGAGCATCATGGTAACCACCAACAAATTCTTCGATAACGCCGTTACCTTCGAAGATCCAACTTGTCATAACTGTGTTATCAACAAACTGACGATCGTGGCTCACTAAAAGAAGCGTACCCTGATAGTTGGCAAGCAAATCTTCTAAAAGTTCCAAAGTTTCGATATCTAGATCGTTGGTTGGCTCGTCGAGAATCAATAAATTGTTCGACTTAAGGAAGATACGAGCTAATAACAGGCGGTTTTTCTCACCACCAGACAGTGCCTTAACAGGAGTACGAGCACGTTTTGGAGAGAATAAGAAATCTTGTAAGTAGCTGAGGGCATGACGCTCACGACCACCTACAGTGACTTCTTGCTTACCATCCGCTAGGTTATCAATTACAGACTTCTCAGGGTCTAGGATTTCACGGTATTGGTCGAAGTAAGCCACTTCAAGCTTAGTACCGCAATGTAGACGACCTGAATCTGGCTTAAGTTGATCAAGCAGCAGTTTAAGTACCGTACTCTTACCACAGCCATTAGGGCCAATTAGAGCGATACGATCGCCACGCATGATGTTGAAGCTAAAGTCTTTAACAATCTCTTTTCCTTCAAAACCAAAGTTAAGGTTTTCAGCTTCGAATACAATCTTGCCTGAACGCTGACCATCATCGATTTGGATAACGGCTTTACCCTGCACTTCACGACGATTCAAACGCTCTTCACGCAGCTTCTTAAGCGCACGTACACGGCCTTCGTTACGAGTACGACGAGCTTTGATGCCCTGACGAATCCATACTTCTTCCTGAGCGAGCTTCTTATCGAATTCGGCGTTTTGCATTTCTTCAACACGAAGCGCTTCTTCTTTTTCCACAAGGTAGTTTTCGTAATCACCCGGGAAAGAGCTCAATTTACCGCGATCAAGATCGACAATACGTGTTGCCATCGATTTAATGAACGCACGGTCATGCGAGATAAAGATGATTGAACCACGGAAGTCTTTCAAAAAGCCTTCTAACCATTCAATGGTCGCAACATCCAAGTGGTTAGTCGGTTCGTCTAGTAGAAGCACGTCAGGGTCACACACAAGTGCACGAGCAAGCGCTGCTTTACGTTGCCAACCACCGGATAAATCGGTCAGTTTTGTTTCAGCCGTTAGCTTAAGTGCAGCCAATACGTTGCTTACGCGATCTTCAAAGCGCCATGCATTAGCATGATCCAGTTGTTCCTGAACACGAGTAAGACGGTTTAAATTCTTTTCACTTGGGTCTGTTGCGATTAGATCCAGAAGATCATGGTAGATCTTCAGCTGCTCACCAATTTCAGCTAAGCCACCAGCAACGTAGTCATAAACAGTGCCTTGTTCATTACGCGGTGGATCTTGCTCAAGGCGAGATACGACGACATCTTGCGTGATTTGCATCTTGCCGTCGTCCATGATGATGTTCCCAGATAGGATTTTCATCAATGTCGACTTACCAGCGCCGTTGCGCCCTACTAAACATACACGTTCGTTTTCTTGCAGCGCGAAGTCCGCACGATCTAATAATGGGTGATCGCCAAACGCTAATTGCCCATTATGAATTGTAAGTAATGCCATTCTTCTTTAACCAATCATTAAGTTCTAACAAGCCAAATGGCCAGTTAAGCTCTGAGCTTTGAGAAAGGTCAGAGCTTTCAAATTTGAGCACCGGAATAGTGACCCCGTAACGGGAAAAGAGCTCATCATCAAATGCAATGTCGACAACGTTGACGTGATGGCTAATGTTTAACTGTTCCGTGAGTTGGAATGCCATCTCACATAGATGGCACCCTTCTGTACTGTAGAGAGTCAGCACTATATATCCTTATACAATCTCTTAACTACCTATGTGTAATCAACCAGCAGTTATGAATGTGCTTGTTGCGAGAGAAGTCCAATGGAAGTGTCTTAGCGGAGATGTTCTGAGCCTTAAGACCTAACTCATCGAGAGCTTCCAAATCCATTTTGAAGTGGCGCTTGTTGTTAGAGAACACAATCGTGCCTTCTTCACGAAGAAGACGCTTAAGGTTTTCCATCAACTGAATGTGATCACGTTGAACATCGAAAGATTGATCCATACGCTTTGAGTTTGAGAACGTTGGTGGATCAATGAAGATTAGATCGTAAGAACCCTGCTCTTTAGCTAACCATTGCAGACAGTCAGCTTGAACAAACTGATGTTGACGACCAACACGACCGTTAAGCTCCATGTTCTCTTTTGCCCACTCTAGGTAGGTATTAGACATGTCTACTGTTGTTGTAGAGCGTGCACCGCCCACAGCAGCATGCACAGATGCACTGCCTGTGTAAGCAAACAAGTTAAGGAAATCTTTACCTGCGGCCATCTCCCCGATACGACGACGAGTGATCTTATGATCGAGGAACAAGCCTGTATCTAAGTAATCGTGAAGGTTAACAATCAGCTTAACGCCGTATTCGTTCACTTCTAGGTTCGATGAGTCTTGAGCCAATTTCTGGTATTGAGAACGACCTTTCTGTTTCTGACGAACTTTCAGCACAACGTTGTTTGCTTCAACACCTGTCACTTGAATAGAGGCGCGGATGATATCGGTTAAGCGACGTTTTGCTTTCTCTTCCGGAACATCTTTAGGCGCTGCGTATTCTTGAATCACAAGGTGCCCTGGGTATACATCGATCGCTACATTGTATTCTGGTAAGTCAGCATCGTAGATACGGTAACAATCTAATTGCTCTTTCTTAGCCCACTTACCGATTTTACCGATGTTCTTTTTAAGACGGTTTGCGAAATCAGGTGCAATCAACTGCTCTTGGTCGCCAGTTGGACGCTCTGACATCGGACGGTCTGAAATTGAGTAGTTCTTTTGGTGACACGGTAACGCACCATTGTTCAATTTGAACTGTTTGTCGGCACGCATGCGTAAGCAGCTGAGTAGCTCATCTGAGCTAGAGAAGATAGATGCGTTGCAACCACCAAATTCAGCTTTAAGCTGTGCACCGAATGCGGTGTAAAGTGCAATAAGACCAGGCTCTGTGCCTAGACGCTCACCATAAGGCGGGTTAGAAACAATCACACCATCAGTAAATTCCGTAGGACGTTTAAGCTTTGCTGCATCACCGACTTCAAATTCAATCAGATCTTCTACGCCAGCACGACGAGCATTGTCGCGCGCTGTTTTGATCATACGTTCGTCATTGTCGTAACCATAGAACTTACACTCTACTTTCTTAACGCCACGACGGCCTTGAACGTTCGCTTCAGCTTTAACTTCAGCCCAAAGTTCAGGTTCGAAATCTTCTAATGATTCAAAACACCATTTCTGACGTTTAACACCTGGTGCTAGGTTTGCAGCCATCATTGCAGCTTCAATCACTAACGTACCTGAACCACACATAGGGTCTAAGAAAGGTTTCGTTGCATCCCAACCACTACGAAGAAGGATTGCAGCAGCTAGTGTTTCACGCAACGGAGCACGACCTGATTCTGGACGGTAACCACGTTGGTGAAGACCGCTGCCCACCATATCAACACCAAGAATCGCTTTATCACGGTGTAGACGAACGTGAATACGAACATCTGGGTTCTCTTTGCTGATAGAAGGACGAGGCAAAGACTTCTTCTCGAAGCAATCAACAACGGCATCTTTTACTTTCATCGCACCGTATTGGCTATTACGGATTTCGTTGTTCGTACCATTGAAGTCAACAACGAAACGCTTAGAGCTATGGAATTGATTTACCCAGTTAACCGCAGTGGTTGATAGGTACAAATCCATGTCGTCCGTACAAGTGAATTCAGAAAGGACACGTACAAATCGAGAAGCCAAACGGCTCCACAAACAACAACGATAAATTTGCTCATTGGTCGCTTTGAATTTAACACCTGCTTGAACAGGTTTTGCGTTTGTAATCCCTAGTTGGGTTAGTTCTTCAACTAATAAATTCTCAAGGCCGTTTGAGGTAACCGCTAGATATTGATTCATAGTGTTCTTTTATTGATAAAAATGAGCTCGATTATACCTGAATTTGTAACTAGAGCATCACACTAAACGCGTCTTTTCATTGAATCTTTCGACTAACTGGCTAGCAAATGCACAGTCTTGAAGCGATCGCTTACCCACATCCCCTTAGAACACAAGACCTATCAAACCAACTCCATTTCTGATCATTTCTTAACCAAAGAAACAATGTGAATTTATATTCATCCCAAAATTGGTATATACCAATGATGATTTATAGGTGAAATTTAACTACAAAAGGCCAAAAACAGGGAATAAAGGCGGTAGATTTACTCTTCTGGCGATGAAAATGGGCAGAAATTAAGGTGAAAAAATAGTCGTAAGTTCACTATTTAAATGGTTAAGCAGTGATGTATTTATCAGGATGAGGTTTTTTAGGCACAAAAAAATCGGCTATTAAGCCGATTCTGAGGAAGGTTTATACGTTTGTGTGCTGCGATGCGTGGTAGAAATGATGTGCTAGATTGGAGGTTAACCTACCATCGCTATGTGCGTCTGATGAAGGATAGCATTCGCGTCTATCATTCTATCGTGCATCACCTTGATTGAGTCTCCAAATCGCAGTCCTTTTGAAGGCGTTAACAGGAACTCTTCTAGGTCGACAAATGCACATAGGCTCGCACACTCTCCTACTTCTAATACAATGAAATACCCTAAGCTATGCTCGTTATTCATTTGTACAATATCCCCTTCTTGAGGATATTCATGGCCAGTGCCTTGTGAGTCGAAGAACCAACTCTTAGGCTGTACAGGCTTATGGAAACGCTTTGCTGCCACACAATAGAGTGCCAGTTCAGCTTGACGAGGCTCAGACAGTTCTAAGCCAGAAATTTGTTCTTTGAAGGTTTGGTATGAAGATGCGTCATCAACGGTGAATTCATTATCTCTAAACGCGCAGTCCACCAGCTTATTACGGACCAGATTCGTTTTGAAAATCATATCCTCTCCGAGGTTTAGCATTAATGAACATTGCTGCTCATCGTAATACCAACTCCATGTATCGCTAGGTTTAAGCATCATTTCGTCTCACACTGTTGAACCATTCCATTAGGTAAAACGCAAAATTACCTTCAATTACAGTAATTTTACTGAGCAATAGGCAAAAAAAAAGAGGAAATGAATTCCTCTTTCTTATTGCTTTTCTCTACAACTCAGTGAGTTACAGTGTCTCTTTTATTAAGACGATGCCAGATTGTCGCTTTTCAGAAATAAAAGCGTCTTGCCGTTTAAAGATTTTTAACGATATCGCCTACAAGGCCTGGACCTTTGTAAATGAAACCAGAGTAAACTTGTACAAGCTTAGCGCCTGCCATCATTTTCTCTTTTGCAGCAACATACGAATCAACACCACCTACCCCGATGATCGGCAGTTGGTCACCAAGCTCTTGATAAAGTTTACGAACAACTTCAGTACTGCGAGATTGAACTGGACGTCCACTTAGGCCACCCGCTTCGTCGCAATGCTTCATGCCTTCAACGATTGAACGATCCAATGTAGTGTTTGTTGCGATCACACCATCGATCTTATTCTTGATCAATGATTCACAAATTTGACTGATTTCATCGTCACTTAGATCCGGAGCAATCTTAAGAGCAAGAGGAACATATTTACCATGCTTCTGTTCTAGTTCAGATTGTTTCGTTTTCAGTTCAGACAATAGATCGTCTAGTGCTTCGCCGTATTGAAGAGAACGAAGTCCTGGAGTGTTTGGTGAAGAGATGTTCACAGCAATGTAACCAGCGTATTGATATACCTTCTCCATACAGATCAAGTAATCTTCAGCGCCCTTTTCAATTGGTGTGTCTTTGTTTTTACCGATGTTGATGCCTAAGATGCCGTCGTAGTTCGACTTCTTAACATTCTCAACAAGGTTATCTACGCCTAGGTTGTTAAAGCCCATGCGGTTGATGATGCCTTCAGCTTCAACGAGACGGAACAAACGAGGTTTGTCGTTACCCGCTTGCGGACGTGGAGTAACAGTCCCTACTTCTACGAAACCAAAACCCATTGCGCCAAATGCATCGATACATTCGCCGTTTTTGTCTAGGCCAGCCGCAAGACCAACTGGGTTTTTAAAAGTAAGACCCATGCACTCTACAGGTCGGTGAGGTAATTGTTGGCGATACAAAAGATCAATAGGTGTGCCTGTGAAGCGTTTGAAATTTTGAATTGCAAGATCATGTGCCTTTTCGGCATCAAGTTGGAAAAAGCCAGTTCTGGCTAGACGGTAAAGCATTGTGCCTCCGATAGAAAAAAGCCCCGTGTAAACGGGGCGATATTATTTACTTATTTACCCAACTATTCAATCTATTACTGACTGTAAGGGTAAGATAATCGAGTTTGCTAACGAATGAGGTTCATTATTAAGCAAACGTTACCGTTTCAAGCTCAGATTATTCATTTGGAACATTCTCTATATCTCAGTCATCAACTTCAATTGCACAGTCGAACTTGTTCGAATAATGAATCGAGCAAAAGCTGTTTAGCCAAACGAAAAAGGCAGACCTAATGGCCTGCCCTTATAGTTTTTCGTTTCTATCTAACGATTAGTCTTTCGACATACAGTTTAGATTCAGTAGCATCAATTCACGTAACGCCACTGAGAACTTGGCAAACTCATGAACAGAACCCACTTTGAATTCGTTCAAGATGCTTTCCCAACGATGAAGAGAAACTGAGTTGCTTTCCATCCAGTCGTCCAATGCTTTAATAACATCTAAGTCTGAACCACAGCCGCAGTTAAGAACTTGGCCAGTTAACTGACGTTGCTGCCAATCCAGATCTTCTCTGAATGCAGCACGTGCCAGCGCTTGCCAGTTGTTGTCTACCGCTTGGCCATTGATTTGCTTCAAGAACCAGTGCAGAGACAAACGGTCGCCAAGGTTGAAATAAAGCTTAGACGCTTGCTGTACTGTTTTACCCGTTTCACGAGCCACTGTGGATATATCCAGTGCTGAGTACAAGCTAGACAAACGAGCCACTGAATTCGCCAGTTCTGCCGTTACACCCTGATCAATCCATACCTGAGCCATTGCTTGGTGCTCTTCTACTTCTGAAGCCACTAGGTTTTCATCCAGTTTCTCAGTAATAGCAACCACATCACCTTGGTAAAGTTCAATCAATGCATTCACTGATTGTTTACCAGTACGGTTTCTTAGCAACCAACGCGCTAGACGACGCAGCGTGCGGCGCACGTGGTAAAGCAACTCGTATTGAGCTTCAGAACTTGAGATATTATCCAGTTCACGAATGCTCTTAAGCACTTTGCCCAAGCCGTAGATCTCACGAGATGCCGCGTAAGCATTCGCAATATCAACAATGTTTGCGCCCGTCTCTTCTTGCAAACGAGTCACGAAGTTACAACCCATTTCGTTAACCATTTGGTTTGCAAGTGCGGTCGCAATGATCTCAGCACGCAGTGGATGGTTATCCATGTGTTGAGAATAGTTACGGCGTAACTCAGTTGGGAAGTACTGCATTAACTGTTGAGCATGGAATTCATCATTCGCAATATCATCACTCACAAGATCTTCTTTCAGTACCATTTTTCCGTAAGCGATCAATACTGATAGTTCTGGTCTTGTTAGCGCTTGGCCTAGCTTCTCACGTTCTAGAAGCGTTTCGTCATCTGGGATGTATTCCAAGCCACGATCCAAGTACCCTGCTTTCTCCATTGTGTGGATGAAGCGGATTTGCTCTTTCACTAAGCCGACACCTTGATGCTCAGTAACAGAGATAGACTCAGCTTGGCAGTAAGCATCATCGAGTACGATTTCGCCAACTTCGTCTTCCATCGACTCAAGCACTTGGTTACGTTGTTTAACTGTAAGATCGCCATTCGATACTAAGCCATTCAAGAAGATCTTAATGTTTACTTCGTTATCCGAACAGTCAACACCACCAACGTTATCAACGAAGTCCGTATTAACTCGACCGCCAGTAAGAGCGTATTCGATACGACCCAGTTGAGTCATACCTAAGTTACCGCCTTCACCAACTACCTTAGCTTTCAGGTCACGGCCATCGATACGTAGCACGTCATTTGCACGGTCACCTACATCAGTATGAGTCTCGTTTGAAGATTTAACGTAAGTACCGATACCGCCGTTCCAAAGTAGATCAACCTGCATAGACAAGATCGCTTTGATCAAATCATTCGGTGCCATTGATGCTTTCTTGGTACCCAGCATTTTCTGAATTTCAGGCGTTAGAGAAATAGACTTCGCTCGACGAGAGAAGATGCCACCACCTTGAGAAATCAAGTCTTTATTGTAATCTTCCCAGCTTGAGCGAGGCAGATTAAACAGACGATCACGTTCTACCCAGCTTGATGCTGAATCTGGATTCGGGTCAATGAAGATGTGCATGTGGTTAAATGCCGCTTGCATACGAATGTGCTTCGATAGCAGCATACCGTTACCAAACACGTCACCCGCCATATCACCTACACCGATCGCAGTGAAATCTGTCGTTTGGCAGTTGATGCCCATTTCACGGAAGTGACGCTTAACCGATTCCCAGCCACCTTTCGCGGTGATACCCATCGCTTTGTGGTCGTAACCGTTAGAGCCACCCGATGCAAATGCATCACCTAGCCAGAAGTTGTACTCGTCAGATACTGAGTTCGCTAGATCTGAGAATGTCGCGGTACCTTTATCAGCTGCAACAACCAAGTACGGATCATCTTCATCGTGACGAACAACGCTCTTAGGTGGGATAACCTCACCTTCGATGATGTTGTCTGATACATCTAGTAGTGCACGGATGAAGCGCTTGTAACAGCGTTGACCTTCCGCAAAAATCTCGTCACGGCCAGACATCATGTGTTGACGCTTACAAACGAAACCACCTTTAGCACCAACAGGAACAATCACGGTGTTCTTAACTTGTTGTGCTTTAACTAGGCCTAGAATCTCAGTACGGAAATCCTCTTGACGGTCTGACCAACGTAAACCACCACGAGCTACTTTACCGCCACGTAGGTGCACACCTTCTATGTCTGGTGCGTAAACGAAGATTTCAAACGCAGGAACCGGCGCTGGGATATCTGGAATCTCGCTTGGTCTCATTTTCAGAGCCAACCAAGGTTTAGACTGCTTGTTCTCGTCTACTTGGTAGTAGTTAGTACGAAGCGTTGCAGTGATCATTTCCATGTAGCGACGAATGATACGATCATCATCCAAGCTTTCTACATGATCCAATTGTTCAGTGATCTTCTTAATAAGATCTTGTTGGCCTTTCGCGCTGCCCTTCAGTTTCGGATCAAAACGCTTACCGAATAAGCTCACTAACCCTTTTGCTAAATCTGGGTAATGAGACAATGTGTCTTCAATGTATTGTTGACTGAATGGGAAACCCACTTGACGCATGTAACGAGCATAAGCGCGTAAGATTGAGATTTCACGGCCAGATAGACCTGCGCCCAACACCAAACGGTTGAAACCATCGCTGTCTAACTCACCCGCCCAAATTGCTGCAAAGGCTTGTTGGAAAAGATCACGAGCTTCACGAAGATCAATGGTCTTATCGCTCTTGTGCAGCATAGAGAAATCAAGGATCCAATATGTCACACCGTTGGTTTTACGCACTTCATATGGAGATTCACCGATAACGCGTAGGCCAAAGTTTTCAAGCATTGGCATCACATCAGAAAGGTGAATTGGCTCATCACTGTGGTAGAACAACTTCAAACGAACTGCTTTAGAATCTGCCGCTTCTTCTTGCGGACGGTAAAAAAGCATGCCCAGTTTGTTGTCTTCGCTCAGTGCTTCTAAACGCTCGATGTCCGCTACTGCAGAACCTGGCATCATGTCTTCTTTGTACGAACGTGGGAATGCACGCATGTACTCTTTCGACAATGGAAGCCCTTTGCTCTCACCGAAGTTTGCAATGATTGATTCAGACAGGCGGTCATCCCAAGTAGACGATACTTCCATTAAATTTTGCTCAATTGTTTTCACGTCCACATCCATGTTGTTGTTATCAACACGAACAATATAGTGCGTTCTCGCCAGTGGGCTTTCAGAGAAGTACGTTGTAAATTCAACCTCTTCTTCACAACCAAAGTACTGCTTCAAGATGCGTTGTGTTTGACGACGAAGTTCAGTGTTGTAACGATCTTTTGTTACGTAAACCATACAGCTGAAGAAACGGCCAAACGGGTCTTTGCGAACGAACAGACGCAGAAGATCACGATCTTGCATTTGAACTACGCCAGTACCCACTTCAAGTAACTCTTCTTCTCGAGCTTGAAGCAGTTCATCACGTGGGTAGTTTTCAAGAATATTGTGCAGAGCTTTGTAAGAGTACGAACCCTCACGGTAACCACTCGCATCTAAGATACGTTCTACTTTCTCGCGAACTAGAGGAATCGTTTCAACGGTTTGGTTATAAACGGCAGAAGTGTATAGACCAGTGAAGCGATGCTCACCAATTACCTTACCGTTCTTATCGAATTTCTTAATGCCGATGTAGTCGTTGTAAGCTGGGCGGTGAATGCGTGAAGCCGTGTTGCCCTTCGTTACGATAAGTACATACGGTTTCTTCGCTTCTAAACGTGCCGAGTCCGAAAACTCAGACAGCTTAACGTTGCGTACACGATCTGAATTCGCGAACAAACCAAGGCCTTGCTCCTTAGTCGGTTGCAGTTCAGTATCACCATTTACAGAGACAAGGTCGTATTCCTTGTAACCCATAAACGTAAAGTTGTGCTCGCCTAACCAACGAAGGAAAGCCAGAGTTTCATCGAAGCGTTGAGCATCTACCGGAATTGTCTCTTTTTGCTTTTCAACTTGGTTGGTGACTTCTTTCAGTCTTTCAACCATTTTTAGCCAGTCGTTAACAACAAGGCCAGTATCAGTAAAGATATCCAGCAGTTCTGTTTTAAGTGCTGTCATCTCTGCTTTGCTGCTAAGACGGTCAACCTCAATATGGAAAAGCGATTGGAACACACCTTCATCGTTACTCACACCGACAACACTTCCTGAGTCAGAACGAGAAATTTGAGTTGGGTTGTGAAGCATAAGGTGAGAAGAGAGATCGAGGCGAGTCAATGCCATTTTTACAGAATCAACGAGGAATGGGCTATCTGGTACCACTATCTCAACGATAGTGTGAGTAGACTGCCAACCTTGACGACTTACTGTCGGGTTAAAAACACGAACAGAAATTTCGTCGGCTTTCTTTTCATTGATGTGATGCCATAAGCTAACTACAGCACCGTATAAATCGGATTCGTTTCTCTGAGTTAGGTCGTCGTGAGAAACGTTACTAAACAAGTGTTGAGCAAGTTGAGTTACGAGAGGTCGATGAGCAAGGTCAAGTTTGTCTTGAATCAGCTTGTAAACTTTTTCAAGTAAAACTGGAACCACAGTTTCACGTGCGGTCATAGTCACACTCCACAATTAGAATTATATTTTATTATTAGGGGGATCACTTAATCTGGTGTTTGAATCGTGCCATTGAGCGCTTTTCTACTAACGAGTTAAGCAAAGGTAATGCATTCATTTATTGTAAAAGCATTATTGAGAAATAGTTAATTGTTTTGGAGGTGGTAAGAGGTGAAATGTTTGATTATGTGATTAAGATTCCTTTTAACTCACTAGGCACGCCAAGGTTTACAGAGCTTCCAACTTAATAAACTTATTTTTTTGGTCAGTTGTCAGTCTAAACTGCCCTCTAACCCCTATTTGTGTAAGAAATGGTCTGAACCGAGTTGCAGGTAACTGTAAACGTAATCCGGTTGTTGTTATCACTTGAACTTTACTTGCGGCACCAGAATAACTGGCCAAAAACTGCTGATATGAGATGTTAAGTTGGAAAATATAGTGATTCATACAATACCTGTATAAGTATACAGTACCAGTGTTTTTTGGCACTTAACGATGTCTAACGGTGAAACTGAGCTTGAAACTGCTCTAGCTTATCGAAAATTCGATGAACCAGAAACAAAAAATCAGTGGCAGATATTCTCTACCACTGATGACTTTTCTTTATAAGTAAACAGCTTATAAGTAAGCCGTTAACCTTGAGAAGGCATAACTTAAGCTTCTAGTGCTTTTGTTACTTTCTCAAATAGATCTTTTGCTAAGTTATCCATGCCTTTCAATGTCTCAAGTTCCTGCTTGATAAGCGCTTGGCGCTCATCATCGTACTTACGGAATTTAAGAAGTGGATCAATCAGACGTGAAGCTACTTGCGGGTTACTGCTGTTTAGCTCACGTAAGATCTCACCTGCAAACGCATACCCCTGACCAGATTTTTCATGGAACTGCACTGGGTTCATGTTTAAGAACGAACCTACTAAGTTACGTGTACGGTTTGGGTTCTTTAAGCTGAACGCTTGATGTGACATAGACTCTTTGATCACCTCAAGCGCATTTGAACTTGGGTTCGTACCTTGCAGAGCAAACCACTTATCCATCACAAGACCATCGTGTTTCCACTTGTCGCTGTAATCTGCCATCAGTGTTTCACGACATGCCAGTTGTGCGCTGTTTGCCGCGCCCATCGCTGCCATTGTGTCTGTCATGTTGTTTGCCTGCTGGTACATTGCAACAACCAATTCGTTACCCTGCTCTGTATGTGCTAAGTAACTTAGGCAAACTTTACGCAAAGTGCGCTTACCAATCGAATCGTGATCGATTGTGTATTCTGCTAGTGCATTGCTGTGGTAAACCGCGGCCAGTTCGTCTTCAAGTTCTGTTGCCAGTGTTACCTTCATTGAGTTCAGCACAGATGCAACAGCATCAATATCAACACGATCGTACCAACCTGATACTTCGTTGTGGCTTGGCAATGAAAGCATCTCTGCGATAAAGGCAGGCTCTAGCGAATCACTCAGTAGTACGCCACGGAATGCATCAACCACAGAATCAGAAAGTGCAAACGCTTCGCCTTGTTGAACTTTTTCAACATTGCTGCGGATGTATTTGGCCAATAGCATTTGACCTGCATCCCAACGAGAGAACTCATTGCGGGCGTTCACCATCAAGAAGATAAGTTCTTCATCTGAATAGTTGTACTCCAATTTCACTGGCGCAGAGAATTCACGAAGTAGTGATGGGATTGGTTGTTCAGAAACGTTTTCAAACACGAAAGTCTGTTCCGCTTCTTTCACATCTAATACGTTATGAACTGGCTTTCCGTTACATTGTAACTCAATGACATCACCCGAAGCGCTGTACAGCTCGATATCTAGAGGGATATGCAGAGCCTGCTTCTCAGTTTGCTCATGCGTTGGCGCTGTTACTTGGCGAGTTGTTAACGTGTATTGTTTCTTATCTGCATCGTAGTGACTTTCAACAGAAAGCGTCGGCGTACCAGACTGGCTGTACCATAAACGGAACTGAGACAAATCAACACCCGATGCGTCTTCCATTGCTGCGACGAAATCTTCACATGTTGCAGCCGTACCATCGTGACGTTCGAAGTACAGCTTCATTCCTTTTTGGAAACCATCTTCGCCTAACAGCGTGTGGATCATACGGATCACTTCACTGCCCTTTTCGTAAACTGTCAAAGTATAGAAATTATTCATTTCTATCACTTTTTCTGGACGAATTGGGTGAGACATTGGGCTAGCATCTTCTGCGAATTGTGGTCCGCGAATGATACGTACATTGTTGATACGGTTTACTGCGCGAGAACCAAGGTCAGACGAGAATTCTTGGTCACGGAATACGGTTAAGCCTTCTTTCAAGCTCAGCTGGAACCAATCGCGACAAGTCACTCGGTTACCTGTCCAGTTATGGAAATATTCATGACCGATTACTGCTTCAATACCTAGGTAATCTGTATCCGTTGCTGTTTGGTCGTTTGCTAAAACGAACTTCGAGTTGAATACGTTCAGGCCTTTGTTTTCCATCGCACCCATGTTGAAGAAATCAACGGCTACGATCATGTAGATATCTAGGTCGTATTCAAGATTGAAACGCTCTTCGTCCCACTTCATTGAGTTAATCAAAGAAACCATCGCGTGGTTAGCTCTGTCTAGGTTGCCTTTGTCGACAAAGATTTCTAGATCAACTTTGCGGCCTGATTGCGTAGTATAAGCATCACGGAGTACATCGAAATCACCGGCTACTAGTGCAAACAGATACGCTGGTTTTGGATGCGGGTCTTGCCACTTCACCCAATGACGACCATTTTCAGCTTCGCCTTCAGCTACACGGTTACCATTACTTAATAAGAATGGGTTTTCTGCTTTGTCTGCGATCACCGTTGTAGTGAATTTAGCCAATACATCCGGGCGATCCATGTAGTAAGTAATACGGCGGAAACCTTCGGCTTCACACTGAGTACAGAAAGCGCCGCCCGACTTGTACAAGCCTTCAAGTGCGCTGTTCCCTTCAGGGTTAACTTCAGTAACGATGGTTAGAGTAAATTCTTTTGGAAGGTCAGTTAGCGTAAGTTGCGTTTCGGACTGCTCGAACTTCGTCCATTCATTGCCTTCAACCAAAACAGAAACCAACTTCAAGCCTTCACCATCAAGTACTAATGTCGAGCTGTCTTTCTCCTGCTTAACACTAGAAACAGCCGTAACAATGGATGCAGAGTCGTACAAATCGAAAGTAAGATCGATTTCAGAAATAGTGTGAGATGGTGATTGATAATCTTTACGATACTTGGCTTGAGGTGTATGTGCCATGACGGGTTCCTTTTGATCGTTATACGTAATTATTTTTTAACTGTATATATCTAAAGGTTGAGCGCCAATAAAACAAGGGGAATATTAAAAAAAGGAGGCATTGTAAGAAAATGCCTCCATGTTTTGCTATTTTATCAATCAAATCAGACAGGAATGCCTAAGAAATGAACTGTGCACAATATTATTAACGAGTACGACTTTACTGCTAAAACTCACAATTATCGGATGCGATTAAGTACCGCAAACATGTCTCCCTCTTCACCTTGCAGCGTTAACACATCGCTGTTCAGTGTATATCGAGTACCGTGTTCACCGTTCTCATAAAGTAACACTAACTGGTCACCTTCGGTGTAATACACCCCGCGACGAATGACTTCACCGCCTTCTTCGTCTGATACTCGGAACATGAATATAAAGTCAGGTTGAAGAACCAAATCCATTTTTTGAATGTTACTCGCACGTAAATCGCTTCCAGACAGTTCTGCACTCGACCAGATACCCGCCAGTGCATTTGGCAAAGCCTTGGTGAACATAACACCGTTAAGGTTTAGCATGTTGTGATTGCTGCTGTACGCATAAACCTGAGGTTCTGAGGTATTCAAACCCAAAATGATCGTGTCTTCATTGGCGTTATACAAACCTTCCCAATGATCCACACTGTAATCTTTCTTTTGGATATCAATGGTGAATGAGTAGTTTGAGTCAAGAGTAAGCTTGATCGCTCTAAAGTTTTCAGTACCTTGCTCAGGATCTGGATTCATCAAATACCAATCACCAAGCAATAAAGGAAGGTCAAAATGGGATAGATTGCTATCACTTTTCGATTGTTGGGTGCTCGAAGCTACCTCACTTCCAAAAGCAACAAAACTCAAACAAGATAAAAATAGTAGAATCCATTTCATAAGCGTCCCCTCGTTTTCTTTAAGCTTAGGCACGTAATGAATAGAATGCGAAAAAATATGATCCAAGTCACTAAATTTTAAGTGCGAAGTAACTTAAATGTCATTATCACTCGAAAAGTAACACTCAAGTTTTATTGTTTTCTCGATGCACTTCACAGTTGGTAATCAGATAACAACCGTTCTGGGAAAAGTTAAAAAACCAAGGAAAATGCCGTTAGCATCACATCGTTCAAGGTAATAACACAGGCATAAAAAAAGCGAGCCTAAGCTCACTTTTTAAATTATGCGTCTTTAAACAATCACCTTTTAACAGGTGTTTGATCTATTTTTTGATCATATCCAGCATGATAGCAACTGATTCATCAAGATAAGCATCCGGAGCTTCGTAGTCTTTTGGAATATCATCCAACGTTTTAAATGCCTCTAACTTAGCGGCTTTTTGACGTTGGTTAATACGATCTAGACGAAGCACATCCGCATCATCACTCTCTTGTTGACGAACCTTTTCATTAAGAGAAAGGTCATTGTCGTCTTTATCTGCCTTATATTTTTCAATATCTTGCGCGATAAAGCCAAATTCCATGTCTGTTGCGATACGAGCTTGGTGTTTAGCGGTCAAAGCTGCGATTTGCTCATCGTTACGCTGTAACACTGAGTACTTCGCTTTGTCGATGCTGTCCCAAGGAAGAGCGTTGTCTTCAACACTTTCACCAGTATCTGCAGGATCAATTGGCGTTGGATAAGCAATATCAGGCACTACGCCCTTGTTTTGCGTACTACCACCATTGATTCGGTAGAATTTCTGGATTGTGTATTGAACGTAGCCCAACTCTTTATCGAATAAATCATAAATATGATTCAAAGAACGATGCTGTTGCACAGTTCCTTTACCGAAAGAGTTTTCACCCAAGATGATTGCACGGCCATAATCTTGCATCGCTGCTGCAAAGATTTCAGATGCTGAAGCACTGTAGCGATTCACCAATACCGTTAGCGGGCCTTGGTAGCTAATTTGGCCATCAGTATCGCTGTTCACTTTAACACGACCGTAGCTATCACGAACCTGAACAACAGGTCCCTCTTTGATAAACAGACCAGAGAGCTCGGTTGCTTCAGTCAGTGCACCACCGCCGTTGTTTCGAAGGTCAACAATAATACCTTCAACACCTTGCTCTTTAAGCTCAGTGATCAGTTTATCGGTATCTTTAGAAAGGCCAACGTAGAAACTTGGTACTTCTAGTACACCAATCTTCTTGCCGTCTTTCTCGATCACTTCTGATTTAACAGCGCGGTCTTCTAAACGAATCTTATCGCGAACAATTGTTACAACGTGACTTTTTGCATCTTTACCATCTGGCAAGATCTGTAGCTTAACTTTAGTCCCTTTCGGGCCTTTGATCAGTTGTACTACATCGTCTAAACGCCAGCCGATAACATCAACAATCTCTTCGCCATCCTGACCAACACCGACAATACGGTCGCCATCACTCAGTTGTTTGCTGTTTGACGCAGGGCCACCAGCAACTAAAGAGCGAATAACTGTGTAATCATCTGTCATCTGAAGCACAGCACCAATACCTTCTAGAGATAGATTCATCTCAGATTGGAATTGTTCTGCATTTCTTGGAGAAAGGTAACTGGTGTGCGGATCAACTTCACGCGCGAATGCGTTCATGTAGATCTGGAAAGCATCTTCGTTATGCGATTGCGTAATACGCTTCATCGCATTGTTGTAACGCTTTTCCAAAACTTCTTGAATCTCTGGCCACTCTTTACCAGTAAGTTTTAGATTCAACGCATCGTATTTAACGCGCTTTCTCCAAAGCTCATTCACTTCAGCGATATCTTTTGGCCACTCTGCTTCACTACGATTGAGCTCAATACTTTCATCGGTATCAAACTTAATCTCGGTATCTAGCAAAGACAATGCATACTGAAAACGTTCAAAACGCTTCTGCATGGACAAATTATAAACATCGAAAGCAATCTGGTTATCGCCTGCTTTTAACTGGTCATCAATTTGTTTAGATGCCGCAGAAAAAGAGTCAATATCAGATTGAGTGAAGATATTACGATTATAATCCAGCATCTCTAAGTAGCGATTAAAGATAGCTTGAGAGAAATCATCGTTGAGATTGAAGTGTTTATAGTGAGAACGAGTAAATCGAGAAGTAACACGTTTACTAGCAGTTTCGTGTTGGACCTCAGGAGCGAGTAGAGGTAAATCGTCCTGATCTAATTTGGCTTCGAGAGCCTGAGCTGAAGCTGCTAGCCAAAAGCTAGCAGCAATCAGTGTCAATTTTGAACGGCATTTCATGCGTAGGAGTATCTCCTTTAAGCGCGCAAGTGCTCCGCTTTAACAACCATTTGTAGGCCGTTTGCTAACTGAACACGCACATCTTCCTTATTGATTTCAACAATGGTCGCAGCCATGTTTCCTTTACCCATGTTCACATTTACTTCTTTGCCAGCGATAAATTCGTCAGCGTTCAAAGCGCGTGTTTCTACAGGCTTTTCTACTTTTGGTGCTTTAGGCGCTTGACGACGAGGCTGTTGAGCTTTCTTCGCCTTAGGTTTCGCTTTGCCTTCTTCACGAGCTTTTTGTGCTTGTTCTTTACGACGAGCTTGAACTTTCGCTTTGCTTTCTGCAAGTGTAGCTTTAGCGTGTTCAACGTGCTCTTCTTCTAGTGTGCCACACGCGTTGCCGTCTAGGTCAACACGTTCTGCACCAGCTTTTACGCCGTGCAGGTAACGCCATGATGATGTGTACTGTCTTAACGCTGCACGAAGCTGAGTCTTACTTACTTTTTCGTCTTCATTTAGACGTTCAGCAAGATCTTGAAAAATACCAATTTTAAGTGGCTTCGCTTCACCTTCTAAAGTAAAGCATTTAGGGAAACATTCAGCAATATATGCGATAACTTCTTTGCTGTTTTTTAACTTTTCAGTGTTTTCCATGTGGGTTCCTGGTTTTTGCGGTTTTCCGCGAGCATTAAGAAAATATTTTTACGTATTATAGAGAGATGCTTGGGAAAAACCACAGTAAGAGAATAATTTATGCCTTGTTCGCGTGCGAATTAAGCAGCTTTTCCACTTCTGCCATGAAAAATGTTAATCCGTCCTCGTCAATTTGAGAAAAACGGCCAATATTTGGGCTGTCGATATCAAGAACACCCGCTATTTTTCCGCCAATAGAGAACGGAATAACGATTTCTGAGTTACTTGCAGCGTCACAAGCGATGTGACCTTCAAACTCATGAACATCATGAATGCGCTGAACTGTATTCGTCGCAACCGCAGTTCCACACACTCCACGCCCTACCGGAATTCGCACACAAGCAGGTTGACCTTGGAAAGGACCCAGTACAAGTTCGTCTTTTTCCTTAGCTTGATCCTGCTTCATTAAATAGAAACCCGCCCAGTTCAATTCATCCAATTCCATGAATAATAAAGAACTGATATTAGCAAGATTAGCAGTTAGATCGGTTTCTGATTCAATTAATGCAACGGCTTGTTTGGTTAAGCGTTGGTAATGTTCTATTTTCATATTAACTTCCAATTAAATTGAGACTTCCATTATCAAGAGAACGCAGTAGAATGCGGCCATCAAACTAAATAGGACTTATTCTCATTACAATGAACAATTCAGAAGACACTATTAGCCGTTCTTGGTTAATAACTCAAGTAAAAAAACACAAGTCCAAATTACTGTTTGCTAACATTATTGCCATATTTGCAACTCTCATTAGTGTCCCTATCCCGTTGCTCATGCCATTAATGGTTGATGAAGTATTACTTGATAAACCTGCTTCAGGCTTAGAGATGATGAACTACCTACTTCCATCATCGTTACAGACACCAACTGGTTATATAGCACTGACTTTGCTGTTAGTGATTATCATGCGGACCGCTAGCCAAGCATTGAACATTCTGCAAGGACGCCAGTTTACGCTCGTGTCCAAAACAATTACCTATCAAATGCGTAGCAAGATGATAGATAAGCTTGGCCGCATCAGTATTCGACAATACGAAACCAAAGGCAGCGGCGGTATCAACGCCCACCTAATAACAGACATAGAGACAATAGATAAGTTCATTGGCTCGACTCTATCTAAGTTCTTAATTAGCTTCTTAACCGTGTTCGGCACCGCGATCGTACTGTTGTGGTTAGAGTGGCGTTTAGGATTGTTCATTTTACTGGTCAATCCTGTTGTGATTTATTTCTCCCGTAAACTAGGCAGCAGGGTTAAACACCTTAAAAAGTACGAGAACCAATCTTTCGAGCGGTTCCAAAACCGTTTGGTGGAAACCTTAGATGGCATTTACCAACTGCGTGCAGCGAATAAAGAACGCATCTTTCTCGATGAGCTTAAGGTGCAAGCAAACCAAGTAAGAATCGATGCCGACAAGTACGCTTGGCAATCTGAAGCTGCTGGCCGAGTTTCGTTTCTACTCTTTTTATTAGGTTTCGAGCTTTTCCGTGCTGTCGCTATGCTAATGGTGTTGTTCAGTGACTTAACCATCGGTCAGATTTTCGCGGTATTTGGCTACTTATGGTTTATGTTGGGCCCGGTTCAAGAGTTGTTAGGGATTCAATTCTCTTGGTATAGCGCAAAGGCAGCACTGTACCGCATCAATGATCTTCTTCTATTGGAAGAAGAGAAGCGCCCTATTAGCAAAGTGAACCCATTTAATGAAGATCAAGAAGTGACAGTCGACATCGAAGACGTTACATTTTCTTACACATTAGAAAACACTGTTTTAAATAGGCTCTCGCTACATATCCCAGCAGGTAAGAAAGTCGCTTTGGTTGGGGCTAGTGGCGGAGGTAAATCTACGTTAATCCAGTTGTTAATTGGGGTTTATCAAGCGGACTCTGGTTGCATTCGCTATAACGGCGAAACCACCGACGACATCAGCTTTGATGTAATACGCAATCAAATTGCCGTTGTTTTACAACAACCTATACTCTTTAACGATACATTAAGGCATAATCTGACCCTTGGTGCTGAATACGATGAAATGTCGCTATGGCGTGCGCTTGAAGTCGCGCAAATGCAAGATGTCATCAAACAGCTGAGTAATGGCTTAGATACTCAAATTGGTAGGAATGGCGTTCGACTGTCTGGTGGTCAACGACAACGTCTTGCCATTGCCCGTATGGTGCTGAGCAATCCTAAGTTTGTTATTCTTGATGAAGCGACATCTGCACTCGATACAGCAACAGAGTCAGCGCTGCATAAAGCGTTGAGCGAGTTTTTGAAAGATCGTACAACTTTGATAGTGGCTCATCGATTATCAGCGGTGAAACAAGCCGATCTAATCTATGTTTTAGAAGATGGACAAGTCACACAGACGGGAACACATGGTGAATTGGTTGAACAACAAGGACTCTATCAAACACTCTACGGCAGTGTGCAATCGCACGCCTGATGTTTATTGTTCTAGGAATTTAAGTCCGTTTAGTTCTAAGTATTTAAGCCAGCTTAAAAACCTAATTGCCGTTTCAACTTGGGAGGTCGCGTGACCTCCCCATCCGTAACTAACCCTTTATCAACAAAACACCAATGCGACAGCAGCTCAGTGCGCCTTTGTCAGGGCTGCGAACTTCCCATAAACAAAATGGACATCCCGTTAGGGAAATCCGCTTACTGCCCAAGATGCGGCACTCAGCTTTATAGAGGCGGCACCCCTAGCCTGTCTGGAAACCTAGCAATCGCCGTCACTTGTTTGTTGTTATTTATCCCTTCTCACTTTTTCGACTTTATTAGCATCCGTCTCATTGGGGTGATGATACCTGCGACTCTGCCATCTGGTGTATTTACCTTAATGGGTGAAGGCTTCCCGCTACTTGGCTTGTTAATCTTATTCTGTAGCTCCATCGCACCGCTGCTGGTTTGTACTTCTGTTCTTATAAGCCACCTATCACTTCGCTTCGGACTGTTTACGCCGTTTCGCTATTCGCTGGCCATTATCCAAACTCTTAAGCATTGGATGATGTTAGATGTGTTCTTAGTTAGCGTCGCTATCTCGTGCTTTAAACTACAAGATTACTCAGATATCTTTGTTGGCCCTGGTTTGGTTGGCCTGATTCTTCTGCAGCTTTTCAGCGTATTGCTGGTAAGCCGTATCAGTGTACGTCGCTACTGGGAAGCTTGGGCAAAAGAGTCTGACTACTCTTTTGCTGAAAGTAAGAACGTTCATTGTCACAACTGCCACCTGTCTCAGCCTGACGGTCATACTTGTGTTCGTTGTCACCACGATTTATATCACCGCAAGCCTTACTCTATACAGAAGACTTGGGCTCTGCTGTTTGCTGCATCCGTGGCTATCGTGCCCGCTAACGTCATTCCTATTTCTATCCTTATTACTAACGGACAAAGGCTAGAAGACACAATAATTTCCGGTGTCGCTTCCCTGATTAATAGTGATATGTATGGCATCGCTGCGATCATTTTCATTGCCAGTATCGTCGTGCCCGTCGCTAAAATACTAGGCCTTGCCTACATCTTAATATGTATCAAGATGAAGCGCGCCGTTTACCATAGACAACGCATGACCATCTATTTCATTGTAAAATGGGTGGGAAAATGGTCAGTGATGGATCTGTTCGTTATTTCGATCATGATGACCTTAGTCGACCGTGGACAAATTTTAAACTTTACACCAGGTTATGGTGCAGTCGCTTTTGGCGTCGTAGTTGTGCTCACGATGCTAGCAGCGGAAAGCTTAGATCCTAGGCTAATTTGGGATAACTACACCTCTAAAGATGAGTCAGTGAATGAACAACGATAACCAATCACAAACATCATATTCACCAGAAGTAAGGAAAAACAAAGGCATCTCTCCTTTGTGGATTCTGCCGATATTAACCGTCGCATTAGCCGGTTGGTTGGTCATGAAATCGATACACGATGCCGGGCAACGTGTGCAGATTTACTTCTCAGATGCCGCAGGTTTAATTGCAGGTCGAACAACGATTCGTTACCAAGGCTTAGAGGTGGGTATGGTGCGCGACATCACTTTATCCAAAGACCTATCGAGCATCTATGTCGATGCTGACATCTACCCAGAAGCGAAGAAGCTACTTTCAAAGGGCACACGTTTCTGGCTCGTAAAACCGACAGCGAGTTTGTCTGGTATCTCCGGATTAGACGCGCTTGTTTCGGGTAACTACATTGCTATTCACCCTAGCGAAACAAAAGAAGAACCTGAAACCGTTTTTCAAGCGTTAGAATCATCCCCTTCTGACTTACTGGCTTCTGAAGGTTTGAATATTTCACTGACGACCAAAGATCTGGGCGGCGTGTCTGTTGGTTCTCAAATCGTTTACCGTAAAATCCCAATTGGCGAGGTTTACAACTATCAATTAAACGACAACGCTAAATCTGTCACTATTCAAGCGTCCATCAAAGACGAATATAGCCACATCATTACCGACCAAAGCCGTTTTTGGAATGTCAGTGGTTTAGGTGCAAGCATTGGTTTTTCTGGTGTTGATGTTCGCTTAGAGAGCTTAAGTGCCCTATTAGGTGGCTCTATCGCCGTAGACTCTCCAGGAGAAGGCGAACCGGTTGAGATGAACACCAAGTTCAAACTCTACCCAGATTTGAAAACAGCAGGTCGTGGTATCTCTATTAAGATCGCGGTTCCAGACGACAACAAGATCAGTGCGACGGGTGCTCCCATCATGTATCGCGGCATTGAAATCGGTCAAATCACGGATTTATCGCTCAGTGAAGGACGTGAAAACGTGGTTGCATCTGCCGCTATCCAACCGGCATTCAGTGACTTTTTAAATAGCGGCAGTAAATTCGTTTTAGAAGAGGCTGAACTGTCACTTACTGGCATGAAGAACATTGCCAACTTAGTGACAGGTAACTTTTTAACCTTGGTACCGGGCGAAGGTGAAAAAGCACGTCGATTTACTGCGATCCGCAAAAATGAATTCAGTCAGGAGCAAGAGAAATCCGTTGCGATTCGCTTAACATCAAACAATTCGTTCGGGTTAGATGTCGGCACACAACTGCTCTACAAAGGCATTGCCGTTGGCTCTATCATCCAAGTAGGTCTAGTTGACGGTGTGGGTACCGGCTCTGACAAACATGAAGTGTTCATGGACGCACTTATCGATAATGAATACGCGCACCTTATCAAGAGTCACAACCGATTCTTCGTTACTGGCAGTGCGACCGCAGAGCTAACCGAATCAGGCTTAAGTGTCACGGTTCCACCAGCAAAACAGCTTCTTACTGGCTCGATTAGCTTTGTGAGTGAAGGTAAATCTGAAGCTAGAACGGACTACCAACTTTTCCAAAGTAAGTCGCTAGCAGAAATCGCCAAGTTTAATCAATCTGGTTCCAAAACACTTTCGCTATTTGCGAGTGAGTTGCCTTCAATTTCTAAAGGCAGCCCGCTACTTTACCGCAACCTACAAGTAGGTAGTATTTCTGATTTTCAGCTTGCTGACGGTGGTGTAAGAATCAAAGTCACGATCGAAAATCGTTACACGCACTTACTCAATAAAAATACAGTTTTCTGGAACCGTTCCGGCGTTGAGGTTGATGCGTCGCTATCGGGCATCAGTATTAAAGCTGCACCGGTTAAAACCCTTATTCAAGGTGGTATTGCTTTTGACTCTCTACCGGGAATCGACAACAAACTCGGTGATGTGTGGAAGCTTTACAAAGATTCTAAATCCGCGCGAAAGTTTGGCCGTGCGATCACGATCACCTCTTCTGGCGATCAAGAAGTCAGCAAGGGCATGGCGATCAAATATCAAGGTGTCACTGTTGGTGAAGTTACTTTGGTAATTCCGAATTTTAACAAGGGCGGCATTGAAATTACCGCTCGTATCTTACCGGAGTACGTAGACAAAGTTGCTGTGGCGAACAGTCACTTCTGGTTGGCAGAACCAGAGATCGGCCTAAACGGCATCAAAAACGTCTCTGCGCTGCTATCTAAGCACATCAACGTAGATCCGGGCAAAGGTGAAAGAAACACGAAATTTAGACTTAGCAAAGGACCAGTGCAGCCTGAAGGCAAGATATTCCAACTGCAAAGCGAAACGCGTGGCTCAGTATCTGAAGGCACACCAATCCTATTCCGTGAACTAGAAATCGGTAGTGTTATTGATGTTAAGCTAGGCGAATTTGCTGACCGCATCATATCTACGATCCAAATAGAGCCTGACTATGCGTATCTAATCCGAGCAAACACCGTGTTCTGGAACGTATCGGGCGTCGATGTCTCTATTGGCCTGTCTGGCGCAAACATCAAAGCAGGTACGGTAGACAGTTTGTTAAGAGGTGGAATTACGTTCTCAACGCCACCGACGAATGAACTTCAACCAGTCGCAAGCGAAGACCAATCTTTCTACCTCTATCCTCAAGCTGAAGATGAGTGGAAATCATGGAGAACCGCAATTCCTCGCCCATAGAGTGAATCCCCAGACGTTTCACTAAGATTAGTTCTTCATCAAAATGCAGCCATTAGGCTGCATTTTTGTTGTTTGCTGCAAATATGGTTTAGGACGGCCTCATTTTGCTTTAAACTCCACGCATTAATGCAATAAATCGAGATACTCTTTTGCACGCTAACGTATATATTCCTGAAGAATTCCTAACGCACATTGAAACAATCATGCCTAGCCATCTAGATATGGCTTCTTTTGTCGCGTCATGCCAAAAACCACTTCGTAAAAGTATTCGAATCAACACATTGAAAATCAGTGTTGAAGACTTCCTAGTGCGAGCAAAAGAAAAAGGTTGGGAACTGGAGCCTGTACCTTGGTGTGAATCGGGCTTTTGGATTACGGCTGACGAAAGTGAAACGCCATTAGGTAATACGGCGGAGCACATGTCTGGTCTTTTTTACATCCAAGAAGCCAGTTCTATGATGCCACCTTCGGCACTTTTCCAAGGCGAAGCTAATTACCAAGCTGTGTTAGACACAGCAGCGGCTCCTGGTTCTAAAACAACGCAAATCGCTGCTCTAATGAACAACAGCGGTGTGTTGGTTGCCAATGAATACGCAGCAAGCCGAGTGAAAGTCCTTCACGCTAACATTGAACGTTGTGGCGTTCGCAATGCCGCATTGAGTAACTTTGATGGGCGAGTTTTCGGTGGATGGCTACCTGAACAGTTTGATGCTGTGCTGCTAGACGCGCCCTGCTCAGGCGAAGGTACCATTCGTAAAGACGCTGATGCGATGAAGAACTGGACGTATCAATCTGTAGTCGATATTGCAGACACTCAAAAAGACCTCATCGAAAGTGCATTCCATGCTCTCAAACCTAATGGTGTTCTGGTTTACTCAACGTGCACCCTAAGCACGGAAGAGAACCAACAAGTGTGTCATCACCTAAAAGAGACCTTTGGTGACGCGGTTGAATTTGAATCTCTAGAATCACTGTTTGAAGACGCTAAAGCGACAACGACAGAGGAAGGTTTCCTTCATATCTTCCCACAGGTGTATGACTCTGAAGGTTTCTTCGTTGCTCGTATCAGAAAACTAGCGTCTGTGACACCACCAGAAGTTAAAAAGCGTATGGGTAAATTCCCATTTGAAAAATTATCAAAGAAAACTCATCAAGAAGTCGCTGAACAGCTTCTAAGCGCACTAGATATCGAATTACCAAGTGACACTCAGGTATGGACTCGAGACAAAGACGTTTGGCTATTTCCAGAAGCGCTAGAGCCGATGATCGGTGAGTTCCGTTTCTCTCGTATGGGCATCAAGATCGCAGAAACCCATAAAAAAGGTTATCGCTGGCAGCACCAAGTTGCGACGACGCTCGCAACAGGCAATGAAGCTAATGTTGTAGAACTCAGTATTGACGATGCTCGTGAATGGTTCATGGGACGAGATGTTCGTCCAGAAGGCTTGTCAGGCAAAGGAGAAGTACTAGTGAAGTACAATGGTGCAATCATCGGCCTTGGTAAGTGGGTTGGCAACCGAGTTAAGAACGGTTTACCACGAGAACTAGTGCGCGATAAAAACCTTTTCTAAAAGCTCTCGCGCTGGATACATATTGATAAACAAAAAGCCCAAACAACGTTAATTGTTTGGGCTTTTTCTATTCTATCGCCATGCAGTTCTATGAGTGAGCACTTTTAAATCAACAACTAATTACATAAATGTCAATTCAAGTCACTATTTCCAATGAGAAAAATCGCACTTTGGGAAATATAAACTAGACTTCAATCTAATAGTCAAAAACTAAAACGATTAGCGTAGGCTCTTCGGAGCCCTTTCCCCTAAGCCCAAACAGGAAGGTTTGGGCTTTTTTTTGACCGACAGGTTCGCTTATTTAACTAAGCTGATGCCTTCTTTGTCGATAGTGATCTTGCCAGATTTGTACAAACCACCAATTGTTTTCTTGAAAGTACCTTTACTGGTTCTGAATGCAGAGAAAATAGCATCCGGTGAAGATTTATCATTCAGTGGCAAGAAGCCACCTTTCTTTTCAAGCAAGTCTAGAACCTTAGTACTTAGGTCATCCATCTTAGCTACACCAATCTTCTGAAGAGACAGGTCAATCTTACCGTCTTCTTCACGAACATTTTTAATGTAACCTTTCAGTGTTTTACCGATGAACAGCTTACCGATGATATCAGATGGGAAAATCATACCCCAGTGCTCGCCATTTACGATTGCTTTGTAACCCAATTGGCTACGTTCAGCAATGATAAGATCCACTTGCTCGTTTTGCTTATAAGTCGCAGGCGTGTTGTCTAACCACTTGTTGAACTTTGTTGTACCTACAATGCGGCTAGATGCTTTATCAATATACACATATACTAAGATTGACTGACCTTCGTTTAAACGGCCACGTTGCTCGCTGAAAGGAACCAGTAAGTCTTTACCTTTCACGCCCCAATTCATGAATGCACCAGTGCTGTTTACACCTTCAACGGTCATCAAGCCAAACTGCCCTACTTGAGCAATCGGTTTTTCAGTCGTTGCAGCGATCTGGTTGTCGGAATCAATGTATAAGAAAACATCTAACTTTTGACCAATTTCAACACCTTCAGGAGTAAATCGTTTCGGCAGCAACACGGTTCCATAGTCGCTAGCGTCAAGGAATACACCGAAGTCTGCTTGTTTTACTACTTCTAAGTTGTTTATTTGACCAATATTAATCATCAAGATTGTCTCTACTTTAAATTTGGCGGAGATTATACGTGATCTCTGATATGCTTTCGCTAGTTTCATTCATATTTTTACATTCTAGGAGCCATCGTTGATCACCGTTGATAAACAAGATGCGATAACACTTAAAATTAACCATGCCATGGCTAAAACAAAAAAGCTCGACATGGACGTTTATCTATTCATTCCCGGTGAACTTGGACTGACTCCTGAAGTGCTTTCTGAAAGCGCATTTTTCTACAGCTCGATCACTCAAAAACGTGCGTATTACAGTGATAAAACACTACTGCCATTGGTACACAGCCGTTTGGCAAAACGTGGACGACTGTCTACCACTCAATACCGTGTAAGCTTGAGCTTATTCGCCTACCAATATGTTATCGCGTTAGACAAAGCAGTAAGCAGCCTTAATAAAAATGATAGTGACGACGTAACCGCTGATGAAGTGGATGAAGTCATTGAGCTCGCGTTAGACATTTTGAAAAAGCTTCGTCGTAGTATTCCTTATGAAGAGAACCTAAAACGCTACTACGCAAATATTGATAACTACCTATCTTGGTACACTGAGCAAAAGTTCTTATCGCTTGTATCTCATATGCCACGTGGCAGCGAATATTCCACAATTAAAGAGCGTCTCTTAACTCTCTGTGATAAGGAAACCGCCCACCGTAAACTCAACCGCTACAACTCAGCTAAAGTTCGAGAAGACGTAACCCGTTTGAGTAACAAGATGCGACTACTGCGACGTTTGATTGAACACCCTATCGTGCTTAAAGAAAAGACCACCTCGATGGGTAAAAACGTTAAACGAGCAGTGAAAGGTATCGCAACTGGCTTAGTTATGGTGGTCGTGACCACAACTGTCATATTGGCCCGTGATTTCTTAGGTGAGATTACGGCATCTTTCATCGTATCGATGTCATTTATCTACGCATTGCGTGAGATTTTCAAAGACGATTTGAGAGACATTCTTTGGCGCTGGCTGCGTAAAGGCAAACCTAAATGGAAGCGTCGTTACTATGACCCAACGACCAACAAGTCAGTAGGCCATAAACTGGAATGGTTGGACTACGCGAATTTTTCTAAGTTAGCAGACCGTATTCAATCAATACGCAAGAAACGTGTGGTTCAACGTGAAGAGCAAGTCTTACACTATCGTTCACATACAGAGATGTCGACATCGACATTTATGAGTGGTTATGAAGAGACCCGTGAAACGTTATCTATCAGCCTAAGAGCACTGACACGATTGATGGATAAGGGGTCAAATAAGATCTATCGCTTGAATGAAGGGCAAGTTAGCCGAGAATCAGTAGAAAAGCGCCACTTGCTCAACCTGATCATTAAAGAAAATAATCACGATAACAAACCAACTTACTACCGTTGGAAAATTGTAATGAACCGTTCAAAGATCGTGGACATTGAGCAAATCACTCAAGAGTCTTAACCTTGATTGCGGTATGTGTATATTCAATTCACATACCGCTCTTGCCACTGATTCTAAAATACCCAGCCTCTTTCAAGCTATTTTCTAGATGGGACTTTCTTAATTGAAAGCGTTAGCGTGAACTCAGCCATCGGCTCATCACCATGCAAAGATGGGCAAGTTGCGATAATGGTTACAGGTTGATTGACTCGCTCCCCAGTAGACATGGTTTCTGCCAGCATAGTGTTGATCAACTCACCATCGTTACAAGTGAAATGCACATCGCCTTCCGGACGCTTTAAGAAATTGCCCGTCACCTCTTTGAATGCCAACGAAATCTTTTCACCTTGCTGTTGCGACTTACTCATCGCAAGAAAGCCACCCGCTACATCAGCACCCACAGCCAACACACCAAAATACATGCTATTAAGGTGGTTCTTCGTTCGTCTTTTTAGAGGGATCTTCACCTCAACATGTTGGTTATCCAGTGCGAGCAATTTTGGTCTACATAACCAGATCAGAGGCACTTTGAAAAAACCAAACATGCTCAAGTAGAAATTTGCTTTTTGTAGAGGGGTCAACATTCGGGTTACCTAGTCAAATCAGTCATCAGACCAGTTAATCGATTAGCAATGAACATGTCAAAAAAATGTTACAAAAAAGAGATATCATCGCATAATGATATCTCTTTCATTCTCAGACTTTTAGCGCTTAAGACCTACTTATCCTACGAATTGATTTAATCAAACAATAAGCTAATTTTATGCCGTAACGACTGTTTGTACACCGTCAAGATCAGCAATATAACCTTGTAGACGAGGGTAATCCACCAAGCCTTGAGTTACTAATAGTACTGGCTTCTTCGCATGCAGCGTTGCCTTAACAATCATATCCAACAAGGTAATAACAGCCTCGTTTTGAGGATCAAAAGCGTGTAGCTGAGCTTCATTTTGCTTATCTACGCCTAAAGTGAAAGACGCCAAGCTATCAACGTTCACCACAACACCATCAAAGTAATGCAATAGACGTTCACTTAGTAGAACGGCAGATGGTACATCACACGAGAACAGTACTTTCAAACCATTAAGGCCACGCGGTAAGCCTTGCTCGGCAAGCAGATCAATAATCTTAGCGGCATCGCTCAATGCTCGTACATACGGCACAACCACTTCAACGTTAATACCCTGCTCTCGCAACGTTTTAATGACCTGACACTCTAGAGCGAAAGCCTTGCTGTACTCTGGAGTTGCGTAGCGAGCAACACCACGAACGCCTAGCGCTGGGTTAACTTCTTCAGTTTCACAGTTCCCGCCAAGTAGCGAACGGAAGCCATAGCTGTCAGCACTGCTTAATGCGATACGAACAGAAGCGTGATTTGGCTGAACGGCAGCTTGGATCGCAATCACTAAGGTCGAAACAAAATGCTCATCGACCGTTTTATCGCCAAGGATCGCATTTAAAGACGTTTTTTCAATATCGGTCAGTGTATCTAAGTGACTTTCGACACTTGGGTGGTAAAAGACACGATCCATCACCAATTCTGATAATGAAACGTATAAGTGGTTGGAATTATTATTATCGTTGTAAGAAGGCAGCACATCACCTAAGACAAGTTCTGGGTGCAAAGTGCTTTGATTTTCTTGAGTCATTGCTGCTCCAGCATTTTTATGTTGTGTTCAAACGAAAATACCGATAGCTGCCTGTTAATACAAGTGAAAATCCCTTAATTGGCGCTGGCCTGCTGATAAAAATAAGAATATTAGCAATAACTGAGATAACTTTGACTCAAGAGAGTTTATTCCTCTGTTCAATTCCGTTATCTTAACCACTTCGCAATAGAATAAAAAAGCTATCACATGCCATTAAAAACTGATGAGTTGAGAACCCAAGCTCTGGGTCCTATGCCAACTCCTGCCGAACTAGGCAATGCACACCCTATTACTGACGACGTTGCTGAGCGCATTAAAAATTCTCGCCGCCAAATCGAAGATATCTTAACTGGTCGTGATAATCGTTTATTAGTTATCGTAGGTCCTTGTTCTGTTCACGATACAGATGCGGCACTTGATTACGCCGAGCGCCTAAGTCAAATTCAGGACCAGTATAAAGATGAACTGTTCGTTGTAATGAGAACTTACTTCGAAAAGCCCCGTACGGTTGTAGGTTGGAAGGGTTTGATTACCGATCCTAACCTTGATGGTTCATATGCACTTGAAACCGGCTTGAACAAAGCCCGTAAGCTTCTGCTAGATATCAACAAGCTTGGTCTAGCTACCGCGACCGAATTCCTTGATATGATCACAGGTCAATACATTGCGGACCTTATCACTTGGGGAGCGATTGGCGCTCGTACAACTGAATCTCAGATTCACCGTGAAATGGCTTCTGCACTGTCTTGCCCAGTTGGCTTTAAGAATGCGACCAACGGCAACATCAAGATTGCTATCGATGCAATTCGTGCAGCCCATGCTTCACACTATTTTTACTCTCCAGATAAGAATGGCCGCATGACGGTTTACCGCACTTCTGGCAACCCATACGGTCACGTTATTCTACGTGGTGGTGATAAAGGCCCTAACTTCGACGCTGAATCTGTAGATACCGCATGTAAGCAATTGGCTGAATTCGATCTACCTCAACGTTTGGTTGTAGACTTTAGCCACGCTAACTGTCAGAAACAACACCGTAAACAGTTAGAAGTTGCACAAGACATTTGTGAGCAAATTAAATCTAACAAGAACCAAATTGCAGGCATCATGGCGGAAAGCTTCATTATTGAAGGCAACCAGCCAATGACAGACATCAACAACCTAGAATATGGTAAATCGATTACTGACCCATGCCTAAGCTGGGAAGATACTGCAACAATGCTAGACATGCTTGCGACAGCAATTAAAGATAGAAACTTAGCTTAAGGAAACAACACAATGCCATCATTTGACATTATCTCTGAAGTAGAAGCAGTAGAACTGCGTAACGCGGTAGACAACGCAAACCGTGAACTATCGACTCGTTTCGATTTCCGCGGCGTTGAGGCAAGCTTTGATTACAAAGATGAATCAGTAAAATTGACTGCTCAAGACGATTTTCAACTGAAGCAAATGCGCGATATCCTTCGCAGCAACCTAACAAAGCGTAATGTTGATCCTAACGCGATGGAAGCGAAAGCGGCAGACCAAACAGGTCGCACTTGGCACCAAACGGTTATCTTTAAGCAAGGCATTGAAACCGATGTAGCTAAGAAAATCGTTAAGCTAATCAAAGACAATAAAGTTAAAGTTCAAGCGGCTATCCAAGGCGAAAAAGTTCGTGTTACAGGCAAAAAGCGTGATGACCTACAAGCGGTTATGGCACTTGTACGTAACGGTGAACTTGGTCAACCTTTCCAGTTTGACAACTTCCGTGACTAATTAATCTGGCTATCTGTAGCAGCTCTTTTTCGCTACTTACTAATCAGTTTAATGCGGCACTTAAAATAGCAAAAAGCCACTTCTTTATCGGAAGTGGCTTTTTATTTATCTAAGCGTTGTTACTAGCGTGTTAGACGCCAGCATGAAGACCGCCTACTTCTTAACTCAACACCTTGGCAGAAGACAGCTTCAGGTCTTTGCCTACCAGTAAATTGAATTCAACACTCGCTGGTGGAATAAACACACACACTCGCAATTTCTCGGCTCTCGCTTGCTCAAGCTTGGTCGACAGTTCTCCACTATCAGCATAACCTTCTCTCTCTGCATCTCGGCGACACAGGTCAACAAATTCAAAGGGGCAATTGCTCGGTGAAAGCACTAGCTCTGCCTCTTGCATTAAACGTAAAGCTTTCATGGAAAGCAACTCAACGTCTTGCTCGAATTCAATCCAAGTAACCTGCCCTTCGCTATCAATACCTTCCACTAACGCTTGCTGGTAGTAAGACTCTAGCTGCTCTCTGTCTGTCACCTGCTCAATAAAACTGGATGATAAAAAGCGCTCCCAAAACTTACGACGTTCATCAACGGTAGGAAATGAATCTTTAATAGAATTGCGTTTTGATGCACCAAAGTCTGCTATCAAACCTATATTTTGTGGCAATACTGTTTCGAGTTTTTCTCTGATATTTCTTACCAAGACAGGAGATGCACCACCACTAGAGATGGCAATTTGGATTCTTCCACGATTAATCATTGATGGAGTAATAAAGTCACAGTAGGGTAAATCATCGACGACATTGACAAGAATACCCAATTTTTTTGCATCATTATGTACTTGATGATTTAGACTTGGGTTGTCTGTTGTCGCCCATACCTGCAGGTAATCTTTCGATATGATCTGTGATGAGTAAAAGTTTTGCACCCAGTGAAGTTTGTGATCATCGACAAGCTGCTTTAAGTACGGTGCTACCTTGGGAGACACCAAAGTCACATCAGCCCCAGCTCGTAGCAAGCTGTCGACTTTACGGCAAGCAACCTCACCCCCACCAACCACCAAGATTGGCTTATTCTCTACATCCAAAAACATTGGGAAATAACGCATGTTCTTCCTTGAGACTACTTCAATAACTATTCAGCCATGCTACCAAATTTGGAGCATATTCATAACTATCGAAGTGTAATAAAAATATTTATTGACCAAATTTCAATCTTTTTTAAGGGTAATGCTCCACCAGCGTGACATTCATTCAGAATATATATCTATTCGATTATCAATATAAAACTCTAAATCTCGTTGCACCAACAGTGTGAACCGCTGCACTATTTACATTCAGTTAACATTTGGTCATTCTAATTGTGTTCGGATTTGTGATTTCATTCAAAATTCTTTTTAAATTATACATTTGTGAAACTACGGATCCTTTCCTAACCTTATAAACAGTTGTTTAAATCGCACACAGTTTCATTTGCAAAATGCAACTCGTTTAATTTGAGCAACAAGGTCATAGAAAACGCAACACACAAAAGAAACTCAAACGAGCACGAGTATCAGGTGTCACCTGGTTAACAAGGAAGGATACAAATGACAAATAAACTAACACTTCTTGCTTCAGTAGTAGCTGCATCAACTGCGATGATGGCAACATCGGCATCAGCGGCAGAAAGCACTCTGGACAAAGTCACATCTCAAGGTTTTCTAACTTGTGGGGTAAGTACCGGTCTTCCAGGGTTCTCTAACCCTAACTCAAAAGGTGAATGGGAAGGAATTGATGTTGAGTATTGTCAGGCTCTTGCAGCGGCTGTACTCGGTGACAAGACTAAAGTTAAGTATGTACCTCTAACAGCAAAAGAGCGTTTTACTGCGCTTCAATCTGGCGAAATCGACGTACTGTCTCGTAACACAACATGGACGCTACATCGTGACACTGCTCTAGGTCTGAACTTCGTAGGCGTTAACTACTACGATGGCCAAGGCTTCATGGTTAAAAAAGAACTTGGCCTGACAAGTGCTCAAGAACTTGATGGCGCTTCTGTATGTGTTCAATCAGGTACAACGACTGAACTTAACCTAGCCGATTACTTCCGTAACAGTGGCATGTCTTACAAGCCAGTGGTATTCGATACGGCAGCACAAACATCTAAAGGTTTCGACGCAGGTCGTTGTGACGTGCTAACTACCGACCAATCTGGTCTATACGCACTTCGCCTAAACCTAGCGGATCCTAAATCTGCACAAGTACTTCCTGAAATCATCTCTAAAGAACCTTTAGGCCCTGTTGTTCGTCAAGATGATGATAAGTGGTTTAACGTTGCTAAATGGACTCTTTCAGCAATGATTAACGCGGAAGAATACGGAATCTCTTCTAAAAACGCGGACGAAATGCTTAAGTCAAAAGATCCAAACATCAAGCGTATTCTTGGTGTAGACGGTCCTAAAGGTAAAGGCCTTGGCATTCGTGACGACTGGGGTTACCAAGTAATTAAGCAAGTTGGTAACTACGGTGAGAGTTTTGAACGTACTGTTGGTACAGGTTCTCCACTTCAAATCTCTCGTGGTGTAAATGCATTATGGAATGCGGGCGGCTTTATGTACGCTCCACCAATCCGTTAATAGCACCTACGTGATTACTTGTTCGTAGCCGTTGCTATCACGCACATGTTGTGTGGTAGCAACAAACAGAAAATGAATATTTGAGTAACACGATTTAGGGCGGTTTTTCCGCCCTAACTGTTAAATGGATTTGAGGTTATTGCAGTATGAAACCTAACAACACTCTTACTCCTTCCCAGGAAAAGCCTGAAGCAAAAAGTGCCAACCTATTATACAACCCGACTTTCCGATCTGTTGTTTTTCAGATCATCGCCATCGGAGCACTCGGCGCTTTCTTCTACACCATCGTAAATAATGCCCTTACCAACCTTGATGCCCGAGGCATTGCCACTGGTTTTGACTTTCTAAGTCAAGAAGCCGGGTTTGGTATCGGATTAACTCTCGTTGAATATGACGAAACCTTCTCTTATGGTCGAACGTTTGTTGTCGGCTTATTAAATACCGCCCTAGTTTCAGTGCTAGGTATTATTTTAGCCACCGTTCTTGGCTTCAGTATGGGTATCGCTCGATTATCTTCCAACTGGTTGGTTAGCCGATGTGCAGCGGTTTACATTGAAATCTTCCGAAATATCCCTCTATTACTTCAAATTTTCTTTTGGTATTTCGCCGTTCTTCAAGCTCTACCATCAGCTCGTCAAAGTCTGAGTCTGGGTGAAGCCATCTTCTTGAATGTTCGTGGCTTATATTTCCCGGCTCCTGTTTTAGAGCAAGGAAGTAGCTTCGTTGTTGCTGCATTGATCATCGGTATTATCGCCACTGTGATCATCAATATTTGGGCTAACAACAAACAGAAATTGACTGGGCAACAAACACCCATGTTTCGCATCGCTGCTAGTTTGATCCTTGGTTTACCTCTGGTTGTTTATTTTGTTATGGGTATGCCTATTTCGGCTGAATACCCTGCTCTGAAAGGCTTTAACTTTAAAGGCGGCATCAGCATCATCCCTGAGCTTGCAGCCCTTGTGTTAGCTCTCAGTATCTATACGGCATCTTTCATTGCAGAGATCGTTCGTTCGGGTATTAATGCGGTGAACCATGGTCAAACAGAGGCTGCAATGTCTTTGGGGCTGCCACGATCTCGCACACTTAAGCTGGTTATTATCCCGCAAGCTTTACGTATCATCATTCCACCGCTTACGAGTCAATACTTAAACTTAACCAAGAACTCGTCGCTAGCAATGGCGATTGGTTACCCTGACCTAGTTTCAGTATTCGCAGGCACAACGCTTAACCAAACAGGTCAAGCGATTGAAATCATTGCTATGACCATGGGCGTATACCTAACTCTGAGCTTATTGACCTCCGCGTTAATGAATATCTATAACCGTAAAGTCGCATTGGTGGAGAGATAATATGAGCACACATCAATTTCAACCTGATCTTCCGCCTCCCGCTAACACGGTAGGTATGGTTGGCTGGTTAAGGAAAAATCTCTTTAACGGCCCTATTAACAGCGTAGTAACACTGATTTTAGGTTACATCGCATTCTCATTACTTTGGGCAACCTTTGACTGGGCATTCTTGAATGCAGACTGGGTCGGTACGACTCGTGATGCATGTACGAGTGACGGTGCGTGCTGGGTATTCATCAGCGTTCGTTGGGATCAGTTCATGTATGGCTTCTACCCTGAAGCTGAGCTGTGGCGCCCTCGCCTTTTCTACGCAACGTTAGCCATTTTCGTCGCTTTATTGGCTTATGAAAAAACACCTAAGCGCACGTGGATTTGGTTGTTCTTCGTAAACATCTACCCATTTCTAATTGCTGGTTTGTTATACGGCGGTGTATTTGGCTTAGAGGTTGTTGATACCCATAAATGGGGCGGACTACTGGTTACGCTGATCATCGCGTTAGTTGGTATTGTGGTTTCGCTTCCTATCGGTGTTGCTCTTGCACTTGGACGTCGTTCAGAGATGCCGATCATTCGCAGTATCTGTACTGTGTATATCGAAATCTGGCGTGGCGTTCCTCTTATTACTGTGCTGTTCATGGCGTCGGTAATGTTACCTCTATTCCTAGCTGCAGGGTCTGAAACCGATAAGCTAATCCGTGCTCTTGTTGGTGTGGTGTTGTTTAGTGCAGCTTATATGGCGGAGGTTATTCGTGGCGGTCTACAAGCGATACCTAAAGGCCAATACGAAGCAGCAGATGCTCTGGGTCTAACCTATTGGAAAAAGATGGGGCTGATTATTCTTCCTCAAGCGTTGAAAATAACGATTCCATCAATCGTGAACACATTCATTGGCCTATTTAAAGACACCAGTCTTGTACTTATCATCGGTATGTTTGATGTGTTGGGTATTGGCCAAGCAGCGAATACCGACCCTGAGTGGTTAGGCTTCGCAACAGAAAGTTATGTATTTGTCGCGTTAGTGTTCTGGGTGTTCTGTTTTGGCATGTCGAGGTACTCGATATGGCTAGAAAACAGACTTCACACCGGTCACAAACGATAGTTAATAAGATCAAGGACGTATTATGACGCAACAACTAAACCCAGAATCGCAAGAGTTGATGATTGAACTTAAAGACATGAACAAGTGGTACGGTGAGTTTCACGTGCTTAAGAACATCAACCTAGAAGTTAAAAAAGGCGAGAAAATCGTTATCTGTGGCCCTTCTGGCTCAGGAAAATCAACGATGATTCGTTGTATCAACAGACTAGAAGAGCACCAAAAAGGTCATATCTTCGTTTCAGGAAATGAACTGACAGAAGACCTCAAGAACATCGAAGCGGTTCGCCGAGATGTTGGCATGTGTTTCCAGCACTTCAACCTGTTCCCGCATCTTACGGTATTAGAAAACTGTACTCTGGCACCAATTTGGGTAAAAAAGATGCCAAAAGAAGAAGCTGAAGCGATTGCAATGAAATACCTAGAGCGTGTGAAAATCCCTGAGCAAGCGGACAAGTTTCCAGGTCAGCTTTCAGGTGGTCAGCAACAGCGTGTAGCTATCGCCCGCTCTTTGTGTATGAACCCTCAAGTGATGCTGTTTGATGAACCAACGTCGGCACTTGATCCAGAAATGGTTCGTGAGGTGTTAGACGTGATGGTTGAGCTTGCAGAAGAAGGCATGACGATGCTCTGTGTAACGCACGAGATGGGCTTTGCTAAAGAGGTCGCGGATCGCGTTATCTTCATGGATGCGGGTGAAATCATAGAAGAGAACAACCCTGTCGACTTCTTTGAAAACCCACAATCAGACAGAACGCAGAACTTCTTAAGCCAAATCTTACACCATTAATGTGTTATGATGCATAAACTACAGAGGCGGCTTAGGTCGCCTCTTTATTTTTCAAAGCTATAGATAGTTTTTAAAGTTTTAAGTAACTGAATAGATCGACCAAAGGGTGAACATCGTACTTAGCTATACTTAATTACAGTCTAAAGAAATACTTTGTTACACCTTCAGAAACACTTAACCGACTATTTTGATTATTATTTTATGTATACAAGAGGAATGAAAGACTTGATTTTTCGAACTTTCACCCCCATAAATGTACTAATAACTATTGAAGTCACCTTACGAGGAAGATTATGAACAGCCCTATGTTTTCACGCACAGCATCTCAAGAAAGTGCTCTGCAAACCAATAAAGTGTTGCGTAACACCTACGCTCTACTGTCTATGACACTACTTTGGTCTGCTGTTGTAGCAGGCGTATCTATGGCGATGAACCTTCCTCGTCCTGGTCTTATCATCATGCTAGTTGGCTTTTACGGCCTACTTTTCTTAACTGAAAAGAACCGTGACAACAGCATGGGTCTAGTCTTTACGTTCCTGTTCACAGGTTTCTTAGGCTACACCATTGGTCCAATCTTAAACATGTACGTTGGCGCAGGCATGGGTGATGTCATCCTAACTGCACTTGGCGGTACGGCACTGGCGTTTATGGGTGCTTCAGCTTACGCACTAACAACTAAGCGTGACCTGTCATTCCTTAACGGCATGCTACTAGCTGGCTTCGTTGTACTACTTGTAGGTATGGTTGCAAACATCTTCCTACAAATGCCTATACTATCATTGGCAATGAGCGGGATGTTCATCCTATTCTCGACTGGTGTTATCTTGCTTACAACGCAAAACATCATTCGTGGCGGTGAAACTAACTACATCTCTGCAACGATTAGCTTGTACGTATCAATCTACAACATCTTCATCAGCCTACTAAGCATTCTAGGCATCATGGGTAGCGACGACTAATCGCCCCCATAACTGGATAATATCTAGCCCAAGAGCGTAGCTCTTGGGCTTTTTTGTATCTATCCGCACCAGAATTCTTTAGATAGCTACAATATTTCTTGAGATCGTTATAAATCTATTGAGAAAAGTAAACTTGGTCATGTACCCTATCCGCATAGTTAATTGGATTCTGGATTAAACATGTTTGAATATAACGGCAAGCAAATCGAAACCGACGCTCAAGGCTACCTATTGGATTACACGCAATGGGAAGAAGGTATGATTGAAATTCTTGCTCAAGACGAAGCTATTGAACTTACGGATGCGCACTTAGAAGTCGTACATTTTGTAAGGAGCTTTTACGAAGAGTTCAACACCTCTCCAGCAGTTCGCATGCTAGTAAAAGCAATGGAAAAAGCACACGGCCCAGAAAAAGGCAACAGCAAGTACCTATTCAAGTTATTCAAGGAAGGCCCAGCTAAACAAGCGACTAAACTCGCAGGTCTACCAAAACCAGCGAAATGCTTGTAAATACAAACCCGCCTTAAACTATTAAATTACGCTCGACATAAATACTGTAGTGCCTATAACTACAGTATTTTGAACACCCCTACGCGAACGTCCTGGCGCTCACTATCTTTAACTTGTTGCATCATGACCTTATCTACTGTTGCGCTCGAAGGGCCAATATTAAGCCAAGCATGTAACTTCTCTATTTGCTGACTTTCTCCGACAGCTAACACTTCAACTCGACCATCATTTAAGTTCTTCGCATAGCCTGAAAGACCCATAGCTTGCGCTTGTCTGCTGGTGTGATAACGAAAGCCAACACACTGAACTACGCCTGACACGACAAAAATATATTGTGAACTTTCCATAACGTTGCCTCATAAATTGTATGAATGATATAGTTGAGCCTCTATTCATTCACCACTTATTGGTGGACTTACTTCGAGTATAACGATTATGAAAGAAATCCCATTTCGTTGGATTGACAAATATCTCATTCACCTAAAAATCCAAGAAAAGTTCTATCTACTCTTCTTATTGCCTCTTATAGCCCTGGTTATATTAACTCTCGTTTTAGATAGTGCCGCGGACTCTTTGCTTGCTCATCTTTATCAAGAAGAAATGCTCCTGATGAAAGGGCTTATCGAAGCGGGTCAATTGACTAAAGACCAAGTTGCTCAGCTTGTCAGCAGCTCTGAAACCATCTCTTTAGGCTACGGTGCTGGTTCTGTTTCAGTTATGAATGGTGCATTCAGCCTAGTTGCCAATCATGACCAAAATCTTTGGTCTGCTCTGTCAACCACTCAAGTTTCTATCATCGCTGTGACGCTAACACTTATTGCGCTTGGCGTTTACTACATCATGACCTTCATCGGTGGTGCGATGTTCTCTATGAACAAAGCCTTAAACACCCTAGCGAATGGAGACTTAACTTGCCGCATGAACTACTTCTTAGTACGCGACGAATTCAGTGAAATCGCTATTACAATCGATAAAGTCGCCGAGCGTGAACAAAATATGGTTCTCTCAATCCAAGAGTCTGTCGCTCTCATGCAGCAGATCAGCTCAGACTTAAACCAATCGACACAACAAAGCTCAGACATTTCAGGTAATCAACAAGAGCACCTGAATAGCCTCGCGAGCGCAACCGAACAAATGGCAGCTACGATTCGCGAAGTCGCTAACCTTGCTCATGAGTCTAGCTCACAAACAATGGACGCTCGTGGCGTTGCTCAGAGTGGTCAAGTCAAGGTGTCAAATACATTGCAGTCTATCTCTAGCCTATCTCAAGAGATCCAATCCGCTTCACAAGCAGTAGAAGAGCTCGATGCCAACGCGGCGCAGATCGATGAGGTGGTTGCAACCATTAATGGTATCTCGGAGCAGACTAACCTATTAGCACTGAATGCTGCCATTGAAGCTGCACGTGCTGGTGAGCAAGGTCGCGGATTTGCTGTTGTTGCCGATGAAGTTCGAGCCCTTGCTGGTCGTACTCAACAGGCGACAGTTGAAATCCAAAGCATGATTGAGTCATTACAACGTAACAGCCAATCACTGACCAAACTAATGGAAGTAACGGTGAACAATGCTAATGAAGGCCAAACACTGATGTCGGAAGTGAACGTTGAGATTGGTTCACTAGCTGAAAAGAACCAGTCTATTTCTGATAGCAGTACTCAAATTGCCACCGCGGCTGAAGAACAAGGCGTAGTAGCTGATAGCATTGCACAAAGTGTCGAAGAGATTCGCCATCAATCAGATAATATCTGCGAGATGATCAGTAAGAGTAATTCAAATGTTGACCAACTTCGTAAACAAAGCGATACGATGGAAGGTTTGCTAACAGGTCTTAAAGCTTAATACTGGTAACTAACCAATATGTATTAGTTAATCATTACTAGGGCTGCTTCTGCAGCCCTTTCTTATTTGCTTTTCACCTGTACTTCCCCGACAATACCCCTCCTTCAAATTCAACAAACAGAGTAAATTATGACTCCTTCAATTCATCTAGCTAAAGGCCGAGATAAATCACTACGCCGCAAACACCCTTGGGTATTTTCTCGCGGTATCGATAAGGTCGAAGGCGAACCAAAACAAGGTGAAACTGTAGACGTATATGCTCAAAATGGTCAGTGGCTTGCAAAAGCGGCTTACTCACCAGAATCTCAAATTCGAGCTCGTGTTTGGACATTTGAAAAAGAAGAAATCAACAAGGCGTTCTTCGTAAAACGAATTCAAGACGCAAAATCTTTACGTGAAGACATCATTGAGCGTGACGGCCTTACCGGCTACCGCCTTAGCGCAGCAGAGTCTGATGGCCTGCCAGGCATCACTATCGACAAGTATCAAGACTTCCTTGTTTGCCAACTACTAAGTGCTGGCGCTGAGTTTAACAAAAGCGTATTGGTTGAAGCATTAATCGAGTGCTTCCCTGGCTGCAACATCTACGAGCGTTCAGATGTAGCAGTTCGTAAAAAAGAAGGCCTAGAACAAGTTGTCGGCGTTCTTCACGGTGAAGAGCCACCAAAATCTATCGTGATTGAAGAGAATGGCGTTAAAATCAGCGTGAACATTATGGAAGGCCACAAAACGGGCTTTTACATGGATCAGCGTGATAGCCGCAAAGAATCTATGAAGTACGTTAAAGGTAAAGATGTCCTTAACTGTTTTTCATACACGGGTGGTTTTGGTCTTTACGCGCTGAAAGGTGATGCAAAGCGTGTGATCAACGCAGATGTATCTCAACTAGCTCTTGATACAGCTAAGCTCAACGCTGAACTTAACGAGTTTGATATCTCGAAAAAGCGCGCAGTATTCCTAAACGCTGACGTATTCAAACTACTTCGCGAATACCGTGACCAAGGCACTAAGTTTGACGTAGTGATCATGGATCCACCAAAGTTTGTTTCAAGCAAGAACAACTTAACTTCAGGTGCTAACGGCTACAAAGACGTTAACATGCTTGCGATGCAAATCCTAAAACCAGGTGGCACTCTACTCACCTACTCTTGCTCAGGCTTAATGGGCACAGATTTGTTCCAAAAGATCATCGCCGACGCAGCACTAGATGCAGGCCGCACTGTTAAATTCGTCGAGCGCTTTGAGCAAGCTGCCGACCACCTAACGGACACTGCCTATCCAGAAGGTTTCTACCTAAAAGGCTTCGCTTGTAAGGTGCTTTAATTTTAGCACCTTAGAATCAAGCTTCTATAGCAAAATAGACGCATTAAAAAGGGCCTTTCGGCCCTTTTTTGTTATTGGTCTGGTAAGTTCACAAAGAGCTGATTAACCAAGTTACTCAAATCGCTACTTATCACACTGCCATCACCTTGAGCGTTCACAGAATCAAACTGATTTCCCGTATTATCGAGGACAATCGTTTGTGTCTGGCCGCTATTACCCGCATCTTCAGAAATAGTGATAACCAAATCTTTATCTCCGCCACCATTATCAACTTTCTCAATAGTGATATGCTCAAGTAGATCTGACATTGTATTTTCAGTAGGCAGCAATAGTGAAATATCTAAGTGGTCTTCACCTAAAGCAAAATCGGTAATGGTATCAACATCACCTCGGAAAGGCTCATCGACCCATTTGAACAAATCGTCGTCCTCCCCTCCGGTCAAAATATCATCTCCAATTCCACCAATTAGTGTATCGTCACCACCTTGGCCATAGAGGATATCATCGCCTAATCCACCGGTAATGGTATCATCGCCACCACGCGTATCGCTGTCTGCATTAAACAACTCATGGTTATCTTTAATATATTCGTAGATTTCCATGTCTGTAGGTTCTGTACCATTCAACATCTGTAAGAACGTTGTTAGAGCTTCCATACCCGAACCATCAGCTAACTCATCTGGACGAACAAGGCCATTATCACCCCATGGCAAGTTATCTGTATTGATAACATCACCAAACAAAATGTCGTTGCCGGCACCGCCGCTTAGGTCATCATTACCTACAGGTAGTAGCGTAATTTCGTTGCTACCTTCCTCAAGTGCGGCATCTAAGCCTTGACTTGACTGAACGATTTCAACGTCGCCTGTCGTACTTGTTACCGTCTTGATTGCAAAGTTGTCTAAGTATACGTCTGCAGTATATCCGCTTTGGTCTTCATAAACAGAGAGTACTAACTGGTACTTACCTTCATGAAGTAGATCTGTTTCAATCGAGCCAGTACTACTTCCAGATGAGACACTTACCCATGCTTGAGTTTGTTCATCAAACTTCTGAACACTCCAGCCAAACACATCGCCGCCACCAAAATAGCTACCCTGTGATGCATCGAATGTCAGTACTGACGCTTCGCCGCTAGCAACAACAAACTCAGGGCTGATCATCGAAGCTGAGCTATTAATATCACCCGTATCGGTTAGCAAGATGCTTGAGTTAGTCAGTACTGCTGTGCCACCGGAAACCGCAAAGTTCTCAAGGCTCCAAGGTTCACCGGTACTAGAGCTAAAGTTTGCAAGTTGCGTTGTAGTTGATGAATACGTGTACGAAGAACCATTGTCACTAACGAAGTGCTCTAATATTTCAGAATCAATACCATCTCCGATACCTATCGTTCTAACTTTTGATACATCCGCTAGCTCATCGAAAGCAGTAACAGAATCAGCAAACTCATCAAATTGGGTAGTAGAGCCGCTGCTGTTTGAACTGTTCGACACAGTTGGTTTCCCATCAGTTAAGAAGAACGTTAAGTTTTCATAACTCGATGGTTGGTCATCATCAGCAAACCAACCTTTAGCAGAATCAAACGCAGACTCATAGTTAGTTGCGCCATCCGCAGTCAAATCATTGATCGCTGAGTTAACTGTCTGCTCTAAGTCTGACTCTTCTAAGTTCTGCAAGTCTATTTCTATACTCGCGCTCGACTCGAAACCAATTAACGCTAAATTAATAATACCTGGATGAGACGCGATATCTGCCAACATAGCAATGAGTGACGCTTTAACCGCATCTAACTTCGACTGGCTGCTATTACTATTGAGTGCGTCTCTCATACTTCCCGACGTATCAACAACCAAAGCAATATTATAGTTAGTTGGTGCGACAGAGTTATCAACTACACCACCAGTATCGCCAAACAACACATCATCACCGCTAAAGCCGATGATCGTGTTATCTCCGTTTTCGCTGCCTGAGCTAGGCGCAATTACGGTACCGGTTTGAGTGTCAGCAAACACTTCTGAGTCAACAGCTTGCCCTTGGTCATCGACCTCGTAAGCACCTGCTGTAACAGTCAGAACTGGCGCTGTATCGACTGGTGCTTCAACAATGACTGTTAACTTCCCTTCACTATCTAACTCAGCTGGATCAATAACCCAGGTTCCATCAGCTTGTTTAGTACCTGTCGAGAGTGTTACATCGGAAGGTACATCACTCACGACCAATGAACTTACTTGCTCGCTACCGTCGTTGTCATTTAGATCGATATCAATGTTAAGTTCATAAACCTCAGCAACTTTAACTAGGTTACCGCTCTGAACTTCAAACTTGCCGTCAGAGAAATACAACGACTCGATACTATAAAAGTCGTGATTTGCATTCCCTGTTCCAGTATGAGTTAAGCGAAAATCTGGAGCTCCGACTGTACTAAAGGTGTAGTCTGTACTTTGGCCTGTTAGGTAAGCTACATCATTGCCTGAACCACCATAGTATGCGGTGCTCGTTGTTGGGCTACGTGAAATAAGAACATCATCGCCAGATTCTCCAGTATCATCTCCCAACAGGTTAATGCTTGTTGATGCATCTATACCGCCGACCAAAATGTCACTACCGTCGCCGCCTTGTAGGTTTTCAGAAACAACGCCAAGACCACCGTCATTGCCGACAATAATGTCATCGCCTTCTCGGCCAAGTACCTGCATATGATCGCCACTGTTGTATACAACAGTATCATTGCCACCAAGGGCATCTAGCCAAGCACCACTTGTAGTCTGAAGATGGTTGTCGTCGCCATCAGCAGTTGGGTCTACTGTCTTGTTCGCCAAGCTAGATTCAATGCTTGCAACAATAGAGTCAGCAACATTTCCACTAACACTGGTTAAATTGGCGGCAACCGCCAATCCATTACTAATTGGCGCAACTGTTGCTGTTACCGTTGCACTACTAGTCAGACCTGAACTATCAACAATGGTATATGTGAACGACGCACTACCCGTCACATTACTATTTGGCGTGAAGGAGATCTCACCACTGTTTTGATCGTATAAGACTGTTCCATCAACTGAACTAAATCCATCCGCGACAATCGTAAAGGTGTCACCGGTATTTGGATCGTAATCGTTAGCAAGAAGCAGTGACGAATCTACAGTTAAAGTTTCACCCTCTTTTACAGACAGAACATCACCAATCAATGGGAAGTCATTTAAGTCATGCTCACCATTGTTGTAATTACCATTGCCATCAACCGTACCAAGATTGATGTCTAGATTAGCAGCGCCACCTTGGTCCCAATAAACGATTTCAATTGAATGATAACCATCACTGTCAATCGTAAATGCATCATGCAAAGCAGTAGTAGATGACTGATTCTGATCAACAGTAGCAACTGCCACACCATCAATTAATATCGTGTAGCCATCATCAGCGGTCACTTTAAATGCATAATCACCGACTTCTAAATAGACTGAACCACTCATTTGAACAACACCGTCAGTATGAGCACCAACTGCACCTTCTACAGAGCCAGAGTCATCATTTAAGAAGTCTTCAAACTGACTTTGAGAGCTCAAGCCATTGTTATTTCCATTTAGCGTATAGTTGATATCTTTGGCGTCGAAGGTTAGGTCAGCTTCTTTGCTAGCAATAACATTCAACGCATCTTGAACCGAATCAATATTGCCATTAACACTATCATTTGAGCTGTAATAGTATCCAGATAGACCACCAAAGACAGACACGGTGTCGTCTTGAGCAACTGGATTAGCATTAGTTGTATTTGGTGTAATAGTAAGTTGAGCGACTTCGTCACTAATTAGACCGCTAGAATCCACTGACTGATAATCAATTTCTTCAGAGAGATCAGCACTAACTACATCAACGCCTTTAAGCGTGATATTGGAGTTCTTATTAGGACTATCAGAACCATCCTGAGTAGTGAATACTCTTAATTCTGTAAACCCTCCATCGACTTCGATGTTAACTGTCGCATTCCCGTTGCTATCGATAGTTAGTCCGTTTTCACCAGACTCATCACTATCAAAGTAGAAAGTCCCAACGACATTACCATTTTCATCAAGTGCAATAGCTTCGATGCGGCCACCGGCGTTATTACCAGCAAAATAATTGCCATATACACTGCCAAACTCAATGTTAGCTTCAGTAATAGAAGCACCAGTCGCAGAGTAATCTATAGAAATGTACTCTTGGGACCCACCAGTTACAACGTCAAGTTCACCTTGCGTAGAATTAGCATTCTTCGAAACCCCAAACCCATCCTCTTGGCCGCTATCATCATAAACTAGGTAGCCAGGTGTACTACTAATATTGTCGCCAACAGGAGACGCACCGTTGTAAAGTCCCGCACTAATAACAACACTACTCTCTAGATAGCTAACGCTAGAGGTGCCACTTCCTACTTGATTTTCGAAAGTACTAGCAACGAAATCTAAGTTATCGACAGCATTCTGGTCTTGCTCGTATTCGATTTGAGCATCACTACTGATAATGTCACCAGCTTCAATCAATACTTTGTTTCCACCACTGACGTCATAAAGATTGCCAAATAAAGGCTCTTCAAGAATCTTAACATCAACAGGTGTACCGGCAGTGTCATCTTCGATGTCCCCAACGTTATCTTGAGAACCAGACTGACCACCATCAAACGTAAAGAACGCTTCATCTTGGTTGTCTAAGGTTACTGAGAAGTCGTTGGCTGTTGGCACATCGTTGCTGCCCGTGATGTTCACGGTGATCGTTTCGCTCGCCGTGCCATCTTTTGAGGTCACAACCAAGCTGTCCGTTGCCGCATCGTTGGCATTCAGAGCATCGGCTTTGCTTTCATCTAGCGTATAAGTCCACGCGCCTGTGCTGGCGTTGAACGTGAACGTGCCGTAAGTACCTTCTAGGCTCGCTGGCTCTTGGAACACAGCTTCGCCATCGTCCACATCGCTTACGGTCAACTGACCACTTGCGCTGTTGTCGCCGGCCACGTCTTTACCCGCTTCCACAACCGTGGTGTCTTCACTGTCCGACGCGGTGATGGTCGCACCATCGTTGCTGCCCGTGATGTTCACGGTGATCGTTTCGCTCGCCGTGCCATCTTTTGAGGTCACAACCAAGCTGTCCGTTGCCGCATCGTTGGCATTCAGAGCATCGGCTTTGCTTTCATCTAGCGTATAAGTCCACGCGCCTGTGCTGGCGTTGAACGTGAACGTGCCGTAAGTACCTTCTAGGCTCGCTGGCTCTTGGAACACAGCTTCGCCATCGTCCACATCGCTTACGGTCAACTGACCACTTGCGCTGTTGTCGCCGGCCACGTCTTTACCCGCTTCCACAACCGTGGTGTCTTCACTGTCCGACGCGGTGATGGTCGCACCATCGTTGCTGCCCGTGATGTTCACGGTGATCGTTTCGCTCGCCGTGCCATCTTTTGAGGTCACAACCAAGCTGTCCGTTGCCGCATCGTTGGCATTCAGAGCATCGGCTTTGCTTTCATCTAGCGTATAAGTCCACGCGCCTGTGCTGGCGTTGAACGTGAACGTGCCGTAAGTACCTTCTAGGCTCGCTGGCTCTTGGAACACAGCTTCGCCATCGTCCACATCGCTTACGGTCAACTGACCACTTGCGCTGTTGTCGCCGGCCACGTCTTTACCCGCTTCCACAACCGTGGTGTCTTCACTGTCCGACGCGGTGATGGTCGCACCATCGTTGCTGCCCGTGATGTTCACGGTGATCGTTTCGCTCGCCGTGCCATCTTTTGAGGTCACAACCAAGCTGTCCGTTGCCGCATCGTTGGCATTCAGAGCATCGGCTTTGCTTTCATCTAGCGTATAAGTCCACGCGCCTGTGCTGGCGTTGAACGTGAACGTGCCGTAAGTACCTTCTAGGCTCGCTGGCTCTTGGAACACAGCTTCGCCATCGTCCACATCGCTTACGGTCAACTGACCACTTGCGCTGTTGTCGCCGGCCACGTCTTTACCCGCTTCCACAACCGTGGTGTCTTCACTGTCCGACGCGGTGATGGTCGCACCATCGTTGCTGCCCGTGATGTTCACGGTGATCGTTTCGCTCGCCGTGCCATCTTTTGAGGTCACAACCAAGCTGTCCGTTGCCGCATCGTTGGCATTCAGAGCATCGGCTTTGCTTTCATCTAGCGTATAAGTCCACGCGCCTGTGCTGGCGTTGAACGTGAACGTGCCGTAAGTACCTTCTAGGCTCGCTGGCTCTTGGAACACAGCTTCGCCATCGTCCACATCGCTTACGGTCAACTGACCACTTGCGCTGTTGTCGCCGGCCACGTCTTTACCCGCTTCCACAACCGTGGTGTCTTCACTGTCCGACGCGGTGATGGTCGCACCATCGTTGCTGCCCGTGATGTTCACGGTGATCGTTTCGCTCGCCGTGCCATCTTTTGAGGTCACAACCAAGCTGTCCGTTGCCGCATCGTTGGCATTCAGAGCATCGGCTTTGCTTTCATCTAGCGTATAAGTCCACGCGCCTGTGCTGGCGTTGAACGTGAACGTGCCGTAAGTACCTTCTAGGCTCGCTGGCTCTTGGAACACAGCTTCGCCATCGTCCACATCGCTTACGGTCAACTGACCACTTGCGCTGTTGTCGCCGGCCACGTCTTTACCCGCTTCCACAACCGTGGTGTCTTCACTGTCCGACGCGGTGATGGTCGCACCATCGTTGCTGCCCGTGATGTTCACGGTGATCGTTTCGCTCGCCGTGCCATCTTTTGAGGTCACAACCAAGCTGTCCGTTGCCGCATCGTTGGCATTCAGAGCATCGGCTTTGCTTTCATCTAGCGTATAAGTCCACGCGCCTGTGCTGGCGTTGAACGTGAACGTGCCGTAAGTACCTTCTAGGCTCGCTGGCTCTTGGAACACAGCTTCGCCATCGTCCACATCGCTTACGGTCAACTGACCACTTGCGCTGTTGTCGCCGGCCACGTCTTTACCCGCTTCCACAACCGTGGTGTCTTCACTGTCCGACGCGGTGATGGTCGCACCATCGTTGCTGCCCGTGATGTTCACGGTGATCGTTTCGCTCGCCGTGCCATCTTTTGAGGTCACAACCAAGCTGTCCGTTGCCGCATCGTTGGCATTCAGAGCATCGGCTTTGCTTTCATCTAGCGTATAAGTCCACGCGCCTGTGCTGGCGTTGAACGTGAACGTGCCGTAAGTACCTTCTAGGCTCGCTGGCTCTTGGAACACAGCTTCGCCATCGTCCACATCGCTTACGGTCAACTGACCACTTGCGCTGTTGTCGCCGGCCACGTCTTTACCCGCTTCCACAACCGTGGTGTCTTCACTGTCCGACGCGGTGATGGTCGCACCATCGTTGCTGCCCGTGATGTTCACGGTGATCGTTTCGCTCGCCGTGCCATCTTTTGAGGTCACAACCAAGCTGTCCGTTGCCGCATCGTTGGCATTCAGAGCATCGGCTTTGCTTTCATCTAGCGTATAAGTCCACGCGCCTGTGCTGGCGTTGAACGTGAACGTGCCGTAAGTACCTTCTAGGCTCGCTGGCTCTTGGAACACAGCTTCGCCATCGTCCACATCGCTTACGGTCAACTGACCACTTGCGCTGTTGTCGCCGGCCACGTCTTTACCCGCTTCCACAACCGTGGTGTCTTCACTGTCCGACGCGGTGATGGTCGCACCATCGTTGCTGCCCGTGATGTTCACGGTGATCGTTTCGCTCGCCGTGCCATCTTTTGAGGTCACAACCAAGCTGTCCGTTGCCGCATCGTTGGCATTCAGAGCATCGGCTTTGCTTTCATCTAGCGTATAAGTCCACGCGCCTGTGCTGGCGTTGAACGTGAACGTGCCGTAAGTACCTTCTAGGCTCGCTGGCTCTTGGAACACAGCTTCGCCATCGTCCACATCGCTTACGGTCAACTGACCACTTGCGCTGTTGTCGCCGGCCACGTCTTTACCCGCTTCCACAACCGTGGTGTCTTCACTGTCCGACGCGGTGATGGTCGCACCATCGTTGCTGCCCGTGATGTTCACGGTGATCGTTTCGCTCGCCGTGCCATCTTTTGAGGTCACAACCAAGCTGTCCGTTGCCGCATCGTTGGCATTCAGAGCATCGGCTTTGCTTTCATCTAGCGTATAAGTCCACGCGCCTGTGCTGGCGTTGAACGTGAACGTGCCGTAAGTACCTTCTAGGCTCGCTGGCTCTTGGAACACAGCTTCGCCATCGTCCACATCGCTTACGGTCAACTGACCACTTGCGCTGTTGTCGCCGGCCACGTCTTTACCCGCTTCCACAACCGTGGTGTCTTCACTGTCCGACGCGGTGATGGTCGCACCATCGTTGCTGCCCGTGATGTTCACGGTGATCGTTTCGCTCGCCGTGCCATCTTTTGAGGTCACAACCAAGCTGTCCGTTGCCGCATCGTTGGCATTCAGAGCATCGGCTTTGCTTTCATCTAGCGTATAAGTCCACGCGCCTGTGCTGGCGTTGAACGTGAACGTGCCGTAAGTACCTTCTAGGCTCGCTGGCTCTTGGAACACAGCTTCGCCATCGTCCACATCGCTTACGGTCAACTGACCACTTGCGCTGTTGTCGCCGGCCACGTCTTTACCCGCTTCCACAACCGTGGTGTCTTCACTGTCCGACGCGGTGATGGTCGCACCATCGTTGCTGCCCGTGATGTTCACGGTGATCGTTTCGCTCGCCGTGCCATCTTTTGAGGTCACAACCAAGCTGTCCGTTGCCGCATCGTTGGCATTCAGAGCATCGGCTTTGCTTTCATCTAGCGTATAAGTCCACGCGCCTGTGCTGGCGTTGAACGTGAACGTGCCGTAAGTACCTTCTAGGCTCGCTGGCTCTTGGAACACAGCTTCGCCATCGTCCACATCGCTTACGGTCAACTGACCACTTGCGCTGTTGTCGCCGGCCACGTCTTTACCCGCTTCCACAACCGTGGTGTCTTCACTGTCCGACGCGGTGATGGTCGCACCATCGTTGCTGCCCGTGATGTTCACGGTGATCGTTTCGCTCGCCGTGCCATCTTTTGAGGTCACAACCAAGCTGTCCGTTGCCGCATCGTTGGCATTCAGAGCATCGGCTTTGCTTTCATCTAGCGTATAAGTCCACGCGCCTGTGCTGGCGTTGAACGTGAACGTGCCGTAAGTACCTTCTAGGCTCGCTGGCTCTTGGAACACAGCTTCGCCATCGTCCACATCGCTTACGGTCAACTGACCACTTGCGCTGTTGTCGCCGGCCACGTCTTTACCCGCTTCCACAACCGTGGTGTCTTCACTGTCCGACGCGGTGATGGTCGCACCATCGTTGCTGCCCGTGATGTTCACGGTGATCGTTTCGCTCGCCGTGCCATCTTTTGAGGTCACAACCAAGCTGTCCGTTGCCGCATCGTTGGCATTCAGAGCATCGGCTTTGCTTTCATCTAGCGTATAAGTCCACGCGCCTGTGCTGGCGTTGAACGTGAACGTGCCGTAAGTACCTTCTAGGCTCGCTGGCTCTTGGAACACAGCTTCGCCATCGTCCACATCGCTTACGGTCAACTGACCACTTGCGCTGTTGTCGCCGGCCACGTCTTTACCCGCTTCCACAACCGTGGTGTCTTCACTGTCCGACGCGGTGATGGTCGCACCATCGTTGCTGCCCGTGATGTTCACGGTGATCGTTTCGCTCGCCGTGCCATCTTTTGAGGTCACAACCAAGCTGTCCGTTGCCGCATCGTTGGCATTCAGAGCATCGGCTTTGCTTTCATCTAGCGTATAAGTCCACGCGCCTGTGCTGGCGTTGAACGTGAACGTGCCGTAAGTACCTTCTAGGCTCGCTGGCTCTTGGAACACAGCTTCGCCATCGTCCACATCGCTTACGGTCAACTGACCACTTGCGCTGTTGTCGCCGGCCACGTCTTTACCCGCTTCCACAACCGTGGTGTCTTCACTGTCCGACGCGGTGATGGTCGCACCATCGTTGCTGCCCGTGATGTTCACGGTGATCGTTTCGCTCGCCGTGCCATCTTTTGAGGTCACAACCAAGCTGTCCGTTGCCGCATCGTTGGCATTCAGAGCATCGGCTTTGCTTTCATCTAGCGTATAAGTCCACGCGCCTGTGCTGGCGTTGAACGTGAACGTGCCGTAAGTACCTTCTAGGCTCGCTGGCTCTTGGAACACAGCTTCGCCATCGTCCACATCGCTTACGGTCAACTGACCACTTGCGCTGTTGTCGCCGGCCACGTCTTTACCCGCTTCCACAACCGTGGTGTCTTCACTGTCCGACGCGGTGATGGTCGCACCATCGTTGCTGCCCGTGATGTTCACGGTGATCGTTTCGCTCGCCGTGCCATCTTTTGAGGTCACAACCAAGCTGTCCGTTGCCGCATCGTTGGCATTCAGAGCATCGGCTTTGCTTTCATCTAGCGTATAAGTCCACGCGCCTGTGCTGGCGTTGAACGTGAACGTGCCGTAAGTACCTTCTAGGCTCGCTGGCTCTTGGAACACAGCTTCGCCATCGTCCACATCGCTTACGGTCAACTGACCACTTGCGCTGTTGTCGCCGGCCACGTCTTTACCCGCTTCCACAACCGTGGTGTCTTCACTGTCCGACGCGGTGATGGTCGCACCATCGTTGCTGCCCGTGATGTTCACGGTGATCGTTTCGCTCGCCGTGCCATCTTTTGAGGTCACAACCAAGCTGTCCGTTGCCGCATCGTTGGCATTCAGAGCATCGGCTTTGCTTTCATCTAGCGTATAAGTCCACGCGCCTGTGCTGGCGTTGAACGTGAACGTGCCGTAAGTACCTTCTAGGCTCGCTGGCTCTTGGAACACAGCTTCGCCATCGTCCACATCGCTTACGGTCAACTGACCACTTGCGCTGTTGTCGCCGGCCACGTCTTTACCCGCTTCCACAACCGTGGTGTCTTCACTGTCCGACGCGGTGATGGTCGCACCATCGTTGCTGCCCGTGATGTTCACGGTGATCGTTTCGCTCGCCGTGCCATCTTTTGAGGTCACAACCAAGCTGTCCGTTGCCGCATCGTTGGCATTCAGAGCATCGGCTTTGCTTTCATCTAGCGTATAAGTCCACGCGCCTGTGCTGGCGTTGAACGTGAACGTGCCGTAAGTACCTTCTAGGCTCGCTGGCTCTTGGAACACAGCTTCGCCATCGTCCACATCGCTTACGGTCAACTGACCACTTGCGCTGTTGTCGCCGGCCACGTCTTTACCCGCTTCCACAACCGTGGTGTCTTCACTGTCCGACGCGGTGATGGTCGCACCATCGTTGCTGCCCGTGATGTTCACGGTGATCGTTTCGCTCGCCGTGCCATCTTTTGAGGTCACAACCAAGCTGTCCGTTGCCGCATCGTTGGCATTCAGAGCATCGGCTTTGCTTTCATCTAGCGTATAAGTCCACGCGCCTGTGCTGGCGTTGAACGTGAACGTGCCGTAAGTACCTTCTAGGCTCGCTGGCTCTTGGAACACAGCTTCGCCATCGTCCACATCGCTTACGGTCAACTGACCACTTGCGCTGTTGTCGCCGGCCACGTCTTTACCCGCTTCCACAACCGTGGTGTCTTCACTGTCCGACGCGGTGATGGTCGCACCATCGTTGCTGCCCGTGATGTTCACGGTGATCGTTTCGCTCGCCGTGCCATCTTTTGAGGTCACAACCAAGCTGTCCGTTGCCGCATCGTTGGCATTCAGAGCATCGGCTTTGCTTTCATCTAGCGTATAAGTCCACGCGCCTGTGCTGGCGTTGAACGTGAACGTGCCGTAAGTACCTTCTAGGCTCGCTGGCTCTTGGAACACAGCTTCGCCATCGTCCACATCGCTTACGGTCAACTGACCACTTGCGCTGTTGTCGCCGGCCACGTCTTTACCCGCTTCCACAACCGTGGTGTCTTCACTGTCCGACGCGGTGATGGTCGCACCATCGTTGCTGCCCGTGATGTTCACGGTGATCGTTTCGCTCGCCGTGCCATCTTTTGAGGTCACAACCAAGCTGTCCGTTGCCGCATCGTTGGCATTCAGAGCATCGGCTTTGCTTTCATCTAGCGTATAAGTCCACGCGCCTGTGCTGGCGTTGAACGTGAACGTGCCGTAAGTACCTTCTAGGCTCGCTGGCTCTTGGAACACAGCTTCGCCATCGTCCACATCGCTTACGGTCAACTGACCACTTGCGCTGTTGTCGCCGGCCACGTCTTTACCCGCTTCCACAACCGTGGTGTCTTCACTGTCCGACGCGGTGATGGTCGCACCATCGTTGCTGCCCGTGATGTTCACGGTGATCGTTTCGCTCGCCGTGCCATCTTTTGAGGTCACAACCAAGCTGTCCGTTGCCGCATCGTTGGCATTCAGAGCATCGGCTTTGCTTTCATCTAGCGTATAAGTCCACGCGCCTGTGCTGGCGTTGAACGTGAACGTGCCGTAAGTACCTTCTAGGCTCGCTGGCTCTTGGAACACAGCTTCGCCATCGTCCACATCGCTTACGGTCAACTGACCACTTGCGCTGTTGTCGCCGGCCACGTCTTTACCCGCTTCCACAACCGTGGTGTCTTCACTGTCCGACGCGGTGATGGTCGCACCATCGTTGCTGCCCGTGATGTTCACGGTGATCGTTTCGCTCGCCGTGCCATCTTTTGAGGTCACAACCAAGCTGTCCGTTGCCGCATCGTTGGCATTCAGAGCATCGGCTTTGCTTTCATCTAGCGTATAAGTCCACGCGCCTGTGCTGGCGTTGAACGTGAACGTGCCGTAAGTACCTTCTAGGCTCGCTGGCTCTTGGAACACAGCTTCGCCATCGTCCACATCGCTTACGGTCAACTGACCACTTGCGCTGTTGTCGCCGGCCACGTCTTTACCCGCTTCCACAACCGTGGTGTCTTCACTGTCCGACGCGGTGATGGTCGCACCATCGTTGCTGCCCGTGATGTTCACGGTGATCGTTTCGCTCGCCGTGCCATCTTTTGAGGTCACAACCAAGCTGTCCGTTGCCGCATCGTTGGCATTCAGAGCATCGGCTTTGCTTTCATCTAGCGTATAAGTCCACGCGCCTGTGCTGGCGTTGAACGTGAACGTGCCGTAAGTACCTTCTAGGCTCGCTGGCTCTTGGAACACAGCTTCGCCATCGTCCACATCGCTTACGGTCAACTGACCACTTGCGCTGTTGTCGCCGGCCACGTCTTTACCCGCTTCCACAACCGTGGTGTCTTCACTGTCCGACGCGGTGATGGTCGCACCATCGTTGCTGCCCGTGATGTTCACGGTGATCGTTTCGCTCGCCGTGCCATCTTTTGAGGTCACAACCAAGCTGTCCGTTGCCGCATCGTTGGCATTCAGAGCATCGGCTTTGCTTTCATCTAGCGTATAAGTCCACGCGCCTGTGCTGGCGTTGAACGTGAACGTGCCGTAAGTACCTTCTAGGCTCGCTGGCTCTTGGAACACAGCTTCGCCATCGTCCACATCGCTTACGGTCAACTGACCACTTGCGCTGTTGTCGCCGGCCACGTCTTTACCCGCTTCCACAACCGTGGTGTCTTCACTGTCCGACGCGGTGATGGTCGCACCATCGTTGCTGCCCGTGATGTTCACGGTGATCGTTTCGCTCGCCGTGCCATCTTTTGAGGTCACAACCAAGCTGTCCGTTGCCGCATCGTTGGCATTCAGAGCATCGGCTTTGCTTTCATCTAGCGTATAAGTCCACGCGCCTGTGCTGGCGTTGAACGTGAACGTGCCGTAAGTACCTTCTAGGCTCGCTGGCTCTTGGAACACAGCTTCGCCATCGTCCACATCGCTTACGGTCAACTGACCACTTGCGCTGTTGTCGCCGGCCACGTCTTTACCCGCTTCCACAACCGTGGTGTCTTCACTGTCCGACGCGGTGATGGTCGCACCATCGTTGCTGCCCGTGATGTTCACGGTGATCGTTTCGCTCGCCGTGCCATCTTTTGAGGTCACAACCAAGCTGTCCGTTGCCGCATCGTTGGCATTCAGAGCATCGGCTTTGCTTTCATCTAGCGTATAAGTCCACGCGCCTGTGCTGGCGTTGAACGTGAACGTGCCGTAAGTACCTTCTAGGCTCGCTGGCTCTTGGAACACAGCTTCGCCATCGTCCACATCGCTTACGGTCAACTGACCACTTGCGCTGTTGTCGCCGGCCACGTCTTTACCCGCTTCCACAACCGTGGTGTCTTCACTGTCCGACGCGGTGATGGTCGCACCATCGTTGCTGCCCGTGATGTTCACGGTGATCGTTTCGCTCGCCGTGCCATCTTTTGAGGTCACAACCAAGCTGTCCGTTGCCGCATCGTTGGCATTCAGAGCATCGGCTTTGCTTTCATCTAGCGTATAAGTCCACGCGCCTGTGCTGGCGTTGAACGTGAACGTGCCGTAAGTACCTTCTAGGCTCGCTGGCTCTTGGAACACAGCTTCGCCATCGTCCACATCGCTTACGGTCAACTGACCACTTGCGCTGTTGTCGCCGGCCACGTCTTTACCCGCTTCCACAACCGTGGTGTCTTCACTGTCCGACGCGGTGATGGTCGCACCATCGTTGCTGCCCGTGATGTTCACGGTGATCGTTTCGCTCGCCGTGCCATCTTTTGAGGTCACAACCAAGCTGTCCGTTGCCGCATCGTTGGCATTCAGAGCATCGGCTTTGCTTTCATCTAGCGTATAAGTCCACGCGCCTGTGCTGGCGTTGAACGTGAACGTGCCGTAAGTACCTTCTAGGCTCGCTGGCTCTTGGAACACAGCTTCGCCATCGTCCACATCGCTTACGGTCAACTGACCACTTGCGCTGTTGTCGCCGGCCACGTCTTTACCCGCTTCCACAACCGTGGTGTCTTCACTGTCCGACGCGGTGATGGTCGCACCATCGTTGCTGCCCGTGATGTTCACGGTGATCGTTTCGCTCGCCGTGCCATCTTTTGAGGTCACAACCAAGCTGTCCGTTGCCGCATCGTTGGCATTCAGAGCATCGGCTTTGCTTTCATCTAGCGTATAAGTCCACGCGCCTGTGCTGGCGTTGAACGTGAACGTGCCGTAAGTACCTTCTAGGCTCGCTGGCTCTTGGAACACAGCTTCGCCATCGTCCACATCGCTTACGGTCAACTGACCACTTGCGCTGTTGTCGCCGGCCACGTCTTTACCCGCTTCCACAACCGTGGTGTCTTCACTGTCCGACGCGGTGATGGTCGCACCATCGTTGCTGCCCGTGATGTTCACGGTGATCGTTTCGCTCGCCGTGCCATCTTTTGAGGTCACAACCAAGCTGTCCGTTGCCGCATCGTTGGCATTCAGAGCATCGGCTTTGCTTTCATCTAGCGTATAAGTCCACGCGCCTGTGCTGGCGTTGAACGTGAACGTGCCGTAAGTACCTTCTAGGCTCGCTGGCTCTTGGAACACAGCTTCGCCATCGTCCACATCGCTTACGGTCAACTGACCACTTGCGCTGTTGTCGCCGGCCACGTCTTTACCCGCTTCCACAACCGTGGTGTCTTCACTGTCCGACGCGGTGATGGTCGCACCATCGTTGCTGCCCGTGATGTTCACGGTGATCGTTTCGCTCGCCGTGCCATCTTTTGAGGTCACAACCAAGCTGTCCGTTGCCGCATCGTTGGCATTCAGAGCATCGGCTTTGCTTTCATCTAGCGTATAAGTCCACGCGCCTGTGCTGGCGTTGAACGTGAACGTGCCGTAAGTACCTTCTAGGCTCGCTGGCTCTTGGAACACAGCTTCGCCATCGTCCACATCGCTTACGGTCAACTGACCACTTGCGCTGTTGTCGCCGGCCACGTCTTTACCCGCTTCCACAACCGTGGTGTCTTCACTGTCCGACGCGGTGATGGTCGCACCATCGTTGCTGCCCGTGATGTTCACGGTGATCGTTTCGCTCGCCGTGCCATCTTTTGAGGTCACAACCAAGCTGTCCGTTGCCGCATCGTTGGCATTCAGAGCATCGGCTTTGCTTTCATCTAGCGTATAAGTCCACGCGCCTGTGCTGGCGTTGAACGTGAACGTGCCGTAAGTACCTTCTAGGCTCGCTGGCTCTTGGAACACAGCTTCGCCATCGTCCACATCGCTTACGGTCAACTGACCACTTGCGCTGTTGTCGCCGGCCACGTCTTTACCCGCTTCCACAACCGTGGTGTCTTCACTGTCCGACGCGGTGATGGTCGCACCATCGTTGCTGCCCGTGATGTTCACGGTGATCGTTTCGCTCGCCGTGCCATCTTTTGAGGTCACAACCAAGCTGTCCGTTGCCGCATCGTTGGCATTCAGAGCATCGGCTTTGCTTTCATCTAGCGTATAAGTCCACGCGCCTGTGCTGGCGTTGAACGTGAACGTGCCGTAAGTACCTTCTAGGCTCGCTGGCTCTTGGAACACAGCTTCGCCATCGTCCACATCGCTTACGGTCAACTGACCACTTGCGCTGTTGTCGCCGGCCACGTCTTTACCCGCTTCCACAACCGTGGTGTCTTCACTGTCCGACGCGGTGATGGTCGCACCATCGTTGCTGCCCGTGATGTTCACGGTGATCGTTTCGCTCGCCGTGCCATCTTTTGAGGTCACAACCAAGCTGTCCGTTGCCGCATCGTTGGCATTCAGAGCATCGGCTTTGCTTTCATCTAGCGTATAAGTCCACGCGCCTGTGCTGGCGTTGAACGTGAACGTGCCGTAAGTACCTTCTAGGCTCGCTGGCTCTTGGAACACAGCTTCGCCATCGTCCACATCGCTTACGGTCAACTGACCACTTGCGCTGTTGTCGCCGGCCACGTCTTTACCCGCTTCCACAACCGTGGTGTCTTCACTGTCCGACGCGGTGATGGTCGCACCATCGTTGCTGCCCGTGATGTTCACGGTGATCGTTTCGCTCGCCGTGCCATCTTTTGAGGTCACAACCAAGCTGTCCGTTGCCGCATCGTTGGCATTCAGAGCATCGGCTTTGCTTTCATCTAGCGTATAAGTCCACGCGCCTGTGCTGGCGTTGAACGTGAACGTGCCGTAAGTACCTTCTAGGCTCGCTGGCTCTTGGAACACAGCTTCGCCATCGTCCACATCGCTTACGGTCAACTGACCACTTGCGCTGTTGTCGCCGGCCACGTCTTTACCCGCTTCCACAACCGTGGTGTCTTCACTGTCCGACGCGGTGATGGTCGCACCATCGTTGCTGCCCGTGATGTTCACGGTGATCGTTTCGCTCGCCGTGCCATCTTTTGAGGTCACAACCAAGCTGTCCGTTGCCGCATCGTTGGCATTCAGAGCATCGGCTTTGCTTTCATCTAGCGTATAAGTCCACGCGCCTGTGCTGGCGTTGAACGTGAACGTGCCGTAAGTACCTTCTAGGCTCGCTGGCTCTTGGAACACAGCTTCGCCATCGTCCACATCGCTTACGGTCAACTGACCACTTGCGCTGTTGTCGCCGGCCACGTCTTTACCCGCTTCCACAACCGTGGTGTCTTCACTGTCCGACGCGGTGATGGTCGCACCATCGTTGCTGCCCGTGATGTTCACGGTGATCGTTTCGCTCGCCGTGCCATCTTTTGAGGTCACAACCAAGCTGTCCGTTGCCGCATCGTTGGCATTCAGAGCATCGGCTTTGCTTTCATCTAGCGTATAAGTCCACGCGCCTGTGCTGGCGTTGAACGTGAACGTGCCGTAAGTACCTTCTAGGCTCGCTGGCTCTTGGAACACAGCTTCGCCATCGTCCACATCGCTTACGGTCAACTGACCACTTGCGCTGTTGTCGCCGGCCACGTCTTTACCCGCTTCCACAACCGTGGTGTCTTCACTGTCCGACGCGGTGATGGTCGCACCATCGTTGCTGCCCGTGATGTTCACGGTGATCGTTTCGCTCGCCGTGCCATCTTTTGAGGTCACAACCAAGCTGTCCGTTGCCGCATCGTTGGCATTCAGAGCATCGGCTTTGCTTTCATCTAGCGTATAAGTCCACGCGCCTGTGCTGGCGTTGAACGTGAACGTGCCGTAAGTACCTTCTAGGCTCGCTGGCTCTTGGAACACAGCTTCGCCATCGTCCACATCGCTTACGGTCAACTGACCACTTGCGCTGTTGTCGCCGGCCACGTCTTTACCCGCTTCCACAACCGTGGTGTCTTCACTGTCCGACGCGGTGATGGTCGCACCATCGTTGCTGCCCGTGATGTTCACGGTGATCGTTTCGCTCGCCGTGCCATCTTTTGAGGTCACAACCAAGCTGTCCGTTGCCGCATCGTTGGCATTCAGAGCATCGGCTTTGCTTTCATCTAGCGTATAAGTCCACGCGCCTGTGCTGGCGTTGAACGTGAACGTGCCGTAAGTACCTTCTAGGCTCGCTGGCTCTTGGAACACAGCTTCGCCATCGTCCACATCGCTTACGGTCAACTGACCACTTGCGCTGTTGTCGCCGGCCACGTCTTTACCCGCTTCCACAACCGTGGTGTCTTCACTGTCCGACGCGGTGATGGTCGCACCATCGTTGCTGCCCGTGATGTTCACGGTGATCGTTTCGCTCGCCGTGCCATCTTTTGAGGTCACAACCAAGCTGTCCGTTGCCGCATCGTTGGCATTCAGAGCATCGGCTTTGCTTTCATCTAGCGTATAAGTCCACGCGCCTGTGCTGGCGTTGAACGTGAACGTGCCGTAAGTACCTTCTAGGCTCGCTGGCTCTTGGAACACAGCTTCGCCATCGTCCACATCGCTTACGGTCAACTGACCACTTGCGCTGTTGTCGCCGGCCACGTCTTTACCCGCTTCCACAACCGTGGTGTCTTCACTGTCCGACGCGGTGATGGTCGCACCATCGTTGCTGCCCGTGATGTTCACGGTGATCGTTTCGCTCGCCGTGCCATCTTTTGAGGTCACAACCAAGCTGTCCGTTGCCGCATCGTTGGCATTCAGAGCATCGGCTTTGCTTTCATCTAGCGTATAAGTCCACGCGCCTGTGCTGGCGTTGAACGTGAACGTGCCGTAAGTACCTTCTAGGCTCGCTGGCTCTTGGAACACAGCTTCGCCATCGTCCACATCGCTTACGGTCAACTGACCACTTGCGCTGTTGTCGCCGGCCACGTCTTTACCCGCTTCCACAACCGTGGTGTCTTCACTGTCCGACGCGGTGATGGTCGCACCATCGTTGCTGCCCGTGATGTTCACGGTGATCGTTTCGCTCGCCGTGCCATCTTTTGAGGTCACAACCAAGCTGTCCGTTGCCGCATCGTTGGCATTCAGAGCATCGGCTTTGCTTTCATCTAGCGTATAAGTCCACGCGCCTGTGCTGGCGTTGAACGTGAACGTGCCGTAAGTACCTTCTAGGCTCGCTGGCTCTTGGAACACAGCTTCGCCATCGTCCACATCGCTTACGGTCAACTGACCACTTGCGCTGTTGTCGCCGGCCACGTCTTTACCCGCTTCCACAACCGTGGTGTCTTCACTGTCCGACGCGGTGATGGTCGCACCATCGTTGCTGCCCGTGATGTTCACGGTGATCGTTTCGCTCGCCGTGCCATCTTTTGAGGTCACAACCAAGCTGTCCGTTGCCGCATCGTTGGCATTCAGAGCATCGGCTTTGCTTTCATCTAGCGTATAAGTCCACGCGCCTGTGCTGGCGTTGAACGTGAACGTGCCGTAAGTACCTTCTAGGCTCGCTGGCTCTTGGAACACAGCTTCGCCATCGTCCACATCGCTTACGGTCAACTGACCACTTGCGCTGTTGTCGCCGGCCACGTCTTTACCCGCTTCCACAACCGTGGTGTCTTCACTGTCCGACGCGGTGATGGTCGCACCATCGTTGCTGCCCGTGATGTTCACGGTGATCGTTTCGCTCGCCGTGCCATCTTTTGAGGTCACAACCAAGCTGTCCGTTGCCGCATCGTTGGCATTCAGAGCATCGGCTTTGCTTTCATCTAGCGTATAAGTCCACGCGCCTGTGCTGGCGTTGAACGTGAACGTGCCGTAAGTACCTTCTAGGCTCGCTGGCTCTTGGAACACAGCTTCGCCATCGTCCACATCGCTTACGGTCAACTGACCACTTGCGCTGTTGTCGCCGGCCACGTCTTTACCCGCTTCCACAACCGTGGTGTCTTCACTGTCCGACGCGGTGATGGTCGCACCATCGTTGCTGCCCGTGATGTTCACGGTGATCGTTTCGCTCGCCGTGCCATCTTTTGAGGTCACAACCAAGCTGTCCGTTGCCGCATCGTTGGCATTCAGAGCATCGGCTTTGCTTTCATCTAGCGTATAAGTCCACGCGCCTGTGCTGGCGTTGAACGTGAACGTGCCGTAAGTACCTTCTAGGCTCGCTGGCTCTTGGAACACAGCTTCGCCATCGTCCACATCGCTTACGGTCAACTGACCACTTGCGCTGTTGTCGCCGGCCACGTCTTTACCCGCTTCCACAACCGTGGTGTCTTCACTGTCCGACGCGGTGATGGTCGCACCATCGTTGCTGCCCGTGATGTTCACGGTGATCGTTTCGCTCGCCGTGCCATCTTTTGAGGTCACAACCAAGCTGTCCGTTGCCGCATCGTTGGCATTCAGAGCATCGGCTTTGCTTTCATCTAGCGTATAAGTCCACGCGCCTGTGCTGGCGTTGAACGTGAACGTGCCGTAAGTACCTTCTAGGCTCGCTGGCTCTTGGAACACAGCTTCGCCATCGTCCACATCGCTTACGGTCAACTGACCACTTGCGCTGTTGTCGCCGGCCACGTCTTTACCCGCTTCCACAACCGTGGTGTCTTCACTGTCCGACGCGGTGATGGTCGCACCATCGTTGCTGCCCGTGATGTTCACGGTGATCGTTTCGCTCGCCGTGCCATCTTTTGAGGTCACAACCAAGCTGTCCGTTGCCGCATCGTTGGCATTCAGAGCATCGGCTTTGCTTTCATCTAGCGTATAAGTCCACGCGCCTGTGCTGGCGTTGAACGTGAACGTGCCGTAAGTACCTTCTAGGCTCGCTGGCTCTTGGAACACAGCTTCGCCATCGTCCACATCGCTTACGGTCAACTGACCACTTGCGCTGTTGTCGCCGGCCACGTCTTTACCCGCTTCCACAACCGTGGTGTCTTCACTGTCCGACGCGGTGATGGTCGCACCATCGTTGCTGCCCGTGATGTTCACGGTGATCGTTTCGCTCGCCGTGCCATCTTTTGAGGTCACAACCAAGCTGTCCGTTGCCGCATCGTTGGCATTCAGAGCATCGGCTTTGCTTTCATCTAGCGTATAAGTCCACGCGCCTGTGCTGGCGTTGAACGTGAACGTGCCGTAAGTACCTTCTAGGCTCGCTGGCTCTTGGAACACAGCTTCGCCATCGTCCACATCGCTTACGGTCAACTGACCACTTGCGCTGTTGTCGCCGGCCACGTCTTTACCCGCTTCCACAACCGTGGTGTCTTCACTGTCCGACGCGGTGATGGTCGCACCATCGTTGCTGCCCGTGATGTTCACGGTGATCGTTTCGCTCGCCGTGCCATCTTTTGAGGTCACAACCAAGCTGTCCGTTGCCGCATCGTTGGCATTCAGAGCATCGGCTTTGCTTTCATCTAGCGTATAAGTCCACGCGCCTGTGCTGGCGTTGAACGTGAACGTGCCGTAAGTACCTTCTAGGCTCGCTGGCTCTTGGAACACAGCTTCGCCATCGTCCACATCGCTTACGGTCAACTGACCACTTGCGCTGTTGTCGCCGGCCACGTCTTTACCCGCTTCCACAACCGTGGTGTCTTCACTGTCCGACGCGGTGATGGTCGCACCATCGTTGCTGCCCGTGATGTTCACGGTGATCGTTTCGCTCGCCGTGCCATCTTTTGAGGTCACAACCAAGCTGTCCGTTGCCGCATCGTTGGCATTCAGAGCATCGGCTTTGCTTTCATCTAGCGTATAAGTCCACGCGCCTGTGCTGGCGTTGAACGTGAACGTGCCGTAAGTACCTTCTAGGCTCGCTGGCTCTTGGAACACAGCTTCGCCATCGTCCACATCGCTTACGGTCAACTGACCACTTGCGCTGTTGTCGCCGGCCACGTCTTTACCCGCTTCCACAACCGTGGTGTCTTCACTGTCCGACGCGGTGATGGTCGCACCATCGTTGCTGCCCGTGATGTTCACGGTGATCGTTTCGCTCGCCGTGCCATCTTTTGAGGTCACAACCAAGCTGTCCGTTGCCGCATCGTTGGCATTCAGAGCATCGGCTTTGCTTTCATCTAGCGTATAAGTCCACGCGCCTGTGCTGGCGTTGAACGTGAACGTGCCGTAAGTACCTTCTAGGCTCGCTGGCTCTTGGAACACAGCTTCGCCATCGTCCACATCGCTTACGGTCAACTGACCACTTGCGCTGTTGTCGCCGGCCACGTCTTTACCCGCTTCCACAACCGTGGTGTCTTCACTGTCCGACGCGGTGATGGTCGCACCATCGTTGCTGCCCGTGATGTTCACGGTGATCGTTTCGCTCGCCGTGCCATCTTTTGAGGTCACAACCAAGCTGTCCGTTGCCGCATCGTTGGCATTCAGAGCATCGGCTTTGCTTTCATCTAGCGTATAAGTCCACGCGCCTGTGCTGGCGTTGAACGTGAACGTGCCGTAAGTACCTTCTAGGCTCGCTGGCTCTTGGAACACAGCTTCGCCATCGTCCACATCGCTTACGGTCAACTGACCACTTGCGCTGTTGTCGCCGGCCACGTCTTTACCCGCTTCCACAACCGTGGTGTCTTCACTGTCCGACGCGGTGATGGTCGCACCATCGTTGCTGCCCGTGATGTTCACGGTGATCGTTTCGCTCGCCGTGCCATCTTTTGAGGTCACAACCAAGCTGTCCGTTGCCGCATCGTTGGCATTCAGAGCATCGGCTTTGCTTTCATCTAGCGTATAAGTCCACGCGCCTGTGCTGGCGTTGAACGTGAACGTGCCGTAAGTACCTTCTAGGCTCGCTGGCTCTTGGAACACAGCTTCGCCATCGTCCACATCGCTTACGGTCAACTGACCACTTGCGCTGTTGTCGCCGGCCACGTCTTTACCCGCTTCCACAACCGTGGTGTCTTCACTGTCCGACGCGGTGATGGTCGCACCATCGTTGCTGCCCGTGATGTTCACGGTGATCGTTTCGCTCGCCGTGCCATCTTTTGAGGTCACAACCAAGCTGTCCGTTGCCGCATCGTTGGCATTCAGAGCATCGGCTTTGCTTTCATCTAGCGTATAAGTCCACGCGCCTGTGCTGGCGTTGAACGTGAACGTGCCGTAAGTACCTTCTAGGCTCGCTGGCTCTTGGAACACAGCTTCGCCATCGTCCACATCGCTTACGGTCAACTGACCACTTGCGCTGTTGTCGCCGGCCACGTCTTTACCCGCTTCCACAACCGTGGTGTCTTCACTGTCCGACGCGGTGATGGTCGCACCATCGTTGCTGCCCGTGATGTTCACGGTGATCGTTTCGCTCGCCGTGCCATCTTTTGAGGTCACAACCAAGCTGTCCGTTGCCGCATCGTTGGCATTCAGAGCATCGGCTTTGCTTTCATCTAGCGTATAAGTCCACGCGCCTGTGCTGGCGTTGAACGTGAACGTGCCGTAAGTACCTTCTAGGCTCGCTGGCTCTTGGAACACAGCTTCGCCATCGTCCACATCGCTTACGGTCAACTGACCACTTGCGCTGTTGTCGCCGGCCACGTCTTTACCCGCTTCCACAACCGTGGTGTCTTCACTGTCCGACGCGGTGATGGTCGCACCATCGTTGCTGCCCGTGATGTTCACGGTGATCGTTTCGCTCGCCGTGCCATCTTTTGAGGTCACAACCAAGCTGTCCGTTGCCGCATCGTTGGCATTCAGAGCATCGGCTTTGCTTTCATCTAGCGTATAAGTCCACGCGCCTGTGCTGGCGTTGAACGTGAACGTGCCGTAAGTACCTTCTAGGCTCGCTGGCTCTTGGAACACAGCTTCGCCATCGTCCACATCGCTTACGGTCAACTGACCACTTGCGCTGTTGTCGCCGGCCACGTCTTTCACAATGCCGCTATCATCACCTGTGATTTTTGCTACGTCATTCGCACCGTCGATGGTGATCTTGATGATTTGTGTATCTTTGCCATCCGCCGTCCCAACCGTGTAGGTTTCGACGATGCTTTCACCTACATTCAGGCCTTGTACAGTGTCGTTCTCCAACACGTACGTCCAGTTGCCCTCGGCATCGATGGTCAACGTACCTAGTTGAGCACCGCCATCCACTGTGCTGTTCGTGAACATTGGCATGGTGTTGAACGCACCATCGCCATCCGCATCAGCCACGGTCAAGCTGCCGGTCACTTCAAGCTGAACACCGTCTGTCGCTGCATCGGTATCCACGTCTTCCGTCACTTCGCCTGTCGCGCTGTCGCCCGTTTCTAGTGTGATTTCTGAGTCGTCTATTACTGGATTTACACCAACATTCACCGTCAGTGTATCTGTACCGCCTTGACCATCAGAAACGATAACTGTAAAGCTATCGCTACCGTTGTAATCAGCGTTTGGAGTGTAGGTCCAGTTGCCGTTTTCATCGACCGTCACTGAACCATTAGATGGATCGCTGCCTTTTGAGAAGCTTAGTGAGTCATTGTCACCATCTGATGCAGAAAGAGACCCGCTGACTGGCGTATCTTCGTCAGTCGTGACGGCAACACTGTCACCAAGTGGGTCGCCGTTACTATCAACCAGCGTTGGGGTGTCATTTACAGGAGTCACACCAACATTCACCGTCAGTGTATCTGTACCGCCTTGACCGTCAGAAACGATAACTGTGAAGCTATCGCTGCCGTTGTAATCAGCGTTTGGGGTGTAGGTCCAGTTGCCGTTTTCATCAACGGTCACTGAACCATTAGATGGATCGCTGCCTTTTGAGAAGCTAAGTGAGTCATTGTCACCATCTGATGCAGAAAGAGACCCGCTGACTGGCGTATCTTCGTCAGTCGTGACGGCAACACTGTCACCGAGTGGGTCGCCATTGCTATCAACCAGCGCTGGGGCGTCATTTACGGGAGTCACACCAACATTCACTGTCAGTGTATCTGTACCGCCTTGACCGTCAGAAACGATAACTGTGAAGCTATCGCTGCCGTTGTAATCAGCGTTTGGTGTGTAGGTCCAGTTGCCGTTTTCATCAACGGTCACTGAACCGTTAGACGGATCGCTGCCTTTTGAGAAGCTTAGTGAGTCATTGTCACCATCGGAGGCAGAAAGAGACCCGCTGACTGGCGTATCTTCGTCAGTCGTGACGGCAACACTGCCACCAAGTGGGTCGCCGTTACTATCAACAAGCGTTGGGGTGTCATTTACAGGAGTCACACCAACATTCACCGTCAGTGTATCTGTACCGCCTTGACCATCAGAAACGATAACTGTGAAGCTATCGCTGCCGTTGTAATCAGCGTTTGGAGTGTAGGTCCAGTTGCCGTTTTCATCGACCGTCACTGAACCATTAGATGGATCGCTGCCTTTTGAGAAGCTTAGTGAGTCATTGTCACCATCTGATGCAGAAAGAGACCCGCTGACTGGCGTATCTTCGTCAGTCGTGACGGCAACACTGTCACCAAGTGGGTCGCCGTTACTATCAACCAGCGTTGGGGTGTCATTTACAGGAGTCACACCAACATTCACCGTCAGTGTATCTGTACCGCCTTGACCATCAGAAACGATAACTGTGAAGCTATCGCTGCCGTTGTAATCAGCGTTTGGTGTGTAGGTCCAGTTGCCGTTTTCATCGACCGTCACTGAACCATTAGATGGATCGCTGCCTTTTGAGAAGCTTAGTGAGTCGCTGTCACCATCGGAGGCAGAAAGAGACCCGCTGACTGGCGTATCTTCATCAGTCGTGACGGCAACACTGTCACCGAGTGGGTCGCCATTGCTATCAACCAGCGTTGGGGTGTCATTTACGGGAGTCACACCAACATTCACCGTCAGTGTATCTGTACCGCCTTGACCGTCAGAAACGATAACTGTGAAGCTATCGCTGCCGTTGTAATCAGCGTTTGGGGTGTAGGTCCAGTTGCCGTTTTCATCAACGGTCACTGAACCATTAGATGGATCGCTGCCTTTTGAGAAGCTAAGTGAGTCATTGTCACCATCTGATGCAGAAAGAGACCCGCTGACTGGCGTATCTTCGTCAGTCGTGACGGCAACACTGTCACCGAGTGGGTCGCCATTGCTATCAACCAGCGCTGGGGCGTCATTTACGGGAGTCACACCAACATTCACTGTCAGTGTATCTGTACCGCCTTGACCGTCAGAAACGATAACTGTGAAGCTATCGCTGCCGTTGTAATCAGCGTTTGGTGTGTAGGTCCAGTTGCCGTTTTCATCAACGGTCACTGAACCGTTAGACGGATCGCTGCCTTTTGAGAAGCTTAGTGAGTCATTGTCACCATCGGAGGCAGAAAGAGACCCGCTGACTGGCGTATCTTCGTCAGTCGTGACGGCAACACTGCCACCAAGTGGGTCGCCGTTACTATCAACAAGCGTTGGGGTGTCATTTACAGGAGTCACACCAACATTCACCGTCAGTGTATCTGTACCGCCTTGACCATCAGAAACGATAACTGTGAAGCTATCGCTGCCGTTGTAATCAGCGTTTGGAGTGTAGGTCCAGTTGCCGTTTTCATCGACCGTCACTGAACCATTAGATGGATCGCTGCCTTTTGAGAAGCTTAGTGAGTCATTGTCACCATCTGATGCAGAAAGAGACCCGCTGACTGGCGTATCTTCGTCAGTCGTGACGGCAACACTGTCACCAAGTGGGTCGCCGTTACTATCAACCAGCGTTGGGGTGTCATTTACAGGAGTCACACCAACATTCACCGTCAGTGTATCTGTACCGCCTTGACCATCAGAAACGATAACTGTGAAGCTATCGCTGCCGTTGTAATCAGCGTTTGGTGTGTAGGTCCAGTTGCCGTTTTCATCGACCGTCACTGAACCATTAGATGGATCGCTGCCTTTTGAGAAGCTTAGTGAGTCGCTGTCACCATCGGAGGCAGAAAGAGACCCGCTGACTGGCGTATCTTCATCAGTCGTGACGGCAACACTGTCACCGAGTGGGTCGCCATTGCTATCAACCAGCGTTGGGGTGTCATTTACGGGAGTCACACCAACATTCACCGTCAGTGTATCTGTACCGCCTTGACCGTCAGAAACGATAACTGTGAAGCTATCGCTGCCGTTGTAATCAGCGTTTGGGGTGTAGGTCCAGTTGCCGTTTTCATCAACGGTCACTGAACCATTAGATGGATCGCTGCCTTTTGAGAAGCTAAGTGAGTCATTGTCACCATCTGATGCAGAAAGAGACCCGCTGACTGGCGTATCTTCGTCAGTCGTGACGGCAACACTGTCACCGAGTGGGTCGCCATTGCTATCAACCAGCGCTGGGGCGTCATTTACGGGAGTCACACCAACATTCACTGTCAGTGTATCTGTACCGCCTTGACCGTCAGAAACGATAACTGTGAAGCTATCGCTGCCGTTGTAATCAGCGTTTGGTGTGTAGGTCCAGTTGCCGTTTTCATCAACGGTCACTGAACCGTTAGACGGATCGCTGCCTTTTGAGAAGCTTAGTGAGTCATTGTCACCATCGGAGGCAGAAAGAGACCCGCTGACTGGCGTATCTTCGTCAGTCGTGACGGCAACACTGCCACCAAGTGGGTCGCCGTTACTATCAACAAGCGTTGGGGTGTCATTTACAGGAGTCACACCAACATTCACCGTCAGTGTATCTGTACCGCCTTGACCATCAGAAACGATAACTGTGAAGCTATCGCTGCCGTTGTAATCAGCGTTTGGAGTGTAGGTCCAGTTGCCGTTTTCATCGACCGTCACTGAACCATTAGATGGATCGCTGCCTTTTGAGAAGCTTAGTGAGTCATTGTCACCATCTGATGCAGAAAGAGACCCGCTGACTGGCGTATCTTCGTCAGTCGTGACGGCAACACTGTCACCAAGTGGGTCGCCGTTACTATCAACCAGCGTTGGGGTGTCATTTACAGGAGTCACACCAACATTCACCGTCAGTGTATCTGTACCGCCTTGACCATCAGAAACGATAACTGTGAAGCTATCGCTGCCGTTGTAATCAGCGTTTGGTGTGTAGGTCCAGTTGCCGTTTTCATCGACCGTCACTGAACCATTAGATGGATCGCTGCCTTTTGAGAAGCTTAGTGAGTCGCTGTCACCATCGGAGGCAGAAAGAGACCCGCTGACTGGCGTATCTTCATCAGTCGTGACGGCAACACTGTCACCGAGTGGGTCGCCATTGCTATCAACCAGCGTTGGGGTGTCATTTACAGGAGTCACACCAACATTCACCGTCAGTGTATCTGTACCGCCTTGACCATCAGAAACGATAACTGTGAAGCTATCGCTGCCGTTGTAATCAGCGTTTGGAGTGTAGGTCCAGTTGCCGTTTTCATCGACCGTCACTGAACCATTAGATGGATCGCTGCCTTTTGAGAAGCTTAGTGAGTCATTGTCACCATCTGATGCAGAAAGAGACCCGCTGACTGGCGTATCTTCGTCAGTCGTGACGGCAACACTGTCACCAAGTGGGTCGCCGTTACTATCAACCAGCGTTGGGGTGTCATTTACAGGAGTCACACCAACATTCACCGTCAGTGTATCTGTACCGCCTTGACCATCAGAAACGATAACTGTGAAGCTATCGCTGCCGTTGTAATCAGCGTTTGGTGTGTAGGTCCAGTTGCCGTTTTCATCGACCGTCACTGAACCATTAGATGGATCGCTGCCTTTTGAGAAGCTTAGTGAGTCGCTGTCACCATCGGAGGCAGAAAGAGACCCGCTGACTGGCGTATCTTCATCAGTCGTGACGGCAACACTGTCACCGAGTGGGTCGCCATTGCTATCAACCAGCGTTGGGGTGTCATTTACGGGAGTCACACCAACATTCACCGTCAGTGTATCTGTACCGCCTTGACCGTCAGAAACGATAACTGTGAAGCTATCGCTGCCGTTGTAATCAGCGTTTGGGGTGTAGGTCCAGTTGCCGTTTTCATCAACGGTCACTGAACCATTAGATGGATCGCTGCCTTTTGAGAAGCTAAGTGAGTCATTGTCACCATCTGATGCAGAAAGAGACCCGCTGACTGGCGTATCTTCGTCAGTCGTGACGGCAACACTGTCACCGAGTGGGTCGCCATTGCTATCAACCAGCGCTGGGGCGTCATTTACGGGAGTCACACCAACATTCACTGTCAGTGTATCTGTACCGCCTTGACCGTCAGAAACGATAACTGTGAAGCTATCGCTGCCGTTGTAATCAGCGTTTGGTGTGTAGGTCCAGTTGCCGTCACTATTTAAAACAACAGAGCCGTGGTCGGGAGATTGTGACAAGCTAAAAGTAAGAGCGTCATTATCGTCATCAGAAGCACTTAATGTACCGCTAATAGGCGTATCTTCGTCAGTAGTGAAAGAAACAGTATCTCCGACAACGACATTGTTGGAATCTGTAAATAGAGGGGTGCTATTAAATTGGGTTGGAGATTCTGAAATAGAGCGATAGGCATCAAGAAGGCTCAAGCTTTGGGTGCGAGATAGACCAAGCGCCTCAAATCCCGTAGTAACAAACTCTGTATTAGGAATCGTTTCTTCACCATCACGCTCAATAGTTCCGCTAGAAGCCAAACTTGAGCCGTTTTGCCCAGCTGCCGTTGCGAACTCTTCGCCTAATTCTGTTGGGTCTTGACCTTCTTCTAAGACTGCAAAAATATTTGCTATGTCTTGGTCAAGCTCAACTTCCCCACCTTCTTCTGGTGAGAAGCGTTTCGCTGAAACCTTAGGACTATTGGATTCATTTGAGGATTCAAGAACAACATCCCCAGCTTGTAGTGGTTGGCTTTCTTCTAAGACTTTAATCGTACCATCTACCGAGATAACAATGCGCTGGCCAAGTGCTAAGGCACCGCCCAAATTCAATGTTGTCATGTCCATATAAACCCCTAAAAAAGCATTTCTTGTCATTAACGTCAAAATAGTGACATTATATTTATAATATTAGTTAAAATATAACACTTAAAGTCATATAATTCCTAGTTATGAATCTAGTATTTAACAACTAGAGTGACGAGCTAATGACGGCGATCACATCGCATAACAATCTTAGTGCTCACTCCAGCAATATAAGTTATTGTGTTTGCGATAGATAATAGATTTATAAACGTAAAATTGACGTGTATAAAAACACCGTAAAACGCACACTGATCGGTTAACATTTTGACAACCATTTGCGAACGCCAGCTTAGCGATCGTGATTTTTTTGGCGGTTCATCTAAATTTCGTATATAACAGCGCGAATTCAAGACTTAGATGTGAGCTAATTTGAGGGAGATGCACATTGAATAGGCTTCAAAAGACAACATTGGGGTTAGCTATAAGTTTGAGCTTACCGACGACAGCACAAACCCTGGAGCAAGCCGTTGCGTTCACTTTAGAAAGTAATCCTGAAATCAAAAGTGCTTATAATGAATATGTCAGTAAGCGATATCTTAATGATGCTTCTGGTGGCGCTTATCGTCCAAGTATAGACTTGGATGGAGGAATCGGATACGAACATACCGACCTTGCAACCAATCAAAACACGACCGATCTGACACGAAAAGAAGCGACCATTACGTTAACCCAACTAATATGGGATGGCGCGAATACATCAAATGATATCGATCGTACCGCGGCTGATGCAGAATCTGTGCGCTATCAATTGCTATCTAACGCGCAAGATATCGCTTTAGAAGTCACTAAGGTTTATCTTGATGCAGTTAAAGCCTATGAAGTGCTGTCACTGTCAGAAAACAACCTATCGACACACAAAGAGATTTATAGTGACATTCGTAAGCGTGTTGAGTCTGGTATTGGCTCAACGGCAGATATGTCACAAGTAGAGGCTCGTATTGCGAAGGCACACGGGAACTTACTTGCTGCGCAAAATAACCTTTTTGATACCCATACTCAATTTAAAAGGCTTGTAGGCCAATCTCCGTTAGGATTAACCTTCCCTCGTGCAGATGCTGGCGCAATTCCTTACACCGTCGATGGCGCACTAGCGAAAGCGTTTAATCAACACCCAGTAATTAAGATTGCACAAGCGGATGTGGATTCAGCGAAATTTCAGTACAAACAATCTAAAAGCACCAACTACCCGACCGTCTCTTTTGAAGCGGCTCAAACCTGGCGTGATGATGCCGGTGGTACTAAAGGTAGTAGCGATGAGTTCTCAGCAATGGTTCGTTTGAGATATAACCTCTATAACGGAGGCTCAGATCAAGACCGCGCAGAAAGTGCAGCCTACCAATTGAATAAAGCCAAGGATCTTCGCGAGAGTACTTATCGAAACGTCGAAGAGAGTTTACGCCTTTCATGGAGCGCACTTGATTTAACCGTTCAACAAAAAGAATTTCTATCTGACCACGTAGACTCAGCATCAGACACCGTTATTTCGTATGAGAAGCAGTACCGTATTGGCAAACGTACCCTTCTCGACTTACTTAATACCGAGAATGAACTGTTCGAGGCCCGTAAAGGATATTTGGATGCCAAGTATGATGAACAATACGCTAAGTACCGAGTGATGAACGCAACAGGAAACCTGTTAACCGGACTACGCGTCGAAACCCCTCAAGAATGGAATGAAAAGGTAGAATACTAATGAAGCTGATAAAAACTGTATTTCCGCTTTGTATCATGGTGCTCTCTACCAATGCTTCAGCTGAAACAAGCGATGAAGAGTTTGAATATCGAGCTCTTCCTGAGATCACACAAATTTATGATCTCGAAGATGATGATAATGATGGCGTAATCAATGCTCGTGATTTGTGTGCCGATACACAAATTGGCGCTGAAATAGATAACGACGGTTGTGGATCATACTTTGAATCTACTGAGCAAAAAGAGCTTCACATACTCTTCGCCAATAACTCTACTGAAATTAACCCGGTTTTTCTTGGGCAAATACGCCAGATGGCTGCATTTTTGAAGCGTTATGAAAGCACGAGTATTGAATTACAAGGTTATGCCAGTAAAGTGGGCAATGCCGCACACAACTTGAAGCTGTCAAAAGAGCGCGCTGCTCATGTAAAACGAGCTCTGAACAGCAATGGTATACAACCGTCTAGAGTCAATATCGTCGGTCATGGTGATTCAGACTTCAGCAGTGATGACACCCAAATTAACCATGCACTTCACCGCAAAGTTGTCGCTTCTGTTGTTGGATTCAAAGGAAACATTAAAGAAGAGTGGCACATCTTCACCAAAATTAAAAAGTAGGCTCTCCCTGTTTTCACCATGCTGACAGCTTATCTTAAGTTAACGTTTCAGTATGGTGATAATTCCTTGAATAGCATGTACCTAAGCCGTCTATAATGTTAATCTTGCCTCGTTATCAACATAGAGAATTAATCCATGAGCAAACTAACAGCTGATACTCAAGCAAATCTAGAACTTTTCGTTTCTGAAACACAAGAAACTAAACTGGTATGGGGCCTTCGTAATGAAGAAGGTTGGCTAGCATGTGACTCAAGTGAATTCGAAAACAGCGAAGTGATGCCTTTCTGGTCTTCAAAAGAAGACGCTCAAACTCACAACGTTGAAGAGTGGGCTGACTTCGAAGTATTAGAAATTCCGCTAGACATCTTTGTGGAAGATTGGCTGCTGACTCTTGCTGAAGACGGCGTTTTAGTTGGAACTAACTGGAATGCATCGCTAGACGGTAAAGAGCTTGAGCCTTCTGACCTAGCGAAATTATACATCTAATTTCAAGTATCGGCCGTACGAATCGTATGGCCGATATATCTCTGATAAAACTGAATAAATTAGAGATCTAGTTCTCAATACCTTTCACAAACACCCCTCAAAATTTGAAGCAAGATCAAACTAATCATAAAATAACGTTCTTTATCTGATTGATAGTTCCTTGTGACTCGTTCGATTCTCCTTAGCTTTATATTATTGGTTAGCTTTGCTACACACAGCCAACTAGTCACTCCAAGTCGTTTTTCAGACTCATCTATCACTTTGCCAAGTGCGGCTAGTATCGACACTCCAAATGCTGATTGGAATGCACTCTATCTCACGACATTGAGTCACTCTCCCTCCCGCGCACTGACCATGCTTCAGTCACGCTACACGAGTTCAAGGTCGTATGGTGAGAAGCTCTACTTGTCAGTTCTGCTGTATGAATACATGAGCGAGCGAGATCAACCATTTTATGGTATTGCATCTAACGACAGTGAATATCAAACAATAGAGCAAGAATTTGTTGCCGCTCTCATTGAAGACAGTCAAGGACAGTATGAACTCTCACAACAACGCTTCCTGATGCTGTTAGCAAAAATGCAATCGCGTAGCGATTCAACCGGCAAAGCACTGCTCAAGTACCAACTATGTCGCTCCCTCAATGAACAAGCCAAATATCATCAAGCAAACTACTATTGCTCGGGGCTTGAGTCAGACTTACATGATGCCATCGACCCTGTGCTGCCTAAGTTTATTACTTATCGGGTCATCGCTAATAATCATCATTTTCGTAGTGACTACCATACAGCGTTAAATACCTATCTCACCTTGATCAAGGTATTTCCAAAAGGACATGATATCTCTGGGGTTTACAACGATATTGGTAACTTACTCAAAGAGCTAAAACAGTATGAAAAATCAGCTCAATACCTAAAGGAAGCGCTTGCCCTTAGAGCCGATGCTTCCAACCTAATGAAGGCTCAGGTTCATCACAGCCTTGCTGATCTCTACTTGAATCAAAGCCAAAGCGACTTAGCGATTCATCATTTTGAAAAAGCGCATAGATTACTAAGCGAATCATCGCATAACTATGGCATCGCACTCACTAGCTTAGGGCTCGGTAAAGCCTATACGCAGACACAAGATTATGATTTAGCACGAAGCTATTTAATAGAGTCACTCGAGGCTGCCAATGGATTGACAAATGATGGGATTCGTATCAATGCTTATCTGGCAGTGAGTGATATGTTCGAAGATAAAAAGCTGATGGCTGAGGCACTTAATTATGCCGAACAAGCTTTGAGGTTAGCGGAACAGGTATCAAGACACAAATACACAGCTCAAGCTCTGCTTCAATTATCTGAAATACACAAGGCGCTTAATGATTACCAACAAGCGTTTATCTATTATCAACAATATTCATCCATTCAGATGGAAGCGCGAGATACAGACAACCGACTCGCGCTCGAGGCACTCGATATTGCTCATACCAAATATGAACAGGAACTAGAGAAATCCTTACTGCTACACCAAGCGAACATTGACCGCCTTCATATCGAAAAAATGGAACGCCAACGCTGGGTTTACAACATCATTGTGATTCTATTGTTATGTGGCGCGAGTTTTATGGTGTTCGCGAATAAAACAATTCGCTCAAAAGCTTCGATTGACGCTATGACCAAAGCATACAACAGAACTGAAATCATACGACGAATTAAACGGGTGAAACGTTCACAAGAAACGAATAAACAGCATATTCTAATTTTATTAGACTTAGATAAGTTCAAGAAAATCAATGATGAGCATGGTCACCCTACCGGTGATAGAGCACTCGTCCATATCAGCAGACAAATCAGAAAGCACTTGATGAGCGGAGAGTTGTTTGGTCGTTTAGGTGGTGAAGAGTTTGTAATAATGCTGACAGACACCACTCCATCGGAAGTAAGGGAACGTGTTGAAGAGTTGCACTATGCAATCTCAAGCAGCGTTTTTCTATCAGAAAGTAAGAAGCCACTTAATGTAACCGCGAGTTTTGCTTACTTAGCAACCTCAAACGCATTAAGTGACTTCGATGAGCTTTATTCAGTGCTTGACCAAGCTCTATATCAGGCTAAAAGTAACGGTCGAAACTGTATTATTGATGCGTATAACGAACCCATTGACCTACCTGAGATTATTTATTCTCAGCCTGCTTACGAACCAGTTCAGCCATAATAGATTCGCGATCACCTAGGTAGTCGTTAAGACCAACTTTTCTCAGCTCACATGCCGGACAATCGCCACAGCCATCGCCGATGATGCCGTTGTAACAAGTCAGGGTTTTATTGCGCACAAGCTCAAGTGCTGAGTATTGATCGGCTAAGGCCCAAGTTTCAGCCTTGTTTAGCCACATTAGTGGCGTTTTAATATCCAGCGTCTTGTCCATACCTTGTACTAGCGCAGAGTTCATCGCTTTTACAAAGTCATTGCGACAATCAGGGTAGCCAGAGAAATCCGTCTCGCATACACCAGTAATCACCGTTTCTGCGCCAATTTGATATGCGTAAATACCAGAAAGCGTTAAGAACAGAATGTTACGACCAGGAACAAACGAGTTCGGTAAACCGTTCTCTTGCAGTTCATGAGAAACAGGAATATCGTCACGAGTTAAAGAGCTGATAGCTAGCTCATTTAATAGAGTCACATCCATCACTTTGTGCGCTTTCACGCCTAACTCTTTAGCTAATGATTCAGCGACTTCGATCTCTAGCTTATGACGCTGACCATAGTCAAACGTAATCGCGTGAACTTCATCATACTCTTTCAATGCTTGAACTAGACACGTGGTTGAGTCTTGACCACCACTAAATACTACAACTGCTTTTTTCATTTCCATTCCTACCTAAAACTGACGAGCTTTCTACAACGGGTAAGCACTCTACAAAGTCATAAACTATGCGATGCTCAAATATTTATGAGTTTGAATCGATAAACGCCAATTGCGCTCAATACAGGTATCAATACAAAGCTTCGTCGCACGATCTTTTTGGCTAATTGGTTGTAGAGCAATCACTGTATCGTCAGATACTTCTGCTCGTTCCAGTAAGCCATCAAGTTGCTCAATGTCCTTACCTGTTCCTACTGGGTGCTTAATTTCGTTAGCACGCTGCAAAGCACTGTTTAAGATTTCCAGTTTCGCTTTCATTGCCACTTTAGGTGACACCGTAACCCAAGTATCAGGCGTGGCTTTGACCTCTGATGTACCGCTAGTCTCAATTTGGCAGCGACAACCGTGTTTCTCAAATGCTTCAGTAAGAGGGACAAGATCATAAATACATGGTTCACCACCCGTAATTACAATGTGTTTAGCGGTGTAACCTTGCTTAGTGTATTCATTCACGATTCCTTGAGCATCAATAGAAGACCAAGTCGGTGAATCCTCTGTCTTAACCATGATATCACCAAGGCTCGTCTCGTCTTCTGGCAAAGCTTCCCATGTCTGTTTGGTATCACACCAAGAACAGCCTACAGGGCAAATTTGCAAACGAACAAAAACAGCAGGAACGCCGGTAAACACGCCCTCACCCTGGATGGTTTCAAACATTTCGTTAATCTTGTACAACTTTCCCTCAGCTCAATCATTTGATGAAATTAATCAACCGCAGACCTTAAAGCACTTGCCTCTTTTGGTCAAACAAATGAGTACTGATAAATCACTTGATCAAAGCCCTAGCCTAGCGTTTCAAGTTCCCTTATCCTTTCGCCCATTAGATTTCGTTAGCTTTTTATTTTTAGTAAGGAACAACATGTACAAACTGATCGCTCTTGATATGGACGGTACGCTGCTCAACAGTGACAAAGTAATTTCTCAAGAGAACAAAGACGCTATTGCCAAGGCTCGTACTGCGGGTGTGAAGGTCGTTCTGGCTTCTGGCCGCCCTTTAGAAGGCATGCAAAGCAAACTCGATGAGCTTTCAATTAATGGCGAGGATGACTTTGTACTCTTCTACAATGGCTCTATGGTTCAGAATGTATCAACAAAAGAGAGCATTCATAGCGAGATCAGTAATGGTAAAGCCGCAAAAGAAATCGCAGCACTTGCCGAGCAGCTTGGGGGCTATGTCCATGCATTCAGCAAAGTTCATGGTTTAATTACACCTGAGAACAACGAATACACCGGCATTGAGGCAAGCATTAACGGCTTAGAGATTACCGAGTTCGATTTTTCTCAGTTGGAAGACGACCATGAAATCATTAAAACCATGATTGTTGCTGAGCCAACGAAACTGACAGACATCATCAGTAAATTGCCACAAGAGCTCAAGAATCAGTTTACTATTGTTCAGAGCGCACCTTTCTTCTTAGAGTTCCTAAATCCTAACTCAAACAAAGGTGTCGGTATTGAAGCTATTGCCAAACACTTAGGCATTACAGCCGAAGAAGTGATCTGTATGGGCGATGCTGAAAATGACCACCATATGCTGGAATACGCGGGCCTTGGCATTGCAATGGACAACGCGATGGAAGAAACCAAGAAAATCGCTGATCATATCACCGCAAGCAACGACGACCATGGTGTAGCGGTCGCGATCGAAAAGTTCATCTTCAACTCTTAACGATTAGATGCCATATCATTGATACTAAAAAGGCTGTGCACTGCACAGCCTTTTTTATTTAACAGTTCATTGGCTATTTTCTTGCCCAAGGCAAACGAAATGCCACTACACCAAACAAAATCAAGATAGGGAAACGAAGCGTATCGACGACAAATGAAGCGATACCACTAAATGAAACAAAGCTCCCAGCCCAGCTAATCAACAGATTTCCCGCTAACAACATCACCATAACACCAAGCACGATCTTAAATGAGAACTGGCCGGTTAAAGGTTTAGAATCCGTTAACGTTACCAAGCAAGCGATGGTCATTAAAATAGCGACCCAGAATGAGAACGTTGGCAATGGCCAGATAACCGTAAGTACGATTGATAGCAGGCATAGGCCCCACCACACGCCTTTGGAACTCAATAGCACACTAATATCAACATCGGGTTTACTATCTAGTCTTACTATATGCCAAGTCGTTAAGGCGCCTAACAAACCACCCATCAAAACATCGCTGAAAAACGCACTACCTATGTAAGCTTTGAAAAGCATAATCCAAAGTAGCCCAGCAAGTACTATCAGTATCGATTTCTGTTCGAAGAGACGTTTCAACTTCCACAACACCAACAAAGTCAAACTCACCCATAGCGCTGCCAACAAACTTGGAAAACTGTAACCACTGCTCATAACTAGCTTCAATGTTGGAAGATAAGCGTGTGGGCGTGGGAAACCGAACCCTTGGTGCGCTATCAAAGTCAGCAGTGTCACCGATATCAAAGTGAAACCGAACTTCAACGCAAAATTGCGACCAAAATGACAAGCGATTAATGGCAAGATCACAATGAAAGCCCATGGTTTTGCGAGTAGATCGGTCAATAAAACCGTATTAGAAAAAATACTAGGTAGGTTATCGAACATGTTTTGCAGCGAAACAATCCAACCTAGTTCAACTTGATGAACTTTTGGCGCTGCACCCACCAGTTCCGTTACATAAGTCACAGGTTGGTTTGTCGCCGAAAGAAACAGCTCATTAATCTCAGACCACTGTTCCGGATAACGGTATTGATTTGCTGGCAATGCAGTCGGAGGAAGTAACATCGCCCTACTCACTTCCACTCCATAATGAGGAGCGAACCAAATGGGAAGCTCAAAGCCACCCAACTCATTTCGAGCTTGATAGCTGATGACTTCAGAATCAGAGATACAATCATAAACAACCGCACTGTCGGTGTAGCCGAGTACATCACCAACCGTTACAGATAGCCCTGCTTCTTCCCAAGTTTCACGTTGCGCTGCAATAGCTGGATCTTCACCAGAAACAACCGTGCCTCCCGGTAAAGACAATTGCCCGGTGATCAACTCATCAACCAACACAATTTGGTTATCAGCGCGTACTACACACAATGCGCCCGCAATATGATCGGGCAAGGTGTTATTCGCCCAAACGGAAGTAGTACTCAACAGAGAAAGAATAAGAACCAATAGATATCGAATAAACAACGAATTTACCTACAAATAATGAAAGAAATTGAGACTGCTATCGCAGTTGAACTATTGTAATGAAACACACGCCAAATCGCTGTCTATGTTTTGTGCAAAGCCTTTCTCATCCATTGAATGTGAGGTGTGAACCCCATTTTTTGATAGAAGTCCTTGGCAGGCGAATTAAAATCCCAAACCTCAACGAACACTTGCGTTACACCATAGTCATCAAAAGTTGATTCAATACGTTGAAACAACATCTGCGCCACGTCTGCTTTCCGGTATTCAGGAAGAACAAAAAGCTCATCCACACTACCCATTTGAACCGGCTTACTCACTGTAGAGATCAGCTCACAAAAGTGCCCTGATATGAATCCAACGATTAACTGGCCTTTGAGCGCCACATACACTAAGCACTCTGGATCATCTAAGTACCTTGCAATACTCTTTTCCTGCTCGATCTCTTCTGCTGTTTTAAAGTGCTCAGGGCAGGCAATATGATGGTGGTGGTGAAGATCAAACATCAACTCATTCAGTTGTTCTAGATCGGTGTGTGTTGCGGCCCTTAGGGTGACATTCATGACGAGTACAGTTCTCAAACGAGTTAATATCTAAATTGAGTCTAGTTTACTTGCCATTGATATCTATACAAGTGATTGAAATAATTCGTGGTTTGGAGAGGGTGTTTTAGATACGAAAATGACCACATTATCGTGGCCATTTAGTCTTGAGTTGGTTCATTCCAGAACTTAACGAACGAGTGCTATTACATTAAACACCATCATCCTGTTTTTCTTTTTTAAGCTCTGCAAGCTGTTGCTCTAACTCAATCAGCTTAATTTCTGCTTCAACTTCGGCGACTCGCTTCTCCGCGTCAGTTCGGTTGTCTTGTGACAAGCCATCAGCTGTAACTTGCGTTCTTTGAGCATTTCTAGCGTCGTCTGTATCTTTCATAGAACCAGCAACACCACCAGTCACACCACCTAATGCTGCGCCTTTAACCGCTAAGCTGGCATCTCCAGTCAGTGCACCTGCTGTTGCTCCCAATAAAGCACCGCCTACCGCACCACGATTTCGAGCAGCGTTCTCATTTTCATTGTCCATTGCTGGCGACGTGCAACCAGAAAGAGTCGCAACCAAGGTAGCTAAAAGAATAGGTTTGATGAATTTCATAAGAGTCTCGCTTCGTTCTTCGTTTGGATTGAAGCCATCTTAAAGAGAAGCGTAAATGAGATAAATAAAGCCAAGTTTAGACAAAACATAATACTCAGCTATGTATTAGCCAAACAACACATAGTTAAAAATCAAGGTATAGTCTCCATGCCCCTCATTAGTCGAAAACAAAAAAGCGACCGATAAGGTCGCCTATATCATTTCTGTTTAACCGAGCTTTTAGCCTTTGGACCAAAAGTTCTGCATATTCTCTGCTGTCGGTGGTGGTCGTACGCCACAATCACGATAATGGTACTTATCACCGATACCCAGTATCTTGCCATTTTCTTCATCAATCATCGCAGCGACTTGAACACCATCTTCCACGTGACGAGTCAGTACAACAATTTCGCTCGCTCTTTCCGCCCTAACAGCGCCCAGTATTTGATATTCGTAACGACCTTTCCTTGAATTGACGATCATTTTTGAGTTAATAGGATCAGCGTCATACCCAGCACCAATGTCAAACACCGCTTGGTACAACTTAACTCCTGTCTTCGAAATACATTGGAAGACCTTAGGGTGGCTTAAGGGCTCTAGCAGTGCTCTACTCGCTTCATCCTTTGAAACACTTGCGTTAGCTAAACTACTAGCAAATAAAGTCATTAACAAAAGATAAGCTCGCATAAAAAAGACCTCATTATTGGTTTGATAACAAGGCCATAGTAAACACGTTAGAACAACAGATGAATAAACAAGAGTTTAGATAAAGCATAACGAGTTGTTATGCTTTATCTATTAAAGACTAAAAGCTCGTTCTATTTGCCCAGCTTTTCAGCAATTTCGGTTAAGCTTGTTGGATCATCAATCGTCGAAGGCACCACGTACTGTTCACCTTCAGCAATTTGACGAATGGTTCTACGCAAAATCTTACCCGAGCGAGTTTTAGGCAACCTCTCGACCACCAAAGCTTGCTTGAAACAGGCGACAGCACCAATCTCATTTCGGACCTTACCAACTAACTCCGCTTGAAGGTCATCGCCATCCACTTTCACGCCGTCTTTTAGTACAACTAGCCCAAGCGGTAGCTGACCTTTAAGCTCATCGTGAATACCAACCACAGCACATTCAGCAATGGCAGGGTGACCACCAACGATTTCTTCCATCTCACCCGTAGACAAACGGTGCCCCGCCACATTTATCACATCGTCAATACGACCCATGATAAATAGATAACCATCTTCATCAAGATAACCGCCATCACCCGAGACATAATAACCTGGGAACTGGCTCAAATAACCAGATTCAAACCGATCATGATTACGCCATACCGTAGGTAAACAACCAGGCGGTAATGGTCGTTTGAGTGCCACAAAACCTTGTTGATTCGTTTGTGCTATTTCACCCAACTCATTGAGGATCTCCACTTGATAACCGGGTACAGGCTTGGTTGAAGAGCCCGCTTTCACAGGCAAAGACTCAAGCCCCGTCGGATTTGCGGAAATCGCCCAACCCGTCTCCGTTTGCCACCAGTGATCGATAACCGGTTTGCTCGTGTGAGATTCGACCCAGTCCAATGTTGGCGGGTCTAAACGTTCACCTGCCATGAAAATAGACTTGAGTGATGATAAGTCATACTTGTTGAGCAACTCTCCTTCGGGATCTTCCTTCTTAATTGCCCGGAAGGCCGTTGGTGCCGAGAAAAGCACATCGACATTATACTCTTCACACACGCGCCAGAAAGCACCCGGATCAGGCGTCCGCACTGGCTTACCTTCAAACAGAATCGTGGTGCAGCCATGAATCAGTGGTGCGTAGACAATATAAGAATGCCCAACTACCCAACCCACATCGGAAGCCGCCCAAAATACACCGTCTTGCGGCATATTGTAGATGGTACTCATCGAGTATTTCATCGCGACCGCATGGCCACCATTATCGCGGACAACGCCTTTGGGTTTGCCCGTTGTGCCAGAGGTATACAGAATATATAACGGATCCGTTGCCAAAACAGGTACACATTCATGAGGCTCAGCGCCAACAACAGCTTGTTGCCAATGCAAGTCACGCTCATGGCTGAGTTCTGCAAGGCATTGTTCCCTCTGGAAAACTACGACTTTCTCAGGTTTCCAACGGCTGTCCATGATTGCTCGGTCAACCATCGGTTTATACGGTAAAACTTTGTTGATTTCGATACCACATGACGCAGTCATCAATACCTTTGGCTCGGCATCTTCAATTCGTACTGCAAGCTCATGCGGAGCAAAACCACCAAACACCACAGAGTGAACGGCACCTAACCTTGCGCATGCAAGCATTGCCATCGCGGCTTCAGGAATCATTGGCATGTAGATCACCACACGATCGCCTTTGGTTACGCCTTGCTCGGCAAGCATTCCAGCCGTTTTTGCCACTTGTTCGCGGAGTTCATTATAAGAATAAGAGGTCTTAATGCCCGTTACTGGCGAATCATAAATAAGCGCAACCTTGTCACCGCGTCCATGTTCACAATGATAATCCAGCGCTAACCAACAGGTATTCATTACCCCGTCAGGAAACCAGCGTTCGATTCCATTCTCGTCGGCTTGTAGGATGTTTTTGGGTGGTTCAAACCAATCAATGGCTTGCGATTGTGTTTTCCAGAAAGATTGAGGATCGTTTAGTGACCATTGATATTCAGTGTCGTAACCCGTGTTACCGTCTATTCGATTTGTAGCAGACATAATGTCTCCTCCATGATTTGTCCATTACGCCAAGCGCCCAGCGCTAACTGGCTCACTTGAGTGCACTCTTCTCTGCATGCTCAGCTGTTACTAGCACAGCCGCAGCATCGCTTTATTTAGAAAAAGGCACGCGAATGGCACCTTCCATGATCACTCGGGCGCTACGACTCATGATCGCCCTCTCGATCTTCCATCCATTTTCAGCCTGCATCGCTTTAGCCCCCACCTTTAACGTTCCTGATGGATGACCAAAAGTCACAAAGTCATGAGAGCCTCCTCCCGCCGCTAAATTCACTAGCGTACCCGGCACACTTGCAGCTGAAGCAATCGCAACCGCAGCAGTGCCCATCATGGCATGATGCAGCTGCCCCATAGACAGAGCACGGACCAAAAGATCTGTATCAGCGACGGCAACTGCCTTGCCACTTGAAGCTTGATACGCTTGAGGCTTGGCCACAAAGGCGACCTTTGGAGTGTGCTGGCGTGATTCCGCTTGTTCCAGTGAATCAATAAGCCCCATCGCAACTGCGCCATGCGCTCGGATAGACTCAAACATTTCTAGGGCTTTTGGATCACTGTTGATATCTGATTGAAGCTCTGTGCCCTTATAGTCAACCGATTCTGCATCAATAAAAATGGTCGGTATTCCCGCATTAATATAAGTCGCCTTGATGCAACCTAGATCTGGAACATCTAAGAAATCGACCACATTTCCTGTAGGGAACATTGATCCACTCCCATCTGCCGGGTCCAGAAAATCGACCTGAATTTCAGCGGCTGGGAAAGTGACACCATCGAGCTCAAAATCTCCCAACTCTTTGACTTCACCATCCATGATAGGCACATGAACAATAATGGTTTTCTCTATGTTCACTTGCCATACTCGCACTTCGACCACACCATTTTCTGGAATACGACTTGAATCAATCAAACCACTGTGAATAGCGAACGGACCAATTGCCGCAGACAAGTTGCCGCAGTTACCACTCCAATCAATAAATGGCTTATCAATGGCTACCTGGCCAAAGAGATAATCAACATCGTGACCAGCTTTACCACTCTTCGACACGATGACGGTTTTGCTGGTGCTGGACGTCGCGCCTCCCATACCATCGGTTTGCTTACCATAAGGATCTGGGCTGCCAATAACACGCAGAAGAAACTCGTCTCTCGCAGCCCCCGCAACTCGTGCAGCTTCTGGTAAGTCATTCAGGCAGAAGAAAACACCTTTGCTGGTTCCCCCACGCATATAAGTTGCCGGGACTTTTATCTGTTTAACGTTCATCGCTAGCTCCTATTGCGCGAGAAAGTCTTTGGCAAAGCGTTGTAATACGCCACCAGCGCTATACACACTCACTTCGTCTGCCGTATCCAATCTACACGTCACTGGCACATCAAGTTTTTCACCGCTTTTGCGAGTAATGACCAACGCCAAATCTGAACCCGCCTGAATGTCGCCATACACATCGTAAAGTTCAGTACCATCAAGTTGTAAGGTGTTGCGGTCCGTCCCCTCTTTGAATTGCAGAGGTAAGACGCCCATACCGACTAAATTGGTTCTGTGTATTCGCTCAAATCCTTCAGCGACGATCACTTCAACACCCGCTAATCGCACGCCTTTAGCCGCCCAGTCGCGTGATGAACCTTGTCCATAGTCTGCGCCAGCAACAACAATCAAAGGCTGATTACGGTTCATGTAGGTTTCGATCGCTTCCCACATGCGAGTTACTTCTCCCTCGGGCTCAACTCGTGCCAATGAACCCTGCACCACGTTCCCTGACTCTCTGACCATTTCATTGAAAAGTTTCGGGTTAGCAAAGGTCGCTCTTTGTGCAGTTAAATGGTCGCCTCGGTGAGTCGCATACGAGTTAAAGTCCTCTTCTGGAACGTCCATTTTTGCGAGATATTCACCCGCCGCACTTGAGGCTAGAATCGCATTTGATGGCGAGAGATGATCGGTGGTGATATTGTCACCTAAAATGGCTAGAGGTCTCATACCAGCAAGGTTTCGTTCACCTGCGAGCGCACCTTCCCAATAAGGCGGTCTGCGAATATAAGTGCTCTTAGGTCGCCAATCGTATAGCGGCTCACTGCTTAGCTGCTCATCATCTGGCTGGAACATTTTCACGTAAATTTGTTGGAATTGTTGTGGTTTTACATGCTCGCCAACAACCGCATCGATCTCCGCATCACTCGGCCACAAGTCACTTAAATAGATAGGGTTGCCGTTGCTGTCTGCGCCTAGGCTGTCCTTCTCGATATCAAAACGAATCGTGCCAGCCAAGGCATAAGCAACCACCAATGGCGGTGACGCTAGGAAAGCTTGTTTAGCATAGGGATGGATTCGACCATCAAAGTTTCGATTTCCTGATAACACCGCAGTGGAATAGAGGTCGCGCTCAATGATCTCTTGTTGAATTTGCGGATCCAATGCCCCGCTCATACCATTACAAGTCGTACATGCATAGCCGACAATGCCGAAACCCAACTGCTCCAGTTCTGGGAGCAAACCTGCTGACTCTAGATAGAGCTTGGCGACTTTAGATCCTGGCGCAAATGACGTTTTCACCCATGGCTTACGAACCAAACCAAGTTGATTGGCTTTTTTCGCCACTAGTCCCGCTGCTACCACGTTTCTTGGGTTACTGGTATTGGTGCAAGAGGTAATCGCGGCGATAATTACCGCGCCATCTGGCATTTGCTCTTCGCTATATTGTTCAGCGTGTTGCGCTTTCCAAGAGGCTTGACTAATACCTTGCTGGGCAAGTTTACTGGTTGGTAAGCGGCGATGAGGGTTCGAAGGTCCTGCAAGGTTTCGCTCAACTTTCGATAAATCAAACTCGAGTACACGCTCATATTGAGCCGAATCGAGATCATCCGCCCACAGTCCGGTTTGCTTAGCGTAAAGCTCAACTAACTCTACCTGCTCAGGCTCACGACCCGTCAACTTAAGGTATTGAATGGTCTGTTCATCGATGTAGAACATGCCCGCAGTCGCCCCGTATTCAGGCGTCATGTTTGAGATAGTCGCACGATCACCAATAGTCAGTGCACGAGCACCTTCACCGAAGAATTCCAAGTAGCTTGAAACTACTCTTTCATTGCGAAGAAACTCAGTAATAGCAAGCACAATATCGGTTGCTGTAATGCCTTCTTGTCGCTGACCAGTCAGTTTTACGCCCACGATATCTGGCAAACGCATCATCGAAGGGCGACCGAGCATCACTGTCTCGGCTTCCAATCCACCGACACCAATCGCAATAACGCCCAGCGCATCAACATGAGGTGTGTGGCTGTCGGTGCCAACACAAGTATCAGGGAACGCGATACCTTGTTTAGATTGAATAACCGGAGACATCTTTTCCAGATTAATCTGGTGCATAATTCCATTGCCCGCAGGAATCACACTGACGTTTTTAAACGCCGTTTTACACCATTCAATGAAATGAAATCGGTCTTCGTTGCGACGCTCTTCAATTGCTCGGTTTTTATCAAACGCTTCGCTATCAAACCCCGCATGCTCTACAGCTAGAGAGTGATCCACAATCAGTTGAGTTTCGACCACTGGGTTTACTTTGGCCGGATCCCCACCTTGGTCAGCAATCGCATCTCTTAAGCCCGCTAAATCAACCAAAGCGGTTTGACCCAGAATGTCATGACACACGACACGCGCTGGATACCAAGGAAAGTCTAAGTCGCTCTTGCGCTCGATGATTTGTTTCAAGCTATCTTCAAGAGCAGCGGGATTACAGCGTCTTACCAATTGCTCCGCCAATACTCTCGACGTATAAGGCAAGGTTTTATAGCTACCCGGAGATATCGCGTCTACCGCTTCACGGGCATCGAAATATTCTAAGCTAGTTCCCGGTAGAACCTTTCTGTATTGGCTATTTTCAATACCTATATTTTGATCAAGGCTCTGGTTTTTCTCAATTTTCACATCAGACATACATACACCATTATCTAAAATTCTATTCATTGGCTCTCAAGGACAACTCGATAATGAGTCGCCTGGAGACAAAAGGATTAACGTAAATGAATAGGCAGCCAGTCTTGATGCTCTGGCCCGGTGTAGTCCGCACTTGGACGAATGATGCGGTTGTTTTCTCTTTGCTCGAACACGTGTGCTGTCCAACCTGTAAGACGACTCATCACAAAGATAGGCGTAAATAGTTTGGTAGGAATATCCATGAAGTGATAGGCAGAAGCATGAAAGAAATCCGCATTACAGAACAAGCCTTTTTCACGCTTCATTACCGCTTCAACGCGTTCAGATACCGCGTAAAGCTGCTCGTCGCCAACTTCTTGTGCTAGCTCTTTTGACCAACGTTTAATCAGCGCGTTACGTGGGTCACTCTCACGATAAATCGCGTGACCGAAGCCCATGATCTTATCTTTATTGGCAAGCATCTTCATGATGTTCGCTTCAGCTTCATCAGCGGTTTTCCAATCTTGGATCATTTCCATTGCCGCTTCATTCGCACCGCCATGTAAAGGGCCTCTTAATGTGCCTATCGCTGCAGTTACACACGAATGAATATCTGATAGTGTTGATGCACAAACACGAGCTGCAAAGGTAGAAGCATTAAATTCATGCTCTGCGTAAAGCGTAAGCGAACAGTGCATGACCTTCTTGTGTAGTTCACTCGGCGCTTTGTCCGTTAGCATCTTCAAGAAGTAGCCTCCCAAACATGATTCGCTTTGGTCCTGTGTATCAATTCGCACACCATCGTGACTGAAGCGATACCAATAGCAGATAATGGCAGGGAAAAGTGCAAGCATACGTTCTGTTGCTGATAGCTGCTCAGAAAAGTCAGATTCTTGCTCTAAGTTACCCAACATTGAGCAACCTGTTCTCATCACATCCATAGGGTGAGCGTCTGCAGGGATAAGTTCTAAAGCGGCTTTCAACGGATCAGGCAAGCCACGTAAACCAATCAACAATGTTTTGTAGTCGTCTAACTCTTTTTCACTAGGTAAATGACCTCTTAGTAGCAGGTGTGCTACTTCTTCAAATTGAGCATGATTCGCAAGGTCAGTTATGTCATAACCACGGTAAGTTAGACCCGTTCCTGATTTGCCAACCGTACATAGCGCCGTCGACCCCGCGCTTTGCCCTCGTAGACCGGCACCACCAATCGCTGGCGCTGAACTTGTTTGTTGGTTTACTGCTGAAGCATTATCGACAGTTGCTTGATCACTCAAAGATACAGACATGATGAACTCCTTTTCTGGGTTAGCCGCCCTGCACTCTTTGGTGCTGACTATTTATATTCAGTGACCGCAACTATCTCATTCGATTTCACGGCCCCGATGTGGCTGACTAACCATTCACGTTATTGGATTAAGTTGATGTTTTAATGTTTGAAACTGTGTTTATTCTTCACTCGAAAACAATTGATCCAGCTTGTTCTCGTAGTCGTGGTAATTCAGGTGTTCATAGAGCTCTTTACGAGTTTGCATTGAATCCAACAGTGATTCCTGATTACCTTCAACTAGCAAGTGCTTATAAACATTCTCTGCCGCTTTGTTCATTGCGCGGAATGCACTGAGTGGATAAAGCACCATGTCGACATGAGATTGCGCTAACTCTTTGCAGTTGTAGAGTGGGGTTTGTCCAAATTCAGTGATATTGGCCAAGATTGGCACATGCTTACCTGTTGCTGATTTGAGCGCTTCAGAGAACTTCACGTATTGGTCCAGCTGGTTCATCGCTTCAGGGAAGATCATGTCAGCACCCGCTTCAACACACGCAATCGCGCGTTCAATCGCACTGTCGATGCCTTCTACGGCCAGTGCATCGGTACGAGCCATGATCACAAAGCTCTCATCGGTTCTTGCATCGGTTGCCGCTTTTACTCGATCGACCATTTCCTGTTGGCTAACAATCGCTTTGTTTGGTCGGTGACCACATCGCTTCTGAGCCACTTGGTCTTCCATGTGAATGGCAGCAGCGCCTGCTTTTTCCATCGCTCGAATGGTTCGTGCAATATTAAACGCCCCACCAAATCCAGTATCAATATCCACCAGCAAAGGTAAATCACAGGCGTTGGTAATGCGTTCCACATCCACCAATACATCGTTCAATGTGGTGATACCCAGATCAGGCAAACCGTAAGACGCATTGGCGATACCTCCACCAGACAAGTAGATAGCCTGATGACCCAAGTTCTTTGCCATCATCGCGCAATACGGATTCACCGTGCCGACGATCTGCAGTGGATCATTGTCTTGCACAGCTTGGCGGAACTTCGCTCCTGCTGATAACTTCATAATGACGCTCCCTGTTTAATGTTTATTTTGTAAGTTTTTAATCCACACCTTTGGATTGAATTTGTTGTTCGATAAGCAGACGACTACCGGATATGTGTCGACGCATCAGCATTTCTGCTAGCTCTTCATCACGGTTACGGATTGCTTGTAGGATATATTTGTGTTCATCAAGCGCCTCTTTTGGTCGAGATTGTGCACGTGGCGATTGGTAGCGATACATGCGTAGTAAGTGGTAAAGCTCATCACACAGTAGAGAAATGAGTTTGCTGTTGCGGCTGGCTTTTATGATTCGATAATGGAAATCGAAATCGCCGTGTTGATGGAAATAGGAAGAACCCTCTACTTCATCGATATGTTTGGAATGTGTCGACAATAATCCTTCAAGCCCGATAAGCTCTTCTTGTGTGATGTGTCTTGCTGCTAGCCTTGCAGCCATGCCTTCTAGAGCCTCGCGAACCGCGTAAAGCTCAAGTAGCTTGTCAGCAGAAAAGGTAATCACTCGTGCGCCAACATGAGGAATCCGCTCAATCAGCCCTAACCCTTCGACGCGCATAATCGCCTCACGTAATGGTCCTCGACTGACTTCGAAGCGTTTAGCTAACTCAGGTTCAGAGATCTTGCTGCCCGGAGCTAAATCACCGTTGACTATCGCTTCAACCAAGTATTCCGTCAGGCTTTCTGACTTGGTATTTTCTTTGTCACCAACACGCGTTTTTGTGTTGGCGCTTAAGGTAAGATCTTTTATCGCAGTATCCATATTCACTCTGCTCACTTCTCATTGTTGAACTCAAACTGTCAACAATTTAACAACATAAACATAAAATACACGATCAAATTGTCGACAATCAAGATAATTGTCGACAATTTAGACTAAGGTAGTATTTTATTTAAGCAACAAGAACACACGACCACAAGACACCTATAAACAGTAAGTAATTGTCTTATTTAGATAAATCTTTAAAGCAACCAATCCACTTCTGTACTTACGCTCAAACTAGCCGCTAAAACCTGTCGACAATTAAGCCTCAATTAGGAAAACAAGCGTTATTTGCGTCAGCATGCCCACCAAAATGCAGACATAAAAAAGGCGCACCCATGTACGCCTTTTCTTCATGAAGCTATCTAGCACGTAGCTAGGCTATCTGACGAGTCACTTCTAGATATTTGTTGATATCTACAAAATCGATTTGCTCTGGTTTCAAATACTCCTGCGCATAACGAATATGCGTACCACTCGTTAGGAACAGCCTAAACAATTCCAGATCGATGTGCTCATCTAATGCCATTTTATACATGATGTCGACAGCAACACTGATAGGCTTCGCTTTCTTATAAGGTCTATCAGCAGCGGTCAACGCCTCAAAAATATCCGATATAACCAGGATACGTTCAGGAATTGAAAGGTCTTCAGCAGTCAACTTTCTTGGATAGCCTGTACCTTTTAGCGTTTCATGGTGAGTCGACGCATAACGCGGTACGCGGCTTAACTCTTTCGGGAATGGCAGGTTTTCAAGCATTTTGATGGTGCCCAACATATGCTCATTGATTTTGAATCGATCTTCAGCCGTCAAGGTGCCACGAGCAATACACAAGTTGTAGACCTCACCGAGATTATATAGATGTTCAGGCACATCCATTTTTATCTGATGCTTTGGATCGAACTCTAATGGTCGGTCTCGTTTCACTATGTGTTCTGGTCTATCACTTAAAAGCTGCTCTATAGCAGGTAAGCTTGAGCTAGGTACCCGATTCATCGCCTCTATTGGTGATAAACCTAATTGGTCATCAAAGTTACGCGTCCAAGTCGTTTCAGCGATAGAACGAATACGAGCGACCTTATCATCACTCATAAATTCACCACCCACATTAGATGTAGCGACAAACGCAAAATCGTCTTGTAGCTTTTGCTTCGTTAAAGCTAACTCTTCGGCTATCTGATCCGTTGGTAACTCACCTTCAAGTTGCTTCCGCAAAGCCGTAATTTCTGCATCACGCCAAAGCACCTCAAATCGTGTTCTCACCTCATGAATACGGTTATAGTTCGCTTCTAGCTTAGAGCCTTTATCCACGATATGTTCAGGTGTTGTGATCTTTCCGCAATCATGCAGCCACGCAGCAATTCTAAACTCACGACGTTCATCGTCATTTTCAAATTTAAAGTCTTTAAAGTAGTCTGATTGAGACTTTTCAGCCGCTTCTGCCAACATCAAACCGAGCTCAGGCACACGGTTACAATGCCCTGCAGTGTAAGCAGACTTGTCATCGATGGCTTGCGCGATAAGTTTAATAAAGGATTCGACGAAGGCTTCCTGCGTTTGTTCGTGCTGCTTTATTTCAGCAGCCATGTCTTTAACCGCTACAGATAGCTCCCACACTTCTTTAATACGCGTATCAAGCACCGTCACGCTATCATAATCGCGCAGTTTCACCTTGTTGGTTTCAGCTTCAAGTTGGCGAATCGGCCGAACAATCGGCGCGCCAAAGATCCACGCAACAGGCAAGGTGAGACTCATTAATAGAACCGTCACGCCAATTGAGGTCGCTACTCGCTTATTGACTGCGCTGTATATTTCAGTTTCAGGGATGGCTACCGCAAAATACTCTGAGTAGTGCTCACCCGTATCGATCTTCTTCAAATATAGGTGTTTAAGTTCACCATTGAGGTTTAGCTCAACCATTTCACCTTCAACAGTCGCTGTTGCCGTTTTTTCATAGAGTTCCGTGTAAGGAATCGTCGTACCAGCATTCAAAGCCTGATGATCAAACCACTTTTGAGCTAACGCCGTTTTCTGCTCATCAGTAAGCGACTGGATGGCTTGGTTGATGATAGGTAACAGCTGTTGGTGTTTATTCTGCAATACAATATGGAATTGATTAGGATAGTCTGTTTTTAGATCAAGCAGCGCTTCACTTACTTTCAAGTTCTGATGGAAGAACTTATCTAATGAAAATGACAGTACAGGCTTAACATCAATTACCGCAAAAACCTCTCCGTTGTCGACAGCGTCTAGCGCTGCCTCAATATCCATAAACTCCAAAAGCCTAATATTTGGGAAGTCAGATCTTAATTTCGGTGTAATTGACCATCCAGATAAAATGGCGACGCTCTTTCCATCAAGCTCTTGGTAGTTAATTACTGCTGGGGTGTCACTCTTCGTGACTACAGCAAACGGTAGTTCATAAATCGGGTCAGTGTATAAACCGATAATGCCGTTACTTTCGTAATTTTGAACCGAGTGTAAGCCATCAATACTGCCCTCTTGGAATTTGCCAGTTAACTCCGCCCACGAAAAGCCATTTACAAATTCGAACTGAACTCCACTCATCTCACTGATCATTTTCAATAGATCAATCGCATAGCCGTGTGGTTTTCCTGATACCGAAAAATCCATCGGTCCCCAGTCACTTTGATTTGAAAACAATAGAGGCGATGTATTGTCTATTATGGTTTTTTGCTGTGCAGACCAGTTAATTTGGTTAGCTTGAGGGAGTGTGTTACTCGACTGATAATTGCGATTAGACGCGATGATGTTGCCTGACCTTGAATAAAGGAAAGACTCAACTTTACTGTCTTCATCCAAATCCAACGCACTCGCAGAAAGCTTACTCGCTAACGAAGACAAAACAATATCAATCCCTATCACATGTTGAGTGTCGCTCACTGCTTTGGATTCAAACGCTAATGAATATGTTTGGCCTGTGATTTGAAGGTGTTGAAATAAATAAGGCTGGGTTTTCTCGACAGTCTCGGTATTGGCAGAGACATACCAAGGTCTTGTGGTTGGAAAGTAGTTGCTTGGCTCTGTCTTAGAATCTCTAAGATTAAAATCCAAATCATAGTATTTGGTGGTACGAATCCTACCTTGATCTTGGTTACGGATTTCAATGACTACCCAACGGTCGCTATTCTGTGCGCCTATCTTATCTCTAACATGAGGTGATGATTCCAAGTTAATAATTTGGAAAAAGTTGTCGTTAGATGAACCGAGATAAATGCTGTAGAAGAGAGGATTATCTTTTATCGCCTCAGACAGAATCCCACGCGATTCTTCTCTGGATATTTGATGGCTGATAGATCGATGCACAGCAGAAAGCAAGCGTGCTGTGTTAATCGCGTCTGAGTCGACGTTACCTATATAGTCACTTAAATCTTGAGACACCATCGTCAGTTTTGACAAGGTATGCTCAGTTGCCATCTTTTTGCTGAAGTAATATTGAAGTGATACAGCAACAATTGCCGTAAGTACCGTTGCAAGTAAAAACATCCCGCCAACGGTGACCCGTAATGAGATTTTTGTGTTTGTCATTATTCTATCCTTGAATAACTACTAGCCTAGAAATGTAACACGCTAGCAATATCTCTATTATTACTACGCGACACCATCGCTATCAACACATTATTCTATATATTAATTAAGATATCCCTATATCCCTCTCTACGTCGCAATATTCTTGAATTTAAATGACAGTTAACAATATAAATTAACATGCAATTACCACAATTAAATTAATGATATTTACTTTCATAAAATAGAAAGACCTCACGCCTTTGTCATTACGGCTATTATATTATTTACTTTATGCTATAAATTTAGATATAAAACATTAACATTTAGTCAGTTCGTTAGTATTGACATGAACTTATGTCGAGACACCTTCGAGCATTATCAGGCGAGCCTATGACGGATAATTTCTCCCCTTCTGCCAGCACCATTGTGGCAAAAGACTCTAAAAACAATGAGCATGCAGTCAGCGAGTTGACTATTTCTGAATATTTATCAAAGCCGTTTAAAATAGAATTAACGCTCATATCTAAAAGCTTTGTTATCGACGACCAGCTTGGACAAAAGCTCGCGGTTACAAGATTTGTCAATGATACCGATAACCTAACCGCTACCCGAGTTTTTAACGGTATTGTTACGCAAGTTCAGCTGTTAGGTATGGACAGTAACCTGCAATATTCAAGTTACCGCGTCACTCTTAGACCTTGGTTCTGGTTGCTAAAACACACCCACTCATTTCGTGTTTACCAAAGCCAATCAACCAAAGACATCGTTTCAGATGTATTAACTCAAGCGGGCTTTAGCGGATCCTTTAAAACAGGAACCATGCCCTCTTCCAAACGAGAATATTGTGTCCAGTACAATGAAAGTGACTTCGACTTCGTCACTCGTTTATTAGCTGAAGAAGGCGTTCATTACTTTTTCCAACACAGCGATTCTGAACACCTGATGATGCTCCAAGACGCCCAGAGTCCATTTCAAAAATCAGATGCCAGTAAAATGGATATGATTGAGACGCCTTCTGGAAGCAATCCTTTAATAGATAGATGGATGCCACAAGGTCAGTTTCATGGTGCAAGTATTGAGCTCACTGCTTATGACTACTCACAAAGCAAGCTGGTGAGTAGTAAAGAGAAGAAATCGAGTCACAAGATCGCGAACAACACCAAATTAACCAAACAATACTATCCAAACCTTGGTATCACCGGTGGAATGGAAGATCTTGCCAGCAACCTAGTCAAACGACGGATTGAACAACTAGAGCAAAGCTATCAAACCGTAGAAGCCAAAGCTGAACACGATTCATTTGAATTAGGCACTTGGTTTTCATTGTCTTCCCATTTAGACAAGTCTCAACTGGGCGATTATTTGGTTACAGAGCTTCACATTCGGTACAACACAGATAATCACTGTGAGACCAAACTTACCCTGCTCGATACATCGGTTCCTAATTACCCTTCCCCGAGAGACAAGGCAAAAATTCACGGTCTCCAAAGCGCGATTGTAGCAGGCAGTACTGCGGGTGAAATCAATCAAGATGATCAAGGTCGAGTTCGAATCCAGTTTCATTGGGATACTGAAGCTTCGGGTGACAAAACCAGTTGTTATGTCCGTGTCGCTCAAATGATGGCAGGCAGCGGCTATGGTGCTCAATTTATCCCAAGAGTGGGACAAGAAGTCTTAGTGAGCTTTATCGATGGTGATCCAGACCAACCTATTATCACAGGCAGTGTCTATAACAGTAAAAATCCTCCGCCTTACAAAGAAGCAAACTCAACCAAAACAGGCATCAGCACTAAACTAAGTGGATTAGCCAATGAACTCTATTTTGATGATAAGAAAGACAATGAGCTCATGTACATGCATGCCACCAAAGATTTCACCAAGGAAGTAGAAAACAACCTAACTGAAACCATCAAAGGTGAATTGCTTCAGAAGACGACCAAGCAAGTGACAGTCTCTACAGAGGACAACTACACACTGACTTCAGACAAAGCGATCAGTGAAAAAGGTAAATCCATCTCGTTAGAAGCCGATGACAAAATTGAGCTAACCGTTGGATCAAGCAAAATTACCATGTCTTCCTCTTCGATTAGCATTGAAGCCAGTAACATTGACATCAAAGCCAGCAGCGCGCTCAACCTCGAAGGGATGAACGTGACCAGCAAGGCAACATCGGCGAACAAAATATCAGGCGTAACCACAGCCCTCGAAGCAACAAGCTCTAACAGTATCAAAGGCCTTAGTGTGGCGATTAAAGCAGATACCACCCTTTCCGCTGAGGGCTCACTGAGTGCCGAGTTTAAATCTGGCTTAAAAGGTACATTCGATGGGGGTGTTATGGGTGAGCTAAAAGGTGCAATTGTTAAGGTGAACTAGCAGATTCAAGTCGCTAACACTTAAACCGGACCACAGCACAAATTTAGGTAGAACGAAAACATGTATAAAAAGATCCCGTATCAAACAGGCCGGCAATTACTCGACCGGTTCTCTAGCTCAGACGAAGCTCAAGCACTGATCGATGAAGATCTCAGCATCAACGACTCCATTGAAGCTTTGTTAGAGAACGAACTTTACTTCGAGTTGATTCAACTTCTTGCTCACGGGCTTCCCGTTCGTGAAGCTATTTGGTGGGGAGCGCATACACTCGATGCAAGAAATGACGTGTGGTCTACCATGCAAAAGCAATGTATCTCTACAGCAAAAGCTTGGGTTAAATCGCCATCAGAAGAGCAAAGGCGCAAGAGTGAACTATTCTCAAACAAGCTCAATTTAAATTGTGGCCCATCCTGGTTGGCGCAAGCGGTATTTTGGAACGGGTCTGGCAGTATTGTGGCACCAGATTTGCCAACGGTTCTCCCAGATCCTTTTCTATACTCTAAGGCAGTAGCTGGCGCGATTAACCACTCGGCAGCGCTACCAAATTGGGACAAAACAGACGAGTACTACAAAAAATCCATTGGCATAGCGCTTGAGCTTGCCAAGGGAAGCAAAGCATAGGAGTTACCGATGACATTAGCCGCACGACTAACCGACATGCATGTATGCCCAATGCAAACACCTGCTGTCCCCCCTATCCCGCATGTTGGCGGACCAATCAGTGGGCCCGGTGTTCCGACTGTTCTGATTGGTAATATGCCTGCAGCAACACTCGGCGACATGTGCGTCTGTGTTGGTCCTCCTGATAGCATCATCAAAGGCAGCGCGACAGTTCTCATTATGAGCAAACCTGCCGCTCGTATGGGCGATACCACAAGCCACGGTGGCACTATTGTCTTAGGTATGCCAACAGTGATGATTGGAGGCTAAACACCTTACATTTCATAGGGTTTCACAAAACCGTGACATCGGTCCACTTTTTTAGATGAAGTTCAAAGTTTTAAGTAAATATCTATTTTACATGAGACTTTTCACAAAAAAGCTCTAGAATTAATAAATGTTAACAAGTGTTTACGAAACATAAGGAATATGTATCAAATGTGACACTTTGTGCGATCGGAATAACAAATAGATTTTTTACAGGATGTATATGACAGAAATCGCCGACCTACTTGTTCCAATCTCGGATGATGCGCCCTCTGGCTCTTATTTGAAATTAGATCGAAGTGCCTATCGCAGTTTAAGAAACGTTTACAATAGCGCTCAATCGTCGTTCAGACAGTTAGTTGAGACGCCTGATGCATCCTCAGATCCAGCCTTGGTTGACGCCAACACGGATAACTGGGCTGAGCTACGAAAAGTCTCAGAAGAAACACTCATTTCTCAGTCGAAAGACTTGGAAATATTAGGCTGGTATATTACCAGTCAGCTTTTTACTCCTAGCCCATTCGAAAACCTTGCGAATACTCTCCCTGCTTTAAACCAATTTATCGACCAATTCTGGGATACGCTAAACCCGATGCCACCAGAAGCGAAGCTAAAAGCTTCAGATGAGGCTGGAAAAGCAAAAGAGATTGTAGAATTCAGAACCAAGCCCTTACTTCAACTCGTTGGTGAGTCCGTTGATACAAGCTCTGTTTATGTACCCTTTCAAATGCTCGACTTCTGTGCCGGCGTTACCTATGGCGATTACTTGATTGCTGAACGTAAAGGCAACATAAACGAACTGAAAGAATCCGCTTTAGGCGCATTTGACCAAAGCGTTTCTGAAACGCTTTTTCAACTGGCAAGTATCTACAACGAACTAGAACTGGTAGAGAAAAGCTTGGCGGAAAAATGCCAAGCAGTAGGTGCAACCCTAATCAGTTTTAACTTTATCAAGACTAACGTTCGTGACCTCATCAAGGCGATACACTTTCTAGTGGGTGAAAAATTCACACCTTGGCCTTTAGATGACGATTTCCATGTGCTCCAAGCCTCGTCAGAAGTCGCAATAGAAAACGATTCGATACCTGCGGCATTAGAACAAAGTGATGTGGCCCCTACTGACGCTAATTCAGCGACAACAGTCAGCCAAGATTTCGGGCAAGCAGCCCAAACAAGCCAAGCACAATCTCGTGCGTCAAATGTTCAGTTAACTCAGAATCAAGTTCAAGCTGTCGTTCAGAACGTATCGAGCATCAACGGTATTGTGAATCGTGATCATGCCTTCCAAGAGATTAGAAAGATCGCCGAATACTTTAAAGAGACTGAACCTCATAGCCCTATCGCATTCTTACTCGAGCGCTCTATTCGTTGGGGATATATGAGCTTTCCTGAGTTGCTCCAAGAGATGATCGGCAATGAACAAAATGTGATTGCCCAAATCAATCAAATGACCGGAATGGACAACCTAGACAAGATGGATTTGTCAGGTAAATCGGTTCCTGTAATGACTTCTGCTCCGGAGGCAACTCCGCCAGCAAAACCGACTATTGAAGAGCCAGCGAATGTCACGTCAGTTCCCGATAGTTCAAATAGCACCTCAGATACAAACCAAACATCTGAATCTACTTCCGACTCATCATCGAGCAGCCTGCAAGATTTTGAGTGGTAAAGCACATTAATGCGTCAGCAAGGAGAAAGTAATGGCTTCTATTTTTATGAGAATTGATGGTACGACACCAAAAGGTGCAGCAACCGTAGAAAAAATCGGCGGCAAAGATGGTTTCTTTGCTCTTGATAGTATTTCTTGGAGCGCTGTTCGTGGTGTTGGTATCGATGTAGGTAATGCGAACAATGCGGACCAAGGTATGGTTGCTCTTGGTGAAGTCAACATGACTCGTGGCTGTGATGGTGCAACACCACATCTAACCACATTCTTATACGCGCCAGGTCCAGAAGGTCGCACTGTTGAAATCGTGATGACAAAACCAAACCGTGAAGGTTCTGGTGCTGATCCATACCTAATTCTAACGCTAAAAATGGCTCGTATGTCTAGCTATAACATGTCAGGTACTGACGGTTCCCTTCCGAGCGAATCTTTCAGCTTAACCTACACCGAGATTTCTAAGGCTTACTACATTGAAGCAGACGGCGGTAAGATCGAGAAAGGCCCTGAGGTTGGCTTCGATGCTACTACAGCTAAAGTCACTTCGACTGCTAAGTAATTAAACAAGGAGAGTTACCGTGGCACTAAATTCCCAACATAAACGCGTAAGTAAGAACCGCGTAAGTATTACCTATGACGTTGAGACTAATGGCGCTGTAGAAACCAAAGAGCTCCCTTTTGTTGTTGGGGTTATTGGTGACTACTCAGGCCATAAACAAGACAAAGAAGAAGTGGAAGATCGTACCTTCTACAACGTTGATAAAGACAATTTCGACACAGTAATGAAGCGCGTTGGCCCTGAACTATCCCTAAAAGTAGATAACGTACTTGCTGGCGATGACAGCCAATTTGAAGCAAACCTTAAGTTCGATTCAATGAAAGACTTCGAACCTGAAGCGATCATCGAACAGGTTGAACCGCTTAAGAAGCTTGTCGAAACCCGCAATCAACTGAAGGTACTTCTTTCTAAAGCCGATCGTTCTCGCGACCTAGAGAAACTGCTGAAAGAAGTTCTACAAAGTGCAGATACGATCAATGCTCTTTCTGATGAGCTTGGCATTAAAGAAGAAGGAGCTGAGTAATGAGTACTGAAACTGAAAATCAAGCGCAACCGGAAGCTGCTGAAGGCTCACTGAGCTTTCTAGACCGTGCGATTGAAGCTACCACTCAAACTCCCGCAGACACCACCAAAGAGCTGTTTTCTGTTCTAACAGAGCAGGCGCTTTCAGGCACAGTGACGTGGGATAAAAACGTTACAAAAACCATCGAAAACGCGATTTCAGAGATTGATAAAAAGCTATCCAAGCAACTGTCTGAAGTGATGCAGCAAAAAGATCTGCAAAAACTGGAAGGCTCTTGGCGTGGTCTACAAAAGCTGGTTAAAGAGAGCGAACTTGGCCGTGATCTGAAAATCAAAATGGTCGATTTCACCCAAGAAGAGCTGCTTGACCAATTTGAAGATGCACCTGCAATTGACCGTAGCCCACTATTCAATGCCGTTTACCAAGGTGAATTTGGTACAGCCGGCGGTGAACCTTATGGAACCTTCATTGGTGACTACGAGTTCAGTGCAAAAGATGAAGATGTTGCACTGCTTCGTTACATGGGCGAAGTTGCTGCTGCCTGTCACGCTCCATTCGTTGCTGCTGCAAATGCAGAAATGTTCGAATTTAATGATTTCCAAACCTTCTCTGAAGGTAAACCTGTTGCTGCAGGCTTCGACTCTCCAGCTTACGCAGCATGGAACTCATTCCGTGAGAGCGATGATGCGCGATACGTAACACTCACACTTCCACGAACGCTTGCTCGTCTACCTTATGGCGGAAAAGGCTTGAGTACTGATGTGTTTGCTTACGAAGAGCTCGACACAGATATGGATGGCAACCCTAAACCTAAGAGCAATGATCAGCTAGTTTGGTCAAATGCAGCGTATGATCTTGGTCTTAAAATGACTCAAGCTTACACGGCTTCTGGTTGGTGTACTTCGATTCGCGGTCTTGATAACGGTGGTAAGGTAGAAAACCTACCAAACCTAACGTACAAGTCTGAAGCTGGCGACCTACTGCAACAGTGTCCAACTGAAGTAAACCTAACAGATGAGCGTGAAAAAGAGCTGTCTGATCTTGGTTTCCTTCCTTTAGTTCACTATAAGAGTTCTAACTACGCCGTGTTCATTGGCGGTCAAACTACACAGAAGCCTAAAACCTTCACTGACCCTGACGCAACAGCAAACGCTGCGATCTCTGCTCGCCTACCTTATATCATGGCAAGTAGCCGTATCGCTCACTACCTGAAAGTAATGGGCCGAGACAAGCTAGGTTCGAACCTTGAAGCGCCTGACATTAAGCGTGAGCTTCAACTATGGATTGACCAGTACACCAATGCTGGTGCAATTGGTAACGAGCAACGTGCAAAAACCCCTCTTTGTGAATCTCGCATCGAAGTGGTTGAGCAACCTGGTAAGCCAGGTGCCTACTCTGCAGTCGCTCACCTAAGACCTTGGCTACAACTTGAAGAACTGACCACTTCAGTTCGAATGGTTGCTAAGATTCCTGGCTAATAGGGATTTGGCCGGAGCAATCCGGCCAAAATTTTGTATGAAGTTAAATACAGAATGGCAAAACAAATTCAACCAATTAGATGACACAGATAATTCCTTTTTAAAAGAGGCTTTATCTCTGCTATCTGAGCTAGACCAACACTGCTTACGCTCTAAATCCTCACTAATTTCATTGATATCGACACTAATATCAAAAATCGATAACGCACTCAGTTTACAACTCGATGAAGTTATCCATGATTCGGAGTTTCAAAAGCTAGAACGTAATTGGCTTAGCCTGCAACAACTCGCCTCCCTACCCGTTAGCTATCAAAGAGCACATGTAAAGCTTCTTGATATGAACTGGGAAGAGATATCCAGCGACGTTAACCAAGCATACTCAACTAAATCCAGTGACCTGTACAATAAGATAGGTAACAACGAGCTGAATACCCTAGGGGGACATCCGTTTGGTTGTATCGCTTTTAGCCACCCTATTTCTATGGATATCGATTTTGATGCTGAATACGACGACTTGTTTACCTTGGAGCTACTTGGAAAATTAGGAGAAGCGACACTCTGTCCAATGCTGTTTTCTCCAGTGCCTACTTTTTTTGGTGAAAGCGGCGCCGACTGGCTTTCAGATATCGAACGTATCAATAAGATTCTTTCAGGCCCCGATTATACCGCGTGGCAAGAACTCCGCGCTAAACCGAGTTCGCGCTTCATTGGTATGGCGCTACCTCAAGTTCGAATCAGAGAAGCTTATAAAAATCGAAGAGCCGGGTTTATTTATAACGAACAAGGGAACGGTGCGTGGGGGTTAGCCAACATGGTGCTCGCTACTACTGTTATGCGAGAGTTCCACCGCGTGAATTGGTTCGGTTTTTTAAAATCTCGCTGGAACGACAAGCTTCAAGGCGCGGTTATCAATCTGCCTGTGAACCACTATTTCGAGAGTTACCTACAAAAGCCAGTCACCGACATTAGTTTGTTCGGTCAACTATCTAACTTCTATGCGCAAAGTGGTTTCATTCCACTCGCTAAAAGCCCATTGACTGACAAGTTCTACTTCAACGGTAACAATTCGATTTGGCAATGTGGGCAAAGTGACAATGACAAAGTCCTTACTCAGATTCAAACCACACTGATGTCCTGCAGAATCGCGCATTACTTAAAAGTTCAAGTAAGAGAAATGATCGGCAGCTTCAATAACGCGACAGAGTGTGAACTGTTCTTAACACACTGGATAGAAAAATTCTCAAGCAACGTGTCGTTTGCTAACGAAGAAACTCTGTCGAAATACCCATTGAGCTTTGCCAAAGTTAGTGTCACAGAGTCGAGCTCTCAATCTGGTAGCTTCGCTTGTACTTTGCGCATTGTGCCTCAATACCAGTTTGACTATTTCAGTGGTGAAGTGGTGCTAACCACCGACCTAAATGAGGTGGCGTAATGAGTTTCTGGACTACCTTTGTTAGCGATTCTAAACCGTACCAAGATGCTGAGATAGAGGACATCAAATTCCATCTCACCAAACTTTTAGAGGCGGAAGCCTCGCTAACTGACATTGACAACCGATTAGTTGAAGTAAACCGTTCAAATTTGAAGTTCGGTATCGAAGATATTCAGTTACTCAGTGCAACACTAGAAAAAACACAACTCACGCTAAGAATCGAAAATTGGATTAAAAGCTTTGAGCCACGCTTACACAACATTTCTGTCGAGCTTGGCGAGCGAAAAGAAGGCGATAACTCATTGTCGTTCAACATCATCGCCAAAGTAAAAACCAGCCATGGTGAACAAGACCTTATCTTTGATTCAAAAATCGCATTAAGCGACTTAACGACCTCTCTGGAAGAAGATAACTATGACTGAACCTATTATGCGGTACTTTGAGCAAGAGCTGGCGTTTGTTCGCCGTTCATTGGGACAGTTTGGTCAGGAGTATCCTACACACGCTGAAAAGCTCAATATTCATCAGGGTAAAATCGAAGACCCAAGCATGGCTCGCCTGCTTGACGGTGTTGCCCTTTTGAATGCAAAAGTCGAAAAGAAACTCTCGGAGCAGTTACCAGAAGTCATCGAAGGGATTCTCGGTGTTTTGTACCCTTCGTACATTCAAACCGTACCGAGCGTTGCGTACCTTGAGCTGCTAGCCGAAGATGGTCCCATTGAATCCAGTACTTTGCCAAAAGGTTCACTGTTTTCGAGCACCAACACCAAAAACGAGTGCCTATTCAGGACCGTCGATGAATTAAAAATCTCGCCGTTTAGCCTAAGTAACATTAAAGCTTTAAGCGCCCCATTTAGTTTCAACAGGCCCAAAATGGCCAGTCAAAGTAACGCTGTTGTCCAAATATCACTCAGCACTGGTGATCCAGAAACTCACTTCAGTCACTTGGAACTTAATGACCTAGACTTCTTCGTCAAAGGCTTTGAGAACAACGCAGACTCTCTCGTTGAATTGCTACTCAACAACACCTTGTCGATTTCAATCTCTGATAGTGAATGCGCTCAACACGTCACCCTTGATAGCCACCAGCTAAAGAACCGAATTAGCGACCTAGAATTTAAGTTTCTGCCCGAGCACGGCAATCAGTTCACTGGCTACCAACTGATCAACGAATTCTTCTTTTTCAAAGAGAAGCGTCAGTTCTTTAGGCTCAAGAACTTCGCACAATACGCGAGCCAGTTTGATGGGTCGGAAATCGTGATCAACTTATTTATGTCTTCACTGCCGTCTGAATTCATCCGCTTGTTCAATAAAGATGTTATCAAGCTAAATGTTATGCCTGCGGTTAATCTGTTTGAGCAAACTGGTGAGCCTATTTCTTACGACCATCGAACTCTTTCAGTTCCCGTCAATGCCGATGCTCATAGCGACAACAATATCGAAATCATAGAGATTCAAGATGTTTACGAAATTACACCTAATGGAGAGATCCCATTAGTTCCTCTCTTTAAAGAGAAATATACCCACAATCGGCGATACGATTATTGGCAAAGTAAACACAATCACTTTGGTGAAATGAGCATTGCGATATCACTTTCAGATACGCCAACGGCTGAATTCAGCAAGCTACTTGGTACACGCTTACTGTGCACAAATGGTAAGCAAGCCTGCGGGGTGAGTGGCACGTTAGAATGCCTAGAGAGCATTGATTTACCAGGTGACTTTTCACCTATTTATCCGCCTTCAGCGCCAATCACTAAAGAAGTTGATCAGAATGTTCACTGGGAATTTATCAGCTTATTGAACACCAACTTTTCGTCCTTAGTGCAGTCGAGTAACCCGGTAGCCGACCTTAAGCACATGCTGAGCTTATGCAGCCGAGAGCAAGTATCAAGTGCTGAAATTCAGATGATTCACTCAATTACCTTTAATTCGCAAGTTTCTGCGATTCGTGTGCTTGGTAAAAACGTATTCTCACCCGGTACCGAGATTGAATTAACTTTAGATGCAACAGGCCCCTACTTGGCATTTGCTGATGTACTAAACCGTTTCTTCCAACAATTTTGTAGTTTTGACCGATACATTCAACTCAAGATCCGCATCTATGGCCGAGATGGTATCGTCAAAAAGTATCCTAAAATCCATGGTAGCCAATTGTGTTTGTAACAGTGCAAACGTCCACTAGTGTCCAAACTGGACATCACGAAAGTGCTTGTCATAAGGAGGCGCGATGAAGCCTTTCGTTCAAGATCTTGCTAATCAGCCTGAAAAGTATGACTTCACTCAGGCAATGAGACTATTGGAACAATTACAAGCGCAAAGCACCACACCGTTTCAAATTCAATTAAAGTCTGAAGCGATGCCAACTGGTAATCCCCAAGAGATTCAGTACTTCTCATTAAAAGGGAATAAGGCAAAGCTCAGATTGGCGAAACAAGCGCTTTCAGGCGTCAAAGGTGTCATACCAAATTATATTTACGAAGAGTTATTAGCAGCGATACACAATGAAGATCATTCGTTGCAGGACTTTTTGGATGTGTTCAACCAGCGACACTATGAGATTACCTATCGAACCAATGCACGACGTTGGTTATTGGTAGAAAGCGAGCAAAACCCCAAAAAAACGGCCTTGTTAAACCACTTTGCAGCGCTTGGGAAAGAGCACTCAGAGTACCTGCAATACTCGCTTCTTTTGAGCCAGCAAAGCCGCAGCCTGACCACATTGAAGAAGATCCTTAATGACTATTTTCCCTATGCCATCGACGTTGAATGCAAAGCGTTTGAAAGGCGCTTATTGCCAGCAGACTCGCTAACTCGTATTGGTGCCGATCGTGATTTCAATAGTCGCTTAGGTCAAGGCTTTTTAGTCGGTAGAACCTGTCTCGCTCACTTCAATAATCTGAATATTTTTGTGACCCCGAAAAACCGTACCGAGTTTCTCGAAATACAACAAGATGATCAATTTGCTAAAGCCGTATTGTCTTTAACGCAATATTACTTAAAAGACAGCACGCCAGTTGCCATTTATTCGAACGTTAAACGTTCGTACTTAACCAGGCCGCGTTTATCAAGCAAGGTTTCTATAGCCGCTCAATTAGGTGAAATCGACTACCTTGCGCCTGAACGTAGCCCTAATGAGACCGTAAAGATTTTGCTTTTGTAGTTCATAAATACGGAATATGTAGATTATAGAGATACAAGGAATTGACTATGACACAAGTAACTCTCACTAACTTAGTAGGAAAACTTTCTCCCGAACTCAAGCAAGCGCTGGAAGCGTCTGCGGGGGCGGCAATGAATCAAGGCGTTGGCGCGATAGAAACAGAACACTGGATTCTACAGCTTATTTCGCAAAAAGATCCCAAACTGATGGCTTTATGTGAATCGCAAAAGCTTTCATTAGACGCCTTGGTTAATGAACTGACGAAGAAAGTTTCCATGTTGGCGAAAGGGAATGAAGGTCAGCCTACATTGAGTCATGGTCTCACGGAGTTAATCAAAGATGCTTGGATGATTGCATCGGTTAACTACGGTCACGGAGAGATCGTCAGCTTGCATCTAATCCAAGCACTCATGCAGCAAAATGTTTTAGGGGTCAGCACCCTTCAACTCGAAACACTCAGCAGCGTGTCACTCGAGTCTCTGCAAGGCTTGATCAAGAAAACTCCGATTGCACGCAACACAGCTGCTCCTTCGGCTAGCGGTTCTGTTGATACCACTCCAGCGGGTAACGATGCATTAAGCAAGTACACCGTTAATCTGACGCAACAAGCACTTGACGGAAACATCGACCCTATTTCGGGCCGTAATGCTGAAGTAAGAAAAGCGATTGATATCTTATGTCGTAAGCGTCAGAACAACCCGATTATGGTCGGTGAACCCGGCGTAGGTAAGACCGCGGTTGTCGAAGGTCTAGCTTTAAGAATCGCGGCAGATGAAGTACCAAGCGCACTACAAGGGGTGCAAATCCATTCACTGGACCTTGGGTTGCTTCAAGCAGGCGCTAGCGTTAAGGGTGAGTTTGAGAACCGCCTAAAAGATGTCATCAACGAAGTAAAAAACTCTGAAGTGCCGATCATTGTGTTCATTGATGAGGCCCACACGCTTATTGGTGCCGGTGGCGCAGCAGGACAGAACGATGCTGCTAACCTTCTCAAACCAGCACTAGCTCGTGGTGAATTCAAAACCATTGCCGCGACAACGTGGGCAGAATATAAGAAGTATTTTGAAAAAGACCCAGCACTGACACGCCGCTTCCAAGTCGTCACCATTGAAGAGCCGAACGCCGAAGATGCAATGCAGATGCTTCGTGGCGTTGCCGCTTCACTGCAAGCTCACCATGGTGCGTTTATCGCTGAATCCGCAATTGAAGCTGCGGTTAATCTATCTATTCGTTACCTACCAAGTCGCCAACTACCAGACAAAGCCATCAGCCTGCTTGATACCGCCAGTGCTCGAATAGCACTGACTCAAGGTGCTAAACCTGAGGTTCTGGAAACGCTAGAGCAAACTATTCGTTACCAAGAAAATGAAAAGTCAGCGCTCGAAAAGGAAGATGCCCTATTCTCAAATAGCGCAGAAGTCATCAAAGAACTGGCACAATCTATCGAAGAAAACCAACAAGCATTAGCTGCGTATTACACACGTTGGGAAAAAGAGATTGAATTGGTCGATCAAATCAAAACAGTTCAACAAGAGATCACTGAAGAACAAGAGCAAGATGCAGTCGATGCCACCAAGCAGAAGCAACTTGATACTCTGCGAACAGAATTAGCAGACTTGCAAGGTGAAGAGCCTTTGGTTTATGCCATGGTTGACGACAACACCATCGCGCAAGTGATTGCCAATTGGACAGGTATCCCAGTTGGCAACATGATGAGCGATGAAATCGCTAAGTTACTTACCTTAGAAGACGAACTCAATACCCGAGTCATTGGTCAAGATGTTGCGAAGAACGAGCTCGCAAAAGCGATTCGTATCTCTAGAGCAGGTTTGACCGATAATCGTAAACCTATTGGTGTGTTCTTAATGTGTGGCCCAAGTGGTGTGGGTAAAACCGAAACCGCCATGGCACTCGCGGAGCAACTGTACGGAGGTAGCAACGACCTTACTGTAATCAACATGACCGAGTTTAAGGAAGAGCATAAGATCTCTATGTTGCTTGGCTCACCAGCGGGTTACGTCGGCTTTGGTGAAGGCGGTGTGTTAACAGAAGCGATTCGACGCAATCCTTACTCAGTGCTGCTGTTAGATGAAATGGAAAAAGCGCACCCTGGCGTGCATGACCTGTTTTACCAAATCTTCGATAAAGGCCATATCAAAGACAGCGAAGGCCGAACGGTTGACTTCAAAAACACCATTATCATCATGACCTCGAACGCCGCTGATCAAGCTATCTGTGATGTCTGTGCTAAGACTACAGACCGTATCGACAACGACGAGCTACTGGAGGCGATTCGTCCCGACTTGCAACAGTACTTTAAGCCCGCTTTCTTAGGGCGAACTACTATTGTTCCTTACTACCCGCTTAATGATGAAGAGCTAGCGAAGATCACCGAGATATCGCTTAATCGCATCAAGAAGAAGCTGGCAGAGCAATATCAAGCGTCGTTCACATGGGATGCTGACTTCATTAAGTTTGTTGTGGATCGCAATACAGATCCAACTACGGGCGGCCGTGCTGTCGAGCAAATCATTAACCGCTCTCTGATGCCTAGGTTGGCTGAAGAGTGTATCGGGCGTTTAAGCCGCAGCGAACCTATTACTCATGTGTCGGTCAGCGCGACAAACAACAGCGCCGATTTCGATTTAACGATTAAATAGGCCTTAGCTAATGAGCAGTAAGAAGACTAGCCAAACCTTGACCAAACCTTCATTACTTAACCTGTCGCTTCGGGTTAAGTTGATGTTTGCCATCATGGCGGTCTTGCTGTTCTCTATCGCGTTAAACGCCACACTGAACTATTTCAATTTTGAAAAAAGACTGACTGAAACGTCTGATTCTATCTATGAGATAGTGTTAGAGGAGACGCATAACGATATTAACCAAGCGATCAGCTTAGGCTTACCTCTGTCTGCCATCTCCAATATTCAGAATATGCTAGATCGTCGCCTCCAAATTGTTGATGGTATTACAGCTTTGGTGGTTGTCTCTACCTCTGGAGAGCAACTGTTTGGCACCGGAGAAGGAAATCAGCAAAGTGATCGTCAGCTATCGCTTGATATCACCAACTCTTTTGGCTTAGTCGAAGGCCAGGTAAAACTCTACTACTCCACCACCCTATTAGAACAGCAAAAGACCTTCTTACTTAAACTTCAGTTCCTCTATTCGGCAATTTGGATACTACTCTCTTGCCTGTTTGCCTTTGTCGCCTTGAAGTACCTATTGAAAGGTATTGTAGGCCGAGTCAAAGGCGCAACTGCAATATTTGAATCCGCTACCGACTCGGATGAATTACTGCCAACGATTACCCGAGCTCACAAGGCGCTGCAATCCCCGAACTCATTGTCTAAGTTTGAGAAGTTGAAAAACAAGCACTTTCCGGTGTTTATCATCTCCCTCGCAATCTTACTTACCATCATCGCCAACTTAGGGGTTTCATACCAATCTCTAGATAAGTTTTCTCAGATATACGAAATCAAGCTTGAACAGAAATCAAACCTAATTGGCGATTCGTTAAATCAAATGATAAAGGGACTCCTTGATAAGGGAGTGCCTGACGACAGACTGTATGGCTTAGAAGAGGAGTTTGCGTTCTTCGTCGATCATCACAGCGAAATTCTATCTATTAACTTTCAAGGGCAATCTGGTACGACGTATCGCTATCCTGAGGTTTATGTGGAACACCCTTCTATTCGCGAGTCTACGTTCACGCTCAATAACAGCCACACGATTCAGTTGAATGTCACGACCGACAACAATTTGATCATCAACCTGCTCAAAGAGAGTGTCATGGATATGATTACCGTGTTGGTTGCCTCTTGCCTTGTAGTGGCCGAAATCATTCTGTTCATGTGTAACTTCATGATCATCTCACCTTGGAATCAGGTAAAGCGTGTCTTTATGCTGGTCAACAGAGACATTGTGAATCATCTTGCGAAGATCTCGACTCGAGATGAGATTGGTAAACTGCTCAATCTCACCAACCAAGCAATCACCAAACTGAATCCCAACCAACCATCTCAAGATATTGATAAACAAGATTTTCGATTCATTCGCTTGCCGCTATTTTTACTAGTGTTCTCTGAAGCCTCTTCGCTGGCATTCTTTCCAACGTTTGTCTCTTCATTAGAAAATACCACTGGCTGGATACCTGAAAATCTAGTGACCAGTTTACCTATTTCCTTGTTCATGCTGTGCTGGGCAATCTCACTGCCATTCGCGGGCTATTGGTCAGACAAAGTAGGTAGAAGGCATTCGTTAATCACGGGTGGACTCATTACGTGTATCGGCCTAGTGGCTACTGCTTTCATTCAATCACTTGAATTGTTGTTGATCGCTCGTGCCTTTACCGCGGTTGGTTACGGCATCGTGTTTATTTCAGCTCAAGGTTATGTCTCTGATACCACGAATGACTCGAACCGAACAAAAGGCATGGCGACCTTCCTGTCGTCGTTCTTCTCTGGTTCTCTATGCGGTGCTGCGATTGGTGGGATCCTTGCGGAAAAACTCGGCTATTCAGAAACCTTTATGCTAGCTGGATTGTTAGCCACGCTCAGCGTGCTGTTGGTTTATGTATTCTTTGAAAAGTCCAATAGCAGTAATTCAAGTAAACCCGTTAAGTTGCAAGACTTCAAACTGCTGTTGAGTAACAAGTACTTCGCGTTAATTACTGTCTTCAGTGCTATCCCCGCAAAGATAGTCCTTACAGGCTTCCTTTATTACATCTGCCCTGTTTACCTTCAGTTTCTTGGGGAAAGTAGCTCTGTATCGGGACGCGTAATCATGGCTTATGGCCTCGCGATCATTCTAATTTCACCGTTGAGTGCCATTTTAGTCGACAAGCTCAAAAACAAAATGGCGTTTATCTTCATTGGTGGACTACTGTCTGCGCTCGCCCTACTCAACTTCTACTTCTTCCAAGGTACATTGGGGCTGCTTCTGATCGTTATTATCATTGGTATTGCACACGGGATCTGTGTTTCTCCTCAAATACCTTTAGTCATCGACCTACTTTCTGGACAAGGTATCGAGAAAGGTAAAATCATCGGTATCTTTAGGCTTACAGAGCGTATCGGTAATATCGCAGGGCCAATGTTAGCCGGCGTGAGCTTAAGTATTTTCGGTTACGACCAAACCATTATTATATTTGGCGCTTCCCTGCTCGTAAGTTCATTAAGCTTGATTCTGTTCTTCTCAATCTTTTTAAAGGCTGACAAACATAAGCTAGGAGTTCAATCATGAAAATGATCGTGTTCATTCTAAGCTTTATTTTGATGATTCCTGCAGCGTTCGCTAATAGCGATGAAAAACACGTCATTCTCTTATTGTGGCGGGGAGTGACAGATGCTGAGCAAGGCTTCATGGACTATTTATCTCAGCATGTGGATGTGCGATTCACGATATTAGATGCCAACCGAGATAAGGCAGAACTCAAGCAACACATCAAAGATTTAGAATATAAAAACGCAGATCTTATATATTCATTTGGTACCACTATCACACTGAATTTATTGGGTACCTACTCCAAACCTAGTGATTTTAGAACAAACAATACGACACCAGTCGTGTTTAGTATTGTTACCGACCCCGTCGGTTCTAATTTAATTTCTGATTTATCTTCGAAAGATAGAAATTTTACGGGTGTCTCACATATTGTCCCTCATGAAATACAGTTCAAAGCCATTGATAAACTGAATAACATTTCTAGCCTTGGGGTTATATATAACGTTGATGAAAATAATTCGGTTATCACCGCAAATAAAATGATGGAGTTATCGGAAATTTATAATAAGCGTGTTATGTTGTACCCATTAAACATTGATAAAAGTAAGTCAAACAGCGACTTAATTAACCTCACGATAAATAATATGAAACGTGATGGTGTCGATATGGCTTACTTACCCCCTGATTCATACATCATCACCCAAGGAGGGGAAGTCGTATCAGGGTTACATTCGAAGGGTATCCCAACATTCTCGGCCACTGAGAGCCCGATAAGAAAGCATAAAGCCTTGTTTGGTATCGTGAGTCGTTACTACAACGTTGGTCAATTTGCGGGATACAAAGCGAAGAACATTTTGAAAGGAACTCAAAAAGCTTCAGACATATCAATAGAGTCACTCAGCCAATATTCTTATATTGTGAATATCGAAGCCGCACAGAAGCTCGACTATTACCCGCCAGTGTCTATATTGAAAATCTCTGAAGTGATAGGAAACTCTAATGATGTTAACTAGAGCCTCTACCATCAGATTATCGATAGCCACTCTTATCCTCTCGGCATCTTGGTCGATGAGCGCTTTCGCTCAACTTAAAATTGGGCCATCAAGGCTTTTACTAACCACTCAAGATTGGCCGCCCTACCAAAGTTATGAAAACGCTACGATGCAAGGCATTGCTTTAGACAAAGTGAAGTGTGCCTTGGGCAAGATGGGACAACCCTACCAGCTAACAATGACCACTTGGTCTGATGCACAGCTGCGTGTTCATAGTGGCAGCCAGCATGGATTTTTCGTTGCGACACGAACATCAGAACGTGATGAGTATGCGACGCTTTCAGCGCCAATCGCTAAACAAACTTTGAATTGGTATTTTGGTCCAGGAGTGGAGCCGAAGGTTGATGAATTGTCAAAGTTAAACCTAAACTTTTCTGCCAAATTTGGCTCAAACAAATGGTTTTGGCTAAAACGTAACGGATTTAACGTCGTTAAGCAGCCACGAGATGCTAAAGTATTACTAAGACTTTTAAAACAAAGGGAAATTGATGTTGTTTTAGAAGATGAGTTGGTATTCAAACGGGAGCTAGAACATGCCTCATTACCACTCGATTACTTCAATTCGACGAACTTAGATACCAAGGATATGGGGGTCTACTTTTCGAATCGATTTCTTAAAACCTACTCAGGTTTCCTAGACAGTTTTAACGCAGCCATATCCAAGTGCAAGGAGTAGCCATTGTCCATCAGTGTCCACATGATTTCTGTACCTGCTGAAGAGGTTGTTTCCTCTAGAGTGTCGTATCTGCCAGAAAGTGGCGGAAGCTTAGGTCGTTCTCCGTCATGTGATATTGCGCTTCCAGACCAAACAAAATGGATTTCTCGTACTCACTGTCAACTGTACCCAACGGATCGCGGTTACGTGATTAAAGACATCAGTAACAATGGTGTTTCGTTAAACGACAAATCACTGGCAAAAGAGAAAGAGTACGTTATTACTGATGGCGACATCATCAAACTAGGTGGTTACACACTGCTGGTTAGCCTATTAAGTACACCTAAGGTTGAGTCAACGAACAACAAACAGGATGACACTTTCATAGAACCTTTCAATTTAAAACTGGATGACAGCGACACTGACTTCCTCGATGAAGCACCAGAAGTTGCATCGACAAAAAAAGCATCAAACTTCTCTTCAAAAAATGTGTTGAGTGATGACCCGTTCTCTTCTGATCCATTTGAGGATCTGGACGATGAACAAGTTGTTCCGAACATTGAAGTGGATGAAATCGCTCATGGCGACACCAGCACCCTATCCTCTGCAGAATTAGAGTATTTGCCCGTCAATATCGAGAACAACACTCGAATTGAAGAGTCGATCGACAAACTCATTACGTTAACAGAGAAGAATCAACAGTATTTACAGAACCCACAGCTACAGCAAAAAGCGCTGTTCGACGCATTAGAACAAACGGTTGATCAGTTCTTGAATGAGTTTGCACCAAAGCAGCTTGAGAACCAGTTTAGTGAATACGTGAGTAGCGGTATTTTTACCAACAAAGATAAAAAATATTGGAAAATCTACAGAAAGCACTTCCAACACCGCCAAGACAACGGAGATTTCAGACGTCAGTTCAAAGCGCTGTTTATGGAGAACATGCAAAAGCAAAGTGAGGAGAGAGAATGAAACGTCTCATACTATTATCGCTTTGTTTACTGATCACAGCATGTTCTTCATCGGAGCCTGCTCCTGTTGTCACTCAATACTCGCTGACCGTTAAAGCGGATGCGACAGTCAACCAATACAACGACGACCAAGCCAACCCTGTTGTGGTTAGGCTTTACCAATTAACGGATCAACAACTGTTCAAACAACTTCCGTTTATAGATTTGTACAACAATGACCTGCAGCTATTGGCGGCAAACTTAGTTTCAAAACAGGTATTACCGATTGTACTACCTAACTCAGAGCAAAAGCTGACGTTAGACGTCAACAAGAACACGCAATACATTGCAGCTCTGGTCGAATTCGCTGATTACCAGAATGGCACAACCAAGACCGTTTTGATGATGCCTTCCGATCCAGAGCAAACCTTAGAGTTAACGATTACAGGGAAGAAAGCAGAGTTAGCCGTGATACAGCCTGACTCCAGCTGGTGGCAAATCTTTTAATAAAAAAGCCAAGATATAAAAATAATAGAAAAGGATTTTACGTGGACGCTTTCAAAAAAGTAGTTTGGCAAGAAGGGATGTTTATTGCTCCTCAGCACTTTCAGCAGCAAGACCGTTACGTGCAAAACTACATTCGTCAGAATATCGAAACACTGGCTGGTTTTGCCCCTTTCTTCGGCATCACCGAGTTAGTACTTAACCACGATCTATTAAAGATCGGTAAACTCTCAATCCCGAGCTGTTCCGGCGTGTTCCCTGATGGCACTCAGTTTAACCTCAAGCAAGAAATCGTTGTCGATATCCCACAAGGCACTATCGAAACCGTGGTCTATCTTGCACTGCCAATCTCTTTGCAAGGTAACAATGATTACAGCGAAGATGGTCAAGAACAAAGCCGTTACATCACTCGTTCAATCAATGTTTTCGATACCTCAACCTCAGAAAACGCCAGCGTCGAAGTTGATGTCGCACAACTCAACATCGGCCTCAAGTTCGCTGGAGAAGACACCTCTGGTTTTACCCTAATTCCAGTCGCTAAGATCCTAGAAATCAGCGATTCCGACGAAGTGATGTTGGATCGTGCCTTTATTCCAGCTTGTTTGCACTATGGCGCGTCGACGCTGCTTAGCGAACGAGTCAAAGAGATTCATGCACTGGTAAGTAACCGTGCTCAAAACCTTTTGAAACGCATCGAAGCTGGCCAAGGGCAGAAAAGCCCGCAGTCTATGATGCAAGACTTCCTTTGGTTGCAAACGCTCAACACGTGGTTACCGTGGTTCGAATTAACCATTAGCAACACCAAGTACCCAACTCACGAGCTGTATTCAAAGCTAAAGCAGTTTGAAGCTCAAGTGATGGCGCTAACACCAGCGATCCCCGCTCAATGTCAGCCCCTAAAATACGATAAGCTTTACGACAACTTTAACCCACTGTTTTCAAGCTTAAGAAACCTGCTGACTCTCGTTCAACAAGATTCTGTCATCGAGTTCAAATGGGACATATCTCTGTTTGAAAAACGCCGCTTACTTCGCACCCTTATCAAAGATCCAAGCAGCGTGTACAACCGTCGCTTCGTTCTGAGTGTGAAGTCCGATATCAGCAGCACAGAGTTAAATGAACTGTTCCCTATTTCCGCTAAGCTCAGCAGTAACAATAAGATTGTGGAACTGGTTCGAAGCTCCCTTTCTGGTATCTCATTAACCCCACTGCCTATTGCGCCAAGTGAGCTTAAACCAATGCAAGGTGTCGCTTATTTTGAGGTCGATACCAAAGATCGAAACTGGCTCGATATGCTCGACACTCGCGATGCCATTGCGCTGCATGTTGATGCTCGGATACCAACTCTCGAAGTTGTTCTTTACGCGTTGAGATAATGGCTATGGATTATTTAGACGAAGAAACACTCGTCATCGATAAAGCATCAAAAGGCTCTGCCAATACAGAGTCTGACCAGGCTTTCTCTAAATTAGTCGCGGTGCACTCCACCAGCGCCCAAGAAGAGTTTCTGCGTCACTTTGATAAAGCAGAGAATCAACTGATCAATATCAGCAGTGATTTACTGACCAAAACACTCAAGATCTCAACCTTATCTGAACCAGATGATTTAACCGTTTTCCGTGAGCAATTTATTCAGGGCATTAACGACATCAAGGCTCAAGCGACCGAGTTAACCTACCCTGTTGCTGTTATTGATAAGCTCTGCTTTTTGTATGCCGTGGTGATTGATGAGTTCATCATTTATACCGAGTGGGGAGAGAAACGAGGCTGGGAAAATAAAACCCTACTGAGTGAACTGTTTGGTATGCGTAACGGTGGTGAGCTGTTCTTCTCTGTTGCCGAAAAAGCAGCAAGACAGCCTCACAAACTCATTGATCTTCTTGAGATCGTTTATCTCTTCATCAATATCGGATTCAAAGGACAATATCGTGAAGGTGGTGCTGAGCAACTAAAGGCGTTTGTCCATCAATTAGAACAGACCATCAGCCAGTATCGCACTGTGAGCGGCGTTCACTGCCGCACTAAAGTTAAGCTCCCAGAAGTAAGAAAACCGACTCGACGTAAGCGATACTTCATTACAAGTTTGTTTTTCTTTTGTTTGATAGCAACCAGTTTCGGGCTCACTGAGTTTTGGTATACAAAAACCTATACCCAGCGAGCTCGCGATTTCACCTTTTTGCCTAACTTTAGCGAGCGCTACGTATTATCTGGTGAAGTCAAAGACATCGTATTTATTAGCCAAGACAACGATCTTGAATCACCACCTCGTCATGCAAGTAAGGCCCAAGCGGTTGAGACATCACAGGTTACCAGCTTAGCGCCAAGCACGGCGAATTGGTTGGTTCAATTAGCGACGTTCTCTAGTAAGAAAAATGCCCAAGCTTTTATCAACAATCTGTCGCCATCAGCTTATGAACCAATCATCTCGCCGTACAAGAAATACTACCGAGTGATATTGAGAGCGAACACCTCAGAAGAAGCGAGAAAAACCAAAGCATGGTATGTCGAAAACGACCAGATAAATGCCATTATCGTTCGCACTTCTGCGCATGACTTAAACAAGGAAGAGTCTAACTGATTATGCCGGATGCAAAACCAAACAAGTCAGGTAACGTAAAGAAAACGGTAGGGATCTCAGCCTTAGCCTCTGTCGCGTTTTTTACTGTCGCTTCTAGCGTCATTCTGTTAACACCCCTCAATGCTTATCTGGTTTGGGCGCTTGCCACGGCTGCCATTTTATCAACCTTGGTTGGTGTCATTTGCTACTGGGTAGTAATTAAGCGCAGCGCAAAATCACAAGAAGAGTCACTAGACAAAGAGCTGATTCAGAAACGACAAAAGCAGCTGGCTAACCATTTCAAGCGTATGATAAGTGGACAAAAACGTAAGACACGTTTAACCAGCCGCTATGACCAGCCTATCTATTTGCTGTTAAGCCAAAATCCGAACAAAGACAAAAGCATCATCACGCAAATGGGTTATGAGGCGTATAAGCTTGACGACTTTGGCAATGACATCGAATTCCCTATCCTATTTTGGGTTAGCGAGCATTCGATTTTAGTCTCTATCAGTATGGGTGAAGACCAACACCCTGAATATCTAAAAACACTCAGTCAGTCTCTAACCGCATGGCGACCAAGACAAGCGGCTAACGGCTTGCTGCTCACGACTGACGTGTCATCGCTATTAGAGAACAACGAGCAAATTACCCAACAGGCTGATGAACTCAAGTCGACCATTAAGACATTTAACCAAGCGTTTGGTGTTAGCCTACCGATTTATAACGTTATCTCAAACATGGGAAGTATCAGTGATTTCTGTCAGTTCTTCTCTGCTTTTGATGAGTCAAAGAGAGACGAAGTGTTTGGCGCGACAGCCCCGTATTCCAAACACGGCGGTATCGATGCCGATTGGTTTAATGATGAATATGACCACTTAATCAGTGAACTGATTGCCAATATGAGCAATGCACTTGCTGGGCAGTTGAATCAAGATTATCGAAACTCCATCGCGAGCGCCCCATTCCAGTTTGGTTTATTGAAACAGAACTTGTGGTTGTTTTTAAATCGCCTATACCGCGGAGAACAACTCAGCGATGCACTTCAGTTTAGAGGGTTTTACTTCACTCATGATGGTCAAAGCTCCGCACAATCAGACTTACTGGCAAGCACTGTCTCCTATTCTTTCGGTCACGAGCACTATCAACAGAACGAGCAAATCCCGGTAAACCAAACCTTGTTTGCCCAATACTTGATGACGCATGTGATCTTGGCGGAGCACGAACTGGTTGGCGTGAACAAACGTAAAGAGAATACTCTTCTGGTTAACCAAGTGCTGTTTACACTCTCTTGGATAGGTTTGCTCGCCGCTGTGTTACTGGTGATTAAGTTTGATTTTGATTTCCAGAACCAACGTGAGACCAGAGCCGACGTGATGCTTGAGCGTTATAAGGAAGCGATCTCTGCATCTCCTTATGACATCGAGAACATGGCCGATAACATCCCGAACCTGTTCTCACTGCAAAGAATCTACAACCTCTACAATCAGCCAGAACCTTGGTATACCTTACCATTTATGCCTAATCCAAGTATTAAGGCAGAGGTCGAAGAGGCGTATTTCGCCGAGTTACAGCAAGTTCTAATCCCTTCAATGGAAAACACGCTGGAGAAAGATCTCTTCGTCTATGTGAACTTAGAAGATCAGTCACAAACCCTCTCTTTGCTGAATAACTATCGCTTACTCTTCAGCAAAGACAGAACAAACGTACAAGAGCTTAAAAACTACTACGTTCGTACGCTGCAAGATCAAGGTGAAGCCGACAGCGTCAACATTGCTCAACTCGAAGTGCTGTTGGATGACATCTTTGCCCGTAATCTGACTCCAGTTAAATCAAACCATGATTTAGAAAGTTTAGCTAAGAAGGTCATCACTCAAACCGGTATTGAGACGCTGCTGTACGAACACATTCAGAGCTCACCAGATTACTCAAAACGTGTCGATATTCGTGGCGAACTGGGTGATAACTTCAATTCGGTATTCAAATTCTCACCAAGTTTTGCCGGCTACTTGGTTCCATATATCTATACACCAACCGGCTTTAATGAACTCGACTTATCGGTAAACTCCCCGACTTTAATGTCTGCATTACAATCTTATGAAGGCGTGGCGGGCGCGTACCCTAGCGCATTGGAGCTTCACCGTATTAGCCGAGAGCTCAAGCAGACTTACCAAAACGATTACATTAACTATTGGCGTGACCTAATTCGTAATGTCGAAGTCAAAGAAGTTGCCGACCCGACACAATTAAAAAATGCATTAGCTAGCCTATCTGAAGCAAGCAATAACCCAATCGTTAGCCTGTATTCAACGATTGCTAAATACACCTATGTGGAACTTGAAATCCCCGCTCAGGATGACAAAAAACAAGACCCTGCAAGCATGCCGATTCAAGATCCTGATAAAAAGGAATCCGCTCGTCAGATATCACTCAGCTTCCAAGCCTACAAAAAGCAAGTTACCGCTAATGACCAAGGTAAAAAGCCAATAGACAACCTACTTACAGCGTTTATCAACGCGAATAAGTGGGGAGATAAGTTTTACGAGGCTAAAGAGCCCCAGAAGGTCGCCTTTGATACGCTATCTGCGACTCTACAGGCTGGTAATCCTATTGCTTCACTCGCGAGCTTGTCCAGCAATCACCTAGAAGCCGCTGAAGAACTCGTGAACAAAGTGGTTCATCAAAGCAATGAAACCGTGATGTCACTGGCTCATGATTATCTTAATACCGCTTGGTCGAACGAGATCTACCAGCCTTATCAACAACGTTTAGCTTCGTTTTATCCGTTCAATCGAAAATCAAAATCTGACGTGAGTGTCGCCGACGTTAAAGCCTTCTTCGTGACCAATGGAATCGTCGATAAGTTCCACCAGACTCGCCTCAATGGTTTCATCAAGAACAGTGATGAAGCGCCCTATTTGCCGGGTTTACTACCGAGGACTGGGTTGTCGATTACACCTGACGTTTGGACAATGATGGATAAAGCGGCTGATATTAAAAGTGCCCTGTTTTTGGCCGATCCGTCCAATGTGTTGATCAATTTCCAATTGAAAGCCGTCGATATGACACCGAACATTACGGAGTTTTCCATCATATCTGATAAACCTATCTTCACTTACCGACACGGCCCAACGCTTTGGAGCCAACAATCATGGCAAGGTGATGCGAAGTTTATCGAAAAACTCGGTGTTCAACTCAATGCTCAAGACTCAACCATAGGCCAAGATACTGTGAAAGGTACATGGAGCTGGTTCCGCTTATTTGGGCCAAACGTGAACTTTACGTCTGCTCAAAATACTCAAGTTGAATTCGTCTATGGAGACAGCAAAGTTAAGCTCACCATCAAAACCCAAGGCCAGTCAAACCCATTTGTACCAGGGTTCTTCTCAGGGTTCTCTCTGCCAAGTGGAATTTAATAGTGCTCCGTCTAATAGCTCGCCCTCTCTACCGAGGCGAGCTAAACCCACCGAAGGTGATGTTTCTTCTAACCGGAAGAGTTCCACTGATGAACAGCTCAGACGCACGCTCCAAAAGCATGGCTATACCGACCTTACTCGCTTAAGCTCGCGAGTATTTAAAGCTCAGCATCGTAGCTGTGGATGGGTCACCATCAAATATGCTCACAAACTAAAACACCGCCACTATCTAAAACAAGAGGCAGAGTTTCTTTATTCCAACACTGATTTAGATACACAAGACACTTACCCAAAATATCTCGACTACTTTTCTAGCCACCAACACGACTTTCTCGTACTTTCTCACATCAATGGTCAAACACTACTGGAGATGTTAAGCGACTCAAAGATGACTGATCATTCGTCTTGTCAATTCATTAGCTCACTAGAAACCGCTATAAACCAAATCCATAAACTGGGATTCGTTCATGGTGATCTCAAGCCGTCCAATATAGTCATCAGCGAACAAGGACGGGCGCATCTTATCGACTTTGGGTCTGTCACCCAAATGGGAATGGATAGAGACAAGCTTCGCTTTAATAGCTACACCCCTCGATATTCTAGAGAGCACACTATCACCAGCAAATTGGACGATTGGTTCGCACTTGCGGTGATATTGGAATCACTGTCGGATGTAAGAAGCTTACCGAGCCGCTACCAGGTCTTTCTCAAACAGCACCACTAACCCAACGGTATCGGCAGACACAAAAAAGCGGATGACCAATCATCCGCATTTATTCGATTTAACAGAAACTGATTGTCGTTATTCAGGAACCAACAGAGATTCCAAACCACCAGCCACTGTTGCAGCGAGTGCTTTAGGTGCCAGGCTCTCTTTTACGCTCTCTTTGATCGTCGTGCCATTGAAGAAATTCTTAACCTGCTGTTTTCTTACTGCTTTAGTAAATGCTTTTTCATCAGTTCCCGGTATAAAGTTAGGCTCACCGCGTGCAGCATTGAGCACCTGTTTCACACCTGGCTTGTTACTCTCCAATGCAATTTCACTATTGGCAATAAACGCCTTCGCCTCTTCTTGCAGAGTAGCGTAAGCACTCAGGGTCGACTTCTGGAAAGACAACTTTATAACAGAAGGATCTGTATTCACTTTAAAACCAAACTTTCGCTTAATTCTGCGCGTTAAACGAGTCTTCATGTTTGGCGGTGGTGGCGTAATGTCGGTTATTGATAAGAAGTTATATGGAGAGCTATAACACGGCATGCACACCATGTATGACGCAATCACGGGGATCTCTTCCATTTTCATCTTGAACCAATCACGGAAGAAGTTAGCGCCGATTACATCTCTCTTTTGATTAAGCATCAGACACTCTTGCTTAAACTTACGAAACTTTCTTTCCATTACCCATTTGTCGTATAAGCCGCGGAAAAAATTAAAAATAGATAGGACAGCTTTAACAATACTGGTGACGGTCGCACCAATACCAGAACTCGCTAAGTTAATTGCAATCACACCACCATGCGCTAATGCGATCATTGAATCTTGAACAGCAACAGCGCGGATCTCGCCACGAATTTTATCTATTACATCGGCGCCCACGCGAGTGGTTGTCATCGAGCTCAAGTGACGAGTTTTATGATTGTTTGCCGCTTTACCTAAAGCGGAGTAAATTCGACTGGCTGCCTCTTTAATATCATCAATAGCAGGTGCTAAATCTGCGAAGATCTTCTTAACCAAGCTAGGGATCATGCTTAGTATTTGAGCTTTTATGTCATCCATCGCAATGCTGGTGATGCTCTTCGCATAATCTAAGAACTTCTCTTTGATTTGCTCGGTAATATTTTCAATCATCCCTGCGAGGCTTGTTCCACTCCCTGTCACAGCCTCTGTTATGGTACCGGTTAAACTGTCTACTTCTGTTGCCGCAGCCACGGCAATTTTAACTTTGTCGATTTTGGTTACACCCACCAAATCTGCGTTCGCGAACAGCGATAGCATATCTTTCTGAATGAGAGTCAGCCCACTATTTGGCATCACACGTTCTCCCTGTAACAAGTCCACTGTAAATTTGAAAAGTTACTTGAACGACTAAGTACCTCTGAAAAGCTCGAGGTTTATAAACTTCAACCTGAACAATTCAACCCTGATCGCACTACGACACAATCCATGCCGTTATTCTTTGTTAAATAAAGGTTAACATATAAAATATCTATTCATATTAAGGAAGTCTATTTTTTACTCTCAGATTCCAAAAACCACAATTAACCCTCCGAAAATCATGCATTTCCACCAAATTCCACTACGCTTTATTAGCATGGAATACAGCAATCTGATTAAATTTTTTAGGGACGAAAAATGAATCAAATTACGACAGACAAGCCTATTGTTCTGGTAGTCGACGATATCCCAGATAATATCCATACCCTCTCAGGGATCCTAAACGATGAGTTTAAAATTAAAGCTGCTACGTCCGGTGCAAAAGCTTTAAAAATCGCCACTTCATCACCGAAACCACACCTTATTCTTCTTGATATTATGATGCCGGGAATGGATGGCTATGAGGTATGTCGCCGACTTAAAAGTGACCCGGTCACTGCGGATATCCCCGTTATCTTTGTTACTGCGAAAACCGATGTCGTCGATGAACAAAAGGGGTTTGAACTTGGCGCCGTTGATTACATCACCAAGCCAGTGAGCCCTCCAATAGTGAAAGCTCGTGTGGTGACTCATATTTCTCTCTATGACCAAAACTTAGCGCTTTCTCAAAAAGTGAGGCTGAGAACAGAAGCGTTAGCCATGAGTAGACTCGAGATTATCCGAAAACTGGGGCGCGCAGCGGAATACAAAGATAATGAAACCGGTATGCACGTTGTACGAATGAGCTACTACTCCAAAATTCTTGCCCAGCAGCTCGACGTCAGTGATGAGTGGGTCGAACTTCTTTTCCAAGCTGCACCAATGCATGACATCGGTAAAATTGGTATCCCCGACTCTATTCTTGGGAAACCTGGAAAGCTCGATGCGGACGAATGGGCAATTATGCAAACCCACGTCACCATTGGCGGCGATATCATTGGAGACAACGACTCTAAGCTGCTGAAACTCGCTCAAGAAATTGCTCTTTACCACCATGAAAAATGGGATGGCAGTGGCTACCCTCACAAACTTTCAGGCGAAGATATCCCGTTAAGCGCACGTATTGTCGCTATTGCCGACGTATTTGATGCACTCACTAGCGAGCGACCATACAAACAAGCTTGGCCAATCGAAAAAGCGATAGGCCTGATACAAGAAGAAGCTGGCCAGCACTTTGACCCTAACTTGGTGCCGATCTTCATTAGTAAGCTCGACGAGATGCTCACCATCAAAGACTCTTTTACTGATGAACTAGAACACTAAGTACGCTGGTACTTTATGAACACAGGTACTTTATGAATACTGTTTCTAAATTTGCTACTGACTCAAAAATAATCTTAGTCTCTTTTATCGTAGCCACCATAGTGCTCTTTTCGGTGGCAGTTGCTGCGTGGTTTAACCTAAACAATCGTTTTGTTGGTATCGAGGACTACGCCGTAAGTACTCAGCTGCTTACCTCTCTTGATAAGCTTCGAGTCCACGAACTCTCTTTTAGTAATGAGCGTAAGCCTCAATCAGCACAGCTCTTTAACAAGGAAGCCGAGCTGACGAAACTGCTAGTCGAAACCTTTGCGACGCATAATAACGATCAACATGCACAACTTTCACTTGAAAGATATCTAGACCAATTCAGGCAATACACTGAGTTAATTGAATTAAGTGACACAGCTCGCGACCGTATGAACCGAAAGTCACTGGCGGCGACGGATCTTCTCACCGAGATGCAAAGCTCTCACAAAGACACGATCAATACTGTTAGCCAAGACGTGAAGCAGCTTAGAATATTAAGTGAAGATCAAGCCTATAGAGTAATGAAAATTGGTGGGCTCACAACACTCAGTGCCAAAGTTCAAAACTTAGAAAAGGAATTTCTGCTGACTGGTTCGCCACAAAAGTATGCGTTAACCAAGATTGAAATCCAGAAGGTATCAGCATTAATTACTCAGCTTAAAAACGAGGTCACAGACCCACAAGGCACGGAGTTACTACAAACCGTCCAACAAGCTCAGAACCGTTACTACACCAACTTGGTTCAACTACAAGGCTTGTCGAGGTCAGCGGTGCAACTCAAAACATCCATCACTAAACAAATATCTCGCAGTGGCATAGAATTATCACGCGCTTCAACGGATCTTAATGAGCAACAACAACGGTTGTTAACCGATCTCAACCAACAGATTGGGCATGCTCAAGCTCGCCTTTCATCTCAGCTTTCAATTGGTGAAAACCTGTTGGTGATTCAAACGCTATTGAGTCAATCAGAGCAGCTTAACCGTGACTTTTCATTGGCTAAACCAGATGACCAATCGGTGATATCAGAACAAGTCTTTACTTTGATCGGTGAAATGCAGTCTGTGTCACTCACAGCGGCTGACATTCTGACGTTATACGCACCTGAAATGAATATCACCGCATTTGATCAACACGTGGCATTTTACGAAGCTGAGTTTTCTAACCTAGCCAGATCTCAGCTACTCAGCCATCAAGTTTTGAAAGAGATGAACGCCAATTTCACTCAACTACACGACTTAGTCTCCGAAGCTTATATAGCAAAAAGTGACAGCGTAAAAGACTCTTCGAGTGTCTCTTTCCATCTTGCAATTGGTGGCTTGATCTTCTTCTTTATCATTATCTTGATGGGCTTACTCGCCAACAAAGCACATTCGGCCTTAGAAGCTTTCGCACACAGTCTAGCCGAAGCAAGAGATGAGGCCGATGCCGCAAACCAAGCAAAATCCGACTTCCTCGCTAATATGAGTCACGAAATTCGCACACCAATGAACGCCATCATTGGCATGAGTTATCTCGCATTAAAAACTGATTTAACCAAGGCGCAGCGTAACTATATTCACAAAGTGAAGCTCTCGTCCGATACCCTACTCGGTCTAATCAATGACATTCTCGACTTCTCGAAAATCGAAGCCGGTAAGTTAGATATAGAAAACGTCGATTTTCATCTCGAGAATGTACTCGATAACATCACCAACCTGGTCGGTCTACGAGCATCTGAACGAGGGCTCGAACTGCTCATCCAAGTTGATAGAGACGTACCAACTAACCTTATCGGTGACCCACTCAGATTAGGACAGATACTGATCAACCTCAGCAATAATGCCGTTAAGTTTACAGAGAAAGGCGAAGTGAAAATCTCCATATCAGTTGCTGAAAGACAAGGGGATGATATCAAACTGAAGCTTGCCGTTTCAGACAGTGGCATTGGTATGACGCAGGAGCAAGCAGACAAGCTGTTCAACAAATTCACTCAAGCCGATAGCTCTACTACACGAAAATACGGCGGTACAGGCCTAGGCTTGGCGATCAGTAAGGAGCTTAGCCAACTCATGGGTGGGGACATTCAAGTCTCGACTGAGCTTGGCAAAGGTTCAACCTTCTCCTTCACCATCTCAACACGCGTGAGCCACTCTATTACGCAAAACCGCATTGTGGTGCCAGCCTCGATTAATCACCTAAAAGTGCTAGTAGTCGATGACAACGCGAGTGCACGTTTAATCGTCGGCGACATCTTAGAGTCCCTAAAATTGACGCCAACGCTATGCGCTTCTGTCGATGAAGCCATTGTAGAACTGCATTCAGCTGACGATAAAAATGAGCCGTTTGACTTGATTATCTCAGATTGGAAAATGCCTAAACGTGATGGGGTTGATCTACTTGCAGAACTGAACAAAGGCTTGTCGCTATCGACAGCACCTAAAATTATGATGCTAACCGCTTATGGCCGAGAAGAATTAGCCGAAGCCATTACTATAAGAGGCTTTGAGGTTCCGAGTATTTTAGACAAGCCTATCACCTCTTCTCACCTCTATGACTCCATCGTGTCTCTTTATGGGCTTGATTCAGATCGCGTCTCTCGTAGCGAATTGGAGCAACAGAATCAGCTTGCGAATGTTCAACAACTGGCTGGTTCTAACATCTTGTTGGTTGAAGACAACGAAATAAACCAAGAGCTCGCGACAGAGCTATTAGAAGGCCAACAGATCCAAGTGACGGTCGCAGAGAATGGTCAGCAAGCCATCGAACTTTACCAAAAAGCAATCGCTGATGACGCCCCTTTCGATGGCATTTTAATGGACTGCCAAATGCCAATTATGGATGGTTATGAAGCAACACAGTACATTCGTAACGAGATAAAAGACACTAAAACGCCTATTATCGCCATGACCGCGAACGTGATGGAACGAGATAAAGAGAAAGCGCTGAGTTGTGGTATGAGCGACATCATCGCCAAACCGATCGATGTCGGATCAATGTTCGCCACATTAGCCAACTGGATTTCACCGGCTAATCCCGTGCAGTTCACAACACCTACTCTACCAGCCGATACTAAGTCACAAGATACCGTTGTAACGCTACCTATCATTGATGGTTTAGATACTGACATAGGATTGCTACGAGCCAGCAATAACCACCAACTGTATTGGAAGTTATTGAATCGCTTTGTTGAAGCCTATCCAGACAAAGAAGCTTTAAACACTGAACTCACGAGCAGTGCCCAAGCTCGCTATTTACACACTCTAAAAGGCGTTGCGGGTAACCTAGGCGCGACTGAGTTGCACGCGCTATGTGAGAAGCTTGAGTCGAAACCTGCAGACTCGGAACTCATGGAACAAGTGATCACAACAACTGTCGAGTTAAGCCAAGCGCTGGTACAGTCATTCGATAAGTCAAACCCACCTGCTGATGAAAAAACTGACCAATCACGGAATATCGATTCCGCATCTGGGCAGACAAACATCGCGCTGTATAAAGCACTACTCGAAGCCATCGCCAATGACGACACTGAAGCACTGACCATAGTTCTGAACATTGAGAGTAGCACTGAGATTGGATTATCAGCCTCAGAGTTCAAGAAATTAGAAAACTCGTTAGAGGAATTTGACTTTGATACGGCTTCTGAAGTGTTAAGAGGCTCTTCCTTAGCCACTGAAACTTAAAGATATTCATCAACGATGAATCAATAGGTAAAGAGAGCTCAGTTAGCTCTCTTTTTTTATTCCTAGATTACCGATATCGCGACATCTCAAAGCTTTCATCCTCCGTGAACTTTATGAACTTTATTCACCCAATGTTCTTTATTCTCAATATCGCCGCATTGAAGACATTTTATTAACACACCGTTAACTTTAACTTCATCTGCTGAGCAACACCCAAAAGTGATGTTTAGCAGCTAGATATAAAACATAAGTTTCTCTCCATTGAAGAGATCCCCTACATAAGGAACGTGAACCATGTTCAAGGCACTGAAACCTACTCTTGCGGCTTCTATTATCGCAGCAACCTTTTCTTTCAACACTTTTGCTGCAGACGTAGAAAAAATCCACTTCCTAATCCCTGGCGGCGCTGGTGGCGGTTGGGATATGACAGCACGTGGTACTGGTGATGTACTGGTGAAATCAGACATCGTAGAAAATGTCTCTTTCCAAAACCTATCTGGTGGCGGCGGCGGTAAAGCTATTGCTCACCTAATTGAAACGGCACAACGTCAAGAAGACACATTGATGGTGAATTCTACCCCTATCGTTGTTCGCTCGCTAACGGGTATCTTCCCTCAATCTTTCCGCGACCTAACACCGGTTGCTGCAACGATTGCTGACTATGGTGCGATCGTTGCGTCTGCGGATTCTAAATACAACACTTGGGAAGACGTGGTAAAAGAATTCGAAAGTAACCCTCGTAAGGTAAAAATCGCTGGTGGCTCTGCGCGAGGCAGTATGGATCACCTAGTAGTTGCAGCGGCATTTAAAGGCGAAGGCTTTGATGCTAAGAAAGTTCGTTATATTGCCTACGATGCAGGTGGTAAAGCGATGGCAGCACTGCTTTCTGGTGAGACACAACTCCTATCAACCGGTCTTGGTGAAGTTCTAGAGATGTCTAAATCTGGACAAGTAAAAGTACTGGCAGTAACGGCGCCAAAACGTCTTGAAGCAGCACCAGATATCCCAACACTGACTGAGTACGGCAATGAAACTGTATTTGCGAACTGGCGTGGCTTCTTCGCGGCTCCAAACACTAGCCAAGCGAAAATCGATGAGTGGAACGAAGCGTTAGGCAAAATGTACAAAACCGATGAGTGGCAAGTGGTTCGTGACCGTAATGGTTGGATCGATAACTACAAAGCCGACAAAGACTTCTACGCCTTCTTAGAAGATCAAGAAAAACAGATGGGCGACCTAATGCGTGAGCTAGGGTTCTTGAAGTAACCAATAACGATAGAGGGTCATAGTGCCCTCTTACTCTTTCCTTGTTTCGCCGTACATGAGTTAACTAAAACTCCTTTGTTTATTCGTAGCATGTTGCTAAAGCTTGTTGATTCGTTGTAGATGCAAGCGGCTTACCCAAGCCATGTAATTCGCTCACCTTTGGTTAGTGATCCCAGACATTCTTCATTAACTCGCTCGTGTACGGCTTTTTTACTTTTTATACCACCCCAAATGGAGTTGGATATGTCGGACTTACCAACCAAATTTCTGAGTAAGGAATCTTTGCTTTCGAAGGATCGCATCGGAGCCATGATCTTTATGCTGGCGTGCTTGTGCTATGGCTACCAAACCACGCTGATTCCTTTGTTTCCCGGTGACGAGTACGAACCCTTCACAGCAAGAACGTTACCTACACTGTTGACGTTTATTGGCATCGGCCTTTCATTGATCCTACTAATAACAGGACAACCGGATAAGAAAGTCACATGCGACACAACACCGTTGAACTGGAAACTGCTCATCGGTTTCTTGGTGTTAATGGCATTGTACGGTGTTGGACTGACTTATCTTGGCTTTGTTTTAGCAACCAGCTTCTTTTTACTTGCGGGCTTTTACCTATTGGGCGAGCGTCGTAAGGCTGTTTTATTTGGCGCGTCATTTCCTTTCGTTATCGCGTTCTTTCTTCTATTAACTCAAGGCTTAGATATCTACCTAGAGCCTGGTTTAATCTTCACTCTTTGGTAGGGACAACATTATGTTAGACGGAATTTTACAAGGACTTTCGACCGCTGTGATGCCAATGAACATCATGATGGTAATTGTGGGCTGTTTCGTTGGCACCTTCATCGGGATGCTACCGGGACTCGGGCCAATTTCAGCGATCGCGTTGATGATCCCTATTACATACGGCCTAGACCCTTCTTCTGGCCTAATCTTGATGGCTGGTGTCTACTATGGCGCTGTATTTGGTGGTTCTACATCATCAATCTTAATCAATGCTCCAGGTTGTTCTTCAACGGTAGTAACCGCGTTTGATGGCTACCCGATGGCTCAAAAAGGTCAAGCAGGTAAAGCGCTGGCACTCGCAGCTTACTCTTCTTTCACAGGCGGTACGCTTTCAGCAATAATGCTTTTGATTGCAGCTCCAGCTCTAGCAAGCGTGTCATTGAGCTTCCAATCTTCAGACTACTTTGCATTGATGCTATTAGGTTTATCTGCTGTAGCTGCGTTTGCAGGCCCAGGTCAGGTGATCAAAGCTTGGATGATGACCATTCTCGGTTTGATGCTATCAACCGTAGGTATCGACAAAGGGGTTGGCGTTGAACGTTTCACTTTTGGCCTAACGGATCTTATGGATGGCTTCAGCTTCCTATTATTAGCGATGGCAACTTTTGCGCTAGGTGAAACCTTGATGGGTATTCTTAAGCCAGAGCAAGACACCAGCGCAGAAGAAAGCAAAAAGATGTCAGACATCGGCAGCATGAAGGTCACCAAAGAAGAGTTCAAAGAAGTTGCGCCTGTTTCGATTCGCTCCTCTATTCTAGGTTTTTTTACCGGTGTATTACCGGGCGCAGGTGCCACTATTGCGGCATTCCTAAGTTACGGTATGGAGCGTAGCCTAGCGCCAAAAGACAAGCAGAAAGAGTTCGGTAAAGGTAGCATTCGTGGTCTTGTTGCTCCTGAATCAGCAAACAACGCGGCTTCAAGTGGCTCATTCGTTCCGCTACTAACGCTTGGTATTCCGGGCTCTGGTACAACCGCGATTATGCTTGGTGCGTTAATTGCCTACGGTATTCAGCCTGGCCCGCGTTTGTTCGTTGAACATCCAGATGTATTTTGGTCTGTAATCATCTCTATGTACTTTGGCAACATCGTACTGGTTATTTTGAATCTGCCTTTAATCCCTTACATCTCTAAACTGCTAGCAGTACCAAGAACAGTGCTACTACCAATGATTATCTTCTTCTCAATCACAGGCGTGTACTTGGTGTCATTTAACACGATGGACGTATTTGTGATGCTACTGGTTGCAATGGCAGCGATAGCGCTAAGACTGGCCAATTTCCCACTCGCGCCACTACTGTTAGGCTTCATATTGGGAGGTTTGATGGAAGAAAACTTGAGACGTGCATTGATGATCAGCGATGGTGAACTGAACTTCTTATGGGAACGCCCAATAACCATGACGTTCACTATTCTAGCGGTGTTGGTACTGTCTAGCCCAATTCTAGTGAAACTGTTTAAGAGCTTTAGAGCGAAACCGGTCGAAGTATAAAGCTCGACTAAAACAACTAAACCTCAACGAAAGGAGCCATTGGCTCCTTTTTTAATTTAGCAGCACAATTCGAGCCAACGGTTAAAGATGGTAGCAAACTCACAAACCTATCTTTACAACACACATAGCGCTGATATTCATAACAAATTCAAGTAAGGTAACCAGTTAGTTTACATATTGGATTCTAAAACTATGGATTGGTTGATTCTATTCTTATCAGGTGTGATTGGCGGTGTGCTTAACTCCATTGCGGGTGGCGGCAGCTTCATCACCTTCCCTGCTCTATTATTTGCAGGAGTTCCACCCATCGCAGCCAACGCGACCAATACCTTTGCTTCATGCGCTGGATATATTAGCGGAGCCTACGCTCTGCGCCACGAAATTCAATCTGGTACTAAGCAGCTAAAACTGACCATTGCTTTATGTGTAATTGGTGGAGGCATAGGTGCTTTCTTACTGCTCCACACACCTGAAGCTCTGTTCACTCAATCCGTTCCTTGGCTACTACTGTTTGCTGCTCTGCTATTCACGTTTGGTGGCACACTCAATAAATGGCTGAAACAAGCAACAGCAAAACATAAACACGCCACCAGCGCAGGCGCATTCTTTTCCGCTTTATTGCTTTTGATTGTTTGTATCTACGGTGGGTATTTTAATGCAGGTTTAGGGATTGTGACATTGAGCTACTTGGCGCTGGCTGGTTACACCAACATCAACGTGATGAATGGCATCAAACTGCTCGTGTCCGCGTGTGCCTCGCTCGCTGCGATCGTGTTTTTTATCATCAATGGCTCGATTGATTGGCCGTCTGGCATGGCCGTATTATTGGGTACATTGGTTGGTGGTTATTATTCAGCAAAAATCTCTCGCCGCATCCCTCAACAATATGTCCGTACCACAGTGATCATCGCTAGCTTTTTGATCACCGCTTACTTTTTTTATACCAACTAGGCTCTGTGCTATGTAGGTACTATACAAACTAAGTTCTATGCTAACTAGAAATTCTGAGCTCCAAGACTAGCAGCGCGAAGACCGACCGAAAATATTTGCCTTTTCGATACCTATCTCGCTATTTTATTGCTTATAAAATAGGCAAAACCAAATATGTGAGACGAGTCCTTCAATTAGCAAATTTGATAATAATTTATACTATTTTTTAGCCTTTCTTTTGAACAAAGTGGGATAATTCTCCTGTCGAAAATGAGACTTCATTAGGAGGCGTTATGAACACTAAACTCGGTCATGTCATGTCATCAAGTCGACTCATTTGCTTTGTCGCTTTTCTTGCCGCCACATTCGCGTGGATTCTCAAAATGCCCGCTCTGTTTTCTGTGTCAGCGCTATTCTTACTGATCAGCGCCATTGTCTATGTCGTTGACCTTTGGAAGAATCAAAGAAAGAACCGCGAAGCTTAAGGCAAACGACTAAAGCGACACGCATTAAAAAAGGAGCGCTTAGGCTCCTTTTGTATTTTATGCTTATCGCTTTAGTTGATTAGACTATTTCGACGGCTTTTCTAACGACGCTTTTCTATTAACGACGTCCTTTACTAGCGACGCACTTTACTAGCGACGCCTTTCTATTAACGACGGAAATTACGACCGTTGCCGCCACGACGCTCTTTAAATGCAGATGCAGCTTTAGCTTGTGAAGCGTGGATAGACTCTACCGTCAATTCCATAGGTTCACGAGGCTCTAATCCGTGACGGAATGTACGTGAACGCGGAGGCATCTGGTATTCGATGTCCGACGCTTTAGGCATACGCTTAAAACGGTAAAGGTAGAAGTTTTCAACCTTTTCACGAGCCCACTCTGTTTTTTTCAAATATTTAACGGCACTTGCAACGGTTGGCTTTGTGTTAAAGCAGTTCATACGCATTGCTGCGTCCAAAATTTCCCAACCATAATGATCCACTAATTCAGTGATCATCGTTTCTAGCTTCAAGCCGTGCAGCGGGTTATTTTGCTGCAGTTCAATTCTTTCTTCTTCAGTCATCTCTTTACCTTTTCACAACCTAAACCGAGTTGGGCTCTGAATTCTACTTGGCACGCCATCATCAATAATGCCTACCAATGTATTTCTATGGGACTGTCCGTTTCCCCTATCACTTCCTTTATGATGGCATAAAGCGAACCAGTATCCTAACTATCTACTCTTTATATTTTAGTAAGTAGACTTAAATGACTCAATTTCCACCAGTCATTCACTTATTTCACGATAGGGGCCGCTAAAATACAAAAAAGAGAGAGCTTCAATTGCCCTCTCTTTAATGATTTATCGTTTAATGTCGCTTAATTCACAACCTAAATAGTCATTTTCCATCTCGATATCACGACATACAAGCAAGGAACAATGAACAATACGATTGGCACAGAGAATAGTAGGCCATAGCCTAAGGTTAATGCCATTGGCCCCATATACACATCTGCCCCGCCAATACCATAAGCCAAAGGTAACAAGCCAACGACTGTCGTTACAGAAGTCAATAAGATTGGCCTTAAACGAGTTTTTGCAGCTTGAATCACAGCTTGAGTGATCTCCATACCTTGGTCTCGTAAGTCATTAATTCTAACTATCAACACCAAGGAGTTGTTGACCACTACCCCACACATACCAAGCGCACCGATTAAGGCGAATAACGAGATAGGCTGCATATGAAGAAATAGCGCCATCAAAGAGGCGACCAAAGCAAAAGGGATAACTGAGATAACCAGTAACGGCTGAACCAACGAACCGAACATTATGGCTAGCACAAAGTAGATCCCGAGAATGGCGGATGGAAAAGCAACCACAATTCCCCCTAGTGCTTCTTCAGTTGCTTCCACTTCACCACCAATATCCAACATGACATCAGAGTTTATTTGACCTTTCACGGCTTCCCATAGCTCATCTGTGATTTCATCAGGATCAAGCGCATTACCCTCTACTTGAGCGGTAACCAACACCTGTCGGTCGCCATTGAAATGCAAGATGATACGTTCTGCTTGAGTATATCGTACGTGAGCCAATCGACTTAAAGGTACTTGAGTTCCGTCCGCGGTATAGATCTTGGTATTTCGCAATTTCTCAAGGTTACGGTAGCGTTCTGTTAATATGACTCGAAGCCCAACCTCTTCATCACCAATCCAAGTCGTCGACACCTTCTCGCCATCAAATGCTACGCGCAAGGTAGTCGCCAAATCATCTACAGTTAAACCATAGCGAGCGAGCCACTCGTATTGAGGTACAATTTCAAGCTGTTGATCTTTAAGCTCTTCATTGTTCGTCACGTTACTCAGGCCGCTGTGTTGCCCCAACCACGCTTCAATCACTTGAACAGCATGATCACGAGACTCCTTGTTTTGACCAATCACACGTACTTCTACAGGCTCACCGGGAGGTGCTCCACCCGCATCTACTGTAAATTTAATAAACGGGACAGAAGTAATCTCACTGAGCTTGTCGCTTAACTCGTCCGCGATAACGTCTGCGGTTCTCTCTCTATCTTCCGCATTGGTTAAATTAATTAGTCCTGTGCTTACTGGCGTCGAATAGGTCATTTCATAACTCAGCATTTCCGAATCAGGCAAAGCACTAATCGCTTCCTCAACTTGACGATGTGCTGCTCGTACCTTATCCATTGGAGTGCCAGGTTTAACTTCTGTGTACACCTCTATGTATTTTGCCGCTTGAGCAGGAAAGAAATCTAACCTAAGTGTTGCAACTATAGCTCCGCTAGCTCCTAACATAAGCAACGCGAATAAAACGACTTTAAACTTGTGTTGCAACGCACGAGTAAGAATCGCTTCATAACGAGTCACCACTTTATTGAACACATCTATCTTGCGAGTGTTTAAGTTTGGTTTTTTAAGAGCATCGGCTAAGTGAGCTGGCAACGTAACCGTGCACTCAAACCAAGAAAACGTCAGAGCCATAATGACAGTTAGAGGTATGACCGCAATCTCCATCCCTAGCTCTCCCGGAATAAAGAAGATTGGGATAAACACGAGGATCGTAGTGGTTAAGCTTGCCAGAACTGGCTTATAGACTTTTAGCGTGCCCTCAATGGCGGCATCCAGTGGCGATGCACCTTTCTCTCTTTCGCTGTAAATACTTTCTGCAACGATTACCGAGTCATCGACAATAATACCGATAACGAGTAAGAGAGCAGCCAAGCTTATTGCATCTAAGGTCATCCCCATTCCAGGGATTAAAGCCAAGACGCCAAAAATACAGAAAGGAATAGAGACAGCGACCCAGAAAGCAACCTGACGCATCAGAGCCATACCCAACACGATTAATACGAGAACTAGACCTAAACCGCCGTTGCTCGCAACGATAGAGAACTTATCTTCCATGTCTTTAGCAAGGTTAATCGACGTATGAAAATCGAACTTACCACCATGCTTTTCGCGTTCAATATCGAGTGTATCTAATACCGCACTAATAGCGGTGCGTACATCTGCGTTAGCCGTCTTAGTGATATTAAATAAAATCGCTTGTTGGTTGTTAATCATGCCGTATTCAGTGGCTTTCTCGAACCCATCAGTGACCGTTGCGATATCTTGAACTCGTACTAGCCCACCATCAGGCAGAACACGAATGATGGTGTCTTCTAGCTCTTTTGCACTGGTCACCTGCGTTAAGGTAACAAGACGATGCTCTGACTTCCACGATTCGACAACACCACCTGATAACGATAAATTTCGACTGTTTACCGATGTCATAATGTCGTCAAACGTGAGGTTGTAGCGACTCGCTTTGCTTGGATCTACCTCAATCCAAAACTCTCGTTCACGAAAGCCAGACATAGTTGCAGTCCCAATACCTGATATCGATTTGATTCGTTTTTCAAGCTGACGGGCATACTGCTGAAGATCGCTGTAATTACCAGTTGTCGTTACACCAAAACGTAAGACTTCAAAGGACGAGGTGCTTTCCTGGAGAACAAGCGGAGGGTCTGAGATATCTTTCGGTAACCCACTGACTCGATCAACCGCTTGCTGAATTTTACGTACTACATCTGCGATATCAGCATCTTCAGCGACCTCCAGTAAAATCAGTGAAGTCCCCTCTGTTGATTCCGATGTCATTTCGCGGATGTTTTGCACCCCACGCAGCTCTTTTTCAATTTTATTGGTAATGTTCAGTTCAATGTCTTGCGGTGAAGCACCTGGATAATGGGTAACAATCTCAACTTCTGGAAAGGCCACTTCTGGGTCTTCTTGCATCTTAATAATGCTCAATGAAGCAATACCTACCGCAAAAACCATCATTGTAATTACCCGAGCCAAAAAGCCTCGAGCCGCAAAGTAGCTAATAATATGTCTCATCGACTACTCCTTAGTTGAGTGTACTTGCATGCAGGGACATCCCCGGCTTAATAAGGCTATCTTCGTTTGGAATTTCAATATCGATTGGGTAAGCCATTAAACCTTGGTCGAGATTGATACCAATACGTTTTATATTTGCTCTAACTTTAATCTCAGGATTAACGTCACTCCACAAATTCAGCTCCTGCCCAACAGATAATTCAGCCAGATCGTGCTCGCTAGCCAATAAACGAACAATGATATTGTTAACGTCTGCAACGCTATAAAGTAGATTTCCTTTCTCAACCCATGAGCCTTGCTCTACATTGCGTTTCACAACGTAGCCGTTTATCTCAGAATTGATTTGGGTGTGCGTAAAGTTGTCGGTGGCTTTTTCTAGGTCTATCTGTGCCAATTTGACACGGGCTTTTGCCGCTTGAAGGTCAGCTAAGGCGATATCGAGCTCGTGCTGCGACAAGCTCTTTTTCGCTTTTAGTTCTTTATAACGAGTGTAGATACTGCTTTTGATTTTTAGGTCAGCTTTAACCAATTCCAAATTTGCTTGTTGACGACGGACTTCCAATTTGAAATCACTATCTTCAAGGATAATTAAAGATTGTCCTTGTTGAATCGGCTCGCCAAGTTGAAATGGATGGCTCTCTACAACACCGCTAACCTGTGCCACAACATCTTGAGATTGTTGTGCGATCGCGTGCCCAATTAAGTCAACGGCGAATGCACTACCGCTTTGAAAAGATATGGCCGCCATAGCCGACAGCACTGCTAGTTTTTTCATATTTTTATCTCCGACAGAGTCTATTTATAGTCAGAGTAAAATGATTGGCGTGAATATTTTGTATAGTAATCTTTGGTTGAAAAGAGACTTAACATATTGATATTTAAGTCAGTGAGCACAGCCATCCACTTATCTTTAATATTCACATTTAGTGAATTTAACGATGTCTAATCTACTGGCTTAACACATTTACAGGAAACACAATGAAATAACGACTGTTTGAGTGATGGCATAACCATTTATCAAAATACCGTATTACATTTTAACAACACGATGCTATGTTTAGACATGGTATAGAAACCTATAAATGACGATATTAAACAATGATATAACTATAAATAAAGGTTGGCTTTGACCATGTTTGACTACTCCCAAATCAGCAGAGTAGCCGCCCAAGATAAAGATATTATCAGCATCGTTGATGATCTCTTTCGGCTAGCTCGCGAACATTACCCCATATTATCTCGGCTTTCGGTCGTGCTGTGCAGTGAAAACAGAGCATCAAATTACTTTGTGTCAGACACTCTGTGCCAAGAAGCGCAACACCGCTATATCGAACAAGAACTTAAGCCAGAATCGGCTTTATCTCGAATGGCAGAATCTTTAGATACTCGAATCATCAACGACCTCACCACGATAAGCCCGACCAAACAAATATCTCACCTACTCGAACTCGGCCACCAAAGCAGTTACACAACGCCTATTCATCATCAAGAAAGTAATCTTGGGTTTGTGTTTATCAATGCTTCATCAACGGGATTTTTTGCGAACCAGCATATTCAATGTGATATCGCCTATCTCACTCAAGTAATCTCCAGTCTTTTCGTTCAATGGTTTGAGCGGCAGCGTCACTTTCAATCCTCTTTAGCGATCGCTTTAAATATGGGTCATGCTCGAGACCCAGAAACCAAAGAACACCTGATTCGAATGGGTAAATACAGTGAACAAATTGCTCGCACTCTATCGCACACAAGAAGAGACATTACACACCAATTCATTCATCGAATTCGGCTGTACGCGCCCTTTCACGACATAGGAAAATATCGAATACCAGATAAGGTGTTATTCAGTAGCGCGCGCTTCAATGAAGAAGAAAGAGCCATCATGAACAACCACACCTTATATGGCGAAGAAATGATTGACGATGTCGTGGCTCTGTCGCATTGCAGTTCTATGTGTTCTGACGAAATACAGTTCATAAAGAATATCGTGCGTCATCATCATGAACGGTTTGATGGCACAGGGTTACCCGACGCTTTGAGTAACACAGCAATACCACTAGAAGCGAGAATCGTGACGTTAGCCGATGTGTTTGATGCACTGATGAGTAAAAGAGCCTACAAGCACGCGTGGACACTCGATGAAGTGATGGAATACATTGAAGAACAGAACGGTTCAATGTTCGACCCAGAATGTGTTGAGGCCCTTAAACAGAACCTAGACGACTTTATGGCAATTCGGGAGCAATACAACGACGATGCTCAGTCGCAGGTCATGATGGCTTGAGCTATAACTTCTTAGTTCTGTCGGTCCAAGAAAACGCAAACCAATAAAAAAGGATGCCACTGAGGCATCCTTTTTCTATTTTCAGCTTACAGAACAAAAACGTTCTTTACTGATTCTAACTAACGATTATACGTCGTAAGTTGTAGAAGCAGTGTCACCGCCTGTACCAGTCCAGTTTGTGTGGAAGAATTCACCACGTGGACGGTCAGTACGCTCATAAGTGTGAGCACCGAAGTAGTCACGCTGAGCTTGTAGAAGGTTAGCTGGCAGACGAGCTGTTGTGTAACCGTCTAAGAACGAAAGTGCAGAGATAGTACATGGCATTGGGATACCAGCCTCTAGCGACTTCGCAGAAACCTTACGCCACGCTACTAGGCTGCTTTGTAGGATGTTCTTGAAGTACTCATCAGAGCCTAGGAATGCGATATCTGGGTTCGCTTCGTATGCATCACGGATGTTGCCTAGGAAAGCAGAACGGATGATACAACCGCCACGCCACATTAGAGCAACGTTACCGTAGTTTAGATCCCAACCATTTTCGTTCGACGCTTCACGCATAAGCATGAAACCTTGAGCGTAAGAGATGATCTTAGAAGCCAGTAGAGCTTGACGTAATGCGTCAACCCATTCTTGCTTATCGCCTTCAACTGGAGTGATTGTCTTCTCAAACAAAGCTTCAGCTTCAACACGTTGGTCTTTAAGAGCAGACAGGCAACGAGAGAATACAGACTCAGAGATCAGTGTTAGAGGAATACCTAGGTCTAGTGCGTTGATACCCGTCCATTTACCAGTACCTTTTTGGCCTGCAGTGTCTAGGATCTTCTCAACTAGCGCTTCACCGTCTTCATCTTTGTAGCCAAGGATGTCTGCAGTGATTTCAACTAGGTAGCTGTCTAGCTCAGTCTTGTTCCAGTCAGCGAATACTGCTTGCATCTCGTCAGCAGACATACCTAGGCCATCTTTCATGAATTGGTATGCTTCAGTGATAAGCTGCATGTCACCGTATTCGATGCCGTTGTGTACCATCTTAACGAAGTGACCAGCACCATCGTTACCAACCCAGTCACAACAAGGCTCACCAGCGTCAGTTTTTGCAGAGATACCTTGGAAGATTGGCTTAACCGCTTCCCAAGCTTCAGCCGCGCCGCCTGGCATGATTGAAGGACCGAAACGAGCACCTTCTTCGCCACCAGATACGCCAGTACCGATGAAGTGGATGCCTTTCTCACGACAATGCGCTACACGACGGTTAGTATCTGGGTAGTTAGTGTTACCACCATCAATGATGATGTCGCCTTCGTCTAGAAGTGGGATCAGGTTTTCGATGAACGTGTCTACAACGTCACCAGCACGAACCATAAGCATCACTTTACGTGGCGCTTCTAGCTTCTCAACTAGCTCTTCTAGAGAGTAAGCACCAACAATGTTAGTACCTTTAGCTGGACCTTCTAGGAACTCGTCTACTTTCGCAGCAGTACGGTTGTGAGCCACAACTTTGAAGCCGTGGTCGTTCATGTTTAGGATAAGGTTCTGACCCATTACTGCTAGGCCAATTACACCGATATCACCTTTCATTATTTATATCTCCTTGCGGCTATTCGCACTTATGCGATAGCACTTGCTGCATTTGAATCTAGGAACCACTCTGTTTCGCCAGTTTTAGACTGGATTTTCGCTGCCGGATAAGGCAACTCTGAAGCAGGAGTAGTATGAATTTCTTTAACGATCTCAACTTTACCTGCACCCAGTACTAGGTAGCTGATTCGTTTTGCTGCTTCTAAAACTTTTGCTGTTTTAGAAACACGGATTTGACCAGACTCAGGGTGAGAAGCCAGTACAGATAGGTTCTCATCTTGGTAGTTTGTTGCACCCGGGAATAGTGAAGCCGTGTGGCCGTCAGCGCCAACACCGAGCAGAATCCAATCGAAAACAGGCGTGCCATTTTCACAAGGAATCACATCAGCCATCTCTTTAGCAAAGCGCTCAGCTTCTGCTTTAGGCTCATCTTCACCACGAATACGGTGGATGTTCTCAGCAGGAAGGTTTACTTGAGAGAATAGAAGTGCGTTCGCTTCACCGAAGTTGCTTTCAGCGTCGTCTGGTGCAACGCAACGTTCGTCGCCCCACCAGAAATGAAGGTTATTCCATTGGATACCTTCTGCGTATGGCGCCTGTGCCAACAGTTTGAATAGCATTTTTGGCGTGCTGCCACCTGAAAGTGAAATATGAACAGGTTTGCCCTGCTCACTGTACGCTTTCATTTCATTTGCTAGGGTTTCAACAACCAATTCTGGCGTTGCAAAGATCTTGTGGTTGATCATAGTTCGCAGTAATCCGTGTCTGTTAGGTTTTTACATGGGAAACGCCATGCACGGCCACCACGCTGAAGAAGCTCATCCGCTTCTTGCGGGCCCCAAGTACCACAAGCATAGCCAAACAGTGCTTGAGGATCTTGTTTAAAGTCTAAGATTGGTTGAACGTACTTCCAACATGCTTCTACCGCATCGGTACGTGCAAACAGAGTCGCATCACCGTTTAGTGCATCAAGAAGAAGACGCTCATAAGCCGTTAGCATTTGAGTTTCAGGCAAGTCAGAGTAAGAGAAGTTCATCTTAACTTCTTTTGCTTTAAATCCTGCACCAGGCTCTTTCAAGCCAAAGCTCATCTGAATACCTTCATCCGGTTGGATACGGATAATCAGTTTGTTTTCAGGTGCATCTTGACCAAATACTGGGTGCGGTGTGTTCTTAAAGTGAATCACGATTTCCGTTACGCGTGTTGGTAAACGTTTACCCGTACGCACGTAGAACGGAACGCCATTCCAACGCCAGTTGTTGATGTGTGCTTTCAAGCCGATGTAAGTCTCGGTGCGAGAATCGTCGGCAACACCGTGCTCTTCACGGTAGCCTAGCAAATGCTGGCCACGAACGTCAGAAGCTGTGTACTGACCAAGAACGAGATCGTTACGAAGATCTTCTTCCTCAAGAGGCTTCAGACACTGAAGTACTTTAACCACTTCGTCACGAATAGAGTCAGCGTTAATTTGTGCTGGTGGCTCCATGCCCACCATTGCTAACACTTGTAGCAAGTGGTTTTGGAACATATCACGAACTGCGCCAGAACCATCGTAGTAACCGCCACGTTCTTCCACACCAAGGAACTCAGCGCCTGTGATTTCAACGTAATCAATGAAGTTACGGTTCCATAGTGGTTCAAACATCGCGTTTGAGAAACGAAGCACTAGAAGGTTTTGAACCGTTTCTTTACCAAGGTAATGGTCGATACGGTAGATCTGGTGTTCTTGGAAGTGATGATGGATCTCTTCATCTAACGCTTGAGCAGAAGCTAAGTCGTAACCAAATGGTTTCTCGATGATCAGACGGCGCCAGCCGTTAGATTCATCGTTAAGGCCATGCGCAGCAAGGTTTGCTGGGATAACACCGTACAGACTTGGCGGCGTTGCCAAGTAGAACAAAGTGTTATGGTTTTCGAATTGGTAGTCTTGTTCAAGCTTGTCTAGACGTTGTGCTAAACGAGCATAGTCGTCTACATCTGAAGTGTTGATCGCTTGGTAATGCAGATGTTCAATAAATGCATTCAGCGTCTCTGGTTCAGTTTTTTCCATTTCCTGAAGAGACTTCTTCAGCTTCTCACGGTAAGACTCATCGCTGTACTCAGTACGGCTCACTCCAAGAATCGCAAAGGATTCTGGTAGTTGATTGCTAGCATACAGGTGGTATAGAGCAGGAATTAACTTGCGGTAAGTTAGATCTCCCGACGCACCAAAAATAACGATGCTGCTGTTTTCAGGTATTACCATCATCTTTCCTATAAAAACAAGGTTTTTAGTATTCGCCAAAGGTATCAGCGACATACGAAAATAGATAATAGGTCTTAACTATTACATCAATAGTAAGCGCCTATTAAATTTGAGAATGCGTTTGGTAAACGAGGGTGAAAGCTATCACCTCTATTCGGGACAGTATTGTCTATGACTATTTGATTTACATCAACCACTGTGAAAGCAATCGATTAAATATTAACTTATTTCGAACAAATTCTAATCGATAGTTCAGTTCATTTAGCTCTAGGGAGAAACAAATCGGCATTCTCAAACATTGTAGCCAAGAAAGAACGGTATCTGGTCGGTGGAGTGTGCAATAGAAAACAGAGAGGTAGGTAAAACCAGCTTATTCAACTGGCTTTATATTTATTTTGACAGTGTCGTGTTTATCTTTGCGCTTTGTTGTAGCAGCGCTCCGGGCGACCGACGGTACCGTAATTTAAGTCCGCGACTAACTCACCAGTCGTAATCAAAAATTCCAAATAGCGCCTAGCGGTGGTTCTGCTTGCACCAATTCGTTCACCGGCTTCATCAGCAGTAATGTTGACGGCATCAGCTTGTCGAAAAATGGCTCTGATCTTATCCAACGTCACGCCATCAATCCCTTTAGGTAAGGTTGATACCTTGCCTGAGTTCGCTTTAGCATTAGCTTGCAGCATCTTATCAACCAAACCTTGGTTCAAATCAGACACACTTTCAAACTCTTGCTGTTGCGATTGGTACTTTTTCAGTGCCGCTTCCAAACGAGGAAACATTACCGGTTTCAATAGATAGTCGACCACTCCACCGCGCATTGCTTGTTGCAGAGTATCCACATCTCGAGCAGCAGTAATCAAGATAACATCACAGCCTTGATTGCTTCCGCGAACGTGATTAAGAATATCAAGCCCACACCCGTCCGGAAGATACACATCTAATAGCACCAAATCAGGTTTTAAGATGTCTAGCTGCATGAGTGCTTCAGACTGTGTGGTGGCAATTCCGACCACGTCAAAGCCACCCATCTGCTCCAAATAACGATGATGAAGCTCTGCAATCGCAATATCATCTTCAATGACCATGACTCTCGTGATTGCGTTCATTTATGTTCTTCCTTTAACCATGCTTTTTCCGTCACGATGACCTTCATAAGATCGCTTCGTGCTTAATTATTATTGTTCTTCTTTTGGCAGATAAACCGTCATTCGCGTGCCAAAATCGTGGTTGCCGACCATTTCAAGCTGCCCTTGATATCGGTCTGCCAATTGCTTAATCAGATACAAACCAACACCGCGATTTTGCTTCGCTTTGCTTGATACACCTTTTTCGGTGAGTGCTTTGGTCGCCAAGTTTTTCGGTAAACCACACCCTTTGTCTTCTACTTCTACGATAATTTCATTGCCAAAATCACTGATTGAAACTTCAACAACCCGACGCGCAGGAGCAATTTGACCTTCTTGCTTAATAGCCGTCATAGTGGCATCAAAGGCGTTATCAATCAGGTTGCCAAGAATGGTGACAACGTCATCTGCGTTCAGCCAACTAGGCAGCGCTTCAAGCCTTGAGCCTTCTTCAACTTTAAGCTCTAAGCCTATTTCTCGCGCGCGCTCCGTTTTCCCAAGGAGCATGCCCGCGATAAGTGGGTCTTTAACGGTTTCACGCAAGAACTCGATCAAGCTTTGATAATGCTCCGTTTCTTGGCCAATCAGTTGCTGTACTGAATCCAATTCGCCCATCTGAATCAAGCCACTGATGGTGTTAAGCTTGTTTTGATGCTCATGGGTTTGTGAACGTAGTAGATCGGCATACTCTTTGGTTTGTGAGAGCTGGTCTGTTAAATCGTTGATTTCATCTCGCAATCGGAAACTGGATACTGCCCCGACCACCTCACCCGCAACTATAATTGGGCTTCGGTTAGCAATGATTCGTTTATTATTCAGGTACAGCTCAACATCGTGGTCAGTGTCGCCAGTGGATAACAAGTGTTCTAAATCACTGCCTGCCAATACATCAGAAAGGCGCTGTTGGTTGAGTGCTTTATCCCTGTCTATTGATAAAATATCGCAAGCACTCTTATTAATAGAACGCAAAATGCCGTTCTTATCGATACTTAAAATGCCCTCTTTCACTGTACTCATAGTCACATCGAGTTCTACATATAAGCGGCCAATCTCTTCGGGCTCAAAGCCCAAAATAGCACGCTGGAAGCGCCGAGATACATAACTCGAAATCACTGCATTAACGGCAACCACCAGCAACGCCATCACAATCAAAAAGGCTAAGTAAGGTTCGATTCTGTCTTGCAAAGAATCCAATAGATAGCCAACCGAGACCACACCAATAACGGCGCCTTGCGGATCTTTAACTGCAGATTTACCACGAACAGAAAATCCAAGCGACCCTTTAGCCGTCGACACATAAGACTCGCCCAAAACCAATGCTTTTTGGTTATCGCCACCACGCATTGGTTTACCGAGCCTGTCATCATAAGGGTGAATCAGGCGGATACCTTTATCATCACCCACAACAATAAACGCCGCGCCAATGAGCTGGGTAAGGTTACGAAATTTAACTTGGGTTTCTTCAGACAGAAGGTAAGGCTTACCATTAGGATCCACCGTTCCATTTTCTTGAATAATGCTGGTGACAAGTGGTGATTCAGATAGAAATTCAGCAACACCTAACGCTTTCAAACCCATCTCTTGTTCTTGAGATTGTTTGATGTAGTAAAAGCCAGCCGCTGCAAGAATCAAAAGTTCAACGAGGCCAGTGACCGTCATGATAATCAGCAACCTTTTACGGAAACTGATACTGCTCCATTTCATATTCCACCGTCCCTAGTGTTAGACGATCAATGTTAACACCAAGTTAATCGCATAACCTTTCTAGGTACGCGAATTTGTGACTGTTACTCAACTAAATAATTGAGCAGATTGTTAATTGATAATCCTTTACGTTGTTCACCTCGAACAATCGTTCACTTTTAGAACGAATTAGCTTAAAAACCAAAATAAACGAATAAATATTGAGCTAGATCACTAAGCTTTTAGATGTTTTTTAGGTTGTTTAAAATAAATACAATTATAATGGTTGCATATGAAGAAGTTTATTGTTGTCTGGCCACAAGTCGTGATTTCAAACTGCGCTCTAAATCGAAATTTCGACTAACAAAAAGGCAACAACTCTTCACTCACTGGACGTACCAAAAAGTATAAGTTGTACGCTGGCCGTTACGAATGATGAACAAACGGATTTAGTATTCTCTCCTATCCATCATCACTATTTTCATACTCGGCTAGCCAGACAACGACGAGGTGACTGATAAAAGCAGCACCCAATTATAAAGCATTGATGAGCAGGAAGTATCGGTCAGTGTCAACGTCCAATAGAAACAGGATAAAAAACATAACGTATAAACATTGTTGAAAAGGAAACCAGGCAATGAAACGCGATAATTTTGGAATCTGCCTAACAAAGGCTATGTTGTTCAAAAACTTACAATCTACTTTCACTCATGTCAGAGCATATGAGAAGAACGAGACATCCCCGCTCGATCTAAAAGTATTGTTAGCTTTCCCGCAAATGTCAGGTAGAGATTTATTACAAACGATGCAAGGTTCAAGACAATTGGTATGGCGCGCCGATCACCATTGTCCTAGCTTTAAATAAGCCACTTCATTTTGTAAAAAACACTTCTATACTGAACTTAAAAAGCACGCTTATGCGTGCTTTTTAAGTTTCATGTTGATTGATATTCACATCACCTTATCTTGTTCACACTTGATTAACGAGTTATGAGAATTTTTATTCATATGAGACAATCTATTCAAGACAAATCACTATCGCCCTGTTAACATTAGAGTTAATACTCTAATTGGTATTTAATTCAGATGACCAGACCAAAATTCCGATACCTTGCGATCGCCAGTATGCTTCTCGGCACCATGACTTCGCCAGGCTATGCAGCTCCACTCACTTTTTCTGAAGCGTGGCAAATATTACAAGAAAACAACAACTCTCTTGCGGCTCAACAAGCTAACGTTGAGCGTTATCAACACCTTCAAAATGCAACCGGAAGCCTTAACCTGCCTTCTGTAACACTAGGCGCGAACTACACTCACCTTGATAGTGATGTGACCATCAATGGCGAACAGTTCAGCGATAGCTTAAGTGGTGTTAACCCTACCGTGTCTGCAATACTACGACCATTAATTGGCGGAGTAACATCAACCATCACCGAGCAAGACATCTTCAGCTCTTCTATTCGTGCAATTTGGCCGATCTTTACGGGCGGACGAATTACCGCAGCACAAACCGCAGCCGAAGGTAAAAGCGAAGAAGCGCAAAGCCAGTTGTTGATGGAGAAGCAAGCTCGTTATGAAGACTTAAGCAAATACTACTTCTCAGTGATCTTAGCGGAAGACGTTGTAAAAACGCGTCAAGCTGTAGAAGCAGGCTTAACTCAGCACCGAGATTTCGCTATCAAGATGGAACAACAAGGGCAAATCGCACGCGTAGAACGCTTGCAAGCGGATGCTTCTTTGGATAAAGCGATTGTCGAGCGTACGAAAGCTCAGAATGATCTTAAAATTGCTCAATTGGCTCTGACTCAGATCCTGAGTCAAAGTGAAAGTGTAGAGCCCTCTGAACAACTGTTTATCAATAAGAGCCTGCCTCATATGGATGTGTTCATTGACCAAACATTGATGACCTACCCCGGCCTTAAGATCCTCGATGCAAAAGAGAAACAAGCAAGCAGCTTGATCAAAGCTGAGAAAGGCAAGTACTACCCAGAGGTCTATCTTTACGGAGATTACAACCTGTATGAAGATGACTCTCTAGCCAGCGAAATGAAACCTGATTGGTTAGTTGGTATTGGTGTGAATGTTCCACTACTTGATACCTCTGGTCGTTCCGACAAAGTCGCCGCCGCTCAAAGCGCCGTATCACAGGTTCAATTCCTTAAGTCACAAGCCAAGCAAGACTTAACCGTGTTAGTACAGAAGACTTATCTTGAAGCGAACCAAGCGATTGAAGAGGTTCAAGGCCTAAACTCAAGCCTGTCTTTGGCTCAAGAAAACCTATTGCTTCGTAAAAAAGCCTTCACACAAGGGCTTTCAAACTCGCTAGAAGTAGTTGACGCAGAACTCTATCTTGCAAGCATTAAAACCCAACAATCTGCTGCACGCTTCAAATACCTTATTTCTCTCAACAAGCTTTTGGCGCTCACCAGCGAAATGAATGCTTACTCGAGTTACTTAACCTCTTCTGTTCCGTCTGATTTCGATTCAAAAGCAGACACCAATAGCCAGTCAAAAGGATAATTCATGAAACCTATTAAGCCCCTTTTTCTATCTTTAATTGGTATCGGCGTTATTGGCTGGGTCGGATACAGTTTTTACCAAGCTTATCAACCTCAGCCTGTTAAGCTTCAAGGTCAAATCGATGCACAGCAATACAGCATCTCATCGAAAGTACCTGGCAGAATTGACGAAATATTCGTGCGTAAAGGTGATTCGGTTGAAAAAGGCGAATTGATCTTTTCTCTTCTCAGCCCTGAGATAGATGCGAAGCTAGAACAAGCAAAAGCCGGTCAAAAAGCCGCTGGCGCATTAGCACAAGAAGCAGAAAATGGCGCACGCACACAACAGATCCAAGCTGCGAAAGACCAATGGTTGAAAGCAAAAGCGGCTGCCGATTTGATGGACAAAACTTACCAACGTGTAAACAACCTTTACAACGATGGTGTGGTTGCCGAACAGAAGCGTGATGAAGCCAAAACTCAGTGGCAAGCGTCGAAGTACACCGAAAGCGCTGCGTTCCAAATGTATCAATTGGCGCAAGAGGGCGCTCGTGACGAAACCAAAGTGGCAGCCGCTCAAAAAGCGTTAATGGCAGCAGGCGCAGTGGCAGAAGTTGAAGCTTACGCAAAAGACACACAAATCCATAGCTGGTTTAATGGTGAAGTATCTCAAGTGCTATTAAGCAGCGGCGAACTTGCACCACAAGGCTTCCCTGTTGTCACTGTTATCGACACCAACGATGCTTGGGCAGTGCTCAATGTACGTGAAGATATGCTTAAGCATTTCGAGAAAGGCAGCCAGTTTGAAGCATACCTCCCGGCTCTAGATAAGTCATTGACTTTCCAGGTCACGCACATCGCCGTAATGGGTGATTTCGCAACTTGGCGTTCAACAGACGCAGCACAAGGCTTCGACTTACGTACTTTTGAAGTAGAAGCGCATCCTGTCGATACCAATGAAACACTGCGTATGGGCATGAGCCTTGTGGTTGAGCTTTAGGTGACGCATGTCTGCTAACTCTCAATCAACTGAGCATCTTAGAACGAAGAGTACCTTGCTTAGGCAGTGGGCGATTGTCCGCAAAGACAAGTGGTTGTTGTCTTGCCTAACTTGGATCCCTTTACTGCTTGCTGCCAGTATCTGGCTGATTTTTTCACAAGGAATCGCTCGTGACTTGCCGGTTGCGGTGGTTGACTTGGAACACAGCCAGATTTCGCAGCAGTTCACACGCCTTGTTGATACATCACCAACGCTGCAAGTCACTCAAAAATACAGCTCTGCAAGTGAAGCGGCGAAAGCGATGATCGAACGCGATATCTATGGTTATGTTGTGATACCAAGACACTTTGATCGCGACCTTTATCTTGGTTTAAACCCACAAGTATCAGTGTTTTACAACAGCCAATTTATCTTGATCGGTAAACTGGTGAACTCTGCGTTGTTGCAGGCTCAGGGGACTTTCAACGCGCAACTTGAAGTCATGAAACAGCTGTCACACGGTGATACCACGGTTCAATCAGCCTTAGGCCAAGCTGTCACAGTGCAAAGCCAGATCACACCACTATTCAACAAGAACACCAGTTATGCTCAGTTCCTGGTGTCTGCGGTTATCCCTGCTCTTTGGCAGATCATGGTTGTGGTGGGCACGATATTGGTTTTGACGGCGAACGTTAGAGCTCGTGGTCTTCACGCTTGGTTATCCAACGCCCCGATCAAGTCATTAGCGTCCACATTAACACCATACCTTGTCTTATTTTTGATGTTTGGTATCGCGTTTAGCTTTTGGTTCTATGTCTTCTTAGGCTGGCCGTTTAACGGCAGCTTTGTGGCATTGACCATTGCCCAACTGCTTACCGTCATTAGCTGTATCATCATGGGTTGTTTGTTTTTCTTTTTAACACTCGATCCAGCCAGGGCGATGAGCTTCGCGGGTGCTTTCACCGCACCAAGCTTCGCGTTCATGGGGATTACGTTCCCAGTAACAGACATGAACACGGCGGCTCAAGTTTGGAGAAGCTTACTGCCAGTGAGTCACTACATCGAGGTACAAACGGCGCAATCCAGCTATGGCGCAAGCGCGGCACAATCGCTAATCAACCTCTCTTCTATGTTGTGGTACGTGGTTCCTGCTTTCGTGGTGATGTTGTTAATTAAGAAACACTTGGCGCAATCAGCTCTATCTGCACAAGCAACACAGCCAGAACCATCAGCACCAAAAGGAGTAAAACGATGAGCTTTACTCAACTACTCAAGCAAGAATTCTTAGCGGTACTGCGCAACCCTGTCGTACTTCTTACGGTATTCGGTGGTGTGGTCTTCTATTCATTCTTGTATCCGTTACCTTACGCGAACCAAGTCCCCCAACAACTGAAAGCCTCGGTTGTGAACTTAGATAAGAGTCAAAGTAGCTACCAATTAGAACGAATGGTAGATGCTACCTCTCAAATCGAGTTGGTCCGTCGAGACTCCACTATCGCCGATGCAAAACAAGCCGTACTTAACCAAGAGATTGGTGGATTCCTCGTCATTCCAGAAGACTTCTATAAAGACTTACTTCTTGGTAAGAGCCCGACGCTTTCTTACGCTGGTGATGCTTCTTACTTCTTGGTCTACGGAACCATTGTTGAAGGGCTTGCCAAAGCTGGAGGTACGTTAGCTGCGCAAGTTAAGGTCAGTCATTTGTTAGTCGAAGGTGTGCCTTTAGAATCGGCCGCCAAAGGCTACAGTGCATTTAGCTTGAACCTAAAACCAACGTTCAATAGTCGTATGGGATACATTGATTACGTGGTTCCAGCCGTCTTTGTGTTGATCCTGCAACAAACCTTAGCCATGGCTTCTGGTTTAGTTGGTGCGACCCAAAATGCTCAATCGACGTTTGGCTATTGGAGTAAAACCTCTCCGGCGAAATTGATGCTTGCTCGCTGTTGTACCTTAGTCGGCATTTACTATTTGTTGTCGATGTACTACTTCGGTGCAAGCTTTTCGATGTATGGGATCAACCTACTCGGCTCCATAATACAGATCTTGACCTTACTTCTCCCCTTCTTACTAGCAAGCTGTTTGATTGGAATTTTTATTGGTGAGCTAGTGCCACGAAGAGAGTTAGTCACGGTTGTTGTGTTAATCAGTTCAATGCCACTGATCTTCTCTTCAGGTTTTATCTGGCCGATTGAAATGATGCCTGAATGGTTGGTACTGTTATCACAACTGTTTCCAAGCACACCTGCTATCCAAGGTTTCTTAGCGCTGAATCAGATGGGCGCTTCGTGGCAAGAGGTAGCACCTCAATGGACGCTATTATGGGGACAAGTTGTTCTATGGGGTTCGTTGCTGGCAATTAAGCTCTACCACAAATCCAGTAAAAGCAATGCCGGCAATAGTAAAGGCAACAGCCATCGAGCCGTTTAGTTTTATGTTTTAGCGGAAAGTACTCATACTTTCCGCTCATCGAAAGCCATTAAAAAAGCCCTGATAATGAGCTTTTTTAATGGCCTCTGACTGACAAAGTCACCAGTCACCAGTCACCAGTCACCGAATGTTTAAACGCGCTCCCCGAACATATCAAATATTCAAACTCGCCTCCTTTCGTATTATTCATCACTCTGAACCTCCCGTAATTCGTTTCTATAAGAGCGACTTCATATGCTTTTTCCTACCTAAAAAGCATCGACTTATTCCCAAACAATGACAAAACCCGAACAATTGTAAATTTATTGTAAAAATTTCTTTGTTGGCATTATTTTTATGTATAGGATTATCATTAGGACTTGGTAACCCGAATACCATAGTCTTATTGGTGCACATACCAAAAGGATATCCATATAAAGCAAGATCAGTACTTATATTTATTTCGTTTTTCGACTTAGCTACAGCCGTTTATGTTGCCGTCAAATGAAGTAGATAAGCCACTGAAATATACAAAGCAAATAGAAAACAAACACAACAGCAACAAACATAATTTAATAAAAAAGACAGGGAAAACCATGAAAAACATACGTGAATTATTTTTTGGGTTTATATTATTATTTAGTTCCAGTGCATTTGCAGAAGAAGGATCATTTAACCAAACTATCAGTAACTTAAGTCAAAGTGTTGATGGATTTTTCAACGAATACACAGGTTGGTTCGTTGGACTCATATTTAAAAGTGTACCGATTGGTGAAGCAAACTTCCCCGTGATTGTTGGTTGGCTCTTGCTCGCAGCGATCATCTTTACTGTTTACTTTGGCTTTGTTCAATTTAAACGTGTCGGCATGGCCATAGACATTATTAAAGGTAAGTATACTGATCCTAACTCTAAAGAGGACGGCGAGGTTTCTCACTTTCAAGCGTTAACCACAGCGCTTTCTGGTACTGTCGGACTTGGTAATATTGCCGGTGTAGGTGCTGCACTTGCGATTGGTGGTCCTGGCGCAACATTCTGGATGATTTTGTGTGGCCTTCTGGGTATGGCTTCTAAGTTCTGTGAGTGTACCTTAGGTGTGAAATACCGAACTATCCTGCCTTCAGGCGTTGTTTCAGGTGGTCCAATGTACTACCTAAGCCAAGGTCTTGGTGAAAGAGGTTTAGGCGGATTAGGTAAAGTGCTCGCTGTTGGTTTCGCATTAATGTGTATTTTGGGCGCATTGGGCGGCGGTAACATGTTCCAAGCTAACCAAGCACACGCCATGTTAACTTACGCATTTGATGTACCGAGTGAATACGGTGTAATCACAGGCCTTGTACTAGCCGCTTTAGTTTTCTCTGTAATTGTTGGTGGTATGCCTTCTATTGCATCGGTAACAGAAAAAGTTGTTCCTTGGATGGCTGCTCTGTATATCGGTATGGCTGTGGTTGTTATCGGTTCTAACCTTGATCAAGTTGGTCCTGCGTTCAGCGCAATCTTTACAGGTGCATTTACTGGTGAAGGTGTAGTTGGTGGATTCATTGGCGCATTAATTCAAGGCTTGAAGCGTGCAACGTTCTCGAACGAAGCAGGTGTAGGTTCAGCAGCTATCGCTCACTCAGCAGTTAAAACAAAAGAACCAATCACTGAAGGTCTAGTATCACTATTAGAACCATTCGTTGATACGGTAATCATTTGTACAATGACAGCATTGGTTATCACTATCGCTGGTCTAAACGTAGGTCCATTCGATGGTTCTGGTTTAACGGGTGTAACTCTTACTGCTGCATCGTTTACTGAAACGGCAGAAGTGTTCAAATACACACTCGCTCTCGCGGTAATCATGTTTGCGTTTTCTACCATGATCTCTTGGTCGTACTACGGTCTTAAGGCTTGGACTTACCTATTTGGCGAAGGAAAAACAACAGAGCTGATTTTTAAAGTGATGTTCTGTGTGTTTGTTGTTATCGGTGCGACAATTCAATTTGGCGCGGTAATCGACTTCTCTGATGCGGCTATATTTGCGATGTCTATCTTTAACATTCTTGGTCTGTACTTCTTGATGCCAGTTGTGAAGAAAGAACTACAATCGTTTGTTGCTCGCGTGAAATCAGGTGAAATCAAAACGTATGAGAAATAACGTTTAGTGGAGTGATGCTACTCAAATAAACGAGACTGTTCTAAAAATTTTTGTAAGACCCTTTGCTTGAGAAAGTGAGAACAGTACTGCAATTAATCTAAAATCCCTACCAGCTTTGCTTGTGGGGATTTTTTGTCTGAATTGTTAGGCTACTCGCTATCTTCAATACCCTTCTCGCTCTTTTCAGAATCATGCTCAATTTTCACACAACGACCCAATTCTTCTACTTCGATCATCTTTTTTTCCGCTAATGGCGAGTTACAATCATCGAAGCAATAAGCTACGGTGCAATTCTCACAAAGATACTCTGGCATCACTCCATCCCTCGTGTTCGAAGCGGTCAAAATGCAAGTTAGCAATTGACTGCGTGCTCATCCTGAACATCACTATTATGCAGCGACTCTGATCCAAAAAAATGTATGCAAAGTCATTTAATAGACAACAAGTAACATATCATTGTGGTTATACGCAGCTATTCACAAATACCTAAGTAAACAATGAAAAGAATCAAATAATCAATAATGAGAAAGCGACGACTCTTTGATCTCGAGAAAAAGCAAAACGCCCACATTACGTGTGTGATGTGGGCGTTTGAATCTTGACTGTAAACTAACTGTAGGTTGGATAAGCTATTCGCTTATAAACCCATCTCTTCGGTTAGCGTTTTGATTTGCTTGAGATCCATGGTGTGAACTTCAATCATTTGTCGGATATCACTTAGACGAGAGTTCGCGTTATCTTGCTTCTCACAAGCGTCAGACTTCGCGTCCCAAGACGTACCATCTAAGAACACATCACACGCTTTCTTCAATGATCCTAGGTTCTGCTCAATGGTATCTCTTTCTTTCTCAAGCTTTTCTAGCTCTTGAGATATTTGTAATTCTTTTCGGAAAAGCTCGCGAGAACGCTCAAACAAGGTCGACTGCATATCCGCCTGACGGTTTAGCTTTTGATTATCTTGCTCAGTTTTATCGAGCGTATGCTTTTGTTCGTTTAACTGTTGTTCTAGCGAGTAATTCGCCTTCTCTAAAACTGCAGATTGCTTCGCTAACTCTTGGAGTTCTTTTTGGTGCTCTTCCGCTTGTTTTGCTAGTGCAACTTCTACTTTTGCGTCGATCTCGGTATCGACTTTTGCCACCTTAGCTTCAACCGACGTCATCAATTCTGTTTTACTGTCGCGCACTTCTTGGTAACGGGTTTCGAGTACCTGATAAGTGGACTCCCACTTCGAAGCCGTCACTGTAGAACCGATTAAGCCACCCAGAGCTAAACCTATAACCGCAGCAATGCCTATATACAGTTGACTGCGCTTATCGCGTTCCTCAATAACAACCACTTCATCTTGTTCGCTTTGTCCAGATTGCTGGTTCACTAGCGGGTACTCCCAAAAATTTGTTTAACGTTACGCAGTCACTAATTCTACGGCCAGTTACACCTTTGCTTAAGTCTTAAGCTTTGCTAACTCGTCCATAGTAACTTGCCACAGACAGATTTAACGAGTTAACTCTGAAATCATCAGGCTGGCAGTATATAAAAGGAAGCTGCTGACGATAACTATCACTACCCCTTTTTGCAGTTTTTCGTTTGTCCTGTAACGAAATAGTACAAATGCCAAAGCCAATAAAAAAACAATCGCTATTAGTCGAGTCATAACTCCTCCTTGTTTCTCTATTTTATACCATTTAAATAAGCAAGTTACGTCAGAGACTCGTTGTTTGATCATTTAGTTGAACAACATTTGTTCAAACAGATATTTTGTAGCTGACATCACATTTTATATGTTCTAGGATACGTCTACAGATTACCTGATAAGTCAGGTAATTGTTCCAATGAAGACTGCAGGAGAGTGGCTTTTAACTAAAACTTAACATTTAGTTAGATAAACCCGCCGAAGAAGTAAATCTTTCAGGTGCTTTATGCTGGAGAAATCCAGAAAAGTGAGGACTGTCGTTGGAGGAACCTCTGGAGAGAACCGTTAGATCGGTCGCCGAAGGAGCAAGCTTAGTGCCCGTTACTTATCTATAAGTGATTCGCTAAGTGAAACTCTCAGGCAAAAGGACAGAGGAGTGGAAAGCAACAGCCTTAATTAACAAAAGAATTCTATCTAGAAATCCGTATGTATTAAGTAGTGCTCCTGATCCCTGTGATCTGCACTGCCTTCCCTCTTCTCCTTAAATTTTTAATTTATTAAGGGGAATCTATGAACCACCTACAAGCTACACTACAAACCATCAACCAATTCGTTTGGGGACCACCACTGCTTATTCTGCTAGTGGGTACAGGTATCTACTTTACTTTTCGCTTAGGCCTACTCCAGTTTAGACACCTCCCAACCGCGCTAAAAATGGTATTCAGCAAAGACAAATCTGGTACGGGTGACGTATCAAGTTTTGCCGCTTTGTGTACCGCGCTTTCCGCAACCATTGGTACAGGTAACATCGTTGGTGTAGCGACCGCAATCAAGATTGGTGGCCCTGGTGCCCTATTCTGGATGTGGCTTGCCGCTGTATTTGGTATGGCGACCAAATACGCAGAATGTCTACTTGCTGTTAAGTACCGCAGAACCGATAGCAATGGCGAAATGGTTGGCGGCCCTATGTACTACCTTCAATACGGAGTGGGCTCACGAATCTTGGCGGTAATGTTCGCTGTTTTCGCGCTCGGTGTTGCTTGCTTCGGTATTGGTACCTTCCCACAGGTAAACGCTATCTTAGACGCAACTCAAATCTCATTTGGCGCTTCGCGTGAAATGTCAGCGGTTGTTCTCACAATATTAGTGGCGGTTGTAACCCTTGGCGGTATTCAATCTATCGCTAAGGTGGCAGGGAAAGTCGTTCCTACGATGGCGGTTATGTACGTCGTCGCATGTTTAAGCGTTCTGGTTTCAAATGCAGACCAGCTATTGAATGCCATTACCCTTGTTGTTACCTCTGCGTTTACCAACACAGCAGCAACAGGCGGTTTCTTTGGTGCGAGCATCATGCTTGCCATCCAATCTGGTATTGCTCGTGGTGTATTCTCTAACGAGTCAGGCCTAGGTAGTGCTCCAATGGCTGCGGCGGCTGCAAAAACAGATTCATGCGTAAAACAAGGTCTTGTCTCTATGACGGGCACCTTCTTCGATACCATCATCATTTGTACAATGACAGGTTTGGCGCTTATCTTAACGGGCGCTTGGCAAACTGACCTGTCTGGTGCTGCGATGACCACTCATGCATTCGCCGTTGGTTTGAATGCAGACACCCTTGGCCCTATGTTGGTTTCTGTTGGCCTGATCTTCTTTGCGTTTACAACAATTTTAGGCTGGAACTACTACGGTGAGCGCTGCGTTGTGTTCTTACTAGGTACCAAAGCAGTATTGCCTTACAAGATAATATTCATCGCATTAGTCGCTTCTGGAGCGTTTCTAAAGCTCGATATGATCTGGATAATGGCCGATATCGTGAATGGCCTAATGGCAATTCCAAACTTAATCGGACTGATCCTACTGCGCCACGTTGTTATCGAAGAAACCAAGTTATTCTTCAAACCTTTAACGTCTTCAAAGGATTGTGAAGCTGTTAAAGCGTAATCGAAACTGATTGAACCAAAGCCCGCACTCAAGTGCGGGCTTTTTTATACCCATTCGATACTTAAACTGACTAAATTATTACTATCGTATACCCACAAATAAAATAAGATATTTATTCGACCGTTGTTCTAATTAAATTAGACACAAAAATTAAGCCAATGGCCTCTATTTAAAAACTCCCTAATAAAATCAAAACTTAATTAGATGTTACTTATATTTAACAGATTGTGACTAGATAGCAGAGTTTCTTTCATAAAAAATGAAGATTGCTTTTGTTTTAACCACGCAAAAACACACCAGAATAAAACATGTGACTTTAATTCATATAATAGTCAGTTTATAGTCATCTAAATTGTTGAGAGAATTATAATAAAAATAAAACGTTGGCTATATGATCAGATTTGACCCGATTAAAAACCGTATTTATAACGACGAACGTTCTATTAAAATAGGATATCGTGAAACTCGCGTTTTAGAGTTATTACTTAAAAACTCACCCGAGATTGTGAACAAACAAGATATTATTAGTTTCGCATGGGGAAGCGAGTTCATTGGGGATACGTCACTTGCGAAATGTATCAGTTTGCTTCGCCAAGGATTTGTTAAACTTGGCATCAGAGAAACACCCATCGTCACAGTGCCAAAGGTCGGTTACCGCCTCATCGACGAATGCGTCTTCATCGACTCGCAACCACAAAGCGAAACCACTCTTCCTCTCACTCCTGTCAGCGACCAAGGTCCGGTCGTTCACAGTAGTATTGGTGTCTCTATTTCCAGCAACCATACAACTGAATCCAAATCGACTTCACTTACTTACTCTCAGGTCAGCTTATACAAAAACAGGATGTGTTATTTCATAACGGGTTGTTTACTGTTGTCCTCGGCATTATTGGCTTTTGCTAAGGTTCACGATAAAAGCCTTGGGGATATCACGCCCTTTAACCGGCTTAATGAACAATGGGTTGGGCAGGTCCAAGTTTTTCAGGAAACAGAAGTGTCCTTGAGCCCAGAACTAGAGGCTATTCTCTACAAATACCAATGTGATTGCGTGGCATACATCAGCGATGAGCCCGGCTATTCAGAACTCTCCATACTCAACAAGACGACACGTCAGTCCATCAATATCTTTTACACAGCCACGCAATTAGATCGAGCGAGTGAAGAGATAAAATTATTCCTAAAGAGAGGCCAATTATGATGCCATTTGTAGCTCTGTTTTCCTCGTTAGCGTTATTGATTGGTATATGGAGTATTCCTTCTGCTCCCCCCCAAGAAGAGCACCGTTATCAACATAGCGTGGTAGATCTTGTGTTAGATGGAAATGTATTACGGACCGATGGACTCACCAAAATAAGTGATAACGAGGTTCTACACCTAATGTCCGTCCAAGATGACAGCATGCCCGACCCGATTGTTCTACGGTTTAGAGGTGAGGCTGGCCCTTCTCAATCCCTATTCTTTTCAATAGCTGGTACTATCGACTTAGTCTCCGTGCAAAAAATAAACAAAGCGATGAATGATAGCTTATTGTCGCCCTACCTGCTTATCAACAATGACCCTTTAACACTGAAGGTTGATATATTAAGCTCAAATGATCTGTTTGCGATCATTCGGACATGTAATAATGGAAGAACACAACTGTTGGCTAAACGATAATTTGTCGCCGTTTCGCCACCAGTTAAATTCACTTTATTTTAATTAACATCGTTCTGAATATTACACATAAAAAATGGATGGTTATATTTATTAGTGCATCAATAAATATCTCTTAATTTTTGAATGTTCAATTAATCGAATGTTTAAAACAACGGATTAAATTTAAGCATCCAGTCTCATTCACCGCTTCACTGTTGATATTTACATCAAATAAAAACGATGTGAATAATATGTCTGCTCTCGTACTTAACCATTCATTTCACTCGCGATAGACCACGTCAAAAGCTATTTGACGTTAATGTATCAATCATAACTCCTCATTTTTCTAAAAACGATTTGAGCCCCATCAAACAATTTACGTTTAGTTGCATACACTTTCACCTTAAAAATACTAATAACAATATAACCAATTGAATTAACTTGGTAATTTAATTCAACCCTTTTCAGTATCTATCTATTTATCAACATGAAAAAGTGAACTTGTCTTGTTAACTGCACGGCACACAAAACATTATCAAAATAGAAAAATTACAAATGAGGGAATTGTTAATGATCACAGTAAACAGAAGTCTCTTAGCAACCGCAGTGTTGTCTGTTCTATCAACCGGTGTAAACGCAAAGATTTACCCAGACCAAATAGTGTTTGACCAACTTGGTGAAGATGTATGTCGCTCTGGCTATCGCCCGTTAGACCGTTATGAAGCCGAAGAGCAGAAGAGTGCTTTGGTTGCTCGTATGGGCACTTGGCAGATCACCGGGTTAAAAGGAAACTGGGTGATCATGGGACCTGGTTATCATGGCGAAATTAAACAATCAAGCAGTGGGTCAACGTTCTGTTATCCAAACAACGACCAATCTGAAATCCCTAACTATTCCGCGAAATCGGTTCAGGAAGGTAGCGAAATCGATGTTCAGTATGAATTAGTGAACAACCGTAACGACTTTGTTCGCCCATTAAGCTACTTAGCCCACAATCTAGGTTACGCTTGGGTTGGAGGTAATAACAGTCAGTACGTTGGCGAAGACATGACGATAAAGCGCTCTGGCGACAGCTGGGTAATACAAGGAAATAACAATGGTTCTTGTAGTGGCTATCGATGTGGGGAAAAAACCAAAATCACTGTCGACAATTTTGCCTACACCGTTAACGATGACAACTTTTGGCATGGTGATGTTGTCGAGTCAGATCGTGAACTAGTGAAAACGGTTTACGCGACGGCAAGAAACAACAGCAATATCGCGCAACAAGTGGTGGTCGACCTAAAAGTAGACGAATCAACAAACTGGTCGAAAACGAACAGTTATGGGTTCTCACAGAGCGTTCAAACAGAGAACACTTTCAAATGGCCTTTGGTTGGCGAAACTAAGCTCACCGTTAAGTTCGAAGCCAACCAAAGCTTTGCTGAAACCAACGGCAACTCCACTAGCGAGCAAGTAACACTTCAAGCTCGTCCTATGGTTCCAGCAAACTCAGAGCTACCGATTCGAGTTGAGCTGTATCGTTCAAGTATCTCTTACCCGTACCGATTCAACGCTGATATTAGCTACGATGTTGAATTCAATGGCTTCCTTCGTTGGGGTGGCAACGCGTGGCACTCCCATCCAGATAACCGCCCGTACAAGGCTCATACCTTCACGATGGGTCGTGGTAGCAGCGAATCTGCCGACATTCGCTACCAATGGGATCACCGTTACATCCCAGGTGAAACAAAATGGTGGGATTGGGGCTGGGCGATTAAAGAAGCTGGCTTATCAAGCATGCAATACGCGACTGGCGGAAGCTTGCGCCCATTCCACTCTTACGTGTCTGGTGATTTCTACGCTGAATCTCAATTTGCCGGCACCATTGAGATTGGCCAAGCGACACCGATTGCCAACAATCTACGCAGCAAAAGAAGTACTGATTCCGTCAACGAAACTACTGAGCGCATTGGCGACATCGAAGTCACCACCAACTTTAACGCAGATGAGTTGAGTGATTTAGGTTTCGAGGGTGCTGAGATGAACATTAGCGTTGTTGAATAACACAATGGCTCACCTCTAATATTCGATTTGCCAAAACACTCGATTTACCATACAGACAAAAGCCCACGACAGGTCGTGGGCTTTCATATATTCATGTTCAAGTAGAAAACAGTGAACTACATAGGCTCTTCCATTAAAAGCTTAACGCCTAGCCCCACTAGTACCATGCCAGTCACGCCTTCCATCCACTTCATAAAACTCGCATTCTTGAGCAAGTTTTTAGCCGAGTTCAATGCACCAGCTAAACCACATTGCCACACCATCGCAATCATAAAGTGGACTGAAGCCATCAACATAGATTGCAATAAAGGCGAGCCTTCAGGGTTTACAAATTGAGGCAGAAAAGCCAAATAGAAAACCGCTGTTTTCGGGTTAAGCACATTAGATAAGAAACCTTCACGCAAAGAACGTTTTGCACTGTAAGCTTGATGAGCTTGCTCGCCAACCTTCAGACCGCCGCCATTTTTCATCAAAGCTCGTAAACTGCTTAAGCCAAGCCAGATTAGGTAAACTGCACCCACCATTTTAACTGCTTGAAAGAGTTCAGCGGACTGAGCAAGGATTGCAGAAATACCCACCGCAGAGAAAAAAGCGTGCACATACAATCCGCTACAAATACCAAAGCTGGTCATCACACCGTCAGATAAGCCAGATCGACTGGTGTTGCGAATCACCAATGCCGTATCTAAACCCGGCGTTAGCGTTAAAATAGTGATGGCAATCAGAAATGCCTCAAAGTTCAAAATATCCATATCATTGTCATTCTTGTTCAGCGATCTATCATCAATACCGTGTATCTGAACAATTCGCAAGCAACAATTGCCACCAGCTATACAAGTCACTGATTTTGTGCACAATGGTACAGTTTAATTTGTTAACAAATAGTAAATTACTGGCATATCACTGCCCTACCTTGTTTAGGCTATATCTTCTACTGAGAAGAACAGCCTCAGAAACAAAGTGAAGTGACCAACTTCAAAGTACTAAACATCGAGATGCCCCTTAAACTGATGCAGCCTTATGGGTCATTTAAAGAAACCAAACTAAGAGTAGTCAAATGAGCGCATTCAAAAAACTAGTCGAACACTCTCAAAAATGTTCACGCTTTCAACACCTAGCCTCCATCTGTGGTTGGGACCAAGCTTCCATGATGCCTGCTGGTGGTAACCAAGCACGTAGCGAAGCGATGGCCGAGCTTTCTGTTCATATTCACGGCTTAATGACTCAGCCACAGCTTGGCGATTGGATTGCAGACGCTGAAAACGAAGCACTGAACAACGAGCAACAATCGTCCCTACGTGAAATCAAACGCCAATGGCAACAAGCTAACCTACTTCCAGAGAAACTGGTTGAAGCGAAATCTCTAGCGGGTTCAAAATGTGAACATGCGTGGCGTAGCCAACGTGGAGAAAACGACTGGGTTGGTTTTGAAAAGAACTGGCGTGAAGTGGTTGAGCTATCACGTGAAGAAGCGCAAATCCGCGCCGATGCCGCAAACCTAACACCTTATGATGCGATGCTGGATATCTATGAACCGGGCACCAGTTCTGCTTCACTGGATATCTTATTTGCAGACGTTAAAACATGGCTACCAAGCCTGATTGACGAAGTGATCGAAAAGCAATCGAGCGAGCAATTTAACGCGCCATCGGGTATCTACTCGACAGAGAAACAGAAAGCACTTGGCCTAGAAGTCATGAAGCTGCTGCAATTCGATTTCGAACACGGCCGATTAGATGAAAGTGTTCACCCATTCTGTGGCGGCGTCCCTTCAGACGTGCGTATCACGACTCGTTACGATGAATCTGAATTCGTTCAAAGCTTGATGGGTATCGTCCACGAAACGGGGCACGCACGTTATGAGCAAGGTTTACCTAAACACCTATCAGGCCAACCTGCTGGTGAAGCTCGCTCTATGGGCATCCATGAATCTCAGTCTTTGTTCTTCGAAATGCAAGTTGGCCGCAGCGACCCGTTCATCGGGCACTTAGCCAACCTAGCGGGTCAGCAATTCTCAGGTTCAGAATTTGAGAAAGAGAACTTCCAGAAGATCTACACACGAGTGAAGAAAGACTTCATCCGAGTTGATGCCGATGAGCTTACCTACCCTGCACACGTTATCTTGCGCTACGAAATTGAGCGAGACTTGATCAACGGCAAAATCAAACACACCGACGTCCCTGAACTTTGGAACACTAAGATGCAGTCTTACCTTGGTTTAAGCACTCAAGGCAACTTCACTAATGGCTGCATGCAAGACATCCACTGGACAGACAGCCAGTGTCGAATGTTAACTACAGGAAAACACAATTATCGTGACGGTTGCATGCAAGACATTCATTGGTGTGATGGGAGCTTTGGGTACTTTCCTAGTTATACATTAGGTGCTATGTACGCAGCACAATTTATGGCTTCTATGAGGAAAACAGTAGACGTGGATAGTGCGATTCAGGCGGGTGACCTTTCACCTATCTTTGCTTGGTTAAGCGATAACATCTGGAGCAAAGGCAGCTTATTGACGACTGACGAGCTAGTCACTCAAGCGACAGGGGAAACTCTAAACCCTCTACATTTCCAAAATCACCTTCGGAATCGTTATTTGTAATTTGGGGGAAAAGACTTCAACATAAAGTCGTAATTCTTAACTCGGTACTAAGGGCTGTCATACATGAATGGTACGTTGACAAAGTCTCACCATAGATAGCCCTTCAAAGCCACATGCATAGTTGAGGCAATCTAAAAATAGGTACTTAAAACTACTTTCTTAATAGCCCCAGTGTGAAAAATTCCTTCGCTATAGTATTTCTGTAAGCAAGGTGCACATATCAGATTATCAATATAACCAGCCTTTTGCTGACCACACCTGACACATGGTTGCCCCTCTTCCCTAGTAGTGACCTTAGCATTAGGTACGGCTGCTCTAGCTTTTCTTAGCTTCTTGTAAGGTTTATGCTTAACAGTCTCAACAGCCGACTTGCGTAGAGTCTTTACTGGTGGGTTTCGGTCTGACTCTTCGAGCATTTCATTTAGCTTCTGACTAAGCGCTCTATGTATCGCCATATAGCGAGCATGAGCCACCCAATTTCTTTGTCCCGAATTTAGTACATAATCCATCACAAGTGATTTAAAAGACTCGTGAGTTTCATGTTCATACGTTGCGTACAATAATTGCAATGGTTCAAGATTAATATCGACAACCGAGATATCTTCATATCTATTACTGTCAATCATTGAACGACCTTGATAGCTAAAATGAATCCCAAAGGCATAACCATTTACACAACACAGCACGTCTAATTCTGAAAGTGGTGGGTTTGGCTCAACCTCAAAATCATCAATGTTCAATACGTGTGCCCGAGTCACCAGTCCAGATACTGAAACTTCCCTCCCGTACTTATCCTGCTTAGTAAGTAACAGTTTCCATTCAGGAAGTTGGAGCTCAAGTTGGCTTAGTTCTCGTAAACACTGCTTGATGACTAACCTTGCAACGACACAGAATGAATATTTGCACTCTATCGTCTCACCCTGTTGCTCTTTCGACTTTTTATCGTGAGCAAAATGATGAATCATCTTCTCAGGATTGGGCCCTTTTTTTGCAACTAAGTTCTGCTTGCAGCTCGGACAAACACACGCACATGCTCTGCCCCTTTCTACTTCACTTATATCCAAATACTTGCCATCTTTGAATCCAAAAGGAATCAGCATCAGATACCTACCTTACTTCATTTCGACTTTCTGCTGGCTTGCGAGAACTATCGCAATACTAGAGTGATCTCTACTATTAATAAGCCGCCATCCTGACTCAGGAGCCTGTAACGCTATTTCGGTTTATTCGACGTAATCCGCCAATATGCACACTATAATCAATCATAAGCATATCAATATTATCAATATTATCAATCTAGCAATACTGGTATAACCTCGTTTTTCCACCATTCGCTCAAGTAAAATGTACTTCACGAATGTAGTTGCCCAAATCAATTGAACCATATCAAGGCTTTATTGAATCTTTCATTGAGATGCAGGCTTATTCAGACATCCCTGTTCTACGAGCTAAGCAACACTACAACGCAAACTCGAAGTATTCGCCAACGGCGGAAATATGAACTCTTACGTTTCTTTCTGCCATTAAAATACCCCACTCTAACTCTATATATTGCTCCTCAACCCTTGCGCTCACATTTGTTAGCACATCTTGGTGACTTGACTAAATTAATTTAATTTGTATTAAGTTGAACCCCACAAACAACCATTTTCATGAAATGGCTTTTCTAACATAAGTATATTCAACTTTGTTAATTACTCATATTTACCAATAAATATTTGTGTATAACCAACATAAAACAAAAAAACCAATTAACCTACCAGAAAATAATATATATGTCAGTTGATTAGTGCCAATAATAACCTTAACATATATACATGGTCATAAATAAATACCCCAACTGCTCTTTAGAAAATTAAATAAACATCACACTCATTGAGTGCAGACCGATAATTGACAATAAGGTCATCGCACTCTAGAGATATTGTGCAACAAGCCAGTACTGATATTTTCTCGTTCCTCGAAAATCCCAGTTGCTTGCTCTACGAGGCGTCCTCGGCTACGCCTGTGGTGCTCGAACCTTGCGGTTCTGCGCTAAAAGCCCAATCAAAATAATAATAATAAAGGTTACAAAAATGATTAAACTAACTTTCGAAGAGCTTATTGCTCGATTCAATAAAAAAGAACTTGAACAAATGCGAGACGATGTTTTTAAAAGCAAAGATCTCTGCGACACTGAAAAACTTGAACGCATTCAACTAGTAGAGATTGCAATCGAAAAGCGCTCTAAGCGTGGAAGGCCATCAAAGCCTAAGGAGCTGAAGCAAGACAAAAAGCTAACAGCTAACGTAACAAAAGCTGAGCAGGACTTTATGTATGCTAAAGCAAAACGCCTTGGCTACAGGAACGCAAGCGACTATTTTCGCCACATCTGCTTCAACTTAACTCCATGTCTCAATGTCAACGAAACAAAGCTTCCAAGCGCAGCGTCTGAAGACTTTATCACAGACACCATGGCAGGTGTTGTTAGTCTTCTGCAATATTCATTAATGCAAGAGAAGCTTACTCGTGAAGAGGTGATGGGCATCTTCAATCACCTTCAAGACATTCGCCAAGTTGTGACAGATCATCAGCAGCAGCGCATTGGTCAGTTCGACCAGCAAACAGCTTTGGTGATTGCTAATCAGTTCTTGACGGCTGAGCAACTACAAGAGCTAGCTGACAATAAAGCTTTGAATGATGAGCTTTTGAATTATTAGCAAATCAGCAAGCAACCACAACTAAAGCAAACTTGATTTGCAAGCAAATCAAAAGCAAGTCGAGTTTGCCTTCCCTACTCCATTTACCACCAAAAATAATAATAAAGGTAACTCACATGATCAGAGTAAGATTCAAGAACGTGCCAAAAGAAAACGGCGCAACACAGAAGGGCGAAGACCGTGCCAACTACATCGCTGGGACAACAAAGGACTTTGACCAGCTCGATGGCCTAAACAAAGCAAACTATGTGGCGGGTAAAACAAAAGACGACCACGACCCGCTTTGCTCTAAGACAGAATTTCTGACTTGCGGTAACATCGCATCCCCCCTCCCAACTTTGATGACTCCATTCCTGCCACACCATCAAATGGATTGGTCGCATATTGGTAGGGAAATCGGCTCAGTGAAAAGCCTGAAAGGCTTATTAAAAGACCCAATTCACGAGATGATTAGCCTCCGAGAAGGCGAACATCTAACGCGCAAACAATGGCTTGAGCTTGTCAGAAGCTACGTTAAACAGATGGGGCTGAGCGGTGCCAAATACATCTCGTTCATCCATAGGGACACTAAAAAAGAGCACTGTCATCTCGTGTTTAGCGGCGTTGATGCCATCAGCAAAAAAGTCATCAATCATTGGCAAGATCAGAAGACGGCCACCAAGTTGATGAGAAAGTACGAAAAGAAATACAGCCTTGAAGCAGTAGCAAACCCTGGCGATAAGCTGTACCAAGATGTCACCGAAAACTATACCGACAAAAAGAAATCTGGCAAGAGCAAGTACGCAAGGGCAACCAGCGATAAAGCAAGGATTGCACGAGCCATCGACAATGTCATTAGCCAGAATAATAAGCTGGACTACAAACCAACCCTGCTTGAGTTTTTAGAGCAACTAGAGCTCGCTGGTGTCGCATCAAGCCTCACCTACAGGAAGCTTGGCGACAAACACCCCGCAGGCATTAGCTTCCGACTTTCTAGGATCGCGAAAAAGAGCCTAACTGCCAATAATGGCAACAACAGTGACAAGGATGGCACTAAGATTACCAGGAATGACATTTACGCTGCCAAATACATCCCTGGTAGCAAAATGGGCCACGGCGGCGTCTACAAGTTTAGTTCACTGCTAGAAACAGGATGTTTTGCTCTTAACGATAAAGAGGCGTCCATGGTTCGCCAGATGAATATTAAAGAAGGTGCGAGGAAGTTTGGTATCAGTCCTGACCCAGACGTTCAGCTAGGCTTCAATCAGCCCATCAAGGATAGCGCTTACTGCAATGTGGTATGCCGCTACAAGCTCAAAGATGAAGCCAAGGTCAAAGCTGCTATTAGTGCGGTCAGCCTACCTGTCTACGAGAGACTGTTTAACCAGTCTGGTGAAAAAAACTTCCTGACGTTCAACCCCAAGCTTCGCGCCTTCGTTGTCCGCGTAAAAGGAACCAAGCGTCGCTGGCATAAATTTGAGTACAACCAGCGATGGTCGAGCAATAAAAGCATGACCAAGGGTGAATTCAATGCTCTGGTTAATCAGCGTATGGCAGAGATGCTCATCGAATTCATAGAGAGGATTCTTCAAATGTTCGGCATTGTTGGAGTGGAAATGGACACGCATGCGGGCGACTATCAGAAGCAGGATGATTTCAAGCTCAAGCACAGTGGGCAGCCTCAGATACTCCATGAGGACGATTTGGAAAAGATACTGAGCCGTCTTGGTGGCGGTGACATCGAAGCTCTTACCAAAAACCATGACTTGAGTTCAAGCCTCTCGCTCTAACTCCAGCCGCCCACGGGCGGCTTTTCTTTTGCTATCAATCCATCATAAGACATTGATTTAAAGTGAAGTAATATTGACCAACATGACATTTATAACTTGCGTCAATTATATTTATTTCTAGATATATCCTTCCCACACCCAACTGATATTTAATATTAGAAATACAACATCAAAACACCTTGAAATATAAATAATTAAATACCATAACAAATTAGTTAATATAGTAAACCAATCGATTAATGATTTAGAATTTATTAAAAACACAAACCTAACAAAAGAATTGCGAGAAGAATTACGCAACAATTAATATTAATTTGTCAATTATTCATAAATATCATTGACCACGATATAAGTTAATGCAATTATATATTCAAGCCAATACAAATAATAACAAAGGCATTTAAAATGACTATCGAAGAACAAGCAATCGCACTGCGAAATAAACTAAACACCCCTTCTGAAATTAAATCCGATAATAGTGGATACTCGATTTCGTACAGTAAGGTATTTCCCAAGTTGCATCAACTGGATGAGCTGGCAACAGTAGAAGACAAAGAGGTTAGTCTTCACATCCGCGCACTAATTAAAAGGGGCGATGAGGTTATTCTCAGCAAGCCTATCATCACTATTCCATTGCATAAGCTAACAAAAATGCCAGTGAGCAGAAAGGAGGTAGTGCAACTATACGCAAAAGATTGTTACGACCCTGATCTGTACGGATTAGGTATGCACCTTAAGCCAAGGTACTTTGAAGAAATGAAACCATTTCTTCAGTACGCAATCTTACAAAAGCAAATCTCAGCAAAGACTCTGGATAAACGCAGAGACAAATTTGAGCACACGGACGGTTGCATGGTTTACAACAGCGCTAAACCAATACATGAGTTGTGTGACTGGATCGGAGAAGTTGAAGAACTAGGCGTCGTGGAACTACGAGCAGATGAAGCACAAGACATTCAACAGGCAGTTGCTAGGCTTGAATCTATTCTTGCGAATATGGGCTACGCATCGAAGAGCTTCAATGTTGAAAAATATCAGGATGATGAAATCGCCGAGTCTGTTGATAGCAAGTACAACATCAACAATCGCAGGATCAGGAAAGACGCAAGTAAGACAAAAGAAGAGAAGCAGGCAGAACTTGATCAGGACAGAGCGGCACGATTCACAAACTGCGATGAAGCCAATCTGGACGGACTGCCATCATCGGCAACTACAAACACTGTTTCAAACTCCCGCATTGCATATGAGATTGCATGTGGGAGAACAGTCAAAGAAGGCAGAAAGAAATAAACTCGTCCCTTCGCCAACGGCGGCATCAATTAAAAACAAACGAGAGAGCCAGCGGCCCTCTCGTTAATCTCCAATTCTGTCAGAGCGTCAAGCTTAACGCTTCCATATAGGGCATCATTACATTAGTCATTCGGTAACGTTTAGCGCATTCCCAAAGCCGTTCTTGATTCAGCCTATTGGCCCGCTTCGCTTCTGCAAGAGCCTCAATGGCAACGTCAATGCCAATTTTGTTGCGGAACTTAAAGCAATCAATGATTGTTCGCTCGATATCTGTAACTAGCACAGGAACACCATCAATCTGTGTGGATATAACCCCGAAATCTTCAGTCTCGCGACTGCGAATGATTCGAATGCTTGGGTATTTAATGTTTGGTGCCCTATCGCCTTTTTTAATGCACAGCCATACTTCGAAAGGAGCCTGAGTAGTGAGGTTGTGGTATCTGAGAGCAGATAGAAGACAGATAATGCCATTTTTTACTTTAGCTCCAACCTCTGCAAAAGACTGCATCTCCGATTCTTCTCGCCCCACATAGCCGTAAAGTCCTCTTTGCAACCTTTCCAAGTGCCCTTTTTTTACAGCGCGACCAAGAGCTGCACGCGTTATGCCAAGTTTTGCTGCATCTGAGGTGGTAAATATGCATAGCTCTTTTAGCTTGTCCAAGTGTAGTGGATTCACTTATTGATACTCTTTGTCTGACATTACAAGCATAGTTAAGCAAAATGTATCACATTTCAACCCCAATCTGGCAATTTCAACATGGGAATAATTTAAAACACCGCACTTTTCAATGGGAATAGTTCCAAGTGCCGCACTTTTCCGTGGGAAAGATTGCCGACTACCACACTTTTCTGTGGGAAAGTTTGGCGACCACTACACTTTTACGTGGGAAAGCTTGCCGACTACTACATTTTTCCGTGGGAAAGTTTGGCGACCACTACACTTTTACGTGGGAAAAATTTAGCGAACACCGCACTTTTCCGTGGGAATGCTAAATAACAACAGGCTCTGACTCACCTGCCACATCATGTGTAACAACCTCAACTCTCAGACCGTCAAGGCTCAGCACCTCATCGAAAGTCTCTTGATTGCCAGCTACAGTGCTTGTAGCTACAACAGCATTATTGCTATCAATCAGATCACACTTAACGTGAACCAAGCGAGTTACACTACCCTACTTGAGCAGAATCTTGTAAACGATCAGTTATGCAAAAGGTAGGGGCAAACTCAATCAATCAGTTAATATATTTTAATTATTATAACTTTTATTATTTAGTAGCCAGTCGCCCAAACAGCTTTAGCCATTTTACCAAAACCTATTAACAGAAAAAGCAGCGAACTATTGACATAAAAAATATAGAGAGCATAGTATCCACAAATTTCAAACCAATTATTTTTAAAATATTTAAAAAAGAGACTAACTAAATGAGTAATGAACATAAAGAAAGTTTTCAACTAATGTTAAGAGAAACTAGCGATAAATACGTAAAAGTTGCTCGTATTAGAAAGTACCTAGATGAGTGGGCTAAACCATTCTCTGCCTACATAGGGAGTCACAACGAATCCAAAAAATTTAGCTATAAACGATTTAGAGATGAGCGACTAGCTGATAAAAACTATGACTCTGCCTTCAAAAAAGTAATGCGAGTTGACGAAAGCTTAACAGTTGAAGAGATAGAAATATTGCTCAAAAAAACGACATGTGTTCACACACAAGTAAAGGAATACATGCAGCAGATTGAAGCTATTCAATACAACTAAGGTGGATAAGTTTTGATTCTGTCGCTTAGTTGTCGAACGATACAAGTTTTCAAATAAGTTGCCCAAAATCGGCTCTATCCAGACCCGATTCTACTTCCTCATACCTATACTGTGATTGTTTAGTTGTGTATTGCAGAAAAACACTTTCTCATAAAGAGTTTTTCGTCAAATCAGAGTCAACTACGTTATAATATGCAACTATTCTTTTAGTACAAATTAGGCTAGAAAAATTGACAACTAAAGCAGACAAACTTCGTCAGATGGTACATTCAATACTTGAGAGTAACTCTCTTCACTCCCATCAAGTAAATGCAGCAACCAAAACATTTAATGCTCTTATTGGTGATGTCCGAGCAGTTGTAACTGCGGCAGAAATGCAAGCAGGTAAATCAGGAATAGCTCTTGCCCTATGCTGCTTACAAAGACTCAGTTTAAGTGACATCGATATCTGTGATCGCAAGCAACTTAAAGATACACTCTACTTAGTGACCATGCCTGATACAGCACTAAAAGAACAAGCCGAAGCTGACCTAAGATTAGCGAAAAATGTAGTCGTTAGTAACTTTGTTAATTTTGAAAAAGCGTTGGAGAATGACTTTAAAGGAAATCCGCCTAAGCTGATCATCATTGATGAGTGTCACTACGGTTCAAACGTATCTGCTGTCAGATACAGTAAGATCTTTGATTACCTTGAACAAGAGAACGATAGCTGTAAAGTTGTATTCATTTCTGCTACTCCTTTCGGCGCTCTGTACGGAGCGGAAACTGAATATCAAGAGGCGATTGAAATTCAGCAAGAGGCCGAATACGAAGACGATCAGGCTCTTATTCTTGAGGCGCAAGAAGCCGCCCAGAGTGCACTTAAAGACTCTATTTTAAGGCGAGATTTCAACACTCGATTAGTATTTCACAAAACCAGCGATGAATACTATGGTGTCCGTGAAATGCTAAAGAGTGGCAAAGTCAAAGGACTGGATCAAGACACTAAAAACTTCCTAGTAGACTCACCTGAACGTAACGAGTTTATCCAACAATTTAAATCTCACGAGGGTATGGGGTGGTCTTTAGTCCGAGTCCCTGCTGGCTTTGCAATGGATGCTAAAGATTTTCTGATCAGTCAAGGCGTAGATGAAAGTTCTGTTTATATACTTGGCAACTCGTTAACTGGTGTTCCCGAGGATGAGCATTGTAGTATCGACCGTTTTAAACGTGAGTTTGATGATGCTCAGATTTTTGAAGATAAATTGATTGCTATTACCGTTGCTGGGGCAAGAGCTGGCATCAACTTTGGTGCAATGATGAAGAACAATCTAATCTCGACTTGGGATAGCACTGTTGCAAGCGTTGCAGCAGTTGTACAAGCCAACATAGGTCGTGCGTGTGGTTACCACGGCAATAACTCATCACTACACTTTACGAATCTCAATGCAACAGAAGCCTATGCCTCAATTTTGGATCACTTAGAGAGCACTTGTTCCGAGGAAGCTGCCTCAGACTTTGATGGACTAAAAGAATTCTTTGAAGATGTGTGTCAAGAGTATCAAGTTAATGGTTTAGATGTTGGTTTAACGATCAAATACAAGCGTAGACGACCTATCGGTGACGTTGAAACCTACCGAACAGACAGTTATATCGCTGTACCAGCAAAACTCTTGGATGACGAAGCAGACTTTACCCAATACACCAGAGATAAACACCTTCTTCAAGCTATTGCGATAATTCGTAATGAGTTTACTGCCAAAGGAGCGCCAAGCGTCAAAGGCAATCGAGCGATGCGTGGCAAAAAGAAGAACTGGATCAAAGCACAATGGGTCAATGGTGATAGTTACAACAACCCTGAGAAAGCTCATGCAGACGGTACTCAGGAGGAGAAAGCAAAGCTCTACACAGGAATGCTCAACAACGATGAATACCTTGAGTTTAACCGTGTTGTCGCTCCTGGTTCAGGTGAGCTGTCAGAAAACAAGCTAGTGACAGCGACCATATTCAGCGTATACAACATTTCTCGTCGCCAGGTTGATAAAAAAATCATGACCTTAGAAGAGGTTTATAACATGTGTGATTATTTCGATATCGAGCGAGACGACACAATGTTTGTACTCTACAAACGTGGTGAATACGATATCGAGCGTTCCATAGCAAAGAAACAACATAATGAATTGCCTGAAAAATCTGGAGATCTAAGCGATGAATCTCATTTTTCAGACAAAACCGAATCGGTACATTAATAATCTTAGCGGGGGCTTGTTAGCTCCCACTTTTGGTACTAACCATGAATAACTCTGATAAGCACCGCAAACTTACTGAGCATACTATTTCAAATAATACGTATCCACACCAACGCAAAGCAGCACAACAAGCATTCAAACAGTTTAAGGCAGGCTCTAGAGCAGTCGTCATTGCTGCGGAAATGCAATCTGGTAAATCAGGGGTTGCACTTGCCCTATCTTGCTTGCAAAGACTTTCACTTTCAGATGAAGTGATAATCGACAGAAAATGTCTGAAAGACACGTTATATTTAGTAACCATGGCTGACCTTGCGCTTCAAGAGCAGGCCAAACAAGACCTGTCTGCTAGCAAAAACGTGGTCGTCAGTAATTTTACAAATTTTGAATCCGCAATAAAGACACACTTCAAGTTTCAAGCCCCTAAGCTGATCATTATTGATGAATGTCACTATGGTTCAAGCATTGATAGCGTTCGATATGACAAGATATTCAATTATCTTGAACATAAAAACTCGAACTGCAACGTTGCTTTTGTCTCAGCTACGCCATTTAGTGCGCTCTATGCGGCTGGTGAAGACTCCATTCTCCGCCATAACTTCAACACCTCTTTGGTCTTCCATAAAACCAGTAATGAGTACCATGGCATTCGCCAAATGCACCGCAATAACCAGATCATTAAACTGGATGAAAATTCACGTGATTTTTGCGACAGCTCGCTGTTGAGAAACCGTTTTATTCGCCAAATCAAAGAACATGAAGGCTCTGGTTGGTCATTAATTCGAGTACCTAGCAGTCAGGCAAAAATTGCAAGAGATGTTTTGCTCTCTAACGGTATTGAGCCACATCAGATACATATTATTGGTCAAAAACTAGTAGGCCTAGAAGAACATGAACTCTGCTCTATCAATGACTTTAAGCGTGAATACGAAACTGCTGCATTATTTGATGACAAACTGATAGCAATAACAGTAGCGGGATTTAGGGCTGGCGTTAACTTCGGTCAAGAGATGAAAGAGACACTGATCAACTCTTGGGATAGCACAATTGCTAATATTGCAGCGGTTGTACAAGCTAATATTGGTCGAGCTTGTGGCTATCATGAAAATACTACAGCAAAGCACTACACCAACCTCGATGCAGTCAGAGCCTATGGTGAACTACTTGATCATTTAGAGTCCAATCATAACAGCCATGAGTTTGAAGGACTTCATCAGTTATTTGACCAAATTTGTTCACGTTATGAAGTAAGAGGGTTTGACCGTGGTACGACAATAGCCCCTGTTTCTGAAAACAAGATTACGAAAAAACTTACCGATAGCAAAACCTACTCAACCAAAGGCTATATTGCTGTCCCTGGTAAACTTCGAGACCCTGATTTCGATTTCTCCATCTTTACTACTGACCCAGAACTTTTAGAAGCTATTAGCTTAATCCGTCAAGAACTAATCGGTGATGATGGGCCGTACAGAAAGAAGAACCGCGCCCTTCGTGGTGAACATCAGAATTGGATCAAAGCGCAATGGGTAAATGGCGCAACATATGATGATGGAACTCAAAGTTGTGCAAAGGCAAGAGCATTAGCTTTCACCTCACAACTAAATCAAGGTGAAGAGGTTTCCTTTAACCAGGTAGTAAATCCAGGTGGTGGTGAGAAAACGGAAGATAAGCGAGTTATGGCGAGTATATTTAGTACTTATAATCTCTCTGGTCAGATGGATGCTTTCAAACGTTCTCTAGATTCGGATGATATGGAAGAGATTTGTCAGCTTCTTGGTTCAGAGTACGATTCAACGCTCATCGTTCTCTACCAACGTGGCGATTACACTCAAAGCCTAACAGATGAAAAACAAGTAGAATTGCTGTCTATTAACCCTAACCGCATTCGTAATAACAGTGTTTTCTAACAAAGGTTATAAAGCCAAATAGCCTCTTACTAGAGGCTATTTGACTGAAAAACTGACTAATGACTTACATCAAAGTTGGTCAAGCAAGCAATCAATATCGACCTGAATTTCATCAATTGAAGACTTGGTGAGACTAAAAACCTTAAGTGAGGAAAGGACTCGAATCGTATCTTTATAGCCACAGTCAATCAAATATTCTATTTTTCCAACACTGAAGTCGAGCATCGCTACTACCTTCTTCTCTGAAGAACCAATAAGATCATTTGATGGACGAATATCGATAATAGTGCCTTCAAAATCACGGCGTTCGAAATTACTGCCGTTGTCCAAATGCGTAACGATAATGGTATCGCAGTTCTTAACTAAAGGCGTAATAGGGGTATTACCCTGGGACTTCTTTGCTCCGCCAATCCCACCATCAAAGTAATAGCCACCTGCTTCATCTAGCTCTAAGTGCTTTGCAGGGTACAATATAGGCAAAGCCGCTGAAGCTAGGAGAGCTTGAGCCACCTCTGGCGGCGTTAACGACTTCAGTTCGACAAACTCTGATTTATCAGTATCTAAACGCAAAAGCTCACCTTTAGCAAACTCGAAGATTGAATCGATAGCATTTCCTTTAAACACACTTACCCAAATGTCTTTCCACTCTGGTAATTTCTCAAAATCTACATATTGCTCAAAAAGCTTTTTAATTGGTGAGTCATCTAAGACTGCGAGGTCGATATTTGTTTTTTTGGCATACTGAGATAAACCCAATACGGTAGCTTTCGACACTTTTCTTGCCAATGGATGAGGAGACAGTTGTAACAAACTTGCCAAAGCATAACTCACCATGAATGCAATATTTTTCTGGTTTACTTCTAACGGACTACTTTGTCCTAACTCCGTCCAAATCGACTCTAATGCGGCAGCAGCGTCCGATGTTGAGCCTGAGCTAGCTACAATCACGCTATTAAGTGCACCAATACTTGCGCCGCTGATCTTATCAACTTCAATATCCATCTCGGCAAGAGCTTTAAGCACACCTACTTGATACGCACCCTTTGCGCCTCCGCCTGACAGAACTAGACCAATACTCATGCTAATATCTCCTCTGACAGGCTGCCTTCATAAAGATCACGCATTAATATCTCAGCACTAACAATCCGCGTCAGTGACGCCGATTTTAGCAGTTCATCTATTTGCTTCTGCTCGTAGCCACGGGACAATTGCGAATTGATTTGAGGAATCATCATAGCTAAAGCATCTCTATCTATACCTTCTAAAGTATCGAACTGCTTGGCTAAATGAGCCTGACGAACCAAATCGCTTTTATTGATTGAAAGCTTGTCCATAATGGCGTTCATGCAACGGTTAAAACCGTACTTCTTAACTTGTTCATCAACTAGTGCAACACCGCTAAAATCACTCCAGTAAAGCATTTGAACCAGACGAATAGTCTCGAAAAGTATTGAGTTGTCTGGCGAACAGTGTACCTTCCACTCTTCCACAATATCATCTGCTGTTTGGCGTGCCTCAATCTTTTCTAAACGATACTCAATTTCAGACACCTTATTTTGCAATGCAGAAACATCTGACTCTAGTAATGAAAGGGACTGTTTGTTTTTGATGAGAACGCCTGCCATTTTTTTAATAGAAGAAGCGTTTTTAAAGATCTTAGTATTAGAGCTTAACACTTCGTTTTTTAACGACTCGATTGCTCCCGAAACCTCAACGTTAAAATCGTTTTGGTGTTCCTCCTGACTTCCAGTTAGCAGGTTGACAATACGCTTGGAGAAAACGTTATCTCGTTTTAATACTTGGGCTTTCTCAGAAGCAACTGCGATCTGGTTTACTAGTTCAATCGCCGCAACATCGTTTAGAAATTCATATTTATCAGTCATTGCTAAGCCCCTGTTTAGAAGTAATCAGGTAGTTTCTAAATCCACTAAACCATTGTTCAACGGCTTTTAGCTCTGAAATTTCTTCTTTCATTTCAGCTTGACTTTTCTCTTTTGTCATAAGAGTTTGATTAACAATATTAGACAACCCCTCGCCATAGTCAGTAAGTTTTTCCTGGTAACTATAAGCCACAAGTCTGCCTTGTTCGAAAGCATGCTCAACGGTGTTATCAATATGTTCTTTCATCATCTTATTCAAAGAAGATAAATTTATTTGGTATGACGTTTCAATTACTTTTTCTTTTCGCTTACCAAGTAAGTAATTCAATGGCTTAAATGTAAAGCCAAATAACCTACGATCATGCTCTATAATTCTCTCTTTCTTCTCCTCATCTATTGATAGCGCTTCAAAGTCTATAGATTTTGAGTATTCATCCAGACTAGGCATGATAAACTCCCAATCTGAAATCTTACGATTAATACGTTTTGTTGTCGTAATAGCCTCTGATAACTGCTCTTGTACTGTACTGTTAATATCGCCGATTTTTCTGGATACTTGTTCCTCAGACAGGGAGCGTAATTCTACACCCAAGGCTATTACTCTAGTTTCAATTTTTTCTTTTAGTCCCGCTAAGTCATTTTGCGCACTAGACTTTGTTGAATGTTTCTTCTTGTTTGAGTCATCAATCAGTTGTTCAAGCTCCTGGTATAGTGACCTTGCTTTTTTAGTACTGCGATGTCCTGTCTTGTTGACAACTGAATCTAGGATGCCATTTGACGATTCTGTATTTTGAAACTGGTTGGAAATAAGATCCTCTGTTCCTTTCTGAACAGATTCAATCTTTTTTATGGTGACCTTCAACTCCTGTCGTATGTTAATGAGATCTTCATGATCAAGTTCAATAGACTTCAGGCGGCCATTAATTGTATGCAAAATAGGCTCATCAATTTTTGCACTGAGTTTATCCACTGCACTGGTAACAACCGACAATGACGCATTTTTATAGATATCTATCAATGAATCACTAATAAACTCATTAAATCCAGAGTTTTTATTCACCCTAGTTGAATGCTTAATAAGTACCTTGGCTAAGTCTTTACCATCGTCCAGTTCATCATCCAGATCTTCAAGGTAACTGTCTAAACCACCTCTGAGGCTGGCAAACTCTACAAACCACTTAGGTGGCTTATTACGGTAACACTCATAATTATCAGCAAAATCTTGTGCTCTTTCTTTCATCAACGCACAGTAGAGTGCGGCTTTTGATGATAGTGTATGAACCTTATCCACTAGGTCAAAATCCTGAAAGGTATGATTTGAACTTATCACCTCTTTCACATCTAGGCTTCTATCAATTTGGTCTTTCTGGTTCACGATAAGTTGGAGTCTGTCAGCTAAGATATCTCTGTACGTATGTACTTGTTTTCTCAACGCTTCATCAGACAGATCATCAATTTTCTTGCCATTTATAATGCAATACACGCCTGATGCATTTTGTAGTACTTGCTTGAGGACAAATGTAAGCGTTTCATTTTGACCTGCTTCATCTGGCCCAGGAGAGTCAATTAACGCCAGTGAGGCATTGGAGAGAATACTTTCACCCAGAGCTTTAAACTGAGTGTAAATAGTGGGAATATCACTCTCCGACTTGATATGTTCCAAAAGATCAATAGGACAGTCATCATTTGCTCGTAACCAAGCGTTCAACCGAGCAAGATCATTAACGAGAAATAACTCCTTTTGTGCTTCTTCTAAACTAGTAACCCTCTTTCGTAACTTCAGTTCTTTTTTTTCTAGAGCTGTAATCAGTTCATTCGCCACTTTAGATTGAATAGCAGTAGTTGTAACTTTGCTTAAGTTACCCCCCAACTGCAACCAGTCTGCAAACATCTGGAAAGCTGCGTATTTTCCAAAACTGTACTCGACATCATCCACAGTGACTGCGTGTTGAATTTTTGTAGGAATGAAGGTCATACCCAACGTTCTTGAAGGCAGGACTTCTCGTCCAATGATACCATTGATGAAAGTCGACTTACCTGCCTTCATTACCCCGACAACGCCGATAGTAAAAAGGTTTTCGTTTAACTTGCACTTTTCATTCTTAAGAAAGGTTGCAACACTACTTTCAATATCTTTGTTAAGTTTAACTTTATGTACTTTGGACAAAGCAGCATTAGTGTAATCGATTAGATCTAGCCGAATATCATTTATAATTTCTGAATTCATAATTTACTGACGCAATATTATTTAATTTTGTATTTACAGATGCATATGGCACATTCCCAAATTAATTAAGGTTCGAGAATGCCTTTATGCGGTGTTTTTTTTGAGATTTACATTCAACACAGGCGTCAAACATTCCTGTAATGACAAGCCGCCATGATTATAGTGATCGCCCGACACATAGCCTGAGATACCAGGAGCCATCGCAATAGATACACTCGGGTTCCAGAACCAAGGCACAACTAAGCCATCGTATTGAACATTACTCTTCAATATCGCACAGCGACGTTGACGGTTTGTTCCCAATGACTTGTGAATTTCACCTTTTGGTAAGCCATCTGGCACCCACAACCAGCCGTGGTCTGTGACGATTTTGATCCGCTTCCAACCCGCGTCCAATAGACCTCGGATTCGTGCGACCACATCGTCCAATACCTGCTCAATGTACTGTGGCATTTTTAGCTGTTGCTTGTGACCTAAGTTATCTAGGTCTCCTGTTTGCACCCAGGCATAACCATTCGGTTCACCTGTTTCCAGTCCATCTAAGTATTGCCAGCCTCGCTCGGCAAGTAGCTTCTTGAGGTAGTGACTACTAAAAGACGCTTGTGTACTCGCTAGCGCTGGAATGAAGTCATCGTTATCCTCTAAACCCGTTAGCAAATCAGCCAGCGGTGTTACTGCGGCTTTGGCTGTTGCTGTCAATGACGGGAGCGCAGACCATTGCGAAGTGAGATCGGTACTCACACCAATGGCTGAAAGTTTGTTCTCCAGTTGCTTAGCGGTATCAAAACGTAGCCCATCAACAAAGAAAATCACTTGGCTACCTACAGAGTAGTTTGCTGATGTTTCTTTTAACTGTTTTTCACCAGGGTAACCATTCAATCGGACTTGTTCTTGGAAGTTAAGCGCCACCCTTTCCAACCATGGCGTATAGATAATAGCTAGTACATCCGAAACCAACTGCTGATGGTGAATATCTTTCGCTTTTGCCATCGCACTCAGCACTGCTGCATCAGCCTGCCAAAAACGACTGGTATACAACTCAGCCATGCCCTCTGGCGAACCTGATGTAAATGGAATCTCTGTATGCTCAAGAACAATCGTAACTTGCTCTAAAATGTCTAACCAAGGAGAAAAGCCTAGCTGAGACCATATCCAATCTTGGCGCGGTTGATGGCTATTCCACAGTGTAGTGAACGTCTGCTTCAGGTTCTCACGATTACTGCCCGCAATTTGCTTAAATGCATCTTCAATAACAGATTCATCACGCAAGTTTTCGGATAAGTAATTTTGTGCCTCAAACGCAAGCCCCGATGGTACTACTGTTTTTAGGCGATCAACCAATGCAGAAAGATTGCTTGCTGTCTCTTCAAATCGCTCCCATACGCCTTGCCATTCACCTTGAGCATCACAGAGCAGATCCAAAGCAAGTGCCATATTCGCTTCGCTCGGTTCGAAACCGTATCTTGAAATGCATGACTGGCTGAAAATATCCCACTTACTGCCTTGCCATTGCTCAGCTTTTTCGGTTGGGTTGTTTAACCACCCCAAAATGTCTTTGATAGGATCATCGAGAACGATAGAGTAAAAATCTTCGGCTTCTAACTTTTTGCCCATCAGCTTCGTTGCTGGGGTTTCTAGTAGATCGGGCAAAACCTTCAGTATTGCTTCTTGGGTTTTAGTATCTTTTGCAAGGTCGAGTTCTAGACCTACTTTAGGGTTAGTTAGAAACGAGCCAACAGACCAGTCACGTCCAGCCGTGTTATACGCCCACCAGCAACCACGGTATTGCAGCTCAGCCAACGGCTGTAAATACTCAGGGCATTGCTCAATAGCTCGCAAATCTTTTCGCCCAACGCCAGGAAGATAAATGATTGGCGTTTTATCTTCTGGTAGTTTGCACTCTTCTAGTTTTGCAGCAATCGCACACTTAACCCAAATAGCAGGGCCTGTACGTTCATCTGGTTTGTATTTACCGAGTTCAATTAGTTCAGGCAACTGTTGTTTTATGTATGGCATTGCGGATAGCCACTGGCAATCAATGTCTGTCCATAAAATGGCAGCAGGTGCCACTTGAACTGATTTATTAAAAGTTGCTGAGTTTCGCAACTGCTCGATTAAATAATTAACGACTAACATTAAAGCCTTTCTTTGTTCGAAATTGGTAACGGGTACATCTGCAAAATCTGTTGCACAAGATCTTGCGTTCGACTGTCGATTTGATCGACTGACCATGAATCAGCTTTAGCAAGCTCAGCATTGAGGTACAAACCATTATTGTATCCCACAGGGCTACCTTTCTTGTCCTGTCTATCTCGCTTTTCAATAAAGCTTTTGTTTCCAAGCGTACTGTTGTACCCAGAAATAGTCAGATTACCGAGTTTATGAGCGTGTGTTTCCAAATACTGCTTCGCCAAAGCCTCATCACTTTGTGCGATCATATCGACCCAGCACTGAGGAACATTTTCTCCTTGCGGGAAGATATGCTCAATAGTCCAGACAAACTGCTTACCTTTAACAGCCCACAAGTTGCGCTCTGTCTCTCGTGTCATCCGACTCTGCTCTAGCGCACACAACACGTAACGACACACCGACTTATTGTCTGCGTATAAGTTGCCTGACAAATCACGTTTAAACGTTTCGTCATCAGCACTAACTCGACTTAAGCTCGTCGCCACCGCATCAACAATTTCATCCCCTTGAAGAGTTGGTATTACCCCAGTCAAATCCATAAAGATTCGAGTAAGATCGCGAGTGGCAGGTCTGTCGGTTGTATTACGTCTAACAAAGAAAGCAATCAATAACTTGGTGATGTTTTCTAAATGATCAAATGACAACCCTAGCTTTTCTTGCTTAGCAAAAAGCAGCATCAGAAGCAGATAAGAAGGCACCCCTTGAACACGTTCTAAATCTTCAAGCAAATAAGAAAGCCTTGGTTGCTCTGGAACCTGGTTATGGCAAATGATCTGTGCATACAGCTCAGAATGCTTAATCATCTTAGCAAGAAATGTCTCTGCATCATGTGAGATAAGCTTCTCATAGACTTGCATCAGGTTCGACTTAGTCGCAACAGGAACACTAACTATGTCTTTCAACTTAGGCTTAAACGCATTGTAGTATTGCCTAAAAAAGCGCTCCTGAACGCCATAATCATCACCGAGGTAACCTAATACCTTCGTCCAATTATTGAAATGCTTGTCAATTTGGCCTTCATCATCACTTTCAAGCTTAGCAAGTAGCTTGTTTTTTATAAGATCGATCGCGGTAAGTGGTACACCTCTGTTGTTCAATGATTCAAACAATGTGTACGCATCAGAATGACTTGCCACCTCAATCTTGACTAAGGTTGCAGTATTCACTTTTTCTATTAGAGATGTTAGCGCTGACACTCTATCGCTTGATTCTTGGAGATATTCCTCAATTCGAGAGCTAAAATGTCGAAAAGCTCGGACAATTCTCCGATTACCCGCATTTGATGGGTAGTCGGCTTCTTTGAGCACGCCCGCTTGATTTAACACCCAGAAATAATCCTGCTGATTGCTATTTTGAACCTGCGGCACAATACGAGTCTGGTCTGCGTTGCTTTTCAAAATCAACTTGTGCTTCAGGTTATGAAGTTCGAGTTGTTGTTCAAATTCAAGCTCTACGTCAAGGTTCTTGAAGCATGAATATATGGCTGCTTTAAGCAATGACAGAGTAGTCATTCTCTGTTGACCATCAACCAGCTCCAATGATTGTACAGCTAGTGCGTCAGTACTTTGATTGATACAGATAATAGAACCTAAAAAGTAGCTTGGATCATTGTCGAGCAAATCCTCAAATAATGTATCCCACTGCCATTTACCCCAAGTGTATTCACGCTGATACCTAGGGATAGCGTAGATGACTTTCTCATCTACGCTAAACAAGGCAGAAACCGCGTAGTTTTCTACCGACTTAATCATTCGCTAGTTCCCTAGCCGCTTTCTTTTCAGCGAGCGTCAGGTGGTGATCGTTAATACGACTACCCTCTTTCTCACCGTAGGCTGGGCCAAGATCAAACCATGGAGCGGAAGCGACATCTGTACCACGGTCTTTTTTCCAGTGGATGTTTGGCTTACCACGCAGTACACCAGCGCCTTTTTTACCCACGTCTTGCGCCAGCATAAATGGGCGGATGTTGAGACGTACCCCATCATTCAAGTCTGGGTTCCAACCAATAGGTTGATCTTCTAACGGTTTCCAACGCACGAAGATGTCCAGACCTTTTTCACCTGCAAGAATTGCCTCTAATTGTGTTTTGAGGTTTTCAGCCGCAGTTAAACGAATGTCTGCACCATCTTTACCATCAGCTAAATCACGTTTCTGGGTACTGATCCAGTCATCCAGGTAGGTGTAGATCAGGCGCTCTAGCCCTTTATAATCAAGCTTGTGATAGTTAACCAGTGCCGAGAAGCCATCCTTCAAACCATCCCAAACTTGCCAAATAAATGGACGGTGTTGGAACAGTTTAGAATGCTGGTCAAAGAATTTGTCACGTAACCAGCTTTCTAGATCTTTTGCTTTTACTGCTTTAAGTAGATTTTGTTCGACTGAACTTGTCCACTCATCACCGTAGGCTTTGTGTAAGATTGTTTCTAAACGCTTAGCTGCGGTTTTTTCACCACGTACTGCTGGAATACAGACAATACCGTCATCATCAATCAAACCAACAAAGTCTGCATTCTTCTTCATCACCTCACGCATTTCTGGCGCAAGTTCCATTTCAGGATCAAGTTCAGCAGGCCACTGGTAACCAAGTAAACGAGCGACAGCGACTTGAAGCACAGTGTCATCTTGGCGTAAACCGCCTATAGTCGTAACTTTAGTTTCTTCATCCCAAACGACTGAGGAACATGGATGACCATGGAAAATCCACTGAGTCGGATCTTTAGTATAAGCAAGAGGCAATCCTTTCGGGTACAGCTCATCGGCTATTCTCGACCAATACTCTAAATCAAATGGAACCTTGCCCAGAGAAGTGGTTGCAACTTGAACTTTCTGATTTATTTTTCTTACATCTTTTTGATACGACGAAGATGAAAGGTAACTATAAACAGCCGCAAAACAATCGTTCTTCACATCAAATGCAGCAGCAGAGTTATCGTAAACAGATCCTGGATATAGTGAAACTGGTAGGTTCCCCATCCAAGCTACTGATATCCCCTTGCTTCCCCACATAGGCTTGCCACATAACCACCCAACTACTTTTTTCCCTTCGGCTTCATAATCCTCGACCAAATTAGCCATTGGCGAACCAACATCACGATCGACACTGATGTAATGTAACCCCGAGTAATGTTCATTCCCTTTTGGGGATGAGTTGTGGTATTTCCACTCAACAAGACAATTTGACACCTCCCAGCTAAATAACCTAAATCTAGAAATATCGATTGTCTTTGCACCTTCTACAGGTTTTGCAAAGTGGTTTAGTAGAGGGCTATCAGAAATAGTATTATCAAATATAACAACAGAGTCAGGGTTTCTAAGTTGGCGCCTCTGACATAAAGTAATAGGTTTATCATCAATGATAGACCTTTTCTTATCACTAGTACCTTTAACTGTAGCTACATCCGTTGCCCAAAATGTATGTTCACTTTCTGGATAGGACTTAGATACTGAAATCAAAATTGCCTTAACGACTTCTCCCGAAATGGTATCAAAAGCTCCTGCTCCTAACCGAGCAACGTTATGCCAGCAAAAGTCTGTTAAATTCTTTTTTCTAAAAGACTCATAGCTGCTCAAGAAAAGCCAGTTTTGTGGCAACACGATAGATGACGTACCTCCAAATTTGGCAAGCTTATTACACCTATTAAAAAAAACTGTTGCTAAATCATGCTTTGCATCTTCGTAATTAAGCTCGCAAAAGCTTTGAAGCAATGAAGTCTGTTTTCCTTTAGCCAAATAAGGGACATTTGTAACAACCCATTGATATTTATCTGCTAGCAATCCAGCAGCTTTTGCTAAACCTTGTGCTACAGCTTTTGATTCACCACTTACCTGCGATTTACTGTGTATCGCTTTTTGCAATAGCTCCCAAGGTGGGACACCGTTGTCTTCTAATATTTGGTCAGGTTCAATCAAACTTCCTAAGGTTGGCGCATCCTTAAACGTATGCTGCATCCAAGTAATTGCATCATTTAATGCCTCGTCACCTTTCGCTAGGTCTTTCCACTCTTTTTGTGCCTCAGCAATCGACATACCTGAACAGGCCAATTGAAGCTCAGGTAATACACGGTAACCACCAGCATTTGGGTAGCGCCAAGCTTCTAAAGCCAGCGCAAATGCCGCCAGCTCTACACAGCGTTGGTCAAGTTCAAGGCCATAAATATTATCGCGCAGTACCGCATCAACCGCTTGCTTCTCAGATAATCCTTCAAGTTGCATACGCATAGGGACAAGCATTAGGAACACGGCCACTAGAAAATGACCAGAGCCACAGCAAGGGTCGAGTGTTTTAAGTTCCGATAGGCTCTCAGGCCATTTTTCAAACCCACCCGCTGCTGGTTTCCATAGTTCTGCGCCCTCTTCTTTAGAGAAACGAAGGTACTCAAGCGGAACCCCAGGAATAGCCGCTAACTCACGAAGTTCTTGTTCGTTGTTTGCACGGATTAAATCATCTCGAGAAAGGCGTTTATTGGCCCACCAAGCACCAAGCGCGTTGTCGAGCAAGAAGTTTACCATGTAAGATTCGGTAAATAGCTGTGTAACAGGACTCAGCTCTCGAGCACCAATTAGAACTCCCGACTCGTTTACGTCATCCTTTCTCTTTGTTTGCCAAAACTGGTAACACCAACCTAAGCTGTCTTGCGCTTGGTAGGTTTGAGAGTCTAGCTGAGCAATCAGACTTTCTAACTCTTCCACACGGTTCATCGACAGCTTTATATCGAAAACAGGTGAGTCCACACGGAAAATTTGTGGCAGCATTTTTTGAGCTAAGCGACCTGCAAGCTCCCAACCGTCTTTACAGTCAGGCTCTTCTTCTGCCAGCTCAAAACATTCTTCTAGTGTGACAGGCGTGTACTCGTCATACATCAATAGATTATTTTGCTCTAGGTAACGAGCAAACAGCATACGATGCCAATGCTCATAGGCCATTTCGTTGATTAGTCGCTCAGTTTCTTGCTTACCATCTTTTAGTTTGTCGCCAAGCTGACGAGCATGGGCACGCAACTTATTACGTAGTGCACGTTCTTCCTCATTCAAGTAGCTAGGTGCTTGAGCTTCTGCCACACCCAAGCGCTGTAGCGCTTCAAATACGGCTTGTTCTACAATATCGCGGGCTTTAACTACTGTATCTTCAAGCTTCTTACGCAGTGTTTTATCTAATGCTTGTCTCATATCGTTCTTCTTAATTCTATTAGTCTGCCCTACCTAAATAAGAGCATTTGGACTATTGAGATAGTGTTCGTTAACCACAAACTTCAATTCGCCTAGGGGAATACCTCCTAGGCGATGTCCTTTTAGGAGGTGGTTTCTAAAAACAAAGTAATATTACTGTGGTACAACTGGCCCGTTTTCTAATTCCGAACGTAGCTCTCGCTCTACGTCAGCTAGCCACTTCTGCAAGTCATCTTCCGTTTCTAGTAATGGCTTATTGAGCTTGTAGTACTTCGTTTTGGGTTGAAGTTCACTGATCGCATCTTTCAGTACCGCATCGAAGATGCCAGGAAGCAAGGCGACTTTGTCATTCCATCTATCAAAGCTGGTTTCATCTAGCGAGTTGAATACCGAGTCCTCGTCAGCAATATTAATTGCTGGAATAACGTCTAAGCTGCGCTTGTTCAAAAACTCATTACGCTTTGCTTCATCAAGCTTTTGCCAGTTTTCATCTGCTAATAGGTCAGACATACAAGCGCGATGCTCTTCTTCATAGCGCTCACGATGTGCGGTCAACGCGGTGCGAAGTTCATTGGTCGCTTTGTCCAACAATGGTTTGACTGGGCAAGGTTCAGATAACAAGCTTCGGTTAGATATGATTGCCTGTTGTTCTTGTTGCAGCTCTTTGTATATCGCAAGTGGGTAACAGTACTCCATCGCTTGAGTTAGCTTTTTCCAAAGCTTCATACGAAGTTCAGCTTTGTGCGCTTGCTCTTTCCACTGCTGGAAGTCACTAATCAATTGGTCTTTGTTATCAAATGCTTTTTGCAGTTGGTCATTACCTGAGTACATTTCAAGATCTGATAGTAATGCTGTACTTGGTGCCATAGGGAGTGGCGCGTCACCACCCGCACTACGAGCCGCGTTTTTGGCATTAATAATCGCAAAAGGTAGCTTAGTCGCCTCTTCACCCGTATTGCATGCTTCTTCAAGCAAGGTAGAAACCACACCACGCACTTTAATAAGCTGAACTTTAGATAATGTTACGTTTTCTGGTCGGAACTTAGTTTGCGTCACTGAGCTACGATCGAGGCTTTTGGCATCAATCGCACGCTCTTGTACATCAGACGCTCGTAGCACGCCAGCCGCTAACATTGCATACAACGCACCATCAACGACATCTTTACCCCAACCGTATGGCGCATCATTAAAGTTGTCTCGAATGTCTTTACCTGTTTTCATTGCGCCAATGTAACGGTAGATCTCAGCACACACTGGTTGTTGATTTGCTTCTCCGTTGAAGCCTACCGCTTCAAGCGCATTTGGATCGGCAAGTTGGCTAGCTTGACTGTACACTTTTGCCCAGCCACGGCTGTCTGCCATTTTGAATTTGTTGTACAAGCGCTGACACGCTAAAGCACCTGCATTTTGAATTTGTTCTGCAAGTGTCTCGCCTTCAACTTCTTGACCACCAGCTAAACGCACTTGTATCTGTGAAAAGATATCGTTCAAATAGCCTTTCTTGGCACGCTCAGCTTCACTCAAACGAGTTTCCATTGCCTGTAAGGCATCTTTACCCGCTTCTGTTGTTGCTCGACCACGAACCTCTAACGTGTTTTCTGCCGCTTTAAGCGCAACAATGGCATTCTTCAACTCACTGCGATGGATCGTTGGTACATAAACAAAGATGGTTGCACCATCTGGATCTGCGCCACGAGAAAGGTCGTTAAATTGCTTCTCGGTTTGCTCTGGTGCCCAAGCATAAATGCGTTTTGTTGCTTCATTTGGCAACTCTGAATCAAATGACACGTTGATCACTCGTGGCTCTGCTACCTCACCCTGGGTGATTCGAGCTTGAGCTACTTGTTTAGTAATATAACGTTGGATTTCTTTCGAACGGTACGCCTCTAATGTCTGAGGGTTACCCATAAGATCGTTTTCTTGGCGACGGAACTCGTCATACCAAGCTTGGCTTTCTACCGTCTGTAAGCTGAACTCGCGCCCCTGCGCTGTCTCGCGGGACATAATTAGGTGCTCATCTTCAAGCTGTTGCAGCATTTTAGGCACAAGCGGGCGAAGCTTGTGTTTGTCGTTTTGTAGATCCTCTAATAGCAAGTCAGATAGTGTATCTACTGTTGCATAAATGCCGTACTCCATCTCTGCTGGTAGCTTGCTAATCAGTAAGATCAGAGATAATAAGCGACCTTGCAACTGCGAATCTTCATCACCACCACGCTTACGGCTTATGGTTTCGTAAATCTCCTTAGAGATCACACCTGTTTGCAGTAAGTTTGTTGAGATCTGGTCATAAAGAAAGTCAGCAGGAACGACATAGCCCAGCTCTTTATCTGCTGTTGTCTTTAATGCTTCATGCACAACACGGAGTTGGTTACGGAGTTGCGAACCTGTGCCTGTTTTATCTAGTGCTGGTAAGATTCGTTCCCAGAAACGGCGGCGGACAGGTAGTAGTGGATAGTCTGGCACCATCCACTTTTCATCATCTTTATTATGCTCAATGGTGCTGCCACGTAGGTGACGAGAAATCTCTCCTAAGTTATCATCGACAACCGTTTTAACAGCATTTTCTGCTGACGATTTCTTTTGTAGGATAACTTTACGGATAACTGCATCTACATCTGTGTCCTCTAACTGCACTGGAACTTGGAAACGCCCCATTAGACGTTGCAGGTTTGCCATACCAGACAAGGCACTTTGACCTGTTGCAACGAACAATAACTTTGACTTAAGTGCACTAGCGCCACTACAGGTTTCTACTACTTCTTGTACATCAAACGCTTTTTGAACGTTGTCACCGATGTACTGTTGCACCTCATCCAGTACAACTAAAGTTAATGGTAATTCGCCGTCATTAGAAATGGCATCAACAATCGCAGAGACCATCTCATCGTTGGTCACATCATCAATGATTTTGTATTGAGCGCGTAGCATCTCGCGCACTTCTTTCATATCTGCGCCAATGCCTGGAATCGCTTGTAGAACTGCATCATGCATGATTGGAGATACGTGCAAGTTTTTAAGCTCTTTCGTCCAAGGGTCTACACCCTCTTTCACTTTTGCCTTAGCTTCAACAAATGATTTAACTTGTTCAAAGACACCTTCTGCTTTTAGCCACATGACAAAACGTGCTAGGTGATATTGCTCTGGTAAACCAGCGGATTTAAAAATGATACCGAGAAACGCCATGCGAACTTTATCGCCAGCACCTGCACCCAACGTACCTGAAGCTGCATAAAGGCCACCGTTACCTGCGGCAATGGATGATAACTCATCAAAATGCTTCGCAATATGCTCTGGTAGGTCTGCGGTGGAGCGGGCATCAGAGCCGTTATTTAGCGTTTGGTTTGTCCAGAGTGTACGCAACATTTTAGCAAGGTGAGATTTACCTGAACCAAAGAAGCCACTGATCCATACGCCTGGTTGTTCATTGTTTGTCTTAAACGCTGACAAATAGTTGCTCAGAATGCTGTCCATGCCTTTGGCATATGCACCATCACAAACGAATGTACGCAACTCATATTCAAGCGTATCTAGCGCACCTTTAGACAGGTCATCCTTTACTTGAGCAACCCCGTTGTTAGCCAAGCGGCTGTTAACAGGATCGTTTACAAAAATTTCGCGGTTTAACATTGAATAAAGCCCTTATGACGTTGCTGAAATGGCGGTTGCGTGATATCCCCAACCGTCTTTCGCATCTAATAATTGATAGTTGTTGTTTTGTACTTCACCAGGGAAGAAGACGACTAAGCGCCCTGTCACCTTTTCAGCTAAAGATTCGACGACCCCCGACACAGATGCGAATCCAAATAGAGTGCCGCAACCAAGAAGAGCAATGACGCCATCTTCTGTTTGATTCGACTCGACTTTATTGGTCAGTTCTTCGACTAGTTCATCGGCGAAGTCATCGTACAATCCTTTAAGATACTCAGGATCTTCAAAGTAGGTTTCTTTGTAATCTTGATCCGACATCCAGTTTTCAAAACTATGAGTCAAATCTAGAAGTTGCCAAGGGTGGCTATGCTTAACACATGCTTGTTCAAACTCTTCGACACGCGCACGAAGTTTTAGCTCATCTTCTTTGTGGTAGACCAGAAAGATGGTTCGCTCATCAGCAGAAACCGCCACTGGCCATGGGATACTAATGTGTTTTTCAAAGCTTGTTAGTAACTTGGATAATCGATCTGACATTATTCGTCCTCAGATTCGTTTAATTCAGGCATGACTAGGCCAGGGAAAGTTACTTCAACGACTTCACTTGCCTGCTTGAAGTTAATCATTCCTCTTAGCGATGCTCTATGTGCTAGTTCAAACAATCGTTCTTTGTCTTGAGCCAACATACGACACCAAAAACTATCGAATAAACGTTGCCCGCTTAGCCCATGGCAGTGGGCTAGAAATAGAGCGTATGCGACATTCACATAGCTCACTTCTGGGATTTCTCGATACTTCTTTGCTCTACCTGATAGGTATCCTGCTTGAGTCCAGGTGCCATTAATGTTTTGTGCGAAAGATTTTAGGGATGCCGCACTGAAACGCTCAGGGTCATCTTTGGATAGAAAGGTCTCCATTGTCTCTCTAGACAAATGTTGACCAGGTTCTAAGTTTAAAATCACTTCAGCAGAACTACGCAACAATGGGTCTCTGGCTACAGCAAGTTGCAACGCTAGAATCGATTGAGATCCTTCATGCTGCTCCCACCACTCTCGAAAGACTTTAAAGAGGAAGATATCAGGTGACAAACCATACATTGACGCCAGAGGTTGGAAACTGTACTTGCGTGCATTTTCACTTGGTTTTTGAAGAACATTGAATACTTCAATATCTTGCCTGTAGTCTTCCAACGTTGCGTTTTCAGGACGTCCAAATAATAAGATCTTTAGCTCTTCGATCATCATACTGCGAGATGTATGGGCACCACTATTACCGAACTTAAAACCCAGAGCTTTCAGGTAAGCTTGATTATTCATTGTTATTACCTTCATAACCAGGGGCTAAACTGGCGGTCTCAACACCATAAATAACTGCATTTTCTTCTAGTGCTAAATGGTATTGCTGTGGGTTTAATTGATAAGTACTTGAGCAATCCACATTCCATTGGTTTAGTAAATATCCAGCCAGCGCAGCACGGCATTCAACTTGAAGCTTGCCATGAACCATACCGTAATCAAGTTCTATCGCTTCAGGGTGTTTTGCCGCTGGATGAGGAACAAAGGTTAAATCAACAATGCGGTTCCACTGCTTGTCTGCTGAAATCGATTCTTTGACACTATCGATTTCATTCGGAGCAAGGCTGGCGGATTTTATGCGAGTAAGAACAAAATCACGAAAAGAACTTGTCGAACGATCATAAGCACGAACATGCCAACGACTGCCGTTATTCGCAAGGCTATGAGGCACAATTGTTCTAGTTGAGTTACCAGAACTAAGGGAAACGTACTTAATCTTGAGAGCCATTTTTTGGTGTATGGCACGCATAACTGCCGACAGGATATCAGTCGAAGGTTTGTTCAACTGTTGAGGCTGAATACAAACTTGGCTGTTTTCCAGTTGACTCGCCAATCCATCACCAAAACCTCTAGCAAGGCTCACTAATACGGTATCTGGATCGTGGTCAAACAGAGGCACAAACTGGTCTGTACGATGATAAGACTTTGATTGATGAATTAGCTCTAGGTTGCAAGGAGCAAACTCTTTATAAGTAGCGAAATCACGAGTTGCAGCGGCCAAGCCTGTTTGGAATTTAGCGATGAGATCGGCTCTAGCAATCTCACCAAAGTAGCTCAAACTAAAGTCGATAAACGCCAAGCGTTCTCTTTGAGCGTGAGGTAGTTGTTCGAGTTTTTTCATCAGAAACTTCTGTTGAGAATATCTGACGGTAAATATACTCTAAACACAAGCATGGTACAATCAAAATGATTAGATGGTGTGATATAGAAGGTTAGTTAGTGTATTGTGAGTTTTCTAATGGAAAATCGACTATTAGTTGTACGTATTCACATGGAAATATAGCTAGCTTACCTCCAGGAAAGCCAACGCCTGGCTTTCCTGAAAAAGACGAGTTTTGCCCGCCTTCTTAAAATACTAAGGCGTATCTCTCGTCAATTAACGAACTTAAGATTGGTTAAAAATTTCTAAGAACTAAGCTAAGCACCTCTAATCGCTCCTTTTCCTAAATCTTTGACCAGTTTTTTCATCACCTTTATCTAGATTTCGAATGCTTGTTGTTCGTTGTTTAGGGTGCCTTTGTGCTTTTCGTGCTACCATTAGCGCCTCTGCATGCTGAACTGCAAGAGTATTCTTTCGTAATCGACGTGATAGGTTATCCGCTCCACATTCACTATTTTTAAATTCGCCAAACTCTTTTTTATAAGCGCTCTCTAATATTTTTACTTGAGACTCAGCTTCATTTAAGTTGTTTTTCGCAGAAAGTAATTCAGCATTGACTACACCATTTTCATCAAAAACCTCTTCAGACTTTCCATGCAAAGCACACATCATACACTGCTTTTTGTACTCTGCTCTCGCTTCTCTACGATTCTGACGAGCACGCTTAATTTGTTGGTAAGCTGACTCTGGTGGTGTCAGTAATGCTTCTAGTTCCCTAACTTGAGCCTCTGCATCTTGAATCTGTTTCTCACAGCCAGAAATTTTTTCCTTTTTAGTTAGATATTTAGATATTTCCTTACCACTGTTAATCGCATCAATGCGTTTACGAATACGCCTGATTAGTGCTTCTAAATCATCGATCTCATTATTCTTGGGCTGCCCCGAATGACCGACCCCTTTGGGCTTATTGATAACAGGATCATTGTAAGATTGAATGTCAAACTCACTCATTTCGGGACGAGAATCTTGTTTCTCTATTTCACGAACACGAGCAACTGCAACCAGATATGCTTCATGGGTTTTGAGTGCAATGTCTTTAGCCGTTTGAGCAGGTCTTCCACGACGAGATTTATTCAACGCCGCAATTCTTTCTCGGTCTGCTTCGGTTTCTGCCCGTGCAGCAGTCATCAACTCCTGAAGCTTCACATGTGATCTACACGCAGCTCTAACAGCTTTTTCGTACTCAGTTAAGGGTTTCCTCGCCATCAAACATCCTTAGTTTATTTTTAATATATTATATTTAAAATGACTACTAAACACCAATAGAATGTCACTCAAACCCACTTCCACATACATTAATAACTGGCAAGTTGAATCAAAAAGACAGAGTTAGGTTGGAATTTTTATTTTATTAATTGATGCCAGACCTGCTCGACACCAATTATATTGACAATGATTACTGAAGTTTATTTGAGATTCTTGATTGGTTTTACACTTCAAACTTCACTAGCAATGGGACTCTTCAACATAACGCTCTCTAATCCCCCACATTATTGAATCGATATTTTCTAATACCCACTCTGTCATGTTTTCACCATGAGTGGCTACAACGGACTCAGCTAAGAGCTTCAACCTCATTTGAGCTACATCTTCGCTGGCATCAAGGAAAACCTTATCTCCAAATTCACCTTCTAGTTCTTCGGCATAAAACAACAGATCTTCCTCATCAGTAATTATGTAATCTTCACTGACCTCTCCGAAACCATCCATCTCAAAGTGTTGTATAATTTCTATAGCTCGCTCGGAAGTAATTCCAATTTTGTTACTTCCTTTATACTCAATTCGAGTTTCATTCATTAACTCTTCAAGCAAGGTTCTATTTGACTCGATGGCCTCAAGAAGATTTTCGACAGTAACTTTGGGATCTACCTTAAACCACTCCTCCGATCCGTTATGCTTTTCAAAGGAGACCCCTTTTTCACCTGCACTTCTGTTCAGCAACGAACAATCGCCCGTATCTAAGTCAACAACCACGTAGAGTTCGTCAGGACAATCATAACCATCAAGATCGTAAAATGGGAATTTTTCGTCGTATGCATCTATGTTAATTGTAATATTTAGTTTTTTCATTTTTAGTACCTTTACGTGTCTCTCCATCATCTCAATGGTTAATTTATTTTTAAATTATTAATTAAATTAGATAAATCAACATCATTCTGTTAGAGGGTTAATTATTTTCTGTATTGGGAAAGCTGGCTTTTTAACACCTAATTGGAACAACAAATGATCGTAATAGACTGTAGATAGGCCAGCATCATTTAGCATTCTTTGGGCGCTTCTCATGCTTATGTTCAACATCAAGGAGAGTGTTTTAGAGCATGGGTTCTTTAAATGATTCATATACCCAAGACTTAGCAAAAGATTCCTTAGCTCTTCTGCTGATAGTTCTGTTTGCTGTTCTAATTGTTTCTCAGTAATCATACGCCTTGAACTGTCATGATTATATTTAAAATATTATTTTATCTGAACATTGATACTTTTGCAAGCCTTTCGTTTCTAAGCCAAAGTATTTAGCGTTTGTTATGGCATATGGTGATAACGTAAAGACATTCACATTAACTGATCGACCACCAATTACGCGCTTTCGCCTCCGACTTCTAAAGCCTGCGGCGTTAAGAATATCTTTCACAAACTTTTGTACCTTCGACGGGCTCATTTTGTCTTCAGATCGCAGGTTGTCAACAAGAGAACCATTGATGCTTTGTATGCTCAATTGGAGCTCTCTGTATATGCTCATAGCAATACTCTGATTGATTAAAATCTCTGAGTTACCACGTATTCTTACTGTCACTTTATCAAAAGCGGCACGTATTTGAGATTTTTCGTTTTCAAGAAGCCTGAATGCACCGATTGAAAAACTGTTACAGAAATCAATCTCAGCTTTGGTGATATTTTTAATACCCGTCTTCTGCTGATACTCATGCCGTGTAACCTCAAAGTTCTCTTGTCTCGTCCTTCCTACTTTCTTTTTAAGCAACTTGATTTCAGATTCTGTCTTATCCCCTGCCCTTAATATGCATTTAATTTCATTATCTTTATTCTTTTTTCTATTAGTTTTAGCCTCTATCTCTGCAGCCTTCACTTCTTCTTCTGAAGCATTTACTGAAGCGTGCTCAACCATTCTGAACTTCAGAGCTCTGAGAGTCTCCGTAAGAGTAATTGAAATATTGCTCGTAAGTAGCTCATGTTCGGTTTTGTATTCGGCAATCATTCGATCAAATGCACTAGCTTCTGGTTTTAACAAGGCGACATGATCAACTGTTATTTTGTGCTTAGTACTAACACCAAACACAAGTTCCGTAACTGTCCTAAAGCGTCTTGCAAACTGCACTGTGCTTGTGGGGTCAAGCACACCATTGGCAATTACAAACACTTTTTGGGTGTAATGATGAGTGATCGAGAACCCTCGTCCTAAAGTCGGCGAGCACAAGATCGCCCTATACTTGTTCTGAACTAATATAGAATTTGGATCATCAAGAAATTCTTTTTGCTCTTTCCGTCCGCTGGTGGCTGAGTTGAGCACCAGAATTCCCGCTTCAAGAGCTGTTTCGTCGTTAAGGTCTAATCCCTTCAAGAACTCATTTAACTCTCTTATCTGGTCAAACATTACAACTACATTGTCAGTATATTCTTGGATTGAGTATGCGGCTTCTTGCATCACCATAGCTTTTGTCGCAACACTTGCTGTAACGTCACTGTAGTCCTGTTCAATGTTATAGATTTGAATGTCAGGGCGAATAGAAATTAGAAAGTTGGCGGTCAATGGCGAGATATCGGCATCTGCAACCATAAGCTTGGGTGCTGACTTAATTACTCTTGTTAATGCGTCAATAATTGACTTACGCTCTTCCTTTGACATACGACGCTTAGATTTTTCACTATCATTGCCCAACAAAATTCCTCGGATACACGATTCAATTTCATCAATTACGACTAAGTCACTACCAAGCACCTGTTCAAGAAAAACTTTTCGGTTGAGAGAATTAATACACACTGCGAAGGCATTAGGACTTGTCACATCAATAATGTTCTGTCCCACCTCATAGCTAGTAAAACCCATACAAACATCTTCATGCGTTTTGGAGTTCTTGTTAATAATTGTCTTTAGAGACGTTATAAATGACACTTTCTCGCCATTTCCTAAAGCTTTCCTGATGGCAGGGTCGATATAATCAACATTTTTTCCGTAGCCCGTTTGAGCTTTCATTGCTGATGCCGCTGCATTAGCCACTTCTGCAAGATGCATTATATTTTGAATATTAATTGATTTGGGCAGAAATAGATTGCCATTGACTGTATTTGTTAATTTCCCGTTCTTTCGGCTCATCAAGTCTTTAATTACTGGTTGCGCCATACCGAGCTTACTAAGAGTTTTAGCCAGCTTTGCTTTGCCCATTTTGATATTAATTATCGACTGAATAATGAATGCCAAGGCATCGCTGTAAACACTGTCACCAGTCAACACAAACATCCGCGCATTCAACTCTAGAACGGCTTTAAAACTGAAGCGTTCACCAGTTTCGAAACAAACAACATCACGCTTGTAAGTGAACTTTTGTTCTTGAATAGCATCTGACAACTTGTCCTTACTAACTGTAACAACAAGCTTAATTGATTTATCATTTGAGTAATAATCCAAAACATCAGGCATTTCACCCTCATTGCTTACTTCAATTACTCTTGCCCAAGGGTCTTGCTCTAATATTCTCTTGGCAATCTTTTCAGGAGCTATTGCAATTTCTCTCTTTTTCGATTCACCAAAATCAATGTTGTAAGCTACGTGAGGTGCCGTATGTTTTGCCTTTTCTAGACTGGTCATTTACGCCTTCTTTAATCTTATAATTCTTATCTGTACAACAAAAATACTACGACATTATGGCGCAGTCAATTTATTTTTAAAATATTAATTATCAAAAAAGAAAAGACTAACCCCTGCTCCGCAGGAATGATACGATTATCTAGATCTTCTCATATAGCTAACCTTAATCAGCACCGTCAAATTAGTACACTTTATAACCGAACCACTCACTTTTTTGATTTTTATATATATAAAAATAGTAAAAAGTGAGTAGATTGAAGAAGTGATAGCCAAAACAATCGACAGTTCGCAGCATAGCTGCGGCGCTCATGGCACTGAACATAATGGATTTACGTCTGACAATGCATTTTAGGTCACGCTAACTAGACCCTACCCTGTATCTCAGTTGATGACTATGACTGTTCATCGTGTTACTTCCCTAATCTAATAGTACAAGATTTAAGCAAAGCAAGTCGCTCTAGCCTCATCACAGGCATTAGGTTCCTCCCCCAACGCTTATTAATATTATTCAATACGTTATTAGGGGGAAACCAACCATCAATCGCCATCAAATCAATAGGACAGACAGTTTTTGGTTGGCGTTCAGTTCTCCTTTACCAGGGATTCAATTTCAACATTCACTTGACTGTTCAATAGCTTGGAATAGCGCACTTGCTGCTTTGGCTACCCCTGCTTGTCCAGGTTGTAACACAGTTATATTTGCTCCGACCTGCACAACAACTGAACCATCTTTAGTCAAGTGCATTGAAGCTACAGCTTGCTCAGCAACGCCTTGCAGCTCCTTTGCAATCACCAATCTTTGTTCTTCCGTAAGATCAAATTCACTCATTTACATTCCTCAATGTTGCGTCGTTAATGGCACGAATAAGCTTCAGGTAATAAAAAGAAAACTATAACCATCTTAAACATCGCATTTTCTTGACTCCACACATTTAGAATCAGTTGTTTCAATGACAAGATTGGTAATGTACGAAGTTCCAAAGTAGGATTACATCAATATCAGACTTTTCTATCACCTTCTACACTTGGCGCATAGAAGAACAACTAGTAGAAGAGTTACTTCACACCTCGGCAACCAATTTTCAGACCAATGAACATCGTTCCAAAAATGTGCCGCGTTTTTGCTGAAATAATTCGAGAATTACCATTATGCAAAAGACTTTACCACTCATAGCCTGGATAGCATCATTAGGGCTGACTTCTATTGCTCTCGCAAGTGTTCAGCCACCTGTTTGCCAAGCTCTTTTTCAAGAGCTAAACACCATTTATTCAAGCCCGCAGTCTGACAGCTACTCTCTCAGACTGGCGAGTAAAGTGAACCTCAACGATGAAAATCAACTGACAGTAAAGCCACCATTTACTAATGATAATTTTACGTGGACTAACTGGACTCTAGACTCGGCAAAGCTATCATCGCCCAAATCTTTGAACTTCAGGCCAGGTGACACTTTAAACAATGAAGACTTACAGCTTCACATCAGTGGCTTTGAGTGGTGGAGAGGTCTTACTTATCAATACCTTACTAACGATAACATAACACTACAAGGTAACTTCCATAATGCGGGGCCATTCGGTTGGTTTTATAACTCATTTTGGAATGTATTCTATTTCCAAGAACAACCTTATGTAATGGCTACTTCAGGTCTTTATACGTCAATTACAGTTTATTCCATCAAAAATGGTAACGGACAAGAAGTGTGCAACATAGAGCCACCTATATCTGTTGATGTTAGGAAAGAAAACCTCGATCTAGCTTATCACCATGCTCTGCAATATTTTATGACGGATATCGAAGGCAATTTTGGGAGCATGGGAAGTCGCTACTACTCCTATACTCATGATTTGATGTTAGATGTCATATACCGCCCATCAGTTCATGCAGAGAAAGCTGACAGCGATAAAGAAGTCGATAGCTTGGCATATCTGGCTCAAAGTGACGCTTGGTCAGCTAGAGAACTGGGAGCTGCGAAAAACATAGCATCAATCAATCGCTCGTACTTGAAAAGTTACTTTACTGAGACTTCTAACCAGCTCGACGCTAATAACCTTGCTTCGCTAATCTTGGATCAGGTTTACTCTGATTATGACCGAAGACAGCTTGACGAAAATAGCCGAGCTCAGTTAAAGCAACTCACAAAGGCTCTTTTAGACAATGATACCGAATTCATTTTGAAAAGCTGCCAAGAGAATATTAACAGTGAGTCATTCGATTACTATCATGACAACCAAAGAAATATGACCGATTGCCTCTCGCTGGTATTGGATAAGTCAACGGTGCTTGAAGATTTGGTAGCACAATGCGCCGAGACTAACTCGATATGTGCGCTATCTGAGGCAAATACATTTGGTAAAAACCTCCTTATGTACGCTGCACATATGAACAACCCGAAGGCCGTATCAGTTCTGCTTAACAACTCTGAGATGGTTAACACAACAACGATAAACACCGCTCGCTTTGACTTTCCACTAGCAGAAAACCTAACAACTTATGGAAGAACACCGCTGATGTATGCAGCAGAGAACGCGAGCCAAAGAACAATACAGTTACTACTAGATGCAGGTGCTGACCCTAAATTAAAAGATAGTAGAGGCAATGACTATTTTAACTACATGGATAAGAACTGGCGATTCAACTCAAGTAAAGCACGCACCTATCTATCTCAATCAGGGCCGAGCTTTGATTGTAATCTAGCAGCAAGTACCAGAGAGAAAGCCATTTGCTCCGATATCATGCTTTCTGACTACGACAGAGAACTTAGCTATCTGTATCGTGAAGCCTACGACCAGTCTCCCAACGCACAGGCTCTAAAAACTGACCAGAGAAAATGGTTAAAGGGCGTCGACCAATCATGTACACCAAAATCTAATATTTTCGAATGCTTATCCCGTGAATACCGCGAACGCATTAGAGCCTTTGAGTTCATTGTTACTCTCACTCTTTGAAACCTAATGGTACTCAGTACCGAAAGTTATTTGAAATGGTAACCGTGAAATCACCCAGCAAGTGACTGATATCAAAGTATATAATATGCAACCAGGTAAACTGGCTGCACAACAAAATTGAGGAATTTTTAATTGAGTAGTGAAGCCGTATTGTCTCAAATTGAATCACAAGATTCTTTAGCAGGCGTAAATACTATTTTGACCGACTGCATGGCAAATCAATCTATTCAAGGTGTCATTAAAGGCGATAACCTTCACCGAGTACTTGATGTGGTCATTGATTTTGCTACTGAAGATACTGACCCTCTAAGTCCACTGCGATTAAAAGCAGCAGCTTCCCTGGGCCGACTCGCTGCTGTCGCTCGCAGTCGTCAAAATGAAGTTTATCAGTACCTTTTTCAACTGTTTAATGATGAGCCTTGTGACTTTGATATGTTGACAGATGGGGACGAGAAGCATTATGCAGCGCAGTCTATAAGCCACATTCAAGACTCTTGGGTCGTAGACTACTGCTTAAGGCAAGCCGTTCTTGCTGATACCGCTGAAAATGCTCGCAGAACTCTGATTCAGAATGCTCTGGTAGGCAGCGGAAATCTAAGCGACCTCCTTCTACTAGGAAAAGAGTCATTTACCTATCTATCCATTATCGAGTCAGCCGAGACTCGAATGAAGCGTGCACGTCGAATAACAAGAGCTTGGAATGAAATAATAAGAGATTGGAATGGTGATGTTGGTAACAATGTAGGTAAGTCTCTTGCTGGGTGGCTTCACGCCATTCTTATGCATTCCTCCCCTTCAGTTGAATCAACGGTAATGATTGATATCGTAGACGATGCTCTCGCGATTCTAATACGCACTATCGAGCTAAGGTTTTCAAACGCCTTACTAGCCGACACCTACCAGGTACTAGAGGTGTCTAGGAATGTACTGAGTAGTAGTCTTTGGGGGGAAGTCAATCGTGATTCGGAGTTCTTACCTAGAGTTAAAACTAATTTGAAAGAAGCGGCCCTTGTTCTCGCTCGTCAGAATCGAACTGACAACAACATAATGAAGCAATTATCCAAAGCATATTACTCTAAAGCTCAAGTTATCCCTGCGCTCAAACGACATTTTGATGACAGCCAAGAGTTAGACCCGCAAATCAGAGAGTGGTGGCTAAACGGAGGTAAGCAAGTTGCCTCAACAAAAGAGCCTGTTCACACACTTGGAAACTCAGAAGACCAGCAGATAGGTTCACTGCTTATTCAGGTGGAAACGAGTCAAAACACCATGGAGAAGCTCGAGCGAGCCGTTGTTCCATTCTTAGAAATTTCAGATCCTCCATTAGCATCTACAGTAAAGAAAGCGTCAAGCGGCTTTGGTGATATGTCTAGAATAGCTCGGCAACTTGCTCGTATGAGAAAATTGAGCCACACAGACAATCTAGGTCAAGTCCTTGAATACAACCCTATGCAGCACGAAATGCTTGGTGGTCACAAATACGGAGTTCGCAAAGTTCGTGTGGTCAGGGACGGCATTCAAAAAGAATTTGGTGGAAAGATAAAAACACTAGTTAAACCATGGGTTGAGGCGGTAGAAGATCAAGATGACGAATAACCTAGAATCACAAATTTTACTCCAAAACCTATTGGAGAGATTTAAGCCAGCAAATGACGGCGGATATGTTCTACCTGGTGAATTGACAGAACGAGAACTTCGAGCACTAACACATGCATTAGAGCACTTAAAGCAGACGGCTGAACTTCCACAGGATACAAGTGAAAATACAAAATCTATTGATATACCTATTGAAAAACGAGAAGAAACAGCTACCACAGAACCTGCCGCGCCTGAACTAGCGCCAGAAAGCGATACAAAAATCGGCAACCCCGAATCTGCTCCTGAAGAGACAAAGCACTCAATAAACTTTACCCCAGTCAATATGAATTCTATGTCTCTTCCATTACCAAAGAATAATGTTCGCGTCTGCTTAGATTTTGGTACTGCAATGTCTAAAGCTACCCTGATTTCTGAAGAAAGTGACGACGATTCAATCGAAGATATCGAAGTCATATCACTTGGAATTCCAGGGGATCAAGAAGAGATCAGCGAGAATATGCTTGTCTCATCCGTCTTCATCGATGACGTAGGTAAAATTTGGTTCGGGCAAGCAGCAGTTCACATGTCGCATATTCAGCCCCCAGAAGCTCATAGGCAGCGACTTGATAATATTAAGCGATATCTTTCCGAAGAAGGGCTATCCACTAAAGTGGGACAACAGTTTAACCCAACAGGTTCAGATATAACTTATGAAGATATGGTTTTAGCTTATCTCAGCTACTTCACTTGGACAATGAACCAAGCAACTGCATTACGAGGGATTGAGAAAAATGTACTACGCCGCTTTGCAATGCCCTGCTTCGATAGAATGAAACATGTCCAAGTTGTTAATAAGCTCAAACAACTATTAGGAGAAGCCCAAGTACTTGCTGATACGTTTGACTCTCAGTTTGCGTCTGGGATTGTTCTGACTGACTTTCTCAATGCTATTCAACAAATCAGAAAGAAAAACTTAAAGTTTAATTTTATTCGTGAAGATATTACTGAGCCTCTTGGTGTTGCTGGATCATTGATTTCATGGGAAGAGAACGTTAATTCATTGGTAATGGTGATTGATATTGGTGCAGGCACTAGTGACTTTAGTCTTTATCGCATGAAATATGATGAGAAGTCCAAAAAAAGTGCGGCTTTAGAAATTAAAGACTCCAATCGAGGCATAACAGAAGCAGGCAACCACCTAGACAAGCTCCTCCAAGGGGTGATCCTTAGTAAAGCAAACATACGCCGAGATAACCCTATTTACCTGAATACGTTTGGGGCGTTGAATCTACATTTAAGGGATTACAAAGAAGCTCTTTTTAGGGACAGCTTTATCTCCGCAACACTTTTCAACGGGGATGTTGTCGAAATAACCCTCGATGAGTTCATGGCTTTGCCTCAAGTTAGATCTTTTTCAAATTCACTCAAAGACTGTATGCAAGAGATCTTAAACAACATCTCTCCAAGTTTTGTACATGCAGCTCCTAACAACGCTCTCGCCGTAGCCTTGACTGGCGGTGGTGCTCAATTGCCAATGGTTAAGGTACTGGCAAATGGAACTATTTCAGCTCATGGAAAAACACTTAATTTAGTACAAACACAGGAATTTCCTCGATGGCTAGCCGCTGAGTACCCAGAATTAGAGCAAGATTACTCACGCATTGCTGTATCTCTGGGCGGAGCAAGAAAAAACATTCTCCAAGCGTCTGGGCCAGCGAGCATCACATGTGATCCAGTAGGTGAATATGCACTTGAAACATACTGATAAAACTACTTACTAGTTCTTAGCCAAATTAAGGATTCTTAAATTCACTAAGAGTGACTGAAAAGCAGCCCATGCGCTATGCTCATGAACTAATCGATTCTCTTCAAAGCACTGCTTTGGTTTAGCCACTTTCTCCATTTATATATGAATGGAGAAAGTGGCCTATTTGCACTACCTAGCAGAAGCTATAGAAAAAGCCTTTTCCATAACACATAAGCTAAGCTTATTGCTTGGCGCTTCTTCTATCTATGCCAGGATTTGGGATATGATAGCTCTGATATCCACGAATACCGAGAAAGAACTGATGGTGATCAGGTCGTTGGTTCGTCTCATCATCTTCTTGATAGTAACACTGTCGGATTAACCGACTAAACCGATGAAATATAACACTTTAAATTGTGACTTGGATTAAGCTTGTAAGACAGAAACATGCAATGCAAACGCCTTTCCATTGAGTGCTGTTTAGAAAAACAGTAGTATATCGACAAGCTTGAAATAAAGTAACTCTCCTTCCCTCAAGCTTCGACGCTGCCGCGAAGTGGTGTCCATTTTTGATAATAACGTAAATAAGATAGGTGACGCATAAATCGCCTTGGTTATTCATGACCAATATCTACCGTATTGTTATAGAAATCTGGACACTGACACGAATCGATATTATAAAATTCCCAAGAAAAACAAGTATTTAACTCCCACGTTAGATATTGCTATTCATCCAGTGCTCCTTTATGTCCCCAAACCATAGAAGGAAAATTGTATGGCTTCAAAGCCCTTGCTAACTCTGACTGTTAAAAAGATCTTAAATAGACTTGATCACATCAAACAGGGTAATCCCATTTACGTTAAAGAATTTGGCACTACAGAGGATAAATTGGAATTCATCTTATCTGCCGTACTAACTATTGAAGATAATCCAGTGATCACAGAGCAACAGTTCTACAACGAAACAGGCCTTTCTGTTAAAAAAGTAGACAGTGAATTATTTGGGTTTGACTTCATTAAGGGATTAGTGTGCCTCGAAGCAAGGCTACGCTTTCCAGAGGAAGAAGGCAGTTTGCCATTAGAAGACTCCAATGTTTACCCAATAGACTTCTTCCGCTAGAAGCGTATTGGTAAAGGGCACTGCTGCTAGCAATGCCCTATAAACTAGACTAAATAAATTACGTGACGCTATGGCGTGATAAGTTTGATATCACTGAACTACACAAAATACCGTTCCGTATTGGATTGGCAAATTTGCCCAAATAGTTAGAGTTCTAGACATAAGAAAAAGTATGCCTAATTGCGGGAGTGAAGCGTTTTGCAAGCACTATGCAATATAGTATCAACGATAGCATCAACGCCCTGAGAGGCATCAACGAGGAGCCACCCCCCAACTGGTTGTGAATAACACATACCTTCGTATAGATCACGCAATTCACGATCTGCCTCAAGGGTTAATGTCTTTCTGTCTTCAAACGTACAATTGTTTCTAGCGTTAATTCTTTCGTTACGCTCATCCATTGGCAAGTCTAGGTAAACGGTAAGATCTGGTCTCAAGAGTTCACTTTCTATTTCATGAAGCTTGTAGTGTTGTCCATTGGACATCCAGCAATGATAGACCTGAGTTGACAACCAATAGCGGTCTACCACAACGTTCTGGCCTGAATCTATCAAACGTTGAGCTTCACTTGCTACGTTGAGCACGGTAGCCATATAGAACAACTGCCTCGCTTTGGTATTATGTTCGAACACCGTATCAAGTTGTTTTCGTACTTCTTTAAAACCCGCTCCTGGTGTCGTTAATAACTTCGCATTTAACTTTTCTGCTAAGTGCTTTGACACTGTAGATTTCCCACTTCCATCAAGGCCTTCGATTACGATAAACATGCTGACTCCTCTAGGCGTGTTAGTTTCATGGCTAAATTTCTCATTGCCTTCCACTCATCTTTTGTGAAACTGTCGCTTTCGATAACATGTGGAATCCCCGAGTCGTCGATATGACCTTCCTTGATACCGAATACCTCTTTATCCGCGGCCAATTGCGTGCCTTCTAACAACATCAACGGAAATGCCTTTACGTCTGAGACTCCCCTACGCTTAAGAAAATCAACGCTCTCAAAAAAACTTTCGAGCGTTTGCGTCGGTAACCCATAAATTAGACTGACCTCAAAAGACATGTTCTTGTCCTGAAGCATGGCGATGGCCGAAGATACTTTCTCAATATTGTTGCGTCGGTTGATTACGATAGACTCAGACCTGATTGCAGTCTGTAAACCAAACTCGAGATGAGTATTTAGCTTTGAAAACAACGCTAACAAGCGCTCATTAATGTCCTCAAAACGCACTTGAAAGACGAGTTCTGCTTCTAATCCAATACCAATCGCGTATTCCAATATCTCGTATGATCTGCGTCCTTTTCGAAAGATCGGGTCTAACACATTAATTCGCTGAACTTTTTTCTCTTTGAATAAGTCCAGCTCCTTCTTTATGGTCTCCATCGAGAAATCATGTACTTTATTGCCAGCCACATCACGGTGAGCACAAAATGAACACGCATAATAACAACCACGTTGCGTTTCCCAGTGCGCCATTGCCTGGTATTCATCAAGCTCAATCAAACCATTTAAATATGGTGAATGACGTGACGCAAACTCAAACTTGTTGTTTAAAATAAGTTTGCGGATCAATTTGTCCTGCATAAACGCTTCTGGCAAAGTGGCTTCTGCATAGCTGGGCAAGTAGATATCGCCACCAGGATAAAGTGCTTCACAGCTCGACTCATGAACCTGGTATCCCCCAAGAATAATGTTTCCCTTAAAGCCTTTATCCTTAAGTTGCGTTATCAAGGGCTCAATTAGCTCGGTGTTCCATACATAACAACCTAAAGCTAACCCATCAATCTCTTCCAGCTTATGTTGCCCATTGATTCTGTTTGCTATCTCCCCTGCTGACAGGTTAAGTGCCTTATTTTTATTCATATCAATTGACAGGTGCTCAGCAGTAAACTTCTGACCGTAGTCCTTGTGCTGCCTGCACTCGGATAGAAGCACCCCTGCTGCAAAACTAGTCGCACTTTTACCTTTTTGGGTGTAATCAAACGTAACTAGCAGGCATTTTTTATTCTTACTCATAACTAAATCCATAGTCCTATCTATGCAACAACCACAAAGCTATAAAACTCATTTTTTCAAGCTTCGTACTCTCATAACCAATTAATAACACTATTAAAAATGCTTAAACTGTTGCTCATAGCCTTGTCGTCGACAAAGCTTGAAAGTAAGTCGTTTGTTCCCTTTAGATAGGATTAAGCGAAAGCTGCGCCCAATTCTGAATCGAATCAGGGATGGATTAGATTTAATGTTTTTGCCGCCAAGCACAGTAAATGGCGTACCGTCAGCAATTGAGTTCACTACACTCAGTGTTTTTTGACGAGTAGAGTTTGGCAGATCGCGCCAGATTTTTTTGTCAACAAGACAAATACAGTCAGAGTTTGAGCTGGTCAGCTCAGGACTACGTAGTTGGTATTTGAATACTATATTTTGCATTTAGACGTACCTTTTTTGGTGTGGGTACGTCTATACGCATAGAAAAATGATTTTTTTCGCTTTTTATTTCAACAAAGGCAACAAAACAATGTAACCTACTGATTTTGCTTTATTTAAACTTTCAGTTAGATCATCATTTATCACATCACCATGTATAAATGTGAGCATTACAGCTCCTTCATCAGGTGAAAACTCCCACTTATCATCAGAAGTTATCCAGCCTTCTAAGTCCTCGTATCTATAGTGTATTTGAACCTGTGATTCAGTGTTGAACGACACTGTTTGCTCACCTTGAATCTCAATTAACTGCTGATTTCCCCACTCGACGGTGATCAAAAGTGGTTCCTTTACCTCATCCTTATCATTTAATGATAAAGCTAAATCACCTAATAGTATCTCTTCACTCATCAGAGATACTATTGGAGAATTGATAGTCTGTTTAACAAAGCGCTTTGCTTGCTGGTAATAGCTAACATACTGTGGCCACTTTGCGGCAAAATAACAAAACCGATCTAAGTTATCTCTACGCTTAACCGCATCGCTCCAGACCCGTTCACGCTCTGGATCTCTAACCAGTTCTTTCCAGTCATCAGTATTGCTGTTTCGACCTTGAACCATCTCATCCAATGAAAGTTTATCTAACGGCATATGCAGCCTCCTTCTTCAGGGGCGATTTTAGCGCTATAAGCTTATCTCTTAGCTCATCAAAATTTGGATAATCTTTGCTCTTAATTTTATACTGATCCAATAGAGTCGTATTTCCTACAGATTTGAACAGTGCTATGCATAAAGAGCTTGGTTCATCACTGTGTACCCTACAAAAGTAGTCAATGATTTTTGTCACAATCGATCTAACTTCACTAGTTGTATGATGAGACTCCCTCTCGTTTTTCTTCGCAGTGTACTGCGGCTTGTTTTCCCCTTTTGTTAAGTATTTACTCTTGTACAAGTGAAAACCTGGGATTTTCGACTCGATATCAAGGTACACACATAGATACCTAAATGAGGAGTCCACTTTGTATCTGGTAGTGCTTTTGTCAATACATCCCTCAAATTCGGATTCAATGGGAGGCTCTACTTGGCCTAGTTCATCCAACAACTTCTTATTGGCCTGAAACCAAAAATAGACCATATTTGCTGCTACCATCCCACTATAGATTGCAAGGCAATATGAGATTTTATGCAAATCGATTTCAAAGGTACCTACTTCAGCCTGACTTTCAGCTATATCAACCTCTTCATCTATCAATTGCTGAAGCCCAGAAAATGTTTTTCCTGACTTGAGTTTGCACCAGTAATCTATTTGACTGAACAACTTGATATCACGCGGTATACCGTTAGGTAGCTTTTCGTTTTCAAAACCATCAGATAAAAACATATCAATTATCCGAGCTACTGCATTAGCCTGACTACCAAACGTCAAGGATACCTTTCGCTCATCAAATACCTCCAATGCCTCATACAAGACCAACTCAATACATGGTCTATGCTGTTCAAGATACTGCTTGCGACCTTCAACGCTCCAGTCAGTTATTGGGAATAAATCATCAAACACGTCAAACATAATTTATAAATCCAGATTTTAATTTTTGTTTGGCTAAGCTGCTCTTTAGCTGATTTACTTCATCAACCGTGAGATCTACTTTATCTAAATAAACAGCTTGATTTATCTGTTCTGCAATGCCACAAAACCTTAAACCAGCCCAAGAAGAAGGGTGAAGGAATAACCTCTCGGCTCGTTTTAACTCATCCTCATTCCGCGATTCTTTTGTCTTCATTGGCCCCAACAGCCCAGCCAAAGTTTCATTACAACCCAGGGTGTTTAGATATGGCGATAGTCCAAGCTCTCGCATTTTGTTTAGTTCAGCCTTAGCTCCTTGTGAAACCCACCAGCGTTGGGCTGCGAGTAGAGCTTTTGAAGGTGAATATCCACTATTTAGAAGTTGGTCATAATGAGATTTAATATGAGCTGTAACAATGTCAGGCAACGCCCACAATGAACCGATTGAGCTAACAGCACCCCACTCTATCATCCGCATATCGAAACCAAATGCTTCATTAACAGGGATAGAAAAGATACTCAAAGGGATATTACTACCGCTTTGGCAAGCCCAAAACTCAACGCGCTCCATTCCAGCAACTTGGTTAACCAGTTCTACGTCATTCATGTCGAAGTGTTTCGTTTTCAGATAAGGCCTATTAGGAAGTTCATGAGCACAGTGGCCATAATAGGATATGACTTCACTGGTACTAACCACTTCAACAAAGTCATCTTTTTGAACATCAGTCATAAGACCTGAAGCGTGTTTGTTCGCTACATTGTGAAAACGTGTTTCACCTCCATTGATGCATCTAGTACCACTGCGCTCGCTAAAGTGCGTTACATGGTTACAAAGATATAAAACTGTTGGAAGCCAATTAATCTCATCAACCAATGTATAAAGTTCTTCACCCTCAATTCCAGTAGCTGCCCACGGTATCTGTGATGCAAAAAAAGAGGTTAACAATCCCAGGCGTTTACAGTCATCAGGTAATATTTCACGCCAGTTTATGAAATCTAGAACCCAAGTTCTAAGGCCATCAGCGTTTCCTTTTACATATGCACCAATATCATTAACTAAGTTTCTTGGTAAGCTAACACTATGACCTGTTACCACTAGTTTTCCAGCATTCATCATAGCGACCAAAATGAGTACGTCGTCATAATTCGACTCAATGTCAATTCTGACCAAAGTCAAATTAGGGTTCTTGCTTAAGGCTTCTTCAAAGTGCTCAATTTGAACTGAATAGTCACTGTTTCTCCGCTTCAAAAATGCAGGGTCTAGCTCGTCAATTAAACTTTCAATCTTAAGAAAGTCAGTTAAACAGTCATTTGATTTTTGTCGTAGAAATGCAATTGAATCTTTGTCGTCTATCGCCCCCTTAAGCACCGCAGGATACAATGCAGGCTTGTAGAAGTAAGTAGATTCCCCCACTTCTTCTATGATTGAATCTTTCTGTGATCTTTCAAAAACCTCAGTTAGTGCTGCCTCAGCATCCTCTGCACTTAAATGCTCTAACATCAGCGCAAGTTCGTTCAGATTATAATAAGTAGACCCCATCTGAAGTAAATCACTACGTAAAGGCAAACAAACTTTTTTTTCTGGGACTTGCCAATGTTTGTTTGCGCTTTCACAAAAACGTAGAGCACTACAATTTTCAAGTAACTTGAATGCAGCAGTTAAATCTTCCTGTTCCATTAGTATACGAGCAAGTCCTGAACATGTTCTTTGAACTAGAGATGCTAATACATCGGCTTCTGCATCACTCTTGCAAGTTCGTCGATTTTCCATCAATTCATATTGCTTTTTGAATAGCTGCTTTAAGTTATCAGGTGACGGTTTGGCTTTTGCTGTTCGCAACAAGTAATCAATTTGTTGCTCAGGTCTAGCTATATCGACCTCAGGGTTAATTGTCATAATTTTAATAGGGTCAACTCCGAACCGAGGTGCTATATCTAAAATGGTTTCACATAGTTCTTTGTGTTTTGGGGAGTCTGAGAAATGCATCAACCTCGCAAAACTTAGTCCTAGACCTTGTTCTGGAGCCATAACATTCATAAAAGGTGGCAAACTGTAGTTCAGATAGCCTAAGTACAATTCAACTGATTTCGCTTGTGACGCACATGCTTTCTGGTTAAGTCCTTGATCGAAAAGAACGCTCGCTAGATTAAAGTGGATAATTGAAAGCTGGCCATCTCTAATCACCTTAGGAATCTCACTATTAATTAATAAATCAATAGCTTGAATGTGAAGTGCCTTGGCCTTTTCTATGCAATCTAAATCTTTATCAGGCCAAAGATAATCATGTGCAGCCCTCCGATAAACTACGGCTAACTGCGAGAGACTGGAAGCGTGCTTCTCAGGGATAACCTGCCTTTGAGGAGTGTCTATTGCTCGTTTAAAATACTGAATAGCCTTATTTAGGTTATGGTAAGTACCACCTGGTAGTTCAGTGTGATATGAAAAGTGCAAGACCCCTAAATCATGGCAAGTTGATGCTCTTGCCAATGGCTCCTTAAGAGCGATCTTCAATGCTTTGGACAATAACCTCTCTGCTTTCGCGATAGATTTGGCATCTTTTGACTTTATGAGTTGCTTTGCGGTTTCAGTGAGATCGAACCATTTACGTGTTACCAGACAACGAAGCTGTAGGTCTTGCATAGCACTGTACTCTATAGCTTGCTTAGTTTGTAAAGAGTAGAAACCCATTCACTTTCCTCATTATTATTTTTTCCATTTTAGACAACCGTCTCTCTTACACTTCTGAAAGCTATACCTGTTGTATATCTAGGTTAACAGTTTGAATCCATTACAAGTTTACTCTAACTCATAACACCATAATAACCAATTTGCATAAGACGCCAACAAGGGTAACATTAAGACCGTCAAATAACTTCTGGGAAAGCATATGTATCAGATACTTAAAGAGCGCCACCGTCAAGAGAGAGACTCTTACCCTCAAGCGCTGTCTCTGCGAGTCCATCGCGCACTTAGTTGGCTGTACAAGGCAGAAATGAGCGATGATCATGACTCGAAATACATCTTTCTTTGGATTGCCTTCAACGCAGCATATGCTCAGGATTTCGAGTACAAGGCCGATTTCGGTGAACGGGGCCTATACCAAGAGTTTCTTGCCAAGATCGTATCTTTAGATGGTGGAAATAAGCTGTCAGAACTAGTTTGGTCTCAATATTCATCTTCCATTAGATTGATTCTAGATAATGAATATATCCTCCAGTCCTTCTGGAAGTTTCACTCTGGTCTTATCACTGAGGAGCAATGGAAGAAAGAACAGTCTCAGGCTAAATCTATCGCAAACAAAGCTTTGTCAGGGGGTGACACCGCCACTGTATTGAGTGTCGTTTTCTCAAGGCTTTACACATTACGCAACCAGTTGATACACGGTGGGGCCACGTACAACAGTTCTGCTAATCGTGACCAAATTCGCGACTGCACTGCGTTACTCGAAAATGTTGTTCCGACAATTATTGAGATAATGATGGATGGGGCTGAAGAGCTGTGGGGTGATGCGGTTTATCCATTGGTGTCACCGTAGCTGGTGCAGGAACATCGACAATTGGGAGACATTTAAACACTTGCTATCAGATAGCAAACCACAAAAAGATTGCACGCAGACTGCTGCAACGAAACTCTTCAAGGCCTTGATGACGTCATTAGGCTGTATCTGGCCAAAGGGGGGCTATCAAAGCGAGCCTAAAAAAGTGAAACTTTCATTGGACGCGAGGGCACTAGCCTACAAAAACAGCCTTCTGTAACAGGAACCAGCGGTGGGAAATCGGGAAACATATGAGCCCGATTTCCACCAAAACTAGATGAGGTCTGAACGAGTACAATTTAATGGTTCTTTGGCCTGCGCTTGTAAAATGTAACCGTCTGATATATCCCTTGCCCATCTTTACCTAAAGAAAAGTTATTCCCATTCTTAAATTGAGCTGTCAAAGACTTGTCTTCAAAATTAATGGTAATTTTATCTATTGATTGAAGTAGGATTTTTTTAAAAGTTCGTCGCTCATTAGAGTTTTTGATATCTATACACTTCTCTGCCAACTCTCTCATTTTATGAAAATCTTCAACTCCAGTTTGGTGGTCATAACTTTGGTTTAGTAAACCGCTAAGCTCCTTTTTTTCCAGGTCAAAAGCTCTAATTTTTTCCTTTATTTTCATAATGAGATCTTTCGAGTCAAGCTCATCGATAGATTTAAGTAGCACATCAATTTTTACATCTAGAATCGAGATGTCCTTTCGAAGCCTTTCTTCGTCGATTTTGCCAGCATTCTCTTTTTCCAAAAATTGGGGGTTAATATGTGTACATATTGCTCTTATAAAAGCCATTTCCAGTTCTTGGCAGATAAAACTTGGTTGACAATCAGATGATTCTTTGTGACTACCGCAATGGAGGCGCTGTACATTTCTCCCTGTATACTCATTTTTCCTATTCTTTTGTTTTTGATACTGGGTGTGGGTATTTTTCCCACAATGTGCACATACGCTTTTACCCTTACCGTAGGCTGACAATAGATACACATTTTCGTCTTCTCCATAAGATTCTCTAGAACCAGACGTGTTCCCCTTCCTTACTTGTATGATGTCATATTCTTCCTTAGTAATAATTGGGGGGTAGTAATCATCAAGTTCATATGGTGGTTCTGCGATGTAGCGACCATTTTTTAAATACGTCAACGAAAACTTTTTATGTCCGTAAAGAGCTTTATTATCAAGAATTTTTCTGATTGTGGTCGCCCCCCAAGCTTTACCCTTTCCTGAGGGCGTACTGTAACCTCTCTTTGTTAACTCTCTTGCAATAAGGTTAAGTCCCCTGTGCTCCTTTAGATACATATCAACAATTAGCTTTACTATGTCCGCTCTTTCTTGATCTAATTGAAGATAGCCGTCTTGTGTTTTAATCCAGTGTGGGTCTCCACCTACGGATTTTGGTTTAGCACCGTCTTTAAAAGCTTGGATTTTTGCTTCAATAGCTTCTAGCGATCTAATGTGTTTATGCTTTGATTCATCATGAGCACGCTGCATACTTCCCATGATCAAAAAAAGCTTACTTGATTCAGTCGCTAATGTTGCTTCATTGTAAGTTAAACCATCATTTGCTGTTATGACTGTAATACCCTTTGACATTAAAATATTAAACTGTATCTGAGCAGCTAGAGGGGTATCCCTGCTTAATCTGTCCATAGACTCAACAATGAGTATGGAGCCCTCAGCAATAAGCCCATCCTCAATGGCAGCAATAAATTTACCAAGCGCTCCTCTTTTAATGTGTTCTGCTTTAAAAGCAGACAGTCCCCTGTCTCTCATTATGAGATCTTCATTTATAGGAATGTTGTGCTTTTTCGAGGTCTCCTCTGCAAGCTTCATTTGTCGCCTTAGGGAGTCACCATCTTCTTGACGCTTTTTGGAGAAGCGCATGTAAAGATATACCTGAGGAAGTAAGTATTTGTTTTTCATATATAGTTCTCAATTTTTATGTATTGTAACATGCTGTTAAGATTCTATACCAGACAGATGGCGCATTCGGTTACTTCCCATCTTACACACTAGGTGCGATGTACGCGGCTCAGTTCATGGCTTCAATGAAGAAAACGGTTGATGTGAATTCAGTGATTGAAAGCGGAGACCTATCGCCTATCTTCACTTGGCTAGAATCGAATATTTGGAGCAAAGGCAGCCTGCTGAGCACCGATGATTTGGTGAAGGGCGCAACGGGTGAAACCTTGAATGCACAGTACTTCAAAGATCACCTCAGAAGTCGTTACCTTTAATTAGCTAATAAGCAAAGGTTGTTTAGAACAACGATCAAAAAAGGCTGAGCAGATCATCTGACTCAGCCTTTTACTCTCAAGACCCCTTACCATTAATTGCCTTTCAACATATCTAGAAAGATCTGTCTAGAATCGGGGGTGTTGTCCCTGTGTGTTTCGTACTTTATATGTGTCTCTGCATCAGCAGATCGAGATAATTTGATGCTCCAAAGTGCTTTCATTTGGTTCGGTACAATTGAATATCGAACATCGATAACACGCAGATCATCTATTGGATCTTGTGCAATATAACCATTTGAAAACCAACGAAAACGTTCAATGTCTTTTGCTTGCTGTGAATTAGGGTCAAGCCACGGGAAATCCTGACTCACATTCAGTTTAACAATAGAGTCTCCAGAATAGGTTTTAACGGAGGTGCCAACTCGAATAGCATCTACGTAGTATCGGGATTCTGTTTCGTACACCACTTTCCACACTAAGATATTTGCAAAGCTCGGTTTTGCCTCTAATCGAATCGGCTCATGTTGTCTTTCTTGCGCTAATTGCCATCCAATCGCCTCTGCCCTATCTCGCTGAATCATTCCTAGCGTCGGATAAATCAAAGCCCACAGAAACGCAATACGAGCCAACCAAGGTGTTCGTTTCCAATTTGCAAACACAAGCAATATTAAGATGGGAAGTGTATAAACAGGGTCGATGATTGAAATGGTATTCCAAGCAAAACGCGCGCTGGTGAAAGGCCAAAGCAACTGTGTACCATAAGTAGTACAAGCATCTAACAGTGCGTGAGTGCCGTAACCAAGTGCACAAAACAGCCAGCTTTGCTTAAAAGAAAGTCCGCGCCTTTTTGCAATCAGATGATGCAGAGCCAAAGCACAGATCAAACTGCCAATTGGGATAAAGAAGAGTGAATGTGTAAATTGCCGATGGAACTCCAAAGCCAACAAAGGATCACTCTGAGACTTAATCAGTGCATCTAAATCTGGCGCCAATCCAGAGAGTAGCCCTAATACCCCAGCGACCACCAAATGTTGTTTTTTACTCGCCGATTGTGCCAAAGAAGCGCCTAGCACACCCTGTGTTAACGGATCCATAAACCACTCACTTTAGCATTCCCTTAATCTGAACAAGTACATTTAGCTATAGCAGTGAATCCGGTTAAACAACAAGATTTTATCAACAGACTCATAGACATAATCGTATAAATGTAGGCAGACAAAAAAAGCAGCCTGATGACTGCTCTTATTCGGCTCTCATTAACCCGTATCTAATCAGTGTGATTGTGTCGCCTTACTCAACAACAGATCCCAATCAGATAGCTCAACCTGCCCTTTGCGAATATTCACCTTGTGGTAACCTTTTTCGGTCAAGGATTTCACTTCAATAAAAGAATGACCAAACAAAGACTTTTTAACCGTTAGATTCGCCTTAATACCATGCAAATACACGATTCCATCATCTAAAGACAAATGGCTTTTCGTGGAGCCTTGAGGCAAACATGTAAAACGCAGTCATGAGAGTAATTGAGGTGATGAAAGGAAAAAGCTGCAATTCAGTTTGATAAAAGAAACTGATCATCAAAGATACGATCGTGTAGGTTATCGTCATTGATAGAACAACACTCCATTGTGGCCCATTACTTTTAAATGAGATTTCCCGTGCCATCATAAATTCCTTTGCGTAAATGTTTGACCACATTTGAAATATTTATAAAGCGGAGTGATTTTATTATTAATCGTGATGCATTTTAAGGAGTAAATCACGCTATTGAATGACACAGATCGCAATTAGGCATTTACGTGCTGTTTCACACCTAAATGTCTAATTAAGTCATCAACCGATAGGTCATGAACTGTCTGAAATTATCGCGCCACCATGCTTGCCGCGATAACAACCAACAGTACTGAGAATATCTTCTTGATGGTTGGGACCGGTAAATGGTTTGTCGCTTTTGCGCCTAACGGGGCCGTAAACCAAGACGTACACACGATACCCAATAACGCTGGTAGATAAACAAAACCCGCGAATCCATCAGTTAAAGCAAAGTGGCTACTGCCCGACGTGATGTAGCCGATAGAGCCAAATAGCGCGATAACAATGCCGCACGCAGACGCACAGCCAATCGCCTTTTTCATATCGACAGAAAAGAACGTTAATAACGGAACCAACAATGCACCGCCACCAATCCCTATCATGGCAGACAAGCCACCCGTAATGGTTGTCAGAACCGTTAATACGCCTTTGTTTGGCAGTTTTCGTTCTTTAGGTGCATCATTTTTGCTGCTCAAGAACATCTTGATCGCAATGAGAACCACACTCACAGCAAACACAATACGAACGACTTTTTCTGGCAACAGAGCCGCCATAAAGCCGCTAATCAGTGCACCCAGAGCAACACCCAACATGATCCAAGGCGCTAGATCCCAAGGCACGTTTCCATTCTTATGGTGAGCAAGTGCAGAAGACGTTGAGGTGAATAGTATCGACGCCAACGAGGTTGCAATCGCCGCGACAACCACTTGGTCAGACGGTAGAACGTCTAAATAAAGTAAAATGCTGCTTAGGACGGGAACAATGATCAGCCCTCCGCCAATACCTAACAAACCGGCGAGAAACCCAACACCACTGCCTAGTAAAGCACAGTAGAAAATCAACAACAGCAATTCACTCATTTCATCCATCTCCTATTCAATTAATTGTCTTAAATAACGCACTATTAATGTGGTTATATTTCCATCAAGATAATTAATATAACTGACACCGACTTAAATATTCAAACATAATAGATCATGAATATTCCTCATGTTGAATGTGAAGTAATACCATTGTTAATGATGAACCTATCCACGTATAAAAACCTTAAGCGAATAAATTTATACGACATTAATTCTACTAAGTATTAATGTCAGACAGCATAGCCTTCGATTCTTAATCTGGTCAAAAGCAAAAAATAAAGCAGTTTTAATACTAAAGACCGAGAGAATCAGAAAATAAATTGGGATACCAAATCAGCATGAATAAAGAATTTAATTTTACGATTAAGAGCATTAGCCTCGACGAAAACTACCAGCCTGCAGACAGCACGCGTATCACAACTAATTTTGCTAACTTGGCTCGCGGCGACAGCCGTCAAGCGAACTTACGTAACGCACTACAGATGATAGACAACAGTTTCAATGCCTTAGCACACTGGGACAACCCAAAAGGCGACCGCTACTCTGTAGAGCTTGAAATCATTTCTGTTGATATGGACATTGAAAGAAACGGCGAAGCCTTCCCTTCAATTGAAGTGCTGAAAACAAACATTCTGGACCACAAAACGAATGAGCGCATTGAAGGTATTATCGGTAATAACTTCTCTTCTTATGTTCGCGATTATGACTTCAGCGTATTACTTTTAGATCATAATAAAGGCCAAGATAAATTCAGTATTCCAGCCGATTTTGGTGATTTACACGGCAAGCTGTTTAAATATTTTGTTAACTCTCAAGCATACAAAGAGAATTTTAAGAAGCTACCTGTTATTTGTTTGAGTGTTTCAGATAATAAAACCTATTACCGAACTGAAAATCAACACCCTGTATTAGGCTTTGAATACCAACCTAATGAATCTTCTTTAACTGAGCAATATTTCAAGAAGATGGGATTACAAGTTCGTTATTTCATGCCGCCAAATAGTGTTGCTCCTCTGGCTTTCTATTTCTTTGGTGATCTACTGAACGATTACTCTAACCTAGAGCTTATCAGCACCATCAGCACTATGGGTACGTTCCAGAAGATCTACCGCCCTGAGATTTACAACGCGAACGCTGTTGCGGGTAACTGCTACCAACCAAACTTGAAAAACTTGGATCACTCACTGACTCAAATCGTGTATGACCGAGAAGAACGAAGCAAGCTAGCTGTTGAACAAGGTAAGTTCGCAGAAGAAAACTTCATTAAGCCATACCAGTCGGTACTAGAAAACTGGTCTGCCAACTACGCGCTGTAATCGTTCTATTTTACGCGCATTAGGAAACATACGATCCACTTGGGGAATCTAAGGACAGGCAGAATTATTATGAAAACACTATTACCGACTTCAACTGCGGGCAGTTTGCCGAAACCGTCTTGGCTAGCACAACCAGAAACACTTTGGTCGCCTTGGAAACTGCAAGGCAATGAACTCACAGACGGCAAACAAGATGCACTACGTGTCTCTCTGCACGAGCAGCAGCAAGCAGGCATTGATATTGTGAGTGACGGCGAACAAACACGTCAGCACTTTGTAACGACCTTCATTGAACACCTGAATGGCGTGGATTTTGAGAAGCGCGAGACCGTTAAAATCCGCGACCGTTACGATGCAAGTGTACCAACAGTGGTTGGCCCTGTTTCTCGTCAAAAATCTGTATTTGTTGAAGATGCGAAATTCTTACGTCAGCAAACCGACCAACCGATCAAATGGGCTCTGCCGGGTCCTATGACCATGATTGATACACTTTACGATGCGCATTACCAAAGCCGTGAAAAACTGGCTTGGGAATTTGCAAAGATCCTCAACGAAGAAGCAAAAGAACTCGAAGCTGCAGGCGTTGATATTATTCAGTTCGATGAACCTGCATTTAACGTGTTCTTTGATGAAGTGAATGACTGGGGTATCGCTTGTTTGGAAAGAGCCATTGAAGGGCTGAAATGCGAAACGGCTGTACATATTTGCTATGGCTACGGCATTAAAGCAAACACAGATTGGAAAAAGACATTAGGCACTGAGTGGCGCCAATATGAAGAAGTCTTCCCTAAGCTGCAGCAATCAAATATCGATATCATCTCTTTAGAGTGTCACAACTCTCATGTACCACTGGAACTGCTTGAGCTTGTTCGTGGTAAGAAAGTGATGGTTGGCGCAATTGATGTTGCTACAGATAGCATTGAAACACCGGAAGAAGTGGCTAGCACTCTGAGAGAAACACTTAAGTATGTTGATGCAGACAAGCTCTACCCTTGCACCAATTGCGGTATGGCGCCCCTTCCTCGCGACATTGCTTCAGCTAAGCTGAATGCACTCAGCGCTGGCGCAGAGATCGTTCGTAAAGAGATTTCAGCGTAACGGCTGCTCTGAATAGAAAAGCTAAATCTTGAAGCCTAAGTATCGAATGATGCTTAGGCTTCCGTACTCTTCTCAACTGCCATTCTCTATTTGTCTAAGAAGCTAGCCATCTTCTTCAGAGTGATCAGCGCCTTATCAAGTTCATCCCTATCAATCCCTTCTGCGCCAATTTCTGCCCATACTTCCTGTTTTTTATCTAATAGCGAATACGCTTCCTTGCCCTTTTCAGTCATGTTAACCAACTTTGCTTTTTTGTGATTCGGGTTATCAAGCCAAGTTAGCAGGCCATCTTTCACCATGATGTCGGTAACACGCTGTGTCGCTTGTCTGCTTTGCCCCATAATACGAGCAATTTGAGAAACCGTGACCAGAGCATCGGACTTTTCGATCGCTCCCATCACCTTCCATCTGGCACTGCTTAGCCCTAACCCTTCAGTTAATTTGTCACCCTCAGCATTCAATAAACCACTGACCTTAAAGATCTCTAGTGCGATCTTTGTGAAAACTTCTCCATTCGTATCCATAACACCCACTTTGACAACATGCTGTCATTAAATTAGACTCAAACTAAATTGACAACATGTTACCAAATTGATGGAGAGAATGATATGAAACCAATAATCCACAGAACAGCGGCATTAACAGCAACACTGTGTGTCACTACATTCTTTACTAGCACATTGCTTGTAGAACTGTTTGGCACTTTGGAATCAGTCCAGTTAGTCAAATCGCTGATCGTTTTTCCGGGTTTATTTATCCTTGTCCCAGCCATTGCTATTACTGGTGCGACCGGTGCATCTATGGCAAAACAACGTAAAGGGAAAATAGTTGAACGTAAAAGTAAACGCATGCCAATTATTGCGTTCAACGGGATCGTTATTTTGATCCCAGCCGCTTACTTTTTGAATCAATGGGCAAGTTTGGGAGAGTTCGACACTGTGTTTTATGGCGTTCAGATTTTAGAACTGATAGCAGGTGCAACCAACCTAACACTGATGTCTTTGAATATTATGGACGGCAGAAAGTTTCGTCCAAAGAAAGTAAAGCTAAGCTAAGCTCACCGTTTTTAAGCAAACAGATGAGCTTTATTGTCGGCAGCTTACCAAGTTTTATCTAAATCTTGAGCGTATAAGGAGATCGCTCGTTGGTACTCTTTGATCGCATCGCTACTGGTCGTAGAAACCAACAACTCAAGCAACAGAGACGTCGCTTCTTTATGGCGACCTAAATTATACAGACACATCGCGTAGAAAGGCTGAACTTCAAGGGAATCAGGATACTCAGCCATCGTCTGCTCAAAATAGCTTAAAGCCTCAGTATAAAGGCCAAGGCTTCGATATGTACTCGCCAAACCGAAAAGCGCATCAAAGCGTTCTGTAGAAGTAAGTTCACCCGACAGAGACAGCAAATAATGCTCGATAGCCTCCTGTTCTTTACCTTGGTTGTCGTAAGACCAAGCTATCTGCAAGTGTGCTTTCGCAGCATAATTTCCCTTATCGAGTAGTGTCGCCAGCAAGTCTCGTGACTCTTGGTACTTGGCTTCTTTTCGCAACTCGATGGCTTGTTTGATAATGGTGTCCATAACTCTCCCTGACGCTTAAGCGCTGTGCTAGGCGTTCATTACCTCGAACATCTGTTTATAAGATTGAGTTTGTAGTGCCGATTTAGTTAGCCCAAATCGACTGGCTAATAACTCCAACTCATCTTTATAAGCCGACAACTTAGACCCATCATCCGTCATGATAGCGAACTCTGCGAAATCACCGATACCCGTTAGTGAGTCGACAGTTATATGAAATTCACCCACAAAGTAAATACTGCGCGTCTTCTGCGCTTTTAGAATCACTTCGTAACCCAAGTTTTCAAGCATACTCTTGGCATTCGACGCATCGGTGATATTTGTCGCTTCGCATCGGTCAGACTCTGGGCCTTTTACAATCCATAGCTTAATACCCGATGGTTCCATAGTGCGAATGCACAAGCTTTTGTTTTGAGCTTGTAAGCTTCTGTCTGGGCTATCGAAATACCAATCGCACTCAAGATTATCTTGGAGCATCACTTCATGGGGAATAAGACTCAATGTCTTCAAGAATTCTGATTTAGAATCGAGGCGATACTTAAGCTCTACTTCGTATTTACCCTGGAAATGGTTGTTAGTCATATACTAGCTCGGTGCAAAAAAAGGGATACTAGCACACCAATAGAACCTGAAATACAAACTGGCGCACAACACAAACTAAAGAAGTGGAACTATGCACGGCAAGCCAATATACGCTGCCATTCTTCTGGGCTCATAGAGCCTTTAGAAAGGTAAATATTGTGTTTCTGCATTGCACCTTTTGTGTAGGAAAGCTTGATAAATGAGCCAATTTCAAGCGGAAGAAAGCTGCGCTGTAACGTCACATCACAAGCAACACCATTTAAACGTACATGACCGTTAATGATTTCAAATGAACTATCGCGAAGCTTCCACCACAACATTAGAATTTTTATTAATGGAGGAACACAAATTATTAGCCCTATGGTTAGCAGCGATGAACGATCGCCGTCTGATATCCAATGGACAAGACCTAGTGCAACAACAATAAACAACAACTCTGAAAATAAGTATTTAACAAAATTTAATCGGATACGTTTACCCATGAAACTCTCTCAATGATGATCCTAAAAGTAGCTCCATTTCAACGAGCCCTTTCACTTCAGACAACTTAGTAAAACCTTTTGATTGATAAAGCTTAATAGCGGGGTTCTCACTGAACACACGTAGCACTAACTGAGTCGATGCTTGGTTGTTCGCATGTTCGATCACTAAATCTAAACACTTAGCACCAAAGCCTCGGCCTTGATGATCAGCTAATATCTGAAAGTCTCTGAGAAACGTGGTGTCACTGGTATGACTGAAGCGGATAACACCAACACGGTTACCACCGACATAGACTTCATAGTTATCCAACTCATCCCAACTTCGTAAAAACTGACTATGACCCCAAGCAACGCCACGAGCCTGATAGTAACTCGCCATATTCGTTTTGGTGATCGATTCAGCGAACTTAGAATCTGAACCTTTGACCAACTTTACGTCCATATTGTTTCCTTACCTTCAAGTTGATCCCTAGCACTGCATCCAAAAATGCCATAAGTATTGAATCAAAAACGTTAAGAAGATTTAAGAGACATATCTGCGTCTAAAGCCTTTTCCAACCACATTGAACTGATGTACTGGCCATTTTTCTTTGCATATTCATTGAACACACCAACTTCTCGAAAGCCAAAATGCTTATGCAGAGCGATCGATGCCTCATTGGGTAATGCCACACCGGAAAGAACTCGATGAATACCGAAATCAATGATTGATGTGAAGAGCTGAGAATACAACCTAGAGCCTACCCCTCTCCCTTTTGCATCCTCAGCTAAATAAATTGTGACTTCAGCCGTATCTTCAAATGCTGGTGTTGCTCTGTACGGTTGAGAGCATGCGAAACCAAGTAGCGAGTCGTTTTCGGTTGCAACATAAAGTTGATATTTACTATCACTCGAGAATTGAGAGAACCATTGCTGCCGATTTTCCAACGTAAACTTCTCTTCTTCAAAGCGTGCGTTAGTGTGCTCAATATAGAAATTGAAGATGCAAGTAATAGCGGCTATATCGGACAACTCTGCAGTTCTAATTTTCATTTAATACCCTTTTGGTTCTCACTGATTTGCGATTAGGACTTAGCGTCGACCTTTTCTATAAACCAAGTCCCTTGGCACGGGCCATTGGTTAAGTGCCAACGACCATCAAATCTCTCGCCGCTGCCAGTTGCTGAGAATCGATAATCCCACTGGCGATGTTTCGCATATAGACGTAAGCCGCCGCTTTCTGTAACCCAACCTTCTAACGGTGTTCCGTTATAGGCAAGCCTAAGCGTGGCTTTACCCTCACGAATGGATCCGGTGATGGTTGTTCGCTCACACATATTATTGCCAGTGGTGTTAATACGGCGGCCTAGCCACTCACCGTCAAAGTCAGTAGATGGCACAAATTGGGGACTATCAGGAAGTTTAGGGAACGACTCGGAATTACTGGACCCGAACCATTGAAGTTCACGGCCAGCGAGGAAAAAGACAACAAAACCAATTGAGACAGCGATGACAAATCCCTTTTTCATAATCTAGTCGCCTTCTTATAAAAACTAGAAGAACCCTAACATAATGAAAAGTAATGAGTTAGATAAAATAATATCAACTTTGATGTATAACACAGATTGGATTTGGAGCTTTGTTCAACTGACTAACGAATTCTGCACCTTAGGTTGAGCGCCCTTCTGGAAAAGCACTTAACTCGGCCTGTAATTCACACCAGTTCGCTTTGTAGTTTGTATAAATCTGAGCATCAATTTTGACTGGAATATCGACATCGAACGTTGATATCGCCAACTCGATATTTTCAAGAGGTTCGCCTTGAACTCTGAAGCCAAGGCTTGATCCACAGTTGGAGCAGAATGTTCGTGTTGTGCCGTTTGATGCGACAAACTCTTTGAGTCGATCTTTGCCAGAAAGCCAGCTTAAGCCTTTTGCACCAACTAACGTCCCGAAAGCGGCGCCATGAAATTTTCGGCACATTGAACAATGGCAGTTGGCGGCTTTTTCGCTAAACCCTTCAACAGAAAAACGAACACTGCCACACAAACACGAACCTTTAAAAACTACACTCATCCTGAGTCTCCTTCCCTTTCATACAGTGTGTTAACCCACTGGCTATTGCGGGCTTCTAACCATTTAACGCATTCCGCCAATATTGCATCGTTTTATCAGACACAGAACCGGTTTCATTCGCTGCTGCGATCAAGAAGTCACATAAGTTGATCGCAACTTCCTCATTGCCTAGCAAATATAAACTGCGAATGGCTCGTGTTAGTCGAAGTTGGTTGTGGTCATGATTCTTCAACCATACATGGTTGGCTGGGTTAAGTGGCAACAATGACGATATCTCACTTCCGTCTCGCTGCATGCCCCAAAACTCAAGCATAAGGTCAAGCACTTGTAGATGAGCTGTACGAAGCGCTTCGGAATTAGCAAAAAGCGCCCTATCTTCTTGAGTAACCAACGGCGCATGTTGATTAAACTTAGTCCCTTCATCGATTGGGAAAAACACTTGAATATACTTATGGTCATGCTCCAACCAAAAGTGATTATAAGCTAACAACTGTTCAATATTACGACCAAATTTGTCTGGCACTTCACCAGAGATAAAGCGAGCAATCTCACTCATTTTAAAATCCTACCGATTATATTTTGCATGCGGGTTTCCGCTAAATACAGGGCGTTGCGGTTAAAATCTCAGAAGAGCCCACTGATGCTTTTAGAGATTTATTCTGATTGATAACCAAACCGAGCCAAGTAATGCCAGACCTTCTTTACGTCTTGTTGGTCATAGCCTTGCTCTGTCACGGCTAGCCCCAGTATTTTCGCATTGATCTTGCCGTTTATTGCTAACTTTTTTGCGAGTTCTATAAACGACTGGCCGCGATAATCTGGGTACCGGCTCATCTCTTCTATGCTTAACTCGTAGCCATTGTGCCACTTTATCGGAACGCCCAATTTCACCGCGCGTTCTTCAATAATCGTCGAGCGGTAAATAGGGTCTAATACAAGACATTCAATATCGTCTTTCAGAGAAATAACCCCATGAACATGCGCCTCGATATAATCATCGAGCAAATCGACATCCGACGAAGATGCTTTATCAATCAGCACTTTTACTCGGCTAGAAACTGCGAAGTCTTCTGGCTCAAAGAAGCTGTCTGGATAACAAAACGTGGTTCGTGCCAATGTGTCGGCTTTCAACTGGAAGTAAGCAGAACCAAAACGGGATGAAGCGCCAGTCTCATAGTTACGGTAGTTCAGTGCGCCATATTTCGGCCTAAGCGTGTTCGGAGCATTGTCATACGCGCCGTCGAACACACGCTTTTCCCATAACCAACGATCACCACCGGGGTAAGCCGTAATACCACCATTGCTAGTGCCAGTTTCAAATTGAGACTTCAAACACCCATCGTCAGCCATCGCTTCGAGCAAAGGTTTATTGTCAGCCGTATAACGATCGGGGTGGAAGTTGATCGTCACCGCGCAACTCGTTAAACAATCCGTGCCTTGTGATTTCAATCGGATATTTTCGATTGCTTGCTCTACTGCATTGCCAACCATGAAGTCTCCTGTTTTCGAAAAAGAGTACTGCGCCGACTAAACAAGTAGTACAACCCAGACAATTAACTTAACCCATTAAGATATGAACACAAAGCCTAGTTTAAAGATTGCCTGCCAAGTGTTAGATGTCAGACTGTTTGAATAACTCTGGTGAGGTTTTCGGGCTTATTTTTCTAGTAAACGACACTGATACTCTGCGACACATTTTAGCTCTACTGCATGTTCAGGGAATCGTTCGTGAAGAAGACACAATGTATCCGTTGGTCTTGGTCTGGCGTAGCGTATGAGTTTTAGATTTAAGCCAGCAGCCAGTGTGTTAATCACTGAGTACTAAAACCTGAACGACTAAAAAAGATAGGTAATATATGCACCGATAGATTGCATCTTTCACAGAAAAAATCCTTCAGAAAGCGTCCTTCGGTGCATATAATTTCAAGCGACGGACATCAATGACTAGCGTAAGTCGCTAACATAAGTGACTAGCGTAAGCGTCTAAACACAACCTGCTGGTCAAGCTCATTCTGATAGTCCGTGTAATCAAGCCCTTGATCAAATATGTACTCAGTGACAAGAGTACGAATGCACTCAACTAATGTGCTTGCTTGCCAAGGCTTTTCAAAGTAACGGTCGATGCCTGCTGCATTAATCGCATTGATGGTATCAGTATGAGTGGCCTGCCCCGTAAGAAGAATTTTCTTTGTATTCGGAAAGCGACTGTCATGGGACACTTCAGTAAGTAACTCCACACCCGTTTTCCCTGGCATCACATGATCAGACACGATGACGGTAATGTGTTCGCCTTCTGCGTCAAGTTCATCAATGAGATCAAGCACTTCTTGCGCTGATTCACAATCTTCAATATTCAGCCAACTCGCCAGCGGCTCCAAATCTTGTATCACTGCGCTCAGTACTTCTCTCTGGTCATCGACACAGATTAAATTAAGCTTCTCCATGTTCACCCTCTATTGGTAACTTGATTCTAAATACCGTTTTAGAAGCATCACTTTTCACAATGACGCTTCCGCCATAACCCGCCACAATCCGCTTAACTATTGATAAACCCAAGCCCAATCCAAACGATAAACCACCTTTTTTAGTGGTGAAGTTGGGCTGAAATACCTTTCTACGAGTCACCTCGTCTATCTCAGGGCCGTTATTCGCGATCGTAACTAATATTCTTTTCTTACTTAACCTGGTTTGAATTTCTATTGCAGCATCGTCTGAATTCGACATTGCATCACAAGCATTCTTTACAATGTTGACCCAAATCTGAACAAGCTCTGTTTTCGAGCCTTTAAAAGTCGGCAAATCTGCAGGGCTCAATCGCACAGATACTCTACGTAACTCACTTTGTAACAGCGATAAGGCATGGTTAATGGAGTCATTAATATCAACCGCTTCTTCGGTGTCAATATCAACTCTGCCAAGTTGTTTAACCGATTTTACGATGCCGACGGTGTGTCTAGATGCCAAACGTAAATCATGTAAATCACAGCCCATCTGCCAAAAACGAATCGCTTCTTCTGGTTTTTTCAGCCAATGCTTTGAAATAACGTCTGTTGCAGATAAAGCGTCAATTGGAATCGCCTTTGCAAGAGAGCGAGCAATGTTTTTGTCTAAACCATATTTTCTTTCAAATTGTCGCCCACGTGTTCGTGCTTCTAACGACGACGTTTTCTGACCATGCATTAACCCAAAATCGAAAAATTGACTGGCTTCTGGATGCACTTCTTCAAGCAGATCCATGATGACCGTTTCAAGTCGACCAGATTTACTACTTACTACACCAATAGCGTTGTTAAGTTCATGAGCAATCCCTGCAGCTAATTGACCCAAGGTCGTCATTTGCTCAGCAGTATGTAACTTCTCTAGCGCTTTTTGTTTCGCGATCGCTTCCTGTGTTGCGCGGCGTTGACGACGCGACAACTCATTGACAATCACAGGTGTGAACTGTGCGGTAAGAGGACCAAATTTACCTTCATCTTCTGCAGGCGTGTCTTTATCGATCCATGCTAACTCAACATCGGTTTTAGCAACAACCGTTGAAGATGCTGTCCAATTACCTGAAAAGAAGCTATGAACGCCAATAAAAGCCCCACTACCCGCGCTAAATACTCGAACTTGCGGTGTATTCGCATCGGAATAAAACCCTTCCAGTTCTCCACTCAACACATAATATAAACGAGTGTTTAACGCTGATTGTTCAATAATGTTGTTACCGGCACGGCACGTCACCCGACGTTCTGCGTGGTTAAAATAGCGATCGATAAGTGCTTCTAACTTTTGTTGATACACGTATCGTTACCCTATGTGACCAATTGAATGTAGCAGCCACACCATAACAAAGCTCAATAGCACACCAACCACACCCAAAATAATACCGATTCTGGCCATTTGATTACTTTGCACATGACCTGTGGCATGAGCCAACGCATTCGGTGGCGTACTGATTGGTAGCGACATACCTAATGAAGCGGCAAAAGTCACAACCAGAATTAACGTTAACTCACCGCCTAGTGGCGTGAGTGAAGCCATAGACGAACCTAATGCCGCCATAATTGGCATTAACAAGTTAGCCGTTGCGGTATGAGACATAAAGTTTGCCATTACCAAACACAAGAAAGCCGCTCCGAACAAGACCACATAGGGTGAGTAGGTATCAAACGGAATACTGTGTACCACGAGCTTTGCTAAGCCAGTTTTATCGAGCGCTAAACCAAGCGCAATACCACCTGATACAAGCCACAATACATCCCAAGAAATTTTCTTCAGGTCTTCTTTATTGATGATCCCAGTAAGAGAGAACACAGCAACAGGAATCAGAGCGACGGTATAAGAGTTCATGCCATGGCTTGAACCCATTAACCAAAGAATGATGGTGAGCGCAAAAGTGACGTACACCGCAATGGCTTTGGGTGTTTTAAGGAATTTACCTTTAATACTTAGTTCGATTTTCTTTTGGTCAGCTTTGTACATAAAGCCTATTAAAAACCACGCTAACGCCATCATAATAACGACAAACGGCACACCAAATGCCATCCATTCGCCGAACGTAATGAGGTTATCGCCAACTAAATATTTAAGTGCGATAGCGTTCGGAGGGGTACCTATCGGGGTACCAATGCCACCGATGTTAGCGGCAACAGGGATGCAAAGCGCAAACGCTACACGACCGGGGTCTTTCGGACCAAACACAGCCAGTACCGGCGTTAAAATAGATAGCATCATTGCCGTTGTTGCCGTGTTAGACATAAACATCGAAAAGATACCGGTGATCAACATTAAACCGAGCATCACAAACTTTGGGTCTTGTCCAAATGGCTTCAACAACACGCGAGCTAAGTTTACGTCTAATCGATACTTAGTGGCAGCCATCGCTAAGAAGAAACCGCCTAAAAACAGCATGATGATTGGGCTAGCGAACGTCGCCATAATATCGCTGTATTTTAGCAACTCACCAAAATGTTCCTGCCCATGCTCAAACCTTAAAAAGATCAGCCCTTTATCCGACAACATCAACAATTGCAGAACGATAATAACAACAGACGTCGCGTAAATCGGGATAGGCTCGAACACCCAGCACAATGCCGCTAATAAAAAGATCGCGATAACGCGTTGTTGAATAATCGTAAGGCCTTCAAATGGAAACGCTGATAGCGGCATTACGAGGATAATGAAAGGAATTAAAATAGGGACAATGTATTTTATATAGGGGCGCATAACACAAAAACTCTTCCTGAGATAACAACTACTTAGAAATTAGATTTAAAGTTCTAATTTAGATCCGACAACGAATTATCGACCTCTTATCACTATCTCACTATCGGCTAGATCAATGATTACGTAATCGCGATATCCCCTTTTTCGATTCTGTGCGCTACCTCTACGTTTGTATGTCATTTATTGTGCAAATAAATTCCGAGAACCAAAAAGCAAACATTCGCCTTTGCGTGGGAGATCCGTAAGCTTTGGCGTTTGTAGCATTGCAGAGTACTCGCCTAAAACTTCAATCTCAGTTTGGTCTATTAGCTCACTCGTTTTAAGCCACGCATTGTCTGATTTAGGGAAATACCCATTTAGATAATTCGCAGCCAAATAAGCTTTTAATGAATGAGGTTGATGGATGCTGGCACTGCTATAAAGTGCCTTTTCTAATAGTTGGTCGCTTGTCATGTTTCCTCCTTGAAACTGACGTTTGGTGAGAGAATCAAGACAGCTCCACACCGAACGTCCAAATACACTTCATATGCTTATCGTAATGCACGGAAAAATGCCATGCATTACGATTCAACCTAAAGCCATTAACTAAGGGGCTTATTTGCTCAGGTTGTTCGGAAATACGTTCGTTTTGACTTCCGTAGCAAACTCATTTGCTGCGTCAAAGATAGTTTGGCTGCAATGGGCGTACTGTTTTGAAAACGGAGGCCATCGGTTACCAAGTCCAAGAGCATCATTGATCACTAATACTTGACCATCACAATCAGCACCCGCACCAATCCCAATAGTAGGGATGCTAATCTCTTGAGTAATCGATTCGCCAAGTGAAGAAGGCATGTGCTCAAGCACCAACATAAACGCACCCGCTTCTTGAATCGCTTTTGCTTCTTCGCTTACGGTTTGAGCATCTTCAGCAGATTGCCCTACTTTCTTGAAGTTTGTTGCCGTTTGCGGAGTTAACCCCGTGTGACCAACAACTGGGATATTGTTTGCGACAAGGTGAGCAATAACATCGAGTTTTGCACCTTCCAGTTTTATGCTGTCGGCACCAGCCTGCATCAGCCTTTTAGCATTAACTAACGCTACTTCAGGAGAACGATCGGTTAAGTATGGGAGGTCGCCAATAATGTGCGTATTTGGAGCACCGCGACGCACTGCCCCTACATGATATTCCATGTGCTCAATGGTCACATCTCGCGTACTGCTAAAACCCATTTCAACCATGCCGACAGTATCACCAACAAGAATAATAGGTATCCCAGCAGATTCAATACTTGCAGCCACAGGGAATGTATAAGCGGTCAACATCGGAATACGTTGTTTCCCTTTCATTTCCATAAAAGAACTTGGAGTGTGTTTCATGTTCTTGCTCTCATAAAATCATGCGTTATTAAAACACTGATGCTATTAGTTTTAATTGAGCTATGGAAGAGAAAATCTGGTGTTAACTAAAAACCACAAATTAGGTTCAATTCAACAAATGCGTTTAGTTAGTGGACGTTAAACCAACGAAGAGTGATGATTAAAACGAACTGAGTTTTCGTCTATAAATCCGTAACCCAATCTTAAACTATGTGTAGTGGCTCAAATGCTTCTCTATAAACTCGTTATCTGCACGATAAAAATCATCAAGAGGAATCGCTGAGGGCTCTAGCCAATAGAATGTTTGCTGTCTTTCTGCGTCGACCATTTCAGGCTCATCATTGTGATCCGCACTCAAAACTACATAGTGAATTTGACCACCGAAGTCGTTCTGCCCTTGATGAGTGCCGAGGAGTTGTAAATCTTTGAGACCTGTTTCTTCCCACAACTCTCTAATTGCGGCTTCGCGCCCCGATTCTCCGGGATCAACTGAACCTCCAGGGAACTCAAAAACCATACCTTGGCGATGTCTAAAACGCTTTTGGATTAAGACTTTCCCTTCTCTTACAACCACAGCCATAGCTATGTTTTTCATGTGAGTTTCCTTGTACTTCAAAAAGCACTTTAAACAAAATGAACTAAGAATAAGGAATGCGCCTTAGGTATGCCGTTGTATTTGCACCAACTATTAATTAACTTAAAAGAGACTCGCACTGGCTTAGCGATTGCTGCCTCCTCAGCATTAGGTATAAAGCCCATGTAATCATTGCGTCTAGAGTTATACCCAAGCCGAACATCAATCCGATAGTTTGAAGTGTAGGAACAAATATGCCGGTTTGATAACACACAAAAGCACCACCATAAAACACACTATTAACCGCCAAAGATTGATAGAGCATGAGGTCTGTTCGACCAATACCATAGAAGTAACTGTCTATGACATTGTTGAAGCTAAACACAACATAGAATCCGACTAACAACCATACTAAATCGATAATTGGACCTGAGTTCTTAACCCCCATTACACTAGATATTAAGCCATCCCACATCGGTATTGTGATAGCCCAAGCGACAATGACCCCCACAGTTAGCCAAAAGTAACCATTGACTCGTTCAATCGATAACCCTTGGTTGGTTGCAGCGTCTTGTTTCACTAACTGACCTAAAGCTAATATAGGAAGCAACAACCATCCCCAAATGAATTGATTCGCAACCCAGAATGTTCCGGCTTGTTGTACTTGGTTCACTAATTGCAAAATCATTACAATAAAAGCGGCATTACGAACAAATGACTCTAGGCCTGACTTCCACCCAATGACTACCCACTCCTTTAGCCATATATTTTGATTTCGATTACTTTGCCCAAACTTAAGAGATACACCTAATCTAACAAGGTAAGTAATAGCGATTGCGGCGAGTATTAAATTGACAATAATATTGCTAAAAGCGATACCATGAACACCCAATTCAAAGGAAATTGGTAACTGGCTAACAAATAGAGCGTCGCACAAAATCGTTAGTATCATTTGTACGACTAACAACTTGTACAGAGTCTTCTTCTGATTTTTCAACACTAAAACTAACGATAAAAAGGCGTAAACACTAGAAAGTAATATAGCTAATGATTCCAATCGGATATATTGTATCGTCGTAGTGAACAGTTCTTTTTGTTGTTGCATTGCAGTAACAAAGATTGGCGTAAACCACAGGACAACAGCAGTGACTAAAAGATAACTTAATACTATAATTTTTAGTCCTAGACTAACCCTCTCTTGAAATTTTCTACCATCACTTACGACCTTACCAAAGATAAATGCTAGCGGAATGAATAACGCTTCATGGAGTACTTCATAACCAACATTTAACCAAGCTACTTGCGCTGCGATGCTATATGTCCAAGGGCTTTCAATGCTTCCTAAAAAATAAATTCTAGTTGTCGCATAAATCAACGGAATAAAACTAGTAAGCATCAACACTAACCAGAGTTGATAATTAATTTTCTTGTTCACACCCACACCCTAGAAGCTATTTTCGGATTTCTGACAAAAACATAACTGCGCGTCAAGCATTGAGCAACACAGTCTCTAAGCTTTAACAAGCCGTCTCAAACAATAAACGCAACGCATCATTAAAATGCCACGCATTGCGAATCCCTCTTAAACAGTTTGTATGGATAATAAGCACTCCAATCGGGTAAGGCGAGGCCCAGACTTTAGCTGCAACTAAAGTTCTTCTATCTGGTAGTTCGATTAAACAATGGCTCCTCGATTGAGAGACCGGTAACAAGTACGAACGTCAGATAGAACTCCAAGCACCATACTCGAATAGTCTTCTGGGTCTCGAGCCCGCATTTGCAAGCAAGAGTTAGCTTATTATGAATACAAACACACTTCAAAACATTAATGTTGGCGTTGATACTGGTAAGTCACAATTAGACATCTATGTCCGTCCACTCGACATTTACTTCACTGTACCAAACACCGATAAAGGCATCAGCGATGCCATTAAAATCATTAAGAAACACAAACCTCAACGCGTCGTCATCGAGGCTACAGGTCGATTAGAAATGCCCTTCATACTCGCCTGTGATAAAGCCAAATTGCCTTATGTCGTTGCTAATCCACTACGTATTAAAAGGTTTGCTGAAGCCATTGGTCAACGAGCTAAGAACGACCGTTTAGATGCCGCGCTCATCGCACATTATGCCGAACGAGTTCAGCCCGAACTTACCAAGCTAAAAAGCGAAAACATACGCCTTATGAGTGACTTAGTCACGAGGCGGAACCAACTACTCACCATGCAAACCATGGAAAGAAATCGACTACAAATATTACCAAAGAATATCGCATCCACGATTTCTCCCATTCTTACTGCACTAAAAAACCAGATAGAAAAAGTCGAAGCAAAGATAACGAAACTGATTGATAGCTGCCCTGAGTATCAATCCAAAAATACTATTCTACAAAGCATGCCAGGCGTTGGTAAAGTCCTTGCTGCCTCCTTAATCAGTAATGTGCCGGAGTTAGGCCTTATCACTAACAAACAAGCTTCTTCTCTCATTGGTGTCGCACCAATAACAAGAGAAAGTGGACGCTTTAAAGGAAAACGGATGATACAAGGAGGACGGGCTCAAGTTAGAACCGTTATGTACATGGCGATGATGTCGGCTATCCAATGCAACCCTGTATTTAAGGCTACTTATGAACGATTACTTGCGGCAGGAAAACCTGAAAAAGTAGCGATAGTTGCCTGCATGAGAAAGATGGTTGTGACACTCAATTCAATGCTAAGAGACGGCGCAATATGGGATAAAGATAGCGTCAAAAATTAATTATTGACGCCATAGTCTCTTGTTATGTACGTTTCACTGCGACCACGGAATATGTATGCCAATGCTTCATTCTACCCAATGAAGTTTTCGCTGTTTCATCACGTTCAAAGAACCTGACTATTTCAAAGCCTGAGAACAAAGCCTTTACTTCTGATTCCGACAACGATGTTGTAGGGCTACGATAGTTGTTAGCCCAACTGTCTTTGAAGCCCATGAAGTCACCAGCAAACACCCCACCGATTTCAATTGAAGATCTGATGTTGCTCCAAGTCGATGCAAATTGGTTTGGGTCAGCGAAGAACAAACTGGAGTTTGCGATAACTACACCAGACTTTGGATAGTCGAACGACTCAAACGAGGACGCTGAAATATCCACTAATGACTTTGACCCGAACCTATCTCTACAAATAGCGACTGAATCAGGATTAATATCGAAGCCATGAACTTGATAACCCTGTTGATCGAGGTATTCGATATCGCTGCCAGTTCCACAACCACAGTCAGTGGCTACTTTGAGGTTTGATTCATTGAGTCTGACAGCAAATTCAGTACGTTTTGAATGTGGGCGAGATAGTGCCTTTTCGTAGTACTGACGCCAAATTTCAGCATTTTCATCCATAAATTTCTGATTTTCCGTAAAAGTACATAACGCCCAATTAAGGTGTGAAGCACACAACCACGACACTCAATTTGATCGCCGTAAACACTGAATTTAACTAAAACCAAAAATGCCAAGGGTGCTGAATCACTCTTAAATTGTTTGTATGGATAATAAGCACTCCAATCGGGTAATGTGAGACCCAGGCTTTAGCTGCAACTAAAGCTTTCTATGTAGCAGTTCGTTTAAACGCTGGCTCCTCCATCGAGAGACCGATAACAAACATGAACGCTACATAGGACTTCAAGCATAAACCTCGAATAGTCGACTGGGTCTCGAACCCGCATTACGCAAGCATGAGTTAGCTTATTATGAATACCAAAATCAATCAAAGCATCAACGTTGGAGTTGATACCGGAAAAACACAATTAGACATCCACATCAGGCCACTAGACCTATTTTTCTCAGTAGAAAACAATGATAAAGGCATCAAAAAAGCACTCAAAACGATTAAGAGTTACAGTCCTGAACGAATCGTTATTGAAGCAACAGGCCGATTAGAAATGCCTTTTGTTCTTGCATGTGCAGAAGCTCAATTACCTATTGTCAGAGCAAACCCTGTCCATATAAAACGATTCGCTGGTGCTATTGGCCGCAGAGCCAAAAATGATCGTTTAGATGCAGAGTTGATCGCTCACTATGGAGAAGCAATCAAACCAGCTTTTACTGTCATAAAACCAAAAAACATACGCCTAATGAGTGACTTAGTCATTCGCCGAAACCAGTTGTTATCCATGCAAACCATGGAAAAGAACCGAATCCAGATACTTCCCGCTTCTCTCCATCCGACTATCAAACCGATGCTGACCACGATAAAAAATCAAATCACCAAGTTAGAAGAAAAGCTCGTTAAACTCATTGAAGATAGCCCTGAATACCAGGCTAAAAACACAATATTGCAGAGCGTCCCAGGAATAGGAAACATTGCCGCTGCATCAATAATTAGCAACGTACCTGAACTTGGTTACATCACGAATAAACAAGCGGCATCACTGATTGGTGTCGCTCCAATTACACGCGAAAGTGGTCGCTACAAAGGTAAGCGCGTAATCCAAGGCGGTCGAGCGCAAGTACGCACAGTTTTATACATGGCAATGATGTCGGCCATGCAATGTAACCCCGTATTCAAAGCGACATATGCTCGACTTTTAGCTGCTGGGAAGCCAAAGAAAGTCGCAATAATCGCGTGTGTTCGAAAGATGGTTGTGACCCTTAATTCTATGCTGAGAGATGGCGCCATGTGGGATGAAAATACAGCCAAAAACTAATCATTGACGCCATAGTCGTTTGTTATGTTTGCTACTTCCTTGGCCATGGGTTGTCAGGTTCGACATGAATCATTGGAGCTTCTTCTCCTGCACCCAAGTCTACCTCTGAGCCCTCAAAAACTCTGCCACGCCAGTGACCTTTGCGATACGAACCTTTTGAGAATGCTACTTTTTGTAGAGCTCGTTGCCTTCTGCCTTTCATGCCACCTTGAGGCTTGTGTGCTCCAGGCTTACCTTTATTATCTTCGTGCTGTCCCATAATTATGACTCCGGAATGTAGAAATTTGAAATTGGAAATGCTGACAATACCTCTTGCTCGCACTCCTGCTTCACCTTCTTGTTTTCAGTACTTTCCGGTGTTTTTGCTACCAAAGCTGAGTGTTTAGCCAGAATTTTCTTGAATTGGGTTTGATGAGTTGGCTTATATGATTGCTCTGTAGCAATTGAGGTTCTTAATTGAGATAACTCAAACGACAACACTCGATATTCAGCAAGCACTTCCTCATAAAGTCGTACTCTTTTCGTTATTCCCACAATGGGCTTGAGTACAGATATAACAGCTGCCGTAATTAAGAACCCTTGCCAAAAGTGACTACCAAGACCATCACTCCAAACCGTAAGGCTCGCAATAGCCGAAGTTGACGCTGTCGCTGCAATGAAAAACTCCATTGTATTGTTGATAACGACATACTTTTTAAGCCTGCGACCAAAATATTTTTCATTGAGCTTCGCTGTTCTAAGCAAGTCATATACCTGCCAAACTGGATGTTCCTTGGTACTCAAATTTTTACTCCTTGTAAACATAACGCCTGCCATAATGTGTACCCCACTGAGCCAACAAAGCGCACCATACTCCATACCAAAACCGCCGAATACAAAGCATCACATTGATGGCTTTGTTATGTATCAACCAAAAGTGAGACCATGTTTTTCGTTAAATGCAACAATATCATTGATGTTGTGAAAGATAGCGGTAACGAATTTCTTCAATTTTTTATTGAATACTAAAATCATACCACCGAATCCGCCGCCTGAGCCTCCTGAACCATCATCAAGACTTGCTAAGTATCTGAGATAACATTCAAAATCAACAAATTCAATTCCGATAAAACCATCAATAAAATCTTCAATAAAGTCTTCAGCGTCCATCTGCGCAAATCCATCAAAAGTTTTACCAAATAACGGACCGACTTTAGATATATATCTATCCAAATTCACATTAATACTATCGCAATCTTTATCTCTCCATGATATAAAATGGCCATCATATGAGTTTTGTTGATGACTCAATGGGATCTCTTCACATAGTTTTTTTCTTAATGGTTTTTCTTTTTCTCTCCGTATCTCTGTCTCAAACTCTTTAAACTCTATAAGGACACACTTAGTACCAACACTTGCAAAGTAGTCAGCATATAACCTATCTAACCCCCCATTTAGCTCGCCGCTAGCATAGTGGTAATACTTACCATAACGTTTATCCAATTGATGCTTTAATTTTTCTGAAAAACATCGCTGAACAATTTGTTCACCAATTTTACTCATTATTCCTCCAATACATAACGAATGACATGGATTCCCCCTACCGAGGATCTGCCACACTTGTGTGGTACTTAAATGCATCGGAGGCACCATGTCTGATTATTCTTATTTCTGCGGTATCGACCTAGCTAAAAACCACTTTAGTCTTCATGCCGTAGACCAAAATGGTAAGGTCATACTTCATAAGTCAGTAACCCGCTCTAAACTGCTGACTACAATAGCAAATATGCCACTCATGCGTATAGGCGTCGAAGCGTGTGGTGGTGCACATTATTGGGCAAGAACACTCAATAAACTGGGTCACGACGCCCGTATCATGGCCGTTAAATACGTGGTTCCTTATCGAACTAAAGGGAAGAACGACCTTAATGATGCAGTCGCCATATGCGAAGCTGTTCAGCGTCCATCAACTCGCTTTGTACCCGTAAAATCCCCCGAGCAACAAGCCATCCTATCGGTACATAGAATGAGAGAGCATTGGGTTCGTGAACGCACCGCGCTTATGAATCGCATGCGTGCCCTGCTTTCTGAATTCGGATTAATCATTCCTGTTGGTCGCTCTTCATTGATGAAACAGGTTCCCTTAATGCTCGAAGATGCAGAAAATGAACTGCCACACCTCGCAAAAACGGTGATTGCCGATTCTTATCACCACCTTGACGAACTCAATCAACTTATCGCCGATACTGAACAAGTCTTCGATTCTTTTGCTAAGGTCAGTGCTAATGTTCAACGAGTGATGACGGTTCGAGGTATCGGGCCGCAAACTGCAACAGCGATACTCGCTTCGATAGGCAATGGCTCTCAATTTGATAAAAGTCGCGATTTCTCTGCCTGGCTAGGCTTAGTACCAAAGCAATATTCCACAGGGGGGAAACCTCGCTTAGGCCGGATAACCAAACACGGCGACAAATACTTACGAACACTATTAGTTCACGGCGCAAGGACCGTAATTGCCAACCTTGGCGACAAGCAAGATAAGTTAAGTCAGTGGTGTCGAGGCGTTCTAGAGCGGAGAGGTATGAACCGAGCGATAGTGGCACTTGCCGCGAAGAACGCACGAATTATATGGTCGCTTTTACACAATCAAACCGAATATGAAAACTATGCTGCTTAAGTAAAAACCTAAGCAGCATAAAGAGTTAAACCCACCGGGTCATTGCAGACGCTAATGATGGAGATAGGTTAAGACCACTTGCGGAGAGCCTGTTAATGCGGCGGACACACTAGATGTCATCTAACGAATAAGGCACCGCAGTCGCGCAAAGTCATCAGGGCCACGACGTATGCGAATCGTCGATAAGTAGGCCGAATGTAGAGCGGCAGTCCAAACCAATCAACATAAGTTTAGCGGATGTTTGACAACCTGGGGGGAATCCATGTAGCCGCATTAAGTGGTGAGCAACGCAGACCACTGAACCTAAAGTATGATGCCGTAAACACCAAAGTTGAAGCAAACCGAAAATGCCAAGCGTTGGGAATCAGTCTTAAATGCTTTGTTATAAATACTACTTCGCCAATTCTGGAAATATACGCTCTACTTCGTTTCTCAAAGGCGCAAAGAAGAACTTTTTACCAAGTAGAACCAAACACTCCGCTTCAGGATCTAACAATTTGAAGATATTTCCTACCGGGTCGTCGGCTAACTCGTGTGAACCGATTATTGGTGTTGGGAAGAAATAGCCCGCCATTTGACTTAATAAATATGTGTCCATTTTTTCATCAAAGTGCTCCCATGCATTTCTCAGTTCTCGATTAGCTAAAGGCGACTCATCTGTAAGGTTGTAGAGTTTCTTCAAGTACTCACCTCGCTGCATACGAAGTGCTTTTTGCTGCTTGTCTTTTTTACGACCAGCAGGTGAAGGCCAAAAGTACCGTGATAAAGCACCAACATGAATTATAGCTTCTTGTACTTCACTAATGAGTACTGATGCATCGTCAGTTTGACTTAGTAAATAATCGTATTGTTTGAAGGCAGCAATAGCCCTTTCGGCCGAGTAACGAACTGAGTATGTGTAAAAAGGGTTGTGCATAGGCTGAACACCGCCACATTCGAGTGTAAGTGCAGCTCTTCTTTCTAGCTCTTCATCATCAATTTCTACCACGATACTTCCTCGTATTTATAACGCCTGCTTAAGTTGTGAGTGACGCACCACTGAACCTAACTTGGACACCTTAATCACATAAACCTAAATTAACACCAAAAGTGCCGTTCGTTACGAATCGACTTGAAGCGTTTGTTAGAAATTTACTCTTCCGTAGGCAAAACCATAGGGATCGAAAACTTAATTCGTGATTCAGAGGTAGTTTTATCTTCGCTTTGACCCTGAGCCCCAATACCTAAACCACCGACTTTGATTCCCAAGCTTCCTTTGGTTGTAGAGCCTTCAGCCGCTACTACCGCTACGTCAAAGTCAATCTGGTGAACAACCTTTCTTAATTTGCCTGAACGCTCATCTGCCAAATAACCATATACTTTTTGATCATCTGCTCCATTAGTTCCAATTACATTCCTAGGATTCACTACAGCACTAGAATCTTTTAATTCTTCAGAAGCACTTTCTATACCTCTAGAGATTTGAACTAACGCTGTGCTTATAAATTGATCTAATTCCATCGTACCTCCAATTTTCTAACAGTTATTAGACAGAGAAATTCTGTATTTAAATGCAGAGTTTTTCTGTCTAGTTTTTTATGTAGCTTATTTTAATCGACTTACTTTATTCATAACAACAGCTTATCGTTCTTAGCTTGTGATTGAACAAGAAAATGTAGATTTTTTCTGTCTAACAAGATCAAATGTAGAAAAGATGAGTTCTGTGCTTAGTGGTATTGTTAAAACAAGATTACTATTGACAATAAAGACAATATCCCCGCTTCCAAAAAACCAGTTATTTACTCATTTATAGTTAAGGTAAAAATTGAAAAATATCGAGATTAACTTAAAGAAAAGTATTCTCTAGATTCAAATAAAGCGGATTTTAATAACTCCCGACCCTTCATACGTTTACGATAAATAATAAAGATAGATTTTATAAAAACAGCTTGATCAATAAGAATTTTTGTAAACTTTGAATTACATACTCTAAAAATAAATCTCCCTGATAAACTTGTCATAATTTCAAATGTTCTTCCAATCTTGATTCGCAACACATGGCATTAGCGTGTTGCATATAGACTTCCTATAAAGCCGTTGGGAAGAAGGAGTTTATATTAAAATCAGGAACGAAAAATGAACCAACAACGTCAACTAAGCTGGAAAATAGCAGCTATTCTAGGTACATCTTTTGGCTTCAATGCACACGCTGCAGAAATGGTCAGAGTCGATAATGATGCATTACTACAACAAAGCCTCGTCGCGCAGTCGAAGAGTGTTGCTCCACTTGAATTAGGTTTTTCTGAAGTTAAACGGGTGGTATTACCCAATGGAAAAACGAAAGTCCGCTACCAACAAACTCACCTAGGTTTACCCGTCTTTGATACTTCGGTCGTGGCCACTCTCTCCAAGAACCAACCCACTCAGGTGTTCGGTTCCATGGCACAGGGAATCAGTGGCGACCTGTCCAGTATCGCGCCAAAACTGAATCGAGAACAAGCGATTGAAGCTGCGATATCCTCTCACCGCACGTTTACCGTCGGCAAAAAGTCCATTGAAAATAAAAACGCGAAACTGATGGTGAGATTGGATGAGAACCAAGTCGCCCAAGTGGTGTATCTGGTCGATTTCTTTATCGCGTCCTCTATGCCAGAGCGCCCTTTCTACTTTATTGATGCCACGACTGGTGATGTGCTCCAAAAATGGAATGGACTAAACCACGCTAAAGCATTAGGTACTGGCCCAGGTGGCAACCTCAAAACCACTCGATATGAATATGGCAGTGACTTCCCTAGCTTTCCCATCGACAAAACAGGGACGACTTGTACGTTAGAAAATGAATCAGTTAAGACAGTCGATTTGAGGAACGGAACGTCTGGCAGCGCAGCCTACAGTTACAACTGTGCCGACGGAACCAACTACACCGATCATAAATACATCAACGGGGCTTACTCGCCTCTTAACGATGCGCACTACTTTGGTAATGTCGTGTTTGATATGTACAAAGAGTGGATGAACACATCGCCTTTAACTTTCCAGCTGACGATGCGAGTTCATTACAGCACAGATTATGAAAATGCCTTCTGGAATGGTACATCCATGACTTTTGGAGATGGCAAAAATACCTTTTACCCATTAGTCGATATTAACGTGAGTGCTCACGAAGTCAGTCACGGGTTCACCGAGCAAAACTCCGGTCTTGTGTACAGAAATATGTCGGGTGGTATGAATGAAGCCTTCTCAGACATTGCGGGCGAAGCGGCTGAACACTACTTGCGTGGCAATGTGGATTGGGTGGTCGGTAGCGATATATTCAAATCAGAGGGTGGCTTGCGTTACTTTGATCAACCTTCAAAAGATGGCCGTTCGATTGATCATGCCTCTCAATACTACGATGGTTTGAACGTTCACTTATCTAGCGGTGTTTATAACCGCGCCTTTTACCTTTTAGCAAACAAATCGGGTTGGAATGTACGTAAGGGCTTCGAAATATTCACAGTCGCAAACCAGCTGTATTGGACGGCAAACAGCACCTTTGATGCCGGTGCGTGTGGCGTAGCGAAAGCCGCAGCAGACATGGGTTATGTGGTTGCCGATGTTGAAGATGCTTTTAATACCGTAGGCGTGAATGCAAGTTGTGGTGTAACGCCTCCAACGGGCAATGTATTAACGAAAGGCACACCGGTTTCGAACCTAAGCGGGAATCAATCCTCAGAGAGCTTCTACACCTTCACTGTTGATTCTGCATCAAACGTGACGGTTTCAATGTCTGGTGGTTCAGGTGATGCCGACCTTTACGTGAAATCGGGAAGCAAGCCAACCACATCCAGTTACGACTGTCGCTCTTATCGTGCTGGCAATAATGAACAGTGCAGTGTGAGCGCGCAACCGGGCGTGACTTATCATGTGTTACTGCGCGGATACTCAAACTATTCTGGCCTAACGTTGCGTTTAGATTGAGTTAGCGCGTAGAGCGAAGCGCTGAAGATAACAACCAATAACAAAGCCTACTCACATGAGTAGGCTTTATTGCTTATTAAAAGGCTGGCTTGTTCTAGAGACTTAGACGACCTATTAAGAAGCCAAATTGATCACGCAGACAGTTTTAAGATTTCACTGGTAAACAATTCTCTCAACCATCGGTTGACGATGTCGTCATTGCGGTTGTTGTGCCAATACACGCTCAGTGACGGTTTGGTGTACTCGAACGGCAACTCTAACATCTTTATTTTTTCTTCATCGAAATACGCTTTCGCCACGCTTTTAGGGAAAGTTGCGATCCAGTCACTGTTGTAGATGGTGTCTGAAAAGTCAGCGATTGAATTCAGCTTTCTTGCCACTTTCCTCTCTGAAAAGATTGGGCTGTGAAACTCGGTAAGCTGGTTAACTCGGTAGTTATCATGCGTGAGCGTCACATGCTTTTCTGAAAGATATTGCTCTAAGCTCACCTTATCTTCTATCTGAGGGTGATCTTGGCTACACACAATACACAACTCATCACCCCATACTTCTTGGCTTAATAAGGTTGGATGTGCGTGAGTTAAGTCGACAACAAGGTCGATCTTTTTCTCTCGTATGTCGGTCGCCATGTCTTCTTTGATGTTCACGATTTCAATAACGCAATCTGGTGCTTCTTTCTGAATCCTATCCAGAACTTGCGGCAGAGTAACGCTGCTGGAAATACTCATCGCGGCAATTCTAAATGTGTAACGGCACTCTTTCGGATCAAAGTCGTGCGTTTCAGGCAAAGACTGCGAAACAAGCTTTTGCGCTTGCTTGAAGATTGGATACAAGTCATTCGCGACTGGTGTAGGTTCGAGCGTGTATGATTTTCTAACGAAGAGCAGATCGCGATATTCATCTCGAAGCTGCTTCAAGTGAGCGCTGAGACTAGGTTGCGAAATGTTGAGCCGTTCTGCTGCGTACGTTAGGTTTCCTTCTTCATATATCGCAATAAAGTAATAGATGAGGTTCAGATTAAATCGTTTCATTCGAGCCCTTTAGGCAATCATATAGTTTAATAAACGAGCACAACATAATATCGTTCAGGTAACGCCACATTATCACTTTTCATTCCCATACTTTGGTTAGGGCTATGACAACACAATGTTAAAACACCCAAGAGAAATAACACGAACTAGTATGGTAGGATGTAACAAAATAAAACAAAAAATAAATAAGACTTTGGTTTATATAAAGATATAGTTTTTCCTGATATCTAGTATAGGTGTAGCTTTATATTAGGATTCGCTTGATTTTGTCATAATTACCGATTCCTAAATAAACACTTATAGATATAGAGAATGATGAACCGATTTGTAAAGCCGATAATAATCTCAGCGAGCCTTATTACCTTATTTGGTTGTGTAGGTAGTAATGCAGTAACAGGTAAATTGATGGAGTTTAACGTTAAGGCCGTTGATAACCGTTACGCTCGTGGTGGCTTAAACATGCTTCTTGCACCTGCATACGGTATTACCGTTGCTGCCGATTACATCGTGTTTAACTCGCTGGAATTTTGGACGGGTAAGAACCCAATCAACAAGAAGCCACATATTTTCGATTCTAAGGTTGATACTTACATCGACATCAATGACCAACTGGATGATAGCCTAACAGATGCACCTATCGATCCATTGGCAAAGCATGTGATTGACCACAGTGAAATGAAAGTACTTAACCAAGACGAAATCGCAGTTGAGCTAACCTACAATGACGGTACTCGCGCGACTCTAACCGGTCAACGTTTCGGTGATACAGTTCACTACTCTATTGATAACCAAGTGATAGTAAAAACAAGCTTGGAAGAGATGCAGACGTACATCGCATCAGCTGAGCAGTCGTAACAGTCAGTATTTATAACAGTTAGTATTTGTAACAACAGTCAGTGCTTATAAAAAAGAGGGTTAGCCATAAAGCTAACCCTCTTTTTTTGTGTATCTTCTGCTATTTCAATATTCTTATCCGCTATTAGCTCACTAAGCCGACTCGACAATCGCAAACCTGATTCGTTGAGCCTTTATCCCTCCTCTAAAAAGCCTCACCACTAGGCTAGTTAATAATTTGGTTAGTAAGCTATTGATTGGTTTATAAATTCAGAGATATCAAGTCAGCATCAATTTAATATTTTATAAATTGTTTAAATTGAGATCCTGTGCTGCACAACGAGGTAAAAATAACTGTCTAACTTTTAAACACATTCACGTTGCTGATAGGTTAATCCTTGTAGGGCAAATGCTCTATTAATGATAAAAATTAAAATAAGGATTATTTATGAGACCATCTTTTTCTATCAGTATGGTGCTTGCAACGACAGTGGTTGGCTTCCAGTCCTATGCAAATAATATCGACACAACTAACTCAATCTCTCTTTCGGAGAATACTTCAGCACAAAAGCAATCTTTGGCGTTGCAAATCAGCGCCCGCTACTCGGATCTTGAGCTTTCTTTAAAAGACCAGATAACAGAAAAGCAACTGTCTGCTCCGATAGACAAGCTTAACTCAGACAAGCCCTACTCCACGTTTTCAAGCAAGATGCAGAAAGCCGATCTTGGTTATCGCAAGATGAAAGGAATCAATAATTTCAGCGACTCTGTGCTAGAGATTCGCATGGCCGATGAAGCGATGATTGAAGCTTGGAAGAATGGTGAAAGCCCGCTGTTTGCGTTTGAGCCATCAGGCGATGATTCGGATTGGCAATACATTGAAGCGTATGACGTTTATGGACAAGTTCATGAGTTAGATGTGTACCAAATGCCCGACGTTCCAGTGTTTGTTATTGATAGTAACGGCTCAGAAGAACTCAAAGCAGGCTTAATGGCGATGCAGGCCGAGATGAACAAGCTAGGTACTGCAACACAAATCAATTCCGACTCCAAAACCACCAGCGACAGTGAAGACAGTATAGGGAGTAAAAACGGTAAGGTTCAGAAGCAAACGTTTATGGGTACAGCTCAACGCTCGATGGCAATGCAGGAACCTGAGCCGTTGAATACTACACAATTAACGAAAATCCGTTTGGCTGTCGACCAAGAACCGTGGATCTCTGGCAAAGCTGAAATCTATGCCATTGTGACGGGTGTCGATTCAAGTCGTTTAGAGCCACAAATAGACCTCGTTGAGATGCCATATCTGGATTATGACAAACAGACGTACTATCCAAATCAAACCGTTATCTTCTGGCCTCGCTACCGCTGGGGCGCTGCAGATATGATCTTGATGGAACACGATGATGGCATGGATTACAAAGCGTTAGCCAAGCTGCTAGTTCAAGCCGCAGAAGAAATTTTGAAGATGATTCCTGATCCAGAAGTTCAGGGTTACGCGATCATTCCTCAAATCACAGGTAAAATCATTGATGTGATTCCTGATGGTGTATTAGTCAATGACGATGACTTCGTGGACGTGTACTACACCTTAATGCAAAACACTCCTTATGTAGACCGTCCGGGCGCAGGCGGAAATGCTGTCGCATCGTTTGAACCCGTCACGATTTTACCTACCGAATAATAGGTTTGCACAGCTTAGGGCTGCTCTATCTTGATCCCTAGCCTGCCCTTTATTATTTGAGATAGCTAAGCGTATATGCTCTAAGTAAATCTACTTTGGGTATATACGCTTCTATCAGTTTGAGCATAGATCTTTACACTGTTAAGAGCAGACAGAATCAAACTGATTACAACGAATAATCAAACACGATAATGTCGTCTAGTAACGGACGAAACACATCTTTCAGCGCGTCATGCTCTGGGTGTGGGAGGTAATTCTGACGGCCTTCTTCATCAGCAAACGTCATTAGTACCGAGTGGGTATAACCTTGGTTCTTGTTTTCAGGGCTGTCATTTAGCCCCCACTCGACTGAAGTAACCCCTTCAACCTTGTTCGGCATCGCTTCAAACAACATCTTTAGTTTTTGAACCTCTGAAGCCTCAGCGCTCTCTCTAAACTTAATCAGTAAAATATGACGAATCATTCCCGTTTCTTTTCGATTCATTCTTAATCCTTTTCGAGTCTTCGTTTATTTGTGTGTCATTCGAGCCCACACCAGTCGCAAGCTAACGTTAATAGAAAGACAAAATGCCACAGGTTACAGATACTGCCAAGGCTAGATGACTGAATTTTATAAAAGATTTTCAAGCCCAAAACGAAAAACGCTGCACCCGAAGGCACAGCATTTTCCATGGACATGGTAAGCACAGATTAAGCGTTAGTCGCGACGACCAGTCAGCTGAATCGCTTGGTCTTGATCAACGCTCGTTTGAAATTTCACTCCACCGACAGCGGCTTCGTTTCTTCCTTTCAGTGTTAAATCAGACTCAACGCGCTCTACGTTAACTTGATTATGATTACTCATCGTCATATCGATGGTACCAGTGTAAGAACCATCTGCAGCAAAAGCTGTATTCATTGAAATAGCCATTAAGCCTAGTGCGATTAACTTGTTCATACATCACCTCGTTCTATTTTTATACTGTATTGTTTTGTTGAGATAACTTTAGCGCTCCAGTGATAGCGACACGAGGAAAAGCAGGATTTACCAAACGGAAAATCAAAGGATTAGAGAATTCTGACTTAGTGCTGTCTTATGGGTTTTACATTAGCGCTATGATATTAGGGTCACATGATCTTTACGCTTTAGCTACGCCAAAGATTAGTATCGTTACCATCTAAGCAATTTGGAGTGCTTGTGGACATCAATCTAGATATTCAGAATATCTTGGTCATCAAACGTATGTACGAACTTCGCAATGTGGGGTTAGTTGCGGAGTCACTAGGAAAAACTTCAGGGGCGATAAGTAAGAACCTTTCGAAGTTAAAAATACAGCTCGATGATCCGCTGTTCATTCAAACCAAACACGGGTTTGAACCAACGACTTTTGTTGAGACCAATATCGAGAACTTTGAGCAGATATTGAGCAGCGTTGAAGCGATAAAACACCAAGTATTCTCACCAGAAACTTACCATGGCGATATCAAAATCTACGCGAACACACTGTTCTGGGAGCGCTTTGGCTCGAAGCTCTACTTCACACTGACCAAAGAAGCCCCGCATGCTCGCTACTCATTCGTTAGATGGGGCAGCAATGTTAAGAACAGGCTCATCGACGGCGAGGAGTCCGTGGCGGTTCACTACTTTGATGAGACCCTACCGCAGTCGATTTCTCAAATGGAATTCGGAAAAGGAAAAGTGGTGTTCTTCGTAAGAGATGATCATCCGGCGAAAGACTTTGAGTCGCTTGCCGACTATCCAATCATTCTCTTTAAAACCCCAGGGTGGAATGACAATAAATACCCAATCCTTGAGCGCCTTAAAAATATCGGTTTTCACGTCAATCCGCGAGTGGAAGTTGATCACCCTGCAATGATTCACGACATCGTCTTAAAATCTGACTATTTTGGTATAACCCTAGATGGCAGCGTACCAGACGGTTGCAGCAGTATTGATTTACCTGAAAATCTAACGATCGATGTGAGCTATGTGATGAGCTGCCGCCGTTCGCAAAAAGACGCGCCTTTGAATCAATGGCTATTTAAAATGCTGAAAACCACACTGGAAAACAAGTAAACCTAGCCACTAAAAACCGACCGATAACGGCTTCACTGTTCCAGCCCCCGCTTCAGAAAATAAAAGGCTCCGAGAGGAGCCTTTGATTATGGTTCTGATGACTATTCGCTTATTTTATTATTTCAAAATGCTTCTTCGAGCCTTGGTTCGCTCTTTTTTTCTGGTTGATACTCATAGGCTTCCACCTCTTTCAGACGAGCGGTGAAGTGCCTTAACACTGGCGGTTCATAGACAAAATCGAGCCCTTTCACATTACTCGCGTTCTCTTTTACTTTCTCGAACGCTTCAATAATGAAATCCATATGAGTTTGTGTGTAAGTCGCACGTGGAATGGTTAAGCGCAATAGCTCTGCAGGACACGGATGTTGCTCGCCCGTTACCGGGTCACGACCTTGTAGCAAGGAACCGATCTCAACCGCTCTGATACCGGCGACTTTATACAGTTCACACGCCAAAGCATGAGCAGGGAACTGACCAGCAGGAATATGAGGAAGCAATTTACCCGCATCAACAAACGCAGCATGACCGCCCGCTTGCTGACACACAATACCTATCGCCTCTAAGCCATCAACCAAGTATTGAACTTGACCAATGCGATACTCCAACCAATCTTGACGCATGCCGTCATAAAGGCCAACCGCAAGGCGTTCCATTGCACCGCCCTCTAAGCCACCATAGGTTGGGAAGCCTTCTTGCACCACACACAAGGTTCGACACTCTGTGTACACATCCATAAAAGAGTCGTCTTTAAAGCACAACAAACCGCCTATTTGGACCATCGCGTCTTTCTTGGCCGACATAGCCAAACCATCCGCGTATTTGTAGGACTCACGAGTGATTTGTTCGATAGTCCAATCTTGGTAACCGGCTTCACGCTGCTGGATGAAGTAAGCATTTTCAGCGTAGCGAGCAGAGTCCATGATCACTGGAATATCGTATTTCTGTGCAATCTCATACACAGCTTTAAGGTTAGCGATAGAGACCGGCTGTCCACCAGCCGAGTTACAGGTAATGGTGCTCACGATGTAAGGAACGTTGGCCGCGCCCGCTTCTAATATAGCTTCTTCCAATTTGACGATATCGAAGTTGCCTTTGAAGTCGGCATTCACTGAGGTATCAAACGCTTCCTTGGTATAAACGTTTTTCGCCACACAGCAATTCACTTGGGTGTGACCTTGTGTTGTATCGAAGAAGTAATTAGACAAAGCGACCATTTTGTTGCGATCGAGACCTTTCTCCATTTCACGCTTCTTGATAAGAACAGGAATATAGATCTGCTCTGCACCGCGCCCTTGGTGTGTTGGAATCGTCAAATCGTAACCAAAGATATCCTTAACAGCGTTCGACAATGCATAGTAACTTCGGCTACCGCTGTATGCTTCGTCACCCATTAGCATCGCAGCTTGCATACGTTGTGTGATTGAACCCGTACCGCTGTCGGTCAACAAATCGATGAACACGTCATCACTGTCGAGTAGAAATGGATTCATACCCGCTTCGACAATGGCTTGCTCACGATAAGCGCGAGTGGTTCTTTTTACTGGCTCTACAACGCGAATACGAAACGGTTCTGGTAGATGTTTGAAATTTTCCATAATAGTACCTTTCAATAAATTCAGCCTAAGACGAAAAAGCCAAATTCATTATTTTTTAGATGTCACGAGTCATCACTATTAGTTTTATTTCACACACGATCACACTCGTGATAATTACGATAAAAATTAATAGCTAGAAATAAATTATTTAATCAATGACGTATTGATTAGAACCCAGTTAATAATGACTAAGAGATAAAGAACCAAATGCACAAAAACAAAACTAAACGCATGGGTTACGACATGTCTTAAAGATGAAATTAACAGGATTGGGCAAAGCTCATGGGCTCTGCTGGCGCGTGACGCCTAGAGGGTACTACTCTGAAGAAAGGTGGAACGAGAGCTGATGATCTAAGGTATACCAAGCTAACAAGGTTAGCCATGTTGTTGATTGCCATTTCAGATACATGTTCACAATATATCCCTACGTTGAAATCAAGGTGATCCGAAATTTAAATATAGTGCAATTGTTTTATAAATAAAGCTTAGCGAAGTATAAATGTGATCAATATTTAGAATGGTAATTAATTGCGACAGCGTGTTATATAAACTGTGAATACCATCAGTTATATACTATTAAACTAGCTCAACGAGAACCTTAATAATAGCGGCTATTTTTAAATTCAATGCTTCTCCAATATAGGATGAAGGTGGCTAATTTCTGGAAAAGCTATTTTCTAGAAATCTACTAAGCTAAAAATCCTAACTCTAGAAAAGATAAGCTCTGATGAGGCTCAAACCTCACCAGAACCGTATTCGCAGTGAATGACTTACTTCTTCTTAACGGCTTGCTTGATAGCCATTTCAGCCAGTTTTGGTGTCGCTGCTTTCAATGCACTTGGTGCAACCTTCTTACCCGCCTTAACAGCTTTATTTAGTTGGCTTTTAACCGACGTCCCTCTTTTCATTGCTTCTAAACGTTGGCGGTTTCTCTGAACGTTATTTGCATCAGCGATACGCTCGATCAACGTCTGCCTTAAAGTATCTAAACCAAACTGTACCTTTTCTGGCGCTATCGCCAGCGGCAAAGCAATGTCCGGCTGTAACAGCGTTTGATTGTATTCGAGTGCTTGAGCAATGATCTTCGCTTTGGCCGATGTCGGACTCTCTAAGTCATACGGCGGCTTCCAATCGTCTACAGGCTTTAACCTATCGACTTGATTGACGACCAATACAACTATAGGCTTCTTACGTGAGATGTTCTTAGAATCATCATAAAACGCGTCAAACTTATCCTTCAACTGTTTATCCAACTCACGAGCCGATTGATTGGCTTTAAGTACCCATAGCACCACATCGGCTTGGGTCATCTCTTTCAGCATTAAGGCTTCGGTTTTAGGATTACCATCAAGCCCTTGAAGATCAACAACTCGAACATCATTGTCGTCGACAAACGCGTTGTATACCGTTGAAGTGTCTGTTGATGGTAGTACATCGACTTCTGCAACCAACTCTTGCTTGAGTGCATTGATAAGTGAAGACTTTCCAGAACTCGTTTGACCAACTAACACGATTCGAACAGGCTCTAATTCAGGGGCAAAGCGTTGTTCGTCGAGTTCAGAAACATCGGACACTTTCAAGTCGTCGTCTTCAATGCTGAAGCGCCCGCTATAGAGGTCAATCGCCACCGCAGCCACTTCATCTAACAAAGCTTGTTTGGCGGCGTATTGCATGTCATCGACCACACCTCTTGTCATCGAAGCGGTCGCTTGCTCTCGACCCAAATCGGAAATCACTTTCAATGGGTTCAAATAGAGATTTTTGAGGTGATTCCCCCAAATGGCGGCCTTAACAATCTTTTGCCCTAACTCGCCATATTTGTCATAGGCTTCGTAGCCCGCTTTGATGTATGAAACCTTGAGATACTCAATACCCGGTATATGCTCTCGCACGACCAGTTTGTAGCGTCGACTCACCTCTTCGAACAGCTTTAGCCCTTCAGGAATCGAAAAATCGAGCGATTTCTTATCAAACTTTTTCGCAACGAATTCAAGTACCTCTAAACCGGTTTGGTCTAGGTTGCCCCACTCTATGTCGACCATTAATTGCTGACGTACATGGTGTTTCGAGTCGTTCCAAATCAACAGCTCGGCTTGAGACCATTCATCAGATGCTTTGACCATTGCATCATTGACTAACGCATCATTGATGTCAGCAGTCTTAGACGATGATTCGGTTTCACCCTCGCTTGCTGAGTTGGCAGACGCATTGCTATAAGTGGGTTGGCGAGAAGAACGGCTAGAAATATACAAAGGAATGGTGAATACCAACGTACTCACGGCAATGGCAATCGACATCTCCAGTAAATAACCGTATTTGATCGCCAAGAAGACACCAAAACCCATCATGATAATGCTTGGGAAGATGGCTGAAATCAGGGCAATGCCCCAGCGGCCACTCGATAGCACCGCCAGTAATCGAAAGAGGTTTCTAATTTTCTTCATAGCCCGACGCCGCCTTACCTTTTTTCAGGGATTCTTTGTAGATCTTCTGCATCTCTTGTTCAGACACTTCTTCACCTTTGTTCTTATGGTAGAAGTAAAAACAAGCCGCGCGACCTAAACCATAAGAGGTGCCGAAACTCATGGCCGCTGCAGCCACCGCACCTACCGTTTGACCATAAACTGGAATCAGCTTTATCAACTGTCGAGTGCCCAGCTTCATTCCGTATTGCAAAGCAAAGCTGCTTCCCAGAGTACCTATCAACTCACTGAAGACTCTCTTGTTCCACTCGACCCCATACTGGTTCGCCAAGCTATGAAGCATTTTGGCTTGAATCGCAGGTACCGATACCAAGCCAACGCCCGGAATCAAGTCACTCGCTGCAGCGCTTCCCGCATACCAAAGCACTTCGTTTTCTACTTGATCAAAGTTGGCCTCTTCTTGGGTAGAGTGCTCTTTGTCGACCACCATCATGCCAATAACAGGAAGCATATTAGTCAGCTGTTCAATCAAGGCTTCATAGTTGTAGATTGCGCCAATGTTGTTGCTCGAATCATCCGTTTCAAAATCCACTGCGACCGATTCAAACCCCTTTCCCCACACTTTTTCTACTTGGTTGCTGTTGAACTGAACCTGCCTTGCTCGGTCGATTTCATTGGAAGACAGCACCGCAGTATGAACAAGCAACAAGTGTTTAATCTTCTTCTGTTTCTTAATCTGTTTTAGAGCCGCAAGCACAGCGGATTGTTCAGGTTCGTCGGCTTTCATCACCACGACTAACGCATTACCTGCCTGACCAATCTCTTCCAGATCTTCTTTCGCATCGTAATTCGCTTCACTTAGGCCTCTGGTATCAAGAAAACGCATCACCGGTTTGTCTTGTGGGAATTCATAAGACATTGCCGTCATGGTGCACGGAGCAAATCCATTCCCAACTTCAACAGAAGAGTCACCCGTGACCGCCTGAATAAACGATGACTTACCCGCCCCCGTCTTGCCTAACAACCACAATGTCGGTAGATGCTTGCGCTGATATTCATGGGCCTGAGTAAGGTCTGGGTTCTTACTCGGATTGATGAAGTCTTTTATTTGATCAAACATGTTTAGAGTAACGCTCACTTGATGTTGAAATTCGGGTTAGTGACAAAGCAATACTGACTTATATAATCACAAATCATATTAAACTTATGTTTGTTCAGTCGCACAGGTTTACAATGCCTAAACGCTTGTTTTTATTTATGCGCTCCTTTTTTGTAGACGATCTTGTATGATCGTTTTTATTCACGCATCGAGCAAACATCAACAATCACAAAGATCTTAAAGAGAAGTATGGAACAAATTTATTTAGCTGGCGGGTGCTTGTGGGGTGTGCAAGAGTTCATCAAATATGTACCTGGTGTGATCAACACAGAAGCCGGTCGTGCCAATGGCAGCGATCAGCCAACAGAAAACGACACACCACAAAGTGGTGAGACCCAAAACGCTTATGATGGTTACGCAGAGTGCGTACAAGTTGAATTTGATCCAAACATCACGTCAGTAACAATTCTGATGGAACACTTGTTTGAGATTATTGACCCTTACAGCGTCAATAAACAAGGTGTCGATGTGGGAGAGAAATACCGCACAGGCGTATACAGCACTGATGCGAAACACTTAACAGAAGCTGAGCACTATATTGCTTCAAGAAATGACGCCGACTGTATCGCTGTTGAGGTGTTGCCATTGACCAACTATGTTGCCAGCGACGACATCCACCAGCATCACCTAAGCCACTTCCCTGAAGATCACCACTTATGCCATATCCCTTGGGATCTGCTGCATAAGTATAAATCACAGTAGTCACGACGTAAGATTGAGATGGTTACGACCTAAGAACGATAAAGCCTCAACAGGCATTACCCGTTGAGGCTTTTCAATTTTAGTGACCAGACAGCTATCGTGAATTGATTTGATAGCTCAAGCCATTAAGCATTTAGCGTTAATAAATAAGTTACTTAGTCGTATTCTCAAGTAAGTAGTCCGGACCTGCTGTTTCAGCCGTTACCACTGCCAGTTTAGACACATCGGCACCCTCACCTTGGTAAGCGTTCATGCCGTTTTCTACCACTACCTTTGGTAGTTCAACCGAGTAGCTTTCAATCAGCTCAGAATCCGTCACTTTACCCACGTAAGTTTCGTCTGTGTATGTCGCGCCTACTAATGGGAAGTCGTGCGTTGCACGCACACTGACAAACTCAGGTGATTGCGAGTTATCAACCACGTTGTGTTTGAACGCCACGTCCACACCAGCGTAAATGCCTTCAACTTCTGCGTTGTTAAACAGGCTCACACGGTGGCTTTGGTTGCCGTAAACAATGCCCCACTCAGTATCGACTAGCGAGTTGTTTTCGATGGTGATGTTTTTCGGTGTCCACTGCTTGTTAAGCTCTTTGCCTTTCACCGATTGATCTAACTGTTCACCATTCGCAACGTCGATGATGCCGGTGTTAATAACAATGCCACCACGTAGGTCAGCGTTGCCTTCAATCACACCATCACGACCACGAGTGTTTGCAATGTAGTTGTTACGAATCACATGATCTTCATCGTAAATACGAATACCACCCGTTAGGCGTTTCTCGTTACCCAGAATCACGTTGTTTTCAACCGTGTTGCCTTTACCATGGCGCAGTGAAATCAGTGCCGCACTTTGGAAGATCGTGTTACCTGCAATCGTGTTGTCGCCAGACTTAATCGAGATAAGCTCACGCTCGCCATCCATATCGATCATCAGGTTATTTACGAACTTAGAGCTTGAATCCCACTGTGAGGATTTAGAATCACCGATACGGATCGATTCCCAGCTGTTACCGTTGTAGCGAATTGCTTCTTTGATATCGAATTCATTAAACTGATTCGGTTTCTGATCCATAAAGATGTTATTTGCTATCAGGTGGTTGTCTGACGCTTCATCCTTTTGAACACCAATCAAAGTACCGCGCTTTTGCTTACCTTCGAAACGGTTGTTGATCACTTTGCCGTCTTTACCCCACAAAGAAACCCAAAGGTACTTTGGATACTCAGAGCGACGCTCATCTGGCTCGTACGTGTAATCGTGATTGAAGTAGTAGAATGTTGAGTTTTGCAGCGTGTTGCCATTACCCATCATACGTACTGCGCCAAAACGTTCGTTCGGGCCGCCTTCCGTAAACACTAGTCCATCAAGTGTGATGTCATCACCTTTCAGTTCAAACTGGACCAAGCCAGTGATCCATGCAGAACCGGCTTGCTCTGCCTTGATGGTGATGTCATTCGCGGTAATCGTCACTTGACCTAAGTTCGCGTATTTACCGTTAGGAATAACAACTTCGTCGCCATCTTTTAGGTTTTCAAATTGTGCTTTAAGTGCAGCTACTTGTTCTTCTGATGCAACGTCTAGTGTATTGCCATCAACCTCAGTTAAGCGGTCACTAGTTAGTAAGTAACTACGATCGATTTCGCTGATCGAAGATACTGCTTGCTCAGCCGCGCTGATCACGGGTGCTGCTTTTTCTTGAGTCGTGCAGCCTGTCGCGAAAGCTAACGTAAACGCGCTAATAATGCTTACCGAAATTAATTTTTTCTTCATTTACATCTCACATTAAATAATGGATTACCAAAATAACGGCCACCCAAGCTGGTGACCGTTTTATTAAAGTTTTCTTTGTTTGAACTTATAATTTCTTAAGACTTGTCGTCTTATCGAAAGCGTATCTCTATGTAAATAGAAGACTTAGCTTTCAGCTGGTGTTACTTCGTCTTGCTTCTCGACCTTGTCGTCCACAGCTTTGACAAGCAGCAAACCAACAGAGAATACAATCAAGCCACAAAGAACGAACACCATGCGTCCCCACATTGGGTTAGGCAGTACGAACATGGTCATCACGCCGACACCCGCAACCGCGATAAGTGAACCCAACATACGACGTTGCTTGTTATCCAGTTTCTTCTGTTCATTACTTTCAGCAACCAATGGTGTCGCTAGGTTGTTGAAGAACTTGTCTACGTCTTTCTCACGGTGCTCAGCCAGAGGCTTGTAAAACAGTGTTGATAGTACGAAGAAGCCAGCAGTAAATACGATGTGACCAATAAGACCAATAGCCACTTTCAGGTCAGCCCACTCACGGCCTGTTAGCTCATTTAGACCGAACCAGTTTTGGATCATGTCAGCTGTGATAACGAAACCAACGAAGTAAGAAACCACACCACCGACAACTAGCGTGCCCCAGCCAGCCCAATCCGGTGTTTTACGGATGAAGAAGCCACAGAATGCTGGAATTGTCATAGGGAAGCCAATCAACGCGCCCACGTACATCATGGTGTCGAAAAGGCTCAGACCTTTAAGAGAGTTGATGAATAGCGCAACTAAGATGATCGCGATGCCGAAGAAAGTAGACGTTAGTTTAGAAACAACCATTAGCTCTTTCTCTGTCGCTTTAGGGCGAAGAATCGGCTCGTAGAAGTTCTTAACGAAGATACCGGAGTTACGGTTTAGACCTGAATCCATTGAAGACATTGTTGCTGCAAACATAGCGGCAATCAGAAGACCAACCATACCTGCAGGCATGTATTCTTGAACAAAGTAAAGGTAAGCGAAGTCAGCGGCTTTGCTGCCAGCTTCTGGGTAGGCTGCTGCTAAATCAACACCTTGACCTGCCATGAACCAAGAAGGCATGAACCAGATGATTGGACCAAGCGTCATGAGTACACAAGCAAGCAGTGCTGCTTTACGTGCGTTGTTTGAATCTTTCGCAGCAAGGTAACGGTAAGAGTTAAGCATGTTGTTGGTGATGCTGAACTGCTTTAAGAAGATGAACACAGCCCAAATGCTGAAGATGCTTAGGTAGTTAAGGTTGTCACCTGTAATGAACGAATCCGTTGGGAAATCGCTAACGATTTGCGTAACACCGCCACCGTGGTAAATCGCAACGACTGCACATGTCACCGTTACCGCCATGATGATAACCATCTGCATAAAGTCAGACGCGATTACCGCCCAAGAGCCACCCGTCACTGACATGATCAGTACAACAAGACCCGTTAGGATAATCGTCGTTGTCATATCAAAACCGAAGATACCCGATGCGATGATCGCCAGACCATTCAACCAGATACCTGCAGAGATAACGCTATTTGGCATACCAGACCAAGTGAATACTTGCTCATTCACTTTACCAAAACGCATACGAATCGCTTCAATTACCGTAACAACGCGCAGTTGGCGAAACTTAGGAGCGAAGTAAAGGTAGTTCATTAGGTAACCGAACGCGTTAGCGATGAAGATTATCGCTACCGCAAAACCATCGGTAAAAGCTTTACCTGCGGCACCAGTAAATGTCCATGCACTGAACTGGGTCATGAATGCCGTAGCACCTACCATCCACCACAGCATGTTACCTCCCCCACGGAAGTAATCACTTGTCGTACTTGTAAACGTTCTAAACATCCACCCTATCGCAATTAAGAATAGGAAATAGATGCCAACTATCAGGGTATTGAGTTCCATCTTTAAGACCTTTTTATTTATGTTTTTTGTTAGGGTCACTATAGACAGATGATAAGGATATTTGTACTACAATAATTTAAATGCGTGACAATGATCTTACAGTCCAACACCCAATTAATCATACAAGTGATCGAGTTCAAATTTGCACCACCTGTGAGCACATTTCATCAACTTAGTGCAGACTCTAACGCCAAAAGCCTATCAAACCCTCGATAAACAAGAATAAAGTCACTAGAATAACGATAATACTCATTAAAAATGGTTAATCGCTACTGAAAGTTTTCATATACGAACCGCAGAAACACCACTAAATATAGTTTATAAAAATGAATTAACACGACACATTTGGTATTACAAATAGCAGGGGATTTATAGTCAGATTTATCTTTGAAAAGTTCCCTTCATCAGACTGCTAATAATGAAAACTTGAAAACCACTATTAGATACTGACAGGGGTACACAGAAGTGAAATGCTTTTAACACACCCGTTACACTTTCCCCCGTCCAATAAAAAGGTGTCATTATGAAGAAATACGTTCCAATCTTAATTGCTCTTAGTACGGTATCTTCTATGAGCTATGCAGCAACACCACGTGAAGATGCTGTTGACTACTTACAAATGCGAAAAGGCGTAGCTTACCAAGTAAACCATTCAAAACCCTTTACTGGGCAATTTGAAGAGAAGTTCGATAATGGCCAAGTTGCGACCCAAGCTCAGTTTGCCGATGGCTTAGAACTTGGTTTAGAAACTAACTGGTATCCGAATGGCCAAATCGCTTCTAAAGTTAACTACGTTAAAGGTGAGCTACAAGGCAAGGCTGAAACCTGGTATCCAAACGGCCAGAAAAAAGCAGAACTCAATTACAAAGACAATGAACTATCAGGCACCGCCTCTCGCTGGTATCCCAACGGGGAACAAAGCCTAACAGCCGAATACAGCAACGGACAAAAAGATGGATTAGTAACGGACTACTATCCGAACGGTAATAAGGCTAGCCAAGCGAAGTTCGATGAAGGTGAAGTCGCTAACGGAAAACTAACTCGCTGGAATACTAACGGTGACAAGGTTGAAGAACTCACCTTTAAAGACCACAAAGTCACGTCTAAACAGGTGTGGATGCCGACAGAAAGCTAATATTAAAGAACGGCTCTCTCGTTGTTCTTCTCCAAGAGCTCATCGACTCGAGTTAAACAAAAAACCAAGAGCATTCATGTGACTAAGCATGAATGTTCGTTGCTTTTTCACCATCTCTTTTGAGTACCACTCCCCTCACCACATTCGTCGAACCTTACCTCTTCCCATTTACTATATATTTACAACACCCCACCTAGTGATAAAACAATCACCAATAGCTATTGAAAATAATAAATATTTAACTTGCACACAACCTTTTCATAAAATACTGTAAGCAAACGTTTCCGTTGCGAGTCAGTTCTCAGTTATCCGCTCGCAGATAAGAGAAACAAGATTCCGAAATACGTTCTTGAGTCTTATAGCTTTGGTGCTTGCCTATGAAAATTAAAACCTCCCTTTTTAGCCTTGCTTGTTTATCCATTATCTCTTTATTGGTTGTCGTTTCATTTACTGAAATGGTCAATTTAAAACTGATTAAACTAGAGAAAACCCTGATCAAGGTGAAGTCGCTAGAAGTTTCTATGCTTCAACTGAACCGAACGGAACTAGAGTTTCTGATCAGTCATGACAAAACCCTCAAGCCTGAATTCACCAAAGAGTATTCACACTTCCAAAAATTGATGAGTGGCTTTTCTGTTTTACTTGAAGAGTCGGACATATCAGTCCCTGAGTTAGATAAGCTGAATCGAGAAGTAAAGCAATACGACAAAGACTTTTCCTTGATGGTAGACGCGATAGACCGCGACCCAGCGAAGGTCAGTGACTTGAAATCAGAAATGAAAACGCTGTTTAAAGATATCATCTCTATATTCACTAACGTTGAAGGCCGTTTAGAACAACAAGTTGAATCGATTCAACAAACCATTACTACGTTTATTGTGAGTTCAGTTATTGCCGTCACTGTATTGCTAATGGCCTTATCCTTTGGGATCTCATCACGTATCACTAAGAAGATAGCCTCGTTAAACGCAACCATGTTGCTTGTATCCCAACAACGTGACTTTACCGTAAAGGCGGAAGACAGCGGCTCAGATGAAATTGCGGATATTGCCAAATCATTTAACACCGTACTAGAAGATATTCGCCAACTTGTTGGTCAAGTGCAGGGGTCTATTAAAGAGCTGGGCAACATTTCTAACCAGTTACAACACGACGGTATCGAAGTGGAAAGCGCTTTGAATAAACAGCAACAACAAACAGAAAATATTGCGACTGCGATAAACCAAATGGGCAGCAATATCCAAAATGTGGCAACCAACAGTGAAAACGCGTCATCAAACGCACGAACCAGTTTCGCAACCGCGAATGATGGGCTGAACGACGTAGCCTTCACCCGAGACACAATCAATACCCTTTCAACTGACCTAGTAAGTGCGAGTGAAGAAGTGAATCGCCTTTCTGTTCACTCAGAGAAGATCAATACTGTACTAGAGGTGATTAAAGACATTGCTGAACAAACTAATCTACTCGCTTTGAATGCAGCAATTGAAGCGGCTCGCGCAGGAGAGCAAGGCCGTGGTTTTGCGGTCGTGGCTGATGAGGTAAGAACCTTGGCAGGAAGGACACAGCTTTCAACCGAAGAGATATCAAGCATTATTCAAGGGGTTCAAGATCAAACCCAAATGGTGGTTAATACAATTCAAAATTGTTGTGAAAAAGGCAACAGCAGTGTCGACTCTTGTGAGAAAGCACATTCAAGAATCACATCGGTTATCGCCGATATGGAAACCATTCTAAATAATAGTTTAGAAGTATCCAATGCCATGAAAGAGCAAAGTGAGGTCACGTCAGAGATCATCGAAAACGTAGATGGCATCAAACAGCTGACCATCACGAATGTAAAAAGCGCTTCAAAAAATGCGGCTTCTGCAACTTCAGTTGTAGAGCAAACAAACTCACTTGAACGCGCTGTCATTAACCTAAAAGCCTAGTTCTTGGGTCGTGCTTCCAGGCTTATTGATCCTCAAGCTACTCTTTACTCAAATTTCAGATAAAAAAACGCTCATGTTGCCTGTATCAACATGAGCGTAAAGGCAGATCTTCACTACCATCTCCTACCTTTCTAAATGAAAGCAGAAGTTATAATTAGAATAGTTGGGAGCAATAATCAAAATGCTCTTGCAAGCACTTCAACGATTTCTTCTTTTCATCGATTTTAGAGAGATGTTAACCGTCTTAACTAAATTCGATTCTATATAGCAGGCGATGTCACTGCCTTGCCTACGACATTTCAAACCAGCTCTGATTGAAGCTTTAATCACCTCAAGCAAATGCCTCGTCCTTTGAACTATCCGTTCCTCTATCGACTTTACTTCACTACTTAACGCCTCTTTATTGAATCTACATATATTCAACATACGAAAGATAAGTGTTGCTACATAAAGTTAGTAAACAATAATGTATTACAAATAAAAGTAACATCTAAAGATTCAATTTTTTGCTGTAGCGCACATTTATTGATAAACAAGAACTTTACAAACAGGCTCAACAAGACAAATTAACCAACAAAAACAATGAAATACACCGACCCTTGACTTTGTAACCCTTTGTAAATAGTGGTTTTGTCACTACAACACGATCTAATTCACAGATCATCACGCCTCGGATCGCTACCATATTTGTATTATTTTAATTCAAAACAAAAGGCGTAAATATGAAAGCCCCCCGACTCCTACATCTGGCTGCCTGTATTGGTGCTATCACTTTTGGTTCACAAGCTATGGCCGCTGAATTCGTTTTCCTCGATGAGGCAACATTAGAAGCGAACCGTACTCTTCTTCAGTCAGATAAAGCGTCTGATTCAATGAAAGATGCTTACACCAAGCTAATTGAAGAAGCAGAACTAGCTATGAACGATGGTCCTTTCAGCGTTGCTGATAAAGGCATGGTTCCACCAAGCGGCAGCAAAAACGATTACATGAGCATCAGCCCTTACTGGTGGCCTGATGAATCAAAAGAAGATGGGCTTCCGTGGATACGCCATGACGGAAAAACTAACCCAGCATCAAAAACTGACGAAACTGACTCAAAACGTATTGGCCACTTCACCCGTTCTGTTCGCGCATTAGCGATCGCCTACTACTTTAGCCAAGACGAAAAATACGCTCAGCAAGGTATCGAATATGTAAGAACTTGGTTCTTCAATGAAGATACGAAGATGAATCCGAACGTGAACTACGGACAAGGTGTACCTGGTGTTGCTGAAGGTCGCCGCGGTGGAATCATCGATACCAGAACACTGACTGATCGCATGCTGGATTCAATCGCCATTCTGTCTCAATCACCAACGTGGACTGAGTCTGATGAAACACAAATCACTCAGTGGTACAGCGAATATCTAGATTGGTTAATCATCGATGATCTGTCTGGTGGCCCTAAAGGCGAAGCTTACGCAGAAAACAACCACGGCACTTGGTACGACTATCAAGTAGCAGGCGTTTCTTACTTTATTGGTAACGACGCACTGGCTAAGCAGATGGTTCAGAAAGGCAAGATGCGTATCGACACACAATTCGAGAAAGACGGCTCTCAGCCTCACGAAATCGAACGCACACGTGCTTACCACTACCACTACTTCAGCCTAGATCCATTGGTCGGTATGGCTCAGATCGGTGACAAAGTCGGTATCGACCTCTGGAACTACACAAACAAAAAAGGTGGCTCTTTAGACACAGGCATTCAGCTAATGGCTGACTACAACGACCTGTCTAAAGAGTGGCCATACACACAAAAAGATGAACGTCGTCGCGTTGAACGCATGACTCCGCTTTACCTGAAAGCTGGTGTTGCTATGGAAAACCCGGAGTGGGTGAAACTGGCAACAGAGACTGATTTCAGCGAGTTCACGGTTAAGAAGAACCTAGCGGAAGTTTGGGCTCAACGAGACATAGAACTGCTTTACCCACAACTTTAATCCCAATACGACAAGGGGCTCAATGTCAGCCCCTTAAACAACCATTTTTTATTTAGATACAGTGGAAACAATAAAATGATAAAAAACAATAAGATTACTTTAGCGATCGTAGCAACTCTTTTTGCTGGCAGTGTTTCTGCCGCTTCACTTGATGCCCGCCAAGAGTACAAGCACGGTTCAGAAGACTGGGCAAGCCGTATCAAAATGAGCGGCTCTGTAGACAACCATTTCTTTGGTGCTGAAATGAAGCAAAAAGGTAAGCCTTTCTCTGAGTGGGAAGCTGCGGACAACGAGTTTGAATACGGCTACAAATTCAAAATCAGCGATCACTGGTTAATCCAACCAAGTATGCCAGTAACATTTGGTTCTGATAGCGTAACCTACAAACCACAAGTACGTGTTCAATACTCTTTCGATTCAGGTGTTAAAGCGAAGCTTCGCTACCGTCACGAGTTCCGTGACTACAACTCTGATTCTTCAAACGACAACAAGAACCGCAGTAAAGTAACGGGTAACATCGATTACAACTGGAATGCTTGGCAGTTTGGCTTTGAAGCTAACTACGCAGAAGACTTCATTGATAACGAGTGGACTGGCGGCGGCGGTGCTGACAACGAGTGGGATTACAACGTTAAAGTTGGTTACAAAGAGGCTGACTGGAGCTGGCGTCCATACGTTGAGTTCGGTAACGTTCAAGACAGCCGTGACCGTCAACTACGTAGCCGTGTAGGTATTACTTACAGCTTCTAAGCTGCACGCTACATGAAAAATCTAAGATAATTACTGTCCTAATTTTCTAAGACCTCAACAAAAGCCAGCTTGTTCGCTGGCTTTTCTCCTTTCCAACCGGTTTATTCGAATAGGAATCGAGCACTTAAAAATTTTGCTCTTAATGACTGATTCGATAAAGAAATGCAACGGTCACTTCATCGTTAGGCACCACTCGCCTCTGTTGAGCTAAAAACAATTCTGCTGTTGAAACAGCATCGGCTAATGCATTGTGGCTATTGTACTCAGGAAGCCCGTACCTTTCGCGAGTGCCAGCCAGAGTTAAGTTTACTTCTTCATGGTTGCTGATCGCTTTCTCCATGCTCTTTTCGATACACAATGTATCAAGCCAAAGCAAAGGAATCGCTCTTAAACCGTAGCAACGAAGAAGATATTGGCTAATGAACTTCTCTTCAACTACACAAGCATGCGCAACAATAATCTTGCCTTTTGCGGCTTCGAAAAATGTCAGCATCGCATCATGAATAGATGCCCCCTCTTCCAACATTTGTGGCGTAATATGATTAATAACAGCGGTTTCGGCGTTTATCTGTGAGTCGTTATTGAGATAGATATGCTTGACTGAAGCCAAATCGATTCTTCCCTTAACCACATCGACCCACCCCATAGATAAGATGAGGTCTTGCTCGCTGTCTAAGCCTGTTGTTTCAAGGTCCAAAACAATGTATTCGCTGTCTTTAGCCAAGTCCGTCATTTCAGGACAAGGCTGCTCTACGAGATCATGTAATGCTTCTGGCAGCTTAACCGTGCCCAGATATTGCTTACGTTTACGTTTGATTCGCTCAAGCGGGTGAAAATAGTTCAGCATTTGTTTTAAACATTTCTTCATTGAACATGACTTCATTAACGCGCTCCAAAACGAATTTTAGCCGCCTCTTGAAGATCAGCAATGATCCTAAAAGCATCTTTCAGGTGTTTACGCTCAAAACTACCAAAGCTATCTGGGTTGATGTTGTTATCGGGTACATCTCCATTCTTCAACGCTTCAAGTTGATGACCAAATCGAAAAGAGAGAATGAACTGGTAGGCACCGAGAATATTCTTGAACGCGTCATCGCTAAGTATGCCATTTTCGTTGGCAGCAGCGAAACGTTCATCTGTCGCCGATAAATCGCACTCCACTGCAAGACCATAAATACGCGCTAAGTCGATAATCAAGTTGATCGCGTACTTCTTCACGTTCAACGTTTTCTTATTCTCGCCTGATTTTTCTAGCACCAAACTATTGAAGATACCAAGTGGCGGATTGGTGTTCACCGCATCTTTCACTAGCGTACTTAAGAACTCACGGTTACCGCGAATATTGCTATGTAATTCATCACGAAGAATTCCCTCGAATTCACTGTTGCCGTAGATAGTACGAATTTCTAAAAACACACTAATGTTGAGCAAGCGTTCGTACTCAGGATTAGCTACCCACTTCTTATAATAGTGTTTCCATACGCTCAGCGGCTGGCACCATTTGGGCGTTGCAGCCATGAATTTACCTGGGCATAGCGGGTAATCACAGCTTGCTAACCCGTTAGTCACCATCATAGCTAAGTGCCTAAAATAAATACGGTCACTGTCTGTTGCATCGTCAGCCAGTACAATTGCGCTGTCTTGGTCCGATAACATGTGAACTTCATTACGCGCGTGCGAACCTGCAACAATCCATGAGAAATCACAAGGCGGCGGGCCTAACTTATCAATCGCGATCTGAATCAGTCGGCGTGTGTAGGCATCCATAATCATGGTCATTACCTTACCAACGGTTTCCGGTGCTACCTTACCTTCCACCAGCGCTTCAAAAATAGCTTGTCGCTCTGAGGTGAACGAAGACATGGTTTTCACACTGCCTGCGTATTTGATTTTCTCGATCAAGAAGATCGCTTGAACACGGTGATTTTGAACTAAGTGTGAAGTGGTAAGTAGACCAACAACCTTATTCTCCTTCACTACAGGAAGGTTACGGATATTGAACTGCATCATGATAGACGCAGCATGCAGCACTAGATCGTCAGGCTTTACCGTAAGTGGAGAATGCGTCATCACCTCTGAAATCAGGCTATCAGTACTGACACCGTGGGCGATCACTCGCTTGGTCATGTCTCTGTCTGTGATCAAACCAACGATGGTTTCACCTTCGTAGATCACGGCACAAGGTGAGCGTTGATGCAGCATTTCAACCGCGACCGATTGAATCGTTTGCTCAAACTTAACGATGGCCACCTGCCCACTTGCCACTTCTTCAACCTTACGAATGAACAAGCCTTTCTCTTTATTTGACCACACCACATCAAGAGCCGACTTCAAACGAACCTGAGCCTGTGATGCAAAGTGTTCTGCGCAGCTTGGAAATGCCTTGAACAACGCTTGAAGTGCCGGGTGTGGAATCACATAAAGTAAGGTGTTTTCAATTGCGATCGCTCTGTAGCCTTTCTCGTCGTTTACTTCAGAATCTAAGAACGTAAAGCCGAACAAATCTTCACTGCCCAAACGCGCACGAAGTACACCGTCTGACTTTCTTTGTTCCATAGAGCCGGTTCGAATGATATAGAGCGACTTTTCCTTCCCCGTCTCACACAAATCAACCACATCTCCCTTACCAAGATAGGTAATTTGAACATTAGCGGCAAGTTCGCGCAGCGCTTGTTTAGGGATCTTATCGAAAGGGTCTATCTGACCGATAAATTGAAGAATATTTGGCAAAAGGGATTGGGGCATAACCATACTCACACTTATTTAATTAGTATTATTATATAACCAACAGAACGAGTTGCGAATAGATTTTCAGTTTCGGAGTAATAATTGCTTAACTATTAGAGATCAATACGTCGTTAAAGCGATTAGAGCAGTAAAAATATAAGATTGAGATACAAAAAAGCACGCTAAATGCGTGCTTTAAAGTTGAGAAGAGCACTCTATGTGCCCTCTTGATTAGCTTGCTGCAGGCAATCGGTGATTTGACTCTTGCAGATGGCTTGCCGAAGCTTGGCGTGCTTTATCGCTATTGCCAGCCATAATTGCTTCGTATATTGCGCGGTGCTCGTTAATGCATGTGCTGCCTTCTTCAGAAGAGTGCACAATAAAGTTCACAAACATCGTCGTCAATATGTTGCCAAACGGTAAGTAGAAGTCATTACCTGTCGCATTGAAAATCAAACTATGGAACTTAGTATCGATATCTAACCAACGTTCTTTATCAAGCGTTTCTTCACTAGAAATCTCAACCATTTTTTGGAAAATCTCTGATAATTCAATACGTTGCTCAGCAGTTGCAAAAGTCGCAGCTAACGCACAAGCTTCTGGCTCAATCGCACGACGTAAGCCTAGGAATTGATGACAAAACTGGTCTGTGTCAGTTAGGCCATCCATCCATTCAATAAGCTGAGGGTCTAGGAAATTCCAGAATGCACGGTCAACAACACGTGTACCAATCTTAGGACGAGACTCTAGCAGACCTTTTGAAGTCAGAAGCTTAACCGCTTCTCGTAATGCTGTTCTACTAATGCCAAATTGTTCACACAGAGCCATCTCGCCAGGAATAATTGACCCTTGAGGTAAATCACCCGACAAAATACCACGAGCGATTTCACGTGCAACTTGCACATGAAGGCTTCGCTTAGAGCCTGAAATAGAATTAAAAGTGCCTGCCATGTGTTTGATTACTTATTTGATATGTATTATTTAAATCGCACTATAGCACTGAAAGTATAATGCACCAAATCAAGTCATTAATTACGTGAACTCCCTTTATAGTCTACGGTTTTTCGCTCTCGGCCACATAACTCAAGCAGACCACCATTCGAATAACATCTAATTAATACATACAAATAGTTCGTATTTACGCCCACTAATTCTATGCAATTTGTCACAAAGCAGCTCTTAACCAACCTATAAATCGCGACCACACAACATTTTGGCCTTAATTCACTTGTACATATAATATGTTATTGTATTATTTATTGTGCAATATGTGAGGCGTGGGTGTAGTGACAAAGTGATCAGGCGAACCATAATGAACGAAATAACCGCCTTTACTAAGGCTGTCCAGCAAACACCTAAGCCGAGTATTTTCCTACTTCTATATTAAAACGTCAGCCTCAGGTGGTTATATGGCTATATTTTCATTGGTGGAAGATTCAAGCCGCCGAATTCATGTTCAAGTCGCACGACAAATCGCGCGAAAAATCCTATCTGGTGAGATAAAGGAAAACGAAAAGCTACCCAGTGAGATAGAGTTATGCGAAGTTTTCGGTGTCAGCCGAACCGCACTAAGGGAGTCGACTAAGCTACTGTCAGCTAAAGGGCTTATCGAGTCCAAACCCAAAGTTGGGACCCATATAAAACCTCGCTCTCATTGGCACTTTCTAGATCCTCAATTACTCTATTGGATTCAAGATCTAGAAGACACTCAGCCCTTTCTTTCTCAATTCCTTGGTCTAAGAAAAGCCATTGATCCAGAAGCATGTGCACTGGCAGCAACCAATGCGACTATCGAGCAACGCAAACAACTTTCTATTCTTTTTCAGAAGATGACCCTAGCAGCGAACAGCTTTAATTATGAAGAATGGACAACTAACGATCACTTGTTTCATCAAACCATTTTCTTATCAACAGGTAATCAGTTTTACATACCGTTCGCCAACATTTTATCGACGATCTTTAAACAGTTTATCGATCATTCTGCGGTAGGTGGACGCTTTTGTTTAGAAGAACATAAGGCGATTTACGACGCGATAATGTCTGGCAATGCAAAACAAGCACGTATTGCGTCAGCAATTCTACTTGATGATGAAAACCAGAAGCTTTCAAGGGCTTCACTAGCAAGTGCGTAACATAGACACCACGCAATTCTGGCGTTCTTATTCAATCGCTGATAGCCACATCACTTAACCGGAGTGTACCTGTCGTCAGGCACACTCGTTTACCTCTGCCCATTACACTCTAGCTAAATCAACAAGGTATAACTTGTGTCTTCCAAATCGTACGTTAGAAAGAACTTTTCGTTAGCTTGGCCCTTAGCCTTAAACGCCCTCTTGATGCAGTCGATGCTGATGATCGACACTCTACTGGTCTCACCGCTTGGTGAAATTCCTCTTGCAGCCATGGGGATTGCCACCACCATTATCGCGTTTGTATTGGGTATTCAAATGGCGTTGGCAAATGGTACACAGCTAGTTCTAAGCCGCGCGGTTGGTTCTGGAATCACGTCTTCGTTATCTAAAGCATTTTGGGCAGGTCTGTTCATCAACCTGGCCGTAGCGTCGATGTTTTGGATTCTGCTCACCTTTTTTGAACAACCTTTGATTCAAGCCTTAACCGACGACAAATCGCTTCACCTTGAAATCAGCCACTATTTAAATATCTCCAAATATCTCGTGATTTTTACGGCATTAACTCAGGTGGTCATTGCCCTCTTTAACGGGTTAGGCAGAACCAAGGTTCCGTTTAAAGGCTACTTAATTGAACTACCGATTAACGCCGCACTCTCTTATATGCTGATACATGGCTTCTCGAATTTCGACGGTATTGGTGTACAAGGTGCTGCGCTGGGTAGCCTTATTGCTATAGTCATTCGCCTTCTCTACCTAGCGCTATGTGTGCATTACGACTCATCTGTGTCACTCAAATTAGATGCAGAAAAGTCCGAGTTCTTCACTAACATCCGTCGCCACTTCATTGAGATATTTCCAGTCGCCGCCAATGTCACCATGCTGTCTATTGGCGCGACGATCTATCAGTTACTGTACTCACAGCTCAACATCAATGCTTATGTAGCAATCACCTTGGTAATGCCGTGGCTACGCGCGGGTACCCAATTCATCACAGCCTGGGCCCACTCTTCAGCTATTACCATTAGCCAAGCGATAGGCTCTAAGAAAATGGATGATCTGACCAAAAATGTGGACACCAGTATTGATGTTGCTGTCGGAATTTCTGTTGTTTGCGCACTGATGTTTGCAGGCTTAAGCTTCATCATTGGTGATATTTACCCCGACCTTGATACGTCTACGTATCACGCTCTCGCGGTAATCGCACCTCTTTATATATTCTTACCGATCGTACGTGGTTACAACACAGTTCATGGCCATGTGCTGAGAGCCTTAGGGCATACCACCGACGTATTCAAAATCAACTTCACAGGCCAATGGGTTATCTCAATTCCTTTGTGCGCTCTCATTATTTTTGGTTTTGATGGTTCGATTTTCTGGGCTTTTGCAATTCAACCTTTCGAAGAAATCATCAAAGCACTGCCTTTCAGGCACCTCGCACGTAGATCTTTGCGAGAGTTCAACGCCAGTAAAGCCGAGAAATTGATGTATGATTAAACACTCAAGCGAGTAGACGTAACAAGCCACATTTGTGTTTTACAAGATGAATGTGGCTATTGGCGTTAACTGCCCTCCCTTCTCTTTGTTCTATCACCACTCCATGACATCACATTCGATGAGCCAACTAGAAACCATTCTCGGCTAACCACTCTGTTAGGTAATGGCTAGTTCAATAAACTGTGGTTCACACTCAATCAAAAGCCTCACCTCGCTACAAACAACTACCCCACGCAGCTGTGATTGAATTTAGCTTATCTCTTAGCTTCATTCATTTGTCTTCCCCGTGATACCAACAACACTTTCTTAGTAGGGATCGCATCACTACAGCTAAAGCGTCTGGCACTATTCATACTGCTAAACAATTCGAAAACCGTTACACGCGAAATCAATCACATACAAAAGCAACCACATACGAAAAAGCCCACTCAAATGAGCGGGCTTGTTGTAATAATCTTGAGGCTAGCGTTGATAGATTACCAATCAGGTCGAGAGTTCTTAAACCTAACTTGCGCCATCAACGTCTCGAGCCTACTTCTCTAATTTAGCGAAGTAATCGAAGATAACTGGTACGTCGTTTTGACCAAGACCAGCATCAACAGCAGCTTGTAGGCTCTTAGAAGTACCTTCAGCAATTAGAGATTCAGTACCTAGGTCTGAAACCATCTCTAGGAAGTAACCAAGGTCTTTGTTCGCATTTGCAACAGAAAAACCTAGCTTCTCTTCACCGTCTACAGCGTAGAACTTACAGAACTGCATGAACGGAGAGTTTGATGGGCCTGCAGACATGATGTCAAACAGTTGCTGACCATCAACACCAGCGCGTTGAGCGACAGCAAAAGCTTGAGACATAGTCGCAACCGTTGTCATGCCCATAAAGTTGTTCACAAGCTTAGTCACGTGACCTGAACCTAAAGCACCTAGGTGGAATACGTTTTCGCCTTGCTCATCAAGAACTGGTTTAACTTTGTTGAAAGTATCCATGTCACCCGCAGCCATGATGTTCAAAAGACCATCTTTAGCATGTGCAGGAGTACGACCTAGAGGAGCATCGATCATACCAGCACCTTTAGCCGCTAGATCTTCACCAATCTTACGAGTAGATGCTGGAATTGACGTACCGAAGTCAACAACAACTGCACCTTCTTTGATACCCGCTAGAACACCATCTTCACCGTAAACAATTTTCTCGACAACAGCTGAAGTTGTTAGACAGAACTGAACGATGTCACTTGCTGCTGCAAGCTCTTTTGCTGAAGTGAACGCTGTAGCATTACCACGATCTGTAACGCGAGCCATAGCTTCTTCACTTAGATCCATTACGTTTACGTGGTAACCACGAGTTTGTAAGTTCTCAACCATGTTTCCGCCCATAAGACCTAGACCAATGAAACCAATTACAGGTTTAGTCATGCTTAACTCCAAATATGTTATTGTATGATTATATGTTCATTATAGTAACTAGCCACAGCTCTTAAGGCAACCGTTTTAAGGTTTCTATTAGTGATCCAGCGCATGAATTTCAAATACGAATACCACCATAAATCGGGGAATCGACTTGATATAATCCACAGCAATAGGTCTTGTCAGCTAGGAGCAATAAAATCGATAGCTACTCGGCGAAATCCCTTCCTAGCCCAGCCTAAAAGGAGAACCTAAATAAGTGTGGAAACAATCGATAACAAGCTGTCTCTGACTAATCTGATATGTTGAAACCCGTTAAGACGGGGCTAACTTCAACAACGAAACACAACCTCTCACTCTGGTATTTCACTACTTCATCAAGATTCTAGTGGTTGTGCTCGAGACTAGGAATGTCGCTTATTGTATTACTTATTAGCTTTAACTACGTCATTAATATGTCATGGATGTAATGAGTATAGGCCCTGATAAACCATAATTACTGTGCGGCACGCTCTGAGCCAGGATTCCAAGCTAGCCTTATCTAACACGCATCCTCACAACCAAACTCACGCATAAAAAAACCGAGCAACTCACAGTGAGTTACTCGGTTTGACTTATTCCCGATGTTTCAGTCGTTGTTGGTTTCAACGAACGATTTTTCAATCACGACTGAATTGCAATGTGGTGCTTCATTCCCGCAAAGCACCACATCAATACATGCCATCGTTAAACGGCATGTATATTAATCATTTACAGTTGAGCAAATGATCCTTCCCACGAGTATGTCTCACCCGCGAACTCAACAGTGTGAGTTGCTTGCTGCGTGTCTTCAGCTTGGTTTGAGATACCGTAGTGGTAAGTGTTGCCAGAAGTAGTCTGAATGCGAACAACAGTCCCGACACTGTTATGGCCCACAACAGACACTGATTTAACTAGACCACGAGCGCCTACAGAGGCTTCGATAGACTCGTTAAAGTAACCATGCGTTTCTAGTACAGAAGCAAACACATGGTTTTGACCAGACTGACGTAAGATAAGCGCAGGCTCACTCTTAAGGTTGAAGTCTGGGTCGTTAGCGCCAGTGCGAGCAAAAATCACTTCGCTGCCCGCATTCGCGCTTGTTACTAGGCTGTAGTAGCTGCTGTCATGAAGCCAGCTCACTAGAGAACCTTCTTCGTTTACTTTACCTGAAGCTACGTTCCATAAATGCTGGTAACCGTTGTCTTCACCTAGCGGCTTCAACGTACTTTCGATGTTGTAATCGAAATCAGTACGGATGATCTGACCAGAATGGTGAACTGGCAGGTCGTACTGGTGCTCAGCGTCAGCTTCAATACGGTATACATCGATGACTAGTGGCTTCTCGAACTCAGGAAGTTCAGCAAGAATCACACTACGTTGCATGTCTACGCCAGTGTAGTACTCAGAAATCGTACCGCTCATACCTTGTAGAGATTTGTCGTCTGCTACGAAGAAGTGCTTCTGACCAAACTTAGACTCAGCCAATGCGGTATCGAAGTTGTTTTGTGTTTTCTGATCAACCGTTACTGTGTTGTGGGCAACTGTCTGCTTACAGTAAGACTTGTTCTCTGGGATGTAACGACCACCAAACTTAGGCTCAACGTTTACCCAGCGACCAAAGCCGTAGTCATGCAGCACTTCGTGGCCGCGGTTGAATACACTTAGGTGCAGGCCATCGTAGTGACCGTGGTCTAGTGCAGAGTGGTACTGGTGATCGCTGCCGTGCTGACCAAACCAGATCAACGCCATTGTATCTGCGGTCTTAGGGTCGTCGTCTTGCTCATCACGGTGACGAAGGATGCTTACGCCGCCTTTTTCACCTTCAGGGCCATCCGTTACAAACAGGCTACCCCAGTTGAATGCTTTGATGTCGTCTGCTGCATCAACAGCGTCAGACAGTGTTTTACCAGAAGCGTGAACCCAAACATCTTGTTGGTGATTAGCCATACCAAGTAACGTTTTAGTCTGTTCGTAACGGTGGTAACACACAGACGTTGCCATGATAACGCCTTCATCGTTGATAGAAATCGTCTTCGATGAATCGTTCAGAGCTGGCAATGTACCGTCTGGGAATGCCGTTTTGAATACCGCGTAAGACGTTGTCTTGATCACTGAATCGTTGAATTCGTAGATGCCAAGATCAGGCTGACGACGTTCAATCGCTTCTGCGAACAGGTAGATTGGACGTAGAGAGAAACGGTGGTAGTAAGGACCTTCCATGTAGTAGCCATCTGGCGAGAACAGTTGGTCAAGTTGCGCTAAGAAACCGCCGCTTACTTTGTCTAGTTTCAGGCCGTATAGTGCTTTGTCTACAGATTCTTGGTCGTTGATCGCGTAACCACAGATACCTACCGCAGCCACTGCCCAAAGGCCGTGGTTGTGTACGATATCGAAGTCGTGTGCGTAAGTCACAACGAACATTTCGATCATTTGCTTAAGAAGATCGTCTTCGATCAGACGCTTTTGCTCTTCAGAGATGGTGTGGTAGATGCAGCTGTACGCACAAGAAGCGTAAAGCATCCACATGTTCTCGTTCAACGTTTGGTGGAACAGCTTACCCGGAGGGTTAGAGTCACGGCTTACGTTGCTTTCCAATGTCGGGTATACCGTCGCGTACGCTGTTAGCATATCAACGATGTAATCACGGTACTTTGTTTCCTCAGTGATAAGGAACAAACGACCCGCTAGATCCATATGGATGTAGTTTTGCTTATGACGGTTATGTTCATAACCGCCGCCTTCACCATGACCTGGTACTTCAATACCAACTTCAGCCATATAAGCGTCAGTTTGTTTAATATCACGAGTCAGTGCATTACCTAAAAGGCTATCCTTGCCAAGTTCTTTACGAAGCTCTGCTGCTTCTTCAAAGTTAAGTAAAAGTGGTTGATAGCTCATTATTATTTCCCCTGCTCTGCAGTGCTTGCTAATTCTGGGTTTAAAATTGTTTCTACTGAGTAAAAGCCCGTCCAGCTGTATACTTTGCCGTTCAATTCTACTTTGTGTTCAGTGCTGTCAGTCGCGCCAAGTTGGTTGCTGATCATCACTGTCACGTTTGCTTTCTCTGTCGTAATCTCTACTACTGAACCGATATTCGTGTGGGCCACTATTTTGATGTCTTTCACAACACCACGTGCACTTACCGATTGCTCGAACTCTTCGTTGAAGTAACCGTGCGTTTCTAGAACAGAAGCGAACAAGGTTGTTTCGCCCTTGCTACGTAGAATGAATGCAGGTTCTGAACGTAGGTTGAAGCTTGGATCGTTAGCACCGGTACGAGTGAAGATCACTTCACCATTGTCATTTGAGCTAGTACCTAGCCATGTGTAGTAAGTATTGTTCTGTAGCCAGCTTACTAGGGCCGTACCATTTGCCTCACCGCTCGCTACGTTCCATAGGTGTTGATAACCGAAGTCGCTGCCCAACGTGTTTAACTCTTTGTTCGCTTGGTATTCGAAGTTAGTGCGAACAATTTGACCTTCATATTGATGAGAGTAATCAAATTGGTGCTCGCCTTCGCCGCCTTTTGTAGAATCTAAGCGGTATAGGTCTAACAATAACGGAGATTCAAGCTCTTCAAGGTTTAGCATGAACACGCTGCGTTGCATGTCAAAACCTTGGTAGTGATCGTTAGCAAATGCGCTCATGCCGTTGATTTTCTCGTCTTCTACTTTAAAGAAGTGAGGTAAACCGTGTACTGAGTCTGCACGTTCAACATCAAAGTTGTTCTGACATTTTTCATCAATCGTTACTGTGTTGTGAGCAATCGTCTGACGAGCGTAAGATTTGTTTTCGTCTAGGTAACGACCGCCGAATTTTGGCTCAACATTAACCCAACGACAGAAGCCGTATTCACGTAGCACTTCTTGACCGCGGTTGAAGAAAGAAATACCCAGCGTATCGAAGTTGCCGTGGCCCATGCCGTGTTGACCGTAGTTCATCACTAGCTGAGAAACGTCGCCTTTCTTATCCTGCATGCGGATAAAGCCTTGTGCGCCGTTGTGACCTTCAGGACCTTCGTTCAATTCAACACTTGGCCAGAAAGGCATGCCGATTTCTTGCTCAGCAGAAGCTACTTCGTAAGCTTTAGATAGCTCAAGACCACATGGGTGCATCCATACTGCGTCTTGAATCTTGGCCATACCAAGAATGTTTTGATCTACGCCGTTTTCAGAAGAGTAATGTTTGCTGTAAACACTGACGGCAACTTGAACACCCATGTCTGTGATGCCCATTGTGCGAGATGCATCGTTCAGAGCCGGGAATTCACCGTTCGGGTACGCTGTCGCCAGCATTGCTTGTACTGTGTTACCAATCACGCCGCCTTTGTAGTTGTAGATATCAACTTCAGGCATATGACGGTGAATCACTTCAGCGAACACACACGTTGGGCGAATCGCGTAACGGTGGTAGTAAGGGCCTTCCATGTAGTAACCAGAAGGTGCAAATAGCTGAGAAATTTGAGCTAGAAAGCCGCCAGTATCGTTACGGTCAATGCCGTAGACTGACATTTCAAGGTACTCGCGCTTGCCTAGAGCAAGACCACAGATACCCACAGCGGCTACTGCCCAAATACCGTGGTTGTGAATGCGGTCGAAGTCGTGTGCGTATTTAACCGTGAACATTTCTAGCATTGGTTCGAAAATACGAGACTCAATGTTGTCACGTTGCTCTTGTGTCAATGTAGAAGCAACACAAGAGTAAGCTAAGCTTGAAAACATTAACCAACAATGTTCATTCAGGATTTGGTGGAACAAGCGACCTGTTGGATTCGTGTTTTTCTGCACGTGGTAATCAAACGTTAGATATTTGTCTGCGTACTCTTCTAGTAACTCTGTAACGAAGTCAGCGTACTTTTGCTCTTTAGTGATCAAGAACATGCAACCAGCTAAGTTCATGTACGTGTAATTTTGCTTGTGGCGGTTATGTTCGTAACCACCCGCTTCTCCGTGACCAGGAACATCAATAGCTAAGCGCATGAACGCTTCTAGGTCTTTCGCGTTCGCTGCAATGGTTTTACCCATTAAGCTCGAACGGCCCACTTCAAGATGAAGTTGCTCTATTTCTGCTTCAGTCAACAATACTGGTTTCGTCGTCATATTCTTTGTCACCCTCAATAAAGAGTTTATCTATTTAAACTTTGATTAAATTTTCAAACTCCGGATAAAGTAATACAATATGAGCTTTAATCATACCTATTCGTAACGAAATGATGAGCAGAATCACATAATTCACCGTAAGCCATTGATATAAATAGCTAATGGTAAATAACAGGCATTTGTTAAGTTGTTGATTTATTTACGTTATATAAAGTGTCGCTTGATCAATATCACACAACTCTAGATATATTGTATTACAATTACACCTATTCCCTTATGATAAACGCAAGTTAGGTAACACTTAATAGATTTATACAAATTAGGAGATACACAATGAACTCTTTCTTTATTCTAGATGAAAACCCATGGGAAGAATTGGGCGACGGTATTAAGCGTAAAATCGTTGCTTACACTGACGATCTTATGGCTGTACACCTATGTTTTGATAAGGGCGCGATTGGCCATCCTCATACTCACGAAATTCACGACCAAATCGGTTATGTTGTCCGTGGTAGCTTCGAAGCTGAAATCGAAGGCGAAAAGAAAGTGCTTAAAGAAGGCGATGCTTACTTCGCTCGTAAACACATGATGCATGGTGCAATTGCACTAGAGCAAGACAGCATCCTTCTTGATATCTTCAACCCTGCGCGTGAAGATTTCCTAAAATAATGAATAGCGCAACCTCAGTTGCTAAGGTAAGCATATGAAATCATTAAACATCGCGGTCATTGGCGAGTGCATGGTTGAGCTACAAAAAAAACAAGACGGGCTTAAGCAAAGTTTTGGTGGCGATACGCTGAATACTGCACTTTACTTGTCACGCTTAACAAAAGAGCAAGATATCCAAACAAGCTATGTCACAGCGTTAGGTACTGATCCATTCAGTATCGACATGTTGAAAAAGTGGCAAGCAGAAGGCATTGACACCAGCCTAGTGGCTCAGCTTGATCACAAACAACCAGGGCTTTACTACATCGAGACCGATGAAACGGGTGAACGCAGTTTCCATTACTGGCGTAGTGACGCTGCCGCGAAATTCATGTTTGATCAGCCAGACACCCCTGCTCTACTTGATAAGCTATTCTCTTTTGACGCGGTTTACCTAAGTGGTATTACGCTTGCTATCTTGACTGAGAACGGACGTGCGCAGCTATTCAGCTTCTTAGACAGGTTCAAAGCTCAAGGCGGTCAAGTATTCTTCGACAATAACTACCGACCTAAACTTTGGGAAAGCCAACAAGAAGCGATTTCTTGGTACTTGAAAATGCTTAAGTACACTGACACGGCTTTACTCACGTTCGATGACGAACAAGAGCTGTACGGCGACGAAAGTATTGAACAGTGCATTGCACGTACGTCTGAGTCTGGAGTGAAAGAGATCATCATTAAACGTGGTGCAAAAGATTGCTTAGTGGTGGAAAGCCAAAGTGCTCGATACGTTGCACCCCACCCTGTAAACAACATCGTTGATACTACCGCAGCAGGTGATTCATTCAGTGCTGGCTTCTTAGCTAAACGCTTAAGTGGTGGTAACGCTAGCGATGCAGCATTATCAGGTCATATTGTGGCAGGGACTGTGATTCAGCATCCAGGTGCTATCATACCTCTAGAAGCGACGCCTGATTTGTCTCTATAATTACGTACTTTATATATTAATCAAGGGTTTGCATAGTTGAAAGCAAGCCCATAATTAACGTGAGAAAGAATTCATGACTACATTAAATGAACAACTAGCAAGTCTAAAAGTAATCCCTGTAATTGCAATCAACCGTGCTGAAGACGCTATCCCTCTAGGTAAAGCACTGGTTGAAAACGGCATGCCATGTGCAGAAATCACACTACGTACAGAGTGTGCAATCGAAGCGATTCGCATCATGCGTAAAGAATTCCCAGACATGCTAATCGGTTCAGGTACAGTACTAACTAACGAGCAAGTTGACGCATCTATCGAAGCAGGCGTTGATTTCATCGTAAGCCCAGGTTTCAACCCTCGCACTGTTCAATACTGTATCGACAAAGGTGTAGCAATCGTACCGGGTGTTAATAACCCAAGCCTCGTTGAGCAAGCAATGGAAATGGGCCTTCGCACGTTGAAGTTCTTCCCTGCTGAGCCTTCTGGCGGTACTGGTATGCTTAAAGCACTAACCGCGGTTTACCCTGTTAAATTCATGCCAACTGGCGGCGTAAGCTTGAAGAATGTAGACGAATATCTATCTATCCCTTCTGTACTTGCTTGTGGCGGAACTTGGATGGTTCCAACTAACCTTATCGACGAAGGTAAGTGGGACGAACTAGGCAAGCTTGTTCGTGACGCAGTTGATCACGTTAACGCTTAATTTGTTTTAGGTTTCGTGATAAAGCCTCACTTCGGTGGGGCTTTTTGTTATCTATGTGTACCGTCCTAAATATGGTTGACACATTTCCAACATGAAATTGGAGAGTGTCATGAAAACAACAAGTAGACGTACTCAACGAGATTATTCTCTTGCCTTTAAATTGGCAGTCGTAAGCCAAGTTGAAAAAGGCGAAATGACTTATAAGCAAGCTCAAGAACGTTATGGGATCCAAGGTCGCTCTACCGTTTTAGTTTGGCTTCGCAAACATGGTCAACTAGATTGGTCTAAAGGAATAGAACAATCGAGAGCGTTAGGAGCGACTATGTCAAACTCTTCCTCAACTCAAACCCCAGAGCAACGAATCAAAGAACTCGAGCAGCAATTAGAAGAAACTCAGCTCAAAGCTGAGTTCTTTGAAGCGGTTGTAAAAGTCATGGATCGAGATTTCGGAGTCCGAATCTCAAAGAAGCGCAAGGCCGAGTTATTAAGGAAAAAACGGTCAGAAAGTTGACCGTTACTAAAGCTTGTCACTTCATAGGTATTACAAGACAAGCTTTCTACAAACGCTGTGTTGCCGAAATTCATCAGACAAAGAAAGATGAATCTGTACTCGGTTTTGTGAAGGAGCAAAGGATGATGCACCCTCGTATAGGGACTCGTAAGATCAAGTATTTACTTGCTCAGAACGATATTGAAATCGGGCGAGACCGCTTATTCTCTCTGCTGAGAATGAATCGATTATTAGTACAGAATCGAAGGGCTTACCATCGAACCACAAACAGTAATCATCGCTTTTACTGCCATCCAAATCGAATCAAAGAAGGCTTAATACCGGAAGGACCAGAGCAATTATGGGTTGCCGATATTACTTATCTAGCAACGCGGCGTGGTAGTACGTATCTCAGTTTAGTGACGGACGCTTACTCAAGAAAAATCGTGGGCTATCACATAAGTGATGATATGAAAGCTCGCACGGTCAAGCAGGCCTTTTTAAACGCGTTGAAAGAGCGGAAGAATACAGGTGAGCTTGTCCATCACTCAGATCGAGGTGTTCAGTACTGCTCTGTTGAATACCAAGAGTTGCATCGACAGTATGGTGTATTTTGCTCAATGACTGATGGCTATGACTGTTATCAGAATGCGTTGGCAGAGAGGATCAACGGAATACTGAAGATGGAGTATCTGTTGAATAAACCTAATGATTTAGATGAAGCAAAGAAAATGGTCGCTGAATCAGTAAAAATCTATAATGAATATAGGCCTCACACGGCTCTAAAATACAAAACGCCCGATGAAATACATCGAGCGTTTTAGTCAATCAAGTGTCAACCCATATCAGGACGGGTCAATGCTTTAGCTAACGCCCCTCTTGGCGTTATATGATCGCCTGTGGTTGGCAGTATACATAAATGCCAATTCTCCAACCATTTACACTCCCGGCCTCTTAGGTTTTGTCGTACAAGTAAATACAAATCTAATTCACCACGAACCACTTTAACTTTCACTTAGGTGCTCCATAATTCGCTCTGCTTGTTGACCGCTTTATTTCACTATTGTGAGCAGCCAAATCTTAACTAATGGGCTAGCTTGCATTTTAAGAGCACTATTTGAGCAAAATATTACTCACCTTCACTTACATTGATATCAAATAAATCTAGGGACAATGCACCCGCTCATAAAAATTAAATAAGTACTTAAAAACAATAAGCTACCTCAACAGCAACAGCGTGATGGTTGCTAGTTTTATCGTAATTTTAATCATGAAAGGTGTCGCAAAGTTGAGCTTACTTGTAGCACATTTGTTACGGTTATAACTAAAATCTTATGGGTAACACTTCTTATTAGCCTTAACTTATATTGTCATACATATATACATTTACAAGGTCGATAAACTTCAAACAAAAATAAAATCAGAAACCAATTAAACCAATTAAAAACAAATACTTAGATTTAAAATTAATATTCCATAAAAAATCAATGCGACCTGGATCATACTAAAGGCATATTGTAGTACAAATAAACCTTTGGACGCGTTAATCTAAGCCCAGTTAATTATGATATTTAAAAGGCTGAAAAGATGACTATTGATACTTTTGTTGTTCTCGCCTACTTCTTCTTTTTAATCGCTATTGGTTGGATGTTCCGTAAGTTCACCACGTCGACTAGTGATTACTTCAGAGGGGGCGGCAAAATGTTGTGGTGGATGGTTGGTGCAACTGCCTTCATGACACAGTTTTCAGCATGGACGTTTACAGGTGCCGCAGGACGCGCGTTCAATGACGGTTTCGTTATTGTAATCCTATTCTTAGCCAATGCTTTTGGTTACTTCATGAACTATATGTACTTCGCTCCAAAGTTCCGACAACTTCGTGTGGTAACAGCGATCGAAGCTATTCGTCAGCGCTTTGGTAAAACGTCTGAACAGTTCTTCACATGGGCAGGCATGCCGGACAGCCTTATCTCTGCGGGTATCTGGCTAAACGGTCTAGCTATCTTTGTAGCAGCGGTATTCAACATCCCAATGGAAGCAACCATTGTGGTAACGGGTATGGTTCTAGTATTGATGGCAGTAACGGGCGGCTCTTGGGCGGTTGTTGCTTCTGATTTCATGCAAATGCTTGTAATCATGGCCGTGACAATCACTTGTGCGGTTGCAGCTTACTTCCACGGTGGTGGCTTGACTAACATCGTAGCTAACTTCGACGGCGACTTCATGTTAGGTAACAACCTAAACTACATGAGCATCTTCATCCTTTGGGTAGTGTTCATCTTTGTGAAGCAGTTCGGTGTAATGAACAACAGCATTAACGCTTACCGTTACTTATGCGCAAAAGATAGTGAAAACGCACGTAAAGCGGCAGGCCTAGCATGTATCCTTATGGTTGTTGGCCCACTAATTTGGTTCCTACCACCTTGGTACGTAAGTGCATTCATGCCTGAGTTCGCTGAGCAATACACGTCAATGGGCGACAAAGCTGGTGATGCTGCTTACCTAGCATTCGTACAGAACGTAATGCCAGCAGGTATGGTTGGTCTTCTTATGTCAGCAATGTTCGCTGCAACGATGTCTTCTATGGATTCAGGTTTGAACCGTAACGCTGGCATCTTCGTGATGAACTTCTACAGCCCAATTCTTCGTAAAAACGCGACACAAAAAGAGCTGGTTATTGTAAGTAAGCTAACGACTATCATGATGGGTGTTATCATCATCGCGATTGGTCTATTCATTAACTCTCTGCGTCACTTGAGCTTGTTCGATATCGTGATGAATGTAGGTGCATTGATTGGCTTCCCAATGCTTATTCCTGTACTACTCGGTATGTGGATTCGCAAGACACCTGATTGGGCTGGTTGGTCTACTCTAGTGGTTGGTGGTTTCGTTTCTTACATCTTCGGTATCTCGCTTCAAGCAGAAGACATCGAAAACCTATTCGGTCTTGAGACGGCGCTGACCGGACGTGAATGGAGCGACTTGAAAGTTGGTCTAAGCTTAGCAGCTCACGTAGTCTTCACGGGGGGATACTTCATCATGACTTCTCGCTTCTACAAAGGCTTAACGCCAGAGCGTGAGAAAGAAGTTGACCAACTATTCACTAACTGGAACACGCCGCTAGTAGCGGAAGGTGAAGAGCAACAAAACCTAGATACTAAACAGCGCTCAATGCTTGGTAAGCTTATCAGCACAGCAGGTTTCGGTATCCTAGCAATGGCTCTGATTCCAAACGAACCAACTGGACGCTTATTGTTCCTACTATGTGGTTCGATGGTACTAACCGTTGGTATCCTACTGGTTAACGCGTCTAAAGCTCCAGCTAAGATGAGCAATGAGTCAATTGCTAAATAGCTAACAAGCTAAACCAAAATGAAGCCCATGTTATTCGATAATATGGGCTTTTGTTTGTCTACGATTTATCAAAATGAAATATGCAACGCATCTTTATCCATGTTCAAAAATCAATAGAATTACCCGTCTCCAGCCCTCTTTTTATCTTCTTTTGCAACCTTTCCAATGGTTTGATCTCTTTATCAGATTGTTTCTGTTACTTTGATTAGTACTACAAACACAACAGATAATTACAATGAAAAAAACATCCTTATTACTCACTTCCATTGCTCTGGCAATTTCTGGTGTCGCACAAGCTGACCAGCTAGAAGACATTCAAAAATCAGGTACCCTTCGTGTGGGCACCACCGGCGACTACAAGCCTTTCTCTTACTTCGACGGTAAAACCTACTCTGGCTATGACATTGATGTCGCACAACACATCGCAGAGCAATTGGGCGTCGAATTACAGATTGTTCGTACCACATGGAAAGATCTACTGACCGACCTCGACAGCGACAAATACGACATCGCGATGGGCGGCATTACGCGAAAAATGCAACGCCAGTTAAACGCAGAACAAACTCAGGGCTACATGACCTTTGGCAAGTGTTTCTTAGTTGCGAAAGGTAACGCAGAACAGTACGACAGCATTGAGAAAGTAAATCTGTCTTCGGTTCGTGTAGGCGTGAATATTGGCGGCACTAACGAGATGTTTGCAGACGCTAACTTGCAAAACGCAAGCTTCACACGTTACGAAAACAACCTAGACGTTCCGCAAGCCGTTGCGGAAGGCAAAGTTGATGTCATGGTGACAGAAACCCCTGAAGGTTTGTTCTATCAAGTGACCGACGATCGCCTTGAAGCGGCTCGCTGTGAAACACCGTTTACCAACAGCCAATTCGGTTACTTGATTCCTAAGGGTGAGCAGCGCTTGTTGAACACAGTGAACTTCATTATGGATGAGATGAAATTGAAAGGTGTTGAAGAAGAGTTTCTGATCCACAACTCTCTGAAATAACCTTCTATCGTTTTAGATAAAAAATAGGCCAGCGTTGCTGGCCTATTTCGTTGTGGTTTAATGGTTCGCTTTAACCGTGAGTTATCACATTCTGTTGTACTAACGCATCCAGAATGTCTGACGACATGGTGCCACTTAAGGTTAACTGTGGCGCCAAATCTTCAACCACAATCACCTGTTCCGTGGTGCCAACGCCATCCGGGTTGATAGTAAGCTCAATGTCATCCCCGTCCACTTTCGCATCTATCTTCTGCAGCAGCGCTGTCATGTCTAGGGATGTGTTTTTAAGCTCTGGCAACACTTCTCTCAAGTCAATACTATCCCCTTCCGATAGACTGAAATCGGTAATGGTGTCTTCAACACCATCTTCGATGTTAAGCCATACGAACGAATCCATACCATCGCCACCGGTTAGAATATCAGAACCTTCGCCGCCAATGAGCGTATCGTTACCGTCACCGCCAACAAGCGTATCGTCACCTGCACCACCTTCCAGTCGGTCATTACCTGAACCGCCAGTGAGGTCCGTCGCATTAGCACCAGCCAATAACTGAACATCATCAGTTTCCGAAGCCAAGTTAATATCAACTGCGTTAGAAACAATGTTCAAATTCAGGTCAATGGACGCAGAAGTCGCTGTATCGTTGTTGTCAGTCTCTTCTGAAACCGCCTCAACTTTCAGTGTGTAATTACCCGGAGTTTGAGAAAGCCCGACTGCTTGTAAGCTTTCAATTGCATCCGCCGTTGCGACCCAAACACCGCCGCCGAGATCCGTCACAGAACCAGCTGCACTGGTAATTTGAGCGCCAGCAGGCACATCACTGATATGCAGCGTTAGCTCTTCTGTAATGTCTGTTAAGGCCGCGATAATCCCAACCAAAGGAATGCCACTCGCACTGACAGACTGACTCGCAGTAATATTTCTAACGTAGTTAGTCGCACTATCGATAGACAGGGTCGGTGCATTCGCCACTGGCGTCACCGCGATGTTGTAAACCACAGGTGCTGTCTCTATCGCAATACCTGAAGGGTTGCCGCTATCTTTGGCGATAACTTCTAATCCAATGCTACTGGTTGGAGATAGACTCGCATCAAGGAAAACACCATTTGGACTGGTTGGCGTATCAATCAACGCATTCAGGTCGCTCAATGTCCCCACTAAGATAACTGAACCCGTGTTGTTGCCGTTAACAACAACCGTCGTCACTGCCGGAAGCGATACATTCAATGTGCCGTAATCTACCGTCAGCGTGACTGTCATTAAGTCATCAGAAAATGCATCTACATAATCAGGGTCACTGACATTGATACCACTCAACAGTTGACCAGTATCCTCATCGATAAGAGTGGTGACACTGTCACCATCAATGACAGGCGTATCGTTCACTCCGTCAACGATCGCAGTGATCTCTGCCGTATCCGTTAGGAAATCATTAGCGCCGTTGGTAGTACCATCATCCTCTACGGTATAGGTGAACTTGACGTTACCGTTGTACTCATCAGCAGCCGTAAATACCCAGTAAGGGCCAGTAATCATAGCGTCATCAGCACCACCTACGTTCTCGAAACGCTGTAGCTGGCCTTGACCTTCATCGAGCACCAGATTAGTCACGCTAATCGTGTCATTTTCCGGATCACTCGTTGCAGCAATTAAATCCCCCTCTTTGATGATCAACTGCCCTTCTTCAAGGATATTCCCTAAGTCGATGTCCGTTGCCACTGGCTGGTCATTCACTTCAGTAACCACAAGGCTGATTTCAGCGTTGTCAGTTAAGAAATCATCTACACCGTTGGTGGTACCGTCATCAATAATGTCGTAATTGAACTTCACATCGCCATTAAAATCATTGGCTGCAGTGAAAATCCAGAACGGTCCAGTAATCGCAGCGTCATCAACACCACCAGCGTTTTCAAAGCGCGTTAGCTGACCTTGCCCTTGTGTAATAGTGACACCAGTTACAGTGAGGTTATGATTTTCTAGATCAGAACTCGCTGCAATCAAGTCTCCTTCCACTATCACTATTTGACCATCTTCAGTAATCGAACCTAAATCAATATCAGTCGCCACAGGAGCGTCATTCACTTCTGTTACTTTAATGGTGAAAGTAGTTTGGTTGGTCTGAGCTGTATTAGGATCGCCCGCGTCAATCAAGCCGTTATTACCGCCGTCGTCGAGCGTTGCATTGATCGTGACTAAACCGCTCTGGTTAAGGTAATTCTGCTCTGGATCTGGTTTGAAAGTCACTGCGCCATTGGTTAATGCGGTATTGATGTCGGCTTCTTTACCCGTAATCACCAATGTACCGTCAGGTTGCAATACAAACGTCACGTCTGGTGAACTCGTAAACTCAAACACGCCTTGTGCTCCCGGCAGTGTTTGATCCACTTGCAACGTAAGAACATACGGCGCGTCTGGGTTGTCAAAATTAGCGTCAACATCATAGATACTAAAGTTGTCGATAGCGATGCTAATATCTTCAGGCGTTTCAATGTTGGTCACATTCACAAACGTCGGTTGATCGTTAATTGGATCAATGACTAAATCAACATCAAAGCTGGTTGGCGTACCTAAATATTCAGTATTGTCAGCATCAGTATCTACCGAGCGAACAGTAATTTGTAATGGCCCATTAATGCCAAGTACATTGCCCGCACCGCTGTTATGTTCACCTGAGTTAAACACGATCTTATCTAACGACTGAGCCAAGACATCAAGTGTCCATAGCTGAGTCACCGGATCGTAGCTCGCTAAGGTTGTGCCGTCAGGGTAGAAAATAGAAGCATCTTGAGGCACGCCGGCCACTTCAACGCGAAGTGTTTCTGGCGCGTTTTCGCTATACGTCCCGCTTCCTGTTACCGACAGTTCTTTATCCAAAATCGTCGCATTGATTTCGATATCAATGTTTTGGCCTTCGTTACCTGTAACAGAGTCAGTTGGGTTGGTATCAACATCATCGCCCACAGGAAGCACATGGACTTCAAAGCTCGGCAACGTGCCTGCATTTGTAGGAACACCTAACAAAGATTCTTGAGTAAAGACTTCGACACCAAACTCAAAGGTACCACTGAAATCTTTCGGTGGCAGAACAGAGACCTCACTTAGATCAAATGACGTCGACACGCTAGGCGGTAATTGGACACTCCAAACTCCGCCACCATTATTCTTCACTGTAAAGTCTGAATTGTTGTCGACTCGGAATTGGAAACCATCCGGCACGTCAGTAAATTTAATGGAAACAAAGGATTCTGAACCATCTAAATCTGTCAAACCAATTGAGATCGGGCTAGTTCCAGACAACGAGATTTCTTGATCTTCGCTACCCGTAATTTCGATAACATCAGGGTCACTACCCGGCCCTGTGACGAGAACATCATCCACGACAGGGACCACTTCAAAGTTCGCACTTGTAGAGAAGGTGTCCGTGTCAGTTGTGCTGCCAACAGGAGACGAGGCGTCATTGTAGGTAGCTGTATCGGTAATCGTCCCGTTAACATTAACTTGTACCTGATTAATATCGTTACCCGTTGGGTAATTAAGTGCAGGGCGGAACAAGACGTCATCGAGAGCACCTGCGCTGATCTCCGCTTCATCGAAGGTCACCGTTGTGCCAAGAGATACACCTGCGTTGGTGTAAAATGCACCGACACTTGTGTCATCCAAAGTCAGCGTGATAGAAGTGAATTTTTCGTCACCACCTTCAATCCCACTGACTTGGTCAGTAATGGTTGAGCTAAAATCAAGCTGAATGTAGGTATCTTCATAGCCCACCGGATCTTGTCCAGCTTGACCATCGGTATCGACAGGGTTAAACGAATCGTCCAGAGAACCAACAACCGTAACATCGAAATCTGGATTGCCCTCAACATCAGGAGCAACTTTGATAACAACATCAGTCACCAAGGTTTTCTCATCACCAGACTGTGTATCTTTAGTCACGATGGTGATTGGTAATCTAAAGTCGCCAGAATAGTCAGCAGGCAAGTTTAGCAGCAGGCCAGAGAAGTCTGTTGGAACCCCCTGCTCGACGGTTGTTTCGAATACATACTTCCCGTTTACGAAGTCAACATCACTGCCGCCTCCTAAACTGATTGGGAAAGTGTCGCCTGGGGGAATGGTTACCGAGTCGTCAATAATGATCGTCACTTGATCTGTTGAAGCATCTTCGCCAGAGAAAGTAATCAAACTATTTAGCGCAGATCCTAAGTCTAGCTGTGTGTCTTCTATAGCATCGACAACGCTGTCTGGTACCATCGTAATATCTGCAGCCACCTCATTCCCGCCAACAAGCACTTCTGGGAACGATAGATTTACTTCACCTTCCCTTTGAACAACAGGGGATGACTCAATTTCAACACCATCACCGCGATCAACCACTGTACTAAAGATGGTCATCTTGATGTCATTGAACACACCAGAGGTGCCTGATAGAGGTGGAAAAGCAAGACCGTTCGGTGCACTGATGCTAAACAGATCTTCATTGGTTACAACCCAACGACCATTACCTTCATAAGCAGCTCCAATAACAAGCAACTGATTGAGCACATCATCTGATAGCGCCGAGTCGTCCACGTTTGTTAATTGGATAACTAACTGGTCCACTTCTTCGATAGCAGACGAAGCATCTGTTTCTTGGTAACGAATGACGAATTCATCCGTAACCGAGGTATTATCGCTATTGGTCGTGAACTTAAGCACGCCAGTATTTGCATCTGCAACTACGGTTGCTAGTGCCCCTGTCCCTGCAACATCATCGACAATAAGTTTGTTATTGGCATCTTCTGGTTCAACCACAGGTCGCACAACAACATTAACCGTGCCAGAGACCGTCGCAGTCGCAATACCCTGACCAGGGTTGCCAGAATCAACGTATTCATGATCGCGTTCTTCGACTTTTACCTCAGTGCTCAGTGTAAAATCAGCACTAGAATCAGCCGGAGGTGTCATTTGAATAAAGTTATTTGCTAATGCAATTTGGGTAAACTGTTCTGGCGTTTGATTACTGTCTTTCGGCGTAATAGTTAACGTACCAGCACCATCGTCTACAACTTTCACATCACCGTTTACGGCAACCGTTACCCCTGATGGAATGTTCGATATTTTTATCTCGGTGAAATGTTCATCAGAATCAATATAAGAAACGCCCTCTGGATGCCAATCGATATTGATTACTGAATCTTCATTGCCATTGGTCGTGTTGACGTAACCCGTTAATGTGTCGATCCTTGGTTCGACTAGTACTCGAACTTCTTGGTCGAACGTTAAGGTATGACCATCGTTTTCGGTCACTATCACTTGACCTTGAATGTGGATATTCTCTGTCGATGAGTCGACAGGTCTGATGCGAATACCTGAGGTTTTACCCGCCTCTGTAATGTTCGCTTCGTAGATAGGTTTAGATAAATCAGGGCTACCGCCCGGCCCTGTTTCGTAACCAACAAAGTTAAGGTCGATCACCGTACCGTCGCCATCTTCGAGAATCACGCCATCTGGAATCCCCGAAAGGATAACCGTTATGGATTCTGAACCATCATCTGGCAAGGGGGTTTGATCTACAGCTGTCGGATCCGGTCTTCTCTCCCCAGACAATACTGTGAAATCCAGCTCAGCAAAGCTATCACCGTTTTGACTCTCTTGAATCGTGGTTTGAACACCAGAGGTTGTGCCATCGGTAATTGCAGTCCAAGCAGTACCATCGGTACCACCATAAGGAACATCCGCAACACCTTTAACCTCAACATTAACCGTTTTAGTCCCTAGGATTTCTTCATCGACTTGCGCACCTGTAGAGAGGTTAGCAGTATCTTTGACCACACCCGTTACATCAAAGGTAAAATCCACGTTGCTGTGTTCGGTCGGTATCACTTCAATTTTTGCTAAGTCAGCATAAGCAACCTCTTGATAAACAATACCGTTAACAGTCACCGTGTCGATGGTTACATTGCTATCAGTACTGCTAAGCACAGCACCTTCGGTAATATTGCTGATACGAACAAACAGTTCTTCAGAACCATCAGTATCCACAGAACCAGTCATGGTGATGACTTCGTCTAACGTGAATGCGTCTTTGTTGTCCAAAGGACCAATGTAATCAGGGTTATCGATATTATCTTCGTTGATCTTGATACGACTCACACTGAACTTGCCCGGATCGGCGTCAGCAGTCACATCAATAATGATATTTTGTTCGACAGAGCGAGCGGTCGTTTTATCTACCCCACCGTTACCTGAATCATCGTATGGGTTAAGCGTTTCTTCAGTAATCGCTGTCGCTTTAAACTCAATTTGCCCAGAGAAGTTATCAATAGGGTTAACTACGGTGCTATTGATATCAGCAGATGCGATGATATAAACACCATTAACTGGCGTAAGCACTGTGCCATTTTGGTCAAGCAGCTCAAACTTCCCGTCGCCTTGAACAGCTTCAAGCTCATAGGTAATGGTTTCAGTTTGGCTGTTATCTTGCGACTCTGCATTCAGCTGCAACGTAACGCTATCTTCATCTTCATTAACTTGATATTGATACGTACTGTTGGCGTCATCCCACGTTGCAATATCCGCAACCGCTTCAATCTCAATTCTGAAGTTTGAATTGACGGTGTGATCTGTGCTGCCATTTTTCTCAATTTCAAGCTCATAACGAACTCGCCCACCAGTTTCATCCGAACTAGCGTGTTGGTCCGGAACAAAGAACAAGTTGTCTATCGTCGCGATAGTTTGTCTCGGTTCATTCGGATTAGGAGCAAAGCTTTGTTCAAGTTGAGGAGGACCAAATATAATGCTCCCATTTGGCTCAGGCACTAATTCAATGTACTGAGAGCTAGTACCATCCAAGTAATAAAACGTACCTTGGTGACTGTCACCTCCGTTCGGGCTTTTAATCGTCAACTGCCCAATAGATTCAGCGTTATCTTGGTCATAAAGACTAACTTGCAGCGCAACTTGCGCTGGTGCATCAGGCAAACCACTTTGGTTATCTTGAACATTCTCAAGAGTCGGCTCATCACCTGTTGCATAAGGTATGGTTGAGTCTCTACCCGCATCCTCGAAGGTCGTCACTTTCAGAGCGATTCTTGTAGAGTCCCTATCAGTAATCGTGATATCTAGCGGTGTTTCAGAGGTGTCTAAATCGCCATCCGTCGCGATCACGTTAATCGAGAAGTCGATGGTATCAAGACCGTCATGATCTAGATAACCATTAGCTCTGAATTCAACCTCGCCATCTGAGTTGATACGTAATCGACCAAGCTGACGAGTATCAGCTCCTCCATTCGTCTGCTCGTAGACTCGAACCACTTGGCTGCCACTATTTAAATCTAAGCCGCTGCTGTATGGCCCGCTGTTCCCAGCACGGAAAACAATATCAGCACCATTACTTGAAATCCCTTCAATTCGGCTCAGTACCGCGCCATCAGCACCAACATCCGTCGCACTGGCAAACATATCGACTTTAGAACCATCGTAGTTCTGACCTTCAAGACGAGTAATCGACTGAGTTGTTAGCAATGGAACATCATCCGTCACGGTGATTGTCAGATCGATCGCGTTTGATTGGTCTTGGTCAAAATCTTCAGCCACAACTGAGAAACCAAGTTCGATGTTGTTCTCATCGGCACCATCAGGGTGTTTAAGGGGTTTAAACAGTTCAAACTGATAGCTGTTATCCGAGGTATCGAAAATAATCTCAAACACCGCTTCATTACTCGTCACGGTTTGAGCAACATAGGTAAATGTTGTACCGACCTGTGAAACAGCTAACCACTCTAAGCCTTCTCCATCGGAAGTTAAGCCAGCCAGAACCAAGTCTTCATCAACCAGTTCATACTTCACTACGCCATCGGCACCTTCATCGACGGTGAACAGTCCGTTGATGATGGTGTCTTCCGCTTGATCCGACCCAATACCTGTAAGATCGTCTTCATCAACAACCGTTTCACCGGTCGGAGCGGTCATCACAGGCACATCATCTAGCACCTCTATTGGCAATACATATTGGTTAGAATCATCGCCATCACCGTCAACGGCAACAACATCAAATGGTATTGTTAATGTATCGAGGTTACTCGGTGTCGTAGCGTGATTGAGAGGGCCAAGCAAGGTAAAGGTGTAAGCACCATCATCAGTCAACACTAATGTGAAAATTGGCGTTCCACTTGAGTCGGTTGCACCTTGGTAGGTAGTCGTATTAGCAGCACCGGTAATTTCGGTGATCTTAATACCTTCACTCCCCGACGATAGCGTTGCTTCCAGCGTTGAGATATTACGCAGCTCGTAAACCTCAACTTGGTCTGCACCTTCTGTGGTTACAAACGACCCCGTCGCTTGTGCCAGAGTGCCTAAATCATCTTCATCAACCACAAACGTACTTGCAACAGTTGTATCAGTAATGGTTGGCACATCATCAGTAATGGTCACCGTTAGCGGTTTCATTGCTGAATCAGTATTATCTTTGTCGACAGCGATAACTGGCAAGGTGAAAACTTGATCGTTATTACCCTGAACTGGCAGATGATCTAACTCTTCCAACAAGGTGAATGTGTACTCTCCTAGAGCCACGCTGCTAAACGTGATGGTGAAGATATCCGTTTGGACACCGCCGCTCTCAATGTAACCAATATAATTATCGCTGTTCAGAGGATCTTCTTTTAGCTGAACCACCAAACCATCCGCTTTCAGATCGCCAGATGTGTTGAACTGAGTAGTATCAATACGGAAGTGGCTCACATCATCACTTCCTGCTGTGAAAGTAATGGTTTCAGTTTGGCTCACAGGTAAGCCAGGTGAAGAGCCGTCGACCAGATTCGCTTCTTCCAATGCAACCGTTGGTACTGTGTCTATTACTGGTGGAGCACCATCTGCAATAGTCAGCGTCACTGTTGAAGTGACAATATCGCCATCTTTATCTTCCGATGTCACCGTAATGGTCTTAACAATGTCACCACCAGAATGATCGAGGTTGCGTTTAGGCTCGAAACGTACATCACCTTCGAGATTGATAAACAAGGAGCCTTCAGCGAACATAAACTCTTGTTCACCCGTATCGGTTTGTACTAGTGACTCTTCAGGTTGGCTGCCATAGGTAAATTTAGTGATTGTGGCGCCATCTGCACTTTGCGCAGGCATCACGTCAAAGACTGTTGTAGTCGGTGTTCCTGTGGTTGGCTCTGTTATGTTGAGCGCACCTGACTGCATCAGTTGGACATCATCAGTAATAGTGACAGTAAGCGGTTTAGACGCTGAAATATCACCATCGGTATCATCTGCATAAACAGAAAGATCAAAGCTCAGATCGTTATTTCCTAAACCATCAACATGGTCTAAACGCTCAAGCAGAGTAAATGTGTATTGGCTCGGATTCGTGTCATCAAAGTCTAGAGTGAAGATAACTTTCTCAACACCCGAACCATCCGTCGTGAATGCGATGTAGTCGCCAGAATTTGCAGGGTCTTCGCGCAAACTCAATTCAAGACCATCCGACTTCAACGCACCGTTGGTATTGAACAACCCTACTTCAACCACTATTTCAGCAATATCATCACTGCTTGCAAGTGAAGTAATGGTTTGAGTCATACTCACAGGGTTTACGCTAGGCGTAGAGCCATCCGCAAGTAAGCTTTCTGACAATGCCACACCCGGCACAACGTCAATTGCTGGCCCATCACCATCAACAATGGTGAGAGTGACTTTTGATGAGAAGATGTCGTTATCAAAATCTGAAGAGGTGAACACAATCGATTTAACAATGTCGCCCGCAGAGTGATCAAGGTTTCGATTTGGCTCGAACCTCACATCACCATCTAATGTCACAAACAGTGAGCCTTCCGTGAAAACAAATTCTTGTTCACCGCTGATGCTTTGATTCAGAGTAATTGCAGAGCCACCGTCGTACGTAAACTGCGTAATAGTCGCACCGTCTGCACTTGGTATGGGCATCACATCAACTGTAGCCGTTGTAGCAGTACCAGTATTAGGCTCAGTAATGGTCAGGAAGCCATCTTGCATTTGCTGGAGGTCATCTTCTATCGTAACCACCACATCGCGTTTCGTTGATTCAGAATCATCTGTATCAACGGCATAGATCGGTAAACGGAACGTGAGATCGTTGTAAAGCACGCCATCAAGATGATCGAGTGCCTCGATTAAGGTAAATGTAAACTGAGCTTTATTTGCACTATCAAAGCTAATGGTGAATACATCGGTAACGTTACCCATACCGTCATCGGTATAACCAATGTAGTCGCCTGTAGAAGCAGGATCTTCTTTTAGTTGCACAACAAGACCACTTGATTTCAACAGATCGCCAGGATTGAATTCGTTGGTCGCAATTCTAAAGTGACTAAAATCATCACTTCCTTCTGTATACGTAATTGTGTGAGTCGAACTGACCGGAGAACCAGTTGGTGTCGAGCCATCCGCTAGGTTAACTTCCGATAAGTTAACATCTGGAACCACGTCAATTACTGGATCGATGCCGTCTTTGATCGTCAAAGTGACATCTGCAGTATCTGTATCATTATCAAAGTCACCGGTGGTAACGACAATCGTTCTTACGATATCGCCAGATGAATGGTCTAGATCTCGACTCGGCTCAAAACGAACCTCCCCTTCAATAGTGATGTACAGCAAGCCATCGGTTACGGTAAAGACTTGTTCTGTGGCGATGCTTGGGTCTAACGTTACAGCTGTACCACCATCGTAAGTAAACTGTGTCACTTTCGCACCATCAGCACTCTGCGTTGGCATAACATCAATGATTGGTGTCGTTGGTGGCGTACCCGATGCCAAATCAGCTAATGAAGGCTCCGTGATACTCAAGGTACCATCTTGAACGCCTTGTACGTCATCGGTGATGGCAACCGTCATTGGCGACATTGCAGAATCATCACCATCCGCATCAACCGCTAACACAGGGACATCGAAACTTAGTGTATTGTTTTGTAATCCATCTACATGATCTAACGCTTCAAGCAGTGTGAACGTGTACTGCCCTAAATTGCTCGTCGAGAAGCTAATCGTGAAGACGTTGGTTTCTACGTTAGAACTGTCTTTAACGAAGCCAATATAATGACCAGAATTAGCTGGTTGCTCTTTTATTTCGACATCTAGGCCATTTGATTTCAAAGCCCCTGAAGTATTGAACTGCGTAGGGTCAATTCTGAAATGACTGACGTCGTCACTACCTACAGTGTAAGTAATGGTTTGTGTCATCGTTACTGGGTTGCCCGTTGGGGCAGAGCCATCAGCCAGATCCACTTCAGATAACGTAATTCCAGGAACAAGGTCGATTGTAGGAAGGTCACCATCAACAATCTTAAGTGTCACGGTCGATGTAACAATATCGCCATCGAGGTCAACAGACGTCACCTCAATAGATTTGGTAATATCACCGCCTGCATGGTTTTGATTACGCACAGGTTCGAAACGTATCTCACCTTCCGTCGTAATGAATACCGAGCCTTCCGTGAAGACAAACTCTTGTTCACCATTCACATTCAAATCAAGGCTTTCTGCAGTGTTACCATCGAAAACGAATGAAGTGACTTTGGCTCCATCTGCACTTTGGTTTGGCATCACATCAAAGGTATTTGATGTTTCAACACTTGATGCCGGCTCACGACTGGTGATTGTGCCGTCTTGCATCAATTGCACATCATCACCAATGGTTACGCCAAGCTGAGAGACTAGCGAGTCATCGCCATCACTATCAACCGCATACACAGGTAGATTAAAGCTTAAATCGTTGTTGCCGCGTGCATCTTGATGATCCAGAGCTTCGATTAAGGTAAATGTATATTCGCCTAAGGTTCCGGAGTTAAAGTCCAGCGTAAATACTGTCGTCTCTACATTAGACGAGCTGGTCGTAAAACCAATGTACTGACCAGAGCCTTGAGGGTCTTCACGCAGTTCGACTGCTAAACCATTCGATTTAAGTGCATCGTTAGTATTGAACTCGGTTGGTTCCAGACGGAAACGAACAACATCGTCACTTTGGTGGGTAAAAGTAATCGTCTCCGTTTGACTCACCGCACCACCGCTTGGCGCAGAACCGTCCGTCAAATTCGTTTCAGAGAGCGTGACACTTGGCACTGCATCAATGGTTGGAATATCACCATCGGTAATGGTAAGTGTGACTGTTGAAGTCACAGGATCGTTATCGAAGTCGCTTGAAGTCACTACTATCGACTTCACGATATTTGCGCTAACTGAATGGTCAAGGTCGCGATTCGGTTCAAAGCGCAGCTGGCCTTGCAGAGTAATGAATAACTCACCTTCGGTGAAGCTAAACTGCTGCTCACCTACGATGCTTTGATCGAGTGTTTTGACAATACCACCAAAAGAAAACTCAGTGATCGTCGCACCATCAGCACTTTGGTTTGGCATCACATCAATGGTGTTAGTCGTGATTGTGCCGTCTGCAAGGTTTGGCTCAACGATATCTAACGTACCGTCTTGCATGATTTGAACATCATCACCGATGGTTACATTAAGTTGAGACACCAAAGAATCATCGCCATCGCTATCTACCGCATAAACCGGCAGATCAAAGCTCAGATCGTTCTTATCCAAACCATCCGCATGGTCTAGCGCTTCAAGCAAAGTAAAGGTGTATGCACCAAGAGTGGTAGTAGAGAAATTAATGGTGAACACTGGGATTTCAGCATTCGAGCCATCGGTAATAAAACCGATATAAGTACCCGGATTAGCAGAGTCTTCTTTTATCTCAACCGCAAATCCATTCGATTTAAGTGCACCACCCACGTTGAACTCGGTTGGTTCAATACGGAAGCTGGTCACATCATCACTTTGATTGGTGAAGGAAATCGTCTCAGTCTGACTGACTGCGCTGCCACTCGGTGCAGAACCGTCACTAAGGTTGGTTTCAGACAAGGTAACGCTTGGCACGGCATCAATGGTTGGGATATCACCGTCAGTAATGGTCAGAGTAACCGTTGACGTCACCACATCATTATCTAAATCGCTTGAAGTCACCACAATCGACTTCACGATGTCTTCACTCAGCATGTGGTCTAGATTACGGTTTGGTTCAAAGCGAACTTCACCTTGCAAGGTAATGAACAATGAACCTTCAGCAAAGACAAACTTCTGCTCGCCCGTATCATTTTGGTCGAGTGTTATAGCCGTCCCGCCATCGTAGGTAAACTGAGTGATTGTCGCGCCATCGGCACTTTGGTTAGGCATCACATCAACAGTGGCTGTCGTCGGAGTACCCGCAGCCAAATCAGCAACCGTTGGCTCAATAATATCAAGCGCTTGGTTTTGCATGACCTGTACATCATCGCCGATGGTGACGTTAAGTTGAGACACCAGTGAGTCATCACCATCGCTATCAACGGCATAAACAGGAAGATCAAAAGTCAGATCATTCTTCGCTAAGCCATCTACATGGTCTAGTGCTTCAAGTAAGGTGAAGGTGTACTGGCCTAAATTAGTACCCGAGAAGCTAATCGTAAACACGTTAGTTTCAACATTCGGAGCCGTTGTCACAAAGCCGATGTAGCCATCCGGTGTGGTTGGGTCCGCTTTCAACTCAACCGCTAATCCGTTCGATTTCAAAGCACCACCAACATTAAACTCAGTCGGTTCAATGCGGAAACTCGTCACGTCATCACTTTGGTTAGTAAAGGTAATGGTTTGAGTTGAACTCACCGCACTGGCATTCGGAGCTGAACCATCACTCAGATTCGTTTCTGACAGCGTAACGCTTGGCACTGTGTCAATGGTTGGGATATCGCCATCAGTAATGGTTAGCGTGACCGTTGAAGACACAAGATCGCTATCAGAATCACTGGAGGTTACGACTATCGACTTAACGATATCGCCACCAGTATGGTCAAGGTTACGACTTGGTTCGAAGCGAATATCACCTTGCAGAGTGATATACAATGACCCGTCAGCAACCACGAACTTTTGCTCACCCGTGTCATTTTGGTCAAGCGTTAATACCGCTCCACCATCGTAAGTAAACTGAGTAATGGTCGTGCCATCAGCGCCTTCTTCATCCAGCACATTAACCGTCGACGTTGTCGGTGTACCCGCTGCCAAATCTGCAACCGTTGGCTCTTCAATTGTGAGAGAGTCATTAACCATCACTTGAATATCATCAGTGATAGTCACGGCCAGTGGCGACATCACAGAGTCATCACCATCGCTATCAACCGCGTAAACCGGCAAGTTGAATGTTAGATCGTTATTTCCTTGAATTGGTGTATGGTCAATCGCTTCCAGAAGCGTGAAGGTGTACTTACCCAAAGTGGTACTGCTGAAATCGAGTGTAAATACCGTGGTTTCGACATTCGAAATATCAGTCGTAAAACCAATGTAATTGCCTGAACCTGTTGGCTCTTCTCGAATCTCAATGATCAAACCATCGGACTTGAGCGCATTGTTAGTATTAAACTCACTTGGCTCTAAACGGAATTTCTCAACGTCATCACTTTGATTAGTGAAAGTGATGGTTTCCGTTTGGCTAACCGCACTACCACTTGGCAATGATCCATCAGCGAGATCCGCTTCTTTAAGTGATACACTCGGCACCGCATCAATAATCGGATTGTCACCATCAGTAATGGTTAGCGTAATGGTTGAAGTTACCGGATCATTATCGAAGTCACTTGAAGTCACCACAATCGACTTCACGATGTCTTCGCTAACTGAATGGTCTAGGTCGCGGTTCGGCTCAAAGCGTACTTCACCTTCAAGGGTGATAAACAGTTCACCTTCCGTGAAGCTAAACTGCTGTTCACCATTGTCATTTTGGTCAAGCGTTCGTAGCTGACCATCATAAGTAAACTGGGTGATAGTCGCGCCATCGGCACTTTGATTTGGCATCACATCAATGGTGTTAGTCGTGATTGTGCCGTCTGCAAGGTTTGGCTCGACGATATCTAACGTACCGTCTTGCATGATCTGAACATCATCACCGATCGTCACATTCAGTTGAGACACCAAAGAATCGTCACCATCGCTGTCTACCGCATAAACAGGCAGGTCGAAGCTCAGGTCGTTGTTATCTAAACCATCCACATGATCTAACGCTTCAATCAAGGTAAAGGTGTATTCGCCTAGCGTGCTCGTAGAGAAGGCTATCGTGAACACTGGAACTTCAGTATTTGAACCATCGGTAATAAAACCAATGTAAGTACCCGGATTAGCCGAATCTTCTTTTATCTCAACCGCAAAGCCATTCGATTTTAGTGCACCGCCGCCATTGAACTCCGTAGGCTCAATGCGGAAACTCGCTACATCATCACTTTGGTTTGTGAAAGTAATCGTCTCAGTCTGACTGACTGCGCCGCTGCTTGGCGCAGAGCCGTCCGTTAAGTTCGTTTCAGAGAGCGTGACACTTGGCACTGCATCAATGGTTGGAATATCACCATCGGTAATGGTCAGAGTGACTGTTGACGTCACCACATCATTATCTAAATCGCTTGAGGTCACCACAATCGACTTCACGATGTCTTCGCTAAGCGTGTGGTCTAGATTGCGATTTGGCTCGAAGCGAACTTCACCTTCAAGCGTGATGAACAACTCACCTTCTGTGAAGCTAAATTGCTGCTCGCCAGAGTCATTCTGATCAAGTGTTCGTAGTTGACCGTCATAAGTGAACTGAGTGATCGTCGCACCATCGGCACTCTGACTTGGCATCACATCGATGGTATTGGTTGTGATTGTGCCGTCTGCAAGATTTGGCTCAGTGATATCTAACGTACCACCTTGCATGATTTGGACATCATCACCAATGGTTACGTTTAATTGAGACACCAACGAGTCATCGCCATCGCTATCGACCGCGTAAACCGGTAAGTCGAAACTCAAATTATTATTTGCGAGGCCATCTACATGGTCTAACGCTTCAAGTAAGGTGAAGGTGTATTGGCCTAAATTGGTATCTGAAAAGCTAATCGTGAATACGTTGGTTTCGACGTTCGAACCATCCGTAACAAAACCGATGTAACCGCCCGGTGTGGTTGGATCGGCCTTCAGTTCGACGGCCAAACCGTTGGATGTCAGAGCGCCGCCAAGATTGAACTCGGTTGGTTCAATTCGGAAGCCGGTAACTTCATCACTTTGAGTGGTGTAAGTAATGGTTTGGGTTGAGCTAACTGCACTCCCACTTGGCGCAGAGCCATCACTCAGATTGGTTTCCGACAAGTTCACTGTTGGTACATTATCAATGGTTGGGATATCACCATCGGTAATGGTCAGCGTAACAGTTGAGGTCAATACATCGTTATCGGAGTCACTAGACGTCACCACGATTGATTTCACGATGTCTTCGTTCAGTGTGTGGTCTAGATTACGATTAGGCTCAAAGCGCACTTCACCTTCAAGCGTGATAAACAACTCGCCTTCTGTGAAGCTAAACTGTTGCTCGCCATTATCATTTTGGTCCAGCGTTCGAAGTTGGCCATCATAAGTGAATTGAGTGATCGTTGCGCCATCGGCACTTTGATTTGGCATCACATCGGCAGTACCAGTTGTCACGGTACCATCTGCAAGATTCGGCTCAACGATATCTAACGTACCATCTTGCATGATTTGAACATCATCACCGATGGTCACACTTAACGGCGACATCACTGAATCATCACCGTCACTGTCTACCGCATAAACGGGTAGATCAAAGCTGAGCTCGTTGTTACCTCGGGCATCTTGGTGGTCCAACGCCTCAAGCAAAGTGAAGGTATATTGACCTAATGTGGTACTAGAGAAACTCAGCGTAAATACCGTGGTTTCGACATTCGTCGCACTGGTCGTAAAACCAATGTAGTCACCCGACCCTGCCGGATCTTCACGTAACTCAACGGCTAAACCGTTCGATTTAAGATCATCGTTAGTATTGAACTCCGTTGGCTCAATACGGAAACGAACCACATCATCGCTTTGATTGGTGAACGTAATGGTTTGAGTCGAACTCACAGCGCTGCCACTTGGAGTAGAACCATCGCTCAGATTCGTTTCAGAAAGCGTAACACTTGGAATAACGTCAATCGTCGGATTATCACCATCAGTAATTGTCAGCGTAATGGTTGAAGTCACCGGATCGTTATCGAAGTCGCTTGAAGTCACGACAATCGATTTGACGATGTCTTCACTAACGGAATGGTCTAGATCGCGATTAGGTTCAAAGCGCACTTCACCTTCAAGGGTAATAAACAGCTCACCTTCCGCGAAACTGAATTGCTGTTCGCCTGAAATGCTTTGATCCAGTGTGTTTACGACACCGTCATAAGTGAACTGAGTGATCTTCGCGCCATCGGCACTTTGGTTCGGCATTACATCAATGGTATTGGTTGTTACGGTGCCATCAGCCAGATTTGGCTCGACGATATCTAGCGTGCCATCTTGCATGATTTGAACATCATCACCAATGGTCACATTCAGTTGAGATACCAATGAATCATCGCCATCGCTATCAACTGCGTATACTGGAAGATCAAAACTCAGGTCGTTCTTATCTAGGCCATCTGCATGGTCTAACGCTTCCAGTAAAGTAAAGGTGTATTCACCTAGCGTGGTTGCCGAGAAGCTAATGGTGAACACTGGGACTTCAGTGCTCGAACCATTGGTAATTAAGCCTATGTAAGTACCTGGATTCGCAGAGTCTTCTTTTACCTCAACCGCAAACCCATTCGATTTAAGTGCACCACCCACATTGAACTCGGTTGGCTCAATACGGAAACTGGTTACATCATCACTTTGATTGGTGAAGGTAATCGTCTCTGTTTGACTTACAGCACTGCCGCTTGGTGTAGAACCATCGGCGAGATTCGTTTCAGACAAGGTAACACTTGGCACTGCATCAATGGTTGGAATATCACCATCAGTAATAGTCAGCGTCACTGTAGAAGTCAGTACGTCATTATCTGAATCGCTTGAAGTCACCACAATCGACTTGACGATGTCTTCGCTAAGCGTGTGGTCTAGATTGTGATTTGGCTCGAAGCGAACTTCACCTTCAAGCGTGATGAACAACTCACCTTCTGTGAAGCTAAATTGCTGCTCGCCAGAGTCATTCTGATCAAGTGTTCGTAGTTGACCGTCATAAGTGAACTGAGTGATCGTCGCACCATCGGCACTCTGACTTGGCATCACATCGATGGTATTGGTTGTGATTGTGCCGTCTGCAAGATTTGGCTCAGTGATATCTAACGTACCACCTTGCATGATTTGGACATCATCACCAATGGTTACGTTTAATTGAGACACCAACGAGTCATCGCCATCGCTATCGACCGCGTAAACCGGTAAGTCGAAACTCAAATTATTATTTGCGAGGCCATCTACATGGTCTAACGCTTCAAGTAAGGTGAAGGTGTATTGGCCTAAATTGGTATCTGAAAAGCTAATCGTGAATACGTTGGTTTCGACGTTCGAACCATCCGTAACAAAACCGATGTAACCGCCCGGTGTGGTTGGATCGGCCTTCAGTTCGACGGCCAAACCGTTGGATGTCAGAGCGCCGCCAAGATTGAACTCGGTTGGTTCAATTCGGAAGCCGGTAACTTCATCACTTTGAGTGGTGTAAGTAATGGTTTGGGTTGAGCTAACTGCACTCCCACTTGGCGCAGAGCCATCACTCAGATTGGTTTCCGACAAGTTCACTGTTGGTACATTATCAATGGTTGGGATATCACCATCGGTAATGGTCAGCGTAACAGTTGAGGTCAATACATCGTTATCGGAATCGCTAGACGTCACCACGATTGATTTCACGATATCTTCGTTCAGCGTGTGGTCTAGATTACGATTAGGCTCAAAGCGCACCTCACCTTGAAGCGTGATGAACAGCTCGCCTTCCGTAAAGCTAAACTGTTGCTCGCCATTGTCACTTTGGTCAAGTGTTCGAAGCTGGCCATCATAAGTAAATTGCGTCACCGTTGCGCCATCAGCACTTTGATTTGGCATCACATCGACAGTACCAGTTGTCACGGTACCATCTGCAAGATTCGGCTCAACGATATCTAACGTTCCATCTTGCATGATTTGAACATCATCGCCGATGGTGACGTTTAACGGAGACATCACTGAATCATCGCCGTCGCTATCTACCGCGTAAACGGGTAGATCAAAGCTGAGCTCGTTGTTACCTCGGGCATCTTGGTGATCCAACGCTTCAAGGAGTGTGAATGTATACTCACCCAATGACCCAGCATTAAAGCTTAATGTGAATACTTGAGTCTCTACGTTCGTCGCACTGGTCGTAAAACCAATATAGTCACCCGACCCTTGTGGGTCTTCTCGCAACTCAACGGCTAAACCGTTCGATTTAAGATCATCGTTAGTATTGAACTCCGTTGGCTCAATACGGAAACGAACCACATCATCACTTTGGTTGGTGAACGTGATGATTTGAGTCGAGCTTACCGCGCTGCCGCTCGGAGCAGATCCATCAGCGAGATCCGCTTCTTTAAGTGATACACTCGGCACCGCATCAATAATCGGATTGTCACCATCAGTAATGGTTAGCGTAATGGTTGAAGTTACCGGATCGTTATCGAAGTCGCTTGAAGTCACGACAATCGATTTGACGATGTCTTCACTAACGGAATGGTCTAGATCGCGATTAGGTTCAAAGCGAACTTCCCCTTCAAGGGTGATAAACAGTTCGCCTTCGGTGAAGCTGAATTGCTGTTCGCCTGAAATGCTTTGATCCAGTGTGTTTACGACACCGTCATAAGTGAACTGAATGATCGTTGCACCGTCGGCACTTTGGTTTGGCATCACATCAATGGTGTTAGTCGTCACTGTGCCGTCTGCCAGATTTGGCTCAACGATATCTAGCGTGCCATCTTGCATGATTTGAACATCATCACCGATGGTTACATTAAGTTGAGACACCAAAGAATCATCGCCATCGCTGTCTACCGCATAAACCGGAAGATCAAAGCTCAGATCATTGTTCGCTAGACCATCTGCATGGTCCAGTGCTTCCAATAAAGTAAAGGTGTATTCACCAAGCGTGGTGGACGAGAAGCTAATCGTAAACACTGGAATTTCAGTATTTGAGCCATCAGTAATGAAACCAATGTAAGTACCTGGATTCGCCGAGTCTTCTTTTATCTCGACCACAAAACCATTCGATTTCAGAGCGCCACCCACATTGAACTCGGTTGGTTCAATGCGGAAACTGGTTACATCATCACTTTGATTAGTGAAGGTAATCGTCTCAGTTTGACTTACAGCACTGCCACTTGGTGTAGAACCATCGGCGAGATTCGTTTCAGACAAGGTAACGCTTGGCACGGCATCAATGGTAGGGATATCACCATCAGTAATCGTCAGCGTCACTGTGGAAGTAAGTACGTCATTATCTAAATCGCTTGAGGTCACCACTATCGACTTCACTATGTCTTCGCTAGCCGTGTGGTCTAGATTACGGTTTGGTTCGAAGCGTACTTCACCTTCAAGAGTGATGAACAACTCACCTTCCGTGAAGCTAAATTGCTGCTCACCATTGTCACTTTGGTCCAGTGTTCGAACTTGACCATCATAAGTGAACTGAATGATCGTCGCACCATCAGCACTTTGCTCTGGCATCACATCGATGGTGTTGGTTGTGATTGTGCCGTCTGCAAGATTTGGCTCAATAATATTAAGCGCTTGGTTTTGCATGACCTGTACATCATCACCGATGGTCACATTAAGTTGAGACACCAGTGAATCATCACCATCGCTATCAACGGCGTAAACCGGAAGGTCAAAGCTCAGATCATTCTTCGCTAAGCCATCTACATGATCCAACGCTTCAAGTAAGGTGAAGGTGTATTGGCCTAAATTGGTATCCGAGAAGCTAATCGTGAATACGTTGGTTTCAACGTTCGAACCATCCGTAACATAACCGATGTAACCACCCAGCGTGGTTGGGTCGGCCTTCAGTTCGACGGCCAAACCGTTAGATGTCAGAGCGCCACCAACATTGAACTCAGTTGGTTCAATACGGAAGCTGGTCACATCATCACTTTGAGTGGTGTAAGTAATGGTTTGAGTTGAGCTAACCGTGCTACCACTTGGTGTAGAGCCATCACTCAGATTGGTTTCTGACAAGCTCACAGTTGGAATATTATCAATGGTTGGGATATCACCATCGGTAATGGTCAGTGTGACGATTGAGGTCAAAACATCGTTATCGGAATCGCTAGACGTCACTACGATTGATTTCACGATATCTTCGCTCAGAGTGTGGTCTAGATTGCGATTGGGTTCAAAGCGTACTTCACCTTGAAGAGTGATGAACAGCTCTCCTTCCGTGAAGCTAAACTGTTGCTCGCCATTGTCATTTTGGTCAAGCGTTCGAAGCTGACCATCATAAGTAAATTGCGTCACCGTTGCGCCATCAGCACTTTGATTTAGCATCACATCGAAAACAGCAGTCGTCGGTGTGCCTGCTGCTAAATCAGCGACCGTCGGCTCAGTAATATTAAGCGCACCGTCTTGCATGATTTGAACATCATCGCCGATGGTGACGTTTAACGGAGACATCAGTGAATCATCGCCGTCACTGTCTACTGCATACACGGGTAGATCAAAGTTGAGCTCGTTGTTACCTCGGGCATCTTGGTGGTCCAACGCTTCAAGCAAAGTGAAGGTATATTGACCTAATGTAGTGCTAGAGAAACTCAACGTAAATACCGTGGTTTCGACGTTTGTCGCGCTGGTCGTAAAACCAATGTAGTCACCCGACCCTGCCGGATCTTCACGTAACTCAACGGCTAAACCGTTCGATTTAAGATCATCGTTAGTATTGAACTCCGTTGGCTCAATGCGGAAACGAACCACATCATCACTTTGGTTGGTGAACGTGATGGTTTGAGTCGAGCTTACCGCGCTGCCGCTCGGAGCAGATCCATCACTGAGATTTGTTTCAGAAAGCGTCACGCTCGGAATAGCATCGATCGTAGGATTATCACCATCAGTGATGGTAAGCGTTACGGTTGAAGTCAGAGAGTCATTATCGAAGTCGCTTGAGGTAACAACAATCGATTTCACGATGTCTTCGCTCACCGAATGATCTAAATTTCGGTTCGGCTCAAAACGTACTTCCCCTTCAAGAGTGATATATAGCTTGCCTTCCGTGAAGCTGAATTGCTGCTCGCCGGTATCATTCTGATCAAGTGTTCGTAGTTGACCGTCATAAGTGAACTGAGTGATCGTCGCGCCATCGGCACTTTGGTTTGGCATCACATCAATGGTGTTAGTCGTCACTGTGCCGTCTGCAAGGTTTGGCTCAACGATATCTAACGTACCGTCTTGCATGATTTGGACATCATCACCGATGGTCACATTCAGTTGAGACACCAATGAATCGTCACCATCCGTATCGACCGCATAAACAGGCAGATCGAAGCTCAGATCGTTATTATCTAAACCATCCACATGGTCTAGCGCTTCAAGCAGAGTAAAGGTGTATTCACCCAGCGTGCTCGTAGAGAAGGCTATCGTGAACACTAGAACTTCAGTATTTGAACCATCGGTAATAAAACCAATGTAAGTACCCGGATTAGCCGAATCTTCTTTTATCTCAACCGCAAAGCCATTCGATTTTAGTGCACCGCCGACATTGAACTCCGTAGGCTCAACACGGAAACTCGCCACATCATCGCTACCAGGAGTAAAGGTAATAGTATTGGTTGCGCTTACTACGCTTCCACTTGGTGCGGAACCATCGGCAAGATCTGTTTCAGATAAAGTGACAGGTGGAATCAGATCTATAGTTGGGTTCTGACCATCGATAATGCTCAGTTCAAGTGTTGAGGTATCAGTATCTCCATCGCCATCTTCAGCCAAAAATGAGAACTGTTTTACTATGGTTTCGCTGCTTGAGTGGTCGATATCACGAGCGACTTCAAAACTGAAATCACCGTTTAATGAGATAGTGACGACACCCTCAGTAAAACTGAAGGTTTGAGGAGCATCAGGTAGTAAGCTTTGATCTAATGAATAATCAACACCATCGTAGTTGAATGATTGAATTGTCGAACCATCCGCACCCTCGAAATTGAACAGGTTATACGAGACGACAGTATCACCAGCTAAAGTTGGTTCGGTAACAGATTCAACCTTATCAATCAGTTCAACGACATCATCTTTAACGTTGATAAGAATCTGCGCGGCTTCTGGAGTACTTGAACCACTAGATAATGCCGATCTATCGCCATCTGCATCTACCGCATAGATAGGCAGTGCAAAGGTTAAAAGTGCGTCTTCAGCACCTTGATGCAACAGCTCTTCATAGAGCTTAAATTCATAGCTACCCAAAGATGGGTTATCAATTTTTACATCAAAAACCGTAATTCTTGCGCCATTGACCTCAACATAACCTTCGTAAGTTCTTACACCGTTGGTTTCATCAATCAGCTCAAGTAGCACAGACTTGCCATTTGAAACTAAGGTGCCACCAGTATTAAATTCCGCCGGTTCAAGTTCATAATGGTCAATGATGTCACTTTCAAAAATGTCCGCGGTGATACTTCCGCTACCCGCTACGGGCGCGGTCCCCTCTTGAGAACCACCAACAATACCCGCTTCATCAACATCAATACTGTCAACATTAGTGATAACCGGGCTATCGCCATCAGTAATCTCAATGTTAATGTTATTAGTTACAACATCTTGGTCAAAGTCCGTAACCGAGATCGGCAGTGAAAAAGAAAGTGAATCAGTGCCGATCTGTTCGATCGGATTAAACTGCTCAAATTTATAAGTGCCATCGGTATCAAGTGAGATAGTGAGAACCACCTCGCCACGACCTTGGATGGCCAGAGTAATCGTTGTTCCATCATCAGAAAGTCTGGCAAGCGTGTTTTGATTATCACTGAGCAATCCATCAAACTGATCCAGTGCACTTGCATCAAATACGGCTGATTGCAGATTATCACTACCAATATTGGAGAACGTTCCTTCGATTGCCGCGCTGCTAGTTTCAACGTTAGTGATATTCACACTTTCAGCAGACGGATCTACCCCGTCAAACACTGAAACCTGCGCATTGACGGGTGTTGCTAGCGGATTCCCAGCAGTGTCTTCGCCTTGAATATCAAAGGTAATATCTATTTGATCGCCAGTGTAGGAAACCTGACCACCGCCAACAGACGGTACATGGTCAATTGGCTGAGAAATAGTTGTGGTTAGCGAAAGCTCAACGTTATTACCAACACTAACGGCATCAATATCGATGTTTAAAACTGTATTGGCACCCTGAACACCAACGATAGAATTGATCGCCGCGTCATACGTAAAGGTGACGGGCAGACCACTTGAGGTAATGTCGCTGTTTAATTCACTAAGTAGTGAAGCGAGGGATAGCGTTTCTGGGACGAAAGAGTCAGGGGCAAGAGCTAAACTACCAGCAATAATCGTTTCTGTGATTGTTATAGATTGGGGATAAGTATTGCCAGATATGGAGCCTTCAGTCAGTGTTTCACTGATTGATTGGCCACCTGAGGAACGAGTGATCGACCTAAATTCTTCTCTCTCTTCATCAACGGTTTGTTCTGCTAGACCAGCGGTCTCAAAGAATGTCGATGGATGAGTTTCGGTATAGTTGTAATCAATGGTGACAAAGCCGGCATTTGCAGAACCTAGCCCACCACCAGCTGCCGTTGCTTCTAAAATTTGAGTTGGGTCAGCACCACCTAAAATAGCATCTTGAATAGCAGCAAGGTCATCGTCACTGAAAGTACTCGCGTTCGCTTGCTCTAAATCAAAAGCGACTTCACCTGCAATCGGCGCATCGTTCCACGCTGAGCTTTCATCGAGACAACCAACGCAATTGCTTCCTACTTCAATAACACCATTTGGATTGTCTAGCACGAGTCCCGCATCATTGGCTGTAATAACAATTTCATTCTCACGGATGATATCGCCAACAGAAACCTTCCTTGCACTACCATCAGGCTTAACAGCGATGACTTCTCCACTTACTGCTTCAACTACCGCAGCTTGGCGTGAAACCTCAATATCCATACATCCCCCGTTGTCACAAAACACTGTTTTCTCAGTACTGTGAAAATTAAGTAATAACTGTTTCAGGTTGAAATCGAACCCAGATCTAACTTCATTAATGCCTGTCAATTATGATGTTCAATCGACTCGAAAAAGGAGATTCGTTTCACCTGTTTTTTTATAGTTTACTTACTCTTAAGCCTAGTCTTCCCCATAAAAAATGCCATGTCTGTGCGAAGAGACGTCTTTTCACAAATCTGGGTATTCGCTCTGGTATCTGAAAACAGTAGTTAAAAGTTAGTAGGGTGCTGATTTATATAAAAATAAATGCATATTATAGTTGCACCTCTTAGTTTTATAAATATATACAGCAATAAAGTTAATAAATCATTAGCAAATACAGGGCATTAATCGAGGTGAGATATACATCAGCAGTGAAACAGATGGGAGTCCCATATTTGAGACGGAAATCAGAGGGGATGTGGTGAATATCCACCTGAAATCAATCAGATGATTCATCACAAGGCACAACCATTGGCACGTCACTTCACAGAGAAAAGAATACGACTTGCGTTCAAAATAAATTGTTAAGTCTCGCACCCACTAATAACAAAAAGCCCACCAAGTAAACCTGGTGGGCTTTTAAATTAGATAGCAACGCTATGCTTATAACAACATATTATGATTTAGCTAGGCGGTTCGCAGTCCAAACATAAAGCAGCTCAAGAGCAATCGTAGCACCAGCTAACGCTGTGATATCACTTTGGTCATACGCTGGAGAAACTTCTACAACGTCCATACCAACCATGTTAATACCCTGCAAACCACGGATGATTTTCAGAACTTTATCTGAGTTCAAACCACCACACACTGGCGTGCCAGTACCCGGTGCAAAGGCAGGATCAAGACAGTCGATATCAAACGTCAGATACACTGGCTTATCACCAACAATATCTTTCACTTGAGCAATGATCTCGTCCACACTCATGTCATTCGCTTGCATCGCATTAATGACGTTGAAGCCATGACCTTCTTGTTTGTACTCAGTACGAATACCGATCTGCACCGAATGTTCTGGCGAGATAAGACCTTCGTTTGGTGCATGGTAGAACATGGTGCCGTGGTCGTAACGACTGCCTTGGTTGTAGGTGTCAGTATGTGCGTCGAAGTGAATCAACGCCATCTCACCGTACTTCTTACCATACGCTCTTAGTAAAGGCAGTGTAATGAAGTGATCACCACCTAAACCTAACAGAGTTTTACCACTATTTAGAATCGCATCAGCTGCAGCTTCCAAACGCTGAGTTAGGTCTTCTGCGTCACCGCAATCAAACACAAGATCGCCAGCATCAATCACCGAGGTATGCTCAAATACATTGAAGTCCCACGGGAATTTCTTACCTTCCCACGCCAAGTTTACCGATGCACGACGAATAGCATCAGGGCCCATACGAGCACCCGGACGACCAGATGTCGCCATATCTAGCGGCGCACCCAACACAACCACATCAGCGTCGTTGTCGATTGGGTTTTGCACCAATGGACGACGCATAAACGTCATCGCATTGGAGTACAGCGAGTAATCTGGTTTCGTAAATAGATCGTTCATTAAAAATCCTCAAGATAGGTGTAACCCATCAAGCCTTGCTCTAACTCTTCAAGTACGCTTTGCTGCTCTTGCGCTGGTACTTTCGCCGTTACCAATTCTTTGTAGTTCTGACGAATTAGGTCCATATCAATGTGAACGTAACGCATCATGTCTTCTACTGTGTCGCCTTCGTTGATGTAGTCAATGTTCGCTTCTCCGCTCTCATCAACATTCACCACAACACTGTGCGTATCACCAAATAGGTTATGCATATCGCCCAAGATCTCTTGGTACGCCCCAACTAGGAAGAAGCCCATTAGGTATGGTTCATCTGGGTTCCACGTTGGCACTGGCAATGTTGTTTCAATGCCCTGGCCGTCTACATACTGGTCAATCGTACCGTCAGAGTCACAAGTGATGTCCAACACCACAGCACGACGCTCATCCGCATTATCTAAACCGCTCAATGGCAATACAGGGAACACCTGATCAATACCCCAAGCGTCTGGCAATGACTGGAATAGTGAGAAGTTCACGAAGAACTTGTCCGCTAAACGTTCGCTCAACTCATCCAAAATTGGACGGTGGTAACGGTTCTTTGTGCTCATACGAGTGCTTAGCTCGTAGTTGATACGCAAAGACATCTGCTCAGCCCAAGCACGGTGCTGAAGGTTCAGCATACCGGTCGCAAATTGATTGTGCGCTTCTGCAATATCACTCTGCGTATCGTTGTAGATCTCAATCAACGCACGGTCGTCGTTACCAGCATCAAGTTCTAAGAAGTTCTTCCACATGTTGTTGAGCAACAGTGGTGCGTCTGCTTCTGGCGCAGCCATGTCTTCCGGTGAGTAGCTTTCAGTCCCAATCACGTTGGTGATCAAAACAGCATGGTGCGCTGTCAATGAACGACCAGACTCCGAAATGATCACAGGTTGTGGTTGGTTGTAGAGCTTACAAATGTCCCCTACCGTCATCACGATGTTACGAGCGTACTCAAGCAGGCCGTAGTTCATTGAGTTTGAAGATTGGCTACGTGTGCCGTCGTAATCGACAGCTAAACCACCACCAACATCTAAGAACTTCAGTTGAGCGCCAATATCACGCAGTTCACAGTAGAAGCGAGCCGCTTCACTCACACCATTACGCACATCACGAATGTTCGCCATTTGCGAACCTAGATGGAAGTGTACGAGCTCTAGAACATCCAACTGGTCTTCTGCTTTCAAACGTTCGATAACGGTAAGCACTTGTGATGCAGACAGGCCGAACTTCGACTTCTCACCACCACTTGCTTGCCATTTACCTGCGCCTTGAGAAGCAAGACGGATACGTAAACCCAAACGAGGTTTCACACCCAGAGCTTTCGCTTCAGAAAGAACAAGATCAAGCTCAGACAGTTTCTCTAGAACGATAAAAACCTTGTGCCCTAGCTTTTCGCCAATCAGTGCAAGGCGGATGTATTCTCTGTCTTTGTAACCGTTACACACGATCACAGAGCTCGCTTTTTGAGCCAACGCCAACACCGCTAATAGCTCAGGCTTGCTGCCCGCCTCTAGGCCTAGCTGCTTTTGCTCTAGTTGAGCTTGGCTCGCTAAGATCTCATCAACCACTTCTTTTTGCTGGTTAACTTTAATCGGATAAACAAGTAGGTAACGGTTGTCGTACTGATATTCTTCGATCGCTTGGTTAAATGCGTTGCAGATATTGTGCACACGCTGATGCACGATTTGAGGAAAACGCACAAGAGCAGGTAAACCAATATTTCTTTGCTCTAACTGTTTTACAATCTTACTTAGTGGGACTTGATGATCCGTTTCGCTCGGTGATACATACACTTCACCGTTGTCATCAATGCCATAAAAACCTTGGCTCCAGTGCTTTACGTTATACTCAGCACGGATGCGTTCCAAATTAACCGAATTTTCCAATTCTAGAGACCTCACACTATAGGGCCATCGACAGAAGATACCTCTTTGGAATAGCGAGGTATAACCCAACAAAAAACGTTCGAATACGATTTGTTGGCTGCATTAACCGATATTATTAAGAGCGAGTCCAACCATTGATATTTGTGGTTACGATTACGTTTTTTTATCGACAGATCGACTTAAAGTGACAACTAAGGAATTACAAGGTTTTAGGGCAAAAAACAGACTGAAGTGCATTAAAAATGAAGCACTTTCTAACAAAAATTTAGGTGAATAAAATAGCAATGACGCCTAAAATTCTTAGCTAATTTGGTGATGTTAAGTCAGGGTTGTGACAAATATCGGCACTTCACTATCACAACTCTCGCTATCACCAAGATAGTCAGTATCCTGTTCTTCCATACCTATTGATGAGTGTTAAATCATGTCCGAAATGTACACCACCTACGCAAAGCAATACGACTCTGCTGCTCGCGATAATATTTATAATGCCCTATTAGAATGCCCATCAACCATAGCCTTACTAGACGATGTTAAAGGGCTCGATATTGTCGACCTTGGTTGCGGTTCAGGTATATACGCACAATGGTTTATCGACCAAGGTGCCAACAAAGTCACCTGTACCGACCTATCTCAAGATATGGTTGACCTAGTGAACGGAAAACAAATCCCCAATGTGACCGCATACTCGCAAGATGCTGCTCTAGGTTTACCCAAAGAAGCTGACAACAGCGCTGATGTCATCGTGTGCCCATTGGTACTGCATTACATTGAAGATCTAAAGCCTGTCTTTGATGACGTGTATCGCGTTTTGAAACCGGGCGGCTACATCGTGTTTTCCACTCACCACCCATTTGCGGATTTCGAGTGTACCCTTTCAGGTAACTACTTTGAGCGCGAATTCATTCAAGAAGAGTGGAACACGGTTGGAACACCCGTTCAGGTAAGCTTCTACCGCCGTTCATTAACCGAGCTTTGCCAAGCTGTCAGCCAATCTGGCTTGCTGATTTCACAAATCACTGAAGGCACAATCGACGAGAAAGCCAAAGCCATCTCTGAAGAAACGTACGAGCGCCTATCAAAAAACGTTAACTTCATCTTTATGCGTTGCGAGAAAGTCTCTGCCTAACCCGTAAGCAAATCGCGTGTGCCTTTAACTACACAAAAAGGCACATGATCACTTCTCACAAACCTGTCACTTCTTCCTGAATACCCGCTTTTCCTTTATTGGACCCACTTAGCTAAATTGCCAGTTCATTGCACAAAAAATAAACTTTTTTCGTCCATATCTTGTATTCGACCATAACTTCTTGTAATTTTAACTGACCAACCAATCGGTCAGCCTTCGAATTTAGGGGATACTATGAGCCATAATCTAGACCTTGAACCAAACACGTCGAGCACCAACGACATGGATCAAATATTCAACCGACAACAAGATCACTACCGTAACAACGTTAATCCAACACTTGAGCAGAGACGAAATGATCTCTCAGTCTTGAAAAAACTATTAATGCGCTACCAAGAGCAGTTAATTGAAGCGGTATCAGAAGATTATGGCCATCGAGCAAAGCACGACAGCTTAATTGCTGACATCACCCCTTCCCTACACCAAATCAATTACAGTGATAAAAATCTTAAGAAGTGGTTGAAACCTTCACGTCGTAAAGCCGGCTTGATGCTAACACCAGCCAAGATTACTGTGCATTATCAACCAGTAGGTGTGGTTGGCATCATAGTGCCTTGGAACTTCCCAGTTATGCTCTCTTTGGGTCCTCTCATCACAGCATTGGCGGCAGGTAACACTGCAATGCTCAAGATGTCTGAGTTTACTCCTGCAACAAACCGTGTTTTGAAAGCGATGTTGGCCGAAGGTTTCAGTGAAGAACAAGTGGCGATCATCGAAGGTGAAGCCGACGTTTCTGCTAAGTTCAGCCAGCTGCCGTTTGACCATATCCTATTCACAGGCTCAACCTCTGTTGGTAAGCACGTAATGAAAGCCGCAGCCGCGAACCTAACGCCGGTTACACTTGAACTTGGCGGTAAGTCTCCAACCATCATCGCACCAGATTTCGATGTCGCAGACGCGGTTGAACGTATCCTGTTTGCCAAGAGCTTAAACGCAGGTCAAATCTGTGTAGCACCCGATTACATCTTATTGCCACGAGAAAAGGTCGATGCATTTATCACCGCTTACAAACGCTACTTCAAGAAGCTCTATAAAGCGGGAATTGAGAGTAAAGACTTAACTTCAGTGGTTAACATGCGCCAGTACAATCGATTAAAAGGTGTAGTTGAAGATGCGAAGTCAAAAGGTGCTGTGATACATACCGTTACCGAGCAAGCACAAGACGACGTGAACCATAGAATGACACCGCACCTTCTCACCGAAGTGAATGATGACATGGTGGCAATGCAAGAAGAGTTGTTTGGCCCTGTGCTTCCTATCGTGCCTTATGATTCGATCGACGAAGCGATAAGCTACATCACCACAAGAGAACGTCCACTTGCCCTGTACCTAATGAGTCACGACAAGAAAACCCAAGACCGATTCCTATCGGATACACACTCTGGCGGTGTTTGTATCAATGACTCTTTGGTGCATGTGGCGGCGGAAGATGCACCGTTTGGTGGTATTGGCCCTTCAGGCATGGGACACTACCACGGCATTGAAGGCTTCAAGACCTTTAGCCATGCAAAAACCGTATTGACTCGAGGCAAAATCAACTTCACTAAGTTGATGCACCCTCCATACAACAACCCAATCAAGAAAATGATGTTCAAAGTACTGAATCGATGATTACAAAAAGGCAAAAAATCCTAGATGCTGCGCTCCTACTCTTTTCCCAACAAGGGTTAGAGGGCACATCTACAGGGCAAATAGCGAAGACCGCTGGTGTAGCAAAAGCGACACTGTTTCATCATTTTGAGAACAAATCTCTACTGATTGATGAGCTGTTTCGTGAACTGAAAGTAGAGCTATTTTCTACTCTGGCTCAACACACAGAAATCGCTGAACAAAATCGCTATCAAGCCTTTAAATTCATGTGGATGACCGGAATTGAGTGGGCGTTAGAAAACCCAATCGCCATGAAATTCTTCACCAATGTGCACTTTGACCCAACGACTCAAACTCGTGAAGTCATTGTTTCGCAGATGTTTGCGTCACTCGATGACATCATTTTGAAAGGACAGCAAGCCGAAGAATTGATGGTGCTAGACATTAATCTCGTTAGGCACTTCATCCATAGCCACTTTTTGATCTGTGCGAATTGGCTTGTTGATCAACAAGAGCCGCAGCCAGAACAATCAGAAAAGTACATCAATGACAGTTTTGATATGTGCTGGCGCGCTATTGGTGGTCAAGTGCAGCCGTCCTGTTAGCTAGATTATCAGCGAGCTATAAACTTAATACCTTGCCATTTAGCAATGTCTGGTTTCATCGAATCAACAAAAGCGTCTCATCGGCGCTTTTATTATTTGGGTACATTTTAATCACCTCACCCTGTTGACTTTCTAAGCACCTATTCAGTATCATTTCAAAAGAGAATAACGCCATAATGAAGTACTAACATCCTGACATCCGATTTATTTTTTAAAAATCATTTGGACACTCGGGGTTAGTGGGCGTTACTTCGTCATCTATTTTCGCGACAAATTAAGCTCTAAAAGATCAGCCGATTAACGGCCAATATCTTCCAGAGCACACCTAAAAGAGAGAAAACACCTCAATACCGCTTTCTCTCTTTCACTGGTCACCTATCTAAGTAACGTCTTTGGCGATCTGTTGTTAGCATCCAGCTGGATCTTGCACAGAAAAGCGCCTCGCCCCTTTTACTCGTTTATACGTAAAGGGAGGTATTTTTATGCCTACTATCTTAGCCAATAATCTCTCATTCCAGCTCGATACTGGTGAGTGGCTATTTAAAGGCATCACCTTCAATTTGAACTCGCGACTGACTGGCTTAGTTGGAAGAAACGGAGCCGGAAAATCGTTGCTACTTTCATTACTCACCGGGAAAACGCAGCCGACATCTGGGAGTGTGTCTAGACAAGGCTCGATTGGTTTCTACTCACAATTGCCTTCAGAACTTTTGGATAGCACGATCAGCATTGCTGATTTCTTAGGTATCATGAATAAACTCAATGCCTTGCACGCTATTGAACAAGGCAGCTGCGAGCATCAACATTTTGACATCGTTGGTGACGATTGGGATTTGCAAGAAAACACTCAGAAGCTGTTGGTCAGTCTGAAAATAACCAGCGAGTTGGCCACGCTATGCAACACATTAAGCGGTGGGCAGCTTGCCCTTTTACAGCTTCATCAACTGTTTACTTCAGACCACAACATACTGATTCTCGATGAGCCGTCGAATCATTTAGACAGTGACGGGCGCAACTGGTTAATAGAACAGTGCCAACAATTTGAAGGCAAAATACTGATGGTTAGTCATGACCGAAGCCTGTTGAGGCACATGGAAGGGATCTACCACCTCAATAGTTTAGGGTTGCGTTTCTATAAAGGAAACTACGATGACTACTTCAAACAAATGTCGAATCAGGCCGATGCACTAGATAAACAGATTGCTCATCACCAATCAGAAAAGAGACGACTTGAACGCCAAGCTCAGGCCAATAAAGAAAAAGCGCAACAGCGAGAGGCGCAAGGAAACCGACTGCGAAAATCAGGCAGTCAGCCCAAGATCTTACTGGATGCAATGAAAGACAAAGCCGGACGAACACAAGCAGCATCAGTCACTAGCCAAAATAACTTAAAGGAGCAAAATCAAGATAAGCTTCAATCTCTTAAAGAACAAAAAGAGCAACTGAAACCGCAGGCCTTGTATCTACAAGAGAGTAATAGCAAGAAAAAGAACACGCTATTAACTGTTGAAGATTGCCGACTTGAATATGGGCCTGGTAATCCTATCCACTTTTCTCTGTCACAAGGTGAACGCTGTTATCTAAGCGGCGCAAACGGCTGTGGTAAATCGACACTGTTGAAAGCGATTCACAACGAGCACTCGCATTACACTGGTACTATCAAACGCTTAGGATCTACGGTATACCTTGATCAACACTTTGGTTTGTTGGATACCCATAACACCATGTTCGATAGCCTCATGACACATAGTGAAGGGCTCACAGAGAGTGATGCTCGGACATTGTTGGCAGGCATCGGCTTTAGGCGTGATTCCGTGTACCGCAAAGTCGCTCACCTAAGTGGTGGAGAGAAAATGAAACTAGCGATGTTGATTGTCAGCCATAAGCAAGACTCCCCATTACTGCTGCTTGATGAGCCAGACAATCATTTAGACATCGACTCAAAGCAGATATTGGCGTCAGCTTTGCGTGAATACCAAGGGGCTTTTATCTTAGTCAGTCATGACTTGGATTTTGTTGAGGAGGTCGGCGTTAGCCAAAATCGTATTCAGCTTTAAGCTTGATATCAACGACTGGTGAACTTGGATAGGCGAGTATTGTTGCGGATACTCGCCTTTCTCGATTGAGACAAGTACACTACGCGCCTCGAACATCTATTCATAAGGCTAAGGTTTGCATACTCTAGAACAATTAAAATCAGGGCAACTTAAAGGTATTAAGCGCTTAAAACTATCAGAAGGTCTCACTGAGTTTCCATTAGAAGTATTGGATCTCGCCGATTCACTAGAGATTCTGGATCTTTCGGGGAATCAGCTATCAGACTTACCTGCAGAGTTATCACAGCTTACTCACCTGCGTATTATCTTTGCGTCGAATAACCTGTTCACGCACCTTCCTGATGTTCTTGGGTCACTTCCTAAGCTTGAAATGATCGGTTTTAAGACCAACCAAATCAAAACCGCAAGCGAAGCGTCTCTACCACCTCAATTGCGCTGGTTGATCCTGACCGACAACGCCATCGAAGTTCTACCGAACTCACTGGGTGAAAGACCACGTCTGCAAAAGCTGGCACTCGCAGGCAACCAGCTTCGCGCTTTACCTGAAAGTATGGAAAACCTATCCAACCTCGAACTGGTTCGCTTGTCTGCAAACCAACTAACTGAATTCCCAGAGTTCCTTATCAAGCTGCCAAAGCTGGCTTGGTTAGCGTTTGCGGGTAACCCGTTTTGCAAACACCCTAGCAGCTTAGATAGTGTGCCTGCAGTTAGCTCTCAAAGCTATTCACTGAATCAAGTTCTTGGCCAAGGCGCGTCTGGCGTGATATCTCATGCAAGCTGGCAAAACAACGACTTTGATTTCCCACAAGAAGTGGCGGTTAAAGTGTTTAAAGGCGAAGTCACCAGCGATGGCTACCCACATGATGAACTGGAAGCGTGCCTGCAAGCTGGTCACCATAGCAATTTGGTAAAATCTATCGCCCAAGTAGAAGAACAAGATTACCTAGCTTTGGTGATGGAACTCATTCCAAGCAGCTACTACAACCTAGGGCTACCACCAACACTCGAGACTTGCACGCGTGATACTTTCCCTGAAGGTTTCGAACTTCCAATCTCGCAAATCGACAACATCGTGACTCAGATGATCGATGTATTTGATCACCTGCATGACAACAAGGTTTGTCACGGTGATTTGTACGCGCACAACACTTTAGTCAACGAGCAAGGTCAGATGATCTTTGGTGACTTTGGCGCTGCAACTATCTATGGCTACCTAACTGAAGAACAGCAACAAGGCATTCGTCGTATCGAAGCTCGCGCATTAAAGTACTTTATTGATGACCTGCTAACGGTTTGTGCCAAGCAAGATGTTGGAAGTGAACTGCACTCACGCCTAACAAACTTTGAAGCGTAAACGCCGTAGATAAACAGAACTTAAAGAATGCTAACGCTTAGTTAGCTTCGCCAGAAACAACAAAGCCAACATCACTGTTGGCTTTTTGCTTTTTGCTTTTTGCTTTTTGCTTTTTGCTTTTTGGAAAGTCGCTCGCTTAATCAAGCTCGATGAAAAGAGTTAACGCTCAGCTTGCACCAACTTCAGGTACGAATGCAGCTCGCCGTTCTTATATTCCACCGCAGAGTGGATATTTAAGTCAGCCCTAGCCACGACCGCAAATTCATATCGGTTATCGCCTTTAGTAATCTCAGCGTGCAGTAAGCCGTCTTTTAACTGCCACCGCCCTACCGTCTTAAAGCGGTCAAACAAACGGTACTCAGTTAGAGTGCCATCCGCTTTAAAATGTACTTCAGTAATGTAGCCAGCCGGACAGCTTTTTACCCAAACACGACTTTCAATATCACGGATAACAAAGTCGCGCTTAGTTTCGCGCCAAGCTAAAAACGCTTCGCTGTCGTAAAGTTCAATGTCGAGATTGGCACGAGAAATTAACGGCTGATCCGTTTGCTCGCGACAATAAAGTTGAAGCAAGGTTTGCTGCGCAGTGTCGCTCGATAACTCAGTCATTAATCCTTCCTATCCATCCAAGAACTGCACTAAAGGTTCGTTGTTAACGATTAAACTAGCTCGTAAGAAACAACGTAAAGCTGAGAGATACCTGGGTAGATATCTTGAATCACATCTTTCAACACTTGCAGCGTCATGTTCTCTTGCTGTGCATGGAACTCACCCAGTTCATCGAACAGAATTGGTTCTACGCTGATGATCTTAAGATTACAGAATACACGCCCTTCTTCTAACGTTGATACTTCAACAACGCTACCCGGTTGGTAATCACGCTCTGATTCATCGCGAATGGTGATGGTCTTTTTGCCAGAAAGGATGTCAGCTTCAAAACGTTCGAAGAACGTCATAGTGGTTGGTGCGGTCATTTATTCAGTCGCTTAACATTAAAGGTTAGGTAGATGTTTATATACCAGAATGCCTGTTCAAGCGAATAAAAATCAGATGCGGAAGTTTATCTCGTCATTCCCAAGACTGACGGAGGAAGGAGTTGGGAGTCTCTAGAGGAGAAATTACAGGCAATAAAAAAGGAGAACCGAAGTTCTCCTTTTCTTAAACCTTAAAGCTAACTCTAAATTATAGAGATGCTTTCGCTTTTTCAACTAGAACAGCGAATGCTGCTTTGTCGAATACTGCGATGTCAGCAAGAATCTTACGATCGATCTCGATAGATGCTTTCTTAAGACCGTTGATGAAACGGCTGTAAGATAGACCATTTTGACGAGATGCCGCGTTGATACGTGCAATCCAAAGTTGACGGAATTGACGTTTCTTGTTACGACGGTCACGGTAAGCGTATTGACCAGCTTTGGTAACTGCTTGGAAAGCTACGCGGTAAACACGTGAACGTGCTCCGTAGTAACCTTTAGCTTGTTTTAGAACTTTCTTATGACGTGCACGAGCTTGTACACCACGTTTTACGCGAGGCATTATGCTTCTCCTAAACTAAACGAATTTATAAACTAAAAAGAATTAAGCGTATGGCATCATACGTAGAACTTGAGCAACTTCACATTTAGGAAGGATCGAGTTCGGACGTAGCTGACGCTTGTTCTTAGTAGTACGCTTAGTCAGGATGTGACGTTTACCAGCGTGCTTAAACTTAATACCACCAGCAGTTTTCTGGAAACGCTTAGCAGCACCTTTGTTGGTTTTCATCTTAGGCATGATGAATAACTCCGCATTGTTGAGTTGTTAATAACATAGTAATTAGGGCGAATAAAACCCTGCAACCTGAGGCTGCAGGGTTCAATTACTTGCAAAGCCGTTAATTACTTCTTTTTAGGGGCCAACACCATGATCATCTGGCGACCTTCAATTCTCGTTGGGAAAGATTCGACTACTGCAAATTCTTCAGTATCCGCTTTCAAACGATTAAGAACGTCAACACCGATTTCTTGGTGAGCCATTTCGCGGCCACGGAAGCGAATTGTTACCTTCACTTTGTTGCCGTCTTCTAGGAAACCAGTCAGGTTGCGTAGTTTTACCTGATAGTCTCCAATATCAGTTCCAGGTCGGAATTTGATTTCCTTGATCTGAACCTGCTTTTGCTTCTTCTTCTGCTCTTTCGCAGCTTTGCTCTTCTCGAAGAGGAACTTACCGTAGTCCATCACACGACAAACTGGCGGCTCGGCGTTAGGGCTGATCTCTACAAGATCCATACCAGCTTCATTTGCAGCTTCCATCGCTTCTGCGATTGTTACTACACCAACAGCTTCGCCGTCTGCGCCAGTTAGACGCACTTCACGAACGCCACGAATGTCACCGTTTAAACGGTGCTGGTTTTGTTTGGCCGGTTGTTGGCCACGTCTTCCGCCTTTAATAGCTATTCCTCCAGATTGAGCTTACGGCTTGAAACCTCGGCTTGGATGTATGAAATAAAGTCATCCACTTTAAATTTGCCAAGGTCCTTACCTTTACGTGTACGTACTGCAATTTCGCCGGCTTCCATTTCTTGGTCACCACACACAAGCATGAACGGTACACGTTTCAAAGTATGTTCGCGGATTTTAAAGCCAATCTTCTCATTTCTCAAGTCTGCTTTGACTCTAAATCCACTTTTTTGCAGTTTTTTCGTAATTTCTTGTACATATTCAGACTGTTTGTCTGTAATGCCCATTACAACTGCTTGTTCTGGCGCCAACCACGTTGGGAAGAAGCCAGCGTATTCTTCAATAAGAATACCGATGAAGCGTTCTAGTGAACCTAAAATCGCGCGGTGGATCATAACTGGCGTGTGACGCTCGTTATCTTCACCTACGTAAGTAGCACCTAAACGTTCTGGTAATGCAAAATCGAGCTGCACTGTACCACATTGCCAAGCACGGTCCAAACAATCATGCAAAGTAAATTCAATCTTAGGTCCGTAGAACGCACCCTCGCCTTCTTGAATCTCGTATGCAATCTCCATTGACTCTAGTGCAAGCTTAAGGTCAGCCTCTGCACGGTCCCACATTTCGTCTGAGCCTACACGTTGCTCTGGACGAGTAGACAGCTTAACAACGATGTTTTCGAAACCGAAAGTTGTGTAAGTGTCGTAAACCATTTCAATACAAGCTTTAACTTCTTGTTGAACTTGGTCTTCAGTACAGAATACGTGAGCGTCATCTTGAGTAAAGCCACGAACACGCATGATACCGTGAAGTGCGCCAGACGGCTCGTTACGGTGACATGAGCCGAACTCAGCCATACGTAACGGTAGATCACGGTAAGATTTCAAACCTTGGTTGAAGATTTGAACGTGACCAGGACAGTTCATTGGCTTGATAGCGTATTCACGGTTCTCTGAAGAAGTAGTGAACATCGCTTCAGCGTACTTATCCCAGTGACCAGAGCGCTCCCAAAGAACACGGTCCATCATTAATGGGCCTTTAACTTCTTGGTAATCGTACTCAGTCAGTTTTTCACGTACAAACACTTCTAGTTCACGGAAAATAGTCCAACCGTTGTGGTGCCAGAACACCATGCCTGGTGCTTCTTGCTGCATGTGGAAAAGGTCAAGCGCTTTACCGATTTTACGGTGGTCACGTTTAGCCGCTTCTTCTAGGCGCACAAGGTGAGCTTTAAGCGCCTTCTTGTCGTGGAATGCAGTGCCGTAGATACGTTGAAGCATCTTGTTGTCACTGTTACCACGCCAGTAAGCACCTGCTACGTTAAGTAGAGTGAAGTGCTGGCAGAAGCTCATGTTAGGCACGTGTGGACCACGACACATATCGATGTATTCTTCGTGATGGTACAGACCTGGGCGATCGTCTTTAGAAACGTTCTCGTCCAAGATTTCAATCTTGTAAGTCTCGCCGCGAGCTTCAAATGCGTCGCGCGCTTCCTGCCAGCTAACTTTCTTCTTAACAACTTGGTACTTGGTCTTCGCTAGCTCTTTCATGCGCTTTTCGATCTTTTCTAGATCTTCTTGCGTTAGAGAGTGCTCAAGGTCGATATCGTAGTAGAAGCCGTTATCGATAGTAGGACCGATCGCCATTTTCGCTTCTGGAAAAAGCTGCTTAACCGCGTGGCCTAAAAGGTGAGCACAAGAGTGACGAACGATCTCAAGGCCATCAACTTCATCTTTAGCTGTGATGATTTCTAGGCTTGCATCGTTTTCGATAAGATCACAAGCATCAACACGCTCGCCGTCTACACGACCAGCAATGGTTGCTTTCGCAAGACCAGGACCGATTGATAGGGCAACATCTAGAGTTGATACAGGGTTGTCAAATTGACGCTGACTACCGTCAGGAAGAGTAATAATTGGCATTATTTGTCCTTTACAGTGGTGTTGCACACCAAGCAACACATGAAAATGTTTAATATATGTTTGTCAGTCAACGAGTATGTTGACCGGAGATATATGCATAATAAAGATACCCACATAGAAGCAAATACAGATGCCCTATTTGTAGGTATCCGAGCATTGTAACGAAATAATATAAAATGACAATCACAGAGGGTCTCTCCCGCTCCCCTACTAACTTCAATTGGTAAGTATTTTCACGCTAACCAATGACTTCCCTCCTACAAACCCTCTCTTGAAGCACTCTAATCCAACATGGGGGTTTCGATTTAGTCATTTAGAACTAAGCTATAGATAAGTGACGGAATACGGATGAGGTGCATATGGAGAGACAAGCTACTTTTATATCGTTAATACCCTCTTTGCCGTTAATCATAACTGCTGCTATTTACACTCCAGCGGCTTGGGCCAATAAAGATTACGGCCCCTTAATCAGTTATACTCAAGCACCATTGCAGTCTGTTCGTCTCACTCCGGCACTTCGCTCTGGCTTCCCCCTCAAAGAGAATAAAGTTGAAATATTTACCGCCTTAACTGCCGCGAGTATCTGGGCCAATTCCCACGACTACCACTTAGACTATTATCAGAATCAGCTTCACACTGGTTTGCGATGGCAATTAACTAAAACGTGGCAAGTAGAATTCAATTACCGTTACCTTTACGCTGCCAACAATCACCTAGATAAAATCACCATCAACTTTCATGACCTATTCGACATCGACCAAGCAGGACGCGATCGTAAAGAACGGCATCAATTTGATATTCACGCACCAGACCACGACATCAATATTAGAGACTTCTCCGGCGATACGCTGACTAGTGCTTTCACCCTCTACACTCAATACCAAATCATAGACCTTGAAAACCACGGTTTATCCTTTGGTGTATCCCTTTATCACAACAATGTCAGCCACGGTGCCTTTGAAGGAAGTAGCTCCGAGCAAAGCGCTCAATTCAACTATGCCTACCAACTCGATATCAATACCTTTTACACAAGCTTAGGGCTCGCCAATCAGTCAAATCGAGATGTAGAGAATGGCTTTGCACATAAGAAAACAACATGGTCATGGATGGGCGGCTATCAACTCACACTATTTGAAAATCATGAGTTGCACCTTGAATATAGATGGTATGAAGGCGCAGAAGATGGAGAAACCGAGTTTTCAGAATCAGCGAATGAAATGATGTTTGGATATCGATATGTGATGCAACGCTCGGCAGTCGAGATATCCATAATCGAGAACATCTTCAACATGGACAATTCCACCGATGTTGCCTTCCAATTAGCCTATCGTCATCAGTGGTAACCATATTTCGGATCGAGCATATAAAACAAAAAGCCGAACATTTGAGTTCGGCTTGGAAGTCTAAGTTGTATCTATATAAGTCAGAGCAACTACGCACTCATGATTCTTGAGACGGCGTTGCGAATGTCTGAGTCAGCCGCGTTTGCAGGCAAGCTGAATGAGATGTATTGGTCGCCACGGAAGCTCATTGAGCGATCGATTTCTGCTAGACAGTGAACCATTGAACCTTCAACGATGAATGACAGCTCGATCTCTTTATTATTCATGAAACCGCCGCTGCGAAATTCAACCTCTTGGTAACAGCCAGAGCGAGAAGCGAAGCTATTGCCTTTCAAGAAGCCCTTCTCTACGTCTGCTTTCACCATTGCCATGCCCGATGCTTCGACACCTTGGATAATTTTAGCGACCGTTGGCAGTGGGTGAACAGAGATAAAATCGCGGTCTTTAGGGTCAATCGCGAAGCCGATATCTAGGTTGGTTTCTACCCACACGTGACATTGATTCATTTTTGCGTTCAACGCGGTGACTGGCGTTTCATCATTCAGTTTAAGACGGAATGGAACCAGTTTAGTTTCGCCCGGTTGAATAATGAAAGCCTCTACGGCTTGAATACGACCCAGTGAAAAAGTTTCGTAGCTGGTGCTGTCTTCCGTTTCAACTTTCACTTCTGTGTTAAGAACCAAGTTGATCAGGTCAATTTGTTGCTCAACGTCGCCGCCAACAATGTGAACATTGCCAGACAACTCTCCACCTTGGAAAACGTCAATATTATCTAAGACAGTATCAACCTTTGCTGCACCTATACCTAGCGAGGCCTTTAATTTCTTAAACATATTCTTTCCCTTTGTAATTATTTGATTAACTAGGGCGTGTTGACCTTTCGTGGTTGAATTTTGTTCGAGATAAAAGCGTTTTAATCGCGGCGAGGGAGAAGTAGCCTAGTCATTCTAAGCAAATCTCCCTCAACAAAGAGTAAAACGCTGTTAGCCGAACCCTTCGGGCAGCGTTTGCTGGTCATTTCTACTGCGTTATCGGCTTCTCATGTAGGCTAGCTACACATCAAAGCCTCTGTCTTGTATAAATAACCAGCAAATCGCTGCAAAAACCAGCTCGAAAGATCAACATGCCCTAATAGTTATTGCGTGACAATTTGCGACACTTGCCCCACAGAATCAAGCAATTTGCCCCATCTATGTTGAATAAGGTCACATTACCCGAGGAAATGTTGAAATCGTGAAAAATTCCGTTACTCTATTTGTATAGTCAAATAAGGTTTCATTATGTCGAAAGCGCCGCTCTACCTTCAGATAAAACAGTTCATAGACGATAAAATCAGCAATGGTCATTGGCCGGTGGGCTATCAAATCACCACGGAACTCGAACTCACAGAACAGTTCAATGTAAGTCGAATGACGGTCAATAAAGCCATTCGAGATCTGGTGTCTGAAGGCAAGCTCATCAGGAAGCCAAGGCTAGGCACTTTTGTGTGTGAGCCTGACGAAAAAGCGCAATCTCCACTGCTTGATATCAACAACATCGCGCAAGAGATCAAAGACCGAGGTCAAACGTATACTAGCCAAGTGATCAAACACGATAGCATCAAGGCTGACGAAAACACCGCCACACGGTTAGGCGTGATGATTAACGCAGAAGTATTTTATAGTGAAATCATCCACTTTGCGGACAACACACCGATACAATTGGAAGCGCGCTGGGTGAACTCACAAGCAGCTCCCAAATACCTAGAACAAGACTTTTCAACCTCTACACCCAACGAATACCTTTCAAAAAGCTGCCCGTTGAGTGCGATTGAACACACGGTTGAAGCCATTATTCCAGACTCTCAAATCAGAACGTCACTAAAGCTTTCTGAATCAGAACCTTGCCTTCTTTTGAATAGAAGAACATGGAGTAAAGAGCGCCTCATCAGCTTTGCATTGCTCTACCATCCAGGTTCTAAGTACAAATTAAGCTCCAAGATACTCCTAGATTAAAGAACATCATCCTGATCGCCGATCACATTTTTGCAACATCAACTTGATTCGGGTCAGCGTTTAGCCTATTTATTTGTATATACATTTAATGTTTAGCAAAAATCTAGGTGATTATGAATTTGATCCTCAAAAACGCACGAGTGGTCTCCATGAGTTCGGGAACCGATGGTTATCAGCCGTCTTCCCCTCAAGATATCGTTATCGAAAGCGGTAAAATCGTGTCCATGTCTCGTTCAAACCACGAAGCACTTGCTTCTGAATTAGAGCAATCGAGCTTTGATGATTCTTTGGATTACGTCACCTATGACTGCAAGAACAAGCTAGTAACACCTGGATTAATTGATTGCCACACTCACCTCGTATTTGCGGGTAATCGGGCCAATGAATTTGAGCAACGTTTGAATGGTGTGTCTTACACCGACATCGCCAAGCAAGGCGGCGGTATTCTAGCGACAGTCACCGCGACACGAGCAGCGCAAGAGTCTGAACTGGTTGAAATGGCATTACCGAGACTCGATGGCCTACTAAGAAGTGGCGTAACCAGCATCGAAGTAAAATCGGGCTATGGTTTAACGCTTGATGATGAGCTCAAGATGTTACGCGCAGCGAAAGCGTTGGAGAATCACCGCCGTATTAAGATCACCACCACTCTCCTTGCAGCACATGCTGTACCGCCTGAATATAAAGAGCAACCGGACAGCTATATCGATCTGGTTTGCCAAGAGATCATTCCTAAAGCGGCCGAACAAGGCCTAGCCGATGCGGTCGACGTATTCTGTGAATCTATCGGCTTCAACCTAGAACAAACCGAACGTGTATTTGCAGCAGCCAAAAAGCATGGGCTGGCGATTAAAGGTCATACTGAACAACTTTCTAATTTGGGTGGCAGTGCGCTTGCTGCGAAGTACGGCGCTCTTTCTGTCGACCATGTTGAATACTTAGATGAAGCCGGAGTCAAAGCACTCGCAGAGTCAGGAACAGTCGCTACGTTGCTTCCCGGTGCTTATTATTTTTTGAAAGAGACTCAACAGCCGCCAATTGCCCTACTTCGTGAACACAACATTCCAATGGCAATCGCGACCGACTTAAACCCCGGCACTTCTCCTTTTGCTGATTTAACGCTGATGATGAACATGAGCTGCACGCTATTTGGTACGACTCCCGAAGAAGCGTTGCGCGGGGTGACTTGTCATGCTGCCGCTGCCATTGGCGACTCACAAACCAAAGGCAAAATCGAAGTGGGTTATGCCGCTGATTTGGCTATCTGGAATATCGAGCACCCTGCTGACTTAAGCTATCAAGTCGGTGTTCCTCATCTTCATAAACGTATTGTTAATGGTGAGGTGTGTCATGACTCAATCTAAGTCCAACGGCATTCAAAAGAACACAATAACCGTGCATGATTTTGTATGGAGTGGGCGTAATGATCTTGAAGATGGCGCACTTGGCACACGCGTACATCACATTACCAAACAAGTGCAAAGTATTGATTTAAGTAACGAGCTTACTGATGACGCTATCGCTTTGGTTGGCTTTGCCAGCGATGCTGGCGTTGCCAGAAATAAAGGGCGCGTGGGCGCGAAGCAAGCACCTAATTTGATTCGCCAAGCGTTGGCGAATATGGCTTGGCACAGCGATACACACATCGCTGATCTTGGCGATATCGAGTGCAATGATGGCCAGCTCGAAGTCAGCCAAAAACAGTGTGCATCTGTGATTGCTAATGCTTTATCAACCAACAAAGTGATTACCCTTGGCGGTGGTCACGAAGTGGCTTGGGCATCATTCCAAGGCCTCGCTGAGCACCTAAATAAAATTCAACCAAAGCGCAAACCTAAAATAGGCATCGTTAACTTTGATGCTCACTTTGATCTTCGTGAATTTGAAAGCGACATCGCTGACGTCAAACCAAGCTCAGGCACACCGTTTAACCAAATAAGTGACTACTGCCAAACGCATCAATGGCCGTTTCATTACGCTTGTCTTGGTGTGAGTGCTGCTAGCAATACCAAAGCGCTGTTTAACAAAGCCGACCAACTGGGCGTTTGGTATGAACACGACCGCAACATGACCCAAGTAAACCAAATCGCTCAACTGGTTAAGTTGCAAAAATTCATCGCTGAGTGCGATTACCTCTATCTCACCATTGATCTTGATGTTTTCCCCGCAGCTACGGCGCCGGGCGTAAGCGCACCAGCAGCAAGAGGCGTGAGTTATGAGGCGATCGCTCCTTTTTTAGAACAGATTTTCAAACACAGTGAAAAACTTATTATCGCGGACATTGCGGAATACAACCCAGACTACGACGTCGATGGCCAAACGGCTCGATTGGCGGCTCGTTTGTGTTGGGATATTGCCAGTGCAATGGCCAGCGACTAATCCAGCTATACCGATAACTACAACTACAACTACAACTACAACTACAACTACAACGATATAACGTGAAACAGAAGGAATTCCAAAATGACGGAACACCACAACAGTGACCCTCGTCTCGACACTACTCGCGAAATTCGCGCACCTCATGGCACCACTTTGCGCGCTAAATCTTGGTTAACAGAAGCACCACTGCGTATGTTGATGAACAACCTAGACCCTGATGTGGCAGAACACCCACATGCACTGGTTGTGTATGGCGGTATTGGTCGTGCTGCGCGTGATTGGAAATGTTATGACAAGATTGTTGAAGTACTAGAACGTTTAGAAGACGACCAAACGTTACTTGTCCAATCAGGTAAGCCTGTAGGTGTGTTCCCGACTCATAAAAACGCACCTCGCGTACTGATCGCTAACTCGAACCTTGTTCCACACTGGGCGAACTGGGAGCACTTCAACGAGCTCGATAAAGAAGGCTTGATGATGTACGGACAAATGACCGCCGGTAGCTGGATCTACATTGGCTCACAAGGCATCGTTCAAGGTACTTACGAAACCTTTGTCGCTATCGCGAAGAAGCACTTCCAAGGTGAAGCGAATGGCAAGTGGGTTCTAACTGGCGGCCTTGGCGGTATGGGCGGCGCTCAGCCTCTTGCTGCAACTATGGCTGGCTTCTCAATGATCGCGGTTGAATGTGATGAATCACGAATCGACTACCGCTTACGTACTGGCTATGTAGACAAAAAAGCCACCAGCTTAGATGAAGCGATGGCTATGATTAAAGAGTCAGACACACCTATTTCTGTTGGTTTATTAGGTAACGCAGCAGACGTATTCCCAGAGTTGGTAGAACGTAACATCACGCCTGACGTAGTGACCGACCAAACGTCTGCCCACGATCCACTGAATGGCTATTTGCCGCAAGGTTGGACGATGGAGAAAGCCGCACAAGAACGCACCATTGATGAAGCAAAAGTAGTGAAAGCCGCTAAACAATCGATGGCAATTCAAGTTCAAGCGATGCTAGACCTGCAATACCGTGGCGCTGCGACCGTAGATTACGGTAACAACATTCGCCAAATGGCACTGGAAGAAGGCGTGGAAAACGCGTTTGATTTCCCAGGGTTCGTTCCAGCTTATATTCGACCATTGTTCTGTGAAGGTATCGGTCCATTCCGTTGGGCTGCACTGTCTGGTGACCCAGAAGATATTTACAAAACAGACCAAAAAGTAAAAGAACTGATTCCAGATAACCCTCATCTACACAACTGGCTAGATATGGCACGTGAACGCATTCAGTTCCAAGGCCTACCTGCTCGTATTTGTTGGGTTGGCTTGAAAGATCGTGAACGTTTGGGCCAAGCATTCAATGAAATGGTTAAGAATGGCGAACTTAAAGCACCAGTTGTTATCGGTCGTGACCACCTAGATTCGGGCTCAGTAGCAAGCCCGAACCGTGAAACAGAAGGCATGATGGATGGATCAGATGCCGTATCAGATTGGCCTCTATTGAACGCCCTTCTAAATACTGCAGGCGGCGCGACATGGGTCTCACTGCACCATGGTGGTGGTGTTGGCATGGGCTTCTCACAACACTCAGGTATGGTTATCTGTTGTGACGGCAGTGAAGATGCATCGCAACGTATTGCTCGTGTACTTCACAATGATCCAGCAACTGGCGTTATGCGTCACGCAGATGCGGGTTACGATATCGCCAAGCAGTGTGCTAAAGAACAGAAGCTTGATTTACCTATGCTAAACGAAGAACTTCGTCGCCTTTAATATCTGGAGAGAACATGTTGAATTTATTACTTAAACCAGGACTTCTAGGCCTATCTGAACTGCGCAAGATTAGCCGTAGCCCTGTGAACTTATCACTCGACCCTGCTGCAATCCCAGATATTGAAGCAAGCATGCACGTTGTCGAACAAGTGATCGCTGAAGATCGCACTGTGTATGGCATCAATACGGGGTTTGGCTTACTAGCAAATACCAAAATCGCTCCTGAAGATTTAGAAGTGCTGCAGAAAAGTATCGTACTTTCTCACGCAGCGGGCATCGGCAAGTTCATGTCTGATGAAACGGTGCGTTTGATGATGGTGCTCAAGATTAACAGCTTGTCTCGCGGTTACTCTGGTATCCGACTCAAGGTGATCAATGCACTTATCGATCTTGTGAACGCTCAGGTTTACCCATGTGTACCACAGAAAGGCTCAGTAGGTGCATCTGGCGACCTTGCTCCCCTTGCCCACATGAGTACCGTTCTATTGGGTGAAGGCCAAGCACGTCACAACGGCAAGATCATCACCGGTTTAGAAGCAATGCAGATCGCAGGCTTAGAGCCAATCACGCTAGCACCTAAAGAAGGTTTAGCGCTGTTAAACGGTACTCAAGCATCAACTGCCTTTGCATTAGAAGGTCTATTCGCAGCTGAAGACCTGTTTGCGTCTGCGACTGTGTGTGGTGCGATGTCTGTTGAAGCAGCACTCGGTAGTCGCCGCCCATTTGACCCTCGTATTCACCGCGTTCGTGGTCATCGTGGCCAAATGGATGCAGCGCTTGCTTACCGTCATATGCTTGACCAAAAGAGTGAGATTGGTGAATCACACACTTGTTGTGAAAAGGTTCAAGACCCTTACTCGCTGCGTTGTCAGCCTCAAGTAATGGGCGCTTGTTTACAGCAAATTCGTAATTCAGCTGAAATTTTAAATGTTGAAGCGAACTCAGTATCGGACAACCCGCTGGTTTTCGCTGACGATGGTGACATTATCTCGGGTGGTAACTTCCACGCAGAACCCGTCGCAATGGCTGCCGATAATCTTGCACTGGCCATTGCCGAGATAGGTAGCTTGTCAGAGCGTAGAATGGCGCTGCTGATTGATAGCGCACTAAGTAAACTTCCACCGTTCTTGGTCGATAATGGTGGGGTGAACTCCGGCTTTATGATTGCTCAAGTAACGTCTGCTGCACTTGCTAGTGAAAACAAAACCTTGGCTCACCCGGCTTCAATAGACAGCCTTCCGACATCAGCAAACCAAGAAGACCATGTATCAATGGCCACATTTGCAGCACGTAGACTTAGATACATGGCTGAAAATACCCGTGGGATATTGGCGGTCGAATATTTAGCAGCAGCACAAGGGCTAGACTTCCGAGCTCCGAACCTATCTTCTCCTCGTGTGGAAGAAGCAAAACAAATTCTGCGTGAAAAAGTCAGCTTCTACGACAAAGACCGATATTTTGCACCAGACATTGAACAAGCTAACCTGTTACTCAAGTTATCTGTTCATAATCACTTAATGCCAGAAGGTACTCTGTGTAGTTTTTAGTGCTCAAAGACTTTCGTCGACACTAATTAAAGTGTCATATAAACAAGGGCTATTGATTAGCCCTTGTTGCATTGAATCTAAACCCCTATTCCCCTCAAAATCGTCACATACCATCCAACGTATTTATCTAATCGACTGATATATAAGCAAAGTTAACTGGATAGACCATTAGAACGAAGTTAGTTAGTTATAATCCACCCCAGATTTGATGACTAATAGCGATACTATGTTTCTGACACCTTACTTTTCTACTGAAAACAATCAATTTCAATTCACTCGTGAACAAGCTAGCCACTTTGCTAAAAAAGTAGCCGCTGACTTCAACCCAATTCACGATGAAGACAACAAGCGCTTTTGCGTGCCTGGCGATCTTCTGTTTGCAGTACTTCTGCAAAAAGAAGGCATCAGCCAAAAAATGCGTTTTGATTTTTCAGGTATGGTAGGTAACGGTATTGCACTAAGCGTTGACAACAAGTGTGAGAAAGAAAGCTCACTGGTTGACGAAAAAGGCAAAGAGTACCTGCACATGTCTTGTGAAGGTGAGAAAAGCCACGATCAAGCATTCATCGAACACGTAGTAACAAACTACGTTAAGTTCTCTGGTATGAACTTCCCACACATCATGGTTCCTCTTATGGAAGAGCAACAGATGATGATCAACTGCCAACGCCCTCTTGTTATTTACGAGAGCATGGAAGTTGAATTTACTCGCCTAGACCTATCTCACCCAGAAGTTGAATTTTCTGGTGCTACTTTTGACGTTGAAGGTAAGCGTGGCATCGTGACACTGAACTTCGATTTCAAAGAAGACGGCGAAGTTGTCGGTAAAGGCGTGAAGCGCATGGTAGCAAGTGGCCTTAAGCCATACGACCAAGCTTCAGTCGACGACCTAGTAAACCGCTTCAACGAGCGTAAAGAGATGTTTCTAGCTCAGTTCGCAGCGGCTGCATAATCAGCATTCTTATTTACACACCACGTGATGTAAATAACTCTAGAACAAGATCATTAAAGCCCAGCTTGGTAATCTCAAGCTGGGCTTTTTTATTTCGATTCCGTTTACACCAAGCTACTCAATCTAGGCTTAAACCCAACGCCTAACCTTTTGTTTATAATCAACATATTCCGCACCAAACAATTGCTCTAGAGCTCGTTCCTCTGGCTTGATTTGAAATTGATTCATGTAAATCACGAACACAAAACTGAGTAAAATACTGAAGATGTTTTGAAAGTAGTAGCCAACGCAAAACAGTAAAATAAATAAGCCTAGGTACATCGGGTTTCGGGTGTAACCGAAGATGCCGCTGTCTACGACTGACGACGCTGTTTCGACTTTGATCGGATTAACGGTAGTTTTCTTTTTTCGAAACTCCCAAACACCAGCCAATCCAATAGCGCCGCTCAATGTGATTCCAACACCTAAAACAAAAAGCTTGTAAGGCAATACTATTGCCGCTGAACTTAACTGCTGAGCGCAGAAATAAGACGCAACTATTACCAATATAAACAGAGCAACCGGTGGGACTTTCAACTCAAGAAATTTCATAGCTTTCCTTATTAACAATTCCATTGTTAGTTTAGAAAAAAGCCCAGCAATTGCTGGGCTAAATGTATTAAAGAATTTTTGCGAGCACCTGTAATGGATGGGCAAGTTTCTCACCCTCAAAACGCTTCACTTGGCTTCGACAGGAATACCCCGTCACTAAGCAACGCTCTTTCGGTAAGTCTTGCATCCTTGGCTTCCAACTTAAACCGTATATATCTTTCGACATTTGCAGCTTATCGACTTCGTGTCCGAATGTACCCGCCATACCACAACAGCCGACAGGAACGCTGGTAAGTGCAGCTCCAAAGTGTTTGAAGATAGCACCCCACTCTTTTTCAGCGTTTGGCATCTTAGTCTTCTCTGTACAGTGAGCGAACAAATACCACATTTCCTCACTTGTAGAACGCGCTTCAAAGTCACCTAGCGATGGTATTAACCATTCATGCACGGTGAGCACATCAAAGTCGCCACGCTTGTCACCTAAGATCTCGACGTATTCATCGCGGTAACAAAGTACCAGAGCCGGATCGACCCCCACCAAGGGAATACCGATATCTGCCACCATCGACAAGAAATCAGACGTCGATTTGGCCTCACGTGCAAAACGATTTAAAAAACCCTTGATGTGCAGCGCTTTACCATTCGGTTTGAACGGCAGTAGTACCGGTGTTTTGCCAAGCTTTTGAGCCAGTGTGACAAAGTCTTCAATCACCTCTGCATCATAGAAACTAGTAAACGGGTCTTGGACGATCAATACATGCTGCTTCTTCTCTTCAGAAGAGAGCCCTTCTAGATATTGAATATCAAACAGCTGCAGCTCTTTGCTCGCCAAACGATTTTTCAACGTAGGCACCGACATCAAAGGTGCATCGACATAGCCCACCGTTTTCGCAGTTGCCGTTTGTACCCACTTTTGACCCAGTGCAGCGTTCACTACTTTTGGCGCTTTTGCCATCAGCGGCAGCATAGTTTCAATGTTTGCTACTAAATAGTCTTTTGCGGGGCGTTGGTAGCGTGAATAATAGATATTCAAAAATCGAGAACGGAAGCTCGGTACATCGACTTTAATAGGACATTGGCTCGCACACGCTTTACACGCAAGACAACCGTTCATCGCTTCGTGTACTTCGTGTGAGAAGTCGTACTCATGGCGTTTGTTGATCGTGTTACGAACACGCTCAATCATAGTCTTAACGGGAGTGTTGTCCTTCAGTGCTTCTTGTTCAAGGTCGAGAATATCCACGCCTTGCTCGGTTAGTTGGCGCAGCCACTCTCTGACCAAACCTGCACGACCTTTCGGTGAGTGACGACGGTCAGCCGTAACTTTCATCGAAGGACACATTGGTGAGCTCGTATCGTAGTTGAAACACAAACCGTTGCCGTTACACTCCATCGCTTGCTTAAAGCTGTCACGAACTTGAACGTCGATCTGACGATCATAAAAACCACGCTTAGTATCGGTTACTTTCACCAACTCAGCATCACTTTCTAAAGGCGTACAGATCTTGCCTGGGTTCATCTTGTTGTGCGGGTCGAATGCCGCTTTAACACGTCTTAGTTCGGTAAACAGATCTTCACCAAAGAAGTCAGGGCCATACTCAGATCGGAAGCCTTTACCATGTTCGCCCCACATCAGGCCGCCATATTTCGCCACCAGCTTGACCACTTCATCAGAGACTTCGTGCATCAAGGCTTCTTGCACCGGATCACACAGATCCAACGCTGGACGAACGTGCAAAACGCCAGCATCAACGTGACCAAACATACCGTAGTTCAACTCTTTTGAATCAAGCAGGACCCTAAACTCAGCGATGAAGTCAGCCAAGTTTTCAGGTGGGACACAGGTATCTTCAGCAAAAGCGACCGGTTTAGCTCGGCCTTTCGCCGCACCTAATAGACCAACCGCTTTCTTACGCATGTTGTAGATTCGGCCAATGCTCGCCAAGTCGCTACACACTTGGAAGCCAATCACACCGGCTTCTTCGCTTTCAACCATGGTTTCAAGGCGTGCAGTCAGCGCTTGAACTTGTTGTTCAACTTCCGCTTCATCTTGGCCTGCAAACTCAACCATGTTGATGCCAAGCATCTCTTTGTTCGGAACGTCCATCAGCAGGTCGCTCACGGTGTGCCAAACAATGTCTTGCTTCGCTAAGTTCAATACTCTTGAATCGACCGTTTCAACAGAGAGTGCTTTCGCCTCAACCATAAATGGCGCATTACGCAGCGCAGAATCAAACGTGTTGTATTTCACGTTAACCAGAGTTCGCGCTTTAGGAATCGGGGTTAGATTGAGCTTTGCTTCAGTGATGAAGGCCAAAGAGCCCTCTGCGCCACACAGAACGCGAGTCAGGTCAAAGCTGTCATCTTGTTCGTTGATCGCATTCTTTAGGTCATAACCTGTTAAGAAGCGGTTCAACGGTGGGAATTTATCTAAGATTTGAGTGCGCTTGTCTCGACAAACCGCCTCCGTCACGGCAAGTGCATGGTGAGCGAGCTCACCCTCAACAGGTAAGCCGTGTGATAAATCAGATTCTAGACATGAACCATCTGCGAACACCGCTTGCAGCGACAATACGTGGTCAGACGTTTTGCCGTACTTCAATGACCCCTGGCCCGAAGCATCAGTATTGATCATACCACCCAGTGTTGCTCGGTTACTGGTTGAAAGATCTGGAGAGAAAAAGTAACCGTAAGGGCGAACTGCATCGTTCAATTGGTCTTTAACGACACCAGACTGAACTCTTACCCAGCCTTCTTTCTCGTTAATCTCAAGAACCTTATTCATGTACCGCGATAGGTCAACCACGACACCTTTTGTTAAAGATTGTCCGTTTGTTCCGGTACCGCCCCCACGAGGGGAAAAAGTCACACGTTCGTAAGCGGATTTAGAAACCACTTTACCAATAAGCACAACGTCTTGAGTTGTTTTAGGAAGGATGACCGCCTGTGGTAATTGCTGATAGACACTGTTATCAGTTGCCACCGCCAAACGACTAGAATATTGAGATTCAATGTCGCCAGTAAAGCCCGCTGTTTTTAGTTCATCTAAAAAGCGTACGACAACTGGATCGACATCAGCATTGAGTTGAAGTCTTGGTAACATTTGCTTCCTGCCCCTACTTCGCTGATCCTATCAGCATTGGGTTATCTGAGATTTTTAATAATTTTCTTTGAATTTCGTCACTTTACTACTATTAAGATCATATAAAAAGGTGATCAAATCAGAATCTCAGTGCAAGAATGGAGAAATAGTCACTTTCGTCTTAATTCGGTAGTAATATACTGGATAACATTTTGTTTAAGACATCTCCACGAGCACATCACAATGAAAAAAAACAAAACAGTCACAACTGAAGATATCCTTCTTAAGCTATGCCAATCAGTCTCAAGCGTACTCACTTCAGCGACGGCTTCTCAGGTGTCCTATTCAGCCATGGTTCAAAAGATCAACAAGACAAGTCTGAAGCCAGATTTTGGTTGTTTCGTTCTTTTTGACGGCGGTTTTTCTGGCCTTGTTGTTATCAATTTTACGTCCAAAGCAGCATTAGAGATCTACACTAATTACATGCGCAATATGGGCATGCCTGAAAATGAATTAGCAGTGCTGCACACGTCTGATGAGGTAGGTGATGTTCTAGGTGAACTAATGAACCAGCTAGTTGGTGATTTCACCAATAAGATCCGTAAAGAGCTGCAAACCAACATCACACAAAACCAACCGAAAATGCTAGCGCTAAACAAGCAAGTGAACCTATCTGTTGATACCAACCTAGATCGCCCACAAGCTCGCCGTGTTACCTTCTCCACCGCCAATAACAACATCTTCTACCTTGAGCTTGCGATGGATAAGACAGAGTTCATTCAATTGGAAGAGTTTGAAATCGCAGAAGACGAGTGTCCAGACAGCATTCTTGAAGCTACTCAGAAAAAAATGCAGGAAGGCAATAAGCCAGCACAAAGCTCTGGCAACGATTCAGCAGCCGATCTGCTTGATGAACTGGGTATCTAGTTTGCGAGTGCGCTAATCACTCTGAAAAATCGTGTCACTAACGCCATCAATACGCTTGATGGCGTTTTTGTTTATGTCACCAAGCCGCTCATACCGTCCAATGTTCACCGCCTCTCTTGTTCATCAAACCAGTTTTGCCTTTCTGTTACCTGCGAAAACATGTAAAATGTCGGACTTTTAAAAATTTGCGGTAATGATTAAGTAGTCGATGGATAAGAAAAAAGCCCTAAAGAAAATTGCCAAGTGTCTTGAGCTTGGAAATTCTGCGAACGTCAATGAAGCTGCCAATGCAATCAAAATGGCGCATAACTTGATGCTGAAATATGGTCTTGAAAAAGACGATATTGAATTTATCAAGATGGGCAAGACTCAATCCAGTCACCTGTTACCTGCAAATATCAGCTCTACACTGCTGCGTGTTATTCGCGGTATCAACACCAAATTTGGCGTAGAAGCCGTGTTACTGAATCACAAAGGCCTCAAGCGTGTTGAGTTCATTGGTGAAGCCGATCGCGCTATTTTTGCAGCCTTTGCGTTTGATATTATCTATCGTGAACTCAATGAGCATACTGGCCAATTCCGAAATAGTTTTGCCGGTTCTGGAACAGGTACATTAGAAGTAACACGTCGCGTGAATTCATTTGTGTCGGGCTGGGTAGAAGGTGCGCTTGAAAAGCTACCTACCATTACTCCAGACGACGAGTCGAACAACAAGATCAATAACTACATTGATAAAGAATTTAAAAATATCGACCGCGAGACCTTCAAGCAACAACTCAGAGAAGCGATGAAAAACCTCACCGCCGATTATGAAGTTGGCCTAAAAAAAGGTCGCAAATTGTCTGTTAATCGACCAGTTGCCGGTGCACAAGCACCTAAAAAGATATCTAAATCATAGAGCCGCTTTACATTGCTTCAGCGTATTGATAAAAACCATCAATCGGGCCTACAGGACTATATGTTTGTCATTCGTAATCCATACGTTTGACAGAAGTACATGATGGAGAAAATACGTTGAAAAAAATCACACTAGCCCTAGCGCTTACTGTCGCACTTACGGGTTGTCAGGCAACTCAACGCCAAAACGCAACAACTGGTGAATCTGAGACTAACTCTGCAACTCAAGGCGCTCTAATTGGTGCACTTGCTGGTGCCGTTGCCGGTGCTGCTACTGGTGATTCTAAAGACCGTGGTAAACGTGCACTGATTGGCGCAGCAGGTGGTGCAGCTGTTGGCGGTGGTATTGGTTACTACTTTGACCGACAAGAAGCAGCACTTCGTGAAGAGCTTATGAACTCTGGCGTTCAGGTAGAACGTGTTGGTGAGAATCAACTTCTACTGCGCCTAGAAAACGGCATCGGTTTTGATTCTGGTTCTTACGCTTTGGAATCAAGCATTCACAACACACTTCGTGGCGTTGCGCGTATCTTAGTTGAATACCCTGACACTAGCCTAGTGATCGAAGGTCACACTGACAGCACTGGCAGCGAGTCGACTAACCAAATCCTTTCAGAGCGTCGTGCTGAATCTGTTCGTGCATTCTTGATCTCTCAAGATGTAGCAGCAGGCCGTGCCATTGCTCGTGGTAACGGTGAACGTTACCCTCTATGTGACAACAACACCTCTCAAGGTCGTGCTTGTAATCGCCGCGTAGAAATCCAAATCTTGCCGCTTAAGTAGCACCATTAAAGCCCAGTCAGTCTTTATCTATTGAATTAACCTCTATATAGTTGTTTGTCAGTTGTAGCGCTTATCTTAAACGTTACAACCTAACTGTCAGCCACATAGCGTATTCATACTGATATATCGGCACTGGGCTTTTTTACGAGACTTATCTTTTGCTTATCCTATCCAACGTTTTGTCATCGTCACTTCTTAGAACTTTATTTCTAGCCTTCCTCTTTTCCACAATACAGTTGTCCACCACACATTTAGTGCATGCGGCAAGCAGCGATGAATTTTCACCAGAATCACAATCTCAAGACGCAGGATCTCAATACCAATTGGCCCAAGTATATGAATTGGGAACTGATGTGGCTAAAAACATCGATGACGCATTCTATTGGTACTCGCAATCTGCAGACAATGGCAATGCAGATGCGCAATTTAAACTCGGTGAGTGGTATTTGGCAGGTACAAGTGTCGAGCAAGATAACAAACAAGCCTTAGAGTGGTTTATCAAAGCAGCGTTGCAAGGCAACAAGCAAGCGCCTCTAGAAGTCGCAAAAATCTACGAATCCTCACTTGAGAAGGAACTACTTCAACCACTAGATGCCGCGCAGTTATGGTATGAAGCAGCCTTAAAAGATAATCCACAAGCAGAAGATGGTTACAACCGTATTTTAGAAGCGCAATTCAACCAGCAACGTGCAAAGCAGATCTCTTCGATTGAGAAGCTCAACGACAACGTCACAACTGAAGCCAGTACGAATCAGGGGCTATCTAATCAAGAGCGATCAAGCACTTTCCCTTCGGCTCCGCCATACGAAGAGCAGGCGACACATTCTAACCTAACGTATTCAGACTATCTGATTGGCATAGTCTTGGCCGTGTTGATTTCAATTATCAGCATCATTGCAGCTCTCGCTATCTCAAGAAAAAGACAAGATCTAAAGTCAGGTGATTCGCTAAAGCAACAACAATCACTTGAAGCACAGCTTAACTCGAAGGACCTTACGATTAAGCAGCAAAAACGTCAGCTACACACTATGTTCCACGAATTGAAGAAACAGAAAAACAGCAAAGGCTTGAATAGTTTGCAAGTGGCCTGCGCGCTATTTGGCTACACGCCTAGCTCAATTCCTGACCAGAAAAGCATCAAGATCCGATACAAACAACTATCAAAGATCTACCACCCAGATGGTCACGGATGTGACGAAGAAATGAAACGTTTGAACAATGCGCTAAAAACCATCTTACAAAATGTTACCAAATCGTAAATAAACACACATTTTCATTTTCCAAGATCTCAAAGATATCGATTTTATTGGTGTTGCAATCGATCCCCCTCTCAAAAATGGGTAACAAACTATTAACTAATAGGTCTTACTTGTGTCATAATTTGCGCCGAAAATACACCTGACTTAAACAGGTGAGGAGAGAATATGTTCACAATAGAAGGCGTTTGTGATTGGTGCAAAAAGCCAAGCCTAGTTAAAAAGCACGACTACCTAGATGGTAAGTGTCATCATGCATGTAAAGAGTGCAATGATATTGCAACCATTGATGTTCGCCAGTTCAACATTGGTGAAATGGAAATGAGAGCAAAACTCTCCCAAGCGACATTGAGATAAGCAACACCGTTGAAATATAAGAAAGCGCCTAAGGCGCTTTTTTTGTGCCTATTGTTTTTAGATCCTTCCTCTCTTCTATACAGGTGTATACAGTACTTTTCTGTAGAAACCACTGTATATACCTGTATAAAGCTCACATTTTTTCAACTTATGAGACAAAACAGCAAATTCATTCAAATTTAATTTTACCTTCAATTTCAACTGGTTAGTTACAACCCATTCGTAACTCTAGATAAAATCGTCCAATAATTCCTCAAAAAACGCTTGATCTTATAAGCAACAAAAACTACTGTATACACATACAGCATGTATATAAGGACAGCAAAATGATTCAAGCACACGTTAAAGCACAACACTCTAGCCCGCTAATTCACGGCGCATTTGCATCAGCTTCTCGCTCAATTCATCATTCTACTGATGAAGCGTTATTTGCAAAAATGGCGTTGCTGTCCAATCAACATCAATGGCTACTATTCACGGCTCAAACACCAAGGCCATCCGCTAAGCAGCTGCAGAAACATAACGTATGCTGCGACCGCGTTATTCATATGAAAGCTTCTCACCAAATGACCGAAGCAGAAACAGTAGAGAAAGCGATCCGCTCTAAAAATGCGAGTGCGATAGTTGCTAGCTCATCGATTGATCAGTTCAGCCAACAGTACCTAAGAACCTTAGGGTCACGCTTTCAATGTGAAGTCTTCTTCATGGATGCCAACTCAGAGCGTATTCACTAAACCAACTTGCTTAATAACATTTTGGCTCAAAAACATAGCTCAAAAACACAGTCCAAACATACTGCCTTCCCCTGCCCTACAATTCGCCAATTTTTAGCGGATAGTTAGGCGGGGGGTTTTATTTGATTAACAGATTTAGCAATCGTTTGCTTTTTCTCTGGAAGCAAACAGTAGATTGGGTATAATGCCCGTCTAATCATGTGCACACCGCACTTCTCTGTATGACGTTTGATAAAAGATAGGAATGTCTAAATGAGCCTTGCTGATCAAGTTCTTGCCGTAAATGATGACCTACCAATCCGTACTGATAAACCTGTCCACAGTGGCAAGGTTCGCTCAGTCTACTGGTTAACTGAAGAAGATAGCCAACGACTAATTAAAGAGAAAGGCTACGACGTAGCACCAGATGCGCCTTTAGCTATCATGGTGATCAGTGACCGTATCTCTGCGTTTGATTGTATCTGGCGCGGTGAAGGTAATCTTAAAGGTGTTCCAGGTAAAGGAGCAGCTCTGAATGCTATCTCTAACCACTGGTTTAAATTGTTTAAAGACAATGGACTTGCTGACAGTCATATTCTTGATATTCCTCATCCGTTCGTTTGGATTGTACAAAAAGCTCGCCCAGTAATGATTGAAGCGATTTGTCGTCAATACATCACAGGTTCTATGTGGCGTGCCTACGCAAATGGCGAGCGTGAATTCTGTGGTATTGAAATGCCAGAAGGCCTAGAGAAAGATAAGAAACTACCAGAGCTACTGATCACGCCTTCAACCAAAGGGATTTTAAAAGGTATTCCCGGAGTACCAGAAGCGGACGATGTGAACATCACGCGTCAGAACATCGAAGATAACTTTGCAGCCTTCAACTTTACTCAAGCGAGTGACATTGCGCATTACGAGAAGCTGCTAAAAGAAGGCTTCAATGTGATCAGCCAAGCACTCGCGAAAGTCGACCAAACCTTTGTTGATACAAAGTTTGAGTTTGGTTATGTAAACGATGCTCAAGGTAAAGAAAAGCTTATCTACATGGACGAAGTCGGCACTCCGGATTCATCTCGCATTTGGGATACTCAAGAATACAACAACGGCAACATCGTCGAGAATTCTAAAGAAGGATTCCGCCAGTTCCTGCTCAACTATTTCCCGGATGCAGACATCCTACTAAACAAAGAACGCATGCCAGAGCGTGAAGCACTAGCTCGCGACAATGAACTGCCTCTTGATTCACTAATGTCTCTGTCTCGCACTTACCTTGATATCGCAGCGAAAATCACAGGTGCGGAGATCGTACTGAGCGAGAACCCTAAGCAAGAGATCATCGATGTATTACGTTCCGACTACGGCCTGATCGATTAATTACGCGTTATTTTACTATCGCTGAAATACAAAAAGGGCCTCAATAATGAGGCCCTTTTTACATGTACGCTTTACTGTTCTTTGAGAGAGATTCTAGGCGTAAAGTTACAGCCTAATTGTGAACTCTTCTCCAGTATTACCCGCAATCACTAAATGACTGCGCGATTCAATATACTCGATCTGCTCTTCTTCAAGAGAGTATGGCATAACCACTTTGAGTTCATTGATCCCTTCCAGCTTAGCTAGCTTAAGTAAGGTAACAATGTTCGACTCATCACTTTTACGCGTAGACATTGATTTCAATGCCATCTGCCATAAGCGATCCTCTGGGGTGCCCAGCTCTTTAATGCTATCTCGCCAGACGGTACTGAATACTGGCGCAATTGTGGTGAGAGCTTCCAGAAAAGTCCATTTTTTACTGCATGAGGCGCCAAGAAATGTTGTGTAATCGAACTCTACACGCGTCTCTTCCTGTTTATCCATGATGTCCCCCGACACTTTGGCAACACAATATACTCAATATCTATCAACTCTTTCTTTATAGCAATAGGATATAGAAGAATCGTCTTTTATGACCTTTTGATTGGTTAAAAAGGCATATAAAAATCAAACTTGTAACAAAATAAGCACTGAAAAGTCATATATGCACCTATTTGATTAATATTTTAGAGATAAAACTTATCCAACTATTTGATATCAATTATTCGGCTGGCTTTTTTGTACTGTATACGCCAGCCAGACCATGTCGGTAGCTCCCAACGTTTTGGCGATAACTTTCGACTACCCGATTGATAATTTACGTAAATCAGCTTTCTTGCTGGCATGTATTCTACCTCAAGTTGCAAGTCAGCAAGGCACACTGAAAACGGGTATTTTTCCGAGAACTCGTTATACAGCCAATTAGGTATACCATCAAAGGGAATATCGGCATGTTCAAACATCTCAAGCTCACTGACATCCGTTACGCCTAACACTTCGAGTTGCTCTATAAACCATAGTTCAAAGCTCAATTGCTCGATCTCTGGCGTATATTTGGTTTCCTCATCCAGCCCAAGTTTCACGTACAACTGCCAATGCTTAATCTCTTGAGCGCGCACCTCTGCAAATCCAGGAAGTTGAGCACCGCTTACCACGAGATCAACAATAGGTTTCAAAGATAACTGGCCTTCTGCCGCAACAAGTTTGGTCGTAATCGTACGGCCAGCGTACACCAATGCCATTTCGGTAAACACGCCTTCATCATTAACCACAGTTTCACCTTGCTGCCACTCTCCTAGCTCAGCATCGACGATAAGCTCAAGAGGAACAGGGGCGGTTGTGGTTGCTAAAGTCAGTGTCTGTTTTACACCTCTTCCCGATAAACTATGGGTATCAAGCACCAACATCGCTTGCGCATTATCAGGGAAACGATTCTGGCGTCCAAGTACCACCTCTAACATCCCATTGGCAAAGGCTTCTTTTCTTTTCAGTCGGCGCACAAACACCAGTTCAGGGTGCAGATTCACAATAGTCTTAAGCAGATCAATACGTTGATAACGGGACGCAACTTCTAACTGAGGAAGTTCAAACACTTCTCGCATTTGCTTCGCCAAACCTTGTGCTTCGGCCAGTGCTTGTTGGTCGATGTCTAAATGTGGATAGTCCCGGCCACGCACTATCTGAATGAGCAAACTTAAATCACAGCCCTCTTTTTCCTGTTGCGCGAGCGCTTCCAAGTGTTCGGCACTGTTCGGCAACTGATACAGGCGAGCAGGAACAGAAAGCGCAGCTGTGAGATCCACCATCGCTTCCTTGAGTGCTTTGGTTTTAATTCGGGTAACAATATCGGCATACAAAGCGTCAATAGGCAACGGATACAGCTTTTTGCCGTGCTCTGTAATTTGATGGTCGTCGTCAATCGCTTCCATTGTCAGCAAGGTTTGAGTTGCATTATTTAGCGACTTTTCTGGAATAGGGTCGAGGAAAGATAAACTCTCAAGAGTCTCGCCACAACATGCCGCAGCCAACATAGGTTCAGTCAGCTCTTCACGCTGTAATTCAGGCGGTGTCACCAATTCCAACGCAGCATGTTCGCCATACAAACGAACACAGACACCATCCATTACCCTACCCGCGCGACCCGCTCGTTGTTTGGCACTGGCGCGCGATATGGATTTCAACATCAAGGTGGCTCTGCCGTTACGCTGAACGGTGCGTCTTTCCAATCCTGAATCTATCACCACGCCAATATCAGGAATGGTTAATGAGGTTTCTGCCACGTTGGTAGCAAGAATGACCTTTCGTAAACCTCGACCATCGTCGCTATTGCCATCCTCGCTATTGCCATCGTCGCTATTGCCAGTATTGCGACCAGACAATGCGAGATCTCGTTCCTTATCACTGACCGACGCATGCAATTTAACGAGTTGGATATCTGGATTTTTCGCTAAGGCTTGTTCGCATTGCACGATCTCTTTTTTACCCGGCAGAAAAACCAACATATCGCCATACGATGCAATAAGTTGATGGTTCACTTCTTCAGCGATGCGTTGCTCTAAATGCCGACTATCCGGCAAAGTTCTGGATTCGTTCGCTCGGTGTTCAATCTCAACTTGATAAGTTCGCCCTTCACAGCTTATCCGACTCGCATTCAAATAATCTGCAAGGCGTTCACCTTCAATGGTTGCTGATGTGACGACTAAACGGTGACTCGCTTTTTGTTTCAATATCGCCACCAGCAAGTCGATGTCCCAGCGTCTCTCATGAAATTCATCCACCACAATCACATCAAAGTCAGATAATCCATCTTCTGATAACCAACGCAGCGCGATACCGGGAGTCACAAACACTACGTCCGTTTGCTCGTTGTATTCCGACTCTAGTTTGATGGCATAGCCAACTTTTGAACCCAGCTTTTCACCTGATTGTTGCGCTAAATACTTAGCCAATGACGTACAAGCAATCCTTCTCGGCTCCACCACCAAAACACGCCCATGCTGAGATGCCCAAATTGGCAAGCGCGTAGATTTACCTGATCCGGTTTCAGCCTCTACTACAAGGTGTGATTTAGCGATTTGTTCGTAGAATACGTTTTGATAAGAATCGATGGGAAGTAGAGACATAAAAGGAAGAGCCGCGAAAAAGTGTGAGCCAAGTATAACGAATTATGGTGTTCAAATTCGATAAGTGTGGGACATGGGTAAGAATATCATTTTGTTTGCTAAGATCGGAGGGAAACTATTTACAATTGAATAACTAAACCGTTATCATTTTTCAGTTACCCTTTCTCCCATATTAGGCATCCAATGAACAACGATAAACGCCCTCTATATATCCCTTATGCTGGTCCTGCTCTACTTAGTACCCCTCTTTTAAACAAAGGCAGCGCATTCTCTGCTGAAGAGCGCAGTTCTTTTAACCTTGAAGGCTTGTTACCGGAAACAACCGAAACAATCCAAGAGCAAGTAGGACGTGCATACAAACAATATTGTAACTTCGAAAGTGATATGGATAAGCATATCTACCTTCGTAACATCCAAGACACTAATGAAACGCTTTTTTATCGTTTAGTTCAAAACCACATTTCTGAAATGATGCCTATCATTTACACGCCAACGGTTGGCGCAGCATGTGAGAACTTCTCAAATATTTACCGTCGTGGCCGTGGTCTGTTTATCTCTTACCCGAACCGCGATCGTATCGATGATCTACTGAATAATGCGACAAACCACAATGTTAAAGTCATCGTGGTTACGGATGGTGAGCGCATTCTTGGTTTGGGAGACCAAGGTATCGGTGGCATGGGTATTCCAATCGGTAAGCTAGCACTTTACACAGCGTGTGGCGGCATCAGCCCAGCCTACATGCTACCAATCGTACTTGATGTAGGTACTAACAACCCTCAACGCCTTGCAGACCCAATGTACATGGGCTGGCGTCACCCTCGTATCACAGGTGCTGATTACGATGCATTCGTTGAAGAGTTCATCCAAGCGGTTCAACGCCGTTGGCCAGATGCGTTGGTTCAATTCGAAGATTTCGCACAAAAGAACGCAATGCCACTGCTTGAGCGTTACAAAGATCGCATTTGTTGTTTCAATGATGATATCCAAGGCACAGCAGCAGTTACTGTGGGCTCTCTACTTGCAGCATGTAAAGCAGCAAACAGCAAACTTTCAGACCAACGTATCACCTTCTTAGGTGCGGGTTCTGCGGGTTGTGGTATCGCTGAAGCTATCATTGCTCAAATGGTGTCTGAAGGTATCAGCGATGCACAAGCACGCTCTCAAGTTTACATGGTTGACCGTTGGGGTCTGCTACAGGAAGGCATGCAGAACTTGCTTGATTTCCAACAGCGTCTCGTTCAAACCAACGAAAACACCAAAGACTGGGAAAGCGACGGCACTGGTTTCTCTCTGCTAGACGTTGTTCGCCACGCTAAACCAACAGTATTGGTTGGTGTATCTGGTGCGCCAGGTCTGTTCAGCAAAGAAGTGATCAAAGAGATGAATCTTCACTGCGAACGCCCTATCGTGTTCCCACTATCAAACCCAACAAGCCGTGTTGAAGCGACACCAAACGACATTATTCGTTGGACTGATGGCCAAGCTCTTGTTGCGACAGGTAGCCCATTTGAGCCAGTAGTTCACAACGGCACAACTTACCCAATCGCTCAGTGTAACAACAGCTACATCTTCCCAGGTATTGGCCTTGGTGTACTTGCTGTGAATGCTTCACGCATCACTGACGAAATGCTGATGGAATCAAGCCGTGCACTTGCAACATGCTCTCCACTAGCAATCAATGGTACAGGCGCTCTACTTCCACCACTGGAAGAGATCCACACAGTATCGAAAAAGATTGCTCTTGCTGTTGGTAAGAAGGCGATTGAACAGGGCGTTGCTCTAGAGATCACTGAAGAAGCTCTTCAACAAGCGATTGACCAGCACTTCTGGCAACCGGTTTACCGTCGCTATAAGCGCACTGCGTTCTAATAAAGAGTATTCATCCTCTTCTAAGAGCCTCTGCAATTGCAGGGGCTCTTTTCTTTACACTGTCTTGTCTTTTTAACTGATTTTTCTCATTTTTATTTGGTATTATCGAGCACTCAAAATTTAATGCTCAGCCAAAGGACCATACCGAGAGTGAAATTTGATTCTCACATTATCCGTAGCTACTTAAAAAAAGCTTACAAAAAACTGCAAGGTTTTCTGTTTGGCGCTTTCCTGGTGTTCTTAGTAGGCAGCGCTGCGGTAATTGCGATCGATTATTGGGTTTCATGGCAAGCAGAAGATCGCATCATCTACGATATCGATGAAGTGCCCGAGCTTGAGGTAGCAGTTGTACTTGGTACGAGCAAATATTTGGGTCGAACACTCAACGACTATTATAAGCACCGCATCGAAGCCGCGATTGAGCTCTTCGATCGTGAAAAAGTCGACCAGTTTCTGTTAAGTGGCGATAACGCTCATCGATCTTACAATGAACCTTGGACGATGAAACGCGACTTGTTGAAAGCGGGCGTCCCCGATGAACGCATCAATCTAGATTATGCTGGTTTCAGAACCCTAGATTCGATTGTTCGCGCCAAAAAGATATTCGATACCGATAACTTCCTGATCATCACCCAGAAGTTCCACTGTGAAAGAGCACTGTTTATCGCCAATTCTTACGATATTCACGCGCAGTGTTTAGCCGTTTCAGGACCGACTCATCACTCAGGAACCTCAATACGTTTACGTGAAGTGTTTGCGCGTACCAAAGCATTCCTTGATCTGTATATTATGGGGACAACGCCAAAGTTTCTTGGACCTAAAGAGCCAATTCAACCGAGTCCAAAACCGGAGTCATTTCCGATTCCAAACCCTATGACTGACCCCACTGTAAACCCTGTTGTAGACCCTACAACAAGCCCTATTGCAGACCCAGCAGAGACCGATGTGTAGAAAACTACACATTTTGAATTTGTTGCCTCACACTTCCCCATTGTTAAGCAAAAACACACCAACACTCCTTTATTAACTTGAGTAACATTCTTTCAACAAAGTCTGACCCTACATCAAGCTATATACCTCGAAAATAATAAGCACCACGCAATGAAGTGGTGCACCAATAAAACGAGGATAAACAAAAGGAGCGTCTTATGACGGCACTTGTTACTACACTGAAACACTGGTTGTTTACCCGCAACAGCATGATATTAATTGGTAATTTCACGCTATTTGCAGTTTTGCTCAATACCCTGCCATTCGAAACTCAAGTGAATACAGGTTTAAGTATTCTCGTATTCGTTGCCATTTTATGGTTAACCGAAGCTATTCACGTCAGCATCACCGCTTTGCTCGTTCCCCTATTGGCTGTCTTGTTTGGTGTATTCAACACGCCCGCAGCGCTGGCTAACTTTTCGAACCCAATCATCTTCCTATTCATGGGTGGCTTCGCATTGGCAGCCGCGCTGAATAAGCAAGAGCTAGATAAAGCGATTGCTGACAAAGTACTGCTGATAGCAAAAGGTAGAATGTCAGTGGCTGTGTTCATGTTGTTCGGTGTAAGTGCTGGTCTATCCATGTGGATCTCAAACACAGCCACGACAGCAATGATGCTTCCTCTTGTGCTTGGCATCATGAACAAAGTTGACCAAAGCGAAGACCGTAATACCTACGTGTTCGTACTACTGGGTATCGCTTACTGTGCATCAATCGGTGGTATCGCTACCTTGGTTGGTAGCCCACCAAACGCAATTGCGGCGGCAGAAGTTGGCCTAAGCTTTACTGAGTGGATGGCGCTTGGCCTACCTATCTCTATGATCTTACTGCCAATCGCGATGATTATTCTTTACGTGATGACTAAGCCGAAACTTGACCACAAATTCGAGCTAGACCATGCGCCAGTTGAGTGGACAAACAGCAAGAAAATCACGCTGTCTATCTTCCTTTTAACCGTAACGCTTTGGATCTTTGGTAAGCCAATCAACGCAATGATTGGTGGCTTCTCTAAATTTGACAGCTTAGTAGCGATTGGTGCGATTGTACTGCTTGGCGCTTCTAGAGCGGTGGAATGGAAAGACGTTGAGAAGACAACAGACTGGGGTGTATTAATCCTGTTCGGTGGCGGTATCTGTCTAAGTAACATTCTTAAAGCAACAGGCACCAGCGTTTTCCTAGCACACTCACTAAGTGGCTTCTTAGAAACTGCAGGCGTTCTGCTAACGATTCTAGCGGTAGTTGCATTCGTAGTATTCCTGACTGAATTCGCAAGTAACACAGCCAGTGCAGCGCTTCTAGTGCCGGTGTTCGCAACCATCGCTGAAGCACTCGGTATGTCTCCTGTGATCTTATCAGCACTGATTGCGGTTGCTGCATCTTGTGCCTTCATGTTACCAGTAGCAACACCACCTAACGCAATCGTGTTTGGCTCAGGTCATATCAAGCAGAAAGAGATGATGCGAATTGGTATGGTTTTAAACCTAGTTTGTATCCTAGTGCTAACACTGTTCGCTTGGATCTTCTGGTAAGAAGTAAATTCTGACAAAGAGAGCTGCATAAAAAATGCGCTAACTAAACTGGCTGCAGTTCCCCCGCTCAGCCAGTACAAAAATGCCCGATCAGCGTGAAGCTATCATTTACTTGAAGTTATCACTGAGCGGGCATCCAAAAAACAAGAAACGCTTTTCCCTTTTGGTGGCCCCGCGCCACCTTTTTTGTTTGGGTATTTGCATTCCTATCAAGTAATCATTCCCGTTTAAGAACGCCCTCCTACGCAACACTCGGCACAACACGAGTCCAACCGATGAGCAGCATAGATGCGCACAGAACCCACACGACCGTTGCTAACAACAGAGTCGACACTAAGCTGTAGCGATAGCTAAACACATACACAGCGCCTAGATAGGCAGCGTACGGCACCAAAGAAAACAGGCCAAACAGTGCAGTAGTACGTAGCTCCACCATGTTTTGCTCCGTGCCGACAATGTAGTGAGCAATCAAAGCAAAAGTAGGAAACAGAGGCACAAGGCCGGAGATGTAAAAGCTCTTACTTTTCGACAACAGCGCAATCAATAAAACAGCCGCCGCACCAAGCAAGCATTTAAAGAACAGGGAAATCATTTCAATACATAATCCAAACAAACCAGCAAAAGGCTCTAGAGGGTAAACTCATATCGCGCCCATAAAAACGCCACACGTCACATATGCACGTGTGGCTTATTAAGTAATCAAAACAATTTGCAGATTAGTGACTCAAGATCACCTGATTACGTCCTGAATGTTTAGCTTGGTAGAGCGCTTCATCGGCGCGAGCAATGGTCTCTGTCACTCTCTCTTGCCTCATCTCAGCAACACCGGTACTGCACGTGAGCGGATCACCATGAACCCAAAGGTGCTGGCTGACTAAAAGTCGAATTTTCTCTGCCTTTCTTTGTGCTTCGCCAAGATCTGTCTCAGGGCAAAAAACAATGAACTCTTCTCCCCCCCATCTCACCAACTTGTCAGTTGTACTGATTGAGCTGCCTACCACCATGCTGAACTCACGCAAAATATGGTCGCCCATTTGGTGGCCGTACTTATCATTCACGCTCTTGAAGTAATCAATATCGAGATACAACATGCTCAGCTTGCCATGTCCTTGCTTCACTTGTTGTGACTGCATTTTTAACCAATCGCGGATCGCGTGTCGGTTTAGTATCCCTGTTAATTCATCGCGATGGGCCATCTCTGAAAACTCAAAATTCTGTTCTCTCAGTGCCTGATTGACGTTCTTTAAGTGATGATGTCTTTTCTCAGCAATCACCATACGTTTACGCGAGTTATGTAGCTCTGAAATTAAGAATACGGTGCCAGTACCTACCCAAATAAACAGCAAGATTAAGAACAAGCTCTCGCCAGTGATGTAAGAGCCTTCAAATTCGATACTGCGAATAACAATGCGATGATGCCCAAGTTTTGCGCCCGACGCAGTAGCAAACTCGACCATGTTCACATTCGAAAACTCAGGGGCTGAATGCTCTAACGCGATGTCATTATCAGCTAACCACCATGTCATTACTTGCAGGTTTTTGATTGGAATCTCAATCACGCCACCATCAACACCTGGTGAGAACTCCATCCCGTTGTACTTATGTGTGTACTCGTTATCGGGAACGGAATAAGCAGGGTTGTAGTTACGCAGATAGGTTCTCAAACGGCCGCTAGAGTCAACCTCCGCATGGTAATCAATATTGACTCTAAAGGTATGATACTGAGATAGATCAAGACCTACAGATATGTCTGGGTTGATACGAATCGATAGCCCACAATAAGGCCACGGATACTCAGATTCTTTGAGCTCACAATCGAGAATGTACTGTCCATTTTCATAAGATAATTGGGACGTGCTGGCTCCCCTGTCAACTTGATCGCTGGTCGCGATAAATTCATATTTATCAGGCGTAATTGCCGTTATCACACGATTTCCGCTCACACGGTAATACTGCACAATGGCAAGTGTTGTGATAACTAGAAAGATAACAATCTTATGGATCCACTTCACGTCTCAGCTTCCGGCTTAAGGTCCCTATAGTTGGGATTTCATGAAAAAAACAAGTTGAGTGGATTAGTGATATTGATGCCAATAACCCACCAAAAAGCGTTATATCACGCCTGAACAAAATGTCATACTATAATTTCAACTGAGTGTTTACCATCTATTGTCCATCGCAATAATCGAGCAATATTGCGTATAAAAACAGGCTCTATTTGTTATACTCATCGCAAATCATCGTTAACCGTATTGCCTGTTCATAAGGCGAGCGAGTGGACGAAATAATAATCAAAATACAACGAGTAATGTCATGTCTTTATTAGCAAAAGGAACACTCAAGAAGATGAGTGCTTCCCTTGATGGTGCGGTTACTTACCGTTTACCTGTAGGTGAAGAGTTTGTAGAGCTAAACCCTCTGATTGGTAAAACCATCAACCTGACTCACACTGGTAATATTTTTTGCTGCTCTTGTGGTAAGAAAACGAAGAAAAGCTACTCTCAAGGCCACTGCTTTGTCTGCATGAAAAAGCTGGCAAGTTGCGACATGTGCATCATGAAGCCAGAGACTTGCCACTACGATGAAGGCACTTGTCGTGAGCCTGAGTGGGGCGAAGCAAACTGCATGGTTGATCACTTCGTTTACCTATCAAACACATCAAGCCTAAAGGTGGGTATCACTCGTCATACGCAGATCCCGACCCGTTGGATTGACCAAGGCGCAACACAAGGCCTACCAATCCTTAAGGTTAAGACTCGCCAAATCTCTGGCCTGATCGAAGTTGAACTAGCAAAACACATCGCCGATAAAACGAATTGGCGCACGCTGTTAAAAGGCGATGGCGACGACATGGAACTCGTAGAGAAAGCAAAAGAGCTGCTTCCACTGGTTGAGGACAAAATCCAAGAGATCAAAGCGAAGTTTGGTGACGATGCTATCGAAGTATTGAGTGAGAACATCACTTCACTAAGCTACCCAGTAGAGCAGCACCCAGTGAAGATTGTGTCGCACAATTTTGATAAGAACCCTGAAGTATCAGGCGTACTTCAAGGTATTAAAGGCCAATATCTAATCTTAGATACGGGCGTGATTAACATCCGTAAGTTTGGTTCTTACGAAGTTGAGGTTTCTGCTTAGCCAACAGAACACCATCACAATTAATACTGAGATACAAAAATGCCCTGAGGCTTCTGCTTCAGGGCATTTTTGATTTCATATAAGACTATCAGCGTTAATAAAGTGGGATACTAGAGCACAACCATATCTCCATCTACGCAGTTTTTACCATTTGCTTTAGCTCGATAGAGTGATTGATCGGTTAGATTAACCAAGGCATCAATCGTCACGCCGCCTTCACATGCTCTACTATCACTTATTCCGATACTGACACTCACATTAAACCGAACTCGCTCGTCAATTCTGAACTCGACTTGATTGAACTGTTGGCGGATTTGTTCAGAAACATCATGCACAGCTTCAAGAGACGAATCTGGGATAAATATAATAAACTCTTCACCACCCCAGCGGCCTGCCACCCCGCCAACTTTCTCTGCATTGCGCTTGGTAATATTCGCCAAGGCACAAATCACCTCATCGCCGACCATGTGACCGTAAGTATCATTAATAGATTTAAAATCATCGATATCAAGCAGCATACACACAAGATGACTCTCAGAGGCCATGTGCTCTCTAAACCACTCATAAATGGCTCTGCGATTTAGCAAATCCGTCATCTCATCGTAATGCGCTTGATGAACGAGCTGCTTTTCCAACATGACCTTTTGGGTGACATCTTCAAGCACAACCTGTACGGCTGGCTGACCTTCCCAAATAATCGCATTGTCATAGATATTAAAGAAGCGATGGACGCCGTCTAAACCGATATTCTCAACCACATTACTGGTGCCTGAAGGTTCACCCGATATCACGGCTTGATAACGTTGATAGATGTTTTCTACGTTTTGTTTTGGCACCAAATCAAGAATAGAATCGAGTTGTAATACCTGTTCTATCGACTTACCACCTTGCAGGTTCACCCAAGATTGATTCACCATTAAAGGTTTGAAATCTCGGTGCACCAATATCCCCTGCCCTGATTTCATAATCATGTCTTGATACATCTGATCTTGTTTACGCATCATACTCTGCAATTGAATAGCAGGACTCAGATCGATCACAGTCACTTGTAATGCAGGCCTACCTTGCCACTCAGTTACATGGTCAATTGAAAACACAGTGAACTCTCTGCCAGCACGATCAACATTGGTATAGGTGTGCACTTGGGGATCGCATTGACCACTGATCGTTTCAAGGTAATTTTGGTAAGCGAGAACGTGAAACTCTTCAGGTATGAGATCGAGAAAGCTATCTATATTGGAAAGTAGTTCTTCTGGTGATTGATATCCATAAATACGAGCATAATTAGCATCAACACTAACTACATTCATATCTTGAATAGTTATTACACCGTACGTGGATTCGAAATTTATTGAAGACATTGCCAACTCCGCACTCTAGCTACACTTCATCACTGGAGCATAAGAACACATCCTGCCAACGCTTCCACATAATCTATTGTGCGCTAGGGACATTAATATAATATCTAGTATATCGTACTGCTGATAGCTTCTCTACAATTCAATCGCTAACACGAGTCACCAAAAGTAGACAAGCATCTCAATCTGATTACGCGCGCCAAAAAACAAAAAAAGATAACGTATATCTATGTAACCATTACCTTTTCTGCTTTCGGCTTAAAACTAAGTTACTGAGCTAGTATTCACCGCCTAAAACTTGTTCGCTATTCATTCCAATCCGAAAAATAGGAGATTAAGAAGTCGATCGCCAGTCGCGCTCTCTGGGGTAAAAAACGACGGTTTTGATATACGACCCAACTGCTGGTGCCTGATCCCCAATACTCTTCTAATACTGGGAGCAATTTTCCATTGGCAAGACCGCCATTGAAGCTGCTTTTTGGAAGGTAAACAATGCCAAGCCCTTCTTCACAAGCTTTCAGTACCGCGCTTGAATTATTACTTCTCCAACGTCCATGTACTCTTACGGCATTCAACGGTTTTCCATTTTCTTCAAACAACCATTGATCACTATTGGCAATAATACAGCTGTGTTGTTTTAACTGTTCTGGATGAGTGGGTGTGCCATATTGATCGATATACCCTTTGCTCGCCGCCGCTGCCATAGGACGATCAACCAACTTTCTTGCCACCAGCCCAGAGTCATCCAACCGACCGTAACGAATCGCGAAGTCGATACCGTCTTCAATAAAGTTCACCATCTTGGTATTGAAGTTCATTTCAATGGTCAGATCGGGATGATCTTTGGCAAACGCCATCAGCGCCGCCGCAACATGGTTCTCTGCAAAAGCGCCCGCTGCACTGACACGCAATGTACCGCTCAGCTGAGTTTGCTGAGACGTAACTTGCTCATTCGCTTGTTGCAGACCAATCACTAAATCTTTGCACTGTTGGTAGTACGTATGCCCAGACTCAGTCAAACTCACCATACGTGTTGAACGGGCAAGCAGAGCCACACCGACTCTCTCTTCTAACCTTGAAACTTGTCGACTCACATGGCTGGTACTGCAACCTAACTGCTTGGCGGCTGCAGAAAAACCGTGGCATTCGGCAACCGCAACGAATTCATTAATCCCTTCAAAGCTATCCATACTTAACTACTCGCATTTTATCTTTGCTATATAGCAACAATGTTTTGCCTTTTAAGCATATTATCACCTAAATGATTTGGAACTAGTATTAGATGTAACGCGACGGTGATAGCTAAGTAGCAACTCAGTACTTAGCGCAAGCGTCAGCATATTAATAAAAAAACAGCAGCTCAAAGGGATGAATCATGAAGAAAATACTAATTCCAGTAACTAACCACGCAACACTTGGCGATACCGACCAAGCTAACGGCACTTACGCTCCTGAACTTACCCACGCTCTTAAAGAGATCATGGCTGCTGGATTCGAATACGACATCGCTTCTATCAATGGTGGCAAAGCGCCGCTATACGGTACTGATATTGAAGGAGATACGGTTAATGCTGATATCTTGGCGAATGATGAGTTCCAAAACCGCATTAACAACACAATTCCAGTAAGCCAAATCAATGCAGAAAGCTATGATGCGATCTTCTATCCTGGTGGATTTGGCCTGCTTTCAGACTTAGCAACTAATGAACAGTTCGCTAGCATCGCAGCGAAGCATTATGAAGAGGGTGGTATTGTCGCAGCGGTATGTCACGGCCCAGCCGCCCTGCTACCTATCGTACTGAGCAACGGCGAAACACTTCTGAGCTCTAAATCGGTAACTGGCTTTACACGTGAAGAAGAAATCGACTTTGGCACCATCAACGACATTCCATTCCTACTGGAAGAGTCGCTAGCTCGTGGCGCAGCGCGTTTCAATAAAGTTCAACCTTGGCAAGAGCTTGTGATTGTTGATGAACGAGTAATTACAGGTCAAAACCCGACAAGTGCACACGCTGTGGGTGTCGCAATTGTTGAGCATCTTTCTTAATCGAGCAATAGCTTGATAGCTTGACCGACTCACCAGCACGAGCTCCTTAAGCAAGGTCAAAAAAAGAGCATACTTCCTACTCAATATTCATGAGAGAAGTACGCTCTTTTCTAATTCTGTTACCCGCATTTAGTTATTTCTAACTATGCCCTCGAGTACATTGAACAGTAGGTCAATCTCTTCAATCGAGTTGTAATGCATACAACCAATACGCACTACGCCCTGCTCTTCAATACCCAATTGCTTCACTAAACCTAATGCGTAGAAGTGTCCGTTCCACACACAGATATTATGCTCGCCCAGTTTCTTAGCGATGAACTCTGGAGAGTGATTGTCAAAAGTGATGGCGAATGTAGGCGTTCTCAGGTTCGAATCAAATTCCGTCTTACCATAGAGTTTTGCCCCTTCCAGATCACCTAAGCGTTTTAGGAAGTACTCGCTCAACTGGCTTTCATGCTTATTATAAAGCGCGTAGCTTTGCTCTAAGCGAGAACGTAATGAGTCGGTTGGTTCACCAAACTGCGCCAAGTAATCCACCGCAGCAATCACACCCGCTAGGCCTTCAAAGCTCTGCGTTCCTGTTTCAAAACGTCCTGGGCCGATATTAGTTGCAGGTTCAACCTTGTATGGCTTTAGCGTATGCAGCCATTGAGGCGCCACGTAAGCAATACCAACGTGAGGGCCAAAAAACTTGTAAGCCGAACACGCTAAGAAGTCACAGTTCAACTGCTGAACATCAATCAAATGGTGTGGCGCATAGTGAACGGCATCAACATACACCTGAGCGCCATGTTGGTGTGCAAGCTCGATAACTTTCGACATATCAACAATAGAGCCAGTGGTGTTTGACGCAAAGGTCACGGCAACCAGTTTAGTTTTCTCGTTCAGCAATGACTCAAAATGTGCCATGTCCAGGCTGCAATCTGACTCGTCTACACGAACTTGGCGGACAATCGCGCCTTTGTCGTCTGCCGCTTGCTGCCAGCTCGATACATTCGAGTAGTGGTCTAGCGCGGTAACAATCACTTCGTCGCCAGCTTGCCAATCACGGCTGATCGCTCGGCTAAGTTGGAAGGTCAGTGAAGTCATGTTAGCACCGAACACAACATTGCCCGAAGACTCGGCATTCAGTAACGCTTGTGCCGCTTCTCTCGCTTGCTGCATTAAACCTGTCGTCTTCTGGCTAGAAAAATAGTGACCGCCCAAGTTGGAATTAAAGTGCCCGAGGTATTCCGTCATAGACGCTAATACATTCTCAGGCACCTGAGAACCACCCGGCCCATCAAAAAAGGTAACGGGCTTGCCGTTATGGTATTGGCCTAACGCGCTGAACTGCTGGCGTACATCATTAAGAGTGAAGGACATTGCGCGCATCCTTAGCCGTTAGAACAAACACATCCATGTAACCCATCTCATCGTGGTCTATGGTGCGAATTGGCTGTGCGTTATGCCATAGCTTACTGTCTGCAAGCATTGCGACTTCACCGTCCTCAAGCACTTTTCTAAAGAATGGGGCTTCATGGCTATCTTGATAAAGCATCACTTCACCACCGACGATATTGTGGCGAGTAACACCAATGATCGCGATATGGTCAAAACCGTCTTGGTGCACACCTTCTGGCGCGACCTGTGTCTCTTCATAAATGGCAGCAATACGAATTTGGTGGATTTCGATTTCTTGTCCGTCTTCAAGCCCGTTGGTTTCAATAAACAGCTCACACATCTCTTGCATGCCTTCACTGCTTAGAATCTTCGCTTCAATCGGTTCGAACTGACGAACAACGTCACCTTGAAAGTGATTAATGTCTTCAGACTGAACAAAGTTATGTTTGTCTAGCTCAACGACTTGTCCATTACTGAATTCAACCACTGAGTACCTTCTCAATCGGAACTGACCATCCGCATGCTCTGTGCTTGGTAGCTTAGAGAATGATGGTGACAACTCCTTAACTGCGTGGTTACTGAGGTGGGTAATATGTAGGGTATTTTCGTGAGCGTGTAACATCATCGACTCCTTAATGATTGTTAATTTACTTTCGATATTTAACGTTTTATTTACATAAAGGATACTTGAAGATCTTGCCAAATCAACATTAAACAACCATTTATCCCGTCAGATTTAATAATTCAGACACTAAATCTAACCTGAAATCCAAAAGCAGTTTATAACACCAGAATAAAAGATGACCAACTCTTAAAACTAGCACACTCCACTAGCCAGTTATAAATCTCTGTAAATTTAAATTTAACGATATTATTAACTAGTAGGTGATGTTTCATATTGTGTCAGCCCTTTCGCTTCAATACGCCAGCCTTCTTGCATGAATTCAGGCATCACGCTCGCCATCATTCATTTCTATGCTTTTGCACAGCGAAATACGACCTACCTATCAATCGCCAAGCTATTGATTATTTACACAACAAAGTGAAATTGGTTAATTTATCAGTACGCCAGAATCCACACGCCTTTGCTTGCGCGTCTGGAACAGGTCGAGTTCGGGGGGAACTCGGCCGCCCCAAATGGCTCATTTCTTTTAGAAGAGCAACTTGATAGTTTTTTTAGTCTCGAAGATGTTTGAAGTGGAATGTTGCGGGCGGGATTTGCTCAGTCGTATCTGAGATACTAAAACATAAAGGGTTTGCAATCAGCAATGAATGTAACCTTGAGATAGACGGCAAGCATCCATTAATGCTAGACGCTCTCTGGTAACACGTTTATGCCCCATTCCGTGCTGGCAACTAGGAAGGAATCCTTCGCAGTTGCCTAAATCACCTTTGTTCCTTCCCTTTCTAGTGCTTTTTTTTCCCTTTAATGTCTTCGAAGGTTTTTTTAAATTTTTTTATCAATCACAACTCTCCATAAGTATCTGATTTTATTTGCACATTCCCCTTAAGATGGAAGTACCGCAACAAACGGTTAATGATTCAATGTGATAACTTATCTGATAGTTAAACAAAAGACGTCAGTAAGGATTAACTTGGGCTATGAATAAATATGATTTAAGTAAGCAGTTTGGTTCTATCGAAAAGATTACCAACAGTGGTTTAAGTAAGCATTTCAGTTCTATCGAAAAAAATACTCGTAGCGGTTTAAGTAACCAGTTTAATTTTATGGACAGAACTTGCAGATCTCCTTTGCCCTCCTTTCATGAGGACAATCCGATTAATATTGAATACACCGACACTAAGCAAAGTGGGGAACAAGTGAACAATACCTATAATATAAATTCAGAAGCAATACAGGTTGGTGATCACAACATACTGGTCACAACGAGTGGTGCTCCCAAGATTAAAAGTGTGCTAGAAAGTAATATTGTTGCGGGTATTTTGGCGGCAGTGGTTTCTACATTACTTGCATTTATATTGCAGAAATATTTAATGTGACATTTCTAATTTGGCTTTGCCATACATGATTTAATTAATAGATTGCGAAACTAGATAAGTCGCTGACAAGCTCTTGCCCCAAAGTGAGTTTCAACTCACCGATTGATCACGTAAACAACCCGTCCTTTGACCTATATTATCTAATGCATAGCGAATGCCAGGTATATATCTATCAAGTCGGCTGCTATTCACAGCCTTATCTGTTGAAAGGTGCTAACCTCTCTTTTGCATTAATTTCAAACTGAGCGACAGCTCCCGCAATATCGGCTTCATTGATTGATGGTAAATCCCCACCTTGAAACGACTGAGATAACTGCTCTCTTAGGTTCATTAGCGCATCGTCAGGAATATTAGGTTCTGATAATGAAGTCATAGCTGCATGATACTTAAAATCTCTTTCGCTTTGGTCTATTACATATATTCTCTCATTGTTTGTTGGAGAACGGTATTTCTCAAATCCAGATGCAGCTAAAGCAAACTGAGATCCTGCATAGTGGGAGTCTCCAGTCTGAGAAAATTGGGAGGCTGATAATAGGACCTGCTGTGTAGAGTCTATTTGAAGGTTAGTTAGTCTGTGCTGGATGTTTGGATAGCTCTTTATTCTTTCACTAACAACTAAGCTAGCCAAAGCTATATTACTTCCTATAGTATCGCTACTAGGGTTATTAATTCTTTGGGCTATTTCTAAAGCTGTATAATCTAAGTTTGCCCAATACCTCTTACTTATATCTGGGCTCAATTCAGCAAGTTGATTGGCCGCACTGTAGTAGGCAATAGAGGTTTCAATGTTTTTGTTTCTTCTTGCTTCGTCAATTTGAAGTTTAACTATTGAATCAAGCTTGTTGGAAGGTAAGCTTGAATGGATTTTTCTACTGTACTGTCTTGCTATATCAGTATTAAGAAAGCAGCTTGAATAACTAGTAAATTGAAACCAAAAGTCTGAGGCTAGTCTAGTGGTTGGAATTTTCCCAATTATCTCATTATGTTCATCTACTATTTTTATTATTGCTAAGTAATATGATAATGGGTTGTGCTTTAAGCTGTGCCTTATATCTGGCTCTGGTAATGGACCAGGGTTATTTATAAAGATATTTACTAACTCATTCGCATCTTTCATCTCTAACTCTGACACCATGTCTTGTACCAAGTGTGTAGAAGTTGCTCGGATAAACTTGAACTCCTGTTCTCTAAGTTCACTATATGAAGTAACAACTCTCCCATCATCAACGATATAACCTGATAAGACACCAACACCATGAAGGTTCTCATTAATCAATAGACTTCCACTTTGTCCATTGTATGGTTTAATCTGATCGATGACGATAAATTTATTTGAGTCTTTCCTAGTTATTGAACCGGGTGAGGACATGAGTGCTTCAAGAGGATTATCTAGGGAATATGAGTACATCTTAACCTCACTAGGGTATGTACGAAAATCAAAGTTTAATTTAATAGGTCTAAATAAGTTCTCATTCCAGTCTTTTGCTTTAATTATAGTAATGTCGCTGTCTTTATGGTGTTTGATATTATCAATACTGAATGCACTTTGCTTTTGGGTTTCTCTATCTGTGTGTGTTACTCTAAATTTGTTTAGGTTTAAGTTAGCAGTGTTTGTATATTCAAATAAATGCTTTGCAGTTAGTAGGTGCCCGCTCTTTGATATAACGGTTGCAGTGCCTAAAGGAATATAAGAATTTTCCTTTTCTGACCACCTTTCTAGTAAGAAAACCGACTGAGATAGTTGTTGAAGTATTACACCTTCGTTATTCAAATTGTACGTTGCACTTTGAAGGCATGGTCCTGCAAAGCTGTTGCTCATAGTAACAACAAATGATGCTATTGTAGCTGCAATATGAAACGGTTTCATAAGTTACTCTTAATTGAAGTTAGGAGTTCTCTATTTAATGGCTCAAGTCCAATTGTTGCAGCAGCAGGGCCAACTAAACCGTTAGGTTTAAAAGATGTAATTGAAAATGCTTTGTAACCAATACTTCTATTTTCATCTATTTTTAATGAATACTTATTATCAGATTCAAATGAAACCTTTGGTTCAAGTTCAACTATTTTTTTTATATCAAACTCAGCATCAGCCCCTGTTTTTAAATTTTTGTCGACTGTGTAATTCATGCCATCAACGTTTATCACATCTACAACAAGGAATGTTCTAGATAACTGCTCAGTGTCAGAGTATCTTTTCAATACACCATAACAGGAAGGCGTAATAGGCAATGGTTTCCCATCTAATGCAAATAAATCTTGGTCGGTGACGTAACTACTTTTCACACCATTGAACTCTATCTTAACACTGCGTACGTTGCGGAAGCCAGCATCCAGTTTTGGAGGTGTGCTAACTAGATCTTTAACTAGTGATGCTGCGATCGTAGCGTCAACAGTGTCAGTCATAGAGCTTGTTGGAAAGGTTAGATCTCTATTTGTCACTGAAAGGTCATCATATAGGTAGTGACATAGCTCTCTGACAGTTAAATTACCGCTGGAGTTTTTTTCGAAAGTGAAAACACTACCTACTTTGGCATTAGCTCTTGGAGGATCAAACGCGGTGTAACCTCGATTTTCAATTTCTTTGAAAAACGGATCTGCACAACCATACAGAGCAGTTAAAGATACTATAAAGATAAGTTTAGTTTTCATAATGTAGTCCCTAGCCAATGGGTCATGTTAAGGCTAGTTCACAATCTAAAGTATGCAACAATGTGATGTAAAAAGGTTGAATTAACACCGATTTATAACCCAGATATAAGTTAACTCAGGTGCTTTTGCGATATCTGAGCTTATCCACGACTTGCTAAGATTAGCAAAATTGCTAGCAAGCTTTTATCCAATTGTGAGTTTAATAACCTTCAACAAATCTCGCGCACACTTCTTCGGATCGATTTCAAACCAACGGACGGTAAAAATGGCTAGCCGAATGCAAGCCCACTTGATGTTATGGCTTTCACTGATCCTCCCGCCACGAAAACGTTTGTCTCGATTAAGTTCTAAACTATAACGATTAATTACACTTCAGCCCTTGTTTACACTTTTATTGCTTCCATATTTTCCATACAATCCTAAGCGATTATAAATTAAAACAAATTCAATTTCGGAGTCCTCATGAGCGACGTAAAGCACTGTAATTTATTGATTCTTGGTTCTGGCCCTGCTGGCTATACAGCTGCAGTTTACGCTGCTCGTGCAAACCTAAACCCAGTACTTGTTACGGGTATGCAGCAAGGTGGTCAGCTTACAACCACAACAGAAGTGGAAAACTGGCCGGGTGATGCTGAAGGTTTAACGGGTCCAGCTCTAATGGATCGCATGAAAGAGCACGCAGAGCGCTTTGAAACAGAGATCCTGTTCGACCACATTAACGAAGTCGACCTATCAAACCGCCCTTTCCGTCTTAAAGGCGATTCTGGCGAGTACACGTGTGATGCATTGATCATCTCAACGGGTGCATCAGCAAAGTACCTAGGTTTAGAGTCTGAAGAAGCATTTAAAGGCCGTGGCGTTTCTGCTTGTGCTACGTGTGATGGTTTCTTCTACCGCAACCAGAAAGTAGCGGTTGTGGGTGGTGGTAACACGGCTGTTGAAGAAGCACTTTACCTATCTAACATCGCGTCTGAAGTTCACCTAGTTCACCGTCGTGACACGTTCCGCGCTGAAAAGATTCTTGTGAAGCGTTTAATGGACAAAGTAGAGAACGGCAACATTGTTCTTCACACTGATCGCACGCTAGACGAAGTTCTAGGCGACGACATGGGCGTGACTGGCGTTCGTATTAAAGATACTCAGTCTGATAAGACAGAAGATATCGAAGTAATGGGCGCGTTCATTGCTATCGGTCACCAGCCAAACACTGAAATCTTCAAAGGCCAAGTTGATATGAAAGATGACTACATCATCGTTCAATCAGGTCTTGAAGGTAACGCGACACAGACAAGCATCCCTGGCGTATTCGCTGCGGGTGACGTAATGGACCACAACTACCGCCAAGCGATCACTTCTGCTGGTACAGGTTGTATGGCTGCACTGGATGCTGAACGCTTCCTAGATGGCCTTAACGATAAGTAAATCTGAGATTGCAGATTTGATTATCGGTGCTCTCGCCTCAGTAGATGCAGGGCGTCATCACATTTTGTTGTAAATCCCTAGAGCCCAGTGGTATATCCACCGGGCTTTCTTTTGTATACTAGCCGCCCTCAACAAATAATAATTATCATTAAGCCTTCATAATGGATAAGAAAAAACAACGCAGCTTGAACAAGTGGCTTAAGCAACAGAGTAAGTTAGCGAAACGCTGGCTTATGATTGCGATTAGCCTTGGCGTACTTTCAAGCGTGTTTTTAATTGCTCAAGCAGCTCTTCTCGCCTCTATTCTTCACCAACTGATCATCGAGAATGTCGATAAATCTGAACTGGTTGGTCATTTCGCAGGCTTGGCATTATCGGTCGTTGGCCGTGCTGGCTGTACATGGGGACGTGAAATCGCAGGTTATCGCTGTGGTGAACAGATCCGAGTCTACATTAGGCAACTCATCCTTGATAAATTGCGCGAATTGGGCCCTGCTTATATCAAAGGTAAACCTGCGGGTACGTGGGCAACGCTGTTGTTAGAACAAGTAGAGGACATGCAAGATTTCTTCTCTCGTTACTTACCTCAGATGTCTCTGTCAGTGATGATTCCGTTTATCATTCTTGTGGTCGTGTTCCCAGTCAACTGGGCGGCAGGTTTGATCTTCTTGATTACCGCACCACTGGTACCGATGTTCATGGCATTGGTTGGTATGAAAGCAGCCGATGCAAACCGCAAAAACTTCAAAGCACTGCAACGTCTTTCAGGTCACTTTTACGATCGTTTGCAGTCAATGACAACCATTCGTCTTTTCGACCGCACTAGCTCTGAAACAGAAGTGTTAAAAGGTGCATCTGAGGTGTTCAGAACGCGCACCATGGATGTATTGAAGATCGCTTTCTTGTCTTCTGCTGTGCTTGAGTTCTTCACGTCTATCTCGATTGCGATGACGGCAGTCTACTTTGGTTTCACTTACATCGGTGAGCTTAACTTCGGCCACTACGGTGTTGGCATTACGCTATTCGCAGGTCTGTTTATCCTTATCTTGGCGCCAGAGTTTTACCAGCCTCTGCGTGACCTAGGTACTTTCTACCACGCTAAGCAACAAGCGGTAGGTGCAGCCGAGAGTATTGTTGAGTTCCTAGAAACCGACATCACTAAGGTTAAATCAGGTGACACTCAACTAGACCCAGCTCAAGGCGTCAATATTGAAGCTCAAGATCTGAAAGTGTTGAGTCCTGAAGGTGTTCAACTGGTTGGCCCTATCTCATTCGCACTGAATACTCGCCAATCAACGGCACTAGTTGGCCCAAGTGGCGCGGGTAAGACAAGTTTGATCAATGCCATTCTTGGTTTCATGCCTTATGAAGGAAGCTTGAAAATCAATGGTATTGAACTGCGTGATTTAGACTTGGCATCTTGGCGTAAGACGATCAGCTGGGTTGGCCAAAACCCACTGTTGCTTCACGGCAGCATTCGTGACAACGTCACTCTAGGTAAGCAAGATATCACAGACCAAACGGTTAAAAACGCACTAGACCAATCTTTCGCTAGTGAGTTCGTTAATGAGCACGGCTTGGACTACATGATTTCTGATCGTTCTGGCGGCCTGTCTGTTGGTCAATCTCAACGTTTGGCGTTGGCTCGTGCAATGATTCAAGACGGCCAATTCTGGTTGCTTGATGAACCTACTGCCAGCCTAGATACTCGTAGTGAGCAGCTAGTAATGAAAGGCATCAACAGCAACATCGAAAGTCGCACTGCCCTGCTTGTGACGCACCAACTGGCTCCTCTTCAATCAGTCGATAACATTCTGGTTATGCGCGATGGTGGTCTTGTGGAACAAGGTCATTACTCTCAGCTTTCAACTGCAGGTGGTTTATTCGAAGAGATGCTAAACGCGAACTTAGCTCAACAAGACAATAAGGGTAATTTAGATGCGTGATTTACTGCCTTACCTGAAACTCTATAAAAAGCATTGGTTTGGCCTATCGCTAGGCATGCTATTGGCTTTTGCTACTCTGTCGGCTTCTATTGGCTTGTTAACGCTATCGGGTTGGTTCATTTCCGCTTCTGCGGTTGCAGGCCTAACGATTGCGCGTGAAACCTTCAACTACATGCTACCGGGTGGTGGTGTACGTGGTTTAGCAATGAGCCGTACCGCGGGTCGTTGGGGTGAACGTGTTGTAAGCCACAATGCGACATTCAAACTACTGACCGATCTGCGTATCTTCTTCTTCAAGAAGCTGGCTCCGCTGATCCCAGGTCGTATCTCAAACCTACGTGACGCTGACCTACTTAACCGCTTGGTTGCTGATGTCGACGCCATGGACCACGTTTACTTGCGCTTAGTAAGCCCTGTGACGGTTGGTGTGTTTGGTATCTTCTTCCTGACTCTGTTCTTGATGTGGTTTGATACCTCGCTAGGCCTTATCTTAGGTTCTATCCTGCTTATCATGCTGTTGATTTGGCCTGTCTTGTTTTACAAGCTGGGTAAACGTAACGGTGGTGAGCTTACGCAAAACAAAGCGGATCTGCGTGTTACTACTCTGGATTGGATTGAAGGCTACAGCGAACTGACTCTGTTTGGTGCCGAAGAGCGTTACCGTAATGCGATTCTAGAAACCCAAAAGAAGCTGATGGCGAACCAGTTTGTGAACGCTAACCTAACCGGCATGGCTTCAGCAGCGCTAATGCTGTTCAACGGTTTGACACTGGTTCTTATGCTTTGGCTAGCGGCTGACGGCGTGGGTGGTAATGCTCCAGATCCGTTCATCGCGCTAATGGCGTTCGCAACCATGGCTAGTTTTGAACTATTGATGCCTATCGCAGGCGCGTTCCAGCATCTAGGTCAGACTCTGTCTTCTGCACGTCGCTTGAATGAAGTGATTCTGTCAGAACCTGAAGTTCAGTTCGCGGAAGAGAAACTCGACATCAACAAGCCGCTTGATATTACGTTCTCGAACGTGACCTTCAACTACCCTGACTCTGAGCGCAGTGTTCTGAACGCTGTCGACCTAACAATTCCGGCAACGAACAAAGTAGCGATTGTGGGTCAAACGGGTTCTGGTAAATCGACACTGATTCAGCTTCTAACTCGCTACTGGGATCCTAAGAAAGGTTATATCTCTATCGCGGGCATTGAACTAACACAATGGAACGAGTCACAACTGCGTGAATCGATCAGTGTGGTAAGCCAGCGTGTAGATATCTTAAATGGCACGTTACGCGACAACTTGTTGATTGCAAAACCAGATGCCAATGATGATCACCTAGCTAACATCCTTAAGGACGTTGGCCTAGAAAAGTTGCTTGAGAACAACGCGCTTGATAGCTGGTTAGGTGACGGTGGTCGTCAACTGTCTGGTGGTGAGAAGCGCCGTATTGGTATTGCTCGTGCAATCCTTCATGACGCCCCTATTCTGCTTCTAGATGAGCCAACAGAAGGCTTAGATAAACAAACAGAACACAGCATCATGGCGCTGTTTGAGAAGCACTTTGAAGGCAAGACGGTTATCTTCATTACACACCGTTTGATCGGTCTGGAATCGATGGATTCTATCGTTCTGATTGAACAAGGCGAGATTGTAGAACACGGCTCTCACGAGACGTTGTTGAACGAAGAAGGACGTTACTTCCAACTTCGCCAGGCTATTTAGTACCTTCATAGGTTATAAAGAAAGCCCTTCACCCCCTATATAAAAATCCGAGTATTGCTACTCGGATTTTTTATTTAGAAGTTCCAATCATCGTCTTCAGTAGCAACCGCTTTACCTATGACATAGGAGGAGCCTGAACCCGAGAAGAAGTCATGATTTTCATCGGCATTTGGCGAGAGCGCTGCCATTATTGCTGGATTTACCTGACACAATTCATCAGGGAAGAGAGCTTCGAACCCTAAATTCATCAGGGCTTTATTGGCGTTGTAATGTAAAAAGTGCTTCACATCTTCTGTTAGGCCAACTTGATCATAAAGTGACTCTGTATATTGGGTTTCAATTTCATACAAAGAAAACATCAACGAATACGCTTCATCTTTTACTCTCGCCTGTTCATTTTCATCAAGCTCCTGAAAGGCGAGTTGGAATTTGTATCCGATGTAATAACCGTGGATAGCCTCGTCTCGAATAATCAGACGAATTAAGTCTGCAGTATTCGTCAATTTTGCTCGGCTCGACCAATGCATAGGCAAATAAAAACCAGAGTAAAACAAGAAGCTTTCGAGAAACACGCTAGCAACCTTTTTCTTAAGCGGGTCGCCTTCAGTTAAGTAATCTTCTAAAATCAACTTAGCCTTTAGCTGAAGTAGAGGGTTCTCTTCAGCCCAACGAAATGCCTCATCAATTTGTGGCGTGGTACACAACGTTGAAAATACCGAAGAGTAACTACGGGCGTGTACGGCTTCCATAAAAGCGATATTGGTTAATACCGCTTCTTCGTGTGGCGTTCGAGCATCTTCCATCAAGGCAGGAGCCCCTACCGTATTTTGAATCGTATCGAGTAACGTCAGCCCAGTAAACACGCGAATGGTCAGTGCTTGTTCGTCTTCGGTTAACTGTTTCCACGTCTGAATATCATTCGACAATGGTACCTTTTCAGGCAGCCAAAAGTTCACCGTCAAACGATTCCAAATCTCTAGATCTTTGTCATCGTTCATACGATTCCAGTTAATCGCTCGTACTGGACCTGATTCCATCTGTTTCATTGCATTTATCCCTTTCTTACAGTGAGCAAGACACACAGCCTTCGACTTGAGTGCCTTCGAGCGCTTTCTGTCGCATACGGATGTAGTAAAGCGTCTTAATTTTCTTTTTCCATGCATAGATCTGAGCTCTATTGATGTCTCGGGTCGTGACCTCATCATCAAAGAACAGTGTTAACGACAAGCCCTGATCGACGTGCTCTGTCGCTGCTGCATAAACGTCAATAATCGCTTTAGGACCAATAGCGTAGGCATCACGGAAGTACTCTAAGTTGTCATTATTTAGATAAGGTGCAGGGAAATAAACTCGACCAATCTTACCCTCTTTGCGGATCTCAACTTTGGCGGTCACAGGGTGAATAGACGCCGTAGAATCGTTGATGTAGCTAATAGAACCAGTAGGCGGGAGCGCCTGTAGATTTCGGTTGTACAAGCCAGAGCTCATCACCGTTTGTTTCAGCTCTTCCCACTCAGACACTGTGGGTACACGTATATCTAGGCGCTCAAATAGCGCTTTGATGACTTCCGATTTTGGAGAGAAATCTTGCTTTAGATATTTATTGAAGAACGATCCGTCGCTATAAGTGGAGTTTTCAAATCCCTTAAACACACTCTTTTTCTCTTGAGCCAGTTTGTTAGACGCAACGAGGCAGTGGTATAAGATGCAGGCAAAATAACTGCCTGTGAAATCAATCGCTTCAGGAGAATCGTAGTGAATTCGCTCGCGCGCTAAGAAGCCGTGTAGGTTCATTTGACCCAAACCAATCGCATGGCTCTCATCATTACCTTTTCTGATCGATGGCACACTATTAATAGCACTCATCTCTGACACAGCGTTCAAGGCTCTAATAGCGGTATCTACCGTTTGCGATAACTGTCCGCCGTCCAAAGCTTTGGCAATGTTGATCGAACCGAGGTTGCATGAGATATCACGCCCAATATGGCTGTAGTTCAAGTCGTCATCGAAGCTTGACGCCTCGTTCACTTGCAGGATCTCAGAACACAAATTGGACATGTTGATACGCCCCTCAATCGGGTTGGCTTGATTCACCGTATCTTCAAACATGATGTATGGGTAGCCAGATTCAAATTGAATCTCTGCGAGTGTTTGGAAAAGACCTCGCGCGTTGATCTTCCCTTTACGAATTCTTGGGTCGTCCACCATTTCATGATACTTCTCAGTAACGCTGATCTCAGAAAAAGGGACGCCGTAGACACGCTCTACATCATGGGGAGAAAACAGGTACATATCCTTATTTTGTTTGGCTAACTCCAACGTAATATCAGGAATCACCACCCCAAGACTCAATGTCTTAATTCGAATTTTCTCATCGGCATTTTCTCTCTTAGTATCAAGAAATTGCATAATATCAGGGTGATGAGCATTAAGATAAACAGCGCCAGCTCCTTGCCTTGCGCCTAATTGGTTAGCATATGAAAAGCTGTCTTCGAGTAGCTTCATCACCGGCACTACACCTGAACTTTGGTTCAAAATCCCTTTAATTGGCGCGCCCTGTTCTCTCAGGTTGCTAAGAAGAAGCGCAACACCACCACCGCGACGAGACAACTGCAACGAAGAGTTTATTGCGCGACCAATACTTTCCATGTTGTCTTCAATTCTCAACAAAAAGCATGAGATCAATTCACCGCGACTCTTTTTTCCTGAGTTGATAAAGGTAGGAGTTGCGGGTTGGAAGCGTTGGTGGATGATCTCTTCCATCAGTGCGAGAGCAAAATCACTGTCACCTCGCGCCAATAAGAGTGCCGTCATAACAACTCGATCTTCGAACCTTTCAAGGTATCTCTTTCCATCTCGTGTCTTCAGAGCATAGGAAGTGAAGAATTTATAAGCGCCTAAGAAAGTACGGAAACGAAACTTGATTTGATAAGCTTGTTGCCAAATTTGATGGAGAAAGCTGCGGTCATACTGTTCGATAACTTCAGATTCGTAATAGCCTTCTCTGAGGAGATAGTCGATCTTCTCATCCAAGTTATGGAAAAAGACCGTATTTTGATTCACGTGTTGTAAGAAAAACTGGCGAGCAGCTTGCTTATCTGCTTCAAATTGAATCGACCCTTGGTCATCGAGCAGGTTCAACATCGCGTTTAGAGCATGGTAGTCAAGAGACTCATTCTCGAAGTGGTTATCCATGATGTTTCCAAAATTGTTTTAACCCGTTACGAACGATTTCAACATCGGTCTGGGTTCCTGATAGTTCGAAACGATATAAGAGTGGGACATTGCACTTTTCGGCGACAATCGCGCCACCACGAGCAAAGAGCGCCCCAAAGTTTCGATTTCCCGATGCAATCACACCTTTAATCAATGAGCGATTTTTCGGGTTATTCAATATGCGTATGATAGATTTAGGTACAGCTCCCCGTCCCTCGCCATCAGCATAAGTTGGGCATATGAGTACGAATGATTGTTCAATCTCGGGCAACTCTTCATCGTCCTCAATAGGAAGCCTAATTGCTGACATTCCTAACTGCTCTACAAATCGCTTTGTATTTCCTGAGGCACTCGAGTAGTAAACGATCATTGTCCCAAAGAACTAATCATGTCAGGCCTAAAGCCCGACCAGTGCCGATCATTGGCAACAACCACTGGTGCCTGTCGATAACCCATTGATTGAATCCTCTCCATTGCTGCTTCATCGAGTGTCAAATCAACAACAGTATGCTCGATGCCTTTGCTCTGTAATGCCTTCACTGTCGCTGTGCATTGAACACATTGTGGTTTCGAGTAGACGACGATATCCATATAGTACAACCTCACTTAAATCTTAATGATAACCATTATCAAATACAACTTAGCACATATAGTATTTATAGATCCAATTTTGTCAATATATTGATCTGCACACCAAAAACCATAGACAATACATGGTTGATATACAAATGATAATCAATATCATTTAGTGGAGATAATCAACTATGGAGCAGTAAGGTGAGTATTCCGAGTTCTGGTTCTAACGAAATATCAATACATGACATGCAGTGGCAAGGCGTCACTCTGAGTGCCACCGCGGCGCAGAGAATTGTGCAGTTATCCGGTGGTAAACAACATTTTCACCTGACCGTTAAACCCTCTGGTTGTACAGGTTTTGCGTATGTTGTGACGCTGATAGACGCCCCATCCAATAACGATATCAAGTATGAGTCACATGACATCGTATTCTTTGTCGCGTTGAAGGCTCTACCTATGGTCGATGGCACTGAGATTGATTTTGTACGTCAAGGGCTGAATAGCAATTTTGTATACAACAACCCCAAAGTAAAAAATCTTTGTGGATGTGGTGAGAGTTTTGGAGTTTAAGCATGTGTGCAGTTGAAACGCAGCCTGAAGTTGAAGATATGCTGCAAAGCACTCACTATCGTGAAGGTTTTTACACAGAGCTATCTTCAGATACTTTATCAAAAGGGATTAATGAACAGGTTGTTCGAGCAATATCTGCAAAACGTAACGAGCCGGAATGGATGTTGGAATTTCGCCTGAAAGCGTTCAAACAGTGGCTAGAAATGGAAGAGCCGCATTGGCTCAAAGCCGACTACCCTGAGCTTAATTACCAAGATTACAGTTACTATTCTGCGCCGAGCTGCTTGAGTTGTGACAATGCTCCTAACGGTGAAAGTGCCCGTGACGATGGTTCAAATGAGTTCTTAACCGAAGAAGTAGAAACAGCATTTGAAGCGCTCGGCGTCCCTGTTAGGGAAGGTTCTGAAGTTGCTGTAGATGCCATTTTTGATTCGGTTTCTGTCACCACTACTTATCGAAAAGAACTTCAAAAGCTAGGGATTATCTTCTGTTCATTTAGTGAAGCTATTCAAGAATACCCAGACCTTGTTCAACAATATTTGGGCACGGTCGTCCCACCAAAAGACAACTTCTTTGCTGCATTGAATGCCGCTGTCGCCTCTGATGGCACTTTTGTCTACATTCCTAAAGGCGTGAGATGCCCTAGAGAACTCTCAACCTACTTTAGAATCAATCAAGCGAAAACAGGCCAATTTGAACGCACCATTCTCGTCGCCGATCAAGATTCTTACGTAAGCTACATCGAAGGCTGCTCTGCTCCTATGCGAGACAGCTATCAACTCCACGCCGCGGTCGTAGAGGTGATCATTCATAAGAACGCTGAGGTTAAATACTCTACTGTACAAAACTGGTTCTCTGGCGAAGAAGACTCCAAAGGCGGGATTCTTAACTTTGTAACCAAGAGAGCTGTTTGTGAAGGTGACCACAGCAAAATGTCTTGGACCCAATCCGAGACAGGCTCTGCAATTACTTGGAAATACCCAAGCGTCATTTTAAAAGGTGACTATTCTGTCGGCGAGTTCTTCTCTGTCGCTTTAACCAACCGAGTTCAACAGGCAGATACTGGAACCAAGATGGTTCATATCGGAAAACACACCCGTTCTACGATCATCTCAAAAGGGATCTCTGCTGGCAAAAGCCAAAACAGCTACCGAGGGCTGGTTAAAGTGGCTTCCAACGCTGAAGGGGCTAGAAACTTCACTCAGTGTGACTCCATGTTAATTGGAGATGAATGCGGCGCACATACCTTCCCATATATCGAAGTCAGAAATCCATCCGCTCATGTTGAGCACGAAGCCACAACATCTCGAATTGGCGAAGACCAACTCTTTTACTGTGTCCAGCGAGGCATCAGTGAAGACAACGCTATTTCAATGATTGTGAATGGCTTTTGTAAAGACGTATTTTCAGAATTACCACTTGAATTCGCTGTTGAAGCCCAGAAGCTTTTATCAATCAGCCTCGAGCATAGTGTGGGATAAACATGTTAGAAATTAAAGATTTGCACGTTAGCGTTGAAGAAAACGCTATCCTAAAGGGCATTAACCTAACCGTTAAACCAGGTGAGGTTCACGCTATTATGGGGCCAAATGGTTCAGGAAAAAGCACACTATCGGCGACACTGGCAGGCAAAGACGATTACCAAGTCGACAGCGGTGAAATTATTTTTAAAGGTCAGGATCTAACTGAACTTGCTCCAGAAGAGAGAGCTGGCGAAGGCGTATTTTTGGCTTTCCAATACCCAGTTGAAATTCCTGGGGTGAGCAACAAACTGTTTCTCAATACCGCACTCAACGAGATTCGCGGATACCGAGGCCTAGAACCTATTGACCGCTTTGACTTTGAAGACCTGCTCGAAGAAAAAGCACAATTGTTGAAAATACCTCCACACCTATTGCAACGCTCCGTTAATGAGGGCTTTTCAGGTGGCGAGAAAAAGCGCAATGATATCTTGCAAATGGCTGTACTTTCCCCCGATCTTTGCATACTTGACGAGACCGATTCAGGCCTTGATATTGATGCGCTGAAGGCAGTGTCAGAAGGTGTGAACGCGCTACAGAATGAGCAGCGAGCCTTTATTCTGGTTACACACTATCAACGTATCCTCAACTACATCAAGCCCGATTTCGTCCATGTGTTATACAAGGGGAAAATCGTAAAATCTGGCGACCATACGCTAGCTCACGAGTTAGAGGAGAAAGGCTATGGATGGATCATTGATGAAGAATAAGCTCTCATTGCTTGATTCATTTCAAACCCTTGTTCAACCGAATGAGTGGCAGAATAAGCAATGGTCTAAATTGCTTGGTGTCGGCCTCCCTTCTTCTAAACATGAAGACTGGAAATACACACCACTCAACCGTTTAGAACAGCTTGAGCTAATAAGGGCACCAGAACAACCTGCAGCGAATACGCCATACAATGAATTCAGCTTGGACATTGACGCTTATCGACTCGTTTTCGTAGACGGATACTTCTCTGCAAGATACTCAGACTGGATCCCAAAAGTACGAGTGACACCGATCAGTGCGCTGTCACCAATCGAAACCGACGAATTATCGCGTTCGATAAAGCCGGATGCTTTTACTTACATTACTGATGCCACCGCTTCGTGTGGTGTGTTAATAGAAGTGGAAGCCAACACGCAGGTTTCAAAGCCGATATACCTGCTGCATGTTAATTCAGGCAAGCAAGGGGATGTATCGAGCTACAGAAACCACATTGAAGTTGCTGAACATTCGGAAATCAATGTCATCGAACACCATGTTTCTCGAGGTGACGGCGGCGGGGTTACGCTCTCTCGCTTAACTCAGCATATTGGTTGCGGTGCACATTATCACCACACAAAGATAATCGAAGAGTCCTCAGTACAACACCATTTGGGCCACAATGATATAACGATTAACGCACATGCAAATGCCCATTCCTGCTGCATGCTCTATTCGGGTCAGCTTGTCCGCCATCAGGTCAGTAGTGTACTCGCCGGAGAACAAGGCTTTGTGTCTATGGACAGCGTATCATTACCTCAATCTGAAGAGGTCTTCGATACACGCACATACCTCAAACACAGTGCTCCCCACTGTTTAAGTGAACAAAATCATAAAATTATCGCTCGTGACCAAGCTAAATCGGTATTTGATGGAATGATTTACGTTGACCCTGTGGCACAAAAAACAGACGGGCAAATGGATACTCACAGTCTTATTCTCGGCGATTACGCCCAAGTGAATTCCAAACCACAACTAGAGATCTATGCCGACGATGTAAAGTGCAGTCATGGTGCTACCACCGGACAGATTGACCCAGATCAGATCAATTACTTACGCGCAAGGGGCATCCCAAAACAGCGTGCCGAACATATGATTACATCAGCCTTTGCTATTGAAGTGGCCGAAAGAATCAAACATCCGGCACTAAAACAATATGCGATAGATAAAATCAACGCATCACTTAATAAAGGGAGCGACCATGATTGATTCTATTGTAACGGCAAGTCCTTGGTTTAGTGACTTCCCTGCCTTAAAAACCCAAGTTTACGACAAGCCCCTAGTCTATTTAGATAGCGCGGCTACTGCTCAAACACCTCAGGTCGTCATTGATCGCATGACACAGTTCTATCAACATGATTACGCCAGCGTTCATCGCGGCGTCCATTTCCTAAGTTCTAAAGCGACCGAAGAGATGGAACTGGTCAGAGAAAAAGTAAGCCGCTTTATATCAGCAAAATCACGCGAGAATATTGTTTTTACCAAAGGCACCACCGAAGCCATCAACCTTGTTGCTAACAGTTATTTAAGACCAAGGTTAAAACCGGGCGACGAGATCATCGTGACTGAAATGGAGCACCACGCCAACCTTGTTCCTTGGCAACTGCTCTCTGAAATTTACGAAATCACCATTCGTGTTTGGCCTATGGCGGAGAATGGTTATTTGAACCTAAACAACCTTGTCTCTTTGATGAACAGCAAAACCAAGCTGCTTGCGATCAGCCATGTTTCCAATGTCTTGGGAAGAGTCAATCCGATTAAAACTATTGTCAAAGCCGCGCACAAAGCCAAAGTACCGGTGTTGGTCGATGGCGCTCAAGCTGTCATGCATCAAGAAGTCAACGTGACCGATCTAGGTTGCGATTTCTACGCATTCTCTGGTCATAAACTGTATGGCCCTACAGGAATCGGCGTGCTTTATGCGAAAAAGGAGCATCTGGATAGTATGATTCCTTGGGAAGGTGGTGGTGCGATGATCGATCAAGTAACATTGCCTCTGGGTACATCATTTGGTCAAGCGCCTTGGAAGTTCGAAGCGGGTACGCCAAACATTGCCGGGATATTAGGTTTAGGGGCTGCAATAGACTATCTAGAAGCGATTAGCTTTAAAGAGATCTCAGCCTACGAAAAAAGCATTATGCACTATCTGATTGATAGCATTAAGCAGCTCCCTGAAATAGAGCTTTATGGCGATGATGAAAATCGAACTGGTCTGTTGGCGTTTAATATGAAAAATCAGCACTCATTCGATGTCGGCTCATTCTTAGATAGGTATGGAATTGCGATTCGTACTGGTCACCATTGTGCAATGCCCCTGATTAAACGCCTTGGCCAGAACTCGATCTGTAGGGCGTCGATAGGCATGTACACCGGGCCAAAGGATGTAGACGCGCTCTGCCAAGCGTTAAAAAGCATTAGCCAATTATTAAGGTGACATATGGCCCCTGACAAGCTTAAACGAAATTTCGACCGATGCGCCAACTGGGAAGAGCGTTATATGTATCTCATTGAGTTGGGAGAGAGATTACCTGCTTTCCCAACAACGAAGTTAGATGATGAGTACCTTATTGCTGGCTGTCAGAGTAATGTGTGGCTGGATCTTGCGATTGATCAAGAAGGTCAAATGTCGATTCAAGCAACCAGTGACTCTTCTTTGGTCAAAGGTTTGCTTGCGCTCGTCCTCATTGCATACAACGAACAGAACGTCAGTGATGTTTTGAGCTTCGACATCAAAACTTGGTTTACTCAACTGGATTTGCAATCTCAACTAAGCCCAAGTCGCAGCCAAGGTTTAGAAGCTATCGTCAAACACATCCTCAACCAAGCACAAACGGTACAGTCTCAATACGAGTCATAACATTCGTGTTTAACACGGCTGCTTGTTTGGCTAACTAACCCTAAACAAGCAGCCATCATTACATTAAGTTGCTACCCTACCTAGTCCATCGATAGTGCAAGCAACAATGATTACGTCATCAAATCTAAAGGGAATATTTCAGAGAAGTTTGTCTTCTCTCACGGTATTATTTTCTAACAAATATAGAGCAATGAGTTGCTTATAGTTCAGGCTGTAGCACGTTTCTATGTTCATCTTTCGAAGATAATAGTATCGATCGTTCTTAAAGAATCACCTACCCAAAAAACAGTAATGGAGAACAGCGTATGTCTTTACGATTAATCGCAACCACTATAGTCCTTTTCGGTGCGAGCTTTACCGCTCAAGCAGCTTCTGAGTGTGAAATTTCAATCGATGCCACTGACCAAATGCAATTTTCAACTGACACCTTGAGTGTGCCCGCTAGTTGTAAAGAAGTGACTCTCACACTGAACCACACAGGGTCTATGCCTGCACAATCAATGGGACACAACGTTGTTATCACAGACACAGCATCACTCCAAGCCGTTGGTATCGATGGTATGTCCGCAGGTATCGACAATAACTACGTTAAGCCAGATGATGAGCGTGTATACGCATTTACAAGAGTCATCGGCGGGGGTGAATCGACCTCAGTCACGTTCAGTACCGAAAAAATGAAAGCCGGTGGTGACTACTCATTCATTTGTTCTTTTCCTGGCCACTGGGCAATCATGAAAGGTAAATTTGAATTTAAATAGACGAACGAAACGAAGTTCAGACATTTAGTCAAATAGCATGATACAAAAAAGCCCCAACCAAACTTGGTCGGGGCTTTGTTCTATTCATTCAGATTACAGCTTAAAGCGGCTGATTTCACTTTCTAGCTCGTGAGACAATTCAGACAGCTGAGCTGCTTGCTCTGCCGCTTGGTGTGCTTCGTCTGCTAGCTCGTTAGACACGTCACGGATTCCTTCAGTGTTACGAGTAATCTCAGACGTTACTGAAGCTTGCTCTTCTGCAGCAGAAGCAATCTGTGTTGCCATGTCGCTAATGCGTTCAACGGCAGCATGAATTTGCGTTAGGCTCGCTGCTGCTGAGTTAGCGTCATCAACACTGGTTTCAGCAAGTGTACGGCTATCGTTCATGATGTTAACCGCTTTGCCTGTTGTACCTTGAAGTAGCTCAATCGTTTGTTGAATTTCTTGCGTTGAACCGTGTGTACGCTGGCTCAGAACTCGAACTTCATCCGCAACAACTGCGAAACCACGACCTTGTTCACCCGCACGTGCTGCTTCAATAGCCGCGTTAAGTGCAAGCAGGTTCGTTTGCTCGGCGATACCTTGAATGTTAGACAAGATAGCGTTGATGCTGTTGCCGTGCTCTTCTAGCTCTAGAATCACGTTCGTTGCGATTTGAACTTCTTGAGCAAGGTTTTGGATTGAGCTTTGAGTCTGTGTCACTTGGCCAGTACCGTGCTCACACGCGCCAACGGCTTCAGATGAATTCTGTGCAGTGTGGTCTGCGTTACCTGCGATTTCTTGTGTTGCAGCAGCCATTTCGTTAACAGCTGTCGCTACCATGTTGATTTCGTCTTGTTGCATCTGGATACGAGCGCTACGTTCTTCAGCTTGAGAAGCCGTTTGACGCGCTTGGTTGCCTAACGCAGCAGATACTTCACTTAGCTTGATCACCATAGTGTGCATGTTGCCCACAAAGCGGTTGAAGTTTTCAGCAAGCTTACCAATTTCGTCATCGCTCTTAGGCTCAAGACGTTGAGTCAGGTCGCCCTCACCTGAAGCAATTTCTTCAAGTGCCGCTGAAACGCGGTTTAGGTCACGGAATAGGAAGCTCACTAACCAAGAAACCAATACGATTACGATTAGTGTAATCACAACAGCCGTCATGATTAGCTGAGTAAGCAGTGTTGAGTGGTTTGCTTCTTCAGTCGCTCGGTCCATTTGAACTGCGAAGATCCAGTTCGTGTTAGGCACCTTCGTGAAGTAAAGCAGCTTCTCAGCACCGCGCTCTTTAATGATCTCGATACTACCCGTACGCACCGCGTTCTCGATGATAGGCATAGAGATATCATTTGAAAGCTGGCTTACAGGTTTTAGGCTCAATGCTGAATCTGGGTGAGCTAGGAATGTGCCGTCAGAGGCATCGATTAGCATTGCGTAAGCGTTGTCACCCACATCTAGGCTGATTACATCGTTAACCAATTGGTCGATAAGAACGTCTGCCCCAACAACACCAACAAGCTGGCCGTTGTGGCGAACAGGTTCTGCAATCGTTACAAGAAGTGCTTTAGTGATTGCATCTTGATAAGCCGTCGTGATGATTTGCTTACCTGCTGCGTTTGCTTCTTGGTACCAAGGACGTTGACGAGGATCGTAATCTGCACGATTACGTTCAGGATGTGAACGGTACATTCCGCCTTCTGGAGTACCTAAAAAGATATCGTCAAAGCCACCCGCTACACGAGCTTGCTTAAGGAAAGGAACAACATCATCCTCTCGTGAAAAGTCATTAAATGCTGACGCGATATCGGTACGAATATCAATCCAGTTCTTAATACCTTCAGATGCTGCTTCTGATACGCTTTCAGCTCGTAGATATACGCCATTACGAGTCTGTTCAAATAATTGGTTTGCTGATAACCAAGTCAACGCTGTAGCCATAACGACAACAGCAGATAGGCTAGCACCTATCAACTTCTGCTTTAGTGTTAGTTTCATGTCAAGTTTCACGAGTGGTGGGAAATCCCGCGCATACTACCCAATATCAGTATTAAATTCGAGCGATTTCACAATTTAATATCGGAATATAATTTTAAGCAAACCATAAGCTTAACTAATGTCAATTCCTTGGCTTTTCGCCAAATTTAAGGCGGAGTTAACTATGCGGTTATTAGTATTTTTATCGCACTTTACACGTTAAAGAAGAGACAAAAAAGGCAGAAGAGTTTCCTCTTCTGCCTTCATATTATTTACCGTTCTACTGCGTGTAAATTGCAGCAGGTTTCAGTTTAAATAACCTAGCGTTTTTCTGTACGCATACCCATTAGCAAGCTAACACACATCAATAATAGAATGATGGTGAATGGCAATGCCGTCGAGATTGCACCCGCTTGTAGAGCTTGTACCGCTTCAGTACCACCAACCCACAATAGCGCTACAGCGATCGCACCTTCTAGGAACGCCCAGAACACACGTTGAGGAACCGGCGTATCAACTTTACCACCCGCGGTAATGCTGTCGATAACTAGAGAGCCTGAGTCCGACGATGTAATGAAGAATACTAGAACCAATACAACCGCAATGATTGAAAGCAGAGTACCAAACGGCAGTGCATCGAACATTTGGAACATTGCGAGTGATACATCCGTTAGGCCCTCTTGACCAAGAATACCAACGTTATTCACAATTTGGTCAATCGCCATGCCGCCGAATACTGACATCCAAATGATAGTCACTGTAGTCGGTACAATCAGAACTGCGGTGATGAACTCACGAACCGTACGACCTTTAGAAACACGCGCGATAAACATACCTACGAATGGTGACCATGAAATCCACCAAGCCCAGTAGAATACAGTCCAACCGTGCAACCAAGCTTCATCTTCACGACCGTGAGGGTTGCTCAACGGAATGATATTTTCGATGTATGCCATCAATGTTGTTGGGATTGAACCCAGTGTCACTGCATAGCCAATCATTGCCACTAAGATAAGCAGTAAGAAAGCAACCAACATGTTGATATTACTGATAACTTTAACGCCACCATCAATACCACGAAGTACTGATACTACCGCCAATAAAGTCACCACTGTAATCACAATAACTTGCAGCCCTAAGCCCGCTTCAATGCCAAACACATGTTGAATACCACTTGCCGCTTGTTGCGCACCTAGACCTAGCGATGTCGCCAAACCAAACAGAGTTGCAAGCACAGCTAGAATATCAACAATGTGACCTGCCCAACCCCATGCTCTATCACCTAAAATCGGGTAAAAGATAGAACGGATAGAAAGAGGCAATCCCTTATTGTAAGAGAAGAAAGCAAGTGACAATGCTACTACGCCATAAATCGCCCAAGGGTGTAGACCCCAGTGATACATAGTTGCACCTAGCGCCAATTTAGCCGCTTCTGGTGTATTCGCTTCAACATTTAGCGGAGTCTCAAACCAACCTGTGTAGTAGGCAGCAGGCTCAGCCACACTCCAGAACATCAAACCGATACCCATACCAGCGGCAAATAGCATCGATAGCCAAGACATGAATGAGTAGTCTGCCGTCGCATCAACACCACCAAGGCGGATTTTACCATATGGGGAAACAATCAAGCCCAAGCAGAAAATTACGAAAATATTGCCCGACCAGATGAAAAGCCAATCAAACGAATTGATAATCTGACCTTTAACGCCATCTAGTGCAGCCTTTGCTGAAGCGGTATCTGTAATCAGAACACCGATCAGGAACAGAGCGATAAGTCCCGCACTGATACCAAATACTGGGTTATGAACATCAAAACCCCACTTTTGGACGTTGTCTTGACCGACAGTGTAATCCGTACTGTCGATACTGTATTTATCTATACCTTTAGTCATTATCCCTCTCTACGGAATACTAATAGGGTCTATTGACCTCGTATCCCTTGCTTACCTGTGACTTAATTACAAACTCGAACATACAATCCAAGTAGTACAAGCTGTTGTCACCATAATTCAAATACTTGGATGTCTGAAGTTTAGCAGGTTAACTTGTTGTTTTCAGTAAACCAGAATCGGTTCGATGGAATTTCAAACAAAATTCACGTAATTACTCAAGCTTATGACGAAAAAAAGGCCGACCCTGTCGACCTTTTTATGAAAAACACTTTTAACTCAAAGCATTTTGATGCTTAACCAATTGATTCTCAGTTCGTAAACCTAGCAATAAGCTTAGGCACATAAGCAATAATATGAAGGCAAATGGCAGCGCCATAGATACCGTTCCAGCTTGTAATGCTTGAATAGATTCCGTACCGCCAACCCACAATAGAACCGCTGCAATCGCGCCGCCCATCAATGCCCAAAAAACGCGCTGTGGAACAGGTGCATCCACTTTACCGCCAGAGGTAATGCTATCGATCACCAATGAACCTGAGTCTGAAGAGGTGATAAAGAACACCATAATCAAACCAATCGATACTACTGAAAGCACAGAGCTCATTGGCAGTGCATCGTAAGTATGGAAAAGAGAAAGTGTAATATCTTGCAGGCCATTTATACCGATCTCACCGACTTTATTCGCCACTTGGTCAATCGCGATACCACCAAAAATAGCCATCCAGATGATGATTACTGTCGTTGGGATGAACAATACAGCCACGATAAATTCGCGAATCGTACGACCTTTAGAGATACGAGCGATGAACATGCCTACGAACGGTGACCAAGACATCCACCATGCCCAGTAGAACACTGTCCAACCTTGCATCCAAGTTTCATCATCACGACCGTGGGGATTACTTAGAGGAATAAAGTTTTCAATGTAGCCCATCAGAGCCGTTGGGATTGCTTTAATGCCAGCCATGCCACCAGCGATCGTGACGAAGATAAGTAAGCCCAAAGCAACCAACATATTGACGTTACTCAGAACCTTTACGCCACCATTGATGCCACGAACCACTGACATTGTTGCTAAGAAAGTGACCACTGCAATAACAACCAACTGCATGCCAATACCACCATCGGTACCGAACACATGGTTAATACCACTTGTTGCTTGCTGTGCGCCCAAACCTAACGAGGTTGCAAGGCCGAACAGAGTTGCCAGTACCGCCACGATATCAACGATATGGCCAAACCAACCCCAAGTTCTGTCACCCAAGATAGGATAGAAAATCGAGCGAATTGAAAGAGGTAGACCTTTATTGAAAGTGAAGAAGGCAAGTGCTAGAGCAACAACAGCGTAAATAGCCCAACCGTGAAGACCCCAGTTGTAGATGGTTGCACCAAGTGCCAACTTAGCGGCTTCAGGAGAGTAAGCTTCTACACCTAATGGCGTTTCATACCAACCTGTAAAGTAAGCTACTGGTTCAGCCACCCCCCAGAACATCAGGCCAATACCCATTCCTGCGGCGAATAACATCGACATCCAAGATAGGTTGGAGTGCTCTGCTTTGGCATCATTGCCACCAATACGTATCTTGCCATACGGGGAGACAATGAGGGCAAAACAGAAAATAACGAAAAGGTTTGCTGCCCACATGAAGAAACCATCGAAGTTACCGATGACTTTCCATTTAATTCCATCAAGAGCCGCTTTAGCGGTTTCAGGGTCTGCGACTAGAAGTGCAATCAGGAAAATAATTATCGCCCCGGCACTGATTCCAAATACTGGGTTATGAACATCAAAACCCCATTTCTGAACGTTATCTTGTCCTACTGTATAATCGGTATTTTCAATACTATACCTATCTTTTACAGGCTCCATGCTTCCTCTCTAATTTGCAGCGCACAGTTTGCAACATTGCATTCGGCGCTTAAATTTCGAAATGAAGAATATCAACCTGTCGCAAAAATACTAAAAAAACCTCTATAAAGGAGGCCTAAATTACACATTTAGTAATTAAATTACACATTTGGCGTAATTTAGCGTAAGATCAGTCCACAAGCCCGGAGCTGACCGCGTATTTAGCAAGCTCTGCCGTAGAGTGAATATCGAGCTTATGCTTAATATTTTGTCTATGTGTTTCTACCGTTCGATAGCTGATATTCAGCGCCTTCGCTACCTCTTTGCTACTCTCCCCTTTTGCGACTAATTTCAGTACTGCTTCTTCACGTCTGCTTAATGGATTCTTGACGGATGGCGTAGGAGTAATTGGCTGAGTAAACAAATTCTGCGTTACTTTTTCACAGAAATAGGTCGAGCCTTGATTAACTGTTTTGATTGCCTGCACCATTTTTTCGGCCGAAATCTCTTTCAACATGTAGCCAACAGCCCCCGATTGCATCACCTTCATGATGTATTCACGGTTGTTATGCATGGTCAGCATCAGCACCTTGGCTTCAGGGTCTTCTTCTTTAATCAAGTGGGTAGCATCAATACCATTCATGATAGGCATACTGATATCCATCAACACCACATCAGGGCGCAGAGCCTTAACTATCTCAACCGCTTCTAATCCATTACTGGCTGTGCCTATCACGCTAATATCTGGCTCAAGTTCCAATCTCGCCATAAAGCCATCCATTACCACTTGGTGATCATCAGCGATCACAACTCGAATAACTTCACTCATTCACTAATCCTTCTAGTGTCAGTAACACTGTAATTTCCGTTCCGAAGCCAATTTCACTCATCAGTTCAAAGTCACCCCCGATGAACTCCACTCGCTCTCTCATGTTACGCAGACCGATCCCTCGTTTTTCCATCGCTTTATAGGTGTTGAAACCGACACCATTGTCTTGAATCAGTAGTTGTAGCACATTACCAATTTGCTGAGCGATAACCGTTACTTTGGTCGCTTGTGCGTGTTTTTCTATGTTGTTTAGTGACTCTTGCACCACTCGATATAAAGTCGTCGCCGCTTCTGATTTCAACTTTCCGGGTTGAGTGGCGAACAAAGTTTCCACCTCAATACCCGAATGCGCCTGAAAATCCAACAACAACGAAGACAACGCCGCTTCTAAGCCTATGTCATCCAATGAACTTGGACGAAGTTGATGCGAGATGTGTCTCACTTCTTCGATAGCTCGCATCAGTGAATGCTGCGACTTATTCAAATGTGCTTTGAGGTCTTCATTTTGTAGCTTATTACCGAGTAGCTCTAAGTGACAACGACTCGATACTAATAATTGGTTAATACCATCATGTAATTCTCGCGCTAGATGCTTCTTCTCGTCCTCTTGGAACATTACCGTCTTATGCGCCAGTTCCTTCAAGTTATTATCAGCAATCCGATGTTCATGCATGTTGATGGCTAAGGTAAGTACGATGATAACGGCGACCGTCACGCTCAGAATCACCACAATCGAAAAGAAAGTGGTTTCAATATTCTTGTTAATTGCGGCCTGCATCGAGGCTACTTCTTGATGCACATCTTCAATATACAAACCGGTGCCGATCATCCAGTCCCAGCGTTCCAACCAAGCGGCATAACTCAGCTTAGACACCACCTCACCTGTGGAAGGCTTTTGCCACAAATATTGGTGGAACCCTCCTCCGGTTTGCGCTTCGCGTAGTAGAGCTTCTATCAGAAAGTCGCCATCTTCATCTTGTAGTTGGAGTAGGTTTTGGCCAATCAATTCTGGCTGTATTGGATGAACCAAGTTTGTTCCGTGGCGATCGTAGGCGAAGAAATACCCATCAGAGCCATACCTAAGTTTAGACAATATGGTTCGAACTTCTTTTTTGGCTTGAACTTCTTGGATATTTGGATCGTTATAGATGTGTTCTATGGCATCGAACGCGAGATCAACCGTGTCTTTAAGGGCGTTTTCACGTGACTTGATCAAGCTGTCTCTAAAGATCTCAACTTCTTTAGCGCCTAACGTCTTAGTCTGGTGCAGCGAGATCCAGCTAATACTCGCCGTTACCAGCAGCAACGGAAGCAGGGTCAGTAAAATCAGCTTGGCTTTTAGAGGCATTCCTTTCCCTCACAAAAAACGGCTTACTGAACATCAATAAGCCGTTTTACTTTATCAATTTATAGATAGCCGTTGAAACATATCATTCACATTCTTGGTGTCACTCACATTCCATAGAATGCAGGAAATGCGAGAAGTGATCCAAGTACGAGGATTTGAATCAGAATGAACGGCATCACGCCTCGGTAGATGTCCTTAGTTGTCACGCCTTTAGGTGCAACCCCTTTCAAATAGAACAGACTAAAACCAAAAGGCGGCGTCAGGAATGAGGTTTGCAGGTTCATCGCGATAAGGATAGCGAACCATGTCATGTTGATACCCATCAGTTCAGCAACAGGCGCAATGATCGGCACGATGATGAAACAGATCTCTACGAAGTCGATAAAGAAACCCAGAATCAAAATCACCAACATAGTAATGATCAAGAAGCCCCACTTCTCACCCGGTAACTGCAGCATCCATTCTTCAACCAGATAGTCACCACCCGTGTAGGTAAACGCCATTGAGAATGCAGTTGCACCCAACAAGATAGCAAATACCATTGCCGTTACTTTCACTGTCTCTTTAGACGCTTCATACACCATCGACCAACTAAATTGGCCGTATAGTAAAGCAAGTACCATCGCACCCGCACCACCGAGAGCAGCGGACTCTGTTGGCGTCGCCACACCTGCGAATATAGAGCCGAGTACAACAATGATTAACGCTAGCGGTGGAAGAATCGCTTTAAGCGCATCCAACACTTCTTGCTTTCGGCTGATTGAATCGTCGCGCTCAATTGGCTGCGCCGCTTCAGGGTGCAGTTTTGCGTATATCAAGATATAGAGGATGTACGCGCCAACTAACATCACGCCCGGCCAAATTGCGGCTTGGAACAAGTCGCCTACTGGCACACCTAGTACATCACCTAACAAGATCAATACGATGGATGGCGGAATGATTTGCCCTAACGTACCAGATGCACAAATAGTGCCGCACGCTAGGCCTTTGTCGTAATTGTACTTAAGCATTACTGGCAACGAGATAAGTCCCATTGCAACAACAGAAGCACCAACCACACCAGTAGAAGCTGCCAGCAGTGAACCTACTAATACGGTTGAAATTGCTATACCGCCACGTACACCACCAAACAGTCGCCCCATCGACTCAAGCAACTGCTCAGCAAGCTTGGTCTTTTGCAGAACAAGCCCCATGAAAACAAATAATGGAACGGCCATCAGAACCGTGTTTTCCATAATTGATTGAATGCGATATGGCATGAAGGCAAACATTTCGATGCCCTCAGCCCAAACACCAAAGATTAACGCGATACCACCAAAAGTGAACGCTACTGGGAAGCCAAGTAAAAGCGCAAACAAGGCTACGAAAAACATTACTATTCCAATCATGTTTAGCCTCTACTTATGATTTGCATGGATAAGGTGCGGATTAAAAATCTTGTTCAGTGAGTGCAGGATCAAACCTACGCCACTGAGTGCCATCAAGAAGAATGAAAGCGGGATCATTGCTTTGATGATCCAGCGATATGGCAAGCCACCCGGATCCCCTGAGGTTTCGCCGAGGTTATAGCTCTCTTTTGCCACATCAATACCAAACCAAGCGACCAACAGACAGAAAGGCATCAGAAAAATAAGAGTGCCTAGCAGGTCAATAATGGCCTGTGCTTTAAAGCTCAGTTGCTCGTAGAACACATCCACTCTCACATGACCGCCAGCTTTGATGGCATATGGAACACCTAGTAGAAAAACAGCAGAGAACAGGTGCCATTCCATCTCTTGGAAGGCGATAGAGACATCGTTGAACGCATATCTCATGACAACGTCATACACGACGTTGGCGATAAGTAAAATAAACAACATACTGGAAAGCCATCCCAGTGCATCACCGATACGATTAAACAGGCGTTCAATATAAATTAGACTTCGCATTCCCGACTCCATGGAATTTGAAAAGACATCGTGCAGCTGAGGTAACAAGCTGTAGGACGTAGAAAAGGTTCTTAGGCGTAATACAGGTTAGTTATTATGTTTTAAATGAACCCGCCGCTTACTCACTCTTAGTTGCCTAATATGGAAAGCTTTGGGTTCATTTAGATTTAGTTCAACAACTGTCGACTATTTCGCTTGGCTGTTTAGGTAAGCTCTGTGTGAAATATCCGTCCATGAACGTACTTGCTCTAGGTAGCTTGCTTGCGAAGCTTGAATCTCTTTTGCCAACTCATCTTTCTCTGCATGTGCAGCAAGTAGGCGATCGTTCGCTTCTTTCAGTGCAGACATAACCTCTGGTGGGAAATCTTTAACTTGTACATCTGGGTATTCTGTTTTCATTGAAACCCAGTTCTTGCCACTTTCGTGCGTTGCTTGTGTGTACATGTCGTAAGCCGCGGTACGCATTGCAACACGCAAGATTTCTTGTAGGTCTTCAGGAAGCTTGTTCCAAGTGCGCTTGTTCACTAGGAATTGAAGCTCTGAACCTGGCTCATGCCAACCTGTGTAGTAGTAAGGCGCGATCTTGTGGAAGCCCATTCGCAAATCCAGTGATGGACCAACCCACTCTAGTGCATCAATCGTGCGACGCTCTAGAGACGTGTAAAGCTCACCTGGGGCAATGTTCGTCGGTTTAGCACCTAGCTCCGCAAGAATCTCACCCGCAAAGCCTGGGATTCGCATTTTCAGACCTTGTAGGTCTTCAACGCTGTTGATCTCTTTTTGAAACCAACCACCCATCTGGATATCCGTGTTACCACCAGGGAAAGACATCAAGTTATGTGGAGAGTAAACCTGATCCATCAACTCCATACCACCACCGTGATAGAACCACGCGTATTGCTCTGCTGGCGTCATACCGAAAGGCATAGAAGTGAAGTAAAGAGTGTTTGGAACTTTACCTTTCCAGTAGTAAGAGCCTGAGTGACCCATGTCGTATTGACCAGACTTAACCATGTCAAAAACGCCAAGAGGGGCTTTGTGTTTGTTTGCTGAATCGATTCTGATTTGAAGTCGACCATTCGACATCTTCTCAGCCATCGCTGCCATGTTCTTAGTTGCATCACCGAAAACTGGGAAGTTTGGTCCCCACGTTTCTGCAAGCTTTAAACGGTAAACCTTATCAGCGGCTGTAGCACCAGTAGCGACCAAAGCTAAACAAGCCGCAGCGGTTACTGCAACGTTCTTAAAAACTCGTGTGAGGGAGTTAGAAATGAGACTCATGTTCACGTCCTTTGTTGGGTTAACACTCTTTCTATGAGCATTTTTTATGATTCAACATAAGAGTGCACCGTGATAAGGCAACAAGATATCAGGGAGAGCACGCACGCATGGCGTGAGCAAAGTTACGTATTAGACCAAAGGATTAAGTAGAACTACGTAGGAGATCATTGAGTAGTGTCGATTTTAAAGGACTTACCTCATTCACAACATAAATACCTATTGATAAATACCTAAGTATTAATAATTAAACATCGTTAACAATTGATTGCCATTTCGTGATGAAGCTCTAAGCGCACCACATATCAAATATGCACCCAAACACATAAAATCCGAGAAGATATCGTTTCAGATAATTAGGTGCCTACTTTGATGCTTACTGGTCGAAACATGGGACACTCGAAAGGCTAGCTAATAGCGTAAGGGAGCAGCCAATTGGGAGTAAGGCTTCTGAGCTAGGTTTAAATGTGAGTATGGGGTTGTGAATGTAGGAGTGGCATGATCTGACAGATACAAAAAAGCCTCGATAATCGAGGCTTAAAAACTTAACGAAGCGAATGTAATCCCACAGGATTAGATAGCTTTGTAGATAACCTTGTTACCTGCTAGCTGCTCTTTCGCTACTAGGTTTTCTTCAAGAAGTTTTTTCAATGCGCCTGTTGCCCATGAAGCTGCTTTCGCGTCTTCTTGACCAGCTGCTAGGCCGATACCTTTAGGGTTAATGCCTTCAGCATTGCTAACAACGATGTCTAGAACTTGTTGTTGCTTAGGAGTCAGTGCTACTGCAACTTCTTTCGCTGCTGCTACTGTTTTCTCTACCGCTGGTTTTGCTGCTACAGTTTTTTCTGCTACAACTTTCTCTGCGACAGGCTTCGCTTTTTTCGGCGTTGCCACTGCTTTAACTACAGCCGCTTTAGTGCGTTTCTGCAGTTTAGCCTGCACCTTACGCTTATGAGCAAGTCTCATTGAATATTTCTCCAGTTCACTGCTCTTTTCGCAGTGGTGAAAATTTGAAGCGCGATTTATACCAAAAAACAGGAGCTATTTGTAGAGTGAAGCGCCGAAAGTCGACGAAAAATACCGATATTGTCTACTAGCGTCTATTATTTAAACATCGACTTATCAATTCAGGGTCATATACACTGGTTATCCATCCAGACAAAAATATGAAAACTTGGTGTTGCCTATGGACACTCGTCATCTCACTAATTTCTCTTTGCCTTCGTTCACTCGAGCATACCGTATTTTAGCTGTTATTTTAGGCTTTATTTGCTTCATCATTGCACTCTATAGCGATAATCCAAAGTTACTGATCGTAGGCGCATTTTGCATTATTACACTGCTTGGAACGGGCTATTATTTAATGCTACGCAGTAGAGTGATGTTCACCCTAACACCGACACATTTTCAGCAGCATTTCTATAAAGGAGGCTGGGTTTTAAAGTGGAGCAATATTGAGAAGATTGGCATGTGTACTTATGAACAAGATGGTTGGCATCAGCCCCTACCTTGGGTCGGAATTAAGGTCAGAGACTACTCACCCTACCTCGACTCGATTTGCCCTAAGATCACTTGTGAATTATTGCTAAGCCAACGAGCACTTTTGTACTTAGGAGCCAAACAAGCGGGCAAAGAATCAAACTTTGAAGACATGGTTTTAGACTCATCGCACTACCATGCGCGTTGCACTGAGAGCGGCTCTGTGGATCTGAGCCAATACAAAGAGTCGCAGAATATAGAAGACGCTAATTTCAACGATAACCAACCACAGTGCGACCTTGACTCATCTGATGAAACGAATAGGCAAAACACGATAATTAAAGATTATTCAGGATTACAGGCGATGCTTGCGAACAGGATGAGATATCAAAGAGGATTTCACGGCTACGATATTTTCATATCAACCCATGATTTGAATATTAGTGGAGAAGAGTTTGTAGGCCTTGCTAGGCGCTATTTAGCCGCTGCCGAGCGTGTTTCTGACTAACACTCAACAGGCTTAAAAGTGAATTGGCACGCTAATCCGCGATGAACCATAAAAAAGCTTAGCTTTCAGAAGAAAAGCTAAGCTTCATTTTCAATTGTTCTTTATTAAATCAGAGACTTAGTAAAGCGGCATTTCATCAGCTACGAATGGGTTTGATGCGCGCTCACGGCCGAATGTCGACTCAGGGCCATGACCTGGAACGAAGGTTACATCGCTGCCTAGTGGCCAAAGCTTGGTCTTGATTGATGTGATTAACGTGTTGAAATCGCCTTGTGGGAAGTCAGTACGACCAATTGCACCGTTAAACAGCACATCACCAACAAACGCTAAACGAGCTTGCTCACTGAATAACACAACGTGACCAGGAGTGTGGCCCGGAGTGTGAATCACATCAATCACTTGGTTACCAAAAGTCACTTTGTCACCCTCTTCTAACCAAGTATTTGGTTCAAACGCTTTACACAGTGGGAAACCGAACATTTGGCTTTGATTCTCTAGGCCTTGTAGCCAAAAGTTATCAGCCTTATGTGGGCCAACAATGTTCACGTTCAAGATTTCGGACAGTGGTACAGTTCCACCCACATGATCTAAGTGACCGTGAGTCAATACCAAGTTAACGACCTTAACACCTAGCTCTTCGATGATGGCGGCTAGTTGTTGAATGTCACCACCTGGATCAACAACGATGCCTTCCATGGTCTCATCACACCACACAATTGAGCAGTTTTGCGAGAAAGAGGTAACAGGGACAACTTGATACTTAAGAGACATATACAAACCTTAGAGAGTGAATCCGGTTAACAACATAGAATATCACTAGGCTATTAGTGGTAAGCCAAATTATTAGTGATCCACCGGATTATTAGGGCAAACTGAAATTTGAGCAAACTATGACATTGGATGTCTATTTTGACAAGTGCCTACCGCTTTGCTCGGCCACTAAGCCCTGCTCTACCAGGTTCGCACAGGACCAGTATCAATATGAATGAAGTTACTACGAGCATAATAGCCAACACCACCCGCTTGTAGGCTTCGCGCTACGTCTCTCAATTCTTTCAAATCAACACCGTCGATACGAAAATCAATCGCTTTACCTTGCATATGGTAGCTCTTTTTCGCTACACCACTTGATTTAGAGCGCAGTGCTGCATTCGTCGCCGGAGAACGATAGCCAGATATGATTTGAACTTCTTTTTGAATACCCAGTACATTTTGAATCTGAGTGATCTGGTCAAACAGGTTCTTATCCATTGGGTGGATTTCATTGCGGCGGAAATCACGGCATAGTTTGCTCAGGCGTGCCATCTCGTCACCAACATAGTTAGTGCCATCGAAATAACAAGTCTTTAATCGTTCACCAGTGTGAAGATTATTCATGCTAATCGTTCTTGGTTGATCAGGGTATGAAGCAAAAGCGATAGAAGGAGTAAGAGAGGCGACAACAGCAGTACCACCAGCGTAAGTCAGAAACTGACGGCGTGAAAATAAACTTTGAGACATACAGCAAAAAAACCAATTAGATCGAACGAAAAATGCACGATACATAATGGAATTTGCTGCGTCAACGTACAAAAACCGCGCAAAACGTTAGTATTTGTAACCTTTGCACGGTTAGTTATTGATAGTCATTATAATTTTATCAATAGAAGCTTGGTTGTCATTTTTTGGTCAAGATCACCTTATGAATTAATTAGGTCAATCAGCCCCCTTCTTTGTCGTACTGGTAAACATCGCCACGATACTGGATGCCTTCTTCTTCAAACAACACTGTCTGATAGATGATATGCACGGGGATTCGCTTCTTGAGTCGCACCTTAGTATTAGGAGCAAGGTCATCACTCTGGTTCGGTACTTTCCTTACCTTGGTAGCAAACAACAACTCAGCCAACTCCTCTGCATGTTCAACACGTATGCAACCGGAGCTATAAGCACGGAAGTCGTCATTAAACAAACCTTTACTTGGTGTATCGTGCAGATAGATCGCTCGCTTATTAGGAGTATTAAACTTATACAAACCGAGGGCGTTACGAGATCCTGCCTGCTGACGCATGCGATATGGGAACGAGTTAAAGTTGATGGTTTGCCAATCAATTTCTGTGGTATCAACCGTTTCCATTGTGCGCCAACCGTCGATCACTTGAAAGTCATGCGTCTCTAGATAGCTTTCGTCAGCCTTTACTTTCGGTAAAATGTCTTTCACCATGATCTTCCACGGCACATTCCAAGTCGGATTTAAGATCACTGAATCAAGGTTTATCTCTAAGAGAGGTGTTTTTCTTGATTTCCTACCGACAACCACCTTAGATTCGAAGACTGCCTCCCCATCCTCCCAATACTTCATGTCAAAACTCGGTACGTTGACGACAATAAGTGAATCCCTGTCTCTTGGCCACAAACGAACACGCTCAGCATTCAGAGCCAATGACGTTAATCGATCATCAAAGCCCATGTTGATCCACTTCATCGTATCCGGCCCGACGATCCCATCATCTGTAAGACCGTGCATACGTTGAAAGGACTTAATCGCCGTTTGCAGATCTCGATCAAACTCAGGGAAATCGACCGCGATCATCGAGGTATCAACACCAACCAAGGCAATACGCTCAACAAGAATGGCTTTGTCTGAGAGTGAGTCCCCCAAGCGTTTCAAGCCTTTCTGTCTGTATCGCTTAATATTGAGCTCAGACGCCGTTTCTAACACTGAATAAGTCGCTTTGAATTGGTCGAAGTCCCCTACAGGTGGCGCGTAAGACAACACCATCTCTAACAAGTAGTCATTAGCGACACTGCTTTTCAGTCTCATCAGAATATGGGGAGAAGGCGCTGGCAACTTGGAATGCAACTTACCTGAGAAATACCACTCCTTACCGGCAAGTGGCGCATTTTCAACGTAGCTTAAGTAATAGATAAAGGTATCGGTGAGTAAGATGTCTAACTCTTGCCATTGACCACGAGATTGGTACTGGCGAATTTGTTTCACTTGTCGATCAAAAAGCGGTGCCATTTGCGCTTGTTCTAACAGTGACAGTTGGAACTCAAACGCTTTAACAAGTTCAGGCGAATCCCAAAGGATAGGAAGAGAGGAGTCTTGATAGATACTCTGGGTGAGCTCTGGATAAATCAGCATAAAAGAGAGTTCTGAGTCAGCCGGAATGAATCGGCTCTCGTCAGAACTCGTATAGCTCCATGCATGCACAGAAACTAACACCAATAATCCACAGAAGTATTTCGCTAACATGCTTAACTCCGTCACCAGTAATCCCATAAGTATGGCAAAGAAATGGGAGTAAGCATGTTATTTTTTAAGGGATTTTATGAATCAGATTGCACTCCAGTGATTATCCCACTGGACGGATGATTGCTGGCTTGATTTCTCATAAGGTTTGCGTTGGCTAACCACACTGCCCGCTCCAGAACTGAGTCTAAACTCGCCATCAAGAAGCACAGCACCAGAAGCATCGGATAGCGCAGACAGTTCCACTAACTCTTTCGTCTCTTTAGACCAGATACCGTAGCAATTACCTCGCGGTGAGGTAGCAATAATCCAATCATCTGACGCCGCAATACTTGCGATATAGTGATTAAACCTTGCCCACTGCTCAGGCTCTGCGTTCAATGATTCAAACTGCCCACCTTTAGTATGCATCGCCAACAGCGAAGGATACTCGTCAGGCTCGCCACGATATTGCTGACCACAAAGCACAGTTTCAGCGCCATCATGTGCTAAGTGTCGGATACTCAGTTTCTTGTCCAGCAATTCAACCTGATCAAGTAACACACCCTCAGGAGAAACGTAACTCAAGCTCGGTTGCATTGAATCCAAGTTTTTCGGTGTTCTGCCATCCGTATGAACGCCACCAACACCAATCGCGAGGTTACCATCGGGCATGATGATTACTTCATGAGGACCAATACCAAAACCTGTGAATTCTTCGACCTTACGGTAACCTTGTGCGACATCGTAAACGCCGACCACACCTTGGCTACTGTCCATTTTACCTTCAGTGGCATACAGTAACTTGCCATCTAATGAGTAAACGCCATGACCATAGAAGTGACGGTTGTTCCCTTTCACCACCATTTTAATCTGCTCGCCCTTTTTATAGTCAAACACCATAAAATAGTCACCAGGGCGACGAGCAAAAACCACAGCATGCGATGAGGTTGGGCAAATAGCGACGCCATGACCACGATCGGGAATCGGCAATTGACTCAATGGCATGCCATATTCATCAGCCACAACCGCGGAATACTGGCCTCGACCATTAAGCGCACAACCAATCAACTGGGGATCGTTCGACGCACTCGCCTCACCCTTTCGAGTCGCACAGCCAAATGGAAGTACTGGAACAGCTGCACAACCCAGTGCAGCCTTGAGTAGCGTTCTTCGCGTAGTATCAGTCACCATCGGTAGCATTAAATCCTATTACAACACCAAGCTCTATCGCCACTTCTTCATGAATCAGGTACTTCAAACGTTCTAGTTTGTTGTATTGAGTCAGCACTTCTCGGTAACCTTCTTTGCTCTGCAGTAAACTGAACAAGCTTGAATCCGTTGGCCAAGTCTCTAATGTCAATGTGAACTGGTCAGCAACACGATCAGCAAGGTCGTTTAAGCCTTTCTCTCTCAATAATCCGTCTAGGCCATTGCCATCAGCAAGGTACAAATTCTCTAGAGCAGCAACGTTCGCTTTTAGTTGAGTCATCGAGGTTTGTGCACGCCATGATTCTGAGAAGTAAGGACGCGGATGACCGATTTTCGCCATCGGACGACTCAGCTTTTTCATGCTGTAATCAAGTTGGTTAGTCAATAAAGCAATGTATTCAGACTCCCAACGCATCTCGTCCAGTGCTAACCATGGGTTAACCTGCCAAGCTTCAGCAATAGAGGCTGATTTCATTGCCAAGTTTTGTGCAATCGCTTGTGAAGATAGACAGCCTAATGCTTTATCTTGAAGCAATGGAGATTGCTCGTCGTAAAGGGACCACTCCAAAGCACCAAGCCCTTGAACAGTCACACTCTGCTGTGCGATTTCGTCTTGTGACCAAGCTTTATCTTGCTGAGTCAACTGACGCATTTTTAGGCCTGTAGTGTTCTTTTTGTCTGGCCAGAATTGAACATTCCAGCTCTCTTCAAGTGCCGCTGTTGGGCCTCTTTCTTGGCCTTGCAGTGCCATCCAACTGTTCATGGTTAGCTGCCACTGATTTTTCAAAGTATCTAACTCAACATCATTAGTTTGGCAGTAACCCTGCATCAAGACTTCCAGCTCACTGGTTTGCTTAGCGAATAGGACTGCTGAATCAAACTCTTGCTGGTACACACTACGACTGATGTGATCCGTCGTGTCTGCTTGATAAGACACGCCATTAACCTCAGATGAAGCGGCTTGCTCACCCGATGACTGGCAGCCTGCCATGATTAATACCGATAAAGGCATTAACAAAAATTTATGTGCCATGCTGTTACCTTACTTCCTAGTTTTTCTTTTAATTATATGAGTTAAATACATATGAAACGACCGCTGAGCTCGTATTCCTACAAGTTCAGCGGCTGTGTGTTTTAATACCAATCGTAGTAAATAACTGGTCATCCTAGCTGGTTAAAACTCTCAATAACTGCGTTAGAAATTTTAATTGTAGAATAACTACTTATCGAAAATTTCTGCCTTGTTCTTAAGCCTTTTTCCTGCGCTATTTATGATCACTTACTTACTGTGATTGGTATAAGTTACTTATTATTCGTGCTAACTCAGTCGTTGAGACGCTTAGCTTCCGACTGCCTATAGCGAGTTCAAAAATGCCAGCAATGCTTCGCGCTCATTCGCATTCAAAGACAGAACCTTCTGTTTCGCCATTTCAGCTTCACCACCGTGCCAAAGCACCGCTTCCATAACGTTTCTTGCTCGTCCATCGTGCAGCAAGAAGGTGTGACCATTCACTTCTTTGGTATAACCTAACCCCCACAATGGTGTGGTTCGCCACTCGCGTCCATTCGCTAGATACTCTGGACGATTATCCGCTAGTCCTTCGCCCATATCATGCAACAACATATCGGTATAAGGGCTGATTAACTGCTTAGATAGCGCAGGCAAACCTTCGCGCTTAGCTGTACGAATTTCAGCTTGGTGACAGCTTTGGCAACCAATATCTTTGAACAATTGTTTGCCTTGAACAACTTCAGAGTCATCAACATTACGACGAATTGGAACCGCTAAATGCTGAGAATAGAACTCAACGAAATCGAGGATATTATCGCTAACTTCTGGTTCACCGCCATTGGGGAAATCGTCACAGGTTGATTGGGCTGAGGTGCAGTTTTCGTTCGGGAATAAGCTGCTTGTTAAGCCCAAATCACCGTTAAACGCTGCCGCATTTTGCTGCATTAGGTTTGGCTGCCCGGCCTTCCAACCGAAACGACCCAGTGCCATTTCGTTTGTTTGAACATCAAGAACGTAATTGGCTTTGCCTGATACGCCTTGATTGTCCGCGACTTGTTGCTTCGCGAAGCCAAGAATCGTTTCTTGTGGAATGCTCTCAAGCAAACCGAGGCCAATCATTGGCGGCGCAACACGAGCTGAAAATTCTGTTTTAGGGTGCATCTCACCGAACGCGAGTTCAGTGATTTTTAAAGTTGGTTTACGCAGAGTAACGACCGTGCCATCTTTGAAGGTAACAGGCACATCAGTGTAGCTGATGTTCACTTTACCTTCTGGTTTTACCCCTTGAAGTGCAAAGTCTTGTAGCTGACCGCCGTAAGTTGGCTCAGGAATACCGCCATCTCGAATAAAGGCTTGTCTCTGCTCCGGTGTTTCTGCCGGAATGCTTAGACGAACCAACATGGATACGGCGTTCTCATCACCTTTTTCTGGTGCGTGACCACGACCATCTTTAATGTGACAGTTTTGACAACCGTTGGTGTTGAACAGTGGGCCAAGTCCATCACGAGCATCGGTTGATGACGGTGCAGGCACCCAAGGGTTTCTAAAAAAACTGTTACCTACGCTGAAATCTAAGCGTTTACTCATTGGTAGGTTGGCTGCAGGAAGGGAAAAAGCATTCGCTCCCTCTTTCTTCACGGTTGTTTTGCCACCCGAGTAGGTTTCATGGGCGTGTAACGGAGATAAGAAAAACAGTGCGGTTAATAGTGAGGCTGAAAGATACGACTTCATACATTGCCTTGCTGTGTTTTTGATTTTAGTTTTTATGAGGGAATGACTTTCTTATATAGCAAACAATTAAGGGCTCAATGAGAGCCCTTACATTCGTTTTAGCTTCGGGTTCTTAGAACTCGTGATCAGCCGTGTCTGGGTTTAGGCTATCAATGCCAATCACACCAGCAGCGCGCTCAATTGCAGCAGTTTGAGACACTAGCGCAACAATTGTTTTGTTTACTAGCGCGTTACCTGCGGCGTTGTCAGCAGCGATTAGCTGATCGAAGTGCTGGTTGTTTTTTTCAGCAGATGTTACTAGTTGGCCTACTTGTGCACGTGCTAGGTCAAACTGCTTTTGAATCTCTTTCGCCGCTTGCTCGTCTTTTTGCTCAACTAGATCAAACAGGCTTGGGCCTGAAAGTAGAGTACCGTCTTCACGTTTGTATAAACCCGTGTAAACGTTGTAGATGCCTTGCTCGTTGTAGTAGTGAGAGTTGTGCGTGTTATCAGAGAAACAATCGTGCTCATCTTCTGTAGAGTTTGCTTCTAATGCCACCTTCATACGCTCGCCCGCTAGCTCACCTAGAGAAAGTGAACCCATGCCGAAGAGCATTTTACGTAGACCGTTTTCGCTAGATTCAGAAAGAAGCTCTTGACGGTAGTTACCTTTCTCGCCTTCAGCCCATTGCTTTTCCATCCACTCCAGGTCTTGGATAAGTAGCTCAGCAGATGCTTTTAGGTATGCGCCACGGCGGTCACAGTTGCCGTTAGTACACTCAGCGCCAACAACGAAATCAGTGTAAGCACGCTCACCTGCACCGCTGTTTGTGCCGTTTAAATCTTGACCCCAAAGTAGGAATTCAATTGCGTGGTAGCCCGACGCTACGTTCGCTTCAGAACCGCCAATCTCGTTCAAATCTGCAATTAGCTCTGGAGTAATGTTGGTTGCATCAACGGTAGTCTGACCAATTTGAAAAGTCTTGTTAGCAACGATGTTTGCGCTAGCGCCTTCATTACCAAGCTCATATTGGTAATCAGAAGATACGTAATCAATCAAACCTTCATCTAGCGGCCATGCGTTTAGTTGACCTTCCCAATCATCAACAACAGCGTTACCAAAGCGGAATACTTCTGACTGTTGGTATGGTACGCGAGACTCAAGCCAAGCTTGTTTTACTTGTTCGAAGTTGCCAGCAGAAGGAGAAGCTAAGAAGGTATCAATAGAAGAGTTCAACGCTTTTGCTGTGATTACTGAATCTGCAAATACCGCATGTGCAATATCTGCGTAATGTTCTACAACTTGATCTTGAGTTACTGCAGCGAAAGAAGAAGCAGAGGCAAAAATGAGTGACGAAGTTACGGCTTTTGTCACTAAAGATTTGATAGTCATGAAGCATCCTTGTTGAGCTTTAAATTATTATTCGTAGTAATAGTGCAAACCATTATCATTTGCACTATGGATTCGAATAATACAAACTTACAATTTTATTGCAAGACAAATACAAAAAAACCTCACATTTGTGAGGTCTTTGAACATTTTTGTGTTAAGCGTAACAAAGAAGGCTAATCAGATATCCAAATTATGCTTACCGTGTGAGACTTTTGCCTTCAAGTAGCTTTCATTACCCGACTTGATATGAGCAGAGGTATTCACCACTTCTTCAATCTCAATACCAAAGGACTTCAGCTCGTTGATCTTCTTAGGGTTGTTAGTTACTAAACGGATTTTTGTCGTACCTAAAGCACGTAGCATTTCAGCAGCTTCGGTAAAATCACGTAAGTCATCGCCAAAACCTAGATGGTTATTGGCTTCGTAGGTATTCATACCTTCACTTTGCAGTCGGTACGCATCGATTTTGTTGTATAAACCAATACCACGACCTTCTTGGCGTAAGTAAAGAATCACGCCGCCAGTCTCGCCCATAATTCTAATGGTTTCGTCGAGCTGCTCGCCACAGTCACAGCGAGAAGAATGGAAAACATCACCAGTCAGGCACTCAGAGTGCATACGAACAAGAGGTATGTCTTGTGTCTTGTCTGCTGATTTAAATATCACAGCAACATGCTCTTTATCTGTTTTCAACCCATGGAAAGACAGAAGTTCAGCATCAATACTGCTTGTAACCCCTACTTTGAAATCTATTCTGGCACGCACTTCCGCCATATCTATACTCACTTGAATTAGGTGTGTTTAACATCACTACACTATATGTCTAGGCAATATTTTGTAGCTAACTATCTAATAATAGACACTATGGGGCTGTTAACAATTTTTTTCAAGGTCGACCACGCACAAATTGTTATAATATAACAATAATTTTTCAAGCAAGAAAAAACCCCACATTGGGATGACCAACATGGGGTTATAAATTAAACAGTTTCGGCTAAAACTACACTTTTTTACAGAACGCTTAACTTACTTGAGTTTGCTTCCAGATGACAAGTTGCACCCAAGCATTCTCTAATTCGGTTAACTCTTCTTGCGTTAGCGTAGAAATGCTCGACTTAGCACTGTATCTCTCTGCCCATTTGTCTGACTGGACATGAGTATGGAACTCTTTCTTTAAATTTGAGATTACATTATCCACAGATACATCCTTATATAGCAGTGCTTAGCCTTTATAATTCTTTAATGTTACAAAATACAGATCAATTGGTAAACACCAATGCACAATTTTTATGAGCGCTTTCTAACACTTTTTACTGATAAATATATAAATAAGAGAAATAATACGCTCGGTAGCAACCAAAGTAATAGATTTGAAACCTTCATCGGCGGTTTATAAAGTACAAACTCACCAAACCTTTCTGTCATATATTGAGTAATTTCACTATTACTCTTCCCTGTTTTCACCATATTAAACACAACAAGGCGTAAGTCCTTTGCAATCGGAGAGTTTGATTCAATCAGGTTCTGGTTTTGGCATTGAGGACAGCGCAACGTTTTCGCTAAGCTAATAGCACGTTGTTGTTGTTCTGGGCTTTCAAATTCAAACAACTCAACTTGAATACTGGTGCTCTTATCACTGGGAGTAAACAAATCTTCTGCGACTGCGGGCAAGCTCATCGTAATAATCATAGAGATTAATAATGTTATTTGGGCTAAAGATCGCATCATCCATCCACACCATCAAAATATATGGCGAGTTCATCTTGCCATACAGATTCGTTAATAACGCCCATTAACTTCTTCACAATATTTCCTTTGGCATCAACTAAATATGTCTCTGGGGTCCCTATTACACCGAGTTCTAGCGCCAGCTTACCTTGAGGATCGCTAATTACTTTTGAATAAGGGTTTCCATCATTCGATAGCACGTTAATAGCGGCGGCTGGGTTATCTCTGTAGTTAAGTCCAATAATTGGAATGCCTTGGTCTTGAAGCTCCAATAAATACGCATGCTCCGTTTTACAGATCCCGCACCATGAAGCCCACACATTCACTAACTGGTAAGGGTGCTGAGTTACGTCCTTTAGCGTCAGTTCCTGTTTACTTCTGATGCCTTCGCTATCCACTAACGCTGTAGAGGTGAATACAGGAAAAACTCTTTGTTGTGTCGATACTGTGGTGATTTGCTGTTTGTTATCAAGCGCAAAGACAAACCCCAGCACCACAATTAATGCTAGGACAATTAGACCAATTAACTTGTTACGAACGCTGGTATGCATACTGAGACGCCTTAACTGTTTTCTTTTTACGATGAGCTAATGAGAGTAAAGCGCCGATGATGGAGAACAACCCACCAAACCAGATCCAGCGCGCATACGCCTTGTACTGAACACGAAACGCGTAAGCGGTGGAATCTACTTTCTCGCCCATAGTTATATAAACATCGCCATGCCAGAACCATTTCATTGCAGGTTCACTCATGTTCATGACACGAACTTGGTAGTGTCTTCTTTCTGGCTCGATGAAAAAGCTTTTCTCATCAGCTTCTAAGCCTAGTATCGCCCTCTCTGCGGTAAAATTTGAGGCGACATATAGCTCAGTATTGCGGTGAGAAAGGGTCCAATCCATGAACTCTACTTGTGTACCTGGGCTTAGTTTATAGCTGCGCTCAAACGAGTGGTAGCTATTCATTGCAGCACCTACCGCTAATACCGAAACCCCGACATGAGCAAAGGTCATCACCCAGACTTTACGTTGGAACTTGGTTTGGCGCGTCACCATCAAGCCATAAACATGAGTGAGTAAAACCCAAAATGCCAGTGACCATGTTATCAGAGCCATCACTTGGATCTTCTCTACTTGCAAACCGTAACAGGCGAACCCGAGACAAATAGATACTAGAGCTATTAACGTAATAGCGCCTTTCGATGCTTGAGGCTTGATACTCAACAAAGGCGCTAAGCCCACAACGGCTAACGCAAGCAAAGCCAAAGGTGCAATTAATAGATTAAAGTAAGGAGCACCGACCGAGATATTACCCAGCCCAAGCAGCTCGAATACCATTGGATAAAACGTGCCAAACACCACGATAGCAGTCGCCAGTACAAAAATAAGCACCGCGACTAAACTCAAAAAGCTCTTACTGGCGAAACTGGTAATCGGGCTTGATTCAAAAGACTCTCCTCTGACGATAAGCAGAGAAAATGAGCTCACGAGCACCAAAACCAATATAAGCAGCAGTGCGATACCTTTGGTTGGGTCGACAGCAAAAGCATGTACCGATGTTAGTACGCCAGAACGAACAATAAAGGTACCCAAGATACTCAAGCAAAACGTAATAAAAGCAAGGCTTAGAGACCATTTCAGGAGCTGTTGTTTGCCCTTAGCTACGCCTAGGCTATGGAGTAAAGCTGTTGAAGTCAGCCACGGCAACAAGCTGGCATTTTCAACAGGATCCCAGAACCACCAACCGCCCCAACCTAATTCGTAATACGCCCACCAAGAGCCAAGAATGATCCCTGCGGTTAAAAAGATCCAAGCGACTAAACACCAACTGCGACAATGAGTAACCCAATCAAACTCAATAGGATCAACTAGCAAAGCAGCAACAGCAAATGCCAATACAACAGAAAAACCAACATAACCCAAATACAAGAGAGGCGGATGGAATATCAAACCGACGTCTTGCAGCATTGGGGTTAGGTCACGCCCTTCTAGCGGCAAAATCGAATTCATTTCAAATGGGTTTGATGCGAATAAGGTGAACCAAGCAAATATCGCGAGTAACATATTCATTACCCATAACACACGGCTCTGATACTCCGTAGAATATTGCTTTTGTAAGGCAATCACACCCGACCAACAACTAATGGTTAACACCCAAAATAGCAATGAACCTTCATGGCCTGCCCATACGGCTGCGAGCTTAAAAAATGAGGGCAGTTGAGTATTCGAATGTTCAGCAACATAGAGGATAGAGAAGTCATCAGTGACGAAGGCATAGCCAAGCAGTGCGACAGAAGTGAGAGAGAACAGTGCACTTGAAAGAGAGAAACTGCGGATTAAACCTATATTTTGCGTCCGTTTGCTTAGCATTTGATAAAACGAATGCACACCAATAATGCTACTGAGTACAGCAACCAACACTAAACTAAACAGCCCCAAAGAACCGACCATATCACCTCAATAAGGCTCTACCTAAGCAGAGCCAAGTTAAACCATTATTAGCATTTATTGCTCAACTAGCTCATGTTACTCGACTAGCTGTCGTTACTCAGCGAAAAGAAATTTAGTGAGCAGATGTTCAGTATCCAACATCCACTCACTAATAAACTTGAGCGAAATTAAGCTATCGTTAACTGCCCTGCATAAAGGACAAAAGTTCGTAGCATTAACACGCCCATTAGGCTTAGCGAAGTCACCGAGAAAATATACAGCGAGCTATGGCGAATTGAAGTTGGTGTCACTGCATTCAACAACAATGGTAAAACCATGCCGACACCGATAACGCCGTACCAGAACCAACTCGCCCAGAAACCACTGCCAATTGCGTTCCATACTGCTTGCTCACTTTGACCACCAGCGAAAATAAGCCCAGTAAAGAAAGTAATAAGAACAAACAACTCAAACATCACGACCGGGCGTTCGAATCCGTGGATCCATGAAATACTTGGGCTATGAGGCGACTCTTTAAAGACCAGTACGCCAAATAAAATACATGCTGCTGCACCCGAAGATAAGCTCGAGAATAAGAACAAAATCGGCAGCACTGGGTTATTCAACAGTGGGAAGGTATTTAGAGCGGAAAGCAGGAATCCTGTATAAGCAGCAAGCATCAGAGCAAGAACAGCTAAGAATATTTCTAAAGCATTCTCAAACACTTCTAATTTGCCAATCCAGCTACCAACGAAATCGAGTCGTCCTTTTAACCATGTTTGGTCATTCAAGAACACGACGATTTGATCTCTAAAGATAATGCCGATCCAAAGGAACAAGATCACCATATACACTTGGAATAAGATCACACCCATCGACATCACAGACGTTGGATTATAGAAGATCATGATCTTCCAAAAGGATAACGGTTTTGTTAGGTGGAAAACCAAGATCAGCAGACCTGAAATGATCCCAAATGGTGCAAGAAAAGCCGTGGCCTTTAACACACCATTATGGGCAGGATCACCTTCAATGACTTTACGTTTTAGGTAAATGGAGATCATTACGGCCCCTGCCGACATCCCCGCGAGAAATAGATAGATTGCTATAATCCAGTCCCATACCACGGTACCAGACTGAAAAGCTGTGTCCCATGCACTCATAATCAGATCTCCCCTTTTTGGTGTGGCACTTTATAGAGTTTTGGCTGAGTACCTAGATAAGCTTTATCTCTGTAAACCACCTCAGATTTAAGCACCTGGTTTATCTCACTCTTAGGGTCATTTAAATCGCCAAATATCAGCGCATTGGTAGGGCAAGATTCAACACAAGCAGGCAATTTACCTTGTGCAAGATTGGTATCGCGACAGAAGTTACATTTATCGGCCGATTTATTCTCAGGATGGAAAAAGCGCACTTGATAAGGGCATGCCAATAGACAATAACCACAGCCGACACATTTCTCTTTATGCACATCAACGATGCCCGTTTTTTCATCTTTGTAGGCCGCCCCTGTTGGGCAAACCATCACGCAGGGCGCATTATCACAATGTTGACAAGAGTTACGAGTAAAACGGTAATCAACATTCGGATATTCGCCTTGAGGCTCGCTCTTAATAATTTCTAAACGCGATACACCTTCTGGCACTTTGTTCACTTCGCGACATGCTTCTGTACAAGCAGTACAACCAATACAAGCGGTTTCGTCATGAATCATTCCATAACGCTTGGCACCATCTTCTTGAACATTAGCCAATGTTTTACGACTTGTTACCGCCGCCGTTCCTGCAACACCAGTGGTGAAGATAACGGCACCAGCACCTGCTAAAAAGTTTCTTCTTGAGCAGCTCATAGATTACTCCCCTTCTTTCTTCTGGTTGAAGTCTGAATGGCAATCCACACATAGCTTAATGGTTTGCTTTTTATCTAAGCCCAGCACCTTCGCTTCGGTCGCATGAACATCGTGGCAATTTGAACACGTTAAGTTTTGTGCGTGAACATCGTGAGTCCAGCTAGCTTCACGAAGATCATCCGGTTTATGACAATCTATACATTGACTATTCGCATCTAAAATTAAGCTTGGATCTAGGAAAACCTTCTCAGTTCCCGGTTGTGATTGAGCCGAGCGATACTTCACCACTTCAGGTGCACCTTCACGGTGATCGGGGCCAATAGAGGTATGACAATCAGTACAATTCACTTCGCGGCCAAGTAAAGCGTGTGCGCTTTCACCGTGAGAGCCCAATACCGTTTCTTTGGAATCTTTATGGCATTGAACACACTTGTAATCTTTGTCGCGGATTAATTCGACTTCATGTCTTGTTGATTCTCCTACTGGCGTAACAGCAGGCTCAGCAACAGCATGAATGGAATAACCATAGAGGCAGAATGCTAGAAGGGATTTAAGCATTATGACTATGGCCAATTTAATATTGCCCATTTTATCCTTTCCTTATACCGGCATTATTTAACTCTCAACTAAATAATATTCCGGTTAAACAAAAGTACCCTTAAACGATATTATTACCGCTTAAATGATATCAATTCTTATTTTGGATAAGCCACAACGCTTTCTATGGTTAGAATATACCTCTAATTAGGTAATACGAAATTTGAATGGGTTAATCTGTGAACGCAATCACCCTATTTATACCATGGTCAATTGAGGCAAATGATTGTTATATATGATAATAATTCTCAATTAAATTCCAGTACCACTCGCCACCAATACCCCTAAAGGGGTATATAAACTTCAACGTGATTAAAGTCACTGTCATTAATTGATCTAAAACAAGCAATACCCAAGACGTAACAAAATGTGTTTGTTTATGAATTAATATAAACAGCAATTCTCCAATTCTTAATTTGAATAGCAAACTCACAACGCTTGGTATAAGAATCAGTATATTGGAGATATCACTGTGAAAAAGCATTGGATACGTAATTCGATCACAGCACTATTAATGGTTAGCGCATCACTAGCAAGCGCGACCAGTTTTGCTGCGTCTGAACAAAAAGAAATTGGCGACCCTCGTAACGACCAGTTCGAGCAAAACCACCCAGATCAATATCATTCATGGAGACAAACTTCAGAAAGCGAAACAATAGAAGACGCACTAAAAGAAGATCCCAACATGGTTATCATGTGGGCTGGCTACGGCTTCGCAAAAGATTACAACAAAGCACGTGGTCACTTTTATGCGATTGACGATGTACGACAAACGCTTCGTACTGGCGGCCCAACGGATGAGAGCTCAGGCCCAATGCCAATGGCATGTTGGAGCTGTAAGAGCCCAGACGTAGCACGTGTTATTGAAGAGCGTGGCGAAGACGGTTACTTCGAAGGTAAGTGGGCGCGTCTTGGCAGCGAGATCATTAACCCTATTGGCTGTTCAGACTGTCACGATACCCAAAGCGAAGGCTTTAAAAATGGTGAACCAGCACTGAAGGTGACTCGTCCTTATGTTGAGCGCGCATTTGATGCGATTGGTAAGAAGTTTGAAGACCAAGGTCGTTTAGATCAGCAAGCGTCCGTTTGTGCTCAGTGCCACGTGGAATACTACTTCACAGGCCCAACAAAAGGCGTGAAGTTCCCTTGGGACAAGGGGACTCGTGTTGAGCAAATGGAAGAATATTACGATGAAATAGGCTTTAAAGATTGGACGCACAAAGTATCTAAAGCGCCAATGCTTAAGGCACAGCACCCTGGCTATGAAACATGGCGTGAAGGTATCCATGGCAAGAACAAAGTCGCTTGTGTTGACTGTCATATGCCAAAAGTAACCAAAGAAGACGGCACGGTTTATACCGATCATAAAGTGGGCAACCCATTTGACCGCTTCGAAGATACCTGTGCAAACTGCCACACTCAGTCTAAAGAGACCATGCGTAACATCGTTTCAAGCCGTAAAGCGCAAGTACTGAACATGAAGTTAACTGCTGAGAAGCAAATCGTTGCCGCTCACTTTGAAGCTGGCGCGGCATGGGACGCAGGTGCAACAGAACAAGAGATGGAACCTATCCTGCTGGATATCCGTCATGCTCAATGGCGTTGGGACTACGCTATCGCATCTCATGGTGTTCATATGCACGCTCCTGAAATCGCTCTAGAAGTGCTAGGTACAGCTGTCGACCGCGCGGCAGATGCTCGAACTAAGATAGTTCGTCTACTGGCGAAGAAAGGCATCACTGATCCAATCGAGATTCCAGATATCTCAACCAAAGAAGCGGCTCAAAAAGCGCTTGGAATGGATATGGATAAGATGAACGCTGAGAAACAGCATTTCTTAGACACGGTTGTTCCTAAATGGGAAGAGCAAGCTGAAAAGCGTGAAGCCAACTACGAATACTAGTTTCTTCAATTAGACCATTACGTAAAAACCAGTCACACTATTACGATGTGGCTGGTTTTTTTAGGTTTTAGACATTCAACAAAATGTTTAGCTGAAAATACCCATTTGCTAACTCAAGGAATCAAGAATGAAGACCTTACTTTCGCTTTCAGCATTATGCCTGACACTACTTAGTTCAAGCGTTCACGCCTCTGAGCGCGCTGAAACAGGGTGGGATTTAATAGAGAAAGGCGCATTAGTCGTTGATGTCAGAACACCTGCAGAGTTCGAACAAGGACATCTAGACAACGCCATCAACTACCCTCTTTCTGAAGTGGCGACTCACTTCGCTAAGATAGATAAAGATACACCCATCGTTTTGTATTGCCGCAGTGGTAATCGTTCAGGACAAGCCTATCAATTCTTGCGAGCTCAAGGGTTTACTCAAATCCATAACGCAGGTGGATTAATCGAAATGCAAGAGAGCCAATAGCAATAGAGATTAATGGCTTTAAAGGCTAATCGCCTCAAAGGTAAGTCGTTTCAAAGGCTAATCGCCTCATAGACAAATAGCTTCAAAAGCCAATCAGTAAGAACAGCCGATTAACTAAGCCTAGCGGATCATCTGTTTGGCTTGGTTGATCGAATGAATAATAGAAACACGATCAATCCCCTTTTGATTGGAATCGAGGATTTGAGTCCATGCATCGATCGCTTGTTGATAGCGCATACTGATGAAGTGATCGGTCGCAATCAGCATCAATGCTGTACGATCATTGGGATCAAGCTGCATTGACTGATCCAATAATGCATTCACGTCATCGCTCATGGCTTGAGAACTAAGATAGTAAAGTGCCGTTGCTTTGGCCGCATAGAGACCAGAGGGGGCTTGTGGATCTAAACGAATCGCGTAGTCGTAACAGGTGAACGCTGCATCAAACTCCCCTTTCTGCATGTACACACCACCAAGCTTAAACCACAAATCGGATTGATTCGGGTCTTGCTCTAAGCTTTGCTGAAGCTCATCTTGGAAATCTGTTGCCGTGTAATTATTGTTGTCGTCCAAAGGAAGTTTAGGTACCTCTTGTTTTAGTTGAGACCAAACAAGCACGCTCAAAGTCACAGCAGTAAGCGAAACCACTACATTGCTTTTTAGATGACTGCTGTTTTTATTCGCCGCAATTACGACCACAATCAAAAACAGGCTCATTAACACCAACGCAATCAACAACCAGATGTCCATTCCACACTCCTTTCTATCCAGTCCCTACTCTATCGTTTTCCTCTCATCTCTATATTGATCAAGGTTTGCTATCGAGATTTTAGCGATCACAAATTCAGACCACGCCCCACAAATAACAGGTAATAAAAAACCGAGCACTTAGGCTCGGTTTTTTTAATGGTAAGCTTAATTACTTAACGTAATAGAGATTACTCAGAGTCTTGCTCGCTATCACTTTCAAAGTCAGAAGCATCTGATGCTTGCTCTTCACTTGATTCGGAAACTTCAGCGTTGGTAGTTTCAGCATTAGCTTCTTCAGCTTCGCCTTCTACAATCTCAGCTTCTTCTACTTCGTCGATACGTTGTAGACCTACAACATTCTCGTCTTCAGCAGTGCGAATCAGTGTTACACCTTGAGTGTTACGACCGACTTGGCTTACTTCCGCTACGCGAGTACGTACTAGCGTACCTGCGTCGGTGATCATCATCATCTCATCGCCTTCTTCAACTTGAACAGCGCCAACAACTGGGCCATTACGTTCAGAGACTTTGATAGATACTACACCTTGCGTTGCACGGCCTTTCGTTGGGTATTCTGCTAGCTCAGTACGCTTACCGTAACCGTTTTGAGTCACAGTTAGGATATCGCCTTCGTTAGAAGGAACAATCAGTGAAACCACTTGATCGTCTTCTGGAAGCTTCATACCACGAACACCAGAGGCAGTACGGCCCATTGCACGTACCTTGTCCTCGTTAAAGCGAACAACTTTGCCCGATTTAGAGAACAGCATGATGTCGCTATCACCGTTAGTGATATCAACGCCAATCAGTGAATCGTCGTCACGTAGGTTAACTGCGATTAGGCCGTTAGCACGTACGTTTGCGAATTGATCCAGTGATGTCTTCTTAACGGTACCGTCACCTGTTGCCATGAAGATGAATTTCTCGTTAGAGAACTCAGAAACAGGCAGGATAGCTGTAATACGCTCACCTTCTTCTAGAGGAAGAATGTTAACGATAGGCTTACCACGAGCAGTACGACTTGCTAATGGTAGTTGGTAAACTTTCAGGCGGTATGTCTTACCACGAGTAGAGAAACATAGGATGTTATCGTGAGTATTAGCAACAAGCAGACGCTCAATGTAATCCTCATCTTTCATCTTAGTTGCACTCTTACCTTTACCACCACGACGTTGAGATTCGTAGTCGCTTAGGATTTGGTACTTAACGTAACCTGCGTTAGAAAGCGTTACTACAACGTCTTCTTGAGCAATCAGCTCTTCCATGTCGATGTCATGAACTGCCGCTGTAATTTCTGTACGACGCTCGTCGCCATAGATCTCACGTACCGCTTCAAGTTCTTCACGGATTACTTCCATCAAACGCTCAGTGCTTGCAAGAATGTGCATTAGCTCAGCGATTTCTTCTAGAAGTGCTTTGTACTCGTCTAGAATCTTCTCGTGCTCAAGGCCAGTTAGGCGGTGAAGACGAAGTTCTAGAATAGCTTGCGCTTGTGTTTCCGTTAGGAAGTACTGGCCATCGCGGATGCCGTATTGGTCTTCCAACCAATCAGGACGAGCCGCATCTGTACCAGCACGCTCAAGCATTGAAGCAACGTTACCAAGATCCCAACCACGAGACACTAAACCAACTTTAGCTTCTGCTGGTGTTGGCGCGCTCTTGATCAGTTCAATGATTTCATCAATGTTAGCAAGTGCCAGAGACAATGCTTCAAGGATGTGTGCACGGTCGCGCGCTTTCTTCAGTTCGAAGATAGTACGACGAGTCACAACTTCGCGACGGTGGTCTACGAAGCACTTAAGCATGTCTTTAATGTTGAACAACTGTGGTTGACCGTTGTTCAACGCAACCATGTTGATACCGAAAGTCGTTTGCAGTTGAGTTTGAGCGTATAGGTTGTTAAGAACCACTTCGCCTACTGCATCACGCTTACATTCAATAACAATACGCATACCGTCTTTATCAGACTCGTCACGCAGTGCACTGATGCCTTCTACTTTCTTATCTTTAACCAGTTCAGCAATCTTCTCGATCAAACGAGCTTTGTTTACTTGGTAAGGGATCTCAGTAACGATAATGGTCTCTTTACCATTCTTCTCTACTTCGATATCCGCTTTTGAACGCATGTAAACCTTACCGCGGCCAGTCTTGTATGCATCTACGATGCCTTTACGACCACTGATAAGTGCTGCTGTTGGGAAGTCAGGACCAGGGATATAGTCCATTAGCTCATCAATAGTAATATCTTCATTATTGATAAATGCTAAACAGCCATCAACAACTTCACCAAGATTATGTGGTGGGATGTTGGTAGCCATACCTACTGCGATACCAGAAGCACCGTTTACCAATAGGTTAGGAATTTTTGTAGGAAGTACTGCTGGAATTTGTTCTGTACCATCATAGTTCGGTACGTAATCCACAGTTTCCTTATCAAGGTCAGCCAGGAGCTCGTGAGCAATTTTCGCCATACGAACTTCGGTATAACGCATTGCAGCCGCGGAGTCGCCATCGATAGAACCAAAGTTACCTTGGCCATCAACTAGCATGTAACGCAGTGAGAACGGTTGAGCCATACGAACAATTGTATCGTATACAGCACTATCACCATGCGGGTGGTATTTACCGATTACATCACCTACTACACGAGCAGACTTTTTATATGGTTTGTTCCAATCATTACCTAGTACATTCATCGCGAACAAAACGCGGCGGTGTACTGGTTTTAGGCCATCACGCACATCTGGAAGGGCACGACCAACGATGACGGACATCGCGTAGTCTAGGTATGAACCTCTAAGCTCATCTTCAATATTTACGGGCGTGATCTCTTTCGCTAGATCGCTCATAGAGCCATTTTCCCTCTATAGTCAGATCGTATTTTTGAATACGTATAAGACCGAAAAATATAACACAAATTTACCTACGGAGGCATCACTTTCCCACTCCTTTTACCATCTTGTGACCCTTGTAGCCAATCAATTGATGAGAAATTGCACCTCCGCATCATATCTTGCTGAAACATGGTCACTTTACATCCAATAAACTAGCAAAATTGTAGATCTTCTGGTCAGCGCGAAAAGGCAAGTTATAATGCCTGCAATTTCATGGATGCATTATTTAACTTGGAAATGCCGATTATGACTAAATCACAGAACGTAGACCCAGCAGAAATCAAGAAATTCGAAGACATGGCGTCACGCTGGTGGGATCTAGAAGGCGAATTTAAGCCGCTACATCAAATCAACCCACTGCGCCTAAATTACGTATTAGAGAAGGCTGAAGGCCTATTTGGCAAGAAAGTCCTCGATGTTGGCTGCGGCGGCGGCATTCTAGCTGAAAGCATGGCGGTTGAAGGTGCGATAGTGACTGGCCTAGATATGGGTAAAGAGCCGCTAGAAGTAGCACGCCTTCACGCATTGGAAACAGGCACCAAACTCGATTACATCCAGAGTACGATAGAAGACCATGCAGAGCAGAACCCACACACCTACGATGTGGTAACGTGCATGGAAATGCTTGAACACGTACCTGACCCACAATCTGTTATCACTGCCTGTTCGAAGCTGGTGAAACCTGGCGGCCATGTATTCTTTTCTACGTTAAACCGTAACTTCAAATCTTACTTGTTTGCGATTGTTGGCGCAGAGAAGCTATTGAAGATTGTTCCAGAAGGTACTCATGAACACGATAAGTTCATTCGCCCTGCCGAACTTATCAAAATGATTGATAACACGCCGCTGCAAGAATTAGGCATTACGGGACTGCACTATAATCCGTTAACGGACACTTACCGTTTAGGCACAAATGTAGACGTAAACTACATCGTTCACACTCAAAACTTTGGCTAAAAAATATCGGTAGCCCTACCGTAAAACCTTTTGTAAAAAAGACGAATGAAAAGAGTTGCAATTACCATAAGTTTGCGACTTTTTTCAGTCTAAATTTCGTGCTCTAGCTTCCATTTTGACCATCTCGATTTAAATTTAATCGCCCAAAGTCCATCGCCCATTTTGGCCAAAGATCAAGGGATTTTTTTTTATGACCGTGCAAAAATAAAGCATCATTAAAAGCCGACTTTTATACAATCAAGTGACATCTAACCTCATCAGTTAGTGGTCACTTACAGTTTTTTTTCAATCCACCACTTATCCACAAGCAACCCCATTTCTTTACCTTGAAAAATATCAGTTGTAGCACTATCTTGTAACCCAACAAACAAATGACCCCTATATGTTGTGTTTGAACTACAATATATGGGTAGACCAAGATCACAAAGCCGAAACGTAATTTACAAAAATTACACAGAAATACACAAAAACACGGCCTTGTTCAGTTTTGTTAGGGAAATTAAGCAGAATGAACCAACAACTTACTGTTACCAAGCGTAACGGGCGCAAAGAAACGATCGATTTAGAAAAAATCCATCGCGTGATCACATGGGCAGCTGAAGGCTTGCACAATGTTTCTGTATCACAAGTAGAATTGAAAGCTCACATTCAGTTTTACGATGGCATTACCACTACTGATATCCATGAGACAATCATCAAGTCAGCAGCGGATCTAATCTCTGAAGAGACTCCAGATTACCAATATCTTGCAGCACGTCTTGCAGTATTCCACCTACGTAAAAAAGCGTACGGCGAATACGAGCCGCCTGCACTGTTTGACCACGTTGCAAAACTGGTTGATATGGGTAAATACGATAGCCACCTTATGGAAGACTACACGAAAGCTGAATTCGAAGAGCTTGACGAGTATATCGACCACAAACGTGACTTAGACTTCTCTTACGCGGCGGTTAAGCAGCTTGAAGGTAAATACTTCGTGCAAAACCGTGTAACGAAAGAAATCTACGAGAGTGCTCAGTTCCTTTACATTTTAGTTGCTGCGTGTCTATTCGCTAAATACCCGAAATCGACTCGTCTTGACTACATCAAACGTTTTTACGACGCATCGTCTACGTTTAAGATTTCTCTACCTACACCGATCATGTCTGGTGTACGTACGCCTACTCGTCAATTCAGTTCTTGTGTACTGATCGAGTGTGGTGACAGCCTTGATTCAATCAACGCAACAGCAAGCTCAATTGTTCGTTACGTATCTCAACGCGCTGGTATTGGTATCAACGCAGGTCGTATCCGTGCGCTTGGTTCTGAAATCCGTAATGGTGAAGCGTTCCACACTGGCTGTATCCCTTTCTACAAATACTTCCAAACAGCAGTAAAATGTTGTTCTCAAGGTGGTGTTCGTGGTGGCGCAGCAACAGTGTTCTACCCACTATGGCACGGTGAAGTTCAGTCTCTACTAGTACTGAAAAACAACCGCGGCGTTGAAGAGAACCGTGTTCGTCATATGGACTACGGTGTGCAGCTGAACAAGCTTATGTACTCACGTCTTGTTCAAGGTGGCAACATCAGCCTGTTCTCACCTTCTGACGTACCTGGCCTTTACGATGCATTCTTCGAAAACCAAGACCGTTTTGAAGAACTATACGTTAAGTACGAAAACGATCCATCAGTGAAGCGTGAAACAGTAAAAGCTGTTGAGCTATTCTCTCTGCTAATGCAAGAGCGTGCTTCTACTGGTCGTATCTACATTCAGAACGTTGACCACTGTAATACACACAGCCCGTTTGATTCTGAAGTTGCCCCTGTTCGTCAATCGAACCTATGTCTAGAAATCGCACTACCAACTAAGCCGCTTTCTAATGTAGAAGACGACGAAGGCGAAATTGCACTATGTACGCTTTCAGCATTCAACCTTGGCGCAATCAATGAACTTGACGACCTAGCAGAGCTTTCTGAGCTGGTTGTTCGTGCTCTAGACGCACTTCTTGATTACCAAGATTACCCGCTTCCAGCGGCATACAAGTCGACAATGAACCGTCGTACTCTAGGTGTGGGTGTTATCAACTACGCATACTACCTAGCGAAGAATGGTGTTAAGTACTCTGATGGCAGCGCAAATGGCCTGACTCACCGTACTTTTGAAGCGATTCAATACCACTTGCTAAAAGCATCTGTTGAACTAGCGAAAGAGCAAGGTCGTTGCCCATCTTTCCACGAGACCAACTACGCGAAAGGCCTACTGCCAATCGATACTTACAAAAAAGATATCGACTTAGTATGTGAAGAGCCATTGCACTACGATTGGGATTCTCTACGTGAAGAGATTATGGAGCACGGTCTGCGTAACTCTACGCTAACAGCGCTTATGCCTTCTGAGACATCGTCTCAAATCTCGAACGCCACTAACGGTATCGAGCCACCACGTGGTTACGTATCTGTAAAAGCATCGAAAGACGGTATCCTGAAGCAAGTTGTTCCAGATTTCCTAAATCTTAAAGAGAACTACGAGCTACTTTGGAACATTGGTAATAACGATGGTTACTTGCACTTAGTGGGTATCATGCAAAAATTCGTTGACCAAGCTATCTCTGCAAACACTAACTATGATCCAAGTGTTTACGACAGCGGTAAAGTACCAATGAAGAAGCTGCTTCAAGACCTACTGACAGCGTACAAATACGGTGTTAAGACCCTTTACTACCATAACACTCGTGATGGTGCTAAAGACGACCAAGGCGATGCAGTTCAAGTGCCGGAAGAAGATTGTGAAGGCGGCGGTTGTAAGATCTAAACCGCAATAAATATTAAGACCCCAGAGAAGAGCTATCTTCTCTGGGTTTAAAGCATTAACAGGGTCCGTTTTATTACGGGTCTTTAAAGGATTTGAGGCATTTATGGCTTACAGTACTTTTTCTCAGCAAAAAAATGACCAACTAAAAGAACCAATGTTCTTGGGTCAGTCGGTTAACGTTGCACGTTACGACCAACAAAAATTCGAAATCTTCGAAAAGCTTATCGAGAAGCAGCTTTCTTTCTTCTGGCGTCCAGAAGAAGTAGACGTGTCTAGCGACCGTATCGACTACAACAAACTTCCTGAGCATGAAAAACACATCTTCATCTCTAACTTGAAGTACCAAACGCTTCTAGATTCTATCCAAGGCCGCAGCCCTAACGTTGCCCTACTTCCATTGGTATCACTACCAGAAGTGGAAACTTGGATTGAGACATGGTCTTTCTCTGAAACGATTCACTCTCGTTCTTACACGCACATCATCCGTAACATCGTGAACGATCCAGGTGTAGTATTTGATGACATCGTTGAAAACGAAGAGATCCTTAAGCGTGCTAAAGACATCGCTTTCTATTACGACGACCTAATCAAGCTAACGGCTGACTACCACCGCTACGGTGAAGGCAACCACAGCATCAACGGCGAAGACGTTAAGATTTCACTTCACGACCTGAAGAAGAAACTTTACCTATGTCTAATGTCGGTAAACGCGCTAGAAGCAATCCGTTTCTACGTTAGTTTTGCTTGTTCATTCGCATTCGCTGAGCGTGAGCTAATGGAAGGTAACGCTAAAATCATCAAGCTAATCGCTCGTGATGAAGCACTTCACCTTACTGGTACTCAGCACATGATCAACTTGCTACGTAACGGTCAAGACGACTTCGCATTCATGCAAATCGCTGAAGAGTGCAAGCAAGAGTGTTTCGACCTATTTAAAGAAGCCGCAGAGCAAGAGAAAGAGTGGGCAGAATACCTATTCAAAGATGGCTCTATGATTGGTCTGAACAAGGACATTCTGTGCCAATACGTTGAGTACATTACCAATATTCGTATGCAGGCTGTTGGTCTAGGTACCGCTTACCCAGAAGCAACGTCTAACCCAATTCCATGGATCAACGCTTGGTTGTCTTCAGACAACGTGCAAGTTGCTCCACAAGAAGCAGAAATCAGTTCTTACCTAGTTGGCCAAATCGACAACGAAGTAAAAGCTGACGACTTTGAAGGGTTTGAGCTGTAATGCCAACAATCAAGATCAACAAGCTGACTTCGATTGAATCTAACCCGTCAAATACTCTATTGGAAACAATGGAACAAGCGGGCTTAGAACCAGAATACAACTGCCGAGATGGCCACTGTGGTGCATGCCGCTGTACGTTGGATTCTGGTGAAGTCGAGTACGTTGGTTTTGCTATGGCTTACACGCAAGGCAATGAAATCTTGCCTTGTATCTGTAAAGCAAAAACCGATTTATCGCTGAGTAATGTGATCCATCGAAGTAAACAGAAGCGCGCCTGAACTATTCGGCTCAAGTTCACTTGGCTTTATTTAGAATGACCGTTTAATCAGAGATGATAAGTATTAAAAAGGGTCCGCCTCCAATTGGAATGCGGACCCTTTTTCTATTGGTGTCTTTGGTATAGGAGACCAACTCACCGATAACAAAACCTGAGTCTTACTGGCGTTCACAACCAAACCAACGTTTATTGCTGAGTCAGGTTAAGAGTCACAGAACCAATATAACAAGCGCTTCGGCACTCCCCACAACCATTACACGTATCTTTTTCCACCGTAGGCAACTCTCCTATTTCGATGTGTATCGCACCTGCTGAACACGCGGTCTGGCACGCATTGCAATCCATTTGCATGTAATTGTTACAGCTATCAGCAAAGCTAGGCTTGAGGTCGATATAAGGTGTGACTGTTGGATGAAGTGCGCCAGTCGGACACACTTCAGTGCATTTGTTACACATAGAACAACTGTTGTAATCCAAATTCAGTAGCGCACTGCCCTCTAGCATCTCAATAACGCTATTCGGACACGCTTGCTCACACAACCCGCAACCGTCGCAAAGACGCTCAAACAGCACCTCATCGACCGCTTTTGGTGGTCTTGCATGCAAGCGCTGTGATATCTCTTCATAACTCGCGGCTGCTTTAACCGGTTTAGAAAGTCGAGTTAAGAAACCGCGTCTATTTGAATTTATTTGTTCAGACATTAGTCGATATATAACTTTTTAGTGGCAACGTTTAAATTATATTCAGATGTTAATTGTTCAAGCCAATTTATCACATCAATTGATAGCTTCTTATAAAATGATAAATCTGATGCTGTATTTAATTTGTCTAAATAAGCAGAAGACCAAGGTAATAAGTGACGCTCAAGTAATTCACGAGCTGAATCGATATTATTATTCCCTAACAAATACGCATGAGCGAATAACATTAAACCAAATTGATCTTCCGGCTCTCTTAACCCTGTATCTAATTCAATCTGATTAAATTCTAAAAACTGGCGATACTCTACTGTAGAAGCGCCGAACACAACGCGATCTTTATCTAGGTACACAGAACCCCAAGGCGGAGCTGGCATGTCTCCAACCCCTTCAAATAGGCGACTAAACTCCGCTGAGAGTGCTTCTTCCTGTTCGCTTCTCAGTGCCAGCAAACAACCTTCTGAGAGCACTTTACTCTCCACCAAAGCTTCGACAATGGTGATTAACTGTTCTTTACTTGTCGCTTGATAAAATAGCGAACCCAATAGCTTATGCGTATCGATAATCATTATTATTTATGCCGTAATAGGTTTTAAATACAATTATATTAGTAAAACTATTTCATTCTTTGATCTAATTTATACATTAAATTCATAACCTTTAAATTTAATTCTTATTTGATACCTATCAATCAATATTTAAATATTAAAAGACAAAAACAAAACTACCTATAAAGTGCTAGACTTCAATAACAATAGGCATCTTAGAATGACGAATAAGAAAGAATCTGGGGTAATGAATCTTACTCGAAGAAGCTTCATGAAAGCTTCTTCTGCGGTAGGTAGTGCAGCCGCACTCGCAGGCGGTATCGCTTTACCTTTCAAATCCAAACCAGTAGCGGCTGCGGTTGCTGAAAACGTGGACGAGAAAGTCGTATGGAGTGCATGTACAGTAAACTGTGGCTCTCGTTGCCCGTTACGTATGCATGTACAAAACGGTGAAATCAAATACGTAGAAACAGACAACACCGGTACTGACGAATACGGTCATCACCAAGTTCGTGCGTGTTTACGTGGTCGCTCTATGCGCCGCCGTGTTTACAACCCAGACCGCCTAAAATACCCAATGAAGCGTGTGGGTAAGCGTGGTGAAGGTAAGTTTAAGCGTATTAGCTGGGAAGAGGCTTACGACGAAGTCGCTGGCACCATGCAACGCCTTATCAAAGACTACGGTAACGACACTATCTACCTAAACTACGGTACCGGGACGCTGGGCGGGACGGTCACTAAGTCTTGGCCACCAGCTCAAACGCTAATTGCTCGTCTAATGAACCTAAGTGGTGGTTATCTAAACCATTACGGTGACTACTCAACAGCGCAAATCGCGAAAGGTTTGAGCTACACCTACGGTGGTTGGGCAAACAACAACTCTTTCTCTGACCTAGAGAACACTAAGCTTAACATCCAGTTTGGTAACAACCCTGCTGAGACACGTATGTCTGGCGGCGGTCTAATCCACCACTACGTTGAAAGCAAAAATAAATCAAACGCAAGAACGATCATCATCGATCCACGTTACACCGATACTGCCGGTGGCCGTGAAGATCAATGGATCCCAATTCGCCCTTCTACGGATGCTGCATTGGTTGCAGGCCTTGCGCATGTGATGATCACTGAAGACTTGGTCGATCAACCATTCCTAGACAAATACTGTGTCGGTTACGATGAGAAGACCCTTCCTGCATCAGCGCCGAAAAACAGCGACTACAAATCCTACATCCTAGGTTTAGGTGATGATGGTGTAGAGAAGACTCCTGAATGGGCTTCTAAGATCACGGGTATCCCAGTCGATACAATCGTTAAACTTGCTCGTGAGATGGGTACAGCGAAACCATGCGCTATCCACCAAGGTTGGGGCCTACAACGCACTGCGAACGGTGAGTTAGCGTGTCGCGCTATCGCAATGTTGTCACTACTAACTGGTTCTGTGGGTGTGTCTGGCGGTTCAACCGGTGCTCGTGAAAGTGACATCAACATTCCGTTTGTTCGCTTCCCTACCGTGCCAAACCCAGTTGAAACTTCAATTTCAATGTTCATGTGGACCGACGCAATTTACCGTCACCATGAAATGACCGACATCACCGATGGTGTTCGTGGTGCAGAGCGCCTTAAAAACCCAATCAAGATGATCTGGAACTACGCTGGTAACTGCATCATCAACCAACACTCAGACATCAACAAGACGCACGCGATTCTTCAAGATGAAAGTGCGTGTGAAATGATTGTTGTGGTTGATAACCATATGACTTCTTCAGCGAAATACGCCGATATCATCCTGCCTGACTTAACCACATCAGAGCAAGACGACTGGTGTATGGATGGTAAAGCATCAAACATGCCTTACTTCATCTACGCACAGAAAGCGATTGAACCTCAGTTCGAAGCTAAATCTATCTACGAGATGTGTACTGAGCTTGCTAAACGCATGGGCGTTGAAAAAGAGTTCACTGAAGGCCGTACTCAAGAGCAATGGATTGAGCACCTTTACGCAGAAACTCGTAAGAACGATCCTACACTGCCAACCTTCGAAGAGATGAAAGAACTAGGTATCTACAAGCGTAGCTATGACCACCACTACATCGCTTACGAAGATTTCCGTAAAGATCCTGAAGCGAACCCACTAACCACACCAAGTGGCAAGATCGAGATCTACTCAGAGCAACTGGCTGAGATTGCGAAGACTTGGAAGCTAAAAGAAGACGAAGTGATTCACCCGCTTCCAATTTACGCGGACTCTTTCGAAGGCCATAACGACCCATTAGTAGAGAAGTACCCACTGCAACTAACAGGCTTCCACTACAAGGCTCGTACCCACTCCACTTACGGTAACGTTGCAGAGATCAAAGCTGCGGCACCACAAGAGTTGTGGATCAACCCAATCGATGCAAAAGATCGCGGTATTGAAAACGGCGACATGGTCAGCATTTTTAACGACCGTGGCGAAGTTCATATTCCAGCGAAAGTGACACCAAGGATTCTTCCTCGAGTTGTCGCGCTAGGCGAAGGTGCATGGTACGCACCCGATGGTCAGAAGATCGACCATGCAGGCTCTATCAACGTGCTGACTACTCAGCGCCCGAGCCCACTTGCTAAGGGTAACCCTCAGCATACAAACCTAGTTCAAATCAAAGCGCTAAAGAAAGTATAAGGTAGGTTGGAATGAAACAATACGGCTTTTACATTGATTCAAGTAAATGCACGGGTTGTAAAACCTGTCAGCTTGCTTGTAAAGATTATAACGATCTAGACATCAAAACGAACTACCGTCGCGTATACGAATACGCAGGTGGTGGCTTCACTCAAGATGGCGATACCTGGGTTCAGAAAGATGTCTTTTCTTACTACCTGTCTATCGCTTGTAACCACTGTACTAACCCAGCGTGTGTGAAAGTGTGTCCTTCGGGCGCAATGCACAAACGTGATGAAGATGGCTTGGTTGTGGTTGACGAGAGTGTGTGTATTGGTTGTCAGCACTGTAGCAATGCGTGTCCTTACGGCGCACCACAATACAACGCTAAGAAAGGTCACATGACCAAATGCGATGGTTGTTACCAGCGTGTTTCTGAAGGCAAACAACCTATTTGTGTTGAGTCTTGCCCACTTCGCGCATTGGAGTTTGGCGAAATCAATACGCTTCGCGAGAAGTACGGATCTGGTGCAGACGTAGCGCCACTGCCATCTTCAACCGAAACACTGCCAAACATCGTGATTAAGCTGAACAAAAACGCGAAGCCTACTGGCGATACCAGTGGTCACCTAGCAAACCCAAAGGAGGTGTAAGATGATTTTTCATGAGTGGTCTTTGATCTTCTTTACGGTGTTGGCTCAAACCGCTGTCGGTGGTTACCTGCTTATTGGTGCTCGTGCACTGGTACTTGGTCATGACGAAGAGAAACTGAATAGCTACAAGGTTCCAATGTTCATCCTGTGGGCATTAATGGGTCTTGGTTTTATGTTCTCGACAACGCACCTGGGCTCTCCACTGCGCGCGTTTAATGCTTTTAACCAACTAGGCTCAGCTTGGTTGTCTAACGAAGTGTTCTTCGGAGCGGCATTCTTCGCAGTGGGCGGCTTACAGTGGCTACTGTCTGTGGTTAAGAAAGGTGGCGTGGCTATCCAGAAAGCACTGATGGTTGGCGCTATGGTGCTGGGTGTTATCTTCATGTACGCGATGATCAACGTATACATGATCAATACAGTACCTACATGGGACAACATCTACACACCACTAAGCTTCATCATGACCATGGTTGTGGGTGGCTTGCTGCTGTCTCAGTTTGTGATTGTGTTCGCAAACGACAGCCGCTTTACGGTTGACCGTAACATCACCATGCTGGCTGTTATCGCCGTTGCTATCAGCTTGCTTGTGACCGTAGGCAAGCTGAACCTCATCGGTGACATCCAAACTTCAGCAGCAAAAGCATCTGAGTTGGTTAACGGTTTAGGCAGCTATGTAATTCTTCAAGTGGCATTGCTGATGGCAAGCTTGTTGGTTTGGATTCTACCTATGCTGAACAAAGCGAAAGTGAACCCAGTAAACCTAGGCTTAGCATTGGTACTGTTCTTAGCTTCAGAACTAATCGGCCGTGGCTTGTTCTACAGCCTACACATGACAAGCGGTTTGTAATCACTTACTCAGTTTAAGTGCTAGCTACAAAGCTATTCGCCACTTGTTGGCTTATCTAGAAGGCTAGATAAACAAAAGGCCCCACAACCATATGGATGTGGGGCCTTTTTATTTGTTCTGTCTTAACCTTAGTTCAAGAGAGCTTAGTTAACGACAAGAGTGTCTTACTTGATGATAGCTGAAGGAATAAACATGTCTTTCAATCGCTTAACTGAAGAGTAAGTACCAAACATCGGTTTGTTGTCTAGATGTCTTCTAAGCATGTCGGCTGCTACAGTTTTGATGATGTTTCGTGCATCTTCACGATTGTATTGGCGGTAGAACTCAAGCACTTGCCCCCATTCACCCGCTTCGCTCGATAGTGCAATGCTGAATGTATTACCTTCTAACTTGCCCGTCACCAAGGCTAATTCAGTGCCACACTTTTCTCTTGTTGCGCCAGCCAATGCAAACGTAGCCGCTAATGGATCGCTCTTTTCAAGCTCACTCTCTTTTGGTTCAGCCATCACCCAAGAGTGACCGAAGCAATCTTCCACTTGCTCATTCGACTGTAGCCAAGCCGACAATGCACCTTTAGTCGACACTTCAGATACCGACAAGGTTTTCTTTCTCTCAGCCATAATATGACCGATATGGTCAATCATCGGCTCATCAACACTCACAACGTTGCTCTCTAACAACTTGTACACCATTTGCAGTAGCTTAACGCGAGTTTCTAAATCCGACTTAGGCCCAAACAGTTTCACTTCAATGAACGGCAGATAAGAGCGGTAACCCAGTTCATAACCTTCAGGCAGTTTCAATTGGTCTAACACATCAGAAATGCCAGACTCGGATAAACCAAAGGTAAACAACCGGCTGCATTCAGACGCGACTACTTGAGGATAAGTACGAGCAAGGTCAGGGATAATTTCAAAGCTCACCATACGCTTAAATTCACTAGGTACGCCCGGAGTGAAGTAGAAAGTCGCATCGTTAATCTTTAGTTTAAAGCCACATGCAGTGCCGACAGGGTTATCGACAATTTCTGAGCTCGCTGGCAACAAAGCTTGCTTTAGGTTGCTGTCTGGCATCGGCATGCCACGTCCCGAAAACATCTCTTCCATGCGAGCAAGCCATTCAGGGAACATGACGAGTTTCTGCTCTGATGCCGCCGCTGCTGCAGCCGCGCTCATATCATCGGTAGTCGGGCCTAATCCACCATTCACGATAACCACATCGTAGTTAAAGCTCAGCATCAACAACTCTTCGACTAAGGCATTCATTTGGTCACCAACAGTGGAGCGTTTAGCCAAAGCAAAACCATGTTGGTAAAACTCAGCTGACATCCAAGCCGCGTTCGTGTCTACAATGTCTCCATGAAGAACTTCTTCACCTGTGCTTAACATTGCGATTTTCGTCATGTTTCTATCCCTTGTAGTCATAAAAAGACGCTGCATTATCTACAAACTGGTCTATGTTTGAGTTTGAGCTATTTTGCTTTTTAACAAATATTAATAATGTTAAATCTAAGGTTTTCTTAGGAAAAGCGATAAATTATTAGTTCCCTAAATCAGGCATTTAATGGATAATTGTGACCCTGATCAATTCGAAACTTTCTCATGGAGACCCTTGTGGCCAAATCACCGTTACTAGCAAAGGTTACTGCTGCATTTTCAATGCTAATGTCAGTTAACTCGGTTGCAAGCCAATACGACTTCGACCAGCCAATCAACCTTTCTTATTCGGATGAATGTGCTCAAGATTACTGTGTTAATGATAGCTTGTACACCTACAAGCCTAGTACCAATTACGCACTGAGCGAATCTAGCGAAGAGTATGATTTCTCCATCCAACAACCAAAGCACTTTTTGGTCAGTGAAGAGAAAGATTGGGATTACCTAATGGGTCAAACCTACACCATTCTTGGCTTAAGTGTAGCGACCGTCGGTTTAATGACCTTCTTACCAGAAAGTATCACTAAATGGGACGATGACCAACGTGACTTAAGTAAGCTAGGTCAAAAGTGGAAAGATAACGTATCTGCCGGCCCTGTATGGGACCGTGACGAACACTTCCTGAACTATGTGATGCACCCATATTTTGGTGGTGTTTACTATACAGCAGCACGTCACGCGGGTTACAACGAGTTTGAATCGTTTATGTACTCTTGGACGATGTCGACCTTCTTCTGGGAATACGGCGTAGAAGCATTTGCAGAAGTTCCTTCTTGGCAAGATCTATTCATCACACCGTTCTTCGGTGCGGTTGTGGGTGAAATGATGCTAGAAGCCGAGCAAGATATCGTTGCTTCAGGTGGTGAAGTGATGGGCTCTCAAACCATGGGTGACGTGTCGCTATTCTTCCTTAACCCTGTCGGCCATATCCACTACTGGGTAAGTGATGCGTGGGGTGGTGATGCAGAAGTGAACCTGAATACTAACCCTTGGTGGGATAACCAAGACGCGGCGCGTTTTGCTTACGATGCCGGCGCACCATACGACTCTCAATTTGTTGGTATGAACTTCAAGGTGACGTTCTAATTCGTCTCTAGCAGCACTAAATATAAGTTACTGAATCATCAATCACAGTGACTACTCTTCTAAAAAGCGGCTCTCTAGCCGCTTTTTTTGTGCCCCACTCTTCATTCTCTTTTTTTGCGTCGAAGCTTAGTTTCAAAAATTGACACAGGTCAAACATTGTTCGATGTAACCTTCTACACTGAAATTAAAGAACTTTATCGCGTGATATCAAACATTTAATTAGTAAAGAATAATTGAAACTTTGGGGGCTGATATGAACAGTACATTTATCGTAAACTTTATCGGAAAAGCATCACCAGCAACAATCAAACAGCTTGCTGCGGTTACTCACGAAAACGACGGAAAATGGCTCATCAGTAAAGTTAACTTTATCGAAGACCAAGTCGCAGGCGTACTAAAAGTTCAACTTCCAGCCATCAACGAATCGATTGTTAAAGAGGCTTTCAGCGCTAACCCGGATCTCATCGTGCAGTTTGTCGATTCAGATCATACGCACAATGTTCAAGATACAATCCATCACCTAAGGCTCGACTCTAACGACCGAGCTGGCATCGTCAACGAAGTGACTCATGTATTAGATAGACAAGGGATCAGCATTCTAGATATGGATTGTCATCGTGTCTTTATCGCAGGTGGCGGTGGTGTTAGCTCAAGTTTATTCACCTCCAAGATAGCCGTTAAGCTGCCAGTCGAAATCTTGATTGATGACGTGGTCAATGAGCTAGAAACTCTCAGTGAAGACACTCGGGTTATGATTGAAGGTTAATTAAACTCACCTCCTGACGGTGTCCTTATCGTTGGGAGGTTACCTCATAGCTTCCCCTTCCCTTACATGACTTACAAAAAAACCATATAAAACCACTAAAAATACATAATCAACACATATGAAATTAAGTATTTGTATAATATTTTTGCTACCATAGATTATCTCATATAATTTAGTAGCTTAGGTTTACCCATGGAAAGAAAAAGGTCGAGTTGGCAACTCAATGTCATCTCAACAATCCTTCTTACGACACTGTTGAGCGGTTGCAAAAGTGGTCATGAAAATACGACAAACCCAACCGATCCAACACCATCAGTAGTCGAAATCAGTATTCCTAATTCGATTTCTTTTTCAGAACCATCATCTGGTTCCGTTACACAATCAATTACCGTTTCTCTTTCAGAAGCTCTCAGTCAGGAACTCACTCTGACAATCTCCACCAGCGATGTCACAACACGCTCCACTGGAAGCTTCAAAAACTATGATGCCATCTCAAGTCAAAACGTCAAAATTGCGGCAGGTGCAACAAGTGGAGCTTTGCCGTTAAATCTTGTACACAATAATCTGTATGAGGGTAGTAAAACACTTCATTACACTATTAGTACTGATAACGGTGCAAATTACACTATTTCAAACAAACAAACGGTTGTAACCATTGATGATCGCGATGCCCAACCAACCGTTAGTTTTAGTAATGACTTAAGTACCGTTGTAGAAGGCGACAGTATTATTCAACAAGCTGTTTTGAGTCATTACACATCTCAAGATGTAACGCTCACCCTAGATCAAACTGGTATTGCCGCGTCTGAGGACTTTACTGTTGATATATCAGAGTTAACTCTTAAATTACCAGCAGAAACCCTATCAACAAATATCACTTTTTCTGCTCGTGATGATAGCTTTGATGAAGGTGGCGAATCGGTAATCTACACGATCGCTTCCGTTGGTAACGCGACTATCGATTCGAGCAAAAACACTCTTGCATTCTATATTCCCGGACAGAAAAGTTTCAATGATACTGGGTATGTCACTTATTTTGATGGTACTGACTACGACAGCATCACTCCACCAGCATCACATCCAAATCAAGATGCCGATTTTGGTTTAGATATCACAAATGGAAATGAACATTCGGATGGGGAATATGGCTTCCGCTACACCAAGCTAGATGCTCACGGAAATCCTTTACTACCTAGCGCTACTGATTGGCGCTGTGTTAAAGATGAACACACCGGATTATATATCGAAGCAAAGCAAGATCCGATAGCACTGCCTAGTCAGTCTGAGGTCGATACCTGGGTTAAGAACCACAAAGACGATCCTGACGCCAACCCTTATCCATGGGACAGTCAATCAAGCTCATGGCGAAGCGCTTCATATACATATACTTGGCACGACTCTGACAATACAACCAATGGTGGCTATGCCGGAGCACCCAATGATCTATTGTACAGCGCAGGGCCGATCTCTTCTCAATGTGCGTACATTAATGATGGTTCAGGAAGTAACTACTGTAATACAAGTAGTTATATTAGTAGCCTAAACAGTCGCTCTATTTGCGGTATTACGGATTGGCGCTTACCTTCACCTGTTGAAGCTCGTTCATTTATCAACTTCAATGTCGGCACTGCACCAGCAGGATCCATTGATTTCTTTCCTAATCTTGGAGACCGACTCTTCACGCACTCTAGCTCTGTTAAACAAGATGGTAGTGCCAGATGTATCGACTCTCAAAATGGAGAACTCGAGCTTTGTAATAAAAACATCGCAGGCTCGACAGGAATTGTGGCTGTAAGTGGAGGTATTGAGTAATGAAACTAAAACTATGCTTAGGCGTAATTGCCTCTCTGTTAAGTGCAAATACCGTCGCGCAAACCTGCGTGCAAACTCAAACTCCCTCTCACCAAGATGGTCAATTTATAGACCGTAAAGATGGCACATTACTCGACGTAACGACTAATTTGCTTTGGTCAAAATGCAACCTAGGCGAAACCTACAATCAATCCAATGACACTTGTGATGGTACTGCGATTAAATATCAAAATTGGCAGGATGCGCTCATCGCTACTGAAGATTCGAGTCTGACCACCATCGCTGGTCAGGTTGGTTTTAGGTTACCTAATATCAAAGAGTTAAGTTCAATCGTTGACTACAGCTGTACTAGGCCAGCAATCAACCTGACACACTTCCCGACAACAACCAACGAACCATATTGGACTAACACTCCTGACGCTCATAAAATCAACAGTGACTATGATGGTCTAATTATTGATTTTGAAGAAGCTTTAGAAGTCATTACCGACCCAGGTGATATTCCACATCCTCTTGTTCGATTAGTGAAAACGTTTTAATTAGTTTTTACGGCACAAACAATCAAAAAGAGCAGCTCATGGGCTGCTCTTTTTATTGTTCTAATGCAATGTTCAGTTACTTAACCGACCATTGTGACAATGAACGTTTAAAGTCTTCATAACCGAATTCATTCAGCTTTTGAACGTCACCATTGCTGCGCTCGCAGTAGATTGATGGCATCTTCAAGCCATTGAACCAGTTAAGTTTCACCATGGTGTAACCCGCACTGTCTAACAGGTGAAGTTTTTGACCAATCTTCAACGGCTCATCAAAGCTTGTTTCACAGAACTGATCGCCCGCAAGGCATGAACACGAACCAATCACGTAGTCATGACTGCCGTTTGCAGAGGCTTCTAATACCGATGCTGGTTCGTTGTAGATAAGCGTGTCAAGACGGTGTGCTTCGGTTGCTGAATCCACAATCGCCGTTTTCTTCACGTTCTCAACAATATCCACCACTGTCACAACCAAGTCTGTCGTTTTAGTGATGATGGCTTCGCCCGGCTCAAGGTACATTTGTACGCCGTGTCTTTCAGAGAAAGCTTTTAGCGCAAGGCCAAGTTTCTCAATGTCGTAGCCCGGCCACGTGAAGAACACACCACCGCCCATGCTCACCCAGTCTAACTTATCTAGATGTTCGCCAAACTGTTCTGAGATTGAATCAAGCAAACCGATAAAGGCGTCGACGTCTTTGTTCTCACAGTTCATATGGAACATCACGCCATTAATCTCGTCAAAGATCTCAGGCTTAATGTGGTCAGCTTGAACACCTAAACGAGAGAATTGACGCGCAGGGTTTGCTAAGTCTTGTCCTGCGTAGCTTACGCCCGGATTTAGACGTAAACCCAATGAAGCCTTACCTTCAACAATATGACGGTAAGCAGTTAGCTGACTTTGAGAGTTGAAGATCATCTTGTCACAGATGTCAGCAACTTCTCTCACGTCATCTTCGCTGTAACCCACACTGTATGCGTGCGTCTCACCACCGAAAGTTTCATGACCAAGCTTTACTTCGTATGGGCCAGAGCTTGTCGTGCCATCGAGATAAGGCTTGATGATGTCAAACACACCCCATGTAGAGAAACACTTCAAAGCCAATACCAGCTTCACACCCGAAATCTCTTTCAGCTGCTGAGCTATCTCTAAATTCGCAATCAACTTGTCTTCGTTGATCATGAAATAAGGCGTTTTTAGTTCGTTGTTTTGCATGTTAATACCTTGCGGCCCTCGAGTTCACGAAGGCACATGATAATCGAACAAAGCCGACGCTAATGCATCGGCTCGATATAAGTAAGTACATTGGAAGTCTTTAAGTGCATTAGAGATTCCCTATTACACTCGTCCCTCGCTTTAGGGAATGACGGTGTTCTTAGGCATCTCATGGAAGAAGTACCCATCACCTTCATCATTCCCCCACTAATTCAAAGCGAGGTCAGAGCCTAACTATGTATTACTTCAATTTGTGGATCAGAGGTAAACCGGCTGTCGGCTCTAGCTCTTGAACATGCCAATCCAGACCGATTTCTGGCATGGTTGCTAGAAACGGGTCTGGGTTTAGCTGTTCCATGTTGAACACGCCTTTATCAGCCCATTCACCACGGAAGAACTGCAGTGCAGCGGTAATTGCTGGAACACCTGTTGTGTAAGAGATCGCTTGGTGCTCTACGTCTTCGTAAGCCACTTCGTGGTCTGCGTTATTGTAGATGAACACGCTGCGCTCTTTACCATCTTTCTTACCTTGAACCCAAGTACCGATACACGTTAAACCTGTGTAACCCGGAGCCAAAGACGTTGGGTCTGGCAGTAGTGCTTTAAGAACGTGTAGAGGTTGAACCACAGTGCCATCGTGCAACGTTAGCGGATCTGGGCTAAGAAGACCGATATCACGCATGCAGTTGAAGTAGTTCAGGTAAGCATCACCAAAGCCCATCCAGAATTCGATTCGCTTAGCTGGGATGAATTCCTTCATTGAGCGAACTTCATCGTGCGCCATTGAGTAAACTTTGTGAGAACCACAGTTAGGGAAATCAAACTCAAGCATACGAGAGTGACAAGGTACTTGTTTCCACTCTTCATTTTCCCAGTAGAAAGAATCGCCTTGGATCTCAAGCATGTTCGTTTCTGGGTCAAAGTTTGTCGCAAACTTCTTGCCGTGATCGCCAGCATTCACGTCCATTACATCAATTGAGTCAATCTCATCGAACAAGTGCTTAACCGCGTACGCGGCAAAGATTGATACCACACCTGGATCAAAACCAGCACCAAGAATACCTGTGATGCCCGCCTCAGCGAACTTTTCACGGTAGCCCCACTGCCAATCGTAAGCTTGTGGTACTTGTTGGCCTTCAGAACATAGGTCAACCGCAACTGATGTATCTAAGTAAGATACTTTCGATTGGTAACACGCTTCCATGATCGCCATGTTTACCCAAGGAGGACCAGCGTTGATCACTAGATCAGGCTTAACTTCTTTAATCAAAGCAACAAGTGCATCAACATCGTCAGCGTTTACTGCGCGAGCTTCTAGCTTTTTAGTTGAGTCTTTAAGGTTGTTTTTACCTTTAATCGATTCGATGATTTTTTCACACTTCGCGATTGTACGAGAAGCGATTGTGATATCACCCAGAACTTCATTATTTTGCGCTGCTTTATGTGCAACAACCCAACCAACGCCGCCTGCACCAATTTGTAGAATAGCCATAGTATTAATTACCCTTGTTGTTCTGCTAGCTCAGTGGCTAGAGTTTGAATTTTATTAATTAGAGATTTGAAATCTGAAGTCTTTAAGCACGGATTTAAGATAGTAAATTTAAGCGCGCTCTTACCATCCACGACCGTTTCACCCAATACCGCAACACCACGAGTCAGCGCTTCCAGTCTTAGCGCTTGGTTCAGTTTGTCTAAATCTAGATCACCGTTTGCTGACTGCTTGTTCTTCGGCTTAGATCGGAACAGCACTGTCGATAATGAAGGCTCCGCGAGTAGCTCTAAGTCTGCTTGGTTTTGAATCAAGTCAGCCACTTCTAGCGTTTGCTCAAGAAGATGATCGTACATGTCGCCCAACTGCTTTGGTCCAACGCTTTGCATCGTCATGAAGACTTTCAATGCATCAAAACGCTTGGTCGTCGCGATAGACTTGTCGACTAAGTTCGGCAGCTCATCGTGTTCACGGTTTAGGTAATCTGCGTGATGCAGAAGGTACTTAAAGTTCGCTTTGTCTTTCAACAACACCGCGCCGCAGCTGATTGTTTGGTAGAAAAGTTTGTGGAAATCGACACTCACAGAGTCCGCTTTTTCGATACCTTGTAAACGAGCTTTATGACTACTCAAGATAAGCGCGCCACCGTAAGCACTGTCGACATGGAACCAAAGGCCTTGTTGGTTTGCGATATCTGCAATCGCATCAAGGTCGTCGATAGCACCATGATCAGTTGTACCTGCCGTACCCACTACAGCAAAAGGAATCAAGCCTTGAGCTTTAAGTGCTTTGATTTCTGCATCCAACAAATCCGGTTTGATGGTGCCATTAGCGTTTGTCTCAACACAGCACACCACGCTCTCGCCTAAACCAAGCAGTGAAGCGGATTTTTGAACCGTGAAATGAGATTTATTTGAACATAAGATGCGAAGCTTGCTCGCGTAATCTGGCAAACCCAGCTTTTGGATTGAGTGACCATCGTGCTTATCCGCCACCCAGTCTCTCGCGAGCAATAAGCCCATTAGGTTACTTTGCGTACCGCCACTGGTGAAAACACCGTCCGCTTGATCGCCAAGTTGGTACTTGTCACACATCCAGTCAACCACTCGCTGTTCAACGTAAGTTGCAGCCGATGCTTGATCCCATGAATCCATTGATTGATTCAGAGCCGCGATGATTGATTCCGCCGCTACCGATGCCATAAGAGGAGGAGTATGCAGGTGTGCTATACAGTCTGGGTGTTGCACGAAGATAGAGTTAGCTGCAACTAGGTCTGCAGTGCTATCTACAACGTCCACCAAAGCGTGTTGGTTGTTGTCTAGGTCGACAGCCTTGATCGCGGCTTCCAGAACCTTTGGTTCTAGACCTGAGTAAGGAGCTTCAACCTGCTCAAAAACGGCCTTCATTGCTTGAGTCGTTTGGTTCATAACGTTAGCGAACTCGTCACTACCGCCTAAACCGGTGTGGATAAAGTGCTTGTTCCACTCTTGGTTTGCTTGCTCACTTGAAGCTTGATCGTCTTGAGCACCTCCGCCAGCAGCAATGATGGCTTCTTCCATCACGCGCAGCGCAAAGTCTATCTGTTCGAAAGAAATAATCATTGGCGGAAGGAAGCGAATCACAGAGCCATCACGACCGCCCTTCTCGACCATCAAACCACGCTCTAATGCTGCGCGTTGAATCGCTAGAGTTAATTCACCGTCTGATTTAGGCTCACCAAATTTATTAAGTTCGCCGCTTGGTTGCTTGATCTCAGCGCCAAGCATTAAGCCTTTACCTCGAACTTCCGCAATGCAGTTCACGCGAGATTGAATCTTCTCTAATCCATGACGTAGATATTGGCCTGCAATGTTCGCATGTTCAACCAAACCGTCTCTTTCGATGATTTCTAACGCTTTCGCACCAGACACCATTGCCAGTTGGTTACCACGGAAAGTACCCGTGTGTTCACCCGCTTTCCAAGTATCGATGCTCTTATCGAATACCAGCAGCGACATAGGCAGCCCGCCACCAATCGCTTTAGATAGACATAAGATATCAGGATTAACGCCTGACTCTTCAAACGCGAATCGATGACCTGTTTTGCCAACACCACACTGGATTTCATCAAAAATCAGTAGGATGCCATGTTCATCACAGATGCGACGTAAACCTTGTAACCAAGAGGCCGGAGCTGGAATCACACCGCCCTCACCTTGTACAGGTTCAACGATCATCGCAGCTGGTTTCATGATGCCAGACTCATCGTCATTCAACATACGCTCGATGTAACGAATGCTCGCGTTGGCGCCCGCTTCACCACCAATGCCAAACGGGCAGCGCAGGTTGTATGGGAAAGGCATAAAGTGCACATCAGACATCAAGCCGCTACGACGTTCTTTAGTGCCGAGGTTACCCATCATGCCCATGGTGCCGTTGGTCATGCCATGGTAAGCACCACGGAAAGCAAACATGGTGTTACGACCTGTAGTTTGCTTCGCTAGCTTGATTGCCGCTTCAACAGCATCAGCGCCTGATGGGCCACAGAATTGAAGAACCGAGTTATCTGAAAAGTCTTGAGGAAGAAAAGCTTTAACTCGCTTGATAAACGTCTCTTTTGCTTGAGTCGTGATATCAAGAGTTTGGTATGGTAAACCAGAATCAAGTTGATCTTTGAGCGCTTGGTTAATTTCTGGGTGGTTGTAACCCAAAGAAAGTGTACCAGCACCGGCTAAGCAATCGAGAAAGAGTTGGCCACGAGTATCTTCAACTAAAGCACCACATGCTCTTTTAATAGCAATAGGCAGGCGTCTTGGGTATGAACGAACATCCGACTCATGCTGTTCTTGCTCAAGCAAAATAGCATCAGGTGTTAGGTCGTACGTTCCCTCTAAGATAGGAACCATAGTTGAAAATGAATTTGCGATAGTATTGATATCGACTTCAAAGGCGGTAGTCATAAAAGTCCCCTTGAATGTGTTCATACTCACCTCCATCAGACGCAATTGCACACCGTCCCTCTATTGATTTAGAGAGAACTCATAGTGAAACACGCGTATTGTCTAGAAATGAGATATAGCTGTACGCTCGCATAAGTCAAATGACGAATACGAAATTAGGCCGTCTTAAGACAGCGAAAAATTATTAGCGAGAGCTCAAGGTTCAGTAATGCTACTGTTTTGAAGAATTGGACATTTTTGCAGGATCGGGCAGCTATGAGGAGCTGATCCCTTTGGAAATGCAGAGCTGATTAGCAATGTTGTAGTTAGTATGTTCAATGTTGGGTTTCCCATTAGCATGGCGAACTGCGCCATAAGTATCCCGTCTATCAGCTAAAGAACTAGCCGATACCTACCCTACGTAATGTCCCAATCAGCAAGAATGGTCACTACGCGTATCCCCCAGAAGCAATCACGGCTCTTTTTGAGCATCGGTCATTCCGAGATTGCGCGGGAAAGTAACATAAAGTGAAACGAACTATCAATAGTTTTTAATGATGGCTTAATAAATAACGGAAGTGACGGAAAGATCGTTGAAAATATCATCAGTGCGGACTTTCATGATAGAGACCCCCGATTCGCTCGTTCCTCACGCCCGAGGATGACGGTGTGGGGGGTTATAACCATTGCTAGAGAAGCTTTGAGCCATTGTACCTTTCCGTCATTCCCTAGAACGAGGAACGAATTCATAGCGAATCTCGCTTTTAAAAGCTGAGTGATATAAACGTATTTGATAGCGGAGGTTTTGATATAAAAATGATGCTTGGGCGCAGGTTCGAAGAAATGAATACAGATATGGAAACGCTGAACGGCAGAAACCAAAAAGCCCGAACATTTCTGTTCGGGCTTTCTAATTTGGAGCGATACATCGGGTTCGAACCGATGACCTCAACCTTGGCAAGGTTGCGCTCTACCAACTGAGCTAGTATCGCATTTGCTTTATCGAAATAAAGACTTTAATAGATGGTGCCCCGGGCCGGACTTGAACCGGCACAGCGCGAACGCCGAGGGATTTTAAATCCCTTGTGTCTACCAATTCCACCACCAGGGCACGCAATTCTTTATTGCGATGCCGATTACTGAAAAGTAAAACACCATCTTAATGCTGACGCCAATCAACATTACAAAATTTGGAGCGATACATCGGGTTCGAACCGATGACCTCAACCTTGGCAAGGTTGCGCTCTACCAACTGAGCTAGTATCGCATTTTCATTCATCAACTTTCTAAAATGAAAGAGAGAATGGAGGCGCCTCCCGGAGTCGAACCGAGGTCCACGGATTTGCAATCCGCTGCATAGCCACTCTGCCAAGGCGCCTTAGTAACTCCAATCGAATCGCTCATTGCCATCCTCTTGGGTACGGGATGCATTCTACGGATTCAGACGATTGAGTCAATATTATTTTTGTATTTTTAATTCGTTTGAATAGATTTCATACGAAACAGGCCAAATAGCTGACTTTATGTGCAAAAGACACTGTGAGCAGGTTATTCAAAGGAGATCTATATCACATTAGATATCCAGTATTGATAACTTAGCCTTAGGTTAAAGATCAAAAAAGCGAGCCTCAGCTCGCTTCTTCATCAATGATGTTTTTCGTCTAACAAATCATCTTTGGCTGCCATCAAGTATTGCGCCATCGACCAGTAGGTTAGAATCGTTGCAACATAAAGTGCGATGTAGCCAACCCAAACCATCCAATCGTCATAGCGCCAGATAAGCACCCACAATGCGAACATCTGAGAAACCGTTTTGACCTTACCGACCCAAGATACAGCAACACTCGCGCGTTTACCTATTTCAGCCATCCATTCACGAAGCGCTGAAATGATTATCTCACGAGCTATCATAGTCACTGCTGGGATAGTCACCCAAATCGAGTGGTAATGCTCAGTAATCAGGATAAGAGCCGTAGCAACCAACACTTTGTCAGCTACCGGGTCTATGAATGCACCGAAGCGAGACGTTTGCCCTAATTTACGAGCTAGCATGCCATCTAGCCAGTCAGTGAAACCCGCTACCCAAAACACCATTGCAGCAGCAAAAGGAGCCCATTGATAAGGTAGATAGAAAACGACAACGAATACTGGGATCAAAAATAGTCTCAGTAAGGACAAAATGTTAGGTATATTCAAACGCATATTATTGGGCTCTTATTAATTGCGCTTTAATGGTGCGGGATTTTTACTATTGTTTCAATGCTTGATAAATGTTTTCTGCCAAAGAATGACTAATGCCCGGCACTTTGGCTATTTCTTCGACAGTTGCACGCTTAAGTTCTTGTAAGCCACCCATATATTTCAACAAAGCTTGACGACGCTTTGGCCCTACCCCTTCAATTCCTTCCAAAGCACTGGTTCTTCGCGTTTTACCACGTTTCGCCCTATGCCCTGCAATCGCGTGATTATGGCTTTCGTCACGGATGTGTTGGATAAGGTGCAGCGCTGGTGCATCACTTGGTAAGTTAAACTCTTCACCTTCTAGGGTTACCAAGGTCTCTAAACCAGGTTTACGGGTCACCCCTTTCGCAATACCCATCATTCTCGGTCTAAACGGCCAATCACCCCAATATTGGGAAATTATCTCATGAGCGCGGTTAAGCTGCCCTTTACCACCATCGATGAAGATGATGTCTGGGATTTTGTCTACATCGAGTTGCTTCGAATAACGTCTCTCAAGTGCCTGTGCCATTGCCGCGTAATCATCACCACCGGTAATGCCCGTAATGTTGTAACGGCGGTATTCTGGTTTCACAGGGCCTTCCTGATTGAACACTACACAAGACGCAATCGTGCTTTCACCCATGGTATGACTGATATCGAAACATTCCATGCGTTTAATCGCATCCATCGACAGCACTTCTTGTAGCTCTTTGAAGCGCTGATTAATCGTCATCTTGTGATTAATCTTGGTCGTAATTGCCGTTAACGCATTGGTGTTCGACAATTTAAGGTAACGCCCACGAGTACCAGAGGGATTAGTGTTGAAATGGATTTTACGACCTGCAACCTCACACAAAGCTTCTTGGATCGGTGTGACGTCTTCCATTAAATCCGCGTTCAAAATCAAACGGGTTGGGATGGTTCTCGCTTCATTATGCGCTAAGTAATACTGGCTTAAAAAGCTCGAAAAGACCTCTTCGCGTACCGTATTGTTTGGAATCTTAGGAAAGTGGCTTCGGCTACCTAAGACTTTGCCTTGGCGGATCATCAAGATATGAATACACGCCACGCCATTCTCTTGAGCAAAGCCCAACACATCCATATCTTCCATAGAGTCGTCAGATACATACTGTTGTTCTTGCACACGTCGAATCGCTTGGATTTGATCGCGGAAAGCAGCAGCTTGTTCAAAGCGAAGCTCTCGGCTTGCCTTGTCCATTTTTTCGATAAGCGTTTCAAGGACGAGCTTGTCTTTCCCTTGCAGGAACAAACGAACATAGTCGATAAGCTCACTGTACTCTTCATCAGAGATGATCGAACTGACACATGGCGCAGCGCAACGACCAATTTGATACATCAAGCATGGACGTGTTCTGTTGGCATAAACCGTGTCTTCACACTGACGAGCAGGAAAGATTTTTTGAATTAGGTGTAGCGTCTCACGCACAGCGCCGGAGTCAGGATAAGGACCAAAGTATTCACCCTTTTTCTTTTTAGCACCACGGTGCATCGACAAACGAGGATGCTTGTGACCGCTAATAAAGATATAGGGATACGACTTATCATCACGCAGAAGTACGTTGTATTTAGGTAAGTACTGCTTGATGTAGTTGTGCTCAAGAATGAGCGCTTCTGTTTCCGTGTGCGTTACGGTGACATCGATCTTGTCAATATTACTGACTAGAGCGCGTGTTTTTTCACTGTCGACTTTTTTACGGAAATAACTGGAAAGACGTTTTTTGAGGTTCTTAGCTTTGCCGACGTAGATAACGACAGCCTCGGCGTTATACATTCGATAAACGCCGGGCTGCTCTGTTACTGTCTTGAGGAATGAGACTGAGTCAAACAAGTTGGTCACTATACGATCTCAGTGTTAAAGGGTCTCAGTGTCTAACATTCCATGTCTAATCGCTAAATGCGTCAGCTCTACATCGCCACTGATATCCAACTTGCTGAACAAGCGGTAGCGGTAACTGTTGACTGTTTTAGGACTTAGATTGAGTTGTTCTGAAATATCCGTCACTTTCTGACCTTTGGTAATCATCATCATGATTTGAAGTTCACGTTCAGATAAGTCTGCGAATGGATTTTCAGACGCAGGCGAGAATTGGCTCAAAGCCATCTGCTGCGCAATTTCTGGTGAAATGTATCGTTGGCCACTGTTGACCACTCGAATTGCATTGACCATTTCATCCGGACCTGCACCTTTAGTAAGGTAACCAGCAGCTCCAGCTTGCATCACTTTAGTTGGAAACGGATTTTCCGTATGAACAGTTAAAACGATGATTTTAACATCAGGGTTGAAACGCAAGATCTTCTTGGTTGCTTCTAAGCCACCAATACCAGGCATATTCATATCCATCAAAATAACGTCAGTATTATTAGTACGACACCATTTTGCAGCATCTTCACCGCTTTCAGCTTCCCCTGCTACGTTCATTCCACGGACGTCTTCAATAATACGTCGTATCCCTGTGCGAACCAGCTCGTGATCATCTACAAGGAAAACATTTATCAAACTTGTATCTCCACACTATTAATTGGCTCTGCAACCACTGTGTCGTTTCATCTGTTTGAAACAATAGGACAAAGGAACAGTGGATCGCAGCATTGAGTACATCTTAACTTAATTACTAAAAAAAAGCTCTGTTGAATATGTGCTGAAACACGAACTTTAGCAAGTACTTATTAACTAATAAGCTAACTAAAACAACAAGCTTTTTCTAAAAATCAATCAGTTAAAACAACACCCAATAAAATTACATAAGATAAAGATATTTTCAATACCATTGAATAACCATTCGCAACAATTTCACTTATTTGCTTATAGAGTCCCGTTATTTGGCTCTACTAACTAGAATTTAGTTAGTATTTTTACTGCCTGTTGTGCGCAGAGGGTCGCTAGATGGTAGTATTCGATTCCCCATTTCAATAGGTTACTACATTGGATATTCAGCAAGGCTTTGTACTCACAAGACAAGCAAGAGATTTTTCAGGGCGCACACAAATCGACTTGTGGTTAAGCACCCCTCAAGGCCCTACTCTGCTGACGATTCAAAATGAAAAACCTGTATTTTTCGTTGCTCAATCTGATGTCGAAGCATGTCAAACCATCGCAAAAAAAGAGTCGATCGACTGCCAATTTAAGCCTCTAAAACTAGCCACATTCGAGCAAACACCTCTCGCCGCTTGTTACACCTCACAGTCCAGAAGTAGCTTTGGTTTGGCGCAAGCCTTTCACAACGAAGAAATCCAAACCTTTGAAAGTGATATTCGACTCGCCGATCGATTCTTGATGGAACGTTTTATAAAGGGAAGTATTGAGTTCACTGGAACGGCGGTGCAAAAGAATCAGCATCGTAGAGTCTCCAGCGCAAAATGCCGAGCAGGTGACTACTTACCCAATCTATCTGTAGTCTCGCTTGATATTGAGTGTTCGGAAAAGGGTGTGCTTTATTCTATTGGCCTAGACAGCCCGATGGACAGCCGAGTGATCATGGTCGGTGAACCACAACAAGCCGACACCAATATCCAATGGGTTACTAACGAGAAAGCTCTACTCGAAGCAATGGTTGCTTGGTTCTCTGAATTTGATCCTGACATCATCATTGGTTGGAACGTTATCGACTTCGATTTTAGACTGCTACACAAACGTTCAGAATGGAACGAAGTGAAGCTCAACATCGGAAGAGACAATCAACCGAGCTTTTTCCGTAGTTCTGCACAAAATCAGCAAGGCTTTATCACCATCCCAGGGCGCGTTGTCTTGGATGGCATCGATATGCTCAAGACGGCAACCTATCACTTCCGTTCTTGGTCTCTCGAATCGGTATCGCAAGAGCTGCTTGGTGAAGGCAAAGACATCCATAACGTTCATGACCGTATGGATGAGATTAATCGAATGTTTAAGTTCGATAAACCTTCACTCGCTAAGTACAACCTGCAAGACTGTGTGCTGGTAAACCGCATCTTTGAGCACACTCACCTACTCGACTTCGCGATTGAACGTTCTCGATTAACCGGTGTTGAGCTGGACCGTGTTGGCGGCTCTGTTGCAGCCTTTACCAATTTATATTTACCTCAGATTCATAGAGCGGGCTATGTCGCCCCTAACCTAGAACCAGAGAACTGGATCGCTAGCCCCGGTGGCTACGTGATGGATTCGATACCTAACCTTTACGACTCGGTTTTAGTTCTCGATTTTAAGAGCCTGTATCCATCGATCATTCGTTCGTTTTTGATTGACCCTATGGGGCTTATTGAAGGATTGAAACTGGAACTAGGTCCAGACGAAAACCAAGCGGTTGATGGTTTTCGCGGAGGACAATTCCACCGTTCTAAACACTTCTTACCTGAGATGATTGAAAACCTGTGGGCAGCACGTGATGTTGCGAAGAAGAACAACGAAAAAGCATTCTCTCAGGCGATTAAGATCATCATGAACTCATTCTATGGGGTGTTAGGTTCGTCTGGCTGCCGTTTCTTTGATACCCGATTGGCGTCATCAATTACGATGCGCGGTCATGAGATCATGAAACAAACTAAGGTTTTGATTGAAGACAAAGGCTACCAAGTGATTTATGGGGACACGGATTCAACCTTCGTGTCTCTGAACGGCAGCTATGATCAGGAAAAAGCAGACGAGATCGGAAACGCACTGGTCGCTTACATCAACGATTGGTGGACGAATCACTTAAAAGAAACCTACAACCTGACTTCTATACTCGAATTGGAATACGAGACTCACTATCGCAAGTTTCTAATGCCAACTATTCGAGGTTCAGAAACAGGCTCGAAGAAACGTTATGCCGGATTAATCACTCAAGGTGACCAAGAGAAGATCATCTTTAAAGGACTAGAGAGTGCACGCACCGATTGGACACCTCTCGCGCAGCAATTCCAACAAACCTTGTATGAGATGGTATTTCACGACCAAGATCCGACTGACTATGTCAGACAGTTTGTCGATGAAACCTCGGCCGGCAAGCATGATGATTTATTGGTGTATCAAAAGCGTCTGCGTCGTAAGTTACATGAATACCAAAAGAACATTCCGCCACAGGTTCGTGCAGCTCGTATGGCCGATGAAATTAATACCCAGTTAGGACGCCCTCTTCAATACCAAAACAAAGGACGTATTGAGTATTTGATTACTCTGAGTGGCCCTGAGCCCAAAGAGTATTTAAAGAGTGGTATCGATTATCAGCACTACATCGATAAGCAGATTAAACCCGTCGCAGAGGCAATATTGCCCTTTATTGGCTTAGATTTTGAAAGAGTCAGTGGGCAGCAGTTAGGTCTATTCTAAAACTACTTTCGAGCTGTAATAGAAACAAAAAAGCAGAGGAATGTTCAATTCGCTCTGCTTTTTTATATTGATAGATTACGAAACTCTATCCGATTCGAAACTCTGTTTTCTGGTACTGCTTAACCAGCCACTCTCCAAAGCCGTCCAGAATACCAATAACCGAACGTTTCGGAATCGCTCTTCCAGAAAGTAAGATGCCCAATCGTTGGATTTCAACTTCTCGATCTGGGTGATACTTCAAAAACTGTTGGCCACACTCTACTGGATCATCGAACCAATATTTATCTCGGTACATCACCAAAGAGTAACTCGCTCGCAGAAGCTTCTTGGCGATAATCACCTGCGCAGCCACTTGCTGCTCTGGCGTTGTCGCTCGTACGATCTTGTTGCGATATACCGCCAGCCAGTTTTCCGCATCCATATTCCAGTGTTTAGCGATTTCCCAACTTGTTTCAAAATCACCATAGCAATCCGATAAGTCTTCACCGTACACACACACCGACAGATGCTTGAGCATAAAGCCCCATGTAAAGATGTTATCGAAGTCGACCACTTCACTCACCAAGGTGGTTTTTATTGCCACTTGGGTGACTTGAGGAAAGCTCTTTTGGAAACGCCATTTGATGGTGTTTAACAGCGTGGTTCGCTGCTCAGGAAACGGACGGTGTGTCACCACAACCACATCAATATTTGAGCGACCGGCTACGGCTTGCTTGCGAGCAACACTGCCATAAATATAGACACTGTGTAGATTAGAACCTAAACCACCTTTTAAGAAGGTAATCAGATCGTTAACCACAGGTTGGAATTCAGGTTGAAATGGCTGTGTTGGGTCAATAACAGGTAGCTGCATAGGTCGTTTCGGCTAATAAAATCATGATTTAACTATAACTCTATGATCGCCTAGGTGACTTTATGATTCAAGCTATTCCTATTTATAGCATCTCCGAGATATAATCAGCGGATAGACCCAATAAGGACAAACACAAAATGCCTAGAGCAAGTGAAATTAAAAAAGGTTTTGCTATCACAGTAGAAAGCAAAACAGTGATCGTTAAAGATATCGAAGTAACAACACCAGGCGGCCGTGGCGGCCAAAAAATTTACCGCTTCCGTGGTAACGACGTAGCAACTGGCGTTAAAACTGAAGTTCGCCACAAGGCTGACGAAATCGTTGAAACTATCGACGTAACTAAGCGTGCAGTAATGTTCTCTTACGTTGATGGCAACGAGTACATCTTCATGGACAACGAAGATTACACACAATTCATTTTCAACGGTGAAACAATCGAAGACGAACTACTGTTCATCAACGAAGACACTCAAGGCATGTACGCGATCCTTATCGACGGCAACGCTGCAACGCTTGAGCTACCAACATCTGTTGAGCTAATTATCGAAGAGACTGATCCTTCAATCAAAGGTGCATCAGCGTCTGCTCGTACTAAGCCTGCGCGTCTTTCGACAGGTCTTACCATCCAAGTACCTGAGTACATCGCAACTGGCGACAAAGTAGTAGTAAACACTGCTGAACGTAAATACATGAACCGCGCAAGCTAAGATACTTATTATGACCGAAGCTAACAACCTAATGTCTTATGACGACGCAATTGACACTGCATACGACATCTTCCTAGAGATGGCACCTGACAACCTAGAGCCTGCAGACGTGATTCTTTTCACGGCTCAGTTTGAAGATCGTGGCGCAGCAGAGCTTGTTGAAACTGGCGATGATTGGGTTGAACATGTTGGCTTTGAAGTCGACAAAGAAATCTACGCTGAAGTGCGCATTGGTCTTGTGAATGAAGCTGATGACGTTCTAGACGACGTATTTGCTCGCATGCTAATCAGCCGTGACCCAGAACATAAGTTCTGTCACATGCTATGGAAACGCGACTAATACCGCTGTCGACGCTCATCTGCATGAGTAAACAAGTATTCATGTAAGCGAGTTAGAAGTTAGCCGAGCCCATTGCTCGGCTATTTTTATCACGCTATTTTCCATTGTGATTCATCACTTTCATCATCAACGTTAGATTCACTGATTATGACCAAAGCAAAAACAGACACACAATCAAAAGGCTATGCCTGCATTGGCCTAGTTAACCCAAAGACGCCTGAAAACGTAGGCTCAGTGATGCGAGCAGCTGGCTGTTACGGCGCCAACTCTGTGTTTTACACGGGCACACGCTACGACCATGCGCGAAAATTCCATACCGACACCAAAGAGAAGCACCTAGCCCTGCCTTTGATTGGTGTTGAAGAGCTGAAAGATATTATTCCAGTAGGCTGCGTGCCTGTTGCTGTTGATCTAATAGAAGGTGCTAAACCTCTGCCTGATTACAAGCACCCACCACGCGCGTTTTACATTTTTGGTCCAGAAGACGGCACGCTAAAGAAAGAGATCACCGACTTCTGTCGAGAGACGATTTACGTTCCGACCAACGGCTGCATGAATCTAGCGGCATCAGTGAATGTTGTGCTTTACGACCGATTGGCGAAAGGCGACAACTTTTCGAATCATAAGTAGAAGATACGAGATACGAGATACGAGATACGAACAGATTATAAATGCGCGCGTACACGAAAGGCACGCTTACTGTCGTTTATAACAGCATGTTTTCGATACTCGGTTACTCGCATCACGCATCTTCTATTTCTTCAGACGTAAAAAAACCTGCTAAGTTAGCAGGTTTTTTAGTATTCAGTGCTTTAAGACAATGAAGCTTTAAGCTTGAGAACTTACGTAATTACTGACGTGTTCTTGGCTTCGCTGGTTTAGCCGGACGACCATTGTTCAGTTTAGGCTTACTTTTGTTAGCCTGAGGCTTGCCTTTCGCTGCTGGAGCACTACGACCTGAATCAGGAGTTGTAGTTCCGCGAGTTGCAGGCTTCTTGCGCTTAGTTTGGTTGCTACGGCCTTTTGGTGCGTTTGCACGCTCTTCGTGACGCTTGACAGCACGACGAATTTTTTGGCTACGAGAACGCTCACGCTTACGAGAAGTATTTGAAGGATCAAGATCCAACAATGTCTCTTTTTCAGGTTTAAGCTCAACAAGCTCACGCAGGTAGTTAACTTCTTGAAGGTCTAGCTCTTTCCAACCGCCACGAGGCAGTTTCTTATCAAGGTAGATATCACCGTAACGTACACGTTTCAGGCGGCTTACTGTTGTTTCTTGTGATTCCCAAAGACGACGAACCTCACGGTTACGACCTTCGTTAATCGCTACGTAGAAAGTATGGTTCATACCTTCACCACCAGCGTAAACCACATCTTCAAAACGAGCCATGCCGTCTTCTAGTTGCACGCCACGAGTAACATTTTTAACTTTCTGTTCAGTCACTTCACCGAATACACGTACCAAGTACTCACGCTCAACCTGACGGCTTGGGTGCATTAGACGGTTTGCAAGCTCACCATCAGTAGTGAAAAGCAAAAGACCCGATGTGTTTGCATCAAGACGACCAACTGAAATCCAACGAGAACCACGAATCTTAGGTAGACGATCGAAAACAGTACGGCGGCCTTCAGGATCGTGACGAGTACAAAGCTCACCTTCAGGTTTGTAGTAAGCAAGTACACGACAAACCACTTCTTCAGAAGCCTTGCCTGAAACAGTATGGCCATCGATACGGATCACTGAGTTCTCGTCTTCAAGACGCTCGCCCAATTTCGCAACTTGACCGTTAACACTTACACGACCAGATTTGATTAAACCTTCTAGTTCACGACGAGAACCATGACCAGCTCGCGCTAAAACCTTCTGTAATTTTTCGCTCATTTACTCTTTTCTACCTAATTGTCGTCTTCACAGACGTCGAATGAATTTTTCGCGACCAAATCGCGGTCGCGTATTATCGCAAATAACCTGCCAAAAAGCACTTGTTATTTACTCTGGCAGGTTTGCTGTATCGTTACAGACTGTTAATCAGTAAAGCGATTATTCAAACGGCGCTGGATCACCTGCACCACGACGTAAAATCACAGCATCATCGTCACTGAAGTCAATAACCGTAGTCGGTTGCTCACCTAAGTAGCCGCCATTCAAAATAACATCAACCGCATGCTCTAGGCTGTCACGAATTTCTTCTGGATCCGATTCTGTCGTCTCGTTACCCGGAAGAATCAGAGACGTCGACATCAATGGTTCGCCCATCGCTTCCAACAGGTCTAGAGCAATCTTGTTGTCTGGGACACGAATACCAATAGTTTTACGCTTCGCGTTCATCAGACGCTTTGGCACTTCTTTAGTGGCTTTAAAGATAAACGTGTATGCACCTGGTGTGTGTGCTTTCAGCAGACGAAAAGCCACGTTATCGACTCGTGCATACAGGGATAACTCAGAAAGATCACGGCATAGCAACGTAAAGTTGTGCTTGTCATCGATGCGACGAATTTTACAGATGCGTTCAAGTGCTTGTTTGTTTTCAAGCTGACAGCCCAGCGCATAGCCGGAATCTGTTGGATAAACCACAACACCGCCATTACGAATAATCGCAACAGCTTGAGTAATTAAGCGTGCTTGTGGGTTATCTGGGTGTACATAAAAAAACTGGCTCATTGTTGATCCTCGTTATCGAATCTCTCGACTCTATCATCAGAAGGAGCTGGTTCACCTAAAGACTATTCAGATGGTGAAACCGTTTGAAACTCCCAATCTTTCCATACTTCTTCGACCCCAGAAGGTAGCCAGAGATTACGTCCAAGTTCCATCCACGGAGATGGGTAATGGAAATCACTGCCTTGGGAGGCTAATAGTTTGTATTGTATAGCATAATCTGCAAGTGTGCGTCTTTCTTGTTGCGCTTGCTGAGGTTGAGCGACTTCCATCGCATCCCCTTTCGCTTCAACAAATGCAGCTAGCAAGCGCTTAACCCACTTGGCTGTAAGGCCATATCGCCCAGGGTGAGCGAGGACAGCTTGGCCACCAGCAGCATGAATCGCCGTGACAGCATCACTCATTGAACACCACGTTGGCGGCACATAACCTGGGTTATTGCGAGTAAGAAACTTTTTAAACACCTGCTGCATGGTTTTCGCATAACCATTATCGACGAGCCACTTAGCGAAGTGAGCTCGAGTAATAGGCGCATCACCCGCAATCAATTTAACTTCTTCTAACACCCCTTCTCGAGTCGCTTTCTCAAGACGTTGAGCAATCATCTCTGCACGTCCAATACGGTGTTGTTTCTGTTGCTCAATGAGCGCTTTAAGATCTGGTGATTCAGGATCAACGTTTAACCCAACAATATGGATATCTTTGTTTTGCCAAACAGTCGAAATCTCAATGCCGTTGATCAGCTGAATAGGAAGGTTATTATCAGCAATATAGTTGCGTGCTTCAGCAAGCCCATCAGTCGTGTCATGATCTGTAATCGCTAACGCTTCAATGTTAAAGCTTAGCGCTCGGTCAATTAGCTCAGGTGGAGTAAGTCGGCCATCTGAGGCTGTTGTATGACTATGTAGATCAATTCTCATATATTCTTTTTCATTGTTTTCAATTTTTATCGTTATATTTGTGTCAACACACTTGACCCGCAAGCTTAAAACTAGTTAACTAGTACACAAATACGAAGTATCACATTTGATAGGTTCACCATGTTACAAGAATTTAACCAAAACCATAAAGATAAAGTTTTAGAACTTTCTTCAGTAGAAGCAAGTTCAGAGCTTAATTGGTGGCGCACTTGGACAAGTTCTTGGTGGGCTAACGTGTACTTCTAGTTAAACAGTTTGTTTATAAAAAAGTTATCACTAAGCCCGCTTTCATAGCGGGCTTTTTAATTTGTCGAACATCTCACATTCAACTGACTAACAAATCATCGAATTGACCATATTCTAGATTGGGTGAAAGGTATCTTTATGCGACTATGTACGACAGGAAATTTAAAGAATCATAAAGGAGGTCTTGTGAACAAGGCCATTGAAATCAAAAAGCTGGGAACCATTGAGGTCATCAATTCATCAGTTCCTTACTCGCAAGATCCAACCAGCGTTTTTCATACTTTGTGTGAAAACAAAACAGACAGTTTGCTGTTGGAATCGGCTGAGATTGAATCCAAACAGAACCTAACAAGCCTACTCCTTATCGACTCTGCTGTTCGCATTGTATGCCGCGAACATGAAGTAACCTTTCAAGCATTGACTGAAAACGGTCAAGCGCTTATCGAACACCTAACTCAAAACGTGAAAGCAGAAATCAAATCTGACCTGACTGATAACGTTTTGACGCTCACTTTTGTCGAGCCAAGCAACGAATTAGACGAAGACTCACGTTTAAGAGAAGCCTCTTCATTCGACGCACTGCGTTTGGTTCAGCACAGTTTTGAGCAAGACGCTGATAACAAGCACGCACTGTTCATGGCTGGCCTATTCGCTTACGACATCGTGGCAAACTTTGAACCGCTAGGTGATGCTGAAGCAACCAACAACTGCCCCGATTTTGTATTCTACGTAGCTGAAACACTATTGCGTTTCGACCACCAAGAAAACGAAGGTCTGCTACACGCAAGCTTGTTCGCTCAAGACGACAGTATTAAAGCACAGCTAACTGAGCGCTTAGCCGACATTCAAACGCAATGTCAGTCACTGAAAGCCATCACAGAAGTTACGCCACTAGACAACGTTGATGCAGTACCAAGCGTTTCAGATGAAGACTTCTGCCAAACGGTTCGTGACTTAAAAGAATACGTAGTAAAAGGCGATGTATTCCAAGTAGTACCATCACGCCGTTTTACGCTGCCTTGTCCTGCTCCATTGGCAGCCTACAAAGAACTTAAGCAAAGCAACCCAAGCCCTTACATGTTCTACATGCAAGATGAGCTATTTACTCTGTTTGGTGCTTCTCCAGAAAGCGCGCTGAAGTACGAAACTGAAACCAACCAAATCGAGATCTACCCAATTGCGGGCACTCGTCGTCGCGGTAAGCGTCCTGATGGTCAAATCGATTTCGACTTAGATAGCCGTATCGAACTTGAGCTGCGCACCGACAAGAAAGAAAACGCAGAACACATGATGCTTGTCGACCTAGCGCGTAACGATGTAGCACGTATCGCGGAAGCTGGCACTCGCCACGTAGCAGACCTGCTAAAAGTAGACCGCTACAGCCATGTGATGCACTTGGTTTCTCGTGTTGTTGGTCAGCTACGTGAAGACTTAGATGCCCTACACGCTTACCAAGCTTGTATGAACATGGGTACGTTAACGGGCGCACCAAAAATCCGCGCAATGCAGCTTATCCGTGACGTAGAAAAGACACGTCGTGGTAGCTACGGTGGTGCGGTCGGTTACCTAACCGGTGAAGGCACGTTAGATACGTGTATCGTGATTCGTTCCGCTTACGTTGAAGATGGTGTTGCACAAGTGCAAGCGGGCGCTGGTGTAGTATTCGATTCAGACCCACAAGCAGAAGCAGATGAAACTCGCGGCAAAGCACAAGCGGTAATCTCAGCGATTCAAGCTGCACACACTAAGAACATCTCAAATAAGAAGGAGTCGTAATCATGGCTGATATTGTATTCATCGATAACTTCGACTCGTTCACTTACAACCTTGTAGACCAGTTCCGTTCATTAGGTCACAGCGTGAAGATTTACCGTAACAACATTCCCGCTAAGGTCGTTGAAGCAGCGATAAACGAATTAGACAACCCTGTTGCCCTACTTTCACCGGGCCCTGGCGCTCCAGCAGACGCGGGCTGTATGCCTGAGCTGATTCAGCTGCTAAAAGGCAAAGTGCCAATGATTGGAATCTGCTTAGGTCACCAAGCTATCGTTGAAGCTTATGGCGGTACCGTTGCAGGCGCAGGCGAAATCATTCATGGTAAGGTGTCGATGATGGAACATCAAAACCATGCGACTTACCAAGGCTTACCTTCTCCACTGGCTATTGCTCGCTACCACTCTTTAGTAGCAACGCATGTATCAGATAGCCTAACGGTGACAGCTGAAGTCGATGATTTGGTCATGTCTGTGGTTCAAGAACAAGACAAGGTGTGTGGATTCCAATTCCACCCTGAATCAATTATGACGACCTACGGTGCAACGCTTCTTGCGAACGCTATCGAATGGGCTCTTGAGAAAAAGACGATATAGGAAACGATCATGGAACAGATTAATAAACTTTACGAGCAGCAGTCTCTTACTCAAGAAGAAAGCCAACAGTTATTTGATGTTATCATCAAGGGCGAACTAGACCCAATTCTGATGGCTTCTGCTCTGACTGCACTTAAGATCAAAGGTGAGACGCCAGACGAAATTGCTGGCGCGGCGAAAGCACTGCTTGCTAATGCAAACCCATTCCCTCGCCCTGATTACGATTTTGCAGACATCGTAGGTACAGGTGGTGACGGTCACAACACCATTAATATTTCGACGACTTCAGCATTTGTTGCCGCTGCTTGTGGTTTAAAAGTTGCGAAACACGGTAACCGTAGTGTATCGAGCAAATCAGGCTCTTCTGACTTGCTGGATTCATTTGGTATCAACCTAGCGATGACGGCAGAAGACACTCGCACAGCTGTCGATGAGCTTGGCGTCGCGTTCCTATTTGCTCCGCAATACCACGGTGGCGTTCGTCACGCGATGCCTGTTCGTCAAACCATGAAAACACGCACCATCTTCAACATCCTTGGCCCACTGATTAACCCTGCTCGCCCTAACATCGAGCTTATGGGTGTTTACAGCAAAGAGCTAGTACGCCCTATCGCAGAAACCATGCTGCAAATGGGCATGAAGCGTGCAGCGGTTGTTCACGGTAGCGGACTTGATGAAGTAGCGATTCACGGCGAAACCATGGTTGCTGAAATCAAAGATGGCGCAATTCACGAATACACAGTGACACCGGCAGACTTTGGTTTGAACACTCACCCTCTTGAAGCAATTAAGGGTGGCGAGCCAGAAGACAACAAAGCTATCACAACAGATATCCTGACGGGTAAAGGCACTGAAGCCCAAGTTGGCGCAGTAGCCGTGAACGTTGCTTTATTGATGCGTCTATTTGGTCACGAAGACCTAAAAGCCAACGCACAACAAGCCATTGATGCGATGAACTCTGGCAAAGCCTACGAGCTTGTACAAAAGCTTGCTGCGCACGCCTAACGAACGACGAATTGAGACAAAGAACATGACACAGACTACCGATAAACTGTCGACCCACGTTTCCGTCAAAGAAGCTGAAATGGCGGAAGTACTAGCAAAAATCGTTCGTGATAAATACCAATGGGTTGAAGCGCGTAAGCAAACTCAACCGTTGGAAGAGTTTAAAGCAGAGCTAACCGCAACAGACCGCAGCTTTTATGATGCCCTGAACGGCGAACAGACGGTTTTCATCACTGAATGTAAGAAAGCCTCTCCGTCAAAAGGTTTGATCCGTGACGAGTTCGACTTGGACTACATTGCATCGGTTTACAACAATCACGCTAACGCGATTTCAGTACTGACCGACGAGAAATACTTCCAAGGTGACTTTGAGTTTTTACCTAAGGTTCGCAGCATTGCTAAGCAGCCAATCCTGTGTAAAGACTTCATGGTTGATACCTACCAAGTTTACCTAGCGCGTCACTATTCAGCTGATGCTATCTTGTTGATGCTATCAGTATTGGATGATGAAGAGTACAAAGCGCTTGCTGAGGTTGCTCACTCACTTAACATGGGTGTGCTTACTGAAGTCAGCAATGAAGAAGAACTTCACCGTGCTGTGGCTCTAAACGCTAAGGTTATCGGTATTAATAACCGTAACCTACGTGACCTTTCGACTGATTTGAATCGTACCAAAGAGTTGGCTCCACTGATTCGCGAACTGGCTCCAAACGCCATCGTGATTTCAGAGTCTGGTATCTACACACACCAACAAGTACGTGACCTTTCAACATTTGCCGATGGCTTCCTAATCGGCAGCTCTCTTATGGCTGAAAAGAACCTTGAACTGGCCGTTCGTAAAGTAACGCTGGGCGAAAACAAGGTTTGTGGTTTAACGCACTCTGACGATGCCGCGAAAGCGTATCAAGCAGGTGCGGTATTCGGTGGTCTGATTTTCGTTGAAGCGTCTAAGCGTCATGTGGATATCGAAGCAGCTCGTTTAACGATGAGCGGCGCGCCATTGAACTACGTGGGTGTGTTCCAAAACCACAGCGTGGCAGATGTGGCTAACACGGTTTCTGAGCTCGGTTTGTTTGCAGTACAACTGCACGGTGATGAGTCTCAAGCGTATGTTAATGAGCTAAAACAATCACTGCCTGAAAACGTTGAGATTTGGAAAGCTTACGGTGTGGCTTGCGGCGCTGAGAGCGCGTTACCAGAATTACTGGAAAGCAACGTGACTCGCCACCTTCTAGATACTAAAGTGGGTTCTCAAACAGGTGGTACAGGTCAAGCGTTCGATTGGAGCCTGATCAACAACCAAAGCGCAATCATGTTGGCAGGTGGTCTAAACCCAGAAAATGCTAACCAAGCCGCTAAGTTGGGCTGCTTAGGATTAGACCTAAACTCTGGTGTTGAATCTGCTCCGGGCAAAAAAGACGCAGACAAACTACAACGCGCTTTTGCAGAGATTCGTAATTACTAATCTGGCTTTTAAAAGCAAAATCCAGAACTAGAGCTAGAAAGCGGAAACTAAAACATATTTGTGAGCTTTGCCTTAGCGAGGCTCAAACAAGACTAAACGACTTGGTGTGAAGACACGCCAATAGAATTGAAGGAATAAGATAATGGCTAAACTCGATGCCTACTTCGGTGAATACGGTGGTCAATACGTACCGCAGATCCTAGTGCCAGCACTAGACCAACTTGAACAAGCATTTATCGATGCACAAGCCGATCCTGAGTTCCGCAGTGAATTCATGACGCTTCTTCAAGAGTACGCGGGTCGTCCAACGGCACTAACGCTAACTCGCAACCTAACTAAAGGAACAAAAACTAAACTGTACCTTAAGCGTGAAGACCTACTTCACGGTGGCGCGCACAAGACGAACCAAGTACTGGGTCAGGCGCTACTTGCTAAACGTATGGGTAAGCAAGAAATCATCGCTGAAACAGGCGCTGGTCAACACGGTGTTGCGACGGCTCTAGCGTGTGCTCTATTGGGCCTTAAGTGTCGCGTTTACATGGGTGCGAAAGACGTTGAACGTCAAAGCCCGAACGTGTTCCGTATGAAGCTAATGGGCGCAGAGGTTATCCCTGTTCATTCTGGTTCTTCTACGCTAAAAGACGCGTGTAACGAAGCGCTTCGTGACTGGTCTGCAACTTATGAAGATGCGCACTACCTACTAGGTACGGCTGCGGGTCCTCACCCATTCCCAACGATTGTTCGTGACTTCCAACGCATGATCGGTGAAGAAACCAAGAACCAAATTCTAGCTCGCGAAGGTCGCCTTCCTGATGCCGTTATCGCTTGTGTTGGCGGCGGTTCAAACGCTATCGGCATGTTCGCTGATTTCATCGAAGAAGAAACGGTTCGCCTAATCGGTGTTGAGCCAGCGGGTAAAGGTATTGATACCGACCAACACGGCGCGCCGCTTAAGCACGGTAAAACGGGTATATTCTTTGGTATGAAAGCACCACTGATGCAAGATGAGAACGGCCAAGTAGAAGAGTCTTACTCTGTATCTGCGGGTCTAGATTTCCCATCAGTGGGTCCTCAACACGCTCACCTGAACGCAATTGGCCGTGCTGAATACGAAAACGTAACCGATGACGAAGCGCTAGAAGCGTTCCAATCTATCGCACGTAACGAAGGTATCCTCGCAGCGCTAGAGTCATCTCATGCTTTAGCTCATGCAATCAAAATGGCTCACGACGAACCAGAAAAAGAACAACTATTAGTTGTTAACTTGTCTGGCCGTGGTGACAAAGACATTTTCTCTGTACACGACATCCTTAAAGAGAAAGGAGTATTATAATGGATCGCTATCAATCACTATTCACTCGCTTAGCTGAAAAGAATCAAGGTGCATTTGTACCATTCGTAACGGTTGGCGATCCTAACCCTGAACAATCGCTTAAGATCATGGAAACTTTGGTTGAAGCGGGTGCAGATGCGCTTGAGCTTGGCATCCCATTCTCTGATCCACTGGCTGATGGCCCAACGATCCAAGGTGCGAACATTCGTGCGTTAGACTCAAAGGTAACACCTGATGTGTGTTTTGATCTTATTGGTCAAATCCGCGCCAAATATCCAGAGCTACCAATCGGCCTACTGATGTACGCGAACTTGGTGTACGCACGTGGTATCGAGAACTTCTACGAGCGTTGTGCGAATGCGGGGATCGACTCAGTATTGATTGCTGACGTACCGACTAACGAAAGTGCTGAGTTTGTTGCAGCTGCTGAGAAGTTTGGCGTTCACCCAATCTTTATTGCGCCACCAACAGCAAGTGATGAGACGCTTAAGTCAGTGTCTGAACTAGGTGGTGGCTATACTTACCTACTTTCTCGTGCTGGCGTAACGGGTGCAGAAACAAAAGCAAACATGCCTGTAACGGCACTGCTTGACCGTCTGAACAAGTTTGATGCGCCACCAGCACTGCTTGGTTTCGGTATTTCTGCTCCTGAGCAAGTAAAAGAAGCGATTGAAGCTGGCGCTGCCGGTGCTATCTCTGGCTCAGCGGTTGTGAAAATCATTGAAAACAACGTTGAACAACCAGAAGCAATGCTTAAAGCACTGGCTGAGTTTGTTACGCCAATGAAAGCGGCTACGCAGAAGTAATCTACGGTCAATAAATAGAACCAACAATTCAAATATCAAAAGGCTCCACAGATGTGGCGCCTTTTTTATTGCTTGCCATCCACGCTAGCTAATCATCCACTTTCATCGCTTTCTTAATCGCGGACTCATTAAGTGTTGCTTTGATCGGGTCGGTTATCTTCTCCACTAGATCGATTGGCATTGGGAAGATGATGGTGGAGGTTCTTTCGTTAGCCACCTCAGTTAGCGTCTGCATATATCGCAACTGAATAGCATTAGGTGCTTTGTTCAGCACTTCAGCTGCCTCACTTAACTTAGTCGATGCTTCTAGCTCACCGGTCGCGTGTATCACCTTGGCTCGACGAGAACGTTCCGCCTCGGCTTGTTTAGCAAGGGCTCGCACCATGCTGTCATCAAGATCAACATGCTTGATCTCAACATTGGCAATCTTGATGCCCCAGTTATCGGTGTGTTGATCCAGTATCGCTTGTAAGTCTCGATTGAGTTCTTCTCGCTCTGACAACAACTCATCCAACTCATGCTGACCGAGTACTGAACGCAGCGTTGTTTGCGAAAGTTGGCTGGTGGCCTCAAGATAATTCTCAACATTATTGATAGCCATCTTCGGATCGAGCACTCGAAAATAAACCACAGCATTGACCTTCACCGACACGTTATCTCTAGTGATCAAATCTTGTGTTGGTACATCTAGCACGATGGTTCGTAGGTCGACTCGCACGATTTGTTGGATGAAAGGAATGATAATGATTAACCCCGGCCCTTTCACACCGTAAAAGCGCCCAAGGAAGAACACCACTGCACGTTCATATTCGCGCAGTACTCTGAACATACTGGCTATCAATAAGATAACGAGCACGATGACAATACCTATAGTGTGTATAAACATAACCGCCCCCTAATGGTAACGATGGCTAAGCAATTAATAATTCAATCAAGTTTGTCCTAGCATTCCGCGCTAACAGTCCGCACTAACCAGATTTCGATGGTGTCTCATCGGGCAGCGCTTCCACATCCAAACAAAGCCCAGTTAACTTGGTTACTCTGATACTCTGCCCCGCTTTCAGTTCATTGGCGCATTTAGCTTGCCAGATCTCACCTTCAACCAGCACGCGCCCTGAACCGGGGAAACCGCTTACAACTTTACCTATCTCGCCAACCACCGCTTCCATCCCGGTGGTCACCGGCTTATTTCTGACTCGGACTAGCATTGAAATTGTTACGACAATAAACGCTACAGAGAACAAACTGATTCCGATAATTAATGGTAATGCGATTTGGTAACCCGGAACTTCGGTGTCCATCAGCATGATTGAGCCCAATGTAAATGCAGCAACGCCGCCCAAACCGAAAATACCAAAGCTCGGGCTAAACGCCTCTGCGACCATCAAGGCAATCCCCAATAGGATTAAAGCAAGGCCTGCGTAACTCACAGGCAGCATTTGCAAAGAGTACATCGCCAATAACAGACAGATGCCACCCAACACGCCCGGTAAGCCGACTCCAGGGTTATAGAACTCAAGCAGTAAGCCGTAGATACCAATGAGCATGAGAATGTAAGCGACATTTGGATTGGTGATCACTGAAAGCAAACTGAAACGCCAGTCTTGTTCTCGTTCGACAAACGCCACATCACTAAATTGAATTTTCTGACTGACGCCGTTGATTGTAATGGTGCGCCCGTTGCTCATTTCCACCAATTGTTGAAGGTCACTGGCAATAAAATCAATTACGTTAAGTTCAAGCGCACTCTCTGAATCTAAACTCGCCGCTTCTCTTACCGCCTTTTCTGCCCACTCTTCGTTACGGTTGTGCAATTTGGCCAAGCTAACAATGTAAGCGGACGCATCGTTGACCACCTTCTTCTCCATCGCAGTGGTGGCTTTTACTTGCTCGGACTTCTCTTCTTTAGGTGAACTTTGCTCACTGGCTGTGGCGTTGTCGTCTTTATTGGCGTCTTCTTGTGGGGATAATGGATTAGAAGGGCCTTTACCTCCGCCAAGTGACACAGGAGTTGCAGCGCCCAAATTGGTTCCGGGAGCCATAGAAGCGATGTGGCTAGCAAGCAAAATGTAAGTCCCTGCACTTGCTGCCCGTGAACCTGCGGGACCAACCCAAGTCGCTATCGGAATCGGTGAGGTGGTGATGGATCGAATAATGTCGCGCATCGACGTATCTAACCCGCCAGGCGTGTTCATTTTTAATATGATGAGCTTGGCTTGCTCGTCGTGAGCTTGTTCTATTTCTCTCGTGAGGTAATCACTGGTCGCTGGACCTATACCTCCATTCACCTCTATCACCCAGACATCATCGGCCTGAACATTCGCAGAGGTGAACAACAGAAGAAACGCGAACAAGTACTTTATTATAAAAGTCATAGCCCCTCTCCTTACAACTGAGATGCTAGATAGACGTTTTATTTAAAGCGTAGAGGTAACATCTTGGTAATAAATAGATACCTTAAGCATAGTTCAGGCTAAATTTCACACAACACACTACTCAAAATCCAACCTCGATCGTAACGAGCAAAAAAGCGCAAAAATGAAACGCAAATGTTAACAAAACCCACCAAACACCGAAGTGCAGAAATCATTCACAAAACACCAGATAGATTTACATTTATAAACTCGACAAATAACCAACTAAGAAAAAACAAAAGCAAACGTTTGCATTGGTACAAAAAAACGACAAATAACATTAGGCCTCCTATTTTTAGACGTCTTTCACCTCTGCTCATATTGATAAATGTAAAGGATACGTGTAAAACTCCTCGCGAAATATTTATCCAATGGTACATCGTACATTGGTAGGTAGTTCTGGGATTTTTATATTTAGTAGCACAGAGGTTATGGAAGTGTTAAAAGAAAAGAGTTTACTAAGCAACATCGGCGTTCAAGTCGTTATTGCAATGATCATCGGTACCGTAGTCGGCGCGATGATGGGTGACAGCGCAACTATGTTCGCTCCACTGGGTGCTATCTTCATCAACTTGATCAAGATGCTGGTTATCCCTCTAGTCGCGGTTGCCCTTATTTCAGGTGCTGCTGGTCTAGGTAATAGCTCATCGGCTGGTAAAGTCGGTGTAACAACACTGGGTTACTTCGCACTAACGTCTGCACTTGCTGTAGCACTAGCGCTTGTAATGGGTGAAGTATTCGAACCGGGTCGTGGTATCGATGTTTCTGGCGTAGAAGGCATGTTCTCTTCTGAATACGCTGCGAAAGGCGAACTTCCAACGTTCTGGGCAACCATCACTGGCATGATCCCTACCAACGTTTTCCAATCATTGAATGAAGCAAACATTCTGCAAATCCTAGTTTTCTGCTTATTCTTTGGTATCGCGCTTTCTAAGCAAGCCAAAGAGAAACGTGACCCTATCATCAATGGCGTAAACGCGATTGTTGACGCTATGGTTTGGATGATCAACAAGGTTATGATCATTGCACCACTTGGCGTATTCGGCCTAATGGCAGAAGCAGTAGGTACGTTCGGTTTCGGCGCACTAATGGTTGTGTTCAAACTGTTCATCGTTTACATCGCTGCGATCCTGATCTTCGGCTTTGTTGCTTACCCGCTGATGATTCAAATCTTCACTAAGACTTCAGCTAAAAAGTTCCTAGTAGCAATGAAGAAGCCTCAAGCGGTTGCACTATCAACTGCTTCATCAATGGCAACACTACCAGTAACAATGGAAACTGTAGAGAAAGAGCTTGGTGTTCGTAACTCTACGGCTTCGTTCGTTCTGCCTCTTGGCGCGACGATCAACATGTCTGGTAACGCGATCTACTACGGCCTAGTGGCTATCTTCTTCGCACAGCTATTCAACATCGACCTATCTATGGGGGCTTACGTTGCTATCATCGTAACGTCTACGCTAGGTGCAGTTGGTCAAGCTGGTGTTCCAGGTCCTTCTTTCCTAGTGGTTGCAGTTCTTCTAGCGGCTGGCATCCCTATCGAAGGTCTACCTCTGTTGTTCGCTCTAGACCGTATCTTCGACATGATCCGTACTGCTCTGAACATCACCGGTGATGCAGCATGTGCAGTAATCGTTGATTCTCTAATCGAAGACGAAGCAAAAGAAGCTGAGCTGCAAAAACAGCAAGCTTAAGTTTCGTTTACATCGAAAAACAAAAAGCCACTCCTAGAGTGGCTTTTTTGCATCTGTCGCTTCTGTTTCCAGCTCAGTTGTTCGAGCTCGACGCATCATTGAGGAGCGCTAGCATGCGTAGCTATTCTCCTCTTTAAACAAGCTCGCAATCACTTGCTGATAATGCATCAAATTAAACGTAGAACTACCAGAATTGTACTTCTGCTGCCTGTTAACTAAGTAAGGCTGAGAAACCAGTGAGTTCACCAGCATGTGATAATAGTGGAAATTGGATTCGTTACAGCCATCTACCAAATAAAGGAGGTGTTCAAGAGTTTTGTTATAGATGAAGCCGAACTTTGATTCTTTCAACCTGAGTACGTTTTCGTGATTAAACGAACTGCCACCAAGCGTAAATAATAAAAATATATTAGGTGCGCTCTCCCAGAACTCAATCAGTTCAGAAATCAGCTGTTGCAACTGTATTCCCTCAACTCGTTGATACTTGAAGAACTGATCTTGAAAACGACTAGCATGCTCCTCTATAAGTTGATCAAAAAGTTGCTCTTTGTTATTAAAGTAATAAAGAATTAATGCCGGACTTACGCTAGCTGATTTAGCGATGGAGCGAATTGACACTTTATTATAAGGCTGAGAAGTAAATAGTTTTTCTGCTGCGCTTAATATTTCATCTCTTTTCTCATTTGGCATCAGATTGTATTCCCATCCGCTTGTTTATATTTCCTGCGTATTCTACAACTCGACGTTTCAATCTCAATATGCATAAATACAAATTTAATACACCTTTAGAAAACCAAAGGTAAAAAAAACTAAATTAGATACTATTTTTTCGCATACACTCAAAATTAAACTGAATAATTACTCTAAAAATCAATTACATAAAACTTAATCAAACTATGTAAGGGTTAAGTAAGAGTAATCGCTTGAACGTAAGCCAATGTAAGTGTGGCGCTCAAATTGAGCGCCACACTTAAAATTAAAGCTTTAGAATCACTTTCACTGAGCTATCAACCAAAGATTCATCGATATAAGCGATGGTATTTGAAGAGCTGGCAACCATATCCTTCGCTAAGCTCTCTTGAGCAACAGCCTTAGGAGGCTGACCTTTACCAGTAAATACTCGCTTGGCCCAATAGGCTTGGAGTTGTGCTTCTGTTTTTTGGGTTATCGCCTGGTGGAAGGTCTCTTTCGCAGGATTTCCATCTTCTAGATCAACCGCTTCAATTTGCAGAGACTTCGCCTTACCTAAGTACAGCTTCTTAACCGTTGAAGCATCGAGTTCACCCATTGAAGGGTTACCAATGACAACCAGCCCAGCGAATGCATTCATGCTGCTAAGAAGAGCAGCGACTACAAGTGTTTTTTTCAACATGATTCTGCTCCTTAAAATACCGCGTCGACTTTTACTGTGTACAAGATGTTATCTTCATTCTTGTAGCCTGATGCTACGCCGCCATTGGTTGAACCGAAATCGGTAAGGTAGCTAATATCACCTTTCAATGCGATGTTAGGCATAAAGTCCCAACGAGTGCCGATGCTGTAGGTGGTGCGCTTCACATTCAAATTATCTGCGATCGCTTTTGCTGAACCATAAGCGTATTTTGCTGAAACACTGCTAGGGTTTTGCACAACAGCCGCAAGCTGGCGGTTTACTTGATCATTACGCTCAGAATCGTCTGTAGTTTCCATATGTGCAATGGTCATGTAAGGCGTTAGCTCATTCACGCGATAAGCAGCGGTGAGGTAAGCTGCGTCAACATCGTAGTAGAAGCCTTCAACTGTGGTACGGGTCACTTCTGAAACCAGCATCAAGTTGCCATTCTCGTATCGACCACCAACACCGTAAAACTTCGCTTTTTCATCTTTGAAGGTCGTATTAAGCAGAGGCTTGTGGTCCACATTCCAGTTGGTATCTGAACTCACGACAGCTTGAGCATAAACTGCGCGTAAGGTCCAAGTATCATCGGTCCAGTTGATCACACCACCAGCGATATCGTCAAATTGCGTATCGACATTGTAGCTGTGCTTAGACGAAGAAAGCTTTTGTGAGCCAACAAAACCTTGGAACGATAACGTGCTGTCTTCTAGTTCCATATCGTAGATAACATCACCACCAGTTAGAGATGTTAGCACCACTGAACCATATACTTCGTTAGGTACTCGTACGCTTGTTTGCGCATAACCTACTTCTAAATAATCAGAGTACATGAACAAAGGTAGACGCAGTTTACCACCGCGAAGCGTCAGGTTCGGGGTGACTTTGTGGCTTAAAAATGCCCACTCAATATCAGGAGACCAGTTTTCTTTCTCTGTACCTCGCGCCACCATTTGAACAACAGCCGATGTAGATTCATTTACCTCGAATTCACCCTGTAAGCCGAATAGAGAACCCTCATCAAAACGCACTTTGTTTTCTGACTTCATAAAGCCGTGGTTATGATTACCCACTTGCATGTTCAAAGACGCAAATCCGTTGAAGCTAAATTTATCAGCAATTGAGTTTTGCTCTTTCGCTTCAAGAATAGTGATTTTCTTCTCTAGCTCAGCCAATTTTTGCTCATCCGCAGCGTGTGTTGCGAATGAAGTCGCAAGCGCTACCGCTATAGGCAATAAGCGAAAAGAGGGGTTAGTCATTGTTATTCTCCGTTATACTTTGAATTGTGATGTTGACTTACTCAGCTCAGTAACGATGCCACTCAATTGGTGACTAAGCGCTTCTAGCTGATCGGTAGACTCAGACACTTGGTGAGAGCACTTTCTAAAGTCATCCATATGGGTATGAATCTGTTTCGAGGCACGAGCTTGGTGTTCAGTGGTGCTCGCTATCTGTCGGTTGAGATCAGTAATCTCTTCAACCTGACCACTGATTTCTAGTAAGCAATCGCCAGCATTTTGCGCATCTCCCACCGCTTGAGACGAGCTCGCTAACCCTTGGTCCATCGCACCGACTGCCGCATTTGAACCCGACTTAAGCTCACCGAGTAGAGCGTTTATTTCAGTTGCCGATTGTTGAGTATTGTTCGCAAGCACACGTACTTCGTCAGACACAACAGCAAAGCCGCGTCCGTGTTCGCCTGCTCTCGCCGCTTCAATCGCTGCATTTAAAGCAAGTAAGTTGGTTTGCTCAGCGACGCTTTGAATCGTGCTAAGAATTGAGCCCACATTGCTGGCATTCTGATCGAGCTCTTTTAACTTACCTGCCGTATCGCGAATATTGGTGGCAAGCTCTTCAATCTCTTGGCTTGTTTTCAGAACCACTTGGGTTCCAGTTTGTGCACTGGCATTGGCCTTCTGTGCTTGAGAGTCAGCATGTGACGCAAAGCCAACGACTTGTTCAATCAAACCAATGATATTATTAACCGCATCTGTAACATCTTCGATGTGGTCACGTTGACTGCTATTCAGCGCTAAGGTTTGGTTCGACTCACTACGGATCTTGTCACTGACAACCTCAAGTTCTTGTCCGATGCTCAATGTGCTCGCGATAATGCCCTGAAGCTTCTCTATAAACTGGTTGACGCTTTGTACCAGCGTCGCGATCTCATCTTTGCCTGAGTAATCAATACGCACAGTAAGATCACCGTCGCCCGTCGCAATCGCCTGCATTTTTTCTGTCACTAATAGAATCGAACTGATCACCGATTTGAAGATCGCATAGCCCACCGCAAATACAGCCAACACAAAGAATATACCCAGCCAAATCGACTGCTGAGCCGCCTCGTCTGCGGCGTTTTCAGAGTGAAAAATGGTATCCACAACCTTCCGGCTAACCGATAAGCGTAGTTGTTCACTTAACGTAACTAATGAATCATATTCGGTGCTAAGTCGGTTGGCTCTTGAGGTCAGTTTATCGAACGAGTCATTGAGGTTAATGAAGTCTGTACTTAACGCGTATGCGGAGTCGGTGTACTTTTTTAGCTTGAGTGCCAATTTGTTGAAGGCCTGTGCTTGTGAAGGCAGAACCGTTGCGCCTTTGCCCGCTTCAACTTGCAACTCAGAGGAGATTTGACGTGCGTAATCGAGAGCTTGTTCATCTTCCATGATCACAGCAGCTTCAAACTGTTGCTTCACATTGGGTAAAAGAGAATGAATTTTAGTTGCGTGCTCTAATGCAGGGTAATAACTTAATTCTAATTGCGTTAGTCGCTGGCTATTATCACGGTGAATAAATACATTGATCGTAATTATTGCTGCTAAGCTGAGCGAAATAATGGATAAAAGAACAACGAATTGTACTTTTATATTGATGTAACGTGACAGGAGCATAAGAATCTATTGATTAGAGCAAATTGATAATTATGTTACCGTCAGTTCACTTTTATTAGTGAACATATTCACTAAACAAATGACACGTTATGTTTAAACTATCGTTCCATGTTTAAGTCATATTGAATTAAACAACTCTTGTTCATAAAAGCTTTTTACTGTTTATCTCAAACAAAAACCCCGGGAGCGTTTGAACTCTCGGGGTTTTATTACTGGCTACTATAACTCTTTCAACACATCGATTTTATTCCCATAAAGCCGTTGGATTCGTTTCCATAATTTGACAATGCGAATCTACAAATCACTACCATAAATATCAAACGTGAAGTACTTAGAAGCAATCTTGTCGTAAGTACCGTTCGCTCTGATCTCTTCGATGGCGGTATTGAACTGTTTTGCCAGTTTTGAATCCTGTTTTCTTAGGGCTAAAGCCGTGCCTTCGCCAATGTAGGCTTTGTCGGTTACCGCTTTACCTTTGAATTCAAAGCCCTCTCCTTCTTTCTTATCTAAGAAAGCGAGCGACAGTTGATCGGAATTGCCGAAGGTGAGATCTAAGCGGCCATTCTGCAGATCCAAATACACTTCATCTTGCCCAGTGTAACGCTTAATGTTGGCAACACTGCCAAACTTATCCGTTACGTAGCGATCGTGAATCGTGCCTTGTTGTACACCTATGGTTTTACCTGCTAAACCCGATTCATCAATTGCAAACTCTGTGCTCTTAGCTGCCACAAACACAGCTGGTGTTTGGTAGTACTTATCAGTGAACAAGATTTTGCGCTTACGCTCTTCGGTAATACGCATAGAAGCCATAATCACATCTGACTTTCTTGCCAATAGGCTTGGAATCAACGAATCCCAGCTTTGTGATACCCAAGTACAATCTAGTTTGGCTTGCTCACATAGAGCGTCAGCTATCTCAATATCAAACCCGACAGGCACACCATCACTATTTTTGTAGTTGAATGGCGGATAGGTAAAGTCTGACGCCAAACGGATTTCTTTCGCCTGTACCGTTGTACCAAGTAAAGCGGCCGCACAAGCAAGTCCTAGTATTATCTTTTTCATCATTGCCATCCTAGATATGATCTTTGTCGAGTTGAAATTGAGGTTCTTTATCTTGAAGCTGTTGGTTTTGTTGGTTGTTTTCTAATTCGATTTGGTAACTTGTAAGTGACGCTATCACTTCCGCCATGCTTTCTGGGCTACCAATACTGATTCGAACGCAGTGACGTAACGCAGGCTCATGGTGTTGGTTCCTTGTCACAATGCCATCTTTCGCCAATACACTAAACAATTCATGTTCAGGCTTGTGGCGTAATAAGACAAAGTTGGTAGAAGACGGATAAACCTGTTCAACGAAATCAAACTGATTCAGTTCAGAAGCAAAAAGGTTTCGTAATTCAACCAGCTTCGACGTGGCTTCTTGCATCACGGCAACACGCTCAGTTGATAAGGCCTCTAAGACTATCTGAGACGAGCAATCCGGCATTGGGTATGGCGGAACGAGCTTAGCGACGTACTGCATCACATTTTGACTCGCTAAGATAAAGCCACAACGAACCGCTGCAAGTCCAAATGCTTTAGACAAGGTGCGAATCACAACCAAATGTGGGTAGCGTTCAATCAAGCTGACGGCTGATGTTTGAGGTTCAAACTCAATATACGCCTCATCCACCACAACCAAAGATTGACCTTGAGTCCCTTCAAGCACCTGAATCAAGTCCGATTTAGGAATCACATTGCCGGTTGGGTTGTTCGGTGAACAAAGGAAAATGATATTAGCCAACTCAGCTTTATTCACGATGTCAGCGACGTCTAAGCTGAAATCTCCCTGCAAAGGAGAATCGAGCGTTTCAATCGCTAGTGCATCGGCGCAAAACTCATACATGGCATACGTTGGTGAACAGATAAGGATATTGTCTTGAGCGGGTTTGCAAAATGTTCTGATCAGTAAATCAATCGCTTCATCGGCACCACGCACCGCAATGGTTGCAGCTTCAGTTCCACAATAAGCTTGGTAGGCCTTGGCAATGTCTTGCGGTAAAAAATCGGGGTAACGATTATGGCTGAGTTCCCCTTGAAACAGAGCGCTTTCCAATTCGTTCGCGTTTAACCAGACACGTCCATCACCACCAATTCTTCTTGCTGATTGATAAGGTATTAATTTTTTTACAGCCTGAGGCACTAAGTTATCAATAAAAGATGTCAAGAAGCTATCCCTTTCACATAATCACATTGTCTTCACCACTGCTTTCATATTCAAAAAATGTAATTTATACACATATTGAATCACTAATGATGAGTAAGTATTTACATTCAAACAGAACACTATTGATAAATGAATCGAAATAATCACATAATAGCCATGATAAAAAGTCATAGGTAAAGATATGAAAAATACACTCCCTTCAACCAAAACCTTGCTCGCATTCCTGTCTACGGCAAGGCATCTCAACTTTACACGCGCGGCACATGAGCTCAATGTGACGCAAGGTGCGGTGAGTCGTCAGGTGTTGTCGTTTGAAGAAAGCCTTGGGTGTGATCTCTTCTATCGCCATGCTCGTGGTTTGTCATTAACGCCTAAAGGAGAAGAACTGGTTCCTCTCATTCAAGGGACTATTCAACAACTGCAATCGGCACTTAATCAGGTCGCGAGCTCTCCCTCTAAGATAAAACTCAATGCCCCGAGTTGTATTACCTCTTGGCTATTACCTAAGTTGATGTCGTTTCAACAAGCCTACCCTGAGATTGATGTCGAGCTCACATCAACTATCAAACACGTTTTTGAGCCAAGCTTTGATCCCTTCGATGCGGTGATCACCTATGGCAAGAAACCAAGCCAGCACTCAATTGTTAGTCAACTGCTGTTCAACGAACAACTCGCCCCCATCTGCCAAGCTCAGAGTATTGTTCCAAGCCACCTGATCGACAGCACTTCAACTATCATCAAGCCACACAAGCTTGCTCAGTACACTTGGTTACATGCCAACAATGAGCAAAGTGACTGGCGACTTTGGTTAGAACACATCGGTAGCCATGATCTTTCAAGTAAGAACAACCAGCAATTTGCCACGCTCGATCAAGCGATGAATGCGGCCATTCAGGGCTTTGGGATAGCGATAGGCGATATCACGCTCGCTAAGCAAGATATCGATTTGGGTAGATTGGTAAAAGTGAGTGAAGGCAGCGTATTCTCCGGCAACGGTTACTTCTTGTTGCAACCTAAGAATCGTCAAAATGCCTCATTATCGACTCTGGTTGATTGGCTCGTTGATTAGCGAGCAATGCTCTGCTGTGTATACCCAACAGAGCATTGTCATAATGAGAATCTGGTTAATTCTCAAAATAAAACTATTTCGCTACGGCAACACATTGCTCAAGCGGGAGAAGAGCAAGCGGTGTATTAACTGATTGAAAAGAATTATCAATTCAATTTTTTAAGTGAATGTTCTGCCTAGAAACTTAAAATGGCATCTGAATTGCTTTGTCATAGATAACCCAACCAATATACAGCAGGTTGCATCATTATCACTGCAGCTTGTCACGGAGGATAGGCTATGACCTTACAAAGACATACGTATTACGGCTTAATTCACCACGGAATTAAAACTCTATTGATCGACAGAGTTGGTCACTTTACTGAACGTGAATATCACGAGTATCTAGACCTTACGACAGGAAAATCGACGTGCTTTGCCATGAGTGAGCAAGAACTAGAGAACACTTTAGATAATCTTAAAAGCGAAGGCTACTTAGAAGATATTAAGAAGTTGATTCCTCGCTACCAAACATCGTCAATTCGCTGACGAGGTCTTAAAGAAAATTAGTTTTGCCGCCAATTGCCTCGAGCTATTTAGCATCGAGGCGATTTTAGTTAGACTGTTTGCATCTCAACTAACTGGATAGTCAGTCCACATGAAACAAATTCTTGATTTCATCCCTCTCATCATTTTCTTTGCGCTCTACAAGATGTACGACATCTACACCGCGACAGGTGCTTTGATTGTTGCCTCTGCAGTACAGGTTGTTTTGACGTACTTCATCTATAAAAAAGTAGAGAAAATGCAGGTGGTCACGTTTCTTATGGTTGCCGTATTTGGTGGCATGACCATCTTCTTGCACGACGACAACTTCATTAAATGGAAAGTAACGATCGTTTACGCTCTATTCGCTATTGGCCTGACAGCCAGCCACCTTATGGGAAAATCAGCAATTAAAGGCATGTTGGGTAAAGAGATCACACTGCCTGATGCCGTATGGGGCAAGATTAACTGGGCTTGGACTCTATTTTTTACCCTATGTGCCATTCTCAACGTTTACGTTGCTTTCAGCCTACCATTGGATGTGTGGGTTAACTTCAAGGTGTTTGGCCTGCTAATAGCAACATTACTATTTACGCTGCTTACGGGTGTCTACATCTATAAGAATTTACCAAAAGATCAACAGCTACAAAAAGAGCAGCAAGAGCTAACTGATAAAAATACTGACGAGAAGTAACCCCAAGGGGTGAGTCCTCATTCCGTTTTTGTTACAATTCTTGTCAATATGCTATACCTAGCGGCCAATGATACTCGTGATCATTGGCCGTTGGCTTTTCTGTGTTGCGGAAACTGGTCAAAATAAAGCCTATTATTTAATGACAATCTCACTAAATTAGCGGCCATCTGGTTTCTTGCTGTTCATTGCACTTATTTGCCAATGTGCTTAACCAGTCAACACATCAGTTTTTATCTAAGATAATCAATACCACCAAGAGTACTACAATGACGATTCAATCAACTTTGAACCCTATTGGTTCTTTACTCCTTCGCACATTAGCGATGCCTTCTGACACTAATGCAGCAGGTCAGATCTTCGGTGGTTGGATAATGTCTCAACTCGACCTTGCTGGCGGTATTTTGGCGAAAGAGATCTCTAATGGCAAAATAGTCACCGTTTCGGTATCAAGCATTGAGTTCAAACAGCCCGTATCGGTTGGCGATGTGGTGTGTGTTTATGGCGACTGCACCAAGATTGGCCGCAGTTCGATGAATATCGACCTAGAGGTATGGGTTAAGCCGGTACTTGATCACGGCATCGGCGATCGTTACAAAGTTTGTGGTGCAACATTCAACTACGTGGCGGTTGATGAAAGTGGTAAGCCTCGCCCTATCAAAAAATAGTACTTTTCACTAAGCCATACATGTCTGTGGTCTTTAGTTTCAGCAAATGAAATTACTAAAGACCATACTGCTCACTCGCACCATTTCACAATTTCTTATCATTAGCCCTTCCAATACCAATTAGTTCGCGTAAATTAGCAAGATAGCGAATTTAAACGCCCCCAATTCAGTGAAGTAAAATAAGGATATCTCAATATGTGGTACGTGATTTTTTCTCAAGACGTCGAAAATTCATTAGAAAAGCGCCTAAGTGTTCGCCCACAACATCTAGAACGCCTACAAACACTTCACGATGAAGGCCGACTTTTGACAGCAGGTCCAATGCCAGCCATTGATTCGGATAACCCTGGCGAAGCTGGTTTCACAGGTTCTACTGTAATTGCTGAGTTTAACTCTTTAGAAGATGCACAGGCATGGGCAGACGCAGACCCGTACATTGACGCAGGCGTTTACCAAAATGTCATCGTAAAACCATTCAAGAAAGTATTTTAACGTGAAAAAATGGATTATTGGCTCACTGGCAGCAGCCCTGCTTGCAGGCTGTGCTTCAAGTGAGCAAGACCAACAAAGACAACTCGAGATGATGGCGCAGCACCGTGCTGGCGTTTTATCTGCAGGCCTGCCGATTGAGTATGGCCCACTGTCAATTATGCGAGTTCTGGCGAAAAACACCGTGATTGAAATCATGATGATTTACAACCAAGATGCTAAAGGCGCTAAGCCTTTAAACCAAGTTGTAGATATGAGCGTGAATAGCTACTGCACCAACTCAGAAGTAAGAGCAAACCTAGATATGGGCTTGGCTTACAACATCAAGATTCGCAACACACGCGGACAACTGATGGTCGAGAAGCTTATCAGCAAAGATACGTGTCAGACCGACAGCTAGATTCGAACAAGTATATAATCAGAAGGCCTCGCATTTGCGAGGCCTTTTTTTATTAAGCAATCAAAATCCTAGACTGAATTATGCCTCAGCGGATTCCCACTCTTTTCGTAACGTCTTAGTTGCAGAAACAAGATTAGTCAATGCCGCTTCCGTCTCTGCCCAGTTACGAGTTTTAAGACCACAATCTGGGTTTACCCATAAACGCTCTGCTGGGATTTTCTCTGCCGCTTTCTTAAGTAAATCAATAATCCACTCTTGTGATGGGATGTTTGGTGAATGGATATCGTAAACACCTGGGCCTATCGCATTCGGGTAGTTGAACTCTTCAAACGCTTTCAGCAGTTCCATGTTCGAACGAGACGTCTCAATCGTAATAACATCAGCGTCTAGTGCAGCCACAGAATCAATGATTTCGTTAAATTCGCTGTAACACATGTGAGTATGAATCTGAGTCTCTGGCTGAGCACTCGCCGCAGAGATCTTAAAAGCATCTACCGCCCACTCTAAATATTCTGCATGGTCACGCTTTTTAAGTGGCAGACCTTCACGAATAGCAGGTTCATCGATTTGAATAATGTTGATTCCTGCATCTTGCAAATCTGACACTTCATCTCGCAGCGCAAACGCCAGTTGGTTGGTGATCTCTTTACGTGAGATGTCTTCACGTGGGAATGTCCAACATAAGATAGTAACAGGGCCTGTCAGCATCCCTTTCATCTGTTTTGAAGTCAGAGATTGCGCATAGGTCGACCATTCCACCGTCATCGGTTTTTCACGCTCAATGTCCGCTATCACAATCGCAGGTTTCACGCAGCGAGAGCCGTAACTTTGTACCCAACCAAACTTAGTGGTTTGGAAACCGGCTAAATTTTCTGCAAAGTATTCCACCATGTCGTTACGTTCCGCTTCACCATGCACCAACACATCTAAATCGAGAGCTTCTTGGCGTTTCACCGCATCCGCGATGTGACCTTTTAGTGCGGTGGTGTATTCCGCTTCGCTCAACTTTCCGGTTCGATAAGCGCTTCGTTGAACTCGGATCTCCCCTGTTTGTGGGAAAGAGCCAATAGTAGTCGTTGGCAGTCGTGGTAAGCCCAACACCTCTGATTGATGCGCGGCGCGTTCTGCATAAGGTGCACTACGTTCTGCTAATGCTTTAGTGATTGTATTAATACGAGCCTGCACCTTCGGCTTGTTTACGTGAGTCGCGCTCTTGCGAGCAACAATCGGCTGGCTATAAGTCTCACACGCTAAAATGGCATTTTGATCGCCGTCTAGCGCCGCACCCAATAAGCTAACCTCTGTGACTTTCTGTTTCGCGAAAGCAAACCAGCTTTTCACTTCTTCGCTAAGCGAATCTTCTAGCTCTAAATCAACCGGACTGTGCAGCAACGAACATGAGCTTGCCACCCAAAGTTTGTCACCCAACTTCTCTTTCACGGGTTGCAGTTTCGCTAACTGAGTAGCCAAGTCTGCTCGCCAAACATTGCGTCCGTTGATGACACCTGCAGACAGAACCCACTCTTCCGGTAATTGACTCACGACTTCATCGAACTGTTGTGGCGCAGCGGCTAAGTCGATATGTAAACCATTCACTGGCAGTTTGACGATTTTGTCTAAGGTGTCTGTCACCGAATCAAAGTAAGTGGTCAATAGCAGCTTCACGTCACCTTGAATCACTTGATAAGCCAACTTGAATGAATCAGCCCACTGTTTTTCAAGCTCAAGCGACAGGATAGGCTCATCGATTTGCACCCACTCAACACCTAACTTGGACAGTTTAGCCAAAATCGCTTGGTAGGCAGTAAGAAGACGAGGCAACAAAGTTAAACGGTCAAAGCCCTCTTCCACTTCTTTGCCTAGGTACAAGTAAGACAGCGGGCCAAGAAGGACAGGCTTAACTTTGTGTCCTGCTTTTATCGCTTCGTTCACTTCATCAAACAGTTGCGGCCAGCTCACTTCAAACGAATCATCTTTACTGAACTCCGGAACAATGTAGTGATAGTTAGTATTGAACCACTTGGTCATGTCAGATGCCGCAGCACCATCTTTGGCACTTTCTAAACCATGTTTCCCGCCACAACAGGTTGGCTGCTTTTGAGATTGAGATTGCCCGCGACCAACACGGAACAAGGTATCTAAGTCTGGGAAGGCTTTCTCTTCTTCAGATCCACCAGCGTGACGTTTTGGCACATGACCTAAAAGCAAAGTCGTTGTTAACACATGGTCGTACCATGCGAAGTCACCCGCAGTTGCAAAGCTTAGATTCGCTTCGGCTTGTACATTCCAGTTACGATTTCTCAGTTCGCTGCCGAGCTGTTTAAGCTGTGATTGGTCAATCTCGCCACGCCAGTACTTCTCTAGTGTGAATTTCAGTTCGCGTTTTTCACCGATGCGTGGGTAGCCAAGAATATGCGTTGTCGTGGTCATGAACCTGTTCCTTATTCAATAATTATTAGTATCTTTTCAGACTGCCTGTTGAAAATTGCGCTGTCTCAACAAGGCGTCTGGATGGCTAAACTATCTACCGAATCTGAATAATGAACAACGTCCAAATATTCATCTTGTTTATTAAAAATATTCATCTTGAATAAACCAAAGATGAGGAACTTAAATCCATCTGGACATCTAGACGTTTACAAATGATAAAAAACCCCGTAGGGTGATTATTAAGAAATATTGAATTGGCTTAGGGAATATGAGGAATACTCATGATAGAGCTTAAACACCTTCGAACATTGACCACCTTGAGAGACAGCGGCTCATTGACAGCAACCGCAACCTCTCTTCATCTGACGCAGTCGGCACTTTCTCACCAATTGAAAGACCTTGAGGCGCGTATTGGCGGTCAGCTTTTCCTGCGTAAAACTAGGCCAGTTAAATTCACCTCTGAAGGTGAGATCTTGCTTAAGCTAGCCGATGAGATACAGCCAAGAATCGCTAAAGCAGAGAACGAACTCGCAAGCCTGAAAGAGGATGTGAATGGTCGTTTGCACATGGCGATCGAGTGTCACTCATGTTTCCAATGGTTAATGCCCGCTTTGAAGGAGTACCAAGTTGCTTGGCCAAGCGTGACACTAGATTTTTCATCAGGCTTTGGTTTTGAACCCTTACCCGCATTAATGGCTGGTGAATTAGACTTGGTGATCACCTCAGATATTCAGCCACGTTCAGAGGTTCACTATGAGCCACTCTTTGATTTCGAGATGCGTTTGATCACTGCAATTAACTCGCCTTTGGCTGATAAGCCAAGCGTTGATCCGCAAGATCTTAGCGATCTCACTATGCTCTCCTACCCTGTTCAAAAGCAGCGCTTGGATGTAGTGAAGCACTTTTTACAACCTGCTGGCATTGAACCGAAGAAGTGGAAGCAGGCGGACAATACATTGATGTTGGTACAAATGGTATCGGCAGGATTAGGTGTCGCGGCATTGCCAAATTGGGCGATCAGTGAGTTTTCAAGACAAGGCTTAATCGCCAGTAAGCCTTTAGGCAAAGGGCTTTCAAGAAGACTGTTTGCAGCGGTAAGAAACTCAGAAAAAGACAAGCGTTACCTGCAAGCTTTCTTTAGTACAGCAAGGCAGCAGAGTAAGAGTCACCTTGATGGCATTGAGGTCGTTTAACAATAACCATCGGCAGTTAACTCGGCTTACGCCAAGCGCAAAAGACAAATGTCAAAAACAAAAAAAGTCACAGATTATCTGTGACTTTTTAGTTTCAGTACCGATGATTATCGACATCTGTTGATTCGCGAAAAATAGACTATCTTGCGTAAGATTTAAACTGGTTAGTCAGTGGGTCGTATTGATAGCCAAGCATATCCAGCTTACCGACGACACTTTCTATATCCATCTCATACATGCTAATGAGCTCTTCAAAACTGTCGCACTCTAAGCGCAGTTTTTCATTCACTATTCCCAGCAAGATAATGCTATCCAGACTTTTAACGTTGCTTAAATCCATCTCGTACTCCTTACGAACACACTGACTAGATTAAGTTTAGGACGCTTACTAAGGTCACGCTAAAAAACAGATCACACTTCTTAAATCAGATACGTGGTTACCATACCCAAAGTTACAGTGCCCAAACTGGCGTTAAACCAACGGCGGCCGCTAACAACATCAACAATGAAACCGTAAGTTGAAGCTTTTCAGGTGTCTTAACAAACAGTAGATGCCAACACCACACCACGATAGAAGAGATCAACAAAGCAAAGCTAAATAGCAAGGTGGAAATTACTGGCTCTAACTGAGCTTCAGAGAGTGAGTAAACGTTCACGACTGTCGCCAGTACCACCAACATTCCCGTCAATACACCCACCACAGGCAAAACACGGTGGAACGCTTGCAAACGCGTTCTTGCAATCGTCAGCAGTAAATGGCTAAACGCCGCACCCAATAATACCACCAACAGCAGAGTCGTAATGATACCGACTGTCGTTGCTTGCTCAGTCGCTTGAATAGCAACGTACGACAACGCCAAACCACACGCCAAATACATTACCCAGATAGGGCCAGAATCACGAGTCTTCTTGGTTTGAACTTGAGAATAGAAATAAAAGATCGCGAACACGACCAGAAATGCTTCAATTTTCACTGAGGCAACCGCCAGCCACAGCACGCCAATTGCTGGCAACATCTTGTGAATACGGCCACGTTGTCCTGGACAAATATCCCCTTTCACCAAGATGAGAGTTAAGATCAGTTGGGCTCCTAAAAGCATCGGAGCAAATTGTACTAATAACGTTTCGACCATTGTGGATCTACTTCTTCAGACTTATTTTCGCGAATAATATCAAAAACTGCTACGAACACTAATCAAAATCACAAATTAGCGACGTTATTCAAGGCTTCAACTATGCTGTTGTATGGTTCTTTTACTGCTTTTAAAAGCGATATAGGGAAAGACACCAGAACTAACAGGGGCATGTTCTACTGGCTAGTCAGGGCGCATGCCGCTATAATTCCCGCCTCAAAAATCAGAGGTCGAAATATGTACAGCGATATCACTCCTATTCATGAACACAAAAAATACTGGGCCGAGTGCTACGGAACTGCACCCTTTTTGCCTACCAGTAGAAAGGAGATGGATGCTCTTGGATGGGATAGCTGTGACATTATTATTGTAACTGGTGACGCGTATGTCGATCACCCGAGCTTTGGTATGGCTATCATTGGCCGTCTTCTTGAAGCTCAAGGTTTCCGCGTTGGTATTATTGCGCAACCTAAGTGGGACAATAAAGATGCCTTTATGAAGCTAGGTAAACCTAACCTATTCTTCGGCATTACAGCGGGTAACATGGACTCCATGATCAACCGCTACACCTCTGATCGCAAATTACGTCACGATGATGCTTACACGCCAAATAACGAAGGTGGTAAGCGTCCTGACCGTGCAACTCTAGTTTATTCTCAGCGTTGTCGTGAAGCCTACAAAGGCACGCCAATCGTTCTTGGTGGTATTGAAGCGAGCTTGCGCCGTGTTGCGCACTACGACTACTGGTCAGATAAAGTTCGTCGCTCTGTATTGTTTGATGCGAAAGCAGACATCCTTCTTTTTGGTAACGCTGAGCGTGCACTGGTTGAAGTAGCACACCGCATTGCTGATGGCGAAGACATGTCAACGCTGACAGACATCCGTGGTACAGCAATCAATCTTGCTGCAGCGCCTGAAGGCTTCAAAATCATCGACTCTTCTCGTATCGAAAAGCCGAACAAAGCTTACGTACCGGTGAACCCGTACGAAGTGGAAACGCAATGTGATACTAAGAAAGATGAGAAAGAAGAAGTCAAAGCACAGCCAATTACTGTTCGCCCTTCTCGTCATGATGCAAAGACAACTGCAGTTCGTATTCCAGCTTACGAAAAGCTAAACAACGACCGTATTCTTTACGCTCACGCTAGCCGTATCTTGCACCTAGAGACAAACCCGTATTCAGGTCGTGCTTTGATTCAACGTCACGGTGACCGTGAACTTTGGGTTAACCAAGCACCCATCCCATTGACGACTGAAGAGATGGATTACGTGTTTGGCCTTGCTTACAAGCGTGTTCCTCACCCTATGTACGGCAAAGCGAAGATTCCTGCATACGACATGATCAAAACCTCGGTGAACATCATGCGCGGTTGTTTTGGTGGTTGTTCTTTCTGTTCAATCACAGAGCACGAAGGTCGTATCATTCAGAACCGTTCAAAAGAATCTATCTTGGATGAAATCGAAGACATTAAAGATAAAGTACCTGGCTTTACCGGTACTATTTCTGACTTGGGTGGCCCAACGGCGAACATGTACCGTTTAGGTTGTTCAGATCCGAAAGCAGAAATTAACTGTCGTCGCCCATCATGTGTTTTCCCGAAAATCTGTGAAAAGCTAAACACAGACCACCAACACACGATTGACCTATACCGCTCAGCAAGAAAAGTACCGGGAGTTAAGAAAATCATGATCGCTTCTGGTGTTCGTTACGACTTAGCGATTGAATCTCCAGAATACGTACGTGAGCTTGTGACTCACCACGTAGGCGGTTACTTGAAGATTGCTCCAGAGCATACTGAAAAAGGCCCACTGGATCTGATGATGAAACCGGGAATGGGCACTTACGATCGTTTCAAAGAGATGTTCGAAAAGTACAGCGCTGAAGCCGGTAAGAAACAGTACCTAATTCCTTACTTCATCTCCGCTCACCCGGGCACAGAAGATGAAGACATGCTTAACCTTGCAATGTGGCTTAAAAAGCACAACTACGAGTGTGACCAAGTACAGAACTTCTACCCATCGCCAATGTGTAATGCAACGTCGATGTACTACTCAGAGACTAACCCTCTGAAGCGCGTGAAATATAAGAAGCGTGAAGATGTGCCAGTGCCTAAAGGTGACCGTCAACGTCGTCTGCATAAAGCACTGCTTCGTTACCACGATCCTGAAAACTGGAAGATCATCCGTGAAGCTCTGATCAGCATGGGTAAACAGCACTTGATCGGTGATAAAGCAAACTGCCTAGTACCAGCAGAAGACTTTGATGCACAAACACCAGCACAACGTCGTAAGTCTGGTCGTCACGGTTCACAGCGCTTTGCTACTAAGCACAGCAAGTCTCAACCGGGTTTAGGTGGTGAGAAGCCACGTAACCACTCTGGTAAGAAGCCAGGTGTCAAGAAACCGAATGCTAACGGCAACAGCCAAGGCAATGCTAACCAAGGTAACGGAAAGCAAAACGGTGGCGGTAATGGCAACGCTCGTAAACCAGCGACTGGCTTCATTAAGAAAGCTCCTGGTGGTCAATCACAAGGCAATGGCGGCGGAAACCGCAACAAAGCGGGTAATGGTCAAGGTGGCAAACCTGCTGGCAACGGAAAGAATCGCCAACGCGCGACACAACGCTAATATTGTGAGCCAATAACTTAATAGTAATGAAATAAAAAGCGCAGCTATTTAGCTGCGCTTTTTAATGTCTGTTATCAATGATTAATCAGGTTTCACTTGGCTATATGATTACAAGCAGTTTAACGAGTAAAGACCCAATATTGACTAAACAGGTAGTTAGTCACCATACCGACCAATATACCAACTGCCATTGCGATAAACACAGCGCCAGTAAACACTGGCAGTAGTTCTGCCATCAACTTAAAGCACAGTAGATTAGGTACCGCTGATATCGATGCGGAGAACATGAATTTTTGCCACTGAATCAGTTTATCAGACCAACTACCCTTCCCCTTGAACCCAAAAGTCAGCACGCGATTACCAAACCACGTTGTCGTTGCAGCAGCAATGAACGAGCCTATTCTCGCCGTCATTAAAGGCAAACCAACAATGTAATGCAGCAAGGCGAATACCGCACAATCAACAACAAACCCACCAGCACCAACCACAGCAAATCGAACCATCTTGTGATGGGATTGGAGCTTTTGACTGTGTGCCTGAAGCTTGTTGTTGACCATTTGCAGTCCTGAGTTAACGCTGAACATCACTTTCACTTCGAATGTGGCTCAACGACAAATTTGGTTTGATATTTTGGCTATGACAGCTAAACAAAGCACGCTTTATTTTCACCGTTGGTTCCAAAATACAAGTTAACGCGTTGTCTTTAATCTTGGTTTCTACTTCTGCTCTTTTACCAATCAAGTAGAACTTGTCGATGCCATCTAGTTGCTCGATATCGAGCAGTTTCTTTGCTTGCCCATGGCTATAAAATTGACCTGAGAATGGTCGCTTACCCACATAGAAGCTTGGCGCAGAATCCGTAATCTGTTCAAAGATGATGCGGTCACTCTTCTCGTTCGCCTTACCTAGGTTTAGGTAAACCATCGCAATCATCAGCAACACTGGCAGAACTAAGGCCACGCTGGAGAACCACTTCTTATCTTTTTCCACTACGAGTATAGCAACCAACAAACCAAGAGCAGGAATACCTGGTAACACGTAAGCAGGAAGAATATTGCCCGCCATAGTGAAAAGAATCAAAGGTGAAATCAACCAACACACAAGGAAGGAAAACAACCCGCTATTCTCAGCGTTAATTTCTGCAATTCTCTTACGTCGAGCAAATGCCAATATCGGCAATACAATCGACCAAGGCGCAGCGGCTTGAATCCAGAAGACCCAGATCATGCCTCGTGTTTCATCATGAGCAGATCCATAAAGATCCCCCTCCCAGCCACTCACAACAAAACGCTTAAAATGTTCGCCAACAATAAAGTAATCAATGAAACCCGGTGTCGCCATCTCTGCCATGATGTACCAAGGCAAAGCGATAGCTAACATCACACCTAAACCAGACAACAATGGGAAACGTTGCCACAGCACTTTAAAAGCACCAAAGAAACCGTGTTGTAAGACCAACCAAGGGAATACTGCGATACCCATGATGACAATCGCTACTGGCCCTTTTGCAAGTAAGCCTAATGCCAAACCAATAAAGCCAACGTAACCCCAGTATCTATTAGTCTTCGCACTCCCTTCACCCTTCCAACACAGGTAGAAGCCTAGCATGGCAATAGTCATCGCTAAGGTTAACGCAATGTCTGTCATCACAGCACCCGCAGCGATAGAAAAAATACCGCATGTCGCCAATACAACGGCTGCAACTAAAGCGCTTTGTCCTGTTCGCTTCGCCATGTAAGCCGTCAGCAAAATTGTTACTACACCCGCTAACCAATGAGGAGCTCGAACGGCAAATTCACTTAGGCCGAACAACTCAATACCGGCAGCACTCATCCATGTAAACAGCGGCGGCTTACCCCAGAAAGGAATACCATAATCAAACTGCGGCGTTAGCCAATTACCCGTTTCCACCATTAGACGAGCCATTTCACCGTAGCGTGCTTCGGTGGTGTCCATTAATGGGTAGGTTGCCAAAGATAAAAGCCTTAAAACCAATGCAAAAGCCAACAAATACCATAGGTGCGTTCTGTTCAGGCTCATGCTGACTCCTCTAATTTAAAATGTGTTTTTAACGCAGGTGTATCAACCACAGACTGGATCAGATACAAAGGGCGATTCTTGGTTTCGATAAAAATACGACCTATGTATTCCCCCATTAAACCAATACTCAGAAGTTGAATGCCGCCGAGGGCAAGCTGTACAACCATCATTGATGGGTAACCGGAGATTGGCTCACCAAACATCAAGGTTTTGAACACAATGACCATCCCATAAACAAAAGCCGTTAAGGCAACGAGGCCACCAACTGCTGTCGCAATGCGCAGCGGTCGGATAGAGAACGAGGTGATGCCATCCATCGCCAAGCCAATCAGCTTCAAGTAGTTCCACTTGGTCTCGCCACAAAAGCGAGCGTCACGCTTAAACTGAATCGTCGCTTGTCTGAACCCCGGCCATGAGAAAATGCCTTTCATGTAACGATTACGTTCAGGAAGCTGGTTGATATGGTCGACGACTTCACGGCTCAACAGTCTGAAGTCACCCACATTTTCAGGAACATCGATCTTTGCTGCCACATTCATGACTTTGTAGAAGCTTGCCGCTGAAAACTTCTTGAACCAGGTTTCACCGTCACGTTGACTGCGCTGCATGTTGACGACGTCATAGCCTTCGCGCCATTTGGCAACCATTTGTGGAATAAGCTCCGGCGGATCTTGCAGGTCTGCATCTAACAGGATCACCGCTTGTCCGCGGCAATGCTCGAGGCCAGCGCTCATGGCTGACTCTTTACCAAAATTTCGACTTAAACCAATCACAGAGATTGAGCTATTAATTGAAGTGAATGAGCTCACTAAGTCCAAGCTGTTGTCTTTGCTACCATCATCGACATAAACGATCTCGCTGGTGATGGGTAAGCTATCGAGAACTTTAGTTAGGCGAGAGTGAAACTCTTCCAACACCTCTTGTTCATCGTAAAATGGCACAATGATAGACAGAGATACCGCAGGGTTAATCTGCGAAGTAGACATCTTAGGGCGGCTAATATGAAGTTCAGACATAATACAATCTTCTATTTTCTAATCTGGAGCCAATCTACCCTCCCATAAGTGAAAGTTATGTTATTGACATATTTTTCACGCTCACTCAGGATAATGTTACTGCCTATTTCTGTATGAGAATCAAAATGAAACGAGTTCTATTAGTCGAAGATAACCGTGAGATTGCAGGTGTCTTGTTTGATTACTTTGAGTGTATTGGTATGGAACTCGATTATGCGGACAACGGCGAACTGGGCCTGCAACTCGCAATGGAAAACTCATTTGATATCATCATATTAGATCTAATGCTGCCGAGAATGGATGGCCTAACCGTTTGTAATAAACTGCGAGACCAAGGCAACGCAACACCCATTTTGATGCTCACGGCACTGGATAGCCGCGAAGACATGTTAAAAGGCTTTGACCACGGTGCAGATGACTACCTCACCAAGCCTTTTGACTTGGATATTCTAGAAGCGAAAATGAACGCGTTGGTTCGTCGTTACCGCGGAAAAGTCGCCTCTTCTAAACTTCAGTTCGATGAACTCACCATCGATCAAAAGACACGCAAAGCGTACCGCCAAGACAAATTACTTGCACTGAACCCAACCACTTACACCATACTTGAGATGCTGTGCCAAAACGCACCTGAAGTGGTTACTCGCGAAGATATCTCATACAAGCTATGGGAAGAAGACGAACCAAACAACGATGTGTTACGCAGCCACATCTATCAACTGCGCAATCAACTCGACAAGCCTTTCGACACCCAGATGTTGATTACTGTGCCTAAAGTTGGATTCCGTTTGGAGTCGTCGAATTGATCTTAAATGTTCTCACAAGCACCAAATCCTTGACGGGCCGCCTAGCGCTTTTCTTTGGGTTAATGGCCGTGATTGTGTCGGCATTCGTCTATGTGGTTTTTGTCGCCGCACTGTACTTATCAGAAGACCGAGTCGGTGAAAGACGTATCCTGATTGACCGCAACTACGCCGTTGGTTTATTCCAAGCAGGTGAGAGTGGCGAGTTAAGAATTGATGACCTTACCATTGCTTACAACGACCCTTCGTTCATACCTCCGGAGTACCAAAAGTACATTGAAGGCAAAGAGAGCTTTGTTGGCGAGGTAGGTGAAGAACCCGAATCACGAATGGTGTATGTAGGTGAGTATTCTGACAAGGGTCAAACCCATCCAATCATCCTACTTTCCGAGATCGACCGTGTCGAGTTTGACATTTACGAGCTGGTTTATGCGACCACCTTTGTACTTACCCTACTCTCTATTCTGATTTTTAGCTTTGGTGCTCTGCTCTATCGATTATCTAAACGACTGATTGAACCCTTCAATTCTATCTCCGAGCAACTTGAATCAAATAAGTTAAACCTCAATGAAGAATTTAGTGTAAGTGATGATGCCGCGGTTGAGTTTCGTCAGCTAACTGACCAACTCAATCAGTATCGAAGAGAAATCAATTCCTTGCTCAAGCGCGAACAGGCGTTTGCTCGTTACTCAAGTCACGAATTAAGAACGCCGTTAACCGTCGCTCGTGGCGCAAATAAATTGCTACTAAGAAGTGAAACCACCGAGTTTCAATCTCGCCAAATTGAGCGCATTGATGAAGCCATTGTGCAGATGTCAGAGATGGTCGACGCCCTGCTTGGTCTGGTTCGTTATGAAAGAAACAGCGACGATGCACCGTTACGTTTGTTTAGCCAGCAAGAGCTAGAAACTATCGTTTCTAAAAATTCGTTGCAGGCAGACGAGAAAGACGTCGAGGTAGCCTTACAACTAAAATCAGAACCAACCATTCAAGCTACCAGCGCGATCATGAATATGTTGGTCGGAAACCTGTTGAGAAACGCCATTGCAGCAACTAATAGCGGTACAGTAACTGTCACCCTTTCTCAAGACAGTCTTGTTATTGAAGACCAAGGCGAAGGCCTGCAAGAACAATACAACCCAAATGGACACGGGCTGGGGTTATTGATTGTCGATGATTTGTGTCAACGCTTTCATTGGGGTTTTGAATTGTTCAATCGCAGCTGTGGTGGATGCACTGCCAAGATTACTTTTCAAGAAGATTCATCCGCGTCAATATCGAACCAAAACTTGATTTAGTTGGTTTACAGCCGCTTCTGGCTGCTAGATACTTGTTTGTCCTATTTGATTTAAAAATGCTGGCTCTTTAGTCAGCATTTTGTTTAAGTGCGATGAAACTAAATAATAGCCCTGTAACTCAGCATCAATACAACGACCACACCTTTTTCTTAAAGCGTGACGATCAGCTTCACTCCCACTTTTGTGGCAATAAAGCGCGCAAATTTATGAAGCTGTTGGAAGACGAGCACCCAGAAACCACAACCTTGATCAGCTACGGCTCAGCGCAAGCAAACTCTCTGTTCTCGCTCGCTGCGTTGGCAAAGATTAAAGGTTGGACGCTGGAATTTTACGTCGACCACCTACCTCAATGGTTACAAGATCGCCCAATCGGCAATTACCGTGGTGCCATTGACCTAGGCGCTAAAGTCATTTCAGTCAAAGAAACAGGCTCAGAACTTCATCCACAAGAGTATATTGATCAAGTGAGACAACCAGACTCACAGTGCATCGTGTTACCTGAGGGGGGGCGCTCTCAACTTTCCGAATATGGCGTAAAGCAACTGGCAATGGAAATACTGAGCTGGACGCGCTTTGAAAACCAACACGATTTTGTGGTCGCACTCCCCGCAGGGACAGGCAGCACTGCTCTCTATCTTCATAAGCATTTAAAGCTGCACAACATCCCAGTATTAACCTGTGCTTGTGTTGGTGGCAGCGACTATTTAACGCAGCAATTTAATGAACTAGGTGAAACCGATCATCCACAGATCTTATCACTCGAAACCAAACACCACTTTGGAAAATTGTACCAACAGGATTATCACACTTGGTTGGATCTACAAGAGCAAACCGACATCGAGTTTGACCTGCTGTATGACCCATTAATGTGGCAATGTTTAGAACAATGGCAGGCAGATAACCAAACCAAAACCATCATCTATATCCATCAAGGCGGCATCTTAGGAAACGAATCGATGTTACCGCGCTACCAACGCAAGTATCCTGATATCAGAACAAGTCGTTGTAACAGTGATAGCAACACCACCCCCACTTGGTAATGGTTTAAATCTCCTAAACTTGTTATCCGAACAATCACAGTGACGGGTTACTGTGATTGCTTCCTTCCGTTTAAGCTTCTTTCCATTTAGGACTGCCCCCTTCTTGTTTCACTCATCAAAGCCAAGCTGACAATCTAGCGAGAATCATAACGTTATCTATACTTTCCATTGGATTGCCACTCGTCATCTGAAGGAATAACGTATGCGAACACTCACTACGCTAGGTCTGTTTTCGGTTTTACTTCCCTTTTCAGCACTGTCTGGAGAAAACGTCATCTACCAGGTTGAAGACATGGAATATGAAGGTTATTGGAGTGAAGCCAGCGATCAAGCGCCCTTAGTACTTTTAATACACGATTGGGATGGTTTGACCGACTACGAGAAGAAGCGCTCTGAGATGCTCAACGAACTCGGTTACAACGTGTTTGCTATCGACCTGTTTGGAAAAGACATTCGCCCAACAGAAGTGAAAGATAAAAAGCAACACACAGGCGAGTTGTATAAAGACCGAGAAAAAATGCGCGCACTCCTCAATGCAGGAGCCTTGGAAGCACAAAGGCTTGGCGGTAACTTAGATAACAATGTGATGATGGGTTACTGTTTTGGTGGTGCTGCCGTATTGGAAGCCGCGAGAGCAGGAGTTCCATCCAAAGCTTATGTCACCTTCCACGGTGGTCTATCGACACCGAAAGGACAAGACTACTCACAAACCAAAGCGCCAGTTGTCGTGTTCCATGGAACGGCTGACGCCATGATATCAATGCAGGATTTTGGCAGCCTTGCCACTGAACTGGAGTCAGCCAAAGTACCCCATGAGATGATCACCTACAGCGGAGCCCCTCATGCGTTCACTGTGTTTGGTTCCAATAATTACCAAAATGAAGCTGACCAAAAATCGTGGCAGCGATTCACTCATATATTAGAGACCACCACCAGATAAACTGAAACACTAAAACCTAGTTAGCCCATGCTTATAACTAAGCATGGGCAAATTCGTCTGTACACGTTTTTTGATGAGTTACATGTATCGGTGAATACTCAAGTCGTCTGATTGAATATCGCTATTAGAGCCACTAACCATACTCGCTAGCAACTTTCCTGAACCACACGCCATCGTCCACCCCAACGTACCATGACCAGTATTGGTAAACAGATTCTTAATTGGCGTCTTGCCGATAATGGGCGTGCCATCTGGCGTCATTGGCCTCAACCCAGTCCAGTACTCTGCCTTGGAAAAGTCCCCCGCCTGCGGGAACAGGTCTTTTATCACCATATCAATCGTCGCTTTGCGTTTTTCAGGAATCAGGTAATTGAAACCAGCAAGCTCAGCCGTCCCAGCAATACGAATTCGATCATCAAAACGCGTCATCGCCACCTTATAGGTTTCATCCATAACGGTTGATGTTGGTGACTTATCCGCACTCACGATTGGCAATGTCAAAGAGTAGCCCTTCACTGGATAAACAGGAATCGACAAGTCGGCTTGTTTCAGCAGATCTCGAGAATAACTTCCCGAAGCCACCACGTAAGCGTCCGCTCTGAACTCTCCTTGAGTCGTGGTAATGCTCTGAATATCTTGATTTTTACGGTTCAGCTTGAGAACTTCCGTATCAAACACAAACTGAACACCAAGCGCCTTAGCTTTCTCGGTCAGAGCTAAACAGAATTGATGACAATCTCCAGTTTCATCATGAGGTAAATATAAACCACCCACCATCTTGTCTTTCACGTCAGCTAATCCCGGTTCAACCGACAGGCACTGATCAACACCAAACAGCGAGTGTTCGATGCCGCTTTCTGTTAGTAGCTTCATATCCTGCTGAATCACGTCCAGTTGTTTCTCGCTTCTGAATACCTGTAAGGTACCTTTCTGCCTGCCCTCATAAGCCAAATTCTCACTGGTTCGAAGGTGGGTTAGACAGTCTCGGCTGTAGTTTGCCACTCTCAACATGCGCGACTTATTCACGGCGTATTTAGCTTCGTTACAGTTAGCGAGCATCTTAGTCGCCCAGGCTACCAACTCTGGAGAAAGGGATGGCTTAACTTTCAAGGGAGCATGTTCTTGGGTGAGCCATTTCATCGCTTTCAACGGAATACCCGGCGCTGCCCAAGGTGAAGAATAGCCATAAGAAATTTGCCCGGCGTTCGCAAAACTGGTCTCTTTACCACTGCTATCCTGGCGGTCGATAACCGTTACTGAGTGGCCCTCTTTCGCCAGATACCAAGCACTGGTCAAGCCAATAACACCACTGCCAATTACAATAACTTCCATTCTATATTCCCCTGCACTCGCCACATCAGCCGAGCCTTACTGCCTGTTTGAAACTTCTGTCGTTAATAGTTTGTAACGTATTCATCAAGCGTTGACTTAACAATTCAACATGTGTTGATAAAAAGTCAATTTAGTCGTAAATCGGGAGAATGAGTTTTGGAAGTGTGATGTTGAAGGGCTTCAGAGCACAAGACATTGCGTGGCCCCAAAGGGTAACGACACCCAATAAATAAGTTCATTGGCGGTAACAAGTCGAGCCAAGAGTAGGACTCTACGTTTCACCAACCCTGATCTATTTAGATATTGTGAGCATCATGACTTAAGAATGTGGCGTTCTCGATGAGAAAGTCTAAAAAGGTTTCGGCTTGCAATGAGAGCGCACGGCCTTTGAGAGATTGAACTTTCACCGTCGCTTTAGAGAAGGTATCTAGCTCAGTCGCAACTACTTCAATTTGTCCCGATTTGATCTCATCAAGCACAGTGAGCTTAGGCATAAAGGTCACGCCTAGGCCTGCCGAAACAAAGTTAGTGAGTGCGGTAACAGAGTTAGTTTGAAGCTTAGGTTGCAAAGTGAGATGAGAGTTTTGTTCGGCCTGCTTTACGAGCCTACCCATGCCTGTCGAGTTGTCGATCAAAGCAATAGAAGCCTCTCTAATGTCTTGCAGTGTCACTGGTGCTTCTTGGGTCGTTAGTACGTGCCCTTTTGGAGCGATAAGCTCTAAAGGGTGGCTACGCTCGACGTGTGAATGCAGTTTAGGGTGAGGAGCAGACGCATAGGTAATCGCGAAATCGATCTGTTGATCTTCCAACATTTTTACGGCATCCAATGCACCCGCTATCTCAATCGATAAATTGATATCAGGGTATCGCGCCATGAAAGTCTGCATGGGTTTAGAGACCAAGTTAGTGATAAACCCTTCTCCTATCGCGATGCTAACGTTACCGCCCTTGAGGTTTTTCAACTTGGTTAGACGAGCCAGCACCGCCGTTTCGCTGCGAACGATGGAGCGGTAATAGTTCAATAACTCGTTGCCCGCTTCAGTCAGCAGTGATTGACGATTATTGCGTTCCCACACTTTCATTTCTGCTTGTGCTTCAAGCTGCGTCAGCATTCTACTCATTGCCGCCGGGTCAACGTTCATCATCTTAGACGCTTTACGCAGTGACCCATATTTTGATAACGCATTCAGGTACTCAAGCGCACGAAGATTAAAATGGTGCATGCAACTTCCTTGTGATTCGACAGACACAACACAAGCGTCTCACAATTTTTCTATTTGCCCATCTAGGAATTGAGATACCGACAGAACAAGTTTGCAAGTTGTGGGCTGAGTCACCAACACCAGCACTGAAAAGCAATAGGCGCGATATAGAAGAAGTAAGTATTCGCCTCTAATAAAAAAAACACAGCTCAATCCAACGAAGAAAAGAGCTGTGTTTGATGTTCGCTATCAGCTGTTTGAAGCCGCTAAACAATCGCTATTTTAAGGCAAGCAGCTTATCGACAAACTCTGAGAAGCCGTATCCTCCGGGTTTGCTCATCACCACTGATGGGTGATGCTCTAGTCGTTCCCAGTAATGCTGAATATTGGCGACCCCAACACTGTTGGGCAAAATTTCAAACATGTATTGGTCGTTCATCGAGTCACCGACATAGCAACTACGCTCGACTATTTCTTGGTCAGACAGCCCCTTCTCTTTGAGAAAAGCAGTCGATGTCGCTTTCTTAGAGTGCTCACCATACCAAGCATTAATGTGAATGGAGCTTGCTGTGGCGTGTGCACCTAACGCGTGAATCTTAGAGACTACCTCTTCAATAATCGCATCATCAACTTTCGGACGGTTTTGACCGATGTCTATCGCAACTTCACACAAGCGGTACGACTGATCGAGCGTTAAACTGAGCTCTGGATAATCGCTCAAAATAGCTAAGACTTGTTGTTTCAATTTGCTCTGATTAGCGCTAACTTCTGGCAAAGGAATATCAGAGCGCAATGTCAGATAACCGTTTTTCTTTTCCATAATGAAGGCGCCATTCTCGCCGAGAACTGCATCAACAGGCCACAGCTGAGCAATGTGATCACACCAGCCTGCACAAGCCCCCGTTACCGCAACCACTTTCTTGCCCGAATTTCGAAGCTTACTTAAAGCGATCAAGGTTTCAGGCGGCAATTGACCTTGCCACGTTAAGGTGTCATCCACATCGGTTAACACCCAATCTATCTTTTTCCAATTTTGGTTCAATTCATTCGATACCGAATTCATTTCTACACCTCTAAATAATCAATCACTAAACAGTGTTAAAGCAAATTCGGTAAAAACATCACTAAGCTTTCAGAGAAAGTCAGCAACATCAGAACCGTGAGTAGTGCTAGCAACAACGGAGCCACTTCTCTTACGAAGTCGACCATACGAACTTTTAAAATTGAGCAAACCGTAAACATCATCGAGCCAAATGGCGGAGTCACACCACCAATCATGATATTCACAATCACGATAATGCCGAAGTGAACCGGGTTAACGCCTAGGTTAAGCACAGCTGGCAATAGTAATGGCGTGAGTATGATCATCGCGGCACCACCTTCGATAAACATACCAACCACTAACAGCAGCACGTTAATCAACAACAGCAAGACGAGCTTATTGTCTGTCAGCTCAATCAAAGCCGAAGCAACATTGTGTGGGATCTGCTCTAGCGTCATGTAGTAACCAAAGACCATGGCACCGATAATGATAAACATGACACTACTGGTGCCCTGCACTGTTTCACGCATGATGAGCGGGATATGGCGAAAGCCCAGTTGACGATAAACGAAGACGCCAATAATCGCGCAAAGTAATACTGCGATAGCGCCCGCTTCAGTAGGCGTGAACAAGCCAAAACGCATACCTAAAATAATGCCGAATGGGATCAACAGTGCCGGAATCGCTTTCAAGAAGTAGTGAAAACGCTCTTGGGCAGAAGCAGGCTCAGAGCGCGACGGTTTGTAACGGCGTTTACGAGCGATGAACGCGATCGTCACCATCAGCGACAGCGCCATCAAAAATGCCGGAACGTAACCCGCAATAAACATTTGATGAACCGACACGTTCGCTAATAAAGCAAAGATGATTAGGTTAATACCCGGTGGGATCACAGGGCTGATACTTGATGACGCAGCTGTTACCGCAGCCGTGAATGGCAAGTCGTAACCACGCTTAGTCATCTCGGGAGCAAGAATCTTCGACTGCATCGCCGCATCCGCGTTTGCAGATCCAGAGATACCCCCCATAAGAGTACTCAATGCCACATTCACTTGAGCAAGACCACCGGTTTTATGGCCAATCATAGAATCGGCAAAGGCGAGTAAGCTCTTACTGATCCCTGCATAGTTCATCACCGAACCCACCATGATAAAGAACGGGATGGCCAACAACGGAAAAGACTCAGCAGAACTAATAAAGCGCTGCATTACCAAGCTCACCGGAATAGAGTCATTGATAAAAAGAAAGTAAACCATCGCCGATGCAATCAGAGAAAACGCGATGGGGATGTTCAAAAGAAACAGAACAAACAGAATAAAGATTGGAAGATAGCTTTCCATGAATCGTACCTACTTAGAAGAGCGCTTTAGAGAAGCGACATCGTTCGCGATAAATCGAACGGTGTGGATCGCCATCAATGAGAAACAAAGCAACAACACGCCATTGATAACAAAATATGATACGCCCATGACCGGCGTTACCTTGTTAGATAGCATGAGATATTGATAACTCAGAACCGCCATTAAAATGTTCAGAGCCAGTAGGAAAACGGAAACACACAATCTAAATGGGATTTTTGCTTTTTCTGGCAGCATGGCAACCACCACATCCACACCCATGTGAAGCTTGTGTTTGTAACAGGAGCTAATCCCTAAGTAGACAGCCCAAATGAAGCAAATAACCGACAGCTCTTCACTCCACGGGACAACAAAGCCAAATCCATAACGCAAGACGACGTTAACGATAACAACCAAAACGGTGATCGAAATAGCGATAGAAGCGAGGATTTCTTCAATATTTTTCAATAAAAACAAAAGACTTCTCCAACGAAATACCTAATACAACGTGGGTATTTCAGGAATAAAACGGCCTAAGAATATTTAGGCCGTAATCATTAACTAATTAATTTGAGTATGCAGGACTACTGTGCAGCTCGGATCGTTTCTAGCTCTTTCATGATCGTCGCGTGTATGCCTTCACTCCAGCTTGGGAACTGGTTGTACACATCTGCCGTCAACTGGTTGAACTCTTCAGAATTCACTTCATTGAAGGTAACGCCTAGCTCTTCAAGTTTCTGAGTGTATTCAACATCCAGTTTAACTAGCTCAGCAGTGTTAGATTCAGCACCAGCCTCTAGCTCTTCGTTGATGATCTGTTGTTGCTCTGGCGTAAATTTGTCCCAAAGCGTTGGTGAAATGTAGATACCCACTGTGCCAAGGAAGTGCTTAGTCAAAGACATGTTCTTAGCCACTTCGTAGATCTTGGTTGAGTACATGGTCAGGATAGAACCTTCAAGACCGTCAACAACGCCTTGTTGAACACCTGCATAGGTCTCAGGGAATGGAAGAGAAGCTGGAGCTGCGCCCATTGCTGAAAGTGTGCTGATGAACAGCTGACTTTGTGGAACACGAATACGCATGCCTTTCATGTCATCAGAGTTAACGATCTCTTTATTGGTGATCATGTGGCGGAAGCCAAACATGTAGTCTGCATTCAATACTTTGATGCCTTTTTCTTCCGCTTTAGCCTTAAGGCCAGCAACGAAATCAGTGTCCATCATCGCTAAATATTCATCGTAAGTGTTGTACAGCATTGGACCTGCCAGTGCAGCGAAGTCAGGCACGTAATCACCTAGATAAGTCAAATCCTCTACGGCAATCCAGTTGGCACCGTTAACCACTTGTTCCAAGTTATCTTTGTAAACAGGTAATTGACCACCAGGGAAAACTTTAATGTTTACCGAGCCATCGGTTCTTTCTCGAATTTTGTCGGTCGCTTTGATTAGCTCTTGTGTAAGCAACTCATTTTGAGTGAACACAAGACTCATGTTGATATTGATCGGCTCGTCTTTAGCTTCAGAACCAGCCTTGTCAGCTTCACCACAACCAACAAGCAGCGTTGCCGCCATAATTACTGTACCTAATAGCTTTTTCATTTTTAATCACCTTTATGTGGCTATCGTTTTCTAAATATAGAGGGTGTTATTAAGTTTTCGTAGAGTATGTGAGTGAATTATTACATTCATATGAACATTTATCTTAGCGATTTGAACATAGTGAGTATAAGGTCTCACTATTGTACAAACTCTATCCAACTCTTTTTAACTAGTTCTCATTTAAAACAGCGCAATATGGTGGAGAGTTAATAAATCTGTAATAAAGTGGAGCTACTGTTTCCTGAATTTTCAAATGAACATCGAGATTGAATTATGATCACAGGCCACCGCGGTGCCGCTTCTTTAGCACCTGAAAATACGTTAGTGAGTATTGAACACGCAGCGAAAGCTGGTGCTAAATGGATTGAAATTGATACCCAGTTGAGCGCTGATGGCATCCCTATGGTTTTTCATGACAAGACAGTCAATCGTTGTACTAACGGAACGGGCAATATCGCCGATTTAGACTTAACCACACTCAAGACGTTAGATGCTGGTAGTTGGTTTGGTAGCGAGTTCGCGGGGACCACGATTCCTACTTTGAGCGAAGCGTTTGATAAATGCCTAGAACTTGATGTAACTCTGAACCTTGAAATCAAAATTTATGACGATAAAGCTATTCAGCCTCTAGTTGAAACAGTGATCGCACTGGTTGAGCAAAAGCAGTTCCCTATTGAAAAACTGCTCATCTCAAGCTTCAAAAAAGAAGCGCTAAGTCTTTGCCAGCAAATGATGCCTGAGGTTAAACGTGGTTTTATCTGCGAAGTGTGGAACGATTTCAGCCTGGAGTCCCTTCAATCACTCGATCTGTACAGCATTCATATTGATCACCGCATCCTTGATGAGAAAACAGCAAAAACGATCAAAGCTTCAGGCGCAGTTCTGAAAATATGGACCCTGAACGATCCACAATTGGCGGCTAAATATTTCAATCTGGGTGTCGATAACATCATCACCGATGTACCAAACCAATTTTAGTGAGCATCTATGGAACTGAACCATCGCCAGAAAGAAATACTCGCAACGCTTAAAGCTAACCAAGATATTCAGATCGACCACTTAGCCGAGTTGTTTTCTGTTACCACTCAAACCATTCGTCGTGACGTAAACCACCTGTGTGAGCAAGGTCTAGCGCGAAGAGTACACGGAGGCGTCAGCCTACCTACTACGCTCACGAATACGAGTTATCGATTCCGCGCTGGCGTTGAGTCAGAAACAAAAGACAGTATTGCTATAGCAGTTGCCGATGCGATACCTGAAGGCTCAACGGTCATGATGGGCATTGGTACCACCGTCACTCGAATCGCACAGTACTTATTGGCAAAGCCAGCGCTAAGAGTGATCACCAATAACCTTCAAGTGGCTCGTATCCTTGAGGCAAATGAGCAGATTGAAGTGTATTTGGCGGGTGGTTTGTTTAGACGAGAGCATCAAGATATGGTTGGCAGTAGCGTGGTCCACTTCTTCTCCGACTTTGAAGCAGACATCGGCATTTGTGGTTGTGGTTCAGTAACAGACAGTCATTTCGCTATGGAGCATGAACAAGTTGAAGCTGACCTATCCAAGTCAATCATAAAGAACAGCCGTGAAAGTTGGCTAGTCGCAGACTCCAGTAAATGGGGACGCTTTGCGGCTCTGAAGGTAGCGTCACTGAGTGATTTTGATCGTATATACACTAATAACAGCCAGTTACCTTCGGAGCTAAACATACACTTAGTAGAGGACGATACTCATGCTTAGATACAAAGTGCTAACTATTTCAAAATGCCGAGCAATCTAAACAAGTAAATTTAAGCGTCAAGTACTAGGCTTGGTCGAATTAAATCATAAACACAAGCAAGTTCACGACTGAATTCAAAATGTTTGTTGATGATGCCGCCAGCCATATGAGGATGCCCGCCGCCAAAACCAACCCCTTTTTCATTAAGAGCGCTTCTAACTATCTTCGCGACATTGTTTTTTGAACACTCAGAACGGAGAGAGATAAAGGTCTTCTCTCTATTTCTAGCAGTGAGAACAACAATATCGAGCTCATCAACGCTCAGCAAGAAATCACCTAACACGCCAAGCATATTTTTAGGGCAACCTTCAGGAAGCACAGCAAATGCTGCATTTTTTTCACGACGTAAGCTATCGAGCATAGAATAGAATAGTTTTAATTCATGGAACTCTACTTGATTACGACAAATTTTGTTAACCATATCATTATTGGCCTTCGCTTGAAGATACAACAATGCTTTTAGATCTGCCGTCCCTACCCCTCGGGTAAAGTTTGCGGTATCAAAACTCAAACCAACCAATAGTGCTGTCGCAATATTTTGGGGCATCTGCAGAGAAAAATAACGATAATACTCAACCATTATGGTTGCTGTTGAACCATAGTTTGAACGTATATCGGAATACCATACAAAATCAGGTGCTTTCACTTGGTGGTGGTCGATCACTCCTACCTCAAGCCCCGGAAAGTCGATGACATTTTTCTCACCAATACAGCCATCAACAACAATAATCTTGTCATCCGGTTGTAGTTTCAAATCTTTTGGCTGATAGATTGGAATATCTAGCCAATCTATTAAGTTCCTGAGTGACACTCGATCTATATAACCATGAAACGTAATATATGGGCGCAGCCCTTTACTTTTTAATAAGTATGCCAAGGCGTATGCGGAAGAAATCGCATCATGATCAGGGAAGTCATGAGCTTGAATAATGATTCTGTCATCACCCTTAAGCCGTTCTAGAAAGCTTTCGAACTTTAAATTTGCCATAATCCCACTGCTAATAAAGTTCTAGCTTGATAGAAAGCTAGAACTGATTTGTTAATGGTTAACTCTTATGAATTAAACGATATTCGGTGTTAGACAAAATAGCTTCTTCTAAAGCCCCCACACCTAATGTACTGTAACCATAGAAATTAGGTTTCGCATTCAAACGTAAAGACTGTACGCTCTTTACGACGTGCTCATCCATAGTCAGCGAGTCAACTACGTCGGAAAGCAATTTCCGGTTGTTTTTTGTCATAGGTGCAATGAACTCACTAGCTCCGCTGATTGAAGAATATAAGTAGCCAAACTCACCGCCATTATTTTCTTCAATGTAATAATTGCCAGTTCTAGAGAACGACGCTCGAATTTCATTGACACTTTCAATGGCGTTAAAAGGTTGATTGAAAAACTCCGAACCACCTGCATGTTCTAATGTTTCAGGGGCAAAGCCTTCATCTGGAAATACAAGATAAGCAACAATGGCATTATCTCTGGTAATCGATGAGAGTATAAAGTTATCGTCTTTGTAGTATTTGATAACGTCATCGCCACTTGAACGCTTAATATAAACGGGGGCACCAAATGTCTGATCTAATATTTCAGCTGATGAGCGGATATACACTTTTTCAAGCTTTTTGTGTGATGGAATATCAGTCATTTGTGAAAGACCAAAATCCACCATCTTTTCGATTGCATCAAAACTATCGTTAAAACCACCCAAAGCAATTGAGACGACTGACAACAAACCAATAGTGCGCGCTAAGTTTCCTTTACTTTGTGCTTCTAACAACGATTCTTGATTATCTTGGAGCTCTTTCAGTTCATCTTGAATTTCTTTTGGAACGTCATTTTGTTGTTCTGCAGACATCATCAACCTTTAATATCGTCTATTGTATCCATCAATGCCTCTTTGCCGTCTTCAGCTCGTTCTTGTACTCGCTCAAAAGCATCTGTATCCATTATATTTTTAATTTCATCGTCGTAATTAAGGCCTAGGTAAATACCAATGGCGATGAAAAATAAAGCAAAAATCTTAAACATTGTTACTCTCAAAAATTCTATAAGAAATTAAAGCACACGCCTTCCCATGTGCTTACTACAAGTATTATTTATATAGTGCGATACGGCTGTTTACTTTCTTCAAGTAGTTCTTTGTTTCATCGTATGGCAACTTCGCAACCAATTGGTTATACACTTGTTCCGGGGTCATCTGATTGATCACTTTAGATGCTTTACCAATGCTAGTTGAGCGGTCTTTATTAAACGCACGAGCAACGTTTCCTGCACCAGTGTTGTAAGCCGCAATCATGCAATACAAACGACTTTGATCATTCTCGATCTTACGTAAATATTTGCTATTCAAGATATCTAAGTAAGCAGTACCAGTTTCAACGTTAATGACGGGTTGATATAGATCTGAAGCTTTCATTGGCGCATCTATATTTCGAACTTGTTTGTTAACATCATGCCCCGCACTGGTTGGAACCACTTGCATAAGACCAAATGCTGGTACGTGAGATTTAGCGTCAGGGCGAAAAGCAGACTCAGAGTGCATGATCGCCATAATCAATGCCGCATCTATTTCCCAGTTCTTGCTTTCTTTCTCTGCGAGAGGTGTATATTTGCTCGCACGAGATTTCAAACTATTCTCTGGCAGCTTAACTTTATAACTGACCACTTTTTTAGGCTTCGTCGAAGAAGAAACTACTTCCGTAGTAGGTTTTTTCTTCACCGCTTGAGTTTTAGGTGCCACTTTCTCAACTACTGTCGGAGAAGCTTTTACTGGTATTGACTCTGTGCTAGCAACTTCTTGCACTTTTTCATCAATAACCTCTGATTGCTCTCCTGATAAGCCATGTTTAGTTCGCATTTCGCTGTAAAGCTTAGTTTGAGCAGCAATACGCTCTTGTGCTTTAGTAAGCAGTGCCATTTTCTTATCATGAGCGCGTTGGTAAATGAAGGAATCTGGGATACCAGTATCTGATTGAATCAGTCGTTCAGCTTGAACATCAAGTTCATTCATTTGGCTTTGCGTTTGTTCAATAACGAAGTTCTTCTCTTCTTGTTCTTTATCTAAAGAATACAAAACCGCATGGTCGACCGCTTTCAGCTTGGCTAGATCAACCGTTTTCCCCTCAACTTCAACAGGGATTTTTCTTACAAGCGCTTCTATTTCTTCAGGGCTGCTGTCTTCATCAACTAAAACAGAAACCGTAGCGGTATTACTTTCATAATCCACTGCTGTCTTAACTTGATCGTTTTGTGAATAATCGACCTGTTTTGTTTGAGAAGATACCTCTCCTTCCCCCCAATTTTTAATAAGATCTGTACGGCGCTCATCAAGTTTATTGGTATATTCGTCACGCCATTGTTCATACTCGTCCAAGTAAGCATTTACATAAGCATGAAATTCTTTAAGTTTTTCTTCTTGGGACTGACTTGCTTTTACAACCGCATTATTAAGTTGTTGTTTTTGACTATCTGACACTGCGTGTGTTGGAAAGCTAACAGCTGCTGAAATTGCAATAGCCAGCCCTGTCTTGGTGATCGTTTTATACATAACTAACTCCGAGAGAGTATAGAAACAAAGGCCACTCTATAGTGGCCTTTTTCAATTTAACTAATCGTCAAGCAACGATTATTTTTTCAAAGAATCGAATACGGCAGCAAGATCTGCGGCAGCTTTTTCGTCGTTAAATTGATTCCAAAGAGTTGAGTCTTCGCCACCAACTTCGTCGATAATTTTATTCATATTTGCATCATAAGCTGCTTGGTCCATACCAACTAATACATACAGCCCACCAGCTGGACTTGTTTGGCTTACTAAAACTCGGCTATTTGTAAGTCTTTTACTCACTACCGATTTAGTAATATCTTCAAATGCCTCTTGAACATTTTCCGTTACCAGCGTTACGCCTTCCCCAGCGGATGTTGACGTAGCACCATCAGTAGCAGATTGAAATAGATTACTCACATCTGATTCAAAAGCCGAAGCAAGGTTTACACGAGCATCGCTCATCGCGATTTTACGCATGACGCTCATACCTGCTGCACTTTTCTTCGCGTAACCTGTTGCACCAATAGCTACATCAGTAGGGACCACATCACAGATCCAACCAGGGGCTTCGACAGTCGGTGCATCTGGGAACGTACATGACGCAAAATTTTGAGCTTGCTCTAGTGTATCGTTGTTGCTTTGGCAGCCAACGAGAGCGGTAATTAGTGACGTTGCAATAATTAGTTTTTTCATATCTTAAAAGCTATCCATAACGTTTTTTGTGTATTATTTCCAATTAGTAAATCTGCAAATAATCATTTGATATTTAATGCATCAACCTCACCTATTATTTTAAAAAACCATATTTTTAAAATATAACAAGTCCTATAGGAGTGACGCTTAAAGCACTCTGATTTGGTATTCATTCAGTACATCAACTTTCGAACGGTAGTTTGGTTGATGGGTACGCAACATGGGTTCAATATCTTGGACTAGTTCACTTGCACCGCTAAGTGACCTTAGCTGAATAACGATATTGCCGCCCTGTTGGCTTGGTTTAATATCAGAAACCCCGCTCATATCACCAATCAAACGATAAAGTTGCCCCTGTTTGCCTGCCGCTTGCTGTGAAAAAATAAGTTCTCGGATAGGCCCACCGCGGCTTACCATTATTTGCACCGACGCTTGAAGTTCACTCTTTAAGGCAATTTGGTTACCTTCAATAGCTAGGTGAACAGCTGCAAGTTCATTGAGCATACCTGCTTTGTTCGGTAGCGTCATAAAAGTCGGGTCGTTGTGCCAACTACCATAACGATTGCCAGCACGATCGACCACGGTCGCCGATAGTTCAAGCTGAAGACCAGAAGAGGTCACTTTTGGGGTTTCTTGAACATTAAGAATGACACTAGACTGCTCCGGGTTAGAAGCAAGATCAAAGCCCATCTCTGCGAGTGCATTGGAAAATGTATCTTTTACGACTGGGAGCTCTGCATCAACATAGATTGAAGGTTGGCCAAGGCTTTTTATCAAACTTGCTATTTTCGCTTCCACCTTCTGTCGTTCAACAAACACATCAAGCGTGACTGTTACATAGCCGTTAGGCTTTTCCTGATAAGAGATTTCATTCCAACTGGAAACCATGCCTTGAGGTTCCATCGAAAGTGATTGCATTGCGATTTCTTGTAAGTCGAAATCATTGCTACTTTCTGTTCCCGACAGGGTACCGTAAGACTTTTGCATATAACCAGAATTGACCATAGCGCCTAATACTTGGCTAATAGCGCGGTTAAAGGCATCTTTTTCCGCCACTTGCCTTGCACTCAATGCCAATTTTTTACTTTCACGGCCTTCACCGACAACCACGACAGACATAACTGGCGTGTCATCCCATTCGATACCGTCGTCAGCGCTGTTAAAGCCAGTACTAAGCTTCGGTGCTAAGCGCACTGTTACACAAGTATCATCCCCTTGAATTTCAGGCGAGCTAAAATCGGCATTGATATCGTTAGCATTAATATTTGTTATCAATAATTCCCGGACTTGTTGATCAAATTGCTCCTCAACTAACGCATTATCTTCAGTCGTAAAAGAAACTGAGGCCTTACCTTGCAAAAACAAACGAAGATTATTTAAACCATCGGCTTTGGCTGACTCAACAGCCATCGCCCCTCGACCATATGCACAGCCTTGTTCAATAAGAGCCAACGTTGGCTGACTCTTATCTAATTCCAATGCAGGAATGGACATACATACAAATAAGGTACTAATGGCAAATCTTTTGCTTAGCCTTTTGCCGCCCATGTACTGCGCTCCTTCATAAACTCCATAGGCACACCAACACTTACAGCGAAAATACGACGCTGTCGATCAGGGCGATAAATCCCGTCTTCAGCAATTTCTTTCACTTCGTCAGCTATGCTGCTGTCTTTCCATCGAACAATTTTTCCTTGAGCGCTTTGTTGGCTTGGGTTAACAATAGCAACACCAATAGGCTCAACAAAACCTGCGCTGTATTCGAATACAACCATGGTCTCATTCGGCAATACGCCTGCATTTTGGCCACGGTCTAACGAAATTCGGTCGCCTTTAATTCCATTAACCTGCGCGGTAGCTGGCATTTCTTTGAGCAAACGCGTTAACATAATATCGAAACCGCGTGATGACATTTCATTAAGAACTGCATCAACATCTTTGCCACTGGTATAGTTAAAACCACGATAATAATCGCCATTCGCAATCACGGTTGTGTAACTGTCTTTATCGCGGACATCAAAGTTAGAAACACGGATCTTACCGATGTTTGGGTAGCTCACTTTTTCACGCGTATATGGGTCAATCACACCCGTCGTCATTTCCATCGACGTTTGAAATAGAGACTGAGTTGAACCAAACAACATATCAGCGGTTTTGAGCACATCGACTTTCATCATGTAATCGGGAGATAACTTACCGCGACTGCCTGCTTTTTTCGCGACATTTGCAGCACCGCTATATACCATAATGTCTTCCATAGCTTTGTTAACAGCATCGGTATCTCGAGTCAAAATCCGGAAACGGTTAACGCCCGCAAACTGGTTTTCTAAAGTGTTTTCTAGCGCTTTAGTTTGGAATTTACTTATGCTTGAATGCATAGAGTTGAAAACATCAGCAGATTTTCCCTGAAGATTTTCATTCACATCCGTTTTGACATCACCAAAATACAAAAGAATTGTTTTTTTCGCGAGTGGACAGCGAGTGTCTTCTTCATTTGCATCGTAAGTGCAATATTGAAGGCCCTGAGTACTGAAGTACGCTGGTACTTCTATATCGTCGCTGCTAAATTCGTATGCTGATTTGCCGATAACCAGCGATGAATTTCCTGCATTACTTTCTACCGAATACGTTTGGCTACCTTGGTTACTCTGGCAACCCATCAGCGCAATAGCAGCGGTTACTAAACCGGCAATTCGAGAAAGTTTCATTATGATTTCACTTTATCAGCAACAACTTTATCTAGGTTCTCAAGTTGTTCGATAGTATTTTTATCTATTGAAATAAGTGAGTTGGCATCCAACGCAAGTATCGAGCGAGCTTCCATCTCGTGGTAAGCTTCAACAACTGGTACAGTTTCCTCTTCACCTGCTTCACCTTCCTCATCGCTTGAGACAACCGCTAGAAAACTATCCATTGCGCCACCAGCAGAATCTTGTGCAAGTGCAGATGCATGTTGAGATGCAATGTAAGTTAATTCTCCGGCTTGAACTGCAATGTCTGCTGCCAATTTTAGGTTTTTCTGGAAGATTTCGTCAGAGGCTTTTTTGTAAGCTTCTACTTGAGGTGTAATCTTTTTATTATCAGGTTTGCCTTCATCGAACTCCTTCATCGCAGCACGAAGTTCTTCATCAGACTTGTCTGCGTTTACTGCTAGGAAACCGGCAACATCACCATGTTTAGATGCAAGTGTACGGTAGTCATTAAACACTGAACATTGGCGCTCTTGCAGTGACACCATTACTTTTGATGCTTTATCAACAGCGAATGATACAGGGGTGAAATCTGTTCCTAGTTCTTTACAGTTCTGAGTAAGTGCCTTACTTGTAGCTTCACGGTCTACCGTAGCTGATTCCATACCTGAAATTGATGAACAACCAGCCATAACTGATACGACTAAACCTGCAAGGATTGTTTTCTTAAGCATTTTCAAAGCCTTTAATTCAAGAGTGTATAAATTGAGTTTTCATTAAGTGTTGCTGTTATTTTTCTATGAGCGTCATCAAGTGCTAGCTCTTTACTAATCGGAGACTCTCCTATCTCCGATAAAATGCTCTGACTAACCACCACATTGGGACTTTTAGCTTCAAAGACTTGTAGTATTAGGTCTTGCTTAGCTTTGTAAGTGTTATTTTTTTTACCGTGCCTTACATTACCTTTGATATAAACAATGATGTCGCCTTCCGAAGTCGTTGCTACATTTTTAGCTAGTATTGATTTTGTTTGGGAGGAATACATATCAGAAGCAGAACGGACAGAAACACTGAAATTCTGAATACGCTTAATTACATTTCTTTCGAGAACCAGTTGTCGTTCATTGAGTGTTTTTGCAACATCATGGTCAAACGATGACAACACCAAAAGCGATTGTTGATTACTCTTCAATAAGGTGTGAGCTTTGTGTGTAAACACAACATCCTTCCAGTTGCTCCCTTGGGAACTTAAATATTGTTGGGCGAGTTGGTGCTGTTTATCAATATCAATCGACAAATAGTCAGCCCACGCACCGACATTAACTCTAAATAGGTAAGTACATCCAAGTTCATCACATCTTGATGTCACTTCGTCCATATTTCTAATACTGATAGGTAGAGTGGAGATTCTTGATTCGATAGTACCTTCCTTAATACACTCCTCTTCGCTCTCCGTAACTCCCCCTATATCTTTACTAGATCCCCTACAATAGTCACTATATTCTTCTGACAATTCAATTTTGCTGTAGATTCTTTTAGATAATTCTTCTTTCGCATTTTTTGTTGCTTCTGACTTATTTTCACCAACCCCTTCAACTTCCCAATAGGACTGAGAAAAAACTGGGACTGACAAGAAAAGGACACATCCAGCGACCAAAACATTATGTACTAATTTGTTTTTTTTCATGTGACCTTACACCAATACTTTCTAATTGAGTTACAGATTCAAACTTCAACATAAATATAAACTTTGACATCAACCCTAGGTCGAATAAGTCAACAGCTCTTGGTCTACTAACAGTCCAAGCAAGCAATCAAATAAAATAACTAAGACACCAACATGAAATGTGCACCTTACTTTTGTAACCCAATGAATAATCTCTAATAAACCCGTAAACCATATTATATCCACACTTAGTTTCAATCAAATATGCACACTCCAGATATGTTCAAAAAACCCACCAAATCATTATTCCCGCACCTCATCACCATTTAAGTTTAAAAAACAATATTGATAAAAAAAACAATATAAGGCGCCGTAAACAATGAGATTAAAAATAATCAAAAAATAATTAACGTAAGATAAAGGAATTATCAAAAATCGATTTATCTAAGATAAAAAGAAAATAAACAAAATAAAAACACACAATAAACATTCAATTAATTTCAATAAGATTTAATCACCAAAAACCTAAAATAAAAGTATGATCAAAGTCTAAAAACAGTTCAGGAATAAAAACCATAATGATGATTTAATACTGATTGCCTAATCCTCCTCATGATAAATGCCACATAAAAACCAACGGACAATAAAAACATCAGAACATAACCTTGTCTTCGAAATCGTATTGAGCGTTACCTGCAATATGATTTGATTCTTTCCGAGGATTCAAATGAGCATCGGAATTGTAGATTCGTTAACTCAAAGCTTGAAGAAGCACTTACTCTGCCAATGTTAGGGGTGTGACTATTTGAGCAAAAGAGGATCTGGTTGAGCTTGTACATTTATTACGCATACACAGAAATGAACTCGAAGGTTGCAATGAGTGCCGTGGAGTCGTTCGTACAATAGGGGGGAAGTCAGTGAGCATTGGAACTTTGATAAGTTCGCTTTGAAAATCTGAAAACAAGGCAGTCTAAAGCAAACAGCGAGATGAAGGTGGGGATCACAGTTATTAAGTATGAAGTTATCGGTATTAAGTTAACCTCTTCACGCCTAAACATGTGAACGTTCATTACGCTATCATATACCCAACAGATTGTGTCTAACGTTACGTACCGAAACAGTGGTGTGAAAAAGTAACTTGGCCATTAAACAAGCTACTTTTCATATTCTCTTTCAAAGTTCAAGCTTCGCTTACATACCAACAAAAAAGCTAATCACAAGCGCATTAATCAAATCGACGAAGAAACCACACACTAATGGCACTACGATAAATGCTTGCGGGCTTGCACCGTAGCGGTGAGTCACGGCTGTCATGTTCACAATTGCTGTTGCTGTTGAGCCTAGAGTGATGCCACCAAAGCCTGAACATATCACCACTGAGTCGTAGTTTCTTCCCATCAAGTAATAAACAACGAATATCGTAAACAGAAGCGAAAGTAGGATCTGAATACTCATTACAACAGAGATATAGCCAAACAATCCATCGAGATCCCAGATACGTAGCCCCATCAACGCCATCGTTAAGAACATACCCAGGCAGATATCAGATATCATCGCCAAGCCTTTGCGGCCTTGAGCAATTTTCTCTTTTGTACGACGCTTTTTGAACAGTGCACGACCAATATTGCCGATTAGGATGCCAGCAATTAAGCAGCTAACGAATAACGGCAGTTTTAAGCCCATTGAGTCGATAACTTCGCTCAGGCTGTAACCAAGCATCAATGTTAGGTTTAGAATCAACCATGCCCATAACACGCCGTAATGGCTCAATTCAGTGCGAGTTTCACTCTCTTGGTATGCTCCGACCGTCACATCTTCTTCTTTGGATGGACTCACCTTATGCTTATTGAGTAGGTAGTTGGCAATCGGGCCACCAATCACACAGGCTGCAATCAAACCAACCGTGTTGGAAGCGACACCAAGCTCGAGCGCGTTAGAAATACCAAACTCTTCCACAAACATTGGCGCCCATGCGAGGGTCGTACCTACGCCGCCAATTAGGCTGATAGAACCTGACAACAAACCCGCTTTCGCATCCATACCAAAACCCGACGCGACAGCCATGCCAACTAAGTTTTGAAGGACAATAAAAGCCGAAGCCAGACAGAGCAGGATGAACAAAGGCCGCCCACCTTTTACCAGCGTCTTAATGTCTGCTTGGAGCCCGATGCCAGCAAAAAAGTAGAGAAGCAAAAAGTCTCTAACATCGAGACTAAAGGTAATTTGGATTTCAAAGAGATAATAAAGTGCCGCTACAGTCGCTGCACAAACAAAGCCGCCAATAACTGGCTCTGGTAGTGAATACTTCCTTAATACTTCAGAGCGCTCGATTAACCCTTTACCAATAAACAATAATGCAATCGCAATAGTAAAGGAGAGCATTGGAGAAACGAGGGTTTCTGTCATGATGCTATAGATTCCTAAGAGTAAGATTATTCATAATGTTGCTTACTCTAAATCTTGTAGATTCATGACAATAAATCAAGCGTTTATCGGTGACATCAATCGCTAATCTGGATCAAAATGCTTCAACATAAACAGTGGGGGTGACGAACACAAAAAGGATTTGAGAAAGTAATGTTTCGAAAGGAAGAATGGTATAAAAATTTAGGAGCCCAAGAACGAGAAAACCCCAGCATTTCTGCTGGGGTTTAGAATAGTGGTGGAAGGATGGGGATTTGAACCCCAGATACGCTATAAACGTATACTCGCTTTCCAGGCGAGCGCCTTAAGCCACTCAGCCATCCTTCCACAAATTGTGTTGAGCTCGTCACTCAACGAGGCGCTACTTTATTGATTCTGCTTGCTTTGGTCAAGGGGCATTATCAAAAAAAGTGCCTTTTTAAGTTTGTTCGATTACAAATTAACTCATTAGATCAAAAACAAGCCAATTTTTATTCTATCGCTGTGCTTACGCTTGTTGCTTTTCTTAAGCTTGTTGATAGTAGCCCGGAACTCGAAACCATTTACGGCACATATCTAAGAAGTAACCGTACAGAACGCCCATACCGCATGAAATAACAGCGTTACTGGTCACGGCTGTAACGATCTGATCACTAGAAGCACCAACGGCCAATAGAATGCCAGCGTATACTGGTGATTGGAACAGCACATAAGCTAAAAGGTCGGATATATTCTTCATCAATGAGCTTTCTGATAGCTTTGCACCATTTCGCAAGAACCAATCACGAAAGACACCATAAGGCCATGCGATAGCGATGTTTACCGGAATAGATAACGTTCGTGAAGCAAGAGATTGCTCAAACGTCATACCGGAGATGAACACTTCTACGATCATGCCTGAGATAAAACAGAAAACTACCATAGCAAATGTATCCGCTGCTGCGTTACGAATACAAAATGGACCACGAGACTTCATTGATGCCAAACCTAAAATATATCACTACCTATTTAGTGATTTAGTAACATATAAACAAGGTGTTTTTACACCCTACCAGATAATGTCGCTATTAAATCACAAGAAAGGCAGTCATAGATTCCAAATTAAAAATCAAGTTGTAAATTAACAACCAAAAAACTCTTAGAAAGCAGTCGCTTCAACCAAAAAATCAAACCAAGGTCAAAAATCGAACAACTTGTCATTTACTTACCGTAATTAAACAACATTTAGGCCATCGGTATATTTACAGTAATGATATTAATGACATCCTGTGCAGGTGGTGCTCCTAAAGCAACCTGCTCTAGCGCTTTATCTACTTGATAATTAAGTTCATCGTTATTCATAGGCTCAACGTGGACACGTAAGCTCTCTAGTGTAAATTGAATCCGTTCTAGATTTTTGTCTTCTAGCGCCACGTACAGCGCCACTAACAAATCTTCGGTGTTATCTTTGTTTCGTAGATCAGGTTTAGGCAGTGACTCACTTTTACTTTTCGAATCGTGTGGTTTTACTTCTTGGGTTTCGAGATCATCCGCTTTTACTTCATGGTATTGATAAAGCTTATTTGAATAACGGAACAACGCATCGTCCAATTCACGCTCATCAATCGGCTTAGCGATAATATAATCCACCCCCGCTCCGAGCATGCGCTCACGAGTCTCTTTAAAAACATCAGCCGTACAACCAAATATCAAGACCGATGAAACATCGCCTATCAAAGCACGAATTGCAGTGGTTGATTCAACGCCATCCATCACTGGCATATGATTATCCATGAGTACTAAATCAAAACGCTCTGCAACCACTGCTTGTATTGCAAGCTCACCATTTTCTACGCTCTTACATGTGAAACCTTTATTGCTCATGAAGGTCTCAATGATCACTGTATTAGTTCGGTTATCCTCGACAATCAATACTTTTAAGCCTGAGTAGTCCAACTTCTTATGCGGCAAACTCTCTATCTCGCCAGGCTGACATGGCTGAATCTTCAAGCGAACGTCAAAGCTCGTACCTATCCCTTCTTCACTGGTGACAGTGATACTGCCATCCATCAACTGGGCAATTTTCTTCACAATCGCTAAGCCAAGACCAGTACCGCCAAAACGCCTTGTCGTCGAAGACTCTGCTTGTTCAAATGGTTTGAAAATACGCTTTTGAGCTTCTTTAGAGATGCCAATTCCAGTATCACGAACTCGAATACTAAGGTAAGTGTTACTCCCATCTATGACTTCTTTCAGATACACCTCAACAAAGCCTCTGGAGGTAAATTTGACGGCGTTATTCAATAGATTAAACAAGATTTGTCTTAGACGTGCTTTATCTGAGAAGTACCAACGATCAGAAGGCACCTCAGAGTACACTTTGAATTGAAGACCTTTCTCGGAAGACAATGTGTAGTAGACACTGTTAATACTGCCGATGATCGAATCAAGCGGGAAGCGAGTTTCATCAAGATCCAACCTGCCCTGCTCGATTTTCGAAAAGTCTAAGATCTCGTTGAGCAGGGTCATCATGTGATCGCCGGACTCATACAAGCTCTTTAGGTGCTTCTCTTGTTCAGAATTTAGAGGCGTTTTTAATAGGATCTGAGCGGTACCCAATACACCATTCATAGGGGTACGAATTTCATGTGATAGGGTCGCCAAGAAAGCAGTTTTTGCATTGGTGGATGCCTGAGCTTTGACCTTTTCAGCTTCGAGATAAATGGTCTTTTCGTTGAAGGTTTTAATCAAATGGCCGATCTCATCATCACTCGAGTAATCTACATCAATGATTTCTCCGGCTTTCGAACTATCAACCTGTGCGGCAATCCTTGTGATTGGGCTAATCAAATAACGGTTCAATAAGTAATACCCTGCCATTACACAAAGCAGCAATAGCGGAACGATACCGCCTTCAATGCTCATCACCTGACGAAAGACTTCATCTGCTACCCGTGATTTTGAGTTAACCACATCCACTTGCCAGCCGAAATCACCAAATTGGTTGCTGCTGATGTAGATCCCTTCGACGAGATTGAAGTTATGAGAAACCAACACTTGGTTGAGCTTATCTCTAAGAGTAATGCCAAGGTTATATTCTTCGGCGTGGTTCTTGATAAAGCCAAGCAACTCTTCGAGCGAGAGATCCACCGTCGCAACACCGGCGAAAGTACCGTCGTAATAATAAGGGGAAGACGCAGTAATCATTCGGACGTGTGTGTATGGATCGATATATACATCGCTCCAAGAGATCGTTCCTTGTTTTTTGTTGACAACAGAGGTGTACCAATACTCTTCCTGATACGGGGCATTTTTAGGGTTGTTATAAGAAAATATCTGATCAATCTTTTCATCGTCGGCTTTATTGAAAAAATAGCTGTTAAGAAGCTTTTTAGAATCGAGAGCATAAGGTTCAGGCCAAATACCGGCACTGACGATCGTATCGTCGCTCGCCGCCAACATTGACTTAAAGAGCGGAATAACGTCATCACCGTTGCGATGCGCTTGAGCAAACCCAACGAGACTGTCTACAAAGCCTTGAGAACTACTGAGCGGCTCAGTAATCAATGCGGACAACAGTTGTGTACGCAAGTCGAGGTTTTGTTGTAATTTGGCGCGCACAGGAGATTCTACGACGTAATACGTCACACTACCGACAATGGCAATAAACATCGCTAAGTATAATCCAAGCGCTACCATGCTTTTTTTCTTTAAAGACGACCGTATCTGCATAATTCTTTTATTGTTTTCTTTTCTGTTAAACCTAGTGTTTATCATCCATGACATCAAGCCTTTTTAGATTGAAGCTTGATTGGCACAAGTTCATTGGTACTATAAGCGCAAATATGTTCCCTTTTACGGTACCTCACTTTGACTTTACAAGATATTCTTGCGCTTCCAGAGTTGGAAGGAAAGCTAATCACAGAGCACAAAACAATGGGCTTTGTCACTGCAATGGCAGCGGCACCTAATGTGTTAACCCCGCATGAGTGGCTACCGTTCTTATGGGGTGGCGAAGAAGTCGCGCCTTTTACGGATGGTGAACAACTAGAAAGCTACATTGAAGTTATCATCGAGCTTTGGAATAAAACCCGCCCAGAACTGATTGAAGGTACTTGGGTTTGGCCTGAAGCTTGTCAATTAGATGACGAAGAAGTGGTTAACACGGCCGCTCGTGATTTCTGTGAAGGCTTACTTCAAGGTTGGCAGATTGCTCGCGACGATTGGGAAACACTAATGCCTGAAGAGAGCGAAGATAATGCGCTCGTTGGCGGTGTACTGCTTTCACTGAGCATGCTTTACGATCCAGAAACTTCAATTGCTACGCTTGCAGAGCAAGGCATCGAAGGCCTAGAACAATTTGAAGAAATCTTCAATGCGGTTCCTGTGATGCTTTGCGGTCTGACTCAGCGTGGTATTGCACTGGCTGAAGCTCAATAAAAATTAGCTTTTACGTACTAAAAAGGCCTCATAGTGAGGCCTTTTTAGTTTTTAGGCGCAATGGAAATAGTAACTCTAAAAGCCTTTCCAATCGAAGTCATCAATTCGCTCGTCGGCAATATAAAACAGCTTAGTACCGCTGCTGACAACTTGGTTTAGCTCTGGGTTGAGTTCAATACCGTTGCCGGTATCAATCGCAATTAACGTTGCTTGATACTTCTCTTTAAACACAGAGAAAACCGGCGCGACGGTGACAGGCTCGGCGTCCTTAGGAAAATACGTTGAATACTGCGTCATACCTCGTGTTGAACTTAATAGCTCTTGATGAAGCGCACTTGACCCTGGATCGACCGCAGCCTTTGCTAGCATCTCAGCACCGACCGCTGGAATACACTCTGAATTAGGGCAATGCTTGTGCAGCAAATCGCTCAGTGCTTCGTCTTTAAAGTAAACAAGAAGATGCGCCTTAGGGTTTCGGTTGGCGCAGTAAAGCGCCGCAGATAACGTAATATCGTCTTCAGGATTATCAATGAGGATGCAACTGGCAGACTCGATGCCCGTTTTTTCCATCTCTTTGCCATCGGTGTAGCTGTTTACTTTAACGAAATTGATTTCACCAGGTAACGGGTTCTCGATATCTGAACGAGTACATAACACGATTGGTCGCTTGCCCGTTTCTTCATGCTGTAACATACGAATGAGGTGAATGGTTCTTTGCTCATTCCATCCAAGCATCAAAATGTGGTTGTCCACTCTAACTCTCCTTTTTCCTAGCAAGCCCGCTCGCCAATATTCAACACCTTCTGTCGCTACCTTACCAAGCAAAGCCGCGAAAAGACTCAGTCCACCCGGAATCACAAACAGTATAACTATCCATTGTCCAGCCTCGGTCGTTGGTGATAAATCACCGTAACCCACCGTAGACGCAGTCACGACTAGGTAGTAAGCGAACGTGGTAAACGAGCTGGTTAGAGCTGTTTCACCTGCTAAATACAAACTCGACCACGACAGAAATACGTAGCCTAAGAAGGTGAACAGTAAGTTTTTTCCATTCAAAACAAAGATATTTGCTTTGACCCAACGTTTGAGTTGTAACCAGATTATCATTCGAGCCTCAAATCCTTCGATCTTACTTACATGCTAGAAAAAATACCTGATATCAACAAGATGTATCATCAGAAAAAGATACATGACCACAAGATTGATAGTAGCGAGCTATCTTTAAATACAAAAAAACCAGCACTATTGGCTGGTTTTTCGTTGGTTAGATAAAAGAACTGCTTACGCGTTACCTTTTACCTGCACATTTAACTGCTCAGCAAAATCTAGCATGCGGTTCAGTGGGATAAGAGACTTCACACGTAGTTCGTCAGAAACGAAGATCTCGTGTTGCTCACCACCGTTCTCAAGCGCATTTTCAATTGCTTCAAGGCCATTCATCGCCATCCAAGGACAGTGTGCACAGCTACGACAAGTTGCACCAGCACCCGCTGTTGGCGCTTCAATCAGTTCTTTTTCAGGAACCAATTGCTGCATCTTGAAGAAGATACCTTTGTCTGTAGCAACAATCATCTGTGGATGAGGAAGCTCTTTCGCCTTCTTAATCAGTTGGCTTGTTGAACCTACAGCGTCAGCCAATTCAACCACACTTGCTGGTGATTCTGGGTGAACCAAAATAGCAGCTTCTGGATATACCGATTTCATTTTCTTCAAAGCATCAGCTGAGAATTCATCATGAACGATACACTCACCTTGCCAAAGCAACATGTCAGCGCCAGTTTGATTTGCGATGTAAGAACCTAGGTGACGGTCTGGGCCCCAAATAATTGGTTTGCCTTCAGCGTCTAGGCTTTCAACGATTTCTAAAGCGATACTCGACGTAACCACCCAGTCTGCACGAGCTTTAACAGCCGCAGAGGTGTTCGCGTATACAACCACTGTGTGGTCAGGGTGAGCATCACAAAATTCTGTGAATTTATCAGCAGGACAACCAAGGTCTAGTGAACATTCAGCTTCAAGTGTTGGCATTAGAATGCGTTTTTCAGGAGTAAGAATCTTTGCAGACTCACCCATGAAACGAACACCAGCGATGATCAAAGTGCTTGCTGAGTGACGGTTACCGAATTTAGCCATTTCTAATGAATCGCCAACGAAACCACCAGTTTCTTCTGCCAGAGCCTGAATTTCAGGGTCTGTGTAGTAGTGTGCAATTAGAACTGCATCTTTTTCTTGAAGTAGTTTTTTGATGTTTGCGATGTGGGCCTGTTTCTGAGCGTCGCTCAATGGAACTGGCTTAGGCGGAAACGGGTAAACTGTATCGATTTTATCTAGTATATGACTCATTGCTCTTGCTCTACGCAACTTCTTCCGAGAATCCGAGTATTCTACACAGGACAGCGATTGGGATCAAAAAGGATTGGTTGTAAGCAAGTACGGATAAGTATTAGAGAGGGTATAAAAAAGAGGCGCCTAAGCACCCCTATTTTGTTTTATAAGTGGGTTTTCGCCACTTTTGCCGAAGCACTATTTGGGTACTCGGTCACGACTTGTTGGTAATATTTCTTAGCTTGCGTCGCGTTATTGTTGCGCGCCGCTATGTCACCAAGCTTAACCAGTGCATCTGCTCGCTTGTTTGAGTCTTTGTACGACACAACAGCGGCAAAGCTCTTCACGGCTTCTTTATCTTGCTTCTTAGCGAAATAAAGCTGACCTAACCAGTAATGTGAGTTAGGTGTGAAGGTTGAATCTGGGAAGTCTTTTTGAAACTTTTGGAATGCAGCAATCGCACCCGTGTAGTCTCGTTGCTTTAGAATCATATCTACAGCATTTTGATAAGCGGTTTGCTCATCGACATCAGTACTAAACGTACCAGAAGCGTCTTTAGAGCCTTCGCTCGCTGCCACTGCTACCGTTGCGGTTCCTGCTGCCTTCACCTCACCTCTTACACGATCCAGTTCAATGAACAGTTCACGTTGGCGCTCTAGCATTTGCTTCATATCGTAGCTGTTTCGTTCTAGCTCACCGCGAAGTTCACTGATCTCCAGTGCCATGTCGTCGATTTGCTGTTGCATTTGAAGCTGAACAAGGTTGCGATTTTGAAGCAGGCGCTCTAAACGCTCAATATCTGATTCGTTAGATGCAGACGCTGCTCGAGAGGAAGATGATGAATTGGTTGCGGTGCTATTGAGATCGGATACTGGAGCTGGTGCAGCGAACGCAGTGTTCGCTGCACTTGCCAGTAACGAAAGCAAAATGACTCGCTTTGTGTTACTGAACATGAGGCAATTCCTCAATTATATAGCCTACTAAAATTAGTAAACTAGTACTGCGCGACGGTTTTTAGCGTACACATCTTCAGATTGACCTAGAAGAAGTGGCTTCTCTTCACCGTAGCTTACGATAGAGATTTGGTCTGCTTGAACACCTAGAGCTTGTAGGTATTTCGCTACAGCTTGTGCACGACGCTCGCCAAGTGCGATGTTGTACTCAGGAGTACCGCGCTCATCTGCGTGACCTTCGATAGTAACGTTCATGTCAACGTTCTTAACTAGGTAAGCTGCGTGAGCTGCTAGCATTTCTTCGTAATCGCCAGCGATAGTAGAGTTATCGAATGCGAAGTAGATTGTTTGAGTTTCACGTAGCGCTTGCTCTTTAAGCTCTTGCTCAGACAGTTGACCGTTAGCGTCAATTGGCGTTACAACAGTTGTGTCTACGTTGCCTTCTGAACCTGAAGTCGTTTGGTTACTTTCTGTACCAGATGTTGCAGATGTCGCTTCATCAGTTGAGCTACATGCCGTTACTGCCATCACTGGTAGTGCAATCATCAAGCCTTTAAGAACTTTGTTAAGTTGCATCTTTTTTTCCTTACGTTATCAAACTTAGTTTCTACAGCGACTAAGTGCTATAGATAGTTAAATGCCACAATAGTTAACACTATCAATAGCTAAAAGAATATATCAAATTAACTAGAGAAACGGTGACCACGCAGGCGCTCTTACGCGTCCGTTAGTTGCCGGTAATCTAGCTTTAAAACGGCCATCGATAGAAACCATCGATAGTACGTTTGTTTTGTTGTAAATAGAGCTATAGATAACCATACCTCCATTCGGTGCAATACTTGGAGATTCATCTAACAATGTTTTTGTTAGCACCTGAACCGCACCCGTTTCCAAATCCTGCTTAGCCAAGTTAAAACCTGAGTTGCTGCGATTTACCATGATCAGGAATCGTCCGTCAGGGGTGATCTGGCCACCTAAGTTTTGGCTACCTTGCCAAGTAATACGAGATGTCGAATTATTTGACAAATTTACATTATAAATCTGTGGTTTACCACCACGATCCGACGTAAAAATAAGAGACTTGCCATCTGGGTGCCAGAATGGTTCAGTATTATTAGAACGGCCTCGGGTAATTTGAGTCAGCTTACGGCTAGCAAGGTCAAGTGTGTACACCTGAAGGCTACCTGTTTTCGACAATACTAACGCCAATGTTTTACCGTCTGGCGAGAATCTTGGCGCACCATTGTGACGAGGGTATGACGTCACTTTCTCACGTTCACCGGTGTAAATATTCATGATGAATATTTCCGCTTGGCCATTTTGAAAACTCACATAAGCAAGCTTTTTGCCGTCTGGTGACCATGCTGGTGACATGAGAGGTTGCTTAGAACGAAGTACCAAGCGCTCGTTGAAACCATCGTAATCAGCAACACGAAGTTGGTATGGGTACTTATCTTTGTCATTCACGACTACGTAAGAAATACGAGTCAAGAACGCGCCTTTCTCACCAGTTAATTCTTCATACACTAAGTCAGAGATGCGGTGCGCATATTCTCTTAAGCGTTTACCTGGAACTGTCGCTTTTTTGTTAAACAACACGTGATCTTTAGAGAGTACCAGTTGGCCTTCATCGCTTAGAGCACGACTTTGCCCTTTAGTCAGTTGACCACGAACAATGTCGATCAATTGGTAGTTCACTACGTACTGCCCTTCGGCATTTTTAGTGATGCTACCTGTTAGCAACGAATCAACGCCTAGGTTAGTCCAAGCATCAAAATTCACCTCACCTTCGCTGTAAGGTGTTTGAGGCATTTTGCTAGTTGCAACTGGGCTGAATTTACCGCTGCGTTGTAAGTCAGAAGCGATAACCGCTGATACATCGTGTGGTAATGGCTCTGCGCCGTCCCAACGGAAAGGTACAATAGCGATAGGTCTTGCAGAGTTAATACCATCTGTAATAACCAGCTCCAGTGCCGCATGTGCAAACTGGCTGCTTGTAGCTATTAAGAAAACAAAACTCAGTAGTAGTTTCTTTAACACAAGTTCGTCCTTTTACTCTGGTGATACAGTTAAGTTAATGTCTTTCAGTGAGTTCACAATATCTGGGTCTTTAGGCAATGGATAAGATTGCACTTGTGCCACCGCACGCTTGGTTGCTGCACACAAACGGCTATCGCCATCCAAAATGCTTAAGCTACCCAAAATAGCATTTGAGCCCGTTGGAATAAGCTTCAAGTTCACTCGGCACGAGCGCCCTCTGTAGCTGTCTTCTAACAATAGGTTCTGCTGAATCAGCTGGGTATAAATAGCGCCGTAACGCTGTGCTTCATCACTAATAAATTGTTGTCTTGCCGAAGAGTTTTGAGTCGCTTCAGTTTCAAGGCCAGCAAAGATGTCGTTCAATGCAGCTTCTTGCTGTTTACGCTCTTTTTCTGCTCTTGCTGCAGCTTCTTTTGCCTTACGGGCTTTCTCTGCTGCGGCTGCCGCTTCTTTCTCTTTCGCTATACGTTGCTTTTCTGCGCGTTCAGCAGCTTCCTTCTCTTTACGAGCTTTTTCAGCGGCCTCTTTCGCGGCTTTTTCTTTTGCCACGCGTTCTTGTTCAGCTTTTGCGATTGCCGCTTCTTTGGCTTTGCGCTCGTTCTCTGCTTTCACCAACGCAGCTTCTTTTAGCTTACGATCAGCTTCTGCTTTAGCGGCTTTCTTTTTCTCTTGCTGTAAACGTGCTTCTTCAGCTTTGCGTTGTTTCTCTTTCTCAACTCGGCGCTTTTCAGCTTCACGAGTCGCTTTAGCCTCTTTCGCTTGCTGTTCTTTTAGCTTACGAATATTTTCTTCTTCCGCTTTACGATTTTTTTCAAGTCGCTCGCTTTCACGTCTGAGTTTGTCTAGACGCTCTTGCTCTTTCTTGCTCGCGGCTTCTCGTTGTTGACGAATCTGTTGAGCTTGTTGGCGAACCAACTGAGGATCAATCACCACAGCCTGAACCATTTGCCCTGTAGGCTTAGGTTCTGACATCGTGAAATCCGCTCCCCAAATGAGCGCAACGAATAAAATGACGTGCAGCCCAAGTGAAATAAGAAGCGGTTTTCTGAAACTATTGGATTTTTTATTAGTCGCTTTCATGAATGCTACGGAGCTATTCCCTTATATCCGTTAAAAGGCCAACCTTTGGCACACCTGCACGGCTTAATTCATCAAGTAATAAAACCACTTCTGCGTATGGCGTTGCGGCATCACCACCAACCGCCACTGGAGAGTTTGGTTTCAAAGACAACTCAGCCTTCACTCGGACGATAATATCTTCCATGGATAAACCACGCTGTACTTCTTCGTCATTAACGCTCAAACCAAGCTCACCGTCTTTGTTCACTTCAACGATGATGAAGCTCGCGTTGTCGTCACCCAAAAGATCTTGTGCAGACTTAGCTGTTGAAGCCTGAGGCAATTCAACGTCGACACCTTGAGTCACGAACGGTGAAGTCACCATAAAAATGATCAACAAAACAAGCATAACGTCGATGTAAGGTACAACGTTAATCTCTGCCGTCATTTTACGTTTTTTAGGTTGGTATCCAGCCATCGATTATTCCCTGCCAGCCATCGCTTGACGGTGAAGAATACTGTGGAACTCTTCAGAGAAAGTCGCGTAGTTATGCTCTAGCTTGCCTACTCGGCTGCTGAAGCGGTTATACGCCATTACTGCAGGAATTGCGGCGAATAGGCCCATCGCTGTTGCGATCAGTGCTTCAGCAATGCCAGGGGCAACCATTGCTAGTGTCGCCTGCTTTACTTCACCTAATGCGATGAATGAATGCATGATGCCCCAAACCGTACCAAATAGGCCGATATACGGGCTGATCGAGCCAACAGTCGCCAAGAAAGGTAAGTTAGTTTCTAGTTCATCGACTTCACGAGCAACGGCGACACGCATCGCACGGCCAGTACCTTCCATGATGAAATCAGGAGACGTTGCATTCGATTTACGAAGGCGAGCAAACTCAGTAAAGCCTGCGTAGAAAATTTCTTCAGTTCCAGAAAGCTCGTCTTTACGTTTGTTGCTCTCTTGGTACAATTTTGCAAGATCAACGCCAGACCAGAACTTATCTTCAAACACTTCAGTTTGTTTAGAAGCTTGAGATAACACTTTACTTCTTTTTATGATCATCGCCCAAGACACAACGGACATGCCCATAAGAGTCAGCATGACCATCTTAACTAGTAAACTAGCTTCTAAAATTAGGCCTAAGATTGAGATTTCAGCAGTCACTATTCGTTAGCTCCGTAAGAATAAATGTTGGCATTGCCTTTGGTTTCATTTTTTGATTGTCGATACATGCTACCTTAACCATTGCTTTACACAATGCTTTGCCATCAGGATTTACGATCTCTTGACAGAAGACCAAGGTAGCTCGCTTCAACTCGTAAATATTTGTAATGACTTGTAAAGAATCATCAAGGCGCGCGCCTTGAATGAAATCAATGTCCATATGTCGGACTACAAAACCGATGTTTTGTTCTAACAATACTTGCTGAGAAACGCCAATTGAGCGCAACATCTCAGTTCGAGCGCGTTCGAAAAACTTAAGATAGTTTGAATGGTATACAACGCCACCCGCATCGGTGTCTTCGTAATACACTGTCACTGGCCACGTAAATGGCTTAGATAATCCCTGCAATTTGATACCACAATCCAAAACGATAAAGATCTCACTATAACCTAACTCCTTATCATTAATAGTATATCGCTGTGAATTTTTTGATTTAAGAGACGAAAAAAAAGGCCATCTGTATAAGATGACCTCTTTTTGGCTAAAAACCCAACAAGCATAAAGGTTCACGTCGTTATGAACCTAGTTCCTTTGCCGTCTATAGAAGGCGCAGCACCGTTAGGTAGAGCAAAATTGTGAGTGAAACGTATGGACTAAACAGTAGCTGCCACATCCAAGCTCTTGGCTTAAATCCGACACCGTAAACCATGCTCGAGCATACTGCCCAAATAAACATTGGTCCGATGATCGCGTTAAAGCCACCGATGCTTGTTGCATACGCTTCAGGGTCCCACATCACTAAACCCACATGCATGAAACCCAATATTAGTGACAAGGCTCTAAGCAGAGTCTTATCCATTGGTTGATGCAGTTTAGAGATTTGCTCCGCGAGATTACTCACTGTCTTTGTCCATCATTTCTGAATGCTCAAGCCATAGAGCATTGATGATGCCGAATGCACATGCTAGAAGTACACCCAAAATCCATGCGAAATACCACATAAAATTTCTCCTAAGTTATTTCACTTCTAGCTTAGTAAGCTGAAACGTCGTTATCTTCAATGTGCTTCTTATCTAGACGACCGAACATTTTGTAGTATGTCCAAGTTGTGTAGCCAAGAATCACAGGAACCATTACCGCCGCAACAGCAGTCATAAGACCAAGTGTTAGCTCACTCGCTGTTGAATCCCACATAGTCAAACTATGGTTAGGGTTCAGGCTTGATGGCATTACGAATGGGAACATTGCAAAACCAGCCGTTAAAATAACACCAGCGTTAGATAGACTTGAGAACAAGAATGCGAAACCACCACGCTCAAAACGAGATGCAATCACGGCAAGTAGTGGCATTGCGACACCAAGGATAGGCGCAGCCCACATTGCTGGATACGTTTCGAAGTTTGTCATCCACGCACCAACTTGAAGTGAAACTTCTTTGTTTAGTGGGTTTGAGTCTGCAAACGTATCGATAGTGCTCGTGATTACATAACCTTCGATAGATTGAACCCAGAAGCCACCAATAACGAACAGAGCAATAGCAATTAGGCCAGTGATTTGAGCAACGTTGCGAGCACGGCGATGCAGATCTTCTGTTGTCTTCATTTGAAGCCATGTTGCACCTTGCATAACGAACAGCATTAGAGCCAACACGCCACATAGTAATGCAAATGGGTTCAGCAGAGCGAAGAACGTACCGTGGTACTTTGACATCATTAGATTGTTCAGATCAAATGGTACACCTTGTAGTAGGTTACCAAATGCAACACCAAAGATGATTGGTGGTACTGTGCCACTAAAACAAAGTGCGTAGTCCCAAGTTTTACGCCATTTTGGGTCTTCAATCTTAGAACGGTAATCAAGTGCAAGAGGTCGTAACCAAAGCGCTGCTAACGTCGCGTACATTGCGAAGTAGAAGCCAGAAAACGACGTTGCGTAAACCAGCGGCCATGCAGCAAATAATGCACCACCAGCAGTGATCAACCAAACTTGGTTGCCATCCCAGTGAGGGGCAATAGTATTGAGCATAATACGACGTTCAGTGTCGCTCTTACCGATAACAGGAGAAAGAGCGGCAACACCCATATCGAAGCCATCAGTTACGGCGAAACCAACCAGTAGAACACCGATCAATACCCACCAAATGAGTCGTAAGCTTTCGTAATCAAACATTAATATTCCCTCACTTATACTTCAACTGAACGGCTAACTTTGTCTTCAACAGAGTTATCGTTTTGTTCGAAGTGGTAACGGCCTGTCTTCAAGCTACTTGGACCTTTACGTGCGAATTTCAGCATTAGGTAAACTTCAGCAATCAAGAACACTGTGTACAATGCCAGGATAGCGAATAGAGAAGTCCAAAGCTGTTCAATAGTTAGTGCTGATGCAGCAACGTTAACCGGTAGGATTTCACCAACCGCCCATGGTTGACGACCAAACTCAGCAACGAACCAACCTGCTTCAATCGCAATCCAAGGTAGTGGGATTGAGAATAGTGCAGCTTTAAGTACCCATGGTTTCTGTTCGATCTTCTGACGACATGTTTGAACAAACGCCGCACCGAATACAAACAGCATGATGAAGCCACAAGCAACCATCAGACGGAATGACCAGAATAGAGGCCAAACTGTTGGGATAGAATCATCCGCAGCCATTTGGATTTGGTCTTCTGTTGCGTCAACAACGTTGTCTGTGTAGCGCTTAAGAAGTAGACCGTAACCTAGGTCACCTTTCACTTCATCGAAAGCTGCCATGTTTTCTTCAGACTTATCGCCTGCACGCAGTTTCTCAAGTAGTTCGTATGCATACATACCTGTACGGATGCGATCAACGTGATCATCACGTAGGTCACGTAGACCCGTTACTTCTTTATCAAGAGAACGCGTTGCAATAATACCCATCACGTAAGGGATCTTAATTGCGTAGTCAGTATCCATTGTTTCTTGGTTAGGAATACCAAAAACAGTAAATGCTGCTGGTGCTTCTTCCGTGTGCCACTCTGCTTCTACCGCAGCCAGCTTCACTTTTTGAACTTCACCAAGCTCGTAACCAGATTCGTCACCTAGTACGATTACTGACAAGATCGCCGCCATACCGAAAGATGCTGCAATCGCGAAAGAACGACGAGCAAAGGCAAGGTCACGACCTTTAAGAATGTAGTATGAGCTGATACCAAGGATGAACATCGCACCCGTTGTGTAACCAGACGCTACTGTGTGTACGAATTTAACTTGCGCTACTGGGTTTAGTACAACTTCAGCGAAGCTCACCATTTCCATACGCATAGTTTCAAAGTTAAATTCCGCACCCACTGGGTTTTGCATCCAGCCGTTTGCTACCAAGATCCAAAGCGCTGAGAAGTTAGAGCCTAGTGCTACTAACCAAGTTACCGCTAAGTGCTGACGCTTTGACAGTCTGTCCCAACCGAAGAAGAAAAGGCCAACAAAAGTAGACTCTAGGAAGAATGCAACAAGCGCTTCGATAGCTAGCGGAGCACCAAAGATGTCGCCAACATAGTGAGAATAGTAAGACCAGTTAGTACCAAACTGGAACTCCATGGTTAAGCCTGTCGCTACACCAAGAGCAAAGTTAATACCAAACAATTTACCCCAGAACTTAGTCATGTCCTTGTAAATTTGCTTGCCAGTCATTACATAAACTGACTCCATAATGGCAAGTAGAAATGCCATACCTAGTGTCAGTGGAACAAATAGGAAGTGATACATCGCTGTAAATGCAAATTGCAATCGCGACAGATCAACAACATCAATCATGGTAACTCCTTTGTGTCGGCTGAATGACACTTGTGTGATTATTCACCGCAAAAATCCATGTTAAAACAATTTGTGCAATTGTTATTACAAATTGAAATTTGTAGCAAAAACGTACCGTTATAGTTAGATTATTGTTAAGTATGAGCTAATATAGCTGGCGCTAATATTACTGGTAAAATCAGTATGTTTCAAAAGGTTTATAGGAGAACCTTGCGTTGATTTGTATCAATTTTATTCGAGCAAATTAGAGTTATTTTTGAACAATCATGATTAAAATCACACCAATTTAGCCTCTGTTAATAACAGCGCATGATATCTGTGACAAAAGCTCATCACCGCCTCAACATACGAATTACAACTACCTATAAAGTATTAACAAAAAATATGACAGTTTATTTCATTTTTTGTTAGCCAAATCAAACCTGAAATCAAAGTTTTCATTTTTGATGGCCGCTATTCAATCTTTTTATCGACTCGCTCAAAGAGTTGTTATTCAGTAAAAAGCAAAAAATCCCAGCGCTTATGCAACTGGGATCTTTAAAAATGAATAATTTAGCGATTAGACGGTTTATCTATTCCGAAGTGTAAATAGGCTCTGTCGGTCGCAATTCGACCTCTTGGCGTTCTTTGTAGGTAACCTTGTTGAATCAAGTAAGGTTCTAACACATCTTCAATGGTGTCTCTCTCTTCACCAATCGCGGCAGCCATGTTGTCAATACCCACCGGGCCACCACCAAACTTCTCCATGATCGCAAGCAGAAGCTTTCTATCCATGTAGTCAAAACCTTTAGCATCGACATCCAGCATGTTTAGTGCTTTGTCAGCAACCTCAGGGCAAATATGTCCGTCCCCTTTTACTTCCGCATAATCACGAACACGGCGCAGTAGACGGTTAGCAATACGTGGCGTACCACGAGCGCGACGAGCCACTTCTAACGCCCCTTCAGACTCCATCGAAAGACCAAGGCAATCAGCGCTGCGCTGAACGATGTTTTGTAGGTCTTCAACTTTATAGTACTCAAGACGCTGGGTAATCCCAAAACGGTCACGTAACGGCGATGTCAGTGAACCAGCTCGAGTGGTTGCGCCAATCAAAGTAAAAGGAGGAAGGTCGATCTTAATAGAGCGTGCCGCAGGCCCTTCACCAATCATGATATCCAGTTGGTAGTCTTCCATTGCTGGATACAACACCTCTTCAACCACAGGGCTTAAACGGTGAATCTCATCAATGAATAGAACATCATTTTCTTCAAGGTTAGTTAGCAACGCCGCTAGGTCACCCGCTTTTTCTAGAACAGGACCTGAAGTCGTGCGAATATTGACATCCATCTCATTGGCAACGATGTTCGCCAACGTGGTTTTACCCAAGCCTGGAGGACCAAATATCAACAGATGATCGAGCGCCTCATTGCGCAGCTGGGCCGCTTTGATGAAAATTTCCATCTGGCCACGAACGTGATCCTGACCTTGATAGTCGGCAAGTGCTTTAGGGCGTATTGCACGATCAATGACATCTTCATCTTTGAATACTGGGTTATCCGGTGCGATAAGGCGATCGGCTTCAATCATAAATTCTGCTATTCCTAACTATGCTCTTCTTGACTCTGCGCTTCTTGATTCTGTGTAAAGGCAAAGTGAATGAGTCTATTTTGTAGAACAAGTATATGGGGTATTAAACCATCGATTTCAGAGCTTCGCGAATCAACTGTTCGCTGGTCATGCCATCTTTAGCCACCTGAGAAACCACCTTAGAAGCTTGAGTAGGCTTGTAGCCTAATGCAAGTAGTGCACTTACCGCTTCTTCTTCAGCATCATGAACAGTCGGCATAGAATCAATAGGAGCAGCATCTGTTGCTGGAGTAAATAGGTCACCCGCACCCCACCCTTTCAGACGGTCTTTCATTTCGACAACTAGACGTTCTGCTGTTTTCTTACCAACACCAGGAAGTTTAACCAGTGTAGAGATGTCTTCACGTTCAACACTCTGAACAAACTGGCTAGCCGTCATACCAGAAAGAATGCCAAGGCCAAGCTTAGGACCGACACCGTTTGCTTTGATGACTTCACGGAACAACGCACGCTCTTTAACCGTGTTGAAGCCGTAAAGCAGTTGTGCATCTTCACGAACAACAAAATGAGTGTAGATAATTGCCTCTTCGCCAACGTTTGGTAATTCATAAAAACAGCTCATTGGCATTTGAACTTCATAGCCAACACCACTTACTTCAATTAGTAATTCTGGTGGCTGTTTTTCTATTAATGTACCGCGTAGACGTCCGATCACAATTCACTCTCTTGATGGAATATAATTTGAGGGACAGAATATAAAAGAACTGGATGCTTATCCAGTTCTTTGTGTTTGTTTGGGTAATTTATTTATGCTTGTTTAGCTTGTGAAACCACGCGGTTTAAGCTTTCGACTAGTTCCTTCACAGAGGTAACATGTCCTGTGAGCTCAGAACCATAATTAGCCACTAAGCCTGAAACCGATTTAGTTTCCGCGACACTTTGTGCCACTTCTGAACTCGCGAGATCGAGCTCTTTCAAAGAATTCATCTGCATCGCCATAATGTTGGTGAGCTGATTGACGTCAGTCGAGATAGTTTGAACCTCGGAAATGATGCCGTTCATCTCATTCGCCGTGGTTTCGATTATCGCTCTGCCATGTTCCACTTCGTCTTTACTGCGGTCCAACAAGGTTCGGATTTCTATCGCGGAATGACTGCTTTTTGCCGATAACTCTCTCACCTGATCAGCGACAACAGCAAATCCTCGCCCTTGCTCACCGGCACGAGCTGCTTCTATTGCTGCGTTGAGTGCTAATAGGTTGGTTTGCTCAGCAACCGAGGTAATCAAATCAGCGACTTTCATGATCTCTTGATTACTTTGGATGATCTGAGTGATTGCACTGGTTGACGCTTCCAGTGATTCTGAGCTCTTTTGCGCTTTCTCGCCGACCGCTTCGCTGCGCTCTTTCAGTTCACCCACAAACGAATTAGATTCCTCGATGCCTTGAGTCATTTGATGTAGTTGCTGGCTCATCTCCTCGGCGGCACTCGCCTGAGATTCACAATTGATATTCAGCACCCCAACTTGATCATGCAAATCCTGAGACTGCTGTTCTAAATGGACAGATACGCCCTGTAAGCTTTCAGAGTTTGAGTTAGCTTGGTCAAGGACAATGGAAAGTCGCCCTTCGCTTTGCGTCGCTTGATTGGCGATCTGTTGGCTTTCCGAGATCGCCTCTTCTGCCATCTCGATAGCTACCTCTTTTTGTTTAGCGGTAAACGCTTGAGCAATACAGATCACCACCAGCGGCATAATCACACCAGACCACGTTTCAACCACAACGGCTTCTGGAGTAAGTACTAACTGCGGAAATTCAAAGCCATCAAGATGAGCCGAAGTCATCACCAATGAAACACCAATCACTAGCCCGCTCCATACCAAGGCGACAATTCGAGTTCCTGACAGGAAAAAAGCAACCACTAACAAAGGTACCCAATAAGCCTGAGTAGACTCAACTACACCACCGCTTTGGTATATGATGTTGAGTGCGTGAACCGCCATACCAACAAAGCCAAAGTTCAATGCCAAACTAGGCTTTTGGGTAATACGTAATAGAAGTGCAGAGACTAATTCAAAGACGATAAGAAATACGGAAGTGGCAACCAGCAACGGCTCTTCATGCTTGGTCCACTTGATTAGACTATATACACCCACGAAGAATGCGATAAAAGTGAAGAGTAGTAAGATATCGGCTTGTCTGACTTCGTTACTATTCCATCCATTACTTTTGGTTAGAAACAGCGCGCGCCAAAGCTTGATAGGGTTCATCAGTGATCATCCTTGATTAACTTGTAAGACCTCTGACCAATGTTAATAACATGTTAAATGATACGCAATGTTATTATCTAGGTTCTGTTCGAAAGATCTCATTTCGTCAGGGGTTTAGCCGCATATTGCTTTGATATGAGCCTAACCAAACGCGAGGCTCATCGATATAAAAAGAGGAGGTAATATAGAGAATTTAACTGGAGGAGAGAACTAACGATAACGCCCTTTTCTTGCGCCTGTCGCTTTGCCTGCAAGTGCTATTAGAGTTTTATTGGTGTTAGCATGAGTGATTGCTACGCCTAGAGCATCGGCAGCATCGGCCTGCGGTTTAGCAGGTAACTTGAGCATGCTCATCACCATGTTCTGAACCACAGACTTATCCGCGCCGCCATTACCCGTGACAGCTTGTTTAATCAAACGAGCCGCATATTCATGTACAGGCAAATCAGCATTCACCGCTGCTACAATCGCACTGCCGCGAGCCTGACCAAGCTTGAGTGCTGAATCGGCATTCTTCGCCATAAAGACCTGCTCTATCGCAAACACATCCGGTTGGAACTGAGTGATGATTTCACTCACGCCTGCATAAATTTGCTTTAATCGACCCGGCAGCTCTTTTTCTGAGGTGCGAATACAGCCACTCCCTAAGTAATATAGGTGGCGACCATTTTGACGAATGACACCGTAACCGGTAATGCGTGAGCCAGGGTCAATCCCTAAGATAATAGACATAACTTCAAATACTGATTATTTATACATGCTTTATGAGCTTAGTATATCGAACGCAAAAAAAAATGCCCGTCAAATTAACGGGCATTTTATTGTTCTACTGCAAAACTAAGTTCTAAAAAACTAAGCTCTTTAGAAAGTTAGGCTAATCGTTTGATTAGTCTTCTTTCTTCGCGAGTTTAACTGCGATTGCTAGCTCTTCCAGTGATGCTGGGTTCGCTAGGCTTGGCGCGTCTGTTAGTAGACATGCTGCAGCTGTTGTTTTCGGGAATGCGATAACGTCACGGATGTTCTCTGTACCACAAAGTAGCATTGCTAGACGGTCAAGACCGAATGCTAGACCAGCGTGTGGTGGAGTACCGTATTGAAGAGCATCTAGTAGGAAGCCGAACTTCTCTTGTTGCTCTTGTGCTTCGATACCTAGGATACCGAATACAGCCGTTTGCATTTCTGCGTTGTGAATACGTACAGAACCGCCGCCTACTTCGTAGCCGTTGATTACCATGTCGTATGCATCAGAGTTTGCTGCTGCTGGGTTCGCTTTTAGCTCTTCCGCGTTCACACCTAGTGGCGATGTGAATGGGTGGTGCATTGCGTGTAGGTTACCTTCGCCGTCTTCTTCGAACATTGGGAAGTCAACAACCCACAGTGGAGCCCATGCAGAAGTGTCTGTTAGCTCTAGATCTGTACCTAGTTTAAGACGAAGTGCGCCCATTGCTTCAGCAACGATACCCGCTTTGTCTGCGCCGAACAGAATGATATCGCCAGATTCAGCTTGGGTGCGATCTAGAATACCGTTGATTACGTCTTCGCTTAGGAATTTAGCAACTGGAGATTGAATACCTTCCATGCCTGCAGCACGGTCGTTAACCTTCATCCAAGCTAGGCCTTTCGCGCCGTAGATGTTTACGTGTTCAGCGTAACCGTCGATTTGCTTACGAGTTAGCTTAGCACCACCTGGTACACGGATAACCGCTACGCGACCTTTTTCGTCGTTAGCAGGGCCTGAGAATACTTTGAACTCAACGTCTTTAACTAGGTCAGCAACGTCCACTAGCTCTAGCGGGTTACGTAGATCTGGCTTATCAGAACCGAAACGACGAATCGCTTCAGAGAAAGGCATTACTGGGAATTGACCTAGTTCAACATCTAGAAGCTCTTTCCACATATCGTGAACTAGCTTTTCAGTGATGTTACGTACTTCTTGAGAAGACATGAACGATGTTTCGATATCGATCTGAGTAAATTCAGGCTGACGGTCAGCACGTAAATCTTCATCACGGAAACATTTAACGATTTGGTAGTAACGGTCAAAACCAGACATCATCAGCAGTTGCTTGAACAGCTGAGGAGATTGAGGAAGTGCGTAGAAGCTACCTTTGTGAACACGGCTTGGTACTAGGTAGTCACGAGCACCTTCTGGCGTCGCTTTAGTTAGCACTGGAGTCTCAATGTCTAGGAACAGGTTCTCATCAAGGAAACGACGAACGAAGCTAGAAGCACGTGCACGAAGCTTAATACGATCGCTCATTTCTGGGCGACGAAGATCGATGTAACGGTACTTAAGACGCTGCTCTTCAGAGTTCGTTTGGTTGAAGTCTAGTGGAAGCGCTTCTGAACGGTTGATGATCTCTAGACCAGTCGCGTAAAGCTCTACTTCACCAGTAGCCATGTCTTTATTTACTTGGCTGTCCGGACGAACGCGTACTTCACCAGTAAACTTGATACAGAATTCATTACGCAGTTGGTTAGCGATCGGGAAGATATCTTTCATATCTGGATCGACAACAACCTGAACGATGCCTTCACGATCACGCATATCAATAAAGATAAGACCGCCTAAATCACGGCGACGGTTTACCCAGCCGCACAATTCTACAGTTTGTCCCGCCAGGGACTTGTTCAGGTTACCACAGTAATGGGTACGCATAATGAATTTCCCAATCTCTTAATTATTTACTAATTTCCAAGCTGTCAGTGGTCATTCCACACAACAGAGCAAAGGAACATTTATACGCGGAAACTCGCTTAAAATCGACCTTCCACATTCGAATTTATTGTGTTTTATCTGGCTTTGCTGCTTTTTAGCCCATCAAGTGCGCAAAGATTCATCAAAACCGAAAAAATTGCGATAATTATATCTCGAAAGTACCTTAATCAGCAAAACTCTCGTAAAGTAGATTTTCGTTTCAATCCAAAAACTTTTTTTGATAACTAATGGCGTGATGAATAACGGTGTAATAGATGGATGATCGTGTAATAACAACAGAAACTTTACCTCTAAGACTTGGATTAACCATGTGGTCTCACTCTGAGTGGCAAAGTCAGTTCTATGGCAGGGGAACAAAGCCTGCGGAACGCCTAGAAAAATACACCCAAGTTTTCCATACTGTTGAAGGCAACACAACCTTTTACGCCACGCCAAGTATGTCTACCGTTCATAACTGGAAAGCGGCGAGTCACGATGATTTCAGGTTCACGTTTAAGCTACCCAAGTTCATCACCCACCAGCAACAACTGAGACACTGCCAAGCCGAACTCAAAGAGTTCTTAATGACCATGTCACCACTGCATGATCGTATAGGTCAATGGACGATTCAGCTACCACACAGCTTCGAACCGAGCATGCTCCCTGCTTTGCAAAAGTTTTGCACCTTATTCCCAAAAGACATGCAGCTTGGTGTTGAAGTACGCCATTTGGGTTTCTTTGACAAAGGTGATGCTGAAAAAAGTTTCAATCAATGGCTGGTTGAAGAAGGCATCAATCGTATTATTATGGATAGCCGCCCTGTTTTTTCCGCGCCGCCAACCACGGAAGCGGTGATCGATGCTCACCAAAAGAAACCGCGTGTTCCCGTTCATGCGATTGCGACCGCCAACAACCCGATGATTCGTTTTATTGGTCACCCAGACCAAGCTCCGAACATCGAATTTTTTAAGCCTTGGTTCGCGAAATTACCGACTTGGCTAAATGAAGGAAAACAACCTTATTTAATGATCCACACCCCAGACAATAATCATGCACCTGAACTTGCGATGGCTATTTATAAACAGCTGCAAAAACAAGTGACTGAAAATACGTCATTATTATTACCCGACCTAGCTCAGTTTCCGGCACAAAAAGGCAATCATCAAATCTCGATGTTTTAACCCTTCACCTATAAGTAATTTTGAACCTTTAGCTAAATCTCAGTTTTCGTGACAGTGGCGCTTTTTTTACGTAAAATACGTCCCCTTTTATTTGGTACGAATTTTGTGCCAATTACGCTGACTGTCGAGAGAGAATGCCATGAGCAACACAGACAATATCTTTTCCGCTCCTATTGATAAAATTGGAGACTTCACCTTCGATGCAAGGGTTGCTGAAGTATTTCCGGATATGATTCAACGTTCGGTGCCTGGCTATAGCAACATCATCTCTGCAATCGGCATGCTAGCGGAGCGCTTCGTAAAGCCGCATTCAAATATTTATGACCTTGGTTGTTCACTTGGTGCTGCGACACTTTCTATGCGTCGTCACATCCAACAAGAAGGCTGCACAATTTTCGCTATCGATAATTCAGAAGCGATGGTTGAGCGCTGTAAACTGCACGTTAATGCTTACCGCAGTGACACGCCGGTAGAAGTCATCGAAGCTGATATTCGTGAAGTGGAAATCAAAGACGCTTCTGTTGTGGTGCTTAACTTTACGCTGCAATTCTTGTCTCCAGACGACCGATACGCTTTGCTTGAGAAAATTCACGCAGGCTTGCGCCCAGGTGGCATCTTAATCCTGTCAGAAAAATACGTATTCGAAGACGAAAGCTCAAATGAGCTGCTTATCGACCTGCACCATGATTTTAAACGTGCTAACGGATACAGTGAGCTAGAAGTGAGCCAAAAGCGTAGCGCGATTGAAAACGTGATGCGCCCAGACTCGATCCCTGTCCACAAGGAGCGATTTAATAAGATTGGCTTCTCAAGCAGCGAAGTTTGGTTCCAGTGTTTCAACTTTGGTTCGATGTTCGCAATCAAATAGAGCACAAACTCGGTCAGTTCGTACTAGAACGTCTCCTCAAAAGCGAGGCACGAATGAGTTGGGGTTCTCTTATCAAACACGATAAACCGAGATTCCCTATCATGTTCGTCCCTCACTGTAGGGAATGACAAATTTAATTTTTATTTTAGGGTTTATTGCCCCTATTAACTCAGTGAAAAACTATGTTTAATTTTGCCAATTTTTATCAACTTATTGCCCAAGATACTCGCCTTCAGCCGTGGTTAAATATTCTGCCACAACAACTGACAGATTGGCAAAATGCAGAGCACGGCGACTTCGACCGTTGGTTACGCGCACTAAACAAGATTCCACAAGGTGTGCCAGACCAAGTTGACCTGAAAAACTCAGTGACTATTGGCAGCTCAACACCGTTTCATACTGGTGAGCTAAAAAAACTAGAAAGCCTGTTAAAAACTTTCCACCCATGGAGAAAAGGCCCTTACACAGTTCACGATATTCATATCGATACCGAGTGGCGCAGTGACTGGAAATGGGATCGTGTACTTCCACATATTTCTCCATTGAAAAACCGCTCGGTGCTTGATGTGGGTTGTGGCAATGGCTACCACATGTGGCGCATGCTGGGTGAAGGTGCTCGTCTAACCGTGGGTATCGACCCTTCTCACCTTTTCTTGGTTCAGTTTGAAGCGATCCGTAAGTTAATGGGCGATGACCAACGTGCACACCTATTACCTCTAGGTATTGAGCAGTTGCCAAAACTAGAAGCCTACGACACGGTATTCAGCATGGGAGTGCTTTACCACCGTCGTTCACCGCTTGACCACTTAATTCAACTGAAAGATCAATTGGTGTCTGGTGGTGAATTGGTGCTTGAAACCTTAGTCATTGAAGGCGATGAAAATGCTGTTCTAGTTCCTGTAGACCGTTACGCACAAATGAGAAACGTCTATTTCTTCCCTTCTGCTCGCGCACTGAAACGCTGGTTAGAACAAGTTGGTTTTGAAGACGTACGAATCGTTGACGAAAATGTCACAACGATTGGTGAACAACGCACAACAGAATGGATGACACACAACTCTCTTCCTGATTATCTAGATCCAAACGATCCAAGCAAAACAGTAGAAGGTCATCCAGCGCCAAGACGTGCGATTTTGGTAGCAACAAAGCCATAGATTCTCGACCCAGAAAACGGCAGCGTCATTGAGTAATAAACCAGAAGTATATCAGGGCTGTAAAAGCCTTGCTTGCCATGGTCAAAAAGCCACCGCTTACCTTGCTGTGAGAACTTTGCTTACTGAGCTCACTAATTGAACGAAAATTGACTTATGTTTAATAAGTGAGCTATTTCAAATAGCAATAATTGGCGTAGCGCTCACATTGCGATTCAATATGACCAGACTCTTACAATAGGATGCTTCACGCATCCTTTTTTGTGGGCTAAACTTCTAAATAGTCTGAACTATTCTCTAATTTCCAAAGGTTTTTTTATGTTTAAGCGATTATCGCCTATCGTGGCGGTTGGTTTGCTCTCTGGTTGTACCCTTACTAACGGTGCCGCCTACCACCAAGAAACTCTCGATGCTATTGCCCGCTCAGAGACAAACATCGCAAATAAAGTTCAAAATCTTGAACTGCAACTAAGCAATCAAAGTGATTATATTGAAAGCTTAGAAGACGAAATCACCACCCTTTCTAGTCAATTAGATGTCCATTTAACGAGCATGGAACACAAAGTCATTGAAGAGCTAGAGGAAGAAGAACCCGTGGCAGTTGCAGCGACTCCTATCGCTCCTACCTCACAACCGACTATCCTTGGTGGAATCGAAAAAGTGTCTATCGACTCAATCAAACAAAGCTTTGATGCTCGAGTTGATACTGGCGCAACCACCTCTTCTTTAAATGCAGTCGATATCAAAGAATTCGAGCGAAATGGTAAGAACTGGGTTAAGTTCCACCTAGACGATCAAGGACAAGCTGCAGAAGACAAAAAATGGATTGAAGCGCCTGTTGTACGTTATGTAAAAATCCGTCAATCAACGAATGATCAGACAGAACGTCGAGCTGTGATTGAATTATGGGTTAAAGTTGGAAAAATCCATGAAAAAGCGCAATTTACATTGGCGGATCGCTCTCAAATGAGTCACCCTGTATTACTAGGGCGCGAATTTATCAAAGACATAGCGCTAGTAGATGTAAGTAAAAAGTACGTACAAACGGAAGTTAAATAACAATAGTAGGGTAAGCTATGACGTCAAGAATTCCATTTTATATCTCTATATTCCTGCTTATCGTGGCAGGAATAACACTGAGTATGTTCAGACATACGACCTACGGTGTGCCTTGGACTCCAGGGGAAACCAGACAGGTTTGGGACGTTGAAGCTCGTATTGAGTTCAACGCAGTAGGCAAAGAAGCAAAAGTTTCCTTAGCGGCTCCTCATACTCAGTCTAACTACACACTTATCGGTGAATCGGCTTCATCTCCAGGTTACGGTATCTCTTACTTGAATACCGAATCAGGTCGCCGCGCAGAGTGGTCTATTCGTTATGCGGATGGCCCTCAAACCATCTACTACAAAACACAATTCCTAGTCGACAACCAAGCAAAAGTTGATGCTATCCCACCAGAAGGTGAAGTTGCACAGCCAAGCTTCGACGGCCCTGAAGAGGCGGCTTCTCTTGCATTGATTGATAGAGCGACAAAGCGTTCTGCAGACAACCTCACGTTTACCCGCGAGCTCATCAAAACACTTAACGATCCAGACAGCCAAAACTCAGCGCTGATTCTGAATAACATGACCAAAGTGGAAGCAACACACAAGCTACTTTCAGCGGCGAAAATACACAACAAAGTGGTTGGAGTTATCGAGCTAGAAGACGGTCGTCGTCGTCAGTCTATTCAAAACATGATTCAGATCTGGGATAAGGACGAGTGGATTCTGTTCTCTCCTGAATCAAGCGAACAACAAGTTCAACCAAACCTACTCATCTGGGACGAATCAAACGTTTCTCTACTGGATGTTGTTGGCGGTCAGAACAGTAAAGTTCACTTCTCTATGATTGCTCAAGAAGTTTCACCAACTGAAGCAACCAACAGTAAAGTCTCGGCGGACCAACTGCTAAACCTTTCAATTCACAGCCTACCGCTAGAAGAGCAAGCGATGTTTAAAACCATCATGCTGATTCCTATCGGTGCTCTGATTGTTGTGTTCCTACGTGTCATCATCGGTTTGAAAACGTCTGGTACCTTCATGCCAGTACTGATTGCAGTGGCCTTTGTACAAACACAACTGGTAACGGGTATTGTCGGCTTCCTACTTATCGTAGGTACGGGTCTAATTATTCGAAGTTACTTGTCCAAGCTCAACTTGCTGCTAGTAGCCAGGATCTCCGCCGTAATCATCACGGTAATCATGATTATTTCTGTGTTCACTGTGGTCGCGTTTAAAGTCGGTCTAACTGAAGGTCTTTCGATTACGTTCTTCCCAATGATCATCCTATCTTGGACTATCGAACGTATGTCTATCCTATGGGAAGAAGAAGGCGCGAAAGAAGTAATGCTACAAGGTGGTGGTTCTCTATTCACTGCGATTCTTGTTTACTTAGGCATGACTAACCCGTTCATTCAGCACTTAACGTTTAACTTTATTGGTTTACAGCTTGTTATTCTAGCGACCATCTTGCTACTAGGTAACTACACAGGCTACCGTCTAACTGAGCTTCGTCGCTTTAAACCGCTAGCGGAGGACTAAGTTATGTTTGATCAGTTTACTTCACCGTTTAGGTTGAAAGACAAAGGCATAATGGGAATGAACAAGCGCAACCATAGTTACATTGGTCGCTACAATGATCGTTCCAAGTATCCACTCGTTGATGACAAGCTTAAGACTAAGATCATCGCTGAGCAGGCTGGCGCTACTGTGCCAAAGCTGATTGGCGTTATTGGTCACCAAGCTGAAGTAAAAACAATCCACAAGATGGTGAAAGAGTGGCCGGGTTTCGTAATCAAGCCAGCTCAAGGCAGTGGTGGTAAAGGCATCCTTGTTGTGACTTCTCACAAGGACGGCGTTTATACCAAGCCATCAGGTTCAACTATCAATGAAGAAGACGTAGAGCGTCATATCAGTAACGCTCTTGCAGGTCTTTTCTCACTTGGTGGTAAGAACGATGTTGCGGTAGTTGAAAACCTCATCAAGTTTGATGAGTGTTTCGATGGCTTCAGTTACGAAGGTGTGCCAGATGTACGTATCATTGTATTCAAGGGCTACCCTGTGATGGCGATGATGCGTCTATCTACTTCTGCTTCTGACGGTAAGGCTAACTTACACCAAGGGGCCGTGGGCGTAGGTATTTGTATTGCGACTGGTAAAGCCGTTCGTGCGGTTCAGTTTGATCACCCAGTGACTCACCACCCAGATACGGGGAAAGAGTTGGCGCTACTTCAAGTGCCGCATTGGGAAAAACTGCTAACACTGGCATCAAGCGCTTGGGAAATGACAGGTCTTGGTTACATGGGTACTGACATGGTTTTAGACCAAGAAGAAGGCCCGATGGTACTTGAGCTTAACGCACGTCCAGGTTTGGCTATCCAAATCGCGAACGGTGCTGGTCTGCTACCTCGATTACACCATATTGAGAACCTTGGTACGCCGGCTGAATACCCGAAACCCGCAGAGCGCGTCGCATACGCTGCTAAGCAATTCGGCGTTCATGGTAACGAGATCGTTCCGAACTAAGCTATTTGCGGAATAGGTCACTTGATCCCTAATTAACGCTCAATAAAAAGCCGCATAACTCTGAGAGTTACGCGGCTTTTTAATGTCTGTCGCCTTAATCTAGTTAATTTGATTACGCCTCTGCTACTTCAACCTCAGGCTCACAAATGGGATCAATACGCACCGCCGCTACCTTAAACTCTGGGATCTTCGCGTGAGGGTCAGTCGCTGTGGTGGTCAAACGGTTAACCGGTGATTCAACGAAATGGAATGGAATAAACACCACACCCTTTTGCATTCGCTTAGTCACAAATGCCGCGATTTCGATTTCACCACGGCGTGTTGATACTTTTAGCATCTGACCATTCGAAATACCTAGCGCCTCAGCATCATGAACACTCACCATAGCACGCGGCCCCGCTAAGTTATCAAGCCCCTTTGTTTTACGTGTCATGGTTCCGGTGTGGAACTGTTCTAGAATACGGCCTGTCGTTAATACTAACGGGTATTCCTCATCAGGTAACTCAGCTGCGTATCTAAACGGAATTGCCTCCATTTGACCACGCCCACGAGTGAACTGAGTCTGGTGCATAATACGCGTACCATCAGGGTTGTTTTTATTGCTTGGCCATTGCACGCCATTGACCGTGATGTTTTCCCAACGTAAACCACCATATTGTGGCGTGACGCGAGCGATCTCATTGGTAATATCGGCAACAGTTTTATAGTCCCAGCCACCGCCCATTGCGTTTGCAAGCAATTGGATAATCACCCAATCTTCTTTCGCTTCACCGGGAGGCAACACCGCAGGATTAATACGCTGAACACGACGCTCGGTGTTAGTAAAGTGGCCAGATTTTTCAGCAAATGAGCAAGACGGAAGAACCACATCAGCATACTGTGCCGTTTCGGTTAAGAAGATATCTTGAACCACAAGAAAATCTAACGCTTCAAGACCTTCAATAACATGCGCTTGATTCGGGTCGCTCAAAACTGGGTTTTCACCCATCACGTACAGGCCACGTACATCTCTATGACACGCACCATCAATAATTTCAGTCAGCGTTAAACCAGTTTCAGCCGGTAAGTCAGAAACGCCCCACTCCATCGCAAATTTTTGACGAACCATTGGGTTATACACTTTCTGATAACCCGGAAGGTTGTTTGGCAATGCACCCATGTCGCACGCACCCTGAACATTAGATTGACCACGTAAAGGGTTAATACCACCGCCTTCGATACCAATGTTGCCACACAATAGTTGTAGGTTAGCGATTGAACGAACATTATCGTGACCCGTTGTGTGCTGCGTGATACCCATCGAGTAGTACACTGCTGTGCGTGCTGCAGTGCCGATCAATCGTGCCATCGCGAAGATATCTTCGGCTTTCACACCGGTGACCAGTTCCACTTTGTCTAGCGAATAGCTTGGTGACATGACCTCTTGAAGCAAGGTATCAAAACCATCAACACGGTCTTCGATATACTCTTGGTCATACCAACCGTGTTTGATGATCTGCTGCATCACACCATTAATGAGCATCACATCGGTACCCGGTCGGTGTGCTAAGTAAAGTTCAGCATGGTCTGCAATATCGATTCGTTTTGGATCGGCAACGATCAATCGTGCTCCACCATGCCTCACCGCCTGCTTAATGTGCGAGCCAATAATTGGGTGTGCCGACGTGGTATCTGAACCAATAATAAAGATCACATCTGAGTGCTTGATACTTGGAATATCATTGGTCATCGCACCACTACCCAACGATGCCTCTAAACCAGTAACCGTAGAGGCGTGACAAAGGCGAGCACAGTGATCGACGTTATTGGTGCCAAGTTCACGACGAATAAATTTTTGGAACGCATAGTTATCTTCGTTGGTGGTTTTAGCCGAGGAGAAACCTGCTAAAGCATTACTGCCAAAACCTTGCTTGATAGCCGTGAACTTATCAGCAATCAGTGTAATGGCTTCTTCCCAGCTAGCAGGTTGTAACCAGCCATCTTTACGAATTAAAGGTGTTGTAAGGCGGGCATCACTGCTGACGAAGTCGAAACCGAAGCGCCCTTTAACACACAACATACCCTCGTTAACCGGAGAATCACCGCCCTCGATATAACGGATTTTGTTCTTCGCTTCGTCAACATGCATGGTCAGCTTACAACCCACACCACAATAGGTGCAGATAGTGTCGACCTTTTTGAGAATGTCGGTGTCGCCTTGTTTTCTATCTCTTGCATCCACCATCGCACCAGTTGGGCACGCCTGAATACAAGAGCCACATTGAACACAATTCGAGTCACCCATTAAGGTTTTATCCGCCCCAAAGTTAGGGCGACATTCAGGTCTTGAAGCTGGCTTGCCATCAGCCTGATTCATAAAACTTAGGACGCCATGAACATTCTGTTCGCGACACGCTTGGATACACTGACCACAACTGATGCAACGGTTGGCATCAAAGATGATGAATTCAGAGCTATTGTCGACAGCAAACTTCTGCCTTGTCGAACCAACTTTGGATTCCTCTGCGCGAATAGCTTGCCAGCTCTCATTAGAAGCGACATCAATTTTGTATTCTGGGTGTGTTTGCGTCGCCTTGTACTCCGTTGAGTAATCTCGTAAGTCGCAGTTAGTGTTGGCTTGGCAACCACACTCTAAACACCTTGCCGCTTCTGCTATAGCATCAGCATTATCAAAGCCAGTTTCGACTTCTTCAAAGCTTTGCTCTCGCTGCTCTGGTGTTAGCTCTGGCATAATCTGACGGGCCATGCGCTGTATCGACTTATATTGCTCAGGATCGACCGCTTTGAGCTGCTTATGCTTTCTCGAGTTAAATGGTTTAGCCGGAATATTTTCCATATCACCGTTGAAGAATCTGTCGATCGCTTGCGCAGCAATACGCCCGTCTCCTACCGCTTCGACTGCAGTCGCTGGACCACGTCGGAAGTCACCGATACTAAAAATATTTCCGGTTCCCGTGTACATGGTTTGCGGATCAGCGTCCGCGGTGTTCCAACGTGTTAGTGGGATATCAATCTCTTCGTTATCCATGAAGCTTAAGTCTGGCTTTTGTGACACCGCAGCGATAACCGTGTCGAACGCTTCAACAAAGAACTCACCCGTTGGTTTTGGGCTGCGACGACCAGAAGCATCTGCAGGACCAAGTGCCATACGTTCTAATCGAATCTCAGAGACATGGCCATTGTCATCAGCAATATTCTCAGCCGGATTGGTCAAAAAGTGGAACTTCACACCTTCGTGTTCAGCTTCTTCGATTTCGTAATCTTCAGCTGGCATTTCATCTCGTGTACGACGATAAATCAACGTGGTGTCCGCACCGTCACGCACAGCGGTTCGAGCACAGTCAATCGCCGTATTACCTCCGCCAATCACAGCAACTTTTTTGCCCGTAGTGAAGTGTTTGTCAGTCACATAATCTTTCAGATAATCAACACCTAAATAGCAGCCATCAAGATCACTACCGGGATAATTCATCTCAACGGCTTGTGACGCACCAACCGCTAAACAAACCGCATCGAAATCACGACTAAGATCTGACAAGGTGAAATCGACACCAAGCTTCTTATCGCACTCAACTGCCATTCCGTTACGACACATCAGTTCGATTTCTTTATCTAGAATCGACTTAGGTAAGCGATATTCAGGGATGCCATAACGCAACCAGCCACCAGCTTTAGGCATCGACTCATAAACACTGACATCATAACCTTCATTAGATAGGTAGTAGCCTGCCGTAAGGCCTCCAGGGCCACTACCGACAATCGCAATGCTCTTGCCTTTGCTGGGTTTCTTCGCTGGCGTGTAGCTTTCTTGAGCAGCCAAATCGGCATCGGCTGCGTGTCGCTTGAGTTGGCGAATCGCAATAGAATCATCGACTAAGTTTCGACGACACTCGGTTTCACAGAAAGCAGGACACACACGACCAATCGATAGCGGCATTGGCAGTGTTTTCTTAATCACTTCGATGGCTTTGGTATGATCATTTTGCGCAATGTGATGTAGGTAAGACTGGATATCGACTCCCGCCGGGCAAGCGGTTTGGCATGGTGCCTCACAGTCAGCATAATGGTCAGTCATGATGCGGTTCAACGCTTGTTGTCGATGATTCGTTAGCTGTTTTGACTGAGTGGTAATATTCAGCCCATTAGACACTTCAAGCTCACAAGAACGGGTTACTCCCACACCATCAACTTCAACCACACACAAATCACACGGTACCTTGTCCGCTGTTTTATTCAAACCGCATAGAGATGGGATCTCTAAACCACATGTTTTTGCCGCTTCAAGCACGGTCTGCCCTTGTTCGACGATTCGAAATTTCCCATCAATGACGATTTGAATCATATTGAATCCTACCTTCCAGTTTGCGTTATAGCCACGCTCAAAAAATAATTATCGGCACGGTATTGCATGAGTGCCGCCACTCATCACCATACATTAATTGTGGTTTTGTGCGTGTGACTTCAAACAAGTTCTATTGAGATTAACCATAAGGCATGAGTGGTCTTATCAGTCGTTCAGAAAAAGTTAGATTCGAGGCATAAAAAAGCCCCTAATGATTAGGGGCTTTGAGTTAGTAGTAATAGGTCAGCTTATTGCTTATTGCTCAGCTTCCTCAATCAGCTCTTGCACTGGCGATGCAGGTTTGTTTTGTGCAAAACCACGTAGGCCAACAACGTGTACGTGTTCGTGATCTTTAAAGACCTTACGTACCAGTTTGTAGGTTGTACCCTTCTCTGGGCTGATATTCTCTGGCGCTGCAATCAGAAGCTGCATACCTAGACGGTCACACAGTTCAAAGAGTGTAGAGATAGACTTCGCATCCAGACGTGCTGCTTCATCAAGGAACAACAAGCGACATGGAACAATGTCTTTGCTACGAAGTCGACGAGATTCTTCTTCCCAGCTCTGAACCACCATCAGTAGGATAGATTGACCAGTACCAATCGCCTCACCAGTAGACAGTGCGCCCGATTCTGCTTGTAGCCAGCCGTCTGAACCACGGTTAACTTCAACACTTAGCTCTAAGTAGTTACGGTAATCCAGTAGCTCTTCACCCAGAACTTGCGGAGAACGTTGTCCCATGTCGATGTGTGGGTTCACACGTTGGAACAACTTCGCCATCGCTTCTGAGAAGGTGAAACGAGTCGTTTCGAACAAGTCTTTATGCTGCTCTTGTTGAGTCGCTAGGCCCGATAGCAAGATTTCGTGGCTTTCACGGATCTTAACGTTCAGACGTACGCCCTTAACTTGACCAAAGTAGATGTTCGACAAGCCTTGGTTTAGCATACGAATACGGTTCTGCTCGCGCTGAATCGTCTTCTTAATGATGCTTGCTACCGACTCAGAGCTGATCGCTAGGCGGTTTTCACGCTGCGTCAGTTCTTCAGTTAGTCGAGCTAGCTCAACTTCCATCTCTTCGATTGCTTCAACCGGATCATCCGTATGAATGATGTCTTGGCGAATACGCTCACGAAGGTGTTGGTAAACCGCGATGTAGAACAGAACCTTACGCTCTGGATGTGCGTTGTCTTCCGATAGGCGCAGCGAATCACGTAGGTCTTCATTATCAGCGACAGCCAGACGTAGCGCACCCAGTGATTTATCCGACATTGAACGAAGTTCGCCAGCCGTTAGGTAAGCCAGTTCACGCTTGTGTAAACGACGTTCAACGTCATTCTCACGAGCTAAACGCAGTACTGAACACCAACCTGCTTTTGCTGCAACCACGAAGGTACGAAGCTCTGTGTACTCTTTCTGTACTTTCTTAAGACGCTTAGCCAGTGCTTTCATCTCAAGTTCAGTTGAGGTAATCGTGCGTTCGTATTCGCTCTTGCGGCTACGAGACGTATGCAGACGCTCTTGAAGCTCGTCACGACGACGAACCGCGCGTTCTTCAGCGCCTTCATCAGCGTTAACACCGAACTCTTGAAGCTCTTGTTTGAACTCTTGAACCGTTTCTTGCTTCGCTTGGTGCGAGCTCTTCAGTGCAGCCAATACTTGGTTGTACTGGTTCATCTGTTCACGAGCTTGTTTCAGGCCATCACGACCTTTCGCTCTTGCTTGTTCCGCTTGAACCAGTTTCGCTTTCAACTGCTCACTTAGTTCGCTGCTCTTGTTAAGCAGGTCAACAGAGTCTGCGTAAGCAAAGTAGTGACGACGCTCAATCAGGTCAGACAGTGCGAACACTTTGCCTTTTAGCGTTTGTAGCGCGTTATCAGCTTGACGATATTCGGCTTCCAAAGCTTCAAATTGCTCAGGGTCAGCGTCTAGTGCAGAAACGATTTGCTCTAATGAAGTAAGCGCTTTGCCATGAGTGTTCAAGTAAGACTTCGCTTCGCTCAGGCGCTCTAGTTGTGCTTCTAATTCAGCGAGGCGCTCAGCTAACGTTTCGTCTTCAAGAATACGAACCATAGGCGCGAGTTTATCTAATGCACCAAGTGCCTGTTTGCTTTGTAGAAGCTGACTGCGTTGTTGTTGCTCTTTAGAGTTAAGCTCTGCCAGAGAACGAACAATTTGGTTACGCTTATCGCGAATAGACGCTAGCGCCTGCTCAGGATCAGCGTTGAACGCAACGTGCAGGTGCTTAGCAACAAAACTGTTGAAGGCTTGGTATAGACGATTCAGCTTTTGAGAGTCAAACGCAGCTTTCGCGTGGTTCTCAACCACAACGTCACGCTCTTCGCGCAATTTCTCAAGACGTTGTTCACGAGCTGCGCGACCAAACAGTGGGATCTCAGGGAAACGAGAGTAACGCATTTGGCGATCATTCAGTTGAACACACACCGCGCCTTCTAATTCATCGGCGTTGAATGAGCTGTCATCAAACGCGTCTACATCACCTTCTAGGATGTAAAGGTCTTCTGGACAATCATCAAGATCGATCAGCTTCTCTTTGATGCCATCAAGATCCGAAACCACAATCGCATGACGAGCCGGGCCGTACATCGCACTGAAGTAAGGTGCATCACCAATCGTGATGTCATCGTAGATCTCAGAAAGCAATACGCCCCCAAGGGTGTCCGCTAGGCCTTTCAGGCGAGGATCATTTGAACCACCAGGAGATGCTAGACGCTCAATTTCTTGCTCAAGTTCAGCTCTGCGCGTTGCCAATTGATCCTTAGCAACCGCTTGAGATTTTTCATCTTCAAGAACTTGCTGCATTTGCGTCATCACCGCTTGGCTATCTTCTAGCTCAGCTTCTGTTTGATCTCTTAGTGCTTCAAGGGCATCGTTTGCTGTGATCCAAGCAGGAGCAATAGACTCTAGCTTTTGAATCTCTTGGTCGTGGTTTTGTTGCACACGACGTTGTTCACTTTTCGCTTCACGCAGCTCTTCTTGAGCATACTCAAGCGTTTCGATCTGCATTGCATGACGTTCGCGTTCTTCGTCGAAAACCGCTTCGTCAGTCAGTGAAATGTTGTGTTGCTTTTGGTATTCATTCGCAAGCTCTTTTGCTTGGCGCTGCTGCGCCACATCACGAGCCATGTCGCGATGCTGGGCACGCCATTGCTGTTCGTTCTCAACAACATGTTTAGCGTTGCGGCCTTTTTCTAGAGCTTGCTTAGCGCTGTGAGACGCTTCTTTACGTTCAACGTCACCAACGATGCTCTTAACCAAAGACAGAGCTTTGTCGAACTGTGCAGAAGCTGCAGAAGACATGTCTAGCTTGTGCTTAGTAGACAGTAACGTCTGCGTGCTTGATTCTTCTTGTGCTTTTAGCTCAGAAACTAGAGTTAACGCACTTTCTGCAGTAATCGATTCATCACCCAATAACTGCTTGGTTTTCTCTAATGCTTGAACCGCTTGCTGGTATTGAAGTGCACGAGTCTGCTGAACATCCAACGCTTGTTGGTAGTCAGCAAGCTGAGTTTTCAGGCTATCCACTTCTTCTTCAGTAATGGTTGCCTGCTCTTCTGCAAGAAGTACTCGCTCTTGAGCTTCCTCAACCACCATCATCTGCTCTTCTAGACGCTCATTAAGCTCTTCTAGATCTTCGCTGTAGCGAGCAATTTTCTCTTGCTGACGAAGTGCAGTTTGTACCAATTGAAGATGATCCGAAGCTGCTTGGTAATCTTGCTCTAGCGCTGATTCTTGATCCACCAGCAGCTCGAGCTCTTCTTGAACACGATTCAACAGGTTGTTTTGATCAAGCAAAGTTTCGCGAGAACCAAACAGTTCCCCACGGAACTTCATGGTTTGATCTAACTTGTTACGACGATCGTTGGCATGGCGCATGTAGTCTGCTGCCACGTAATTCGTCGATTCAGTGATCAAGTGTTTGAACAAGTCACGATCCGACTGAGTTGTCTTGATCGCTTCTAGCGTCATGCGGTTCTCACGCAGTGCCGATTCCATATCTTGGAATGCTTTCTTCACACCACCATTTTGCGGCAGAAGGTAATCACGCAGAGAACGTGTAATCGCACTTGAGATACCACCGTAAAGTGATGCCTCAATCAGGCGGTAGAACTTAGAACGGTCGCTGCTATTACGCAGTTTCTTCGGTACGACACCGTACTCAAACATCTGTGAGTGGTAATCAACAATCGAAGAGAAGGCTTTGAAATGTGCGCCTTCGTATTGCGCTACCGCTGCTTTCACATCGTTCAACTGACATACACGAGCGTGGCTGTCTGAAACGTTTTGAATCAGTACATCCGTTGGTTTCACATGGCTAGGAAGGCCTTGGATAACAAACGGCTTGATGTCGACTTTCTTATCACGGCCCGCCACTTGCTGCAGTTTTACTGCAAACAGTAGGCGCTGGTTACGAGAGTTCACTACATCCAGTGCGGCATAACATGCGCCTGGCTGAAGCTTACCGTAAAGGCCTTTATCACGAGATGACTGTGAGCTACCCGCTTCCGTAGTGTTACGGAAATGCAGAAGGCTTTGGTCTGGGATAAGTGCTGTAATGAATGCCGCCATCGTGGTCGACTTACCTGCACCGTTACCGCCAGAAAGCGTTGTAACCAATCCATCAATATCAAAAGTACGCGCGAAGAAGCCGTTCCAGTTGACCATGGTTAATGATTGATACTTACCTCTTTCAATCATGCTTCACCTTCTACTTTTGTTTGTTCGCCGTCGTTTGACCCAAGGTCAAAGTCAGCTTGATCGTTAAAAATGTCTTGTTGACCGTTTTCGTCTACGTCTGCATCTACTTCTGATAAGGCTTCCGCTTGCTCTTCATTCAACAAGCTACCTTGATTAGGCTCTTGAGTATGCACCACAGCTTCACCGTCACGGATCAGACGCAGTTGAGCTTCTTTCATATCATCGCCAACACGTACGTCAGCACCAAAGCGGAATACTGCTTCGCTGATACGGAACTTGCCCGTCTCACCAATCGCAATCAGCATGCCGATACGGCGTAAACGACGCAGAGAAGTACGCACTTTTTCAAACAGCTTTTCTTTGTCTAAGTCAGAACCAGATGCGCGGTTGGTTGCTAGCTTCATGAGTTTTTTCTCATCTGCTAGAGCCATTAGCTCTTCGAACAGTTCTTGGTTAGTAAAGATGCCTTCGTGTGCTAAACGCTCTGGGCTTAGGTATAAGAAACACAGAACCTTACCAACAAGCATGTCTAGCTCAGACAACACACTACGGCCGATTAGCGACGTAGAACGCGGACGCAGGTAAAAGAAGCCTTCTGGCGCTTTCACCAGCTCGGTGTTGTAACGTTGGTAGAAATGCTGAAGCTCAACTTCAAAATCAGAAAGTAACGCGTGGTTATCTAGGTCTTCTGTTGAAATATGCTTACCTGAACGCAGCATGCTGTCTAGCGCAGGGAACAATGGGTTCGCTATCGCTTTTACCAGTTTCTCTGGCATGTAATCATCAGTACTTGTTAATGACATTTGCTTGTACCTTTGCACCGAAATCGTTGATTGCCTGCCAATCTGGCTGAATAGCCTGATAGTCAGACTCTGAGTAACCTAAGCGCACCGCTTGGTCGACAACAATTCTGGCTAAATCAAAATGGTGTGTGCGAGGGTGTGCTGCGAGGTAATCGCGTAGCACAAGGCCAAGATCAATTGGCGCACCTTGCTGTTTGTGAGCTTTCAACATCTCTGCAATTCGGTCTGAAAGCAGATCATTCACTTGCTCAAATTCTTCATATTCTACGTCGATTGGTGCTTGGCCCATTACTTCATCATCACGAAGTACCAAGGCTTCATCACGCAGATCGGTGAGCTTTTCAGCATCGGCGTAGGTCAGTAACCAAGGCGCGTCAAAGTAGTCGGTAACCGACTGACGCAAGCGTTGGCTAAAGGCACGGTTTTTATCCATATCAATCGCGGTACGGATAAACTTATGAACGTGGCGGTCGTAGCCGATCCACAAATCGATCGCTTGTTGGCCCCAACTAGTGATTCGGTCGAGCTTCATCTGCAAGCCAAACAGGGTTTCACCAACGAACTCGAGTTCATCGTCACCGTAAACAATTTCTTGAATATCGAGGATCTGTGTTTGCAGTTCATCACCCGCCGCTTGCAAGGTGTCTTGTAATTCTTTTAGCGTGGACGAGGTTTCTGATAGCAAGGTTTCACAGTTGTTGATCGCTTCTCGCCAATCTTTGTTTAAAAGGTCAGCAATTTGCTGCTTAACGGTTTGCTGCTGCTCATCCATAACACGTTGGTTAAGATCGATCTGATCGAAAATTTCACCAACAGAATACTTGAGCACGCCGTAAACGTTCTTTCTCCAATGTCCTGGAGTTCCACCTTTTTGCGCTGCTTCAATGGCTTTAGCCATCTCGTCTGCAACCATAGAAAGCTGGATAGACAATTTTAATTTAGAGAACTGACGGTGGCGTAAGTAATAATCTGAGATACCAATCGCTAATGGCGACAAACGGTAAATGCTCGCACCATCGGTGATTTCGCTCGTAAAGCGGCTAATCAACTTCTGTTTAACTAACTCGTTGATAGCGTTGTTGGCACGAAACGCAGATGCTTCGCCAGTATCTTCAAACAGTCGAGTGACGATGGTAAATGCATCGTGCAGTTCACCTTCGCCCAACTCTTCATCGAACCTTTCATTGCTTAGTACTGCGATAGCAATCAAAAATGCTAAGCGCTCTGGTGGCAAGTTTAATGAAAAATCATGCTGCTTGACCCAGCCCACCAACTCATCAATTGGCTGCTCTTCGGCAGTTTGAGTCATTTCACTCATTGTGGTTCCTGTTACTGTTCTTCGTCATATCGAACATGTTAGATATGACGCCTATTTCTTTATGACGCGGGCTTGTTACGATTGCATAGCGCATGTTGTGGCTTCTTTTACCACATTCACCGCTGTTATTGCGCAGGTTTTTGAGCCCAAACGTGAATATAACGGCCTAGCGACAGATATGGCTCTTGGCGACATAGCTGTTTTTCTAGTTCCAATACATCTTCAAATTGGTAATCGCCCATGTACTCCATATTACCTATGTAGTCACTAAAAGAGCGAATGCCTGATTTACCACAGATTTCTAGACCAGCGTCTTCTATCCATTGATAAACCTCTTCTGGCTTCAAGCCTTTTTGTGGTTGCAGCTTAAACCGTTTTCGATGTGGCATCCCATTCAATACATGAGGAATGTTGCCACAAATCACATTTTTCAGGACTAATCCGTGGTGGTTGTAAAACATTATCGAGGCGACGCCACCCGGTTTCACTTGTTCAAGTAATAAATCAAGCGCCTCTTTAGGGTCGGCTAGCCACTCCATAACGGCATGAAACATCACAAAGTCGACTTTATCGTCGAGATGCTCTGCCACTTTTTGTACCGGAGAATGGATAAACTGATATTGCTCTAACAGCCCCGCTTCGGTGATCCCTTCTTGAGCTAGCTTTAGCATCTCAGAAGAAAGATCGCATAGAGAAACCTTATGACCAAGCGCCGCAATTTTTTGCGACATCTGTGCCAACCCGCCCCCAGCATCAAGCACATGTAGTGGGGAAGCGGAATCTTTAAACTTGTTCAAAGCTTGTTCTAAATCTTCCCATACGATGATCTGACGGATCTCTCCTTTGTCGGAGCCGTAAATATTTTTTGCAAATTTGTGGGCAATATCGTCGAAATTACGGTCTTCAGTCACGGCTACTTGAGTTATTATGTCCTATCGTGCCTGCTATTCTGTCACAGGAATTTCAGGAATAAAGAGGCGATGTCTCTTTTTACTACTAAGTGATGTTTTTTCGGACTATTCGGATATGTTTGAGCTGAAAAAAGTAGTGTCTTCACTATTGATGCCACTACCAGCAATGTTAATTCTCGCTTTTCTGGGTTTAGCCCTAGTGATGTTTACTACCAAAAGGAAGACTGGTTGCCTAATCACCCTTTCAGCCCTATGTGGTATTTTCCTAATCGCTTTCCAGCCAGTTTCTAGTCAACTTTTAATGCCAATGGAAAGGCAACACACCGCTTTTTTACCTGTCGACGAAACCGTCGATTATGTAATGGTCCTTGGAAGTGGTCATGTCGTAGACGACCAAATCCCACCAACATCAGAGCTTAGCCGCACAGGTTTGATGCGTTTGAGTGAAGGGATTCGTATTCTACGCCTTTACCCTGGTGCAAAACTCATTTTATCTGGCTATGGCGGAGCTACTGAAGTCAGTAATGCAAGAATGATGGCCAAGGTTGCGCTAGCTCTTGGCGTTGCAAAACCAGACATCATTTTACTTGAAACAGCAAAAGACACTTGGGAAGAAGCTCGTCAAGCTGCAGCATTTGTTAAAAACAAAAGGATGGTGTTGGTGACATCTGCGAGCCATATGACTCGCGCACTCAATGAATTCCATGCTGCAGGCATGAAACCATTACCAGCTCCAACCAACTACCTCGCTCAGAAAGGGGTTTTGCAACCTTGGAATAAATACATGCCTAAAGCAGCCTATCTTGAACAGACTGAGCGTTATTGGCACGAAACCATGGGATTGGTCTGGCAAAGCCTACGCGACTGGCTAGACACCAGTAACGATATTTCGGAAGAACCAGTTGTTGTTACTGAGCCTTCGATCTTGATAGAGACAGACGGTGAAGTTTCTGCGGCTCAGTAAACTCAACCTAATATTTCTCTTTGCCTTATGTTTAACTCAGCCTATTGGCAGGTGGAATCGCAAAACAATTCGTAGGCTGTCAGTTCAATAACGACAACCGAGAAGCAATAAAAAAGCCGAGACATCAATGATGTCTCGGCTTTTTCGTTCACATGTCGTTGCTGACTAAAGGTTCACGAAGAACATTAGTCACCAGCGAACATGTAACCTTCACCATGAACCGTCACAAAGATTTGTGGGTTCTTAGGGTCAAATTCCATTTTTGCACGCATGCGACGGATAAGTACGTCGATGGTACGGTCATTAGGTGCGTCTACTCGGTGGCTGATCATATTCAGAATACGTTCGCGGCTTAATACTTGGTTAGGGTAAGAAGACAAAGCCACTAGCAGTTCGTATTCTGCTTTAGTCAGTTTCACCGGTTCGCCGTTTTTGCTTAACGCGCGACGAGGGATATCAAATGTCCACTCACCAAAACGAACCACAGACTCATCTAATGTTTCTTCTACTGCGCCCGCTGCTGTTTTACGAGCGGCAGAGATGCGCCAAAGTAGGTTTTTAACTCGAACCAATAACTCGCGAAGTTCGAAGGGTTTAGTAACGTAATCGTCAGCGCCCATTTCAAGGCCAACGATTTTGTCGATGCTATCCGTGCGTCCAGTAACTAAAATAATTCCAATGTCTGATTGACTGCGTAATTCGCGAGTTAGCATCAATCCATCTTCGCCTGGTAAGTTGATGTCTAGCATAATGAGGTCAACGTTGTTTTCTTCTAACACGTTTCTCATTTGAGCACCGCTTTCTGCTTCGCTCACTGTGTAACCTTCGTTCTGGAAGTACCCAACCAGTTTACTGCGGGTTACCACATCATCTTCTACGACTAATACGTGATAGCTCATCTACACCACTTTTCTTATTTAATAGTTTCAGTGACCATTCTATTCATAACTCGTAACAATTCTAGTGGTACACGAGATAAAAGCCAGAAAGATGAATCTTTTTTGATACAAGACAATCTTAAACCTTGCTATTTATCGTCCATCGCAATTCAATATAGGCATTACTACTAACGAGTAACTTTGCTTTTCGCAAATAACCTTGTTATTCAGCCTTGGTGTGCTTCTACACAAGTAACTTCAAGATACATATAAGTAACACCGCAAGACTAAATCAGGATCTAAGAAATGAAAGATACGAAAGCATTCAACGAGCAAAGAGCAGAAATATACTGGTGGCTATCAAGCTTATTCGCTAAAGAGCTCACTCAAGAAGAACTCGATCACTACCACTCTGTTGAAATTCGTTCTTTCCTAACTGGTTTAGGCGAAAATCAAACACTAAAACCATCGATAGATAAGTTAGTAGATGCGCTTAACCGTCTACAAACACGTGAAGATGCTCAGCTAGAGCTGTCTGCAGACTTTTGCGATCTTTTCTTAAAGACAGATAAACACGGCGCTCTTCCTTACGCTTCGATGTATATCGGCGAAACTGGCCTTTTGAACGATAAACCAGCAAAAGATATGGAAGAGATCATGGCTAAACACAACTTAGTGGTGAACCAAGACCTAAAAGAGCCAGCAGACCACATCGCTATCGAACTCGATTTCCTTGGCAACCTGATCATCCGTTCTAACGAAACTGAACTTGAAGAAGAACTAGAGAAATCGTTCGCCATTCAACAGCAGTTTATTGAACAGCAGCTGCTTACTTGGGTACCAAAGTTCAATGTAAAATGTCATGACATTGATGAATTCGGTTTCTACGCTTCAGTCTCATCTTTGCTACTCGCATTCTGTCAATTAGACACTCAATATTTAGCTGGTGAATAGCTTATTGGATGACTAGGTAAATAAATTCAGTAGAATGTGACAATTCACCCGGATTTCTGGGTGAATTTTATTGCGAGTAATTTCTAGTCAGTCTAAAATTGTGACCGCAAACGATAAAATATGAAACATTCACGAAATGCTATGCTTATTAAAGTTCAGAGCATTTCGGTGTTAAGACAAGCCGCTCAATAGCGGTTTTTTGTTTTTTAGCACTTTAGTACCCAAAGAGCCCTACAAATTTAAGCTCTTAGTTAGGTAGCTTAACGGCTACTTTATTCCGTACTTTGGGAAAGTAGCTTCTAATAGGATAAAACCATGGCCACTATAAAAGATGTCGCTCGCTTAGCCGGCGTATCAACAACAACCGTTTCTCACGTAATCAATAAAACTCGCTTTGTTGCAGAAGCAACTCAAGAAAAAGTAAACAAAGCGGTAGATGAACTGAACTATGCACCAAGTGCTGTTGCTCGTAGCTTGAAGTGCAATACAACACGCACTATAGGTATGCTAGTGACTCAATCAACTAACCTATTCTTCTCTGAAGTTATCGATGGTGTTGAGAGTTACTGCTACCGTCAAGGTTACACTTTGATCCTGTGTAATACGGGCGGCATCTATGAAAAGCAACGTGACTACATTCGAATGCTTGCAGAGAAACGTGTAGATGGCATTTTAGTTATGTGTTCTGACCTAACTGAAGAACTAAGAGAGATGTTAGACCGTCATGCTGACATCCCTAAAGTTATCATGGACTGGGGACCAGAGAGTTCTCAAGCTGATAAGATCATCGATAACTCTGAAGAAGGTGGCTACCTAGCGACCAAATACCTTATTGAACGAGGTCACTCTAAGATTGCATGTTTAAGTGGCCACTTAGACAAAGCAGCATGTGTTGAACGTATTGCCGGTTACAAGCGCGCACTCAACGAAGCTAAGATTTCTGCCGATGAAAATATGATCATCGAAGGCAACTTCGAGTGTGATACGGCAGTTCTTGCTGCAGAACAAATCGTTGAGATAGAAGATCGTCCAACGGCGGTATTCTGCTTTAACGATACAATGGCTCTCGGCCTAATGAGCCGCTTGCAAGAAAAAGGCATTCGCATTCCTGAAGATATCTCGGTGATCGGTTACGACAATATCGAACTGGCTGAATACTTCTCCCCGCCGTTAACCACCGTTCACCAACCAAAGCGTCGTGTTGGCAAGAATGCATTCGAAATTCTATTAGAGCGCATAAAAGACAAAGATCACGAAAAACGTGTCTTCGAAATGCACCCTGAAATTGTTGAACGAAGTACAGTTAAAACGTTAAATTAATTGACAATTTGAGTTTAATTTCATCAAGCGCACCTTTAGGTGCGCTTTTTTTATCAGCAACCATAATGAACCCAGATGCACAACAGAAAGATCATTAATTGAAGCAACATCACATTTTGAAATATCAACTGTGAGCTTCATTCAACAAAAACTTTATTCTATTTAATCAGTCACGCACAGGGCAAACCACTCGAAAGAGTGAGACGCAAAGCTTCCGGCCTAAACCACTTGTTGGTATGGTAGCGGGGTTACCGATGGCAAAATGCAGTAACTACTAATAATTTAGTAATTTACGGCTTATTGACAATTTAATTGCAACATTTTGCTAATCTCTCGGACCTGCTTATTTGGTGGCGTAGTTCAAATACACCGAGATAAATAACATGGATAAACCGATACTAAAGGACTCGATGAAGTTATTTGAGTCCCTAGGAAAAATAAAATCACGCTCAATGTTTGGTGGCTTCGGTCTTTTTGCTGATGACACTATGTTTGCTCTGGTTGTAAATGACCAGTTGCACATACGAGCAGACAAATGCACAACGAAGCAATTCGAACAACAAGGGTTTCAACCGTACGTCTACAAAAAACGTGGTTTCCCTGTCGTTACTAAATATTTCGCTTTACCTGAAGGCCTGTGGCAAGACCAAGAGAAAATCTTGGAACTCGCAACGACGTCTCTGGGTTTTGCTAAAGAAGAAAAAGCTGAACAGTCTTCTGCTAAGCCAACCCGACTCAAAGATCTACCAAATCTTCGACTCGCCACTGAGCGTATGTTGAAAAAAGCAGGAATCGATTCCGTAGAACGTTTATATGAATCTGGCTCTGTAAACGCCTTTAACGCCATCAAGGAATCGCATGCGTCCTCTGTCAGTATTGAACTACTGTGGGCGCTAGAAGGTGCAATCAATGGAACACATTGGTCTGTCATACCGCAGCAGCGTCGCGAAGAGCTTATCAATCGCGTCAATTAACATTGTCAGTGCAAACTATATACATAACTAAGCCGCATTCACTGCGGCTTTTTTTATATCTGGTGAAAGTTAATCTATGCTTTGCCTGTCTATCTATACTAATGGTATGCATTGAAAATTTGAGGAAGTATCAATGAGTAAGAAAATGATATTGGGTATTGTATTGGTCATAACGATCGTTTTATTAGGCATTAACTTTGGCCAATACCTCACACTGGAAAATGCCAAAGCACAGCAAGCGGTGCTAAATGACTATATTGGAAGTAACTTTATTGTAGCGGCAGCGACTTACTTCATTGCGTATGTATTGATCACCGCCTTTTCCATTCCTGGGGCAGCAGTTGTTACACTTCTTGGTGCTGCATTGTTTGGCTTCTGGAATAGCTTACTTTTGGTCTCTTTCGCCAGTGCGATCGGTGCAACTCTTGCCTTTTTGAGTAGCCGTTACCTGTTACGTGACTGGATTCAAACCAAATTTGGTGACAAATTAGCGACGATTAATAAGGGTGTTGAAAAAGACGGAGCATTTTATTTATTTTCTCTACGTCTGATTCCTGTATTTCCGTTTTTCCTTATCAACCTGTTGATGGGTCTAACACCGATGTCGGTGAGTCGTTACTACATTACGAGTCAAATCGGGATGTTGCCGGGGACTGCGGTTTTCTTGAACGCTGGTACTCAGCTCGCAGAAATTGATTCACTTTCGGGCATCGTCTCCCCTTCAGTACTATTGTCATTTGCGTTATTGGGGATATTCCCAATTGTTGCTAAATGGTTGATGAATAAGTTTCGCTCAACACCCGTAGCTGAATAACGCATATAGTCGAATAAGGTTCTATTTCAATGAAAATCTTCAGTGCATCGAATCCGACAGAAGCTCATATCATCTGTGGATTGTTAGAAAGTGAGAATATTGCCTGTGAAGTCCGTGGTGAGGGGTTGTTCGGTTTGAAAGGGGAAATCCCATTCACGGAAGAAACTGACCCTTACGTGTGGTTATATGAGCCAGAATTGGCCAGTAAAGCTCGCACGATCGTTAATGACTACCAAAAACAACAAGATTCGATCATCTATGAAGAGTGGCGTTGCGGTGAGTGTCATGAAGTCAACGAGGCGCAATTCGGTTCTTGTTGGCAGTGCGGAGCTAACTCTCCTGAATAAGTGGACTTAATGAAGCCTTAACCGCTTCACCTGATACCTCCTCTAAACAAAAACGGGAAGCTAACAATAGCTTCCCGTTTTTATTTCAATTCTGTTCAGATCACTGACTTAAAAATCATTGAATTTGCTTTTGGATAAACTCGATAGAGTGCTGATTAAATTCTTCAGGATTTTCGACATTACATACATGCCCACAGTTAGCTATTTCAACTAACTCGCTCGACTCGTGCGCTTCGACCATCTCTTTAACAGGTTTGATGAACATGTAATCTCGCTCCCCCATCAAATACAAAGTCGGAATCGGCAGCTCTCTGTCTTTGAAATACTTCATCAATGGGTTCACATCAGCCGTTAGGATAAACCAGCGTTTAAATTCTTTCTGGCACAATTTTTTGGCTTCACGGATAAACAGGTGGCGTGATTCTTTCTGACTCTTTTGCGGCATCACAACATAAGCAAAAAGGCTGTATAACCACATGTAAGGGATGATGTGCTTGCTAAGGTTACCCAACTTGATTAAGACTTGAGAGCGAGTGTTAAGTTTAGTAACGGCCCCCCCCAAGACCATTGAGCGTACACGGCCAGCAGCAAGCTCCGCGACATTTCGAACAATAATAGTGCCTAAAGACATGCCGACGAAATGTGCAGAACGGATTTTGAGGTGATCTAATACTTTAAGAATATCAAGCGTCACCGATTTGAACGTATAACGATTCGAAATCAGTTCTTTAAGTATGTTGTCTGATTTACCATGCCCTCTCAAGTCAATGAGCAGCAAGTTGAAATGCTGTTTATACGCTTTGATCTGCTTGAACCAGATGGAGGAGCTACCTCCTGCGCCATGCACAAATACAACCCACTCATCGCTCGTAGGGTGAGTAAATGTTTTATGAAATAGTAAACTCTCAGACATACCTATCGCTTTAATTATTAGAATGGAGCTATGCCTCATCACGAGGCAATGACTAAGGATATCACGCTATTAAGAACTTTAAGTGATAATAGTGTCAAACCTATCATTAATCATATGAATATCTACCTCACCTGTTCTACCTGACTAAAATGAGTTTGCAAGCTTTGTCTTCGTAAACGTGATGTGCTCTGACCAGAAAACAAAAAGGCACTCTACAATGAGAGCGCCTTAATTTACCACATGCTGTTATTGTGTTCCGGCTAGTTTTAAAACTGAATCAATAAGTTAAAGTGCTGAATGGTACATAGCGAGATATTCTTTAGCCGCGTCTTCCCAACTAAAGTCTTGCTGCATCGCGTAAAGCTGAACACGCTTAATTTCAGAAGGGTTTTGCGCGTAAAGCAACAATGAACGATGCAATACGGCCAGTAACGCTTGCGGTGTTGGCTCTTCAAAAGCAAAACCAGTCGCAAAGTCAGGATCCTGATCGTAATCATTCACACTGTCTTTTAAACCTCCAACAGAACGAACAATCGGTAAAGTACCGTAAGCCATGCTGTAGATTTGGTTTAAACCACAAGGCTCAAATTCCGAAGGCATCAAGAAGAAATCGGAGCCCGCTTCAACCAAGTGCGCAAGTTCATTATTGTACGCTTCTACGAACGAGAACTTGTCTGAGTGAAGTGCTGATAGCTCTTTCAATTGACTCGCCAAAACCGGATCGCCAGTACCGACAATCACAATCTGAAGGTCGTTTTTCAAGAACTGCTCGATGATAGGCAGTAAGTAGTGAACACCTTTCTGATTCGTTAAACGACAAACCATGCCATAAACTGCGCAATCAGCAACGGGTAAACCAACGTCTTGTTGCAGCTTTTGCTTACAAGCTGATTTTCCGCGAGCCATGCTGTGCTTCGTTGCTTTGTATTTACGAGGTAGGAAAGCATCCGTTTCTGGATTCCAAGCACCGTAATCACAACCATTCAAAATGCCAAAAAGATCAGCCGATCTGTATTGGAATTCTGCCGCCATACCGTGGCTACCTAATTCCGTTTTCAACTCTTCTGCATAAGTAGGACTTACTGCGTTCACCTTATCCGCGCACAGCACCCCAGCTTTTAGCATAGTCACATGGGTATCACTGACGGCCGCCTCCGGAACATTACGACTGTGCATTTCAGGAAGGAATTGCAGTTCATCATATGCGAACACACCTTTGAAAACTGCATTGTGAATCGAGATTACACTGCGCGTATTTTCAAAGAAGTCGTGTTGTTGATAACGCGATTTAAGCAAGAAAGGAACGAAACCAGTATGCCAGTCATTTACATGAACGATATCTGGTTGAAAACCAAGCTTAGGAAGCATATCAAGACAGGCTGCACTGAAGAACGCGAAGCGCTCTCCGTTATCGGCATAAGCTTGATTGTTTTCTGCGTACATTTCTGGTCGGTCGAAATACTTAGCACATTCAATACCAAACACTTGAATGCCTTCTACATTCAGTTTTTTAACTTGGTAAGCCGTATGAGGCCAATGATCGAGTTCAGTCGATAAAATAACTTCTGCTGAATCAATGTTTGGAATGTTTCTATATGCGGGGATAGTCACTCGAACGTCCTGTTCGAGTGTTTGCAACGCTTTCGGCAGTGCCTTGGCTACATCAGCCAAGCCACCACTTTTAATCAAGCCTTCAACTTCAGACGCTACAAAAAGTACCGAGAGAGTCTTAGTAACCAACTCGTGCTCCTTTAGAAATCACTACTACGCCATCATCAGATACGTGGTAATGCTTTTTATCTTCTGTCAGGTTTACACCAATTTGAGTGCCTGGTGCAATATCTGCATCTTTATCAATAATAACACGACGTAGTATACAACCTTCGCCAACCTTCACATCACCGAGTAAGATACTCTCACTGATATCACACGCTGATGCGATATTGCTTCGGAAGCCCAGTACACTCTTTTCAATACGCGAACCACGTACATAACTACCGCTACACACAAGGCTATCAATGATCTGAATTCGCCCATTTGCCGAATCAGTAAACGTAGCTGGTGGTAGTGGTGGGTAATATGTGTGTAGAGGCCATTTACGGTTGTATAGCGAGAATGGCGCATCTTTCTTAAGAAGATCCATGTGTGCTTGCCAGTACGCGTCAATCGTACCTACATCGCGCCAGTAAACTTCTTCTTTTTCACCGGTAATACGGTTAGTGCTGAAATCATAAACAAACACATCACCACGTGGGAACATATTTGGAATAATGTCTTTGCCGAAATCGTGTGTCGAACCTTCTCTATCAGCATCTTCCGTTAGTTCAGCAAAAAGCTCTTTAGCTTCGAACACGTAATTGCCCATTGAAACGAGCGCTGATTCTGGATCGCCCGGTATCGACTTCGGATTTGCAGGTTTCTCTTCAAAGCCAATCATACGACCGTCAGCATCAACCTCGATAACACCGAATTCTGATGCTTCAGCAAGAGGCATGCGCAGTGCAGAAACTGTTAGCGCTGCTTTCTTCTCTTTATGGAAATCAAGCATCTGTTTTATATCCATTTTATAGATATGGTCAGAACCGAAAATACATACTTGATCAGGTTCTTCTAACTCCATAAAGCCCATGTTTTGGTAGATAGCATCTGCTGTGCCTTCGTACCAACGCTTTCCTTTACGCATTTGCGCAGGAATTGGGTCGATAAAACGGTCTGTTATACCACTGATATTCCAACCTTTTTTCATATGGTGGAACAGTGACTGTGACTTAAATTGTGTTAATACGTAGATCTTCATTAGATCTGCATTAACGAAGTTGTTCAAAGCGAAATCAATTAAGCGGTAACTACCACCGAAAGGAACCGAGGGTTTGCTGCGAGATTCAGTTAAAGGTCTTAAGCGAGAGCCTTCACCACCAGCAAGAATCATTCCCAATACACCAGCCATTTTATTCTCCATATATCTATAGCTTGTCGATGTCAGTACTCGTAGAGGTATCTTCCTCCGGGGGATGAGCACTAACACTTATTTCGGTATTTAGCGAATATCCATTCACATACAGTGACAATATCCTAAGCCAAACGTTGTTATGTGTGCACTATTCTTTGCACTTGGTTTTATATACGTTATCGACTTTTCGGTCGAATTCAATTTTTAATACGCCATTCTGTGGTAAGTCAGCTGATTGCTTTCCTAAGACTTAAAGCAGCTCACATTACACCGTCTAGACGAAACATTACATTAACACCCGACACACATCAGGTATACAACTAAACACTGATCTTTGAGTTACAATATTTTAATTAAGTTACATTCTCGTTAAAGTTGCATAAGAAGATGTGATTAATTTCCACCATTTATTTTCCGGTATGAATTTAATATATTCTCGCAGGCGAAACACCGAATCAACAAGTTGCATAATTACTCATATTTAGATCAAAAAAAAGCAGCCATTAGGCTGCTTTTTCATCAATAACGTTCAGTTACTTCTCTTTAGGCTTTTTACGCTTATCCGTAACTTCCCACTTACCGTCAATGTACAACGCAGTCCAACCGGATGGTTTTCCATCAACTTCAGTACGAACGTAGTTTTCTTTAGTCTTACGGCTAAAACGAACCACTGTCGGCTTACCATCAGGGTCAGCAACCGGCGCTGACGTTAGGTACTGGAACTTAGGTGAGATACGATCTTTAAAACGAACCAACTCTTCCACCAATGGTGCACGTGTTTCACGTGATTTAGGGAAGTTGCTAGCAGCCATAAATAGGCCAGACGCACCATCACGAAGAACAAAGTACGCGTCTGAGTTTTCACACGGAAGTTCAGGGAAATGCACTGGATCTTCTTTAGGTGGCGCTACTTCGCCATTTTTCAGAATCTTACGAGTGTTCTTACAATCTTCACTCGTACAGTCCATGTATTTACCGAAACGGCCATTCTTCAGAACCATATCTGAACCACATTTGTCACACTCAACAAGCGGTCCATCATAGCCTTTTACTTTGAATTCGCCGTGTTCAACCACGTAACCTTCACAGTTCGGGTTGTTACCACATACGTGCATCTTACGCTTATCATCAATCAGATAAGCATCCATTGCCGTTTCACAGATAGGACAACGCTTTTTAGCTCGAAGTGCTGCGGTTTCAACGTCTTCTTCTAAAACGTTGATAATGCCTTCTTCATCACCAAGGTTGATTGTTGTCTTACAACGCTCTTTTGGTGGAAGTGCATAACCAGAACAACCAAGGAATACACCAGTCGAAGCAGTACGAATACCCATTTTACGGCTACAAGTCGGACATTCAATATCGGTTTCCACGATATGATTTGGCTTCATACCACCAGCGTCTTCGTCTAAATCTGCTTTTTCTAAATCGCCAGTGAAGTCTTCGAAGAAGTTGTCTAGCACACCTTTCCAACTTGCTTCGCCTTCTGCGATTTGGTCCAACTTCTGCTCCATACGAGCAGTAAAGTCGTAGTTCATTAGGTCATTGAAGCTGCCGTCTAGACGGTCAGTCACAATTTCGCCCATCTTCTCAGCATAGAAACGACGCTGCTCAACTTTTACATAACCACGGTCTTGAATCGTCGAGATGATTGATGCGTATGTTGAAGGACGGCCAATACCACGCTTCTCAAGCTCTTTAACTAGCGCCGCTTCAGTGAAACGAGCCGGTGGCTTAGTGAAGTGCTGTTTAGGGTCTAACGCAATGAGATCAAGCTTATCGCCGATCTGTACTGCTGGAAGGATCGTATCTTCGTTCTTGCCCATTGGACGCTGAACACGAGTCCAGCCATCAAATTTAAGAATACGACCTTTCGCTTTTAACGTGTACTCATCTGCTTTAACGCTTACTGTCGTTGAATCGTATTGAGCTGGTGTCATTTGACACGCAACGAATTGATTCCAAATTAGCGAGTAAAGCTTGTGTGCGTCTGCGTCTACGCCGTTTAGGTCTTCCGACTTAACATCTACACTTGAAGGACGAATCGCTTCGTGAGCCTCTTGAGCGCCCTCTTTGCTGCCATATACAAGTGCTTTAGGTGGAAGATATTGAGCGCCGAACTCAGAACCAATGTATTCACGAGCAGCTTCTACAGCTTCTGAACTCAAATTCGTTGAGTCAGTACGCATATAAGTGATGTAACCCGCTTCATACAGGCGCTGTGCCAGCATCATGGTTTTCTTTACGCCGTAACCAAGACGCGTACTTGCCGCTTGCTGCAGCGTCGACGTAATGTAAGGTGCAGACGGCTTGCTCTTGGTTGGGCGGTCTTCACGCTTACATACTTCGTATTGCGCTTTTTCTAAAACGCTCACCGCAGCTTGTGTTTGCGCTTCATTTTCAGGTTTAAACGCAACACCGTCTTTTTGTGCGACTTGCAGTCTAAAGTCGGTTTTCTCTGCGGTTTTGGTATCAGCATGCACATCCCAGAACTCTTCAGGGATAAAGGCGTTGATCTCGCGCTCACGTTCTACCAATAGTTTTACCGCTACTGATTGAACACGGCCAGCGGATAGGCCTCGTGCTACTTTTTTCCAAAGCAGAGGTGACACCATAAAGCCAACAACACGGTCCATAAAACGTCGTGCCTGTTGTGCGTTTACGCCATCAATATTTAGCTCACCTGGAGTTTCAAAGGCTTGTTGAATAGCATTCTTGGTGATTTCATTAAAAACCACTCGCTTGTATCGCGTTTCATCGCCACCGATGATCTCACGAAGGTGCCATGCGATAGCTTCTCCTTCGCGATCCAAATCGGTTGCGAGATAAACATGGTCTGCGTTCTCAGCCAGTTTTTGCAATTCAGCAACGACTTTCTCTTTACCAGGTAGGATTTGGTAGTTCGCTTCCCACTCTTTGTATGGGTTGATACCCATCTTTTTGATAAGAGCTTTGCGATCTTTTTCTTTCTTGATACGAGCTTTATCTTCTGGGCTCATACCCTTGGTTGAAACTGCAGCAGCCTTTTGACCAGTACTTTGACCCGCCGTTGGTAAATCACGTACGTGACCTACACTCGACTTAACGACAAAGTCTTTGCCAAGATATTTATTGATAGTTTTAGCCTTGGCTGGCGACTCCACTATAACGAGCGATTTACCCATATTGACTCTAACGTCCTTAATCACGATGCTTCAGCACCAACAATTTAGCTTGTGGGCTTTTACGCATGATATTCTAAATTCATTGCTTCTTTTTTTACTATTGTGCGAGATTACTAGAAGATCAACCGCTTTTTTCAAAATTGGATCTGATCGCTCGACAATTCGACGACTCATAGATAAAAGGGTCACAATATAAAGAAGCTATAAAGTACTCACTAAGAATACTTGCAAGAGCCTATTCATCAGGCATTACGTCTAAACGGGCTCATACTAAGCTTGTCCGCGAATCTAACGCGAGCCCCATTCAATTATTTTTGCCGTAAATCACAAAATAAATTGTGGATGTTTGAAAAGACTCTCTTAATCGGTTGCGAAATCATTGAATTTCTAGTTCGACACAATAAACTCAACGTTATATTCAGTTATCAGAGATAAACTCATGACAAAGAAAGTAATAGCAGAATTTGATTTACTGCTTATCGCAAACCAAATTATCCAATCACATGATGACTACATTGAAGGCATGCGCGCAAACAGCGTAGTAGAAAAAGACGATGTACTCGTCTTCAAAGGTGAATACTTCTTAGACAGCAATGGAATGCCGACCGAGAATACAACCGCGGTATTTAACATGTTTAAATACTTAGCGCACCACCTTTCGAAAGAATTTACAATTCAACAATAATTAAAAAGCTTGCCCTGTAGGCAAGCTTTTTTTGTTCCTGAACCTTTACATACTGAGCATTTTTATAGACTTAGCATTTTCAGCTTGTCGAAGTAATCAGGGAATGTCTTTGACGTACAACCTGGATCATTAATCGTCACAGGCGTATCGCTCAAGGCAACCAGCGAGAAACACATCGCCATACGGTGATCATCATAAGTATCAATCGCTGCATGGGTCAGTTCTGCCACTGGGTTAACAATGATATAATCTTCACCCTCTTCAACCTCAGCACCGACTTTGCGTAGTTCTGTTGCCATTGCAGCCAATCGGTCTGTCTCTTTAACACGCCAGTTGTAGACATTGCGGATTGCCGTTGTCCCTTTAGCAAACAATGCGGTCGTCGCGATAGTCATCGCAGCATCTGGGATATGGTTATAGTCCATATCAATGCCTTTCAGTTCGCCACAACGAGAAATAACGTAGTCGTCACCCCATTCAATTTCCGCACCCATTTTCTCAAGTGCATCAGCGAATTGGATATCACCTTGGATACTGTTTTTACCAATACCAGTGACCTTAATTTCACCACCTTTGATAGCAGCAGCTGCAAGGAAATATGACGCAGATGATGCATCACCTTCAACCAAGAAATCACCTGGTGCCGAGTAAGATTGTCCAGTAGGAATTACAAACTCTTGGTAATCATTATTGATCACGTCAACACCAAATTGTTTCATGATGTGCAGCGTAATATCGATGTAAGGTTTAGATACCAATTCACCTTCAATTTTGATGGTTACGTCACCTTCAGCTAAGGGCGCAGCCATTAAAAATGCTGTCAAGAATTGACTAGAGATAGAACCATCGATTGAAACCGTACCGCTCTTAAGGCCAGTACCTGTGATCTTCAATGGTGGGTAATTTTCGTTTTCTAAGTATTCAACGTCAGCGCCGGCTTCTCGCAGTGCTGTAACTAAGTGGCCAATTGGGCGCTCTTTCATACGAGGCTCGCCAGTCAGAACGTATTCGCCACGACCTAGACATAACGCAGCCGCTAGTGGACGCATTGCCGTACCTGCATTACCTAAGAAAAGTTCTAGGGCTTTATCACTTGAGAATGCACCACCAACACCCGTCACTTCACAAACGGTTTTGTCTGCAGACAACTGGTAATCAACACCTAACTGCGTCAATGCATTCAACATATGACGAATATCATCACTGTCTAGTAAGTTTGTTAGGCGGGTTGTTCCCTTTGCAAGTGCAGCCAAAAGAAGTGCACGGTTGGAAACACTTTTTGAACCAGGTAGGTTAACTTCCCCGTTCACTTTTTGAATTGGTTGTAACGTAAGGCTTTCCATTAAATCTCATAGTCCTTGTACCACCCGAAGTCACTGCCGCGTGTTTATTTTCGGGTGATGAATAATTCTTCGTACTTGCAGACTAACGAACTTTTCCAACGAACTCCAGAGCTAATCCCGCTCAAACAGCTGATTAATTAGCCAACCAATCGCATTTATATACTAGTACGCGAGATCAACCCGAACACCATCTGAAAAATAAAGAATTCGCACATCATCGCCTCGGTTAAACAACATAGAGTTATCGACATCTTGGATTATGTTAACTAGCTTGTCATCTTTGGTTTTCACTAATAACTCGACCAGTTTGTACTCTACTTTATATTGAGTGTTGCCTCGATTACGAGCAATACCTGCACCTGCTACGGCGCCGACAGCCGTCGCCACTTCTTTACCGGTGCCGCCTCCAAACTGATTACCAATTAAGCCACCAATCGCCGCACCTAATAAGGTTTCCCAGCCATTTGCTTTCGACTCGACGATCTCTTGCTGAGTAATATATCTGACCGTATCAATCTCACCATAAACGACCTCGTTAACAGGACGAGCTTCGTTCCGGTTGTAAGCTGCATTTGCCAACATAGGCAAAACAAGTAAAATCCAAAGCAACTTTTTCATGGTAAAACTCCTGAAGACCTCTTGGTCATTGATTAATCTGTAATGCGGTACTTATGACTATATACCTAACCGAACTTGATACTACTAGTATAGAGTTTCCTTCGCCTTTCGACGCGCTTGATGAACCTAACGGTCTGCTCGCCTTCGGTGGTGATTTGTCACCGATGCGAATTTTAAACGCTTATAGCCAAGGTATATTTCCATGGTATGGCCCAGGGGAGCCTATACTTTGGTGGAGCCCAGCACCACGAGCGGTATTTAATCCTAAGACATTCGAACCGTCAAAAAGTCTTAAAAAGTTTCAAAGAAAACATAATTACCGTGTCAGCATCAACCAAGCGACGGACAGAGTAATTGGTTATTGCTCTTCACTAAGACCCGAAGAAGAAACCTGGCTAAACAGCGACATGCAGTCAGCCTACCGCAAACTTGCTTCATTAGGTTTCTGTCACTCAGTTGAGGTTTGGCAAGATGATGAACTTATAGGCGGACTTTATGGCTTACAGAGAGGCCAAGTCTTTTGCGGTGAATCGATGTTCAGCCTAAAGACCAATGCCTCTAAAATTGCACTGTGGTACTTTTGTGAACACTTTACACAATTCGGCGGACAGTTGATTGATTGTCAGGTAATGAACCCTCACTTGGAATCCTTAGGCGCTATCGAAGTTGATAGAGATGAATTCCTAAGTTCCCTGCAATTACTCAAAGAATTCTCCGTTGACGATGCATGCTTTAAAACCCAATGGCTAAAGGAAATGCCTTAATGAATCCAGATTTACAACAAATCAGAATTGGATTAACAGACAATCACGCTTGCAGTTACTTACCTCACCTCGAAGAAAGAGTCGCGGTCACGCTTGATGAACACATGCACACCTCAGATAACTATGAAGTTCTGCTTGCGAATGGATTTCGCCGCAGTGGAGCAACAATTTATAAGCCACATTGCGATAATTGCTCAGCATGCCAAGCGATTCGGCTTTCAATTCCTGAGGTAAAGCTTTCCAAAAGCCAACGACGAATCCTTAACAAGGGAAAATCACTGCGTTGGGAACTTAAAGATGAGATGGATGACAACTGGTTTGACTTATACAGTCGCTATATCACCGCTCGTCATCGTTCGGGAACCATGTACCCACCTAAGAAAGAGGAGTTTCTACAATTCTCTAAAAATGAGTGGCTTACTACAAAGTTCATGCACATCTATGATGAGAACAAGTTGGTTGGTATCGCAGTAACTGACATCATGTCTCACTGTACGAGCGCGTTTTATACCTTCTTCGATCCTGATATAGATATTTCCATGGGGACACTTGGCGTTTTATTTCAGATCCAACATGCCCAGAAAGAACAAAAACAATGGTTATATTTGGGTTATCAAATCGATGAATGCCCTGCGATGAACTATAAAGTACGATTTCAACGTCATCAAAGGCTAGTAAATCAGCGGTGGCAAGGGTAGAATACGCGACAACTTTACATATTTTGATTTTAACGGCACAATCAAGCCGTTGAAAACCGCCAAATTTCGAAAGAGGATTAGATGGCTAAAGAAGACGTAATCGAGATGCAAGGCACTGTCCTTGATACTCTACCAAACACAATGTTCCGTGTTGAGCTTGAAAACGGTCACGTAGTGACAGCACACATCTCTGGTAAAATGCGTAAGAACTACATCCGTATTCTTACTGGTGATAAAGTAACTGTTGAGATGACTCCATACGACCTTTCTAAAGGCCGCATCGTCTTCCGTGCTCGTTAATTTTTAATTAGCGAATACAATAAGAGACGGAGCTTAATGCTCCGTTTTTTATTGCCTAACGTTTGGCACTTTGTTTTAACCGCCTTTCTTTATCTCTCTTCGTATCTCGTATCTCGTATCTTCAAAACATAAAAAAACGCACAACCGAAGTCATGCGTTTTATATTTAAACCCTTGAGTTATCAATCATCTCGTTAGTGCATAACCTCTTCTTTAGCACCAACATAGATAAAATCCAGTTCGTCTTTTTTCAGGGATACTTTAACCGTACCGCCATCAACCAAACTACCGAACAGTAATTCATTAGCAAGTGGCTTCTTAAGCTTCTCTTGAATCACACGTCCCATTGGACGAGCCCCCATGGTCTTGTCATAGCCTTTGTCTGCTAACCAGTGACGAGCATCTTCAGAAACCTCTAGAGATACACCACGTGCGTCCAGTTGGACCTGAAGCTCGACAATGAACTTATCAACAACTTGGCTAATCACAGTTGGATCAAGACTGTTGAACCAAATGATATTATCAAGACGGTTACGGAACTCAGGAGTAAATACCTTCTTAATTTCGCCCATCGCATCTGGAGCGTGATCTTGTTGGATCAAGCCGATCGATTTCTTCTCGGTTTCAGCAACACCAGCGTTAGTCGTCATCACTAGGATCACATTGCGGAAATCGGCTTTGCGACCATTGTTGTCAGTTAGCGTGCCATTATCCATTACCTGCAGTAGCAAGTTAAAGATATCTGGGTGAGCTTTTTCGATTTCATCCAGTAACACAACAGAGTGCGGATTCTTGATGACGGCATCAGTTAGCAAACCACCTTGATCGTAACCAACATAACCAGGAGGAGCACCGATCAAGCGGCTCACAGAGTGACGCTCACCGTACTCAGACATATCAAAGCGTAGAAGCTCAATACCCATCAATTTAGACAATTGAACAGTCACTTCTGTTTTACCGACACCAGTAGGACCAGCAAACAAGAATGAACCAACAGGTTTATTGTCTGCGCCCAATCCAGCACGGGTTAGCTTAATGGCTTCACTCAGTACATCGATTGCAGGATCTTGTCCGAACACCAACATTTTCATGCGGTCATCCAGTTTCTGCAATGTATCTTTATCTGAAGACGATACTGACTTCTCTGGGATACGAGCCATTTTTGCAACCATCGACTCAATATCAGCTACGCTGACCGTTTTCTTACGACGGCTTGCAGGTGCCAAGCGGCTACGAGCGCCTGCTTCATCGATTACGTCAATTGCCTTATCGGGTAGGTGACGTTCATTAATGTATTTAGCTGACAGCTCCACAGCGGCACGCAACGCTTTGTTGGTGTAGCGCACTTCGTGGTGAGCTTCGTATTTTGGCTTCAAGCCAATCAGAATCTTGGTTGTATCATCTAGTGATGGCTCAATAATATCGATTTTCTGGAAGCGACGAGCTAAAGCACGCTCCTTCTCAAAAATACTGCTGTACTCTTGATACGTTGTTGAACCGATACAACGTAATTTTCCACTGCTTAATAGCGGTTTAATTAAGTTTGCCGCGTCAACCTGGCCACCCGATGCAGCACCCGCACCAATAATGGTGTGGATCTCATCAATGAACAGAATTGCGTCTTCTTCTTTCTCTAGTTGCTTGAGAATTGCTTTAAAACGCTTCTCAAAGTCACCTCGATACTTAGTTCCTGCCAGCAGTGAACCAATATCCAAAGAATAAATCACGCTGCTCTGAATGATTTCAGGCACTTGTCCTTCAACGATGCGCCATGCAAGACCTTCTGCGATAGCTGTTTTACCCACACCCGCTTCACCCACTAACAGAGGGTTGTTCTTACGCCGACGACACAGAACTTGGATAGTACGTTCTAGCTCTTTATCACGACCGATTAATGGGTCAATATTGCCCTGCTTGGCTACTTCGTTAAGGTTGGTAGCAAAGTTTTCTAAACGGTCTTCGGAATTAGCTTCTTCAGCATTCTCTGCACCACCAAATGAATCAGATGATGAAGGGCTATCGCCTTCGTTGCTGGCTTTGGTAATACCGTGTGAGATGAAGTTAACGATATCTAAGCGGCTAATGTCGTTTTTCTTAAGAAGATATGCAGCGTGAGATTCTTGCTCACTAAAAATAGCCACAAGTACGTTAGCACCAGTTACTTCGCTGCGACCTGAAGATTGAACATGAAAAACAGCGCGTTGAAGTACTCGTTGAAAGCTCAACGTAGGCTGAGTTTCGCGAGTTTCGTCACTTTCAGGGATAAGTGGAGTCGTTTGATCGATAAAAATATCGAGCTCATTACGAAGAGCATCGAGATCAGCCTGACAAGCTTGAAGCGCTTCCTTGGCCGCATCATTTTCTAATAACGCTAGTAGGAGGTGTTCGACAGTCATGAATTCATGTCGCTTGTCTCGCGCACGAGCAAATGCACCATTTAAACTCGTCTCTAATTCTTTATTTAGCATAAGTACCTCCTAAGGGAACAACAGTGTTGTTCGAGCAATTTATACTTGCTCCATTGTACATAGTAGCGGATGCTCATTTTCCTTTGAGTACATCGTGACCTGCGCTACCTTTGTTTCCGCTATTTCAGCACTGTATGTGCCGCATATAGCTTTACCTTCATAATGAACCTTGAGCATCACTTCCGTTGCTTTTTCGATATCTAGTGAGAAGAATCGCTCTAGGATCTCGATTACAAAGTCCATGGGCGTGTAGTCATCGTTGTTCAATACAACGTTATACATTGCCGGTGGCTTTACTTTTGTTGCTTCTTTCTCCAGTAAATCTGAGCCTGGAGATGCCCATTCAAAGTTTCTGCTCATATCGCTTTGCTAAGGGTTATTTTTTTGGAAATCGTGAGTGTTTACCTAACTCAAATTTACCACATTCACGCTTTACGGTGTACTAAGAAACTGCACCGAGAAACAGTACCAAAAAATATTCCTCTATACTGAGCCTAATCCACCATTTCCATCGCTGCAAATAAAAGATCTCGATTAACAGGATTAACATATGTGATTGATTAAAAAGACACCATAACTATTGATACTGACGATAAGATCACCGCTAAGTTACTATTTAGTTAATAGTTTGCAGTTAATCTCGAATGTGATTTGTTATTAAAATTGATCACTTTTATACCAATTTACTATTGACTGCGCTCAATCATTAGCTACATTGGAGCTAAAAGGTTTTTTAATACATTTTTGCAACATAATTTAAAACCAGTGATACGCTTTAAAAATTAACAATAAGGAATAATTACGCAGGGTAGCGTTAATTTCCGTAAGCAATGTACGAGATTCAAGCTATTAGCTGAAATTCTTTAGCTGGTAGGAATGATATCAATCGCACTTACAACAATTGATATAACAACGTTAGTAACAAAATGCATGAGGGATGTATAGCATGGCTACAGGTACAGTAAAATGGTTTAACAATGCCAAAGGGTTTGGCTTTATTTGTCCAGAAGGTGAAGATGGCGATATTTTCGCGCACTACTCCACAATACAAATGGAAGGTTATCGAACCTTAAAGGCGGGTCAGCAGGTCGACTATGAAGTAGAGAGTGGACCTAAAGGCTCGCATGCTAGCTCCGTTGTTCCTGTAGAAGGCAGCGCCGCAAAATAGGCGAATGCCAACTCATGTAACCTCTATTAGTCGTCATTAACGACTGACAGGTAAGACAGCATATTAAAACCGCTCATTTAATACCTGTAAACAGGATTACGTGAGCGGTTTTTTTGTTCTGATATATTTAGAGTTTCTCATTGGATAATCAGCTCGAAGCTCTATCTCAATTAAGCTAGATCTTAGTACAAAGGAACAAAAAAGACGCTTTAACGTTATCGTTAAAGCGTCTTTCATCTTGACTTTATCTATGACTTAGCTGTCAAACTAAGCAACTCGCTAGCAAATCACGTTAAGGACTTACTAACGATAAGTCCAATCACTATGCATCAATAAATGCGTTTAGCGTTGAGCTTGGGCGCATTAGTGTTGAAACCAGTGCATCGTCAAGTAGGTAGTAACCACCTAAATCACCAGCGACACCTTGAGCGTTGTTTAGCTCAGCAACAATCGCTTCTTCACTTTCAGCCAATTGACTTGCCACACCTGCGAACTCAGCAGCAAGATCAGCGTCAGCCGTTTGTTCAGCAAGCGCCTTAGCCCAGTATGCTGCTAGGTAGTAGTGACTGCCACGGTTATCAAGCTCACCGACTCGACGTGAAGGAGACTTGTTGTTGTCTAGGAATTCACCTGTCGCTTTATCAAGCGCGTCAGCTAGAACTTGTGCTTTAGCGTTACCCGTGACTACGCTTAGGTGCTCTAGAGATGCCGCCAATGCCAAGAATTCACCTAGAGAATCCCAACGCAGGTGGTTTTCTTTCTCTACTTGTTGAACGTGCTTAGGAGCAGAGCCGCCAGCACCTGTTTCAAACAGGCCGCCGCCGTTCATTAGTGGAACAATCGATAGCATCTTAGCAGATGTACCAAGTTCTAGAATCGGGAACAAGTCTGTTAGGTAATCACGTAATACGTTACCTGTAACCGAAATAGTATCTAGGCCTTCTTTGATACGAACCAGTGAGTATTGAGTCGCTTCTAGTGGAGCAAGGATCTTAATTTCAAGACCATCGGTATCGTATTCAGGAAGGTACGTTTCTACCTTCTTAATAAGCTGAGCATCATGCGCGCGTGACGCATCTAACCAGAATACAGCTGGAACACCCGAAGCACGAGCGCGAGTTACCGCAAGCTTAACCCAGTCTTGGATTGGTGCATCTTTAACCTGACACATACGGAAGATATCGCCTTCCTCTACGTCTTGCTCAAGAAGCACAGAACCTGAAGCATCAACCACTTGAACCTGACCAGCAGCTTCTAGAATGAATGTCTTATCGTGAGATCCGTACTCTTCTGCTTTTTGAGCCATTAGGCCTACGTTTGGCACGCTACCCATAGTTGTAGGATCGAATGCACCGTTCTCTTTACAGAAATCAATAACCGCTTGGTAGATGCTCGCGTAGCTACGATCTGGGATCATTGCTTTTGTATCTTTTTGCTTACCTTCTGGATCCCACATTTGACCAGAAGAACGCAACATTGCAGGCATAGACGCATCTACAATAATGTCACTTGGTACGTGTAAATTGGTAATACCGCGGTCGGAATCAACCATCGCTAGCGGTGGCTGTGTCTCGTATACCGCTTGTAGATCAGCTTCGATTGCCGCTTTTTGATCTTGAGGAAGCGCAGCAATTTTAGCGTAGACATCGCCGATACCGTTGTTAACGTCAACACCTAGCTCTTCAAACAGCTGACCATGTTTAGCGAATACGTCTTTGTAGTAAACCTTAACCGCATGACCAAAAATCACTGGGTCAGAGACTTTCATCATCGTTGCTTTCATGTGAAGAGAAAGCAGTACACCTTGCTCTTTAGCCGATGCGATTTCTTTTTCGAAGAATGCAACCAAAGCGGCCTTATTCATCACTGACGCATCAATGATCTCTTTATCTTGCAGTGCAAAAGCTGGCTTCAGTGTTTTCTTCGCGCCATCTTTGCCAACGAATTCAATGCTAACTTCTGTCGCACCTTCAATTGTTACTGACTTTTCGCTACCGAAGAAGTCTTTATCTTCCATGCTTGCAACATGCGACTTAGAGTCTGCAGACCAAGCCCCCATTGAGTGTGGGTTCTTCTTCGCGTAGTTTTTAACTGAAAGTGGTGCACGACGATCTGAGTTACCTTCACGTAGTACAGGGTTTACTGCACTGCCTTTGATTTTGTCATAAGTCGCTTTAACTGCTTTCTCTTCGTCAGTGTTTGCTTCTTCTGGGTAATTAGGAAGAGCGTAACCTTTCGATTGTAGCTCTTTGATTGTTGCTTGAAGCTGAGGTACTGATGCAGAGATGTTTGGAAGCTTGATAATGTTTGCTTCTGGTGTCTTAGCCAATTCACCTAGTTCTGCTAATGCATCACCAATACGTTGTTCTTCGTTTAAGTAGTCAGGGAAGTTGGCAATAATGCGCCCTGCAAGTGAAATGTCGCGAGTATCAACGTTAATACCAGAAGAAGCTGTAAAAGATTGAATAATTGGTAGCAGAGAGTAAGTTGCTAGCGCCGGAGCTTCGTCTGTAATGGTATAGATGATCGTTGGTTTTTCAGTAGGCATGAAATTTCCCTATAGTTCTTACAAGCTCATTTAAAGTAGTGAGCATGTTATAAATTGACCAGTAAGCCACTCCAGGAGTGAAAACTGCTTACTCGATAGTCGTACTCTATCTTATTTTTCATGCAATCTTGATGACAGCATGAACCAAATCCGTGAGTGCGTTGTTATAATAAAACACGAAGGTATAATTAAACAAATCAGGCTTAAGAGTCCATCAACTTGTTCTATTTTGTGTCTTTTAGGCGCGCAAATGATAGCTCAATTCCGTTTCAGTGAAAACTTTTCAGCACACTTCGTTTACATTTTTGCAAGGTAGTTAACATGTCTACTCGCTCACGCAGCGCATCTCGTTCAGACAAACCGGCTCGTTCTGGCGCCACATTAAAACAAAGCGGCAACAGACAAGGCCGAAACAATGATAAAAATAACACTGGTAATTCGCATAAGAAATCGCATTCAAGTAAACACAGATACAAAGCGAAACCTGCAAACGCAAAACCTAAGGTGGCACTCGAAGATCGTAAAGTAATTTTGTTCAACAAGCCATTTGATACCTTAAGCCAATTCACCGACGGAGAAGGCAGAAAGACACTGGCTGATTTTATTCCAGTGAAAGACGTTTATGCTGCAGGTCGACTTGATCGCGATAGCGAGGGGCTAATGGTTTTGACCAATGATGGAATCTTTCAAGCTAAGCTAACTCAACCAAACTCAAAATCCCCAAAGACTTACTGGGTGCAGGTTGAAGGCGCACCTTCTGAGGAAGATTTAGATAAATTGAGAAAAGGTGTCGAACTAAAAGACGGCATGACACTACCGGCTAAAGTAGAAGTGATGCAAGAACCTAAAGTGTGGGATAGAAACCCTCCAGTCCGCTTCAGAGCCGCGATACCGACAACATGGTTAACTATTACGATAATCGAAGGACGTAACCGCCAGGTCAGACGAATGACAGCGAATATCGGCTTCCCTACCCTGCGTCTTATTCGTTATTCAATGGGCAACATGAATGTGGGGCAGCTACAGCCTGGTGAGTGGAAAGAAATCTAAAATTACACTACAAAGAATGTGAAAACGGCCGCTAATTTAGCGGCCGTTTTTATGTGCGTTGAAAAATATCAGACACAAAAAAGCCAGTCATAAGACTGGCTTTTACAACGTTACTTAACTAAAAATTAAGCTATTAGAAGTAGTAGTAAGCTGCTGCGAATACGAAAGTCTCTTCATCAGAGCTTTCAGCACGAACGCCGTTTGGTACGTCAAGCTCTTGCTTGATATCGATACCCATGTCCATGCGGTCGCTGTGCTTGTACATTACAGCAACGTTCATGTAGCTGTAGTCAGCGTCAGCTTCGTTTTTCTTCTCAGTAGTGTTTGCACCGTAACCAGCAGCAACAGTCACTTGCTCAGAAGCATCGAATGCACCAGATAGGTAGTAACCAGTGTTTTTCTTCTCAGAAGCGTTAGTACCTGTTAGGTCTTTCTTATCACCGTCATCAACCCAAGAGTTGAAACCAAGTTTAACAGTATCACCAACTTTAACGTTACCAGAAACAGAAGTTACTGAGTAATCTGCTTCGTCACGATCTTCGTAACCAGCGTAGATATTGAAGATTTCATGTTCGAAACCAACGTAACCGTTCACACCTTTATCTGCAGCAGCGTGGCTTTCGTTTGTTTCAAAGTAAGAAACACCGTAAGCGAAACCAGAAGTAGAGCCTTGGAATTTAACTACGTTGTAAGCATCTGAAGCATCGCCAGCAGAAGCACCAAACTCGTAAGTCATATCACCAGCGCCATCTACTTTATCAAGAGCTGTATCGTTTTCCCAACCGAAAGATGCAACACCAAAACCAGTGTCAAAACCTAACCATGCTTTATCCACGTCAGTGTTTGGACCAGATTCAATACCACCGTACACTTCGTCTACTTTAGCGAAATCGTTAGTATCAGAGATGTAGTTCATCATTAGGTCAGTTTCAAAGTAACCAACCCAACGGTTGTTTTTGTAGCTTACTGCTAGTGTTAGACCAGTTGCCCAGTCATCGTAGAATGCACCAGAGTAAGAATCGTAGTAACCACCAACACCCCAAGCACCAGATACTGAGAATTGATCTTTGTGCATGTCTTCAAACTCAAACATTGGTTTAGAGTTTTGAGAGCTAGTTTCTACTGCGAATGCAGAAGTTGATACTGCTGCGATAGCTAGCGCTAATAGAGTCTTTTTCATAATAAATCCACTGCCTTTTCTAAGAATGGGAGATCCTTGCCCGGTTCCCTTTTATTTATTGTGACTGGTCATTACCACTCTTTGTTGGTTAATCACCGTCACTAAATTTCGAGGTCTAGATTGCAAAAGATTATCCTGCGTGTCAAATAAACTAAAAACAAACCTAAAAAAAACACAAACCAATCAAAATCAATCACTTACATTTTTTTTCATTGTTTTACGAGCAACTTATCCTTAGTTTTATCATAAAATATAATAACCATAAAAAAGAAAAAATTAGAACTTAACACCATATACCACCCAACAAACGACCAAACTTCAGAACTTAACACCTGTGAGCCAGTCTTTTTTAATATTTATATTTCACAACATAAATAAAATCGTTAAGTTCCTGATGGTTCAGTTTTTTTTTGTGAACAAGATCTACCTTTGATTCAAAAGCAAGGTGTTTCACCATAAATGTACCGACTAGTGATATGTGCTACTATCCTCGCTCCGTTACGTAGGTCACAGTATGCTAACTACTAAAATCCAAAAATCCATTCGCACCAGTTATCAAAATCTCCAAGAACAGTTGGATAACTTTGTACCTAGGCGTGCTCAAAATTACCTTGTTGCAGAAATAGCGAAAACACTTTGTGGTCAATACCACAAAAGTAATCGCATGATTGTTGCTGAGGCGGGAACAGGGATCGGGAAATCGCTTGCCTATTTGATGGCGACGATCCCAGTTGCCGTTTTAAACAACCGAAAAATTGTCATTTCAACGGCGACAGTCGCGCTACAAGAACAACTTGTAAACAAAGATCTCCCTCTATATAGAAGACTTACAGATAGAGAGTTTTCTTTCATATTGGCGAAGGGAAGACAACGTTATTGTTGCTGTGAAAAGTTAGCCGCCGCGTGTGGGGTTGATGGCGGTCAAATGGCAATGTTTGAATCTAAGCCAAAGAAGAAGGATATCGACCAGCTTCAAACTATGTACCGTAGCTTGACTCAAGGTAAGTGGGATGGTGATCGTGATTCGTGGCCAAAGCCAATCGACAACATGATTTGGCAAATGATCGTCAGCGATAAGCATAGCTGTAACAACAGCATGCCAGCTCACCGAGATTGCCCTTTCCAAAAAGCACGCTCAGAGCTAGATAAAGCAGACGTTATCATCGCCAACCACAGTTTAGTGATGGCAGATGCTGATCTAGGCGGCGGTGTAATACTGCCCGAGCCAGAAAATAGCATCTATATATTCGATGAGGCTCACCACTTACCGCATGTCGCAAGAGATCATTCTTCCGCCGCTGCGAGCTTAAAAGGCGCGGCATCGTGGTTGGAGCGTTTAAATCAGTCAATCACCAAGCTTTCAGGTCTCGCAGACGAAAAGCGTGTCCATCGATTTAGAAATGAACTGCAAGACTCAGTGCAACAGCTAATCCCTACCCTGACTCAAATGAGCAAGCAGTTTGACGCTAACCACTTTGAAGACGGCCTGTACCGCTTCGAACATGGCGACTTGCCTGAGTGGCTAGAGAATGAATCTAAAGACCTCAAGCAACTCACACAAAAGGCAAGCCAAGCCGTTGCGAAGATTGCAGACCTGATTGCTGAGCGAGTTAAAGATGGGGAGCTTTCTGCCAAACTCGCAGAACCTGCGCTCGCGGAAATCGGCTTCTATATACAGAGAACCGAGAACCTAGCTCAAGTTTGGCGCTTAATGGCTGAACCAAAACGTGAAAAAGGTGCACCTTTAGCTCGCTGGTTGGAGCTTAATAAAGAGAGCGAAGGCGATTTCGTCGTTAATGTTTCACCATTAGAGGTTGGTTGGCAGTTAGATCAACAGATCTGGAGTCGTTGTGTCGGCGCTGTGTTAGTGTCAGCGACCATGAGAGCGCTTAACTCCTTCAGTTTTTTCTGTCATCAAGCTGGTATCAGCCAGAAAGCTGAGGATGGCGTGCAATTTTTAGCTTTGGCATCACCGTTTGATTATCAGAACCAAGCGGAACTTGTTGTGCCAGCGATGAAATATGAACCGCAAGCACCTCAGTTTACTGAATATCTTATTGAAATTTTGCCTAAGGTAATAGAAGACAACAAAGCCAATCTCGTTCTATTCTCTTCTTACTGGCAGATGAACAAAGTTGCAGAGGCTTTAGCAACAGATTTCGTTAAAAAGTCATGGGCGCTGCAGGTTCAAGGTGATACTTCACGCTCTGAAATCCTAAAAAAACATAAAAACCTAATAGACCAAGGTAAAACTAGCGTTCTTTTTGGAACTGGCAGCTTTTCTGAAGGTCTTGATCTACCTGGCGAACTTCTTGAAAACCTAGTTATTACCAAGATTCCTTTTGGCGTTCCTACCTCTCCGGTAGAGCAAGCACACTCAGAATATATTGAATCACGCGGCGGTAATCCTTTTATGCAGATTACTGTTCCAGAAGCGAGTAAAAAGCTTATTCAATCTGTGGGTAGACTACTGCGTAAGGAACGAGATTCTGGTAAAGTCACGATCCTTGATAGACGCATAGTAACGAAGCGATACGGAAAATCCCTACTCGATTCACTACCGCCTTTTAAAAGAACAATAAAATACTAATTTTCCTACCCTTGAGGTAGTTATGGGCCTGTTATCGCTAGGCCCTTGCATTCACAACTAAACATGACTAATCCATCGATTCTTCATGTGGCTGCCCTATCAGCCGATAACGAGAACACAAGCTATTTATGGAAATGATTGAGCCAACCATGTTGGTCATACTTGCTCTGGTTGCATTTGCAGCAGGCTTTATTGATGCTGTCGCAGGTGGCGGAGGAATGTTAACCGTTCCAGCTTTGCTGTCGCTTGGCCTACCGCCACATATTGCATTAGGGACGAACAAGCTTGCAGCGACTTTCGCTTCATCTACAGCCGCATTCACTTACTACCGTAAAAAGCTGTTCAAGCCTGAATGTTGGATTAATGCATTCATAGCGACATTAATCGGCGCAACAATCGGCACCCTAACTGTTGATGCTATTAGCACAGAGTGGTTAGAGAAAGTATTGCCGTTAGTCATTCTTGCCGCAGCGGTCTATACCATTTTTCATAAGACACCAAATGCCAATCACAACGTGTCACCTAAACCTTGCCCTGTACTTAAGAGAAAGCAAAAGTACCAAGGATTCATTCTTGGTTTCTATGACGGTGTTGCCGGTCCAGGGACTGGCGCATTTTGGACTGTGAGTTCTATGGCGCTTTACCGCCTAAATATCTTGCTTGCTTCTGGCCTGTCAAAAGCCATGAACTTTACCAGTAACTTCACTTCTTTAGTGACCTTTGCAATTCTTGGTCATATTGATTGGGTTCTTGGTTTAACTATGGGTGTTTGCTTAATGGCTGGAGCATTTGTGGGAGCTCATTCTGCAATTCGTTTTGGTGCGACGTTTATACGACCGGTTTTTGTTACAGTTGTAAGCGTACTTGCAATTAAACTGGCTTACGAAGCATGGTTTGTAAACTTATAGCCACCAGCAAACGGGAAGCACAATGAATCAGTTTTCAAAGCTAAAAAGTGTTATTGATACCTTGATTGGCCATTGCTCTCATGTCGATAAGTCTCGTGGTGCTTACCATCAACCGCTGTTTGATCGATCTTTATTTAAATGTGGTGCCTCTATTTTACTTCCCTATGCACTTGAAACTCAGGCAACTTATAACACCATAATTCGTGAACAGCGCACCAATCAACTGACCGCATCTCGAGCCAACTACCTGACGGAAAAACTGACAAATCAGATTGCAGCAATCCAAAGAGAGTTAGCCAACCACGATTTGCGCCTAGATAGGAAAAGTAAATCAGGGAAAAGCTTAAACGACTTGTACAACGAACTCGCACAACACCAAGATTGGCAAAAGCGACTGGTCGATTTAGTTCAAACACGAAAGTTAGCGTTTGATTCAGCGCCACGCCACCATAAGAAAAAAGCGGAACAGGCTTGGCAACTCGCAAAAGAACGATTGGAACGCTGTGAAGACTCAATGAAAAATATTGAGAGACTGATTAACTTAGAGAACCCTAAGCGAAATGAACACTGATAACACACCATCACCACTGGATAACGCACCAGAAGAAGTTAAGTTAGCTGTCGACCTGATCTATCTACTCGAAAGCAACGAAATCGACCCAAAAGTAGCGTTAGAGGCAATTAAGATTGTCCAGCAAGATTTACAAGCCAAGCTAGCATCTAGCATCTAGCATCTAGCATCTAGCATCTAGCATCTAGCATCTAAATATACAGGATTCACATGTACCAACTTAGCTTTTCTATGCCCGAATTTCTTGAACACTACTGGCATAAAAAACCAACCATCTTAAAAGGTGGCTTCCAAAACTTCGTCGACCCAATTTCGCCGGAAGAACTTGCTGGTTTATCGATGGAAGAAGAAGTGGATTCTCGCTTTGTTTCTAACCTAAACAACCAATGGACAGCAGAACACGGCCCATTCTCTGAAGAAAAGTTTGGCGAGTTAACCGAAACCCATTGGCAGTTAATCGTCCAAGCAGCGAACCATTGGCATCAAGGTGCAAACGAACTGACGAAAGCATTCCAACAGTTACCAAACTGGTTGTTCGACGATCTCATGATTTGCTACTCAGCACCGGAAGGCGGTGTTGGCCCGCATATTGATCAATACGATGTATTCATCATTCAAGGCCAAGGTAAACGTCAATGGAAAGTGGGCGCGAAAGATGTTGGTCAATACAAAGAGACCGTTCAAGCGTCTGCTCTACGCCAAATAGAAGGCTTTGAGCCAATCATTGATGAAACCTTAGAGCCAGGTGATATCCTTTATATACCGCCAGGCTTCCCACACGAAGGCAACACGCTTGAACCATCAATGAGCTACTCGATTGGCTACCGTTCTCCTAAAGAGCAAGAGCTAATCAGTAACTTTGCCGACTTTGTACTTGCTCATGATATGGGTGACGTTCACTTACATGACCCTGAGTTCAAAACGCAAGATGGCTACGGCAAGATCCGTTCGTCAGATTTGAATAGCCTAACAGATATGTTGATGTCGGCATTAGAACAACCAGAAACAGTGAGTGATTTCATGGGTTGCCTACTGAGCCAATCACGCCATCAGCTTGATATCGTTGCCCCAGAGCCACTATGGACTCAAGAAGAGATCGCTCAACACTTGGAGTCAGAAGGTGAAATCCACCGAGTGTCAGGCTTAAAAGCGCTCTACCACGAAAATGAAAGCAACACTGCTTACATCAATGGTGAAATGGTTAAGGTTGATGAAGCAGACTCTTCATTACTCAACACACTTTGCGATGAGACTGTAATTACTTCGGCTACTGCCCTATCTCCTTCAGGCGTAACGGTCGTGACTGAATTAGTGAACAAAGGCTACTGGTTCATCGAAGAGTAAGCAGTACCAACCGCTCGTTTTTGACCAGCTTTGGTAGCAAGATATAAAAAGGGACAAATGAGATCTTCATTTGTCCCTTTCTCAATTCAAGAGTTGGTTAAGTCTTAATAGTTATACTTTGAACTGATTAACTAATTTCTGCTGCTGTTGAGACAGTTGGTCTATTTCCGCGCCTACTTGCTCAGAAGCCGCAGCTTGCTCCAAGATCTTCGCACTCAAATCGCGAATGTTAACCACACTTTGATTCACTTCTCCGGAAACCGATTGTTGCTCTTCGGCTGCTCGAACAATCTGACTATTCATATCACTGATTGCTTCAATAGAAGTAAAGATCGACCCCAAGTCTTCAACCGCATTTTGAACATGTAACGCCGTATCGTTTGCTAGAATATTACCTTCTTGTATCGCTTCGACGACATCTTGAGTTCCAGCATGAACCTTGTCGATCACCGCTCTGATTTCACCAACCGATGACTGTGTGCGACTTGCGAGGTTTCTTACCTCATCTGCAACGACTGCAAAGCCACGACCTTGCTCGCCAGCACGAGCCGCTTCGATCGCCGCATTTAATGCTAATAAGTTAGTTTGCTCAGAGATCCCTTCAATAACACTTAAGATCTCGGTGATGTTACCGTTATTTTTAGCCAATTCCTCAACAATAGGAACCGCGCTCGACATACGCTCCACCAGCTTTCTCATTTCACCAGCGGAAAGCTCGATAACTTGTTGCCCTTGCTGAGCTGAACGATTTGCTTCACAAGCTGCGTCCACAGCAACTTCTGCGTTTTGTACCACCAAACCTGCAGTTTGAGTCATCTCTTCTGCCGCTGTTGCTACCAGATCCACTTCTTTAAATTGAGACTCACTACTTTCTCGGGTGCTTGATGCCGATGCTTTAGCCTGGCTTGTCGTGCTCGCCACTTGTTCAGTGGTGTGAATAACTTCTTTGATCGTGTGCTGTAACTTATCTAAGAACAGGTTAAATCCTTTAGATAACTGACCAATTTCGTCTTGAGACTTGACCTCTAAACGCTGTGTCAAATCACCTTCACCAGAAGCAATGTCATTAAGTCTCTCGACCACCTGTCGAATAGGTTTAACAATTGAAAGTGAAGCGAATGCGATAATAGCTAAACCGAATAAAATGAACACAGTACCTGCAATCACTTCTGTCTTAATGCCTTCACTTAGCTTAGTACTAATGATGGAATCCAATTCATTTGCATCAGCGACGACACTTTCTCTCGGTATCTCAAACAACACACCCCAAGTTTGATTAGCTGCAACAACAGGTGCAAACGCAAGTAACCACTCGCCATTCTCACTCCATTGCGTTGTTACTTCACCGCCGAAGATAAAATCGGTCATTAGGTCACTGTTGGTATTGTCGCTTTGGAAATTCGAACCGACTGCAATGCTAGAGTCGTCTGAAGCGATAACTGAGCCATCTAAGCTAACCACGTAAGCTTTACCTGCACCGTTAAACAAGCTCTGGTCAGATTGAGTAATCACACTCGTTAAACCATCAAGTCTTAAGTCGATACCAAGAAAGCCAATCGCGACATCGTCAACTAAAATTGGTACTGAAATAGAGGACGTCAGCAGTGCTGTTCCACCGCTGTTAACCACTCGTGGGGTGCTAATACAGGTTTGCCCTGAAGATAAAGGACAGTAAAAACGTTCGCTATTGCTGTTGTCATTCAATGTTGATTCCGAAAGCACGTTCGATAGAACATTCTCACCATTATCCGCCACCTTCCAGTAAGGAGCGAAACGCCCTTTTTCGTTAGAGCCAACGTAATCAGCATCTACATAATTCGCATCTTCACCATCGAGTAAGTCTGGCTTAAAGACTAGGTATGCGCCTTGAATCGAATCGAAGTTTAGTACTGAGCGACGCACCATTTCATCCAAGGCGGTACGAAGCTCTTCACTTGGCGTAAAGTTTTCGTCTGCATTGTTCTTTAGAAACTGAGCACTGGCCGCTAACATCTCAGCGCGATAGATCGCTTCGTCGACGTAACGTTGAGTTTCTTGAGCATTAAGCTGAGAAACAGACGCCAACAACTGCTGAGTTTTATTGATAACTGATTCTGAGCTTTGAGATTTGATGACTTGTTGATTGCTCGTCGCGTTGTAGATAGAGAAACCAATAAGAGACAGTGAGGTAATAATCAAACAACAACCAGCTAAGAGGGTTATTTTCCACTGTACCGATAGAGAGCGCATTTAATATCCTTATTTAAGCCAAAAGACTTCCATAACCGTAACTCTCACATTGATAACTAATTGCTGTACACAATGTTAATGAGTTAGACGAATAGCTTAGCGGATGATTACAGCACAATTTGCGCACATATAAAACGAAAGTTTACATAAATGTTAATAGGACGTGTTTATTGTCTTTCGTTGTTGTGATTTCAAGAGCTTTCAGCTTATCGCGCCAAGTTAAACTATTGAAGGCAGTGCGCTCAACTTACGCTGCTTGCTACTTAGCGTGATGTTTAAACTATCATCATTAAAGGGGATATTTCTTTATCGAAGCGATGTTTCAAAGGAGCCAACTCCACAACCTTACATCTTTAAAACACAGAATTTCGGATTATTTTTTCTAATCCACGCTATAGATTTTTATCTTGATCAAGTTCACACTTTTTGATTGCTAAGTCGGCAATCAAGCTCTAATATCTCGCGCCTAGATTCCCTGAATACTTTATTCTTTTGGCTCTCCTTAATGGAACGCTAAGGTTTTTCACGTCTTTAATTTTTGGAGAAATACGCAAATGTCCGCCTCGTTTCCATTAGCGAAACTTACCTTTTTAATCGCAATACTGACTGCCGTAGGTCAAATGACTCAAACGATGTACGTGCCTTCTATCGGTCATATGGCGGGTGAGTTCTTGGTTGCTGCGTCTTCACTGCAAGCTGTGATGGCGTGCTACTTGATCCCTTATGGTCTGTCGCAATTTGCTTACGGTCCTCTCTCTGATCGCATCGGTCGTAAACCAATCATCATCGCTGGCTTGGTAATCTACATCGTAGGTACCTTGGTGGCGTTGTTCGCACATGAGTACCAATGGTTCTTAGTGGGTAGCTTCATCCAAGGTTTGGGGATTGGTTGTGGTGGTGCGATGTCTCGTACATTGACTCGCGACTGTTTTGAAGGCGCTGAACTGCACCGTGCAAACAGCTTAATCAGCATGTGTGTGATTTTCTCACCACTGATGGCGCCTGTTCTAGGTGGTTACCTAACAGAAGCTTTCGGCTGGCGTTCTAGCTACCTGTTCCTTGCGCTATTTGGTATCGCTGTTGTGATCACCATGATGACGAGCATGATGGAAACTCTGCCAAAAGAGCGACGCAAAAACGAATCGGTTTTAAACAGCTACAAATTCGTTCTGTCTGACAAACGCTTCCAAGGTTTCTTACTAGTACTAGTAGCAACATTCGCGGGCGTCGCAGTATTTGAAGCAGCGGCAGGAGTGCTACTTGGTGGCGTACTGGGTTTACCTGCAACTACAGTAAGCTTGTTGTTTGTTTTGCCGATTCCAGGTTACTTAGTCGGTGCTGGCCTATCTAGCTACATCGCACAACGTCGTTCTGAGCGCCGCGCACTGAATGTTGGTCTAGTGTCGATCTTAGTCGGCTCAGCCGTGGTGCTGATACCAGGTCTGTTTGGTCAAACAACAGCATTAACTTTGATTGGCGGTGCAACGATTTACTTCTTGGGCGCTGGTATCTTATTCCCAGCAGCAACAACGGGGGCACTTTCGCCATTCCCATACCACGCAGGTACAGGAGGCGCGATCTTAGGTGGTATGCAGAACCTAGGTGCTGGCATCGCAACACTGTTGGCATCCTTCTTCCCAGCTCAAGATCAACTGCCACTGGGTTGTTTAATGATTACAATGTCACTTATCGTGATGCTTGGTTTACGCTGGGTTAATCGTAAGCCTGACCACTCAAACGAAATGCCATTGGCTATCTAAAACAAACTCGAATCTTGCCCAAACAAAGAAGAGGGACATGCTGAAAAGTGTGTCCCTTTTTATTGCCCGTTTTTCCTCGCCTGATGTCTGCCATCAATTTCATCAAACATTACTTTGATTTTTTGAAAACAATAACAGACACTTACGATGAAAGTGCATATCCAGAATCCAATTATAAATAACATCAATGGAAGAAAACTAACAACTAAAGGATGCTGGCATTAAAACGAGTAAGGTGCACACTAAGGATATACAGATGCGTTTCGCTTTAACCACATTAGCCGTATCGGTGGCGCTTGTCACCGGGTGCAGCAATCAAGGAATAACAACCATGAACCATTACTCTCCATCGCAACTCGTCGCTCAACAAACCCAAGCTCCCGTTGCTAAGAAAGTCCCTCATACAATGACGATTCATGGTGATACCCGAATCGATAATTACTACTGGATGCGTGATGATGAACGCCAAGACCCAGAGATCTTGCAGCATCTTGAACAAGAGAACCACTACGCAGAGACCGTGCTGAAGCATACCGAATCAACACAAAAGCAGTTATTTGAAGAGATCAAAGGCCGAATCGCGAAGGACGACAATTCGGTACCGGTGCGTAAAGGCAGCTACTACTACTCGAATAAAGTCACAGGTGACAACGAATACCCAGTACACTTGCGAGAAAAAGACTTTTTAGGTAAAGACAAGCAAGTCATCTTAGACGTTAATGAACTAGCAAAAGAACATGAATTCTTCAGTATTGGCGGCTTAACGATCAGCCCAGACGAAAACTTGTTGGCCTATGGCGAAGATACCCTGAGTCGCCGCATTTACACCATCAAGATTAAAGACCTCATGACAGGTGAATACCTAAACGACGAAATTGAAGGTGCTTCGAGTGCTATCGCGTGGCAAAACGACAACCAAGCCTTCTACTACATCAAGAAAGACCCACAAACACTGCTGGGTTACCAAGTTTACCGCCACGTTTTAGGCACACCTCAAACTAGCGATGAGTTAATCTACGAAGAAACCGACAGCGCTTACTACACCTCATTGAGCAAAAGCAAAGATGGTGAACAGGTCTACATTTGGCACTCGAGCACAGAAACCAGTGGTGTTTCAGTCATCGATGCCAACAATCCACAGGCTAAAGCCGAAGCTTTCTACCCAAAAGAGACCGGAATTGAGTACAGCATCGCTAAACTGGGTGATTGGTATTACATCTACACCAACTACCAAGCGGTCAACTTTCGTTTAATGAAAGTCTCAGCTGAAGACATGCATGACCGCTCAAAATGGGTCGATGTCATTGCAGCAGACGATAACACTCAGCTTGTTGATTTCGAGTTGTTTGATGATCATCTTGTTTACGAGCAACGTACGAATGGCTTGTCGACAGTCAAGGTTCGCCAACTCACAACAGGTAAAGAGTTCCCACTTGAATTTAACGACACCGCTTTCGCCGCTTACCTAACGAGTAACTATGAATTAGATAACTCAAAAGTTCGAATCTATTACAGCAGCTTGACTACGCCAGGAACTTACTATGATTTCGACCTCAGTACGGGTGAGCCTGAAATCAAGAAGCAAACACCAGTATTAGGTGATTTCGAAGCGGATAACTATCAATCAGAGCGAATCATGGTTACGGCTCGCGATGGCAAGCAAATACCTGTCTCTTTGGTTTATCGCAAAGATTTATTCAAGAAAGACGGCACTAACCCAATCTACCAATACGGCTACGGATCTTACGGGTCAACCATTGAGCCGACCTTCAGCTCGACTCGTCTCAGCCTGCTCGATAGAGGCTTCGTTTTTGCGATTGCTCACATCCGCGGTTCAGAAATGCTGGGGCGTCCTTGGTATGAAGACGGCAAAAAGCTAACCAAGCAAAACACGTTCAATGACTTTATCGATGTAACTAAGGGCTTAGTTGAAGAAGGCTACGGCGCTAAAGATAAAGTATTCGCGGTGGGCGGTTCAGCTGGTGGTCTACTAATGGGAGCGATCATCAACCAAGCGCCTAATTTGTATAAAGGTATTGGAGCACATGTTCCTTTTGTTGACGTTGTAACAACCATGCTTGACGAGTCGATCCCTCTTACGACTAACGAATACGACGAATGGGGCAACCCGAACAATAAAACCTACTACGATTACATGCTGAGTTACTCACCGTACGACAACATTAAGGTACAAAACTACCCGAACATGTTGGTGACAACAGGCCTACATGATTCACAAGTACAATACTTTGAACCAATGAAGTGGGTGGCGAAACTGCGTGAAATGAAAACAGATAACAATGTACTGGTGTTCAAAACCGATATGGAAGCCGGACACGGCGGCGCTTCTGGTCGATTTAAGCGATTAAAAGAAGATGCTCTTGAATACGCCTTCTTTTTAGACTTACTAAAAACTCAATAGACTCAGCGTAACTGTAGGTATTCACACAATTTAACGTCGCCATTTAGTCTCGACAAAATGGCGACAGAAATTATTAAGCATGGTTAAATACGATGAACCATGAAATCCACCAAATCAAAAAACCTTTGAAAACTCGCAGTGGCAAAGGTTTACGAGAGGTATAAAAACAAATGAAAGTAATTAGCTTCAACATCAACGGCCTAAGAGCCCGCCTTCATCAACTGCAAGCGGTTATCGACAAACACCAACCGGACGTAATTGGTCTGCAAGAGATAAAAGTACACGATGAAGCCTTCCCTATTGCTGATGTGGAAGCAATGGGCTACAAGGTTTACTTTCACGGTCAAAAAGCACACTACGGTGTGGCTATGCTGTGTAAGCAGGAGCCAATCTCTGTTCAGAAAGGTTTTCCAACCGACAATGAAGACCATCAAAAACGTATGATCATGGCAACGTTTGAAGATGAAAACGGTGAAAAGGTTACAGTACTAAATGGTTACTTCCCTCAAGGGGATAACATCAAGCATGAAACCAAATACCCGTACAAGCGCGAGTTCTACAAAGACTTGATGACTTACCTAAACGATTACCACAATAAAGATGAACAAGTGATTGTGATGGGCGATATTAATATCAGCCCAATTGATGCTGACATCGGCATTGGTGAACCTAATGCAAAACGTTGGCTGAAAACCGGTAAGTGTTCTTTCCAACCAGAAGAGCGCGAATGGTTGAAAACATTGATGGATTGGGGTTTTGTGGATAGCTTCCGTTTACTGCACCCTGAAGTAAACGATCAATACTCGTGGTTTGATTACCGCTCAAAAGGTTTCGTGGACAACCGTGGCCTTCGTATTGACGTGGTACTAGCAACTCAAAAGCTTGCTGATAAATGTACTGAAGCAGGCATCGACTACGAACTACGTGGTATCGAAAAACCGTCTGATCACGCGCCAATTTGGTCAACTTTTAAATAGAAAATAGGGAGCTCATGCTCCCTATTTACTTTTTAGGTTAATTGATTGGCCAAACAGTTGTTCCATCGACATTGATAGGTATTTTAGCAAACTCATCGACACAGTAGCCTTGGTTCGAACTTGCAAAGTACGTTAATGGCATTGGAGCCAAATTCAGTGTCACGACTTGTTGCTTAGCCTTATCCGTAAAATTAAAGCCCCACATATCTAAATAGTTCCGCATATCCCGTTCGTTAACGTAACTCAGAGCTATAACTAACCAATCGTCGTTAGTGATCTGATTGGCTTCATCTCTTGAGTAACTGTCAAAGCCAATGGTGTGCCTATTCGCATTCCATAACTCATCACTCGACCGCAAACGGTTAAACTCTCGCTCGATCAAATGCAATCGCCCTAGCATATGCCAACCCGAATCTAACACACCTTGCTCTTGTGCCAACATCATCATTTGGATGAAGACTCTGGCTCCCCAGCTCCAACTGGTTTGATTCTGCTGTGCCATATAAGCATTTGGGTCTGCCTGTTTACGACTCTCTTGTAGCAGCTCATACTGCCCTTTAAAATCTAGGCCTTGGCAAGACGATACTTTTCCGGTGTCTTTGTAATATGTTGATTTACTAAAATATGAATAGTAGTTAGTCGTTGAGTGACCATCCCAACCACTAAAACGGAATCGGCCCTTTTCTAAACCATGCCCTAACTCATGCAAGTCACCATGACCGAGTGGATGAAATGCCCAATAGGCATCATAAGGGTTACCCGAACAGCCATAACCACAAGTGGCTTGATCAGCGTTCATATGCTTAACCATATCTATCGTCTCAACTTGCCAACCTTTGCTGTCTCCATATGCATGAATTTCTGCAATTTCATTTATACCTGGCCCTCTAAAGCCAGCCAACGCGTGAGGGAAGTTGTGCATGTATCGCTCGGTAGCGAGAGCCATATCCTGCGGCTGATTCCAGTCGCTCGAACCGATTGATGTTTGCATTTTGTCTAACTTCGAGTGCACCTCAAAGCCCGGAGTAATCAATTCAGCCCAATCAAATTTCGCTTCTTCGAGCTCTGCGACAAAACGCTCGTTATCCTCTTCGCTTCGCCATACTGGGTGCTGAGCAACATTCTCGAACTTAAGCTCGACGTTGATATCATTCTTATCAAAGTGAACCTGTAGTGTTCCGCCGTATGCAGAAGTCAGAGTGATGGTTTCTCCGGGTTTTACCGAATAAGCGACTGATGTTAGGAACTTAGGTCGTGCATAACCTCCATCTTTTGAAAACTCATGGGTTGCACCACTGCGTAATGAGTTAAATACAATTGAAGTGCTTACATCGTTAGTATCGACGCGCGTTACTTTGATTGTTTGACCCGGCAGAGCATACAAACCCGCCGAGCGGAAATTTCGTTTTGATTCCAACGTCACCGTTTTATTAGTCAGCTGGACGTCTTCAAAGGTTTTGGTATTGAAATTACCTAAACTTGGCTGTGCGGCATTCAGAGAACGGCTTTGATACTGAACATAATCACTGAAATAAGACTTGAGAAATTCAATGCGCTCAGTACTGGTCTTATCCATCGGATAAAGCACGTCTTGTCGATAGCTATCGGCCAACAGCAACATAAGTTTTTCGTATTCATAGTCATCGCTCGCAAACAAGTCGACTTTTTGTTTATCTAAGTTAGTCAAACGAGTGCGGATGGTATTTGCCGCTTGATAAAACTCTTCATCCATCAATGATTCATCGGTACAGGACTTGTCATCACATAGTTTCAGATCAACATTAAAACTGTCATCTTTAAGACGACTCAATAAATCTTGCTCAGCAATTACCGACTCTGGAAGCTGATCAACTAACTGATTTGGGTCCCAATCCGATAGCCCAAGCTTACGCCAGTAGTTATCTCCCACGTAAGTAATATGCATTTCAGCGAAAAGGGCATTCCCTAGCTCTGTCATTCCGCCATCTAAGTGCAAATACAAGACAGGGATCTGATGTTCGAATGCGTACTTTAGACCTTCGAGCACATCGTTTAGGTTGTCACCATCATTCAGCTTCTGGGATATAATCAAAAGATCAGGCTTATCTTCAAGGCATGCCTTTAATTTTTCAGCATCACAAATGTCGTCATCATTGATCAATACTTTTGGATTGATGTTATTTTTGATCCAGTCACGCGTCGCCTGGTCATCTGGAAAATAATGAGACTGGTCGAGTTGAGCTAACACGATCTTTGCTGGTTGTTCTGTCCCACTCGTCCAGCTGAGTAAGTTCTTTAACCATGTTTCCATTTCTTCATTGACTGAATCAGAAAAACGGTACTGAGTTCGAAAGGGATTACTTGCCAGTGCCGCATATCGTGTTTGTGAAGACGTATAACCTGCTACACCAATCACAAGCTCTTGATCGGTGTAGCCATCAATCATCGCTTTATTGGTTTTAAGGATGGTGTCATTAAAGCCAAAGGTCGGCGAGATAATCGCAGTGTCGTGGGTTGGATCCCAATGTAGTCTCTGCAGTGATGATCCATTGTCACCCTGCAATAAATGGCTTTTTATTTGATTGAACTGACGATTTAGATCGCTGACTAAGGTTTCGCTCGCCTCGATAAATTCATTAGTGTTTTCAACATATGTCGCATCGCCACTCTCTAAGGCTTGTTGAACCGCCGTTTTTGGCTGCGTCGAACCACCAGAATCACCGCCGCCACACGCAGACAGCATAGTAAAGGCAGGCAGCGCCATGCTTAACATTAATGTGCTTTTTTTCATTATTTTATGACACTCCAAAAAAATCGAGCTGAGTGTATCTATGGTTGGGCTTAAATCAATCTATAAAACCAATAACCTAACGATATCCTGAATGGAGTTAACGCTTTTTAGAGAAACTGAATAATAAAAAACGGCGCTCGAAAGCGCCGTCTGGTTAACTTAATGGTCTTAGGTAAGCTAAGAATCGTTTCTCAGCGTATTTAAATATGGCGATGATGATAAACGTCAGTGCCATATAGAACAGACCTGCCGTCAAGAAAGATTCGAACGGTGCATAATAGCGCGAGTTAACTAGTCGAGCAGCACCCGTTAAATCCATAATTGTTACGATACCGGCAACAGCTGAACCGTGAAGCATAAAGATAACTTCGTTACTGTAGGCTGGCAGTGCACGACGTAGAGCACTTGGTAAAATGATGCGACGGTAAGTCTTCGGTGTACTCATGCCATATGCTTTTGCCGCTTCAACTTCCCCTTTAGGTAAGCCGTTAATTGCACCACGGATAATCTCGGCCGTGTATGCGGAGGTGTTCAGGATGAATGCCACTAGGGCACAGAACCAAGCGTTTTCCCATAGTGTGTCTTTTACTGGGAAGAATTGGTCCATACCGTAGTAAATCAGGTACAACTGCACCAGTAACGGTGTTCCACGGAAGAAATAGATGAACGACCAAGCCGGTGCATTAATCAGCATATTTGGGCTATTACGAGCGATAGCTAATGGTATTGCTACAAATAAGCCAATAACCAAAGCAACACATACCATCCAAGCCGTTGTCCATAAACCACCAAGGTAAATCGGCAGGCTTTCAATTATCAATGAAAAGTCCATAACTACCTCGCGTGGATACTGAATTTACGCTCAACCAGCTTAAGCAAGCCCGTCGAAACACTGGTGAAGAATAAGAAAATAAGCGCCACTGTCATGTAGAAGGTAAATGGCATTTTGGTTGAACCGGCAGCTAGTGCGCTAACACGGACCATGTCTTCTAGGCCGATAATTGAAACCAACGCCGTCGTTTTAAGTAAAACCAACCAGTTGTTACCAAAACCTGGCAGTGCGTGACGAATCATTTGCGGTAATAGAATACGACGGAACGCTAAAACAGGTCCCATGCCATAGGCCTTTGCCGCTTCCATTTCACCGCTATCAACTGCCATGATCGCACCACGGAAGGTTTCAGCCATGTAAGCGCCAAAAATAAAGCCAATGGTTAAGACACCAGCAATAAATGGGCTGACATCAATATAATCAGGTAAGTAAGAGGTCCATTCGTGATTAGGATCACTGGATGTGAACCACTCATTGAGCCACTCATTGATGGAATACAAACTGTTGTTTAAAAGGATTTGTCCACCAAAAAAAATCAGCATCATCAAGACGAGATCAGGAATACCTCGAATGACAGTTGTATAGAGGGTTGCAATAGCACGAGCCCAGCGATATGGCGCTAGTTTTGCTAAGGCACCTAGCATACCAAGAACCATAGCTAAAATTAGCGACAGCAAGGCAACTTCGATTGTAAGCACCGCCCCTTTCAGGATCGACGCTTCATATCCTTGTAAATCAAACATAATGAATTCCAACAGAACTGCGAAAAAGTTGGTAAGACAGGGAGAGGAGAGCCTCTCCCTTAAGAAGTGACGCTAGAGATTACTGACCGTATACGTCGTAATTGAAGTATTTAGCAGCGATATCTTGATAGATGCCTTTTTCACGTAGCGAAAGGATTGCAGCATCTAGTTGCTTGGTCAGATCTTTGTCTTGCTTACGTAGAGCAATACCAAAACCTTCACCGAACCACTTAGGATCTGTTAGTGATGGGCCAACAAACTCGTAAGCTTCACCACCAGCTTTGTTTAGTACGCCTTCTTCTAGAGCAGATGCATCGCCCAGTACAGCAGCAACACGACCGTTAGCTAGGTCAAGATAAGCTTCATCGAATGAACCATAACGAACGATCTCTACTGTGTCACCATAGTTATCTGTTAGGTATTTGTCGTGAGTTGTTGCACGTTGAACGGCAATTTTTTGACCACTTAGATCATCAAAGTTAAGGCCTGCACCTTTTTTGGCGATGAACTTGTTCGGGATAAGTGCGTATTTACCAGTGAAATCGATCTTTTTCTTACGCTCTTCCGTGATAGACATTGCCGCGATGATCGCATCATATTTACGAGCAAGTAGAGAAGGAATAATGCCATCCCAGTCTTGTGCAACAATCTTACACTTCACCTGCATTTCAGTACAAAGTGCGTTAGCCATATCGACATCGAAGCCTTTCAGTGAACCGTCAGCTTCTGTCCAGCTAAATGGAGGATAAGCACCTTCAATACCGAAACGTACTGTTTTCCATTCTTTTGCTTGAGCTACGCCCGTTACAGCAGTTGCAGCAAGTGCCGCGACTAATAACCACTTTTTCATATCCCTACTCCTGTGATTTAGGTTTTTATGTTTTGCTAGTTTTAATATTGTGTTTGTTGTTACTTATTAACTTACTTGTTGTGTTTTATTGTTCACACCGTCGCAATTTACCTTAGCAACGGTATTTCAATTCTGATTAGTAAATCGATGAGATAAATTGTTGTAATCGCTCAGATTCAGGTTCCGTAAACAGTTTAGCTGGATCGCCCTGCTCTTCCACTAGACCTTGGTGTAGGAACATGACGTGGTTTGATACGTCACGAGCAAAAGCCATTTCATGAGTCACCACGAGCATGGTTCTTCCCTCTTCGGCTAGATCACGCATTACGCCAAGTACTTCGCCTACTAGCTCTGGGTCTAATGCCGATGTTGGTTCATCAAACAGCATAACTTCAGGGTCAACCGCTAGCGCTCGCGCAATAGCAGCACGCTGTTGTTGTCCTCCTGATAAGTGACCTGGGTAGTAATCTTTACGCTCATACAGACCTACTTTTTTAAGTAGTAGCTCTGCATTTTCAATCGCTTGTGCTTTAGGTACACCTAAGACGTGAACAGGCGCTTCGATAACGTTTTCGAGAACGGTCAGGTGAGACCACAGATTGAAACCCTGAAAAACCATCGCCAAACGAGAACGGATTCGCTGTACTTGTTTTTCATTGGCAGGAACAGAAACACCTTGGCGGTTGTTTTTCATTTGAATCAATTCGCCATTAACCCAAATTTCGCCTGCAGTAGGTGTCTCTAATAGATTGATACATCTAAGAAAAGTACTTTTACCCGACCCTGAAGAGCCGATAATCGATACTACATCGCCTTTATGCGCAGAAAGTGAAATTCCCTTTAAAACTTCATTTTGACCAAACGTTTTGTGTAGATCCTTTATGTCCAGCGCTGGTACATCTTTCATGCGCTTTCTCTCCCAAGTTTGTGAAAATGCAAGGTACTCCGACCTTTTCATGCGATACAAACTAGCACCCCACGGAGCAACATGCAACAAATTATTAACCTGTCAATTGGGAATAAATAGCGATTCACTCTGACTTATTATGCACTAGGTAGCGTTTTCCTCTCAATTCCATGAATAAGAATCATAAAAAAACCCCGATTGACGGGGCTTTTATGTTTCGCTTTTGTTAACTCAACACTATTTACTAATCATTAAATAGTTTTGATTCTGGACCTTCACACCTGTTTTATTTAGGGCAACTTCATTAATAACAAGCCCGTCCAAGTCTTCATCCAAATCAGTGACGTTACCGTGCGCGAATGCAGTCAAGAAGTCGTAACCTGTAATGTCTGACTCTTCTGTTTCGATTAGAACTGTCTGGTGGATAGGATCTACAGATGGATCTAGCTGTAACTCATTCTTTATAGTATTAGAGTAGTCATAGTAATAAAGTTCGGGAACTACTAGTGTATTTTCTAAGTGAGTAAACAGCTTATGTGTCAGTTTATGGAGGCCGCTACTTAAGCTTTCTGTCGTATAAGCGACTCTCATCTTTCCGACTTCATCCGTAAAGCTAAAATCAAGATCTAAATTATTACCCGATAGTGTCGGCAAGTTAGCTGGCAAAGAATTCAAGTCAAATAAAGAATCAGTCGCAACGCTTACATCCCAAGCGCCTTCAACATACAACTTCTTGTTAAGATCAATATTCCAACCATTTAATGGAGTATCCGACTCAACACTCAAGCTCCAACTTTCAGTACTTGGAGTATCTGGATGTGTAAAGTCTGCCTGAGTGCTAGGAATCGTTACTATGTCGTAGCTAAATTCGCCCTGACTAACCTTAATCTCAACACTCGAGTAATCAAAGTCATTTGTGTGCGTCAGTTGAGCTTTGTTTCCTGCCATACTTACCAAATCTAAAGTACTAGCGTTACTCCAATCACGCACACCGTATTGATGCAAATAATCACCCTTGAACTGCGTAACAATAGTTGATTCAGTTGTCCCATTCGGTAAGGCACGCGCATCTAGACTATCAATCGAATATGTCGGTACTGACTCTTCAGCTAACTGCGATTGAAAAATATAGTTTCCGCCTTCAGATACTACAGCACTATAAGACAAGTCATTACGTGTGGTTCTACTAAAGTTCTCACCTTTGTTACAGCTACTAACAGCTTCGCGATTCATACCAAATGTCGCATTCCTAAGCGTTAAGTCTTCTAAGTACTCTTTAGAAAATGTATTCGCAGTAAAATGCGTATTGTTAGCTTCACGAATTTGGAACGTAATAAAGCCATCATCAGGTATACCTTCCAAAGTAAATGATAACTTCAAGTTACTAGGAGCAATTAAATCACCAACCCTTGCCCCCGATGCATCCGAGTAGTAGGCAATCACATTTTCATTATTTAGTTGTGACTCAATCGCAGGTTGGTAAGTCAATACCGTTGTCTGTTGACTACTATTCTCTCCGCGCTCATAGACTGTGCAGTTTGAAGTATTGTTACTCTCAAGAATTGTGTTCGGGGCAGAAAACATAAAGTCAAACTTTGTTGATGGCGCACCACCGCCACCACCACCGCCGCCGCTTCCACCACAACCAACCAGTAGTCCTGAGATCATTGCCGCTAGTGGCAACATTTGTCTATTTTTCATCGATTTCCGTCCTGTTTGTGGCAACAGCGCGCCAAAATTAAGTCTCTGCGGGTGATAAAGCAAAAAACACGCCAAGCATTTAAAAGACTTACTTGTTTTTCTGATAGAAATGTAATGAAGTGGGATAAACGTCAATTTGTGAAAATAAATTACACGATTCATCAATGGGAAGTTAATGAATCGCTGCGTTTTGTAGCTTTCTTTCACATACACTCATAAAGTGATCAAGATCAATCACCCTAAAGGGTAAGCTTGTTAGACTCCTCAGCAAAGAATAAGGCATTAAAAATGCCAAACATTTCTTTTAACTTAGCTGCATAAAGCACATCAAGACCGTGCAACATAATGTTAATAAGTTATAACTAAGAAATAACGCAATTACGCGAACTTATAGAATTCAATTTTAGAATTACTAACATAAAAATATGAGGAATCTATGTCAGACGTTGTGAATAATGCGAACTCTGAAGTAGAAGAGAAAAGCTATAAAGAACTACACCGCCCTGCTTCTGAATTTGAGAGCCGCTCAGATTATCTAGATCATGAGCTTCAAATCATGAAGCCTCGACGCTTCGGTTTAAACCTTCCTGGTCGTGATTTCCGCTTCGAACTTGAAGACCTTGTTCCTGCACTTGCTGGTACCATTGGTATTATCGCGATGTACTCAGCAGTAATGATGTCTTGGGCTGATGGCCTTACTCAAGCTTGGGATCACGTAAACCTCGGCAAAGAGTTTGCGATTGAAGTCGCTCGTGTAGAAATGCTTATCCCTGCACTGCTGTTCTGTATCCTTGCTTCTGGTTTCTTTAACCCTAAAGCAAACCTTGCCGGTAACCACGGCCCAATGATTCCTCTTATTGGTACCATCGCTTTAGCTGGTGCTCACCCTCTTGCATTGGCAATTCTTATTGGTGTCTTCGGTCTAATCCTAAGTTTCCTAAAAGGCGGCTCCAAGCTGGTTAATCTTACTTCGGAAGGTACCGCTGGTGGCTTGCTCATTTTCTTAGGCCTAACGGGCACCATGAGCCAAATTAACTCGATTCAAGCATGGGCGGTTGGTCTTCAATCTTCTACTGTAGAAGCGGGAAGCATGGGCTACGTTGGTTTAATCGTTCTTGCTATTACTATTGCTATCTACGCTTTCTTAGCAAAAGTGAACAAGCGTTGGTTAGCTATCCCCGTTTGTGCATTCACAGGCCTTGCTATTGCTTTAGCACTAGGTGCTGGTTTCGATATCGTATTCGAAACTGAAATGGGTATTCCAAACCTAAATCCAGTTTACTGGTGGGGTTCTACTTCTGAAGGTTGGATGCTTGGCTTGCCAAACGTTGAACACTTCATTGCATCTCTACCATTTGCAATTCTTGCAGTAGCTATGTGGTCTCCTGACTTCCTAGGTCACCGTATCTTCCAAGAACTTAACTACCCTAAGAAATCTGAAAAAGTACTTATGGACGTAGATGACACAATGACTATGTGTTCAGTTCGCCAAATGGTTGGTACTGCAGTTGGTGGTGGTAACATCACATCTTCTTGGGGTACTTACATGATCCCAGCAGCAATCGCGAAACGTCCAATTCCTGGCGGCGCAATCTTGCTTGGTTCTCTATGTATTATTGTTGCGATTCTTGGTTTCCCAATGGACGTTGCAGTATGGCCACCAGTGATGCGTGTAGCGCTACTTGTAGGTGTATCTCTGCCTCTACTGGAAGCGGGTATGCAAATGGTTAAGGATTCAAAAGATTCTCAAGCAGCTGGTATCTGTATCTTCGGCTCAGCGGTTGTTAACCCAGTACTAGCATGGGCACTGACTATGCTTCTTGATAACAACGGTCTAATTGGTGATAAAGAACGTGCGAAGCGTCTATCATTTGTAGACAAGATTGTTATCCCAGTTGGCGTTTTAGTTATCTGTCTAGTAGCAATGCTTGCAGTTGGTATGCTAGAAAGTCAATATGGCCTAAAAGCTTGGCTATAATGGTTCTTACTACACAAAAGTAGTATTGGGATTAAAAAAAAGTTTGGGTGGCAACCCCTGTCACTCAAATTTTTTCAACTTTTTTTGGCATTTATTGATTTAGTTTAAGGTTTGCAGGAATTTTTTAGCGTAGTCTTGAATACATAGAGTAAAGACAACATATAAAATGTAGTGACAATATATATAACCATATGAATCTAATATGCTCATATATATTGTTATTAATAAGAGTGTACTACCCTTTCGAGGGGCGCTGGCTCAACAGTGTTAATGTACGTATTTTTTCTACTAAAAAGGTAGGTATGTCATGGCAGAGCAATTTGCTAAAGCTTGGGAAGATTTTGCTGCAGGTGAGTGGCAAAGCGAAGTAAACGTTCGTGATTTCATTCAAAAGAACTACACGCCGTATGAAGGCGACGAGTCTTTCCTAGTTTCTGAGGGTACTGAAGCAACTAACAAGCTTTGGTCTTCGGTAATGGAAGGTATCAAACAGGAAAACGCAACTAAAGCACCTGTAGATTTCGATACTTCTGTTATCTCTACCATCACTGCTCACGATGCAGGTTACATTGAGAAAGATCTTGAGACTATCGTTGGTCTACAAACTGAGAAGCCACTAAAACGTGCAATCATCCCTAACGGTGGTGTACGTATGGTTGAAGGTTCTTGTAAAGCATACGGTGAAACTCTTGACCCAATGGTTTCAAAAATCTACTCAGAATACCGTAAAACACACAATGCTGGTGTTTTCGATATCTACACTCCTGATATCCTAAAATGTCGTAAATCTGGTGTTCTGACTGGTCTTCCTGATGCTTACGGCCGTGGTCGTATCATTGGTGACTACCGTCGTGTTGCACTTTACGGTATTGATTTCCTAATGAAAGATAAAGCTGCTCAATTCGCTTCTCTACAAGAGCGTTTCGAGAATGGCGAAGATCTTGCTGCAACTATGCAATTGCGTGAAGAGATCTCTGAGCAACATCGTGCTCTAGGTCAAATCAAGCAAATGGCAGAGAAATACGGTTTCGATATCTCTGAGCCAGCTCAAACTGCTCAAGAAGCTATCCAGTGGACTTACTTCGGCTACCTAGCTGCTGTTAAATCTCAAAACGGTGCTGCTATGTCTCTAGGTCGTACTTCGACTTTCCTAGACATCTACATCGAACGTGATATCGCTGCTGGCAAAATCACAGAAGACCAAGCACAAGAAATGATCGACCACTTCGTAATGAAGCTGCGTATGGTTCGTTTCCTACGTACTCCTGAGTACGATGAGCTATTCTCTGGCGACCCAATCTGGGCAACAGAGTCTATGGGTGGTATGGGTATCGACGGTCGTACGCTAGTAACGCGTTCGAACTTCCGTTTCCTAAACTCTCTATACACTATGGGTCCTTCTCCAGAGCCAAACATCACTGTTCTTTGGTCTGAGCAACTACCTGACGGCTTCAAACGTTTCTGTGCGAAGGTATCTATCGATACTTCTTCTATCCAGTACGAAAATGATGACCTAATGCGTCCTGACCTTGGTTCTGATGATTACGCTATCGCTTGTTGTGTATCTCCAATGATCGTTGGTAAGCAAATGCAGTTCTTCGGAGCTCGTGCTAACCTTGCGAAAACAATGCTTTACGCAATCAACGGCGGTGTGGACGAAAAACTTAAGATGCAAGTTGGTCCTAAAGAAGCGCCAATGACTGACGCAGTTCTTGATTACGATAAAGTAATGGACCGTCTAGATCACTTCATGGACTGGTTAGCTAAGCAATACGTGACTGCACTAAACAGCATTCACTACATGCACGACAAGTACAGCTACGAAGCGTCTCTAATGGCTCTTCATGACCGTGACGTTCGTCGTACTATGGCTTGTGGTATTGCTGGTCTATCTGTTGCAGCTGACTCACTGTCTGCAATCAAATTCGCGACTGTTAAACCAATCCGCGACGAAGATGGCATCGCAACTGACTTCGAAATCGAAGGCGATTACCCTAAATACGGTAACAACGACTCTCGTGTAGATGACATTGCTTGTGAACTAGTTTCTACGTTCATGAACAAGATCCGTAAGCTTAAGACTTACCGTGATTCAATCCCTACACAGTCAGTTCTTACTATTACGTCTAACGTGGTTTACGGTAAGAAAACAGGTAACACTCCAGACGGTCGTCGTGCTGGCGCTCCTTTCGCTCCTGGTGCTAACCCAATGCACGGTCGTGATGAGAAAGGCGCTGTAGCTTCACTAACGTCTGTAGGTAAACTACCGTTTGCTGACGCACAAGATGGTATCTCTTACACGTTCTCTATCGTGCCAAACGCACTAGGTAAAGAACAAGACAGCCAACGTGCTAACCTTGCAGGTCTAATGGATGGTTACTTCCACCACGAAGCTGGCATTGAAGGTGGTCAACACCTTAACGTTAACGTTCTTAACCGCGAAACTCTTGAAGACGCAGTTAAGCACCCTGAGAAATACCCTCAGCTGACAATCCGTGTATCTGGTTACGCTGTTCGCTTTAACTCTCTAACTGCAGAGCAACAAGCTGACGTAATCGCACGTACATTTACTGAGTCTCTATAAGCTCACGCTCAATAGACAGTAAATAATATTAGCCCCGCCAATGTGCGGGGCTTTTTTATATCTGTTGTAAATCGCACAAGCTTAACCCATCCCTCGAAGTGTTAGATTGAGCAAAAAAGCACCCTTCCATTCACTTTTTTTCCACAAATTCTGTCAAATTACGGTAATATCGCGGTTCATAATTTAAGAGTAACTGCTCCATGAAATACCTGCGTTGTTTACCCCTGATTCTTCTCTCCTTTTCATCTTTGGCATCTGATCGTTCTACAGTCACTTTTGCTTTAGATAATGATGGTATTTTTGGTGTCGACCAAGACTATACCAACGGCTTATTTCTGGGTTACACATCATCAAGTATTACGCCACACAACTGGGTAAAGCCATTGAGCCTTTCTTACTGGGGCGCAAGCTCTCTAGATAAGTGGGAGGTCACGATTGGCCACAAAATGTATACGCCTTCAGATATTGAGTTGGAAACACCATCTGCCAATGATCGCCCGTATGCTGGCTACTTACACACAGAGTTCAATTACATCAGCTTGAATCCACAACAAGCTCAGCGCTTTAACATCACATTTGGTACAACAGGCGAACGTGCACTTTCAGAAGATGCTCAAAAGCTGGTTCACTCGATCACTAAATCGGATGAGCCTATGGGTTGGGAATACCAAATTGATGATGAGTGGGCGGGAAGCGTTGGTTATTTAAGCCATTTCAACCTGATGCGAAATCAAGCGTTAGTGAATACTGACTACGAAATCTCTAACGTTTCTGAAATCAACGTGGGTAACTTTAGAAGTGATATCTCGACTGGCTTTATGTTTCGTTGGGGTACAGATTTGGGCGGTAACTTTGGTGCTGCTCACATCACCACGGAAAACCCATTCAAACCCGGCATGATCGGTGCTTCAAATTCTGGCTGGTTTACCTACGCAGGCCTTGAAGGTCGTTACCGATTCAACGACCTGACTATCGAAGGCGATCGCTCAGGTGTTGATGAGTACGCTCATAAAAACAACGAAGATCCTGCTATCTACGATGTAACATTAGAGAACATTCAAGCGACAGCTGTGCTTGGTGTGGCTTGGTATAACCGATACGTTGGTGCCTCTTTCGCGCTAACAGCAAAAACACCGGATTACGAAGAAGCAAAAGAGTCGGTATACACCACTGGCGGTATCACAATGTTTGCTTTCTTCTAGCCATCAGCTGGGCTTTCATCCTTTACTTTTCAAGTTTAATAAGGGCAATCATCTTCACAGGTGATTGCCTTTATTTTTAAAGACCTCGTTACCATTTGACCCTATTTTATGTACCGTTTTTGTAATAAAATAAAGAGTATAAATTCCTCTACGAGAATAGCTCATGTCTACAACTGGTCGCATTCACTCATTCGAATCTTGTGGTACTGTCGATGGCCCTGGAATCCGCTTTATTGTGTTTCTTCAAGGCTGCTTAATGCGTTGTATGTACTGTCATAACCGTGATACATGGGATCTTCATGATGGAAAGGAAGTAACGGTTGAAGAGATCATCAACGAAGCAAAATCATACCGTCATTTCATGAAAGCATCGGGCGGTGGTATTACCTGCTCTGGTGGTGAAGCGATGCTACAACCTGAGTTTGTACGTGACTTTTTCCGCGCAGCTCAAGCTGAAGGCATCCACACTTGTCTTGATACTAACGGCTACATTCGTAAGCACACTGAAGTGGTTGATGAAGTACTAGAAGCCTCTGACCTAGTGATGCTCGATCTTAAGCACATGCGAGATGAGATTCACCACGATTTCATTGGCGTATCAAACAGACGTACTTTAGATTTTGCACGCTACCTACACAAAATCGGTAAGAAGACGTGGATTCGTTATGTGATTGTTCCTGGCTACACGGATACGCCTGAAGATGCTCATCTTTTGGGTGAATTCATCAAAGACATGGACAACATTGAAAAAGTAGAACTGCTTCCATACCACAAGCTTGGTGCTCATAAATGGGAAGCGCTTGGTTTTGACTACCCGCTTGAAGGAACAAATCCTCCAAGCAAAGAGAAAATGGACGAGATTGTTGCTGTTCTAAGCCAGTACCATTCAAACGTAAAATACTAATCTAGACTTACGTTCATAGTGATTTCAAACGCCTCAATTTCGATTGGGGCGTTTTCTTATTCGAGCCAAACAGCCCTTTCACTTTTCTTTACAACTTTTGTTTATCAATTCAAAAAATCATATTAAATCTGTGTTGAGATCATGTTTCCACTCGTAGGAATGCTGTTACTCTTACTTCAACAAAAGAATACAACATTTAGTTTTTTAGTGAGGCTTCTCCCATGGAAATGACCAATGCTCAGCGTCTAATTCTATCAAATCAATACTACCTAATGTCTCAAATGGATCCTGAGAACTCAGCTAAATACCAACGTCTACAAACGATTGTAGAGCGTGGTTACGAACTCCAAATGCGTGAGCTTAACAAAGAATTTGGTTGTTTGACTGAAGCAGAATGTCGCGAAATTATCGACATCATGGAGATGTACCATGCCATGCAAGAGTCGAACAAAATGCTTGAAGAAGACGAGCGTAAAGAGGTTGATCAACGTCGTCTTCAGTTCTTAGGTTTTGACATTGCGTCTGAAGCACAAATAGTACACTACGTGCGTTTCCTTGTTGATTCTGAAGGTCTTTACCCTCAATTCGACAAAGCGGATCACCACTTCAATAGCCAAATGCCAATGCTAGACAAGTACCGTCGCATGCTAACAACATGGCGTAACTGCCCTCGTCAGTATCACCTATGTGCAACAGAGCTATCTCAAATCTTTAGTGCTTAATACATTTATAGATTAGTTCTAACTTTTAAAAAGTTTAAAAAAAGGGTTACTCATCATGAGTAACCCTTTTTTAATGTTCGTACTAAGCGAGAAACCAAAGCAACTAGAAGACGTAAGCAACGCCGACGTTCGCGGCCATATTGATACCACTTTCAAGTATCGGACTGTTTTCAATATCACCCTCAAGATTAGTATAACGCACACCGCCCGTCACACGGATATTTGGAGTAACGTGCAAATAGCCACCAAGACCAATAAAATACTGACCATCCCAATCAGCATCAAACTCTTCTAAGTTAGTTCGTGAAGCTTCCGCCGAACTCACCCCATAAAGATGATTGTTTAAACGCTCACTATTGTATGCATAACCGATAGACGGTGTAATCGCCCAGCCATTGCGACGAATAGGAAGGCGCCAAGCTGCTTCAGCATAGATACCGTTATGTCTAAAGCCTAAGTCAGAGCCTGCTGTCGCTTCAAACATCCCCACCAGCGTAATCACTTGATAGCTGACGCCACCTAATACCGAAGCTTTACGTTCATCTAACTTTTGGATATCGACGTTATCAGAGTCACTTGGCTTCAATGTTCTCGGATCATAAACCGCTCGGAAGATGATATTCTGTGGAGAGCCCGCAGGAAGTAAGCGATAACCTGCACTGAACCCACGCATAAAGAAGTGTTCACCTTCATACCCGATCATAGGAATCACGGCACGGTTTGAGGGGGTCTCTTTATAAACAGCTGGAGAATAGGAAGCGGCAACGCCTAGTGACCACTGCGAGATTCTTGCATGTGTCGCTGATGAAGCCAGTAACGCAGCACTGATAGCCACTATTTTTAACCCATTCTTCTTCACTACATCTACCTATTTATTGAGCAAATTTTGATAACGCTACGCATTATATGGTACTTCATTCCAGAAAATCAATAGAGCCCCGTTATACATCCAATACACATAAATCCAGTCTGAGTATTATTAAGAGACCTAAAATCTCAAAACAAACGGCCAGATACCCTAGAATGTAAAATAATTTGATTCTACACGCCTCAAGTTGCCTATTGCGCTCGTCACGTTTTTCGCACGCAAAATTGTAAATAAATACATAATTGTTAAGCAAAATTGTGGAAGCGGGTCTAACCTTAAAATGTAGGGAGAGCCTATTTTTCAATCGCTCGTCAGTTTTGACTGGTTAACAAGGGGAATGTGACTATGAGTATTTTTGACCACTATCAATCACGTTATGAAGCAGCCAAGGAAGAAGAGCTGACATTGCAAGAGTTCTTAGGGCTGTGTAAAGATGATAAAAGTGCTTACGCTAATGCTGCCGAGCGCTTATTACTAGCCATTGGCGAACCGGAGATCATTGACACCGCTCAAGATCCTCAACTGAGTCGCATTTTCTCGAACCGTGTCATCTCACGCTACAGCGAATTTAAAGATTTCTACGGCATGGAAGATGCGATTGAACAGATTGTTTCTTACTTAAAACATGCTGCGCAAGGTTTAGAAGAACGTAAACAGATCCTTTATCTACTTGGCCCTGTGGGCGGTGGTAAATCTTCTCTCGCAGAAAAACTTAAAGCCCTAATGCAGAAATTACCAATATATGTATTGTCTGCAGACGGTGAGCGAAGCCCAGTAAACGATCACCCATTCTGTCTATTCGATGTTAACGAAGACGGCGACTTATTGAAGAACGAATACGGTATTGAGAAACGCTATCTTCGTTCGATTATGTCTCCATGGGCAGCGAAACGTCTGCACGATTTTGGCGGTGATATTTCCAAATTCAAAGTCATCAAACTGCGCCCTTCTATTCTCGATCAAGTTGCGATCGCGAAAACAGAGCCAGGTGATGAAAACAACCAAGATATTTCGTCTCTGGTTGGTAAAGTTGATATTCGTAAACTTGAGCACTTCTCTCAAGATGATCCTGATGCCTACAGCTACTCTGGTGCGCTATGTAAAGCCAATCAAGGTGTTATGGAATTCGTGGAAATGTTCAAAGCACCAATCAAGGTATTGCACCCTCTACTAACGGCAACACAAGAAGGTAACTTCAATGGTACCGAAGGGCTTTCTGCACTGCCATTCGACGGCATGATTCTCGCTCACTCTAACGAGTCCGAGTGGCAGACCTTCCGTAACAACAAAAACAACGAAGCCTTCCTTGACCGTGTGTACATAGTAAAAGTCCCTTACTGTCTGCGCGTCTCTGAAGAAGTTAAGATCTACAAAAAGCTGCTTGAACACAGTGAGCTATCTAAAGCCCCTTGTTCACCAAGCACACTCGATCTGCTGTCTCAATTCAGCATCCTTTCGAGATTGAAAGAGCCTGAGAACTCATCTCTGTTCTCGAAAATGCGCGTTTATGATGGTGAGACTCTAAAAGACACCGATCCAAAAGCGAAGAGTTACCAAGAGTACCGCGACTACGCAGGTGTAGACGAAGGCATGTCTGGGCTATCGACTCGTTTCGCCTTCAAAATATTATCTCGCGTGTTTAACTTCGATCAAGCCGAAGTAGCCGCAAACCCAGTGCACCTGTTCTACGTTATTGAGCAGCAAATCGAACGTGAGCAATTCCCTCAAGAGACCGCTGAGAAATATCTAGAGTTCTTGAAAGGATACCTAGTGCCACGTTACGTAGAGTTCATCGGTAAAGAGATTCAAACTGCTTACCTAGAGTCTTACTCTGAGTACGGTCAGAATATCTTCGACCGCTATGTAACCTATGCAGACTTCTGGATTCAAGACCAAGAGTACCGCGATCCAGAAACAGGCCAGCTATTTGACCGTGCATCTCTAAATGGTGAGCTAGAGAAAATCGAGAAAACAGCCGGTATCAGTAACCCTAAAGACTTCCGAAATGAGATTGTTAACTTTGTGCTTCGTGCCAAGGCAAACAATAACGGTCAAAACCCAGTTTGGACCAGCTACGAGAAACTGCGCACTGTGATTGAGAAGAAAATGTTCTCCAACACAGAAGAGCTGCTTCCTGTTATCTCGTTCAACGCTAAGACCTCAACGGATGACCAGAAAAAACACGACGACTTCGTTGCTCGTATGATGGAAAAAGGCTACACCGAGAAACAAGTGAGACTGCTATCCGAGTGGTACTTAAGAGTTCGTAAATCCTCATAACCAAACTGTATTGAGCTGCTCAAATGGGCAGCTCGTACAAACCAATAACTCTTATACCCTAATTAAAAGTAGGATCGCGACATCACCTGAGAGGGAGTTCTTATGGCAC